>NZ_CP094975.1:3217500-5617500 GCF_023509015.1 Pseudomonas abieticivorans
CAGGTTAATATTCCTGTACTTCTGGTTATTGCGATGGAGGGACGGAGAAGGCTAGGCCAGCTTGGCGTTGGTTGTCCAAGTTTAAGGTGGTAGGCTGGAATCTTAGGTAAATCCGGGATTCTAAGGCCGAGAGCTGATGACGAGTTGCCATTAGGCGACGAAGTGGTTGATGCCATGCTTCCAAGAAAAGCTTCTAAGCTTCAGGTAACCAGGAACCGTACCCCAAACCGACACAGGTGGTTGGGTAGAGAATACCAAGGCGCTTGAGAGAACTCGGGTGAAGGAACTAGGCAAAATGGCACCGTAACTTCGGGAGAAGGTGCGCCGGTGAGGGTGAAGGACTTGCTCCGTAAGCTCATGCCGGTCGAAGATACCAGGCCGCTGCGACTGTTTATTAAAAACACAGCACTCTGCAAACACGAAAGTGGACGTATAGGGTGTGACGCCTGCCCGGTGCCGGAAGGTTAATTGATGGGGTTAGCTAACGCGAAGCTCTTGATCGAAGCCCCGGTAAACGGCGGCCGTAACTATAACGGTCCTAAGGTAGCGAAATTCCTTGTCGGGTAAGTTCCGACCTGCACGAATGGCGTAACGATGGCGGCGCTGTCTCCACCCGAGACTCAGTGAAATTGAAATCGCTGTGAAGATGCAGTGTATCCGCGGCTAGACGGAAAGACCCCGTGAACCTTTACTATAGCTTTGCACTGGACTTTGAATTTGCTTGTGTAGGATAGGTGGGAGGCTTTGAAGCGTGGACGCCAGTTCGCGTGGAGCCAACCTTGAAATACCACCCTGGCAACTTTGAGGTTCTAACTCAGGTCCGTTATCCGGATCGAGGACAGTGTATGGTGGGTAGTTTGACTGGGGCGGTCTCCTCCTAAAGAGTAACGGAGGAGTACGAAGGTGCGCTCAGACCGGTCGGAAATCGGTCGTAGAGTATAAAGGCAAAAGCGCGCTTGACTGCGAGACAGACACGTCGAGCAGGTACGAAAGTAGGTCTTAGTGATCCGGTGGTTCTGTATGGAAGGGCCATCGCTCAACGGATAAAAGGTACTCCGGGGATAACAGGCTGATACCGCCCAAGAGTTCATATCGACGGCGGTGTTTGGCACCTCGATGTCGGCTCATCACATCCTGGGGCTGAAGCCGGTCCCAAGGGTATGGCTGTTCGCCATTTAAAGTGGTACGCGAGCTGGGTTTAGAACGTCGTGAGACAGTTCGGTCCCTATCTGCCGTGGACGTTTGAGATTTGAGAGGGGCTGCTCCTAGTACGAGAGGACCGGAGTGGACGAACCTCTGGTGTTCCGGTTGTCACGCCAGTGGCATTGCCGGGTAGCTATGTTCGGGAAAGATAACCGCTGAAAGCATCTAAGCGGGAAACTTGCCTCAAGATGAGATCTCACTGGAACCTTGAGTTCCCTAAAGGGCCGTCGAAGACTACGACGTTGATAGGTTGGGTGTGTAAGCGCTGTGAGGCGTTGAGCTAACCAATACTAATTGCCCGTGAGGCTTGACCATATAACACCCAAGCAATTTGAGTCGAAACGACCAGATTGCGGTGTTGTGAAGACGCATTATCCGAAAATTTGTAACTCACAAACATCACATACCCGATTCGCTGGAGTGCCCGCAACGGCATCCTGGCTACAGAATTTCTTGACGACCATAGAGCATTGGAACCACCTGATCCCATCCCGAACTCAGCAGTGAAACGATGCATCGCCGATGGTAGTGTGGGGTTTCCCCATGTGAGAGTAGGTCATCGTCAAGATTAAATTCCGAAACCCCCATCTGCTAACGCAGGTGGGGGTTTTGTCTTTTCTGGCCTGGTGGATGTGTGGTGACCTTTTCGCGGATGAATCCGCTCCTACAAGAGCGGATTGATCCGCGAAAAGGCCACCGCACAGTCCCAGGCGCGCCGCGCCCCGAGCGTTTTCTATGCAATTCCCGCCCCGATAGCTATCATGCGTGCCTCATTCCGAGGCGTTAGTACCATGTTGACGTTGTTGAAACTTCTCAAGGATGGGCGCTTCCATTCCGGCCAGGCCCTGGGCGCGGCGCTGGGTGTCAGTCGCAGTGCCGTCTGGAAGCAACTGCAGTTGCTGGAGGCAGAACTCAGCCTGCCTATCCATAAGGTCAGGGGCCGCGGCTATCAGTTGTCGGCACCGCTGTCACTGCTCGATGAGGCAGAAATTCAACGCTTCAGCGCAGGCGAGCATTGGCCTGTACGTATTCTCGACAGCGTCGACTCGACTAACGCCGAGGCCCTGCGAGCGGTCGATCAGGGCATCGACGCACCGCTTCTGGTGCTGGCCGAGCGCCAGACCGCAGGCCGAGGCCGCCGTGGCAGGAAGTGGGTCAGCCCGTTTGCCGAAAACCTCTATTACAGTCTGGTGTTGCGTATAGAAGGTGGCATGCGCCAGCTCGAGGGGCTTAGCCTCGTGGTAGGCCTGGCGGTCTTGCAGGTGCTGCGTGAGCAAGGTATCGCGGCAGCAGGCCTTAAGTGGCCCAATGACGTGTTGGTGGGTAAGCGTAAGATTGCCGGCATTCTCCTGGAGTTGGTCGGCGACCCGGCAGATGTGTGCCATGTGGTGCTGGGCATCGGCATCAATGTAAACATGCGCTCCACCGAAGAAGTCGACCAAGAGTGGACGTCGGTGCAACTGGAAGCCGGCAAGCAGGTCGATCGTAATCAACTGGTCGCGCTGCTCAGTGCGCAGTTGGGCGATTACCTGGAGCGACATCGTGCCGGTGGCTTTGCGGCGATCCAGGCAGAGTGGGAGGCGAACCACCTATGGCAGGGCAGGGCGGTCTCTCTGATTGCCGGCGCCAATCAGGTCGATGGAGTGGTGTTGGGCATAGATCAGCAAGGGGCATTGCGCTTGAAAGTGGGCGACGTCGAAAAAAGTTTCAGTGGTGGCGAGTTGAGCCTGAGGTTGCGTGATGATTCTTGAGCTGGACTGCGGGAACAGCTTCATCAAATGGCGGGTTATCGAGCGCGACACCAGCCAGCTGGTATCGGGAGGCGTTGTCGATTCGGACCAGGCGCTGCTCGACGCGCTGTCATCCGTGCCGGGATTACTGCTGAGCCACTGTCGCCTGGTCAGTGTCAGAAACGAAGAGGAGACGCGCCGGCTCACTGACAGATTAGCGGCGGTCCATCATGTTGATCCCAAGCTCGCGACCCCTGCCAAATCTTTCGCCGGGGTGCGTAACGGCTATGACGAGTTCGAGCGCCTGGGCCTGGACCGTTGGTTGGCCGTGCTGGGCGGTTACAAGCTGGCACAAGGCGCTTGCGTGGTCATTGACTTGGGGACGGCCATCACTTCGGATTTCGTCGCCGTCGACGGCGAGCACCTGGGCGGTTTCATTTGCCCCGGCATGCCGCTGATGCGCAACCAGTTGCGTACCCATACCCGCAAGATTCGCTATGACGATCAGTCGGCTGAGCAAGCCCTGGGTAACCTGATGCCCGGGCGCTCGACGGTCGAAGCGGTGGAGCGCGGTTGTACGCTGATGATGCGCGGCTTTGTATTGACCCAGGTCGAGCGCGCCACTTCGCTGTGGGGCAGCGACTTCACGTTGTTCCTGACCGGTGGGGATGCGGGCTTGGTGAGTGATGTGTCCCCGGCTGCCCGCGTGGTGCCGGATCTGGTGTTTGTTGGCTTGGCCATGGCGTGCCCGTTGTCCTGAGGTTTTTTATGCGCTGGTTATTTCTGTTGTTGCTTGTACTCAACGGCTTTTATTTTGTGTGGCACCAACAGGAGGCGCCGCTGCGGGCCAAAGAGATTGCGCCGTTGTCGCTCTATAAGGGTAGCCACCAGGATATTCGCCTGCTCAGCGAATCCAAGGGCGAGGCTTCGCGCGATGCGGCGCCGGCGGATCAGCAGGAAACCTGCCTTTACCTGGGGGGCTTTGCCAAGCCAGATTCCCTGGTAGCGCTTCAGCAGCGCTTGGCAAGCCTAGACATTGCCTCCCAGGCGCAGGTGATCAAGGGGGCGGATGGGGCGCGTCACTGGCTGCAAATTGCCCCGCAAAGCCAGCGTTTGCTGGACGATACCCTTGTCGACAGTCTTTCCCATGATTTCAATGACTTAAAGCATGAAATAATGCGGTGCGAAGGTGTTGCAACTGGCGAATAGTTTGAATAGAATGGCGCCCGCTCCACAGTGATGATGTAGATGGCCGGTCACTGAGGGGTTCTGTCAGAAGTAGCTAACCTCAAGATTTAATTGAGAAAATGCTTGACAGAGGGATGGCAGAGGTTGATAATGCCGCCCACGTTCAGGAGGGGTTCCCGAGCGGCCAAAGGGATCAGACTGTAAATCTGACGTCTACGACTTCGAAGGTTCGAATCCTTCCCCCTCCACCAATTTAGCGTGAGCAGCAAGCTCCGCGGGTATAGTTTAGTGGTAGAACCTCAGCCTTCCAAGCTGATGATGCGGGTTCGATTCCCGCTACCCGCTCCAAGTTTGCTGGTTGTGCAAAGTGTTTCGCTCTTGTAGCTCAGTTGGTAGAGCACACCCTTGGTAAGGGTGAGGTCAGCGGTTCAAATCCGCTCAAGAGCTCCATTACTCAGGCAGATATGAAAATATCTGCCTTTGTTTTATAAGTGGTTGAAATAGCTTATTCAGATCGGCATAATGGTCGGCCTGATTATGTTTTTAGGTCAGTAGCTCAATTGGCAGAGCGACGGTCTCCAAAACCGTAGGTTGGGGGTTCGATTCCCTCCTGACCTGCCAGATTCACACGGTGTGTCTGGCTTTCTTTTCACAGGATCCTCCTAGATGACTCCCAAGGCTGAAGCCCAAGACTCTCGTTTTGATTTGCTCAAGTGGCTGGTTGTTGTCGCTTTGGTGGTCGTTGGCGTTGTCGGAAATCACCACTTCTCCGCGTCGCCGCTCCTGTACCGGGTGCTAGCGCTTCTCGTCATTGCTGGTGTTGCTGCCTTTGTAGGTTTGCAAACTGCCAAAGGCAAGTCGTTCTTTATCCTGGCAAAGGAAGCTCGTACAGAAATCCGTAAAGTCGTTTGGCCGACTCGCCAAGAGACCACTCAGACCACGCTGATCGTAGTGGCGGTCGTTCTGGTCATGGCGTTGCTGCTGTGGGGTCTTGACTCCCTGCTCGGCTGGCTTGTTTCCTTGATTGTTGGCTAAGGGTGTCCCGTGGCTAAGCGTTGGTACGTTGTGCATGCCTACTCGGGTTACGAGAAGCATGTTATGCGCTCTTTGGTTGAGCGTGTAAAGCTGGCTGGCATGGAAGACGGCTTTGGCGAAATTCTGGTCCCCACTGAAGAAGTGGTTGAAATGCGCAATGGCCAGAAGCGCAAAAGCGAACGTAAGTTCTTCCCAGGCTATGTGCTGGTGCAGATGGAAATGAACGAGGGTACTTGGCACTTGGTCAAGGACACTCCTCGCGTCATGGGCTTCATCGGTGGTACTGCCGATAAGCCTGCACCGATCACCGACAAGGAAGCTGAAGCTATCCTGCGTCGTGTTGCTGATGGTAGCGACAAGCCTAAGCCTAAGACTCTGTTCGAGCCAGGTGAGGTTGTTCGGGTGACCGATGGTCCGTTCGCGGATTTCAACGGCACTGTCGAAGAAGTCAACTACGAAAAGAGCCGGATCCAAGTGGCCGTGCTTATTTTCGGACGCTCTACCCCGGTAGAGCTCGAGTTCAGTCAGGTCGAAAAGGTCTAACTGAAGACAGATCCCATGCCCCGCAGGCGTAAGCTGCGGGGTTTTGTCGTCTCTGGGATAAAACGCAAGCAACCGGGGAGCCTCTTTTGGCGCTCGTACCCGATATTGGAGTAGCTCATGGCTAAGAAAATCACGGCTTACATCAAGCTGCAAGTAAAGGCCGGCCAGGCCAACCCTAGCCCGCCCGTCGGCCCGGCTCTGGGTCAACATGGTGTTAACATCATGGAATTCTGCAAGGCCTTCAACGCCCGTACTCAGGGTCAAGAAGCCGGCCTGCCGACTCCAGTTATCATCACTGTTTACAGTGACCGTAGCTTCACCTTCGAAACCAAAAGCACCCCAGCTTCGGTTTTGCTGAAAAAAGCTGCTGGCTTGACCAGCGGTTCCGCACGTCCGAACACCGTTAAAGTCGGTACCGTGACCCGTGCTCAGCTGGAAGATATCGCTAAAGCCAAAAACGCGGACCTGACTGCCGCTGACCTGGACGCAGCCGTGCGCACCATCGCCGGTTCTGCTCGTTCCATGGGCCTCAACGTGGAGGGTGTGTAATGGCTAAGCTGACCAAGCGTCAACAGGCTATCGCCGGCAAAATCGAAGCAGGCAAGTCCTACAACTTCGAAGAGGCCGCAAAACTGCTGGCCGAGCTGTCGACCGTCAAGTTCAGCGAGTCGTTCGACGTCGCTGTGAACCTGGGCGTTGACCCACGTAAATCCGACCAGGTCGTACGTAGCGCTACTGTGCTGCCACACGGCACTGGCAAGACTGTACGTGTTGCTGTCTTCACCCAGGGTCCAGCTGCTGAAGCTGCTCTGGCTGCCGGCGCTGATCGCGTTGGTATGGACGACCTGGCTGCCGAAATGAAAGGCGGCGACCTGAACTATGACGTGGTTATCGCATCCCCGGATGCCATGCGCGTTGTCGGTCAACTGGGTCAGATCCTGGGCCCACGCGGCCTGATGCCTAACCCTAAAGTCGGCACCGTAACGCCAGACGTAGCCACCGCGGTTAAAAACGCCAAGGCTGGTCAGGTTCGTTATCGCACCGACAAAAACGGCATCATCCACACTTCCGTTGGCAAGATCGGCTTCGATGCCATCAAGCTGAAGGAAAACGTTGAAGCTCTGATCGCTGACCTCAAGCGTATCAAGCCAGCTTCCTCGAAAGGTATCTACGTCAAGCGCGTCACCCTGAGCACCACCATGGGCCCAGGCCTGGTCATCGACCAGGGTTCCCTGGACGCGTAAGACTGAAGTAGAGGCGAGCGATCGCCTCTGCTGTACAAAATTGGGGTCCCTGCTTTGCGGGGGCTATCCAAGACCGTAGGCGACGCAAGTCTTAAACCACAAGCCTACGCAGATGGTGCTCCCGGTTCCTTACCGAACTAGACACCAAAACGACATCCGGCCTAGGCCAGATGAAACGGTAACAAGCAGGAGTTAAACCCGTGGCAATTAAACTCGAAGACAAGAAGGCCATCGTCGCTGAAGTCAACGAGGCTGCCAAAGCTGCTCTGTCCGCTGTCGTGGCTGATGCCCGTGGTGTGACAGTAGGCGCTATGACCGGACTCCGTAAAGAGGCTCGTGAAGCTGGCGTATACGTACGTGTCGTACGTAACACCCTGCTCAAGCGCGCTGTTGCCGACACTGAATACAGTGTCCTCAACGACGTGTTCACCGGCCCGACCTTGATCGCTTTCTCCAAAGAACATCCGGGCGCTGCTGCTCGTATCTTCAAAGAGTTCGCGAAAGGTCAGGATAAGTTCGAGATCAAGGCAGCTGCGTTCGAGGGCAAGTTCCTCGCAGCTAATCAGATCGACGTACTGGCAAGCTTGCCGACCCGTAACGAAGCTATTTCCCAGCTGATGAGCGTGATTCAAGGCGCCACCAGCAAATTGGCTCGTACTCTGGCGGCAATCCGCGATTCCAAGGAAGCTGCTGCAGCCTAAGGCCGCACGCTACCGTAATCGCGCTTTTTTGTTTATTTCGATGGCCGCGTAGGCCATCCCAAAATCAGGAATTAGCATGTCTATCTCTCAAGACGATATCCTCAACGCCGTAGCTGAAATGTCCGTTCTGCAGGTTGTTGAGCTGATCAAAGCTTTCGAAGAAAAATTCGGTGTTACCGCTGCTGCTGCATCGGCCGGTCCTGCCGCTGCTGCCGCTGTTGTTGAAGAGCAAACCGAATTCAACGTCATGCTGCTGGAAGCTGGCGAGAAGAAAGTTAACGTGATCAAGGCTGTACGTGAACTGACCGGTCTGGGCCTGAAAGAAGCCAAGGCAGTCGTTGACGGCGCTCCAGCCATGGTTCTGGAAGCTGTTGCCAAAGACGCAGCTGACAAAGCCAAAGCAACTCTGGAAGAAGCAGGCGCTAAAGTCGAGCTGAAGTAAGCATCGACTTTGCGTCTCCAGCCTGAGCGTCAAGCTTGCGGCTGATGGCTGGTGGCTCATGCCACCGGCCTTTTTCCGTTACTGGCAGCCGACTCGGTTGGTGCTGGTAACGTGTTGTAAACCACCCTGTGCGGTGGCGCAAACCAAGGGGTTTGCACGATTTTCTGGCTGCTCCCGTCGGGAGGGGCCAAACAAGCAGGTGACCAAGCTGGGGAACGCTGATGGCTTACTCATACACTGAGAAAAAACGTATCCGCAAGGACTTTAGCAAGTTGCCGGACGTCATGGACGTACCGTACCTCTTGGCTATCCAGCTGGATTCGTATCGCGAATTCTTGCAGGCGGGCGCGACCAAGGACCAGTTCCGTGACGTCGGTCTGCATGCGGCCTTCAAATCCGTTTTCCCGATCATCAGCTACTCCGGCAACGCTGCTTTGGAGTACGTTGGTTATCGCCTGGGCGAACCGGCTTTTGATGTCAAAGAATGCGTGTTGCGTGGCGTAACGTACGCCGTACCTTTGCGGGTAAAAGTACGCTTGATCATTTTCGACAAAGAATCGTCGAACAAAGCGATCAAGGACATCAAAGAGCAAGAAGTCTACATGGGGGAAATTCCCCTGATGACCGAGAACGGCACCTTTGTAATCAACGGTACCGAGCGCGTCATCGTTTCCCAGTTGCACCGTTCGCCAGGTGTGTTCTTCGACCACGACCGTGGCAAGACGCACAGCTCGGGCAAACTGTTGTACTCGGCTCGCATCATTCCTTACCGCGGTTCGTGGCTGGACTTCGAGTTCGATCCGAAAGACTGTGTATTCGTCCGTATCGACCGTCGTCGCAAACTGCCTGCGTCCGTACTGCTGCGCGCGCTGGGTTATAGCACCGAGGAAGTTCTCGATGCGTTCTACACCACCAACGTATTCCACGTTCAAGGCGAAAACCTGAACCTGGAGCTGGTGCCTCATCGCCTGCGTGGTGAAATTGCCGCCCTGGATATCCTGGACGACAAAGGCAAGGTCATCGTAGAGCAAGGCCGTCGTATCACTGCCCGTCACATCAACCAGTTGGAAAAAGCCGGCATCAAGACGCTGGAAGTTCCGCTGGACTACGTGCTGGGTCGTACCTCTGCCAAGGCCATCGTTCACCCGGCAACCGGTGAAATCCTGGCTGAATGCAACACCGAGCTGAACACCGAGATCCTGGCCAAGATTGCCAAGGCTCAGGTTGTCCGTATCGAAACGTTGTACACCAACGACATCGACTGCGGTCCGTTCATCTCCGACACCCTGAAGATCGACTCCACCAGCAACCAATTGGAAGCGCTGGTAGAGATCTATCGCATGATGCGTCCTGGCGAGCCGCCAACCAAGGATGCCGCCGAGACCCTGTTCAACAACCTGTTCTTCAGCCCTGAGCGCTATGACCTGTCTGCGGTCGGCCGGATGAAGTTCAACCGTCGTATCGGTCGCACCGAGATCGAAGGTTCGGGCGTGTTGAGCAAAGACGACATCGTTGCCGTGCTGAAGACCCTGGTCGACATCCGTAACGGCAAAGGCATCGTCGATGACATCGACCACCTGGGTAACCGTCGTGTTCGCTGCGTAGGCGAAATGGCCGAGAACCAGTTCCGCGTTGGCCTGGTGCGTGTAGAGCGCGCGGTCAAAGAGCGTCTGTCGATGGCTGAAAGCGAAGGCCTGATGCCGCAAGACCTGATCAACGCCAAGCCGGTAGCGGCCGCGGTGAAAGAGTTCTTCGGTTCCAGCCAGCTGTCGCAGTTCATGGACCAGAACAACCCGCTGTCCGAGATCACCCACAAGCGCCGTGTTTCGGCACTTGGCCCGGGCGGTCTGACCCGTGAACGCGCAGGCTTCGAAGTCCGTGACGTACACCCGACGCACTACGGTCGTGTTTGCCCGATCGAAACGCCGGAAGGTCCGAACATCGGTCTGATCAACTCCCTGGCCGCTTATGCGCGCACCAACCAGTACGGCTTCCTGGAAAGCCCGTACCGTGTGGTGAAAGACGCTCTGGTCACCGACGAGATCGTGTTCCTGTCCGCCATCGAAGAAGCTGATCACGTGATCGCTCAGGCTTCGGCCACGATGAACGACAAGAAAGTCCTGATCGACGAGCTGGTAGCGGTACGTCACCTGAACGAATTCACCGTGAAAGCGCCTGAAGACGTGACGCTGATGGACGTTTCTCCGAAGCAGGTAGTTTCGGTTGCAGCTTCCCTGATCCCGTTCCTCGAGCACGATGACGCCAACCGTGCGTTGATGGGTTCGAACATGCAGCGCCAGGCTGTTCCGACACTGCGTTCGGACAAGCCGCTGGTGGGTACCGGCATGGAACGCAACGTGGCTCGCGACTCCGGCGTTTGCGTCGTGGCTCGTCGTGGCGGCGTGATCGACTCGGTCGATGCTTCCCGTATTGTGGTGCGTGTTGCCGATGACGAAGTAGAGCCGGGCGAAGCCGGTGTCGACATCTACAACCTGACCAAATACACCCGCTCGAACCAGAACACCTGCATCAACCAGCGCCCGCTGGTTCGCAAGGGTGATCGCGTTCAGCGCAGCGACATCATGGCTGACGGCCCGTCGACCGATATGGGTGAGCTGGCTCTGGGCCAGAACATGCGCATCGCGTTCATGGCCTGGAACGGTTACAACTTCGAAGACTCCATTCTCCTGTCGGAGCGTGTAGTTCAGGAAGACCGTTTCACCACGATCCACATTCAGGAACTGACCTGTGTGGCACGTGACACCAAGCTTGGGCCAGAGGAAATCACTGCAGACATCCCGAACGTGGGTGAAGCTGCACTGAACAAGCTGGACGAAGCCGGTATCGTATACGTAGGTGCCGAAGTAGGCGCAGGCGACATCCTGGTGGGCAAGGTCACTCCGAAAGGCGAGACCCAGCTGACTCCGGAAGAAAAACTGCTGCGTGCCATCTTTGGTGAAAAAGCCAGCGACGTTAAAGACACTTCCCTGCGCGTGCCGACCGGTACCAAGGGTACTGTCATCGACGTACAGGTCTTCACTCGCGACGGCGTTGAGCGTGATGCTCGTGCCTTGTCGATCGAGAAGAGCCAGCTGGACGAGATCCGCAAGGATCTGAACGAAGAGTTCCGTATTGTTGAAGGCGCAACCTTCGAGCGTCTGCGCTCGGCACTGGTTGGCCAGATCGTTGACGGCGGTGCAGGCCTGAAAAAAGGTCTGGAAATCACCAACGAGATCCTCGACAACCTTGAGCACGGGCAGTGGTTCAAACTGCGCATGGCTGAAGATGCTCTGAACGAGCAGCTCGAGCGGGCCCAGGCCTACATCGTTGACCGTCGCCGTCTGCTGGACGACAAGTTCGAAGACAAGAAGCGCAAACTGCAGCAGGGCGATGACCTGGCTCCAGGCGTGCTGAAAATCGTCAAGGTTTACCTGGCAATCCGTCGTCGCATCCAGCCGGGCGACAAGATGGCCGGTCGTCACGGTAACAAAGGTGTGGTCTCTGTGATCATGCCGGTTGAAGACATGCCACACGATGCCTATGGCACTCCGGTGGACGTGGTTCTCAACCCGTTGGGCGTACCTTCGCGTATGAACGTTGGTCAGATTCTTGAAACCCACCTGGGCCTCGCGGCCAAGGGCTTGGGCGAGAAGATCAACCGTATGGTCGAAGAGCAGCGTAAAGTATCCGAACTGCGCTCCTTCCTGCACCAGATCTATAACGAGATCGGTGGTCGTCAGGAAAGCCTCGATGACTTCTCCGACCAGGAAATCCTGGACCTGGTGAAGAACCTGAAAGGCGGCGTGCCAATGGCCACTCCGGTGTTCGATGGTGCGAAGGAAAGCGAGATCAAGGCCATGCTGAAACTGGCAGACCTGCCAGAAAGCGGCCAGATGCAGCTGTTCGACGGTCGTACCGGCAACAAGTTCGAGCGTCCGGTTACCGTTGGCTACATGTACATGCTGAAACTGAACCACTTGGTGGACGACAAGATGCACGCGCGTTCCACTGGTTCGTACAGCCTGGTTACCCAGCAGCCGCTGGGTGGTAAGGCTCAGTTCGGTGGTCAGCGTTTCGGGGAGATGGAGGTCTGGGCACTGGAAGCATACGGCGCCGCCTACACCCTGCAAGAAATGCTCACAGTGAAGTCGGACGATGTGAACGGTCGAACCAAGATGTACAAAAACATCGTGGACGGCGATCACCGTATGGAGCCGGGCATGCCCGAGTCCTTCAACGTGTTGATCAAAGAGATTCGTTCCCTCGGTATCGATATCGATCTGGAAACCGAATAACACGCGACGCGAATCGGGAGTGGGCCCTTAAAGCCCGCTCCCTGCTCCGCCAGGAGGAAAGGCCTTGAAAGACCTACTGAATTTGCTGAAAAACCAGGGTCAAGTCGAAGAGTTTGACGCAATCCGTATCGGGTTGGCGTCGCCTGAGATGATCCGTTCGTGGTCGTTCGGTGAAGTTAAAAAGCCGGAAACCATCAACTACCGTACGTTCAAGCCTGAGCGTGACGGCCTGTTCTGCGCCAAGATCTTTGGCCCAGTCAAGGACTACGAGTGCCTGTGCGGTAAGTACAAGCGCCTGAAACACCGTGGCGTGATCTGCGAGAAGTGCGGCGTTGAAGTTGCACTGGCCAAGGTTCGTCGTGAGCGCATGGCGCACATCGAACTGGCTTCGCCGGTTGCCCACATCTGGTTCCTGAAGTCCCTGCCGTCGCGTATCGGCTTGCTGATGGACATGACCCTGCGTGATATCGAACGCGTTCTCTACTTCGAGAGCTATGTCGTTATCGACCCGGGCATGACCACCCTTGAAAAAGGCCAGCTGCTGAACGACGAGCAGTACTTCGAAGCCCTCGAAGAGTTCGGTGATGACTTCGACGCCCGCATGGGTGCAGAAGCTGTCCGTGAACTGCTGCACGCGATTGACCTGGAGCACGAGATTGGCCGCTTGCGCGAAGAGATTCCGCAAACCAACTCGGAAACCAAGATCAAGAAGCTGTCCAAGCGCCTGAAGTTGATGGAAGCCTTCCAGGGTTCCGGCAACCTGCCTGAGTGGATGGTGTTGACCGTTCTGCCGGTTCTGCCGCCAGATCTGCGTCCACTGGTCCCACTGGATGGCGGTCGTTTCGCGACTTCCGACCTCAACGATCTGTATCGTCGAGTGATCAACCGTAACAACCGTTTGAAGCGTCTGCTGGACCTGTCGGCTCCTGACATCATCGTGCGCAACGAAAAGCGCATGCTGCAGGAAGCGGTCGATGCCCTGCTGGACAACGGTCGTCGCGGTCGCGCCATCACCGGTTCCAACAAGCGCCCTCTGAAATCCCTGGCTGACATGATCAAGGGTAAGCAAGGTCGTTTCCGTCAGAACTTGCTCGGTAAGCGCGTTGACTACTCGGGTCGTTCGGTAATTACCGTAGGTCCGGCCCTGCGCCTGCACCAGTGCGGTCTGCCGAAGAAGATGGCACTCGAGCTGTTCAAGCCGTTCATTTTCGGCAAGCTGGAAATGCGTGGTCTGGCGACCACCATCAAAGCGGCCAAGAAAATGGTCGAGCGCGAACTGCCAGAGGTTTGGGACGTTCTCGCCGAAGTGATTCGCGAACACCCAGTGCTGCTCAACCGTGCACCGACCCTTCACCGTCTGGGTATCCAGGCGTTTGAACCAGTACTGATCGAAGGTAAGGCTATCCAGCTGCACCCTCTGGTCTGTGCTGCGTACAACGCCGACTTCGACGGCGACCAGATGGCGGTACACGTACCGTTGACCCTGGAAGCCCAGCTCGAAGCCCGTGCGCTGATGATGTCGACCAACAACATCCTGTCGCCAGCCAACGGTGAGCCAATCATCGTTCCGTCGCAGGACGTTGTACTGGGTCTGTACTACATGACCCGTGAAGCGATCAACGCCAAGGGCGAAGGCCGCGTATTCGCGGACCTGCAGGAAGTCGACCGCGTATTCCGCGCCGGCGAGGCAGCCCTGCACGCCAAGATCAAGGTTCGTATCAACGAAACCGTCAATGATCGTGATGGTGGCAGCGTCAAGAACACCCGTATCGTCGACACCACTGTCGGCCGTGCGCTGTTGTTCCAGGTGGTTCCGGCCGGCCTGTCCTACGACGTCGTCAACCAGCCGATGAAGAAGAAGGCGATCTCCAAGCTGATCAACCAGTGCTACCGCGTGGTTGGTTTGAAAGAGACCGTGATCTTCGCTGACCAGTTGATGTACACCGGTTTTGCCTACTCGACGATTTCGGGTGTTTCCATCGGCGTTAACGACTTCGTTATCCCGGATGAGAAAGCTCGCATCATCGGCGCCGCTACCGACGAAGTGAAAGAGATCGAAAGCCAATACGCTTCCGGCCTGGTAACCCAGGGCGAGAAGTACAACAAGGTGATCGACCTCTGGTCCAAGGCGAACGACGAAGTATCCAAGGCGATGATGTCCAACCTCTCGAAAGAGAAGGTTATCGACCGCCATGGCGTCGAAGTCGACCAGGAATCCTTCAACTCGATGTACATGATGGCTGACTCCGGTGCCCGGGGTTCGGCAGCTCAGATTCGTCAGTTGGCCGGTATGCGTGGCCTGATGGCCAAGCCGGACGGCTCGATCATCGAGACGCCGATCACCGCGAACTTCCGTGAAGGTTTGAGCGTACTTCAGTACTTCATCTCCACTCACGGTGCTCGTAAGGGTCTTGCGGATACCGCGTTGAAAACCGCTAACTCCGGTTACCTGACTCGTCGTCTGGTAGACGTGGCGCAAGACTTGGTGGTTACCGAGATCGATTGCGGCACCGAGCAGGGTCTGTTGATGACCCCGCACATCGAAGGCGGCGACGTCGTGGAGCCGTTGGGTGAACGTGTACTGGGTCGTGTCATTGCCCGTGACGTGTTCAAGCCTGGCACCGACGAAGTCATCGTGCCTGCCGGTACGCTGGTGGACGAGCAGTGGGTTGAATTCATCGAGCTGAACAGCATCGACGAAGTGATCGTGCGTTCGCCGATCAGCTGCGAAACCCGCTTCGGTATCTGCGCCAAGTGCTACGGTCGCGATCTGGCCCGTGGTCACCAGGTGAACATCGGTGAAGCGGTCGGCGTTATCGCTGCCCAGTCCATCGGTGAGCCGGGTACCCAGCTGACCATGCGTACGTTCCACATCGGTGGTGCGGCAAGCCGTACTTCCGCTGCTGATAGCGTTCAAGTGAAGAACGGTGGTGTGGTTCGTCTGCACAACCTGAAACACGTTGAGCGTGCTGACGGCAACCTGGTTGCTGTGTCCCGTTCCGGTGAGTTGGCCATCGCTGATGACTTCGGTCGTGAGCGTGAGCGCTACAAGCTGCCGTACGGTGCCGTGATTTCGGTTAAAGAGGGTGACAAGGTCGACGCTGGCGCTATCGTGGCCAAGTGGGACCCGCACACCCACCCAATCGTTACCGAAATGAAAGGTACCGTGACCTACGTGGGCATGGAAGAAGGTATTACGATCAAGCGCCAGACCGACGAATTGACCGGTTTGACCAACATCGAAGTACTGGACGCCAAAGACCGTCCTGCTGCCGGCAAAGAAATTCGCCCAGCGGTCAAGATGGTCGGCGCCGATGGCAAGGATCTGCTGCTGCCAGGTACTGACGTACCGGCCCAGTACTTCCTGCCAGCCAACGCCCTGGTCGGTGTGGCGGATGGTGTGCAAGTGGGTGTGGGTGACGTTATCGCCCGTATTCCACAGGAAACTTCGAAAACCCGTGACATCACCGGTGGTCTGCCGCGTGTTGCCGACCTGTTCGAAGCACGTCGTCCGAAAGAAGCGTCGATTCTGGCCGAAGTCAGCGGCACCATCGCCTTCGGTAAAGAGACCAAGGGCAAGCGCCGCCTGGTCATCACTCCGAACGACGGTACCGATCCGTACGAAGAGCTGATTCCGAAGTGGCGTCACCTGAACGTCTTCGAAGGCGAACAAGTGAACCGCGGCGAAGTTATCTCCGACGGCCCGAGCGATCCGCACGACATCCTGCGTCTGCTGGGTGTGAGCGCGCTGGCGAAGTACATCGTCAACGAGATCCAGGACGTTTACCGTCTGCAAGGCGTTAAGATCAACGACAAGCACATCGAAACCATCCTGCGCCAGATGCTGCGCAAGGTCGAGATTGCCGAGTCGGGTGATTCCAGCTTCATCAAGGGCGACCAGATGGAGTTGACCCATGTGTTGACCGAGAACGAGCGTCTGAGTACTGATGAGAAATTCATCTCCAAGTACACTCGCGTTCTGCTGGGTATCACCAAGGCCTCGCTGTCCACCGAATCGTTCATCTCGGCGGCTTCCTTCCAGGAAACCACTCGAGTGCTGACCGAGGCGGCGGTAACCGGCAAGCGCGATTACCTGCGCGGCCTGAAAGAGAACGTGGTCGTGGGTCGTCTGATCCCGGCCGGTACCGGTTTGGCCTACCACAGCGAGCGTAAGCGCCGCCGTGAAGCAGACAAACCATTGCGCGTAAGCGCAAGCGAAGTCGAAGCAGCACTGACGGAAGCGCTGAACTCCAGCGGTAACTGAGGTCTGATCTAGGCTGAAAGGCGGGGCCCTGGCGTCATCGGTCAACGAGCTAAGACATTTTTTGTCGGAAGTCGTTGATCGCTGATACCGGGGCCTTGTCTTGACTGGGCGCAAGATCCTCTTTAGACTCTTGTACCCCTAAATTTGGTGGGGCTCACGTCCTGCCATTTTGCTTTTCTTGCAAGACAATAGCGTCGCAAGACAACAGTGGAGCTAGTAGATGGCAACTATCAACCAGCTGGTACGTCAGCCGCGTAAGCGTATCGTCGAGAAATCCGACGTACCTGCGCTGCAGAACTGCCCGCAACGTCGTGGCGTGTGCACCCGTGTGTACACCACCACGCCGAAAAAACCTAACTCGGCACTGCGTAAAGTATGCCGTGTGCGCCTGACCAACGGTTTCGAGGTTTCCTCGTACATCGGCGGTGAAGGCCACAACCTGCAAGAGCACAGCGTGGTACTGATCCGCGGCGGTCGTGTAAAAGACTTGCCAGGTGTTCGTTACCACACCGTTCGCGGCTCCCTGGATACCTCCGGCGTTAAAGGTCGTAACCAAGGTCGTTCGAAGTACGGTACCAAGAAGCCTAAGTAGTAGCGGCTTTTTGTAAAAAACTGAAGACATCTTATTTTCTGAGTCGATAAGAGTAAGGTCGGAGGCGTCCCGCAAGGGCACCGATTCCGAACGAACCTGAAGACCGTTTGAGGGCTTATCCATGCCAAGAAGACGCGTAGCAGCCAAGCGCGAAGTGCTTGACGATCCAAAATACGGAAGCCAAATCCTGGCCAAGTTCATGAACCACGTGATGGAAAGCGGCAAGAAAGCCGTTGCCGAGCGTATCGTTTATGGCGCGCTGGAAAAGGTTAAAGAGCGCAAGAACAGCGACCCACTGGAAATCTTCGAGAAAGCTCTCGACGCCATCGCTCCGCTGGTCGAAGTAAAGTCGCGCCGTGTAGGCGGTGCCACTTACCAGGTTCCGGTCGAAGTTCGCCCGTCCCGTCGTAACGCCCTGGCAATGCGCTGGCTGGTAGACTACGCGCGCAAGCGCGGCGAGAAGTCTATGGCTCTGCGTTTGGCTGGCGAGCTGCTGGATGCTGCTGAAGGCAAAGGTGCTGCAGTTAAGAAGCGTGAAGACGTGCACCGTATGGCTGAAGCCAACAAAGCGTTCTCGCACTACCGCTTCTAATCCTAGCTTCACTAATTTTGCGAGGGCTTTATGGCTCGTACTACTCCGATTAGCCGCTACCGTAACATCGGTATCGTCGCTCACGTGGATGCTGGTAAAACCACCACCACCGAGCGCGTCCTTTTTTACACCGGCAAAAGTCACAAGATGGGCGAGGTGCATGACGGCGCCGCGACCACAGACTGGATGGTTCAGGAGCAGGAGCGTGGTATTACCATTACTTCTGCTGCCATTACCGCCTTCTGGAAAGGTTCCGAGAAGCAGTACAAGGACGAGCACCGCTTCAACGTAATCGATACCCCGGGCCACGTAGACTTCACCATTGAAGTTGAGCGTTCGCTGCGTGTACTCGACGGCGCTGTCGTTGTGTTCTGCGGTACCTCGGGTGTTGAGCCTCAGTCGGAAACCGTATGGCGTCAGGCCAACAAATACGGCGTTCCACGTCTTGTTTATGTCAACAAGATGGACCGTGCTGGTGCCAACTTCCTGCGCGTGATCGGTCAGATCAAGCAGCGTCTGGGTCATACCCCGGTGCCAATCCAATTGGCTATCGGTTCCGAAGACAACTTCCAGGGTCAGATCGATCTGATCACCATGGAAGCGATCTACTGGAATGACGCTGACAAAGGCATGGTTCCTGTTCGCAAGCCGATCCCGGCCGAGCTGCAAGAACTGGCTGACGAGTGGCGCAACAACATGGTTGAGGCTGCGGCTGAAGCCAGCGAAGAGCTGATGAACAAGTACCTCGAAGGTGAAGAACTCACCAACGTGGAAATCAAGGCCGCTCTGCGTCAGCGTACTATCGCTGGTGAGATCGTCTTGGCTGTTTGCGGTTCGTCGTTCAAGAACAAGGGCGTTCCCCTGGTTCTCGATGCTGTTATCGACTACTTGCCTGCTCCAACCGACATTCCTGCTATCAAGGGTTCCAACCCTGATAACGAGGAAGAAGAGATGGAGCGTCATGCTGACGACAGCGAGCCGTTCTCGGCTCTGGCGTTCAAGATCGCTACCGACCCATTCGTGGGTACCCTGACCTTCGTCCGCGTTTACTCGGGCGTGTTGGCCTCCGGCGACGGCGTGATCAACTCGGTCAAGGGCAAGAAAGAGCGCGTGGGTCGTATGGTGCAAATGCACGCAAACGCCCGCGAAGAGATCAAGGAAGTACGCGCTGGCGACATCGCGGCCCTGATCGGCATGAAGGACGTCACCACTGGTGAGACTTTGTGCGACGCTGCTAAGCCAATCATCCTGGTTCGCATGGACTTCCCGGAGCCGGTTATTTCGGTTGCCGTAGAGCCTAAGACCAAGGATGACCAGGAAAAAATGGGTATCGCTCTGGGCAAGCTTGCTCAGGAAGATCCATCTTTCCGCGTCAAGACTGATGAAGAGACTGGTCAAACGATCATCTCCGGCATGGGCGAGCTTCACCTGGACATCCTGGTTGACCGGATGCGCCGTGAGTTCAACGTCGAAGCCAACATCGGTAAGCCTCAAGTTTCCTATCGTGAGCGCATCACGAAGAATTGTGAAATTGAAGGCAAATTCGTTCGTCAGTCCGGCGGTCGTGGCCAGTTCGGCCATTGCTGGATCCGTTTTGCTCCTGCTGATGAAGGTCAGGAAGGTCTGCAATTCGTGAACGAAGTAGTGGGCGGTGTTGTTCCTAAGGAATACATCCCGGCTATCCAGAAGGGTATCGAAGAGCAGATGAAGAACGGTGTTGTTGCCGGCTATCCGCTCATCGGCCTGAAGGCGACCGTTTTTGACGGTTCTTACCACGACGTCGACTCCAACGAGATGGCGTTCAAGGTAGCTGCCTCCATGGCAACCAAGCAGCTGGCCCAGAAGGGCGGTGGTGAGTTGCTTGAGCCAATCATGGCGGTAGAAGTCGTTACGCCTGAAGACTACATGGGTGACGTGATGGGCGACCTTAACCGTCGCCGCGGCATGATCTTGGGTATGGAAGACACGGTCTCCGGCAAAGTAATTCGTGCCGAAGTTCCGCTGGGTGAGATGTTCGGTTATGCGACCGACGTCCGTTCCATGTCCCAGGGTCGCGCAAGCTACTCTATGGAATTCAAAAAATACAACACAGCTCCGGCGCATATCGCTGAAACTGTATCCAAAAAACAAGGCTGATTCAGTCCTTTAGGCTAGGAGTTAATTGTCGTGGCTAAAGAAAAATTTGATCGTTCCCTTCCGCACGTCAACGTAGGCACCATCGGCCACGTTGACCACGGTAAGACCACTCTGACCGCTGCTCTGACTCGCGTCTGCTCCGAAGTATTCGGTTCGGCGATCGTCGACTTCGACAAGATCGACAGCGCGCCAGAAGAAAAAGCTCGTGGTATCACCATCAACACCGCGCACGTTGAATACAACTCGCTGATCCGTCACTACGCTCACGTTGACTGCCCAGGTCACGCTGACTACGTGAAGAACATGATCACCGGTGCTGCCCAGATGGACGGCGCGATCCTGGTTTGCTCGGCCGCTGATGGTCCGATGCCACAAACCCGTGAGCACATCCTGCTGTCCCGCCAGGTTGGCGTTCCGTACATCGTGGTTTACCTGAACAAGGCTGACCTGGTAGACGACGCTGAGCTGCTGGAACTGGTTGAGATGGAAGTTCGCGACCTGCTGTCCACCTACGACTTCCCAGGCGACGACACTCCGATCATCATCGGTTCTGCTCGTATGGCCCTGGAAGGCAAAGACGACAACGAAATGGGCACCACTTCCGTACGGAAACTGGTTGAAGTTCTGGACAGCTACATCCCAGACCCAGTTCGCGTTATCGACAAGCCGTTCCTGATGCCAATCGAAGACGTGTTCTCGATCTCCGGTCGCGGTACTGTTGTTACCGGTCGTATCGAGCGCGGTATCGTCAAGGTTCAAGACTCGCTGGAAATCGTTGGTCTGCGTGACACCACCGTCACCACCTGCACCGGCGTTGAAATGTTCCGTAAGCTGCTCGACGAAGGTCGTGCTGGCGAGAACTGCGGCGTTCTGCTGCGTGGTACCAAGCGTGACGACGTTGAGCGTGGCCAGGTTCTGGTCAAGCCAGGTTCGGTCAAGCCGCACACCAAGTTCGAAGCTGAAGTCTACGTTCTGAGCAAGGAAGAAGGCGGTCGTCACACTCCGTTCTTCAAAGGCTACCGTCCACAGTTCTACTTCCGTACTACTGACGTGACTGGTAACTGCGAGCTGCCAGAAGGCGTTGAAATGGTAATGCCAGGCGACAACATCAAAATGGTTGTCACCCTGATCAAAACCATCGCAATGGAAGACGGCCTGCGTTTCGCAATCCGTGAAGGCGGTCGTACCGTCGGCGCTGGCGTAGTAGCCAAAATCATCGAGTAATCGTTGATCGCTTGAAGAAAAGGCCCCCGCTTTTGCGGGGGCTTTTTTATTGGGTTGACACCCAGCGAGGCGGTCTATAGAATCACGCCTCCTTTTAACGGGCGTAGTGCGCCCGGTGGGAATAGCAGCCTGGAGTCTGAAATCCAATGCAAAATCAGCAAATCCGTATCAGGTTGAAGGCTTTTGACCATCGCCTGATCGACCAATCCACCCAGGAAATCGTGGAAACCGCGAAACGTACTGGTGCTCAAGTGCGTGGTCCAATTCCACTGCCTACTCGCAAAGAGCGGTTCACCGTTCTGGTCTCCCCGCACGTCAACAAAGACGCGCGTGACCAGTACGAGATCCGTACTCATAAGCGCGTTCTGGACATCGTCCAGCCAACGGATAAAACCGTTGATGCGCTGATGAAGCTTGATCTTGCGGCAGGTGTGGAAGTGCAGATCAGCCTCGGCTAAGACTGGGTCTTAGTCGTGTAACGCTCTGAAATGGGCGGCCATAGCGGGTGAAAGCCCCGTACACTCATGAGGTTTACAACATGACTATTGGTGTAGTCGGTCGTAAATGCGGTATGACCCGTATTTTCACCGAAGAAGGTGTCTCCATTCCGGTCACGGTCATTGAGATCGAGCCGAATCGCGTCACCCAGTTCAAAACTGAAGAAACCGATGGCTATCGTGCAGTGCAAGTCACTGTCGGCGAGCGTCGCGCTTCGCGTGTGACTGCTGCTCAAGCAGGTCACTTCGCCAAGGCGAACGTTGCTGCCGGTCGCGGCGTCTGGGAATTCCGCCTTGAAGAAGGCGATTACCAGGCTGGCGACTTGATCAATGCTGAAATCTTCGCTGCAGGCCAACTGGTAGATGTTACCGGTCAGTCCAAGGGTAAAGGCTTTGCCGGTACCATCAAGCGTTGGAATTTCCGCGGTCAAGACAACACCCACGGTAACTCCGTTTCCCACCGCGTCCCTGGCTCCATCGGCCAGTGCCAGACTCCTGGTCGTGTATTCAAGGGCAAAAAAATGTCCGGTCATATGGGCGCAGAGCGCGTGACCGTTCAGTCCTTGGAAGTTGTGCGCGTCGACGCTGAACGCAATCTGCTGCTCGTCAAGGGTGCTGTTCCTGGCGCTACTGGCGGCAACCTGGTTGTGCGTCCGGCAGCCAAGGCTCGCGGTTAAGGGGAAGCTGAAATGCAATTAAATGTAAATGACGCTCAAGCGATTGAAGTTTCCGAACTGACTTTCGGCGGCGAGTTCAACGAGACGCTGGTACACCAAGCAGTCGTGGCCTACATGGCCGGCGGCCGTCAAGGTACCAAGCAGCAAAAAACCCGTTCCGACGTTTCCGGTGGCGGTAAGCGCCCATGGCGTCAGAAGGGTACCGGCCGTGCTCGTGCTGGTACCATCCGTAGCCCAATCTGGCGCGGCGGCGGCACCACCTTCGCAGCTCGTCCACAGGACCACTCGCAGAAGCTCAACAAGAAGATGTATCGCGCAGCACTGCGCTCCATCCTTGCTGAACTCGTGCGTACTGATCGTCTGGTCGTGGTTCAGGACTTCGCAGTTGAAGCTCCGAAAACCAAAGATCTGCTGAACAAGCTGAATGGCATGGGCCTGACTGACGTCCTGATCGTGTCTGACGCTGTTGATCAGAACCTGTACCTGGCTGCTCGCAACCTGCCTCACGTCGACGTACGTGACGTACAGGGTTCCGATCCAGTTAGTCTGATCGCATACGACAAGGTGTTGATCACTGTGTCGGCCGTGAAGAAATTCGAGGAGCTGCTGGGATGAACCAGGAACGCGTATTTAAAGTTCTGCTTGGCCCGCACGTTTCCGAGAAGGCTACGGTTCTGGCAGACAAAAAAGGTCAGTTCGTTTTCAAGGTCGCTACCGATGCGACCAAGCTGGAAATCAAGAAGGCCGTCGAAAGCCTGTTCAGCGTGAAAGTAGAGCGTGTGACTACCCTGAACGTATTGGGTAAAAGCAAGCGCACTGCTCGCGGTCTGGGCAAGCGTAATGACTGGAAGAAGGCAGTTATCTCCCTTCAGCCAGGCCAAGATCTCGATTTCAGCAGCAGTGCTGAGTAAGGAAGGGGTGCATCATGGCAATCGTTAAATGCAAACCGACTTCCCCTGGCCGCCGTTTTGTGGTCAAGGTGGTCAACAAGGAGCTGCATAAAGGCGCTCCTCACGCACCGCTGCTCGAGAAAAAATCGAAGACTGGTGGTCGTAACAACAATGGCCGTATCACTACACGTCACGTGGGTGGTGGTCATAAGCAGCATTACCGTTTGGTTGACTTCCGTCGCAACGACAAAGATGGCATCGCTGCCACTGTCGAGCGTATCGAATACGACCCGAACCGTACTGCTCACATCGCACTGCTGCTGTACGCAGACGGCGAGCGTCGCTACATCATCGCCCCTAAAGGCGTGAGTGCAGGCGACCAGCTGATCGCAGGCGCTCTGGCTCCAATCAAGCCAGGCAACGCTCTGCAACTGCGCAACATCCCAGTGGGTAGCACCATTCACGGCATCGAACTGAAGCCGGGCAAAGGTGCTCAAATCGCTCGTTCCGCTGGTGCTTCGGCTCAGCTGATCGCTCGCGAAGGTGTCTATGTGACCCTGCGTCTGCGCTCTGGTGAAATGCGTAAAGTCCTGGCTGAATGCCGTGCGACCCTGGGTGAAGTCTCGAACTCCGAGCACAGCCTGCGTTCGCTGGGTAAAGCTGGTGCCAAACGCTGGCGTGGCGTTCGCCCAACCGTTCGTGGTGTTGCCATGAACCCGGTTGACCACCCACATGGTGGTGGTGAAGGTCGTACCTCCGGTGGTCGTCATCCGGTATCGCCATGGGGCTTCCCGACTAAGGGCGCGAAGACTCGTGGTAATAAGCGTACCGACAAAATGATCGTCCGTCGTCGCAAGTAAATAGAGGGATACGACAGTGCCACGTTCTCTGAAAAAAGGTCCTTTTATTGATCTTCACCTACTGAAGAAGATCGAAGTGGCGGCGGAAAAGAACGATCGCAAACCAGTTAAGACCTGGTCGCGTCGTTCGATGATCCTGCCACAAATGGTCGGTCTGACCATTGCTGTACACAACGGTCGCCAGCACGTCCCAGTTCTCGTGAACGAAGACATGGTCGGCCATAAACTGGGCGAGTTTGCCGGTACCCGCACTTATCGTGGGCACGTGGCAGACAAGAAAGCCAAGCGTTAAGGGGTAAGGAAATGGAAGTAGCCGCTAAGTTGTCGGGCGCTCGAATCTCCGCCCAGAAAGCCCGCTTGGTCGCCGACCAGATCCGCGGGAAGAAGGTGGGCGAAGCGCTCAACCTGCTGGCTTTTAGCAGTAAGAAAGCCGCGGAAATCATCAAGAAAGTGCTGGAGTCGGCCGTAGCCAACGCCGAGCACAACGAAGGCGCAGACGTTGATGACCTGAAGGTCAGCACCGTTTTCGTCAACGAAGGGCGTTCGCTGAAGCGCATCATGCCTCGTGCCAAAGGCCGGGCTGATCGCATCGTCAAGCGGTCTTGCCATATCACTGTCAAGGTTGCTGACAAGTAACGGAGTCGATCAGATGGGTCAGAAAGTACATCCCATTGGCATTCGCCTGGGAATCGTCAAGGAGCACACCTCCGTCTGGTACGCAGACGGTCGGACTTATGCGGACTACTTGTTCGCAGATCTGAAGGTGCGTGAGTATCTCCAAGACAAATTAAAAAGCGCGTCCGTAAGCCGTATCGATATCCATCGTCCGGCCCAAACTGCACGCATCACCATCCACACCGCTCGTCCAGGTATCGTTATCGGGAAGAAGGGTGAAGATGTTGAGAAACTGCGTCAGGACCTGACCAAGCAAATGGGTGTGCCTGTGCACATCAATATCGAAGAGATCCGCAAGCCGGAGCTCGACGGTATGCTGGTTGCGCAGAGCGTAGCTCAGCAGCTGGAGCGTCGTGTAATGTTCCGTCGCGCAATGAAGCGCGCTGTACAGAACGCTATGCGCATTGGTGCCAAAGGCATCAAGATCCAAGTGAGCGGTCGTCTCGGCGGTGCTGAAATCGCACGTACTGAATGGTATCGCGAAGGTCGTGTGCCATTGCACACCCTGCGTGCCGACATCGACTATGCCAACTACGAAGCTCACACCACTTACGGTGTGATCGGTGTGAAGGTTTGGATTTTCAAAGGCGAAGTAATTGGTGGTCGCCAAGAAGAACTGAAACCACAAGCACCAGCGCCTCGTAAAAAAGCTGCTAAGTAAGGGGTACGCCAAATGTTGCAACCAAAGCGTACGAAGTTCCGCAAGCAGATGACTGGCCACAACCCGTGGTCTGGCACTGCGCGGTAGCAAAGTCAGCTTCGGCGAATTCGCCTTGAAAGCTGTTGCACGCGGTCGTCTCACCGCTCGTCAGATCGAATCGGCACGTCGTGCCCTGACCCGTCACGTAAAACGTGGCGGTAAGATCTGGATCCGTGTATTCCCGGACAAGCCGATCTCCAAGAAGCCTCTCGAAGTGCGGATGGGTAAAGGTAAAGGTTCGGTAGAATATTGGGTTGCCCAGATTCAGCCAGGCAAAGTCCTGTATGAAATCGAGGGTGTTACTGAAGAGCTGGCGCGTGAGGCTTTCGCCTTGGCAGCTGCAAAGCTGCCTCTCGCCACCTCCTTTGTTAAGCGGACGGTGATGTGATGAAAGCGAATGAACTTCGTGAAAAATCAGCACAGCAACTGAACGAGCAACTGCTCGGCTTGCTGCGCGACCAGTTCAATCTGCGTATGCAGAAAGCAACTGGCCAGTTGGGGCAGTCTCACCTGCTCTCGCAAGTTAAGCGTGACATCGCTCGCGTGAAAACTGTGCTCAACCAGCAGGCAGGTAAGTAATCATGGCTGAAGCCGAAAAAACCGTCCGCACGCTGACTGGCCGTGTTGTCAGCGACAAGATGGACAAGACCATCACCGTACTGATCGAGCGTCGCGTAAAGCACCCGATCTACGGTAAATACGTTAAGCGTTCGACTAAGCTGCACGCGCACGACGAAACCAACCAATGCCACATCGGCGACAAGGTCACTATTCGTGAAACTCGTCCGATGGCCAAGACTAAGTCCTGGGCACTGGTTGATATTCTCGAACGCGCTGTGGAAGTCTAAGGGCTAAGGGTCGGAGAAATTATATGATTCAGACTCAATCCATGCTCGATGTTGCCGATAACAGCGGCGCTCGTCGCGTTATGTGCATCAAGGTCCTGGGCGGCTCGCATCGTCGTTACGCTGGCATCGGTGACATCATCAAAGTTACCGTGAAGGAAGCAATTCCTCGCGGTAAGGTGAAAAAAGGCCAAGTGATGACTGCTGTTGTAGTCCGCACTCGCCACGGTGTTCGTCGCGCTGACGGCTCCATCATCCGCTTTGATGGCAACGCTGCTGTTCTGTTGAACAACAAGCAAGAGCCAATCGGCACCCGTATCTTTGGGCCAGTGACCCGTGAACTTCGTACTGAGAAGTTCATGAAGATCGTCTCGCTCGCCCCAGAAGTGCTGTAAGGAGATCCGACATGCAAAAGATTCGTCGTGACGACGAGATCATCGTGATCGCCGGCAAAGACAAAGGCAAGCGCGGTAAGGTGCTGAAGGTTCTCGCTGATGACCGTCTGGTCGTTGGTGGGATCAACCTGGTGAAGCGCCATACCAAGCCTAACCCGATGTCGGGCGTACAGGGCGGTATCGTCGAGAAAGAAGCGCCTCTGCACGCTTCTAACGTCGCCATTTTCAACGGCGAAACCAACAAGGCTGACCGCGTTGGTTTCAAAGTAGAAGAAGGCAAAAAAATTCGTGTCTTCAAGTCGACCCAAAAAGCGGTTGATGCTTGAACACTGCTAGGTAGAAGACCATGGCACGACTGAAAGAGATTTACCGGAAGGAAATCGCTCCCAAGCTTAAAGAAGAACTTAAGCTTGCGAACGTGATGGAAGTTCCGCGCGTTACCAAAATCACCCTGAACATGGGTCTGGGCGAAGCGATCGGCGACAAAAAAGTCATCGAGCACGCTGTTGCCGACATGGAAAAAATCACCGGCCAGAAGGCTGTTGTCACTTACGCTCGTAAGTCGATCGCAGGCTTCAAGGTTCGTGAGGGCTGGCCGATTGGTGTCAAGGTTACCTTGCGCCGTGATCGTATGTACGAATTCCTGGACCGCCTGCTGGCGATCTCCCTGCCTCGGGTACGCGACTTCCGCGGCCTGAATGCCAAGTCCTTCGATGGTCGTGGTAACTACAGCATGGGCGTGAAAGAGCAGATCATTTTCCCGGAAATCGACTACGACAAGATCGATGCTCTGCGCGGTCTGGACATTACCCTGACCACCACTGCTCGTTCGGATGATGAAGGTCGCGCCTTGCTGCGTGCTTTCAAATTCCCGTTCCGCAACTGATTGGAGTAGGAAAATGGCCAAGAAGAGCATGAAAAACCGTGAGCTGAAGCGTCAGCTGACGGTCGCTAAATACGCCAAGAAGCGTGCTGAGCTGAAAGCTATCATCGTGAATCTGAACGCAAGTGACGAAGACCGTTGGAATGCTTCCGTAGCTCTGCAGAAGCAGCCACGTGACGCAAGCGCTTCGCGCATGCGTAACCGCTGCCGCATCACTGGTCGTCCTCACGGCGTTTACCGCAAGTTCGGCCTCGGCCGTAACAAGCTGCGTGAAGCAGCAATGCGCGGTGACGTACCAGGTCTGGTTAAAGCCAGCTGGTAAGCCGTACTGCGACAGTCCCGGCGCCAGGTTGAGCAATCAGCCGACCGCCGGTGACCTTGCAAGTGAATCAAGCCCCTCATGGGGCTTGATTCATTTCTGGGGTGTGTCTAGAATGACCGGCTCGCCAGAGCCTGGGTAATTTACCCGCAGTAGCTCGGCGACGTTGTAGCCGTAAGGCTTATATTTTTTGTATCAGGAGCGTCTAGCCCATGAGTATGCAGGACCCGTTAGCGGACATGCTAACTCGAATCCGTAATGCCCAGATGGCTGAAAAGTCCGTCGTAAGCATGCCGTCTTCCACGTTGAAGGTGGCTGTAGCCAAAGTTCTGAAAGACGAAGGTTACATCGCGGGTTATCAAGTCAGCAGCGAAGCCAAGCCATCGCTGTCCATCGAGCTGAAATACTTCGAAGGCCGTCCAGTCATCGAAGAAGTCAAGCGCGTAAGTCGTCCAGGTCTGCGTCAGTACAAGTCGGTTGAAGAACTGCCTAAAGTACGCGGCGGCCTCGGCGTTTCCATCGTCTCCACCAACAAAGGTGTGATGACGGATCGTGCTGCGCGCGCTGCCGGTGTCGGCGGCGAAGTACTCTGCACAGTGTTCTAAGGGGGGATAAGCATGTCTCGCGTCGCTAAGAACCCCGTAAAGCTGCCATCGGGCGTCGAAATCAAATTCGTCGGTCAGCAGCTTTCGGTGAAGGGTGCCAAGGGCACTCTGGAACTGAACGTTCACTCGTCCGTTGAAATCACTGAAGAAGCTGGCGAACTGCGTTTCGCTGCTCGCAATGGTGATCAACAGACTCGTGCAATGGCCGGCACTACTCGTGCTCTGGTCAACAACATGGTCCAAGGCGTAAGCCAAGGCTTCGAGCGCAAGCTCCAGCTGGTCGGTGTTGGTTACAAAGCGCAAGCTAAAGGCACAGTGCTGAACCTGGCTCTCGGCTTCTCGCACCCGGTGGATTACGAACTGCCGGAAGGCATCACCGCTGAGACTCCTAGCCAGACCGATATCCTGATCAAGGGCATCGACAAGCAGCTGGTGGGTCAAGTGGCCGCCGAAATCCGCGATTTCCGTCCACCAGAGCCTTACAAAGGTAAGGGTGTGCGTTACGCGGACGAAGTCGTCCGTCGTAAAGAAGCCAAGAAGAAGTAGGGCCTAGCAAATGACCGACAAAAAAGTTACTCGTCTGCGTCGCGCTCGCAAAGCACGCCTGAAAATGCACGAACTCGAAGTCGTGCGTCTCTGCGTGTTTCGCTCGTCGCAGCACATCTACGCCCAGGTCATCTCGGCCGACGGCAACAAAGTCCTGGCCAGTGCCTCGACTTTGGACAAAGAACTGCGTGATGGTGCCACTGGCAACATCGACGCGGCCACTAAGGTTGGCCAGCTGGTCGCTACGCGTGCTAAGGCCGCTGGCGTCTCGCAGGTGGCTTTCGACCGCTCTGGCTTCAAGTACCATGGCCGCGTGAAAGCGCTGGCTGATGCTGCTCGTGAAGCTGGGCTGGAGTTCTAAGTTATGTCAAATAACGACCAAAAGCGCGACGAAGGCTACATCGAGAAGCTGGTTCAAGTTAACCGTGTAGCTAAAACCGTTAAAGGCGGCCGTATCTTCACTTTCACCGCGTTGACCGTGGTGGGTGATGGTAAGGGTCGTGTAGGTTTCGGCCGCGGCAAGTCTCGTGAAGTGCCGGCTGCTATCCAGAAAGCTATGGAAGCTGCTCGTCGCAACATGATCCAGGTTGACCTGAACGGCACCACTCTGCAGTACGCCATGAAGTCCGCCCACGGCGCTTCGAAGGTTTACATGCAGCCTGCGTCCGAAGGTACCGGTATCATCGCTGGCGGCGCAATGCGTGCCGTCCTCGAAGTTGCTGGCGTTCAGAACGTTCTGGCCAAGTGCTACGGCTCGACTAACCCTGTGAACGTGGTACACGCCACTTTCAAAGGTCTGAAGTCGATGCAGTCCCCGTCGTCCATTGCTGCCAAGCGCGGCAAGAGCGTTGAGGAGATCATCTGATCATGGCTACTGTTAAAGTTACGCTGATCAAAAGCATGACCGGTCGCATCCCTAACCACAAATTGTGCGTTAAGGGTTTGGGTCTGCGTCGCATCGGTCACACTGTAGAAGTCCAGGATACTCCCGAGAATCGCGGGATGATCAACAAGGCTTACTACATGCTGCGCGTCGAGGGTTAATCGATGAAACTCAATGATCTGAGTCCAGCGCCGGGTTCCCGTCGCGAAAAGCATCGTCCGGGCCGTGGTATCGGTAGCGGTTTGGGTAAGACTGGTGGCCGCGGCCACAAAGGTCAAACCTCCCGCTCCGGTGGCACCATTGCTCCAGGCTTTGAAGGCGGTCAACAGCCGCTGCATCGTCGTCTGCCGAAGTTCGGTTTCGTTTCCCTGAAAGCCATGGACCGCGCAGAAGTGCGTCTGTCCGAGCTGGCCAAAGTGGAAGGCGACATCGTCACCGTGCAGTCCCTGAAGGATGCCAACGTGATTAACCAGAACGTACAGCGTGTGAAAATCATGCTGTCGGGCGAAGTTACTCGCGCGGTCACCATCAAGGGTATCGCCGCCACCAAAGGTGCGCGTGCGGCTATCGAAGCAGCTGGCGGCAAGTTCGAGGAATAAATGGCTAAGCAAGGTGCTCTCTCAGCGCTCAGCAAAGGCGGGTTATCCGAGCTCTGGGCTCGACTGCGTTTTCTATTCCTGGCGATTATCGTCTACCGGATAGGCGCACACATCCCAGTTCCAGGTATCAACCCGGACCGGCTGGCGGACCTGTTTCGACAGAATGAGGGGACCATTCTTAGCTTGTTCAACATGTTTTCCGGCGGCGCGCTGGAACGTATGAGCATCTTTGCACTGGGGATCATGCCGTACATTTCGGCATCGATCATCATGCAACTGATGACCGTCGTCAGCCCGCAGTTGGAGCAGTTGAAGAAGGAAGGGGAAGCTGGCCGTCGCAAGATTAGCCAGTACACCCGCTACGGCACCGTCATCCTGGCACTGGTTCAAGCAATTGGCATGTCCATTGGCTTGGCCAACCAGGGTGTTTCGTTCACTGCAGGCTTCAGCTTCTATTTCGTTGCCGTCTCCACTTTCGTGGCTGGCGCAATGTTCATGATGTGGCTGGGCGAGCAGATTACTGAGCGCGGTGTTGGCAACGGTATCTCGATGTTGATTTTTTCGGGTATCGTCGCCGGTCTTCCGAGAGCAATCGGGCAGTCTTTCGAGTCTGCACGTCAGGGCGATATCAACATCTTCGCGCTGGTTGCAATCGGTTTGCTGGCAGTCGCGATCATCGGCTTCGTGGTGTTCATTGAGCGTGGTCAGCGTCGTATCGCTGTTCACTACGCCAAGCGTCAGCAGGGCCGCAAGGTCTTTGCCGCGCAGACAAGCCACCTGCCGCTGAAAGTGAACATGGCTGGGGTTATCCCGGCTATTTTCGCAAGCAGCATTTTGCTGTTTCCGGCTTCGTTGGGTGCCTGGTTCGGTCAGTCTGAAGGTATGGGCTGGTTGCAGGACCTCTCACAGTCGATCGCTCCTGGTCAGCCGTTGAATATTCTGCTGTTTAGTGCAGGGATTATTTTCTTCTGCTTCTTCTATACGGCGTTGATGTTCAATCCGAAAGACGTAGCGGAAAACCTGAAGAAGTCCGGTGCCTTTATTCCGGGCATCCGTCCAGGCGAGCAGTCGGCGCGCTACATTGATGGCGTTCTGACCCGTTTGACCATGTTCGGTGCTCTTTATATGACGGCCGTGTGCCTGCTCCCCCAGTTCCTGGTGGTGGCAGCAAACGTTCCGTTCTACCTTGGCGGGACCTCGTTGCTGATTGTGGTAGTGGTTGTGATGGACTTCATGTCCCAAGTACAATCGCACCTCGTTTCGCACCAGTACGAATCCCTGATGAAGAAAGCCAACCTGAAGGGCTACGGCGGCAGCAGTTTGCTGCGCTGAGATCCCATAAGGTTCGAGGAGTTGGTGATGAAAGTTCGTGCATCGGTGAAAAAGCTGTGCCGTAACTGCAAGATTATTCGCCGCGAAGGCGTCGTACGAGTCATTTGCAGCGCGGAACCACGTCACAAGCAGCGCCAAGGCTGATTGTGATCTGTGCTACAAGCCCAGCAGCTAGTGCGCTGCTGGGTTGATTATTTGTTATTACAGCGATATTATCTCGCGCCCTATTTCTTGGCTTCCGGGGCGTAGGTAGCTGTCAATTGGAGTCCCACTGAATGGCCCGTATTGCAGGCGTCAACATTCCAGATAACAAGCACACTGTTATCTCGCTGACCTACATCTATGGTGTTGGTCGCACTACTGCACAGAAAATTTGTGCAGACACTGGGGTCAACCCAGCCGCAAAGATCAAGGATCTGAGCGACGAGCAGATTGAACAGCTGCGTGGCGAAGTGGCGAAGTTCACCACTGAAGGTGACCTGCGTCGCGAAATCAACATGAAAATCAAGCGCTTGATGGATCTGGGCTGCTACCGCGGCCTGCGTCACCGTCGTGGTCTTCCAGTACGCGGTCAGCGTACCAAGACTAACGCGCGTACCCGTAAAGGTCCGCGTAAGCCGATCCGCAAGTAATCGCACCAGCGAATCGACAGGAATTTTATCATGGCAAAACCTGCTGCTCGTCCTCGTAAAAAAGTCAAAAAGACAGTGGTTGATGGCATCGCCCACATCCACGCGTCTTTTAACAACACCATCGTGACCATCACCGATCGTCAAGGTAACGCTCTTTCGTGGGCTACCTCCGGCGGTTCGGGTTTCCGCGGTTCGCGTAAGTCCACCCCGTTCGCTGCTCAAGTAGCTGCCGAGCGTGCTGGTCAAGCTGCGCTGGAATATGGCCTGAAAAACCTCGACGTTAACGTCAAGGGCCCAGGTCCAGGTCGTGAATCCGCAGTCCGCGCTTTGAATGGCTGCGGCTACAAGATCGCCAGCATCACCGACGTGACGCCAATCCCGCATAACGGGTGCCGTCCGCCGAAGAAGCGCCGCGTGTAATCAGGAGACAGATAAATGGCACGTTACATTGGTCCAAAATGCAAACTGTCTCGTCGTGAAGGCACTGATCTTTTCCTGAAGAGCGGCGTTCGCGCTCTGGAATCGAAGTGCAACATCGAAGCAGCCCCAGGTATCCACGGCCAGCGTCGTGGTCGCCAGTCCGACTACGGCACCCAACTGCGTGAAAAGCAGAAGGTCCGTCGTATCTACGGCGTTCTCGAGCGTCAGTTCAGCGGTTACTACAAAGAAGCTGCCGGCAAGAAAGGCGCTACTGGTGAGAACCTGCTGCAACTGCTCGAATGCCGTCTGGACAACGTTGTATATCGCATGGGCTTTGGTTCGACTCGCGCCGAATCCCGTCAGCTGGTATCGCACAAGTCGATCAGCGTAAACGGTCAAACCGTTAACGTTCCGTCCTACCAGGTTCGTGCTGGTGACGTGGTCGCTATTCGCGAGAAGGCAAAGAATCAGCTGCGCATCGTCCAAGCTCTCGATCTGTGTGCCCAACGTGGCCGCGTAGAATGGGTAGAAGTGGACACTGAGAAGAAGTCGGGCGTTTTCAAGAACGTTCCTGCTCGCAGTGACCTCTCCGCCGACATCAACGAAAGCCTGATTGTCGAGCTCTACTCCAAGTAAGGGCTAGAAAATAGGTGCATCCATGCAGATTTCGGTAAATGAGTTCCTGACACCCCGCCATATTGATGTGCAGGTTGTCAGTCCAACCCGCGCCAAGATTACCCTCGAGCCTCTCGAGCGTGGTTTTGGCCATACCCTGGGCAACGCGCTGCGCCGCATCCTGTTGTCCTCAATGCCCGGCTGTGCAGTAGTCGAGGCCGAGATTGACGGTGTACTCCATGAGTACAGCGCCATCGAAGGTGTACAGGAAGATGTCATTGAAATCCTGTTGAACCTTAAAGGTCTGGCTATCAAGCTGCACGGTCGTGACGAAGTTACGCTGACCTTGTCGAAAAAGGGTTCGGGGGTGGTTACCGCTGCCGATATTCAGCTGGATCATGATGTCGAGATCGTTAATCCCGATCACGTAATCGCTAACCTGGCGTCGAATGGCGCCCTGAACATGAAGCTCGTAGTAGCTCGTGGTCGTGGTTATGAACCAGCCGACTCGCGTCAGAGCGATGAAGACGAAAGCCGCAGCATCGGTCGCTTGCAGCTCGACTCTTCGTTCAGCCCGGTTCGCCGTATCGCTTACGTGGTGGAAAACGCCCGTGTCGAGCAGCGTACTAACCTGGACAAGCTGGTTATTGATCTGGAAACCAACGGTACTCTGGATCCTGAAGAGGCTATCCGCCGCGCTGCAACCATTCTGCAACAGCAGTTGGCTGCGTTCGTCGACCTCAAGGGTGACAGCGAACCAGTGGTAATCGAACAGGAAGACGAGATCGATCCGATCCTGCTCCGTCCGGTTGACGATCTGGAACTGACTGTACGTTCGGCTAACTGCCTTAAGGCGGAAAACATTTACTACATCGGCGACCTGATTCAGCGTACCGAAGTAGAACTGTTGAAGACTCCGAACCTGGGCAAGAAATCCTTGACTGAAATCAAGGACGTTCTGGCCTCCCGCGGTCTGTCCCTCGGCATGCGCCTCGACAACTGGCCGCCTGCAAGTCTTAAGAAGGACGACAAGGCGACTGCCTGATCGTCGTAATCACCGAACGTTGTGTTTGGTAAGGAATGAACCATGCGTCATCGTAAAAGTGGTCGTCACCTGAGCCGCACTAGCTCGCACCGCAAGGCTATGTTCCAGAACATGGCGGTGTCGCTGTTCGAGCACGAGCTGATCAAAACGACTCTGCCTAAAGCCAAAGAACTGCGCCGCGTTGCCGAGCCGCTGATCACCCTGGCCAAGATTGACAGCGTTGCAAACCGCCGTCTGGCTTTCGACCGTACTCGTTCGAAAGCAATCGTTGGTAAGCTGTTCAACGACCTGGGCAAGCGTTACGCAACCCGTGAGGGTGGCTACCTGCGCATCCTGAAGTGCGGTTTCCGCGCTGGCGACAACGCGCCTATGGCGTACGTCGAACTGGTTGATCGTCCTGTCGGTGGCGCTGTAGAAGCCGCTGAATAAGACGAAGCGTCTGTTCAAGAAAACCGGGCCTAGTGCCCGGTTTTTTTATGCCTGATGTTTAGTGTCGCGGTATCACATAGTGAAAAACTATAGGGCACAAAAGATCTATACATTAGAAACCGTCATCCCTTTCAATGATACTGGCCACCTGCCGATTAGCCCGGCACCAAGAAGCCCGACAGAGGAAGAGATTTCATGAGCCAGAGCAAGACCCTCACTACCGCCAGCGGAGCTCCCGTTGCAGACAATCAGAATTCCCGCTCTGCCGGTCCACGCGGCCCATTGCTGCTGGACGACTTTCACCTGATCGAAAAGCTCGCGCATTTCAACCGCGAGAACATCCCAGAGCGTCGGGTGCACGCCAAGGGTTCGGGCGCTTATGGCACCTTTACCGTCAACCGTGACATCACCGAATACACCAGCGCCAAACTGTTCGACACCGTTGGCAAGCAGACCGAGACGTTCCTGCGTTTTTCCACCGTGGGTGGTGAGCGCGGCTCGGCTGATACCGAGCGCGACCCACGCGGCTTCGCCTTGAAGTTCTATACCGAGGAAGGCAACTGGGACATCGTGGGTAACAACACTCCGGTGTTTTTCATTCGCGACCCGCTGAAGTTCCCAGACTTTATCCACACCCAGAAACGTTTGCCGCAAAGCAACCTGAAAAGCGGCCAGATGATGTGGGACTTCTGGTCGCACTCGCCAGAAGCGTTGCACCAGGTCACCATTCTGTTCTCTGACCGGGGTATCCCGGACGGCTATCGCCACATGCACGGCTTTGGTAGCCACACCTACAGCTTGATTAACGCCAAGGGCGAGCGTCACTGGGTGAAATGGCACTACAAGACCCTGCAAGGCATCAAGAACCTCGCGCCTGCAGATGCTGCACGCCTGGCCGGTACCGACCCGGACTACGCCCAGCGTGATCTGTTCGGCGCGATCGAGCGCGGTGATTTCCCGAAATGGCGCGTGTGTATCCAGGTGATGACTGAAGCCCAGGCCAACGCGCACCGTGACAACCCGTTCGATGTGACCAAGACCTGGTCGCAAAAAGAGTACCCGCTGATCGAAGTGGGCATTCTTGAGCTGAACCGCAATCCGCTGAACTATTTTGCTGAAGTCGAGCAAGCCGCATTTGGTCCGAGCAATATGGTGCCAGGCGTCGGCTTGTCGCCAGACCGCATGCTGCAAGGTCGTGTGTTTGCCTACGCTGATGCCCATCGCTATCGGGTAGGTACCAACCACCAACAATTGCCGGTAAACGCCCCGCGTAGCCCGGTCAACAGCTACCAGCGCGACGGCTCCATGGCGTTTGGCAGCAACGGTGGCGCAGCGCCCAATTATGAGCCCAACAGTTATGGCGATGCCCCTAAACAGGCGCCGCAGTATCGTGAGCCGGCCCTGGCGTTGAGCGGTGCCGCCGATCGTTTCGACCATCGGGAAGACACCGACTACTACAGCTATGCCGGTGATCTGTTCCGACTGATGAACGATGACCAGAAAACACTGTTGGTCAATAACATTGCCGGCGCCATGGCCGGGGTCAGTGCGGACGTGGTCCAGCGTCAATTGCAGCACTTCTACAAGGCAGACCCGGCCTATGCGAATGGGGTTGCGAATGCTTTAGGCGTGAACCTGGCCTAACTCGAAATGATAAGAAGAACCGCCCTCATTTGGGCGGTTTTTCGCTGCCAATCGTCCACTTTTCTCTGCTTTTTTGCGATTTTTGACCTTTCTCTCCGTGACCTTTCGGTCACCTTGGCTCAAACTATAACTTTCAAGCAGGGAGATGTAGGGCGATGCAAGGTCACCCGGACGTAATCGAATACCTCAACACGTTGCTGACCGGCGAGCTGGCAGCCCGTGATCAATATTTCATCCATTCGCGGATGTATGAGGACTGGGGCTTCAGCAAGCTCTACGAACGCATCAATCACGAAATGGAAGAAGAGGCAGGCCATGCCGACGCCTTGATGCGCCGCATCCTGATGCTCGAGGGAACGCCGCGCATGCGCCCCGACGACCTGGATGTAGGCACCACGGTGCCTGAGATGCTCGCCAGCGACTTGCGCCTGGAGTACAAGGTGCGTGCCGCGCTGTGCAAGGGCATCGAGCTGTGCGAAGTGCACAAGGACTACGTCAGCCGCGATATTTTGCGCGTGCAACTGGCCGATACCGAAGAAGATCATACCTATTGGCTGGAGAAGCAGCAGGGGCTGATCAAATCGATCGGCTTGCAGAACTACTTGCAGTCGCAGTTCTGATTTCAGCTCACATAAAAAAACCCGCTAATGCGGGTTTTTTTATAGCTGCTGATTTTGCGGTGATAGCTTCGCGGATAAATCCGCTCCTACTGTAGGCGCGGATTTATTCAAGCCGATACCTAGGCTTTGTCGCGTTCCAGCAGCGGCTTGAGGTAGTGGCCAGTGTAGGACTGCTTCATTTGCGCTACCTGCTCTGGCGTGCCGCAGGCAATGATCTGCCCGCCCTTGGAGCCACCTTCCGGCCCCAGGTCGACCAGCCAGTCGGCGGTCTTGATCACGTCCAGGTTGTGCTCGATCACCACCACGGTGTTGCCGTGGTCGCGCAGCCGATGCAGTACGTCCAGCAGTTGCTGGATATCGGCAAAGTGCAGGCCGGTGGTGGGCTCGTCGAGGATGTACAAGGTTTTGCCGGTGTCGCGTTTCGAAAGCTCGCGGGACAACTTCACCCGCTGTGCCTCGCCACCGGACAGCGTGGTCGCCGACTGCCCCAGCTTGATGTAGGACAGGCCCACATCCATCAGTGTTTGCAGCTTGCGCGCCAGCGCCGGCACTGCGTCGAAGAACACGCGGGCCTCTTCGATGGTCATCTCGAGGGTCTCGTGGATGTTCTTGCCCTTGTACTTGATCTCCAGAGTTTCGCGGTTGTAACGCTTGCTTTTGCACACGTCGCACGGCACGTAGATATCCGGCAAAAAGTGCATTTCTACTTTGATCAACCCGTCGCCCTGGCAAGCCTCGCAGCGGCCACCCTTGACGTTGAACGAGAACCGCCCCGGGCCATAACCGCGCGAGCGCGACTCTGGGACGCCGGCGAACAATTCGCGGATGGGCGTGAACAGCCCGGTGTAGGTGGCCGGGTTGGAGCGCGGTGTACGGCCGATCGGGCTCTGGTCGATGTCTACTACTTTGTCCAGGTGCTGCAGGCCATCGCAACTGTCGTGGGCTGCGGCCTCCAGCGTGGTGGCACCGTTCAGTGCAGTAGCGCTGAGCGGGAACAGAGTATTGTTGATCAGGGTCGATTTGCCTGAGCCGGATACACCCGTGACGCAGGTGAGCAGACCGATCGGGATTTCCAGATCGACGTTGCGCAGGTTGTTGCCGCGCGCGCCCTTGAGGGTCAGCGAGAGCTTTTTGTTACGCGGCGTGCGCTTGGCCGGCACGGCGATCTTGACTCTCCCGGAGAGGTATTTGCCGGTCAGCGAGTCCGGGTGGTCCATCACTTCCTGGGCGGTGCCCTGGGCGACGATATGGCCACCGTGCACGCCGGCACCCGGGCCAATGTCCACGACATAGTCAGCCAGGCGGATGGCGTCCTCGTCATGCTCGACCACGATTACCGTGTTGCCGATGTCGCGCAGGTGCTTGAGCGTGCCCAGCAGCCGGTCGTTGTCGCGCTGGTGCAGGCCGATGGAGGGCTCGTCGAGGATGTACATGACGCCCACCAGCCCCGCGCCAATCTGGCTGGCCAGGCGGATACGCTGCGCTTCGCCGCCAGACAGGGTGTCGGCACTGCGATCCAGGGTCAGGTAGTCCAGGCCCACGTTCACCAGGAACTGCAGGCGCTCGCGGATTTCCTTGAGAATCTTGTCGGCAATTTCGCCACGGCGCCCGGTAAGCTTCAGGCCGCCGAAGTAGTCGGTGGCTTCGCCGATCGGCAGCCCGGTCACCGCTGGCAAGGTTTTCTCGCCTACCCATACGTGGCGTGCTTCACGACGCAGCCGCGTGCCACGGCAGTCCGGGCACGGCTGGGTGCTGAGGAACTTGGCCAGCTCTTCGCGCACGGTGGCCGATTCGGTCTCGCGGTAGCGTCGCTCCAGGTTCGGCACGATGCCTTCGAAGGGATGCGAGCGCTTGACGATATCGCCACGGTCGTTGAGGTACTTGAAGTCGACGTTCTGCGTACCGCTGCCGTGCAACAAAAGCTTCTGCTGGTCGGCGGGCAGTTCGTTGAACGGTTTTTCCAGGCTGAAACCATAGTGCGCGGCCAATGACCCGAGCATCTGGAAGTAATAGACGTTACGGCGGTCCCAGCCGCGAATCGCGCCCTCGGCCAGGGTCAGCTCGCCGTTGACCAGGCGCTTGGTGTCGAAGAACTGCTTGACCCCCAAACCGTCGCAGGTCGGGCAGGCGCCGGCCGGGTTGTTGAAGGAGAACAGCTTGGGTTCCAGCTCGCTGATCGCATGGCCACAGATGGGGCAGGCGAAGCGGGCGGAGAAGATCATCTCTTCACCCGGCTCATCGTCCATCGGCGCTACCAGCGCGATGCCGTCGGCCAGCTTCAGCGCGGTTTCGAAGGACTCGGCCAAACGCTGCTGCAAGTCTTCGCGGACCTTGAAGCGGTCGACCACCACTTCGATGGTGTGCTTCTTCTGTTTGTCCAGCTTGGGCAGTTCGTCGAGCTCGTGCAGACGCCCGTTGATGCGTGCCCGCACGAAGCCCTGGGCACGCAGCTCTTCGAAGATCGCCAGGTGCTCGCCCTTGCGCTCGCGGATCACCGGGGCCAGCAGCATCAGCTTGCTGCCCTCCGGTTGGGCCAGCACCAGGTCGACCATCTGGCTGACGGTCTGGGCTTCCAGCGGGATATCGTGGTCCGGGCAGCGCGGCTGGCCAACCCGTGCATACAGAAGGCGCAGGTAGTCGTATATTTCGGTGATGGTGCCCACGGTGGAACGCGGGTTGTGGGACGTTGACTTTTGCTCGATTGAGATCGCCGGCGACAGGCCTTCGATGGTATCGACGTCGGGTTTTTCCATCATCGACAGGAACTGCCGGGCGTAGGCCGACAGCGACTCGACATAGCGGCGCTGGCCTTCGGCGTACAGGGTGTCGAATGCCAGCGATGACTTGCCGGAGCCGGACAGCCCGGTGATGACGATCAGTTTGTCCCGTGGCAGGGTCAGGTCGATGTTCTTCAGGTTGTGGGTTCGAGCCCCACGAATCAGGATCTTGTCCAAAGTGGCCTCGCACGGCGGGCGTAAACGTAGGAGTATAAAGCCAAATACTGGATGGATGCACACTATCAGATGACATCCATGAAGCCATACATGACAACTGCGCGGCAAAGCGTCGCCATATACCCCGTCAATCGATGGGACTGGTAGAATCTGCGCCGGTTCACATGAGGTTTATCCATGCACGATCTTCACAGCGAACGCATGAGTGGTAGCGAGACCCGCGCGGCGAGCGGTCTGGCTCTGGTGTTCGCCTTCCGTATGCTGGGCATGTTCATGGTGTTGCCGGTTCTGGCGACCTACGGCATGGACCTGGCCGGCGCCACGCCAGCGCTCATCGGCTTGGCCATTGGTGCCTACGGCCTGACCCAGGCGTTCCTGCAGATCCCGTTCGGGATCATTTCCGATCGCATCGGCCGGCGCCCGGTTATCTATGTCGGCCTGGTGATCTTTGCCCTGGGCAGCGTGCTGGCCGCCCAGGCCGACTCCATCTGGGGGGTGATCGCCGGGCGTATCCTGCAGGGAGCCGGGGCGATTTCCGCCGCGGTCATGGCCTTGCTGTCCGACCTGACCCGCGAGCAGCACCGTACCAAGGCCATGGCCACCATCGGCATGAGCATCGGCGTGTCGTTTGCCGTGGCCATGGTGATCGGGCCATTGCTGACCCGCGCCTTCGGGCTGTCGGGGCTGTTCCTGGCCACTGCGGCATTGGCCGTGGTCGGCATCGCCCTGATCGCGTTCATGGTGCCCCATGCGCCCAGCCATTTCACCCATCGTGAATCCGGCGTGGCACGCCAGGCGTTGCTGCCGACCCTGCGCAACCCCGACCTGTTGCGCCTGGACGTGGGCATTTTCGTGTTGCATGCCATCCTCATGGCCAGCTTCGTGGCCCTGCCTTTGGCCTTGGTCGACCGGGCCGGGCTACCCAAGGAGCAGCACTGGTGGGTGTACCTGACGGCGCTGGTGGTATCTTTTTTCGGGATGATTCCGTTCATCATTTATGGTGAAAAGAAGCGCAAGATGAAGCGCGTGCTGATCGGCGCCGTGGCGACCCTGATGCTGACCGAGCTATTCTTCTGGGAATTCGGTAACACGTTGCGCGAGTTGGTCATCGGGACCGTGGTGTTCTTCACCGCCTTCAACCTGCTCGAAGCGTCGCTGCCGTCGCTCATCAGCAAGGTCTCGCCGGCGGGCGGCAAAGGCACGGCGATGGGGGTGTACTCCACCAGCCAGTTCCTGGGCGCGGCACTGGGCGGTATTCTCGGCGGCTGGTTGTTCCAGCACGGTGGCTTGAGCGTGGTATTCATCGGCTGTGCCGGGCTGTTGGCCATTTGGTTGGCCATAGCTGTTACTATGCGCGAACCTCCGTACGTCACGAGCCTGCGCTTGCCGCTGTCGCCTGAGGCGATTCGCGAAGCCGGCTTGACCGAGCGCCTCAAGGCCGTGCCGGGTGTAACAGATGCAGTGGTGGTTGCCGAAGAGGCCGCCATCTATATCAAATTGGACACAGAAATTTTGGATCGCAACGCCCTGGAGAGCCTGGTCAACCAAGCCCCAGAGGCCTGCGAAGCCTAGGAGAACGTTATGGCCCGTGGGGTTAACAAAGTCATATTGGTCGGCACTTGTGGCCAGGATCCGGAAGTTCGTTACCTGCCAAACGGTAACGCCGTGACCAACCTGAGCCTGGCTACCAGCGAGCAGTGGACCGACAAGCAGAGCGGCCAGAAGGTCGAGCGCACCGAGTGGCACCGTGTGTCGATGTTCGGCAAGGTTGCCGAGATCGCCGGTGAATACCTGCGCAAAGGTTCGCAGGTCTACATCGAAGGCAAGTTGCAAACCCGCGAGTGGGAAAAAGACGGCATCAAGCGCTACACCACCGAAATCGTCGTCGACATGCAGGGCACCATGCAGCTGCTGGGCGGCCGTCCTCAACAGGGCGACCAGAACAACCAGGGCGGTGGCGGCAATAACTACCAGCAGTCCGCACCCCGCCAGCAGGCCCCGCGCCCGCAGCAGTCGGCTCCCCAACAGTCGTCCCCGCAGCAGTCGCGCCCAGCGCCGCAGCAGTCGGCTCCGCAGCCGGCACCAGACTTCGACAGCTTTGATGACGATATTCCGTTCTAGGAATCGTTTGAGCGCGTATGTCTCAAGAAGCCCCGCATTGCGGGGCTTTTTTATGTCCAAGGCCCTCACCCCCGACGCATCGGGAGGGCCACGGATCTAAAGCCAGCCTTACCAGCTGAACTTCAACTCCACCCCGACATAATCGCTGTCATGCCCCCCGGCATCGCGCAACGTCTGGCCCGCCTCGTAGTGCACTGCCTCGATTGCCCCGGTCAGGTTGCTGTTGAACGCGTAGTCCGTACGCACCTGCCCATAGGCGCCCGTCCAGCGGCCACCTTGGCCTGCAGTGCCGGCCACGGCGATGTTGGGTTGCGTGTACACGGCGTCCTCGGTGGTTTGCCGCCACAGCAACCCCACCGCCGTCAGCACGCTTAACTTGGGCACTGGCTTGACGGTAATCGACGGTTTGACGTGGATCAGGTTGCTGTACCCGGTGTACCCACCCAAGTTGAAGTAGTAGCCATTGGGAAACAGCGGGTTGAACGTGCCCAAGGTGCCATCCCCGGGGTGCTTGTCACCTGAGGCGATATCCAGTTGCAGACCCACGCGCGGGGTCCAGTTCACATTGCCAAAGGTGTAGCCGACGCGGCTGCCGCCGGCCCAGGCGCGGATGTCCTTGGCGCCCACGGCGCCGGTTTGTGCCATGGCCTCCAGGTCCCAGTCGTAGCCTTGCGCCGCACCGCCCAGGCGGGCGTCGAAAATGTCGCGGCTTTCCTGGCCGCTGGCGTCCAGGTAATGGGCGTCGCTGCGGTCATACAGGGCGTAATAGGCCGACAGCTCATTGCTGCCCGCCACCAGTCGTTCCACCCTCAGCAAATTGAAGCGTATGTCGTTGTTGGACTTGTCGTCGAAGTCGTGGTCGTCGAAGTACTGCACGGGGCGGCTGGCGATGCCAATGAAACGCCACTGTGCGGTTTCCCAGTCGGCCCAGACGGCATCGAATGACTGGCGTACGTTCGGCCCGTCCCGGGAGGAGATAAAGCGCTGCAAGTCGAATGCAAAGTCCTGGCGGCCGACTCGAGCCTTGAGCAGGCCGCTATCCAATGCCTTGATGTACTCGACAAACGCCAGGCGCAAATCCAGGCGGTTCTGGTCGGCGCCACCCAGGGTGGTCTTGTCGTAGGCGCGTGCATCTTCCAGCTGAGTGAATATTCGCCAGTTCTCGTTCAAGTGCACATCCGCGTGTACTTGAAAGCGTTGCAGCAGGTAGGCGTCACGCGCCACGCCCTTGGTGCCGAAGCCTGGCGCGTTGTTCATCTCGAACCGCTCGCGCAAGGTGGCGCCCAGCGACATGTAGTTCGCCGGGTTGTCTGCCGAAAGCGCGATGTATTTGAGGTTGTCCAGCGGCTGGGTATGCAGCGCCGGGTCGGCCAGCACGGACCAATTCTCCTGCCAGCGGTTGGCCTTGATCGCCGGCCGGGTTACTTCGCCATCGGCATGGGCGTTACCGCTGATCAAGGGGCAGAGCAGTGCGAGATACAAACCGCTCAGGCGACGGCAGTAGGGCATGGGGGCGGCTCCATCAACTGGCGAGGATTACTGCTTGGCAGTGACCTGATGGATCTCGGCGATGTAGCCACCGGGGAAGTCCACCAGGGCGGCATCACGGCCAGCGGCGCTGAACGGCTTGACCACGACGGTGGCACCGCTGGCCTGTGCCTTGGCCAGGGTGGCGTTCAAATCGCTTACTTCGTAGCCGGTGGTTTCATGGCCGTAGGGGTAGGGCAGGTGGCCATTGGTGACCAGCACGGTCAGCTTGCCGAAGTCCGATTCGATGCGCACGCGCTGATAGCTACCGCTGGCCTGGCCGATCTCGACCGCTGGAGCCGTCTTGTCATCGGACACCACTTTGCCGTGGGAGAACGCCAGGAACGCTTTGATGAATGCGCCTGCGCTGTCGGCAGACAGGTACACGCGGTTCTCCGGGATGGCTTGGAAGGCGGTGTACTGCGGCACCTTGCTATGCCAGTAAAGCTGCATGTTCACGCCGCCCGGCCACTGCACCACGGCATCGCGGCCAATGGGGTCTGGAAAGTCTGACACGATCACGCTGGCACCGGCCTGGCGCGCGGCCTTGACGGCGACGTCCATGTCCTTGACCAAGTAGCCCGAACGCTCGTCGCCGAAAGGGTGTGGGATCGGCGTCTTGAAGCCGAACAGCGACACGGTGCCTACCGGCGTCTGCAGCAATTGCGAGGTGGTGCTGCTGGGCACTGGCAATACGTTGACCACGACCTGCGGGGTGCTCTGGCCGCCGAACGTAGCCAGAAAGCTTTTCACAAAGGGGTCGACGTCGGCGGGTGCGACGTAGACATGGGAGGTGTCGTACTGAGGGGCAACGGCAACCGCAGGGGTGCTGGCGGCGCTGGCGCCAATCGATGCAGTCAGTGAGGCCGCAGCCAGCGAAACCTTGAAAAGTGAGTGGCGCATCTATTTCTCCATGAGCAGGTGTTCAGCCCCGGCGGGGCCCGAGCAGGGTAGGCCTGCCTGCCAGATGAAAAATTGAATGGCCGTGCTCTTCTTGTCTGTAGGCCTTGAGCCAGAGCGCATCAGCCTGATCCGCAGCACAGCCGTGCGATACCCGGTTGCGCACAATTGGCACGCTGCGCTCACTCATCACGATTCGAGGCCTATGGCTGGGCATCGGTCTGTTCTCGGGACTGGCCAGCGCGCAGCGCAAGGGCGCTGTGTCACCTTTAGCCCAGGCAAACTGCCGGTGGCCGAAGCCAAGGCAGTCAGCGAGCCGGGCCACACGCCGGGCAGTATTACCTATGAGTTCACTTCCAAAGGGCAGAGCATCCTGATCATGGGTGACCTGGGCCGGCCCTTCGCGCCGCAATCGCTTCACCTTCCCGTGCCGCCATCGTGCACAATGGAGCGGTAAAAACGCCCGCCTCCCTTACATCCTGGGGCAGGCAGAGGTTGCTTTTTCAGGAAATTATGTTAATAAATAATCGTTTGGGAAGTCCGATGGCCTGTCCACGCAGCCCGTTCACGGGGCTTTCCTCTCTAAACCGACCGGACCGCTGACTCTATGCGAATGCGCCTTATGCTGTTGGGCGGCGGGAATGCCCTCGGGCAAGCGCTGATTCGCCTGGGAGCGGAGGAAGACATTGGTTTCCTCGCCCCGCGGCCGCCTGAAAATGGCTGGGATGCCGCGAGCCTGACTCAGTTGCTCGACGACACCCGCCCCGATGCCGTGGTCAACCTGGCTTACTATTTCGACTGGTTTCAGGCCGAAACGGTAAGCGAGCCGCGGCTGGCTCAACAGGAACGCTCGGTGGAGCGCCTTGCCGAGCTGTGCCAGCACCACAACATCATCCTGGTGCAACCTTCCAGCTATCGTGTGTTCGATGGCTCGCGTGCCACTGCCTACAGCGAAAAGGACGAACCGGTGCCCTTGGGCCTGCGCGGCCAGGCGCTGTGGCGCATCGAGCAAAGCGTGCGGGCGACCTGCCCGCAACACGTGCTGCTGCGTTTTGGCTGGCTGCTCGACGACAGCGTCGACGGCGTGCTCGGGCGTTTCCTGGCGCGCGCCGAGCAGCCCCACGAAGTGCTGATGGCCGATGATCGCCGGGGCAACCCGACGCCGGTCGATGATGCTGCGCGGGTGATCATTTCGGTGCTCAAGCAGCTCGATTGCGCGGCGCCCTTGTGGGGCACCTACCACTACGCCGGCAACGAGGCCACCACGCCGCTGGCGCTGGGCCAGGCGATCCTGACCGAGGCCGCCAACCTGCGCACCCTGGGCATTCAGGCACCCACCGCCCAGGCTCACGCGGCCCGCCCGGATGCGGCCGAAGAGCCGCAGCATGCGGTGCTGGCCTGCAAGAAAATTCTGCACACCTTCGGGATCAAGCCGCGCGCCTGGCGTGCCGGCCTCCCAAGCCTACTGGATCGATACTACCGACATGGCTGATGCACCTGTTCTGATCACTGGGGGCGCCGGTTTCATCGGCTCGCACCTGGTCGATGGCCTGCTTGAAAAAGGCTACGCCGTCCGCATTCTCGATGACCTGTCCACTGGCAAGCGCAGCAACCTGCCGCTGGATAACCCCAGGGTTGAACTGATCGAAGGCGATGTCGCCGACGCCACCCTGGTGGCACGCGCTGCGGCCGGTTGCCAGGCGGTGGTGCACCTGGCCGCCGTGGCTTCGGTGCAGGCCTCGGTCGAAGACCCGGTCAAGACGCACCAAAGCAACTTCATCGGTACCCTGAACGTGTGCGAGGCCATGCGCGAGCACGGCATCAAGCGCGTGTTGTTCGCCTCCAGTGCTGCCGTGTACGGCAACAATGGCGAAGGCCAATCGATCGATGAAGGCACCGCCAAGGCGCCGCTGACGCCCTATGCGTCGGACAAGCTGGCCAGCGAGTTCTACCTGGACTTCTACCGCCGCCAGCATGGTCTGGAGCCGGTCAACTTCCGCTTCTTCAACATTTACGGCCCGCGCCAGGATCCGTCCTCGCCGTACTCCGGTGTGATCAGCATCTTCAGCGAGCGCGCGCAGCAGGGCTTGCCGATCACCCTGTTTGGGGACGGCGAGCAAACCCGTGATTTTTTCTACGTGGGTGACCTGGTCAAGATCTTGCTGCAGGCGCTGGAAATTCCCCAGGCGCCAGAGGGCGCGGTAAATATCGGGCTCAACCAGTCGATGAGCCTGAACCAGATGCTGGGTGCGCTGAAGTCGGTACTGGGCAGCTTGCCGCCGATCACTTACGGGCCGGCGCGCTCGGGTGATATCCGTCATTCGCGGGCGAACAACCAGCGGATGCTGGAGCAGTTCGAATTCAGCCAAGCCACGCCGATGGACGTCGGGCTGCGGGCGTTGTTGGGTTTGTAGCCACTGTGGGGAGCATGGCTTGCCATGCTCCCCACCCTTTGCATCAGAACTTGTAGCCGATACCCGCCATATACACCCACGGATCGACATCGACGTTCACCTTGGTGCGCCCCACGCCCAGGGCGGTCGGCCCGTCGACGCTGGCCTGGGTGTCGATGTCCACGTACCAGACGGCCGCGTTGAGCATCACGTGGTCGGTCAGCATGTAGTCGAAACCCGCCTGCGCGGCCCAGCCGAATGAATCCTTGAGTTTAAGATTGCTGAAGCCTTCGGCCTTGCGGTCGCTGCTCAAGTCTTCGTCGTAGAAAAAGGTGTAGTTCAGGCCAGCGCCGACGTATGGCTGGAACTTGGAGGTCGACTCCATCGGGTAGTACTGCAGCGACAGCGTCGGCGGCAGTTGCTTGACGTCGGCCAGCTTGCCGTCCAACCCGGCCACGCCGGTAGCGGCGCTCACGCCCCGTACGCCCACGGTGTGCTGGAACGGCGTGGCGGCCAATAACTCGATACCCACGTGGTCGGTCAGCATGTAGGCGAAGGCCAGGCCCAGTTGCGTGTCGCTGTCCAGGGTGGCCTTGGTGCCGGCCACCTTGGCACCGTCGAGTTTCAGCTGGCCGCTGTCTTCATTCGGCGCGGTGGTGGCGGCACCGGCGCGGATGATGAAATCACCGGCCTGGTGGGCGTGGGCTAAGGGGGCGACGAGTGCCAGGCCAAGCAGCGAGGCGCCAAGCAGTGACTTGTGCATGAGGGGCTCCATAAGGACATTGGAAAAGGGCTGTGTCCAATGTTAAGGAGCCTCTGGCGCGCGGCTTTTGACTTGGCTCAATAAAACCGCGATGAGTTTACGGATCAGGCAATTCGTAGACGTAGATCTTGTCGGCGACCAGTTGGTAGCCCGCGTCGGCCAGCTCGCTGGTGGTGGGCTTGACTTGCATCTTGCCCTCGATCCAGTAGGCCTGGTACAGCTCGTCCACCTTTACCCCAAGCTCGCTGGTCACGTGCACGATCTGGTTGGACGGCGGTGGCGGCACATGGATGCAGGCGCCGTAGTACGGCACCAGCAGAAAGTCGGTAGTGCGGCCTTCTTCGTTCACTTCCAGCGGCACGATAAAGCCCGGCATCTTGATCTGCTGGCCGTCCAGGGCGGTGACCACCGGGGCGTTGGGCGCTTGTTGCTTGGCCGCCGGGGCCAGTTCCATGTCGCCCATTTTCGACAGGTCGTGCAGCGGCGTCATCACCGGTTTAGGGTGGGGCGCATTCGGCGGGATCATGTCCGGCCACGTCAGCTCGCGCGGCGCGGCGGCCCACGCACAAGTCGATGCCATCAACAACAGGGCCAGCAGGGCACGCTTCATCACAGGTCTCACAGGTGAATGGACAGGCCGTCGGCCAATGACTGGCGGTAGGCGCGCCAGGCCGGGATCACCCCCATCACCAAGGCGCAGCCGAGCACGATCGCCAGCAAGGTCCATTCATAACTGCTGGGCAGCGACAATGGCAAGTACAAGCCGTAGTTCGATTGCACGTAGCCTTGCGCCGAAGCGATGCCGATGTAGAGCAGCCCCAGGCCTGCGACGATGCCGGTCAGTGCCAAGGAAAAAGCTTCCAGTATCAGCAGGCTGGCGATATGCCAAGGCCGTGCACCCACCGAGCGCAGGATCGCCATTTCGCGGCGGCGCTCGTTGAGGCTGGTGAGGATGGCCGTGAGCATGCCGATCAGGCCGGTCAGCACCACGAACAGCGAGACCACGAACAGGGCTTTTTCCGCTGTGCCCATCAGGCCCCAGAGTTCTTGCAAGGCTACGCCCGGCAGGATCGCCAACAGCGGTTCGCCACGGAAGTCATTGATCTCGCGCTGCAGGGCAAAGGTCGAAATCTTGTTGTTCAGGCCCAGCATGAACGCCGTGATGGCCTGCGGCGTGAGGTCCATGTTGCGCGCCTGGTCAGCGCTGATACGGCCATCGCCACGGGCCGGCACGCCGTTGTGCCAATCGATGTGAATGGCTTCCATGCCGCCCAGGCTGATGTGCAGCGTGCGGTCCACCGGTGTGCCGGTGCGCTTGAAGATGCCGACCACGGTGAAGGGTTTGTCGTCATGCTTGACCAGGCTGATGGCGGCCACGCCGTGGGCCAACACCAGTTTGTCGCCCAGCTTGTAGTGCAAGGCCTCGGCCACTTCGGCGCCGAGCACCACTTCGAACGGGTCAGTGGCAAAAGGGCGACCCTGGGCCAGTTCGAGGTTTTGGTGGTGGCCATACTGATAGTGTTCGAAATAGCTTTCGTTGGTGCCCAGTACCCGGTAGCCGCGGTGTGAATCACCCAGCGACATGGGGATCGCCCACTTCACATGGGGGTCGTTGGCGTAGTGCTCGAAGCTGTCCCAACGGATGTTGTTGGTGGCATTACCAATGCGAAACACCGAATACAGCAGCAGGTTGACCGAGCCCGAGCGTGCGCCGACGATCAGGTCAGTGCCGCTGATGGTGCTGGCGAAGCTGGCGCGGGCTTCGGTGCGCACGCGCTCAACGGCCAGCAACAGGCATACCGACAGGGCGATGGCGAAAGCGGTCAGCAAGGCAGTGAAGCGCCGGTTGGCCAGGCTGGCCACGGCAAGACGAAACAGGTACATCAGACCTCCCCGGCAGGGCGTGCGGCGCGGTTGAGTTCGGCCAGCGATAGGCTACGGTCGAACAGCGGTGCCAGGCTCTGGTCGTGGCTGACGAACAGCAAGCTGGAACCGGCCTCGCGGCATTCGGCGAACAGCAGTTGAATAAACGCCTCGCGGGCGTCGTAGTCCAGGGCCGAGGTGGGCTCGTCGGCGATTACCAGCTCCGGCTGGCCGATCAGCGCGCGGGCGGCGGCCACTCGTTGCTGCTGGCCGATCGACAAAGTGTCGGCGCGCCGCCCCAGCAACGCCGGGTCGCTCAGGCCCAAGTGCGCGAGCAGCGTGGCGGCGGCCTGGTCGACGCTGCCATGGCGCTGCGCGGCGCGTTGAGCGCGCAACGTGGAAAAGTGGCAGGGCAGTTCAACGTTCTCGCGTACCGAAAGGAACGGCAACAGGTTGAACTGCTGGAAGATGTAACCGGTGTGGTCGACGCGAAAGCGGTCGCGGCCACCCTGGCTCAGTTCAGTCAGCTCTTGGCCGAGCACGCGGATGCTGCCCTTGTTGGGCTTTTGCACGCCGCCCAGCAGGCCCAGCAAGGTGGTTTTGCCACTGCCGCTGGGGCCTTTCAGGAAGACCGTTTCACCGGGCGAAAGGCGGAACGAGGGGATGTCCAGCAGGGCCGGTTGGCCCGGCCAGGCAAAGCTCAGTTGATCGAGTTCGATGAGTGCACTGGTCATCGAATCAGAACTTCAGCGTGCTGTTGTCCGGTGTTGCTTCCAGGCCTTTCTGGCCGCTTGGGGCGATCATTTGCACCACCACTTTGTGAGTGCCGGGGAAGGTCTTGAACAGCGCCGCCAGGCTCAACGAGTTCAGCGCGTCGGGCGAGGTGCAGGTGAATTCGTAGCTGGCGTGGATATCGCTGTGCTCGTGGTGGTGGGCTTCGCCGGCAGCCTGTTCGTCGTGGTCATCATCATCGTCGTCATCGGCATCGGCCACATCACCGAACAACGGGCTGGCGAGCTTTTGCGAGGCAACGCTGCAACCGGCCTTGGCAGTGAGCTGGAACAGCGCCAGGGGTTTTTCCAATTGCGCGCGCGCGGCGGCCAGGGTGGCCTTGTCGGCGTCGGTGGTAGCCGGGTGCTCGAAGCCCACCAGGTTCATGGCCGGGCTGTCGAGCTCCAGCATCAGCGTCTGGCCGTCCAGTGCTGCGTTCAACTTGGCCGTGCCATGCTCGTGGGTGCCGAGGCTGCCGTGTTCCTTTTCATCGTGAGCCTGGGCGGCGACCAGGGGGAGCAGAGCGAAGGGCAGGGCGAGGAGCAGGCGGCGCATGGGCATCGATCCGTATGAACATGAAGTAATTGTAACGTTATAACAACTTTATTCATGGACCGCCAGACGCAGAAAATGAAATCTGCTTGCCGCCTGCAGGCGCGGATTTATCCGCGAAAAGCACGCGAATATGTTCCAGAATAACTGCGGAGCGTTTTTCGCGGATAAATCCGCTCCTACAAGTGTAAGTGTTATGGGAAGGAGAGAGTGACTATGGTGCGGATACGCGGAACCGTCGGCGACTGGCCGGTGGACCTGACGATTGAGCTGGATGATGCCGATTGGGCCAGGCTGGGTGCACAGGTCAACTTGCAGGTCGAAAGCCCGGCCAGCGAGAGCGTGGTGAAAAAACCGGCGCCGCAAAACGATGCGCTCTGGCAGAACGTCTTGAGCCTGGTGCAAGGGGCGGGGCAGATCAGTGGCCCGGCATTGCTCGAACAGTTGGAAGGCTTGAGTGGCAGTACCGCAGCGGGCAAGCGCCTGTTGGTGCGCTTGCGCCACTGCAGCCAGGTGCGGGTGCAGAGCGGCGCCGATGCACCGCTTTACTGCTGGGCAGCAGGGGCTTAGTACAGCGCGGAGAACACCTTGCGCCGGTACGTGGTGACCAGCGGGTGGTCATTGCCCAGCAAATCGAACACTTGCAGCAGGGTCTTGTGCGGCAGGCCTTCGCTGTAGCTGCGGTTGCGGATGAACAGCTTGAGCAAGCCTTCCAGCGCCGCGTCGTACTGCTGGCGCGCCAATTGCTGCACGGCCAGTTGATACAGCGCCTCGTCATCGCCAGGGTTTTGCGCCAGGCGCGATTTCAACTCGGCGGCGTCCGGCAGGTTGGCGGCCTGGCGCAGGAAGGTGATTTGCGCCTTGGCACCGGCCAGGGCGGCTTTGTGCTCGTCGGTCTTGACGGCGTCGAGCACGGTCTGGGCTTCGTCCAGTTCAGCCCGCTCAGCCAGGCAGCGTGCATAGAGGATAAGCGCCTTCGCGTTGGTGTTGTCTTCGCCCAGCAGCGCCACCAGGATGGCTTCGGCGTCGGCAAAGCGGCTTTCGGCAAACAACGCCTCGGCTTGTTCCAGCGGGTCGGCAGCCGCAGGCGGTGGCATGACCACGTGGGGCTCGAGCATGGCGCGGATTTCCGATTCCGGGCGCGCCTCGGCAAAACCGTCCACCGGCTTACCGTCTTTGAACAGCACGACCGTCGGCAGGCTGCGGATGCCGAAGTGGGCGACGATGTCCTGTTCGATGTCGCAGTTCACCTTGGCAAGCAACAGCTCACCCTGATAGCTCTCGGCGATTTTTTCCAGCAGCGGCATCAGCACCTTGCAGGGTGCGCACCACTCGGCCCAGAAATCGACCAACACCGGCTGGGTGAACGATGCATCGATCACCTGCTGCTGGAAGTTGGCGCCACTGACATCGAAAATATACGGCGTGTCTTGACTCATCGTGCATCTCGAATAAAACGGGGATGGCCCACTATAAAGGCTGCACGCGGTGGCCGAAAGGGCACGGTTTCAGCCGCGGCTGGCGTGGTACAGGCTGACCCGGCGAAATTCATCGGGTTCGCACAGGTCTGGCAAGGTCAGGGCTTCGAGGATTTCCAGGCGCTTGTACACCGGATGCTGAAAGTCCCGTACCCGGGAATCGGCCACCAAGGCCTCGCGGCCGCGGCTGAGGAAGTGATCGAGCAGCGGCAGGTTGGCGCGGTCGTAGAGCACGTCCGCCACCAGGATCAGGTCGAAACGGTCGGCCTCGGCAAAAAAATCTGCCGAATAGCCCAGTGTCACGCCATTGAGCACGGCGTTGGCGCGGCAGGCTGCCAGCGCCAGTGGGTCGAGGTCGCATGCCACCACCTCCAGGGCGCCGGCCTTGGCGGCGGCGATGGCGGCAACCCCCGAGCCACTGCCAAAATCCAGCACGCGCTTGCCTAGTACCCACTGCGGGTTGGCCGCCAGATAGTGCGCCACGGCCAGGCCACTGGCCCAGCAGAAGCTCCAGTAGGGTGGCTCGTGCAGGATGCGCCGGGTTTCTTCGGGGCTGAAGGCGCGGTCCATGTTTTGCGCATCGATCAGCCACAAGCGGATATCAGTGCCGGGCAAATCGCTGATGGTCAGTTGCGCATCACCCAGCAGATCGCTCAATGCCGTTTGCAGCGCCAGCATCAGGGGGCTGGCACAAATTGCAGTTGGCCCAGGGCCTGGGTGGTGGGCTGGGTGATCTGCTGCGAAGGCAGGTGCAGGGTCAGCACCCCGGATTGGCTGGCGCGCCCGCGCAGTTCAACGCGCATGCCTGCGGGGAACACTTCGGGGTTGAAGCGCAGTTGGAACGGCAGTGGGCGGTTGTTACCGGTGATGGTGCTGCTGGCCAGCAGGCGCTGCGGGCGGCCACGATCGTCGATCACCAGCAGGGCCAGTTCCACTTGGGCCGCGGCCGGCACGCCCAGCAGGGTGCCGCTCAGTTCACGCTGGTAGGCGGGTAACGGGCCCAGCCCGGCAGGCGCGTTAAGTGCAGGTTTTGCAGGGGCGGGCGCCGCTGCCACGGGCTTTGGCTTGTCGCTGCTGCAGGCAGCCAGCAAGCTGAGAAGGCAGAGTAAAACGAGCGGTCTTGCAGACATGGCAGATCCATCGCGGTAAATATCATCTGTATACCGCAAAGCCTTTGTCTTGTCTTGCCACGGGGATGCGCTACCATGGCCCTCCCATTTTTTGTTGCCTGCCACCATGCACTGTCCCTTCTGCGGTGCCAACGACACCAAGGTCATCGACTCGCGTCTGGTCGCCGAGGGCGAGCAAGTACGCCGTCGTCGCGAATGCGTAGCCTGCGGTGAGCGTTTCACCACCTTCGAAACCGCCGAACTGGTATTGCCGCGCCTGATCAAGCAAGACGGCAGCCGCCAGCCCTTCGACGAAGAAAAACTGCGCGCTGGCATGCAGCGCGCGCTGGAAAAACGCCCAGTCAGCGTCGAGCGACTGGAAGCGGCCCTGGCCCACATCAAGCACAAGCTGCGGGCCACCGGTGAACGGGAGGTCAAGTCGCTGGTAGTGGGCGAGGCGGTGATGGCCGAGCTGCAGAAGCTCGATGAAGTCGCCTATATTCGCTTCGCCTCCGTGTACCGGCGCTTCCAGGACCTTGACGAATTTCGTGAAGAAATCGACCGCCTGGCCCGCGAGCCAGCCAAAGAGTGAATATGCCTACAGAGCAAGCCGCACTCGACGCGCAGTACATGGCCCGTGCCGTGGAACTGGCGCGCAAGGGCCAGTACAGCACCCACCCCAACCCGCGCGTGGGTTGCGTGATCGTGCGTGACGGGCAGGTGGTCGGCGAAGGCTGGCACGAGCGCGCCGGCGAACCGCATGCCGAAGTCCATGCCCTGCGCATGGCCGGCGAGCTGGCGCGTGGCGCCACTGCCTACGTCACCCTGGAACCGTGTAGCCACCATGGCCGCACCGGGCCCTGCGCCGATGCATTGGTCAATGCCGGCGTGGCCCGGGTGGTGGCAGCCATGCAAGACCCCAATCCCGAAGTGGCGGGCCGCGGTTTGCTCAAACTGATGCAAGCCGGCATTGCCGTGCAGGGCGGGGTGCTGGAAGCCGAATCGCGGGCGCTGAACCCAGGCTTTCTGAAACGCATGGAACACGGCCTGCCGTACGTGCGGGTGAAGATGGCCATGAGCCTGGATGGGCGCACCGCCATGGCCAGTGGCGAAAGCCAATGGATCACGGGGCGTGCCGCCCGCTCGGCGGTGCAGCGCCTGCGCGCCCGTTCAAGCGTGGTGCTGACCGGTGCCGACAGCGTGCTGGCCGACGGCGCCCGCATGACCGTGCGTGCCGAAGAGTTAGGCCTGGACGCCGCCACCGCCGCGTTGGCCATGAGCCGGCCGCCACTGCGCGTATTGATTGATGGTCGTTTGCGGGTGCCGTTGGATGCGCCGTTTTTCCAGGCCGGCCCCGCGCTGGTGGTGACGTGCGCCGCCGCCCAGGCCCGCGAGCGCTATGAACAACAAGGCCACGACCTGCTGGCGTTGCCCAGCAGTGAGGGGCGCGTCGACCTGCGCAAGCTGCTCAAGGAGCTGGCCAGCCGCGGCGTCAACGAAATACTGGTCGAGGCCGGGCCCAGCCTGGCCGGGGCGTTCGCGCGCCAGGGCCTGGTGGATGAATACCAGTTGTTCGTCGCCGGCAAGTTTCTTGGCTCCTCTGCACGGCCGCTGTTCGATTGGCCGCTGGCGCAGATGAGTGATGCTCCGTTATTGAAAATCGTTGAAATGCGCGCGGTAGGCGATGACTGGAGAGTCATTGCGATACCTGCCCCATTGCTCGGCGTATAATTTTTGCCCAGTCCCGTACTCGAGGAGGACTCATGTTTACCGGCATTATCGAATCCATCGGCAGCATCCGTGCACTGACCCCCAAAGGCGGTGATGTTCGCGTTTACGTAGAGACCGGCAAGCTGGACCTGGCCGACGTGAAGCTGGGCGACAGCATCGCGGTCAACGGCGTGTGCCTGACGGCCGTTGAGCTTCCGGGCGACGGCTTCTGGGCCGACGTCAGCCGTGAAACCCTGGACTGCACCGCCTTCCATCAATTGAAGGCCGGCAGCCGGGTGAACCTGGAAAAAGCCCTGACCCCGACCACCCGCCTGGGTGGCCACCTGGTCAGCGGCCACGTCGACGGCGTGGGTGAAGTGGTCTCGCGCCAGGAAAACGCCCGTGCCATCCAGTTCCGTATCCGCGCACCCAAGGAACTGGCCAAGTACATCGCCCACAAAGGCTCGATCACCGTCGATGGCACCAGCCTGACCGTGAACGTGGTCGACGGCGCCGAGTTCGAGCTGACCATCGTGCCGCACACCCTGGCCGAAACCATCATGGCCGACTACCACGCCGGCCGTAAGGTCAACCTGGAAGTCGACCTGCTGGCCCGTTACCTGGAGCGCCTGTTGCTCGGTGACAAGGCTGCCGAGCCTGCCAGCGGCGGTATCACGGAAAGCTTTCTGGCCGAAAACGGCTTCTTGAAATCCTGATAAAGGGGGTGCCGCGTGGCGCTCAATACGATCGAAGAACTGGTTGAAGACATCCGCCAGGGCAAGATGGTCATCCTGATGGATGACGAAGACCGCGAGAACGAAGGCGACCTGATCATGGCCGCCGAGTGCTGCCAGGCCGAGCACATCAACTTCATGGCCAAGCACGCCCGCGGCCTGATCTGCATGCCGATGACCCGCGAGCGCTGCGAGCTGCTCAAGCTGCCGCTGATGGCGCCGCGCAATGGCTCGGGTTTTGGCACCAAGTTCACCGTCTCGATCGAAGCGGCCGAAGGCGTCACCACCGGCATCTCCGCCGCCGACCGCGCGCGCACTGTGCAGGCGGCCGCCTGCAAAGATGCCAAGGCTGAAGACATCGTCAGCCCAGGCCACATCTTCCCGCTGATGGCCCAGGCCGGCGGCACCCTGGCCCGCGCCGGCCATACCGAGGCGGCGTGCGACCTGGCGCGCATGGCCGGGTTCGAGCCCAGCGGGGTGATCTGCGAAGTGATGAACGACGACGGCACCATGTCCCGCCGTGCAGAGCTTGAGACATTCGCTGCCGAACACAACATCAAGATCGGCACCATTGCCGACCTGATTCACTACCGCATGATCCACGAACGTACCGTTCAGCGGATTGCCGAGCAGCCGCTGGACAGCGAACTGGGCCAATTCAACCTGGTCACCTACCGTGATTCGGTGGAAGGCGACGTGCACATGGCGCTGACCCTGGGCACCATTTGCGCCGACGTGCCCACCCTGGTGCGGGTGCATAACATGGACCCGCTGCGCGACCTGTTGCTGGTCAAGCAGCCTGGCCGCTGGAGCCTGCGCGCAGCCATGGCCGCGGTGGCAGAGGCCGGCAGCGGCGTAGTGCTGCTGCTCGGGCACCCGCTGGACGGTGACGTGTTGCTGGCGCATATTCGTGAAACGGCCGACAGCGTGACGCCGAAAAAACCGACCACCTACAGCATCGTCGGTGCCGGTTCGCAGATCCTTCGCGACCTGGGCGTTCGTCAGATGCGCCTGATGAGTTCGCCAATGAAGTTCAATGCGATATCCGGATTCGATCTGGAAGTTGTAGAATACGTGCCCTCCGAATAAAGACCGGTTTTTCGGGTCGCCAGATTGCCAGCCCAGCGCTATGGTTTTCAGGTGGCCCGAACGTTCTGATTCGTGACCTATTACTCCCATGGGCCGCCCCTGGCGCCCCTGCTCTTTAAGATGAGACTCACCCGAATGACCCTGAAGACCATCGAAGGTACCTTCATCGCCCCCAAAGGTCGCTATGCCCTGGTGGTTGGCCGTTTCAACAGCTTCGTCGTCGAAAGCCTGGTGAGCGGCGCCGTTGATGCCCTGGTTCGCCATGGCGTGAGCGAAAGCGACATCACCATCATCCGTGCGCCTGGTGCGTTCGAGATTCCGCTGGTGGCGCAAAAAGTCGCCCAGCAAAGCGAGTACGCGGCGATCATCGCCCTGGGCGCGGTCATTCGTGGCGGTACTCCGCACTTCGAATACGTGGCAGGCGAGTGCACCAAGGGCCTGGCCCAGGTGTCCATGGAATTCGGCGTGCCGGTCGCTTTCGGCGTGCTGACAGTCGACTCCATCGAACAGGCCATCGAGCGTTCCGGCACCAAGGCTGGCAACAAGGGCGCTGAAGCTGCCCTGTCCGCTCTGGAAATGGTCAGCCTGCTGTCGCAGTTGGAGGCCAAGTGATTTCCGACGAAAGCGATCGTTTCAACCCGCGCGATCCTAAACCTGCGGACGCTGGCAAACCCTCCAAGAGCGCCAAGCGCCGCGAGGCTCGTCAGCTGGCGACCCAAGCCCTGTACCAATGGCACATGGCTAGCCACTCGCTGAACGAGATCGAAGCGCAGTTCCGGGTAGACAACGATTTCAGCGATATCGACGGTGCCTACTTCCGCGAGATCCTGCACGGTGTACCGGCCAACAAGACTGAGATCGACACAGCGCTCAAGCCTTGCCTGGACCTGACCATCGAAGAGCTCGACCCGGTTGAACTGGCCGTGTTGCGCCTGTCCACGTGGGAGCTGCTCAAGCGTGTCGACGTGCCTTACCGCGTGGTCATCAACGAAGGTATCGAGTTGGCCAAGGTTTACGGTTCCACCGACGGCCACAAGTTCGTCAACGGTGTACTGGACAAACTGGCGCCGCGCCTTCGCGAAGCTGAAGTGAAGGCGTACAAGCGCTGATTGCCGCGCTTGTATCCTATGGGCGAGTTTGAGCTGATCCGACACTATTTCGCTGCTGCGCCTTGTGCGCAGCCCAGCGACTCGGTGGCTTTGGGCATCGGTGACGACTGCGCCCTGCTGGCCGTCCCCGCCGGGGAGCATCTGGCCATTTCCACCGATACGCTGGTCAACGGCGTGCATTTCCCTGACGCCGCCGATCCGTTCCTGCTGGGCCAGCGCGCCCTGGCAGTAGCGGCCAGCGACCTGGCGGCCATGGGCGCTACGCCCATCGGCTTCACCCTGGCGCTGACCTTGCCACAGGTGTCGGAGGATTGGCTCAAGCCGTTCGCCGAAGGCCTCAATCGCATGGCCGGGCATTGCCAGATGCGCCTGATTGGTGGTGACACTACCCGTGGCCCGCTGTGCCTGACCGTGACCGTTTTCGGCAGCGTGCCGGCCGGGCAGGCCTTGACCCGCTCAGGTGCCAAACCGGGTGAGTTACTGTGCGTGGGTGGCGAGTTGGGTAATGCTGCCGGCGCCTTGCCGCTGGTGCTCGGTGAGCGCTTTACCGACGCGGGCACCGCGGCGCCGCTGCTGGCGCATTACTGGTCACCTTCGCCGCAGTTGCCCTTGGGTATTGCGTTGCGCGGCAAAGCCACGGCGGCAATGGACATCTCCGATGGCCTGCTGGCCGATTGCGGGCATATCGCCCTGGCCTCAGGGGTGGCACTGGAAATCGACCAGGCAGCGCTGCCCTTGTCAGCCCCGCTGCAGGCGTTTTTGGGCCGCGACGGTGCCTGCACGGCCGCGCTCACAGGGGGTGACGATTACGTGCTGGTGTTCAGCCTGCCCGCCGAGCATCTTGATGCCTTGCAGGGCACTGGCTGGCCAATCAGCGTGATCGGACGCGTGGTCGAAGGGCAGGGGGTTACCCTGCGCGATGGCCAGGGCCAGGACATCACCCCGAATATCCGGGGCTATCAACATTTTCGGGAGACACCGTGACAGATCATCCTGACCAGGTTCCGGCAGAGAACGTACCACCGTCGGTCTGGCGCAACCCCTGGCACTTCCTGGCCTTCGGCTTTGGCTCGGGCACCCTGCCCAAGGCACCGGGCACCTGGGGCTCGCTGGTGGCCGTGCCGTTTATCCCGCTGTGGCAGATGTTGCCCGACTGGGGCTATTGGCTGATGCTGGGCGTGACCATGCTGTTCGGCTTCTGGCTGTGCGGCAAGGTGGCGGACGACCTGGGCGTGCACGACCACGAAGGCATCGTCTGGGACGAGATGGTCGGCATGTGGATCACCTTGTGGCTGGTACCGGATGGTTGGTATTGGATCCTCGCGGGTTTCCTGATGTTCCGCTTTTTCGATATCCTCAAGCCGTGGCCGATCCGCTGGATCGACCGTCACGTGCATGGTGGCGTCGGGATCATGCTCGACGACGTGCTGGCGGGCGTGTTTGCCTGGCTAGGCATGCAAGCGTTAGTGTGGGGGCTGACTTAAGGAGCGGTAACGATGGCCAGATGGATGCTGGTGCTGGTGTGTTGGTTGGGATGTACGCTGGTCAATGCGGCCCAAGTGGCACCGCCCGCGCAGATCCGCCTGGTTAGCGAGGCATGGCTGGACTACACCAACGCCGACGGCACGGGCCTGGCCTGGGATGTTTTGCGCAAGGTGTTCGAGCCAGCCGGGGTCAAGGTGCTGCCGCTCAGCGAGCCTTACACCCGTGCGGTCGGCCTGGTGCAAAGGGCCGAAGCCGACGCCTGGGTGGGCTCCTATCACGATGAAACCCCCAACACCGTTTACCCGCGCTGGAACTTCGATACCGACCATATCTACGCGTTGGGCTTGGCCAGCAAACCGCGGCCGACCCTGGAAACCCTTGGCCAGTACCGTCTTGCCTGGGTGCGCGGCTACGCCTACCAGCACTATCTGCCGCACATCGGCAGCTTCAGCGAAGTGCAGCGGCGTACCGGCATCTTGTCAATGCTGGCCCACGACCGCGCCGACTATTACATCGATGCCCAAACCGAAGTCGCCACGGTGCTGCAAAAGGCCCGCGACCCGGCGCAGTATCGTCTCACCCATATCGCCGAGATCCCGCTTTACCTGGGTTTCGCCGATACAGCCAACGGGCGGGCGCTGCTGGCGCTTTACGACCAGCGCATGGACAGCCTGGTACCCAGTGGCGAATTGCGGGCCATATTCGACCACTGGCAGCAGCCTTATCCCTTCGATGATGCGAAACCGGCACCATAATCAAACTTATTGATAGCTACCTTCGATAATTCAGCCTAAGCGTCGGTAGAACGCTGCTGTTACAATGCAGCCCTTGGCCATTTCAAGTCTGATATTGATAGGAGCACACGGTGCCCGTCGTTTTCGTCGCCGCTTCCAAGCTGCCCACCCCTTTTGCGCAATTCACCATGCACGGCTTTCTTGATGAAAGCACCGGCCGCGAGCACGTCGTGCTCAGCCTGGGTGACGTGGCCGACGGCGAGCCCGTGCTCGGCCGCTTGCACTCCGAATGCCTGACCGGCGATGCGCTGTTCAGCCAGCGCTGTGACTGCGGCTCGCAATTGGAAGCAGCCCTGCAGGCCATCGCCAAAGAAGGCCGTGGCGTACTGCTGTACCTGCGTCAGGAAGGCCGTGGCATCGGCCTGCTGAACAAGATCCGCGCCTATGAATTGCAGGACGGCGGTGCCGACACCGTCGAGGCCAACGAGCGCCTGGGCTTTGCTGCCGACCAGCGTGACTATGCCATGTGCCTGCCGATGCTCGAGCACCTGGGCGTCAAGTCACTGCGCCTGATGACTAACAACCCGCGAAAGGTCAAGGCGCTGACCGCCATGAACATCGTGGTTGCCGAGCGCGTGCCGTTGCACACCGGGCACAACCCGCACAACAAGCACTACCTGGCCACCAAGGCTGGCAAGCTCGGCCACATGATGGGCAATGAGCACCAGAGCGAGGCCGATCGGGCGTGACCCGATCCCAGGTTCGCCGCCGCCTGGCGGTCGCCTGGTGGCAGCAGGTCGCCCTGACACTGCTGCCGTTGTTCGTGATCAGTTGGGCCTTCGGTGATCTGGAGCCAGTCATACCGGTGTTGGCGATGCCGATGTTCATCGCCGGTGTCGCCTCGATGTTCCTCAGCTTGCCGCGTTTCGGCGCCTACAAGCACGCGCTGATTGCCACGCAAAAAGCCCTGGATACCGCCGAGGAACCCGCTGCCTGGATCGCCCTGGCGCGCGTGCGGCGCATCGCCTTCCTGTTCGCCGGGCTACCGGCCTGGCTCGCGGCCCTGGCGGTGTTCGTCGGGCTTGAAGCCGTGCCCCTCTGCCTGCTGGCGCTGTCCAGCATGGTGCTGCTCTGCCTTTACCGTATCCCGCGTCAGTTGGGTTGATGGTGCGCTGGCTGCTGGTTGTGCTGCTGGTACTTGGCGGGCCGGCAGCGGCGGCGCAACGGGTGGTCAGCCTGGCGCCTTCCTTGACCGAAATCGTTACTCAACTGGGTGCGCAAGACCAGCTGGTGGGCGTGCTGGATGCCGGTGATCGGCCTGCCGGCCTTGAGCGTGTGGCTTCGGTCGGCCGTTACGGCCAGCTCAATATCGAGGCACTGCTCAGCCTCAAGCCCGACCTGTTGCTGCTTTGGCCCGGCAGCGTCAGCCCGGGCCAACGTGACCAATTGCAGCGCCTGGGCATACCGATTTTTGTTTCCGAGCCGCACAGCCTGGATGAGTTGGCCGATCAAATCGAAGCCATCGGGTTGCGCCTCGGTCACCCTGTAAACGCCCACGGCGTTGCGAGCGACGTGCGCCAACGCCTGGTTGCCCTGCGCCAGCACTACCGCCGCGACGTGCCGCTACGGGTGTTCTATCAGGTCTGGGATGCGCCGTTGTATACCTTGGGTGGGCGGCAAATCATCAGCGATGCGTTGCGCGCCTGTGGCGGGGTGAATGTATTTGCCGAGCTGACTTTGCCCGCGCCGCAGGTCAGCATCGAGGCGGTATTGCAACGTGATCCTCAAGTGATTTTGGTGGCCGAGCCAACCCAGGTAGCGGCCTGGGCCAGGTGGCCGCAGGTGGCAGCGGTTCGCGAGGGCCGGGTGTGGCTGCGCGAAGCGGCGCTGGAGCGGCCTAGCGGGGGGATGATCGCGGCCGTCGAGCGGCTATGCCGGCAGATGGGCGCGGTGACTACAACGCCGGGGTCCAGGTAAACCCCAAGGTGAACGCCCGGCCTTCCTCGCGATAACCCTGGCTTTGGCCGTCATAGCTGTACAGCACCCGGCTGTACTGCCGATCAAGCAGGTTGTCGACCTTGAACGTCAGCTTCAACTCAGATGTCGCCGCCCAACTGCTGCGCAAACCGAGTAACCCATACCCGGCAATCGCCTGCTGGTTGGCCGCGTCGTTGTAGCTGCTGCTCACCGCCTGCCAACCGATCCCCAGGCCCAAGCGGTCAAATTGCCGGTCCAGGTCCCAGCTTAACGTACGCCGTGCCCGACGGTTCAGGGTATGGCCGCTGTCGCGGTCACGCGGGTCGAGCAGCGCCAGGCTCAGGTTGCTGTCCCAGCCAAACAATTGCTGGCGCAAGGTGCTTTCAGCGCCATAGATACGTGCACTGCCGATGTTTTGCGGGCGAAAGTCGCCGTCCAGCACGATGGCGTCGGTCAAGTCTGTACGGTACAGCGAGGTTTCCATCCGGGTGGTATCGCTCAGGCGGCTGCGCCACTGTACTTCGTAACTCCTGGAGTGTTCGGGCTTGAGCGTGGGGTTGCTGAAGTCCGGGTAGTACAGGTCGTTGAACGTCGGTGCGCGAAAGCCTTCGCTGTAGGACATTACCCAATCGTTGTCTGCGTTGGCGAACAGCGTCAGCGCGGCACTCCAGGTGTTCTGCCCGCCGAACTGCTGATTGTCGTCACGGCGCAGGCCAATCTGCGTGGCGAAGGCATCGGTGCGATAGCTGTGCTGCAGGAACACGGCGCGGTTCCAGCGGCTGCTTTCGCTGAAGTCGGTGCTGCTGTCGACCCGGTCCACATAGGCGTCCACGCCGCCCAACACGCTGTTGTGCTCGTCCAGCGTCAGGGTGTTCTGCCAGCCCAGGGAGTCGCGGTCAGTGTTGAACACAAACTGCTCGTCGCTGAGGGTGTCTCTGGAGTGCTCGCGGTTTTCGCTGTGGCCCAGTTCCAGGCGGCTTTTCCAGCGTTCGGTCAGTTGCGCATCGGCGTAGGCGCTTACGCTTGAAACCTGAAAGTCGCTGTAGGGCTTTTGCCCTACCGAGGTGAACGTGGTGCTGTCGAATCGTCCGAACGGGTTGTCGTACTCGTTCTTGCCCTGATTATCCAGCGCATTGAAGCCGACTTCCACGTCATCACTCATTTGGTGGCTGAAGCTCAGGCTCAGGGCGCGGTTGCGATAGGCGTCGTGGTCGCCGTCGGTGGCGAAGGAGCGATGGGTACGGTCGATACCGGCGCTTTCATCCAGCCCGGCGCTCAGGGCGAACCGGGTGTTCTGGTCGGCACCCGAGACACCCAGGTTGCGCTGCCAGCGCTGCTGGCTGCCCATCGCCATTTGTACCCGGCCGTGCAGGCCGGTCTGGTCTGCGCGGCGGGTAAAAATCTGAATCACCCCGCCCATGGCGTCGGCCCCGTAGATCGCCGAGCGGGCGCCGCGCAGCACTTCCACCCGTTCGATCTGATCGACGCTGAGATTCTGCAGGTTGCTGTCTGCGGACGTGGCGGTGGCGATGCGCACGCCATCCACCAACACCAACGTCTGGGACGACTGCAGGCCACGCACGAAGATGCCCGGCAGGCTGCCACGGCCACCACTTTGCGCGACTTGCACGCCGGGTACGCGTTCGAGCAGGTCTACCACGCTGGCAGGCTGCAGGCGGTCAATGTCGGCACGGGTAAACACGGTATTGGCGGTGCTGCTGCCGTCGCGCGATTCGGCCACGCGGTTGGCGCTGATGACCATGTCATCGAGCTTCAGCGGTTGATCATCAGCCAGGGCATCGGGAGGGCACAGCAGGGCAAACGGCAAGAGCAGGGCGGGGCGCATGGGCGAGGTCCGTAACCAGCCCTTGCCGGGGCGTCGTGGCGCCCCGGCAAGGGTGTATCAGAGGCCGAGCAGTTGCAGGCGCAACGCTACGGCGGCTTCGATGCCGGCTTCGTCCAGGCCGCACTCGGCGAGCATTTGCGCAGGCTTGGCGTGCTCGACGTAAATGTCCGGCAGGCCAAGGTGCAGCACTGGCTTGAGCAGGTTCTCGCGGGCGAGGAACTCGCTGACAGCCGCACCGGCGCCGCCCATGATGGCATTCTCTTCGAGAGTGACCAGCAGATCGTGGCGGCCGGCGATGTCGCGCACCAGTGCTTCGTCCAGCGGCTTGACGAAGCGCATGTCGACCACGGTGGCATCGAGCTTCTCGGCCACCTTCAGCGCCTCGGCCAACTGCACGCCAAACACCAGGAAGGCGGTCTTGCTGCCTTCGCGACGTACAATCCCTTTGCCGATCTGCAGTGGCTCCAGGCCGCTTTCGATGGTGGCGTTGGGGCCGGTGCCGCGCGGGTAGCGCACGGCGGCCGGGCCTGGGTAGAGGTGGCCGGTGGTGAGCATCTTGCGCAGCTCGTTTTCATCGCTCGGCGTCATCACCAGCATGCCGGGGATACAGCGCAGGTACGACAGGTCGTAGCTGCCGGCATGGGTCGGGCCGTCTTCGCCCACCAGGCCTGCGCGGTCGATGGCAAACAGTACGTCGAGGTTCTGCACGGCCACATCGTGGATCAGTTGATCGTAGGCACGCTGCAGGAACGTCGAGTAAATCGCCACCACCGGCTTGGCGCCTTCGCAGGCCATGCCCGCCGCCAGGGTGACGGCGTGCTGCTCGGCGATGGCCACGTCGAAGTAGCGCTCCGGGAAGCGCTCGCTGAAAGCCACCAGGTCCGAGCCTTCCTTCATCGCCGGGGTGATGCCGACCAAGCGTTCGTCAGCCTCGGCCATGTCGCACAGCCACTGGCCGAACACCGTGGAGTATTTTGGCCCGCCGGCTTTTTTCGGCGTGGCGGCAGGGGCGTTCAAAGGCTCGAGCTTGGTGATCGCGTGGTAGCCGATCGGATCGGCTTCGGCCGGGGCGAAGCCCTTGCCCTTCTTGGTGACCACGTGCAGGAACTGCGGGCCCTTGAGGTCGCGCATGTTGCGCAGCGTGGCGATCAGGGTTGGCAGGTCGTGGCCATCGATCGGGCCGATGTAGTTCCAGCCCAGCTCTTCGAACAGGGTGCCGGGGACCAGCATGCCCTTGGCGTATTCTTCGGTGCGGCGGGCAATTTCCCAGGCGCCCGGCAGGCGCGAGAGCACTTTCTTGCTGCCTTCGCGCATGCTGGCGTAGGTGCGGCTGGAAAGGATCTTGGCCAGGTAATTGGACAGCCCGCCGACGTTGCGCGAAATCGACATGTCGTTGTCGTTGAGCACTACCAACATGTCGGCACCGACTTCCGGCGCGTGGTTCAGCGCTTCGAACGCCATGCCCGCGGTCAGCGCGCCGTCACCGATCACGGCGATCGACTTGCGCCCGCTGTTTTGCAGGCGGGCGGCGATGGCCATGCCCAGTGCGGCGCTGATCGAGGTGCTGGAGTGGCCGACGCCAAAGGTGTCGTACTCGCTCTCGCTGCGACGCGGGAAGGCAGCGATGCCGTCCTTCTGGCGCAGGCTAGCCATGCGCTCGCGACGGCCGGTGAGGATCTTGTGCGGGTAGGCCTGATGGCCCACGTCCCACACCAGGCGGTCATCCGGGGTGTCGAAGACGTAGTGCAGGGCCACGGTCAGTTCGATCACGCCGAGGCCGGCACCAAAATGCCCGCCTGTCTGGCCGACCGTGTAGAGCAACTCCAGGCGCAGTTCATCGGCCAGGGTTTCCAGCTCGGCTTCACCCAGGCGGCGCAAGCCGTCCGGCGTATTGGCACGGTCCAGCAGGGGCGTCAGCGGGCGTTCGCGGGGAATCTCTTGAAACGTCGTGGGCATCAGGCGAATCATTATAGGTGTGAAGAGGCGGCAGTTTACCTTATGCAGCGCTGGCTGCCCACGCAGTGGTGCGTTGGCAGCCGCGGCGGCAAGGCTTCAGTTGCGACGGTCGACGATATAGCGGGCCAGATCGCGCAGTGGCTCGGCGCCTTCGCCAAACGGGCGCAGGGCATGCAGGGCCAGGTCACGCAGTTCCAGCGCATAGGCTTTGGCAGCGTCCAGGCCCAGAAGTGCCGGGTACGTTGGCTTGTCGCGGGCAATGTCGGCGCCTTGGCGTTTGCCCAGGGTCGCGGTATCGCTTTCGACGTCCAGAATGTCGTCCTGCACCTGGAACGCCAGGCCGATGGCCTGGGCATAGGCCTGCAGGGCCTTGAGCTCGGAAGCATCGGCGCGGCCACTGGCCAGCGCGCCCAGCTTGACGCTGGCCTCGATCAACGCGCCGGTCTTGTGCCGGTGCATGTATTCCAGGGCTTTCTGATCAAGCTTGAGGCCCACCGAACCCAGGTCGATCGCCTGGCCACCGACCATGCCGGCGGGGCCTGCGGCCAAGGCCAGGGCTTGCACCATCAACAGCCGCGTGGCGTCTTGCTGGGGGCTGAGCTGGGGGTCCAGCAGGGCGGTGAAGGCCAGGCTCTGCAGGCCGTCACCGGCGAGAATCGCGCAGGCTTCATCGAACGCCTTGTGGGTGGTCGGCTGGCCGCGGCGCAAGTCGTCATCGTCCATCGCCGGCAGGTCGTCGTGCACCAGGGAGTAGGCGTGGATCAATTCCACCGCGCAGGCGGCGCCATTGGCCAGCTCCGGTTCGCCACCCAGCGTTTCGCAGGCCGCGTAAGCCAGCAGCGGGCGCACGCGCTTGCCGCCATTCATCACGCTGTAGCGCATGGCTTCATACAGGCGCGCCAATTCCGGCGTCGGGGCCACGAACAGGCCCTGCAACGCCTCATTGACGCGGACCTGGCAACGGCTCTGGTAGCGATCGATCATTCAGGTTGTTCCGCATCGAACGGTTCGGTGGCCAGTTCGCCATCGCGCTCCAGCAGCACCTGCACCTTCTGTTCGGCCTGGGCCAACGCAGCCTGGCAGTCGCGAGTCAGGCCGATGCCTTGTTCAAAGGCCGTCAGCGAGTCTTCCAGCGACAGCTCGCCGTTTTCCAGGCGCTCGACCAGGGTTTGCAGATCCGCGAGGGATTGCTCGAAATCCACGGAAGCTTTTTTACGGGCCATGGCGGCTATCTCGACAGGTTTGGAAACGGCGCGACACTAGCAGAGGCGGGGCCTGCGGGCAAATCACCCGGTGTAAAACACTGTTGTCGCATTGGCGTGCAGGGGTACAGGGTAAACCAAAGCGAATGGTCGCAGGCGAACTTGGCGTGGGAAGGGGGCTTGCGTTGCGCCGGGCCCTAGGGTTTAGAGCCTGCGGCAAATTGTCGCGAAGCTCAATAAGTGGCTATTTGCCATTAAAGCTGAATCGATTCATGTCGATGCTAGTGGCATCGATATTTCAGGCAGGAAGCGTCCATGAACTTAAGAACCTTGAACATCGCCCCGCGTGCATTGGTGTGCTTCGGTTTTTTCACCGTACTGGTCACCGGGCTCGGCGTATTTTCGCTGATGCAGGCTTCAGCCCTCAAAGGTTCCCGCGAACTGGTGCAAGACAACGTATTGCCCACCGTGCAGAGCATCGGCCAGATTCGCAATGACCTGACCAGCATCCGCCTCTACAACACCAGCATGCGCTTGGCGCAAACTACCGAAGCGTTGGCTGCGCCGCGCCGGTTGGTGAATCAGGCGCGCACTGACCTGCAGGCCCACGCCCAGCAACTGTCGCCGCTGTTGATCACCGAGCGTGGCCAACAGGTGTTTAGCCAACTGAAGATCGACCTGGGCAATTATCTCGGCGTGCACGAGCGTTACTTGCAAGCCGTGGAGCAGAAGAACGAGGCCGCCATCAGTGCCTTCACCGCGCCATCCGGGGAAATGACCATCGCCGCAGATCGCGTTGCCAAAGGCATCGACGAACTCAGCCGGTTGACCGAGGGCAAGGTGCGCGACACCGATGCCGAAGCGGACGCGCTGTATGCCAGCACCCGCAACGTTACCCTGCTGGCGATTGGCGTGGCGGTGGCGGCAACCCTGCTATTGGCCTGGCTGTTTACCCGCAGCTTGAGCGGCCCGCTGGCCCGCGCCCTGGCCGTGGCCGAGCGCATTGCCAACAACGATTTCAGCCAGGCCGTAGCGCTGGATGGCCAGGACGAGCCGGGTCGCCTGCTGGCGGCTTTGGCGACCATGCAAGACAACCTGCGCCGCACCTTGGGCAGCCTGGGCGACTCGTCCAATCAGTTGGCCTCGATGTCCGAGGAAATGACCGCCGTTACCGAAGACGCCCTGCGCGGCATCCAGCGCCAGAACGACGAAATCGTCTTGGCCGCCACGGCCATCAACCAGATGAGCGCAGCGGTGGAGGAGGTGGCCCGCAACGCCTCCCACGCCTCCGATGCTGCGCGCGACTCCAGCCAGTCCGCCGAAACCGGCCGCCAGCGCGTCGAGCAAACCGTCAGCGTGATCAGCGACCTGCGCGCCTCGGTGCAAGTCACCGCCGATGAAATCGACGGCCTGGCCGGGCAAGTGCACAACATCAGCGGGGTGCTCGACGTGATTCGCGGCATTGCCGACCAGACCAACTTGCTGGCCCTCAACGCTGCCATCGAAGCCGCCCGTGCGGGTGAAGCGGGCCGTGGTTTTGCCGTGGTCGCCGACGAAGTCCGCGCCCTGGCCCACCGCACCCAGCAGTCCACCGCCGAAATCGAACAGATGATCGACGCCATCCAGAGCGGCACCGGCAAGGCCGTGAGCGCCATGGGCCATTGCAGCACGCAGGCGCAAACCAGCCAGCAAGTCGCCGAAGCCGCCGGCCAGGCGCTGACGGACATCATCGCCAGCGTGGTGCAGATCAACGAACGCAATGTCACCATCGCCACGGCGACGGAAGAACAGGCCCAAGTGGCGCGTGAGGTCGATCGTAACCTGACCAGTATCCGCGATTTGGCCGGGCAGACGGCGGCGGGGGCGAATCAGACGTCGGCGGCGAGCGGGGAGTTGTCGCAGGTGGCGGTGGGGCTGAATCAGATGTTGCAGCGGTTTAGTCTCTGAATGTCAGGGCCTGGCCTACTTGGTGGGCAGGCCCAAGCGCTGTTTAGCAGCCTCGTATAGGACTTCGCGCTCCCGTTTCCAACCGCTACCACGAAGACGACAATTGCCTTTTCAAGCACCTGATAGATCAGGCGATATCCAACTGTCTGTAGGTCATCCAGGCTAACCTGGGCACTCTGCTGGGCTATTTGCGACCAGTGGAACTTAAGTACCTTGAGTACGAGTCATTGCCCGTATACTGTACATAAAAACAGTATTCGGGTTTCCCATGCAACTCATCGACAAGCTCAGCATCCTCGCCGACGCCGCCAAATACGACGCCAGTTGCGCCAGCAGCGGTGCGCCCAAGCGCAGCTCCGAGGGCAAGGCTGGCCTGGGCGCCACCGATGGCATGGGCATTTGCCACAGCTACACGCCGGATGGTCGTTGCGTGTCGCTGCTCAAGGTGCTGCTTACCAACTTCTGCCTGTACGACTGCCAGTATTGCGTCAACCGCCGCTCCAGCGATGTGCCTCGCGCGCGTTTCAGCCCGGAAGAAGTGGTTACCCTGACCCTGGACTTTTACAAGCGTAATTGCGTGAGCGGGCTGTTCCTGAGCTCGGGCATCATCCGTTCGGCCGACTACACCATGGAGCAATTGGTGCGGGTGGCCAAGCTGCTGCGCGAAGAACATGAATTCCGCGGCTACATCCACCTCAAGACCATCCCCGATGCCGATCCCTTGCTGATCGAAGAGGCTGGCCGCTACGCCGATCGGCTCAGCGTGAACATCGAGCTGCCAACCGACGCCAGCCTGCAAACCCTGGCGCCCGAGAAAGACGTCGCGTCGATCAAGCAGGCCATGCGCACCATCTACACCGGCGTCGAAACCGTACGCAACGAACCCCGTGCGCCACGCTTCGCCCCGGCTGGCCAAAGCACCCAGTTGATCGTTGGCGCCGACGACACCGACGACAGCACCATCCTGCACAGCGCCGAGTCGCTGTATGGCAATTTCCGCCTGCGCCGGGTCTATTACTCAGCCTTCAGCCCCATCCCCAACAGCCCGAAAAGTGTGCCGCTGGCAGCGCCCCCGCTAATGCGCGAGCACCGCCTGTACCAGGCCGACTTTTTGCTGCGCAGCTATGGCTTCAAGGCCGACGAACTGCTCAAGGGGCCGGGCGACCTGGCGTTGGACATCGACCCGAAACTGGCCTGGGCATTGGACAACCGCGAGGTGTTCCCGCTGGACCTCAACCGCGCGGAACCGGCCTTGATCGCGCGCATTCCCGGCATCGGCCTGCGCACCACCCAGCGCCTGGTAGAACTGCGCCGCGAACGCCGCATCCGCTACGAAGACCTCACGCGCCTGCGCTGCGTACTGGCCAAGGCCAAGCCGTTTTTCATCACCAGCGACTACCACCCCACCCAGGCCGAAAGCTCCAGCTTCAACCTGCGCGACCTGCTGCGCGACCGCCCGCAGCCGCAACAGATGGGCCTGTGGGGATGATTAGCCTGGACTGCGACAACCTGTTCGACACCTGGCGCCAGCAAGCTCGCTGGCTGCTCAGCCACCAGATCGACCCCAGCCTGGTCAGTTGGGCCGGCCCGCAAAACGCCGATCTATTCGCCAGCGAGCCGCCCAGTCTCGACACCCCCGGCCCCTACCAGGCGCGCATCCCCGCCGGCCTGATCGCGCACCTGGAAAACGCCGCCCGCTACCGCGGCGACCAGCGCTGGAGCCTGCTCTACGAAGTGCTCTGGTGCGTGAGCCACGGCGATCGCACCGCCATGCTTGCCGGTGACACCCTGGGCAGCGAACTGCACCGGCGCATCAAGATGGTCAACCGCGAAGCCCATCACCTGCATGCCTTCGTGCGTTTCGTCGCGCTCCCCGACACCGGCGCCGCCGGCCAGCCCGAATACGTCGCCTGGCACGAACCGGCCCACGACATCCTGCACAGCGCCAGCGAGCACTTCATCGGCCGCATGGGCCGCCATCGCTGGCTGATCGCCACGCCCCAGGACGGGGTGTACTACGACGGCAGCACACTGCACCACCAGCGCGAATGCCCGGTGCAATGGCAGCGCATGGCACAAGAGGTGGAAGACCCCCATGGGGATTTGTGGTTGGCCTATTACAGCCACATCTTCAACCCGGCGCGGCTGAACGAGAAGGTGATGCAGGGGCATCTGCCGGCCAGGTTCTGGAAGAACTTGCCGGAGGGGGAGTTGATGATCGGGATGATCACTGAGGCCAAGACCGGTAAGCAGCGAGATGGGCAGGCGGTGGGGATTGCGGGGCGTAGAGGCAAGCGGGTGGGAGGGGCGAATTAGCTGAAGTGTGTAGTTGTTAGCAGGCATCGCACTTGATGTTTCTTTAAAATCCAGCGCTGCGCCCGGAAGGTCTGGCAGCCTTCCGGGCTGGCTCGCCCGTTTACGGGTGCACGTATTTGAGTACGTACAAGCTCAATTCCTGAAAGGTACCTGTAGGCACCTGAGGCATCAGTTCTTGTGCCTGGGCCAGCGTCTTGCAGCAGGCTTTGACCATTGCCTGGCGTACTTGGGGTTCGATCATCCCGGCATGAACTACCTGAGTATATTGAGGATAGGAGCAGGGGGCATTTTCCCTCGGGTTTCGTCGAATGCTGAACGCTCGGTTCAGCGGTGACGCCTTGATAAACGCCTGCCCCTGAAAGTCTGCTTGCGGCGTCAACTGCGCAGGCGTCTCACAGGTGCTGTGGCACAGCGGTTTACTCTCCATCTCTGTTTCCAGCCCGCGCTGATACATCGTGATTTGCGAGCCCGGCACCTGCGTACAGGCCTCTTCGAATGCGTCGAGAATCGCTTTGGCGTTGGCCTGTGAAGCCTCGATCTTGGTCAAGGGAACAAAGCGTTCAAGCTCGTTTTTGGCCAGGCTTTTCGTCGCCCGATCCAGTGTCGCCCAATGGCAGAACTCTTTCTGGCACGCGATCAGGTGCACCTCGAATTGATACCCGGCTTGCACGGCGGCGGGTGGGAAGTCGGCAAACTTCGGGTCGTCCAGCGCGGTTTCCATGATGATGTTGTAACGATGTTCGAAAGCATGGGCGAAAACCTTCGTGCCTAGTTTCCAAATGAAATCCTCGGTGTGTTCATAGGCGTGAAGGGGGCCGTGTTTGACCATCTCGGCGTAAAGCGGATGCTGCTTGCGAAAGGCTGGCAGGTAGAGGTGGATGTAGGTGTTGTAGCGTTGGCTGGGGAGCAGTTTATTTTCCAGCAGGTAGGTTTTGCCCGAGCCCTGGGCGCCGGCGATGATGAGGATTTTCGGACCGGGCAGGCCAGCGTTGTTGATGTCGCGGGCTTTGTCGAAGAGGGTTTCGCTGATGTCGTCGAAGGCGTTTTGGAGGTCGAGTTCGGTGAAGGGGTAGAGGGTGCTCATTGGCTTGATCCTTGTTGGGCCGCCCGTGACTGGGCTGGTTGGCAAGGTAGTGGGTGGAAGGAATGGGTCGGCGGTACATGTTTGTTGCTCGGTCAACCCGCGTACAGCTGCCACCTCACTTGTTTGACCGCGAGCGGTGGCACGCCGAAATGGCGGATGACGGGATGGTATCGAGGCCCAAGGGAGTGATTTGAGCGATGGCCAAAACGCAGGCATTAAAAAGCCGGCTTGTGGCCGGCTTCTCGGGGACGGATTTAGTTTATTTTTGGTAAACCGCAGCCGCCTTCAAATCGTTGCGCCTACGACCCTGGGGTCTTCAGCGAGGCTGGGCCGGAAAAGTCATCCGTCAGCCGGGGCAGTCGGGCGTGCGTGGCAGGCCGATGCCGAATGTGCGGGTATCTTACTGAGTTTGTTTCGCAATGCCCAGCAAAAATGCACCTCTGCGCCCGCTGTAGAGCCTTGCCCGGCGACGGATGGTCATGCGTCACGGGGCGAGTGGATCTACGGGTGGGTGGGGCGCAGGGGCGGGGTATTTCTGGCCGATGCCGTAGCGCAGCCACTTGCTGCGCACGCACAACAGGTAGGCGATTTCGTCCATGCGAGCCAAGGGTACGCCGCGTTTGAGCCAGTTATTGACGTGTTGCGGGGTGACCCTCAGGTAGGCGGCGAAGTCCGCAGTGCTGAGGTTGCATTCTGCCAGGAGGAGTTTGAAGCGGTCGCCGGAATTGGTCATGGGGCGATTTTACGGGGTGGGGTGTAGCGGGGAAATGAACAAAGTGTTTATTTTCAGGGCGCAGGGTAGGTGCCTTCCTACCGGATAAAAAAAGCCCCGGCACATGGCCAGGGCTCTTTTGATCACGCGTCGAATCAGCCTTTGTAGGCTGCAACCGACTTGGTGATTTCGGCGCGGGCGGCGTCTGCGTTGCCCCAGCCTTCGATCTTGACCCATTTGCCTTTTTCGAGATCTTTATAGTTCTCGAAGAAGTGCTTGATCTGCTCAAGCAGCAGCGGCGGCAGGTCGGTGTATTCCTTCACGTCGACGTACAGCTGCGACAGTTTGTCGTGCGGTACGGCGATGACTTTGGCGTCGCCGCCGCCGTCGTCGGTCATGTGCAGGATGCCGACCGGGCGGGCGCGGATGACCGAGCCTGGGGACACTGGGTACGGGGTCACGACCAGCACGTCGAGGGGGTCACCGTCGTCGGCCAGGGTGTTGGGGATGAAACCGTAGTTGGCCGGGTAGAACATTGGGGTGGCCATGAAACGGTCGACGAACAGGCAATCACTGTCCTTGTCGATTTCGTATTTGATCGGCGCGTGGTTGGCCGGAATCTCGATGGCGACGTAGATGTCGTTCGGCAGGTCTTTGCCAGCCGGAATCTTGCTGTAGCTCATTGGGCGGTGCCCCCGTTGTAGGCCAGTTCAAATGGCCGTGTAGGCCAAAAAGTGGCAGCGATTATTGCATAGTTTAACCGTGTTGCCACGCCCGGCCCGTCAGGCGTCGTGGGCAGCCTGGTAGCTGGGATGGCTGTGTTGCAGGTGCTGCAGGCGGGTCAACGGGTCTTGGCGGTAGAAGGCCTTGAGCTGCAGGTAAACCTCTGGGTAGGCCTGGGCCAGCAGGTCGGGGGCGCTGAAGAAGTATTCGCTGGTGACGGCAAAGAATTCGGCGGGGTTTTCCGCCGCGTAGGGGTCGATCTCGGTCTCGTGGTCCGGGTTGCGGTCCAGTTGCCGGTTAAGGTCGTCGTAGGCGTGCTGCATGGCTTTGGACCAGTCGCTGATGCGCATGTCCGAATGCAGCGGCGGCAGGCCGTTGGCGCTGCCGTTGAGCATGTCGAGTTTGTGCGCCAGTTCGTGGATGACCAGGTTGTAGCCTTCCCAGCCGCCGCTGGCCAGTACCCCGGGCAGGGCAAGGATTACCGGGCCTTGTTGCCAGGCTTCGCCGCTGTGCTCGCCGGCCCATTCGTGCTCGATGCCGCTGGCATCGCGGTGGCGTTGCGGGCTCAGGAAGTCATCGGGGTACAGCACGATTTCGTGGAAGCCGCGGTACCAGTCCAGGTCGCCCAGGTGCAACAGCGGCAGTTGGGCCTGGGCGGCCAGCAGCAGACGGCTTTCGTCGTCCAGTTCCACGCCGTTGAGGGCCGTGAGGTGCTTGCTGGCCAGGAACAGCACGCTGTGCTCTTGCAGCCACTGGTCTTGTTCGTCAGTCAGGCCGTCGAGAATCGCCAAGTGCTGGCGAACTCGCTGCCACAGCGCCGGTGGCAGCGGGTTTTTGGCCAGTGTGCGACGGCGGCGCCAGGCGCGCAGGGACCACATGCTTAGTTCGATTGCGCCTTCGTCGAGTTGCCCATGCGGCTGCGAACGATGCCGATGATCATTGGGATAAGCGACAACAGGATGATGGCGACAATCAGCAGGGTCAGGTTTTTCTTGATGATCGGCACGTTGCCGAAGAAATAACCCAAGGCGACCAGGCCGCCCACCCAGGCCACCGTGCCGATCACGCTGAACATCAGGAAGCGCGGGTAGTACATCTTGCCGATACCGGCGACGAACGGCGCGAAGGTGCGCAGGATCGGCAGGAAGCGCGCCAAGGTGACGGTTTTGCCGCCATGGCGTTCGTAGAAGTCGTGGGTTTGGCGCAGGTAATCCTGGCGGAAGATCTTCGAGTTGGGGTTGCTGAAGAGCTTTTTGCCGATGGTGCGGCCGACGATGTAGTTGGTGCTGTCGCCCAGGATAGCCGCGGCCATCAGCAGCCCGCCCAGCAGGAAGGGGTCCATGCCGCCGCCTGCGGCCACGGCGCCGGCGATGAACAGCAGCGAGTCGCCTGGCAGGAACGGCATCACCACCAGGCCGGTTTCGCAGAAGATCACCAAAAACAGGATCGCGTAGATCCACTGGCCGTAATTATTGACCAGCAGGTCCAGGTAAACGTCGAGATGGAGAATGAGGTCAAGCGGGTTGAAATCCATGTACGACACCTGTGCGCGAAGCCCGAACCTACGGACTTGATTAAAACGAAGGAGGCGGAAAGCCGAGCAGGGTAAAAAATCTTACAGCTTTGAGGGTGGCATTATACGACTGGCTGGTAATTATGCCCGTGGAGATTGTAGCGAGTGATGTCCGGGTGAAGCATGACGATTGATCACGGACAAACCCGAGCGGGTTCATCCGCGACGCAGGCTGCGCGGGGAGGGCGTCAGTCCGAGGAAATCGGCAAGGTGTAGTTGATGAACTCGTTATCCACGTGAAAACCAATGGACTCGTAGGTTTTCTGCGCCACTTCGTTGTTGGCGCTGGTAGAAACACGCATGCGCACGGCCTGGGTCTCCTTGGCCATCTTCTTCGCGGTTTTCAGCAGGTGGTCGGCGACCAGTTGGCGGCGGGCGTCTTCGGCGACATAAATGTCGTTGAGGATCCACACACGCTTGAGCGATAGCGACGAGTAGCTGGGGTACAGCTGGCAGAAACCGAGCAGTTTGCCGTCATCGTCGTCTGGCATGGCCAGGTAGATCACCGATTCCTTGCGGCGCAGGCGTTTTTCGAGAAACGCGCGGGACGAATCGGGGTAGGGCAGTTCGCCGTAGAATTCGCGATATTTGACGAATAGGGGGGCGATCAGGTCCAGATGTTCGAGGGTTGCTTGAATGATGCGCATAAAAGGCCTCACGTTCTATCGGGATTAGCGGCGAACTCAAGGCATGCCGTTGGCTGGATGCTGCCTAAAAGCATTAGAAAGCGCAATCAAACCGACGCTGAAATGAATCAGCGCGCACAGGCAGGGCCTGTGCGCGCTGACCGATGCCGGGCTTAGAAGAAGCCGAGCGGGTTGATGTCGTAGCTCACAAGCAGGTTTTTGGTCTGTTGGTAGTGGTCCAGCATCATCTTGTGGGTTTCACGGCCGACACCAGACTTTTTGTAACCGCCGAATGCTGCGTGGGCCGGGTACAGGTGGTAGCAGTTGGTCCAGACGCGGCCGGCCTTGATCCCGCGGCCCATGCGGTAGGCACGGTTGATGTCGCGCGTCCACACGCCGGCGCCCAGGCCGAACTCGGTGTCGTTGGCAATGGCCAGGGCTTCGGCTTCGTCTTTGAACGTGGTGACGCTCACCACCGGGCCGAAGATTTCTTCCTGGAACACGCGCATCTTGTTGTTGCCCTTGAGCAGGGTCGGCTGGATGTAATAACCGGTCGACAGGCTGCCTTCGAGCTTCTGCACCTGGCCGCCGGTGAGCAGTTCGGCACCTTCGTTCTTGGCGATTTCCAGGTAAGAAAGGATCTTGTCGAACTGCTGCTCGGAGGCTTGGGCGCCGACCATGGTGTCGGTGTCCAGCGGGTCGCCGCGCTTGATCTGCTCGATTTTTTTCATCACCTCTTTCATGAACGCCGGGTAGATGGACTCCTGGACCAATGCGCGTGATGGGCAGGTGCACACCTCGCCTTGGTTGAAGAATGCCAGCACCAGGCCTTCGGCGGCCTTCTCGATGAAGCTTTGCTCGGCCTGCATGATGTCTTCGAAGAAAATGTTCGGCGACTTGCCGCCCAGCTCCACGGTGGACGGGATGATGTTTTCAGCGGCGCATTTCATGATGTGCGAGCCCACCGGGGTGCTGCCGGTGAAGGCGATCTTGGCGATGCGTTTGCTGGTAGCCAGTGCTTCGCCGGCTTCTTTGCCGAAGCCCTGCACCACGTTGAGCACGCCAGGTGGCAGCAGGTCGCCGATCAGTTCCATCAGCACGGTGATGCCCAGCGGGGTTTGCTCGGCAGGCTTGAGCACCACGCAGTTGCCGGCGGCCAGGGCCGGGGCGAGTTTCCAGGCAGCCATCAGGATGGGGAAGTTCCACGGGATGATCTGCCCGACCACGCCCAGCGGCTCGTGGATGTGATAGGCCACGGTATTGCCGTCGATCTCGGCGGCGCTGCCTTCCTGGGCGCGCAGGCAGCCGGCGAAGTAGCGGAAGTGGTCGGCGGCCAGTGGGATGTCGGCGTTCAGGGTTTCGCGCACGGCCTTGCCGTTGTCCCAGGTTTCGGTAATGGCCAGCAGTTCGAGATTTTGCTCGATGCGGTCGGCGATTTTCAGCAGGGTCAGGGAGCGCGCCTGCACCGAGGTGCTGCCCCAGGCGTCGGCGGCGGCGTGTGCCGCATCCAAGGCTTTATCAATGTCTTCGGCAGTGGAACGCGGGAATTCGGCAATGGGCTGGCCATTGACCGGGGAAGTATTGGTGAAGTACTGACCTTTGACAGGCGCGACGAATTCGCCGCCGATGTAATTCCCGTAGCGGCTTTTGAATGTAACCAGGGCGCCTTCAGTACCGGGATGGGCGTAACGCATGGTGAGTATCTCCTGACTATTGTGTTTTTTTGGGAGGACGCGTTTACAGCGTTTGATAAGCGTAGAGCAAAGGTTGGGCCAGTGCGTCCAAACCCCGCAGGAATGGGCCCTGCAACCATCGGCAAAACAATCTGCAGGGTCCGATGGGGCGCATGTGGTACAGGCGGGGGGTGACACTTTGTACCGTTAATGGCGCAGTCGATTGCACGGGCGGTGGCCAAGGTTGCAATGCCCGGGCAGCAAGAGGATGCTGATCAAAGCCCCTAAGGGAGAATAATAAGAAATGCATGACGAACATCTGAGCCGCCACGCCCGCCAGGTGCTGACGGTGACTCAAGGCCAGCGCCATTCGCAGGGCCCCGGTAGCGATCCGTCGATCGCCCGTTCCTGGTTGCGTTGCCTGAAGGATTACCACCTCGACCCCTCGCTCGCCATAGCCCCCACGGTGCTGGAACACGGCCGCGTGCTGGAAAGCCGCGAGCGTTTGCAGCAGGTGTTGCAGATTGCCGACGGTGAAATGAACAGCCTGCACCAGCAGCTTTCCGGTGCCGGGCATGCAGTGCTGCTGACCGATGCCCGGGGGGTGATCCTCAATTGCGTGACCGCTTCTGCCGAGCGCCGGGTATTCGAGCGCGCCGGGCTCTGGCTGGGCGCCGATTGGAGCGAGGCGCGCGAGGGCACTAACGGCATCGGCACCTGCCTGGTCGAGCGCCAGGCGCTGACCATTCACCAGGATGAGCATTTTCGCGGTCGGCACACCGGCCTGACGTGTTCGGCCAGCCCGGTATTCGACCCCCACGGCGAGTTGCTGGCGGTGCTGGATGTGTCGTCGGCTCGTCACGAAGTTTCGCGGCAAAGCCAGTTCCACACCATGGCGTTGGTCAACCTGTCGGCGAAGATGATCGAGAGCTGCTATTTCCTCCGTCATTTCGAAAACCAGTGGCTGTTGCGCTTTCACCTGCAGGCCGAATCGGTAGGGCTGTTCAGCGAAGGCCTGCTGGCGTTTGACGGAGAGGGGCGTATAAGCGCGGTCAACCAAAGCGCCTTGAACCTGCTTGGGCACTTGCGGGTGAGCCTGCTTGGGCAGCCGGTGGAAGCGTTCTTTGATTGCTCGCTGGACCAATTGCTGGGGCGTGCCAGTGCTTCGGCCACCGCCAGTTGGCCGTTACGCAGCGCTGATGGGCGCATTTTGTTTGCCAGTTTGCGTGGCCAGGCACAACGGTCGGTGCCAGTGCAGGCGCCGGCACTTGCGCAAAGGCCTGTGGCAGTAGCCCCTGTGGATATCTGCCTTGGGGATGAAGCGCTGCAATTGAGCTTTCGCCGCGCATTGAAGGTGTTCGAGCGCGATGTACCGCTGCTGGTGAACGGTGAGACCGGGTCGGGCAAGGAAGCATTCGCCAAGGCCGTGCACCAGGCCAGCCGGCGAGGGGGTAAGGCTTTCGTCGCGCTCAACTGTGCGTCTATTCCGGAAAGCCTGATCGAAAGTGAGCTATTCGGTTACCGCGGCGGCAGTTTTACCGGCGCCCGCAAAGAAGGCATGCGCGGCAAGTTGCAGCAGGCTGACGGCGGCACGTTGTTGCTGGATGAAATCGGTGACATGCCGCTGGCCCTGCAAACTCGGTTGCTAAGGGTATTGGAAGACCGCATGGTCGTGCCCATCGGCGGCGAGCCGCAGGCGGTGGATGTGCGCATCATCAGCGCTACTCACCGCAACCTGCTGGAGCGAGTGAAGGACGGCAGTTTCCGCGAAGACTTGTACTACCGCCTCAACGGTCTGGAAGTGGCTTTGCCGGCCTTGCGTGAGCGTGCTGACAAGCCGCAGTTGCTGGCGTTCCTGCTCAAACAGGAGGCGGGCAATGAAGCCATGATAATCGCCCCGGAAGCCCGCGAGGCCTTGCTGGCCTATGCCTGGCCCGGCAACGTGAGGCAGCTGCGTACGGTGTTACGCACTTTGGTGGCATTGAGCGAAGGCGGAGTGATCAGCCTGGATGACCTGCCGGCCTATGTACTGCAAGCAGAACCCGAGGTGCCGATGGTAGAAATGCCGTTGGCCGAAGCGGAGCGCGCAACGTTACTCAGCGCGCTGGAGCAGCAGCGCTGGCACATGACCCACGTGGCCGAGCAGTTGGGGATAAGCCGCAATACGTTGTATAGAAAATTACGTAAGCACAACCTCTCCAAAACGGCGTGAATCAGGCCCGTAGGAGCGGATTTACCCGCAAGAGTGCGCTGCGGTCTACCTGTTACAACGCGGCGTACTCTCGCGGATAAATCCGCTCCTACCGGGTGCGTTGTAATGAATACGTGAGATTTTTCCTACCCTACGCTAACCTGCCTCGATGTTTTACGAGGTCAATCATGCATATTCACATTCTCGGTATCTGCGGCACTTTCATGGGTTCGCTGGCGGTGCTCGCCAAGGAGTTGGGCCACCACGTGACCGGCTCCGACGCCAATGTCTACCCGCCGATGAGCACGCAATTGCAGGCTCAAGGCATTGAACTGCACCAAGGCTACGACGCGGCCCAGCTGGAGCCTGCGCCTGACCTGGTGGTGATCGGCAATGCGCTGTCGCGAGGCAACCCAGCTGTTGAATATGTGCTGAACAAGGGCCTGCCGTACGTGTCCGGCCCGCAGTGGTTGGCCGATCATGTGTTGCAAGGCCGCTGGGTACTGGCCGTGGCCGGCACCCATGGCAAGACTACCACCAGCAGCATGCTCGCCTGGGTGTTGGAACATGCCGGCATGAGCCCGGGTTTCCTGATCGGTGGCGTGCCGCAGAACTTTGCCGTGTCGGCCCGCCTGGGGGGTACGCCGTTCTTCGTGGTTGAGGCCGACGAGTACGACAGCGCCTTCTTCGACAAGCGCTCCAAGTTCGTCCACTACCGCCCGCGCACGGCGATTTTGAACAACCTGGAATTCGACCATGCAGACATTTTCCCCGATCTGCCGGCCATCGAGCGGCAGTTCCACCATCTGGTGCGCACCATCCCAAGCGAAGGCCTGGTCATTCACCCCACCACCGAGCCTGCACTCAAGCGCGTGATCGACATGGGCTGCTGGACCCCGGTGCAAACCACCGGTGCAGGTGGCCAATGGCAGGCCAGGCTGCTCAGCGAAGACGGCTCGCGCTTCGAAGTGCTGTTCCAGGGTGAGGTGCAAGGCACCGTCGATTGGCCTTTGACCGGCCAGCACAACGTCGCCAATGCCTTGGCCACCTTGGCTGCGGCACGCCATGTGGGTGTGGTGCCGGCCATGGCGATCGAAGGTTTGAGCGCATTCAAGAACGTCAAACGGCGCATGGAAGTGGTCGCCAACGTTCAGGGCGTGACCATTTACGATGACTTTGCCCACCACCCCACGGCCATCGCCACCACCTTGGATGGTTTGCGTAAGCGTATTGGCGATGCCCCGCTGATCGCGGTGATCGAGCCACGCTCCAATTCCATGAAGCTGGGCGCGCACCGCGACGGGCTGCCAGACAGCGTGCGTGATGCCGACCAGGTGATCTGGTATGCGCCAGCGAATCTGGGCTGGGACCTGGCCGCTACCGCCGCGCTGTGTAGCGTGCCGTCGGTGGTGTCGGATTCGCTGGAAGGCATCATCGAACGGGTCAAAAGCCAGGCCAAGCCCGGTACTCACGTGGTTATCATGAGCAATGGCGGTTTCGGCGGCCTGCACGGCAAACTGGCCGAGGCGCTGCGGTGAGCGGCCCGGAGCGCGTCACGTTGGCCATGACCGGCGCTTCAGGGGCGCAGTATGGCCTGCGCCTGCTCGACTGCCTGGTGCGCGAGGATCGTGAGGTGCATTTCCTTATTTCCAAAGCGGCGCAGCTGGTGATGTCGACCGAAACGGACGTGCTGCTGCCGCCCAAGCCCCAGATGATGCAGGCATTCCTCACCGAATACACCGGTGCTTCCGCCGGGCAGATTCGGGTATATGGCAAGGAAGACTGGATGTCGCCCGTGGCGTCCGGCTCCGGTGCGCCGAGCGCGATGGTAGTGGTGCCGTGTTCCACCGGCACTCTGTCGGCGATCGCTACCGGCGCTTGCAACAACCTGATCGAGCGGGCGGCGGACGTGACCCTCAAGGAGCGCCGGCAGCTGATCCTGGTACCCCGCGAGGCGCCGTACTCCACCATCCATCTGGAAAACATGCTCAGGCTGTCGCAGATGGGCGCGGTGATCCTTCCTGCTTCGCCGGGTTTCTACCATCAGCCGCAAACCATCGACGACTTGGTCGATTTCGTCGTGGCCCGCGTGCTTAACCTGTTGAACATCCCTCAGGACATGTTGCCGCGATGGGGCGAGCACCACTTCGGCGCCGATGAATAAGGCCTGGGCGGGCGCCGTGCTGGCGCTGCAGCTGGGTGGCTGCGCGACCATCAGCACGCTGGACGCGAACAAGCCCGGCGCACCGATCGTGTATTCCGGTGCGCGGCTCGATTGGTATGCGATAGAGGGGGGCTGCTGCCCGAAGGACAAGTTCGGCACTGAGCCGCCGGCTTATCCTTACGTGGACCTGCCAGCAAGCACCTTGCTCGATACGCTGTTGCTACCGTTGTCGCTGCTGACTGTGCTTGGCGTCAGCTACAACGCCCAGGGTGGGCTTTGACGCGGCGATCACTTGCCCAGCCGGCGCAGCTCGTCTGATTCCACCACGCGGATACCCTCCTGCTCTTCCAGCGCCAGGCGCCACAGCGCCCTGGCCAGTTGGCACGCTTCGATGCCACGGTACTTGCCGGGAATCAGTTTGGCGATGGGGGCCGCCAGTTGCTCGGCCAGGCGCGGCTCGGTGCGGTTACCCAGCAGCAGGGAAGGCCGCACGATGGTCAGTTGCGGCCAATCCTGCGCCCTGAGATCGCGTTCGGTTTCGCCTTTTATGCGGTTGTAGAAGATCTTCGACTTGTCGTCGGCATCGATGGCGCTGATGACCAGCAAGTGTCGCGCACCCAGCTCGCGCGCGCGTTTGGCGTAAGCCACCACCAGGTCGTGGTCTACCTGACGGAACGCTTCCTGTGAGCCGGCCTGCTTGATGGTGCTGCCCAGGCAGCAGTAAGCAATGTCGACCCGGCCGCCGAGCTCGGGCAACAGCTCTTCGATCTGCCCTACGGGGTTCACCAGGTGTGGGTGCTCGGCCAAGGGGCGACGAGTAGGGGCCAGGACACGACTGACGGTCGGCTCATTGAGCAGCCGATCAAGCAGGTGTTCACCGGTCAGGCCGGTAGCTCCGGCGAGCAGTATGTGCTGGGGCGTCAGATACATGATGTCTCTCCCTCGTTACACTTAGCTTAGTGCGTCTGGGCACTTTTTGCCGTGCTCAACGCTGCACTTTGCAATGCGTTCCTTGCCTGTTGCTGGCGCAAGCGCTGCCAATGCGCCAGTACGCCTTTCGGAGCCCAGATTTGTGGCTCCGAAGCCTCGAAATTCTCGGCCTTCTCCCTTTCGGCAACGTGCTTGCGAGCAAGTTCGAAGGCTTGCTGCAGGTCGTCCGTGTCGTTCAGTGCTTGCGCGAACAGGGCATCGCCAAAGTAGGTGAAGTCGGCTTCTTCGGAACACCCGAATGACACTCTATCGGCTCGGGAGGCGGTCATGATTAAGGTTTTGTCATCCTTGAGCGCCGGGATGAACCCCCCGGAATAACAAGCCGATATCACAATGATCTTGTCGCGGTTTTTCAGCGGGGCCAGTATCGCCGCCAGTTCGTCGGCAGGCAGGTCGGCCAGTTGCAGGCGCGGCAGGTCCAGCACCAGTTCGTGGTCATGGGTGCCGTGGCTGGTCAGGTAGATGAACACCAGGTCGTCCGGGCCACTGCGCTCGGCCAGGGTTTGCACGGCGCGGCTCAGGGTTTCCCGGCTGGCCATGGGCCGGTCGTCCAGGTGGTCGCGATGGTTGATCAGGCTGATCCGGCCGAACGCACCGAAGCGGCTGCCGAGCATCTTGCTGACGTAATCGGCCTCGCGCATGAACACGCTTTGCTTGCCGTCACCGGCCAGGGTCAGGCTGTACAGCTTGATGCCGGGGGTCGTCGCGGGTATGGCGGCCAGCGCCTGATCGAGCAGGCGGCCCTGGTTCAGCAGGCCCAGTTCCAGGGTGTCTGGCAGCAGTTTGCCCTGGCCATCACGTACCCGCTGGCCATTGGCCCACTGGCCGCTCTCAACGCTGCCATCCTTGTGGGTCAGGGTGCCGCGGCCCTGGTAGGCGTCGTTGGCGAAGCCGCCTTGGTAGGTACTGCCGTCCGCCAGCGCCAGAAAGCCCGGGCCGGCAAAATGCCAGTCCTGGAATTGCCCTTTGTAATGGCTGCCATCGCTACCGAACATTTCCCCGTCGCCGGTCAGCGAGCCTTCCTTGAACTGGCCGATCCACACGTCGCCGTCGGCGCTTTCGTAGCGCCCGCGGCCATCGAGCTGGTTGTTGTGGAAGCTGCCGATGTATTGGTCACCCTCTGCGCCGCTAAAGGTGCCATGGCCTTCCAACTGACCATTGGTGAAGTTGCCGCTGAACTGATTGCCGTCGGCATCACTGCGCACGCCTTCGCCGTTGGGCTTGCCATTGCTGAAAAAGCCTTGGTATTCGCTGCCGTCCACCAACTCCAGATGGCCTGCGCCGGAGTACTGGTCGGCCTTGAAGCCGCCGCGGTAGGTTTGCCCGGCGTCCTTGAGCGCGCCTTCGCCGTCGCGGCGGCCCAGTTTGAACTCACCCGTGTAGGTACCGCCGTTGGCGCTCAAGGTGCCCTGGCCGTGGAACAGCCCCTGGGAGAATTGGCCGCGATAGACCTCGCCGTTACTGCCGTGCCATTCGCCTTCGCCATGCCACTGGCCATTCAGAAAGACCCCGGCATACCAACTGCCGTTGGGGTAGTCGATGCGGCCTTGGCCCTGCAGCAGCCCATTGACCACCTCGCCCCGGTAGCGGCCGCCATCGGGCAGGCGAGCGTCCGGTGGCGAAAGCGATTCACCATCACCGCAGGCAGCGAGCAGCAGGGTCAGGGCGAGAGGAACGAGTGGGCGCATGGCGGGATCCGGGCAAGTAAGGGCCCGAGTATGCCGTAGAACGTCCCGTGTGAAACAGTCATAGCGACTGTTTCACACTTGCGCAGTGCCTACACGAAGCAGAGCGACAGGGGTTCTGCGATAAACGCAGGCTTTTCCTGGCCTTCGATTTCCAGTGTGGCAGTGGCCTTGAGCAGCCATTGGCCGGGTTTTTTCTCGGTCACTTCGGTCATCTCGACCTTCAGTCGGACTTTTGAGTTCACCTTGACCGGCTGGATGAAACGCACGCTGTCCAGGCCGTAGTTGACCACCATTTTCAAGCCTTCAGGCAGCACCAAAATGCTTTCCATCAGCTTGGGGATCAGCGACAGGGACAGAAAACCGTGGGCGATGGTGCTGCCGAAGGGGGTTTGCGCGGCTTTGACCGGGTCGATATGGATGAACTGGAAGTCGCCGGTGGCTTCGGCGAACAGGTTGATGCGCTCTTGGTCAATCAGCAACCATTCGGAACGTCCGAGTTCCTTTCCAACATACTGCTTGAGCTCTGCAACAGGTACATAGGGCATTGGACTCTCCTTGTTGGCGTCTTTTTCACGACTTGCTCTGTGGGCAGTTCGAACCCGTAGATCATCACGCCGCCCGCGTACGGTCAAGCCTGTATGGCTTTGGCGAATGGCGGTTTATAGGGCAGGCAGGCGCGTGCTTATAATGGCGCCGCGTGCCAGGGGGAGAAAGGTCATGTTGTTACGCGGTTTGACGTGGTTGGTGCTGTTCCAGCTGATGGGCACGGCGCTCAATCATTTGTTTTTCACGATATTGCCGGGGCCGATCATCGGCCTGTTGTTGCTGCTGATTTTTCTGATCATTCGCGGCGAAGTGGGTGCGCCTCTGAACGAGGCGGCCAGCAGCTTGCTGCGTTACTTGCCGCTGTTGCTGGTGCCGCCCGCGGTGGGCGTGATGGTGTATGCCGCCGATATCGCTGCGGATTTCTGGGCCATCGTTGGCACCCTGGTGCTGTCGCTGCTGATTTCCATGGCCTTTGCCGGGGTGTTGATGCAGAAACTCATCGACCGGCGCTCGCGGCGAGGTGCTCGGCATGACGCTTGATTGGCACGGCGCTGTCGAATCGGTCATCCATCACCCACTGTTCGGTATTGGCATCACCCTGGGCGCCTACCAGGTGGTGTTGGCAGCCTACGAGAAAACCCGCTGGATCTTCCTGCAGCCGGTGCTGGTGTCCATGGTGTTGGTGGTGGCAGTGTTGCTGGGCTGCGGGCTGACCTACGTCGAATACCGCAAAAGCACGGAAATCCTCAGCATCCTGCTGGGCCCGGCCACGGTGGCCCTGGCAGTGCCGTTGTACCTGAACCTGCGGCGTATTCGACAGCTATTCTGGCCCACCCTGACTACGCTGGTAGTGGGCGGGGTGCTCGCCACTGGCCTCGGCGTGCTGCTGGCCTGGAGCTTTGGCGCCGAGCACATGATTTTGATGACCATGGCGCCCAAGTCGGTAACCTCGCCCATTGCCATGCTGGTGGCCGAGCAGATTGGCGGGGTGGCGGCGTTGGCGGCGGTGTTCGTGTTGATCACCGGCGTGATCGGGGCAATCTTTGGCCCGGCACTGTTGAGCCGTTTGCGGGTCAATAACCCTGCTGCACGCGGAATGGCCCTTGGCATGACCGCACACGCGGTGGGCACCTCGGTCGCCCTGCAGGAAAGTGAAGAGTGCGGTGCGTTTGCCGCGCTGGCGATGAGCTTGATGGGTGTGGCCACGGCGGTGTTCTTGCCGTTGGCGGTCAGCCTGTTCGTTTAAGGAATGTGCAGATGATGGTGCCGTTGTTTCCCCTCAATACCGTGCTGTTCCCCGGTTGCACCCTCGACCTGCAGATTTTCGAGGCACGCTACCTGGACATGATCGGCCGCTGCATGAAACAGGGTGGCGGCTTTGGCGTGGTGTGCATCCTCGAAGGCCAGGAAGTCGGGGCTGTGCCCAACGACCATGCAATGGTTGGCTGCGAGGCGCGGATCACCGACTTCCAGCAGCAGCAAAACGGGCTGCTGGGGATTCGCGTGCAGGGTGGGCGACGCTTTCGGGTGACGCATACCGAGACCCGGCGCGACCAATTGTTGATGGGCGAGGTTGAGTGGCTGGACGAGCCCGCCGACGCGCCGTTGGAGGATGAGGACGACGACCTGCTGGCGCTGCTCAAGGCACTGGCCGAGCACCCGATGGTGGCGGCGCTGAACATGACCAGCGGGGCCGAGGGGCGCCAGTCGTTGAGCAATCAACTGGCGTATCTGCTGCCATTCCCTGAGCTGGACAAGCTCGACCTGCTGGAGATCGGCGATCCACAGCTGCGCCTGGAGAAGATCCAGCTGTTATTGGATGACCTCCAAGGCGAGCTTTTTGCCTGAGGGCCATTCGCTGATGAATCCGCGCCTACAGGGGCGCCGCGCGTCTGTAGCGGCGGATTTATTCGCGAACACTGCACCGCTATCTAGTATTGGTACCGCAGCATCGCATGCGGGATCGATTTGAACGCAAAGTACCCCAATGTCGCCAGGCACACCGGCAAGATGATCGCCCATACCCGTGGCGCCATGGTCGGCAGCGGCTGTTTGTATTGCATTACGCTCAGGCAGGCCGCGCACATGAAGCAGGCCAGCAGCGCCCCGGCCATAATGTCCGTTGGCCAATGGGCGCCCAGGTACACCCGCGACATGGCGATGAACAGCGCCGGAATACCGCCCAGCAGCAACCAGGTCAGGCGCATGCGGGTGGGCTGGCCGCGACCGGCCAGGACCGCCAGGGTCATGAAAAAGGCAAACGAGGCCGAACTGTGCCCGCTGGGCATGCTGTAGCTGTGCAGCGGGGTCAGCAGCACCTCGGGGCGGGTGCGGGCGAAAAACCATTTGCTGGCGCCATTGCCCAAGGCCGTCAGCAATAACGTCGAAACGGCAAAGAGCGCCGGCCGCCACTGGCGCAAGATGAGCAGCAGGGCACAGACGATCCCGGCCAGCGTCAGTTGGGCGCGGAAGTCGCCCATGCGCGTCAGCATCACCGCAAAGCGGTCTGCCGCCGGGCCACGGTGTTCCTGCACCAGCGCCATTACGCCCTGGTCGAGGTGGTTGAGGTAGGGGTAGCCGATAAACAGCGCCGCCATCAACAACAGGCACAGCGCCGCGATCAATTGGGTAGCGCGTGGCAAGCGGCGCAGGCTGGCGTGGACACTCAAGCCAATCAGAATTGCAAAGGCGGCAGCGACGATGCCGGCTTGCGGCCAGAAACCATCAGGCAGCGGCAGGCGCATGGCCGCACCCGTGGCCCAGCCCGGCATGATGTACACCACCGACCAGCCGGCGCCGGCCAACAGGCTGACGCCGATAAAGCGCAGTACCGGCATGTCGAACATGCCTGCCACCATCGGCAGCATCGGTCGCAGCGGGCCGATGAAGCGACCCACCAGCAGGCTGGCAATCCCGTAGCGCTGGAAATAGCCTTCGGCGCGGTTGATCCATTCCGGGTGATTGCGCAGCACGGGCAGGCGCCGAATGTTCTGATGGAAGCGTCGGCCTACCGTGTAGGACAGTACGTCGCCAATCAGCCCGCCCAGAAAGCCGAGCAGCAACGCCTGGCTCAATGACAGCGCGCCGCCCCCTGCCAACACCGCGATGCCGAAAAGCAATACGGTGCCCGGTACAATCAGCCCGACAATCGCCAGGCATTCCGTGGCGGCCACCAGCACGATCGCCAAACCCAGCCATTGCGGGTGCAGCGTCAGCCAGCCGGTGATGCTATCGAGCCATGGGCCCATGGTTCAGTTTCCTTGGTTGAGCAAAAGGTAGTCGCGCCCTTCAACCTGCCCGCGTCGCAACGGGTTGCGGGTGCAGTGGCGGGCATGTTCGGCATCGACGAAGCGGTACATCAGGTGTTCGTCACGGCCGTGGGGGATGCCGAGGCGGGTTGTCTGGATAATGTGTTGCGGGATGATGCCGAGGTCTTCTACGAACAATTGTTGCAAATTGAAACGCCGAGCGTCCCACTCCGGCACTTTCAGGCCCAGCGCCTTGCACAGCAGCGTCTGCCCGGCGCACAGGCGCGCATCGGGGCGTACCTGGCCACTGGCATCCAGGTTGTTCAATTGCATCTGCGCCAGGCTGTTGGTGCCTGAGTAGTCATCTACCCACGGGTAGGCGGACTTGATCAATACGGCGTTACCCGGGCCCTGGGCACTGAAATTCAGCGAGTCGCCGCCACGGGCGTAGTACATGTAGATATGCCCGCCATCAAGGAACAGCGCCTTGCGTTTCTCGGTGTAGCCGAGGGATGCATGGCTGCCTTTTTCGGTGAAATAGTAGGCTTCTGTCTCGATGATGCGCGCGCTAAGCCATAAATCACCCTGCCGGTGGCGGATCACCTTGCCCAGCAGTTCGCGTGCGAGCGTTTGGGCGTCGCGGTCGAAAAAGGCGTCGGGCAAAGGGTGGGCAGTGGGCCAGGGCAAAGGCTTGTCGGGCATCGAACAATTCGCAAGGCGCAGGAATCAGGGCCGAATGATAGCAATATCCGGCTTAATCGAAGCTGAACGATCAACTTCTGCCAGTAGATTTCGACCATCCGCCTGCCGCCGCTGTCCGTGGGCCCACGTGACAGTTATAATCAGCCGCTTTCCTCTTTGCCAAGACCACCAGAGACCATGACTGAGTCCGTTCTTGACTACATGACCCGTTTGGGTCGCGCCGCCCGCGAAGCTTCGCGCGTGATCGGTCGCGCCAGCACCGCGCAGAAGAACCGCGCATTGCAGGCTGCTGCCGCCGCGTTGGACGCCGCACGTGCCGAGCTCACCGCCGCCAACGAGCAAGATCTGGCCGCTGGCCGCGCCAATGGCTTGGAACCGGCCATGCTCGAGCGCCTGGCGCTGACCCCAGCGCGCATCGACGGCATGATCGTCGGCTTGCGTCAGGTGGCCAGTCTCCCGGACCCCGTGGGGGCGATTCGCGACATGAGCTATCGCCCATCCGGTATCCAGGTCGGCAAGATGCGCGTGCCGCTGGGTGTGGTCGGGATCATCTACGAGTCGCGGCCCAACGTCACCATCGACGCCGCCAGCCTGTGCCTTAAGTCCGGCAATGCGACCATCCTGCGCGGTGGCTCCGAGGCCATTCACTCCAACCGCGCCATCGCCGTGTGCATCCAGCGCGGGCTGGCCGAGGCCGGCCTGCCGCCGGCCGTGGTGCAAGTGGTGGAAACCACCGACCGCGCCGCCGTAGGCGCGTTGATCACCATGCCCGAGTATGTCGACATCATTGTGCCGCGCGGTGGCAAGGGCCTGATCGAGCGCGTTAGCCGCGATGCCAAGGTGCCGGTCATCAAGCACCTGGACGGCATCTGCCACGTGTACGTGGCCGCCGATGCCGACTTGGCCAAGGCCCAGCGCATCGCGTTCAACGCCAAGACCTACCGCTACGGCATTTGTGGCGCAATGGAAACGCTGCTGGTCGACCAGCGCGTCGCCGCCGAGTTTCTGCCCGCCATGGCCGCCCAGTTCCGCGAAAAAGGCGTCGAGCTGCGCGGTTGCGAGCGTACCCGTGACCTGGTCGAAGTGGTCGCGGCCACCGAGGCGGACTGGAGCACCGAGTACCTGGCGGCCATCCTGTCGATCCGTATCGTCGACGGCCTGGAGCAGGCCATCGAGCACATCAACCACTACGGCTCGCACCACACCGATTCGATCGTGACCGAACACCAGGGGCAGGCCCGCCAGTTCATGGCTGAAGTCGACTCCAGTTCGGTCATGCTGAACACCCCGACCTGCTTCGCCGACGGCTTCGAGTATGGCCTGGGCGCGGAGATCGGGATTTCCACCGATAAAATCCACGCGCGCGGGCCGGTAGGCCTGGAAGGCCTGACCTGCGAGAAGTACGTGGTGGTGGGTGACGGTCAGTTGCGCGGCCAGGAGCCGGCCTGACTTGGTCGACTCAAGCCTTGGGGCGGCCGACGCTGCAAACCTTTCACCGACCGCGCCCCGGCGCGTCGGTGTGCTGGGCGGCACGTTCGATCCGGTGCACATCGGCCACCTGCGCAGCGCGCTGGAAGTGGCCGAGCTGCTCGGTTTCGACGAGCTGCGCCTGACGCCCAACGCGCGGCCGCCCCATCGGGACATGCCGCAGGTAACGGCGCAGGATCGCCTGGCCATGGTCGAAAAAGCGGTACAGGGTGTTACGCCATTGACGGTGGATGCCCGGGAATTGTTGCGCGACAAGCCGTCGTACACCATCGACACCCTGGAGTCGATGCGTGCTGAGTTGTGCGCACACGACCCGTTGTTTTTGCTGCTGGGCTGGGATGCGTTCTGTGGCTTGCCTTCCTGGCATCGTTGGGAAGAACTGCTGCAGCACTGTCATATCCTGGTGTTGCAGCGCCCTGATGCCGACAGCGAACCACCGGATGCCTTGCGCAACCTGCTGGCCGCTCGTTGCATCAGTGACCCGGCGGCCCTCAAGGGGCCGAGCGGGCAAATAGCTTTCGTCTGGCAGACGCCGCTTTCGGTGTCTGCCACCCAGATCCGTCAACTGCTGGCCAGCGGGAAGTCGGTACGTTTCCTGGTGCCGGACGCGGTGCTGGCCTACATCGATGCGCACGGGCTGTACCGAGCGCCGAATTGAACTGAATGAGTTTTATATGAAGAAGCAAGTAATGAGCAGCGAAGAAGTGGTCGAACTGGCAACGGCGGCCCTGGAAGACGTCAAGGCCCTGGACATCCAGGTCCTGAATGTTCGCGATAAAACCAGCATTGCCGATTACATGCTGATCGCCACCGGTACCTCTAACCGCCAGATCAGCGCCATGCTCGACAAGGTTCGCGAAGTGGTCAAGGCCAAGGGCCTGCAGCCGTTGAGCGAAGAAGGCAAGGGCGACAGCGATTGGGTACTGCTGGACCTGGGCGACGTCATCGTGCACATGATGACCGCCGCGGCTCGCCAGTTCTACGACCTGGAACGCCTGTGGGCCGGTGCCGAACAAAGCCGCGCCGCCAGCGCTGCACACCACACCCCAGGTCACGAATAAGGCCTGGCTGTGCGTTTGCGTCTGATTGCGGTGGGCTCGCGCATGCCGAAATGGGTGGAAGACGGCTGGCAGGAATATGCCAAGCGTCTGCCGTCGGAGCTGGCTCTGGACCTGGTCGAGATCCCGCTGAACACGCGCGGCAAAAACGCCGACGTCGCCCGCTTTATCCGTCAGGAAGGCGAGGCGATGCTGGCCAAGGTCGGCCCGGGCGAGCGCATTGTCACGCTGGAAGTGCACGGCAAGCCTTGGAGCACCGAGCAACTGGCGGTGGAACTGGACCGCTGGCGGCTGGATTCGCGCACCGTCAACTTCATGGTCGGCGGCCCCGAGGGGCTGGCGCCGGAAGTCTGTGCGCGGGCGGATCAGCGCTGGTCGCTGTCACCGTTGACCTTGCCGCACCCGCTGGTGCGGATCCTGATTGGTGAGCAGCTGTATCGCGCCTGGACTGTCCTGTCCGGGCACCCTTATCACAAATAAGCCTGTGCGCCTTCAATGACCCAGCCGATTCGCCTCAAGGATCACGAGAAAGACGCCCGCCTGGTGCGTGGCCGCGTCGTGGTCGGTGCGGTGGCGGTCGTGGTGCTGGTGTGCGTGCTGATCGCGCGGCTGTATTTCCTCCAGGTCATTCAGTACGAGTATCACTCCACGCTGTCGGAGAACAATCGGGTGCATGTGCAACCGATTCCGCCTTCGCGTGGGCTGATCTTCGACCGTAATGGTGTGGTGGTGGCGGACAACCGACCCAGCTTCAGCCTGAGCATGACCCGCGAACGTTCCGGCGACTGGCAGCAGGTGCTCGACGTAATCGTCGAGGTGCTGCAGCTTACGCCCGATGACCGGGCCATCTTCGAAAAGCGCATGAAGCAGGGGCGTCGGCCGTTCGAGCCGGTACCTATTCTGTTCGAACTCAATGAAGAGCAGATTGCCCGTATTGCGGTGAATCAGTTCCGCTTGCCGGGCGTCGAAGTGGTGGCGCAGTTGGTGCGGCACTACCCGCAAGGTGCGCACTTTGCCCATTCGGTGGGCTACATGGGCCGTATCAACGAGAAAGAGCTGAAAAGTCTCGACTCGGTGGCCTATAGCGGTACCCACCATATCGGCAAGACCGGCGTCGAACGTTTTTACGAAGACGACCTGCATGGCCAGGTGGGTTACGAAGAGGTCGAAACCAATGCCCGTGGCCGGGTGTTGCGGGTGCTCAAGCGTACCGACCCGGTACCGGGCAAAGACATCGTGCTGAGCCTGGACATCAAGTTGCAGGAAGCCGCGGAGCTGGCCCTGGGCGGGCGCCGTGGCGCGATCGTGGCGCTGGACCCGAGCACCGGCGAGGTGCTGGCCATGGTCAGCCAGCCGAGCTTTGACCCTAACCTGTTCGTTACCGGGATCAGCTTCAAGGCTTACGCCGAGCTGCGGGACTCCATCGACCGCCCGCTGTTCAACCGCGTGCTGCGTGGCCTGTACCCGCCGGGTTCGACCATCAAGCCGGCGGTGGCGATTGCCGGGCTCGACAGCGGCGTGGTCACGGCGTCGACGCGTGTATTCGACCCGGGTTACTACCAACTGCCCAATTACGATCACAAGTACCGCAACTGGAACCGCACGGGGGACGGCTTCGTCGACCTCGACACGGCCATCATGCGCTCCAACGACACCTACTTCTACGATCTGGCGCACAAGCTGGGCATCGATCGGTTGTCCGGCTACCTCAACCGGTTTGGTATTGGCCAAAAGGTCTCGCTGGACATGTTTGAAGAATCACCGGGCCTGATGCCTTCGCGCGAATGGAAGCGCGTCACGCGGCGCCAGGCCTGGTTCCCGGGCGAAACGCTGATCCTGGGCATCGGCCAGGGCTACATGCAGGCCACCCCGCTGCAGTTGGCCCAGGCCACCGCGCTGGTGGCCAACAAGGGCAAGTGGAACCGCCCGCACCTGGCCAAGACCATCGAAGGCACGCCGCCGGTGGACGAGAACCCGATGCAAGACATCGTGCTGCGTGACCCCTCCGACTGGCTCAAGGTCAACCACGGCATGCAGCAAGTGATGCACGGTGCGCGTGGCACGGCGCGCAAGGCGGCCATTGGCTCGCAGTACCGCATCGCTGGCAAGAGCGGCACGGCCCAGGTGGTCGCGATCAAGCAGGGCGAAAAGTACGATCGCTCCAAAGTTCAGGAACGCCACCGTGACCACGCCCTGTTCGTAGGGTTTGCGCCGGCGGACAACCCCAAAATTGTAGTTGCGGTGATGGTCGAGAACGGCGAGTCCGGCTCCGGCGTTGCGGCACCCGTGGTGCGCCAGGTGATGGACGCCTGGCTGCTGGGCAGCGATGGCCAGCTCAAGCCCGAATACGCCAGCAATACCCCGACCCCCGCAGCGGAGACGACTTCACGTGAAGAGTAATTTCGATCGCATGCTCTCCAGCGAGGATGTGATGCGCCGTCGCGCCAGCTTCCTGCAGCGCATTCACATCGATGGCCCGTTGTTGATCCTGTTGCTGACCTTGGCGGCCGGCAGCCTGTTCGTGCTCTATTCGGCCAGCGGCAAAAGCTGGGACCTGCTGATCAAGCAGGCCACCTCGTTCGGCATCGGCCTGGTCTCGATGTTTTTCATCGCCCAGTTGGAGCCACGGTTTATGGCGCGCTGGGTGCCAATGGCCTACGTGCTCGGCGTGGTGTTACTGGTGGCAGTGGACGTGATGGGGCACAACGCCATGGGCGCCACGCGCTGGATCAACATCCCCGGGGTGATTCGCTTCCAGCCCTCGGAGTTCATGAAGATCATCATGCCGGCCACCATCGCCTGGTACCTGGCCAAGCGCACGTTGCCGCCGCAGCTCAAGCACGTGGGCGCGAGCCTGATGCTGATCGGCATACCGTTCATCCTGATCGTGCGCCAGCCAGATTTGGGCACCTCGCTGCTGATTCTCGCCTCGGGCACCTTCGTGCTGTTCATGGCTGGCCTGCGCTGGCGCTGGATCATCAGCGTGATCGCCGCGGCCGTGCCGGTGGCGATAGCGATGTGGTTTTTTATCATGCACGACTACCAGAAACAGCGGATCCTGACCTTCCTCGACCCGGAAAGCGACCCGCTGGGCACCGGCTGGAACATCATCCAGTCCAAGGCGGCGATTGGCTCGGGTGGGGTATTCGGCAAGGGCTGGCTGCTGGGAACCCAATCGCACCTGGACTTTTTGCCGGAAAGCCACACCGACTTCATCATCGCGGTACTGGGCGAAGAGTTCGGCCTGGTGGGTATTTGCGCGCTGCTGTTGATCTACCTGTTGTTGATTGGTCGCGGCCTGGTGATTACCGCTCAGGCCCAGACGTTGTTCGGCAAGTTGCTTGCCGGCAGCCTGACCATGACGTTTTTTGTTTATGTTTTCGTCAATATCGGTATGGTCAGTGGCCTGTTGCCTGTCGTGGGTGTGCCGCTGCCCTTCATTAGTTATGGCGGAACTTCGCTGGTAACGCTGATGTCAGCGTTTGGGGTTTTGATGTCAATCCATACCCATCGCAAGTGGATTGCACAAGTTTGATTAAGGTGAAGAATTACATGCAAGTTTTGCGCAACTGGGCGGCTCGCTGCATTCCGTGGGTCGGCCTGGTGGGCATCCTGGGCTCGTCGCAGCAAGCGACGGCCGGTGATTACGAAGGCTCGCCGCAGGTGGCCGAGTTCGTCGGTGAAATGACCCGCGACTACGGCTTCGCCGGCGAACAGTTGATGGATGTATTCCGTAACGCCCAGCGCAAGCAGGCCATCCTGGATGCTATTTCCAAGCCGGCCGAGCGCGTCAAGCCGTGGAAGGAGTACCGCCCACTGTTCATCACCGACGCGCGCATTGCCCGTGGCGTGGATTTCTGGCGGCAGAACGAAGCGGCCTTGACGCGCGCCGAGCAAGAATACGGCGTGCCAGCGCAGATCATCGCGGCGATCATTGGCGTTGAAACGTTTTTCGGTCGCAATAGCGGCAATTACCGGGTGATCGACGCGCTTTCCACGTTGGCGTTCGATTACCCTCCGCGCGCCGAGTTCTTTCGCAAGGAACTGCGCGAGTACCTGTTGTTGACCCGTGAAGAGCAGGTCGACCCGATGACGCTGAAGGGCTCGTATGCCGGCGCCATGGGCCTGCCGCAGTTCATGCCCAGCAGTTTTCGCGCCTATGCGGTGGATTTCGACGGTGATGGGCACATCAATATCTGGACCGATCCGGAAGATGCCATCGGCAGCGTCGCCAGCTACTTCAAGCGTCATGGCTGGGTGACCGGCGAACAGGTGGTCAGCCGGGCGACGGTGCGCGGCGAGCATGTGGATGAAGGTTTGAGTCCGGGCATTGATCCGGTAAAGACCGTTGGGGAGTTGCGAGCACTGGGCTGGTCAAGTCATGATGCGTTGCGCGACGACTTGCCGGTCACGGCGTTTCGCTTTGATGGCGAATTTGGCCCTGAGTATTGGATGGGCCTGGGCAACTTCTACACGATCACTCGCTATAATCGCAGCGCGATGTATGCCATGGCGGTGTATCAATTGTCAGAAGCACTGGTTCAAGCACGGGGCGTGAAGTAATGCGAGCAATGCCGATCCGCACACCGTTGAAACTGATGGGCTACGCAGCGCTGGCCGTGCTGGTGGTCAGCTGTTCGACCAGCCGCGCGCCGCAAAGCAGCAGTGGCAACACCATCCGCTCGCAGCCGGGGCTGGACATCAACCGGGCCCACAAGGACGGCGCACCGTGGTGGGACGTCGACGTGTCGCGTATTCCCGATGCCACGCCTACCCTGCACAGTGGTCCCTACAAGGCCAACCCGTACACGGTGCTGGGCAAGACTTACTTCCCGCTCAGCGACTCCAAGGCCTACGTGGCCACGGGCACCGCGTCCTGGTACGGCACCAAGTTCCACGGCCAGAACACCGCCAATGGCGAGGTGTATGACCTGTACGGCATGAGTGCCGCGCACAAGACCTTGCCGTTGCCCAGCTACGTGCGGGTGACTAACCTGGACAACAACCGCAGCGTGATCCTGCGGGTCAACGACCGTGGCCCGTTCTACTCGGACCGCATCATCGACCTGTCATATGCCGCGGCCAAAAAGCTCGGTTATGCCGAAATCGGTACCGCGCGGGTCAAGGTCGAAGGCATCGACCCGCAGCAGTGGTGGGCCCAGCGTGGCAAACCGGCGCCGTTGATGCTTGATCAGCCGCAGGTCGTCGCCCAGGCGCAACCGGCGCTGACGCCCAGCACCGGTACCGTGGAACAATACACGCCGCCACCGCAGCAACACGCCGTCGCCGTCCTGCCGATGCAGATGGACGCAAAAAAAAACGGTTCTGTACCAGCCTCTGGCCAGTATCTCCAGGTGGGAGCGTTCGCCAATCCGGACGCTGCGGAGCTGCTGAGGTCCAAGCTGAGCTCGATGGTGCGGGCCCCGGTGTTCGTGAGCTCGATCGTGCGCAACCAGCAAACACTCTATCGGGTGCGGATGGGGCCGATCGGCACGCAGGGTGAAATCCAGCAGACCCAGGACAGCGTACGCATGGCCAACCTTGGCCAGGCCAGCCTGGTAAAAGCCGAATAACGATTTTCGAGCCTGGAAACGGGCTCGTGCCTCGGGTGTCGACAGGCGGGGGAACTGTCCAGGTCGACAGCCGAACAATAGAGTGGCCGGTAACAGGCCCTTTACCAGCCAGGCCAGCAGGCCTGGAACAATATTTGCCCACTCCGGGCAGGTGCCCATTAGCAATTTCGAGAGACGGATGAACATCACCACCTTTGCCAAACGCCTATGCCTGCTAGTACCGCTGATGATCGCCCCAACTGCGTGGGCGGCAGAGCAGATGATGCCGGCAGCGCCACAACTGGCCGCCAAATCCTATGTACTGATGGAAGCCTCCAGCGGGACCGTCCTTGTCGAAGACAATGGCGATCAGCGTTTGCCACCGGCCAGCCTGACCAAACTGATGACCGCCTACATCGCGACCCTGGAAATCCGTCGCGGCCAGATCGGCGAGAACGACCCGGTCACCATCAGTGAAAATGCCTGGCGCACCGGCGGTTCGCGGATGTTCCTCAAAGTCGGCTCGCAAGTGTCGGTGAGCGACCTGCTGCACGGCATCATCATCCAGTCGGGTAACGACGCCAGCGTCGCTCTGTCCGAGCACATCGCCGGCAGCGAGGACGGCTTTGCCGACATGATGAACAAGACGGCCGAAACCCTCGGCATGTCCAACAGCCACTTCATGAACCCGACTGGCCTGCCGAACCCGGAGCACTATTCCACCGCCCACGACATGGCGCTGCTGGCTCGTGCGATCATTCACGAAGACCCGGCTCACTACGCGATCTACTCGCAAAAAGAGTTCTTCTGGAACAACATCAAGCAGCCTAACCGCAACCTGCTGCTGTGGCGCGACAAGACCGTCGACGGCTTGAAAACCGGCCACACCGAAGAGGCCGGCTATTGCATGGTGTCTTCTGCGGTACGTGACGGCATGCGCCTGATCGCCGTGGTGTTCGGCACCAACAGCGAACAGGCTCGCGCCGCTGAAACCCAGAAGCTTTTGACTTATGGCTTCCGTTTCTACGAAACCCAGACCTTCTACCAGAAGGGCACCGAGCTTGCCCAGGCGCCGGTCTGGAAGGGTGCTACCCACCAGGTCAAAGCCGGCCTGGCCGACGACCTGACCATGACTTTGCCTAAAGGCCAATTGAAAAACCTGGCGGCAACCATGACCATGAACCCGCAACTGACCGCGCCGATCGCCAAGGGTGACGTGATCGGTAAAGTTGAAGTCAAAATGGGTGACAAAGTGGTTCACAGTGCCGACCTGATCGCACTGGACGCCGTGGACGAGGGTGGTTTCATCCGCCGCATGTGGGATAGCATTCGTCTATTCTTCTACGGCCTGTTCAACTGATTCATTGATCCGCATGCCCCTACCGCTGAAGGCGGTGGGGGCCTGTCCGTTTTCTCGGCTTACGAGGCCGTTACTGCCATGACAGATACCGAAGTAAAAGAACCAAAAATCGAATTCCCGTGCGCTGATTATCCGATCAAGGTCATCGGCGACACCGGCGTGGGTTTCAAGGCCATGGTCATCGAGATCGTCGAGAAGCACGCCAAGATCAACCATGACATCAATGCCGAGCGCCAAAGCAGCAACGGCAACTACACGACGCTGCAGTTGCACATCCTGGCCATTGACCAAGACCAGCTCTACAACATCAACAGTGAGTTGCGCGCTACCGGCAAAGTGAAAATGGTGCTCTGATGCCATTGCACTCCCTGGGCTTTCGCGAGCTGGGCCTGAAGGCCTACGAGCCAACCTGGCACGCGATGCAACGCTTCACCGACCAGCGTACTGCCGGCACCGCCGACGAAGTCTGGCTGGTGCAGCACCCGTCGGTGTTCACCCAGGGCCAGGCCGGCAAGGCCGAACATGTGCTGTTGCCTGGCGACATTCCCGTGGTACAGGTCGATCGCGGCGGCCAGGTGACTTATCATGGCCCCGGCCAGTTGGTGGTGTACCTGTTGCTGGACGTGCGCCGCCTGGGCTTTGGCGTGCGCGAGCTGGTCAGCCGCATCGAGCAGAGCCTGGTGGCCCTGCTGGGCAGCTACGGCGTGCCGGCAACAGCCAAGCCCGATGCACCAGGTGTATATGTCGAGGGCGCGAAAATCGCCTCCCTCGGCTTGCGGATTCGCAAGGGGTGTTCCTTTCACGGCCTGGCCCTGAACGTGGACATGAACCTTGAGCCTTTCCGACGGATTAATCCCTGCGGTTACGCTGGGCTGGCCATGACCCAGCTGAGCGAACATGCAGGCCCGATTGAATTTGCCGAGGTAAGTGCCCGGCTGCGCGCGCAGCTCGTCAAGCACCTCGACTACGCTGAGCAGACGACCCTAGCGGGCGGAATCGACTGAATATGACTACTGTGCATGACCCGGTGCAAAGCACCGCGCAAACCCTGATCCCTGCAGTGTCCGTGCCCGAGCGCCCGGCCCGTGCCAAAGTGGAAGCCGGCGTGAAGTTGCGCGGCGCAGAAAAGGTGGCGCGTATCCCGGTCAAGATTATCCCGACCGAAGAGCTGCCTAAAAAGCCCGACTGGATTCGCGTGCGTATCCCGGTGTCGCCGGAAGTCGACCGCATCAAGCAACTGCTGCGCAAACACAAGCTGCACAGCGTGTGCGAAGAAGCCTCGTGCCCTAACCTGGGCGAGTGTTTCTCGGGCGGTACCGCCACCTTCATGATCATGGGTGACATCTGCACCCGTCGCTGCCCGTTCTGTGACGTGGGCCACGGCCGCCCGAAGGCACTGGATGCCGACGAACCGATGAACCTGGCCGTGGCTATCGCCGACCTGCGCCTCAAGTATGTGGTCATCACTTCGGTAGACCGCGACGACCTGCGTGACGGCGGTGCCCAGCACTTTGCCGACTGCCTGCGGGAAATCCGCAAGCTGTCGCCAGGCGTGCAGTTGGAAACCCTGGTGCCGGACTACCGCGGCCGCATGGACGTCGCCCTGGCGATTACCGCGCAAGAGCCGCCGGACGTGTTCAACCACAACCTGGAGACCGTGCCACGCCTGTACAAGGCCGCGCGCCCAGGTTCGGACTTCCAGTGGTCGCTGACCCTGCTGCAAAAGTTCAAGGAACTGGTACCGCACGTGCCGACCAAATCCGGCCTGATGCTGGGCTTGGGTGAAACCGACGAAGAAGTGATCGAAGTGATGCAGCGCATGCGCGAGCACAACATCGACATGCTGACCCTGGGCCAGTACCTGCAGCCGTCGCGTAGCCACCTGCCGGTGCAGCGCTTCGTGCACCCGGACACCTTCGCCTGGTTCGCCGAGGAAGGCTACAAGATGGGCTTCAAGAACGTCGCGTCGGGCCCGTTGGTGCGTTCCTCGTACCACGCTGACCAGCAGGCGCACGAGGCCAAGGCCAAGCTCTGATCGCTGCGCTGGAAATAATGCCGGGTGCCATTTTCGAGATGGCCCCGGCATTTTTGTTTGTGCCATTATTCAAGGACGAACTTCAATGAGCTCGAACATTGCCATGACCCCCGCTACCGCTGTGCCGCGCTTGCCTAGCAATGGTCTGATCGCCATCATCGCCCCAGCAGGGCCAGGCCACCTGGACGTCAAGGCCGCCGAGCGCTGGATGAGCGAGCGCGGTTACCGCCTGCGTATCTACCCGGGGGTGTTCGAAAAGCAGGGCTACCTGGCCGGCAGTGACGAGGTGCGCCTGCGCGACCTGCACGCCGCCTTTGCCGACCCGGAGGTGGCCGCTATCCTGTGCCTGCGCGGCGGCTACGGCACACCGCGGTTGCTCGATCGTATTGACTACCCGCTGCTCAAGAACAACCCCAAGCCACTTGTGGGCTACAGCGATATCACCGCCTTGCACCTGGCCATCGAGCGCTATTGCGGTTTCGTCACCTTTCACGGGCCGTTGCTCAATGCCGATCTGCTAGGCAACAAGGCGCCGCCCACCGAGTCGTCCTTGTTGCGTTTGCTCAGGGGGCAGGTCAAGGCCGGCGACACCTTCACCCACCCCGTGGCGCACCCCCTGACCTGCATCGAGCACGGCATCGCCGCCGGGCGGCTGGCCGGTGGCAACCTAGCGATGATCTGCGGCACCTTGGGCACCCCCTACGAGATCGATACCGAAGGCGCGATCCTGCTGATGGAGGACGTCAATGAGCCACTGTACCGCGTGGACCGGCTGCTGACGCAATTGCACCTGGCCGGCAAGCTGGCGGGGCTGCGGGGGGTGCTGGTGGGGGATTTTGCCGGTATCGAGTTGCCGGCGATGACCCCGCTGTTGGAGCAGACGTTCGGCCCGTTGGGCATTCCGGTGTTGGCTGGGTGGCGCAGCGGGCATTGCGACCCGAACCTCACGCTGCCGCTGGGGGCGCAGGTGCGGTTGGATGCGGGCGAAAAAAGCCTGACACTGGAACAGATGGTGACCTTGTAGCTGCGAGCGGCGATGTACATCTGTGCCGCAAGGTGCAACATTGCCTGCTGCTTTGCCTCCTTTGAGAAGTTGTTAGCTTGGTACTTGCCCCGATCAACGGTTCGGGGACAGGACGGTTATCTAACATCAAAGGAATAGTGACTGATGAAGTATTTTCCCAAAACCATGACACCTCTTTCAGTGGCCATCGGCATGTCAGTGCTGGCTGGCCACGCCTCTGCCCAAGTACTGCCCGTTAGTGACGTGCACTGCCAAGTGATGCAAGACTCCAATACCTTGAACCCACAAGGCCCGGTCGGCTGTGATCGATTGAGGTTGGTGACGTTTCCCTTCGCCTCCCTGGACGGCCCGGATGGCGAGGGGTCGGTCATGGTCATGGATGCATTTGCCGAGCAGGTAGACGACCTGTTCATCGCCCTGTACCAACGGCGCTTCCCGTTGCAGACGGCTTTGGGCATGGAGCATTTCAATGGTGACGACGCGGCATCGATGGCGGCCAACAATACTTCGGCCTTCAATGGTCGGGTTATCGAAGGCAGTGCGAACTGGTCATTGCATGCTTATGGCGCGGCCATTGATCTTAATCCGGTACAGAACCCGTTCCTTGCCATCGCTGTGGACGGTACGGCTTCGATTGACCCGGTGGCTTCAGCTCGCAGCTATGTAAACCGCATGTCCGTGCGGGCGGAGAAGCCCGTCAGGGTGGGGATGGCCGAGGAGGTGATCGATCTGTTCGCCGAGCGCGGTTTCCTGCATTGGGGTGGCTACTGGAACTACCCAGTGGACTACCAGCATTTCGAAGTGGCGCCACGACGCTTCATCGAGTACCTGGCAAATGCGGAGCCAGAGCAGGCCCGCGAAGACTTCCTGGGGTATGTTCAGATGTATGGTGGCTGCATGGCCGAGGAAGCCGTGCTGGAACACGCCGCTCAGCGAGCGCAGTGTGTTGGGCGAGTGCTGGATTACTACCGCCAGTGGCCGCTGTAAGTTAGGTTGAGGCAAGCTGCGTCGCTTTCAACACGGCGACGCAGCGTTCGTTGCGGCTAGACAAATGCGGCGCTGTCAGTGCGCCCGCAAACTTTCCAGCAGCTTGTGGTTGGGGTAACCATCCGCCGGCCAGCCCAATGCCTGCTGCGCACTGCGGATGGCCTTGCGGGTGTTGGCGCCGATGATTCCATCCGGCGTGCCCGCATCGTAATTCTTCGCGGTCAGCAGGGTTTGCAGTTCGAGGCGCTCGGTGCGGCTCAGCGGCAGGTCATCCTTGGGCCATTGGCCATAGATGTAGCCTGCACCGTTGAAACGCTGTGACAACAAACTCACGCCCAGCGCATACGACGATGAGTTGTTGTACTTGAGGATCGCACGGAAGTTGTCCAGCACCAGGAAGGCCGGGCCGCGATAACCGGCAGGCAACAGCAGGGCGGCGGACAGCTGCTCGGCGTTGGCCGGCAGGCGCGTGCCAGCAGGCAGGGTCACGCCCATGCGCAGCCATTCGCCAACCGGCTTGCGCAGGGCGCCATCGGCTTGGGCGTAGTCGAAGCCAGCGCTTAGCTGCACCTCAAAGCCCCACGGCTGGCCACGCTGCCAGCCGGAGCTCTGCAGGTAGTGCGCCGTCGAAGCCAGGGCGTCGGCAGCGCTGTTCCAGATGTCCCGGCGCCCGTCGCCATCAAAGTCCACGGCATGGGTGTTGTAGGTGGTGGGGATGAACTGGGTCTGGCCCATGGCACCGGACCAGGAGCCGAGCATCAGCTCAGGCTGGATATCGCCGTTCTGCAGGATTTGCAGGGCGGCGATCAATTGATCCTGGGCAAACCCCTGGCGCCGTCCTTCGTAGGCCAGGGTCGCCAGCGAGCGGATCACCGACTTGTCGCCCTGGAACTGGCCGAAGCTGCTTTCCATGCCCCATACCGCGACCAGCGCCTGGCGATCAACACCGTAACGCTGCTCGATCTGCGTCAGTACGTCGGCGTACTGGTTGAGCAGGGCCTGGCCCTTGCGTACGCGCACGGGCGAAATCGCACCGTCCAGGTATTCCCACACCGGGCGGGTGAACTCCGGTTGGCTGCGGTCAGCCTTGATCACCGACGGGTCCGGCGTTATGCCGGCGAACGCGCGGTCAAACAGCGCCGGGTTGATGCCGGCCTGCAGGGCTTGCTGGCGAAAGCCTGCCTCCCATTGATCGAAGGTTTGGCTAGGCAGCACGAAGCCATCGGCGTCGGTGGGCGCGGCGGTAGTCAGCGGGGCGACAGGCGAAGTCTTTTGGGGTGCTACGGGCAGGGCATCGGCGGCGGTGTTCTGTTCAGCACAGGCGACGAGCAGGAACAGGCTGGAAGTAGCGAGCAGTTGGCGCATCTGCCAACGCTGGGGACGACGAAGAGACATTCACAGGTCCAGGTATTTCAGGTCAGGTGACGACCATACCATGACTGCCGGGCAGAGCGGGAGTTGTGCGGGGAGGGGAGTAGGCAATGTCCGACTAATGCACGTTCACGCCGCCATAACGGAAGAAGCCTCCCAGCTTTTAGACTGGAAGGCTTCGCGGCGGTAGCTGCCTTTGCCCTTGGCGGGTTGTTCCTGACGGCTGCGGAACAGGGGCTGGGCGATGATGGACTTGGCTTTGTTGGGGCGTTTCTTGCTCATGGATAACCTCCGCTTGTGAAGCTGCGGATAATACGCCGATGTTACCCCAGCACAATACCTTCCCAGTAGGAGCGGGTTTATCCGCGAAAGGATCGCCACGGTGCTTCAGTTATACGGCAGTGATCGCTTCGCGGATAAATCCGCTCCTACTGGGCCGGGAGGGCCAGGCGCTGGCCGGCCATTAGCAGCGACAGCCGCGACAGGCTGATCCACACCGAGCCCTGGGCCTGGCCCTTGATCTGTGCATCGATATGCTGGGCATCCTGCAGCAGTTGCGCCCAGCGCTGCGCCGAATGGCGTTGCAGGGCTTTGCTCATCAACGGCTTGCGCTTGTCCCACACCGGTGGCTTGGCCTGGCTGAACGCCTTGTCCAGCGGCGTGCCTTGGCTGTATTGCAGGGCAATGTTGGCCAGGGTGCGCAGCTCACGGGCCAGCGCCCAGAGGATCACCGGCGGTTCCACGCCTTCGCCGCGCAGGCCTTCGAGCATGCGCAAGGCGTGGGCCGCTTCACCGTTGAGTACGGCGTCCACCAGGCCGAACACGTCGAAGCGCGCACTGTCGGCCACGGCCGCCTGCACGGTTTCCAGGGTGATCTGGTTGCCGTCGGCCAGCAGCTTGAGCTTCTCGATCTCTTGGGCGGCAGCCAGCAGGTTGCCTTCTACTCGCGCGGCGATCAGCTCAACGGCATCCTGTTGCGCCGACAAGCCGGCCTGGGACAAACGCTGGCGAATCCATTGCGGCAACTGGCTGGCATCCACTGGCCAGATCTGCACGAACTGAGTCTGCGCGCCTTCGACCAGGGCCTTGCCCCATTTGGTCTTTTGCGCGCTGCCATCGAGTTTGGGCAGGCTGATCAGCAGCAAGGTATCTTCGGCCGGGCGCGAGCAGTACTCGATCAGTGCGCTAGCGCCTTTGTCACCGGGTTTGCCAGACGGCAAACGCAGTTCCAGCAGGCGCCGTTCGGCAAACAGCGACAGGCTCGCGCCGGCCTGCAGCAGGGTGCCCCAATCGAAATTGGCGTCGGCGCTGAATACCTGGCGTTCGTCGAAACCTTGTTGGCGCGCGGCGGCACGCACGGCATCGGCGGCCTCCTGGCACAGCAAGGGATCGTCGCCGCTGATCACGTAGATCGGCGCAAGGCTGCCTTGCAGGTGTTTGTTGAGCTGGGCGGGGGTCAGTTTCATGGCGATGAAAGAAAAGGGGCGCCTGAGCGCCCCCTCTCCTGCTTACCTGCTCGGCAGTTGGACGGGCGACTGCTGCGGCGTCGCGTCCATCGCGCGCTGGGCAGCGGCCTCGGCGTCGGCTTCAGCCTTGGCACGGGCATCGGCCTTGGTTTGCAGTTCGTCCAGCTGGGCTGGGGTCAGTTTCTGCAAACGTGCCATCATTTTCTGGATCAGGTCGCGACGCAGGTCTTTGCGGGCCTGGGCAGCTTCCTGGTCGGAGCCGGTCAGGTTGTTGCCATCATGCAGGTAGATCTTTTGCGCCTCGACCTTGTCGCTCACCAGTTGCAGGTTGTTGGTGCCGTTGATCTCGTAGTTGAGCACGGTGCTCAGCTCATACTCCGCCGAGCGAGTGGAGCCCGTGTAGCTGGCAGCGCGCTGGTTTTCCACTTCGCTGCTCAGGTTAAGCTTGTACGGGCCGCCACCGACCACTTTCACGCCGCTGCTTTCCAGCGCACGACGCAGGTCGGTCACGGTCGGGCCATAGGCGTCACGGGCCGTCAGGCCGATTTCCTTGATCGACATCTGATTGGTGCCGGTACCGCGCAACTGGAAACCACAGGCGCTCAGCATGACGGCCAGGCCCATTACCAGTAGATTGCGTTTGATCATCTTGATGCTCCCTTGAAACCTTGTGGGCCGACTCTGTAAATGGCGCCCGGAGCCTTCCGGACGCTCGATGCGATCAGCTGGCGACGATGTTGACCAGTTTGCCGGGCACGACGATCACTTTGCGGATCGTCAGGCCTTCGGTGAAGCGCAGTACGTTTTCGTTGACCCGGGCAGCCGCTTCGACTTCTTCGCGGCTGGCACTGGCCGGCATTTCGATCTGCCCGCGCAATTTACCGTTCACCTGGATCACCAGGGTCAGGCTGTCTTGCACCAAGGCGCTTTCGTCCAGGGTCGGCCAACCGGCGTCGATCACGGCGCCGTCATGGCCCAGCTGGTTCCACAGTTCGTGGCTGATGTGCGGGGTGATCGGGGCCAACAGCAGTACCACGGTTTCCAGGCCTTCCTGCAGCAACGCACGGTCCTGGGCGGTGGCCTGGGGGGCTTTTTCCAGGGCGTTCATCACAGTCATCACCTGGGCGATGGCGGTGTTGAATTTGTGGTGCTGGCCGACGTCCACGCTCGCCTGGCGAATGGCCAGGTGGGTGATGCGGCGGATAGCCTTTTGCTCGTCGTTCAGCGCGGCGACGTCCAGTGCTTCAGGCTGGCCTTGGGCCACATGTGCCTGGGCCAGGCGCCATACGCGCTTGAGGAAGCGGTGCGAACCTTCCACACCCGAATCAGACCATTCCAGGCTCATGTCGGGCGGCGAGGCGAACATCACGAACAGGCGGCAGGTGTCGGCGCCGTACTGATCGATCATCGACTGTGGGTCGACGCCGTTGTTCTTGGACTTGGACATCTTCTCGGTGCCGCCGATTTCCACCGGCAGGCCGTCGCTGATCAGCTTGGCGCTGATGACCTTGGCCTTGCTGTCGCGCTCAAGTTCGACGTCGGCCGGGTTGAACCAGGTCTTGCCGCCGTTCTCTTCCATGCGGTAGTAGGTTTCGGCGACGACCATGCCCTGGGTCAGCAGGTTCTTGAACGGCTCGTTGGAGCTCAGCAGGCCTTCGTCACGCATCAGCTTGTGGAAGAAACGCGCGTACAGCAGGTGCAAGATGGCGTGTTCGATACCGCCGATGTACTGGTCCACTGGCAGCCAGTGGTTGGCCGCGGCCGGGTCGACCATGCCGCCTTCGTAGTGAGGCGAGGCATAGCGGGCGAAGTACCACGAGGACTCGACGAAAGTGTCCATGGTGTCGGTTTCGCGCTTGGCTGCAGCGCCGCATTTAGGGCAGGTGCACGCGTAGAACTCGGGCATGCGCGCCAGCGGCGAGCCTGCGCCGTCGGGTACCACGTCTTCGGGCAGCTTGACCGGCAGTTGGTCTTCCGGCACCGGTACGTCACCGCAGGTATCGCAGTGGATGATCGGGATCGGGCAGCCCCAGTAGCGCTGGCGGCTGATGCCCCAGTCGCGCAGGCGGAACTGGGTGCGGGATTTGCCAAGCTCTTTCTTGATCAGCGCCACTTCAATGGCGTCGAAGGCGCCGGCGAAGTCCAGGCCGTCGAACTCGCCGGAGTTGATCAGCTCGCCGTGTTCGTTGTACGCGTCCTGCCACGGGGCAGGGTTGGTATCGCCAGCGCTGGTGCGCACCACCGACTTGATCGGCAGGTTGTACTTGGTGGCGAACTCGAAGTCGCGTTCGTCGTGTGCCGGGACCGCCATGACCGCGCCGTCGCCGTAGTGCATCAGCACGTAGTTGGCGACCCATACCGGCAGCTTCTCGCCGGTCAGCGGGTGCTCCACGAACAGGGCAGTGGGCTGGCCTTTCTTCTCTTGGGTGGCGATATCGGCTTCGGCCACGCTGCCGCTTTTGCATTCGTTGATGAACGCTTGCAGCTCGGGGTTGTTCTGCGCAGCTTGGGTCGCGAGCGGGTGCTCGGCGGCCACGGCCACGTAGGTGGCACCCATCAGGGTATCCGGGCGGGTGGTGAACACTTTCAGCGTGCCCGCTTCGCCAATGGAGGCCTGGTCGTACGGGAACTGCACTTCCATCCCTCGCGACTTGCCGATCCAGTTGCGCTGCATGGTCTTGACCTGTTCAGGCCAGCCCGGCAGATCGTCGAGGCTTTCGAGCAGCTCTTCGGCGTAGTCGGTGATCTTGAAGTAGTACATCGGGATTTCGCGCTTTTCGATCAGCGCGCCCGAACGCCAGCCGCGGCCGTCGATGACTTGCTCGTTGGCCAGTACGGTCTGGTCGACCGGGTCCCAGTTCACGGTACCGTTTTTACGGTAGATCACGCCTTTTTCGAACAGGCGGGTGAACAGCCACTGCTCCCAACGGTAGTAGTCGGGCTTGCAGGTGGTGACTTCGCGCGACCAGTCGATCGCCAGGCCCAGGCTCTTGAGCTGGGACTTCATGTAGGCGATGTTCTCGTAAGTCCACTTGGCTGGCGCTACGTTGTTTTTCATGGCGGCGTTTTCAGCCGGCATGCCAAAGGCGTCCCAACCCATCGGTTGCAGGACATTTTTACCCTGCATGCGGTGGTAGCGGGAGATCACGTCGCCAATGGTGTAGTTGCGCACGTGCCCCATGTGTAGCTTGCCGCTAGGGTAGGGGAACATCGATAGGCAATAGAAGGTCTCCTTGCCAGGCTGTTCACTTACTTCAAAGGACTTTTGCTCGTCCCAGAACGACTGGGCGGCGGCTTCGATTTCGCGGGGCTGATAGAGTTCGTGCATGGCTACTTTGCGCTGAGAAATGGGTGACCTTATCCAGGCAGCTGGTAAAACGCTGCGGCCGGTAGACAGGTGTCGACTTTAAACGCCGTAGCATACATGACCCCCGCGTATCTGGGGAAACCCTGATTGCGCTGGCGGCAGGCTGGCGATTGTACGAAAACATGAAGAAACGCGGCCGTTGGTCGCGGCATCGCGCCGGTTTTACGAGCAACGCTAAGCTCATCAATGGGGAGTTCGTTTAATTTCAATGAGGTGAGCGGATGGTTGAGTCACAGGGCAAAGCCATGAAGCCGGAGGCGTATGAGCGGCTGATCGATCGTCTGGGCCTGGCCTTGGACGTCGCCAGGACAGCGGTTCGGTTAAGAGATGAAGCACCGGCGGAATTGGAGTTACGTGGTTTGAGTCGCGCAGAGATGGAATTGATCAAGGCCTACCTTAAGTCCAACCCGGTGGGCGGGCAAGGCGGCTCCGTGCTGCTGGAGCCTTTCGAGTCAAATCGTCCGGCCAATGTGGTGTGGCTGAAAGACAAGGCCTTTGCAAAAGGTACGGCCTACTCCAGATCGCGACAGTTCAAGTAATCAACGAGGTGAGTCTGGTGCAACCTGGAACGCACATTATTACGTCACCTCGGCCTTTTCGGATCAGCGTTGCCCCTCTGTTGCAGCGCATCTTTCCACTATAGGCTTCGGGCACCTTCAGAGGATGCTCGATGCCTTTTCGTTTCCTGATCAAATCCCTTCTGCTGCCCCCGGGCATTCTTTTCCTGCTGTTGCTGCTGGCCTGGTGGCTGAGGCGTTCGCGGCCGCGGCTGGCGGCGGGGTGTTTCGCCCTGAGCCTAGGTGGCTTGTGGTTGATGAGCTTGCCGATCGCCGTGCAGACCGCCGCGCATGCCCTGGAGCAAACGCCTGCGCTCAAGGCCGATGAATGGGCAACCCTGGCCCAGCACGCCGATGCGATCGTTATCCTGGGGGCTGGGCGCGAGCGTGGCGATCCGGCCTGGGGCGGTGAAGACCAGCCCACCGGCGTTGCCTTGGAGCGCGTGCGCTACGCCGCCCGCCTGGCCAAGGCCTCGGGCTTGCCGGTGCTGACCAGCGGTGGCCTGCATTACGGCACGCCGCCCAGCGAGGCATACATCATGGCCGCCTCGCTGAAGGATGATTTTGGCGTGCAGGCTCGCTGGCAAGAAGGCGCCAGCCGCACCACCTGGGAAAATGCCCAAATGAGTGCCGACATCCTCAAACCCCTGGGCATCAAGCGCGTAGTGGTAGTCACCCAGGCTTGGCACATGCCGCGCTCGCGCTGGAGTTTCGAGCAGGCGGGGTTCGAGGTAGTGAGCGCGCCGGTGGGCTTTTTGGGGGTCGACAATGCCCGGCCTTGGGGCGGTTGGCTGCCGGAGGTCAAGTCGCTGTGGCAGAGCGGGCAATTGTTGAATGAGGCGGCGGGGGCGGTGGGGTACCGGTTGTTTTATTAGCAGCGCCTGGTTCGCGGATAGTCCGCTCCCGTAGGATTCATCCGCGAAGCAGCCGACACAACTTGCCTGACATACCGCGGTGTCCTTTTCGCGGATAAATCCGCTCCTACAGAAGGAATGCGATCGTCTGTAGGATTCATTAGCGAACCAGGCGCCTCAATCTCAAACGGTCTTGGCAATCCGGCTGGCCAACAATGCCCAGCCAAACAACAACCCGCACACAATGATCAACGGCCACGAGCGCCAGCGCAGGTAAGGCGTGAGCTCGTGCATCGGCACCACGTCTCCATACATCACCGCCTCGGTGAACTGCGGGATCTGCGTGGTGATCTGCCCGTACGGGTTGATCAGCGCGGTCACGCCGTTGTTGGTGGCGCGGATCATCCAGCGGCCGGCCTCCAGGGCGCGCATCTGGGCCATCTGCAAGTGCTGCAGCGGGCCGATCGAGGTGCCGAACCAGGTGTCGTTGCTAATGGTCAACAGCAAGTCACTGTGCCTGGCAACGCCTGCGGCGAATTCCGGGTACACCACTTCATAGCAGATGAACGGGGCGATTTCGTAGCCTTTGGCTTGCAACAGCGCCTGGTCGGCCGGGCCGCGGGCGAAGTCCGACATGGGCAGGTTGAAGAAGTCGATCAGCCCGCGCAGCAGGTCCTGCAATGGCACGTACTCACCAAAGGGCACCAGCTTTTGCTTGAGGTAGGTGCCATCGCCCTGGCCTACCACGGTGATGCCGTTGAAGTAGCGTTTCTCGTGGCGCACTTCCTGGCGGATCGGCACGCCGGTAATCAGCGCCGACTGACGGCTGGAGGCGAAGTTGCCCATCATGTCGAGAAAGCCCTGGGCGTTGTCCATCAACACCGGCACGGCGGTTTCCGGCCAGATGATCAGGTCGGTGCGCTTGGCCCGGAAGGTCATGTCACGGTACAGCGCCAGTTGCGCGTTGACCTGGGCAGGGTCCCATTTCATGCTTTGTTCGATGTTGCCCTGCACCGCCGCCACGCTCAGCGGTTCGCCGGCCGGGCTGGTCCAGGCATGGCCCTTGAGCGCCTGGCCGATGGCCCAGGGGCCGAGCAGCAGCACCACGCCTGCGGCCAGGAAGGCCTTGCGCTCGCGCAGCCGATGCAGGTTGCACAGCAGGGCTGCGGTCAACGCCAGGGTGAACGACACCAACCACATGCCGCCGACCGGCGCCAAGCCTGCCAGCGGTGCATCAAGCTGGCTGTAACCGGCATACAGCCAAGGGAAGCCGGTCAGGAACCAGCCGCGGAAGGCTTCCTGAGCGACCCACAGGGCGGCAAAGGCCAGGGCATCGGCCAAAGGGGCTTCGTTGCGGCGCACCCAGCGCGCCCAGAGCCACGCGGGGAGGGCAAAGAACAGCGCCACGGCGGCGCTGAACGCCAGCATCAGGAACCCTGCCAGGAACACCGAAGCGCCGCCGTAGGTGTGGATGCTCACGTAGATCCAGCTGGTGCCGGCGCCGAACAGGCCGAAACCGTAGCACCAGCCACGGCCAAAGGCCTGGCGAGGGCTGAGCCCGCGCATGCCGAAATAAAACAGCGCCAGCGAGAAAATCGACAGCGGCCAAAAATCGAAGGGGGCCAGGGCCAGCGGAGTGAGAGCGCCAGCCGCCACGGCCAGCAGGTTACCGGGCCAGCCGGGGCGGGAAATCCAGCGCATCTTTGTCCTTAAAAACGTCTTGCTTATCGGGAAATGGGGGTCAGGCGCAGCAAGTGTATCCGGCGGCTGTCGGCGTTGAGAACGCGGAATCGGTAAGCACCGATTTCAGTGGTCTCGTTACGCTTGGGCAGGTGGCCGAAGGCATTCATCACCAGGCCGCCGACGGTGTCGAACTCGTCGTCGGAGAACTCGCTGTCAAAGAACTCGTTGAAGTTCTCGATGGGCGTCAGCGCCTTGACCAGGAAATCGCCGCTGGGCAGGGGCTTGATGTAGCTGTCTTCCTCGACATCGTGCTCATCCTCGATGTCGCCGACAATCTGCTCCAGCACGTCTTCGATGGTCACCAGGCCTGCCACGCCGCCATATTCGTCGATGACGATGGCCATGTGGTTGTGGTTGGCGCGAAATTCGCGCAGCAGCACGTTCAGGCGCTTGGATTCGGGCACGAAGGTGGCCGGGCGCAGCAAGTCCTTGATGTTGAAACTGTCGCCGTTCTCCTTGAGGATCAGTGGCAACAGGTCCTTGGCCAACAACACGCCCATGACGTCGTCATGGCTCTCGCCGATCACCGGGTAGCGCGAGTGCGCCGCATCGATCACTGCCGGCAGGAATTCGCGTGGGGTCTGGGTCGACTTGATGCTGATCATCTGCGAGCGCGGGACCATGATGTCACGCACCTGCAGGTCGGCAACCTGAATGGCACCTTCGACAATGGTCAGCGCTTCGCTGTCGAGCAGCTTGTTCTGGTGGGCTTCGCGCAGGAGCTCCAGCAGCTCCTGGCGGTTTTTCGGCTCGTGGGCAAAAGCTTGGGTGATTTTACCCAGCCAACTCTTTTGCCCGTTGCTCGATCGGTCTTCGCTCATAGCCCTTTACTCGTGATCCTTGCCAAATGCTTTGATGGGGAATTCGGTTTCGTCGTCGGCGTAGGGGTCCGGGTGACCCAGTTCGTCAAGCAACGTTCGTTCCAGCGCTTCCATTTCCTCGGCTTCATCATCATCGATGTGATCGTAGCCCAGGAGATGCAAGCAACCATGGATGACCAAGTGCGCCCAATGCGCTTCCAGGGCCTTGCCTTGTTCGACCGCCTCGCGCTGCACCACGGCCACGCAAATCACCAGGTCCCCCAGCAGGGGAATGTCGAGCATGTCGTCGGGCACGTCGGCCTCGAACGACAGCACGTTGGTGGCGTAGTCCTTGTGGCGGTAGGTGTGATTCAGTTCACGGCCTTCGGCTTCATCCACCAGACGGATGGTCAGCTCCGAATCGCCCTTGCGTTGGCGCAGGGCCAGCTCGCACCAGCGGCGAAACTCGGCTTCATCAGGTACAGGCGCTTGGGTAGCCAGTTGCAGATCGAGCTCAACCATTGTGGCGGTTGCCTCGCGGGCTGTTGTCTTCCACCGCCCGTGCCTCGAAGCGCTCATAGGCTTCGACGATGCGCTGCACCAGCGGGTGGCGCACCACGTCTTTGGGCTTGAAGTGGGTGAAACTGATGCCGGGCACGCCATCGAGCACGTCGATGACATGGGCCAGGCCCGACTTGGTGCCCTTGGGCAAGTCGACCTGGGTGATGTCACCGGTGATCACGGCGGTGGAGCCAAAGCCAATGCGCGTCAGGAACATCTTCATCTGCTCGACGGTAGTGTTCTGGCTTTCGTCGAGGATGATGAAGCTGTTGTTCAGCGTGCGGCCGCGCATGTACGCCAGCGGGGCGATCTCGATCACTTGGCGCTCGATCAGCTTGGCCACGTGCTCGAAGCCGAGCATCTCGTACAGGGCGTCGTACAGCGGGCGCAGGTACGGGTCGATCTTCTGGGCCAGGTCGCCAGGCAGGAAGCCGAGCTTTTCGCCCGCTTCGACCGCCGGGCGCACCAATAGAATGCGCCGCACCTGTTCGCGCTCCAGCGCGTCTACCGCGCAGGCAACGGCCAGGTAGGTCTTGCCGGTGCCGGCTGGGCCGATGCCGAAGTTGATGTCGTTGCCCAGGATCTCTTTGACGTAGCGCTGCTGGTTCAGGCCGCGCGGGCGAATCATGCCCTTGCGGGTACGCAGCGACACCGGCACTTCGTTGGAGGCTGGGTTGTCCAGCTCCTGCACGGCCGATTCCTGCAGGAACAGGTGGACCATGTCCGGCGACAGCTCGGTGCCCTTCGTTTCGCGATAAAGGCGACGCAGCAGTTGCTCGGCAGAGGAGGTGGTCTGGGGTTCGCCAATCAGCTCGAACTGATTGCCGCGGTTGCGGATCTCGATTTCCAGGCGCTGTTCGATCAAGCGCAAATGCTCGTCGAATTGCCCGCACAGATTGGCGAAGCGGCGAGCCTCGAAGGGCTCGAGTGTGAAGCGATGAGGTTCTATGGGTGCGTTCAAGGTCGTTTTAAGCCGCCCGACGGCAATTAAGATGGTCTCAAGGATAACCCCAGTGGCCGACCTGCGAAAGGCCTTAAATAACCAGTGGTCTAACCAGCACAATCCGCTCCTGCAAGAGCGGTTAAATGCAGGGCTACTGGATCAGGGTGCCGCGCAGCGAATGCGGGCGTGCCTCGCCAATGTGCACATCGACGAATTGGCCGATCAACTTAGGGTCGGCGCACTGGAAGTTGACGATGCGGTTGTTCTCGGTGCGGCCCTGCAGTTCGCCTGGGTCTTTGCGCGAGTAGTCGGTGACCAGGATGCGCTGGGTGCTGCCAACCATTTGTCGGCTGATCTCGAAGCCTTGCTGGTTGAGGCGATGCTGCAGGGCCTCCAGCCGTTGCTTCTTCAAGGCCTCCGGGGTGTCGTCGGCAAGGTCCGCCGCCGGGGTGCCCGGGCGCTGGCTGTAGACGAACGAGTAGGAGAAGTCGAAGCCCACGTCGGCCACCAGCTTCATGGTGTTTTCGAAATCTTTCTCGGTTTCGCCGGGGAAGCCGACGATGAAGTCCGAGCTGATGCAAATGCCTGGCACGGCGGCCTTGAGCTTGCGCAGCTTGGATTTGTATTCCAGCACCGTGTGGTTGCGCTTCATCGCCGCCAGCACCCGGTCAGAGCCCGATTGCACCGGCAGGTGCAGGTGTTTGACCAACTCTGGCACTTCGGCGTGGGCCTGGATCAGGCTGTCGGAGAACTCCAGCGGGTGCGAGGTGGTGTAGCGGATGCGGTCGATGCCGTCCACCGTGGCGACCACGCGGATCAACTCGGCCAGGTCTGCCAGGCGGCCGTCGTGGGTCAAGCCGCGATAGCCGTTGACGTTCTGCCCCAGCAGGGTCACTTCGCGAACGCCGTTTTCGGCCAGGTGGATGACCTCGGTGAGCACGTCATCGAACGGCCGGCTCACTTCCGGGCCGCGGGTGTAGGGCACCACGCAGAAAGTGCAGTACTTGCTGCAGCCCTCCATCACCGACACGTAGGCGGTAGGGCCGTCGATGCGTGGCTCGGGCAGGTGGTCGAACTTCTCGATCTCGGGGAAGGAGATGTCCACCTGGGGCAATTTTGTGGTGCGCGCCGCGTCGATCATTTCTGGCAGGCGGTGCAGGGTTTGCGGGCCGAACACCACGTCCACGTAAGGGGCGCGAATACGGATGGCCTCGCCTTCCTGGCTGGCCACGCAGCCGCCCACGGCGATCACCATGTCGGGTTTTTCCAGCTTCAGTTCGCGCCAGCGGCCCAGTTGCGAGTACACCCGGTCCTGGGCTCGTTCGCGGATCGAGCAGGTGTTAAGCAGGATCACGTCGGCGTCTTCGGCGCGCGCGGTCACTTCCATGGCCTGGTGTTCGCCCAGCAGGTCGACCATGCGCGAGCTGTCGTACTCGTTCATTTGGCAACCGTGGGTTTCGATATAAAGCTTCTTGGCCATGGGGGTTCTTCAGCGGGTTCAAAGAACCGAGCATTATAGGGGCCATCGCTCAGGGTTCCTAGCGTTGCTCATCTGGCGGCTATGCTATAGTTTTCGCCCTCTTCACATTCCCCGACTGTTACCCGCCCAGATGACCAAACGCGAAGCGCCAATCTACAAAGTGATTTTTCTCAACCAGGGCCAGGTTTTCGAGATGTATGCCAAGCAAATCTACCAGAGCGACCTCTGGGGGTTTCTTGAAGTGGAGGAGTTCGTCTTTGGCGAACGTACCCAGGTCGTGGTCGACCCGAGCGAAGAAAAGCTCAAGGCTCAATTCGAAGGCGTGGTGCGCAGCTTCGTGCCGATGCATTCGATCGTGCGTATCGACGAAGTCGAACGCCTGGGCACGCCAAAAATCAGCGAAGCCCGCGGCACCAGTAATGTGATGCCGTTTCCGATGCCAATGCCCGACAAGTAAACAATAGCAGGGGGCGTGGTGGCGCAAGGCCGCCACGCCAGTATCAAGGCAGGGGCGAGAAGGGCGAGCGCCCGTCAGCTGTTTGCAGCTCTTGCAGATATTTGCGGAAGATCTGGCCGAGCACTTGAGTGGCGGTTTCCAGTTCGTCGCGCTGCATTTGTTCAGACACTTCGTCGGCGATATCCAGCGCATCTTCATTGCCGTTGACCGCAGCCATCTTCAGCACAATGTAGGCCTGGATCTTGTTGGCAGGTACGCCTTCGCCATGGAAGAACATCACGCCCAGGTGATATTGCGCGTCGGCTTGGCCTTGCAGCGAAGCTTGCTCGAAATAATTGAGGGCCTGGGTAAGATCGCGCGGGGCATTCTTGCCGTCGTAGTAATACTGCCCCAACTCATATTGCGCTTGCGCATCCCCGGACTTGGCCGCCTGTTGGCACGAGGCGAGTGCCTGTGGCAGGTCTTGCGGCTGAGTATTGAGGGTGCAGCGACCCATCGCTGGGATCAACAACGAGTTACCGCCTGCAGTTGCCAGCAGCGGTTGAAGAAGCAACAGGCAGCCCAAGGCAAGGGCGCGGCCGGTGCGGTTCATGGGGATCGACTTACCTCTGCAAGATGCGGGCGGACCCGACCAGAAGAAACTACGGGTGGCACATTATGAAATAACAAAGGCCGTCGTTACAAAGTCTTTACTCGTTTTTCTGCGCTTTGGGAAATCGAATGCCGAACGGGGTAACCGTAGGGGCGGATTTATCCGTGAAAAGAGCACCACTGTTGCATCAGTAAAGACGATGGCGTTCTTTTCGCGGACAAATCCGCCCCTACAAGAGCAGGTGAGGGTTATTTGAGGGCGGCGAAGGCTTTTTCGGCCGCATCCAAGGTGATCTTCAGCTCAGCATCGCCATGGGCAATCGAGGTAAAGCCGGCTTCGAAGGCACTCGGCGCCAAGTAAACGCCACCTTCGAGCATCAAGTGGAAGAAGCGCTTGAAGCGGTCGGCATCGCTGCTCATCACGTCTTCGAAGGTGACGATGTCGTCGGCGCCACTGAAGTACAGGCCGAACATGCCGCCTGCCTGGGTGGTCACGAACGGGATGCCGGCGGCATCGGCCAGTTGTTGCAGGCCGTCGAGCAGTCGGGTGGTGTACTCGGTCAGCTCGGCGTGGAAGCCCGGGCGACTGATCAGCTTCAGGGTGGTCAGGCCGGCGGCCATGGCCAACGGGTTGCCCGACAAGGTGCCAGCCTGGTACACCGGGCCCAGCGGGGCGATGTGCGACATGATTTCGCGCTTGCCGCCGAAACACCCGACTGGCATGCCGCCACCGATGATTTTGCCAAAGGTGCTCAGGTCCGGCGTTACGCCGTAATGCGCCTGGGCGCCACCCAGGGCCACGCGAAAGCCCGTCATCACTTCGTCAAAAATCAGCACGACGCCGTGTTTGTCGCACAGGGTACGCAGGCCTTCCAGGAATCCGGGTGCTGGCGGCACGCAGTTCATGTTGCCGGCCACCGGTTCAACGATGATGCAGGCCACTTCCGTGCCCACTTCGGCGAGCATTTGCTCCACGGCAGCGATGTCGTTGAAGGGCAGGGTGAGGGTGTGCTTGGCAAAGGCTGCCGGCACGCCAGGGGAGCTTGGCACGCCCAGGGTTAGGGCGCCGGAGCCGGCTTTCACCAGCAGGCTGTCGGAGTGGCCGTGGTAGCAGCCTTCGAATTTGATGATGCTGTCGCGGCCAGTGAAACCACGGGCCAGGCGAATGGCGCTCATGGTGGCTTCGGTGCCGGAGCTGACCATGCGCACCATTTCCATGGACGGCACGATCGAGCACACCAGATCGGCCATCTGGGTTTCCATCTCGGTAGGTGCGCCGTAGGACAAGCCGTGTTCCAACTGCTTGCGCACCGCGTCGAGCACGTCCGGGTGGCTGTGGCCAAGGATCATCGGGCCCCACGAGCCAACGTAGTCCACGTAGCGCTTGTCATCTTCGTCGGTGACATAGGCGCCGGCCGCGTGCTTGAAAAACAGCGGGGTGCCGCCGACGCTCTTGAAAGCGCGAACAGGGGAGTTCACACCGCCGGGGATGTGTTTCTGGGCATTGGCAAACAGCGTTTCGGAACGAGACATGATGGGCTCTCTTGAATCGGAATCAGGCAGGTGTGAACAGGGCGTTGAAGGCCCGCGCGCGGCGGGTCACTTCCTGGGCGCTGTCGGCACCGAACAGGGTATGCACCACGGCCAGCAGGTCGGCGCCACGCTCGATCAACGCCGGGGCGTTGTCCAGGGTAATCCCGCCGATCGCGCAGATCGGCAGCTTCAGGCGGCTGCGGGCCTGCTCCAGCAGCGTTAGGCTGGCCGGGGCGGCATTGGGTTTGGTACTGGAACTGTAGAAGGCGCCGAAGGCGACGTAGCTGGCGCCTTCGCGGGCGGCCTGCTCGGCCAACTCGATACTGGCGTGGCAGGTGGCGCCGATGATGGTTTGGCGGCTGCGCAGGGCGCGGGCCTGGGCCAGCGGGCCGTCGGTCTGGCCCAGGTGCACGCCAACGCCCAGGCGGGCAGCCAGGTCGGCGTCATCGTTGATGATCAGTTGGGTTTTATAGCCTTCGCACAGTTTGAGCAGGGCATCGGCCTCGCGCAGGCGGCGGCCTTCGTCGCTGCTCTTGTCGCGGTATTGCAGCAGCACGATGCCGCCGTCCAGCGCAGCCTTGACGTAGTCCAGGAACTTGCCGGCCAACAGTTGGCTGTCGGTAATGGCATACAAGCCACGTAATTTCATGGTCAAACCTCAGGCCGGTATTACTGGCAGAAATCCAGCGGCAAGCGACGCGGGACGTATTGGCCCTTGCCCAGCTGTTCGGCATCACGCAGGGTGCGCCACGTGTAATTGAGGGCCGACTGCACGGCGCTGTCCAGGTGCTCGCCCAGGGCCAGGCGACCGGCCAAAGCACTGGCCAGGGTGCATCCAGAACCATGATAGCTGCCGGGCAGGCGCTGGCAGGTAAAGGTTTGGCGGCGGCCGTCGCGGCTGTACAGGCGGTTGTGGATCTCGACTTCGTCGCCGTGCCCGCCAGTGATCAGCAGGTTGCGGCAGTAGGGCAGCAGTTTTTCAGCGCATTGATCGGCAGTGCCCTCGGGCAGTTCGGCCAGGATGCGCGCTTCAGGCAGGTTGGGGGTGGCGATAATGGCCAGCGGCAGCAGCTGTTCGCGCATGGCGTAGCCCACTTCGTCCTTGCCCAGGCGGCCACCGCCGCCGGCGCGCAGTACCGGGTCGCAGACCATCGGCAGGTGCGGGTGGGCGCTCAGCAGGTCGACCACCGTCTGGACCATGTCCAGCGAGCCAAGCATGCCCAGTTTCACGGCGGCCACGGGCGAGTCGTTGAGCACGGCGTTGGCCTGGGCCATCACCCACTCGCGGTCCAGCACGCGAAAATCGCTGACATTGACGGTGTCCTGTACGGTCAGGGCCGTTACCGCGGGGGCGGCATGGCAACCTTGAGCGATCAGGGCTTCTATATCTGCCTGCAGGCCGGCACCGCCACTGGGGTCGTGGCCGGAGAGACAGAGGACAACGGGGCGGGAGCTATAGATATTCATGGTGCGCGAGCTTACCACCAAACAAGTTTTTCGGCGTTGCCCGGCAATTTTATGTTTTTTGATACAAAGCCGCTGTATTATTCATTACGGATAAGCTGAAAGTACTGCGCTAGAGCCTTCAAAGGCTTTTTTTCAATGGCGTTAACCGGGCCTCGGAAGCTATGCTAGAGTGCTTCGATAACCGATAACAGGCACTGTCGGCCAGCGTCGTCTCACAGGGAATTGGGGGCTTCCCGACGCGGCACAACGGGCCATGCTGGGGCTGTATGCGCTATTTGCTGATAATGCTGGTGGGCTTGCTCCCAATGCTGGCCTGCGCGGTCGACTTTGACGAGTCCACCCGCACCCTTTCGCTTGGGCACTCTACCCAAGTGTTCGAAGATGTCGACGGCAGCGCCACGATTGGCCAGATCACTTCTGCGGCCATGGCCGGCAAATTCCATCGCCAGCGTGAAGCCGTGCTCAACGCGGGCTATTCGCGCTCGGTATTCTGGTTGCGCCTGGACCTGCGCTATGCCCCGCACGACCCCTCGGTCGCGCGCAGTTGGCTGCTGGAACTGGCCTACCCGCCGATGGACAGCATCGAGCTGTACCTGCCCGACAAACTCGGCAATTTCGCCCTGGCCCAGCGCACCGGCGATTCGCTGCCGTACTCGGTGCGCGAGATCAAGCAGAACAACTACCTGTTCGCCATCCCTTTCCCGGCGTACGAGCTCAAGACCGTCTACTTGCGCATTCACAGCGAAGGCTCGGTGCAAGCGCCGCTGAACCTATGGTCGTACACCGCCTATATCGAAGAGCAGCCCACGCGGCTGTACGTGCTGGGCCTGATCTATGGCGTGCTGCTGGGGATGCTGGTGTACAACCTGTTCATCTACCTGAGCGTGCGGGACACCAGCTACCTTTATTACATCCTCTACATCGCCTCGTTCGGCCTGTACCAGGTCTCGGTCAATGGCGCGGGCATCGAATACTTCTGGCCCGACAACCCCTGGTGGGCCAACGCCGCCACGCCATTTCTGATCGGCTCTTCGGCGTTGTTCGGCAGCCAGTTTGCCCGCAGCTTCCTGCAAACCGCCGACCACACCCGCTGGCTGGATCGCCTGCTGATGGCCCTGATGGCCTGCGGCTCGATCGTGATGCTGATGTCGCTGGCCACGAGCTACGGGCTGGCACTGCGCCTGGCCACGGCGCTGGCGTTGATCTTCACCGTGGTGATCTTCAGTGCGGGCATCATTGCCTGGTGGCGTGGCTTGCGCCTGGCGCGCTATTTCGTGATCGCCTGGACCGCGTTCCTGCTGGGCGGCATCGTCAACACGCTGATGGTGCTGGGCTACCTGCCGAACGTCTTCATCACCATGTACGCCAGCCAGATCGGCTCGGCGCTGGAGGTCGGCCTGCTGTCGCTGGCGCTGGCCGACCGCATCAACACCATGCGCGAGCACCAGGCCCAAACCTTATTGGAAGCCGGGCAGAAGCTGGAGTTGCTGAACCAGCAATTGGCTAACAGCAACCGCTTGAAAGACGAGTTCCTGGCGACCGTCACCCATGAGTTGCGCACGCCCATGAATGGCGTCATCGGCTCGCTGGAACTGATGCAAACGGTGCCCATGGACACCGAGCTCGAGCAGTACCAGCAGACTGCCGCAGGCTCTGCGCGGGACATGATGCGCATGGTCGATGACATCCTCATCCTGACCGAGCTGCAGGCCGGCAAGCTTTACCCGCGGCACGAGCCGTTCGGCTTGCAGGCACTGCTCGACAGCCTGCAGATGCAGTACGTGCGCCAAGCCCATGCCAAGGGCCTGAGCTTCTCGGTGGAAACCGATGCGAACCTGCCTGACCGCTTGCAGGGTGACTCCAAAAAGCTCGCCCTGTGCCTGGGCTGCCTGCTGGACAACGCAATCAAGTTCACCCGCAAGGGCGCTGTCAGCTTGCGGGTGCAAGCCAGCCCCGCACAGGGCGATAGCCAGGAGCTGAGCTTCCAGGTGCGCGATACCGGCATTGGCTTCAGCCACCTGGATGACGTGTTGTATCAGCGATTCTTCCAGGTCGACGGTTCGATGACCCGAGAATACGGCGGCCTGGGCATTGGCCTGGCGATTTGTCGGCAGTTGGCCGAGCTGCTCGGCGGGCACTTGCACCACCAGTCCGAGCCTGGCCGCGGCAGTTGCTTTGAGCTGACCGTGAAGCTGACCGTCGTCCAGTGGCAGCAATCTCCAGAGCCGCTGCTGCGCCCGGTCAGTTTCAATTCAAGGCGCTCAGCTCAGGACTGCACGGTATTGCTGGTGGATGACAATACCGTCAACCAGTTGGTGCTGCGCGGCATGTTGCTCAAGCTTGGCTACCGCGTGCGCACCGCCGAAGATGGCACTACGGCGATAGAGCTGATGCGTCGCGAACAGTTTGACGCAGTGCTGCTCGATTGCCACATGCCGCTCACCGACGCCTTTGCCACCTGTCGCAAACTGCGCGAGCTGCCAGGTTGCGGGCAACTGCCGGTGCTGGCCGTGGTTGCCAGCGGCCAGCGCGGCGAGCGCGAGCGCTGCATCGCCGCCGGCATGACCGAAGCGTTGAGCCGGCCGGTGCGGTTTGAAGACCTGCAAACCGTGCTGCACGGTTGGTTACTGACCACGGCCAAGGGCGAAAGCGCCGACATTTAGGCCGAAATGCCACTGTTTAAGCCCATGGGGGCGTGCTTCACTGGTACTTACCTGCCCGTCGAAGGAGCCCCCCATGAACCTGCATCAGTTCGCCGAAACCCACGAGGTGAGCAACCAGCCGCCATCGCTGGACGGTGCCAATCTGTGGCGCATCGACCTGCCTTTGCAGCAGTGGACTGGCCACTTCAAGGGTGACTGGGCACACAAACGCATCGACGCCTACGGTGCGTTGGCGGGCGGCCCACTCATGGCCGCGGGTTTTCTGGCCAACCAGAACAAGCCGGTGTTCAGCAGCCACGACCGTTACGGCCATCGCATCGACCTGGTGGAATTTCACCCTGCCTATCATGAGCTGATGCGCACGGCCATCGAGCACGGCTTGCCCTCCTTGCCCTGGACTGATCCGCAGCCTGGCGCGCACGTAGCCCGTGCGGCCATGACCTATATGCACACCCAGGCCGAAGCTGGCAGCGGCTGCCCGCTGACCATGACCTTCGCCAGCGTACCGGCGCTCAAGTTGCAGCCCGATCTGGCCGAGCGCTGGCTACCCAAGGTGCTGGCCACCACTTACGATGCGCGCAACGTCGGCATGGCGCATAAAGGGGGAGTGACCCTGGGCATGGCCATGACCGAAAAACAGGGGGGCACCGATGTGCGTGCCAATACTACCCGTGCCTACCCGGTGGGCGCGGGGGGGCCAGGCCAGGCCTATGAACTGGTGGGCCACAAGTGGTTCTGCTCGGCGCCCATGTGCGATGCCTTTCTCACCTTGGCGCAGACTGAAAAGGGCCTCAGTTGCTTTTTGCTGCCGCGCCATCGGCCAGACGATACTCGCAACGAGTTCTATATCCAGCGCCTCAAGAACAAGCTGGGCAACTGCTCCAATGCCTCCAGCGAAGTGGAGTTTCGCGGCGCCCTGGCCTGGATGATCGGCGAGGAGGGGCGGGGCGTCCCGACCATCATCGAGATGGTCGCCATGACCCGCTTCGACTGCATGGTCGGCTCGAGCGCCTTGATGCGCCAGGCCCTGACCCAGGCCGCGCATCACTGCGCCTATCGCCAGGTGGGTGGCAAGCGCTTGGCCGACCAGCCACTGATGCAGAACGTGCTCGCCGACCTGGCGCTGGAAAGCGAAGCGGCACTGGCCCTGAGCATGCGCATGGGCCTGGCGTTGGACTGCCCGGGCGATGAGCAGCAAGCGCACTTTGCCCGGCTGGTCACGGCGGTGGGCAAGTACTGGATCTGCAAGCGTGCCCCCGCCATGATCAACGAGGCTGCCGAATGCATGGGCGGCGCAGGCTATGTCGAAGACAGCATCCTGCCGCGCCTGTATCGCGAGGCACCGGTGAACTCCACGTGGGAAGGCTCGGGCAATGTGCAATGCCTGGACGTATTGCGCGCGCTGTCCAAGGAGCCTGGTGTGCTCGATGCCTTGTTCGCGGAGCTGGGCGATGGCCACGGCGACCGGCGCCTGGCCGCGCACATCCAGCAGCTCAAGGCCGACCTCAAGGACAGCACCGACATCCAGTACCGCGCCCGCCAACTCACCGAAGACATCGCCTTGGGGCTGCAAGCCAAACTGCTGCTTGAAGGTGGCAACGCGACCGTCAGCGATGCCTTCATCGAAAGCCGCCTGAGCGGCTCTGGCCGTGTATATGGTGGCCTGCCGCGAGGCCTTGATGTAGAGGCGCTGGTGCTGCGCTCCACGCCCGCCTGGCCTTAAACACACGTGCCTTTGCGCCGGGATACAGGCAAGATGGAGCTCTGCAAGAGTCAGACAGGAAGTTCACCGTGACCAGTACAGCCGATGCATTTGTAGTTGTAGAGTCTGCCGAGGAAGCCGTTGACCGGCTCGCGGCCTTACATGAACGGGCCACTACTGCCTTGAGCCAGGCGTTGAAGCGCTACCTCAAGGACCGCACCGAACCCGACGCCGCGCAACGCGTGACGTTCCGTTACCCCGAACTGCGCCTGACCTATCGCGTGCAGGGCGAAGTGCCGACCATCACCCGCGCCTACGCCAAGGTGCAGTTGCCGGGCACTTACAGCGTCACCGTCACCCACCCGGCGGCGTTTCGCAACTACCTGCTCGAACAGCTCAAGCCGCTGATGAGCGACTTCACCGTGGTGGTGGAAGTGGGCGTCAGTGAACAGAACATCCCGTACCCCTACGTGGTGGAGCAAGGCGACGAGCTGGCCGGCACCGGCGTGACCGCGGCTGCGCTGGCGCGGGTATTCCCCAGTACCGACCTGTCGGCGGCCACCGACGGTATCGCCGACGGCCTGTACGATTGGGCGAACGTCGACCCGCTGCCCTTGGCGCTGTTCGACGCGGCGCGCGTCGACTTCTCGCTGCGCCGCCTGGTGCATTACACCGGCAGCGACTGGCGCCACGTGCAGCCATGGATTCTGCTGACCAACTACCACCGCTATGTCGATCAGTTCGTGATGCATGGCCTGGAGCAGCTGCAGAATGACCCGCGCTTCGTGCGCATGGTCATGCCGGGCAACGTCATCATCGACAAAGCCATGAGCCACGATGAAGCCCAGGCACTGGCTGCAGGCGTTGTGTGGCACCGTTACCAGATGCCGGCCTACCACCTGATCGCCGAAGACGGTCACGGCGTAACGCTGGTGAACATCGGCGTAGGCCCCTCCAACGCCAAAAACATCACCGACCACCTGGCGGTGCTGCGCCCGCACTGCTGGCTGATGATCGGCCACTGCGGCGGCCTGCGTCAGTCGCAAACCATCGGCGACTACGTGTTGGCCCACGCCTACATGCGCCAGGACGGCATTCTCGACCGCGTGCTGCCACCCAACATCCCGATTCCGGCATTGGCCGAGGTGCAGCTGGCGTTGCAGGAAGCGGCGGCGCAGGTCACCGGCGAGCGTGGCGACGAGCTGAAAAAACGCCTGCGCACCGGCACCGTATTGACCTATGACGACCGTAACTGGGAGCTGCGCTGGGCGCAGGAGCGGCCGTTGATCAACCTGTCGCGCGCCGTGGCCGTGGACATGGAAAGCGGCACCATCGCCGCCCAAGGTTACCGCCTGCGTGTGCCTTACGGCACTTTGCTGTGCGTGTCCGACAAGCCGCTGCACAGCGAGATCAAACTGCCGGGCTCGGCCAACGCGTTCTACAACCGTGCGGTCAGCCAGCACTTGAACATCGGGATCGCGGCCCTGGACCTGCTGCGTAACCAGCTCAACTCGCTGCACTCGCGCAAACTGCGCAGCTTCGACGAACCGCCGTTCCGTTGAGGTTTGCTCAAACCGGCAGGGCCCTCTAGCATAGGCGGCCCTGCCGGTTTGAATTGTTTGTTGGCCATGTCCCTACCTCCGCGTACCTCCCACCGCAAACCCGCTGCCCCGCGCCGTGTCGCCAAGGCGCCGCCGGCCGCGCCACGCTTGATCCTGTTCAACAAGCCATTCGACGTGCTCACCCAGTTCAGCGATGGTGACGGGCGCGCTACCCTCAAGGATTACATCGACGTGCCCGGCGTGTACCCAGCCGGGCGCCTGGATCGCGACAGCGAAGGCTTGTTGCTGCTGACCAATGACGGCCAGTTGCAGGCACGCATCGCCGACCCCAAGCACAAGCTGGCCAAAACCTACTGGGTGCAGGTGGAAGGTGAGCCTGGCGAAGAGCAGTTGCAGCGCCTGCGCCAGGGCGTAGAACTGAACGACGGCATGACCCTGCCCGCCGAGGCTCGCCGCCTGGAAGAGCCTGAGTTGTGGCCGCGCAACCCACCGGTGCGCTTTCGCAAGAACATCCCCACCTACTGGCTGGAGCTGGTGATCAAGGAAGGCCGCAACCGCCAGGTGCGGCGCATGACGGCGGCGGTGGGTTTGCCGACGCTGCGGCTGGTGCGGGTCAGGATCGGCGAGTGGAGCATCGAGGGGCTGGATCAGGGGCAGTGGAAGGAAGTGGCTGCGAAGTTGTAGCTGCCAGCCCTCACCCCGATCGCCCCTCAAGCACCGCAATCACCACGCTCTTGATCACGAACGCGAGAATCCCCAACCCCAGCACCGCAAACAAGATCATCGTGCCAAACCGACCGGCTTTGGACTTTTTCGCCAAGTCCCAGACGATAAAGCCCATGAAGCCGATCAGCACGGTCACCAGGATGGTCATCATCCATTCTTCGAATACGCCTGGGTCCATGTCGTTCTCCTGTCAGGTACGCAGATGCGTCAACGGCAACTCGGTGCTGGCCAGCACCTGGTTGAGCACGAAGCTTGAGCGTACGCTGGTTACGCCCTCGATACGGGTCAGGTGGCCGAGCAGCAGTTTTTGATAATGGTCCATGTCGGGCACCACCACCTTGAGCTGGTAGTCGGCCTCCATGCCGGTCACCAGGCTGCATTCCAGCACCTGGGGCAGGCTGCGAATGGCCTGCTCGAAATTCTCGAAGCGTTCGGGCGTGTGTCGGTCCATGCCGATGTGCACGTAGGCCGTCAGGCTCAAGCCGAGCATCTTGCGGTCCAGCAGGGCCACCTGGCGGGTGATGTAGCCGTCATCTTCCAGTTGCTTGACCCGCCGTGAGCAAGGCGAGGGCGACAGGCCGATGCGTTCGGCCAGTTCCTGGTTGGAAATGCGCGCATCGCGCTGCAATTCGGCAAGAATACTCAGGTCATAGCGGTCTAGTTTGCTCACGTTTCAGGCCTTTGTCGTTTCTATTGCGGTAAATTATCTATCCGAAGTTAAAAATTGCGCAAGTGATGATTGATTGAGCAATCTTCGCAATCCTTCGTCGTCCATTGCGGCCTATTCTTATACCCAGAATCACTACCCGGACATGAGTCCACTGCAGCTAGACCCAAGCAGGCAAGCTGCGGCCACTCCTCCCCACAGGGTTGAGGCGGCCCCCGGGTTACACACTGTCCAGAAGACGGCGTGAGGTGAGCCAACGTCAAAAGCGTTGCGCACGGACGAAGTTCGATAGAGGGGGCCGACGGGCCTCCTTTTTTTTTGGCTTAACTCCGCTCTTACCAATGTGGGAGCAAGCCTTGCTTGCGATGGGCTGGCGACTCAATAACGGCCACCACCGGCCGCCCGCGCGGCCTATCGCAAGCAAGCTTGCTCCCACATTTGCTGCAACGTGCCGCAGTCTGGTGGAGAGGTATTGACTGCCTTGGGTGTACTGCAGGTGCATTTTTTTTGGCTTAACTCCGCTCTTACCAATGTGGGAGCAAGCCTTGCTTGCGATGGGCTGGCGACTCAATAACGGCCACCACCGGCCGCCCGCGCGGCCTATCGCAAGCAAGCTTGCTCCCACATTTGCTGCAACGTGCCGCAGTCTGGTGGAGAGGTATTGACTGCCTTGGGTGTACTGCAGGTGCATTTTTTATGCCTGCAGAAAAGCCCAGGTGCCGCCGATACCTGTTTCAGACGGACTGATAGACTTGTACCAGAACCGAAATCGGTTTTTTAAGTCTTACGTATACGTATACGCCCTAACCCCGTGAGGATAAGCATGAAGTCGCGCATCTGGCGTTTGGCAGGTGTTGGTTTGCTCTGTTTGGGCGTCAGCGCCCAGACCTTGGCTGAAGGGCCTAACAGTCAGCAAGAACAACAACGGGGCGAGCAACATGGCCCGCAAGGTGGCCAGCATAACGGGGAGCATGGCGGTGGCCAGCAGAACCGTGCACCGCAGCAAGACAACCGCACGCCGTCGGCAAACCGTGCCCCCCCGCAGGAAAATCGTGCGCCGCAGCAGAATCGCGTGCAACCCAATCAATTCCCGCAGAACCAATACCGTCAACAGCAGCCCCAGCAGAACCAGTTTCCACAGAACCAATATCACCAGCCCGAGCACGTAAATCAGCCCCCGATCCAGCCGCGGCCAGACACCGTGCGCCAGACCCAGGAGCCGATCCGTGGCAACTATCAGGACCTACGCCCGCAGAACGGCGGCCATAACAACTGGCAAGCCGGTGGTCGCCCCGATGATCACCGTTGGCCGGGCCGCCCTGATGGGCATGGCAACGGTTGGGGGGGTGGCCCGCGTTATCGCCCAGGGCAAATGATCGAACGCTTCCCCGGCCAGGAATATCGTGTGCCGTACCGTGGCCAGGACTTTTTCTATTCAGGTGGCTACTGGTATCGCCCGCTGGGCACCCGCTATGAAGTGGTGACGCCGCCTTATGGCATCCGTACCCGCTACATTCCCGACTACGCCCAAGAGATGTGGATTGGTGGCGCGCTGTTCTTTGTGGCCGCCGGCAGTTACTACCAGTGGCAGGACGACAGTCAGGATTACGTGGTCGTCAACCCGCCGCAGCAACCGGTACAGGTGCAACAGCAGGAACAGCAGGCCAGCCCGTATGACGTGGCCTCGTATCCGGCGTATGGCCAAAGCCCTGAACAAGTCCAGCAAGACCGCTACGACTGCTACCGCTGGGCGGTCGAGCAAACCCACTTCGACCCGGCATCGGCCACTTACGCCCCGGACCCCTCGGTGGTGGCAAGCTTTCGCAACGCCACGGCCTCGTGCCTGAGCGGGCGTGGTTACCAGGTCAATTGATCGGCTGAGCCCGTTCGCGGCTCGCTTTCACCAGTTCCTGCGGGTCGGCGTGCACCAGCACCTCGGCCCGCGGGAACTCGGCCTTGATGGCCGCTTCCACTTGGTCGCACAGGGCGTGCGCGGCGGTCAGGGTCAGGTCACCCGGCAATTCCAGATGCAACTGCACGAACCAGTGTGTGCCGGACATGCGCGTGCGCAGGTCATGGGCGCCGAGTACGCCCGGCACGCTGCAGGCCAAGGCAAGCATCTGCTCGCTGACTTCCACGTCCAGTGCTTTGTCCATCAGGATGGCGGTACTTTCCCGGGCGATCTGGATGGCGCTCCAAAGGATGTACAGGGAAATCCCCAAGCCGAAAAACGCGTCCGTCTGTGGAAAGCCAAAGCGGGCCAACACCAACGCCACCAGGATGCTGCCGTTGAGCATCATGTCGGAACGGTAGTGCAGCGAGTCGGCGCGAATGGCCGTGGAGCCAGTTTCGCGGATCACCTTGAACTGAATCGTCAGCAGCCCGGCCGTGAGCACCAGCGACAGGATCATTACCGCGATGCCCACGCCCGCTTCGCCGATAGGCTGCGGGTTATGCAGCCGTTCGAAGGCTTGGTAGGCGATGATCACCGCACTGGCGCCGATAAACAGTGCCTGGGCCATGCCTGCCAGCGCTTCGGCCTTGCCGTGGCCATAACGGTGGTCCTCGTCGGCTGGGCGCAGCGCGTAATGCACCGCCAGCAGGTTGAGGAACGAGGTGGCGCCATCCAGTATCGAGTCGGTCAGGCCGGCTAGCAGGCTGACCGAGCCGCTCAGCCACCAGGCAATGGCCTTGGCAATGATCAGCACAGTGGCCACGCCCAGCGACGCGCGGGTCGCCAGGCGCAACAGCTTGAGGTGTCGCTCGGAGTTGGCCATGGAATCCCTTATGCCGCGGGCTTGAAGCCGTACATCGCCAGTTGCTCGACGCTGCCGCGATGCTGGATCAGGCGTGGGTCGTTGAGGGGCAGGTTCTTGCCCAGTTCCGATTGCAGGATGGCTTGCAGCTTGGCCTTGTCGACCTTGCCGTCGGCGGTGATGGCTTCATTGAGTTTTTCCGGGGCCACTTGCGCCGTGCTGCCGCCTGGCAAGTAGATGGCGCCGGTGGCGAAGTCGACGCCGAAGGCGATCAGGCCGGGGATCACGTAAAACAAGATGCCGACCGCGTCGAGCACGGCGATCACCGGGTCGATCTTGCCGTCGATCTGGCCGCGACGATCAGGCCAGAACAGGGTGCCGCAGGCGGTCAGTTGGGTCAGCAGGGCAGCGACCACGACGCCACCGATTACACGGGAAGGGATGCGCATGAAGAACTCCAGACAGGAAGGCCACAACTATACAAGGCAAAGCGCCCGCACTCACAGTTAAGACCATGAATATGAACGCAGGGTTCGCCGTTATACTGCTCGGCCTGTTTGGGAGCCACCATGATTTCATTGCCGATTGATGCCGTCGTCCCGGCCTTGCGCCAGGCCCTTGCGGCGCGCCACGAAGCCGTCCTCGAAGCCCCGCCCGGCGCGGGCAAGACCACCCGCGTGCCGCTGGCGCTGCTGGATGAGCCGTGGCTGGCCGGGCAGACCATTCTGATGCTCGAACCAAGGCGCCTGGCCGCGCGCGCAGCGGCCGAGCGGCTGGCCAGCGAGTTGGGTGAAAAGGTCGGCGAAACCGTGGGCTATCGCATCCGGTTGGAAAGCCGCGTGGGGCCCAATACCCGCATCGAAGTAGTGACCGAGGGCATCCTCACCCGGCGCTTGCAGGATGACCCGGCGCTGGATGGCGTGGGGCTGGTCATTTTCGACGAATTCCACGAGCGCAGCCTGGACGCCGACCTGGCGTTGGCATTAAGCCTTAATGGCCGCGAGTTGTTGCGTGATGATCCGCCGCTGAAGATTTTGCTGATGTCGGCCACCCTGGAGGGCGAACGCCTGTCCAGCCTGCTGAATGACGCCCCGGTGGTGCGCAGCGAAGGCCGCATGTACCCGGTGGCGATGCGCTGGGGCCGGCCGTTCCAGGTGGGCGAATACATCGAGCCACGGGTGGTGCAGGCCGTGCTGGAAGCGGTCAACGACGAAACCGGTAGCGTGCTGGTGTTCCTGCCCGGCCAAGCCGAGATCCGCCGTGTGCACCAGCAATTGGGCGAGGCACTGGGCGCGCGCGCAGACATCCTGCTTTGCCCCTTGCACGGCGAACTGGACCTAGCGGCGCAGCGTGCGGCCATCGACCCGGCACCAGTGGGCAAGCGCAAGATCGTGCTGGCCACCAACATCGCCGAAACCAGCCTGACCATCGATGGCGTGCGCGTGGTGGTGGATGCCGGCCTTGCGCGGGTGCCGCGTTTCGATCCGGGCAACGGCATGACCCGCCTGGATACCCAGCGTATCTCCCGTGCCAGTGCGACCCAACGGGCCGGCCGGGCAGGGCGGCTGGAGCCAGGCGTATGTTATCGGCTGTGGTCCGAGGCCCAGCATGATCAGTTGGCCGCCTACGGCGCTGCCGAAATCCTGCAGGCTGATCTGGCCGGGCTGGCGTTGCAACTGACCCGTTGGGGCGTGACGCCCGGCCAGCTCAGTTGGCTGGACCTGCCTCCCACTGCGGCCTATGGCCAAGCACTGGATTTGCTGGTGCGCCTGGGCGCCGTCAGCGACGCCAAGGCGGTGAGCCTGACCGAGCACGGCCAACGCATGGCGCAGTTGCCAGCGCACCCGCGCATTGCGCACCTGCTGCTGCGTGGCCATTCCTTCGGCCTGGCAGAGCTTGCGTGTGACGTCGCCGCGCTGTTGGGCGAGCGTGACATCCTGCGCGGCGCCGGCGCCGACCTGCACAGCCGGCTCGGCTTGGTGTCGGGGGAGCAAAAAGCCCAGCGTGGCGGCCAAGGTGGCGTGCAACGGGTCCGCCAGTTGGCCCGGCAATATCGTGGCTACCTGCGCGGCAACGCCAGCAGCCCCGTGGCCGACCCGGACCATCCGCGCTGGCTCGGCGCCCTGTTGGCACTGGCTTATCCCGACCGCGTCGCCCAGCAGCGGCGCGAAGGTGGCGCCGAGTATCGACTGGCGAATGGCCGGGCAGCGCTGTTCGGCGAAGCCGATGCCTTGATGAAAAACCCTTGGATCGTTATCGCCGACCTGGGCAGCCGCCAAGGCCAGCGCGAAGAGCGTATCTACCTGGCCAGCGATTTCGACCCGCAGTTGTTCGATACGGTGCTTGCCGAGCAGGTGCGCAACCTGGACTTGCTGGACTGGGACGAGCGCGAGGGCGTGCTTCGCGCCGAACGGCAGCGCAAAGTGGGCGAACTGATCCTGAGCCGTGAGCCCTTGACCGGGCTCGACGAGTCGGCGCGTGCGCAGGCCTTGCTCGGCCTGGTGCGGCGCAAGGGCCTTGAACTGTTGCCCTGGACTCCGGAACTGCGCCAATGGCAGGCCCGGGTCATGTTGCTGCGCGAACTGGACATGGCCAGCCAAGGTAAAAGCGAATGGCCCGAGGTGAGCAACGAGGCCCTGCTCGACACCCTGGAAGACTGGCTGCAGCCCTATCTGGGCAAAGTCACCCGGCTCAGCCATTTTGCCAACCTGGACTTCTCCTCGATCCTGCGCAACGCCTTGCCGTGGCCGTTGCCGCAGCGTCTGGACGAATGGGCGCCGCAGCACCTCAGCGTGCCATCCGGCTCCTCGATCCGCCTGGACTACACCGAGCAGCCACCGATTCTGGCCGTGCGCCTGCAAGAGTTGTTCGGCCTGGCGCAAACTCCACGCATTGCCAATGGCCGGTTGGAAGTGAAGTTGCACCTGCTGTCCCCGGCCCGGAGGCCGGTGCAGGTCACCCAGGACCTGGCCAACTTCTGGCGTACCACCTATGCCGAGGTGAAGAAGGACCTGAAGGGGCGCTACCCCAAGCATTATTGGCCGGATGACCCCTTGGTGGCGGAGGCGACGGCTCGGATCAAACCGCGTAAGTAGCCTGTAGCGCGGGGTCTTTTTCGCGGATGAATCCGCTCCTACAGGGGTAAAAATGCGCCTGTAGGAGCAACTGTCTTCCGCCTTAAATTTTGATCGCACTGCAAAGCCTTGCTTTGCAGTGCGATCAAGTCTTTCATGCCGCTTGTGCCTTCCAGGCCGTGCCATCCCTGACCATCGCGTTGAGCCTCACGATAAATACTCGCATACAGGCTACTACAGCGACTTTAGAGCACTTTCCGCGCGCGCATAACGTGCTATAGCGCATTTTGAATTCCGGGTTGCTCAGGATGGCAGCCCAGCACGCCATGTATAGAACTCGTCGCATTTTTGCTCGGCCACCCCAGATACTTCGCGGCCCAGAGCGGTTGCCGCTGTCGTTGTTATAGGGCGCCACACCGACCAGGGCCGCTATCTCACGTCGGTCCAGTGAGCCAAGCTCTGGCAAGTAGCACAGCAAGCTTGCCACTGTGACAGGGCCGACGCCTTTTACCGACATCAGTTGCTTCGCTCTGTCGGAGTCCACGCTTTTCGTGGCTTGCTTGATTACCTTGTCCAGCTGTTTGATCAACTCGCGCAAGTGCTTAATGTGCTGGTTGAAATTGGCGATGACCACCGCCGAGTTGGCTTGCTTGAGCCGACGCTTATTGTCATCACGCTGCTGGACGAACCGATCACGCTGCTTGACCAGCTCCCTGAGCTCATCGCGCTCCGGAGTCGATGCCTGGCTAGGACAATCGTCGATTTTCGATGCGAAGTCGGCTAAGACCATTGCATCAATCTTGTCCGTTTTAGCTCTTTTGCCCATCGCCTCTGCGAACTGGCGAGCCCGAACAGGATTGATACAAACGGCGTTGTGACCAGCCTTCTGAAGCGTGCGCAGGGCCAGCTTTTCGTATCCGCCGGTCGCCTCCATTAAAATTCGCCCGACCTCAAGTTGGCCAAGACAAGTCTCTAGCTGGGCTAGGCCCTCGTTGTCGTTTGAAGTAGTGAAAGTGATGCCTTGAGGCTTGATCCCAATTTCAAGGCTAGCTTTTGCAACGTCGATCCCAATCCAAGACAACATGGCCAGACCCTCCTACACTTGTGAGTGAGAGCGCTCTGGCGTGGCCCACGCTTGTATTCGAGTGGTGCTCGTTCAACTGTTCGGGCTTTATCGCCAGAGTGAAGAGGTGGGTAGCAGCTTTGCTCCTACACGTGCTTCAAGCACAACGGATTAACAGCTTGCTACTCACCGCTCTCACCTCAAAGTCTAACCACCTCTGCAGATACAAGCGGATTGATCCGCGAAAAGGCCGCCGCCGCAGTGCGGCCTTCGCGGATAATCCTCGAAAAGAGCACCGCCCAGGTCAGGGCGTGGCAGGCGGCGAAGGCAACAAAAACCGCGCTACCAGCGGCAAATGGTCGGAAATTTCCAGCGTATCCTCCTGCCTTACCTGCGCCTGCACCCGCTTGATCCGCGGGCTGTACAGCAAATAGTCCAGGGTGCGCACCGGCCCCTGCACGGCGGGGTCGTTGGGGTAGTGGGTAAACCAGTCTTCGCGGTCCACGCCGCCGGCTTCGCTGTTGCTGGGGATCATCGGGTAGCGGTCCCACAGCAGGTGCAGGTCGCTGTCGGGCGAGAAGCTGGCCTGGTCGGCTGGCGTCAGGCGGCGGTACTGGCCCAGCGGCAGGGCGTTGAAGTCGCCGCCGATGATCCACGGGGTACCCTGGCCTTCAAGCGTGTCTACCTGCCAGGCGATCAGCTCGAGCTGTTGGCGTTGGGTGTCGCGGCCGGGGTGGTAGCGGTCCAGCTGGGTGTTGAGCACGGCCAATTGGCCGCCGTCACGCAGCGGCAGGTAGCTGGTGAGCAAGGCGCGCTTGGGTTCGAAGGGCGTTTGCAGCGGGTTACCTGGCGCCTGGGGCAATTGCAGGCGCTCGGCCTGTTTGATCTGGAAGCGGCTGAGGGTGACCAGCTTGCGGCCGACGCTGCCGAAGATATGCCGGCTGGGGATAAAGTCAGCCTTCCACTCGAACGCTTGGGCGGCGCAGGGGTACAGGTCGATCACCCGCTCGCGCAGCAGCGCCAGTTGGTCCTGGTAATCGGTGCTCTTGGCGCCTTCGTCGAGTTCTTGCAGCAGCACCACGTCGGGCTCTTCGGCGCGGATCACCCGGGCCACTTCGTCCAGGTTGTACGCCAGGTCTTGCGGGGTAGGGCGCTCGTCCGGGCCGCTGTTGTCGGCCAGGTCGTACCAGAACACATAGCGTTTGCCGGCCAGGTACTGCACGTTCCAGGTCATCACCTTGAGGGCCTGGCCAGGTATAAGCGTGGGCGCCGGGGCGTTGCACAATTGCGTTTGCTGCTCGCGTGGCTCGGGGTGCCAGGTCAGGTTGTAGACCAGCACCCAAAGCAGAGCGGCCAGGATCAGCAGTACCAGCAGGGTGTTGCGCAGTCGTCGGGTCATCGGCTCGGCTTATGGCTTTGCGTGGGTTGCCCGAGCATAACCGAGTGCGAGCCGCGCGCCCACGTCATTGCACCTGGCTGGTGGGCGCCTTGTCCATGAATAGCATGTACAGGCGGTACAGCACCACGCTGGTGAACAGTTGCAGGAAGCCATTGAGGCTGTCCAGCAACAGCGACAGCAGGTTGCCAGGCTCTGGCCAGATCACCCCGCTCAGCAGGTCGATGGCCCACAGCGGCACCAGCGCGCCGAGCACGCAGGTCAGGATGCGCCAGAAATGCCCCTGGCTCATGCGAAAGCTCTCGGTCATCGCCGCCATGGGCGTGTAGCCGCGCAGCACCAGCAGGTATTCGGAAAACACCAGCTTGACCATCACCCACAGCCCTGGCAACACGAACATCGACACGCCCAGCATGATCAGGATGGTGCTCATGGCCGCCAGCAGCGCAAACATCGGCCACAGGCGCACGGCCATGGCCAGCAGGTCGCGGGTGCGCGGCGAATAGCCGTCGCTGCGCGCATCCAGGAACAGGATCAGCGCGGCGGTGTACAGCGGGTAGAACAGTAGCCCTGTGACGATGTCATAGACAGGAGAACCGTCCACGCCGACAACGTGGTCCACCACCTGCTTGCTGACGGATTCGAGCACCACCAGCGGCAGGCACAGTTGCAGGATCGCCCACAGGTGGCGGCGGAAAAAGTACAACGAGTCGCGCAGGACGCTAAACGGGGTCATCGGTTGGTATCGCCATGAAAAGCAGGACGACACTTTAGCCGATGACGCAGGCCGGTCCAACCACCGGCTGGGGCGGCAAGCTGAACTAAGTTTCATCTGGCCTGATATTGAAACCGGCGCCTGTGCCCCCATTATTTTCCCATGCCCACGCCATCTCGGCGGGGCAGGTGTTTACTACCGGCAATCTAACGAGGTCGCCATGAACAGCGAAGAGCAAAACCTGATCGATGGACTGTTTGCACGGCTGAAACAAGCCGAAACGGATTCCGCGCCCCGCGACGCCCAGGCGGATGAGCGGATCAGGGGGCACGTGGCCGCCCAGCCGGCTGTGCCTTACTACATGGCTCAATCGATTCTGGTCCAGGAAGCGGCGATCAAGCGCCTGGACGAGCAGAACAAAAAACTGCAGGCCGACCTGAGCCAGGCGCAGGCCCAATTGCAGCAAGCCCAGGCCAACCCGCCGCAGCAGAGCGGCGGCTTTTTGTCGAGCATCTTTGGTGGCAGCAGCTCGCGCCCCGCAGCGCCAGCGCCTGCGCCGCAGGCTTCCGGCGGCTGGCGTGAACCGGCCGGCAATCAGTACAGCCAACCGGCACCGCCCCCGCAGCAACCGTACTACGCGCCACCACCGCAGCAGCAAGCGGCGGCACCGGCTGGCGGCGGTTTCATGCGTGGCGCCCTGCAAACCGCAGCGGGCGTGGCCGGCGGCGTGATGCTGGCTGAAGGCATCAGCAGCCTGTTCCACCACAACTCGCAGCCACAGGAAATCGTCGAGGTGCTCCAGGAGCAGCCCGCGCAACTGGCGGACCAGGGCGGTTGGAACAACGGCAACGACGAGCGGTTGAGCAATAACGATTCCTTTGCCGGCAACGACCAGGGCGGCTTCATGGATTCCGACTACAGCGACGACAGTGGCGGTGGTGGCGGTTTCTTCGATGACGACGACTCTTTTGTCTAAGCCCTGCTGACCTCGGCCCGCAAGCTCTTGCGGGCCACTTAGCACCGCGTTTTTCACAGCAAGCCGCTTCGGGCTGGCATACTGGGCGCCTTATCAGCGCCAGTGGCGCCCCGAGGACGTGCGGTGAAAAGAATCGCGGTGTTTGCCGATGTACAAAACCTCTATTACACCGTGCGCCAGGCCTATGGTTGCCATTTCAACTATGCCGCCTTGTGGGCTGACATCAGCAAGCAGGGGCAGATCGTCGAGGCGTATGCGTACGCCATCGATCGCGGTGACAGCAAACAGCAGCAATTCCAGCAGATCCTGCGCAACCTGGGTTTCACGGTAAAACTCAAACCGTACATCCAGCGCAGCGACGGCTCGGCCAAGGGCGATTGGGACGTAGGCATTACCCTGGACATCATGGATGCCGCCGACCACGTCGATGAAGTGGTGCTGGCCTCCGGCGATGGCGATTTTGACATGCTGCTGGACCGTATCATCGCCAAGCACGGCGTACAGGCCGTGGCCTATGGCGTGCCGGGGCTTACCGCCAACTCGCTGATCCGTGCCGCCAGCCGCTACGTGCCGATCGAAGGCGCGTTGTTGTTGAAGAATTGAACGTATTGGAGCTGTTGTGGAACGTATAGCCGTCATCGACTTCGAGACCACCGGGATTTCCCCCGGTGCCTATTGCCGTGCCACCGAAATCGCCGTGGTGATGCTCGAGCGCGGGCAAATCGTCGGCCGTTATCAGAGCCTGATGAACGCCGGCGTGGCGGTGCCGGCATTCGTCGCCAGCCTGACCGGCATCACCACCGCCATGGTGCGCAGTGCACCACCGGCCACCCAGGTGATGAACGAAGTGGCCGAGTTCGTCGGCGATACGCCGCTGCTGGCGCACAACGCTTCGTTCGACCAGAAGTTCTGGGACTTCGAGCTGGGCCTGATCCGCCGCAACCGCGTGCAAAGCTTCGCCTGTTCTATGCTGCTGGCTCGGCGCTTGATGCCGGCGGCGCCCAACCACAAGCTCGGCACCCTGACCCGCTACGCCAACCTGCCCAACACCGGCCAGGCCCACCGGGCCATGGCCGACGCCGAGATGGCCGCCAACCTGGCGCAGCATCTGGCCGGTGAGTTGCGCGGTCGGCATGGCTTGAGCGAAGTGTCGCACCAGTTGTTCTGTACTTTGCAGAAGGTGCCGGCGGCGAAGATGGCCGAGGCGTTGAGGCGGCATCGAGGGTAGCGGTTGTTCACTGAGAGAGGGCTGAAAGCAGATTGCATTCACAACTCGGTCAGTCCCCTCTCCCCTCGGGAGAGGGCTAGGGTGAGGGCAAGCCTTACCGCGAAAGCTGCTCCAGCGGCACCCGAGGCTCTATGGCGCTGGACAGCACAATCGACGTTTTGCTGAACCCCAGCCGCGCCACTTTATCGATCAGCACCTCAAGCTCCGGCATCGACCCCACCGCCGCGCGCATGAACACGCAGGAATCGCCGGTCACCCGGTAGCATTCCAATATTTGTGGGATTTGCGTCAGGTCGTCGTAGGCTTTTTGGTTGCCGTGCTGGGCCAAGCGCAATTCGATTACGCACTGGATCGGCAAACCAATCTTGCTCAAGTCGACCTGGGCCTGGTAACCGGTGATCACGCCGCTGGATTCAAGCTTGGCCACCCGCTCGGCCACGGCAGGGGCAGACAGGTTGACCTTGCGCGCCAGTTCGGCGAATGAGGCACGGCCGTTGGCCAACAGTTCGCGCAGCAGAATTTGATCGTATTTATCCATCGCCTGGTTTCCCCTGTTTGGAAAACATAGATTACTGGATCTATTACTTTGTTTTACAAGGTTTGCAGGCGCTATTACGCGGTGTTCGGTCTTATTTTTTAACGCCTGCCTTACTAAACTAACGCTACCAACAAGATCTGTTTCAGAGTCATTCCAATGCCTGCCTCCCCGCGCTTCCCTTTGCTATTGATCGGCTCCTTCCTGGCGTTGTACCTGGTGTGGGGGTCTACCTACCTGTTCATTCGGATTGGCGTGGCGTCCTGGCCGCCGATGCTGATGGCGGGTATCCGCTTCATGGTCGCAGGGTCGTTGTTGTATGCCTTCTTGCGCTGGCGTGGCGCGCCGGCACCCACCTGGCAGCAATGGAAGGCGGCCGGTTGCATTGGCTTTTTGCTGCTCAGTTGCGGCAATGGCGGGGTCACGGTGGCGGAGCACGCGGGTGTGGCTTCCGGCGTGGCAGCACTGGCCGTGGCCACGGTGCCGCTGTTCACCTTGCTGTTCAGCCTGTGGTTCGGCCACCGCAATACCCGGCTGGAATGGGCAGGCATCCTGCTCGGCCTGGTCGGTATCGGTTTGCTCAACCTGGGCTCAAACCTTCAATCCAGCCCGATGGGTTCGGCGTTGATCCTGTTCGCCGCCGCCTCCTGGGCCTTCGGCTCGGTGTGGAGCAAGAAATTGCCGCTGCCCCAGGGCGCCATGGCCAGCGCCGCGCAGATGCTGGTGGGCGGTGCAGTGTTGTTGCTGGGCAGCCTGGTCAGTGGTGAACGCATGACGGCGATGCCAACCGCAGCCGGGTGGGGCGCGCTGGCCTATCTGATATTTTTTGGCTCGATCCTGGCGTTCAGCGCCTACATGTACCTGCTCAAGCACGTGCGCCCGGCAGCCGCGACCAGCTATGCCTACGTCAACCCGGCGGTGGCGGTGTTGTTGGGCATCGCCTTTGCCGGTGAAACCGTCGGCCCGGCCGAGTGCCTGGCCATGGCGGTGATCATTGGCGCCGTGGTATTGATCGGCCTGCCGCAATGGCGCAAGCAGGAAGGGGCGCTGACAAGGTAAACTGCGCGCATTGCAGAACTTATCTTGACGGTACCCCCCATGACATTCGCCACCCTTGGCCTGATCGAACCCTTGCTGCGCGCGCTGGAAACCCTTGGCTACCAGACGCCGACCCCTGTCCAGGCCCAGGCCATCCCGGCGGTACTGGCCGGGCGCGACCTGATGGCCGCTGCCCAGACCGGCACCGGTAAAACCGCAGGTTTCGCCTTGCCGATCCTGCAGCGCCTGACCATGGAAGGGCCTAAAGTGGCCAGCAACTGCGTACGGGCCTTGGTATTGGTGCCGACCCGCGAACTGGCCGAGCAGGTGCACGCCAACATTCAGGAGTACGGCGAGCACCTGCCCCTGAGCACTTACGCGGTGTATGGCGGGGTCAGCATCAACCCGCAGATGATGAAGCTGCGCAAGGGCGTCGACGTGCTGGTGGCCACCCCCGGTCGCCTGCTGGACCTGTATCGCCAGAACGCCGTCAAGTTCAGCCAACTGGAAACCCTGGTGCTGGACGAAGCCGACCGCATGCTCGACCTGGGCTTTTCCGAAGAGCTGCGCGATATTTACGCGGCCTTGCCGAAAAAGCGCCAGACCCTGCTGTTCTCGGCCACCTTCTCCGACGCCATCCGCCTGCTGGCCGGGCAGATGCTCAACGATCCGCTCAGCATCGAGGTCAGCCCGCGCAACGTGGCGGCCTCCTCGGTCAAGCAGTGGATTGTTACCGTGGACAAGAAGCGCAAGGCGGAACTGTTCATCCACCTGCTGAAAAAGCAGAAGTGGACGCAAGTGCTGGTGTTCGCCAAGACCCGTAACGGTGTCGACGCTTTGGTCGAGCGCCTGCAAGGGCTGGGCATCAACGCCGACGGCATCCACGGCGACAAGCCCCAGGCGACCCGCCAGCGGGCACTGGACCGCTTCAAGGCCAGCGAAGTACAGATCCTGGTCGCCACCGACGTGGCCGCCCGTGGCCTGGACATCGACGACCTGCCGACCGTGGTCAACTTCGACCTGCCGATCGTTGCCGAAGACTACATCCACCGCATTGGCCGTACCGGGCGTGCCGGCTTGACCGGCGAGGCGATCTCGCTGGTGTGTGCCGACGAGGTGCAACTGCTCTCGGCCATCGAGACCTTGACCCGTCAGGCCCTCAAGCGGGTCGACGAGAGTGGCTTCGAGCCCGATCACCGCGTACCGGAAACCACCGCCAGCGGCGAAGTGATCAAAAAGCCGAAAAAACCGAAAAAGCCGAAGGTGTCGGGCGGCAAGAAAACCTTGGGTAAATGGACCGACAGCGGCGACAGCCCGATCGATGCGGCGCCGCCGGTGAAGCCGGTGCGCAAGGTGCCGGTGTTCAATACCGGGCCGCGCAAGCGTAAGCCTTAAGAAGGCAGCGTCGTGCTTTTCGCGGATGAATCCGCTCCTACAGGCCCTGTAGGCGCGTATTCATCCGCGAAGGCCGCGCAGCCATTCAAGCGCACCAGACCCCGCGCGGCGCCCGCTGGCAAAGCAGGCGGTCAACAGGTAGCCACCCGTCGGCGCCTCCCAGTCGAGCATCTCGCCGGCACAGAACACCCCTGGCACCTGCGTGAGCATCAAGCCTGCATCCATCGCTTCGAACCGCACCCCACCAGCCGTACTGATCGCCTCGTCCAGCGGCCGCGGGCGCACCAACGTTATCGGCAACGCCTTGATCGCCCGCGCCAGCAACGCTGGGTCGGCAAAGCAGTCCTTGCCAGTCAGCTCACGCAACAACGCCGCTTTTACCCCATCGATGCCCAGTTGACTGTGCAGGTGCTTGGCCATCGAACGCGAGCCACGGGGTTTGCGCAGCAGCGCTTCAATTTTAGCCGCAGGTCGGTCCGGCAGCAGGTCCAGGTACAGGGTGGCCGTGCCGGCCTGGTTGATCTGCTCGCGAATCTGCGCCGACAGGGCGTAGACCAGGCTGCCTTCCACGCCGCCAGCGGTCAGCACTGCCTCGCCCAGGCGCGGCGGCTGCCCGGATAACTGCATGGCGACGTTTTTCAGTGGCGCGCCGGCGAATTTTTCGCGCAGTAGATCGCTCCAGGCCGCCACTTCAAAGCCGCAGTTGGCCGGCTGCAATGGGGCGATAGCCACACCGCGCTGTGCCAGCCACGGCAGCCAGGCCGCATCTGAGCCCAGCCGGGCCCAACTGCCGCCGCCCAAGGCCAGCACCACGGCATCGGCACTGATGGCCAACTCGCCGTCGGGGTGGGCGATGCGCAAGGTGCCGTCGGCGTTCCAGCCCAGCCAGCGGTGCCGGGTGTGGATGGCCACGCCGCTGTCGCGCAGGCGCTTGAGCCAGGCGCGCAACAGCGGGGCAGCCTTCATGTCGGTAGGGAATACGCGGCCCGAGGTGCCGACGAAGGTTTCGATGCCCAGCCCGTGAATCCAGGCGCACAGCTGCTCGGCGTCACAGCCCTGCAGCAGGGTGTCGATCTGGGCGCTGCGCTCGGCATAGCGCCTGACAAAGGCCGGGTAGGGTTCCGAATGGGTAATGTTCATGCCGCCCACGCCCGCCAGCAGGAACTTGCGCCCCACCGAAGGCATGCCATCGTACAGGTCCACCTGCACACCGGCGGTGCCCAGCACTTCGGCGGCCATCAGGCCGGCCGGGCCACCGCCGATGATGGCGACGCGTTCAGGCAGGGCAGGGCTGGAATCGGGCATGGGGGCGGGCTGCAATCGGCAAGGGTAAGCGCGCCAGTTTAACGGCCCCAGGCTTTGGGTTACAGCCCAAGATCGGTCCACACCCGTTGCGCGCTGAGGTGCAACAGGCCGTGGCGGCGGGCCAGGGCCGGGCGGTCCTTGCTGTAGCCGCCGCCGATCACGCCCATCACGGGAATGTCACGGCCCAGGCAGTGGCGCATCACCCGCTCGTCGCGGCTGCTGACCCCCTGATCGGTCAGTTGCAGGTAGCCCAAGGCATCGTCCTTGTGCACGTCGACGCCAGCGTCGTACAGCACCAGGTCCGGTTGGTACAGCGGCAACAGGTAATTCAGGGTGTCGTCCACCACCTGCAGGTAATCCGCGTCGCCCATGCCCATGGGCAGCGGGATGTCCCAGTCGCTGTCGGCCTTGCGCGCCGGGAAGTTCTTCTCGCAGTGCAGCGACACGGTGATGGCTTGCGGCGTATCGGCGAGGATGCGCGCGGTGCCGTCGCCCTGGTGCACGTCGCAGTCGAAAATCAGCACCCGGTCCACCCGGCCGCTGGCCAACAGGTAGCGGCTGATCACTGCCAGGTCATTGAAAATGCAGAAACCGGCAGGATGGTCATAATGAGCATGGTGGGTGCCGCCGGCCAGGTGGCAGGCCAGGCCGTGCTGCAAGGCTTGTTCGGCCGCCAGCACCGACCCACCGACCGCGCGCACCGTGCGCCGGGCCAGCGCTTCGCTCCAGGGCAGGCCAAGGCGCCGCTGGTCTTCGCGGGGCAACTCGCCGCTCATGTATCGATCGATATAGTCAGGGTCGTGGGCCAGCGCCAGCAGCTCGGAGGGGCACAGCTCAGGGCGCAGCAAAGCGGCGTCGGTGGTCAGCCCGCTGGCCACCAGGTGATCGCGCAGCAGGCGGAACTTGTCCATCGGGAAGCGATGTTCCGGTGGGAACTCAGGGCTGTAGTCGTCGTGGTAGATCAGTGGCAGCGGCATGCCGAACATAGTGCCACAAACAAGGGGATGAATAATGATTGTGGAGCTGGAAAGCGCGCGCCTGCTGTTGCGCCAATGGCGCGACGAGGACTTGCCGGAGTTTGCCGCCCTGTGCGCCGACCCCCAGGTGATGCGCTATTTCCCCGAGGCTCTCAGCCGGCTGGAGAGTGCCGCGCTGATCGGCCGTATCCGCGGCCATTTCAACGAGCACGGTTTCGGCCTGTGGGCGCTGGAGCGCAAGGACACCGGGGCATTTATCGGCTTTACCGGGCTGGGCGTGGTGGGTTTCGATGCGCCCTTCGCCCCGGCCGTGGAGATCGGCTGGCGTCTGGGTCGTCGCCACTGGGGCTTGGGCTTTGCCAGCGAGGCCGCCTGGACGGCCCTGCGCTGTGGCTTCGGGCAACTGGGCCTGGAGCAAGTGGTGTCGTTCACCGCGCTGTCCAATACCCCGTCGGAAAAAGTCATGCAGGCCATCGGCATGCAACGCGTCAAGGACGGCGACTTCGACCACCCCAAACTCCCCCAGAGGCACCCCTTGGAGCGCCACCTGCTGTACCGGATCAGCCGCGCCCAGTGGCTGGAGACGTTGCACGGCTAAAGTCTGATGCGGCAATGGGCCAGTCAAGCCTGTATCATTTGCTCATTAAAGTTTGGGAGATAACACATGAGCCATGTGCTGGACGATCTGGTCGATCTGTTGACCCTGGAGCCGATCGAAGAAAACCTGTTCCGTGGCCGCAGCCAGGACCTGGGCTTCCGCCAGTTGTTCGGCGGCCAGGTGCTGGGCCAGTCGTTGTCGGCGGCCAGCCAGACGGTCGAGGACGAGCGCCACGTGCACTCGCTGCACGGCTATTTCCTGCGCCCGGGTGATGCCCAGTTGCCGGTGGTGTACATGGTTGACCGCGTGCGCGATGGCGGCAGCTTCAGCACCCGGCGCGTGACTGCGGTGCAGAAGGGCCAGCCGATCTTCACCGGCAGCCTGTCGTTCCAGTACGACGAGGAAGGTTTCGAGCACCAGGCCAGCATGCCGCAGGTGGTGGGCCCGGAAAACCTGCCCACCGAACTTGAGCTGACCGAGCGCGTGGCCCACCTGCTGCCCGAGCACATCCGCGAAAAACTGCTGTGCGCCAAGCCTATCGAGGTTCGCCCGGTCACCGAGCGCGACCCCTACAACCCGTTGCCGGGCGACCCGCTCAAGTACGTGTGGTTTCGCGCCGACGGCAGCCTGCCCGACGTGCCGGCCCTGCATAAATACCTGCTGGCCTATGCCTCGGACTTCGGCCTGTTGACCACCGCGTTGATGCCCCATGGCAAATCGGTTTGGCACAAGGACATGCAACTGGCCAGCCTGGATCACGCCCTGTGGTTCCACGGCAACCTGCGTGCCGACGAGTGGCTGCTGTACGCGATGGACAGCCCCTGGGCCGCCAACTCCCGTGGCTTCTGCCGCGGCAGTATCTACAACCGCGCCGGCCAATTGGTAGCCTCGTCTGCCCAGGAAGGCCTGATCCGCCACCGCAAGGATTGGGCATGAGCCTGGCCGCCATTCGTCACTGGGTGTTCGACATGGACGGTACCCTGACAGTGGCGGCGCATGACTTCGCCGCCATCCGCGAGGCGCTGCAGATACCCGCCGAGGACGACATCCTTACCCACTTGGCCGGGTTGCCCGCCGAGGTCGCCCAAGCCAAGCACGCCTGGTTGCTGGAGCACGAGCGCGACCTAGCCGTCGCCTCCAAGCCTGCCGCCGGTGCGGTGGAACTGGTGCGCGAGCTGGCCGGGCGTGGCTATCGCCTGGGCATCCTGACCCGCAACGCCCAGGAGCTGGCGCACATCACCCTGGCGGCCATTGGCATCGATGACTGTTTTGCCCGGCCCGACGTGCTCGGCCGCGAAGATGCCGCGCCCAAGCCCAGCCCGGACGGCCTGCTCAAACTGGCACGGGCCTGGGGGGTAAAACCTGAAGAAATGGTCATGGTGGGCGACTACCGCTTCGACCTGGACTGCGGGCGCGCGGCAGGCACCAAGACCGTATTGGTGAACCTGGCGCAGAACCCGTGGCCGGAGTTGGCCGATTGGCATGCGCCGGATTGCGGGGCACTGGCGCGGTTGATTTGAAAAGGTGGCGTCTTCTTCGCGGGTAAATCCGCTCCTGCACGGCCCCAGTAGGAGCGGGTTTATCGGCGAACCGATCACCTCGATCCATGGATGTAAACTAACTATTACGAACATTGCGTGAATTCTTGCAATAAAGAATTACATGTACCCGGCTTAATCATTGCCTTGCTAACGATTACGATCAAGCCATTGAAACGCCGTCTTTTTTTCGGCTGTCTGCCTTGCTCCTCCGATTCTGTAGAGACCTATGTTTACCCTATCCCCACGCACCATCATGACTTCGGGTCTGGTGGCGGGCCTGTCTTTGGGCTCGCTTCTGGCTGTTATCCCCAATGCCGCATTTGCCGACGATGATGATTGGGCAACGCGCTCGACCATGACCGGTGACTGGGGTGGCGAGCGCAAGAAGCTGATGGACGCGGGCGTGAACCTGACCGGTGACTACGTCTCCGAAACCCTGCGCAATTTCCAGGGTGGGATCAAGAAGGGCACGCGCTATACCCAGCAGATCCGCTTGGGCGCGCAATTCGACCTGAACAAATTGCTGGGCATGGAAAACGCCGGCACCGTCCAGTTCACGATCAACGACCGCCGCGGCAACAGCGCCTCCGACGACTTGGTGGGCAACCGCTTGCCCGCGCAGGAGTCCTACGGTGGCATGTACACCCGTATCGCCGAGCTTAGCTACCAGCGCAGCCTCTTCACCCCGGACCTGACCACCAAGGTCGGCTTCATGTCCATGGGTAACGACTTCGGTGGCATGGGCGTGCTCACCAACTTCGTCAACGCCGGCTTCTGCGCGCACCCGTTGTCGATGTCCGGTGGCAGCGGTTGGGGTAACTACCCCACCGGCCACTGGGGCGCCGAGTTGCGCTACAAGATCAACCCCGAGTGGACCGTGCAGACCGCCGTGTTCCAGGTCAACCCGGACGCCAACAGCGCGTCGCGCTATGGCATGCGCATGACCACCGACAAAGGCACCGGCGCCATCGCCCCGATCGAGGCGATCTACACCCGCTCCGGCTACCTGGAAGGCCAGTACAAGTTCGGCTGGTACTACGACAGCTCCAACGTGCAGAAAATCGGTGGCACCTCCAAGGCCAGCGGTCGCAGCGGCGCCTACGTGCTGGCTGACCAGACCGTGTGGCGAGACGAAGCCGACAGTGCCCGCAGCTTGCACGTGTTTGGCCAGGCGACCGAAGCCGACGCCGCCACCTCGCCGTTCCGCCACTGGTACTCGGTGGGCGTGGTGCTGCACAAGCCGTTCGCCAATCGCCCGGCCGACACCGTGGGCGTGGCCTTTGGCCGCGCGGTGGTCAACCCGCGCACCCGTGCCGTGCAGGAAAACGCCGCTGCCAGCCTGGCTGCCGCCGACCAGATCGATAACCTGGACACCGGCGAGCAGTTACTGGAGCTCAGCTACGGCGCGCAAATCACCCCGTGGTTGCTGCTGCGCCCAGACCTTCAATACATCAAGGAGCCGGGCGCCTTTTACGGCGTGAAGCGTGACAACGCGCTGCTGGCCGGCCTGCAGATCAAAAGCACGTTCTGACTACAGGCTCTTGGCGCCAAAGGTGTCGCACTGGTTCAACTGGCCTTGGGCAAACCCGGTCTTGAACCAGCGCACCCGCTGCGCCGACGTGCCATGGGTGAAGGAGTCGGGTACTACCCGGCCCTGGCCCTGCTGCTGCAACCGGTCATCGCCAATGGCGTTGGCCGCGTTCAGCGCCTCTTCCACATCCCCAGGCTCCAGCCAGTTCAGGCGTTTTTGCGCGTGATAGGCCCACACCCCCGCCAGGCAATCGGCCTGCAATTCCTGCCGTACCAACAAGCCATTGGCGCCTTCCATGCGTTGCCCTGCCTTGCGCGCCGCATCCACTTTGGCCGACACCCCCAGCAGGGTCTGCACGTGGTGGCCGATTTCGTGGGCGATCACGTAGGCCTGGGCGAAGTCACCCGCCGCGGAGAAGCGCTGGGCCATTTCCTTGAAAAACGCCATGTCCAGGTACACCCGTTGGTCACCCGGGCAATAGAATGGGCCCGTGGCCGAGGTGGCGTAACCGCAGGCCGAACTGACTTGGCCATTGAACAGCACCAGTTTGGGGTCTGAGTATTGGCGACCCGCCTGCTGGAAAATCTGGCCCCAAGTGTCTTCGGTGTCGCCCAGTACCGCGCGCACGAAATCCGCCTGTTCGTCGTTGGCAGGCGGGGCAGGGCGGCTGCGGTTATCCACGGGGGCGGTTTGCGGCTGGCTCAGTTGCCCGGTCAGTTGCCCCAGTATCTGCATGGGGTCTTGCCCGGTGAGTAGGCCGAAGCCGACGATCAACACCACGGCGGTCAGGCTCAAGCCTTTCCCGCCAATGCGCAGGCCGCCGCCACCGCCGGCTCCCGAATCATCGCCGCGTGCATCGACGACGTTGTCGCTGCGCCTGCCTTTTTTCCAGAGCATGGGGCATTCCTCTTCAGGGCCTGTGGCAGTATCCATAACCATATGGTTATGGGTTAAAGGGTTAAATTCAGTTTTCGTTGTAGGTTTAATCCCTGAGACTAGTCTGAAGCCTGTCCGCAGGTCCTCTATAAATCAAATAATAGGAGAACGACATGTCTTCCCAAGACACCAGTCGCTTCATTATCCGTGATCGTAATTGGCACCCCAAAGCCCTGACCCCTGACTACAAGACCTCCGTGCCGCGTTCACCGCGCCAGGCCTTGGTGAGCATTCCGCAATCTGCCAGCGAATCCACCGGCCCTGATTTCTCGCACCTCAAGTTCGGCCAGCACGACAATGACCTGCTGCTGAACTTCAACAACGGCGGCTTGCCGATCGGTGAGCGCATCATCCTGGCCGGCCGCGTGTGCGACCAATACGGCAAGCCGATCCCCCATACCCTGGTGGAAATCTGGCAAGCCAATGCCGGTGGCCGCTATCGCCACAAGAACGACCGTTACCTGGCGCCGCTGGACCCCAACTTCGGGGGCGTGGGCCGCATGCTCACCGACAGCGAAGGCTACTACAACTTCCGCACCATCAAGCCGGGCCCGTACCCTTGGCGCAACGGCCCCAACGACTGGCGCCCGGCGCACATCCACGTGTCCGTCAGCGGCCCGTCGATTTCGACCCGCCTGATCACCCAGCTGTATTTCGAAGGCGACCCACTGATTCCGATGTGCCCGATCGTCAAATCGATCAACGACCCGCAAGCCGTGCAAAGCCTGATCGCCCGTCTTGATATGAACCACGCCAACCCCATGGACGCGCTGGCCTATCGCTTCGACATCGTCTTGCGCGGTCAGCGCAAGACTCACTTCGAAAACCGCTGAGGAGCAACGACCATGCCTATTACTTTGCTCAAGGAAACTCCTTCTCAGACCGCTGGCCCGTATGTGCATATCGGCCTGGCCCTGTCCGCTGCCGGCAACCCGCCGCGCGACCAGGAAATCTGGAACGAGATGGCCAAGCCTGGCGCCCCCGGCGAACACATCCTGTTGGTGGGCAACGTCTACGACGGCAACGGCCACCTGGTGCGCGATTCGTTCCTGGAGTTCTGGCAGGCTGACGCCAGCGGCCACTACGACATGGACTACAACCTGGAGAAGCCGTTCAACAGCTTCGGCCGCACCGCCACCACGTTCGATGCCGGTGGCTGGACCTTGAACACCATCAAGCCGGGCGTCGTGAAAAACGGCGCCGGTGTACCGATGGCGCCGCACATCAACGTCACGTTGTTTGCCCGTGGGATCAACATCCACCTGCAAACCCGCCTGTACTTCGATGACGAAGGCGAAGCCAACGGCAAGTGCCCGGTGCTGAACCTGATCGAACAGCCACAGCGTCGCGAGACCTTGGTGGCAACCCGCTGCGAAATCGACGGCAAGACGGCCTACCGTTTTGACATCCGCATCCAGGGTGAAGGCGAGACGGTGTTTTTCGACTTCTGATCGATAAGCATGCACAAAAAAACCGCCATTGATTGGCGGTTTTTTTGTGGTTTTCCGATTATCGCTGTGGGGCATCCCACTGCGGCGCGAACGGTGGGCTCACCATGCGCTGATCCTTGGGCAGTGCCGCGATCATGGCGCGGTCCTCATCATCGAGCTCAACCTTGAACGACGCCAGGTTGCTCAGTTGGTTCTCTTTGCTCGCCGCCTTCGGGATGGCCGCCACGTTCGGTTGGTCCAACAGCCACTTCAATGCCACCTGGGTCGGCAGCACGCCATGTTTCTCGGCGATCTGACGGATCACCGGCATCTCGGACACCTTGTTGCGCACGATCGGGCTATAGGCCGTCAGGGCCATGTCGTGCTGGCGCACGAAGTCCAGCAGGGCGTTCTGGCCCAGGGTCACGTGGTATTCCACCTGCAGCACCGACAGCGGTGCGCCGAACTCCTCAACCACCTTGCGCAACAGCGGCAGCGGGAAGTTGGCCACGCCGATGTTGCGTGCGCGCCCGTCTTCCTTGAAGGACACCAGGGTCTCGATGGCCTTGGCCACGTCCCAATCCTTGCCTGGCCAGTGGATCATGAACAGATCCACGTAATCGCTTTGCAGCGCTTTGAGGGTGTTGTCGAACGAGGCGCGCATGTCTTGCGGGGCCAGCTTGTCCCACCACACCTTGCTGGTGACGTGGATCTGCTCGCGGGGCACACTCGATTGCACCAGGGCGTTGCCCACGGCGTCTTCGTTGTTGTAACCAGCGGCGGTGTCGATGTGCCGGTAGCCCACCTCCAGCGCCAGGGCCACGGCGCGGGTGCATTCCTCACCGACCATGGGCCAGGTGCCCAGGCCGAGTTTCGGCATGTTCAGGTGGTGACGATTGACGAGGTTGTGCATGGTCGTTGTTCCCTAGCGTGAATGTATGGGCGGTGCTTATTCGTACTGCGAGGCGGCGGCCATGTGCCTTGCGGCGATGTAGCCGAAGGTGGTGGCCGGGCCTAGGTTGATGCCACCTGCCGGATAGTAGCCGCCCATCATGCTGGCCATGTCGGTGCCCGCAGCATAGAGCCCGGTGATGGCCTGGCCCTGGGCGTCGAGTACCTGGGCATGTTCGTTGGTGCTCAGGCCGGCGAAGGTGCCGAAGCTGCCGGCTTGAACCTTGACCGCGTAAAACGGGCCCTGTTCGATCGGCGCCACGCAGGGGTTAGGCTGGTGCAGCGCATCACCCTGTTTGCGGTTATAGGCCGTGGCGCCGCGGCCGAACTGCGGGTCCTGGCCGTTGCGCGCATGGCGGTTGAATTCGCTGACCGTGTGGCCCAGGCCGGCCGGGTCGATGCCGCAGGCGATGGCCAACTCCTCGATGGTGTTGCCGGTTTTCAAGTAGCCGGAGCGAATATACGGGCCCACTGGCAGCGGGAACGGCCGCGAGATGCCCAGGCCGTAGCGACGCTGGAAGGGGTGGCTGCAAATCAGCCAGGAGGCCACTTCGTCGCCCGGTGCCTGGTCGACCATGGCCTTGGCGTAGTCGTAGTAACCGCCGGCCTCGTTGACGAAACGCTGGCCGTTGGCGAGCACGCCGATGATGCCTGGCTTGCCGCGTTCGATGATGTGCGGGAAGTGGCCGAAGCTGCCGTCTTTGTATGGCACTTTCGACACTGGGCACCAGGCGGCGGGGCTGACCAGGTCATCGGCCAGCTTGCCGCCGACGCTTTCGCCCAGGCGCAGGCCATCACCGTTGGCGCCCAGCGGCGGTAGGGCCAAATGCTCCTGGCCGGTGGGCGTGCGCGGGAACAGCGCCTTGCGCCGCTCGATGTCATTGGGAAAACCACCCGCAGCCAGCACCACGCCCTTGCGCGCATTGATCGTTACGCGCCCCTTGGCGGTTTCGACTACCGCACCAGTGACACGACCGTCGGCGTGGATCAGGCTTTTGGCCGGCGCCGACTCCCATAGCAACACACCCAGGTCTTCGGCCGACTTGGCCAGCCGCGCCACCAGCGCCACGCCGTTGACCAAGTGCATGGCGCGGCCATTGAGCGCCAGATCCAGCAGGTGCTTGCTGAAGCGCTTGGTCACGTGCAGGAACGACTGCCACTTGCGGGTCATGGTCAGGAAGGCGGTCAGGTCGGCACCGGCCATGATCGGCATGCCCAGGAACGAGGTCTCGCGCATGGTCTTGCGCAGGCGCTTGAGGAGTTTGCCGACCTTGTAACCGCTGTAGGGCGCGGCAATCACCGAGCGCCCGCCGGTGCCGGCGCCAGGCGTGTCGCCGTGAATATCGGCGATGCCGTTGCCGTCGGCGAACTGCAGCGCGGTGTGCTTCTCGAAGAACGCCACCATGTTCGGCGCGGCCTCCAGGAAGGCGTCGACGATGGCCGGGTTAAAGCGATCACCCAGTTCGTGCTCCAGGTAAGTGCGCGGCAGCGAGCGGTCTTCATCGATGCCGCCGCGCTTGGCCAGCGGGTTGCACGGCACCCACATCCAGCCGCCAGACCAGGCCGTGGCGCCGCCGAACACGGGGTCTTTCTCTACCAGGATAACCTTCTGGCCGTGCCAGGCGGCGGTCACGGCAGCGGCCAGGCCCGCGGCGCCTGAGCCAATCACCAGCACGTCGCAGTCCACGGTGGTGTAGGGAGGGGTGTCGGCAGGCATGCAAAATCTCCTCGGGCGGCAGCTCGGTTTGTAAAGTGAAAGTTGTATTATTTTGGAACCGAGTTCCATATTCTAGATGCTGCGGCAAGGCCCGCCAAGTGGGCTGCCGATGGAAAGCGGGCGAAGATCGGACAGTGTTTGCGCTTTTGCCCGGCGTCTTTAGAATCGCCAGAAAATTCAGGACCGTGACCCATGGCCGGCAGTCAGATCGAACGCGCTTTCAGCCTTCTGGAAAGCCTTACCAGCGACCCGCGCGGGCTGCCCATGCAGACCCTCGCCGAGCAGTTGGACATTCCCAAGAGCGCTACCCACCGCATGCTCGGCGAGCTAGTGCGCCTGGGCTATGTGCGCCAGAACCCCGAGAATAGCCGCTACCACCTGAGCACCAAGCTGGTGGCCTTGGGGTTCCAGTACTTGGCCTGCAGTGGCGCCGATATCGTGCAGCCGATCCTCGATCGCCTGGCCCAGGAAACCGGCGAGTTGGTGCGCCTGGGGGTGATCGATGGCGAGCGGCAAACCTGGATCGCCAAGGCCCAGGGCGCCCGCTCGGGCCTGCGTTACGACCCGGAGATGGGCCGCGACGCGCCGCTGTTCTACACCGCCTCCGGGCATGCCTGGCTGGCCAGCCTAAGTGATAGCCAGGCGTTGGCGCTGGTGGAGGCCCAGGGGATCGCCAAGCGCGAAGACTTCGGCCCCAATGCGCCGGCAGACAACGCCGCGTTGCTGGAGCGCCTGCGCCTGGCCCGCGAACGCGGCTATGCCTGGGTCAACGAGAGTTCGGCCATTGGCACCTCGGCGTTGGCGGCGGTGGTGCGCCACCCACAGGATGGGCATGTGCTGGGCGTGCTCAGCGTGGCCGGGCCGACGGCACGCTTGAGCGAAGCCAAATTGCATGACTGGGCGCCGGTGTTGCTGGCGGCGGCGGTGGAGTTGTCGCAGGCGTGCCCGGCTTCAGAGTTATTCAACTGAACAGCTTGCACAAAACTGGAACTCGGTTCTAAATATTCGAAGACAACAACAATCTTCGAGGATTGCCGTTTTGACCGATCGCATCATTTCCCTGGCTGCCCTGACCGTGCTCGAGCTGTCGCCCCCCGACATGGTCGAAGTGGCTGCCCGTGCCGGCTACAGCCACGTGGGCCTGCGCACCGAGCCTGCGACCGCAGAGGAATATCACTTCCCGCTGGTGCGCGACGCCGAACTGCGCCGCCAGACTGCCGCGCGCCTGCGTGACACTGGCATCAAGGTGCTCGACATCGAGATCCTGCGGCTCAAGCCCGATACCGTGGTGGCGGACTTTGCCGCGCACTTGGCCGTGGGTGCCGAGTTTGGCGCCACCGAGTTGCTGGTGGCCGGCAATGACCCGGACGAGGCGCGGCTCACCGAGCGCTTTGCGCAACTGTGCGACTTGGCGCGGCCCTACGGGATACGCCCGCACCTGGAATTCATGCCCTGGACCGATGCCAAGGACCTGGCCCAGGCCATGCGCATTGTCGAGAACGCTGGGCGGGAAAACGCTTGCGTGCTGGTCGACGCCTTCCACTTCGACCGTTCGGCCTCGCGCCTGCACGACCTGAAGGCCTTGCCGGCCTTCCGCACGCACTACGTGCAATTGTGCGACGTGGCAGGCCCGCGACCGTACGACATGGCCGAAATCCTGCGCCAGGCGCGCAACGAACGGCGCTTCCCGGGGCAGGGTGACTGTGACCTGGTGGGGTTGTTGCAGGCGCTGCCGGCGGATCTGCCGGTGAGCCTGGAGATCCCCACGCGCCAGTTGCTGGAGCAGGGGATCAGTGCGCTGGAGCGGGCGCAGATGGCGATCGACAGCGCGCGGGAAGTGTTGGCGCGGGTGTAACGCTGTTCGCGGATAAACCGGGGCCCGGTTTATCCGCGAAACAACCACCTGGGGTTAACCTTCCTGAACCACCGGCACCTTGCGCGGCGCCATGAAGTACAACCACGCCAGTGCAATGAAGTACATCCCCGGAATGATCATGAACAACACCGTGTAGTTGTTGTTCGTCGCGGTCAGGATGTAGCCCACGATCTGCGTCATGAACATCCCGCCAATCGCCGCGCACATGCCGCCAAAGCCGAACACCGTGCTCATCATGTGTTTGGGCGTGTAGTCCATCACCATGCTCCAGATGTTCGCGGTCCAGGCCTGGTGCGCGGCAATCGCCAGGGAAATCGCCAGCACCGCCACCCACAGGTTGGCCGTGCCCGCAGCAAACACCACGGCGACGATGCACAGGGCAAACATCAACATCGACGTCATGCGCGCCTTCACCGGCGACACGCCGCGGCCTATCAGCCACGAGGACAGGATACCGCCGCCCACGCTGCCGAAGTCGGCGCTCAGGTAAATGATGATCAGCGGGATGCCCATCTGGGTCACGTTGATGCCCAGGTGGTATTGCTGGTTGAGGAACGGCGGCAGCCAGTACAGGTAGAACCAGAACACCGGCGCGGTCAGGAAATACGCGACGGCGAAAGCCCAGGTGCCGCGCATGCGCAAGATGCGGTGGAACGGCACGGCGGCCTGGTTCGGCTCCGGCTCGCCGGTCACGTACTCAAGCTCGGCCTTGTTCACGCTGGGGTGGTTTTCCGGGTCGTAGTAGTTGCGCGCCCACAGCACGGCCCAGGTCAGGCCCAGGAAAGAGATGGCCAGGAACGCCGCCTGCCAGCCCCACACGGTGAGGATCAACGGCAGCAGCACCGGGGTGATCATCGCGCCGACGTTGGTGCCGGCGTTGAAGATGCCGGTGGCCACCGCGCGCTCGCCGGCTGGGAACCACAGCCGGGTGGTCTTGACGCAGGCCGGGTAGTTGGCTGCTTCCGTCATGCCGAGAATGAAGCGGCACACCATGAACCCCACCGCCGAGGTGGCCAGGCCATGGGCGCCAGTCGCCAGGCTCCACAGCAACACGGCGCAGAAGAACACGCGCTTGACGCCGACTTTGTCGATCAGCCGACCCTGCAGCACGAAGCCGATGGCGTAGCCCACCTGGAACCAGAAGTTGATGTTGGCATAATCCATCGCCGTCCAGCTCATCTCCTTGGCCAGGATGGGCTGCATCACGCCCAGGGCGGCGCGGTCGATGTAGTTCAGGGTAGTGGCGAAGAACACCAGGGCGAGCATGCCCCAGCGGGTTTTGCCGATGGCCAGGGCGCCGCGCACTTTGTCGCCGACGCTGGCGCCGGCCGCTTGGGCCAGGCGAGATGAATTGGTCTGGATCATATTATTGTAACCATTCGTTTTGGACGGTGCAGGCACACACCATCGAACTTCGACTTCTATGAGACGCTGACGGCGCTGCGCAGGTTAATCGTGCACAGTCTTGTACCCGCTAGAGGGCAGGGGCACAGGATACCGATCAAGCCGGCGTGCGGGGCTGTTCTGGGTTGGGCAATGAAGCCACGGGTAAACCGGGGGAGGGAGCAAGGGCTGGTAGCATGGAGTATTACCCGTTATTGAAATTTTTATCGTGTAACTCTGGGTCTGAGTCTTGTGATCGGGTCCGCCGACTGGCTTTTGGCCGTCGGACGAACTTCAATGTGGGGAGGATGTTGCTCACTGCTCGAAAAATCGTCAATTAAAAGCACCGTCATCTGACCGATAATCGCACAGAAAACTAACTGGTTCGTACGCAGTGATTTGCGGTATAAAATCACTCTCAAAGAATTCAAATCCCCCGGTTGGCAAGGTCTTGCACCTGAAACCGGGCACCGACCGGAAACCGGCTCGCTGCAGCATTCGGGCCTGCCCTGACAGGCTCGGCCAGCAGCCAAATGGAGCTGAAACATGCATCGTTCTATTGCCACCGTCTCGTTGAGCGGTACCCTGCCGGAAAAACTCGAGGCGGCCGCAGCGGCGGGCTTCGACGGCGTCGAGATCTTCGAAAACGACTTGTTGTACTACGACGGCAGCCCTCGCGAAATTCGCCAGATGTGCGCCGACTTGGGCATCGAGATCACCCTGTTCCAGCCGTTCCGCGACTTTGAAGGTTGCCGCCGTGACTTCCTCAAGCGCAACGTCGAGCGCGCCGAGCGCAAGTTCGACTTGATGCAAGAGCTGGGTACCGACCTGGTGCTGGTGTGCAGCAACTGCCAGCCCGACTCCCTGGGTGACCGTCAGATCCTGCTGGACGACCTTAACCTGCTGGCCGAGCGCGCGGGTGCCCGTGGCCTGCGCATCGGTTACGAAGCTCTGGCGTGGGGCAAGCACGTCAACACCTACCAGCAAGTGTGGGACTTGGTGAGCACGGTCAATCACAAAAGCCTGGGCGTGATCCTCGACAGCTTCCACACCCTGTCGCTCAAGGGCGACCCGGCCGCCATCGCCCAGATCCCCGGCGACAAGATTTTCTACGTGCAGATGGCCGACGCGCCGATCCTGCAGATGGACGTGCTGGAGTGGAGCCGCCACTTCCGCTGCTTCCCGGGCCAGGGTGAGTTCGACTTGCCGAACTTTTTGGCGCCGATCATCAAGACCGGCTACACCGGCCCCCTGTCGTTGGAAATCTTCAACGACGGGTTCCGCGCCGCGCCGCCACGGGCCAATGCCGCCGACGGCCTGCGCTCGCTGCTGTACCTGGAAGAGAAAACCCGCACGCTGCTGGAGCAGGAGGCCACGCCAGTTGCCAACCTGGACATCCTGTTCAACCCGGCCCCGGCCAGCGAATACAACGGCGTTGAGTTCCTGGAGTTCGCGGTTGACGAAGCGCTGGGCGCCAAACTGAGCCACTGGCTGCAGCAACTGGGTTTCGCCAAGGCCGGCCAGCACAAGTCCAAGAGCGTGAGCCTGCTGCGCCAGGGTGATATCAACCTGATCCTGAACTCCGAGCCGTACTCGTTCGCCCACAACTTCTTCGAGTCCCACGGCCCGTCGCTGTGCGCCACGGCCATCCGGGTCAAGGACAGTGCCGCGGCGCTGGAGCGCGCGGTGGCTTACAAAGGCCAGCCGTTCCGTGGCCTGGTGGGGCCCAACGAGCGCGAACTGGCCGCAGTGCGCGCCCCTGATGGCAGCCTGATCTACCTGGTAGACAACGACGATGCCGGGCGCACCATCTACGACACCGACTTCAGTCTCGCAGACGTGGCGCCCAGCGATCTGGGCCTCAAGCGCATCGACCACATGGCCATGGCCATCCCGCCAGACAGCATGGACAGCTGGGTGCTGTTCTACAAAAGCCTGCTGGACTTCAAGGCTGATGACGAAGTGGTGCTGCCAGACCCCTACGGCCTGGTCAAAAGCCGTGCCCTGCGCAGCCGCTGCAGCACGATCCGCTTGCCACTGAACGTCTCGGAAAACCGCAACACGGCGATTTCCCACGCGCTGTCGACTTACCGCGGCTCGGGCGTGCACCACATCGCCTTCGACTGCGACGACATCTTCAAGGCCGTGAGCAAAGCCAAGGAAGCCGGCGTTGCGTTGCTGGACATCCCGCTGAACTACTACGACGACCTGGCCGCGCGCTTTGAATTCGATGAAGAATTCCTCAGCGAACTGGCCTACTACAACGTGCTGTACGACCGTGACGCCAATGGCGGCGAGTTGTTCCACGTGTACACCGAACCGTTCGAAGACCGCTTCTTCTTCGAAGTGATCCAGCGCCGCAACGGCTACACCGGCTACGGTGCGGCCAACGTGGCGGTGCGCCTGGCCGCCATGGCCAAGGCGCGCAACAAAGGTGTGCGCCACGCGAAACTGTAGGGATATGTCGCCAACCTGTAAGCCTTTGGAGGTAAACAAGGGCTTGCAGGCTTCCTTCGTTGCGCGGGTCGCTCCATAATTGCCGCTGTTAAACGATGGCCTGAGCCCATAATGACAATAAGTACAGAACTCCAAGCTGAGCCCGCCGAGGCGCCGCGCAAGAGTCGCAAGAACAACCCCGAGAAAACCCGCGAGAACATTCTTCAGGCGGCAATCACCGAATTCGTCCAGCAAGGCCTGGCCGGCGCCCGCGTCGATGCCATCGCCGAGCGCACCCAAACGTCCAAGCGCATGATCTATTACTACTTCGGCAGTAAAGAGCAACTCTACGTCGAGGTGCTGGAAAAACTCTACGGCGACATTCGCCGCACCGAAAGCAACCTGCACCTGGCCGAGCTTGCGCCGGAGGTGGGCATTCGCCGATTGGTGGAGTTCACCTTCGACCACCACGACCGCAATGTCGACTTTGTGCGCATCGTGTGCAACGAGAACATGCACAAGGGCGAATACATCAAGCAGTCCAGCGCCATCCGCGCGATGAACAAGACCGTGCTCAACGCCCTGGACGAGTTGCTCGCCCGCGGCGTGGCCGAAGGCAAGTTCCGCGACGGCCTGACGGCGCTGGACGTGCACCTGCTGATCAGTTCGTTCTGCTTTTACCGCGTATCCAACCAACACACCTTTGGCGAACTGTTCAACGTCGACTTTCACAATGCCGAAGTCAGGCAGCGTCATCGCGACATGATTGGCGACTCGGTGCTGCGCTACCTGCACCCGTAAGCGCAATCGCCAGGCCTGCGATATAGCCGAAGGTCAACGCCGGCCCCAGGGTGATGCCACCACTGGGGTAGTGCCCGCCCATCATGCTGGCCATGTCATTGCCCGCCGCGAACAATCCCTCGATCACCCTGCCCTGCGAATCCAGGGCACGGGCGCTGGCGTCGGTGCGCACGCCGACAAAGGTGCCCAGGCTGCCCGACACCAGTTTCACCGCGTAATAGGGGCCTTTTGTCAGAGCGCCCAGCGATGGGTTGGGGGCATGCAACGGCTCTCCCTGGGCGCGGTTGTAGGCGCTGGCGCCACGCTGGTAGTCCGGATCTTCGCCGCGCTCGGCGTGCAAGTTGAAACGCGCCACCGAGGCTTGCAATGCCGTGGCCTCGATGCCGCAGCGTTGCGCCAGTTCTGCCAGCGTACGGCCCTTGAACAGATAGCCCTGGCGAACGTGCCTTGCCGTTGGAAACGGAAAGGGCCGTGCCGCGCCGATGCCGTAACGCCGCTGCGCACGCTGGTCGCAGATCAGCCAGGCCTCGGGCGCTTCCCCGGTTGGCGTCACCCTGAACAATGCCTGCATGAAATCGTGATACGAGTCGGCCTCGTTGGTGAACCGCCGACCATTGGCGCGTACGGCAATGAAGCCTGGCTTGGCCCGGTCCATCAAGTGCGGAAAACCACTGTAGCTGCCGTCCTTGCGCGGCACCTTGGACACCGGGGCCCAGGCCGCCGCGTTGCTCAAGCCGGTGGCGATCAGCGCGCCGGCCTGTTCCGCCAGGCGCAGGCCGTCGCCGGTATTGCCGGGCGGCGCTGCCGAGCAATGCTCGGGGTGGGCGAACTGTTCGGCGATGCGCCGCCGGTCGTGGGGGAAGCCGCCCGCCGCCAGTACCACAGCCCGGCGCGCGTGGATCTGCGGGCCGCCATTGAGTTGCGCGCCGCTGACCCGGCCGTGCGCCTGCAGCAGCCGCTCTACCCGCGCCTGGGTCAGCACTTGCACGCCTTGGTCCAGCGCACTGCGCAGCAGCCGGGCCACCAGCGCGTTGCCATTGACCAGGTGCAGGCCGCGACCATGCAACAGGCGATCACGCCAATGCCGCAGCAGGCGCAGGCCCACGTACCAAGCCGAACGGGGCGAGCGTGTCGCGTTGAAAAAATGCGCCAGCTCGGCCCCGCCGGCGATGCCCATGCCGCCCAGGCTGATCAGGTCCAGCGGTTCGCGCAGTTTGCTCAACCACGGGCCAAGCAGGCGCCCGTCATATGGCTGCGCGCACAGCGAGCGGCCACCGGGGGCAGCGCCAGGCGCTTGGTGCATGTCGGGCATACGGCTGCCCGAATAGAATTTGAGCTGGGTATATTGCTCGAAAAACTCGACCATTTGCGGGCCGTGCGCAAGGTAGGCCCGCACCCGATCATCCAGCACTTCGCTGTGCAGTTCGTGCTGCAGGTAGCGCTCGACCTCGCCGGGGTTTTCGACCCGGCCTTCGGCCACAGCCAGCGGGTTGCCGGGGATCCACAGCCAACCGCCGGACCAGGCGCTGGTGCCGCCGATCTGGCTTTCCTTTTCTACCACGATGACTTTCAGGCCTTGGTGTGCGGCCGTCACCGCGGTGGCCAGGCCCGCGGCACCGGAGCCCACGACCAGTACATCGCAGTGCAGATGCTCAGGTGCGCTCATGGCTTATTCCTTCACTGCAGCGGCGAGAACGCGGTAGGGCGCATCAGGCGCGACTCCAGCGTGACCACGGCGTCGAGTTCCTTGTTCTTGCGGCTGAACTCCAGCCAGCGTGGGTCGGCGGCCATCGAGGTGCGGCGGGCCATGCGATCGTCCAGGCTGGTGTAGGCCCAGATGTGCACCACCTGGTTGACGGCGCCGACTTCGGTGGTGAAAAAGCCGATCAATTGGCCCAGGTGCTCGGTCTGCACGGCCAATGCATCGCTCTTGTACAGGGCCAGCCAGTCGCCCAGTTTGGTCGGCTTGATGGTGTAGGTGCGCAGTTCGTAGAACATGGTCTATCTCCGGATGATTGAATTGAGTGTAGGTGCGCCCGTTGCTGCAAGCGGCGCGTGTGACGGCTCAGGCGTCCAGCGGCATCACGCCCATGAAGGCGCCCAGGTTGCCCATCTGCGCCTTGGCCATTTCGGGCCCGGCCTGCACCCGGCAGCCGCGCTCGCGGGCGTAGGCCAGCAAGGGGGTAATCACCGGTTGGGTCACCACATCAGCCACCAGTGCCTGTGGCTTGAGGGTGTCGAGCAGGCTGGCCGGCAAGGCCATCTCACCGGTGTCGCCCATGCCCACAGGCGTCGCGTTGGCCACCAGGTCAAAAGCGGCCAGGTCGCCGTAGGCAAGGGCCAGGGTCAGCTTCGGAAAGTCCATGGCCAGCACATCGGCCAGCGCCTGGGCCTGGCCTTCGCGCACATCGGTGATCACCAGCTTCGCGATGCCTGCTTCGGCCAGGGCGTAGGCAATGGCTGCGCCCACGCCACCACTGCCAACCACCAGTGCCTGCTTGCCGGCCGCATCGAACCCGTGGGCGCGGGCGGCTTTTACAAAGCCTTCGCCGTCGACGTTGTCACCGATCAGCCGGCCATCGGTTTCGCGGCGGATCACGTTCACCGAGCGCAGCGCTTCGGCCCGCGGGCTCAGGCCGTCCAGCAGGGGGAACACGGCTTGCTTGTAGGGCACGGTCACCACGCAGCCGCGCAGGTTGTTCCAACCGCGCAGGGTGTCGACGAACGCCGGCAGGGCCTCGCGTTGCAGGTCGATGGGCAGCATGACCAGATCGCAATCGTGCTGGGCGAACCAGGCGTTGAAATTTTCCGGGGATTTAACTTGTGCGATGGGCGAGCCAAGGATGGCCACCAATGCTGTTGAGCCGCGAATCATGAAGTGCTCCGTTGGCGTTGTTGTAGGCCCATGGTGCGGCGAGCGTCGGCGGACAACAACGGCGCTGATCAGGCTTTTGGTTGTTAATCGCGGGGGCAGTGCGATAATCGCAGTCAAATGACAAAAAGGGGCTGATGCGTGACAACACCGCAGATCCATTCCCGCGACCTGATCGTGGGGCTGCAAAAAGGCCTGGCGTTGCTGCAACTGTTCAGCGCCGACCACCCCAAGCTCACCGTGCCGCTGGCCGCGCAGTTGTCCGGCATGACCCAGAGTGCCACCCGGCGGTTTTTGCTGACCCTGGTGCAAGAGTGCTTCGTCGAGACCGACGGGCGCCAGTATTGGCTGACCGCCAAGGCGCTGCGCATTGGCCAAGCCTATGTGGATTCGGCGCAGTTGCCGCGCATGCTGCGGCCGATCGTCGAACAGGTGGCGCGTGCCACCCAGGAACACATTTCGGTAGGTGTGCGCGACGGCGATGACATCGTGCACGTGGTGCGCAGCCGCTACAGCCATGTCTCGTCACTGTCGATCCGGCCCGGTTCGCGCCTGCCGCTGTATTGCACGGCCAGCGGGCGGATCTGGTTGTCTGTGTTGGATGAAGCGCAGTTGGATGAGTACCTGGCGCGCACTCGGCTGGAGGCGTTGACGCCCTACACGATAACTTCAGCCCAAAGGCTTAAAGCCGAACTGGCGCAAGTGCACAGCCAAGGGTTTTGTTGTGTCGACCAGGAGTTCGAAGCGGGGATGCGGGTGCTGAGCGTGCCGTTGCCAGATCGCAAGGGCGAGTTGAAAGCGGCGCTGTCGATCACCACCCACGCGTCACGGTTGACGGTGGGGGCGATGCAGCAGCGCTACTTGACGGCGCTGTACGAAGCGCAGGGGTTGCTCAAGCCGATTATCGAATAACGGCTGCTCGTGGCGCTGACTCAGCCATTCATACTGGCGAAATGCTCCATCATGCGCGCCGAATCCGGCTCGATGCCGCTGAACAATTCAAACGCTTTGACTGCCTGGAACACCGCCATGGTGCCACCGTCCAGTGTGCGGCAGCCCAGGGCGCGGGCTTCGCGCAGCAGTTCGGTTTCCAGCGGGAAGTAGACGATCTCGGCCACCCACAGGCCTTTGTGCAACATGTCCTTGGGCACGGGCATGCCCGGCAGCTTGGCCATGCCCATCGGCGTGGTGTTGACCAAGCCATCGGCTTGGGCCATGTCACCGGCCAGGTCCTTGCCGGCACGAGCACGGTTGCCCGGGAAGTGCTGGTTGAGGTTGTCGGCCAATGCCTGGGCGCGGCTCAGTTCCACGTCGTAAATGCTCAACTGCTCCACGCCTTCGATCAACAGCGCATGGCCCACGGCGGCACCGGCGCCGCCGGCACCCATTTGCACCACGCGCTTGCGCGGCGCCTCGGCCATGCCACGGCGAAAGCCTTCGGCAAAGCCCAGGCAGTCGGTGTTGTGGCCGATGCGCTTGCCGTCCTTGAGCACCACGGTGTTCACCGCGCCGATGCCACGGGCTTCCGGCGACAGGTCGTCGAGCAGCGGCAGAATCACCTGCTTGCAGGGGAACGTGATGTTAAGGCCGGTGAAGCTCATGCGCTCGGCGGCGGTCAGCAGGTCCTGCAGGGCGCTGGTGTCGAGCTTCAACTGATCCAGGTCGATCAGCCGGTACAGGTAGCCCAGGCCTTGCGCCGCGCCTTCGCGCTCGTGCAGGGCAGGGGTGCGGGAAGCCTGGATGCCGGAGCCGATCAGGCCGGCCAGAATGCTGGTTTTTTTGTTCTGGGACATGGGGTTCAACCTTTTTTATTGTTCAGCAGGTGGCCGACGTGTTCGAGCGCCAGGCGGTAGCCGTTAGTGCCGAAGCCTGCCATCACGGCCACGGCAATGCCGGAGATGTAGCTGTGATGGCGGAATTCTTCGCGCGCATGCACGTTGGAAATATGCACTTCGATCACCGGCAATTCAGCGGCGCTCAAGGCGTCGCGCAGGGCAATCGAGGTGTGGGTCCAGGCGCCAGGGTTGATCACCACTGCCGCGCAACGGCCGCGCGCCTGGTGAATCCAGTCGATGGCAACGCCTTCGTGGTTGGTCTGGCGAAATTCGACTTCAAGCCCGAGCGTGGCAGCGCTGCGCTGGCACAGGGCGTCGACGTCCGCGAGGGTTTCGTGGCCATAGGTAGCCGGTTCGCGGGTGCCGAGCATGTTGAGGTTCGGGCCGTTAAGCACCAGAACGGTACGACTCATCGGGAAACTCCCTTGTTATTTTTGGTGTGTATCGATGGAGCGAGTGCCTCTAAATTGTACTAACTAGTTAATTTGGTCAAATGAATTTGACGTCACCTCGTCTGATTGCCTACCTCTGTTACATTTGATACCCATTCTCAATGCGGCTTAAGATGCCCGCCTCTCGCATTGCACTTAGGGAAAAGGAGTGTTGGATAAGGATCTCAAGGCCCTGTTTGACGGGCATTCGCATAATTTGCAGCGTTACCTGACGCGACAGGTAAAAGACCCGCAATTGGCAGCCGACTTGGTTCAGGAGAGTTTCTTGCGCCTGGCCGAACAGCCATCGGGCAGTGCCAATGTGCTGACGGCGGCCTACTTGTACCGGGTGGCGCGCAACCTGATGATCGACCACATGCGCCAGGAGCATCGGCGCAAGACCCACACGTTTTCCGAGGAAGGGCTCGAGCCGGTGGTGGACGAAACTACCTGTCTCGAAACCCAGGCGATCGCCGCCCAGCAACGGCAAGCCTTGGCGGCGGCCCTGCGGGCATTGCCCGAGCGCACGCGCGAAATCGTCAGGTTGAATCGCATTGAAGGCATGACCCATGCGGAGGTTGCACGCCAGTTGGATATATCCGACAGTAGCGTGCAGAAGCATCTGGCACAGGGGCTGGTATTTATCATGCAGCGTCTGAAGGAAAAGTCTTACTAACGTCCTACGGCAATTGCTGAAGGACGATGGCATAGTAACGCCATCCCCAACCGTTGAGATTCACCCGTGGACCATTCGCAGAGCATCAATGAAACCGCCGCCCATTGGGCGGTGCGCCAGCAAGCCGGGCCATTGAACCTGATCGAGCAGAGCGCACTTGAGCAATGGCTGGCGCAAAACCCGCAGCACGCCCAAGCCTTGGCCTACGCAGAGCGGACTTGGGCTGCGCTCGGCCAGATGACGGCGGCCGACCTGTAGGCCGCGTCTGATCGTGCGTAAAGCGTTCAACTAAATTTACTGAGTTTTCCCGCCTTGGTCGTTTTGTCAGTGAGATCGATTCTCACCCACAAGATCTGCCAATCAAGGGAAAACCATAATGATCGTCTTGCAACGCAAGGGCCTGCGCGCCCTTGCCCTCAACCTGGGAATATTCGGACTGCTGGCCGGGGAAAGTCTGGTCTGTGCAGCCGAGCAGCGCGAAGGGCGGGAACACACCGCTCGCCAGGCGCTGCCGATTGACGTCGATATTCCCGCACAGCCACTGGACACGGCCGTCCAGGTGCTGGCGCAGCAGGCAGGTGTGCAAGTGCTGTTCGACCGCCAGTTGCTCCAGGGCCTGCGCAGTACCGAACTCAAACAAACCCTCAACCTTGAAGCCGCCCTGCAGCACCTGCTGGCCGGCCACCCCGTGCGCTACCAGTTTACCGGGGACCAGCAACTGACCCTGATCCCGCAACCGGCCAGCCAGGGCGCCGTCGAGCTTGAGCCGACGGACATCACCGCCAGCGCCGAAAAACCCGACGACTGGGTGTACCGGGCACCGCGTTCGATCTCGCTGATCAGCCGCGAGCAAATCGACAAACGCCCCCCGCGCCACGCCGCCGACATGCTTGAGGAAACCCCGGGCGTGTACACCGCCGTCAACCAGCGCGACCCTGGCCTGTCGGTCAACATCCGCGGTGTCCAGGACTACGGCCGGGTGAACATGAACATCGACGGCATGCGCCAGAACTTCAACGTCAACGGCCACCAGCAACGCAACGGCACCTTGCTGGTGGACCCGGAAATGCTCTCCGGCGTGCAAATCGATAAAGGCAGCCAATCCGGCATGGGCGGGGCAGGAGCACTGGGCGGCATCGCCACCTTCCGCACTTGGGAGGCTAGTGACTTTTTGACCGCCGACAAGGAATACGGAGGAAGGTTGCGCGCCGGCCATGGATTGGGAGTGATGGGCAATGGAACTTACTTCAATGGCAGCGGCGTGGTTGCTGTGGGGAATGAGGTGGGGGATCTGTTGGTGGGGGTCAGTGAACGGCATTTCGGGAATTATACGGCGGGGCAGAATAATGATACGAGGCTCGATGATAAAATCCGAAAGCATTGGGGGCGAAGCAACTTCTACAACGACTGGCTCGCCAGTGAAATTGGAGACAGTGGCAGTGTTACCCGTTCGCAAATGTTCAAGTTTGGCTTGAATCTGCCCCATGATCAGCGGGTGCAAGTTAACTATTTGCGTACGGACGCGGATAGTAAAAACTCTTGGGCGTGGTCAGATAATGAAGGTAACTTTATCGGGCATAAGCTGACTGGCAGGGATAATATCGCAGCGCATAATTATTCGCTGGACTATACCTATGTGCCGGATAATGCTTGGGTGGATGCAAGTGCAAAACTCTATTTTGTCAGGACTCAATTGAAACGTTGGGGTGCTGATAACGGACGATCTCTGGACTCAGCTAATCATCTGCCTGAATATAATAATCTCTTCCAAACCAACACCTGGGGCTTGCAGGTGGGGAACAAGTCCAGTTTCGAGCTAGGCGCGTGGGGGGCGTTGAAGTGGAGCCAGGGGGTGGATATCTACGAAGATCGTTCGTATGCCTCCACCGATCGTAAAGAGCAGCCGGGTAAAGGATTACCCTACGTGGAAGCCATGAACCCAAAGGGTATTCGGACGGTGGCGGGTGTGTTGACTGGTTTGGGCTATGAGTATGGCGATTGGTTGCAGGTGGAGGGTGGCCTTCGATATGACCAGGCCCGCTTGCAGGGAAGAACTGGCAACACTTACTGGGCGCCCACGACAGAAAGGAGGAAGTATCAAAAGTTTGTCAAGGTTTACGACGTGGATCGTCAATCGGGACATTTTTTGCCCACGCTCTCTGTTGGTATAAAGCCCGGTGTGGATTGGTTGGAGGTGTATGGGAAATGGGGGCGAGGCGCGCGAACCCCTGTTGCCACGGAAACGTTCATGTCGGGGCCACCACATGCCGGTGGCAGTGAGTTTGTCTATGCCAATCCGTTTCTTAAAGACGAGCGCTCTCGGGATTGGGAGTTGGGTTTGAATATCTTTAAGCATTCGCTGTTTACTACCGATGATCGACTGGTTGCCAAGATTGCTTACTTCAATACGCGTATTGATAATTTCATTTATACGGCGATGGGTATAACTATGCCAGGTAGGGGGGTTGGTGGCTTGGGCGAGATCATGGGGGTCAATAGTTTGAATGCTGCCAGGTTTCGCGGGTTTGATTACAAATTGAATTATGATATGGGTAGGGTTTATGGTGATTTTGTATATACTCAGATGATCGGTTCAAATAGGTTCTGTTCTCGAAGTTCTCCACTGGGCGGTGCACTTAAAATGCATGTGAATCCCGTTACAGGTGAGTATGGTTACGTTGATGATGCGGCTGGTAATCGCAGAGCGCATTGCAATAATATATTTGGGAATGCCAGTTATATGCCGGTTGATCGAGGGGCGGTCACATTGGGTTCGCGATTTTTCGATAGAAAGTTAGATGTCGGTTTGCGTTACAAGTTCAGTGATGGTAGTGGGGAGGACATCACGGGGTTTGGAAACGTAGGTTGGCCGCAGTACGGTACCTATGATGTATTCGCGAGTGCCCAACTGAGCAAACAATTAGGTGTAATGTTTGTATTGGAAAATACCACGGATGAAACCTACTTTGTGGGTATGGCTGACCAAGAGAACCTGAGCTTTGCCAAGGGACGGACCCTGACGGGGACCTTGCAGTACTCTTTCTAATGGTTAAAACAATTTGATGGATTTTGCTCAGTGTTGAGCAGAGAAGGGGCGGCTTTATCCGCCAATTAAGAAGGAAGTAAATATGGCTATCTCTGTTAATTATCCAGCTACCCAGGGTGCTACCTCGATTCAGGGCTATCTGAATTCATGGGCGTCTGAGTTTGATACCGCCGGGCATGGCAAAGCGAATACTGGATCGTTTAATAAAAATAACGGCTTCAACCCTGGAGGGGAGCAATATGGTACTCAAGCAAAGGTGGGTAATTATGCCTTTGTCGCTGAAAGCAACACCGATATGGGTTTGCACTATGAGTTCAGTATTTTCGGCCTGCCAAGCAGCAACCAAAACCACTACCTCTGGGGCAACCTGGACAACATCAAGCTCGGTGAAGGCCTGCAAGGAGGCAAAGGCACAAACTTCACCCTCGAGCAAAACGAAGTCAGTTTCAACGGCCTCGACCTCACTGCCGAGTTCGGTGCAGGTCGTGCCGGCAACCCTGTCCATGAACTGGTCTATGGCCTGATGAAAGGTGAAACCACCCAACTGGAAGCGCGCCTCAACGATCTGTTGGACGACTACAACCTGTCCACTGCATCGACCTTTGACCAAGTGGCGGCTGGCCTGGCGGCCGCGCCGTCGACCGTGCCCGCAGCACTGGTGGGGATGGCAGAGTTTGACGACTGGGCCATGGTGGCCTGATTTATAGCGACACCATGGAAAAGCGGATGGAAGAGCAATCTCCCATCCGCCTTTGTTGAGCACCGGCTCAGCCCGAGTTTTCGAAGGCCAGGGCTGCGCCGGTCACCGAATTTTGAGTTTAGCCACGCGCGGCTGTCAATGCGCGGGGCGAAGCCATGCCTATCAAGGATGTAAGCCATGACACGGCCACAGGTACGTGCTGGTAACGAGTTGCTGGCGGTGATGAAAGCCAGCAAGGGAGCGCTGTTTAACGTCGCGGTGTTTTCGGCGGTGATCAATGTGTTGATGCTGGCCCCGGCGTTGTACATGTTGCAGGTGTACGACCGGGTGTTGGCCTCTGGTAACCCGACCACCCTGTTGATGCTGACGCTGATGATCCTGGGGCTGTTTGCCCTGATGGGGGCGCTGGAATGGGCGAGGGGGCTGTTGGTGATTCGCCTGGGTTCGCAATGGGACGTCGCGTTGAACCCGCGGGTATACGACGCCGCGTTCGAATCGCAATTGAGGCGCGGGCAGGGCTCGGCTGGGCAGGCGCTGGACGACCTTACCAGCCTGCGTCAATTTGCGACGGGCAACGCGCTGTTTGCGTTGTTCGATGCACCGTGGTTCCCGATTTACCTGTGGGTGATCTACCTCTTTCACCCCGCCCTGGGGGCCTTTGCCTTGGGCGGTGCGTTGCTGCTGCTGGGCCTGGCCTGGCTTAACCAGCGCCTTACCCATCAGCCGCTCGCCGACGCCGGTATTCTGGCCGGGCAGGCCAGCCGCCTGGCCAGCGCGCAATTGAACAATGCCGAAACCATCGAGGCCATGGGCATGCTGGCTGCCTTGCGCGGCCGCTGGCGGCAACGACACCATGGTTTTCTAGCCCGGCAGAACCTGGCCAGTGAGCGCGCGGCGCTGCTCGGCGCGGGGGCCAAGTGTGTGCGCCTTGCCCTGCAGTCGCTGGTACTTGGCCTGGGGGCGATGCTGACGATTGATGGGCAGATCAGCGCCGGGATGATGATCGCTGGGTCCATCCTGATGGGGCGGGTGCTGAGCCCTATCGACCAAGTGATTGGAGTATGGAAGCAGTGGACTTCGGCCTGCCAGGCGTTCGGGCGGCTGGATGAACTGCTGCAGGCGCACCCACCTCGGTCGGTGCGCATGGCTCTGCCGCCGCCTACCGGGCAGCTCTCGGTGGAGCAAGTATGCGCCGTTGCGCCGGGTACTCGCCGGCGCACCTTGCATGATCTGAGTTTCTATCTGGCGGCGGGTACGGTGCTGGGGGTGATGGGCCCTTCGGGAGGTGGCAAGTCGACCCTGGCCCGGTTGCTGGTAGGGGCGTGGGCTCCGTTGACCGGCCAGGTACGCTTGGATGCGGCATCGCTGGCGCACTGGGACCGTGAACAGTTAGGCCCGCATGTCGGTTACCTGCCCCAAGATGTGCAGTTGTTCGCCGGCACAATTGCCGAAAACATTGCCCGCTTTGGCCCGGTGGACAGCGACGCGGTGCTGGCGGCCGCGCAACTGGCTGACGTGCATGGGCTGATTCTGCAATGGCCGCAAGGCTACGAAACCTTGCTGGGCGAGGGCGGGGCCGGGCTCTCCGGCGGGCAAAAGCAACGCATCGCCTTGGCCCGTGCGCTGTATCGGCTGCCGGCGCTGATCGTGCTGGATGAACCCAATGCCAACCTCGACGCCGCAGGCGAGCACGCGTTGTTGCGGGCAGTGGAGCGGCTTAAACAACTGCACCGCACGTTGATATTGATCAGCCACAAGCCGGGCATTCTGGGCGTCACCGAGCAACTGTTGGTGCTGCGCAAGGGGCATCTGCAGATGATCGGCCCTACCGCCAAAGTGCTCGCCGCCCTGGCCGAAAAGCCTGCTGCCGTGCTACCGGCGCTGAGCTACCGGCTTGGCCAAACAGGGTGGCCGGCATGAGCGGCATTGCCCTGCACGTGGATGAGCGTCGATATGCCAGGTGCGGCTGGGCGCTGGTGCTCGTCGGCTTTCTCGGCTTTTTGGCCTGGGCGGCCCTGGCACCGCTGGCCCAGGGTGTCGCGGTGCCCGGCACGGTGGTGGTCACAGGCCAGCGCAAGGTGGTGCAGCACGCGGCTGGCGGCATCATCGAGCGCATTCATGTACACAATGGCCAAGCAGTAGAGGCCGGCCAGGTACTGCTGAGCCTCAAGCAGGTACCAGTGCAATCCCAGGTGCATTCACTGCATGCGCAATGGCTGAGCGCGCTGGCCGACGAGTCGCGGCTGGAGGCCGAGCTCGCTCGCCAGGCACAGATTGCGTTCGCCGCAGCCCTGCACAGTGCCGGCGCCCAAGCCGAGCCCGGCATGGCGTTGCAACGACAGTTGTTCAGCCATCGTGCCCAGGCGTTGCGCCTGGAACAGCAAGGCCTTGATCAAAACATCAGCGGCACGCGCTCGCAGCTGCAAGGTGTGCTGCGGGCCCTCGCCAGCAATCAGCAACAGCGTCGGGTGTCGGGCGAGCAACTGCTCAACCTTCGTCGGCTGGCGTCAGAGGGCTATATCACTCGCGGCCGCTTGCTCGACAACGAGCGGTCACAGGCGCAGTTGGTGGCCTTGATCAACGAGCAAGAGGGCCGGGTTGGCCAGTTGCACGGGCAGATCGAAAGCTTGCGCCTGCAGCGTCGGCAGTTGACCGAGGACTTTTACAAAGAAGTGGGTCGCCAACTGGCGCAGGTCCGCGTGAACAGGGCAGACCTGGAAAATCGCTTGGTGGCCGCGCAGTTCGAATTGGCTAACGCCTCGATCCGCGCGCCGGTGGCAGGGGTGGTCAGCGGTTTGCAGGTGGTCACTGAAGGTGGGGTGATCCAGGCAGGCCACACCTTGTTGGACATCGTGCCGCAGGGCGTGCAGTTGCAGGTCGAGGCGCGCCTACCCGTGGCATTGGTGGACAAGGTCCAGGTCGGGGCGCCTGTCGAGTTGCTGTTCGTGGCCTTCAACCAGAGCACCACGCCACGGGTGGCGGGGCGGGTGAGCCTGCTGTCGGCTGACCGCCAGCAGGACGCCGCCGGTGGCGAGCCCTATTACAGCGTGCAGATCGACGTCAGCGAGGCGGGCGCTGCGCAGTTGGTGGGCTTGACGTTGCGGCCCGGCATGCCGGTGCAAGCGTTTGTGCGCACCGGTGAGCGCACGCTGCTCAGTTACTTGACCAAGCCGTTGCGTGATCGCGCCCACGTGGCCCTGGCAGAGGAATGAGCATGACCCGTTCGATACTTATCGTGCTGTGCATGCTGTATGCGACGAATACCCAGGCTTTGGGCCTCAAGCAGGCCTATGAGCTGGCCCTGGCCAATGACCCGACGTTGCAGGCCGAGCAACAGCAACATGCCGCTGCCCAAGAGCACCGTAACGTGGGGCGTGCGGGGTTATTGCCGAGCCTGTCGTGGCAGTACAGCACCTCACGCAGCCAGTCCGAGGTGTGGCAAGGGGCGATTCGCACTGAGCGTGATTACCGCAGTTATGCCGCGACCTTGAGCCTTTCACAACCGTTGCTCGACTTCGAAGCCATGGCCCGCTACCGCCAGGGCCAAGCCCAGACGGCCATGGCCGATGAGCGCTGGCGGGGGCAAAGTGCGCAGTTGCTGGTGCGGGTATTGCGCAGTTACAGCCAGGCCCTGCTGGCCGGTGAGCGGCTGGAATTGGGCGCTGCGCGCCAGCGTGCGCTGGTCGAGCGCTTGCGTTTGAACCAGCGTTTGCTGGCCGGTGGCGAAGGCACCCGTACCGACGTCCTGGAGACACAGGCGCGGCTTAGCCTGGCCGATGCCGAACTGATCGAGGCCCTGGATCTGCAAGCCGTGGCGCTTGATGAGCTGCAAGGTATGCTTGGCATCAACCCCGAAGTGCTCAGGCCGCTGGCCGAACATCTGCCCATCACGCCCCTGCTACCTGCTCAATTTGAGCATTGGCGCGGGCAGGCTCAGGCCAACAATTGGGAACTGGCCAGCAAGCGCCACGGCCTGGACGTTGCGGCACACGAAGTTCGGCGCCAGCGCGCCGGCCACCTGCCCAAAGTGAACCTGTTTGCCAACAACCGGCAAACCCGCTCGGACTCCGAAAGTACCTACGAACAGCGCTACGACACTAACAGTATCGGGGTTCAGGTCAGCGTGCCGTTGTTTGCCGGCGGGGCCGTCATGGCTTCTACCCGCCAGGCGAGCCGCCAGCTGTCCCAGGCGCAATACGAGCTGGATGCCCTGACCGCCAGCACCTTCAACGAGTTACGCCGGCATTTCAATGCCCGTGTCAGCGGGGCGGCCAGGGTGCGCGCCTACCGCCTGGCCGTCGAGTCGGCCCGCGCGCGGGTGCACGCTACCCGGCAAAGCGTGAAGGGCGGCGAGCGCATCAACCTGGACGTGCTGGACGCCGAGCAACAGCTTTACACCAGCCAGCGCGAACTGGCCGAAGCCAGGCACGCCTGGCTGTTGGCGGATGTGCAGCTCAGGTACCTGGCGGGTGGGTTAGGGGAGGATGATGTGGTGCGGCTGGATGGGTATTTTCGCCATTGATCCAACCAGGGCTACCGCGCCCACCCGTAGGCGCGGGATTTATCCGCGAAGGGCACGCCGCATCGGTCAGGTACGTTGCGTGTGCCCGGAAACCTGTGCCCCGGCGTCTGCTGGCAAACGCCACAAATCGGCCATCGACAACAACGTCAGCACGCCAATCACCCCGAACGCCATGTGGTAGCTGGCCAGGCTATTGCCGTCCACGCCCAGCGCCGATTCGCTCAGGCGCAGGATGATCACCGCCAAGGCCACGCCCAAACCGAAGGCCAGTTGCTGGGCCATGCTGAACAGGGTGTTGGCCGACGACATCAGCGGCTTGGGCATGTCGGCGAAGGCCATGCTGCTGTAGGCGGTAAACCCCATGGAGCGGGCCATGCCGGAGATCAGCAGCACCGGCACGATCAACGCCAGCGGCGTGCCCGGGCTCATGAAGGCGCAAGCGAAAGTGGTAACGGTCAGCACCAGGCCGCTGCCGATCAGTGTCTGGCGAAAGCCGTAGCGGCGAAGTACCCACGTGGTCATTGGCTTCATGCCGATATTGCCGGCGAACAGCGTCAACACCAACAGGCCCGAGGTGAAGGCGTCATAGCCAAAGCCCAGCTGGAACATCAACGGCAGCAAGAATGGGTGGGCGCTGACCATGGCGCGGAACAGCGAGCCGCCGTTGAAGGTCACCGAGTAGGTTTTCACCTTCAGCGCATCGAGCCTCAGCAGTGGTGCCGCATGCTGGCGGGCATGCTTGACCATCGCCACCATCAACACGGCGCTGACGGCCAGCAACACGTAGGCATGCCAGTCCTTGGGCGCTTGGCCCAGGCGGTCCAGGCCGTACAGCAGGCCTACGCAGGTCAGGGCACACAGCGCGAAGCCCAGCAGGTCGAAAGGCTTGGACTCGGCGTCGCTGACGTTCTTGGGGATCAAGCGCCAGGCACATGCCAGCGCTATCAAGCCCAGCGGCACGTTGAGCAAGAAAATCCAGTGCCACGAGGCATAGGTCGTGATGAAACCGCCCACGGGCGGCCCAAGTACCGGGGCCACCAGCCCCGGCCAGGTGATGTACGCGATGGCTCGCAGCAGGTCGCTCTTCTCGGTATTGCGCAGTACCGCCAGCCTGCCGACCGGCACCATCATTGCCCCGCCGACGCCCTGCAGCACCCGCGCGGCGGTGAATTGCAGCAGCGACTGGGAACCTGCACACAGTACCGATGCCAAGGTGAACAGCGCCAACGCCGCCATGAACACCCGTCGATGGCCGAAACGGTCCGCCACCCAGCCACTGGCCGGGATGAAAATCGCCAAGGTCAGCACGTAGGCGGTGATGCCGATGTTCAGGTCCACGGCACTGGCGTTGAACGAGCGGGCCATGTCCGGCAGCGCCGTGACGATCACCGTGGCGTCGAGGTTTTCCATGAAGAAGGCGCCGGCTACCAGCAACGCCATCAGGCGCGAGCGGGAGGCGGATAACGGGGCGGCGGTCGGGCTGTTCAAACGGTGGCTCCTTGCAAGGCGTTAAGGCTGGATCAGCCTCGTTCAAATAACCGGGCAGTGCTGCTGCGCAGCCAACGGTTGGCGCTTTCTTCATGAAACCGTGCGTGCCAGTGTTGCTTGAGCACGAACGCGGGCAATTTCACCGGGCATTCCAGGGCCTTGGTAGCACCGGTCAGGGCCAGGATGTCGCCGATCTGGCGGGGCACGGTGGCGATCAGGTCCGAGGTGGCGATCAGCGTATTGAGGCCCATGAAGCTCTCCACGCGCAATACGACGTTACGCTTGATGTCTTGCTGGGCCAGCAAGCCGGAAATTTCCGAGGTCACCGAGCCGGTCTGGGCAATGGCGATGTGCGCCTCGCGCTCGAAGTCTTCGCGCGACAGGCTGTTACCGATGCGTGGGTGCTGGGCGCTGACCAGGCAGATAAAGTCCTGGCTGAACAGTGCTTGCTGGTAGACCCCGCTGCCGAGTTCCGGGCTATAGCCGATGGCCAGGTCCACCTCGGCCATCTCCAGGTGCTGGGCGGTGTCCTTGCCCAAGGCAACCACATTGAGACTGGCCAAGGGCGCCTGCTGGCGCAAATGGCCGAGGATGCGCGGCAGCACCGAGATATGGCTGGCGTCGTTCATGGCCAGGCGAAAGGTGCGCCGGCACGTGGCCGGGTCAAATAGAGCGCCCTTGTCGTCCAGGCTGCGCAAGCTTTCCAAGCTCTGGCGCACGATGCTGATCAGCGCGTCAGCCTTGGCCGTGGGCAGCATGCCGGCACCGGTGCGCACGAACAGCGTGTCGTCGAAGCGCCGGCGCAATTCCTTCAACCAGATGCTCACGGTTGGTTGCGCCAGGCCCAGGCGTTCGGCGGCGCGGGTAATGCTTTGGGTGCGGTAGATCTCATCGAACAGGATCAACTGTTTTGAATCGATCGGGTAGAGAGGCTCAGGCATGTTGTTATTGTCTGGGGCAATACTGAGGATTTAGATCATTGCATAGACGATAGCCCGGCACAAACGTAACGTGTGGGGCTATAACAACGCGAACAACCCGAGAAACACACATGATCAAGCCAACGGCGGACCGGGCACCCCTGGGGATATTTCAGGTGGTGGTGGCGGTCATGCTGTTTTCCGGCCATGACCTGTGCTCCAAGTACTTGGCCGGGCTGTACCCGGTGATCATGGTGGTGTGGGCCCGCTACACGGTGCACACCTTGGCGATGTTCACGTTGTTCGCCCCCAAATATCGACTTTCACTGGTGCGCACTCGTCGCCCAGGGCTGCAGGTTGTGCGTGCCATCTGCCTGTTGGGCAGCAGCCTGTTTTTTACCTCAAGCCTGGTGTTCATCCCGTTGGCCGAAGCCACGGCGATCAACTTCATGGCCCCGCTGTTCGTGACCGCGCTGTCGGCACCCCTGCTCAAGGAGCGGGTGACACCCGGCCAGTGGCTGGCAGTGTGCACCAGCTTTCTGGGCATTGTGTTCATCGTTCGCCCGGGCGGCGCGATGTTCAACCCGGCGACCCTGTTGGTGGTGATGGCCGCGCTGTGCTTCAGTGGCTATCAATTGCTGACCCGAGTGTTGCGGGCCACTGACAGCCCCAACACCAGCAACTTCCTTACTGGCCTGGTCAACACGGTGTGCCTGAGCGCGATGCTGCCCTTGGTGTGGCAAGACCTGCACCTGGAGCACGCGCTGATCGCCCTGTGCATGGGCTGCTGCGGCATGCTCGGCCACCTGTTGCTGACCCACGCCTTTCAGCACGCTCCGCCGGCGGTGCTGGCGCCGTTCAGCTATTTGCAGATCGTGTTTGCCGGAGCCATAGGTTATTTGGTCTTTGGCGATACCCCCGATGTCTTCGCCTATGCAGGCATTGGCCTGATTTGCGGCAGCGGGTTGATGGTGGTTTTCCTACAGCGCCCCGGCCGCAGTGTTCTGCCTGCCTCGCCGGGGGGTGGCTCTCAAGTGTTGATGACCCCAGGCGTTGGCCGCAACCACCTGCCATAAAGCCCGACAGCAAGCCCCAATAGAATCAGCGTGGCCGCTACTACCTTGTCTGGCGTAATGGCTTCGTTAAAGATCAGTATCGACCCGAGCATGCCAAATACAGGCACGAGTAAGGTCAAAGGGGCCACGGTGGATACCGAGTATTGGTTGAGTAAAGTATTCCAAACCCAATAGGCGAATAGTGTGTTGGGGTACACTTGAAACAGTATGGAGGTGATCGCGGCATTGTCCAATTGCGTGGCCAATGATGTGAAACCTTGCGTGCCGTTGAGTAACAGTTCCAAGGCAAACAGTGGCAGTGGCGCAAACAGGCTGGCCCACACCAGGAAATTGAACACCTCGCGGGTGTCGGCTTTCTTGATGATGATATTGGCCGCCCCCAAGGCGAATGCGCCAACGACCACCAGTATCAAGCCATCGAACGTGACTGAACCATCATCGATCAACAATACGCTAGCCAGGCCCAAGGCCGCGATAAGCATCCCGTACAGTTGGACGCGGTTGAAGCTCTCGCGGCAAAACCAGACACCCATGGCAATACTGAAAAATGCGCTTGTCTGTAATACCAGTGAGGCTATCCCCGCCGACAGCCCGCTGCTGATGCCCAGATTGACCAGCCCCCATACGCCTACGCCGAATAGCAGCCCGTAGCTTGCGACGTGACGCCAGAGCGTTCGGGGAAGGCCTACCAGAAATATTGCCGGTAGCGCGCAGAGCAGGAAGCGAATGCCGGCCAGTATCAGCGGGTTGATCGATTCAAGGCCAACTTTTGTGATTGAAAAATTTAAACCCCAGATAATCATGATTAACAAGGCGAGTAATAGATGAGTCATTTTCATTGTTCGCAGGCCTCTGGGTAAGAAGGATGTTTGCAATGTTTTGTATGAGGGTTTTTCAGTCGACCTGAAAGATTTTGTATTGTCATTTTTATTGTCCATCGTGCCGTTTAGCGCGCAGCATTGCGCGCTTCGCGGGCATGGGCCAGTAAAGGAAGGAGTGTTAATTTTTTTGAATTAAACTAAAGGGGAATTAAGTGTTTCATGAGCCATCCGTGGCAGCAGTCCAATGAGTGCGTTAGTGTTGACGCTCGGCCGCTCCATCGGCAAGTACGTATATATGACCAGCTATGTTCAAGCGCTCAATGCCTGTGCCAGGAAGTCCAGAAACGCCCGAGTTTTCTGTGGCACCCGCCGCGCCGAGGGGTACACCGCGTTGATGCTGATGGGCGGTGCCTGCCATTGGCACATTACCGGCACCAGGCGCCCGGCGGCGACAGCGTCTTCAACGATAAACAGCGGCAGCAGGGCGATGCCCATGCCGGCTTCGGCGGCCTGGGCCAATACGTCGCCGTTGTTGGCGTGTAGCGGGCCGTTGACGTGCACGCGGCGGGTTTCCTTGCCATTGCTCAGGGCCAGGCTCACGCCACTTTGCAGGTAGCCGTAGTTCAGGCATTGGTGCTGGGCCAGGTCGGTTGGCTCAAGCGGCGTGCCGGCACGCTCCAGGTAACCAGGCGAGGCAACCAGTACCCGCGGCGCAGGCGCCAGTTCACGGGCCACCATGGTCGAGTCGGTCAGGCTGGCAATTCGGATGGTCACGTCGAAGCCGCCGCGCACCGGGTCTACCTGTTGGTCGCTAAGCACCAGTTGCACTTCCACCAGCGGGTGCTGTTGGTGAAACAGCGGGATCAAGCGCCCGAGCTGGCGCAGGCCGAAGGACATCGGCGCGTTCACCCGTAGCACCCCACGGATTTCGCCCACGCCATTGCGCGCACGCTGTTCGGCTTCGTCGAGCGAGGCGATCACCTCGCGGCAGGCGTCGTAGTACTCAGCGCCCGCTTCGGTCAGGTGCAGGCTGCGCGTGGTGCGTTGCAGCAATTGCACGCCGATGGCTTCTTCCAGCGCGCCGATCTGTTTGCTCACTTTCGAGCGTGGTACGTCCAGCGCGCGGGCGGCGGCGGCGAAGCCGTTGTGGCCAACGGTGGCGACGAAGGCGCGCATGCAGTCGATACGATCCATGACTGTCCCTTTTATGGAATCAATAAGTCTCAATTATGGGTAATTGTTTCGAGGAAGGCCAGGGCCTAAATTAGCGACCAAGCCGGCAGCAAACCAGCGCCGAGCAAACTGAATTCAACCCTACGCCTCGACTGCAAAAGGAACACGCCATGTCTATCCGCGAACTGCTCAACCCAACCAACTCCGCCCTGATCCTGATCGACCACCAGCCGCAAATGGCCTTCGGCGTACAATCGATCGATCGCCAGACCCTGAAGAACAACACGGTAGGCCTGGCCAAGACCGCCAAGCTGTTCAATGTGCCGACGATCCTGACCTCGGTGGAAAGCGAAAGCTTCAGCGGCTACATCTGGCCGGAAGTGTTGGGCGTGTTCCCGGACCAGCAGCCCATCGAGCGCACCTCGATGAACTCTTGGGAAGACAAGAAACTGGTGGAAGCGGTGAAGGCGACCGGTCGCAAGAAACTGGTGATCGCCGCGCTGTGGACCGAAGTGTGCCTGAACTTCCCGACCCTGGAAGCCTTGGCCGAAGGCTTTGAGGTGTACATCGTGACCGATGCCTCCGGCGGCACCACCAAGGAGGCGCACGACATGTCGGTGCAGCGCATGATCCAGGCCGGTGCAGTGCCGGTGACCTGGCAGCAAGTACTGCTCGAATACCAGCGTGACTGGGCGCACAAAGAGACTTACGACGCGGTGATGGCGCTGGTGCGCGAACACAGCGGCGCCTACGGCATGGGCGTGGATTACGCCTACACCATGGTGCACGGCGCGCCGCAACGCAAAGTCAGCTAACCCCTGCCCCCACTGTAGGAGCGGATTTATCCGCGAAAAGAACACCGCGTAGTGTCAGGTATTACGCGGTGTTTTTTTCGCGGATGAATCCGCTCCTACAGAGGTCGTGCCGCCGAGGTGTAATGGCTACATCCCCGGCCGGTAGGAGCGGATTTATCCGCGAAGAGAGCACCGCTGAGTATCAGGTACCCAGCGGTGTTTTTTTCGCGGATGAATCCGCTCCTACAGAAGTCGTGCTGCCGAGGTGTAATGGCTACATCCCGGGCCGGTAGGAGCGGATTTATCCGCGAAGAGAGCACCGCTGAGTATCAGGTACCCAGCGGTGTTTTTTTCGCGGATGAATCCGCTCCTACAGAAGTCGTGCTGCCGAGGTGTAATGGCTACACCCCCGACCGGTAGGAGCGGATTTATCCGCGAAGAGAGCACCGCTGAGTATCAGGTACCCAGCGGTGTTTTTTTCGCGGATGAATCCGCTCCTACAGAAGTCGTGCTGCCGAGGTGTAATGGCTACACCCCCGACCGGTAGGAGCGGATTTATCCGCGAAGAGAGCACCGCTGAGTATCAGGTACTCAGCGGTGTTTTTTTCGCGGATGAATCCGCTCCTACAGAAGTCGTGCTGCCGAGGTGTAATGACTACATCCCGGGCCGGTAGGAGCGGAGTTATCCGCGAAGAGAGCACCGCTGAGTATCAGGTACCCAGCGGTGTTTTTTTCGCGGATGAATCCGCTCCTACAGAAGTCGTGCCGCCGAGGTGTAATGGCTACACCCCCGACCGGTAGGAGCGGATTTATCCGCGAAGAGAGCACCGCTGAGTATCAGGTACCCAGCGGTGTTTTTTTTGCGGATGAATCCGTTCCTACAGGGTGGGGGGCATGATCTTCCAGCCATTGCAGGGTGTAGCGCAGCGAGGTGTCGAGCATCGGACCGTGGCCAAGCCCGGGGAAGGTTTTGTACTCGGTGTGCAAACCCTTGACCGGTTGCAGGGTGCTGAGCAGAGTCCGTGCAGCACTGTCCGCCGGCTGACCGGAAGGCGCCGCGCGGGGTGACCCCGGCTCATTATCGCCGCGCATCAGTAGCAACTGCGCGCGCTGTTTGCCCAGGCGCTGGGCAAAACCTGGCGCCTCGGCTTGCAGGGGCGCGGGGCCCCACCACAACGACGGACTGGCGCTGGCGTAGGTCTGGAATTCCCCCGGCCGAGTCAGCAACGCATGCAGCACCAGCAAGCCGCCATAGGAATGCCCCCACAGCGCCTGGCGCTGGCTGTCCAGCGGCATGCCGCTGGCGACCAAGGGCTTTATGCGTTGCTCGAGCAGGTCCAGGAACGCATCGGCGCCACCGCTGGGCTGGCCAGTCAGCGGATCTTTTTGCTCGGCACCCGCCACCTGCGGGGTGTAGTCGAAGGTGCGCGCCGTACGCTCTATACGCAGCGGCGTGTCATAACCCACCGCTACAAGCACGGGTGCACTGCCACGGCTCAACTGCTGCAGCAGGTTAGCGTCCAGCGCGCCCAAGGCGGCGTTGCCGTCCAGCAGGTACACCACCGGGTAACCGGCTGCGGGCGCCTGGCGTTGCGGCCGGGCGATCCACAGCCGGTAGTGGCGCTGGCCGTCCGCCGAGCCCAGCGTTTGCGTGCTGAACTGATAGGCCAGGTTTGGCGATTGCAGGATGTGCGTGTCCATGGGCTGCTCGGGCCGTGGTTGCGACATGGCCAGCGGGGCTGCCAATGCCAGCAGGAGCAGGGCGCGCATCAGAACGACGCCGTCAGGCTGGTGTATAGCGTGCGGCCCGACTGGTTGTAAGTGGCGGCGCCGGCGCCTTCGATGTTGGTCACCCCTTGGGCATTGCCTTCGCGCCACAGGCGCTTGTCGAACAGGTTGTCGATGCCGGTAGTCAGGCTCAGGTTCTTGGTGATGGCGTAGGTGCCGCTCAGGCCCGCGATGGCGTAGGGCGACAGTTCCTGGTTGGCGGTGCCGGTGACGCGGTTGCCGTGGTAGTCATACTTCTTGGGCTTCTGCTTGCCGTAGTAGGCAACGCTCAGTTGCAGCGACAGGTCTTCGCTGGCCTGCCAGTCCAGCATCGAGTTCAAGGTGTATTTAGGCGTGACAGACAACACGTCGCCGGTTTCCTTGTTCTTCGATTGCAGCATGTAGGTGAAGTTGTTGCTCCATTTCACGTGCTCGGACAACGGCAGGCTCAGGTTGCCTTCCAGCCCTTCGACCAGCGCCTTGGGGATGTTTTCCCACTGGTAGATGCTGGCATTGGCGGTGCTGCCGGTGCCGCCTGTCGCGGTGCCGACCGGGGTCAGGCCCGACTCGATCTTGTTTTTGTAGTCGTTGCGAAAGTAGGTCAGGCCGGCAACCAGGTCGTCGTGCTTGTACTCGATGCCCAGTTCCTTGTTGATGCTGTTTTCAGCTTTCAAGTCGGCGTTGCCTTGCAGGTAGCAGGCGGTGGTCTGGCCGTAGCAACCCTGGCCGTTGCTGTACAGCAGGTAGTTGGGGTTCAGTTGGTAAAGGTTGGGTGCCTTGTAGGCCTTGGCGATGCCGGCCTTGAGCGTCAGGGTGTCGGTCAGAACCTGGGACAGGTTCAGCGACGGGCTCCAGTTGTCGCCGACGATGTCATGGTGGTCGAAGCGCAGGCCGGGAGTCACGCGGGTGCCAGGCAGCAATTCAATGTTGTCCTCGACGAACAACGAGGCGATGCGCGCCGACGACTCGGTGCTGCGGTGGGTGCTGGTGATGCCCGATACCGTGCCGCCCGCCGTGGTGGTCTGGGTGTTGGAACTGGGGTCGTCGAGCTTGGACTCGACCCATTCGGTGCCCAGGGTCATGACCTGGTCCACGCCCCAGTGCAGCGGCAGGTTGACCTCGCCGTGGGCGGTCAGGTCTTGCAGGGTAGTGGTGTAGAAGTCACTGTTGGAAAAGATCCCCTCGGTACCGCCCGCCAGGCCCTCGTTGATACGGTTGTTGCGGGTTTTTTCATACTGCACGTAGGCCAACGAGCTGCCGAAGTCCCAATCGCCACGGTGGGTGATGGAGTAGGTATTGCGGTATAGGCGATTAGTCTCGGTACCGAGCAGGGCTTTCACCGTGCTATTGGAGTTGGTGTTCTGGGTGTCGCCGGTATAGATGTTGCCCTGGCGGCTGTAATCGGCCTCCAAATCCAGGGTTTGCTCGGGGGACAGCCTCCAGCTCAGCAAGCCATTGAAGTCTTTGTTGCGCACGCCTTCGCGGCCCGCTGGCAAGGTACCGACCTGGTTGCCGGTGCGCACCGACTCGTGGCCGCTGTTGATGTCGGCGTCGTCCGAGTCGGTCTTGGCCACGTTGCCGTACACCCGGTAGCTGAGGTTGTCGGTCAGCGGGCCGTTCAGGCCGAAGTTCATGCGTTTGGTGGTGCCCTCTTCGCTGTGTTGGGCGAAGGAGTCGTACACAGTGACCGAGCCGTGGGTCTGCGTGCTGGCTTTTTTGGTGATGATGTTCACCACGCCGCCCGCCGCGCCGTTGCCGTACCGGGCCGCAGCCGGGCCGCGGATCACTTCGATGCGTTCGACCTGGTCGGCCGGCACCCAGTTGGTGTCGCCACGGCTGTCCCGCTCGCCGCGCCAGCCGTAACGCACCGAGTTGCGGCTGCCCACCGGTTTGCCGTCCACCAGGATAAGTGTGTTTTCCGGGCCCATGCCGCGAATGTCGATCTGCCGGTTGTTGCCGCGCTGGCCACTGCTGGAGTTGCCGGTCAGGTTGACGCCCGGCATGGTGCGGATGATTTCCGACAGGTCGTTGGCCGGTGGGCGTTTCTTGATGTCGTCGGCAGTGATGATCGAAACCCCCGGCGCCTGCTTGATCTCTTCTTCAGCCGTACCGAGCACGGTCTGGGACTCCAGCACGATCGGCGCTGGCGCCGTGGTTTCGGCGGCCTTTGCAGTGACGGAAAACAGGCTGCAGCTGCTTAGCAACAGGGCGAAAAAGGGCAGGGGTGGCAATCGCAGATACATCGGTGATCTCCGGGTACGTCGGGGCAGGCTGATAGCGCAAAGCCATGGAAGATCACGGATGATAATGACTAACAATTGCGAGTAAAGCGCATTAACTTTCTAAACATTTGCCCGGGGTAGTCGCAGGTTCATGCACAGGCCGATTTCGCCCCGGCTGGCCCACAGTTCGCCGCCTTGCAATTGAATCGCCCGGCGGGCAATGCTCAGGCCCAGGCCGAAACCTTTGCCCGGGGTGCCGTCCAGGCGCAGGAACGGTTCGAAAATCCGTTCCAGTTCGCTGTCGGCCACCCCGCACCCTTGGTCTTCCAGCTGCAACAGCCAGCAGTCGCCCGCAGGCCTGCCACGCAGGGTGATGAGGCCGTCGGGCGGCGAGTGGCGGATGGCGTTGCGCAGCAGGTTCTCCACCGCCTGGGCCAGGCTGTCGAGGTGCGCCTGTATCAGGCAATCGGCGCTCAGTTCGCAGCGCAGGCGCTCGGGCGGCCAGCCGGTTTCGAAGCAGGCATCCTGCACCAAGGCCTCCCATACCGAGAGCATGACCACAGGTTCGGTGGGTAACTGGGGGCGTTCGGCATCCAGCCAGGCCAGGTCCAGGGCATCGTCCACCAGCCGCTGCATGTCGTCGACTTCCCGTGCCAGGCGTTGCTGCAATTGCGCCGGTGGCAGGTTGCTCTCGCTGGCTACCCGCAGGCGGGTCAGGGGCGTACGGATTTCATGGGACAGCGTGCGCAGCAGTTGGCGTTGCTGATGCAGGCTTTGCTTGACCCGTTCGGCCATGTGGTCGAACGCCTTGGCCAGTTCGCCCAGTTCGTCGCGGCGGCGGGCGACGCGGCTGCGGGTGCCTTTTTCCAGGTCATCGGCGCGCAGTGCGTTGGCCCGTTCGCGCAACTCGTTGAGCGGCGCCACCAGGTGACGGTAAAGCAGGGCGCCCAGCATGATCGCCAGCAACGCCGGTACCACGCCATGGGTCAGCACGTGGGTCCAGGGCGTGAGCCCTGCGGGCAGCAGGCGCTCGGGCAGTTGCAGCACCACCCGGCCGTTTGCCGGGTGGCGGGGAAAGTCGATGCTGACGTACGGCAGCTCATCCTGCAGGCGCCGGCTCATGGGCCAGTCGAGCTTGCGCATGAAGGTCAAGTGGCTCGATTGCTCGGCGGTTAGCGGTTGGCTGCTCAAGCTTTCCAGGTGCGGGCCGATCACCGCCACCCAGGTGTTCTCCTTGTGCCGCGTCGCAGCCTGCCAACGGTCGACGGCAGGCGTGCCGCCCTGTTCCCAGACCTGTTCGGCCTGGGCGGCGTAGTCAGCCAGCAGCACACGGTCGGGTATATCGAGGAAATAGGTGCTGCGCTCCACCTCCAGCCCCCAGAACCAGATCAGCCAGGTCAGTAGCAGGCAGAAGCCGGCCTGTAAAAACGCCAGCTTCCACAGCAAGGAATGGCGGCGGGGCATCAGCCGGCCCGTACCAGTACGTAGCCCTGGTTGCGCACGGCCTGGATCTGCAGGTCGCGCACCTCGATAGCTGCCAGCTTGCGTCGCAGGTTGCACACGTGCACGTCCAGCCCGCGGTCCAGGCGGGTGTAGCCACGGTGCAGCACCTGCTGGTACAGAAAGGCTTTGCTCAATGCTTCGCCTGCGTGTTGCTGCAGGGTGACCAGCAGGCGGTATTCCGACGAAGTCAGCCCGGCGTTGCGCCCGGCCAAGGCAACGTCCTGCAGGTCTGCATTCAGTTGCAGTGCCTGGCTGTCGACGGGCAGTGCTGCGGGCGCCCGGCGGTCCATGGCCACCCGGCGCAGCAGCGCGTCGACCCGAGCGTTAAGCTCGGCCAGGCTGAATGGCTTGGGTAGATAGTCGTCGGCGCCTTGGGTAAAGCCGGCAATGCGGTCCTGCTCGGCGCCCAGGGCCGACATCAATATCACCGGTATGCCCTGCTCGCGGCGCAGGTGGGCGAGCACGCCCAGGCCATCGAGCCCCGGCAGCATGATGTCCAGCAGGATCAGGTCGAAGGTTTGCCGTTCGGCCAGTTGCAGGCCGGTGTCGCCCCTGTCGCAGCAGGTCACGGTAAAGCCACGCCCCACGAAATGCGTGCGCAGGTGTTCGCGAAGCTCGATGTCGTCTTCGATCAGCAGCAGTTGGATGGGGTATTGATGAGAACTGTTCACAATAGTGACAGTATCTCATTTGCTTCACAGGGCGGCAATGCCGCCTGCGAGCAGGCGGCGCCGTAGGGCTCAGCGACGAACCAGTAACACACCCGACTCCATGTGGTGGGTGTAGGGGAACTGGTCGAACAGGGCGCAACGCTCGATGCGGTGGGTGTCGTGCAGTTGGGCGATGTTGGCGGCCAGGGTTTCCGGGTTGCAGGAGATGTACAGGATATTGTCGAAACGCCGGGTCAGTTCGCAGGTGTCCGGGTCCATGCCGGCACGCGGTGGGTCGACGAACACGCTGCCAAATTCGTAGCTTTTCAGGTCAATGCCCTGCAAGCGGCGGAACGGGCGTACTTCGTTCAGCGCTTCGGTCAGCTCTTCGGCGCTCAGGCGCACCAGGGTGACGTTATCCACCTGGTTGTCGGCCAGGTTGTTCAGCGCCGCGTTCACCGAGGTCTTGCTGATTTCGGTGGCCAGTACCTTGCGCACCCGGGTGGCCAGGGGCAGGGTGAAGTTGCCGTTGCCGCAATACAGTTCCAGCAGGTCGTCCTGGCGCTCGCCCAAGGCTTCATAGGCCCAGTTGAGCATCTTCTGGTTGACCGTGCCGTTGGGCTGGGTGAAGGCGCCCTCGGGTTGCTGGTAACTGAAAGTGCGCCCGGCCACGTCGAGTTTTTCCACGGCGAAATCGCGGCCGATGACCACGCGCTTGCCCTTGGAACGGCCGATGATGCTCACGCTCAGCTCACTGGCCAACTGCTCGGCGGCGGCCTGCCAGTGCTCGTCCAGCGGGCGGTGGTAGCACAGGGTAACCATCGCATCGCCAGCCAGGGTGGTCAGGAACTCCACCTGGAACAGCTTGTTGCTCAGGGCCGCATTGCCTTGCCATGCCGATTTGAGCTTGGGCATCAATTCATTGATGCGCAGGCTTGCGATCGGGAAGTCCTCGATCAGGATCGGCACGTGCTTCTCGCCCGGGGCGAACATGGCGTAATGGCGCTGGCCGTCTTGCCGCCACAGGCGGAATTCGGCACGCAGGCGGTAATGCTCGCGCGGCGAGTCGAACACCGCAGGCTCCGGTGCGTCGAAGGGGGCCAGCAAATCGCGCAGGCGCGCGACCTTGGCGTCCAGTTGACGGCTGTAGTCAGCCGGGTCCAGAACCGTACTCATGCGTTGAACCAGCCCAACTTGATAACGAACAAAATCGACAGAATGATCAGCGCCGGGTTCAGGTCGCGCAGGCGGCCCGACAACAGCTTGATCATCGTCCAGGAAATGAAGCCGAAAGCGATACCGTTGGCGATCGAATAGGTGAACGGCATGGCCAGGGCAGTGATCACCACGGGTGCGGCTTCGGTGATGTCGTCCCAGTTGATTTCAGCCAGGCCCGACATCATCAACACGGCGACGAACAGCAACGCTGGCGCGGTGGCGAAGGCCGGCACGCTGCCGGCCAGCGGGGCGAAAAACAGCGCCAGCAGGAACAGAATGGCCACCACCACGGCGGTCAGGCCCGTGCGGCCACCGGCGCTCACGCCCGCCGCCGACTCGATGTAGCTGGTTGTGGTGGACGTGCCCAGCAGGGAACCGGCCATGGCCGCGGTGCTGTCAGCGATCAGTGCGCGGCCCATTTTTGGCATGTGGCCGTCCTTGCCCATCAGGCCTGCGCGCTTGGCGACGCCGATCAGGGTGCCGGAGTTGTCGAACAGGTCGACGAACAGGAACGCGAAGATCACGCTGACCAGGCCGATGTCCAGGGCGCCCTTGATGTCCAGTTGCAGGAAGGTCGGTGCCAGCGAAGGCGGCATCGACATCACGCCGCCGAACGGGCTGAAGCCGGCCAGGATCGAGATGATGGTCACGGCCAGGATGCCGATCAGCACCGCGCCACGCACTTTCAGCGCTTCCAGGGCAACGATCACGGCAAAGCCTACGGCCGCCAGGATCGGCGCCGGTTGCTTGAGGTCGCCTAGGCCCACCAGGGTGGCCGGGTTGCCGACCACGATGCCGGCGTTGTGCAGGGCGATCAGCGCCAGGAACAGGCCGATACCGGCGGCAATTGCCGAACGCAGCGGCAGCGGGATGCTGTTGACGATCCATTCGCGAATACGAAAGATCGACAGCAGGAAGAACAGCACCGCTGAGATGAACACCGCACCCAGCGCCACTTGCCAGGTGTGGCCCATGTGCAGCACCACGGTGTAGGTGAAGAAGGCGTTCAGGCCCATGCCCGGCGCCAGGGCGATCGGGTAGTTGGCGATCAGGCCCATGATCGTCGAGCCAATGGCCGCGGCCAGGCAGGTAGCGACGAAGACCGCGCCCTTGTCCATGCCGGTCTCGCCGAGAATGCTCGGGTTGACGAACAGGATGTAGGCCATGGCCAGGAACGTGGTGATGCCCGCAAGTATCTCGGTGCGCACGTTGGTGTTGTGTGCCTTGAGTTGAAACAGCCTTTCCAGCATGCCTGCTCCCCGTGGCGCGCCCCGGCGCCGTGAATGTATCGACCCAAATAGCAAAGCACAGACTCGCGCAGGAGCCCGGCTTTATTACAGGTCGGAAAAAAGCCGCGCATCATAACAGCATGGCTGGCCGGGGGTGAATCGCGCTTTTTCGCGGATAAATCCGCTTCTACGCAAGCTGCAACCTGTGGGAACGGATTCATCCGCGAAAGCGCCACCCCAAAACCACGCCCGTCACTCCACCTGAACGATCGCCGGCCCCCGCAAGTCGTACCGGTTAATGACGCCGCTCGGCAGAAGCAGCGCGTAATCAACCTGACGACCGTGAGGTGCCACATGCCCGGCCACGCCCCGATTCCCGTCCGCCTGACCTTGAATGGCCAGGCCCGCGACCTGCACATATTGCCCTGGACCACCCTGCTCGACCTGTTGCGCGAGCAATTGGACCTGGTAGGCAGCAAAAAAGGCTGCGACCACGGCCAGTGTGGCGCCTGCACCGTGTTGCTCAACGGCAAGCGGGTGAACGCCTGCCTGACCCTGGCAGTGATGTGCGACGGCGCCGAGTTGACCACCATTGAAGGGTTGGCCACCGGCGAGCAACTGCACCCGATCCAGGCTGCCTTCATCAAGCACGATGCCTTCCAGTGCGGTTACTGCACCCCGGGGCAAATCTGCTCGGCGGTCGGTTTGTTGCAGGAAGGACGGGCGCACAACCCCGAGCAGGTGCGCGAACTGATGAGTGGCAACCTGTGCCGCTGCGGCGCCTACAGCAATATCCTCGCGGCCATCGAAGATGTGCGGGAGGGCTCGCCGTCATGAACCCTTTTGCCTACCGCAAGCCCAGTGCCGTCAGTGAAGCCATTGGCCTGACGGGCCCCCATAGCCGCTTCATCGCAGGCGGCACCAACTTGCTCGACCTGATGAAAGAAAATATCGAGCGGCCGGACCAGGTGATCGACATCACCGGCCTGCCGTTGCGCGATGTGCGGGAAACGGCCGAGGGTGGCCTGCTGATCGGCGCCTTGGTGAGCAATGCCGACCTGGCCTGGCACCCGCTGGTCGAGGCCCGTTATCCGTTGCTCAGTCAGGCGATTTTGGCAGGCGCCTCGCCGCAGTTGCGCAACATGGCAACTACGGGCGGCAACCTGTTGCAACGCACCCGCTGCTATTACTTCTATGACGCCGGCGTGCCCTGTAACAAGCGTGAACCGGGCAGCGGCTGCCCGGCCAGGGACGGCCTCAACCGCATCCACGCGATCCTTGGGGCCAGCGACCAGTGCGTCGCCACTCACCCCTCGGACATGTGCGTGGCCCTGGCGGCGCTGGAGGCGGTGGTGCACGTTCAGGGCCGCGCGGGCTCACGCACTATCGAATTCGCCGACTTCCATCGGCTGCCGGAGCAGGCCCCGGAGCGGGACAATCAGTTGGCCGACGATGAGCTGATTACCGCGATCGAGTTGCCTGCCGCAGGTTTTGCCCAACATAGCCATTACCTGAAGATCCGTGACCGCGCTTCCTACGCCTTCGCTTTGGTTTCAGTGGCGGCGGCCCTGGCACTGGACGGTGACGTGATCCGCGAGGCCCGCCTGGCACTGGGCGGCGTGGCACACAAGCCCTGGCGTGACCGCGCGGTAGAGTCGGCGCTGGTCGGCCGAACGGTCAGCCACGAAACCTTCACGGCGGCCGCCGAAGCACTGCTCAAGCCTGCCGAACCCTTGGCCCACAACGCTTTCAAAATCAAACTGGCCCGGCGCGCGGTAATCCGCGCCCTGAGTGCCGCAGCCTTGGGAGGGCAGCCATCATGAGCGAATTGGGCAAACCCATGGACCGCGTCGACGGCCTGCTCAAGGTGACCGGCCAGGCGCGCTATGCCGGTGAGTTTCCCGAGGCCGACCTGCTGCACGGCAGCGTGGTATCGAGCACCATCGCCCGTGGCCGGGTGATCTCGATCGATGCTTCGGCGGCATTGGCCTTGCCTGGCGTGGTAGCGATCATCGATCATCAGAACCGTCCAGCCGTGGCCAGCTACGACAAACCCTACACTGACGCCGATGCGGCCGAAGGCTCGCCGTTCCGCCCGCTGTACAACGACCGGGTGCTGTACAGCGGCCAGCCGCTGGCGCTGGTGGTGGCCAGTAACCTGGAACTGGCCCGGCATGCAGGCTCGCTGGTGCGCATCGAATACGCCGAAGAGCCTCACGACACCGATTTGCTGGCCCACCTGGCGCAGGCCCATCGCGCACCGGCCGAAACGCCCAAGCCGCGTGGCAACTTCCAGGCCGAACTGGCAGGCGCGGCGCTGAGCATCGATGCCACCTACGTCACCGCCATCGAGCACCACAACCCCATGGAGCCCCACGCCAGCACGGTGCTGTACCAGGCCGACGGCAGCCTGGTGATCCACGACAAAACCCAGGGCCCGCAGAACTGCCAGGCCTACGTGCAAAAAGTTTTCGGCCTTGAAAAAGATCAAGTCCGTATCCTCGCAGCTTTCGTCGGCGGTGCCTTCGGCTCAGGTTTGCGACCCCAGTACCAACTGCCCTTGGCAGTGATGGCGGCCTTGCAGCTCAAACGCTCGGTGCGGGTCACTCTCACGCGTCAGCAGATGTTCACCTTCGGCTACCGCCCGCGCACCGTGCAGCGTTTGCGACTGGGCTGTGCAGCCAATGGCCGCCTGCTTGCGGTCGGCCATGAAGCCACTGGGCAGACCTCGCGCTTCGAAGACTTCACCGAGCACGTGGTGGAGTGGAGCGGCATGCTTTACCACTGCGATAACGTCGAACTGAAGTACAACCTGGTGCCGCTGGACGTGTACACGCCTCTGGACATGCGCGCACCCGGCGCCGCCTTGGGCCTGATCGGCCTTGAATGCGCCATGGACGAACTGGCCTGCGCGGTGGCCATCGACCCAGTGCAGTTGCGCCTGCTGAACTTTGCCGAGCGCAACCAGAATGAAGACAAGCCTTATTCCAGCAAGCAGTTGCGCGCCTGTTATGCCCAGGGCGCCGAGCGCTTCGGCTGGAACAAGCGCAACCCTGAGCCGCGCAGCCAGCGCCGTGGCCGCCAACTGGTGGGTTGGGGCATGGCCGGTGGGGTGTGGGAGGCGTTGCAGATGAAGGCCAGCGCCAAGGCGCGGCTCGATGCCGACGGTAAATTGGTGGTCAGCAGCGCAACCACCGATATCGGCACAGGCACTTACACCGTGATGACCCAGATCGCCGCCGATGCTTCAGGTGTGGCGGCGGAAAATATTCGATTTGTACTGGGCGATTCGTCATTGCCCACGGCGCCGCTGCAAGGCGGCTCGTTTACCGTGTCCTCAGTCGGGACTGCCGTGCAGCAGGCATGCGAAGCGTTGAAAGAACAGCTGTTGAACCTGGCCCGCCAGGTGGACCCGGACTTTGCCGACGTCACTCTGGAACGCGCTAGCTTCGAGCACGGCGAGCTGCGCTGCAATCAAGCCCGCCGCTCGTTTGCCGAACTGATCCAGGCCAGTGGCCGTGAGGCTCTGGAGGTCCAGGTCGACGCCCAGCCGGATAAAAAACGCGAGGCGTTCGCCACGGCCACCCACTCGGCGGTATTCGTGGAGGTGGAAGTGGACGAGGACCTGGGCAGCATCAAGGTCACCCGGGTGGTCAGCGCGATTGCCGCCGGGCGCGTGGTCAACCCCAAGATGGCCCGCAGCCAGATCCTCGGCGGGGTGGTGTGGGGCATCGGCATGGCCTTGCATGAAGAAACCCAGATCGACCACAACCTGGGCCGCTACATGAACCACAGCCTGGCTGAATACCACATCCCGGTGCAGGCCGACATTGGCGAGGTGGACGTGATCTTTGTCGAGGAGCAGGACGCCATCGTCAATGCGCTGGGTTCCAAGGGGGTAGGGGAGATCGGCATCGTCGGCGTGGCGGCGGCGGTGGCCAATGCGATCTATCACGCCACGGGCAAGCGGGTGCGAGAGTTTCCGATTACCTTGGATCGGGTTTTGTAGCACGGGCTGGCGCTCGTTTCCCGTGTAGGAGCGGATTCATCCGCGAAGGCCGTAACGCGGTGCAGCAGGTAAACCGCAGCGATCTTTTCGCGGATCAATCCGTTCCTACAGAGGGCCGGGCCTGGGCCTCACGCCAATTCTTTGGACACCATCCGATCGCGCTTGGCCAGCGAGGGGAACAACCTGATCCAGATCCCCGTCACCGCCAGCGTCCCCACGCCGCCCAATACCACCGCAGGCACGGTCCCCAGCCAGTGCGCCGTGACCCCTGATTCAAACTCGCCCAGCTGGTTTGATGCACCGATGAACAGGCCGTTCACCGCACTCACTCGCCCGCGCATCTCGTCCGGTGTTTCCAATTGAACGAAAGCCCCGCGGATCACCATGCTGATCATGTCGGCGGCGCCCAGCACCGCCAGCACCGCCAGCGAGAACCAGAACGAGGTCGACAGGCCAAAGCCGATGGTCGCAACGCCGAACACACCGACGCCCGTGAACATCACCCGGCCAACATTGCGTTCGATGGGAAAGCGCGACAGCCAGAATGACATCAACAGCGCGCCCACCGCCGGTGCCGAGCGCAGCATGCCCAGGCCCCAGGGACCGGTCAGCAGAATGTCGCGGGCAAATACCGGCAGCAGCGCCGTGGCTCCGCCCAGCAGCACAGCGAACAGGTCCAGGGAAATCGCCCCGAGGATGTCCGGCCGGCTGCGAATGAAATTGATCCCGGCCAGCAGCGATTGCAGCGTGGCCTTGCCTTTGTGCAGGGGTGTCTGGCGGGCGGGCAAGCTGAGCATCAACGATAACGCCAACACGTACAGCACTACGGTTGGGCCATACACCCAGATACTACCGAAGGCATACAGGAAGCCGCCCATGGCCGGCGCGACGATGGTTGCTGTCTGCATGGCCGATGCCGAGGCCGCTACTGCCCGAGGAAACAAGGCGGTGGGCACGATGTTCGGCAGCAACGCCTGGGTGGTTGGCATTTCGAAGGCGCGGGCGCTGCCCAGCAGGAAGGCCAAGACAAAAATCATCTCGCGGCTGACATTGTCGGTGCTGCTGCCAATCACCAGGGCCAACGCCACCAACGCTTGGCCCGTTTGGCAGATCGCCGCCACCTTGCGCCGGTCGTAGCGGTCGGCCACGTGCCCGGTGTGCAGCATGAACAGCACCCGTGGGGTGAATTCCACCAAGCCCACCAGGCCCAGGTCGAGCACGCTGCCGGTCAGTTGGTAAAGGTGCCAGCCAATGGCCACCGTGAGCATTTGAAAACCGCTGGCGGTGCACACCCGCGCCAACCAGAACGCCAGAAACGGGCGGTGATGACGTAACAACAACGGCGTAGCGGGACTGGACATGGGGCAGGGTGACCTCGCGGGCAAGATGCGCGAGATTATCATTACTTGTAACAGCAGGTTGCAAAAATACAGGTCGCAGGCGTTCGCTACACGGCTTGGGAGCAATCGACGAAGTTCACCACAGGGCCTACTTTAGAAGGGTGAGGCAACCTGTCGCGTGACAATAGACCACGCGGTTGTCTTGCTTGAATGGGTCTACTCTTTCAAGGGTAATTGATCCAGGTCAACACGTTTTGCGCAGGCCAAGTGTGCAGCGGTGTTCGCCGTACCCCCAGGGTCAGAAGTATTTAGAACAATCCCGACGCGCCGCACTCAACTACCGTGGGGGCCGTTGGCGTGGGGCTGCCGGTATTTTCGGCGCCCGCAGCCGAGTCATCTGATAGAGGAAGCCATATGTTCGGTTTAGAGGCACTAGATCTCGCCCGAATGCAGTTCGCGTTTACGGTCTCGTTCCATATCCTGTTTCCTGCCATCACCATCGGCCTGGCCAGTTTCCTGGCCGTGCTGGAAGGCATGTGGCTCAGGACCCGAGACGATACCTACCGTGACCTGTACCATTTCTGGTCGAAAATCTTTGCGGTCAACTTCGGCATGGGCGTGGTCTCGGGCCTGGTCATGGCCTACGAGTTCGGCACCAACTGGAGCCGTTTCTCGGACTTCGCCGGTGCGGTAACCGGGCCTCTGCTGACGTATGAAGTACTGACGGCGTTCTTCCTGGAAGCCGGCTTCCTGGGCGTGATGCTGTTCGGCTGGAACCGCGTGGGCCGTGGCTTGCACTTCTTCTCGACGGTGATGGTGGCGGTCGGCACGCTGATCTCGACCTTCTGGATCCTGGCCTCCAACAGTTGGATGCAGACCCCACAGGGCTACGAGATCGTCGACGGTCGCGTTATTCCGGTGGACTGGCTGGCGGTGATCTTCAACCCCTCGTTCCCGTTCCGCCTGGCCCACATGGCCATTGCCGCGTTCGTCGCGACCGCGTTCTTCGTCGGCGCATCGGCTGCCTGGCACCTGTTGCGTGGCCGCGACAACCCGGCCATCCGCCGGATGCTGTCCATGGCCATGTGGATGGCACTGATCGTCGCGCCTATCCAGGCAGTGGTCGGTGACGCCCACGGCTTGAACACCCTGGAGCACCAACCGGCAAAAATTGCTGCCATCGAAGGCCACTGGGAAAACGTCGGCGACGAGCCAACCTCATTGATCCTGTTCGGTTGGCCCGACATGAAGGCCGAGAAAACCAAGTACGCGGTCGAAATTCCGTATTTGGGCAGCCTTATCCTGACCCACAGCCTGGACCGTCAGATCCCGGCGCTCAAATCCTTTGCGCCGCAAGATCGGCCTAACTCCACCATCGTGTTCTGGTCGTTCCGCATCATGGCCGGCTTGGGCATGCTGATGATTTTCGTCGGCCTGTGGAGTGCCTGGTTGCGCTGGCGCGGCGGCTTGTACAGCAACCGCCTGTTCCTGCGGCTGGTGATGTGCATGGGCCCGGCAGGCCTGATCGCGATGCTGGCGGGCTGGTTCACCACCGAGATCGGCCGTCAGCCGTGGGTGGTGTATGGCTTGCTGCGCACCGCCGATGCCTCGTCCAACCACAGTGTCGGGCAAATGAGCCTGACCCTGGTGCTGTTCGTGGTGGTGTACTTCTCGCTGTTCGGTACCGGCTTTGGCTACATGATGCGCCTGGTGCGCAAAGGGCCGAAAACCCACGAAGGCGCTGAAGCGACCCACGGTGGCCCGGGCCAGAAACGTACGCCTGCACGTCCGCTTTCCGCTGCTGATGACAGCAACGAAGCCGGCAACGCCGACAGCCTGAACAAGGGGAATTGAATCATGGGTATTGATCTTCCACTGATCTGGGCCGTGATCATTATCTTCGGCATCATGATGTACGTGATCATGGACGGCTTCGACCTGGGGATCGGGATTCTCTTCCCGTTCATCAAGGGCGACAGCGACCGTGACGTGATGATGAACACCGTGGCACCGGTCTGGGACGGCAACGAAACCTGGCTGGTACTGGGCGGCGCCGCGTTGTTCGGCGCCTTCCCGCTGGCTTATTCGGTAGTGCTGGAGGCGTTGTACCTGCCGTTGATCTTCATGCTGTTCGGCTTGATCTTCCGCGGCGTGGCGTTCGAGTTCCGCTTCAAGGCCCGTGACCACAAGCGGCACATCTGGGACAAGGCCTTCATCGGCGGTTCGCTGGTGGCGACGTTCTTCCAGGGCGTGGCGCTGGGCGCGTTCATCGACGGCATCCCGGTGGTCAATCGTACCTACGCGGGCGGTGGCCTGGACTGGCTGACGCCATTCTCGCTGTTTTGCGGCGTGGCCCTGATCGTGGCCTACGCCTTGCTCGGCTGCACCTGGCTGATCATGAAAACCGAAGGCCCGCTGCAAGAGTCGATGCATAAATTGGCCAAGCCGCTGGCGCTGGTGCTGTTGCTGGTGACCGGTATCGTCAGCGTGTGGACACCGATCACCCATGGCGAGATTGCCGAGCGCTGGTTCAGCATGCCCAACCTGTTGTGGTTCATGCCAGTGCCGTTGCTGGTGCTGGTGTCGTTGTACGGCTTGCTCAAGGCGGTGGCACGCCGTGCCCACTACACGCCGTTCCTGCTGACCCTGGTGCTGGTATTCCTGGGCTACAGCGGCCTGGGCATCAGCCTGTGGCCGAACATCATCCCGCCGTCGATTTCGATCTGGGACGCCGCTTCGCCGCCGCAAAGCCAGGGCTTCATCCTGGTCGGCACGTTGTTCATCATCCCGTTCATCCTGGGGTACACCTTCTGGAGCTACTACGTGTTCCGCGGCAAGGTCACCCACGAGGATGGCTACCACTAGTCGAACGTTGCAGCGTCCCGGTCGTTTGCCCGGGACCTGCAAAGGAGATCAGGCAATGACTGGCAATGAAACCGAGCAAGACCCGGCCGCCGACAAGCCATGGTGGAAGAAGGTTGGCTGGCTGCTGATCATCTGGACCGGCAGCGTGGTGGCCCTGGCCATCGCGGCCGAGGTGTTGCGCATGTTCATGACGGCTGCAGGCATGAAATCCCACTGATATCCCATCCCGCTGTATTGCACAGGCAGCGGTTTTTTATAGCCCTCTTCGGAGGGTTTTTTTTTGCCTTGGGTGGGCGGGCCTCGGCGTGATTATTTGCGTGCCTTGAGGATCACGAACTTGGGCGTGGCCGCTACTTGTTCCACGCCGCGAAACAGCTTGGTCAATTTGCCATGGTAGCCCAGGTGGCGGTTGCCCACGATGTAGAGGGCGCCGCCCACGACCAACGCCTCGCGGGCCTGCTGGAACATGCGCCAGGCCAGGAAATCACCCACCACCTGCTGCTGGTGGAAGGGCGGGTTGCACAGCACCACGTCAAGTGACTGGGGCTCCTGGCTGGCCAGGCCGTCGTCGGCACGTACCGTCACCGGGCGCTCGCCCAAGGCCGCCTGCCAGTTCTCGCTGGCCGATTGCACGGCCATGTAAGACTCGTCCACCAATGTGTACTGCGCCTGCGGGTTGGCCAGGGCGCTGGCGATGGCCAGGATGCCGTTGCCACACCCCAGGTCCGCCACCCGCGCGCTGCCCAGGTTCCGCGGCAGGTGGGGCAGGAACGCACGCGTGCCGATGTCCAACCCTTCGCGGCAGAACACGTTGGCGTGGTTGAGCAGTACCATCGGCGGCTGCTCGAGTGCATAGCGACTTGGGTAGGGCGAGGTGAAAGGTGCCTTCGCTTGGGCCGTGGCGATCAGCAGGCGGGCCTTTTTCACTGCCAGCGAGGCGCTGACCGGCCCTACATAGCGCTCCAGCAAGTCGCCGGCCGCACGGGGCAAGTGCTTGACCATGGCGGCCGCGACCACCAGCGCGTCGGGCTTGAGGTGCCCCTGCAGGCGGATCAGTTGTTCTTCCAGCAGCGCCAAGGTCTTGGGCACGCGCACCAGCACGCGATCGAACAGGCCGCCCCACTGCTCACTGGCAGGCAGCACGCTCAGGGCATCGAACGGTTGGCCATTGCGCACCAGGTTTTTCTCCAGCGCCTGCGCGCCCAGGTACGAGTCACCGCTGCTGACCACTTCGGCATGGCCCAGCAGGCTGGCCGCCAAGGCACCAAAGCTGTCGTTGAGGACCAATACCCGCGCCTGCTTGCCCAAGGGGTGCTCGGCCAGGTGGCCGAGCAGGTATTCGTCGGCGGCATCGAAGGCCTGCAGCGGTTCGCTGGCCTGCTCGGGCTGGCGGATCAGGTCGAGGGCGGCGAAGGCGGAGGTGAACACGGGCATGGGGCGAAGACTCTGGGTAATGGGCAGTGATTACGCAAGTCTTGGGAGGCTTAAAACTCGCAGGGTGCACGCGCCAAGACCCGATCGGGGGAGTTGCGTGCAACCAGGGAATTCTACGGTTTTTTTCCAGGCTTGGCTAAAACACACGACGCGATTACAGCAGCCCACCCATGGCGGCCTGCACCACGGCCGAGGTTTTGTTGCTGGCGTTGAGTTTTTTGATCGCACTGTGGACGTGGAAGTTGACCGTGCGCTCGGACAGGCAAAGGATCATGGAAATGTCCGCCGCCGTCTTGCCTTCGGCCGACCAGCGCAGCACTTCGATTTCGCGAACACTTAGCGAGGGGGTGGCGCCATCTACCTTCTGCAGCAGTTGATCGCTCAACAGTGAATGCATCACGTTGCACAGCCAGAGCACCTGGCCGGCCTTGTCGTAGAACTCCTCGGTGGTGACTGCCTCCCTGCGCACCAGGCTCAAGACGCTGATGCTGCCGCGGTGATCGTGGGCTGACTGGCTGACGCCATGGCGTATGCCGTGGGCATGGGCATCGTCACGGAAACAGGGCGAACGGGCCAGCACCTCATCGGTCCAGTGCAGGGGCACCATGCTGCGGGTGCAGTGGGCAACGGTAGGGTCCTGCGCCACGTAATTCATGCTCTGGTAGCGCTGGGTCCAGGCTTTGGGCATGTTGGTCAGGGCGATGATCTTCGGTGCACTGGCGATCGTCCTGGAATAGGTACCAAACGCCAGGTAATCAAATCCCAGTTGCCTGACGAGGTCGACCGCCCTGCGGGTGATCACGCGCTCGTCGGTCTGGCACTGCAAGTCTCGCAGTTGTTCGGCCTTCCAGTGTTCCATGATGCAAACCTCGCAGGCTTATGTAGCGACTGTATTGGGATCCAATATTGATCGTCACCTTATTCTAGAAAACAAAATGGCGGGCACCCATTTAATTTTGCTGTGTCCGTCGAACGGCACAATTAACCGCTGTTTGCTGAAAACAACAGACACGTTGGCTGCAATTAGAAACAGCGTTTACGCATATCCCACTACAAACCACAGGTGTTTATTCGCCTTTCAATGCGGGACACTGTGCGCAATCGAACCAAATGGAGCGCACCATGACTGCCAGCGCAGAGAAATTCACCCGCCAGACCCTGCTTCACGTGCAGCCCCTGACTCCCAGCCTGTTCACCTTGCGCACCACCCGTGATGTCGGTTTTCGCTTCGTTGCAGGGCAGTTCGTACGTTTGGGTGTCACCAAGGCCGATGGCAGCGTGGTATGGCGCGCCTATTCGCTGGTGTCGTCGCCGCATGACGAATTTCTGGAGTTTTTTTCCATCGTGGTGCCCGGGGGGGAGTTCACCAGTGAACTGAGCCGGCTGCGCGAGGGTGATGAGCTGTTGGTGGAGCGCCAGGCCACCGGCTACTTGACCCTGAACCGGTTTGTCGACGGTCGTGATCTGTGGATGTTATCCACGGGGACCGGTGTGGCGCCGTTCCTGTCGATACTGCAGGACTTCGAGGTGTGGGAGAAATTCGAGCGCATCATCCTGGTGTACAGCGCGCGCGAGGGTCGGGAGTTGGCGTACCGTGAGTTGATCGACGGGCTCGCTGACCGCGATTACCTGGCCGAATATGCTGGCAAATTGCAGTTCATTGCCACGGTTACCCGCGAAGAAGTACCTGGGGCATTGCACGGGCGTATCACCCAACTGATCGAAAGTGGCGCCCTGGAAGAGGCCGCCGGCGTGAACCTCACGCCTGAGCATTCGCGGGTAATGATCTGCGGCAACCCGCAAATGATCGATGACACCCGGCAAATGCTCAAACAGCGCGATATGCAGTTAAGCCTTACCCGGCGACCCGGAGCGGTCGCCGTGGAAAACTACTGGTAGTCAGGGCTTGTTGTTCAAGCTCTTGAGCTGGTCGCGAATCTCGGCCAGCAGTATTTCCTGGGGGGTTGGCACTGGCGGTACGGTCGGCGCCACGGCTTCTTCGCGCTTGAGGCGGTTGATGGCCTTCACGCCCATGAAAATGGCGAACGCGACGATGATGAAGTCGATGATGCTCTGGATGAACTTGCCGTAGGCCATCACCACGGCGGGTGTCGTGCCCTCTGCAGCCTTGAGGGTAACCGCCAGGTCACTGAAATCGACGCCGCCGATCAGCAGACCGATTGGCGGCATGATCACGTCGCCGACAAACGACGACACGATTTTGCCGAAGGCGGCACCAATGATGATACCCACGGCCATGTCGACCACATTGCCTTTGACCGCGAAGGCCTTGAACTCACTTATCACGCCCATGGTTTATTCCTTGTAACAAATGGAGGTTAGTCAGCGCAGTGTAAATCAGCTAAGCGTTTCATGCGCTGCGCCTGGTGCAAGTGACCGACGTTATACCGAATAGTTTTGTTCGGTTTGCCGTGGCCTGTCGGTGCCCGTACTCCGTTATGATGGTGGTTTTGCCAAGCAGGTATCCCGATGGCCAAGGCCAAGCGCATGTACGGCTGCACTGAGTGCGGCGCCACCTTCCCGAAATGGGCCGGCCAATGCGGTGAATGCGGGGCCTGGAACACCCTGACCGAAACCATGATCGAGAGCGGCGGCGCTGCTGCCCCGGCCGGTCGGACCGGCTGGGCCGGGCAGCAGGCGCAGATCAAGACCCTGGCCGAGGTCAGCGTAGAAGAAATCCCACGCTTCTCCACCAACTCCGCCGAACTAGACCGCGTGCTCGGCGGTGGCCTGGTCGACGGTTCGGTGGTTCTGATCGGCGGCGACCCAGGCATCGGCAAGTCGACCATCCTGCTGCAAACCCTGTGCAACCTGGCCACGCGCATGCCCGCGCTGTATGTCACTGGCGAGGAATCCCAGCAGCAGGTGGCCATGCGTGCCCGCCGCCTGGGCCTGCCCCAGGACCAGTTGCGGGTGATGACCGAGACCTGCATCGAAACCATCATCGCCACGGCCCGCGTCGAAAAACCCAAGGTGATGGTGATCGACTCCATCCAGACCATCTTCACCGAGGCCCTGCAGTCGGCGCCCGGTGGCGTGTCCCAGGTGCGTGAAAGTGCGGCCCTGCTGGTGCGCTACGCCAAACAGAGCGGCACGGCGATCTTCCTGGTAGGCCACGTCACCAAGGAAGGTGCGCTGGCAGGTCCACGTGTGCTGGAGCACATGGTCGACACCGTGCTGTATTTCGAAGGCGAGTCCGACGGCCGCCTGCGCCTGTTGCGCGCGGTGAAAAACCGCTTCGGCGCGGTCAATGAATTGGGCGTGTTCGGCATGACCGACAAGGGCCTCAAGGAAGTCTCCAACCCTTCGGCGATTTTCCTGACGCGTGCCCAGGAAGAAGTGCCTGGCAGTGTGGTCATGGCCACTTGGGAAGGCACGCGGCCGATGTTGGTGGAGGTGCAGGCCCTGGTCGACGACAGCCACATGGCCAACCCGCGCCGCGTGACCCTGGGCCTGGACCAGAACCGCCTGGCCATGCTGCTGGCCGTGCTGCACCGCCACGGTGGCATCCCCACCCATGACCAGGACGTGTTCCTCAACGTGGTGGGCGGGGTCAAGGTGCTGGAAACCGCCTCGGACCTGGCCTTGATGGCCGCCGTGATGTCCAGCCTGCGCAACCGCCCGCTGCCCCACGACCTGCTGGTGTTCGGCGAAGTTGGCCTGTCGGGCGAAGTGCGTCCGGTGCCGAGCGGCCAGGAACGCTTGAAGGAAGCGGCCAAGCATGGCTTCAAACGCGCCATTGTGCCCAAGGGCAACGCCCCTAAGGAGTCGCCGCCGGGGTTGAAAGTGATCGCGGTCACGCGGTTGGAACAGGCGCTGGATGCGTTGTTCGAATAAAGGGTTGCGGTCAAACCTCGATCAACGCCCCCAACTCCCGCTCCAGTTCCTTCGTATCGCCCAGGTTCAATTCAATGATGCGGCGCAGGTGCTCGATGGAATCCAGCCCGATGTGCAGGCAGTGAAACCCCAGCCTGTCGGGCTCTTCGTGGACCAATTCAGCGTCCATGCGCACTTCAATGGCATCGCTCAGATGGATGTGCACGATGAAAGGCAGTTTGGCGTCGCCCAGCCAGGGCGAGGGCCGCTCGATCAGCATGCCGCGCAACGACAAGTCGATCAGTTTCACAGGCCAAGTGAAGCGGCCTTGGGTGAGTTCGGTCTTGGCGTCGAAGGCGATGCGCTTGAAGCGCCGGCGTTCGGCATGGGAATCAGGCATGGCGGAGTCCTCTGCTGTCGAACTCACTATAGCTTAGTGTCTTAAAGCCATCTTCGAACCGGTCGACATTACTCGTGCTTGGGCCTCAAAGAGTGCGCTTACAAGGGGGCGGCGATGATCACTGGTCTGCTGCCCCTTGCCAACGGATGGCCAAGGGCGGATAAAAATGTCATGTCAACCGCTAAAACGCGGCTCTAGACCAAGGTGGGGGGTGGTCTTTCCCACCAGTCTCGCTAGACTCGCAGGGCTGACTTCGTATCCACTTCGCTGGAATATAAAAAATGAAAAATAATAATAGCCCGCTACGCCATTTACCCTGGCTGCTGCTGGCAATCGTGGGCGCTTGCGCACTGGGCGTCGTGGCATTGCGCCGCGGCGAGGCAGTCAATGCCTTGTGGATCGTGGTGGCGGCGGTGGCGATCTACCTCGTCGCGTATCGTTACTACAGTCTGTTCATCGCCAACACCGTCATGCAACTGGACCCTCGCCGGGCGACGCCTGCGGTGCTCAACAATGATGGTCTGGACTACGTGCCGACCAACAAACACATTCTTTTCGGTCACCACTTCGCGGCTATCGCCGGCGCCGGCCCCCTGGTGGGCCCGGTACTCGCGGCGCAAATGGGCTACCTGCCCGGTACGCTCTGGCTGATTGCCGGCGTGGTGCTGGCAGGCGCCGTGCAAGATTTCCTGGTGCTGTTCATGTCCACCCGCCGCAACGGTCGCTCCCTGGGCGACATGGTGCGCGAGGAAATGGGCCGCGTGCCGGGCACCATCGCCCTGTTCGGCTGTTTCCTGATCATGATCATCATCCTCGCGGTGCTGGCGCTGATCGTGGTCAAGGCCCTGGCCGACAGCCCATGGGGTATGTTCACGGTGATGGCGACCATCCCGATCGCGATGTTCATGGGCGTGTACATGCGCTACATCCGCCCGGGCCGCATCGGCGAGATCTCGATCATGGGCGTGGTGTTGTTGCTCGGTTCTATCTGGCTGGGGGGCCAGATCGCCGCGACGCCAGAGTGGGCCAAGGTGTTCACTTTCACCGGGATCCAGATCACCTGGATGCTGATCGGCTACGGCTTCGTGGCGGCGGTGCTGCCAGTGTGGCTGGTGTTGGCGCCGCGTGACTACCTGTCGACGTTCCTGAAAATCGGCACCATCATCGCCCTGGCGATCGGTATCGTGATCACCAACCCTGACCTCAAGATGCCGGCGCTGACCCAGTTCATCGACGGCACGGGCCCGGTGTGGAAGGGCGGGCTGTTCCCGTTCCTGTTCATCACCATCGCCTGTGGCGCGGTGTCGGGTTTCCACGCGTTGATCTCCTCGGGCACCACGCCCAAGCTGTTGGATAACGAAGCCAACGCCCGCTACATCGGCTACGGCGGCATGTTGATGGAATCGTTCGTGGCGATCATGGCGATGGTTGCCGCCTCGGTGATCGAGCCGGGGGTGTACTTTGCCATGAACAGCCCCGCTGCCATCGTCGGTGGCGACGTGGTGACCGTGGCGCAAACCGTCAGCAGCTGGGGTTTTGCGATTACCCCGGACGCGCTGCAGGCGGTGGCCAAGGACATCGGTGAAACCACCATCCTGGCCCGTGCCGGCGGTGCACCGACCCTGGCGGTGGGTATCGCGCAAATCCTGCACCACGTACTGCCGGGTGAAAACACCATGGCGTTCTGGTACCACTTCGCGATCCTGTTCGAGGCGCTGTTCATCCTCACGGCGGTAGATGCCGGTACCCGTGCCGGGCGGTTCATGTTGCAAGACTTGCTGGGCTCCTTCGTGCCGGCGCTCAAACGCACCGAGTCGTGGGTGGCCAACATGATCGGCACGGCCGGCTGCGTGGCGCTGTGGGGCTACCTGCTGTACCAGGGCGTGATCGATCCGCTGGGCGGTATCAACACCTTGTGGCCGCTGTTCGGTATCTCCAACCAGATGCTCGCCGGTATCGCGCTGATGCTGGGCGTGGTCGTGCTGATCAAGATGAAGCGCCAGCGCTATATCTGGGTACCGTTGATTCCCGCGGCCTGGCTGCTGATCTGCACCACCACGGCCGGCTTCATCAAGCTGTTCGACCCAAGCCCGGCCGTCGGCTTCCTGGCCCTGGCCAAGAAGTACAGCGATGCGCTGGCTGCAGGCCAGGTGATTGCACCGGCCAAGGACATCAACCAGATGCAACACGTGATCTACAACGCGTACACCAACGCGACGCTGACCGCGCTGTTCCTGCTGGTGGTGTTCAGCATCCTGTTCTATGCCATCAAGGTGGGCGTCGGGGCCTGGAACAAGACCGAGCGCACCGACAAGGAAACGCCTTTCCAGGCGATTCCAGACGCGTGATAACCGAGGGTTGCAAGCATGTTCAATGACCTGAGTCGGCTGGGCAAATACCTCGGCCAGGCCGCGCGCCTGATGGTCGGCATGCCCGACTACGACAACTATGTCGAGCATATGCAAACCAAACACCCGGACAAGCCGGTGATGGACTACGAGGCGTTCTTTCGCGAGCGCCAGGAAGCCCGTTACGGCGGCAAGGGTGGCCCCAAGTGCTGCTGATCTGCTAACGGTCGATGCCTGACCCTGTGGGAGCACAGCTTGCCGGCTATGGCGGATTTACCGACGCCATCGCCAGCAAGCTGTGCTCCCACAGTCATTTAATGGAGAACCAAGTTGACCCTGCCCATCCCCGTCACCATCCTCAGCGGCTTTTTGGGTGCCGGCAAGACCACTTTGCTGCGCCACCTGCTCAAGGCCGAGCACGGTCTTAAAATCGCCGTGATCGAAAACGAGTTCAGCGACGCCGGCATCGACACCCAGTTGCTGGGCGACGCGCCGGTGCAGGTCATGACCCTGGCCAACGGCTGCGTGTGCTGCACCATCCACACCGACCTGACCAAGGCGCTGTACCTGCTGCTGGAGCGCCTGGACAGTGGCGAAATTGCCTTCGACCGCTTGGTGATCGAATGCACCGGCCTTGCGGACCCTGCGCCAGTGGCGCAAACCTTTTTCATCGATGAAGAACTGCGCGAGCGCTACATTCTCGACGGCATCATCACCTTGGTGGACGCCGCTCATGCCGACACTCACCTGGCCCAGACCATTGCCCAGGCACAGGTCGGGTTCGCCGATCGCTTGCTGGTAAGCAAGACTGACTTGGTCACGCCAGAGGTTTTCGAAGCCCTTGGCCAGCGTTTGACGCGTATCAACCGACGCGCCCCGGTGCGGGTGGTAGAGCACGGCAATATCGACCTGAGCGAACTGCTGGATGTGCGCGGCTTCAACCTCAACGGCGCCCTCAACCTGCGCCCGGTGGTGCCGGCAGGCAGTGTCGACCGTATCAGCAGCATGGTGTTGCGTACCGACGCGCCGCTGGATATCGACAAGCTCAGCGAGTTCATGAACGCGCTTCTGGAGGCGCACGGCAAGCAATTGCTGCGCTACAAGGGCGTGTTGAGTATCGCGGGGGAGTCGCGGCGCCTGGTGTTCCAAGGCGTATTGAAATTGTACGGTTTCGATTGGGACAGCGAATGGGCGGAAGATGAAAAGCGCGAGAGCGTGATGGTGTTCATCGCCGATGAACTGCCGGAGGACAAGATCCGGGCGGGGTTTGCCGCGTTGGCCGATTGATGTCGGCGCGGTTTTCGCAAATAAATCCGCTCCGGTAGGAGCGGATTTATCCGCGAAGGGTTACTGCGCTATCAGTTGCCGTAAACCGGCAGCTTGGCGCAGATGGCCTTGACCTTCTCGCGAACGGCGTCGATCACCGCTTCGTTGGAAAGGTCTGCCAGGATGTCGCAGATCCAGCCAGCCAGCTCTTTGCACTCAGCCTCTTTGAAGCCGCGAGTGGTGACCGCTGGGGTACCGAAGCGCAGGCCGGAGGTGACGAACGGGGAGCGAGGGTCGTTTGGCACGGAGTTCTTGTTCACGGTGATGAACGCGCGGCCCAGGGCGGCGTCGGCGTCTTTACCGGAGATTTCCTGCTTGATCAGCGACAGCAGGAACAGGTGGTTCTGAGTACCACCGGAGACCACGTCGAAACCGCGCTCGATGAACACGCTGGCCATGGCCTGGGCGTTTTTCACCACTTGTTGCTGGTAAGCCTTGAACTCAGGCTGCAGCGCTTCCTTGAAGCACACGGCCTTGGCGGCGATGACGTGCTCCAGCGGGCCGCCCTGGGCGCCCGGGAAGACGGCCGAGTTCAGCTTTTTCTCGATCTCGGCGTTGGCGCGCGCCAGGATCAGGCCGCCACGTGGGCCGCGCAGGGTCTTGTGGGTGGTGGTGGTCACCACGTCGGCGAACGGCACCGGGTTAGGGTACACGCCAGCGGCGACCAGGCCGGCGACGTGGGCCATGTCGACGAACAGGTAGGCACCGACCTTGTCGGCAATGGCGCGGAAGCGTGGGAAGTCGAGAATCTGCGAGTAGGCAGAGAAACCGGCCACGATCATTTTTGGCTTGTGCTCAACGGCCAGGCGCTCGACTTCGTCGTAGTCGATCAGTCCGTTGGCGTCGATGCCGTACTGCACGGCGTTGTACAGCTTGCCCGACGAGCTGACGCTGGCGCCGTGGGTCAGGTGACCGCCGTGGGCCAGGCTCATGCCCAGGATGGTGTCGCCCGCTTGCAGCAAGGCCAGGTACACGGCGCTGTTGGCTTGGGAGCCGGCGTGTGGCTGGACGTTGGCGTAATCGGCGCCGAACAGCTCCTTTGCCCGGTCGATTGCAAGCTGCTCGACCACGTCGACGAATTCGCAGCCGCCGTAGTAACGCTTGCCTGGGTAGCCTTCGGCGTACTTGTTGGTCAGGACCGAGCCCTGGGCTTCCATCACCGCGGGGCTTGTGTAGTTCTCCGAAGCGATCAGCTCGATGTGCTCTTCCTGGCGCTGAGCTTCTTGCTCCATGGCGGCAAAGAGATCGGCGTCGTACTTGGCAAGTGTCAAATCACGGCTGAACATGGCGGTCCTCAAGGATCGGGGCTGGAAAAGGTGGGCATTCTACCCCATCGGCTTTTATCTGGCATATGAAAGGGAGTCATTGCGTGGACGAGTGGTGTTCATGTCGACCGAGGTGGCTTCTTCGCGGTAAATCTGCTCCTACGGGCAATGTTGTAGGAGCGGATTTATCCGTGAAGAAGCCAATGCCGACCTTCAGTCGAACATGAAGAGGGCATCGTTGCTGAACTGCGCCTCGAACCGGCTGGCCTGCATCGGTCGGCCGAACAGGTAGCCTTGCACCTCGTCGCAGCCGTGTTCGCGCAAAAACTCCAACTGCTCGTGGGTTTCCACGCCCTCGGCGATCACCGCCAGGTTCAGGCTGTGGGCCATGGCGATGATGGCGCGAGCGATCTGCGCGTCCTGTTCGCCTTCGGGCAGGCCGTCGACGAAGGTGCGGTCGATTTTCAGCACGTCGATGGGGAACTGCTTGAGGTAGTTGAGCGACGAGTAGCCGGTGCCAAAGTCGTCCACCGCGATGCTCAGGCCCAGGTTCTTCAGGCTGTCGAGGATCTGCATGGCTTCGTTGACTTCGCGCATCAGGATGCTTTCGGTCAGCTCCAGCTCCAGGCACGCCGGCGGCAGGCCGGTTTCCTTGAGGATGCTGGCGATGCGCTCACCTAGCTGGCCATCGGAGAACTGCCGTGCCGAAATGTTGACCGAGACCTTGGGCACGCGCACCTTGGCCTGGTGCCAGGTTTTCAACTGGCGGCAGGCCTCGCGCAGCACCCAGTCGCCGACGTCCACCACCAGGCCGAGTTCTTCCAGCACCGGGATGAAGTCACCTGGCGGCACCAGCCCGCGACGCGGGTGGCGCCAGCGCAGCAGGGCTTCGGCACCGGTCAGGCGCTTGCCGTCACCGCTGAACTGCGGTTGGTAATACAGGATGAATTCCTGTTGCTCCAGGGCATGGCGCAGGTCGCTTTCCAGCTCCAGGCGCTCCAGGGCGCTGGCGTTCATGTCGGCCTGGTAGAACTGGAAGTTGTTTTTGCCGCGCTCCTTGGCGTGGTACATCGCCGTGTCGGCGTTTTTCATCAGCTGGCTCAGCTCGTTGCCGTCCTGGGGGCTCAGGGCGATACCGATACTGGCCGTGACGAAGAACTCGCGGTTCTCCAGCACAAAAGGTTTCACCAGGCTTGCGAGGATCTGCTCGGCCACGCTGATGGCGCGGTTCAGGGCTATCTCGCGGCTGACGCGTGGCTGCAGCAGCAGGGTGAACTCGTCGCCACCCATGCGCGCCACGGTGTCGTCGTCATCCACGCAGGCCAGCAGTCGCGTGGCCATGTCCTTGAGCATGCGATCGCCGGCGGCGTGGCCCAGGGAGTCGTTGATCGGCTTGAAACGGTCCAGGTCCAGGAACATCAGCACCACCCAGGACTTCTGCCGTTCGGCCTGTTGCAGTGCCGTGTACAGGCGGTCCTGGAACAGGGTGCGGTTGGGCAGGTGGGTCAGGGCGTCGTAGTACGCCAAACGGTGGATGCGCTGTTCGCTGGCCTTGCGTTCGCTGATGTCGCTGAAAAAGCACACGTAGCTGGCCAGGTCGCCTTCGTCGTCCAGCACCGCGGTGATGCCCACCCAGGCCGGGTAGTGCTCGCCGCTGCGGCGCTTGAGCCATACCTCGCCTTCCCAGGTACCGGTTTGATGCAACTGCTTGATCACATAGCGCAGGTGGGCTTCCTGCTGCTCGTCCACCGTGAGGATATTGGGTAGCTGGTCCAATACCTGCGCCACTTCGTAGCCGCTGACGCGGCTGAAGGCCTCGTTGGCCTGGACGATGTAGCCGGCAGGGTCGGTGATCAAAATCGCCGAGGTGGAATGCTCGAACACCGTGGCCGCCATGCGCAGGTCTTTTTCGGCGCGGCGTTGCTGGCTGATGTCACGGGCAACGCCGAGGATGCCTTCGAACGTGTTGTGTTCGTCCCACACCAGTACCAGGCGCAGTTCGATCGGGATCTTGCGCCCGTCGGCACGCAGGCAATCGAGCAGGAACAGTTGGGTGGTCAGTTGGCTGCGCAGTTCGGCCAGTTGTTCGGGCTTGTCGAGCACCCGGCTGACCCGTTCGATCAGGCTGAAAATGCCGTTCAATTGCTGCGGGTTGGCGATGATCGACTGCCAGCCGTTGTCGAATATCCAGTCCACTTCGTAGCCCAGCACCGCCTGTACCGAGGGGCTGACGTAGTTGAGCTTGAGCAGGTTGTCGGTGGAAAAGATCACGTCGCTGATGCTTTCGGCGAGCATGCGGTAGCGCTGCTCGCTGTCGCGCAACGACTCGCTGGCTTCGATCTGGTCGGTGACGTCCTTGGCCACGCCGATGATGCGCGTGACCTGCTCGTTGCTGTCGCGGCTCAGTACCTGCTCGCGGATGTCGAAGCGCCGCCAGCGGCCATTCTTGTGGCGAAAGCGCAACTGGCACTGCAGCAGTTGCAGGTCGACGTGGGCGCGGCTTTCCAGGCGCATGCGATGGTAGTCATCGGCATCTTCGGGGTGCAGCAAAATCTCCCAGAAGTACTCGCCCATCTCGGCCAGCTCTGCCTTGCCATAGCCCAGGGTCTGGCCCAGGTGGTGGTTGCTGTAGATCATCCGCTGGCTGAGTACATCTTGCACGTACAGGTGGTCGGGCACGGTGCGCACCACGTCCGACCAGAAGCTTTCGCGCTCCACCAGCGACAGTTCGACCTGCTTGCGGCTGGTGATGTCATTGATGCTCAGGATCACCGCCGAGTAGTCCTGCGATTGCTCGGGCAGGCGCACGGTCAGCCACAGGTATTGTGCCTGGCCGGTACGATCATGAATCTGCAGTTCCATTTCCAGCTGTTTGGCCTGGCCCAGCAACGCGTGCACGATGCGGTAGCAGACGCTGTCGGCATTCAGCGGGCAGCCATGCATCAGCCGCTCCCAGGCACCTTGGCTTGCGTCGACGTTGAGCAGGCCCAGGGCGATGGTGTTGACTTCGGTGATGCGCAATTGCTCCAGCAACGTGAAGCGCTGTTCGCCAGCGGCCAGCAGCCAGCGGTCGAAGTCGGCCTGGCTGTGCAGTTGCTGGCGGCCCAGGAAACCGTGCAGCCCCGACAGGTCGAGCACGCAGAGGGCCACCCCGGTACCGTCGAAGATGTCCTGGTAACGCCGTCGGCCTTCTTGCAGCGCGCGTTGGCGGCGGCGCAGGTTGACCAGGGCCAGGAACGGGAACAGCGAGCAGATCAACCCCACCAGGCATTTGCCCACCAGGGCCGGCAGCAGTTTGAGGCGCGCCTGCTGGGGGTCGAACAGGCTGTGCAGTTGCCAGTCGCTGTTGGGCAAGGGCGATACGCGCACGCTCAAGCGTTGTTCACGCTCGGTCAGGGCCGGCAAGTCGGTCGCCTGGGGGGCGTCGCGGTAGATGACCTGGCCTTGCCGGGCGTTTTCCAGCAGCCACTGCGGGCCATTTTTCTGGTTGATCTGGCGGGTGAACAGCGGCAACACGTTGGCGCTCATGCGCAGCAACCAATAACCGCTGGTCGGTTGCCCGGGCCGGCGCAGCAGCAACAACACCTGTTGGCGGTCCGGGCTATTGCTGTAGAAGAACGCCTGGTTGTCGCTGTGCTCGATCAGTGCCTGGGCGTCGGCGTCGGGTTCCTCGCCCACGCCATTGGCGTCCAGCCAGGTGACGCTCTGCAGGTGGGGCAGGGCCTGGCGCAGGGTGGTGGCGATGATCTGTTTGTCGTGGGCCGAAGGCGCTGGGGCGCTCGCCTGCAATTGGTTGAGCGCAATCTGGCTGTTGAGCGCCATGGTTCAGGCGGGTGTAGTCGGCCTGCACGGCGTTGTGTTCAATGGTGTGCCGGCGTTGTTCGGCCACGGTGCGCTGGTATTGATCGATCAACTGCCAGAACAGCAGCGCCACCAGCAGCAGTACCAGTAGGGCCAGGGCGCCTTTCAAGGTGCCGCGCAGGGGTTCGCCATTGGCACGGTTCGCCGGTCGCAGGGGTGACGGTTGGGAGAGATTGGTCAAACTGTGATCCTGCGATCTGACGGGCGGTGGCAGGTAAAAACGATCCGGGTCACGTATCGGGGTAACCACGATTCGGACAAAACGCCGTGCACTATAAGCCTGACGCCCGAAGGGCGGCTAGCATGCCTTGAGTTATGGCAAAGTGCCAGCTCTGTTCGTCGCCCGTTTGCCCTGCCACGCGCATTCCGGTAGCTTTGGCATTCTTCGGGGAGTTGCAGCGCCCGACTCTCCTTTCGCACTTTTTTCATCTGTCTACAGACACCAGGTTTTCCATGGCTCAATACGTCTACACCATGCATCGGCTGAGCAAAGTTGTTCCGCCGAAGCGGGAAATTCTCAAGAACATCTCCCTCTCGTTCTTCCCGGGCGCCAAGATCGGCGTACTGGGCCTGAACGGTTCGGGCAAATCCACCTTGCTGAAGATCATGGCCGGTGTCGACAAGGAATTCGACGGCGAAGCACGCCCGATGCCCGAGCTCAACGTGGGTTATCTGCCGCAAGAGCCACAACTTGACCCTACCAAGACCGTGCGTGAAGTGGTCGAGGAAGCTGTTAGTGTAATCAAGGATGCCCAGGCTCGCCTGGACGAGGTGTACGCCGCCTACGCAGAACCTGATGCCGACTTCGACAAACTGGCCGCCGAACAGGCCAAGCTCGAGGCCATCCTGCAGGCAAGCGACGGGCATAACCTGGAACGCCAACTGGAAGTGGCCGCCGATGCGCTGCGCCTGCCGGCCTGGGATGCCAAGGTAGAGTTCCTGTCGGGTGGTGAAAAGCGCCGCGTGGCCCTGTGCCGCCTGTTGCTGTCGGCCCCCGACATGCTGCTGCTCGATGAACCAACCAACCACTTGGACGCTGACTCCGTGGCGTGGCTGGAGCACTTCCTGCACGATTTCCCGGGCACCGTGGTCGCGATCACGCACGACCGTTACTTCCTGGACAACGTGGCTGGCTGGATCCTGGAACTGGACCGCGGCGCGGGCATCCCTTACGAGGGCAACTATTCGGGTTGGCTGGAAGCCAAGTCCGATCGACTGGCGCAGGAGTCCAAGCAGCAGTCGGCCCACGAAAAAGCCATGAAGGAAGAACTGGAGTGGGTGCGCAAAGGCGCCAAGGCCCGCCAGTCCAAATCCAAGGCTCGCTTGCAGCGCTTCGAAGAAATGCAATCGCAGGAATTCCAGAAGCGTTCGGAAACCAACGAGATCTACATCCCGGCTGGCCCACGCCTGGGCGACAAGGTCATCGAGTTCAAGAACGTCAGCAAGGGCTACGGCGATCGCCAGTTGATCGACAACCTGTCCTTTGCCATGCCAAAAGGCGCGATCGTCGGCGTGATCGGCGGTAACGGTGCCGGTAAGTCGACCCTGTTCCGCATGCTGATGGGCAAGGAACAACCGGATTCGGGCAGCATCGAAATCGGCGACACCGTGCAACTGGCCTGCGTGGACCAGAGCCGTGACGACCTGGACGGCAGCAAGACTGTGTTCCAGCAGATCTCCGACGGTTCGGACCAGATCCGCATCGGCAACTACGAGATCCCGTCGCGTACCTACGTGGGGCGCTTCAATTTCAAGGGCGGCGACCAGCAGAAGTTCGTCAAGGACCTGTCCGGTGGTGAACGTGGCCGCTTGCACCTGGCCCTGACGCTGAAGGAGGGTGGCAACGTCCTGCTGCTCGACGAACCGTCCAACGACCTCGACGTCGAAACCCTGCGTTCGCTGGAAGAAGCGCTGCTGGACTTCCCTGGCGCCGCCATTGTGATCTCTCACGATCGGTGGTTCCTGGACCGTGTGGCCACGCACATCCTGGCTTACGAAGACGATTCGCAGGCGATTTTCTTCGAAGGTAACTACACCGAGTACGAGGCCGATCGCAAGAAACGCCTGGGCGATGCCGCTTCCCAGCCGCACCGCGTACGCCACAAGAAACTGGCGTAAGGCAACAGTAAAAAACGGGGCCTGCGGGCTCCGTTTTTTTATGCCTGCGGTTTACGCAGGTTGTTGGGCGATCTCGATGATTTCGATCAGCACATCGCCGGCCGGGCGCTGCCAGCGCACCTCGTCCCCGACCTTGGCGCCGAGCAGTGCCTTGCCCAGCGGCGATCCCCAGTTGATCAGGCCTTTGGCCGCGTCGGCCTGGTCTTCGCCCACCAGCGCGATGTGCTGGGTGTTGTCATGCTCGTCGGCGAAGGTTACCCAGCTGCCGATCTGCACCTTGCCCGTGGTGTTCTGCGTGGGAATAACCTGGGCGCTTTGCACGCGTTGAGTGATGTAGCGCAAGTCGGCCTGACGCTGGGCATCGTTCTCGCCCGGGGTTTGTGCCAGCAATTGCTGCAAGCGCGCTTGCAGTTCCAGCAGGCCCTGGGGCGTGACGTAGTTGGGTTGCTCGCTGACCCGGCGCTCGACAGGGGCGTTGGCCTGGGCGGCGGCCTGGTCTTCATTGACGAAAGCTCGGCTCATGGATGATAAGCCCGCCCTTCACCCTGGGTTTTCTGCTGCTGCCAGGCCCGCTCGCGGTCATCGCCATGCTGCGTGGCCCAGTCATCGTTATTATGGTTTTGCACGCTGGCCTGGCATTGGCGGAAACCGTCATCCCAGCCGGTGCTGTACTGCTTGTCTTTCAAATAGCGCGGCACATTCTTGGTGAACTGCCCGGTAATCGAGCCTGCGGCCTGGCGACCACTGCCGCAGCCATCCTGAAAGCCATCGGCGAAGGCCGGTGGGTATCCTTGTTGCACCATGGTGTCGTGGGTCGAAGCACAACCCGCCAACAGTAGCCACGCACCCACCACCATCCATCGCCACATGATCACTCTCCTCGCACCCCATACCTTTAGGAGCGGACTTATCCGCGAAAAATTCAACGCGGTTTCTCCTGAAGCACAGCGGCGTTCTTTTCGTGGATAAATCCGCCCCCACAACAGCATGCAAGGCCTGTAGGAGCGGATTTATCCGCGAACAAATCAACGCGGTTAATCAGAGTCTAGAAGTGATCGTGTGCAGGGCGCGTCAAGCCCATGTGATAAATCCGTTGGCTCAGTAGTGGTACCACTTCAATTCCAGCATGACCTCATTGCGCGCCGACGTCAGTTGGCTGAAGTCGCGCTGTGCGCTCAGGCGCAGGCCCAGGTTGCGCGACAGCTCCCATTGCTGGTTCAGGCTAAGGGTGCGGCGCACTTCGCCGTTGGTGAAGTAATCGCCCTTGGCCTCTAAGCTCAAGTTGCCCAGCGGGTTGCGCCACAGCAGGCCGGTATCAAAGCCGGCGGCAGGAGACACCAACGCCGAAAAGTCATTGTTGTGTTCCACGCGCACCGTGCCCAGGGCAAACCCCAGGGCGTTGTCGCCCAGTTGCCAGGTACCGCCGGCGCCGCCGTTGACATGGCTGACCAGGGTTTCGTCGCCATGCTTGCCCAGCACCCGTTCAAGGCCGCCAGTCACTTGCCAGCTCAGGGGTTGCAGCAGTTCGTTGCGCGGCGTCATGGAGCGGATGGTGGCCAGGTCCAGGCGTTGCAATTGCCAGTGGTTGCCTTCGTACTGGCGCACCTTCAGGCCAAGGATTTCGATCTGCGCGCCCAACGGAAAGCCATAGGCGTTGTCGTTAAGGTCGTGGTAGGCCATGCGCAGGCCGTATTCGGCGAAGGCGCGGTTGTCACGGCTGCCGGCACCCACTTGCCAGGTGCGCGAGTCGTGGCCGTCTTCCGGCAGCCCTGGGCGCTCGATGTCCAAGGGCGGCGGTGGGTTCTGGTTGATCGCCTTGAGCAACTGGAAGCTGCGCTGGGTACGGCTTTTATCGCGTTCCTGGGCGGTGGCACGGTAGCGCTCCAGGCGAAATGCCGCGTCCTGGATCAGCGCCTGGCGCGGGCGCGGCAGGGCCTTGAAGCCGGTGCTCTGCAGCAGGTCGGTATCGGCGGCGATCTGCAGCACCCATTGCTGCTCTTCGGGGTCCAGTGGCTTGGCCCGGGCCAGCAGTTCGCGTTCGCGGGAAGGGCGGTAGTCGATCTTTTCCACCAACCCTGCCTGTTTCACTGCCTTCACGGTGTCGGTAGGGATGGCGGTGAGCTGGAATTGCGGCGTCAGTTTCAGGCTGGGCCGCGCCACTTGCAGCAGTTCGAGCAGGCGGTAGGAGCAGTTTTCGTCGAAGAAGAAATAACCGAAGCGGATCTGCCGCAGTTCCCACACGTGCTCGACCATGCGCGAGGTTTCTTCAGGCGTGAGGTTGAGGCGGTATTCCCACAGGTCGCGGTTTTCCAGGCTGCGGTATTCGGAGAGCTTTTCCTGGTACGGCACCATGGCGAACAGCCCTGGGTAGCCGCCCATCAGGCCTTTCCAGGCATAGAGGATGCTGTTGTCGCTGCCCTCGATGTAGGCCCCGAAGTTGATCGCGTAGCTGAGCAGGGCGGTGTTGTCGCGCTGCACGTCGGCCTGGTCGATGCGCAGCAGGGTGTGGCCGAACATCGACGAGGGACTGTTGAGGTAGGCCGCCGGGAAAATCAACACCGCGCTGTGGGGCGCCACGTCCTTGAACCACTGGTTGAATTCAGTGCAGTCCACGCTCGGCAGGTCGGTGAGCTGCAGTTGGCTGCGCAGCCAGCGGGTGCGCGCCGGGAAGGTGCACTGGGCGTGCTTGTCGCCCAGGCTGGCCGGGGCATACAGGGCCTTTAGCGTGGCTGCCAGTTCCGCATCCGGATGATGCGCGCCGTCGGCGGCCAGGAAGAATTTGTCATCATCGACGTAACTGCGCCAGCCACCCAGCTTGCCGGTTTCATAGTGGCCCAGGGAGATCCAGTACGGATCATTGGCCAGTTGCTGTAAACGCGCGTTGTCGACGAAGGGAGCAGCATGCAGCGGGGCGCACACACAGAGCGCCATAAAGGCCAGGCGTTTTAGCATGTCGGGCAACTAATTCAGGAAGTTGGTCGGCTGTTCGCAGGCAAGGCCAAGCCCACCCCCGTGAAGGGGTGGGTGGGTTCGAGCTTAGGCTTGTGTGGCGTATTTGGCCAGGCGAGAGTCGCCCTTGAGCACCGCCATGGTGTTGCTGTGAACGTCGTCGGCGGTCACGTCGGCGGTCTTGAAGATTTCCTGGAAGTGCTGATGGGTCACGGATTCAAAGTAGGCGCGATCCTGTGGTGCAACGCCCAGTACCACCGCGTAGGTGGTGAGCGCTTCGCCCTGACCCTTGGCCATGTCTTCGGAAAGCTCGTCCATCATGCCGTTCATGGCAATCCAGGACTTGCCGCCGTAGGTCAGCGCTGCGTTGGTCGAGCAACCGTTGGTGCCCGAGGTCATGCCGAACGTGGCGTTGCCCGAGGTGCCGTTGGTGGTGGATGCAAGGAAGTGAGCCGGGGTGCCGCGCTGCCCTTCGAACAGCATGTTGCCCCAACCGCAGTCCGGTCCGCCGGGCGCTTGGGCCATGGCATGGAGCGAGGCTACGGAGATCAAGGTACCCAGAAGAATCCGTTTCATAGCTTTGTTCTCTTTTTGATGTGCAAACCATAGGTCAGGGTTGCCTGGCACGTCTCGGCTCCAGGGTGGACCGGTTATTTACCCAGTCGCGCAGTTTGGAGTTTAGGCAGGTTCTCGCAGTTCCGTGATTTTTTGGCCTGCGGCAAGCTTTTAGCGCTAAGCGTCAAGCGAAGGCCGCCGCGCTCAACTTGCGGGTTTCAGCTTGCAGCTTGCGGCGCTTCAGCGCCAGAATGCCGTCATCTGCCCCGCCGAAGTAAGGATGCCCGATGCCTGATCCTGTTGCTGCCAGCCTGCGTCTTGCGCCAGAAGCGCTGACACGTCCGTTTTCCGCTGAACAGTTCAGCTTCTCCACCACCAATGATCTGGAGCCCTTTCGCGGTGTGCTTGGCCAGGAACGTGCTGTCGAAGCCTTGCAATTTGGCGTCGCCATGCCTCGCCCTGGGTATAACGTGTTTGTCATGGGCGAGCCCGGCACCGGCCGGTTCTCATTCGTAAAGCGCTACCTGAAAGCCGAAGGCAAGCGGCTGCAAACCCCTTCCGACTGGGTGTACGTCAACAACTTCGACGAACCCCGTGAACCGCGAGCCCTGGAGCTGCCACCGGGCCGCGCGGGGGCCTTCATCGCCGATATCAATGGGCTGATCGACAACCTGCTGTCGACCTTTCCAGCTGTGTTCGAACACCCCTCCTACCAGCAGAAGAAGAGCGCCATCGACCGCGCCTTCAACCAGCGCTATGACCGCGCCCTGGATGTGATCGAGCGCCTGTCCCTGGAAAAGGACGTGGCCCTGTACCGCGACAGCACTAACATCGCCTTTACTCCGATGCTCGATGGCAAGGCCCTGGACGAAGCCGAATTCGCCCAGTTGCCGGAAGCCGATCGCGAGCGTTTCCACACCGATATCTCGGAGCTGGAGGAGCGCCTCAATGAAGAACTGGCCAGCCTGCCGCAATGGAAGCGCGAGTCGGGCAACCAGTTGCGCCAGTTGAACGAAGAAACCATCACCCTGGCCCTTCAGCCTTTGCTGGCGCCGTTGTCGGAAAAATACGCGGAGAACGCCGCGGTGTGCGCCTACCTGCAAGCCATGCAGGTGTACTTGCTGAAAACCGTGGTCGAGCAATTGGTGGACGACGCCAAGACCGACGCCCAGGCGCGCAAGCTGCTCGAGGAGCAATACGCCCCGAGCCTGGTGGTGGGCCACCCGATCAACGGTGGCGCACCGGTGGTGTTCGAGCCGCACCCCACCTACGACAACCTGTTCGGCCGTATCGAATACGGCAATGACCAAGGGGCGCTGTTCACTACCTACCGGCAACTGCGCCCGGGTGCACTGCACCGCGCCAACGGCGGTTTCCTGATCCTGGAAGCCGAGAAAATGCTCGGCGAGCCCTTTGTGTGGGATGCGCTGAAGCGCGCCCTGCAATCGCGCAAGCTGAAGATGGAGTCGCCGCTGGGCGAGTTCGGCCGCCTGGCCACCGTGACGCTGACGCCGCAGCACATCCCGCTGCAGGTCAAGGTGATCATCATCGGCGCGCGCCAGCTGTACTACGCACTGCAGGACGCCGACCCGGACTTCCAGGAGATGTTCCGGGTACTGGTGGATTTTGACGAAGACATCCCCATGGTCGACGAGAGCCTGGAGCAGTTCGCCCAGTTGCTCAAGACCCGCACCTCGGAAGAGGGCATGGCGCCGCTGACCGCCGACGCCGTGGCGCGCCTGGCAACCTACAGCGCGCGCCTGGCCGAGCACCAGGGGCGTTTGTCGGCGCGCATCGGCGACCTGTTCCAACTGGTCAGCGAAGCCGATTTCATCCGCCACCTGGCCAGCGACGAGATGACCGACGCCGGCCATATCGAGCGTGCGCTCAAGGCCAAGGCCACCCGTACCGGTCGGGTATCGGCGCGCATCCTCGATGACATGCTGGCCGGCATCATCCTGATCGACACCGCTGGCGCTGCCGTGGGCAAGTGCAACGGGCTGACGGTGCTGGAAGTCGGTGATTCGGCCTTTGGCGTGCCGGCGCGCATCTCCGCCACGGTATACCCCGGTGGCAGCGGCATCGTCGACATCGAGCGCGAGGTCAACCTGGGCCAGCCAATCCACTCCAAGGGCGTGATGATCCTCACCGGGTACCTGGGCAGCCGCTATGCCCAGGAATTCCCCCTGGCGATTTCGGCAAGCATCGCCCTGGAGCAATCCTACGGTTACGTGGACGGCGACAGCGCTTCCCTGGGCGAGGCCTGCACGCTGATTTCGGCGCTGTCGAAAACCCCACTCAAGCAATGCTTTGCCATTACCGGTTCGATCAACCAGTTCGGTGAAGTGCAGGCGGTGGGTGGGGTCAACGAGAAGATCGAAGGCTTCTTCCGCCTGTGCGAAGCCCGCGGCCTGACCGGTGAGCAGGGCGCGATCATCCCCCAGGCCAACGTCGCGACCCTGATGCTCGACGAAAAAGTCTTGCAGGCGGTGCGCAACGGCCAGTTCCACGTGTATGCGGTGCGCCAGGCCGACGAGGCCCTGAGCCTGCTGGTGGGCGAACCTGCGGGGGCGCCGGACGAGGATGGCAACTTCCCCGAGGGCAGCGTCAATGGTCGGGTGGTGGAGCGCCTGCGTGCCATTGCCGAAATGATCAGTGAAGATGACCTCAAGGAAGCCGAAAAGGAGTTGCTGCAGCAGGAACTGGCTGAAGTCAAACCGGTGTAGGCCGATGGTGGGTGCCGAACGACCATTCGGCGCCCGACCATTCTGAAAGAACTTGCGCGTGGCGGATTTCTTCTATTCTCAGCTCAAGGATATCCACTGGTCGCTGGATTGAAACAGCCCCCCTGCGGGCTGAAGAAAGGCTTCATCCGAGGGACTTCGCCATGCCGCGCAGCCTCTGCCTCACCCGCCAATGCCTGGGTCTGGTGACCCGCATCGAATGCAGCATCCGCCCCCTTGCCGGCGACACAGGCATGTGGACCTTGCTGTTTGCTGCCGGAATGTCCGGCGAACAACCTTCCGCGATCAAATGCCAGGGGCCCTTTGCCGGGCCCTTCGTGGCCGAGTCAGTGATGGATGCCATCGTCGACAGCCTGACCCTGCACGGCTATCAGGTGGCCCACGACCCGCAGATCTGGTGCCTGCACTTGCAAGCCGAATTGCGCAAGATGAACGGCGAGCGAACGCGAAACATCGGCGACTACCAGTTTCATCCCGAGCATTAATTGGTAACGGGGTGTAACCCACCGGTAGTAGCGGATTCATCCGCGAAAAGGTATCCGCGATATGCCTGATACACCGCGCAGACCTTTTTGCGGATGAATCCGCTACTACAAACTGGGCCGTGCGACAGGGGGTCGCAGGCTTACTCATGCCAAGCCAATGGGTATAATCGAGCCCATTTCTGGCCTTGTGTGAGTGGTAATGGAACGCTTTATCGAACGAACAATGTACGCCTCGCGCTGGCTGCTGGCGCCGATCTATGTCGGCCTGTCCCTGGGCCTGCTGGCCCTGGCACTGAAGTTCTTCCAGGAAATCTTTCACGTCATCCCCAACGTCTTCGCCATGGCCGAGTCGGAGCTGATCCTGGTGCTGCTGTCGCTGATCGACATGGCGCTGGTGGGTGGCCTGCTGGTGATGGTGATGATCTCCGGCTACGAGAACTTCGTTTCCCAACTGGATATCGACGATGGTGTCGAGAAGCTCAGCTGGCTGGGCAAGATGGACTCCACGTCGCTGAAGATGAAGGTGGCAGCCTCGATCGTGGCAATTTCCTCGATTCACCTGCTGCGGGTGTTCATGGACGCCAAGAACATCGAACCGCAGTACTTGATGTGGTACGTGATCATCCACATGACCTTCGTCATCTCGGCCTTTGCCATGGGCTACCTCGACAAGCTCACCAAGCATTGAGTGTTTTGAGCTAATAGACAGGCGGTCGTCCGGCCGCCTTGTGCTTTCTGCATTCCTGTACAAAAAATAAACTGCGTACAACCCGCTTCCAACAAGAAGGTGCAGTCATGAACGTTCAGGAACTGACCACCCACGCAAAAGCCGGCCAGATCGACGAGCTCAACCTGATCTCCCTCGAAGGTGGCATTTACCTGCTCGAAGCCCGCATGCACGGCAAGGTGCACGTGCTTCACGACAAGCCCGGCCACGCCATTCACCTGCGTTCGGTGGAGCATGCGCGGCAAATGCTCCAGTTGGTGCCGGTGTTGCCCTTCCACCTGATCCATAAATCCGTGCACGACGAAATGTGCGGCCTGGGTGACAGTGCCGAAGAGGACCTGAAGGTGCCGATCTCATTTCGCGCCACGCATTAGAGCGTGCTAGGCTGCTCGCCCTTTTAGTCAGGGCGCGCCGCAGTTGGCATCCCCACGCGGGGTGTTTTCAGCGCGGCCCTACAGCGGAGCAGTGACATGTCCGAAGTAAATCTGAGCACCGACGAAACTCGCGTCAGCTACGGCATCGGCCGCCAGCTGGGCGACCAGCTGCGTGACAACCCGCCACCAGGCGTGGCCCTGGACGCGATCCTGGCCGGCCTGACCGACGCCTTCAATGGCCAAGCCAGCCGTGTCAGCCAGGAAGACCTGTCGGCCAGCTTCAAGGTTATCCGTGAAGTGATGCAGGCTGAAGCCGCTGCCAAGGCCGAAGCTGCCGCTGGCGCTGGCCTTGAGTTCCTGGCGCAAAACGCCACGCGTGACGGCATCACCACCCTGGCCTCGGGCCTGCAGTTCGAAGTGCTGACCGCAGGCGAGGGCGCCAAGCCATCGCGTGACGACAGCGTTCGCACTCACTACCACGGCACCCTGATCGACGGCACCGTGTTCGACAGCTCCTACGAGCGTGGCGAGCCTGCGGAATTCCCGGTCGGCGGCGTTATCGCTGGCTGGACCGAAGCGCTGCAACTGATGAACGCCGGTAGCAAATGGCGCCTGTACGTGCCGAGCGAACTGGCTTACGGCGCTCAAGGCGTGGGCAGCATCCCGCCGCACAGCGTGCTGGTGTTCGACGTCGAGCTGCTCGACGTTCTGTAATACCGTTGTTCGCGGATAAATCCGCTCCTACAGACGCTATTGCGTGTAGGGGCGGATTTATCCGCGAAGCTCTTCGCATTTTCAATGCAGCCCCGCCACCGGGCGCAATGCCCGCGCATAGCAGAATAGAAACAGGTTTCGCACCAGCTCCTTGAGCACGATCGGTTCACTTGAATTGAGCCCATGCAGGTCCAGGTCGCCCTGGTCGCGCAGTTCATCCAGCGCTTCTTCCTCCAACACCGCACACACTTCACCGGTTTCACGGTGCAGGATGCGCAGGTAAGGGTGTGGGCGGTCCAGCCAGGCGTCGATGAGGTAGGTCATGAGATATTCTCCTTGAAGGCGTTCAATGAGAATAATTCTTATTCAAAGAATAGCAAGGCACTATTGGTAAAAAAGCCGACACAGGTATAGCGGGGCAGGGTGCAAGCCACGGCGGGCGGCCTGCGGACCATTCGTCAGCAGGCGTTTCTCAAACTTTGCGGACGAACTCCGACTTCAGCTTCATCGGGCCGATGCCGTCGATCTTGCAATCGATGTCGTGGTCGCCATCGCACAGGCGGATGTTCTTGACCTTAGTGCCGACCTTGACCACCAGCGAGGTGCCCTTGACCTTCAGGTCCTTGATCACGGTGATGGTGTCGCCGTCCTGCAGCACGTTGCCGACCGAATCCTTCTTCACCGCGTCGTCGGAAGCAGCCTCGGCTTCGCCGTTGGCCGACCACTCGTGGGCGCATTCGGGGCACACCAGTTGGGTGCCGTCTTCGTAGGTGTATTCAGAATTGCATTTGGGGCAGGCAGGCAGGCTCACGCGCGTTCCTTGGTTCAGGAAAATAAAGGCGCATATTATATAGGGTTTTAATCGGTAGGGGCGAATCCGGCTCCCGTAGGAGCGGATTCATCTGCGAAAGCCGCGCCGCCAATCAAATCAGTGCGTGCGTGCCACCGCAAACTCGCTCAACTCAACCAATGCGTCGCGGTATTCGCTGGCCGGCAGGGCGTCAAGGCAGGCGATGGCGCGCTTGACGTAGTCGCGGGCCAGGTTGGCGGTGTAGTCCAGTGCCCCCGAGCTCTCGACCGCGGCGCGGATGCTTTCCAGGTCTTCGATGCCGCCTTTCTGGATGGCCTGGCGCACCAGGGCCGCCTGCTCGGGCGTGCCTTCGCGCATGGTGTAGATCAGCGGCAAGGTTGGCTTGCCTTCGGCCAGGTCGTCACCGACGTTCTTGCCCAGGGTTTCGGCATCGCCGCGGTAGTCCAGCAGGTCGTCGACCAATTGGAAGGCCACGCCCAGATGGTCACCGAAGGTGCGCAACGCTTCGCTTTGCTCCGGCGTGGCGTCGGCCAGCGCTGCGGCGCTGTGGGTGGAGGCCTCGAACAGCATCGCGGTTTTGCCGCGGATCACTTCCATGTAGATTTCTTCGGTGGTGCTGGCGTCGCGAACCTTGGACAGTTGCAGCACTTCGCCTTCGGCGATGATGCGCGTGGCCTGGGACAGGATCTTCATCACCGGCATCGAGCCCAGTTCGACCATCATCTCGAACGAGCGCGAGTACAGGAAGTCGCCCACCAGCACGCTCGGGGCATTGCCCCACATGGCGTTGGCGGTGGAGCGGCCACGGCGCATGCCGCTCATGTCGACCACGTCGTCATGCAGCAGGGTGGCGGTGTGCAGGAATTCGATGGTGGCGGCCAGCAGGCGCAACTGGTCGCCTTCGCGACCCAGGGCCTTGCCACACAGCAACACTAATAAAGGACGCAGGCGCTTGCCACCGGCCGAGGTGATGTAATCACCGATTTTCGAGACCAGCGGGACCCGAGAAGTCAGCTGCTTCTTGATGATGGCGTCGACGGCGGTAAAATCATCCGTCACCACGCGGTAAAAAGCTTGGGGTTGCATCAGCGACAGGTGCTCCAAAAGGGTTGCGCGGCATGCTAGGTCGCAGGTTCCGCCCTGTCAAGGCGCGATGGACGGCTACTTGCAAGGCGCGCGTGGCTTGCGTACAATCGCGCACCCTGAACTTCCTGGGCAGCACCTGCCTTACGCAATTGCATTCGGGTCGTTCCACCCCATGCAGCCATGCCAGCCGACACTCTACTTATAAAGCGCTGGGTGAGCAGGATAATCGGAGAAATACCATGTCGTACGCAGTAATTGTTACTGGTGGCAAGCAATACAAGGTCGCCCCAGGTGAATACCTGAAGATCGAAAAACTGGAAATCGCCACTGGCGAATCCGTGACTTTTGATCGCGTTCTGTTGGTCGCCAATGGCGATGACGTGAACATCGGCGCTCCAGTTGTTGCTGGCGCTACCGTTGTGGCTGAAGTGATCTCCCAAGGTCGTCACGATAAAGTCCGCATCATCAAGTTCCGTCGTCGTAAGCACCACATGAAGCGTATGGGCCACCGCCAGTGGTACACCGAGATCAAAATCACCGGTATTCAGGCTTAATTTCAGCCTAATTCCTCACTAGGAGAATTGACTCATGGCACACAAAAAAGCTGGTGGTAGTACCCGTAACGGTCGCGACTCAGAAGCCAAACGCCTTGGCGTGAAGATGTATGGCGGCCAGGCTATCATCCCGGGCAACATCATCGTGCGTCAGCGCGGTACCCAATTCCACGCCGGTTACGGTGTTGGCATGGGTAAGGATCACACCCTGTTCGCTAAAGTAGCAGGCGTGATCAAGTTCGAAGTAAAGGGCGCCTTCGGTCGTCGTTACGTGAGCGTTGTCGCGGCCTAATCGCGAGAATGCTGGAGAAGCCCCGTCTTGCGACGGGGCTTTTTCGTTTGTGGGGTTCTGGTGAGTCTCTTGCAAAGCTGTTTGCATGGGCTGCTGGCGTTGGTTGTTTTATGACCGTTTATCGGGTCCGCCGCGCTCATCTTTGCAAGAGCCTTATGTCTTTGTGTTTTACCAAGCTCGTCCGTGTGGCGAGAGGCGTTTTTTTAAATGAAGTTTGTAGATGAAGTTTCGATCCGCGTAAAAGCTGGCGACGGCGGCAATGGTTGCATGAGCTTCCGTCGGGAAAAATTCATTGAGAACGGTGGCCCCAACGGCGGTGACGGTGGTGACGGCGGCTCGATCTACATGATCGCCGACGAAAACCTCAACACCCTGGTGGACTACCGTTACACCCGTCACTTCGACGCCGAGCGCGGTTCGAATGGCGGCAGCACCGACTGCACCGGTAGAAAAGGTGAAGAGCTGGTGCTGCGCGTGCCGGTCGGCACCACTGTGATCGACTCCGCTACCCAGGAAGTCATCGGTGACCTGGTCAAGGCCGGTCAAAAGTTGCTGGTTGCCCATGGCGGCTGGCACGGCCTGGGTAACACCCGTTTCAAGTCCAGCACCAACCGTGCACCGCGCCAGACAACGCCAGGCAAGCCAGGCGAGCAGCGTGACCTGAAGCTGGAAATGAAAGTGCTGGCCGACATCGGCTTGCTGGGCTTGCCGAACGCTGGCAAGAGCACCTTCATTCGCTCGGTATCGGCCGCCAAGCCGAAAGTCGCCGACTACCCGTTTACCACCCTGGTGCCAAACCTGGGCGTGGTCAGTGTCGACCGCTGGAAAAGCTTCGTGATTGCCGACATCCCGGGCTTGATCGAAGGTGCTTCCGACGGTGCCGGCCTGGGTATCCGCTTCCTCAAGCACTTGGCGCGTACCCGCGTGCTGCTGCACCTGGTAGACATGGCGCCGCTGGATGAAACCAACGCTGCCGATTCGGCCGAGGTGATCGTCAACGAGCTGACCAAGTTCAGCCCGTCCCTGGCAGAGCGCGAGCGCTGGCTGGTGCTGAACAAGTGCGACCAGATCCTGGAAGAAGAACACGAAGCGCGCGTCAAGGAAATCGTCGACCGCCTGGAGTGGGAAGGTCCGGTCTACGTGATCTCGGCCATTGCCAAAGAAGGCACCGAGCGCCTGACCCGTGACCTGATGCGTTATCTGGAAGATCGTGCCGATCGCCTGGCCAACGACCCGGCCTACGCCGCCGAGTTGCGTGACCTGGATCAGCGCATCGAAGACGAGGCGCGTGCCCAACTGCAAGCGCTGGACGATGCGCGTACCTTGCGCCGTACTGGCGTGAAGAGCGTGCACGATATCGGCGAAGACGATGGCTTCTGGGATGAGGAAGATGCAGAAGACGGTCCGGAAATCATTTACGTCCGCGACTGATTTCTTGCGATAAACTACAGCGCCGCTCTTATGAGCGGCGTTTTGGTTTCTGGTTTTTACACGTGGTTTCTACAGACAGTTTCTACCGGGCAAAGGTTGGAAGAACATGCGGAGCAAGGTGACGGGTGCGCAGCGCTGGGTCGTGAAGATCGGCAGCGCGCTACTGACAGCTGATGGCAAGGGCCTGGATCGCGCCGCAATGGGCGTCTGGGTTGAGCAAATGGTCGCGCTGCACGAGGCGGGCGTGGAGCTGGTGCTGGTGTCTTCCGGGGCCGTGGCTGCCGGCATGAGCCGCCTGGGCTGGGCCAAGCGACCCAGTGGCATGCACGAACTGCAAGCGGCGGCCGCCATCGGCCAGATGGGCCTGGTGCAGGCTTGGGAGTCGAGCTTTGCCGAGCACTCGCGCCACACCGCGCAGATCCTGTTGACCCACGACGACCTGTCCGACCGCAAGCGTTACCTCAACGCGCGCAGCACCTTGCGTACCCTGGTGCAGTTGGGTGTGATCCCGGTGATCAACGAAAACGACACCGTGGTCACCGACGAAATCCGTTTTGGCGACAACGACACCCTGGCGGCGCTGGTGGCCAACCTGGTCGAGGCTGACCTGCTGGTGATCCTCACCGATCGCGACGGCATGTTCGACGCCGACCCGCGCAACAACCCTGATGCGCAGCTTATCTATGAGGCCCGCGCCGATGACCCGAGCCTGGATGCGGTGGCTGGCGGTACCGGCGGCGCGCTGGGGCGTGGCGGCATGCAGACCAAGCTGCGCGCGGCGCGCCTGGCGGCTCGTTCGGGTGCGCACACGATCATCGTGGGTGGGCGCCTGGAGCGCGTGCTGGATCGCCTGAAGGCCGGCGAGCGCCTGGGCACGCTGTTGTCGCCCGAGCGCGGCATGCTGGCGGCGCGCAAGCAGTGGCTGGCTGGCCACCTGCAAACCCGCGGCACCTTGACCCTGGACGACGGCGCGGTGCAGGCCTTGCTGCAGGGGCGCAAGAGCTTGTTGCCAGTGGGCGTGAAGGGCGTACTGGGTGGCTTCCGCCGTGGCGAGATGGTGGTGTGCGTGGCCCCGGATGGTCGTGAGATCGCCCGTGGCCTGGCCAACTACAGTGCCGTGGAGGCGCAAAAAATCATCGGCCAGTCTTCCGAGGCTATCGAGAGCCTGCTGGGCTACATGGCGGAGCCGGAACTGGTGCACCGCGACAATTTGATACTGGTCTAGAAGGAAGTCCTGATGCGTATGATCAAGGGTGTGCTCGGCGCGCTGCTGTTGATGCCGATGTTGGCGTCGGCCGAAGAGATTGGCCAGGTGTCGACGGTGTTCAAGTTCGTCGGCCCTAATGATCGTATCGTCGTCGAGGCGTTCGATGACCCCAAGGTGCCGGGCGTCACCTGCTACCTGTCCCGCGCCAAGACGGGTGGGGTTAAGGGTGGCCTGGGCCTGGCCGAAGACCGTGCCGAGGCGTCGATTGCCTGCCGCCAAGTGGGCCCGATCCAGTTGCCGGACAACCTGAAGGATGGCGAGGAGGTGTTCAAGGAGCGCACCTCGCTGGTGTTCAAGACCATGCAGGTGGTGCGTTTCCTGGACAAGAAGCGCAATACGCTGGTGTACCTGGTGTACAGCGACCGGTTGATCGAAGGCAGTCCGCAGAATGCGGTGACGGCGATTCCGATCTTGCCGTGGGCCCAGCAGTAGCGCGACCCAGAGGCGGCGCGTATTGCCTGTTGGGGCGGATTTATCCGTGAAAAGCGCGGTGATCGATGTCTGATTCTGTGCGGTGTATTTTTCGCGGATAAATCCGCTACTGCAGGGTGGGTCCATGACCGTTTTGCGGCTGTATCCATAAATCACAGACAACAAAAAACCGACCCTAGGGTCGGTTTTTCTACATCAGGCGAATCGCTTAGGCTGCAGCAGCCAGATTCAGTGCCTTGATGTGGCCATTCAGACGACCTTTATGGCGAGCAGCTTTGTTCTTGTGGATGATGCCTTTATCGGCCATACGGTCGATAACAGGAACAGCCAGAACGTAAGCAGCTTGTGCTTTTTCGGCGTCTTTTGCGTCGATGGCCTTAACTACGTTTTTGATGTAGGTACGGACCATGGAACGCAGGCTGGCGTTGTGGCTGCGACGCTTCTCAGCCTGTTTTGCACGTTTTTTGGCGGAAGGTGAGTTGGCCACCGTCGAGCTCCTCGAAAGACTTGTTAAATAGCAAACAAAATAGGCCGCGAATCATGCCGATGAGTTGATGAGTTGTCAAGGGCGCTTGAGACGTTCCGCTGAGTGGTCACCTTCGCCGGTGAAGTGATTCACTTCTGGCGCATGACCTGTAAACTCGCGAATTTTGGCTCTGTCTGCTGATGCGGCGCGGAGTATCGCACAACTGGGTGGCTAACCGCCTGCTCTTTGTCTAAAAGGCGCGAAAACTTTCGATGAATCTTCTTAAATCCCTGGCTGCCGTCAGCTCCATCACCATGATTTCGCGGGTGCTGGGCTTTGTGCGCGATACCATCCTGGCGCGCATTTTCGGTGCCGGCATGGCCACCGACGCCTTTTTCATCGCCTTCAAGCTCCCCAACCTGTTGCGGCGGATCTTTGCCGAGGGCGCGTTTTCCCAGGCGTTCGTGCCCATCCTGGCCGAATATAAAAGCCAGCAGGGCGAGGAGGCGACGCGCACGTTCGTCGCTTACGTGGCCGGCATGCTCACGCTGATGCTGTCGGTGGTTACCGTGGCCGGCATCCTGGCTGCGCCCTGGGTGATTTGGGCCACGGCGCCAGGTTTTGCCGACACGCCGGAAAAATTCGAGCTCACCGCCGACCTGCTACGGGTGACCTTCCCTTATATATTATTGATCTCGCTATCGTCCTTCGTCGGCGCCATCCTCAATACCTGGAACCGTTTCTCGGTGCCGGCCTTCACGCCGACGCTGCTCAACATCAGCATGATTTTTTTCGCGCTGTTCCTCACGCCATACTTTCACCCGCCGGTGATGGCACTGGGGTGGGCGACCCTGGTGGGCGGCCTGTTGCAGTTGTTGTATCAACTGCCGCACCTGAAAAAGATCGGCATGCTCGTGCTGCCACGCTTCAGCCTGCGCGACACCGGTGCGTTGCGGGTGATGAAACAGATGGGGCCGGCGATCCTCGGTGTCTCGGTGAGCCAGATCTCGCTGATCATCAACACCATCTTCGCCTCGTTTCTCGCCGCAGGCTCGGTGTCGTGGATGTACTACGCCGACCGCCTGATGGAATTGCCATCCGGCGTATTGGGCGTGGCCTTGGGCACTATATTGCTGCCCACCTTGGCCAAGACCTACGCCAACCGCGACCGCCACGAGTACTCGCGCATCCTGGACTGGGGCCTGCGGCTGTGTTTCATCCTGGTGTTGCCGTGCTCCCTGGCCTTGGGGATTCTGGCCGAGCCGCTGACCGTGGCGCTGTTCCAGTATGGCAAGTTCAGTGCCTTTGACGCGGCCATGACCCAGCGCGCGCTGATCGCCTATTCAGTGGGGTTGCTGGGGATCATCTTGATCAAGGTGCTGGCGCCGGGCTTCTATGCCCAGCAAAACATCCGCACGCCGGTGAAGATTGCCATCAGCACGTTGATCGCCACCCAGCTGTTCAACCTGCTGCTGATTACCCACCTGCAGCATGCAGGCCTGGCCCTGGCCATCAGCCTGGGCGCCTGCATGAACGCCGGCTTGTTGTTCTGGCAGCTGCGCAAACAGAAAATGTTCGAGCCGCAACCGGGCTGGGGCACGTTCTTTTTCAAGCTGCTGGTGGCCGTGGCGGCGATGTCCGCGGTGCTGTTGGGGCTGATGCACGTGATGCCGGCCTGGGACCAGGGCCTGATGCTGGCGCGGTTCCTGCGCCTGGGCGCGTTGGTGGTGGCCGGCGTGGTGGTGTATTTTGGCCTGCTGTTCGCCCAGGGCTTTCGCCTCAGGGATTTCGCACGCAAGGGCCTGGTGTAGTCTGGCAGGCTTATCGGAACGGGGTCAGGCGTCGGTTTTACAGTTTCCGACCCTGCCCGTCGTTTAGTCGCCTGTCACCGAAGGCCTTGTGTGGTTATAATCGACCACTTTATGAGCAAGAAGCGCGTTATGCAGCTGGTTCGAGGCCTCCACAACCTGCGGCCCCAACATCGGGGCTGTGTCGCCACTATTGGCAACTTTGACGGTGTTCACCGTGGCCACCAGGCTATCCTGGCGCGGCTGCGCGAGCGTGCACTGGAGTTGGGCGTACCCAGCTGCGTGGTGATTTTCGAACCACAGCCGCGTGAGTACTTCGCCCCCGAAACGGCGCCTGCCCGCCTGGCCCGCTTGCGCGACAAGCTGGCGCTGCTGGCCGAGGAGGGCGTCGACCTGGTGTTGTGCCTGGCGTTCAACCAACGCCTGTGCAAACTCAGCGCCTCGGAGTTCGTCGACACCATCCTGGTCGATGGCCTGGGCGTGAAGCACCTGGAAGTGGGTGATGATTTTCGCTTTGGCTGCGACCGGGTCGGCGATTTCGACTTCCTGACCCAGGCCGGCAGCCTGCAAGGGTTTACCGTCGAGGCTGCGCAAACCGTGGAGCTTGCCGGCGTTCGCGTCAGCAGCACGCAAGTGCGTGAAGCCTTGGCCAAGGCTGATTTCGCCTTGGCCGAGCAACTGCTCGGCCGCCCGTACCGCATCGCCGGGCGGGTGCTGCACGGCCAGAAACTGGCTCGTCAACTGGGCTGGCCGACGGCCAACGTGCAGCTCAAGCGTCGTCGCGTGCCGTTTACCGGGGTGTATCTGGTGAGCGCCGAGATCGACGGCAAACTGTGGCCCGGTGTCGCCAATATCGGCGTACGGCCCACGGTTGCAGGTGATGGCAGTGCCCACCTGGAAGTACATCTGCTGGATTTTGCCGGTGACCTGTATGGCCGGCGTTTGACGGTGGCTTTCCACCACAAGCTGCGTGATGAGCAGCGTTTCGCCTCCCTTGAGGCGCTGAAGTCGGCGATCGATGCGGACGTCGCCGCCGCTCGTGCCTACTGGCACGGCCAACCGCTAACCAAGAGCCTGAAATGACCGACTACAAAGCCACGCTAAACCTTCCGGACACCGCCTTCCCAATGAAGGCCGGCCTGCCCCAGCGCGAGCCGCAAACTCTGCAGCGCTGGGACAGCATTGGCCTGTACCAGAAGCTGCGTGAAATTGGCAAGGATCGTCCAAAGTTCGTCCTGCACGACGGCCCTCCGTACGCCAACGGCAATATTCACATCGGTCACGCGGTCAACAAGATCCTCAAGGACATGATCATCCGTTCCAAGACCCTGTCCGGCTTCGATGCGCCGTATGTACCGGGTTGGGACTGCCATGGCCTGCCGATCGAGCACAAGGTCGAAGTGACCCACGGCAAGAACCTGGGCGGCGATAAAACCCGCGAACTGTGCCGCGCCTACGCCAGCGAGCAGATCGAAGGGCAGAAGTCCGAGTTCATCCGCCTGGGTGTGTTGGGCGATTGGGCCAACCCCTACAAAACCATGAACTTCAGCAACGAAGCCGGTGAAATCCGTGCCTTGGCCGAGATGGTCAAGGGTGGCTTCGTGTTCAAGGGCCTCAAGCCCGTGAACTGGTGCTTTGATTGCGGTTCGGCCCTGGCCGAAGCCGAAGTCGAATACCAAGACAAGAAATCGGCAACCATCGACGTGGCCTTCCCGGTCGCCGACGAGGCCAAGCTGGCCGCGGCCTTCGGCCTGCCAGCACTGGCCAAGCCGACCTCGATCGTGATCTGGACCACCACCCCGTGGACCATCCCGGCCAACCAGGCGCTGAACGTGCACCCCGAGTTCACCTACGCGCTGGTCGACGTGGGTGACAAGCAACTGGTGCTGGCCGAAGAGCTGGTCCAAGCCTGCCTCAAGCGTTACAACCTGCAAGGCAGCGTGGTCGCCACCGCCCAAGGTAAAGACCTTGAGCTGATCAACTTCCGTCACCCGTTCTACGATCGCCTGTCGCCGGTGTACCTGGCCGAGTACGTTGAACTGGGTGCCGGCACAGGCGTGGTCCACAGCGCCCCGGCCTATGGCGTCGACGACTTCGTGACCTGCAAGCAGTACGGCATGGTCAACGACGACATCATCAACCCGGTGCAAAGCAACGGCGTGTACAGCGAATCGCTGGAGTTCTTTGGTGGCCAGTTCATCTTCAAGGCCAACCAGGGCATCGTCGACAAGCTCGCCGAAGTGGGCGCGCTGCTGTTCACCGAAACCATCAGCCACAGCTACATGCACTGCTGGCGCCACAAGACCCCGCTGATCTACCGCGCCACCGCGCAGTGGTTCGTGGGCATGGACAAGCAGCCGACCGAAGGCGACACCCTGCGCAAGCGCGCGGTGAAAGCCATCGAGCAAACCAAGTTCGTCCCGGCCTGGGGCCAGGCGCGCCTGCACTCGATGATTGCCAACCGTCCGGACTGGTGCATCTCCCGCCAGCGCAACTGGGGTGTGCCGATCCCGTTCTTCCTGAACAAGGAAAGCGGCGAGTTGCACCCACGCACCGTCGAGTTGATGGAAGAAGTGGCCAAGCGCGTCGAAGTCGAAGGCATCGAGGCCTGGTTCAAGATGGACGCCGCTGAACTGCTGGGCGACGAAGCGGGCCAGTACGACAAGATCAGCGACACCCTGGACGTGTGGTTCGATTCCGGTACCACCCACTGGCACGTGCTGCGTGGTTCGCACCCGATGGGCCACGCCACCGGCCCGCGCGCCGACCTGTACCTGGAAGGCAGCGACCAGCACCGCGGCTGGTTCCATTCGTCCTTGCTGACCGGTTGCGCCATCGACAACCACGCGCCGTACCGCGAACTGCTCACCCATGGTTTTACCGTGGACGAGAACGGCCGCAAAATGTCCAAGTCGCTGGGCAACGTGATCGCGCCGCAAAAGGTCAACGACACCCTGGGCGCCGACATCATGCGCCTGTGGGTATCGTCCACCGACTACTCGGGCGAAATGGCCGTGTCGGAGACCATCCTGCAGCGTAGCGCCGATGCCTACCGCCGCATCCGCAACACCGCGCGCTTCCTGCTCTCCAACCTGAGCGGCTTCAACCCGGCCACCGACATCCTGCCGGCCGAAGAGATGCTCGCCCTGGACCGTTGGGCCGTGGACCGCGCGCTGCTGCTGCAACGCGAACTGGAAGAGCACTACAGCGAATACCGGTTCTGGAACGTGTACTCGCGCGTGCACAACTTCTGCGTGCAGGAGCTGGGTGGTTTCTACCTGGACATCATCAAGGACCGCCAGTACACCACCGGCGCCAATAGCACCGCGCGTCGCTCGTGCCAGACCGCGTTGTTCCACATCTCCGAAGCGCTGGTGCGCTGGATCGCTCCGATCCTGGCGTTCACCGCCGACGAGCTGTGGCAGTACCTGCCGGGCGAGCGCAACGAATCGGTGATGCTCAACACCTGGTACCAGGGCCTGACCGAGCTGCCGGAAGGCGTCGAGCTGGGTCGCGAGTACTGGGAAGGCGTGATGGCGGTGAAGACCGCGGTCAACAAGGAGCTGGAAAACCAGCGTGCGGCCAAGGCTATCGGTGGCAACCTGCAAGCCGAAGTCACCCTGTATGCCGAAGAGGGCTTGGGCGCTGACCTGGCCAAGCTGGGCAACGAACTGCGTTTCGTGCTGATCACCTCCAAGGCCAGCGTGGCGCCGTTCGTCGATGCCCCGGCCGATGCCGTGGTCACCGAAGTGGCGGGCCTGAAGCTGAAGGTGGTCAAGTCCGGCTACACCAAGTGCGCCCGTTGCTGGCACTTCAGCGATGACGTGGGTGTGAACCCCGAGCATCCTGAAATCTGCGGCCGTTGCGCCGACAACATCAGCGGTGCAGGCGAGGTTCGTCACTATGCCTAATCCTGCTGCCGGGCGCTTCGGGCGCCTGGGCTGGCTCTGGGTGAGCGTGCTGGTCCTGGTTCTCGACCAGGTCAGCAAGTTCTATTTCCAGGGCACGCTGAGCCTGTACCAGCAGATCGTGGTCATCCCCGACTACTTCAGCTGGACCCTGGCCTACAACACCGGTGCTGCCTTCAGTTTCCTGGCAGACAGCTCCGGCTGGCAGCGCTGGCTGTTCGCCCTGATCGCCGTGGTGGTCAGCGCGGTGCTACTGGTGTGGCTCAAGCGCCTGGGGCGCAACGAAAACTGGCTGGCCGTGGCGCTGGTGCTGGTACTCGGCGGTGCGCTGGGCAACCTGTACGACCGCATCGTGCTGGGCCACGTGATCGATTTCATCCTGGTGCACTGGCAGAACCGCTGGTATTTCCCGGCGTTCAACCTGGCCGACAGCGCCATCACCGTCGGCGCAATCATGCTGGCGTTGGACATGTTCAAGGCGAAAAAGCCTGGAGAGGTCGTCAATGACTGAGCAGCGTATCGCTCAAAACACCGAAGTCACCCTGCATTTCGCGTTGCACCTGGAAAACGGTGACACCGTCGACAGCACCTTCGACAAGGCACCTGCCGTGTTCAAAGTGGGCGACGGCAACCTGTTGCCAGGCTTCGAGGCCGCGCTGTTCGGCTTCAAGGCCGGCGACAAGCGCACCGTGGTGGTCCCGCCGGAGAACGCCTTCGGTCAGCCCAACCCACAAAACGTGCAGGTCATGCCACGCTCTTCGTTCCAGGACATGGAACTGTCGGAAGGTTTGCTGGTGATCTTCAACGATGCAGCCAATACCGAACTGCCCGGCGTGGTGAAAGTGTTCGACGACGCGCAAGTGACCGTCGACTTCAATCACCCGCTGGCCGGCAAGACCCTGAACTTCGAAGTTGAAATCATCGAGGTCAAGGCTCTCTGAGCCTTGCCCCAGCGCGCAAGCACGAGGCATAGCATGCAAATCAAACTCGCCAACCCCCGTGGCTTCTGCGCTGGCGTGGACCGGGCGATCGAAATCGTCAACCGCGCGTTGGAGGTCTTTGGGCCGCCAATCTACGTGCGCCATGAAGTGGTGCACAACAAATTCGTCGTCGAAGACCTGCGCAGCCGTGGCGCGATCTTCGTCGAAGAGCTGGACCAGGTGCCCGACGACGTCATCGTCATCTTCAGCGCCCATGGCGTTTCCCAGGCCGTACGCCAGGAAGCCGCTGGCCGTGGCCTGAAGGTGTTCGATGCGACGTGCCCGCTGGTGACCAAGGTGCACATCGAAGTGGCACGCTACAGCCGTGACGGCCGGGAGTGCATTTTGATCGGCCACGCCGGCCACCCGGAAGTGGAAGGCACCATGGGCCAGTATGACGCCAGCAACGGCGGCGCCATTTACCTGGTCGAAGACGAAAAAGACGTGGCCGCACTCGACGTGCGCAACCCCGACAAGCTCGCCTTCGTGACCCAGACCACCCTGTCGATGGACGACACCAGCCGCGTCATCGATGCCCTGCGCTCGCGCTTCCCGAACATCGGCGGCCCGCGCAAGGACGATATCTGCTACGCCACGCAAAACCGCCAGGACGCGGTCAAGCAATTGGCTGACGAATGCGACGTGGTCCTGGTAGTGGGCAGCCCAAACAGCTCCAACTCCAACCGCCTGCGCGAACTGGCCGAGCGCATGGCCACCCCGGCCTACCTGATCGACGGCGCCGAAGACCTGCAGCAAAGCTGGTTCGACGGCGTCGAGCGCATCGGCATTACCGCCGGCGCCTCTGCTCCGGAAGTACTGGTGCGCGGCGTGATCCAGCAGTTGCAGGCCTGGGGCGCGACCGGTGCCGACGAGTTGGCCGGGCGCGAGGAGAACATCACGTTTTCCATGCCTAAAGAGCTACGTGTTCGCTCGTTGATCTGACGCTGAACAAAGGGCCGCCTCGGCCCTTTGGTTTTCTACCCGTATCCGCCCGGAACGGGACAATACCACCCGGTAATGGCTGAACGGCTCGCCCGCCTCGCACAGGTGCAGTGTGCCTGCCTGAAAGCCGCCGGCGTCCAGCCTCGGCCAGCCCATGCCGGTGAAACGTACGTGGCTCTGCACCGGTTGGTTACCCACCACCTTGAATGCCATCTTGGCGTTGCGTTGCACCAGCACCGGGTTGCTGTCGTCAGCGGCGCCCTGGCCGCTGATGTCGACGATGATTCGCCAACCGGCACTCCAATCACCTTCCAAGGCATGAATCAGTACGTCCTGGCTGCGCAATACCGCTTCAGTCTTGGCCGCGCGCAAGCTGGCGGCCAGTTCATTGGCCAGCACTTCGCGGCGATGGTTTTCCAGCAGCCGGCTGAAGGTGGGGCTGGCGAGTTGAAACAGCGTGGCCACGATGGCGAGGCTGATCATCAGTTGAATCAAATTGAAACCGTGCTGTTGCATGTTGTTTTCCAACCTTGGAAAAGAGGGCAGGGCATTTATGCCAAAACCTGTGAACATGACGCTGATCCGGCTGGAACAACCGTATATCCTGTCGCGGGATTTACCGGCGGTACTGCTGGTTTATAGTCCAGGCCATTCGGAGGGAGTGTGGTAAATGGCTTCAAGACGCAACGGCTTTACCTTGATCGAAATGCTTGTCACCGTTGTGGTCCTTGGGATTCTGGCGACCATCGCCATACCGTCGTTCACCAGCCTGATCAACAACAACCGCGCCGACAGCGAAACCAGCGACCTGTACCGAACCCTCAACTACGCGCGCCTGGAGGCCATCACCCGCGGCGTGAACGTGCGCGTGGTGCCGGCCACCGCCGGTACCTGGAACGGCATCTTGAACGTTTATGCCTCCGCTGACCTGACCACGCCATTGCGCAGTGTGTCGGCGATGTCGAGCAAGGCCACCGTGACGATCAGCGTCAGTACCGCGGGCTACATCGAATTCAACAACCTGGGCGCACTCAACTACCCGGCCGCCGCACTCACCCTGGCCTACACCCAGGGCACGGCCACCCGTAACGTCAGCGTGTGCCTCAATGGCCGGGTTATCCAGAGTGGTACGTGCTCATGAAACGAGCTAATCGACAGCGCGGTTTCAGCCTGATCGAGGTGCTGGTGGCGCTGCTGATCATGGCCATCGGTTTACTCGGGGCGGCGGCCATTCAGCTTAATGCGTTGAAGTACACCGACAGTTCCTCCTTGCGCAGCCAGGTGAGTTTCATTGCCTACGACATGATGGACCGTATTCGCGCCAACCCGGATGGCAGCTATGCGTTGACCTCTCTGGACAACGCCCCGGCGGCCAATCTCAATGCGGCCCGGGACCAAGACCTGGCAGACTTTAAATCCAGCCTCATCAACTTCGTGGGCAGTACCACTACCGCAAGCATTGGCGTTTTCAACCGCGTCGTCACCATCACCATTAACTGGGATGACAGCCGCGCTGACAAATCGGTGAACGCCACGAACACGGCGAGCAGTTCCACGGGTATTCAGACCTTTACCTTGACCAGTCGGGTCGCCGACGACGCGGTGGCCACGCCATGAACAGACGCGAACAAGGCTTTGGCCTGATCGAATTGATGGTGTCGATGCTCATCGGCCTGATCGTGGTGTTGGGCGTGACGCAGATTTTCATCGCGGCGAAAAACACCTACCTGGCCCAGAACGCTTCGGCAGCCATGCAGGAAGACGCGCGCTACGCCCTGAGCAAAATGGTCCAGGAAATCCGCATGACCGGCATGTTCGGTTGCCTGGCGACCGTGACGCCGGATGCCACGGCGGCTGATTTTGCCGCGGCCTACCTGCTGCCCATCAGCTACGTCACTACCACCGTCGGTACGGTGACCAGCAGCACGCTCACGTTGATCACGGCCGATGTCAGCAGCGTCAACAGTGGCTCCAGTACCGCGCCGAACTGGACGGTGGTGACTGATTGCTACTCCACTGCCACCGCTTATGCCGGGAGCAAAACCGTGGCGGGGATGCTGTCCTTTCCCGTGCGCAAGTCGCTCTACACCTACCAGAACAACCAGTTGATGACGGTCAGCGGCGGCACCAGCTCGGTACTGATCAATAACGTCAGTGCCTTCAGCCTGCTGTTCGGGGTGGCCAGCAGCAGTACCAGCACCTCGGTCAGCGCTTATACGGCTACCCCCACGTCCCCCAGCCTGATTCGCAGCGTGCGTATTTCGCTGACCTTGACCGACCCCAATGCCCGGGTCAAATCGCAACAGTTCGTCGTTGTCGCGGCCATGCGCAACCGGCTGCAATAGGGGGAGATGATGAACGTTCGAATGGGCTCCATTCAATTGCCAGGTCCCGCCCACCAGCGCGGCATGGTGCTGTTGATCAGCCTGGTGATGCTATTGCTGCTGACCATGATCGGCATCTCGTCGATGCAGAATGCAACGTTGCAGGAAAAAATGACCAGCAGCGTGCAGCGGCGCAACGAATCGTTCCAGCTGGCCGAGGCGGCGCTGCGGGTAGGCGAGAATGCGGTGGCGGTGGTGGGTTACACCCTGGCGCAATGCACCTCCGTGGTGACCTGCCAGCCGCCGGCGGAGGCCACCTCGGCAACGGCGATCGTGGCGGGCACCAATGCCTCCTCTGGGGTGACCTGGGTGGCTGCCGGCACCGGTTTCTATGGCGTGCAGTTCATCGGCACCAGCAACAACCCGGTCAACGCCTCCACCAGCAACGCCACTGCCAGCCTTTACCGCGTGACTGCGGTGGGCACCTCGGGCACGTCCAAATCGGTTCTGGAGAGCATTTATGCCAAGTGGTAAAACCTCGTCGCCACGCTGGCTGAGCGCGTTGCTCGGGGTGCTGCTGCTCGTATACATGGGCATGCCGGCATTTGCCGCCTTCACGCCGTCTTCCGGGCCGTTGCTGAGCGCCGCGGCAGTGACGCCCAACGTGATGTTGCTGGTGGATGACTCCGGCAGTATGAACAGCATTATCTGGGACACGGGTTTCGACCAGACTGCGACCCAAGTGCAAGTGTATATCTGCAACCAGACATTTTTTTCCAATTGCTCGCCGTCAGCCTTGGACATGACAGACACCAGCATTTTTCTGTCAGACCTTAACCGCGGCACGTGTTCCAGTGGTTACTACGCCTTTTACAAAGGTTCGTTGAGCACACCACTGTGCCTGAAACTGCCCGATCCCGTAGGCAGCTCCAACACCCGCTACAGCGCCAATTACCTGGCTTACCTGATAACCAAGGCCAATGGTTCGAACACCGACTTCACCACGGGCAACATCCCCAACGACTACCGCATCAACGTCGCGCGCACGGTTTCAAAATCGTTGGTTGCCAGCAACACCAACCTGCGCATCGGCCTGGCTACCTTCAACCCGCCCACCAGCCGGGACAGTGGGCCGGGCGGCTATATTGCCCGAGCCATCAGCGACCTGCAGGCAGTGACCGGGCCTACGACCGCCAGCTCCACGACGGCAGCCCAGGCCACTACCAACTACAACAACCTGATCAGCTCCATCAATGGCCTGGCCGCGGTGGCCAACACCCCGTTGGCCGAGACCTATTACGAGATCACCCGCTACTTTCGCGGCATGACCTCCTACTACAACTCGTCATCGCTGACTTACACCAGCCCCATCCAGTACCGCTGCCAGAAAAACTTCGGCGTGGTGATCACCGACGGCTTGCCCACCTACGACCGTACGTTCCCCACCAACGACCCACTGGGTGGCAGCAACCTGCCTAACTGGGACAAGGTGAACAACGACGGTAACAACCTCAATGGCGACAGCGAGGGCGACACGCTGTACCTGGATGACATTGCCAAGTTTGCCTATGACATCGACATGCGTACGGCGGCCAACGGCACGGACCTGACCGGTACCAGTTGGGATGCCACGGACTTTACCAAGCAGAACCTGCTGACCTATACGGTGGGGTTCACGGCCAGTAACGACATGCTATCTGCGGCGGCCAGCTACGGCCAGGGCAAGTATTACCAGGCCACCGACAGCGCCAGCCTTTCCACGGCACTGGGCTCGGCCCTCAGCGACATTACCTCCAAGGCAGGCTCCGGGGGCGGTGGCTCGGCCAGTTCGTCGACCTTGACCTCGAGCACCTACTACTATCAGACGCTCTACAACCCAGCCGATTGGCACGGCACGGTCAATGCCTATGCGGTCAGCAGCACCACGGGTGCGATCAGTACCACGGCGACCTTGAGTACCGATAAAACCCTGATCCCAGGCTCCACCACACCGTTGTTCGAGTCATGGAACCCGGACGTGTCGCCAGCCAAGTCGATCACCATGGCGCTGGGCAACTTTTCCCCGGCGCAGCAAACCACCTTGGCGACCGGCCTGCCCACGGGTGTCACGGCAACTCAACTGGTGGAGTGGAGCAAGGGCACCAACGCCACGGGCCTCAAGACCCGTACGTATCTGCTGGGTGATGTGATCAACTCGCCGCTGACCCTGGCCTCGCCCAGTGACAAGACCGCGTCGGATTTCACTGGTAATACCAGCTACACCACCTATCTCACGGCAAAGGCCAAGGGCATGAATGCCAGCCTGATTGCCAACGCCAACGACGGTTTCACCAACGTGATCAACCCCACGGACTTCAGCCGGCGCTATGCCTACATGCCGTCCACGGCGCTGGCCTCGCTGGTGAAGGTGGCAGACGCCGGTTACATCAACGGCAACTCCCACGTATTCCTTAATGACGGCCAGATCAACGTCAGTGATGCCATTGTCAGCGGTGGGTGGAAAACCCTGGCCCTGGGCGGTACGGGGGCGGGAGGCAAGGCGTTCTACGCCATCCAGTTGTACGACGCCACCGCAGGCAACACCATCAAGGCATTGTGGGAAATCCGCGCACCGGCCACCGCCAACACCAGCAACGTGTATAACGATCTGGGTTATGCCTACGCCCGCCCGGAAGTCGCGCGCTTGCCCAATGGTGACTGGGCAGCGTTCATTGCCAATGGTTACGGCAGCAACTCTGGGGTCGCGTCTCTCTATGTGGTGAGCTTGGTGGATGGTTCGCTGATCACCGAGATCGTGGTCGACAAGACCGAAACCACAAACGGCCTGTCGTCGGTGAAACTCAAGGTGGATGGCAACAATATCGTTCAGGCAGCCTACGCTGGCGACCTGAAAGGACGAGTGTGGAAGTTTGACCTGAGCAGTTCTTCGACCAGCGCCTGGACCACCGCATTTTCTGGCAAACCGCTGTTCACGGCGCCCGGCACCACCACCCAGCCGATCACCGCGCAACCCTTGCTGGTCACCAACTCCACCAGCGGCAAAATGGTCTACATCGGCACCGGCAAGTTCAACGAAACCGCCGACCGCACCACCACCGATGCCCAGGGTTTCTATGCCATCTGGGACGCCGACGGCGGCACGGGCAACTACACGGTGGCCAACCTGCAGGCGCAATCGGTGACAGGGCTGATAACCTCAGGCACCACCCAGTACCTCAACACCACGGAAAACACCGTCGACTACACCACCAAGAAGGGCTGGTACCTTCCGATCGTCTACGGCACGACGTTGACCGGGCAACGGGTGATCTACCAGGCGATCTACAGCAACGGGCGGATTATTTTCACCACCGCCGGGGTCACGGCTGCAGACGTGTGCTCGACGCAAGGCTCTGGTGCCACGTTCATCCTCGATGCTCTCAGTGGTAGCAAGCTGAGCTACGTGGTACTCGATACCAGTGGCGACGGCTTGTATAACACCAGTGACACCCGCACCAGTGGTTACCTGACCACCACGGGCATTCCGCGGATCAATGCCATCATCAGTTTCAGCGCCACCGGCGCTTCCTCCGGTGCCCTGACCACCACCGGGGCTGCGACCCAGGAAATGGTCGGTACCGACTCCAGCGGCAACCCCATCAACACTGGGCTCGGTGGGCCGGTTGGCACGGCCACCAATGGCCAGCGAATCATGTGGCGACAAATTCAATGAAGGAACGACACCATGCGTAAACCCAGCCAAGGCTTTACCTTGATCGAGTTGGTCATCGTAGTCGCGATTATTGGTATTCTGGCGGCGATCGCCTATCCGCTGTACACCAACTACGTGAAACGGGCGCACCGCTACGAGATAGCCGAGGCGTTGTCCGAGTCGGCGCAAAACCTGGAGCGTTTTTATTCCAAGACCGGCAGCTACGCCAACGGCACGCAAACACTGGCCGACCCGGTAGGTAACGCCTGGTACAGCGTGACACCGGTGCGCAGCGCGACTTCGTTTACACTGACGGCCGCACCCATTGCGGGGACAATGATGGCAGGCGACGCCTGCGGCAGTTTTGTCATCGACAACACCGGCCTGCGTCAGAACACCAATGCCACCGCTACCGTAGCGACCTGCTGGGGTCGTTAACCTTCTGTCTGGACCCACCATGCCCAAGCAACAGGAAATCATCATCGTCGGCGCCGGTGTCATCGGGCTGCTGACCGCGTTGAACCTCGCCCCCGAGGTCAAGCACGTTACCGTTCTCGACCGTTCCGGGCTGGGCCAGGAATCTTCTTGGGCCGGCGGCGGTATCGTCTCGCCGCTGTACCCGTGGCGCTACAGCCCGGCAGTCACCGCGCTGGCGCATTGGTCGCAAGACTTCTACCCGCACCTGGGCGAGCGTTTGTTTGCCAGCACCGGGCTGGACCCCGAGGTGCACACCACTGGCCTTTACTGGCTGGACCTGGACGACGAAGCCGAGGCCCTGGCTTGGGCTGCGCGCCAGAACCGCCCGTTGAGCGTGGTAGACATGTCGGCCACCTACGACGCCGTGCCTGTGCTTGGCGCTGGTTATTCGCGGGCGATCTACATGGCCGACGTGGCCAACGTGCGTAACCCGCGGTTGGTCAAATCGTTGCAGGCGGCGTTGCGCGCGCTGCCCAACGTGACCTTGCGCGAGCAGTGCGAGGTGGGCGGATTTATCCGTGATGGCGCGCAAGTCGTGGGCGTGCACACGGCCCAGGGCGAGTTGCGGGCCGATCAGGTGGTATTGACGGCCGGGGCCTGGAGCGGCGACCTGCTGCGCACCTTGGGCGTGGACTTGCCGGTGGAACCGGTGAAAGGCCAGATGATTCTGTACAAGTGCGATGCAGACTTTTTGCCGGCCATGGTGCTGGCCAAGGGGCGCTACGCGATCCCACGGCGCGATGGGCACATTTTGATCGGCAGCACCCTGGAGCATGAGGGCTACGACAAGACGCCGACGCTGAGCGCGCTGGAAAGCCTCAAGGCCTCGGCGGTGGAGTTATTGCCGGCCCTGGCGAACGCCACGCCGGTAGGGCACTGGGCTGGGCTGCGGCCGGGGTCACCGGAAGGCATTCCGTTTATCGGGCCGCTGGCGGGGTTTGACGGGCTTTGGCTGAACTGCGGGCATTACCGCAACGGCTTGGTGCTGGCGCCGGCCTCTTGCCAGCTGTTTGCCGACTTGATGCTGGGGCGTGCGCCGATTATTGATCCGGCGCCTTACGATCCGGGCGCGCGGTTGGGGTGAGGGCCTCTTCGCGGATAAATCCGCTCCTACAGACGATTGTATTCCTTCTGTAGGAGCGGATTTATCCGCGAAAAAAACGCCTCAATCCAAGCCCAATTTTTTCAACCGGTAACGCATCGACCGGAACGACAAATTCAACCGCTGCGCCGCCGCCGTGCGGTTCCAGCGAGTCTCCTCCAAGGCCTGCAGGATCAGCTTGCGCTCGATCCCTTCCAAATAATCTTCCAGGTTGTCGATCTTGGTCAGGTCCAGCTCACCACCGTCCTTGCCCGGCGAGCATTCGGCCAAGCGCAGGTCGCTGGCTTCGATGCGTTCGTTCTCACACAGGGTGTAGGCGCGTTCGAGCATGTTCTCAAGCTCACGCACGTTGCCGGGGAAGCGATAGCCCTTGAGGGTTTCCATGGCCTGGGTGCTGATTTGCACCGGTGGCGAGCCGCTGCCCAGGGCCAGGCGCTTGAGCACCTTGCCGGCCAGCAGGCCGATGTCTTCGCGGCGCTCGCGCAAGGACGGCACGCGCAGCTCGATCACGTTCAGGCGGTAGTAGAGGTCTTGGCGAAAGCGCCCGGCCTCGACTTCGGCGTTCAAATCCTTGTGGGTGGCACACAGCACGCGCACGTCGACCACGGTTTCGGTTTGCCCACCGATGCTGCGGATGGCTTTTTCCTGGATCGCCCGCAGCAGCTTGACCTGCATGGTCAACGGCAGGTCGGCGACTTCGTCGAGGAACAGCGTGCCACCGTGGGCGGCCTGGAACAGCCCGGGTTTGTCTTCGACGGCACCGGTGAAGCTGCCTTTGCGGTGGCCAAAAAACTCGCTCTCCATCAACTCCGACGGGATGGCGCCACAGTTGACCGGCACGAACGGCGCATCGCAGCGCGGCCCCTGCTCATGGATCAGCCGGGCGACCAGTTCCTTGCCGCTGCCCGACTCGCCACTGATGTACACCGGCGCCTGGCTGCGGGCCAGACGGCCGATTTGCTTGCGCAGCGCCAGCATGGGCGGCGAGTCGCCCAGCAGGCGGTCATCGATGGTGGGCGACTCGCCCGTGGGGCCATTGAGGCGCAACGCGGTGCCGACCAGCTCGCGCAGGCGGGCCAGGTCCACCGGCTTGGTGAGGAAGTCGAAGGCCCCGGCTTTCAGCGCGTTAATGGCGGTGTCGAGGCTGCCGTAGGCGGTGATCATCGCCACCGGCACCTGTGAATGGCGCTGCTGGATGTGTTGCACCAGGTCCAGCCCGGTGCCATCGGGCAGGCGCATGTCGGTCAGGCACAGGTCAAAGGCTTCGCGGCCCAGCCAGTCGCGGGCTTCCTTGACGTTGCGGGCGCTGCGGGTGTCGAGCTTCATCCGCCCCAAGGTGATTTCCAGGAGTTCGCGGATATCCGGCTCATCATCGACGATCAGGACTTTTTGCCGTGGGCTCATGTTCAACTCAGTTTGCGTGCATGGGCGAAAGTGATGCGCAGGCAACTGCCGCCTCTTTCACGTGGTTTGTAGTCTAGGTGGGCCTGATTGCTTTCGCACAGCTCCCGGGAAATATACAGCCCAAGCCCGGTGCCTTTGGCCTCGGTGGTAAAAAACGGCTCGAACAGGTGCTCCAGTTGTTCGGGCGTAACCCCGGGGCCGTCGTCGAGAACGTCGAGGATCGGCAGACCGTTGGTCGGTTCCACGAACAGGTTCAGCCACACCTGGGCGCGGCCATGGGTGTGGGCGCTGTAGCGCAGGGCGTTTTCCACCAGGTTGGTCAGCACTTGGGTCAGTTGGTGCGGGTCCATGCGGGTTTCGAGTGGGCCGTCGCTGACGTACAGGTGCAACTGTTCGTGGGAGCGGGCGGTGGCGCGGAACTCGGCGAGAAACTGTTCCAGGTACGCCTTGAGGTCGAGTAACTGCGGTGCGGCCTCGCGGCGACGGGACAGCTGCAGCACGTTTTCGATGATCAGGTTCATCCGCTTGGACTGGTCCTGGATGATTTGGGTCAGGCGCCGATCGGCACTGTCCAGGGCTTCGGACTCTTGCAGCAGCTGGCCGGCGTGGCTGATGGCGCCCAGCGGGTTGCGAATTTCGTGGGCGATGCCAGCGGTCAGGCGGCCCAGGGCGGCCAGCTTGAGTTGCTGGGCCTGCTGGGCGATTTGCGAAATGTCTTCTAGAAACACCAGGGTTTGCTGCTGGTCGCCACGGCGCAGGGAAATGAAGCTGGCTTGCACCGTGGGCCCGGTGGGGCTGAATTTCAGGCTGGGCAGGCGCAGGGTCGGGTTGTTCTGCCACTGCAACAGCCGCTCGATCAAGTCGGGGGAGTAGGCAGTGATCAGTTTGCCGGTGAGGTTATAGCGGCCCACCAGTTTCAGCGCGCCCTCGTTGGCCAGCAGTACCCGGTTGACGGTGTCCAGTACCAGGATGCCGGTGCGCATGCGTTGCAAAATCAGCGCGTTGAGCTCTTCCAGGTTGGTCACGGCGCTGGCGCGTTGCTCGGCCAGGCTTTCGCTGGTGCGCAGCAGGCGCGTCAGGGCTTGCACCAACAGCGCCACCGCGAAACACAGCACGCCCAGGGTGCTGGCCTGCACGTAGTTGCTGATGGGCGAGGGGTGGCTGAAGTTGAGGTAGAAGGTCAGGTAGATGACGCCGATCGAGCCCAGCGCGGCAATCATCAGGCCGGCGCGGCCGCGCAGCAGCAGGTTGCTCATGGCCACCGACGCCACCATCAGGTTGCCGATGCCGCTGGCGGTGCCGCCCCCGGCGTAGAACAGCCCGGCCAGCATGAGGATGTCGAACAGCGCTACGCCAAACACCTGGCCGCGGTAGCGCAGGTTCTCCACCAGCACTACCAACAGCAGGTTGATCAGCAGGTAGGCCCAGCTGCCGATGCGAAACCAGTGGCCTTCGGCCAGTTCCAGCAAGCGGTCGTCCATGTCGCTGGATATCAGCAGCACCAGGGTGATACCGATGGTCAGGCGGTACAGGTGATACAGGCGCAGCATGCGCTGCGCCTGAGGCCCGCCCGGGGTCAGGGTTTCAGCGTTCACGTGGGCCTGGGCCCTGCTCCAGGTGTGCTTGGCTGCAATACCACTCTTGGCCACGGTGCAGGGCACGGTCGTGGGGCAGGTGCACGCCGCAATGGGCGCAACGCACCATTTGCAGGGTTTTCTGCCCGGGAGGGCTTTGTGGCTGGGAAACGCCAGCCTTGAATTTGCGCCACAGCCAAATGCCGGCAAAAACGATGACGATCCAGAAAATCAGGCGAATCATGATGAACGGCTCAGGCGGGGAAGAGCGGGCAGTGTAGGAGGGGGGCGAGCGGTCAGCAAGCTTCGTTTTGTATGCCCAGGTTTGCGGACCTGCCCACTGTAGAGGCGGATTTATCCGCGAAAAGCACACCACAAAAAAAAGCGGCCCGAAGGCCGCCTTTTTTAACTCACCGCAACGATCAGTCAAACAAACCGAACGTCAGGTGGCTGAACCATGAGCGCTTGGCCGGTGCTGCGTCGGCGGCAGGCTCGGCAGGCTGGTCTTCCAGCGTACCGCCCTGATCCTTAGGCAGCAGTTCGTGCGGGATGGCTTCCTTGGCGTCTTCGTATTGCTTGACGACTTCCTGGTTGCCACGGGTTTCACCCGGCGGCAGCGGCGGCTCGGAGCCCACCAGGCCCAGGGTGGCCTTGGACAGCCACGAGCGGTTGTCCGCTTCGGCCTGCTGCGGCACGAACTCGCCATCCTTCAGGCTTGGGTGGTTGGGGTAGTTCAGCTTCAGGGTTTCCAGGCTGGTAGCGGCCAGGTCGTCCAGGTGCAGACGCTGGTAGGCCTCGACCATCACCGCCAGGCCGTCGCCGACCGATGGGGTTTCCTGGAAGTTTTCCACCACGTAACGGCCACGGTTGGCAGCGGCTACATACGCCTGACGGGTCAGGTAGTAGTCGGCCACGTGGATCTCGTAGGAGGCCAGCAGGTTGCGCAGGTAGACCATGCGCTGCTTGGCATCCGGTGAGTAGCGGCTGTTGGGGTAGCGGCTGGTCAGCTGGGCGAACTCGTTGTAGGAGTCGCGGGCAGCGCCCGGGTCACGCTTGGTCATGTCCAGCGGCAGGAAGCGCGCCAGCAGGCCACGGTCCTGGTCGAACGAGGTCAGGCCCTTGAGGTAGTAGGCGTAGTCGACGTTCGGGTGCTGGGGGTGCAGGCGGATGAAACGTTCGGCAGCAGACTTCGCGGCCTCCGGCTCCGAGTTCTTGTAGTTGGCGTAAATCAGCTCCAACTGGGCCTGGTCGGCGTAGCGGCCGAACGGGTAGCGTGAGTCCAGCGCCTTGAGCTTGGCGGTCGCGCTGGTATAGCTATGGTTGTCCAGGTCGGCCTGTGCCTGCTGGTACAACTCGACTTCGCTCAGGTTTTCGTCGACAACTTCCTTCTTCGACGAACAGGCGGCAGTAAGTCCGAGGATGGCGATCAGCAGCAGGTGTTTCACTTGCATGGCGGCTAGCGTCCCTATGACGGCCGCTGTCTTGGGCGTGGCCGTCCTGTTATGATGGGCGCCCCGTGGAACCCTCGGGGCAAAAGACGCCGTATTTAACCACAAGCGTGCAGCCGAAACCAAAGGCTGTGCCGCCGCCTAGTCCGAGCATGTCCGAGATCATACAACTTCGCGCAGAGGTGCCGTCCGAATTGGGCGGCCAACGCCTCGATCAAGTCGCCGCACAAATGTTCGCTGAGCACTCGCGCTCGCGCCTTTCCGCCTGGATCAAAGAAGGCCTCCTGACTGTGGACGGGGGCGTAGTACGCCCGCGTGACATCGTTCATGGCGGCGCGATCCTCGAACTGAACGCTGAACAGGAAGCCCAGGGCGAGTGGGTTGCCCAGGACATCGAACTGGACATCGTCTACGAAGACGACCAGATCCTTGTCATCAACAAGCCGTCCGGCCTGGTGGTCCACCCGGCCGTCGGGCATGCCGATGGCACCTTGCTCAACGCCTTGCTGCACCACGTGCCGGACATTATCAATGTGCCGCGCGCGGGTATCGTGCATCGCCTGGACAAGGACACCACCGGTCTGATGGTGGTCGCCAAGACCATTCAGGCTCAGACTCAACTGGTTACGCAGCTACAAAATCGTACCGTTAGTCGGATTTATGAATGTATCGTCATTGGTGTGGTGACGGCCGGGGGCAAAATCAACGCCCCGATCGGTCGCCATGGCCAGCAGCGCCAGCGCATGGCGGTGATGGAAGGTGGCAAACCTGCCGTCAGCCACTATCGCGTGCTGGAGCGTTTCCGTTCCCACACGCACGTGCGGGTCAAGCTGGAAACCGGGCGTACCCACCAGATCCGCGTGCACATGTCGCACATCAACTTCCCGTTGGTGGGTGACCCGGCCTACGGCGGTCGCTTCCGCATTCCGCCGGCAGCCAACCCGACCATGGTCGAGGCGCTCAAGACCTTCCCGCGCCAGGCCCTGCATGCACGCTTCCTGGAACTGACCCACCCGACCACGGGTGTGCGCATGAACTGGGAATCGCCGCTGCCCGACGACCTGGTCTGGCTGCTGACCCTGCTCAAGCAGGATCGCGAGGCGTTTGTCGGGTGAATGACTTCACGCACAGCCTGTTGACCCCGGATTGGCCTGCGCCAGCCTGGGTCAAGGCCTGCGTGACCACCCGCGCAGGCGGCGTCAGCCTGGCGCCGTTCGAATCCTTGAATCTGGGCGATCACGTGGGCGATGCGCCTGCCGCGGTCGCCGAGAATCGCCGGCGGCTTAGCGATCATTTCGGCATAAAGCCTGCCTGGTTGAGCCAGGTTCATGGCGTTGCCGTGGCCCACGCCAACCCCGATGAAATCGCCGAGGCCGACGCCAGTTGGACCGCAACGCCGGGCATTGCCTGCACGGTGATGACCGCTGATTGCCTGCCAGCACTGTTTTGCGACCGTGCCGGCACCCGCGTCGCGGCGGCCCATGCCGGCTGGCGCGGGTTGGCAGCGGGAGTGCTGGAAGCTGCGGCCGATAGCTTGCAGGTGCCGGGTGAAGACATCCTGGTGTGGTTGGGCCCGGCCATTGGCGCGCAAGCGTTCGAGGTGGGCGCCGAGGTGCGCGAGGCGTTTATCGCCACGCATCCGCAAAGCGATCAAGCCTTTGTGCCGGGTGCCCAGCCTGGCAAGTTCATTGCCGACATCTATGCCCTGGCGCGCCTGCGCCTGGCAGCCCACGGCATTGAAGCGGTGTATGGCGGTGGTTTTTGCACCGTGAGCGACTCGCGCTTCTACTCTTACCGTCGTGGTGCGCGTACCGGGCGGTTTGCCTCGTTGGTGTGGCTGGAATAGCCCACAGGGTAGGGCAATACATCCGCTAAGCTTGAATCCTGCGCAATCGTCCGCATCTATAGCGGTATCTCGGCAGGTTTTCTTTACAGGTGTGTTCATTGCTCCGGCCTGCCCATCAGGAAGGTGACTTATGCGTATAGACCGTTTAACCAGCAAGTTGCAGTTAGCCTTGTCCGACGCCCAATCCCTGGCCGTCGGCATGGACCACCCCGGCATTGAGCCGGCGCATTTGATGCAAGCTCTGCTCGACCAGCAGGGTGGCTCGATCAAGCCGCTGTTGATGCAGACAGGCTTTGACGTGAACAGCCTGCGCAAGGCATTGAGCAAAGAGCTCGACCAACTGCCAAAAATCCAGAACCCCACGGGCGACGTGAACATGTCCCAGGACCTGGCGCGCCTGCTCAATCAGGCCGACCGCCTGGCCCAGCAGAAGGGCGACCAGTTCATTTCCAGCGAGTTGGTATTGCTGGCCGCCATGGACGAGAACAGCAAGCTGGGCAAGTTGCTGCTCGGCCAGGGCGTGAGCAAGAAGGCCCTGGAAAATGCCATCACCAACCTGCGCGGTGGCGATGCGGTCAATGACCCCAACGCCGAAGAGTCCCGCCAGGCCTTGGAAAAGTACACCGTGGACCTCACCAAGCGCGCCGAAGAAGGCAAGCTGGACCCGGTGATCGGCCGTGACGACGAAATCCGCCGCACTATTCAGGTGTTGCAGCGCCGCACCAAGAACAACCCCGTGCTGATCGGTGAGCCTGGCGTGGGTAAAACCGCCATTGCCGAAGGCCTGGCCCAGCGCATCATCAACGGCGAAGTGCCGGATGGCCTGCGCGGCAAGCGGCTGTTGTCCCTGGACATGGGCTCGCTGATCGCCGGCGCGAAGTTTCGCGGCGAGTTCGAAGAGCGCCTCAAAGGCCTGCTCAACGAGCTGTCCAAGCAGGAAGGGCAGATCATTCTGTTCATCGACGAGTTGCACACCATGGTCGGCGCCGGTAAAGGCGAAGGCTCGATGGACGCGGGCAACATGCTCAAACCGGCCCTGGCCCGCGGCGAGCTGCATTGCGTGGGCGCGACCACGTTGAATGAGTACCGCCAGTACATCGAGAAAGACGCGGCCCTGGAGCGGCGCTTCCAGAAAGTGCTGGTGGACGAGCCGAGCGAGGAAGACACCATTGCCATCCTGCGTGGCCTTAAAGAGCGCTACGAGGTTCACCACAAGGTGGCGATCACCGACGGCGCGATCATTGCCGCGGCCAAGCTCAGCCATCGCTATATCACCGATCGTCAGTTGCCGGACAAGGCCATCGACCTGATCGACGAGGCCGCCAGCCGCATCCGCATGGAGATCGACTCCAAGCCCGAAGTGCTGGACCGCCTTGAGCGCCGTCTGATCCAACTGAAGGTCGAATCCCAGGCCTTGAAGAAAGAAGACGACGACGCGGCGATCAAGCGCCTGGAAAAACTGCAGGAAGAAATCCAGCGCTTGGAGCGTGAGTATTCGGACCTGGAAGAGATCTGGACCTCGGAAAAAGCCGAAGTGCAGGGCTCCGCGCAGATCCAGCAGAAGATCGAGCAATCGCGCCAGGAGCTGGAAGCCGCGCGCCGGCGGGGCGACCTGAGCCGCATGGCCGAGCTGCAGTACGGGATTATCCCGGACCTGGAGCGCAGCCTGCAGATGGTCGACCAGCACGGTAAAAGCGACAACCAGTTGCTGCGCAGCAAGGTCACCGAGGAAGAGATCGCCGAAGTGGTGTCCAAGTGGACCGGCATCCCCGTCTCGAAAATGCTCGAAGGCGAGCGCGAGAAGCTGTTGAAAATGGAAAGCCTGTTGCACCAACGTGTGATCGGCCAGAACGAGGCCGTGGTGGCCGTTTCCAATGCCGTGCGGCGCTCCCGTGCCGGGCTGTCGGACCCGAACCGCCCAAGTGGCTCGTTTATGTTCCTGGGCCCCACCGGCCGTCGGTAAAACCGAGCTGTGCAAGGCGTTGGCCGAGTTCCTCTTTGATACCGAAGAGGCGATGGTGCGCATCGACATGTCCGAGTTCATGGAGAAGCATTCCGTGGCGCGGTTGATCGGCGCACCACCAGGTTACGTGGGCTACGAGGAGGGCGGTTACCTGACCGAAGCGGTGCGTCGCAAGCCGTACTCGGTGGTGCTGCTGGACGAGGTCGAGAAGGCCCACCCAGACGTGTTCAACGTGTTGCTGCAGGTGCTGGAAGACGGCCGCCTGACCGACAGCCACGGGCGCACGGTGGACTTCCGTAACACGGTGATCGTGATGACCTCCAACCTGGGCTCGGCGCAGATTCAGGAGCTGGTGGGTGATCGCGAGGCGCAGCGTGCGGCGGTGATGGATGCGGTGAGTTCGCACTTTCGCCCCGAGTTCGTCAACCGTATCGACGAGGTGGTGGTGTTCGAGCCGCTGGCTCGCGACCAGATCGCCGGCATCACCCAGATCCAGTTGGGCCGCCTGCGCAGCCGCCTGGCCGAGCGCGACCTGAGCCTGGAGTTGACCGCCGAGGCGTTGGACAAGCTGATCGCCGTGGGTTACGACCCGGTGTACGGTGCACGGCCGCTGAAACGGGCGATCCAGCGTTGGATCGAGAACCCGTTGGCGCAACTGATCTTGTCCGGGCAGTTCCTGCCGGGCAGCAGCGTGCAGGCCAAGGTGGAAGGCGACGAGATCGTGTTTGCTTGAGCAAAAGGCCAGGCCTGGGGCGCAAACCCCCGGCCTGCGCCGGTTTCGAAAATGCCATGAGATTTTTCTTTGCATTTTCAATTCGTTGCTAGTAAAGTGCGCCCCGCTGTAAGTCGCCACGCAGATCACCACGCTTCACCGGGGATCTGAAAAAAGTTGAAAATTCAGTGTGTTGAATGAAACTTAGGGGTTGACAAGGGTTTTGAAAATTGTAGAATAGCGCGCCTCAGAGGCACTAACGCAGCGATGCGGGAAAGCCGAAGAGTTCAAGGCGGTAGCGATACAATCTTGAAACTTGCAGTACTGAAATTGATAGTTCCGTGATAGCTCAGTCGGTAGAGCAAATGACTGTTAATCATTGGGTCCCAGGTTCGAGTCCTGGTCACGGAGCCAAATTTCATATCGGGGTATAGCGCAGTCCGGTAGCGCGCCTGCTTTGGGAGCAGGATGTCAGGAGTTCGAATCCCCTTACCCCGACCATTTTTGGGTCGTTAGCTCAGTTGGTAGAGCAGTTGGCTTTTAACCAATTGGTCGTAGGTTCGAATCCCACACGACCCACCATTTTTGATTCGGTACGCCGGGTCAGATCTTAAAAGCCCTGACGTGTAACAGCGTCAGGCAGCGAAAAAGGCGCCTTATGGGTGCCTTTTTTGTACCGGGGTATAGCGCAGTCCGGTAGCGCGCCTGCTTTGGGAGCAGGATGTCAGGAGTTCGAATCCCCTTACCCCGACCATATTCAGAAAAAAAGGCGACCTGCGAAGGGCGCCTTTTTTTTCGTCTGTGTTTTTGTAGGGCATTCGCGGATAAATCCGCTCCTACAGGGGGCTGTAGGAGCGGATTTATCCGCGAAGGGTTCAGCTATCCCTTTGAGCGCCATTCACCGCCATCCGGCTGCCCAGCCGATACCGCGACGATGGGTGCACCAACCGTACATACGTCACCACCTTCCCGCTGTTCCAAGTGCGCCGCAGCAACACCAGGCACGCTTCGGTCACGTCGATCTGCAGATGCCGCGCCTCATCGCTAGTGGGGTGGTCGGCTTCGACGATATGTTCCATCTCGCTGGGCCGCAGTACCTGCAGCAGGTAGCGCGCCGGTTGCAGTTGCTCGCCAAAGGCTTGCTGGGCAAATTCGGGCACCAGTTCGGGGTTCACGTAGCGGTCTTCCAACTGCACCGGCACGCCTTCTTCCAGGTGCACGCACAGCAGGTGGAATACCGAAGCGCCGGTGGGTAGCGACAGCGCGGCCGCGACCGCCATGCTCGCTGACTCGCGGCCCAGGTGCAGCACCTGGCATTGGTAGCGGTGGCCGCGGGCGATGATTTCGTCGGCGATGTTGGTGATGCGCAGCAGGTTGGACTGCGGCTTGCTCTCGGCGACAAAGGTGCCGACCCCGGAGATACGCAGCAGGTGGCCTTCTTCGGTCAGTTCACGCAAGGCGCGGTTGACCGTCATGCGCGACATGCCCAGCTCTTGCACCAGGCGGTTCTCCGAGGGGATCAGGTCGCCGGGCTTCCAATCGCCTGCGCGCAGTTTGCCTTGCACGTAATCCTTGGCGCGCTGGTACAGGGCTTGCGGTGGGTTTTTCATCAGCCGGAGGTCCGCTTGTGTTCAGTGGCCAGCACCTTGGCCAATGCCGCCAGGAACAGGTCGTTGTCTTCGACGCTGCCAATCGACACGCGCAGGTACCGGGTGTAACGGGCTTCACGCCAAGGCTTGACGATCACGCCCTCGGCCAGCAGCGCGAGGTTCAGCGCCTCGGCCTCGAACGGGGTGGCAAAGTACAGGAAATTGGCGTGGGAGGGAACGGCGTGAACCTCCAACTGAGCCAATGCCTGGGCCATGCGCGTGCGTTCGCTGGCGACATGGGCCAAGCCCCGGTTCAGGTGCGCTTCGTCGGCCAAGGCGGCCAAGGCTGCGGCCTGGGCCACGCGGTTGATATTGAAGGGTGTGCGCAGGCGGTCGATCAAGTCGGCCAGCAGCGGGTCGCTGACGATGCCATAGCCGATGCGCAGGCCGGCCAGGGCGTAGGCCTTGGAAAAGGTGCGCAATAGCACGAAGGGCTTGCCGCTTGCCTGGATGATGCCCAGGCAGTCTGGGTAGTCGGCTTCGTGTTGGGCGTATTCGTAATAGGCTTCGTCAAACACCAACAGGCAGTCGGCCGGCAGGGCCGCCAGCAATTGGCCCAGCTCGGCGGCATTGAGGGTGGTGCCCACCGGGTTGGAGGGGCACGAGAACATCAGCAGGCGAGTCTTGCTGCTCAACGCAGCGAGCATTGCCGGCACATCGAAACTGCCATCGGCGCGCATCGGCACGCCGATCACCTGGGCGCCGGCGGCGATCGGGTAGATAAAATGCAGGCCAAAAGACGGCACCACCGTGACCACTTCGTCACCGTGGTCCAAAAACACCCGGCTGATGATACTGAGCAAGTCTTCCGAGCCGTTGCCGAACACCAAATGATCGGTGGGCACTTGGAGTTTTTTCGCCAGCGCCTGGCGCAGCAAGCCACAGTTTGCATCAGGATAGAGCGCCACCTGGGCGCAGGCCTGGGCCATCGCCGTGCTGACCGCCGGCGCCGGGCCCAGCGGGTTCTCGTTGCTGCCCAGCTTGGCGACGCGCTGCAAGCCATAGCGCTCGCGCACGGTTTCGGCAGAAAGGCCGGCGTTGTAGCTCGCCAATTGGCGGACTTGCGGCCGGGCCAGGCGCTGCAGGTCGGGGTTGTGGGTGTCCAGGCGGCTCATAGTTCGACGCTCTCTTTGCTGTCTTGCCAGAAGGCATTGCGGTCCAGGTAGTTCTGCAAAAACTGCTTGAGGCGCGGATGCTCGGCGTTGTGGAAAATCTGCTGTGGCGTGCCCTTGGCCACCACTTCGCCCTGGTCGAGGAATACCACGGAGTCGGCCACTTGGGCGGCAAAGCCCATCTCGTGGGTGACCACCACCATGGTCATGCCCTCGCGGGCCAAGGTCTTCATCACCTGCAGCACTTCGCCGACCAACTCTGGGTCAAGGGCCGAGGTGGGTTCGTCGAACAGCATGATGTGCGGCTCCATGGCCAACGCCCGGGCGATGGCCACCCGTTGCTGCTGGCCGCCGGACAGTTGCGCAGGGTAAGCGTCGGCCTTGTGCGCCAGGCCCACCTTGTCGAGCATCGCCAGGGCGCGTTTGCGGGCTTCGCTGCTGCCCAGCTTACGCACCCGCAGCAGCGCTTCGCTGACATTGCCGATGGCGGTCATGTGCGGCCACAGGTTGAACTGCTGGAACACCATGCCGACGTTCTGCCGCACCTGGTTGATGCTGGCCTGGGGCGCGCGTTTGCGGCCCTTGCCGGTGTCAGGCAGCCAACCGAGCAGTTGGCCTTCGATCAGCACCTGGCCTTCATCGTATTCCTCCAGGAACGCCATGCTGCGCAACAGGGTACTTTTGCCCGAGCCCGAGGGGCCGATCAGGCATACCACCTCGGAGTGGCTGACGGTCAGGTCAATGCCCTTGAGCACGCGGTTGGGCCCAAAGCTTTTGCCCACCTGGTGCAGGCTGAGCATGGTTTCGCGGCTGCTGTTCGTTTTCATCGGGTACCTCTTTGCATGAATCGGCCAACACGGGTTTCCAGCAACATGCCCACGCGCGAGCAGGCTTCCACCAGCAACAGATAGCCGATGCACAGCACCAGCAGGGTTTCGACAAAGGCAAAAGTCTGCGAGCCGATACCAGTCAGCACCAGGGTCAGTTCCGGGATGGTGATAATCGACAGCACGGCGGTTTCTTTGCACAGGATGGTCACCAGGTTGACCAGCGCCGGCAAAATGATCACCAGCATTTGTGGCACCTGGATGCGGAAAATGCATTGCCAACGGCTGATGCCCAGGCAGTCGGCGGCCTCCAGTTGGCCGCGGTTGATTGACTCGAAACCGGTGCGCAAGATTTCCGCGAAATACACGCTGCCGTACACCGCCAAGCCCAGAACACCGGCGGGCACGGGGTCCAGTTCCAGGCCGAACGACGGCCCGCCGTAGTAGATCAGGAACAGTTGCACCAGGAACGGTGTGCTGCGGATGACCTCGATAAATACCCGCAGAGGCGCGCGGACAAAGGCGTTGCCGAACAACTGCGCCACGGCGATCAGCATGCCCAGCGCCAGGCCCAGTATCACGCCGCCGCTCCATGTACCGAGGGTAACGAGGAAGCCGTGGCCGATTTCGCCCAAATGATCGGTGATGACGCTGGGGTCGAAAATCATGCGCCAGACTCCTTCATGTGCCGCTCCAGCCAACCACCGCAGGCGGCCAGGGGCATGTTGATCAGGCAATAGAAGGCCGCCAGCATCAGGTAGTCCTGCACGAACATGTAGTCGCTGGCGGCGATGTTTTGCGCGGTGCGGGTCAGGTCGGCCAGGCCCACCACCGACACCAGCGATGAGGCCTTGATCAGCAGGATCATTTCATTCACCAGCGCAGGCAGTGTGAGGCGCACCGCCTGGGGCACGCGAATGCGCACCAGCATCTGCCCGGCGCTCAGGCCCAGCAGGCCGGCCGCTTCCAGTTGGCCGCCGGGGATGGCCAGAAAGCCGCCGCGCATGATTTCGGCAATGTAGGCGCCGGCGCACAGCGACAGGCTGATGACCGCCGCAGCCATGGGCGACACGTTAGGCAGGCCGGCACGGGGCAAGAAGTAATAGATGAACAGCAACTGCACCAACAGCGGAATGCCGCGGAACACGAAGATGTAGGCGCCACCGATGCGGCGCAGAGCGGGTACTGGCGACAGGCGCAACGCACCCACGCCTACGCCGATGAAGAAGCCGATGAACAAGGCCGCCACCGATACCTCAAAGGTGATCAGCAGCGCGTTGAGCAATAGGGGGAGGTTCTGTAGCAGCAGGGGCCAATCGAACATCGTGGCGACTCCAGCGTGGAAAACGGTGGTGACGGGATCGCACGCGGCAGCCGGCCTGTGAGGGCCGACCACCGGGGCGGCGGGTTACCAGGTGGGCGTGAAGTCCGCCTTGGGAACATCCATTTGCGCGCCTAGCCATTTTTTCTGCAGGGCGGCCAGGCGACCGTCGTCGTGCATTTTCAGCAGGGCGGCGTCCAGGGCGGCAATCAGGCTGTCGGCGTCGGCATCCTTGCGGCCCAGGAAGGCGAAGTAGGATTTCTTGCCAAAGGGCGGCATCACCACTTTGTACAGGTTGCTGCGCTGGGCGGCGACGTAGGACACGTTGGGCAGCGAGTTGGCCACGGCGACGATGCGCTTGGCCGCCAGGTCCGCATAGGCCTGGTTATTGTCGACGTACTCGCGGATGGTCACCTCCTTGGGCAGGGTCTTGGCGAAGGCCTTCAGCTCTTCGAGCTGGGCCGAGCCCTTGCCGGCACCCACGGTCTTGCCGGAAATATCTTCAGGCTTGGTGATGCTGTCATCCTTGGCGCCGACCATCAGCGCCACGGTGGCCTCGGCGATCGGCAGCATAAAGTGGTAACGCTCCTTGCGCGCCTGGGTGACGATGATCGGCCCGGCCACCACGTCGAATTTCTTCGCTTCAAGCCCCGGCAGCACGCTCGGCCATGGCAGGTCTAGGAAGTGCACTTTCACCCCCAGTTCCTTGCCAAGCTCGGCGAACAGTTCGGCGTTCATGCCGGTCTGCTTGCCGTTTTCCAGGAAATCGAAAGGCGCGAACTGCAGTTCGGTGCCCACCTCCAGCACGCCGGCTTTTTTTACATCGGCCAGTTGGTCGGCATGGGCGGCGACCGCACCCGTGCCCAATGTCAGGGCCAGGCACAGGCTAACGAGTGTCTTGCTGAACTGAAAATCGAGTTGCATGGAAAACTCCTTCATCAGAACCAGGGGGGATGCTGCGTCCCTGTAGGAGCGGTTCATCCGCGAAAGCCACGCCGTGTTACATCAGATACACCTCGGCGCGTTCTTCGCGGATGCTCCTACAGGAAATAGGTTGCCGATTTGACTGCTGCAGTTAGCGTGCCATACCGGTATATACAGGTTGGCTTTCAAAAATCTTGCCGGGGTTGAGGATGCCTTTGGGGTCGAAACTGTCTTTGAGTTGGCGCATGGCGTGCAGCGCCTCGGGCCCCACCGAATGGTGCAGGAACTCGCGCTTGAGCAGGCCGATGCCATGTTCGGCCGACACCGAACCGCCCAGCTCGCCGACGGCGGTATAGACCAGCTCTTCCACTTCCAGCAGCGGCGTGGGCACCGGCAGCGAGCGACAGTCCACGGTGAGGTGCAGGTTGCTGTCACCGATGTGGCCGAAGTACACACTGTGGTTGCCCGGCCAGCGCTGATCCAGGCGTTGGCGACACAGGTCGGCGAAATCGCCGATCTGGCCGATGGGCAGACTGACGTCGAAATTGAGTGGCACCATGCGGATCGGGAACTCGCCGGTGGCCTCGCGAATTTTCCACAGGGCGCGGGCCTGGGCGTGGGAGTTGGCAAAGATCGCGTCGCTGACCAGGCCCTCGGCCATGGCCGCTTCCAGGCATCGCTCCAGTTGCTCGCGCGGCGCGGCGGTGTCGAACAGCACGTACAGCGGGTAGTCGTCGGGCATTGGCGCCACGGGGGTTTCCAGCCACGACACGCCCAGGCGGAAGAAGTCTTGCCACATCAATTCGTAGGCTTGGGGCGTACCCACCTCGCGTTGCACCTTGCGCAACAGGGCCACGGCGCTGGCGTAGTCGGGCAAGGCGCACAGCAGGGTCGTTTGCTCAGCCGGTTGCGGGGCCAGCTTGAGCACCGCGCGGGTTATGACCCCTAACGTGCCTTCGCTGCCGATAAAGCACTGTTTCAGGTCATAGCCGCAGTTGTTCTTGATCATCTTGTTCATCAGGTTCAACACGCGGCCGTCGGCCAACACCACTTCCAGACCCAATACCAGGTCGCGAGTCATGCCGTAGCGGATCACTGCGTTGCCACCAGCGTTGGTGGCGATGTTGCCGCCGATCTGGCAAGAGCCGCGCGCGCCCAGGTCCAGCGGGAACAAAAAGCCGGCCTCGTTGGCCGCCTGCTGGATCTGCTCCAGGGTGGTGCCGGCACGCACGGTAATGGTGGCGCTGGCGCTGTCGATCTCTTCGATGCCGCGCAGCCGTTCAAGGCTCAGGGCGATGTCATTGGCACGCGGCACGGCCCCGCCGGCCAGCCCCGTCATGCCGCCCTGGGGCACCACGCTGATGCCGGCGGCATTGCACAGGCGCAAGGCGCTGGCCACTTGTTCGGTGCTGCCCGGCAGCAGCAAGGCGGCGGGGCACTGCGGGGCGTGGCCGGTCCAGTCGCTGTGGTGGCGCGGGCTGATGGCCTGGCCCGTCAACACGGCAGACTCGCCGAGGGCCTGGCGCAGCAGTTCGAGTACGTGGGGCAAATCGTTCATGGCGTGCACTCAAGCAATGAAAGTTAAAGGCGCGTGTTCAGCCAGTGGCGGTCCAGTTGGGCGAGGTTCGGTTGGCCGAGCAAGGCCAGCGCGAGCCGCAATTCCCGGGCCAGCACGTCCAGCGCATGGCCGGCGCCGGCTTGGCCGCCGACTGCCACGCCGTACAGGGTGGCGCGCCCCAGCAGCACCGCATCGGCGCCCAGGGCGCAAGCCTTGAGAATGTCGCTGCCACGGCGCACGCCGCTGTCCAGCAACAGGCTCAGCTTGCCCTGGGCCACGGCGGCGATAGCGGGCAGGCAATCGATGCTGGCCGGTGCACCGTCCAGTTGGCGACCGCCGTGGTTGCTGATCACCAGGCCATCCAGGCCCAGCGCGACGGCTTGCTCGGCGTCGGCCGGGTGCAGCACGCCCTTGAGCAACAGGCGGCCCTGCCAGCGGTCACGCAGGCGGGCCAGGGCGTCCCAATCCAGCGCGGTGTCCATCTGCGCGCCGATAAAATGCGCGGCCCCGGCGGCGGTGCGCTGTTCGGCGGGCAGGTACGGTTGCAAGTTGCCCATGCTCGGCATGCCCTTTGGCCATAACGCTTGAAGCATCCAGCGCGGGTGGGCGAGCACGTCGAACTTGTTGCGCCAGCTCAACTGGCGGGGCTGGCTGAAGTTGCGCCGGTCCCATTCGCGATTGCCCAGCACTACCGCGTCGCTGGTCAGCAGCAGGGTGCTGCAACCCACCGCCTCGGCGCGGGCCAGCAGGCTTTCCTGGACCTGGGCACTGCGCAGGCAATACAGCTGGAACCACAGGTTCACCTCCGGCACGGCCTGCACCACCTCCTCAAGGGAGCTGGTGGACACCGTGCTCAAGGTAAACGGCAGCCCGCGTTCGGTTGCGGCGCGGGCCAAATGAATGTCGGCATCGCGATATAGCATCGCGTTGTAGCCGGTCGGGCCGATGGCCATGGGCAGCGGCAAGTCGCGACCGAACAGGGTTCGGCCGGTGTGCGTGGTGCTGCAGGGCACCAGGGTGCGCGGTGCCAGGCCGATGTCGGCGAAGCCCTGGCGGTTGCGCGCCAGGGTGTGTTCCTCTTCGGCGCCGCCCTCCAGGTACTCCCAGGCAAAGTGCGGCAGGCGCCGCCGAGCCAGGTGCGCCAACTCGGCGATGCTGTGCGCGCGGGTAAAGTCGCGGCCCGAGTGGTAGCGGCGCATGGCGGCTTAGCCGTGCAGCCGGGCGAACGGCAACCAGCGGCCGAACGCACCGTTTTCCACCCAGGCGCGCGCGGCGGCGATGTCTGGGGCGAAGTAGCGGTCCTCGTCGTAGTGGGCGACTTCTTCGCGGATGAAGGCCATGACCTCGGTGAGCAGCTCCGAGGTTTTCAATGGTGCGTGCAAGTCCACCCCTTGGGCGGCGCCGAGCAGCTCGATGGCGACCACGGCGCTGCTGTTGCCGGCCATGTCCAGCAGGCGGCGGGCGGCGAAGGTGGCCATGGACACGTGGTCTTCCTGGTTGGCCGAGGTCGGCAGGCTGTCGATCGAGGCCGGGTGGGCCAGGGTCTTGTTCTCCGAGGCGAGGGCGGCGGAGGTTACCTGGGCGATCATGAAACCGGAGTTCAGGCCGCCTTCGCGCACCAAAAAGGCTGGCAGGCCAGACAGTGCCGGGTCTACCAGTTGGGCGATGCGCCGCTCCGACAGCGCGCCGATTTCCGAGATGGCCAAGGCCAGCACATCGGAGGCCATGGCCACCGGCTCGGCGTGGAAGTTGCCGCCCGACAGCACGTCACCGTCGGCGCTGAACACCAACGGGTTGTCGGACACGGCATTGGCCTCACGCAGGAACACGCCGGCGGCAAAACGCATGTGGTCCAGGCAGGCGCCCATCACCTGTGGCTGGCAGCGCAGGGAGTAGGGGTCTTGCACGCGGGTGCAGTCGCGGTGCGATTCGCGGATCTCACTGGTGGCCAGCAGCTCGCGGTAATACACCGCCACGTCGATCTGCCCCGGCTGGCCGCGAACGGCCTGGATGCGCGGGTCGAACGGCACGTCAGAGCCTTTCAGGGCTTCAACGGTCAGGCTACCGGCCACGACGGCAGCGCTGAACAGTTTCTCGGTGGCGAACAGGCCGCGCAGGGCCAGGGCGGTCGACACCTGTGTGCCGTTGATCAGCGCCAGGCCTTCTTTCGGGCCCAGGGTCATCGGTTCCAGGCCAGCCAGGGCCAGGCCCTCGACCGCATCCATTTCGCGACCTTGGTGGCGCACGCGGCCCACGCCGATCAGCACCGCCGACATGTGCGCCAACGGCGCCAGGTCGCCCGAGGCGCCTACCGAGCCTTGCGAAGGAATGCACGGGAACACCTTCGCCGCGTACAGCTTGCTCAGGCCTTCGATGACTTCCCAGCGCACGCCAGAGAAGCCGCGCGCCAGGGACGCGACCTTGAGCACCATGATCAGCGCCACGCTGGCGTCATCCAGCAGCACGCCGGTGCCGGTGCAGTGGCTGAGTAACAGGTTGCGCTGCAGCTTGGCCAGGGACTCGGTGGGGATCGAGGTACGAGCCAGCAGGCCGAAGCCGGTGTTGATGCCGTACACGGTACGTTTGCTGGCAATGATTTCGGTCACGGTGCGCTGGCTGTCGGCAACCACCTGGCGTGCGGACGGGTCGAGTTCGAACGGCACCTGCTGCTGGTAGATGGCGCGCAACTGGTCGAGGTCGAAGTGGCCGGGCTGGATATGCAGAGTCGCTGGCATGACGGGAATCCTGATGAAGAGGGATGGGTGAGGATAGCTATATGATCCTGTATATACAGGTTAGGCAAGATGCAGGCCAGATCTTTGTTTTCTACCCGGCGGGCCGTTTCCACGGGCCTGGCTGAAATTATAGGTCAAGGTTGGCGCAGGGCGCTGTCACCTAAAGTTGCACCAGATGGGGTCTTCGTGCACACCCGTGGGGCAATGTGTGCGGGGCTTTTGTCGCCGTGAGGTTGGCCGAGGCGTTGGTGTCAGGTGTTGTGGCACGCGCGGGAAAGGGCGGCACAGTAAATGCTTATTCCTGTATATACCGGTAGTCGTCCGGCCCCTCATCCCTGAACAGGAGTGAAGCATGACCGCCCCAGCACAATTGCCCTTGATCGACATGTCGGGTGTTCGCGAGCGAGACCCGGCCAGCATCCGCCGTGCGGGCGAGGCCATCCGCCAGGCTTGTGTCGACATCGGTTTTTTCTACATCATCAACCACGGTGTGCCACAACCGGTGATCGACCGCGCCATGGCCGCCGCCGGCACCTTCTTCGCCCACCCTGCCGATGCCAAGCGCCAGGTCGCGGTCAACACTCGCCATCGCGGCTGGCACGCCTTGGGCGGGGCGTTGATGTATGAAGCCACCAAGCCCGACCACAAGGAATTTTTCAGCATCGGCCTGGAGCTGCCCGAGGACGACCCTTGCGTGGTGGCCGGCCAGGCCTTGCGCGGGCCTAACCAGTGGCCAGCGTTCATGCCCGAACTGCAACCGGCGTTGGCTGAGTACTACCAGGAAATCGGCAAGGCCGGCGCCGACCTGCTGACCGCCGTGGCATCGGGGCTGGGCATCGCCGAAGACTTCTTCCTGGGCAAGTACCGCAAGCCCTTGCAGCGCACGCAAATGGTCTACTACCCACCGCACCCGCCCATGGCCCAGGCCGACCAATTCGGCGTGGCGCCGCACACCGACTACGGCTGCATTACCTTGCTGTACCAGGACAACAGCGGCGGCCTGCAGGTGCGCGAGTTGCGCAACGACAGCTGGGTAGATGCCACGCCGATCCCGGGCAGCTTGGTGGTTAACGTCGGGGATTTGCTGGCGCACTGGTCCAACAATCGCTTCCGCTCGACCTTGCACCGGGTGGTGAATAAGTCCGGGCACGAGCGCTATTCGATCGCGACGTTTTTTGACCCCACCTATGAGGCAGTGGTGGACCCCTGTGATCTGGGGATAGCGGCAGGGGAGAGTCGTTACGCGCCGGTGGCGGCGGGGGATTATATTTTGAAGCGCATCGATGATTCGATGGCGTATCGCAAGAAGCAGTGACTCGGCTGGTTTGCGGATGAATTCCACAGGCAACCATCGCCTGTAGGATTCATCCGCGAAAAGAGCTGCGGTCTATCAGTGCAACTTCAACCGCGGCTCTGTCCCGCGCCCGATCCGGCTGCCCAGCATCAACATGGCCGTGCGAAACATCCCGTACAGCGCCATCTGGTGCATGCGGTACAGCGACACGTAAAACATCCGCGCCAGCCACCCTTCCAGCATCACGCTGCCGGTCAGGTTACCCATCAAGTTGCCCACCGCCGAGAAGCTCGACAGCGATACCAGCGAGCCGTAGTCCTTGTAGCGGTACTCCGGCAGCGGCTTATTCTCGATGCGCAGCTTCAACGACTTGGCCAGCAACGAGGCCTGCTGGTGAGCCGCCTGGGCGCGGGGTGGCACGTTGCGGTCGCTGTCCGGTTGCGGGCAGGCAGCGCAGTCACCGAAGGCAAAGATGTTGTCGTCACGGGTGGTTTGCAGCGTCGGGCGCACTTGCAGTTGGTTGATGCGGTTGGTTTCCAGGCCGTCGATGTCTTTCAAAAAGCCCGGTGCACGAATGCCCGCCGCCCACACTTTAAGGCTGGCCGGGATCACCTTGCCGTCGGCGGTGATCAGGCTGTCGGCGGTCACTTGGCTGACCGAGGCGTTGGTGAGCACGGTCACGCCGAGTTTTTCCAGGGTCTTGTGCACCGGCTGGCCGATACGCTCGGGCAGGGCTGGCAACACCCGTGGGCCGGCCTCGATCACGGTGATGCGCAGGTTCTGCGGCTCGATCTTGCCCAGGCCATAGGCGGCCAGTTCGTGGGCTGCGTGGTGCAGTTCGGCGGCCAGTTCCACGCCAGTAGCACCGGCGCCAACGATGGCCACGCTGATTTGCTGTTGCGTGTCATCACCGGCGTGGGCCCGCAGGTAGTGGTTGAGCAGTTGCTGGTGGAAGCGCTCGGCCTGCTTGCGGGTGTCCAGGAACAGGCAATGCTCGGCCGCGCCCTGGGTGCCGAAGTCGTTGGTGGTGCTGCCCACCGAGATCACCAGGCTGTCGTAGCCGATGGAACGGGCTGGCACTAACTCTTCGCCGTTTTCGTCCAGGGTCGCCGCCAAATGGATTTGCTGGCCAGCACGGTCCAACCCGCTCATGCGCCCGAGCTGGAACTTGAAGTGGTTCCATTTGGCCTGGGCGACGTAGTTCAGCTCATCTTCGGACGAGTTCAAGGAGCCGGCCGCCACTTCGTGCAGCAAGGGCTTCCAGATGTGCGTCAGGTTGGCGTCTACCAGGGTTACGTTGGCGGTGCCGCGCTTGCCCAGGGTTTTACCCAGGCGGGTCGCCAACTCCAGGCCGCCGGCGCCGCCGCCGACAATCACGATACGATGTGTCATGGAAAGTACTCATAAGGTTTACAAAATTCGGCTCAATAGAGGGCGCCCGCGCATGGCGGGCGAAATGGGCGAGCGCAAGGCAGCTCATAGCACCAGGTAACTCAAGAATCGGCTCAACAGGCCCAACCCGATCACTGCAACCAATACCACCACAAGGAGCAGCCAGGGCCGAAAGGCGCGGCGCTCGACTCGATGCTGGGGCAGTTGCAGGTACTCATCGACCCGTTGCTGGTCGTCGGGGTTGAGTCGGCTGGTCATGTTGGCCTCTTCGGTAGACGCTTCAGACTGCGTAAACGCTACAGCGTTCAGCAGTCACTCTTTGTAACACTGGCGCGGCCAGCAATCCATTAAAGGCTGATGCCCACATCAAAAACGATGCTGCGGCCCAGGTTGCTGCGCAAAAAGTCCGGTGCATCCGGGTGGGCGAACAGCACCCGGGCAAAGGTCGGCCCCACCAAGGACAGCGAGCGCCAGCCCTGGCGCAGGTATTCGGTGGGTGGAGGGAAATGGCTGTTGAGGTCCAGCACCTCACGCTTCAGCGCCGCGAAGGCGATGATGTCCAGCTCGCCCAGGTCCAGGCCGCGCTCCTTGTAGTTGTGGGCCTTTTTGCGCAGGGTCGGCGCCAGGCGCTGCAACAGCTCCGGCGCGCCAATGCGCTTGGGCCGGGCCTCGCGGCGCACCAGTTGGCTGAGGGAAAAGGCACTGCGCCGGCGCTGCAACTCCTCACGCCACTCATCGTTCAGGCGACGGCCTTCGTCGAGGACAAAAAACACCTCGAAACTGGCATCGCGGAACAATACGTCCGGCGGCTCCTGGCCTGCCGCGGCGAAATCCTCGGCGCGATACGGAATGTTCAAGCCCTGCAGCAAACGCTCGCACACCCAGCGCTCGCGTTCCCACTTGCGGGCGTTGGAGAGGAACGTATTGGCTTGTTCGGCCTGAATGGTGAGCAGGCGCAAGTAGTCTGAGTCATCCATGGGGGTAAGCTTAGCGTTCAAATGCGCATTGCTGGAAGCGCTGTTCCATTGGCAAGGCAAAACCAGTGGAAAACGCCACGGGTGTAAACTGGCTAAAGTCTATTCAGTGGTTTTACCTGAGGAATATTGCCTTATGAAGTTTTGGCCCATCGCTCTGCTCAGCCTGCTGCCCACCTGGGCCATGGCCCTGGAAACCGGCGACAGCGTGGCGCCTTGGACCTTACTGGACCAGTTCGATCAGCCCTACAGCTTGAACCCACAGGCGCGGGTTTTGCTGGTGGCGCGGGACATGGACGGCGCCAAGTTGCTGGACACGGCGATGCAGGGCCAGCCCAAGGGGTATCTGGAGCAGCGTGACGCGGTGTTCCTGGCGGATGTCGAGAAAATGCCGGCGTTGATCGCCAAGCTGTTCGCGGTGCCGGCGATGCGCGGTTACAACTACCGGGTGATACTGGATCGCAAAGGGCGTATCGCACCGCAGTATCCGGCCCAGGCCGGCCAAGTGTTGTGGGTCGAGCTCGATCACCAGCGCGTGGTAGCGCAGCATGAGTTCAGCGATGCCACCGCCCTGCGCCAAGCGTTGGAACAGGCGAAAAAATGATCAGCGCGCAGGTGCTGTCCAGCGAGACGTTGAGCGTTGGCTGGTGCCTGTATGTGCCGTTGCTGGCGTGGGCCGCGTTGCGCGCACCTTGGGTTGAGCTGTTCAGCGACACCCGCCGCCAGCACTTGCTGTTTGGCACGGTGTTGGGCCTTTTCCTGTTGTGGCTGGTGCGGCGCGACTTTGATACCGGTGTCTCGTATCACTTTATCGGCATGACGGCGGTCACCTTGCTGTTGGACTGGCCGTTGGCGATTCTTGGCGGGCTGGTGGCGCAGGTCGGGCTGATCCTGATGGGGCGCCAGGACTTGGTTGCAGGCGGGATCAATGGCTTGCTGCTGATCGGCCTGCCGGTGTTGGTGACCGAGGTGTGCGCGATTCTGGTCGAGCGGGCACAGCCGAAAAATCCCTTCGTGTACATCTTCTGCTCAGGGTTCTTTCCTGCGGCGTTGGCGGCCTTGCTGTGCGTGTTGGCGGGGCTGGGTTTGCTTTGGGTAGACGGTCGCTTCGCGATGCCGGAGTGGATCTGGGACTTTATTGGCTACCTGTGGCTGATCATATTCCCCGAGGCGTTTATCAACGGGATGATCGTCAGCGCGCTGGTGGTGTTTTGCCCCGAGTGGCTGGAAACCTTCAACCGCACGCGGTACCTGCAAGCGCCCTGGAAGGACGATGATTCACATTGACTCCAGGTAGGGGCGGATTCATCCGCGAAGAATGCGCCGCGGGATGTCTGATGGGAGCGGCGCGCCATTCGCGGATGAATCCGCTCCTACAGGGGCTATATTCTGCGGTCAGTTTTCAAGCGACGCCTTGAGGGCAGGGCTCAATGCTCGTTATGCGGAAAATCCCCGCTGAACATCTCATCCTCGGCATCCGGTGCCACCGGGATCTTGTGCTCTTCGGAGGCCCACGCCCCCAAGTCGATCAGTTTGCAACGGTCCGAGCAGAACGGCCGGTTCGGGCTGGCCGCGCTCCATTCCACCGGGGCGCCACAGGTTGGGCAGTCTACGGTCATTTGGCTCATGATTGGCCTCCACGCAAGGTCAGGTAAAAGTGATGCAGGCGATCGATCTCGGCATACAGCCAGACCAGATCGCGGTCGTTGAGCACCACGTCGTCCGCATGCTTGAGGCGGTCTTCGCGGCTGGCTTGGGCCTTTAGAATGGCCTGCACCTGCTCCGGGCTGGTCGCGTCGCGACGCAGCGTACGCTCAATCTGCACTTCGCGGGGGGCATCGATCACCAACAGCCGCTGGGCGATACGGTGTTGCCCAGACTCCACCATCAACGGCGACACGAACACCGCATAGGGCGACGTGGCGCTGGCCAGCGAGCGGGCGATCTCTTCACCGATCAGCGGATGCAGCAAGGCCTCGACCCAGCGCCGCTCGCCTGCATCTTCGAAAATCAGCTGGCGTAATGCTGCGCGGTCCAAGGTGCCATCGGCCTGCAACACGCCGTTGCCGAAGTGTTCAGCCAGCGCAGCCAGGGCAGGGCGGCCAAGTTCGACCACCCAGCGCGAGGCCTGGTCGGCATCCACCACGTGAATGCCCAACTCGCTGAACCGCTGCGCCGCAGCGCTCTTGCCGCTGCCGATACCACCGGTAAGCCCCAGCACCCAGGGTTTGGAAACTGCTGTTGTCATCAGAAACCAGCGAAATGCATGTATGAGGTGGTTATTTGATCACCCCAGAGCAATGCGATCCACCCCGCAATGGCCAGATACGGACCAAACGGGATCGGCGTGCTGTTCGACGCATTGCGCATGCGCAGCATGATCACCCCCAGAATGGCCCCCACCAGCGACGACAACAGTACCGTCAACGGCAAAATCTGCCAGCCACCCCAAGCGCCCAGCATGGCCAACAGCTTGAAATCGCCATGGCCCATGCCCTCTTTGCCGGTCACCAGCTTGAACAGCCAGAACACCAGCCACAACACCAGGTAGCCCGCCACCGCACCCCACAGCGCATCGGTCAGTGACGTGAACAAGCCGAACGCATTGACGATCAGCCCCAGCCACAGCAGCGGCAACACCAAGGCGTCGGGCAGCAACTGATGGTCGGCATCGATCATGCTCATCGCGAACAGGCCCCAGGTCAGCAGCAGGAATGCGCCGGCTTGCCAGCCGAAACCGAAGTGCAAGGCGACGAAAGCGGACAGCAGACCGCAAGCCAGTTCAACCAGCGGGTAGCGCTTGCTGATCGGCGCCTTGCAGGCCGAACACTTGCCGCCCAGGACGAGGTAGCTGATGACCGGGATGTTTTCCCAACTGCGGATCTTGTGGTCGCAGTGCGGGCAGTGGGAGTGGGGGAGTAATAGGTTGTAAGTCTTGCCGGCGGGTTCGGCGGGCAGGCCGAGGATGTCGCGGGCTTGGGTTTTCCAGTCGGCTTCGAGCATTTTCGGCAGGCGATGGATGACCACGTTCAGGAAGCTGCCGACGACAAGGCCCAGGATGAGCGCGCAGAGGGTAAAGGCCAGGGGGGAGCTGGCCAGGTATTCGGATAGGGGCATGGTTAGACGACGTTGCCGAGTTGGAAGATGGGGAGGTACATGGCGACTACCAGGCCGCCGACGACGACGCCGAGGACGACCATAATCAGTGGTTCCATTAGGCTGGTTAGGCTGTCGACCATGTTATCGACTTCGGCTTCATAAAAGCTGGCGACCTTGTCGAGCATATCGTCCAGGGCGCCCGACTCTTCACCAATGGCTGTCATTTGGATGGCCAGGCTGGGAAAAACGCCAGTTGTGCGCATGGAGAAATTAAGCTGCATACCTGTGGATACATCTTGCTTGATGCGGTTGACGGCTGTTTTGAAGACGATATTTCCTGTTGCGCCCGAGACGGAGTCCAGTGCTTCAACCAAGGGAACGCCAGCAGCAAATGTTGTAGATAGTGTGCGGGCGTACCGGGCGACCGCTGATTTGTAAAGAATGCCACCGATCACGGGAAGTTTGAGCAGTAGGCGATCAACTGCGTCATGAAAACGCTGGTTGTTTTTATGGGCATATTTAAACGCATAAACAGCAGCAATGATTGCCGCCAATACCAGATACCACCATTCCTGCAGCACGACTGAGAGATCGATTACCATCTGCGTAAAGGCAGGCAGTTCTGCACCAAAGCCTTTGAAAACGGACTCGAACTGAGGCACTACCTTAATCAACAAAATGCCCGAAACAATAAAGGCAACCACCAGCACCGCTGCTGGATAGGTCATGGCCTTTTTGATCTTGGCTTTGAGTGCTTCTGTCTTTTCCTTGTAGGTGGCCACGCGGTCCAGGAGTGTTTCCAGAGCGCCGGCCTGTTCGCCTGCGTCGACTAGGTTGCAGTACAAGTCGTCAAAGTATTGCGGTCGTTGTCGCAGGGCGCTTGCAAAGCTATTACCGGCAGCGACTTGTTGCTTGAGATCGTCGACAAGCTTACGCATGTTTGGGTTCTCGAAGCCCTCGCCAATGATGTCAAAGGACTGGAGCAGTGGTACGCCTGCGCGCATCATGGTCGCCATCTGGCGTGTGAACAGTGCAATGTCCAGCGGCTTGATCTTTTTACCTTTGCCGAACAGTGACGTGGATTTCTTTCGAACCTTGATTGGGTTGATGCCCTGCTTACGCAGTTGTGCCTTGATCAACGGCAGCGAGGGGCCGCTCAGTTCGCCGGTTATCTTGGTGCCTTTACGGTCCGTGCCTTCCCAGGCATAGACGCTGACTTTTGCCGCTTTGACCGCCATCGCTTAGTCCTTGGTAACCCGGTTGACTTCCTCAAGGCTGGTGACACCTTGCATGACCTTGTCCAGCCCGGAGGTACGCAGGTCATTGAAGCCTTCCTTGCGCATTTGGCGGGCGATATCAATGGAATTACCTTCCTCCATGATCAGGCGCTGCAGTGCCTGGGTGTTTTTGACCACTTCGTAAATCCCTTGGCGGCCTTTGTAACCGCCATTGCATTGGTCGCAACCAACCGGTTCGTAGACCTTGAAGGTGCCGATGCGGGTTTCAGGGAACCCCTCTTTTATAAGCGTTTCGCGAGGGATCTGAATCTCTTTCTTGCAGTGGGTGCAGAGTTTGCGTGCGAGCCGTTGGGCGATGATCAAGTTGACCGAGGTCGCGATATTGAAACCGGCTACCCCCATGTTCTGCAAGCGAGTCAGTGTTTCCGCAGCGCTATTAGTGTGAAGCGTCGACAGCACTAAGTGGCCGGTCTGTGCGGCCTTGATCGCAATTTCCGCAGTTTCCAGGTCGCGTATCTCACCCACCATGATCACGTCCGGATCCTGACGCAGGAACGAGCGCAGTGCCTGGGCGAAGTCCAGTCCTTGCTTGGGGTTGACGTTGACCTGATTGATACCTTCCATGTTGATCTCCACCGGGTCTTCGGCGGTGGAAATGTTGATATCCACGGTATTGAGAATATTTAGGCCGGTGTAGAGCGATACGGTTTTACCGGAGCCGGTAGGGCCGGTGACCAAAATCATGCCCTGTGGTTGGCGGAGTGCCTGCAAGTAGAGTTCTTTTTGTTCTGCTTCGTAACCCAGCGCATCAATGCCAATCTGGGCGCTGGAAGGGTCGAGGATCCGCATCACTATCTTCTCGCCCCATAGGGTGGGCAAGGTATTGACTCGGAAGTCGATCGCCTTGTTCTTCGAGATGCGCATTTTGATTCGGCCATCCTGTGGCTTGCGCCGTTCGGAGATGTCCAGGCTGGCCATGACCTTCAGGCGAGCGGCGATACGGCCCGCCAGGTTGATTGGAGGCTTGGCCACTTCGCGTAGGATGCCGTCGGTACGGACGCGCACCCGGTAGATCTTTTCGTAGGGTTCAAAATGCAAGTCCGATGCGCCGCCTCGAATCGCGTCAAGCAGCATCTTATTGACGAAACGTACCACCGGCGCGTCATCCGACTCCTGGCCTACTGGCTCATCTTTGCCGTCGTCCACTACTTGAACGTCGAGTCCGTCCAGATCTACATCGGCCATTTCTTCAAGGCCGGTGCTGCCGTTATCAAAAAATTTATCGATGGCGTCCATCAGCTTGTCGTCTTCGACAAGGATGGCTTCAGTGGTCAGGCCGGTGCTGAACTGAATATCGGTGATCGCCTGATGGTTAGTGGGGTCGGATACACCCACAAAGAGTTTGTTACCGCGCCGCCACAAAGGTAGGGCGTGGTGCTGGCGAATGAGCTTCTCGCTGACCAGTCCTTTTGGCTGGCTTTCCTTGTCCAAAGTGCTGAGGTCCATGAAGGCCACTCCGAATTGCTCGGAGGCAACCTCGGCGATTTCGCGGCTCTTCACCAGCTTGGCTTGTACCAGGAAATGTACCAGCGGCACTCGGTTGCGTTGGGCTTGCTGATACGCCTGTTGCGCGCTTTTGTCAGTGAGCAGTTCGGCTTGGACCAAATGCTTGGCCAAACCAGTGAGGGCGATATCGTTCATTTAGGCACCAGACACAACTAATCCGTGTTTTATAGCGTAGTCGGGCGGTGGTGCCAAATCGGATAAAAGGGTGTGACAAAAAACGTCAGTTTCGTCCTCATTCTGTCTGCGCCTGCAGAATCCCGAGGCCACCCTGCTGCCTGTAGTTACGGTCCCAGAGAATGGCATGGGGTTTGCTGATGTCCTTTCAGGCAATCAGCCTTTTTACACATTCGGAGACGAAAATATGAAGGGACAGAAGGGTTTTACCCTGATCGAGCTGTTGATCGTTGTAGCGATCATCGGCATTCTGGCCGCTATTGCGATCCCTGCATACTCCAAGTATCAGGCACGCGCTAAAGCCACCGCTGGCTTGGCAGAAATTTCGGCTCTTAAAACGGGCTTTGAAGATGCATTGAGCAGCAGTGTTGTACCATCAACTGCGGCCAGCATTGGCGGTACTAGCCCGACTCAGAACTGCACCCTCACCGTAACTGGTACGACTATCGTATGTGCTCTGGTTGGGGCGCCGACTGTTATTTCGACTGGCACCATCACGTTGACCCGAGACGCAACGACCGGTTGGACCTGTGCGACTAACGCCATTATCACCGCCGACTACAAGCCAAAGGGCTGTTCTTGATCTTAACGGTTCTGTATTGGAGTTAGCATTTCAATATTGATCGACGTAAGTGTTTACTAAAACTGCGCCAGAATGCTAGCATTCTGGCCGGTTTTTTACTTGTTGAGATAGACGGATCTATGAAAACTCAGAAAGGCTTTACCTTAATTGAATTGCTTATTGTGGTCGCCATTATCGGTATTTTGGCGGCTATCGCTATTCCTGCTTACTCGAAATACCAGGCCCGTGCGAAAGCCACTGCAGGACTTGCAGAGATCGCGGCACTGCAGCATGGCTTCGAGGAACAGTTGGGTAATGGTGTAACGCCTTCCACTGCTGCCGGTATTGGTGGCTCTGATACCACTCAAAACTGTACCGTGGGCGTGACTGGTACGACTATTACCTGCTCTTTGCTTAATGCGCCGACCGTTATTAGTTCGGGTGTGATTACACTAACCCGTAGTGTAGCGACGGGCTGGAGTTGCAGTGCCAGTAGTGTAGATGCCGACTACCTGCCTAAAGGTTGTGCTGCTGCGGCAGCGGCTGCTACGCCTTAAAGTAGTTTTTAGAGCTCCGCGCTCACCCGCGGAGCTTTTTTTGCTGGTTGAACCTTTCCCCAAGCAAATGCTAGCGTACACACCACACCCAGCCGGTGTAGCTCAGTCGGTAGAGCAGCGCACTCGTAACGCGAAGGTCGTAGGTTCGATTCCTATCTCCGGCACCAATGAATTCGGCACTTTCCCCAGATTTGGTCTGGTAGCTAAAATCCCTGTGACAGCAGGGTGACAGCATCAGACAAATGAAAAAGCCCCGCTCGGTACGTCCGGTGGGGCTTTTTTTTGCTTGATTTTCAGGTTCTGCAGTTTAGGACGCGCATTGCGACGCTCAATGCACTGATTCATTCATGCTCGTGCCTTCAATCGCTACGGTAAGTGAGTGTGAGTTTCCGTCCAGCGTCGCCAGGCAATCATGGACGTGCTGGAATGCTTCCGTTGCCCCCTGCTGTTTAGCCCAGAGGGCGAGCTCTTCGACTGCTGCCGCGATGGCTAGCTGATTGACGCTCAGCAGGCGGAGGGCGTCTTTCAGATCGAGTGGGTTGGCCATATTAGCCTGCATGCCTAGATTGGGGGATTGTTGAGACAAGCGTAGCAGGGTTGGTGCTAGGCGGCCGATTCAGCGCCGCCGCATGAGGGATGGATTCCTCCGATTTTGGCAGCGAGCTATTGCGATGCTTGCGGGTGGCTGTGCTGCGAGGTAAATTCCAGCTGTCGAGATCCATAGGGCTTGATGCTTGGCCAGTTCGATCGAATCGACTGGTACCGTGTAGCGCTCTGAGAGCTCAGCGGACTTCCTTAATTCGTTAGGAGGCCGTTGTGCCCACACACTCCAAAACTCTCGTCAAATCCCGATCAAATGCCTTCGAACACCAGAAAGGGCGCTGCTTCTATTGCCAGTACCCAATGTGGCGCTCTTCTGTTGAATGTTTTGCGAGCGTTTACGGTATCAGCCTTAGCCAAGCTCGCCAGTTCCAATGCACGGCTGAGCATTTGGTCGCTCGTCAGGATGGCGGGCGTGATGGGCGCAGCAATATCGTAGCGGCATGCTTATCGTGTAATTCGCGACGGCATAGGCGCAAATGCGCACCAGAACCCATAGCCTACAGAGCTTTGGTCCAGGCCCGGATCAGCCGGGGCGGGTGGCATCCGTGTATTGGTCAGCTCAGTGCCATACAATCGCCTCGTATTAGTGGCGAGACCGCCAGCGGCGATCCTTGAGGATCATTAGGGTTATCAGGATACGTCGGTGTAACGATGCCTCGTCGGTCAGCTGAAATCCCGAATTCTCATCACCGTTGTAGTCGAGCAATCGGCGTGGCGTGCGGTCGCACGAATGCCTAATCCAGCGGACAGCAATTCCCTCACCCGCTTGTGCAAATCTGCATCGATCTGCCGACCATGGTATTTGCCAGCAGCCTTAGCTTTCTTTATTCCTTGGGCCTGACGCTCACGGCGTTGCTCATAATCCTTTCGTGCAATGGCTGCCATCATTTCTACCAGCATGGAGTTGATGGCACCGAGCATTCGGTCAGTGAACTCGTCACCCTTAGTGTCGCGCATACCCTGGTGACTCGTGGGAAGATCCAGTGCGACGATACGTAGTCCCTTGGCGTCGATGGTGGCTTTGAGCTTTTGCCAGTCATCCACGGGAAGACGCGACAAACGGTCGATAGACTCGATGAGTAGGACATCTCCGTGCCTAGCATCTTTGAGTAGCCTAAGCAGCTCTACTCGGTCAGGGGAAGCACCACTAGCATTCTCCAAATACTCACTGGCGATAGCTTTGCCATAGCTAGACACGAACTTCTCCAGCGCAGCTCGTGCGCGACCGGCGTCCTGTTCATCTGTCGAAGCTCGAAGGTAGGCGCGAATGAACATTGTAAAGCCTTCCGTATCACTTAGGGTGTCACTATACATCTGTATCAATATGGCTGTCACCTATGAAATGGCGTCCAAGCATGGGATGGCATTTGGCCGTATCAGCTGAGGCATACCCTAGCCACACAGTCGGGTGTTATGCTTATCTACATAAGCTTCCATACTATTGTTCATGTGAACCTGCGGAGGGATCGTTCTTGACTCAAATCCAAGGTGAGGACGGCAGGGGAGAGGAACTCCTCCACCAATTCGTGACAGCTAATAGGCCAGTGGTTGCCATTTTAGGCCAAACTGTCGGCTACAGCACTGGCGCACCCGATCCGGTGCTTGGCATGGCAATTGAAAAAGCTGGGAAGAGCGGTAGCTCTTGGAGCGATCTCCTAGGTCGAGAATCTCTGCCTGAAAGTTTTTATACGTGGCTCGGGGAGAGATTTACAAGAAGGACGCCATCCGCGTCACTGGTCATAAATAGTGAGTTTCGATTTAGCGCGGTATTTACTTCTTCAATTGATCCCGGGATTGGCAACATTTTTGCTAGTGGAGGGCGAGAGCCTGAGTTGGTTTTATTGGGTACACCTACTCCAAGAGCATTGAGAAGTATCCGGCGGCCGCCAATTTACTATTTGTTTGGCCGTGCTAGCGCGGGGATCCCGGACATGCAGCCTCCTCTGTCAGTGAGAGGCCTAGCTACCCGGAGATTACGGCATACAGGCGCTATGCTACGAAATCTAGATGAAACAGCAACTATGCTGGGGCTGATAGTCATAGATGGCTATAGCCCGGGCATGGATTGGCTTAGACCTGAAGAGATACTTACAGGACTATGCAGCGCCCCCAAAAGCGGCGTACTGTGGTGTGGAGATGAGCCCTCTTTTAGTGGGGAAGACGCAGCGCTTTATAATGAGCTGCGAGAGAATGGAATAATTATCCGAGATGAACGTGGTTTGTCTCAAATATTGACATATGTTAACAATACCTTTTCCTCATCTGAAGCGGACTCGTGGAATGAACCGGAGGTTGTGTCGCTTTCAGATGGCAAAAAACTTATAACCTCGGCTAAGTTGCGTCTTCATACCCAAGCTTCGGCATCTATTGTAGATGACTCATGGATGGGTTTTTTGGCACCTTATAGCCCGGATGAAGAATCCTTATACTTTCATAATTTTCACGGGATAATCGGCGGGGCGAGAGCGGTTTTCGAGGGAGTGAGGCGTCACTATGCTATCGTAAGAGACTTTGAACCAGGTTTATGGAGTCGCACGGAAAGAGCACTCGGCCAACACCATACACAGCAGGGCGCCATAATTGTTCATGGTCAATCTGGCGTAGGCAAATCAATTTCGATCGCCAGATTAGCTCTGCGCGCGCGAGAACATGGCGCTGCAGTACTAATGGCTCAGGGGCGAGTGCCGCAACCAGGTGACCTTTCAGAATTCCTGCAAGCAGTCGATAAGGCAGGTGGAGTAACTCTTCTAATCGTAGATGCTACCGCATCTCCGCAAAGATACGATGACCTATTGAGGGCTCTCAGAAGCGGCGGCCATAAAGTAGTTGTCGTAGGTACATCTTATAAAATAGAGCAAATTGGCGCGATGCAAGGCCGGCTTTTCGAAGCCAGCTCGACGTTGTCCAAGGAAGAACAGAGCTCATTATCGGTACTCATCACAAATTTTGCACCGGATGCAGATTTAAATAATGCTTCTGAAGCACCAAGTGAACACGCACTTGCAAACTTCTACTGGTCGCTTCCATTAAGCAGAGGACGTATCTCTGATGGATTAGGTCGAGAAGCTACAGTGGTGGAGCGAGAGTTACGAACGCGCGGCGCCAAACCAAAACCTATCAGAGCATTAGGTACTTTAGGTCAACTACTTGTAGCCGAAGGGTTAAAACATCCTGAATCTCCTACAATTTCAGAGGTAGGGGATTTTGACATTTCCAGTGATAGTCCTGCTGGGAAGTTGATTGACTACGTAATGGCGGCGTCTCGTCTTTATAAAAGTATTCCATTGAGTCTAGTATTCCGAGCTATTACCGTTGATCGAGGTTATGTAGGCCATGGAATCGATCTTGATTTAGTCATGGAGTTATTCGAAGGGCAAGATCTTTTTCGATGGAAACAGGCTGATGATGAGTGTTCTGAATACCTCATTGGAGCAAGGTTACAGATTGAGGCAGAAATTGTCTGTAATCGCAGATTGGGGGGCGCAGATGCTGAGGCGGCTGCTCTGATCCACCTGATTCATTGTGCGACTAGAGCGGGGCCCGACAATAGTGAGGAGACTTTCTTTGTAGCAGAAATTGCGCATGCATTGGGACCAGATGGCCCAGCGGGCAATCGCTATTCGAATAGTTATGCCGATGTTGGGAGAGCACTAACAACTCTGAGAGGAGTAACTGGTGTAAGCAATGGTCGTTTGATGCTCCAAGAGTCTGCACTTCGGCGGGCGTACGTTCGAACTCACAATGACATCCTTCCTGATGAAAAAGAGAAGCTGCTGGAAGAAGCTACTGTGGTAGTTGATTCTGCGCTTCAGATTATAGAGCAGAAAGGGGCTAAAGGAATTTTTGCTTCGCGCCGAACCAGAGAGCATCTCTGGGTCGAACGTGCCGCGACTTACGGATTTCTGGCTACTGATAGCGCACAGAGAGATAAAAGCGGAAATGCGGTTTGGTCTAGCTATAAGGCAGCTAGAGAAGCAGTACGCATAGCAACCGGTAGAGTAGATAGTTACGTGCCGTTAGATATCGCCTTGTGGATGCCGGCTCGGATATTAAGAGAAACTAACGCACTCAATGAAGTGCAGACAATTGAAATCCAAGCTGATTTACGCGCTACCTTAGATTTGATTGATACTAGTGTCTTAGATTCAACACACTATGACCAGTACCAACGCCAAAGGCTTATTTTGGCGGAGGTGCTTGACGATTCAGATCTCGCTGACGATGCCTTTGATGCATTGATAGCGGCAGGTTCTACGGCCGGGTATTACATACGGGCGAAAGCCTTAGCACCTCTTAAGTTGGAGGGGGATGACGAGGTTTCTGATAGTGTCGTACGGCAAGCCCAGGCGGCATCCGGTTATTTGCGCAATGTATACTCTGATATTTCATCCGATATCAGGTGTCTCCAACTGTTGCTAGCAATGGAGTGGTTAGTATTTACTCGGCGATGGATATTTAAAGGAACTCGTCAACCCCTACCTACTAGGGAAGTCCAGCGCCTGGCAATCAAAGACATATTGCTAGATATGGCGGCAATAGGTGTCAATCAAATGCAGCCAAGATTTCGCTATCTGGAAGCGGTGATGACCTGGCTTTCTAATAATGAGAGAGCTAGCGCCGAGGCTTGGCGAAGGTTAGCGAATGAAACAGAGTTTGTTGAGGCTGGTAGAGTTACTAATCGGCACGTCCTTACTGATGAAGCATTTCAGCCTAAAATCTTTAGTGGTATTGTGGAGCGTCGAATTGGTCCTGAAAGATGGTCTGTTAGAGTAGAAGGGCTTGGACAGTGTGTGGACCTGACTGAGAATTACTTTCCAGGGCTAGAGCTGGCGGTTGGGAAAGTAGTAAGAGATTTCTCTATAGTGTTTAACTATAGGGGCACCTTAGCTGACCCTTATCCAGCGAGGCTCCGTCCACGATGAACTTTTCAGAAGTTTTGAAAAAAGCGGATGAGTTCACTCTGCTGTTGAACTCTTCTACTAACACTGACATGGTAAAGGTAGTTACACTGCGGCGCCCTGAAGAGCCTATGGATGAGCTCTACTTCACAAAGCTGGTGACTTGGAGCTATGGTTTTTTAGTTGAAGCAGGGCAATCCGCTTTTCGGGAGGTAGGTAATTTGCTGAAAGTTTCCGATCCTCCGGCTGCTACGCGAAACGGGATAGGTAATAAACACGTACATGACTTGCGTACAGTACTCACTCACAATCTAGCAGGTGATGAAAAATCTTCAGGTTATCGCGCTAGGTCTCAAGTCGATATTTGGCTTCTACAGAACGGGGGGGAACCCGTCGATTGGGAGAAATGCTGTATTGCACTATGCATAACTGTTATTGATATTATAGATAACCTCAGTAATTGTTGGGTAAGCGCCACAGCAGAGACTTCGGATAGAGAAAATGCTGTTAAGCAGATTTGTGATGCAGTTGAAAATAAATGGGCGGCTCACGAACTGGATAGAATACTTGAAGAAGCCGCTGACCTCCTTAATATTCCCGGCTTGGATATCGTCGCTTATCGGAACCTTCGTCTGAAAGAGTGGTTCAGTCTATCGGCTTGTTTTTCCAACAGGAGAGATGCGGAGGCTGGACTACGGCGAATTATCCAGGCTGAGCTGAAAACGAGATTCCTATGAGCATCACAAGGCGTTAACTTCAGGTGAAATATCCGTCATCATGAGGGAGTGCGAACTCTTTGACGTTGTTCTGCTCACCTCACATAGGCATGATTTCATCCTTTATGCAGCTTTACGGGTTGCCGATTGATTGTTAGTTTGCCGCGTAGGATAAGCCGATGCTTCCAATGCAGGCGGTCACCTCAAACATGGAGTGTATATGAGCGTAGAAGAACCGATGGCTGGAGAAGTAGTAGTCGAAGATGAGATCAGGAAGGTAAATGTAATCGTTAAGTCCGCTATTACCGCAGGTTTTGAGCGCGACAAAAGTATTACCGATTTCCCTTTCGTCTCATCACTTGGAGCGATCTGGGATAACTCTGACACTACGGCGCAGATGTTCGTGGAGAAGATTGAGGAGAAGTTTCGAAAAAAAGGAAAGCTGCATGGGGTTTTCGATAGCACGTCCATTCACAAAACCGCTGAGCATCTATACAATTATATCGGTAGCGCAGACTTTACAGTGTTGGTCAAGCTTTTATGTAAGTCGCTTGAAAGAACTGGCAACCTCCCTGAGCGTAAGGGCCTGGTTGGCGGTAATATAGTTTTCATTCACTATTCTACTGTTGAGGCGGACGATCAAGGCCGCATACTTATTGTCATGCTTGGAAATCAGAGCGGTTTTGAGTTTGACATGAATCTGCAGCCTAAATCGCTCACATCGATCAATATTAGTGAGCTGAAACAGGCGGCTTTTTTCGACTTGAATTTATTTTCAATAGTGTATCCTGAGCTTGGAAGAGAGGCTTATTTAAGATTTATCCAGGCCGGATCAAAGAGCGCATTTTTTCAAGAGGCACTGGGTTGTAAGCAGTCAGTCACTAATAGGGATAGTGCGGAGAATATTATTAGTGCGGTTCGCGAGTTCGCGAAAAAAAATGCGATCCCTCTTTCCGTGAGAGATAAAATTGAGACGAGTATCACTGACTTGTTTTCTGCTAAATCCAAGTCTGAGAATGACAAAATAATAAAACTAGTAGAGATTCAGAGTTTGGTTGATAAGGAGTTACCATTAGACTCGCCCTTAAAAAATAAATATTCTACATTTGTGAATGCTAATGAATACATGGTTAATGATTTTTTTGAGGTAACTAGCAGAACAGTCAATACTTTGTTGGAGGTGGAGGTCAGGGATAATAGTAGGAACTATGTCTGTCGTGTTAAGTCTTCGTCTATTGGAGTTGCAGGGTCAGATAAGCCGATTACTGTGGATGAGAACTTTCAATTTCTTAGGGTTCCGCTTGATGAGGTATCCCGTAGTCGCCTAATGGAACTACTAGGGGTGGACTATGACTGAAGGGGAGCGTGTTCGTCTTGCAAAGTTACTAAAGGGGTCAGTAGTAGCTTGGGACGAGGACTATGTCGTAGTCACCCCTAGTGACAAGACGGACATTGCTTTTATACAAGATGCTATCTCTAAGTTAGGATATGAACGCGATTTTGATACGACCGACTTAACGATCAGCGTTTCTAACGCGCAGGCGGCGTGGAGCGCTGCCCGTGCGTTATATTTTTATAGAGACAGAAAAGGGTTCTGGCTAGATTATAGTTCCATTCCGAAATTTTGTTATTTTTATATTACTGAATGTGGTTCTACAAGCCTATCTGCTGAAGAAACAGATTTGACGGTAGCGCTGAATTGCTATGCTAGTTGGAGGTCTCTATTTCTAGAGTTGTCAGATCACTTAGGAACACCTAGTTCATCCGAAACCTTCGTGTTCTTTGTCGGGGGTGAAAAAGGAGCAAGGAAATATAGCGTTACGCCGCAATTGGCTCTCAATAAGGTCCTCTCTATAGCAACTCCCATTGCCCATGATACGGCTCGTCGGCTGCTGGAGTATCTTCATATTAAAGACGCTCAAGATACTGAGCGACGTGAGACCATGCGTGTCGCTTTGATGGATTTCTTTGATGATTTAGAGGTCGGCGCTAAAGATTTGTTTTCTCAAAGTATGGAAAAGCATGATTCTCTGCTTTCTAAGTATGTGGAAAGTTTCGATACGCTAATACACAGATATTCAATCAATAAAGCTCTGGAGGAGGTCGCGGAGAAGAGTATTGACTATGTTAATAAGCTCAATGATACCATTTCTACTGCTCAAAATAAGGCATTTGCAATACCTGGAGCGATGATTGCCATCGCTGCACTTGTCAGAACTTTTGGCGTCGCTGAAGCGGTACTTGTGCTGGTCGGTCTCTGGATGGTCAAAATAATAACCAAAGGCACCAATGAAATCCAGCTGTCCACGCTTGATAATTTGGAGTTTGAGGTTCGGCAGACATTCACTCGTTATCGTAAAACCGCTGAGGAAGCCGCTGTTAAAAGCAAGGCAGACGCTGCGATGTTATCAGTGTTGGGTATGATTGCGAAGGCTAAAGTTAGGATAAAGGGTGTTGATCGCTTATCCAATGTTATGTTACTTGTCGCGCTCGGATATATGCTGTACCGAGCAATACCCATCTATGTCTCGCCTTTCATATTCAAAATGTGCTCTATAGGGTTGTGGGCATCGTAATCACACTAGTGCGGGATTAGTAAGATCCTCCCACTGGCACTGAAAGGTCTTTGCAGAGCGCCTATTTCCTAATAGTGGACGTCTTTGTCTCCATTAGCTCTTACCTGAGCTAGTCAGGATTGGGGGACGGCTTAGAAAATATAACTGTAAATGATAGTTCTCTATAATCGAGCAGCTATCATGTCAAAACAGTGCTTAGAATGCCTATCTGTAATTGAGAATAAATCTAAACAGTCATCTCGGCAGATTTACTGTACAGATTACTGCAGAAAAAATGCTCATCGCAAGAAGCATAGACAAATGTCGAGGATAGAGCGCAAGCGGTCTAACCTACGTCAAAATGACTTCATGGTTTATGTAGCGAACGAGTGTCGGAGGGCAAAATCTGTTCAGTGTCTCACACATCATACATTAGAGTCTTATGTGGAGCTGATGAAGCTTTATAAAAGTAGGCGAGGTAGCGGCGTGCATTTATGCCATATTGCACCTGTCAAAGGAGACGGCTTTACTGGGCTGCTTCACGGTTTGAACCTATTTGTAGGTGGGAGCCATCAAAATAGAAAACATGGTAGGCGATATTGGTCTGGAGGTATGTTCATATCAAATAGTGAGCTCCTTAAGGAGTGGGCGATAGACAATACCACGAGTACTAATGATATACTTCTCAAGATTGAGAAGTTCCTGGGGGATATCATTCCGCGGTATCTGGAGCTGTACCCGGTCACAAAATCTAAAAAGGTTTCTGTGATCAATAAAATTCTAGAGGTTGATAAGTCTGCATCCTTTGATGTTTTGATGATGCACCAAAGCCAGTATCTTCAAGAGAGGTGGGCCTCTCTATCTCACACTAGATATCATGCAATATCTCCTTCCCCTGAGTCTAAGTATATAACTTATATTGATAGTGTGTCTCGATTCATCAATGATGGGGGGCGTAGATCGAAAATCTTTCGCAGTCTGCGGAAACTTTTGATTGTGGGTTACACCGTTCTTTCGAAAGTAACGTCAAGCAAGACGTTCAATAAAAACTTTGAAGGGGAGTACGGTCACATGTTACCCCTGGGATTTAGAAACGCCCGATTGAAGCGCGAAAGTGATTGGTCAAAATTTAAAGATTTCATGTATGACACTGCATTCAATACTTTGCAGGGTAGGGGGCTCAATATCAACAAGTTTAAATCCCGTTTGCTTTCTTATTTGGAGTTTTCTTGACGACAACTATAGTCTAGTTTACTTCGCGAGCTCTCCGGCCATGATGCGAGCTCGTATGCATCGTCTTCCAGGTGAGAAGCGCGGGTGACGATTCGAAGGTCCGAATCGCCATTACCACTCCGAGACTTGAATCTACACAGCTGGCCCTTCGTCAGCCTTCGTGGGTAGCACCTCGATTCTGTACGCGCCAAGCCGCTTCAGCGCTTCTAAGTCGGCCAACAGGATCGTCCCCGGCAGAATCAGCACGCCTAGGACCTTCCCAGTGAAATCCATGATTCGAACGCTCATCGGCCGTTCTCCTTGGCTAGGCGCCTTACGTATGCTTCTAAGGCCTTTACCCTAACCAGACGCCTCCTCCCAACCTTGAACGTCTGGATGTCGCCTCGGGCAATCATCTCGTAGAACATTGATCGGGCTACGCCAATCAAGCGAGCGGCTTCATCGACCCCCACAGATATTGGGGGTTGAGGGGTATTTAGTGTCATCACGGTGCCTCGGATGGTATGACGCGGCGGCTGCTGCGTCTGCGGCTTCATCCTAAATGCGGCGGCATTTGAAAGTCAAACGCTTTGAGATTGCGCGCACGGTTGCGTTCTGCCATGCTTGAGGAAATCCATAGGGGTCGGGACTTAGTAATGGCCGTGAAGGGCAAAAAATCCGAGGCAATCCATTTGCGAGTCAGCGCAGATTCGAAGGGGCATCTTGAAGTACTCGCGAACGCAACTGGCAAAAACTCCACACAGACAGTCGAAAATCTACTGGTGCAGGCTGTTGAGAGCGTCAAGATTCTAGAGATGGACTTTGCGGTTGATGATCGGTTGTGGTCGGGTGGGGATTGGACGCTGCTGAAGGCGTTCCAGCTAGCTAACGTAGCCGAAGACCCAATGCTCAGAAAGCTGAGAATGTATTTTCTGGCTGAAGAGGGGCTCAGCCCTAAAGATCGCTTCGTTTGCTTCGCGATTTTGTGGTCTGCAGGAATATTCTCCGGTTCCACTGCTATTTTTCAAAAGTCTGAAAATGTTATCACGAATCCAGACAAGCATAGAATTTTCAGTGTGGACTTAGATTCAATTGGAAGTAAAAGGTCTTCACTAGAAGATTATGCTGAGTTTCGATTGAAGAATAAACTTGTATCTCCTTCCTATATGGAATTCTTGAGAATGATCGAAGAGGACACATCGAGACAAACGCTAGAGAGGTTTAAAAAGCGCGAAAGCTGAATAGCTAAATTTCTAAAATTTCGTGGTTTTGGGCTCGCCTGAAAAAGCCGAGAGCTTTTATTCGCGCTGTCCAAAACCCTGAGAAAGTTTTTCAACTGCGCGAGCTTTGTTATAGGGTGCCAAATGTGCGTATCGAAGGGTCATTTTCATATCTGAATGGCCAAGCAATTCCCTGATTGTATTCATAGGCTCGCCAAGCATAGCGAGATTGGAAGCAAATGTATGCCTTAAGTCGTGCCATCGGAAATTCTCAATCGCAGCACCCTTTTTTACACCGTCCCAAGATTTCCTGACATTATCAAGTCGGTTTCCCTGTTGGCTAGGGAATACATAGCTTTTGATTGCTTGACTTTTTTGCCATTCTACCAGCGTTTCGTAGGCCTCGCTATTTAGGGGTATGTGGCGAGTCTGACCCGATTTTGCTCCGCCACCCTTGATAGTCAGCGTTTTCCCAATTAGATCTATATCGCTCCAGCATAGGTTGAATAGTTCACCTTGACGTATCCCTGTATTCAAGGAAATTAGGACCATAGGTAAGAGGTGGTCGGCAAACTTTGATTCTCTCAAAGTGGGAAACAGGGATTTTTTTCTCTCAGCCCTCCATGCATTATAATTTTCGCGCTTGGCTCTTATTTTTTCTTGGCGGCTATCTAATGCTGAACGCAATCGTTCCTCTTCGGATGTCGAGAGGAAACGTAGACTTCCAAGTGCGTCGGTTTTGTGTTGTTTGAATTTGTCCATTGGATGGGTATCTATACGACCCCATTCTACCGCGCGGGATAGAACACCACGTAGGCATGCCATCTTTCTGTTAGTGGTTGACTTAGCCAGCCCGGAGCCTAGCCAGTTTGTACGTTTGGATTCCAGATCGCGGATTGATATGTCTGATATCCGAAGTTCCATGAAATCAGAGAATCCGTGCTCTATTGCAAGCCGAGTTTTGTCATAGCTCTTATGCAGGGCGCGAAACCACGGGTAATACTCGTCATCAAGGAAGGCGCGGAGCGTCGTTACGCCATTATCGCGTCTACCTTGAGTCACTGCCAACGGTTCGCCGTGAGCGTGTGCTTCGGCCAAATGCTGCAGGGCTTCGGTGCGAGCTTGCTCTAAGGTCATTTTTCCTACGCGGCCTAGAGTAATCGCTTTGTTACGCTCCCACGTCACCATGTAGGATGCATGACCGCTTGGCAGGACGCGGATCGAAAAGCCCGGCTGCATGGTGTCATGCACGCGATATGATTTTTCTTGTGGCTTGAGCGATTTCAATAGCTTGGCAGTGATTTTTTCTTTCACGGGTTTCCTGACAGCAGTGTGACAGCAAAAAATACTGTACTCTTCTGTTTGTGAAGACGCAACCGGACTGAAAGCCCCGTCGATACTGGCGTATCGGTGTGATGACTGGTGCTGATTTCGCACTCGTAACGCGAAGGTCGTAGGTTCGATTCCTATCCCCGGCACCAAATCCCCCCCGTCACCTAGAAAACCGCCGAGCCCCCGCCACACACGCAATCACCCCCACCGTCACCCCCACCATCCCAACACTTACCCGCTCCCCCAACAGCGTCCCCGCCAACGCCAGCCCAAAAAACGGCTGCAGCAACTGCAATTGCCCCACCGCCGCAATCCCGCCTTGCGCCAGCCCGCGGTACCAAAACACAAACCCCACGAACATGCTGAACACCGAGACATAGCCCAAGCTAAGCCACGCCGCCGGGTGCACCCCAGCAAGGCTGTCGGGCCGGTAAAGCCAGGTGGCCAGCACCATGAACGGCAATGCCAGCACCAGCGCCCAGGAAATCACCTGCCAGCCGCCCAGTGTCTTCGACAATTTGGCGCCTTCCGCATAGCCCAGGCCGCACACAACGATGGCCAGCAGCATCAGTACATCGCCCATCGGGGCGGCGGACAGGCCTTGGGCAATTGCAAACCCCACGACCATCGCGCTGCCCAGGATCGAAAATAGCCAGAACGCCGGACGCGGCCGCTCGCCTGCGCGTTTCACGGCAAAAACGGCAGTGGCCAACGGCAATAACCCGACGAAGACGATGGAGTGGGCCGAGGTGACATGCTGCAAGGCCAGCGCGGTGAGCAGCGGAAAGCCCACCACCACGCCCAGTGCGACGATCACTAGCGAAAAGATCTGGGCGCGGGCAGGGCGTTTTTCCCGGAACATCAGCAGCACGCACAACGCCAGCAAACCTGCGATGGTGGCCCTGGCCACGGTGAGGAACACCGGGTCGAAGTCGAGCACGGCCACGCGGGTGGCGGGCAGTGAACCGCTGAAGATGAATACGCCGATTAAACCGTTCAACCAGCCGCTGGAAGGTTTGGCCAAGGTGCCTGTGTGTTCCATCAAAAGCTCCGTGCGTGAAGTGCAGTGGATTGCGTGCCCTGATGCTATGGCTGACAATCAGCACAATCAAATAATTGTCATGGATACATCGCCCATGCCCCGTGCCCGGTACAAGACACTGGTGGACACCCTCGCTGCGGATATTCGCGGCGGTCGCTTGCTGCCCGGCACGCGCCTGCCCACCCATCGCGAATTGGCGGCCAGGGAAGGCCTGGCCCTGGTGACGGCTTCGCGGGTGTACGCCGAGTTGGAAACCATGGGCCTGGTCAGCGGTGAAACCGGGCGCGGCACTTTCGTGCGTGAAGCGCTGCTGCCGCCAGGGCAGGGTATCGATCAGCCGACGGTGCCGGCGGGGGCGATGGACCTCAATTTCAACTACCCCACCTTGCCCGGCCAAGCCGACATGCTGCGCAACGGCTTGCGCCAGTTGGCAGGCTCCGGCGACCTGGAAGCCTTGCTGCGCTACCAGCCCCACGGCGGTCGCCCCCATGAGCGTGCGGTGGTGGCGGGCCATTTGCAGTCCCTTGGGTTGCCCGTGAGTGGTGAGCAGGTGCTGATTGTCAGCGGCGCGCAGCACGGCCTGGCGATAACGGTGATGGGGCTGTTGCAGCCCGGTGACGTGGTGGCGGTGGATGCGCTGACCTATTCAGGCTTCAAGGCATTGGCCCAAACCCATCGCCTGGAATTGGCGTCGATACCCGCCTCGGGCTTAGGAATGGATCTGCAGGCGCTGGAAAAACTCTGCAAGCAACGGCGGGTGCGCGCGATCTATACCATGCCGACCTTGCACAACCCGCTCGGTTGGGTGATGAGCGCAGTTGAGCGCGAACGCTTGGCCGCCATCGCGCGCAGGTATGACCTGCTGATCATCGAGGACGCGGCCTACGCCTTCCTGGTCGAAAACCCGCCGCCGCCCTTGGCAACCTTTGCCCCGGAGCGAACCGTGTATGTGTCCGGGCTCTCCAAAAGCGTGGCGACCGGGCTGCGGGTTGGCTTCGTGGCCGCGCCGCTAGCGTGGGTGCACACTATGGAGCGGGCGATTCGTGCGACCACCTGGAACACGCCGGGCGTGATGACGGCTATGGCGTGCAATTGGTTGAACGACGGCACTGTCGGCCGCTGCGAAGTGGAAAAGCGCCTGGACGCACAGGTACGCTTCAGCGTGGCCGAGCGGGTATTGAGGGGCATGCCGATGATCGGGCATCCGGCTTCGTACTTCTTATGGCTGCCGCTTGCCGAAGAGCTCAGGGCAGACCAGGTCGCTGTGGCGCTGCTGCGCGAAAACGTCTCCGTTTCCACAGCCGAACCGTTTGCCACCTCCGTCAACGTGCCTCATGCAATACGCTTGGCGCTGGGTTCGGTAGCGCTGGAGGTGTTGCCGGTTGCGCTGGATAAGGTGCGGCGCGTGATAGGCGTTTATGATTAGGCCGAGGGAACCGTCACTCACGTGCGTACTCACAATTTTACCCAGGTGCCGGAGGGCGCCACCGCTAACAGGGAGGCGCAATGAGCCAAACCTTCTTCACCCAGCCTTTCAACGCCATCAGCTGCAACCAGTGCCGTGACCTTGAAAGCCTGGACTTCCAGTTCACCATGGCTTTCCAACCCATCATCGATATCACCAGCGGCCAACCCTATGCCTATGAGGCGTTGGTGCGTGGGCTCAATGGCGAGTCTGCTGCGCATATCCTGGGGCAGGTGAATGACGGCAACCGTTACCGTTTCGACCAGGCGTGCCGCGTAAAGGCTATCGAGTTGGCTGCGCGGTTGGGTTTGCCGGATATTCCAGGCTGCAAGCTGAGCATCAACTTCCTGCCCAATGCGGTGTACCGCGCTGAAACCTGTATCCGGGCCACGCTGGAGGCGGCGCGCACTTTTGGTTTCCCCCTGGACCGCTTGATGTTCGAGGTGACCGAGGGCGAGCGGGTGGAAGACCCAGAGCATTTGAAGTCGATTTTCCAGGAGTACGAGCGCCAGGGCTTCACCACGGCGATCGATGATTTTGGCTCGGGCTATTCGGGGCTTAATCTGTTGGCGACCTTCCAACCCAATGTGCTCAAGTTGGACATGGCCCTGACCCGCAATATCGACCGCGACCCGGTACGGGAGGCGATTGTGGCGGGGATTGTGTTGGTGGCGCAGCGGTTGGGCATCACCCTGGTGGCCGAGGGGGTGGAGACGCGCGAGGAATGCAAGGCACTGAAGGTGCTGGGGATCAAGCTGATGCAGGGTTACCTGTTCGCCCGTCCGCAGGTGGAGTGCCTGCCGCAAGCCGCTACGGCAGGTGTGTAGGCGCGGATTTATCCGCGAAAAGAACGCTGCGGTGCACCGCATGCACTGCGTTGTGATTTTCGCGGATAAATCCGCTCCTACGTGAGTGGGCGCCGCCGCAATCAGGCGCCCTTGCGCATCCGCACCGTGTAATGCGCCGCCACTTCGGACATCTGTGGCTGGAAGTGGGTGTTGGTGATCTTGTACGACTCGATCTGCCCATCTTCCAGGTGGTGTTCCAGCATGTCGCCGGCACCTGCGTTCAAGGTCACCTCAAAGATAAGCGCCTTGATCTGTTCATCGCTGACCTGAAGCGTTGTCTGGTAAGGGCCGAAACGGGCGTTGTCGATTCTGACGATATAGACCTTGTCGGGACCCAAGGTGGATGCATTGGTCACTGCAAAAACTCCGTGGTAGTTCAACGTATCGGTAGTGTTCGTTACAGGCTCAGGCGCATCGACAAGTCGACGGCTTTTACGTCTTTGGTCATGGCGCCGATGGAGATGTAATCCACTCCGGTTTCGGCGATCACCAGCAAGGTGCTGTCGTTGATGCCGCCGCTGGCTTCCAGCTTGGCCTTGCCGGCGTTCAGGCGCACGGCTTCACGCATGTCGTCCAGGCTCAGTTCGTCGAGCATGACGATGTCGGCGCCGCCGGCCAGGGCTTCTTTGAGTTCTTCCAGGCTTTCCACTTCGATTTCCACCGGCTTGCCCGGGGCGATGCGGTGGGCGGCGCTGATGGCTTGGGCGATGCCGCCGCAGGCCGCGATGTGGTTTTCCTTGATCAGGAAGGCATCGTACAGGCCGATGCGGTGGTTGTGGCAGCCGCCGCAGGTGACCGCGTATTTTTGCGCCAGGCGCAGGCCGGGCAGGGTCTTGCGGGTATCGAGCAGCTTGACCTGGGTGCCGGCCACCTTGTCGGCCAGGCTTTGCGCCTTGGTGGCGACGCCCGACAACATTTGCAGAAAATTCAGCGCGGTGCGTTCGCCGGTGAGCAAGGAGCGGGCCGGGCCTTCAAGGTGGAACAGCGGCTGGTTGGCCTTGGCGCGCTGGCCGTCGACCACCTGCCAGTGCACCGCCACGCGTGGGTCCAGTTGGCGGAACACTGCGTCCACCCAGGCCGTGCCTGCAATCACACAGTCATCACGGGTGATGATAGTGGCCTTGGCCAGGCGCTCGGCGGGAATGAGTTGGGCGGTGATGTCACCGCTGCCCATGTCTTCGAGTAACGCACGGCGCACGTTGGCTTCGATCTCGGCAGTCAGGTCGGCGAGGCGTAGATTCGGCATAGCAGGCTCCACAAACAAAGTGGCCGGATTATAGGGCAGTGGCCGCCCCAGGCGAAGCCTTGTGCGTGCATGTGTGCCGAGCGGTTATTTGTGCATTATTTGATCGGCGCCGGGGAGCTTTTCCGGCTTTTTGCTGTCCATGCTGTGCATCGCAAATATTTGCCTCCGGGACGCTGGCACGCGGCGTGGGTTTGCAAGATAATGGGCGCCTAGTTATTGGCGTCATAGCTTTGACACCCTTTCAGGAGGACGGGATGCATAACGACGGGAAAGTAGTGCCTTTGAACAAGGCCGCTGCTGATCAGGCCAATCAGACGCCTTTGGCGCGCCTGCCCGTTGTGCTATTGCAACTGCGCGACAAGGCCGCCCAGCAGCTCAAGCAGGGCCTGCAAGCCCTGTTCGACAACGCCGACGACACCCTCTTTGAAATGGCCGACCGCGCCCAGAACAACGTCGACCAGAACACCTTCTTCGAAGCTATGCGCGACCTGCGCCTCAAGCGTAAAAGCATCGAGCGCGGCTTTCTCGAAAAATTCTACGAAGCCTTCGTTGCTATCGGCCAGTACGACGTGAGCGAGCCTGCCGTGGCAGTGGCCGTCAGTTACGACAAGCTGGCGCTGGTGCCTAACGACGAGCTGGAACGTACCGTGGCCCTCGACGCCATGGTGGCCAAGGTGATCAGCCGCGACGGCTTCGCGTTGGGGCAACTGACCACGCGGCTCAATGTGCTGGTGACCAAGCGCCTGGACGACGCCAGCAACCCCTTGGGCCCGGCGATGCTTTGCGACTACTTCCTGCAGGCCGGGCGCAACCTGGGCGTGGAAATCAAGGTCAAGCTGATCATTCTCAAGCTGTTCGAGAAGTACGTGCTGGCCAACACCGAGCTGCTGTACGCCGAAGCCAACCAGTTGCTGATCGCCACCGGCGTGCTGCCTGAACTCAAGGCGGCTCCGGCGCGGCGCGCCTCCGACCACACCCGCGAGCGCCCGCGCAGCACCCCGGCCAGCCCTGCCCACGCGGTCAGCCCGCCACTGGATGATGGCGTGGCCGAAGTATTTTCCGCGCTGCAAGACTTGTTGCACCAGATGCGCGGCAGCGTTGCGCCGCGCCTGGAAAGCAGTGTGCCGGTGCAGCCCATCTCCACCAGCGACCTGATGCGCCTGCTCTCGCACCTGCAGCAGTACGTGCCTAACTCCCAGGCGGCCCAGGACGACTACGACCTGCGCCACCAGCTTGAACAACTGCTGACCCGGGTCAGCGTCAAAAGCGGCAAGTCGCGCGTGGTGGGGGTGGTGGACGAGGATGTGATCAACCTGATCGCCATGCTTTTCGAATTCATTCTGGATGACCGCAACCTGCCGGACTCGCTGAAGGCGCTGATTGGCCGGCTGCAAATCCCGATGCTCAAGGTTGCGGTGCTCGACAAGAGCTTCTTCAGCCGCGGCAGCCACCCGGCGCGGCGCCTGCTCAACGAGATCGCCTCGGCGGCCATGGGCTGGGGCAACCGCGACGACTACCAGCGCGACAGCCTGTACATGCGCGTCGAACAGATCGTGCAGCGCCTGCTCAACGACTTTGTCGATGACCCGGCGCTGTTCTCCGAACTGCTGGTGGATTTCCTGGCCTTTAGCAACGACGAGCGCCGCCGCGCCGAGCTGCTGGAGCAGCGTACCCGTGATGCCGAGGAAGGCCGTGCCAAGGCTGAGCTGGCACGCCTGCGGGTGCAGCAAGAGCTCAACCAGCGCATGCTCGGCAAGGTGCTGCCCGAGGTGGTGGTGCGCCTGCTCGAAGAGGCCTGGAGCAAGGTGCTGTTGCTGTTGTGGCTCAAGCACGGCGACCACTCGGCCGAATGGCAGAGCGGCTTGGACACCATGGACGAGTTGATCTGGAGCGTCGAACCGCACGACGGCAGCGAAGCGCGCATGCGCCTGCTGGAGCTGGTACCGGGCTTGCTCAAGGCCCTGCGCGAGGGGCTGACCAGTTCGGCGTTCGACCCGTTCGCCACCAGCGAGTTTTTCAGCCAGCTCGAAGCGTTGCACGTGCAGGCCTGCCAGCGCGACCTGCAACAACCGACACGGGTGGAGGAGGGCGGCGGCACGCCGGCGATGGTGGCCGTGGTCGAGGAAATCATCCTCGGCGAGCCAGGCGAGCGCCCCACAGCCGACGCTCAGGTGCGCCTGCCCGACGACGATGCCGGCCTGTTGCTGGTCGACACTCTGCGCCCCGGCAGTTGGGTCGAGATCCAGGAAGATGACGAGCACCGCCTGCGCTGTAAGCTCACCGCGATCATCGAATCGAGCGGCAAATACATCTTCGTCAACCGCACCGGCATGAAGGTGCTGGAGAAGTCGCGCATGGGCCTGGCCGTCGAGTTTCGTCGCGGCAGCCTGCGTGTGCTCGACGACGCGCTGCTGTTCGACCGGGCGCTGGACTCGGTGGTCACCAACCTGCGCAAGCTCAAGGTCAAGTAGACCGGCCGCGTAACAACTCTTTCACCCCTGATGACTGCCCAGCGCGCCTTTGGCGCGGCATACTGGGCCATCGACCCGATCTGCCAAGGAACCTGTATGCAGCTGGACCCCGCAAGCGGCTGGTGCGACGGCGTGCCCCACTGCCCCTCGCCCAATTTCAACGAGCGCCCGGAAGCGGAAGTGTCCCTGCTGGTGATCCACAACATCAGCCTGCCGCCGGCGCAATTCAACACCGGCAAGGTTCAGCAGTTCTTCCAGAACCGCCTGGACCCCAGTGAACACCCTTATTTCGAAAGCATCAGCCACCTGCGCGTGTCGGCGCACTTTTTGATCGAGCGCGAGGGCCAGGTGACGCAGTTCGTCTCGTGCCTGCAGCGCGCCTGGCATGCCGGGGTGTCGACGTTCGAGGGGCGTGAAGCCTGCAACGACTTTTCCATCGGCATTGAACTGGAGGGCACCGACGAGCTGCCGTTCACCGATGACCAATACCAGGCCCTGACCCGCCTGACCGAACAGTTGCTGGCGCAGTTTCCCGGCATTACGGCGCAACGGATCACCGGCCACAGCGACATAGCACCGGGGCGCAAGACCGACCCGGGCCCGGCGTTCGACTGGCCGCGCTACTTGGCCGGCCTGCAAGGCAAAAAGGAGGCACGATGAGTTTTCTGGTGTTGTTGCTGGTGATCTGGACCGAGAAATTCTCGGGCTGGCGCCTGCGTATTCAGCGTGATCGCTATTACCTGGGCGAGCTCGCGCGCCTGGAGGCCTCGCCGCGCTTGGCCAAGGAGCCGTGGCTGGTGCTGGCGCTGTGGATACTGCTGCCGGCATTGCTGCTGACCTTGCTGCTGATGGTGCTCAAGCCCGTGGCCTATGGCTTGTTGGCCTTGCCCATTCACTTTCTGGTGGTGGTGTACAGCCTGGGCCGGGGCGACTTGCAAGCCACCATGGGCCCGTTCCGCGATGCCTGGCGCCGGGGTGAAGAGCAGGCCGCGCTGCACGTGGCCGAGCGCGACCTGGGCGTGACCGCCGAGAACGCGCCCTCGCTGCTGGAAAAAGTGCAGGCGCACATGCTCTGGCAGGCGTTCCAAAGCTTCTTCGCGGTGATCTTCTGGTACTTCGTGCTGGGCCCGGCGGTGGCACTCAGTTATCGCCTGTTGGCGTTGGCGGCCGAACACTCCAAGGTGCCCGCGGTGGCCGAGCGCGCCGCGCAGCTGCGCCATGCCTTCGACTGGGTACCGGTGCGCCTGCTGGCTGCGAGTTTTGCCCTGGTCGGCAACTTCGTCGCGGTCACCAAGGTGATGGTGCATGAACTGTTGAACTGGCACATCAGCGCCAAGCAGTTGATTGCCGACGTGGGCCACGTGGCTGGCGAGATCCCGGAGCCGGTGGTGGGCGCCGAGGGGGTCAGCAGTTTGAACAGCCTGTGGGAGCTGCTGCTGCGCTCGGCGGTGCTGTGGTACGCAGGCTTTGCCCTGTGGACGCTGTTTTACTGACCGCTACCAGCCAAACAGAGCGCAGGCGTTGGCGGTACTGGCGGCGGCCAGTTCGTCAGCGCTGACGTTCATCAACTCGGCCAGCGCCTGGGCGATGTGCGGTAGGTGCTCGGGGCTGTTGCGCAGGCCTGCGAACATCGCCGGCGCCATGTCTGGCGAATCGGTTTCCAGCACCACGCCGTCCAGCGGCAGGCCGGCTACCACCTGGCGCAGGCGCGAGGCCTGGGGCCAGGTCGGTGCGCCCCCCAAGCCCAGCTTGAAACCCAGCTTCAGGTATTCGTTGGCCTCTTCGCGGCTGCCGGCGAAGGCATGGATGATGCCGGCGCGCTTGAGCTTGAATTTTTTCAGGGCTGCGGTGATCGGCGCGTGGCTGCGACGCACGTGCAGCAATACCGGTAGTTCAAATTCGGCGGCCAGCTCAAGTTGCGCTTCAAACAGGCGTTGCTGGCGCTCGCGGTCCAGGTGCTCCACGTAGTAGTCCAGGCCAAACTCGCCCACCGCGCATAACTGGCGGTGCCCGGCCAGGCGTTCCAGCCAGCCGCGCAGTTCAACCAGGTGTTCGGCGCGGTGTTCATCCAGGTAAACCGGGTGCAGGCCGAACGCGGCGTACAGCTGACTGTCGTTTTGCACCAGCTCCCACAGGCGCTGCCAGTTTGGCTGGTGCACGCCCAATATCACCATGCGCTCCACGCCCAGTTGCCGGGCGTTGGCCAGCAATTGCGGCCGATCGCCATCGAACGCTGGGAAGTCCAGATGGGTGTGGGTGTCGATCAGCCGCACCGGTCAGGCCTCGAAGATGCGCTGTTTGTAGGTGCGCGGGATGGCGTGCACGCCGGGTTGGTAGGTCTTTTGCTCGACCACGGCCAGGGCCAGTTCCAGCGCCTTGTGGGCGATCAGGTCGTGTTGCTGGGCCACGGTGTTGATCGGCAGGGGCAAAAAGTCCAGCAACTGGGTGTCGCCAAATGTGCCCAGGTGCAGCGACTGGGAGTTCACCTCGCGGTTCTGCAGCACGTCGAACACGCCTTGCAGCAGCACGTAGGAGGTGGTCACCAGGGCGTCGGGCAAGTGACCCAGTTCCGCGACCAATTGCTGCATGGACTGGCGGCCGCCTTCGCGGTTGAAAGATTCGCTTTCGATCACCGTTACCTTGCCGGCAAACCCGTGCACGGCTTCGCGAAAGCCGGCCGCGCGGTCCTGGCTGATGCTCAGCTCCGGGCGGGCGCCGATCAGGGCGATGTGCTGGGGTTCGGGCACCAGCAGGCTGCGGGTCAGTTGCAGGCTGGCGTGGTGATCATCGCTGATCACTGAACAAAACTGGGCCGGGTCCATCAAACGGTCAATGGCGATCACCGGCAGGCCTTTGGCTTGCAGCTCACGGTAGCTGTCATCGCTGGCGGGCAGGCAGCTGGCCACGAACAGCGCGTCGCAGCGCCGGGCGCGGAACAGTTGCTGCAATTGCCGCTCGCTGGTCGGGTCGTCGTCGGAGCTGGCAATCAGCAACTGATAACCGTGGGCGCGGGCACCCTGTTCCAACAGCTTGGCGATACGCGCGTAGCTGGGGTTTTCCAGGTCCGGGAGGATAAAGCCCAAGGAACGGGTTTGCCGGCTGCGCAAACCGGCGGCCTGCGGGTTGGGCGTAAAACCGTGGGCTTCGACCACCGCCTGTACCCGCTCAACCGTGGTCTTGCTGATGCGTTGCTGCTGGGCCTTACCGTTGATCACGTAACTGGCGGTGGTAACCGAGACGCCAGCCAGACGGGCAATATCACTGAGTTTCAACCGGAAATTCCTTGTGTTACGGGGCATGGCGGCCAACTGAACCGCGCCTCCCCAGGCATTCTTACCCATCACGGCGACGCCTGGCAGGCGACCTTTGTTGCAAGGCCACCGACAGGTTGGGCTTCAATGGCTGAAGATTATCGGGTAACGTGCCAGTCATTCTAGATTAATCGTTTCAGCCGACGTATTTTCTGCCGCTTTATTTCTGTCGGACTGGTCAGGTTTCTGGATTGTCCAACAGGGCTGAGGGTGAACACCAGCCGGGTGCCGTCTTTTTATGCAATCGGCCCTATGCTGAATCTTTGACAACAATACCTTAGCGTCGTCTCGGCGCTACAAAGGAGATTGGAATGCTCGAGCTCACTATAGAGCAGATATCCATGGGCCAGACTGCCGTGGATAAACCCGCTGCCCTGCAATTGCTCGCCGACAAACTGGTGGCCGATGGGTTGGTCGCCGAGGGCTACCTCAACGGGCTGCAAGCCCGGGAAGCTCAGGGCTCGACCTTCCTCGGCCAAGGCATTGCCATCCCCCACGGCACCCCCGACACCCGCGACCTGGTGTTCGCCACCGGTGTGCGCCTGCTGCAATTTCCCGACGGCGTGGACTGGGGCGACGGCCAGATCGTGTACCTGGCCATCGGCATCGCGGCCAAGTCCGACGAGCATTTGCGCCTGCTGCAACTACTGACCCGCGCCCTGGGCGAAACTGACCTGGGCCAGGCCTTGCGCCGCGCGAGCAGCGCCGAGGCCTTGCTGAAACTGCTGCAAGGGGCGCCGCAAGAGCTGGCGCTGGATGCACAGATGATCGGCCTGGGGTTGCCTGCCGAAGACTTCGAAGAGCTGGTATGGCGTGGCGCGCGCCTGCTGCGTCAGGCCGAGTGCGTGAGCAACGGTTTTGCCGCCGTGCTGCAACAGGTTGAGGCGCTGCCTTTGGGTGATGGCCTGTGGTGGCTGCACAGCGAGCAAACTGTGAAAAAGCCGGGCCTGGCCTTTGTCACCCCCGAGCGCCCGCTGCGCTATTTGGGCCAGCCGCTGAACGGGCTCTTCTGCCTGGCAAGCCTGGGTGAAGCTCACCAGAATTTGCTGGAGCGCCTGTGCGCCTTGCTGATTGAAGGTCGCGGCTGCGAACTGGGCCGCGCCACCACCACCCGTGCGGTGCTGGAAGTGCTGGGCGGCGAAGTGCCGGCCGACTGGCCCAGCGCGCGCATCGGCCTGGCCAACGCCCACGGGCTGCATGCGCGCCCGGCGAAGATCCTGGCGCAGTTGGCCAAAAGTTTTGAGGGTGAGGTGCGCTTGCGCATCGTCGACAGCGCGGAGCCGGCCATCTCGGCCAAAAGCCTGAGCAAATTGTTGAGCCTGGGCGCTCGCCGTGGGCAGATCCTGGAGTTTATCGCCGAGCCAGGCGTGGCCGCCGATGCGCTGCCAGCGCTGATCGCTGCGGTAGAAGAGGGCCTGGGTGAAGAAATCGAGCCGTTGCCGCCGGTGGCTGTCGTGGCCGAAGAGGTGCTGGTGATCGCTGCCAAGGTCGAGGCACCGCTGCCCGGCACGCAGATCCAAGGCATCGCCGCCGCCCCTGGCATCGCCATGGGCCCGGCGCACATTCAAGTGCTGCGCGACATCGACTACCCGCTGCGCGGCGAGTCGCCGGCCCATGAACGCGAGCGCTTGCAAACGGCACTGGCCGAGGTGCGTGTCGACATCGAAGGGTTGATTGGGCGCAGCAAGTCCAAGGCGATCCGCGAGATTTTCGTCACCCACCAGGAGATGCTCGACGATCCCGAGTTGACCAACGAAGTTGCCAACCGCCTCAAGCAGGGCGATAGCGCGCAAGCAGCGTGGATGGCGGTGATCGAAGCTGCCGCCCGCCAACAAGAGTCGCTCAAGGACGCGCTGCTGGCCGAACGTGCCGCTGACCTGCGCGACATTGGCCGCCGCGTGCTGGCCCAACTGTGCGGCATCGAAACACCGCAAGCGCCCGACCAGCCCTACATTCTGGTAATGGACGAAGTCGGCCCGTCTGACGTCGCGCGTTTGGACCCGGCGCAAGTCGCCGGCATCCTGACCGCCCGTGGCGGCGCCACCGCCCACAGCGCCATCGTCGCCCGCGCGCTGGGCATTCCTGCCGTGGTCGGTGCCGGTGAGGCCGTGTTGCTGTTGGCCTCCGGTTGCCCCCTGCTGCTCGACGGCCAGCGCGGCAGCCTGATCGTGGCGCCCACCGACGAGGTGCGCCAACGCGCCATCGAGGAGCGCGAAACCCGAGCCCAGCGCCAGGAGGCTGCCGCCGCGCGGCGCACCGAAACTGCCGTGACCCGCGATGGCCACGCCGTGGAAGTGTTCGCCAACATCGGCGAAAGCGCCGGCGTGAAAGCGGCGGTAGAACACGGCGCCGAAGGCGTCGGCCTGCTGCGCACCGAACTGATTTTCATGGCCCACTCCCAAGCGCCCGATGAAGCCGTGCAGGAAGCCGAGTACCGCCGCGTGCTCGACGGCCTGGCCGGCCGGCCGTTGGTGGTGCGCACCCTGGACGTGGGCGGTGACAAGCCGCTGCCTTACTGGCCGATCGCCAAGGAAGAAAACCCCTTCCTGGGCGTACGCGGCATTCGCCTGACCCTGCAACGCCCCGACGTGATGGAAGGCCAGTTGCGCGCCTTGCTGCGCGCCGCCGACAACCGCCCGCTGCGCATCATGTTCCCGATGGTGGGCAGTGTCGAAGAGTGGCGCCAGGCCCGTGACATGACCGAGCGCCTGCGCCTGGAAATTCCCGTTGCCGACCTGCAACTGGGCATCATGATCGAAGTGCCGTCGGCCGCCTTGCTGGCGCCGGTGCTGGCCAAGGAAGTGGACTTTTTCAGTGTGGGCACCAACGACCTGACCCAGTACACCCTGGCCATCGACCGTGGCCACCCGACGCTGTCGGCCCAGGCCGACGGCCTGCACCCGGCCGTGCTGCAACTGATCGACATCACCGTGCGTGCCGCCCATGCCCATGGCAAGTGGGTGGGCATTTGTGGCGAGCTGGCGGCGGACCCGCTGGCGGTGCCGGTGCTGGTGGGCCTGGGTGTGGACGAGTTGAGCGTTTCGGCGCGCAGCATTCCCGAAGTCAAGGCCGGGGTGCGTGAACTCACCCTGGTAGAGGCACAACAGCTGGCGCAACAGGCGCTGGCACTGGGCAGCGCCAGCGAAGTGCGCGCCCTGGTGGAGAACCGTTAATGGCCAAGATCCTGACCCTGACCCTGAACCCGGCGCTGGACCTGACCGTGGAGCTCAATGCCTTGCTGCCAGGCGAGGTCAACCGCAGCCTGGCGATGCACAGCCATGCCGCTGGCAAGGGCCTGAACGTGGCGCAGGTGCTGGCTGACCTGGGCCATGAGCTGACCGTGGGTGGTTTTCTGGGCAGCGCCAATGCGTTGCCCTTTGACGAGTTGTTCAAGGCGCGCGGCTTTACCGATGCGTTTATTCGCGTGCCCGGCGAAACCCGCAGCAACATCAAGCTGGCCGAAGCCGGCGGGCGCATCACCGATCTGAACGGCCCGGGCCCGCACGTCGACGATGAAGCCCAGCAGCAATTGCTCACCCTGCTCGAAACTGTCGCCCCCGGTCACGACGCCGTGGTGGTGGCCGGCAGTTTGCCCCGTGGCGTGAGTGCGCAGTGGTTGCAAGCTTTGCTCGAACGCCTGGTGGCGATGGGCTTGAAAGTGGCTCTGGACACCAGCGGTGCCGCCTTGCGCGCAGGCCTGGCCACGCAACCCTGGCTGATCAAACCCAACACCGACGAGTTGGCCGAGGTGCTCGGCAGCCCGGTCGAGTCGCCGGCTGAGCAATGGGCCGTGGCCCAGCGGCTGCATGCCCGGGGCATCCAGAACGTGGTGGTGTCGCAAGGGGTCAAGGGCGTGAGCTGGTTTGGCGCAGCCCCCGACTTGCACGCCATGCCGCCGATGGTCGACGTCGCCAGCACCGTGGGTGCCGGTGACTCGCTGCTGGCCGGCATGGTGCACGGCTTGCTCAGCAACCACACACCCGAACAGACCCTGCGCACCGCCACGGCGATTGCCGCCATGGCGGTCACCCAGATCGGCTTTGGCATTAACGACACGGACCACCTGGCGCGGCTGGAAAGCGGCGTCTGCGTTCGCGCACTGACAGAACAATAAGAGGGGTTGCAATGAAACTTGCCATCATCACGGCTTGCCCCAGCGGCAAGGTTTCCAGTGTGCTCAGTGCGCGCCTGCTCGACGCCGTGGCCCAGCGCCAAGGCTGGAGCACCAGCGTTGAAGTGCACGACCCGGCCCAGCCGGAAAAACGCCTGTCCCAGGCCATCATCGACGCGGCCGACTGGGTACTGGTGGTGAACACCGGCGCCCTGGACCTGAGCCGCTTCGCCGGCAAGCGTCTGTACCAGAGCACCCCGGCCTACGCCCTGCAAGACACGGATGCCTTCCTGCGCATGGCCGCCGACCAGGCCACGCCCTACCAGGCGCCGGCACAAGCGGCAGTTGCACCCGCCGTCGAGCGTGCTCCACGGTTGGTGGCGATCACCGCCTGCCCAACCGGCGTGGCGCACACCTTTATGGCCGCCGAGGCCCTGCAAACCGCCGCCAAGCAATTGGGCTATGAGTTGCAGGTGGAAACCCAAGGCTCGGTCGGCGCGCGCAACCCGTTGAGCGCCGCCACCATCAGCGACGCCGATGTGGTGCTGCTGGCCTGCGACATCGAAGTGGCCACCGAGCGCTTCGCCGGCAAGCGCATCTTCCGTTGCGGCACCGGCATTGCCTTGAAGCAGGCGCAAGCCACGCTGAAAAAAGCCCTGGCCGAAGCCAAGGAAGAAAGCGCCTCCAACGCTAGCGGCTCGGCCCCGGCCAAGCAGGAAAAAACCGGCGTCTACAAACACCTGCTCACCGGCGTGTCGTTCATGCTGCCGATGGTGGTGGCGGGCGGCTTGATGATCGCGCTGTCGTTCGTGTTCGGCATTACCGCGTTCAAGGAGCCGGGCACCCTGGCCGCCGCCTTGATGCAGATCGGCGGCGAAACCGCCTTCAAACTGATGGTGCCGTTGCTGGCCGGTTACATCGCCTACTCCATCGCCGACCGCCCGGGCCTGGCGCCGGGGATGATCGGTGGCTTGCTGGCAAGCACCCTGGGCGCAGGTTTTATCGGTGGCATCGTCGCAGGCTTCATCGCCGGCTACGCGGCCAAGGCGATCAACCGCTACGCACGCCTGCCGGCCAGCCTTGAGGCCTTGAAGCCGATCCTGATCATCCCGCTGTTCGCCAGCCTGTTCACGGGCCTGGTGATGATCTACGTGGTGGGCAAGCCGGTGGCTGGCATGCTCGAGGCGCTGACGCACTTCCTCGACAGCATGGGCACCACCAACGCCTTGCTGCTGGGCGTGCTGCTGGGCGGCATGATGTGCGTCGACCTGGGCGGGCCGATCAACAAGGCCGCCTACGCGTTCTCGGTGGGCCTGCTGGCCTCCAACAGCTACGCACCCATGGCCGCTACCATGGCCGCGGGCATGGTGCCGCCGATCGGCCTGGGCATCGCCACCTTTTTGGCCCGCCACAAGTTTGCCCAAAGCGAACGTGAAGCGGGCAAGGCAGCGCTGGTGCTGGGGCTGTGCTTTATCTCCGAAGGGGCGATTCCCTTTGCCGCCAAAGACCCGTTGCGGGTAATCCCGTCGAGCATCGCCGGTGGTGCATTGACCGGTGCGCTGTCGATGTACTTCGGCTGCAAGCTGATGGCGCCGCACGGTGGCTTGTTCGTGATGCTGATACCGAATGCGATCAACCATGCGCTGCTGTATTTGCTGGCGATCGTGGCGGGTTCGTTGCTGACGGCGGTGGTGTATTCGGTGGTCAAGCGGCCGGAGATGGTGGAGTTGGCGGTGGAGCCGGTTAAGGCTTGAGGGCCCCTTCGCGGATAAATCCGCTCCTACAGGAGCGGATTTACCCGCGAAGCTACCGACACGTAGCGTGAGTGGTCAGTAAACGTCGCGTCGATACCGCCCCAGCTCCACCAACTGCTCCACCCCCTCAACCCCAAGCACCTCGCGCAACACCTGATCCACCCCTGCCGCCATCCCTTGCAGGCTGCCACACACGTAGATCACCGCACCGTCATCAACCCAGGCACGCAGTTCATCCGCTGCTTCACGCAGCTTGTCCTGCACATAGACCTTTTCGGCCTGGTCCCGCGAGAACGCCAGATCAAGCCGGGCTAAGCCCGCCCCCAGCAACTCATCACGCAGGTAGAAATCGTGGGCCTGGTTGCGTTCGCCAAACACCAGCCAATTGCGCGAATACCCCGCCGCGATACGCGCCTGGAGCAAGCTGCGCAGCCCGGCAAGGCCTGTGCCGTTGCCGATCAGAATCACCGGTGCATCATCGGCTGGCTGATGAAAGCCGCTGTTACGCCGCAGGTGCAGGCTGATGGCCGAGCCCAAGGGCGCGTGCTCTGTCAGCCAGCCAGAGCCCAGGCCCAGGCTGCCGTCGGGGTGGCGCTCCTGGCGCACGATCAGTTCCAGCACGCCGTGGCTTGCGATGGAGGCGATCGAGTATTCGCGCGGCTGGGTGTCCAGCGGCACGTCGGTGCTCAAGCGCGGTTTAACCTCGATCAGGTCGCCCGCTTCCCATTGGCGTGCCGAAGGTGGAGTAAGGCCCAACAGGTACACCGGCGAGCCTGCGCTGTCGGGGTTCAGCAGTTCGCGCTGGCTCAGCGTCCAGTCTTCGAACAGTGGCGCTTGCCAGGTCACGGTGGGTTGCGCGCCGGTGAGTCTGCCCAGTTGCGCCTGCCAGTGTTGCAGGCCGTGCGGGTCTGCACTGTCGACTTCGACGGGGGCGAACGCGCTGCGCGCGCCACGGGTGCCAAGCCAATGGTGCAGGCGCCGGGCAAAGCCGCAGAACTGCGGGTACTGGCGGTCGCCCAGGGCCAGCAGGGCATAGTTCAGGTGGTCCAGCACCCACGGCTGGCCGAGCACCTTGCGCTCGAAACCACGGGCGCTGTCGGGGGCCTGGCCGTCGCCGAAGGTGCTGATCACAAACAGCGCGTTGCTGGTTTTATGCAGGTCGGCCTGGGTCAGGCTGGCCAGTGATTGCACGCGCACCGGCACACCCGCGGCCTGCAATTGGCCGGCGCTTTGCCAGGCCAGTTGTTCGGCAAAACCGCTTTGGCTGGCAAAGCCGATCAGCCACGATGCCGGGTGCGCGGCGGGGTTGTTCAGGCCTTGGCGGGCCAGGCGTACTTGGCGCTTTTTGCGGCGGCGGTCCAGGTACAGCAGCCAGCCGGTGACGAAGAACAGCGGCATGGTCAGCGCGGCCAGGGTGACCACGATGCGCCCGATCAAGCCGAAGTAGCTGCCCACGTGCAACGCGTAGTTACTGGTGAGCAGTTGCGCCGACAGGCTTTTGTCGGCGTAGCGCTCAACGTTGCTGACCTTGCCGGTGGCCGGGTCCAGGTTGATCATGTTCAGCGCGCGGTCGTGGGGCGAGGTGCTCAGCAGGTAGAACACCGTGGCAGGCATGTTGCCGGCCGGTGGCAGGCGCAGGTTGTAGGCGTTCAGCTCAGGCCCTGCGGCTTTCTGGATACTGGCCCAGACCGCATCGTAGTCCACCACCAGCGGGGGCTGGTCTTTGGCGACTTCGGGTGGGCCGCGACGGCCACGGCCTTCGCCACCTTTGCGCTCCTGGCCGGCGGCGGGCTTGTCACCCAGCAGTTGGGTCAGGCCGTTGCGGGTCCAGTCGTAAGACCAGTAAAGGCCCGTGGTGGCCAGCAGCAGGTACACCACCATGCACCAGGTGCCGAACACGGCGTGCAGGTCCCAGTTGAAGCTGCGGCCCTTTTTGGCCCAGTCCAGGGTCAGCCACACGCGCCAGTTCAGCGGTTTGCGCGGCCAGCGCAGGTACAGCCCGGTCAGGCAGAAAAACACCAGGATCAGGGTGCAGGCGCCGGTGATCTGCTTGCCGACTTCACCCATGGCCAGCCAGCGGTGCAGGTTGAGCACCAGGCCGAAGAAATCCTGGCCGTTGACGTCGCCGGTCAGCTCGCCGGTGTACGGGTCGAAATAGCGCATGGGCCCGCGGCGTTCGCCCGGGGGCGGGGCGTAGAACACCCGCGCGGCGTTGTCGCTTTGGGTCTCGACCCACAGCATGGTGACCTTCTCGCCTTGCGCGGCCTCCAGTTTTTGCGTCAGTACGCTGGGCGCCAATGCGCCGCTGTCCAGCACTTGGACCTTGAGCGAGTCGGGGTTGAGCGCGCGCAGGATTTCATCCTGGAACGATACCATGGCACCGGTAATGCCCATGAATGCCAGCACCAGCCCGGCGGTGATGCCAAAAAACCAATGCAGTTGAAACAGTGTTTTCTTCAACACTTCAAGCCACCATGCCCTGCAGAAAAAGAGACCGCGGCGCGCATTATGCCGCATTTATTGCGAATGCATCTCAACCACGAAAAAGCCCCGCTCACCGAAATGGGCGGGGCTTTTCACCAACCTCACTTAAAAGTGGAAGTTGGTGCTGAACAACACGGTGCGGCCGGCGGCCTGGTTGGCGAAGTGCGCGGCGTAAGCCTTGTCGTAGTAGACCTTGTCGGTCAGGTTTTGCACGTTGACCTGGAAGTCGACGTTCTTGTTCAGCTTGTAGCTGGCCATGGCGTCGTAGCGGGTGTAGGACGGTACGTACACGGTATTGGCCGTGTCGCCATACACTTCGCCGACGTAGAAGGCACCGCCACCGATGGTGACTTTTGGCATCAACTCGTAGGTGGTCCAGATGCTGGCGCTGTTTTTAGGCACGTTAGGCATCTCGTTGCCTTTCTGCGAAACGGCACCCACGGTGACTGCGCCGTTGCGGCCGACCAGGCCTGGGTCTACCAGCTCGCTTTTCAGGTAGCTGTAGTTGGCGAACAACTGCCATTTTTCGGTGATCTTGCCGCTGGCCGACAGCTCGACGCCATCCACGCGGGACTCGCCGGCGTTGGTGTAGGTGTTGCTGGAGGTCAGCACGCGGGTGTTGGTTTTCTCGGTGCGGAAGATCGCGCCGGTCAACGACAGGCGGTCGTGGAACAGGTCCCACTTGGTGCCTACTTCGTAGTTCTTGGTGGTTTCTGGCTCAAGGTCGCTGGCCAAAGTGCTGTTGCCGGCGGTCAGCGGGTTGCCGTCGCTGCCTTCGTTGAGCATGGCGCCTGGCGGGGTGGCCGAGGTGGCGAACGAGGTGTAGATGCTGCCGTTTTCGGTAGGCTTGAACACCACGCCTGCCTGCCAGGTCCAGAAGTTGCTGTCGTTCTTGGTCTTGCCGGTGGTGGTGTTGTTGGCCTTGGTGTCGAAGCTGTCGTAGCGCGCACCCAGGTTCAGCAGCCATTGCGGGTCCAGTTCGATGGTGTCGAAGGCGTAGATGGCGCGGGTGTCGGCGGTGGTCTTGGTGCCCGCGTAGTTGCGGCTGATGGTGCCGGTGTAGGCGTCGTTCGGGTTAGGGTCGCTCAACGAGGTGCAGGTACCGCCGTTGCTTTCACCCACCTGGCAGCCAGCACCGCCTGGCGAGGTAGCGCCGGGGTTGCTGTTGGCCGGGTTGGCAAAGGTGTAGCCGGTGACCTTGCTCTCTTCACGGGTAATTTCGATACCGGTGGAGTAGTTGTTCTTGAAGCCTGCCAGGTTGAACTCGCCAAACAGATCGGTCTGGTTGGTGGTGGTTTCGGTGGTGCTGACACGGGCGTTGGCACGGCGCCACACAGTACCGAAGCGGTTCACGTTGTGCTGGCTGTCGTCCGGTTGGGTGAGGATGTAGTCCTGGCCGCTGCTGCCGTGGCGCAGGGTGTTCTTCACGGTCATGGTGTCGTTTAGATCGTGTTCGAAACTGATGGTGCTGATGTCGGCGCGGGTCTTGCGGAAGTCACGGTCTTTGAGGCCGTAGAAGTTGTTGCTGTCGCCGCCATCGGTGGGCTTGTCGTGCACGTGCACGGCGGTGGCCGAGTTGGAGCCGTAGCCGTACGGAATGCCCGAGTCCGGCAGGTCGTTGCTTTCCATGTGGTAGTAGCTGAAGTTGACGCGGGTGGGTGTGCCCAGGCCAAAGGTCAGCGACGGTGCCACGCCCCAGCGGTCGTAGTTGATCGAGTCGCGGCCGCTGACGTTCTGCTCGTGGCTCATCAGGTTCAGGCGGAACGCCGCGGTGTCGAGGAACTTGCGGTTCACGTCCAGGGTGTAGCGGCGGGTCTGGTCGGAGCCGTAGGTGAAGCCGGCATCCAGGAAGTCGTTTTCCTTGGGCTGCTTGCTCACCAGGTTCAGGCTGCCGCCGGCGGCGCCACGGCCACCAAAGGTGGAGTTGGGGCCTTTGCTGACTTCGATCGATTCGATGTCGAAGATCTCGCGGGTTTGCGCGCCGGTGTCACGCACGCCGTCCAGGTAGGTGTCGCCCTGGGCGTCGAAGCCACGGATGATCGGGCGGTCGCCCTGGGGGTTGCCGCCTTCGCCGGCACCAAAGGTGATGCCCGAGACCGTGCGCAGCGCGTCCTGCAGGTTGGTGGCGTTGGTGTCTTTCAACACTTGCTGCGGGATCACGGTGACCGAGCGCGGGGTGTCCACCAGTGGCGCGGTGTACTTGGGTGACGAGGCCTTTTGCACCTGGTAGGACTGGGCCTCCTGGGCTTCACCGGTAATGCTGGTGGCGTCCAGGGCAATCGACTTGCCGGTGGTTTTCGCGTCGGTGTCTTCAGCGGCGTGGGCCAACTGCACGGCGGAAGTCGCCGTCAGCGCCATGCCGATGGCAGAGGCAAGTAAGCGAGGTGAACTGACCGGGACTTGCACGTGTTGACGCGACATATTTTTAGCCTTCCCCAAGGTAACGAGGCGGCGGAATATATTGTAAACACGTATTTGTATCAATTGAGACAGATTACTATTCGCACTGAATTTACATTCTTTACACATTTGCGTTACGGTTTCTGACGATTCGTTCGTCCGGGCGGTTGTACACAGTCAATGGGAATCAATATCATCGACATCCCGTTCGCTCTCTGGTGCCTTGGCCATGCTTCTACACATTCCCGCCCTGTTTTCCCGCGAGGAAGTGCTGCGCATTCGCGAAGCGCTGGAGCAGGCCGACTGGGCCGATGGCAAGATTACCGCCGGCCACCAATCGGCCAAGGCCAAGCACAACCTGCAGTTGCCCGAAGGCCACCCGCTGGCCGTGGAAATTGGCGCCGCGTTGCTGGAGCGCCTGTGGGCCAACCCGTTGTTTATGTCGGCGGCGTTACCCAACAAGGTGTTCCCACCGTTGCTCAACTGTTACAAGGCCGGCGGCAGCTTCGGCTTCCACGTCGACAACGCCGTGCGCCAGCCCAAGGGCAGCGTCGAGCGGGTGCGCACCGACCTGTCCTCGACGCTGTTTTTCAGCGACCCCGAGGACTACGACGGCGGCGAACTGGAGATCCAGGACACCTTCGGCACCCGCCAGGTCAAGCTGCCGGCCGGTGACCTGCTGCTGTACCCCAGCACCAGCCTGCACAAGGTCAACGCCGTGACCCGTGGCGCGCGCTATGCCTCGTTCTTCTGGACCCAAAGCCTGGTGCGCGAGGACAGCCAGCGCGCGTTGCTGTTTGAAATGGACGGCGCCATCCAGCAACTGAGCCGCGACGTGCCCGATCACCCCTCGCTGATCCAGCTCACCGGCACCTACCACAACCTGTTGCGCCGCTGGGTCGAGGTCTGAGCATGTTCAACCTGCGCCGTGAAGACGTGCTCGACGGCGAGCAACTGGCGGCCATGCTCAACGCCAACCCGGCCCAGGCCGCGCAGGCGATTGTGTCGGCTGCCCGCGCCGAGCTGGTCGACGCCCAGGCTTTGCTGGGGCAGATCCTGTTGGACGGGCAGGGCATCGAGCGCGACCCCGTGCTGGCCCGGCGCTGGTTTGAGATCGCCGCGCGGCGCGGCCACCTGATGGCGCGCAACATGCTCGGCCGCTGCCTGGAGCACGGCTGGGGCGGCGACGCCGATGCCACGCTGGCCGCCACCCATTACCGCCAGGCGGCCATGGGCGGCCTGGACTGGGGGTTGTACAACTACGCCAATTTGCTGGGCACCGGCCGCGGCGTGCCCCTGGACCATGGCCAAGCGCTGGCCTGCTACCGGCGGGCCGCCGAAATGGGCCATGCCAAGTCGATGAACCTGTACGGGCGTTATCTTGAGCGCGGCCTGGCCTGTGCGGTGGACGTGCCGCAGGCGTACGCCTGGTATCGGCGCTCGGCCGAGGCGGGGGATTTTCGCGGGCAGTTCAGCCATGCGGCGGTGTTGGCGGATCAGGGGTTGATCGATCAGGCGCTGCAGTGGCTTGGGGTGGCGTTGGCGGGTGGCAATCTTAATTTCTTGCGGGTGAGTGGGCCGGCGTTGTTGCAAGCGGCTGATCCACGGATTCAGGCAATGGCGGTGGAGTATCAGGCGCGGGCAAGCGTGTTGGCTGGCGCCTGAGGGTCGCGGACCTGACACCCGACAAAAAAGCCCGGCATGCAGGCCGGGCTTTCATCACTGCAGAAGCGCTTAGATGTAGAACGACTTCAGTGGCGGGAAGCCGTTGAACTCGACTGCGCTGTAGCTGGTGGTGTACGCACCGGTCGACAACCAGTACAGGCGGTCACCAATGGCCAGGTTCAGTGGCAGGCCGTACTTGTAGTTCTCGTACATGATGTCGGCGCTGTCGCAGGTTGGGCCGGCGATCACCACTTCTTCCACTTCGCCTTTTTTCTCGGTCCAGATCGGGAACTTGATGGCTTCGTCCATGGTTTCGATCAGGCCGCTGAACTTGCCCACGTCGGTGTATACCCAACGCTCCACGGCGGTGCGGGATTTACGCGCCACCAGTACCACTTCGCTCACCAGGATGCCGGCGTTGGCGATCAGCGAGCGGCCTGGCTCCAGGATGATCTCTGGCAGGTCATCGCCGAAGTCTTCCTTCAGGAAGCGGATGATCTCTTCGGCGTAGGTTTCCAGGCTGTTGGTACGGGTGATGTAGTTGGCCGGGAAGCCGCCACCCATGTTGATCAGCTTGAGGGTGATGCCGTCTTCTTCCTTCAGGCGCTCGAAGATTACCTTCACCTTGGCGATGGCCGCGTCCCACACGCTGATGTCGCGCTGCTGCGAGCCTACGTGGAAGGAAATGCCGTAAGGCACCAGGCCCAGGTCACGAGCCAGGATCAGCAGGTCCATGGCCATGTCGGTCTGGCAGCCGAACTTGCGTGACAGGGGCCAGTCGGCAGTGGTGGAGCCTTCAGTCAGGATACGCACGTAGACTTTGGAGCCCGGCGCGGCCTTGGCAATGTTGCGCAGGTCAGCTTCGGAGTCGGTGGCGTACAGGCGCACGCCCTTGTCGTAGAAGTAGCGGATGTCCTTGGACTTCTTGATAGTGTTGCCGTAGCTGATGCGGTCCGGGCCAACGCCCTGGTTCATCACCTTGTCCAGTTCGTAGATCGAGGCGATGTCGAAGTTCGAGCCCTTGTCGCGCAGCAGGTCGATGATTTCGACGGCTGGGTTGGCCTTGACCGCGTAGTACACCTTGGCGAATTCGAAACCGGCGCGCAGGTCGTCGTACGCCTGGCTGATCATGGCGGTGTCGATGAGTACGAACGGGGTTTCTTGCTTGTCGGCGAACGCCTTCATTTTGTCAAAAGTGGCGCGCGCGAAATAGTCTTCGACCTGGATCGACATGCTAGGGACTCCTAGTGGCAAACTCGTTGATTAAATGGGTGCAAATGAACGCCCTCCGTATCCCCACTTTGGTTCGCCTACTTCCCAAGGCATGTCGCCGAAAGCAAAAAGGCCATCAGAAGAGAGGACTCCCACATGGCCTTGCTGTCTCGTCGTCAGTACTTGAGCCGGATGGATCGTTTCCAGCATGGACGTTCGGCGCGAACTTTAGGACGTGAGGGGCTCAAGATCAACTAAAAATGTCGCGTTTTTACACACGTTCGTCGCGACTGCAGTTCAGCCACTTATCTAACCGACCGATATGACAGGCTGATGTTCCCCCCCGTCGGGCGGATCAATGGGGGACGGCCTGGTTTAATGGGAAGCGTTACTATTTGTGCGCTTCGGGGATCTACGTGGGGTTCTAGAACGTGTGACGGCTTTCGCGGATAAATCCGCTCCTACAGAGTAACCCTGCAGGAGCGGATTTATCCGCGAACCAGACGCCGCCGATCAGGCCGCCGGAGACTGCTCCACCAAATCAGCCGGCGAGACGATGTTGGTCTTCATGCCGCGCGAACGGCCCGAGCTCAGGTACGCCGCGATGGACTCCTGGGTCACCTCGCCCAGGAACACGTTCTCGGCATCGAGCACCGGCAACCATGCGCGGTTGAACTCGTACATGCGCGACAGCAGGATGCGCAGGTGCTCGTCATAGGCGGCGGTGGCGTTGAATGGGCGCAGGTAGTCCTGGCAGGTGCCTTGCTGGCGGTGCAGGTCGCGGCGGCGCACGTAGCCCATGGCTTTGTTCTGCGCGTCGGTCATGACCACGTAGCGGCGGTCGTGTTCGTCCATCAGTTCCAGGGCCTCGGCCACCGGCGTTTGCGGGCTTACCGACGGTGCGTTGTCGGCAGCGTCTTCGGCCTTTACCAACAGCAGGCGCTTGAGGGTGCTGTCCTGGCCGACGAAGTTGCTGACGAAGTCGTCCACCGGGTGCGCCAGCAGCGTGTCCGGGTGGTCGATCTGCAGCAGTTTGCCGGCGCGGAAGATGGCGATCTTGTCACCCAGCTTGATGGCTTCGTCGATGTCGTGGCTGACCATGATCACGGTCTTGTTCAGCGCGCGCTGCATTTCGAAAAACTCGTTCTGGATCATCTCGCGGTTGATCGGGTCCACGGCGCCGAACGGCTCATCCATCAACAGCAATGGCGCGTCGGCCGCCAGCGCACGGATCACGCCGATGCGCTGTTGCTGGCCACCGGACAGTTCGCGCGGGTAGCGATGCAGGTACTGCTTGGGCTCCAGCTTGATCATGCTCATCAATTCGCGGGCACGGTCGTGGCATTTCTGCTTGTCCCAACCCAGCAGGCGTGGCACCACGGTGATGTTCTCCTCGATGGTCATGTTGGGGAACAGGCCGATCTGCTGGATCACGTAGCCGATGTTGCGGCGCAGGGTCACTTCGTCAAGGCCGGTGGTGTCTTCGCCATTGATCAATACCTTGCCGGAGGTCGGCATGATCAGGCGGTTGATCATTTTCAGCGTGGTGCTTTTACCGCAGCCCGAAGGCCCGAGGAATACGCAGATCTCGCCTTCGTTGACGGTCAGGCTCACGGAGTCCACGGCTTTGACTGCTTTGCCGTTGCTTTGAAAAGTCTTGGTCAGGTTTTGAAGTTCGATCATTTGAGTAATCCTTTTGGAGTCAGGGCGCGTTGCAGCCATTGCAGGAACAGGTCGGCAATAATTGCCAAAACACTGACCAGCACGGCGCCGACGATGAGCATGGACATGTCGCTGCGACTGATGGAAGTGAGGATAAGTACGCCCAGGCCGCCGGCGCCGATGGTGGCGGCGATGGTCATCACGCCGATGTTCATCACCACGGCGGTGCGCACGCCGGCGAGGATCACCGGCACGGCGATGGGCAGTTCGACCATGCGCAGGCGCTGGCCGAAGGTCATGCCGATGCCTTTGGCGGCTTCACGGATGCCCGGTTCCACGCCGGTCAGGGCCAGGTAGGTGTTGCGCATGATGGGCAGCAACGAGTACAGGAACACCGCGGTGATAGCCGGCATCGGCCCCAGGCCCTGGCCGAACTTGGAGTAGAACGGCAACAGCAGGCCGAACAGGGCGATCGACGGAATGGTCAGCAGCACCGTGGCGCTGGCTTGCAGCGGGCCGGCCAGGCTGGGGAAGCGGGTCATCAGCACGCCCAGGGGCACGCCTACGACAATTGCCAGGGTCACGGCAACGCCCACCAAGGTGATGTGCTGCCAGGTCAGGTGCAGCACCAGGGCCCAGTCGAGGTGGGAAAAGGTATCGAGAAAACTCATGGCTGCTCCTTCGCGGCGTTGGCGGGCAGCGGGTGCTGGCGCAGGAAGTCGGCGGCCACCACGCTGGGGCTCTGGTGTTCGACGTCGACCTTGGCGTTCAGTTGGCGCATGGTTTCATCGTCCAGCGACTCGGCCAGTGGCTTGAGCAACGGGGCCAGGTCCGGGTGGGCGTCGAGGAACACCTGGCGCACCACGGGGGCTGCGGTGTAGTCGGGGAAGTAGTGCTTGTCGTCTTCCAGCAGCTTGAGGTGGAAGGCGTTCAGGCGCCCGTCGGTGGTGTACACCAGGCCCGTGAATACCTGGCCGTTGCGCAGGGCGGTGTAGACCAGGCCGGCGTCCATCTGGCGGATGTCGTTGCGGGTGAATTTCAAGTCGTAGGTCTTGGTCAGCCCCACCAGACCGTCGGAACGGTTGGCGAACTCGGTGTCCAGCGCCAGCACGTGGCCCTTCTTCGGTTCGTCCAGCAGCACCTGGTTCAGTTGGCTGATGGTGTTCACCTGCGGGTATTGCTTGGCGACTTCTTCAGGCAGCGCCAAGGCGTAAGTGTTGCTGAACTTGGAAGGCGCGAGCCACGCCAGGCCTTTTTTCGCGTCCAGCTCTTTCACCCGGGCGTAAGTGGCGGCGCTGTCGAGTTTTTCATCGACATGGTTGTAGGACACCAGCGACACGCCGGTGTATTCCCACACCATGTCCAGTTGGCCGGTTTCCTGGGCACTGCGCGCCAGGGTGCTGCCCAGGCCGCCGGTGGTCCGTACGTCGTAGCCACGGGCATTGAGGTACTGGGCGGTAATTTCGGCCAGGATGGTTTGTTCGGTGAACACTCGGGCGCCCAGGCGGATCACTGGCTTTTGCGCAGCGTGGGCAACGCCTGTGCACAGCAGGGCCAGGCCCAGCAGCATGCATAACTTCTTCATAGCAGTTCCTTGTCTCAGCGGGTCAGGCCACGTTCCAGCCAGGTACGGCTCACCACGATCACCAGGCCGTCGAGCAGCAGGGCGAGCAGGGCGGTACAGGCGGCACCCAGCAGCAGTTGCGGCTGGTTGTTCAGGGCGATGCCGGGAAAGATCAGGCTGCCCAGGCTGTTGGCGCCGATCAGGAACGCCAGCGGGGCGGTGCCGACGTTGATCGCCAAGGCCACGCGCACGCCACCGATGATGATCGGCACGGCGTTGGGCAGTTCCACCTTGAACAGCACTTGGCGGGGGGTCATGCCGATGCCCACGGCGGCTTCCTTCAAAGAGCCCTGAACATTCTTCAGGCCTTCGTAGGTGTTGCGCACGATGGGGAGCAGGGAGGCCAGGAACAGGGCGAAGATCGCCGGGCCACTGCCGATGCCCAGGATGCCCAGGGCGATGGCCAGGACGGCCAAGGGGGGAACGGTGTTGCCGATGTTGAAGACTTGCATGAAGCGTTCGGCGCGGCCGACCATGTTCGGTCGACTTAACGCAATGCCAGCGGGGATCCCCACTACCAACGCGGCCAGCATCGAGGCCAGCACCAGGATCAAATGAGCCTGCAGGTAGAACAGCAGGTCATCCTGGTAGTGCTTGATGGTACTGATGCCGATCCAGTGGACCAGCAGGGCCAGGATCGCGAGCGTTGCCACGCATCCTATCAGCCCCTTGCCATAGCGATTAGCCACAGGCGGACTCCTTTTTTTCAGTCGGCGGCCCGCAGTCAGTGGCGACCGGCCATTCCTGGCGGTCAACTGCAGGGTCGCGAGAAGCAGCACGCAGACGTTTTGAAAACAGTGTCGATGCGTGCCATGAGCGCAGCCTCGTCAGGCTAACTAGCTGATTTTGCTAACCCTGACGAATGATCGAATCAGGGAGTGGACGTCTCCGCTTATTAAAAGGTTCCCATCTGAGACAGCATTTGGCCACCCTTAATTTACCGAACGGTTCAGATCGGCCTTCACTTTGAGCTATAATCTGCGCCCTTTTTTGAATCACCCGCCAGGCGAGTTCCCATGACGCAACAGGCCGCCGAAGTCGCGAAACGCCGCACCTTCGCCATTATTTCCCACCCGGATGCGGGTAAGACCACCATCACCGAGAAGCTGTTGCTGATGGGCAAGGCGATTTCCGTCGCCGGTACCGTGAAGTCGCGTAAATCCGACCGTCACGCCACCTCCGACTGGATGGAAATGGAGAAGCAGCGTGGTATCTCCATCACGACGTCCGTGATGCAGTTCCCGTATCGCGACCACATGGTCAACCTGCTCGACACCCCCGGCCACGAAGACTTCTCGGAAGATACCTACCGCACCCTGACGGCGGTGGACTCGGCCTTGATGGTGCTCGACGGTGGTAAGGGCGTAGAGCCGCGGACCATCGCCCTGATGGACGTTTGCCGCCTGCGCGACACGCCGATCGTCAGCTTCATCAACAAGCTGGACCGCGACATTCGCGACCCGATCGAGCTGCTGGACGAAATCGAGGCGGTACTGAAGATCAAGGCTGCGCCCATCACCTGGCCGATCGGTTGCTACCGCGACTTCAAGGGCGTGTACCACCTGGCCGACGACTACATCATCGTCTACACCCCAGGCCACGGCCACGAGCGCACCGAGGTCAAGATCATCGAGAAGCTGGACTCCGATGAGGCCCGCGAGCACCTGGGTGACGAGTACGATCGTTTCGTCGACCAGTTGGAACTGGTGCAGGGTGCCTGCCATGAGTTCAACCAAGAAGAGTTCATGAACGGCCAACTGACCCCGGTGTTCTTCGGTACCGCCCTGGGCAACTTTGGTGTCGACCATGTGCTGGACGCGGTCGTCGACTGGGCCCCGCGCCCCTTGGCCCGCGTTGCCAACGAGCGCACCGTAGAACCCACCGAGCCCAAGTTCACCGGTTTCGTGTTCAAGATCCAGGCGAACATGGACCCCAAGCACCGCGACCGCATCGCGTTCATGCGCATTTGCTCGGGCAAGTACGACCAGGGCATGAAGATGCGCCACGTGCGCACCGGCAAAGACCTGCGCGTGGGCGATGCGTTGACGTTCTTCTCCTCGGAGCGTGAGCAACTGGTCGAGGCCTGGGCGGGCGATATCATCGGCCTGCACAACCACGGCACCATCCAGATCGGTGACACCTTTACCGAAGGCGAAGTGCTGGGCTTCACCGGTATTCCGCACTTTGCACCAGAACTGTTCCGCCGTGTGCGCCTGAAAGACCCGCTCAAATCCAAGCAACTGCGCCAAGGCCTTCAACAGTTGGCCGAAGAGGGCGCCACCCAGGTGTTCTTCCCCGAGCGCAGCAACGACATCATTTTGGGCGCCGTGGGTGTGCTGCAGTTCGATGTGGTCGCCAGCCGCCTGAAGGAAGAATACAAGGTGGAATGCGCCTACGAGCCGATCACCGTATGGTCAGCCCGCTGGATCGAATGCAGCGATAAGAAGAAGCTCGAGGAGTTCAAGGTCAAGGCCGTGGAAAACCTCGCGCTGGATGGCGGCGGCCACCTGACTTACCTGGCCCCGACCCGGGTCAACCTGGCGCTGATGGAAGAGCGCTGGCCTGACGTGAAATTCCGCGCGACGCGCGAGCATCACTAAGGGAATGAAAAAAGGGCAGCCATGAGCTGCCCTTTTTTATGCCTGGAATTGAGCGGTGGCTTTTTCGCGGATAACTCCGCTACAGGGCGACAAGTCCCCCTGTAGGAGCGAATTTATCCGCGAAGAGGCCCTCACTCTTCCAGGGCCCGCACCCGCTCACCGCGCTCTTGCGCCTGGTCTTGCACGGTCGGTTGCAAGGTGAAGTCGAAGTCGATCTCGGCGAACTCGCCGCTCACCCCATACGCCTTGGCACGTGCCTGGTCTGTGCTGAAAGTGATCTGCGCGATCAGCTCGTCACGTGTGGCGTAGGCGAAGTCGTCATGCAGGTACTTCTCGCCTGACAGGTTGATCTGGGTGGTCAGGTGGCGGTGGCCGGGTGCCGAGATAAAGAAGTGGATGTGCGCCGGGCGTTGGCCGTGGCGGCCCAGTTGGTCGAGCAACTGCTGGGTAGGGCCGTCCGGTGGGCAGCCGTAGCCTGACGGCACGATGCTGCGCAAGCGATAACGGCCTTCGGCGTCTGTCTCGATGCGCCGGCGCAGGTTGAATTCCGATTGGCTCGGGTCGAAGTAGGAGTAGGTGCCGCCAGTGTTGGCCTGCCAGACGTCGACGATGGCGTTGGCCACGGGCTTGCCTTGGGTGTCCTTGACCTGGCCTTTCATGAACAGGGGTTTGCCTGGGTCGGTGCCGTCGTCCAGGCGCGCTTCGTTTTTGCTCAGCGGTGCGCCGGCCACGTACAGCGGGCCTTCGATGGTGCGCGGGGTGCCGCCCAGTTGGCCGGCCGCCTCGTCCTGGGCATCCAGTTGCAGGTCCAGGTAGTGTTCCAGGCCCAGGCCTGCGACCACCAACCCGGCTTCTTGACGGGCGCCCAGCACGTTGAGGTAGTTCACCGCCTTCCAGAACTCTTCAGGGGTGACGTCCAGCTCTTCAATGATTTTTACCGTGTCTTTCAGGATGCGGTGGATCAGCGTCTTGGCCCGTGGGTTGCCGCCGTCGTTGAGGATGCCGCTGGCCTCTTCGAGGAATTTTTGCACCGGTTCGGTTTGCGAGATTTTGATAGCAGTCATGGTTATGGCCTCATCTTGTAATTATTAGTCAGCTCGCCTGTTCAGGCGGGTATCAACGGTCGTCTTCGTGGATCGAGGAGGGGTGGCGGCACATTGCGTCCACCTCGATCGCCATGTAGGGGTACAGCGGCAATTGCATCAGCGTGTCGTGCAGTTCTTGCACGCTGTCGACATCGAACACGCTGTAGTTGGCGTAAAGCCCTGCAATGCGCCACAGGTGGCGCCACTTGCCCTGCTGTTGCAGGCGCTGGGCCAGGGCTTTTTCGTCAGCCTTCAAGCGTGCGGCTTGCTCGGGGTTCATGTCTACCGGCAGGTTGACGGTCATTTTTACGTGGAACAGCATCGCAACGCCTCCTCAGGAATGGCTGTAGGTTGTGCTGGCTTTGTCGCGGCGGTGGAAGGCCAGGCGCTCTTCGTCCAGTTCCAGGCCCAAGCCCGGGGTGTTCGGTATGTGCAGGTGGAAGTCGCGGTATTCGGGCTTGTTGGCCACGATGTCCTCGGTCAGCAGCAGCGGGCCGAACAGTTCGGTGTCCCAGCCCAAACGCGGCAAGGTCAGGAAGGCGTGGGCCGAGGCCAGGGTGCCGACGCTGCCTTCGAGCATGGTGCCGCCGTACAGGCCGATACCGGCGGCATCGGCAATGGCTGCGGTACGCAGCACGGCGCGCGGGCCACCGTTCTTGGCAATCTTGAGGGCAAAGATGCTGCCGGCGCCGATGCGCGCCAGGTTGAAGGCGTCTTCCACGCACTCGATGGATTCATCGGCCATGATCGGGATCGGGCTGCTGACACTCAGGCGCGCCATGCCGGCCGGGTTGTTGCGCGAGATCGGTTGTTCCACCAGGTCGATGCCGTTGTCGCCCAGCACGCGGCAGGCGCGCAGGGCCGTGGCCTCGTCCCAGGCCTGGTTCACGTCGACCCGTACGCTTGCGCGCTCGCCCATGGCTTTTTTGATGGCGATCACATGGGCCAGGTCCTTGTTCACCTCGCCGGCACCAATCTTCAACTTGAAGATGCGGTGGCGGCGCAGGTCGAGCATCTTCTCGCCTTCGGCAATGTCGCGGGCGGTGTCGCCGCTGGCCAGGGTCCAGGCCACGGGCAGGCTGTCGCGCACGCGCCCGCCCAGCAACTCGCTGACCGCCATGTTCAGGCGTTTGCCTTGGGCGTCGAGCAGGGCGCTTTCAAGGCCGGACTTGGCGAAGGTATTGCCACGGGCGATGCGCTCCAGGCGCAGCATGGCGGCATTGATGTTGCCGGCCGGTTGGCCGATCAGCATGGGTGCCAGGTGTGTGTCGATATTGGTCTTGATGCTGTCGGGGCTTTCGTTGCCGTAGCTCAGGCCGCCGATGGTGGTGGCCTCGCCGATGCCCTCGATGCCATCGCTGGCACGGATGCGGATGATCACCAGCGTCTGGTGCTGCATGGTGTGCATGGCCAGCTTGTGCGGGCGAATGGTTGGCAGGTCGACGATGATCGTCTCGATGGACGTGATCGTTGGAAGACTCATTTCGATACCCGTGAAGTCGTTTTCTTGTGTAAGCCGATAGTGATCCGCCGTTATCGAGGAATCCAATATAGAATTGGTCTTGTTTGATACCTGCCGGGTATTGTCGACTGATCGGGAGGCTCGTCATGGAGCTCAGGCACCTGCGTTACTTTCAGGCTTTGGCCCACACCTTGAACTTCACCCGCGCTGCCGAGCGCCTGCACATCGCCCAGCCGCCGTTGAGCCGGCAGATCCAGCAGTTGGAAGACGAGTTGGGCGTGCAGTTATTGGAGCGTGCCCGGCCCCTGCGCCTGACCGAAGCCGGGCGTTACTTCAACGAGCACAGCAGCACGCTGCTGCATCAGCTCGATACCTTGTGTGAAAACACCCGGCGCATCGGCCAGGGCAAAAAGACCTGGATGGGCATCGGCTTCGCGCCATCGACCTTGTATGGCGTGCTGCCGGAATTGATCCGCCGCCTGCGCAGCCCCGATGCCGAGCTTGAGTTGGAGTTGGGGCTGTCCGAGATGACCACGTTGCAGCAGGTCGAAGCCTTGAAGGCCGGGCGTATCGACGTGGGCTTCGGGCGCATTCATATCGACGACCCGGCGGTGATGCAGACCGTGCTGCGCGAGGACCGGCTGATTGCCGTGCTGCCCGCCGGCCACCCGCTGCTGGGCCGGACGGTGAGCCTGGCAGACCTGGCCCATGAGCCGTTCGTGCTCTACCCCGGCAACCCACGGCCGAGTTACGCCGACCATGTGCTGGCACTGTTTTCCGCCCATGGCCTGAGTATAAAAGTGGCGCAGTGGACCAACGAACTGCAGACGGCGATAGGGCTGATTGCAGCAGGAATAGGCATCACGCTGGTGCCAGAGACGGTGCAGGTGCAGCATCGCGACGACATTGGTTATGTGTCGCTGGTAGAGGCGAATGCGACGTCGCCAATTATCCTGAGCCGGCGGGTGGGCGATGTGTCGCCAGGGGTGCTGCATTGTTTGGCGGTGGTGGAGGCATTGCGGGCCAGATAGCGTTTGGCTACTGCCCTCAACCCAGCCCTCTCCCCGTGGGAGAGGGTTGGGCCCACCCTGATTTCAACTCCCCGACTTGATCTTCGTCCACAACCGCGTGCGAATCCGGTCGATCGCAAGCGGCATCGCCTCCAACGCGAACAGCTTGCCCATCATCTCCTCGCTGGGGTAAACCTTGGTGTCGTTGCGCACCTCAGGGTCTATCAATACGTCGGCCTTTTCGTTGCCATTGGCGTAATGCACGTAGTTGCTGATGCCGGCCATCACCTTGGGCTCCAGCAGGTAGTTCATGAACGCGTAGCCGGCTTTCTCGTCGGGGGCGTCGGCGGGCATGGCGACCATGTCGAACCAGATGGCGGCGCCTTCCTTGGGGATGGAGTAGCCGATGTTCACGCCGTTCTTCGCCTCTTTGGCGCGGGTTTCGGCCTGCAGGATGTCGCCGGAAAAGCCCACCGCCACGCAGATGTTGCCGTTGGCCAGGTCGCTGGTGTACTTGGAGGAGTGAAAGTAGGCCACGTAGGGGCGCACTTTCATCAGCAGGGCTTCGGCTTTTTGGTAATCGGCCGGGTTTTTGCTGTGCGGTGGCAGGTGCAAGTAGTTCAGTGCTGCCGGCAGCAACTCGGGGCCGTTGTCGAGGATGGCGACGCCGCACTCCTTGAGCTTGCTCATGTATTCGGGCTTGAAGATCAGGTCCCAGGAGTCGACCGGAGCGTTGTCGCCCAGCACGGCCTTGACCTTGTCGATGTTATAGCCGATGCCGGTGCTGCCCCACAGGTAAGGGAAGCCGTGGCGGTTGCCGGGGTCATTCACTTCCAGGGCCTTGAGCAGCACCGGGTTGAGGTTTTTCCAGTTCGGCAGTTGGCGCTTGTCCAGGTCCTTGAGGGCTTTGCCCTGGATCTGCCGGGCCATGAAGTGGTTGGAGGGGAACACCACGTCGTAGCCGGAATGGCCGGTCATCAACTTGCCGTCCAGGGTTTCGTTGCTGTCGTACACGTCGTAGGTGGGGATGATGCCAGTGCTTGCCTGAAAGCCTTGCAGGGTGTCGGGGGCGATGTAGTCCGACCAGTTGTAGATTTTGACCGTTTCAGCCGCCTGGCTTAACGAGGCGACGAACATCAGCGGGGCAATGGTCATACGGCGCATGTCTTATTCCTTGCTGTTTATAAGTAAGGGCAGGCTTTCAGGTGACCCAGGCGGTTGGCTCCGGGTCGTCAGTGCATGAAACTCTCCATGAACCCCGCCAGTTGGCTGGCCAGCTTGCGGCGCCAGGGGGCGGCGTGCGGGTTGGCCAGGGTCTGGTCTTCGTGTACGAAGCTTTTGATGATGGCGTTGTAGCCCAGCCAGCGACAGGGCTCCGGCTCCCAGGCCTTGAGGCTGGCAAGGCCGCCCGTGGCGGTGACCCAGGGCTGGCGTACCAGGTCGGTTTCCCGTTGCAGGATCAGGTCGGCCAGGGTGCGCCCGCCCAGGTTGCTGGCGCCCACGCCTTCGCCGCCGTAGCCACCGGCCAGGGCGATGCCGCTGGCGTGGTCGCAGAGCATGTGCGGGCGAAAGCGCCGCGACATGCCCAGGTTGCCGCCCCAGGCGTGGGTCACGCGCACGTCCTTGAGCTGTGGGAACAGCTCGCCAAACAGGTAGCGGCGCAGGCCGATCTCGCTGTCGGTAAGGTTGAAGTCCTGGCGCAGGCGGCCGCCGAACTGATAGCCACCACGGGCGCCAAACACCAGGCGGTTGTCGGCGCTGCGCTGGCCGTAGGTGACCTGCCGGCTGCTTTCGCCAAAGGCCTGGCCGTGCTCAAGGCCGATGCTGGCCCAGAGCTGTTCGCTCAGTGGTTCGGTGGCGATCAACAGACTTTGCACGGGCAACTGAAAGCGGCCCAAGGGCGGCAGGGTGACGCCGTACCCTTCCACGGCAGGGATGACCCAATGGCTGCGCACGGTGTTGCCAGCGGTGGTGACCTTGCCGGGTTGCCAGTCGGTAACCGGGGTGTTTTCGTAGAGGGCCACGCCCATGCGCTCCACCGTACGCGCCAGGCCGCGCACCAGGCGCGCAGGCTGGATGGTCGCCACATGTGGTGAATAAATACCACCAAAAGGCGTGGCGATGCGGATCTGCTCGGCAAGCGCCGCAGTGTCCAGCCAGCGATAGTCCGCCTCGGTCAGGCCCTGGCCGTGCAAGTGCTTGAGCCACTCGCGCTGGCTGGTCTCTTGCTCGGGGTAGCGCGCCGCGCAATACAGCGCGCCGCCCTTGCGGTAGTCGCAGGCGATGCCTTCGCGCTCGATCACCGCGCCCACTTCGTCGGGGATGCCGTGCAGCAAGTCGTAGGAAGCGCGGCGTTGCTCGGCAGGCAGTGCGGCAAGCATGCGGTCTTCGTTGAGCAGGTTGCCCATCACCCAGCCACCATTGCGGCCCGAGGCACCGAAGCCTGCGGTTTGCCCTTCGATGATGGCGATGCTCAGGTTGGGTGCCTGGCGCTTGAGGTAGTAGGCCGTCCAGAGCCCGGTGAAACCGGCGCCGATGATGGCCACGTCGACCTTCAAGTCCGCGGCCAGCGAGGCGCGGGCTGTCAGGGGTTCATCGAGTTGGTCCATCCACAGGCTGATGTTGCGCCAGGCCGACATGCCGTTCTCCATCCGTCATTGCGATGGCGTCGATGCTAGTGGCTGGGCTCAGGGTGTGTCTTGCGCGCGTGTCCGCAGAGAAAGTTGCTTGAGGTAGGCCGTGGGCGATTGCCCGGTGTGTTGGCGGAAGCTCTTGTAGAAGGCCGACAGTGAATTGAAACCGGCCGCGAAGGCCAGGTCATCGATGCGCGCCCCGGGGGTGCAGTCGATGGCGGACAGCAGGTGGTGCAGTCGGGCCTGGGTCACGTAGCGGTAAAAGCTCTGGCCCAGCACCTGGTTCAGCAAGTAAGACATCTGGTTGCGGCTGTAGCCGCATTCGCGGGCGACCTGTTGCAGGTCAAGGTCGGGGTTTAGGTAGGGCTGCTTGCGCTGGAAGTATTGTTGCAGGTCTTCGGCCATGAACTTCAACTGGTGGGGCGACAGGCCCAGGCGGCTGACGGTGGGGCGCAGGTTGTCACCCTGTTTGCCCTCGGCGTTTTCGCGCACCAGGGATGCGTATTCGTTGACCCGCCAGATCAGCCCTTCGCGCACGGTGATGGCTTCGCTGGCACGGAAGGACACCAGCCCTTGGCCGCCGCGCAGGGTGACTTTGTACTGGATGAACGCGGTGTCGCCGTCAAAGCGCAGGCGGTCGGTATGCTCAAGCAGTTCGTCGGGGCCGCGCGGCAGGCTGACGCCCACGTAGTCGCGTAGCTCGTGCAGGCGCAGCAGGCGGTTCTGGAAGAAGTCGTGGTATTCGATATCGGGGTGGTACAGCGCCATGATGCCGTCCAGGTCGCGGTGCTTCCAGCACAGGTGGTAGCGCGTGACGGTGGCCTGGGTAATGGCGGTTTGGGCGGGGGTGTCGTCGAGCATCAAGGCTCCTGCGGTGATGTTGAGGGCCTCGCGCAGCGCCGCTGTAGGAGTGGATTTAGACGCGAAAAGCACGCCACGGCTATCCCTGATACACCGCGTTGGATTTTTCGCGGATAAATCCGCTCCTACAAGAAGGAAGCGTGCCCGCGACGGCGGTTTGGCGACCGCCATCGCAAGCAAACCGTAGGCATCAGTTCAAAAACTGCTCCGCATAATGACAAGCCACCTGCCGCGTATCAACCTGGCGCAGCTCCGGTATTTCACTGGCGCAACGTTCGGTGGCATACGGGCAGCGCTTGTGAAAGGCGCAGCCGCTCGGCGGGTTCAACGGGTTGGGCAGCTCGCCAACGATTTTGATCTTTGGCTTGAGCGGGTCCGGGTGGATGGTCGGGGTAGCCGATAGCAGCGCCTGGGTATAAGGGTGCAACGGACGGGTGTAGATGTCTTCCTTGGGGCCCATTTCTGCCGGGCGGCCGAGGTACATCACCAACACGTCGTCGGCCACGTGGCGCACCACCGCCAGGTTGTGCGAGATGAACACATAGGCGGTGTTGAACTCTTGCTGCAGGTCCATGAACAGGTTCAGCACCTGGGCCTGGATCGACACGTCCAGGGCCGAGGTGGGTTCGTCGGCCACCAGCACCTTGGGTTGCAGCATCATGGCGCGGGCCAGGGCGATGCGCTGGCGCTGGCCACCGGAGAACATGTGCGGGTAGCGCTGATAGTGCTCGGGGCGCAGGCCCACCTGGCGCATCATGGCCTGGACTTTTTCGCGGCGCTCGGCGGCCGTAAGCTTAGTGTTGATCAGCAGCGGTTCGCCCAGTTGATCACCCACTTTCTGCCGCGGGTTAAGCGAGGCGTACGGGCTTTGGAACACCATCTGCACGTCCTTGCGCAGTTGCTTGCGCTCGGCCTTGCTGGCGCCGTGCACCTCTTGGCCGGCGATTTTCAGCGAGCCGGACGAGGGCTCCTCGATCAGGGTCAGGGCGCGGGCCAGGGTCGATTTGCCGCAGCCGGACTCGCCGACCACGGCCAGGGTCTTGCCGGCTTCCAGTTCGAACGACACGCCGTTAAGGGCGCGCACCAGCGCATGGCCCTTGAACAGGCCGCGGGACACTTCGTAGTGACGGGTAAGGTCGCGGGCGGTCAGTACGACGCTCATTACGCCACCTCCTGGTTCAGCGGATAGAAACAACGCACTTGGCTATGCACCTTGGGGTCCAGGCTTGGGCGTTGCGTGCGGCAGTTGTCTTGCACATACGGGCAGCGCGGCGACAGCAGGCAGCCCTGCGGGCGGTCGTAGCGGCCGGGCACGATGCCGGGCAGGGTGGCCAGGCGCTCGGCACCTTCGCTGTGCTCGGGGATGGCCATCAGCAGCGCCTCGGTGTACGGGTGCCCGGGCACATCGAACAATTGTGGGATGTGGCCGATTTCCACCGCTTGGCCGGCGTACATCACGCACACGCGCTGGGCAGTTTCGGCGACCACGGCCAGGTCGTGGGTGATCAGGATCAGGCCCATGTCCTGCTCCTGCTGCAGGCTGATCAGCAGCTCCATGATCTGCGCCTGAATAGTCACGTCCAAGGCGGTGGTCGGCTCATCGGCAATCAGCAGTTTCGGCTCGCCGGCAATCGCCATGGCGATGGCGACGCGCTGGCTCATGCCGCCCGACAGTTGATGCGGGTAGGCGTCCAGGCGGCTTTCGGCGCCCGGGATCTCGACTTTTTTCAGCAGTTCCAGCGCGCGCTGGCGGGCCTGCTTGTTGTTCATCCCCAAGTGCTGGCGCAGCACTTCCTGGATCTGGAAACCCACGGTGTAGCTGGGATTGAGCGCGGTCATGGGGTCTTGGAAAATCATCGCCAGGTCTTTGCCCACCACCTTGCGCCGCTGGCGCGAGCTGAGCTTGAGCATGTCGTTGCCGTCGAAGTTCATCGCGTCGGCGGTGATGATGCCGGGGTGATCGATCAGGCCCATCAGCGCCATCATGGTCACCGACTTGCCGGAGCCTGACTCGCCGACGATGGCCAGCACTTCGCCTTTTTCCACGCTCAGGTCCAGCCCGTCGACCACGGGCACGGCCTTGGCGTCGCCAAAGCGCACGTTCAGGTTATTGATTTGCAAAAGTGACATGGTCGGCTCCTCAGGCGGCATTCTTGAGTTTGGGGTCCAGCGCATCGCGCAGCCCGTCGCCCATCAGGTTGATTGCCAGCACGCTGAGCAAAATGGTCAGGCCAGGCAGGCTCACTACCCACCAGGCGCGTTCGATGTAGTCGCGGGCCGAGGCCAGCATGGTGCCCCACTCAGGGGTTGGCGGTTGCACGCCCAGGCCCAGGAAGCCCAGTGCCGCGGCGTCGAGGATGGCCGAGGAAAAGCTCAAGGTGGCCTGCACGATCAGTGGCGCCATGCAGTTGGGCAGCACGGTGATGAACATCAGGCGCGGCAGGGTGGCACCGGCCAGGCGGGCGGCGGTCACGTAGTCGCGGTTGAGTTCGCCCATGACGGCGGCGCGGGTCAGGCGCACGTAGGAGGGCAGCGAGACCACGGCGATGGCGATCACGGTATTGATCAGGCCAGGGCCGAGGATGGCAACGATCGCCACAGCCAGCAGCAGCGAAGGCAGGGCCAGCATCACGTCCATCAGGCGCATGATCGATGGCCCCAGGATGCGCGGGAAGAACCCGGCCAGCAGGCCCATGAGGATGCCCGGGATCAGCGACATTACTACCGACGACAAGCCGATCAGCAGCGACAGGCGCGAGCCATGGATCAATCGCGACAGCAGGTCGCGGCCCAGCTCGTCGGTGCCCAGGATGAACTGCCATTGGCCACCTTGCAGCCACACCGGCGGGGTCAGCAGAAAGTCGCGGTATTGCTCGCTGGGGTCATGGGGCGCGACCCAAGGCGCGAACAGCGCGCAAAACACGATCAGGCACATGAACAGCAGGCCGGCGACGGCGCCTTTGTTCTTGGCGAACGCTTGCCAGAATTCTTTGTACGGGGAGGGGTAGAGCAGGCTTTGGTCCACTGCTACCGCTGGGGTTGGGGTATTCATGTTCTGTACCTCAGCGTTGATGGCGGATGCGTGGGTTGGCCAGGCCGTAGAGGATGTCCACCACGAAATTGACCAGGATCACCAGGCAGGCGATCAACAGGATGCCGTTCTGTACCACGGGGTAGTCGCGGGCGCCGATTGCCTCGATCAGCCACTTGCCGATGCCAGGCCAGGAGAAGATGGTTTCGGTGAGCACGGCGCCAGCGAGCAAGGTGCCCACCTGCAGGCCGAACACCGTCAGCACCGGGATCAGCGCGTTGCGCAGGCCGTGCACGAACACCACGCGGGCTGGCGACAGGCCTTTGGCGCGGGCGGTACGCACGTAATCCTCACGCAGCACTTCCAGCATCGAGGAGCGGGTCATGCGGGCGATCACCGCCAGTGGGATGGTGCCCAGCACGATGGCCGGCAGGATCAGGTGGCGCAGCGCATCGATGAACGAGCCCTCCTGGTCACTGAGCAGGGTGTCGATCAGCATGAAGCCAGTCTTGGGCTCGATGTCGTACAGCAGGTCGATGCGCCCGGACACTGGCGTCCAGCCCAGGCTTACCGAGAAGAACATGATGAGGATCAGGCCCCACCAGAAGATCGGCATTGAATAGCCGGCCAGGGATATACCCATTACCCCATGGTCGAACAGCGACCCTCGCTTGAGGGCGGCGATTACCCCCGCCAGCAGGCCCAGGATGCCGGCGAAGATCAGCGCGGCGATGGACAGCTCCAGGGTGGCCGGGAACAGGGTCAAAAATTCATGCCAGACGCTGTCGCGGGTGCGCAGCGACTCGCCCAGGTTGCCGTGGGCCAGGTTGCCTACGTAATCGAGGTATTGCGCGTACAGGGGCTTGTTCAAGCCCAGGCGTTCCATTGCCTGCGCGTGCATTTCGGGATCGACGCGGCGTTCGCCCATCATGACTTCCACGGGGTCACCGGGGATCAACCGTATCAGGGCGAACGTCAACAACGTGATGCCGAAGAAGGTGGGGATCAACAGCCCCAATCGGCGAGCAATAAAACTAAACATCGTGTGTGGTACCTCATCAGCCGGTTAGGCATGTCCCGCGCCCGGCCGGGGTCGGCTGGGCGTGGCGTGTTTCTTTTTTACTTCACCTGGGTGGTGGCGAAGTTGTTATTGGTCAGAGGGCTGATGTTGTAGCCCTCGACATTTTTGCGTAGCACGGTAAACAGTTTTGGGTACGCCAAGGTGATCCACGGTTGATCTTGCATGAAGATCACCTGGGCCTTCTCATAGATCGCCGCGCGTGCGTTGGGTTCGGTTTCGGTGCGTGCCTGGGTGACCAGGGCGTCGAAGTCCTTGTTGCACCAGCGTGCGGCGTTTTCACCGCTCTTGGCTGCATCGCAACTTAGGTTGGGGCTGAGAAAGTTGTCGGGGTCGCCGTTGTCGCCGGCCCAGCCGTAGAACGCCAGGTCGTGCTCGCCCAGCTTGATGCGCTTGACCATTTCGCCCCATTCGAGGATGCGAATATCCAGTTTGATACCGATCTTGGCAAGGTCGGCTTGCAACAATTGCGCCGCCAACGGTGGATTGGGGTTGGTGGGGCCACCGCCGTTGCGCGCGAATGCGGTGAGGGTGGTGCCTTCGGGCACGCCGGCGGCCTTGAGCAGGGCGCGGGCTTTTTCCGGATCATAGGGCGGGTCTTGCACGGCTTTATTGAAGCCCAGCAGGGTGGAGGGGTAGGGGCCAGTGCCTGGCACAGCGTTGCCTTCGCCGAACAGCGTGTTCACGAAAGTCTTTTTGTCGAAGGCCATGGCGATGGCTTGGCGCACGCGAACATCGCTCAGGTATTTGTGCGAGGTGTTCATGGCCAGGTAGCTGGTCAGCAGCGCCTCCATCTGATCGACCCGGATGTTCGGGTCGCCGGCCAGGCCTTTGATGTCGTCCGGCTTGGGGTAAACGGCGATCTGGCACTCATTGGCCCGCAGCTTTTGCAGGCGCACATTGCTGTCGGTGGTGATGGCGAATACCAACGGGTCGGCGGCCGGCTTGCCCTTGTAGTAGTCCGGGTTGGCCTTGTAGCGAATTTGCGCATCCTTGCTGTAGCGCACCAGGATGAACGGGCCGGTACCGATCGGCTTGCTGTTGATATCGCCGGTTTTATCGGCCTTGAGCAATTGATCGGCGTACTGTGCCGAATAGATCGAGGCAAAGCCCATGGCCATGTCGCGCAAGAACGGCGACTCAGGGCGGGCGAGGGTGAAGGTGACGGTGTAGTCGTCGACTTTGTCGACGCTCTTGATCAGGTCCTTCATGCCCATGGCTTCGAAATACGGGAAGCCCATGGTGGCTTTTTCATGCCAGGGGTGCTTGGGGTCCAGTTGGCGCTGGAAGCTCCATAGCACGTCGTCGGCGTTGAATTCGCGGCTTGGCTTGAAGTAATCGGTGGTCTGGAACTTCACGCCTTGGCGCAGGTGGAAGGTATAGACGGTACCGTCGGCGCTCACCTCCCAACGCTCGGCCAGGCCAGGTTGGATATCGGTGGTGCCGGGCTTGAAGTCCACCAGGCGGTTGAACACCGTTTCCGCGGAGGCATCGGCGGTGGTCGCGGCGGTGTACTGCACGATGTCGAACCCTTCCGGGCTGGCTTCGGTGCACACGACCAAAGGCTTGGCGGCGACGCCGACCGTTACGCTGAGCAGTGCTGCCGCGATGGCGGCACGAAGGGGAAGCGTTTTCATGGGTACCCTCTACGATCATTGCAGATTAGTCGGTGCGGCCGATTCGGCGAATCGGCCGCCCTTGCTGGCTTACAAAATGTTGAACGGGATGGTGGTGACCACGCGCAGTTCATCCAGGCTGCCGTCGATCTGGTTGGCCGTGGCGCGGTGGGCGGTGTAGTTCACGCGGATGCTGCTGGCCTTGAGCGGGCCGCTCTGCACGGCATAGGACGCGCCGATGCCGTATTCGTAGTGCTTGTCGCCATCCAGGTTTTTGACGTCGTAGGCAGTGCCCTGGTAGTGCGTGCCGTCGATGCCCCAGCCGCGTGCGGTATAAATGCTGAACTTCAGGCCCGGCACGCCGTACTCGGCCATGTTCAGGCCGTAGGCTACCTGGAAGGATTTTTCGTTGGGGCCGTTGTAATCCGAGAACAGCGAGTTGGCCAGGAAGATGCCGTTGGTTTCGTGCAGGTAGTCGAAGTACTCGTTGCCGTTCACTTGCTGGTAGGCGAAGGTCAGGCTGTGGGCCAGATGGGTGGCGGTCAACGACAGGCTATAGGTGTCGTTGTCGATCTTGCCCATCTTGCGGCTGCCGGCATCCTTGGTCTTGTAGTAGTTGAGCCCGGTGGTGATGTCGACCACTTGGGTGTCGCCCATTTCGTGGGTGATGCCCAGGTAGTACTGGTTCCAGAAGTCTTCGACGTTGGTGGCGAACAGGCTGCTCTTCACGCTTTTGAACGGCTGGTAATTGACCCCCAGGGTGCTGACGCGATCGGTCTCGGCCTTGTTATTGGTGTACTCGGTGCGGAACTTGCTCAGGCTCTGCTCGGTACGCGGCGACACGCGGTCGAAGGTGCCGCCCTGAAACGACAGGTTGTCGAACTCCTCGCTGTTGATGCTGATGCCTTCGAAGCTCGAAGGCAGCGCACGGTTGCCAATGGTCGCGACCATGGGCGTGTCCATGCTTTGGCGGCCGGCAGTCAGGGTGGTGTTGGACACCCGCGCCTTGATGTTGGCCAGGCCCAGCTTGCTCCACTGGCCGACCACGTCGCCATCGCTGTCGGTCAGGGTACGGTTGCTGCGCGGGCCGGCCACGGACTGGCGGTCACGCTCCAGGGCCACGGCGTTGTAGGCCGCCACCTCGGTGGCAAAGCCAACGGTGCCCTGGGTGAAGCCGGAGCTGTAGTTCAGTACGGTCGACTGCACCCAGTTGGTCCGGCTGTGGGTCGGGATGCGCTTGCCGGTGGAGTCCGAATAAGTGAAACGGGTACCGCGGGTGGTGTGCTCGCGGGCATACCAGTTGCGCGTGAAGCCGCTCAGGCTCTGGTCTTCGACAAAGCCTTTGGCATCGGCCTGGGCGCTGCTGTTTTTCAGGCTGATGGGGAAAAAGTCCTGGCTGACTTCTTCGGCATGGGCCAGGTGGATCAGGCCCCCCAGGGACAGTGCGAATACTGCGGTTTGTTTGAATTTCAAGGTGAAGCTCCTTTAACTTTTCTTTCTTATATGCCGATCTTTTTTGGTGATCTGGCTTTGTTTTCGCTGCAATTAAATAATTGCAAACGTTTGCTACGCGAAATTCGCGTGCAGTGATGCGCTGGGCCAATGCTCCGCGCATCAGGGCTCAGGGTTAATCGATCAGGGTGACCCCGGAAAAGTCGTTGCGCCCCAAGGGGCTGACCTGGAACCCATCGACCTTGGCACTCATTGGCTGACTGACCTTGGAATGGGCGACGGGGGTGATGGGCACTTGTTGTTTGAGCAATTGCTGGGCTTGGCGATACAGCTCGCTGCGCTGTTCGCGGTCGGTCAGGCCCTTGGCTTTTTTTACCAGCGCGTCGTACGTGGCGTCGCACCACATCGCGGCGTTGTTGCTGCCAATGGCATCGCAGCTGTAAAGGGTGCCAAGCCAATTGTCCGGGTCGCCGTTGTCACCGGTCCAACCTAGCAGCACGATGTCGTGCTCGCCGTCCTTGACTCGCTTCACGTACTCGCCCCACTCGTAGCTGACAATGCGCGCCTTGATGCCGACCTTGGCCCAGTCGGCCTGGAGCATCTGGGCCATCAACTTGGCGTTGGGGTTGTAGGGGCGCTGCACGGGCATGGCCCACAGGGTCACTTCGGTGCCTTCCTTGATGCCGGCCTGCTGGAGCAGCTCGCGGGCTTTTTCAGGGTTGTAGGCAGCGTCCTTGATCGTGGTGTCGTAGGACCATTGGGTCGGTGGCATGGCGTTTACCGCCAGTTGGCCGGAACCTTCGTACACGGCATCGAGAATGGCCTGCTTGTTAACCGCCATGTCCAGCGCCTGGCGCACGGGGAGTTGGTCGAAGGGCGCGCGCTGGGTGTTGTAGGCGATGTAGCCGACGTTGTAGCCGGCCTGCTCGACTACCTTCAGTTTCGGGTCCTTGTGCAACGTGGCAAGGTCTGCCGGGCGCGGGTTCAGGGTGATCTGGCATTCGTTCTTGCGCAGTTTCTGCACGCGTACCGACGGGTCGGTGTTGATGGCGTAGATCAGGTTCTCGACCTTGACCTGGCTGGGATCCCAGTACTGTTTGTTGGCCTTGTAGCGGATCTGCGCATCCTTCTGGTAGCGCGCCAGGGCAAATGGCCCGGTGCCGATCGGCTTGTGATTGATGTCGCTGGGCTTGCCTGTTTCAAGCAGGTGGTCGGCGTACTCGGCAGACAGGATCGCGGCGAAGCCCATGGCGATGTTCTGGATGAACGCGGCATCCACCGAGCGCAAGGTGAAGGCTACTTCCATTGGCCCGGTTTGCTCGACCTGGGTGATGTTCTTGTCCAGGCTCATGGAGCCGAAGTAGGGGAACTCGGCGGGGTAGGCCTTGCGGAACGGGTGGTCGCGATCCAGCATGCGCTGGAAGGTGAACACCACGTCTTGCGCATTGAAATCGCGGGTCGGGGTGAACCCATGGTTGCTATGGAACTTGACCCCTTCACGCAGGTGAAAGGTGTAGGTCAGGCCGTCCTCGGACACCTCCCAGCGGGTCGCCAGGGCCGGGATGACGGCCGTGCCGCCTTTCTGGAATTCGGTGAGGCGGTTGTACAAAGGCTCGGCGGCATCGTTGTCGGTGCCGGTGGTGTATTGGGCAATGTCGAAGCCGGACGGACTGCCTTCGGAGCAGAACACCAGGTTCTTGCTGGCTGCCTGGGCGAGTGGAAGCTCGGCCAACAGGCCTAGGCTCAGCAATGAAGCTGCTAGATGGGTATGGCGCATGAAGGTCCCTATGCTTTCTGGTCTGGGTTCATGGGCACTCGATTGAGGGCCTTTGCAGGCGCCTGTCTGGCCGATGCATGAACCATGGCTGCAGCTTCACCGACACACTGGCGCGAACGGCGGGCTACCTGTCGAAACTAGGTTCGTCAGGGCCAGCCGTATAGGCGCAGAGTCTTTCAGTCGTGTAGGACCATTCCCAAATAGCTGTGTGTACCGCTTGAAAATGCAGTAATTAAGCTCTTAGGACGTTTCCACATGATCGGTGGGAAGCTGCCGCCGCGGCGCCGTCATCGGGCGCCGCTTCGGTAGAGACCTTAATTGCTGATGCCGACACCGTAGAACGAGTTCAGGCCCAGGGGGCTGATCTTGAAGTCGGTGACGTTGGCACGCATCGGCTGGTAGACAGTCGAGTGCGCGATCGGGGTCATGGGGACCTGATCTTTCAAGCGGTGCTGGGCCTGTTTGTACAGTTCAGTCCGTTTGGCCTGGTCGGGTGTGGCCTTGGCCGCCTTGATCAGTTTGTCGAAGTCGGCATCGCACCACTTGCCGAAGTTGTTGCCGTTGACCGCGTCACAGCCAAACAGGGTGCCCAGCCAGTTGTCCGGGTCACCGTTGTCGCCGCTCCAGCCAATCAGCATGGCGTCGGTTTCACCGTTGTGCGCACGCTTGATGTACTCGCCCCACTCGTAGCTGACGATCTTGGCCTTGATACCGATCTTGGCCCAGTCCGACTGCAGCATTTCGGCCATCAACTTGGCGTTGGGGTTGTACGGGCGCTGCACGGGCATGGCCCACAACTGGATCTCGGTGCCTTCTTTTACGCCCGCTTCCTTGAGCAGCTCCTTGGCCTTTTCAGGGTTGTAGGCGGCGTCCTTGATGGTGGTGTCGTAAGACCACTGGGTCGGCGGCATGGCGTTGACGGCCAGTTGGCCTGCGCCCTGGTACACCGCGTTGATGATCTGCTGCTTGTCGACGGCCATGTCCAGCGCCTGGCGAACTTTCACGTTGTCCAGCGGCTTGTGGGTCACGTTGTAAGAGATGTAGCCCAGGTTGAAGCCTGGCTGGTTAGGCATCTTCAATGCCTTGTCTTCTTCCAGCGGCTTGATGTCGGCCGGGCGCGGGTAGGCGGTTACCTGGCACTCGTTTTTCTTCAGCTTTTGCATGCGCACCGAGGCATCGGTGGTGATGGCGAAGATCAGGTTGTCGATCTTCACGTCTTCAGGCTTCCAGTAGTCCTTGTTGCCCTTGTAGCGGATCTGGGCGTCCTTCTGGTACTTGCTGAACACGAATGGGCCAGTGCCGATCGGCTTCTGGTTGATGTCCTGGGGTGTGCCTGCCTTAAGCAGTTTGTCGGCGTATTCGGCCGACTGGATCGAGGCGAAAGGCATGGCCATGTTCTGGATGAACGCGGCGTCCACAGTCTTGAGGGTGAACTTGACGGTGTGGTCGTCGATCTTCTCGAGCTTGGTGATGTTTTCGTTCATCCCCATGTCGGTGAAGTACGGGAACTCGGTGGGGTACGCCTTGCGGAACGGCATGTCTTTGTCGAGCATACGGTTGAAGGTGAACAGCACGTCGTCGGCGTTGAATTCGCGGGTAGGCTTGAAGTAGTCGGTGGTGTGGAACTTGACCCCTTCACGCAGGTGGAAGGTGTAGGTCAGGCCGTCCGGGGATACGTCCCAGCTGGTGGCCAGGCCCGGGGTCACGGTGCTGCCGCCGCGAGCGAACTGCGAAAGGCGATTGAATACGGTTTCGGCTGAGGCGTCGAAGTCAGTCCCCGTGGTGTATTGGCCCGGGTCGAAACCGGCGGGGCTGCCTTCGGAGCAGAACACCAGGCTAACGGGTGCTGCCGCCTGGGCGAACGGTGTAACGGCTAGCAAGCCGGCACTGACGAGGAACGGAATGACCGCGGTTTTGAGCATGGTGGCCTCAGTGTTGTCATTTTAATTAGAGGGGACCTTGTGGGTCGACCCGCCGATACTTATGCAGGCGTCGTACCCGAATCAATACTTTAGTACCGGTTGAGCAGCTAATCGTGGAACGTACGTACAAGAATGTCGCATTGATATAAAAAATACGAAGTTGAACGTTTGCGCGCGCCCAAAAACGGGCATTTCACGCACCAAAGCGGCCCGGCCCGGTTATTTCGTGAGCCGGGCTGGGGCATTTGGTATCACTTGCTCAGGCTGACCCCATAAAACGGGGTGAGGCCAAACGGGCTGATCTTGAAGTCCTGTACTTCTTTGCGCATGGGCTGGAACACCGTCGAGTTGGCGATCGGCGTGATCGGCACCTGTTGCTTCAAGATCTTTTGCGCCTGCTGGTACAGGCTGATGCGCTCGTTGCGGTCACTACTGAGCTTGGCTTTCTGGATCAATTGATCATAGGCCGGGTCGCACCACTTCGCGTAGTTGCTGCCCTTCACCGCTGCACAGCTATAGAGCACGCCCAGCCAGTTGTCGGGGTCGCCGTTGTCACCGGTCCAACCGTAAATCATCACATCATGCTCGCCGGCCTTGGCGCGCTTGATGTATTCCCCCCACTCGTAACTGACGATATCGGCCTTGATGCCGACCTTGGCCCAGTCGCTCTGGATCATCTGCGCCGACATCCGCGCATTGGGGTTGGAGGCGCGCTGCACGGTCATGGCCCACAACTTGATCTCGGTGCCCGGTTTTACCCCGGCCTCCTTGAGCAGTTCACGCGCTTTGTCCGGGTTGTAGGGGGCGTCCTTGATGTTTGGGTCATACGACCATTGCGCCGGTGGCAAGGCATTTTGTGCCAACTGGCCGGCGCTCTGGTACACGGCCTTGACGAGGGCCGGCTTGTCGATGGCCATGTCCAGGGCCTGGCGCACCTTGAGCTGGTCGAGTGGCGGGTGGGTTACGTTGTAGGCCAGAAAGCCCAGGTTGAAACCGGCCTGGTGCAGCACCACCAGGTTGGGGTCATTCTGCATTTGCTCGATGTCTTGCGGGCGCGGGTAGCCGCTGACCTGGCATTCGCCGGTCTTGAGCTTCTGCAGGCGCACGGCGGCATCGGTGTTGATCGAGAAGATCAGGTTGTCGATCTTCACGTCTTCAGGCTTCCAGTAGGCCTTGTTGGCGCTGTAGCGAATTTGCGAATCCTTCTGGTAGCGCTTGAACACGAACGGCCCGGTGCCAATGGGCTTTTGGTTGATCTGCTCGGCCTTGCCCTGCTTGAGCAACTGATCGGCGTACTCGGCGGACTGGATCGAGGCGAAGCTCATGGCCAGGTTCTGGATAAAGGCGGCGTCGACATGGTTGAGGCTGAACACCACGGTTTGCGCGTCGGTCTTGCCGACGGACTTGATGGTGGTGTTCAAATCCATGTCGTTGAAGTACGGCGACTCGGACGGGTAGGCCTTGCGAAACGGCATGTCCTTGTCCAGCAAACGCTGGAAGGTGAACAACACGTCGTCGGCGTTGAAGTCGCGGGTAGGGGTAAAGTAGTCGGTAGTGTGGAACTTCACCCCGGGGCGTAGGTGGAAGGTGTAGCTCAGGCCGTCCGGGCTCACGTCCCAGTGGGTGGCCAGGCCTGGTTCCACTTCGGTACCGCCGCGCTTGAACTGGGTCAGGCGGTTGAACACGGTTTCGGCCGAGGCGTCGAAATCGGTGCCACTGGTGTATTGGCTGGGGTCGAAGCCGGCGGGGCTGGCTTCGGAGCAGTAGACCAGGGTGCTGGCCGCCTGGGCCAAGGGCGAGCAGGCAAGCAGGGCGGCGGCAAGAAGCAGCGGTTTGACGGCGTGATAGTCCATGAAGGCCTCAAGGTGCGGGGACGGCAGCGTGACAGAGTAACGCCGTTGCCGCCCCGCGACAGCCCTTAAGGCATTAGAACTTCGATGGTGCCATCGGCATTCATCGTCACCTGGCTGGTGCCCGCTTCTACTTCCGGGGTGGGCGCTGCATCGGCGCTGGCTTTCATCATCATTGCCGCACGCGGGAACGGCGGTTGGTAGCCGCTGCTGTTAAGGTTCATGTTGACCACCTTGTAGCCCTTGCCACCCAGGGCCTGGGTAGTCAATTGCGCGCGGGCCTTGAAGGCGTCCACTGCATCTTTGAGCAGGGCGTCTTCACTGGCGGTGCGGGCCTTGGGCGAGACGGTGAAGCTCATGTTGCCCATTTTCAGGTCTTGCAACAGCTCGCCGGTGAGCTTGGACAGCGCCGGGAAATTCGCGCTTTCCAGGCGCAGTTCGGCATGTTCGCGCCAGCCGGTGATTTTCTGGCCTTTGTCATCATAGATCGGGTAGCTGTTACGGCTGCCCTGGCTGATTTTCACGTCCTTCACTTCGCGTGCCTGGCCCAGCGCCTTGTTCAGGGTTTGCGTGATCTGTGCGGCAAGCTTGGCCGGGTCGGCGTCTTGCGCTTCGCTGTAGAGGGTGACCAGCATCAGGTCGCGGGGCACTTCCTGGCTGACTTCGGCGCGCAGGGATATCTGGTTGTAACGGGGCTCATCGGCCAGCGCAGGCAGGCTGGCAAGCAGGCTGGCGCCCAGGGCAATGGCGGCGCTGCGGCTGAGGGTGGACATTGAGGCACTCCTTGTGGGGAAAGTGCTAAGACTGTAGACCGGCGGCGCCGGTTCATAAAGCGAGTGTTACAGGCTGTATCTGGGGGGGGCTTTGATGGGCTTGGTTCAGGGCTCAAGTGCTGCTGAGACCGGCCGCCCGCGCGGCCTATCGCAAGCAAGCTTGCTCCCACATGTGCTGCAACGTACCGCGTTCTGATGGAGAGGCGGTGCCTGCCTTGGTTGAACTGCAGGTACATTTGCCGTGCACTTAGGCATGGGTGTGTTGCAAGAATGTAGGAGCAAGCAAGCTTGCTCCTACATGTGCTGCAACGTACCGCATTCTGATGGAGAGGCGGTGCCTGCCTTGGTTGAACTGCAGGTACATTTGCCGTGCACTTAGGCATGGGTGTGTTGCAAGACCTATCGCAAGCAAGGCTTGCTCCCACATGGGTTGCAACGTGCCGCAGTCTGGTGGGGAGGGGTTGCCTGCCTTGGTGTACTGCAGTTGCATTTTTGGGGCTTTGTGTGGGAGCAAGCTTGCTTGCGATAGGCCGCTGGGGCGGCCGGTAGTGGCCCTGATTGAATTTTGCGCCCGGCACGAGTGCGTGTTGCGGCGCTTTGCCGCACTTTTCTCTGCCTCAAGCCTTACACGGGTATACTTGCAACGATCTACCTGGAGCGCTCATCAGGAGAGCTCATGCTCGCCCCCGTACTGCCTTTGTCTGCAACCCGCCAGAACCTGTGGCGCCTGACCTTTATTCGCACCTTGGTGCTGGCCGCGCAGGCCGGTTCGCTGGGGTTTGCCTACCTGACGCACCTGTTTCCATTGCCTTGGCTGCAGTTGGGTATCACGCTGGGCATTTCCGTGGTGCTGTGCGCCGTGACGGCCATGCGCTTGCGTACTTCGCTGCCGGTGACGGAGCTTGAGTACGCCGTGCAACTGATGTGCGACCTGGCGATCCACAGCGCGTTGCTGTTTTACTCAGGCGGTTCCACCAATCCGTTCGTCTCTTATTACCTGGTACCGCTGACCATCGCTGCGGTCACCTTGCCCTGGTTGTACTCGCTGATCCTCTCGGGCATCGCCCTGGCTTGCTACACCTTGCTGCTGGTGTGGTTCTATCCGCTGCAAACCTTGCCCATCGCCCGGGAAAACCTGCAGAACTACGGCATGTGGCTAAGCTTTGCCCTGGCGGCCGGGGTGATCACCTTCTTCGCTGCTAAAATGGCCGAAGAGTTGCGCCGCCAAGAACAACTGCGTGCCCAGCGCCGCGAAGAAGGCCTGCGTGACCAGCAATTGCTCGCCGTGGCCACCGAGGCTGCGGGTGCTGCCCATGAGTTGGGCACGCCTTTGGCGACCATGAGCGTGCTGCTCAAGGAAATGCGCCAGGACCACCCCGACCCGGCCCTGCAGGAAGACCTGCAAGTGCTGCAAGACCAGGTCAAGCTGTGCAAGGAAACCTTGCAGCAACTGGTACGCGCCGCCGAAGCCAACCGGCGCATGGCTGTGGAAGAGAAAGAAGTCACCTTGTGGCTGGACGAGTCGCTGAACCGCTGGCACCTGATGCGCCCCGAAGCCACTTACCGCTTTCAGCGCCTGGGCCAAGGCGAAGTGCCGCGCCTGGCACCGCCACCGGACTTGACCCAGGCCTTGCTCAACCTGCTGAACAACGCCGCCGATGCCTGTGCCGAAGGCCTGGAAGTGCGCCTGGACTGGAACACTGAAGATATCTTCATCAGCATTCGTGACCACGGCGCGGGTGTGCCTCTAGCTATCGCCGAGCAAATCGGCAAACCTTTCTTCACTACAAAGGGCAAAGGCTTCGGCCTGGGCCTGTTTTTGAGCAAGGCCAGCGTGACACGCGCCGGCGGCTCGGTAAAACTCTATAGTCATGAAGAGGGCGGTACGCTTACCGAGCTGCGCCTGCCCCGTGACGCCCGAGGAGACAGAGATGACTGATGAAACCCAGGTCGAAAGCGAAGAGCTGCCGCACCTGCTGCTGGTCGACGACGACGCCACCTTTACCCGGGTAATGGCCCGTGCCATGGCCCGCCGCGGTTTTCGCGTAAGCACCGCAGGCTCGGCCGAAGAAGGCCTGGCGCTGGCCCTGGCGGACATCCCCGACTACGCGGCGCTAGACCTGAAAATGGAAGGCGACTCGGGCCTGGTGCTACTGCCCAAGCTGCTGGAGCTGGACCCAGAGATGCGCGTGGTGATCCTGACCGGTTATTCGAGCATCGCCACGGCGGTCGAAGCCATCAAGCGCGGCGCCTGCAACTACCTGTGCAAGCCGGCCGACGCCGACGACGTGTTGGCCGCCTTGCTGTCCGAACACGCGGACCTGGACACCCTGGTGCCGGAAAACCCCATGTCGGTGGACCGCTTGCAGTGGGAACACATCCAGCGCGTGCTCACCGAGCACGAAGGCAACATCTCCGCCACTGCCCGCGCCCTGGGCATGCATCGCCGCACCTTGCAGCGCAAGCTTCAGAAACGTCCGGTCCGGCGCTGAGCGCTGACCTGTGAGTGTTTTTGCCGTGCCGGTGGTTCAGGATCGAACCGCCCGGCGCCGCCATTCTCCTTTGAGCCTGAACAATGAATCAGAACGCTGAGCATTCCGCGGTCAACGATGCCGTGCACGGTCAATTCCTGCGCAAAGTCTGGAAACTGATCACGCCCTATTGGAAAAGTGAAGAGAAGGCCAAGGCCTGGTTGTTGTTGCTTACCGTCATCGGCCTGTCCCTGGTGGGCGTGGCGCTGCAGGTGTGGTTCAATAGCTGGAACCGCGACATGTACAACTCGCTGCAGGACAAGCAGTACGACACCTTCGTGCACCTGATCCTGTATTTCTGCGTGATTGCCACCGTGTCGATCCTGGTCGGCGTGTTGCGCATCTATCTGACGCAGATGCTGACCATTCGCTGGCGGCGCTGGCTCACCGAAAAACACTTCAAGAAGTGGCTGGGCCACAAGAACTACTACCAGCTGGAACGGCAAGGTGGCACCGACAACCCCGACCAGCGCCTTACCGAAGACCTGCGCAGCTTTACGTCCGACACCCTGAGCATTGGCCTGGGCCTGATCAGCAACATCGTCAGCCTGGTGTCGTTCTCGGTGATCTTGTGGGGTATTTCCGGCAGCATCGAAGTGTTCGGCATCACCATCCCCGGCTACATGTTCTGGGCCGCGGTGCTCTATGCCTTGGCGGGTAGCTTGATCACTCACTTGCTGGGCCGCCGTCTGATCCGTTTGAGCAACCGCCAGCAACGCTATGAGGCTGACCTGCGTTTTGGCCTGGTGCGCCTGCGCGAGAACGCCGAGACCATTGCCCTGCTCGACGGCGAGCCGGTGGAAAACCAGCGCCTGAGCGCACGCTTTGGCCAGGTGTGGAGCAACTACTGGGAAATCATGCGCGTGCAGAAGCGCATGAACATCTTCACCAACGGTTACGCGCAAATCGCCAACATCTTCCCGGTGGTAGTGGCGGCGCCGCGTTACTTCGCCGGCAAGTTGGAGCTGGGTGGGTTGATGCAGGTGGCCAACGCCTTTGGCAACGTGCAGGAAAGCCTGAGCTGGTTCATCGACGCTTACGTGAGCCTGGCGGCGTGGCGCGCCACCTGTGATCGTTTGCTCAGTTTCCGCGCGGCCATGGACGCCAACGAGCAACGCAGCAGCGGCATCCAGGTCAACCACGCCGGCAGCGCGCTGCAGATCAGCGATTTGGGCCTGAAGCTGCAAAGCGGTCGCCAGTTGTTTGAAGGGGCCTCGCTGAACGTGGCGGCGGGTGAGCGGGTGTTGCTCAGTGGCCGTTCGGGCAGTGGCAAAAGTACGCTGTTGCGGGCCATGGGCAACCTGTTGAGCGAAGGGCAGGGGCGTATCGACATGCCCGCCGGGCGCTCGCTGTTCATGCCGCAAAAGCCCTACCTGCCGATTGGCAGCCTGCGTGAGGCGTTAAGTTATCCACAGCCGGTTGAGGCCTACACGCCCGGGCAATATGAACAGGTACTGAACACCTGCCGTTTGCCGCACCTGATCGAGCGGCTCGACGAGAGCAACCACTGGCAGAGCCTGCTCTCGCCGGGTGAGCAGCAGCGCCTGGCCTTCGCCCGTGCGCTGTTGTATGCGCCGCAGTGGCTGTACCTGGACGAAGCCACCTCAGCGATGGATGAAGAGGACGAAGCCGCTCTATATCAAGCCTTGATCGATGAACTGCCGGGTCTCACCCTGGTCAGCGTCGGCCACCGCAGCAGCCTCAAGCGCTTCCATTCGCGGCACATCCGCCTGGAAGGTGGACACTTGGTGACACAACCTATGGGCGCGCCCTCACCGGTGTGAACTGTGGTCGTACAACCAGAATGCGCTATGATGCGCCTATAACCGTCATTTCGAGACAGATGTTCGATATGGATACTCAGAGCGCACCGCGCGCCCGCAGAAAGCCCCGCAGCCTGGCCCAGGAACTGGTCACCGTGCTGACCGAGCGCATCCTCAACGGCGAACTCAAGCGCGGCGACAAGCTGCCCACCGAGTCGGCGATCATGGAAGAGCAGGGTGTCAGCCGCACGGTGGTGCGCGAGGCGATCTCGCGCCTGCAGGCGGCCGGGCAGGTGGAAACCCGCCACGGCATCGGTACCTTCGTGCTCGATACGCCAAGCCCCAGCGGCTTTCGCATCGACCCGGCCACCATCGTCACCTTGCGTGACGTGCTGGCGGTGCTGGAGCTGCGCATCAGCCTGGAAGTGGAATCGGCGGGCCTGGCGGCCCAGCGCCGCTCGCCCGAGCAGTTGGCGTTGATGCGCGCAGCCCTCGATGCCCTGAGCGAAAGCGTGGCACACGCCAGCGACGCGGTGGCTTCGGACTTCCAGTTCCACCTGCAAATCTCGCTGGCCACTGGCAACCGTTACTTCACCGACATCATGAACCACCTGGGCACCAGCATCATCCCGCGCACGCGGCTGAACTCGGCACGCCTGGCCCATGATGACCAGCAGCACTACATGAACCGCCTGAGCCGCGAGCACGAGGAAATCTACGAGGCCATTGCCCGTCAGGATTCCGATGCGGCGCGGGCGGCCATGCGGCTGCACCTGACCAACAGCCGGGAACGGTTGCGCCATGCCCATGAAGAGGCGGCGGCGCAGGGTTGAAGGCTGGTGTGACGGTTAAACCGCGCTGACCTTTTCGCGGATAAATCCGCGCTTACGGTAGGGTATTCCGTAGGCACGGATTCATCCGCGAATGGCCCTACCGCCGGTCCACATTTCATCATGCACCCTATTGAGCATTTATAAGTGTGGTTGTACGATGACGTACGACATCAGCCACGGCTGAGCGCATATTCCATGCAACCCAGGGTGTTCGAATAATGAATCCACAAGAACTGAAGTCCATCCTTTCTGCCGGCCTGCTGTCTTTCCCGGTGACCGATTTCAACGCCCAGGGCGACTTCCATCGCGCAGGCTACATCAAGCGCCTGGAGTGGCTGGCCCCCTACGGCGCCAGCGCGCTGTTCGCCGCCGGCGGCACCGGTGAGTTCTTCTCGCTGGCTGCCAGCGAATACAGCGAAGTGATCAAGACGGCGGTCGACACCTGCGCCACCAGCGTGCCGATCCTGGCAGGCGTGGGCGGTGCCACTCGCCAGGCCATCGAATACGCGCAAGAAGCCGAGCGCCTGGGCGCCAAAGGCCTGTTGCTGCTGCCGCACTACCTGACCGAAGCCAGCCAGGACGGCGTGGCCGCCCACGTCGAAGCCGTGTGCAAATCGGTGAAGATCGGCGTGATCGTCTACAACCGTAACGTCTGCCGCCTGAACGCCGTGCAACTGGAACAACTGGCCGAGCGCTGCCCTAACCTGATCGGTTACAAGGATGGCCTGGGCGACATCGAACTGATGGTGTCCATCCGCCGTCGCCTGGGCGACCGTTTCAGCTACCTGGGCGGCCTGCCGACCGCTGAAGTGTACGCGGCGGCCTACAAGGCCCTGGGCGTGCCGGTGTACTCGTCGGCGGTGTTCAACTTCATCCCGAAAACCGCGATGGACTTCTACCACGCCATCGCGCGCGACGATCACGAGACCGTCGGCAAGATCATCGACGACTTCTTCCTGCCGTACCTGGACATCCGTAACCGCAAGGCAGGCTACGCCGTGAGCATCGTCAAGGCGGGCGCCAAAATCGCTGGCTACGACGCAGGCCCGGTGCGCACCCCGCTGACCGACCTGACCCGCGAAGAGTACGAAATGCTCGCCGCGCTGATGGACAAGCAAGGCCCGCAATAAGCCCTGCTGCAGAATCCGGGGGTGGCGCCTGCCTGACGCCGCCCCCGTTACAGTGTTGACTGCATTACCCGCATAAAAATAACGAGTGGGAGTACATCTACATGCAAGCGCTCAAGCAGACTCGCGTCCGCTACTTGATCCTGCTCATGCTCTTTTTGGTGACCACGATCAACTATGCCGACCGTGCAACCATTGCCATCGCTGGCTCCAGTTTGCAAAAAAGTCTCGGCATCGACGCCGTGACCCTCGGTTTCATCTTCTCTGCGTTCGGTTGGGCCTATGTGGCAGGGCAAATCCCTGGCGGCTGGCTGCTGGACCGCTTCGGCTCCAAGAAAGTCTACGCGCTGAGCATCTTCACCTGGTCGCTGTTCACCGTGCTGCAAGGCTATGTCGGTGAGTTCGGCGTCTCTACCGCCGTGGTCGCGCTGTTCATGCTGCGCTTTCTGGTGGGGTTGGCCGAAGCGCCTTCGTTCCCGGGCAACGCGCGCATCGTCGCGGCCTGGTTCCCCACTGCGGAACGTGGCACCGCCTCGGCCATTTTCAACTCTGCGCAATACTTCGCCACCGTGCTGTTCGCACCGCTGATGGGCTGGATCGTCTTCACCTACGGCTGGCAACACGTGTTCATGGTCATGGGCGGGGTGGGCATCCTGTTCTCGCTGATCTGGCTGAAAACCATCTACAGCCCGCGTCAGCACCCGATGATCAACGCCGCCGAGTTCGACTACATCGCCCAGAACGGCGGCATGGTCGACATGGACCAGGACAAAGGCCCGGGCAAACGCACCGATGGTCCGAAATGGGACTACGTGCGCCAGTTGCTGACCAACCGCATGATGCTCGGCGTGTACCTGGGCCAATACTGCATCAACGGCATCACTTATTTTTTCCTGACCTGGTTCCCGGTGTACCTGGTGCAGGAGCGCGGCATGACGATCCTCAAGGCTGGCTTCATCGCCTCGTTGCCGGCGATCTGCGGGTTTATCGGCGGGGTATTGGGCGGGATCATTTCCGACTGGCTGCTGCGCCGTGGCCACTCCCTGACCTTTTCCCGCAAGGCGCCGATCATTGGCGGCCTGTTGCTGTCGACCACCATCGTGGCCTGCAACTACGTGGACCTGGAATGGATGGTAGTGGGCTTCATGGCCCTGGCCTTCTTCGGCAAGGGCGTCGGCGCCCTGGGCTGGGCCGTGGTCTCGGATACTTCACCCAAGCAGATCGCCGGTTTGAGCGGCGGGCTGTTCAACATGTTCGGTAATATCGCCTCCATCACCACGCCGATCGTGATCGGCTACATCATCAGCACCACCGGTTCGTTCAAATGGGCCCTGGTGTTCGTCGGCGCCAATGCGCTGGTGGCGGTGATCAGCTATCTGGTGATCGTAGGCGACATCAAGCGTGTGGAGCTCAAGGAACCACCGGCCAAGGGCCGCAAGTCCGACGGCACGGCTAACCAGCTCTCCCACGCCAATTCCTGAGGAACACCCCATGCAGTTGATTCAACACGCTGACTCGCCTCGGGTCATTCAGCTCAACCCGCTGGATAACGTGGTCGTGATCGTCAACGACCAGGGTGTACCGGCCGGCACCGAATTGCCCGGCGGCCTGGTCACCATCGATCACGTGCCGCAGAGCCACAAGGTCAACCTGGTGGACATCCCCGTGGGCGGCGAAATCATTCGCTACGGCCAGGTCATCGGTTATGCCCTGCAGCCGATCCCCCGTGGCAGTTGGGTCAAGGAAGACCTGCTGCGCATGCCCACCGCGCCGCAACTGGATAAGTTGCCGATGTCCGACGCGGTGCCGGCCGCCTTGCCGCCGCTTACGGGTTACACCTTCGAGGGCTTCAGGAACGTCGATGGTACCGTCGGCACGCGCAACATCCTTGGTATCACCACCACCGTACAGTGCGTGACCGGGGTGCTGGACCATGCGGTGAAACGCATCCGCGAAGAGCTGCTGCCCAAATACCCTAACGTCGACGACGTGGTCGCGCTGACCCACAGCTATGGCTGCGGCGTGGCGATCACCGCCACCGACGCCTATATCCCGATCCGTACCGTGCGCAACCTGGCGCGCAACCCCAACCTGGGTGGCGAAGCCTTGGTCATCAGCCTGGGCTGCGAGAAGTTGCAGGCCGGCCAGGTGATGCACGACGGCGACCTGTCGGTCGACCTCAGTGAGCCTTGGCTGTACCGCCTGCAGGATTCCAGCCACGGTTTTGTCGAAATGATCGAGCAGATCATGGAACTGGCCGAAGTGCGCTTGAAAAAACTCGACCTGCGCCGCCGCGAAACCGTGCCGGCCAGCGAGTTGATCCTGGGCATGCAGTGCGGCGGCAGCGACGCATTTTCCGGCATCACCGCCAACCCGGCCCTGGGCTACGCCAGCGACCTGCTGTTGCGCGCCGGTGCCACGGTGATGTTCTCGGAAGTGACCGAGGTGCGTGACGCCATTTACCTACTGACCTCCCGCGCCCAGGACCAGAAAGTGGCCGAGGCGCTGGTGCACGAAATGGACTGGTACGACCGTTACCTGGCCAAGGGTGAGGCGGACCGTAGCGCCAATACCACGCCAGGCAACAAGAAGGGCGGGTTGTCGAACATCGTCGAGAAATCCTTGGGTTCGATCGTCAAGTCAGGCAGCAGCGCCATCAATGGCGTGGTGGGGCCGGGCGAGCGGGTGCAGCACAAAGGCTTGATCTTCTGCGCCACCCCGGCCAGCGATTTTGTCTGCGGCACCTTGCAATTGGCCGCCGGCATGAACCTGCACGTGTTCACCACCGGCCGCGGCACCCCTTACGGCCTGGCGATGGCGCCGGTAGTGAAAGTCTCGACCCGGACCGAGCTGGCCCAGCGCTGGCCGGACCTGATCGATATCGACGCCGGGCGCATCGCCACCGGGCGGGCGACGATCGAGGAGTTGGGCTGGGAGCTGTTTCACTACTACCTGGACGTGGCCAGCGGCAAAAAAGAGACCTGGGCCGAGAAGCACCGGTTGCATAACGATATCGTGTTGTTCAACCCGGCGCCCATCACCTGACAGGTACCCGTGTAGGAGTGGATTCTTCCGCGAAAAGGTCGCTGCGGTTCAGCCGAATGATCGCGGTGTGTGTTTCGCGGATAAATCCGCTCCTACAGGGGGTTGTGTATAACGCTATCATTGCCCCTTCCTGACCACAGGCAACAGGTTCCCCCGGCATGCTGGCGATCTTTCTGCAAACCCTGAACATCACCGCCCCGGTATTTGCCATGCTGTTTTTGGGCATATTCCTCAAGCGCATCGACTGGATCAACGACAACTTCATCCAGATCGCCTCGGCACTGGTGTTCAACGTGTGCATGCCGTGCCTGCTGTTCCTGGGCATCTATCACGCGGACCTGGGGGCAGCGATGAAGCCTGGGCTGTTGGCCTACTTCACGGTCGCCACCCTGGTCTGTTTCGCCTTTGCCTGGGGCATGGCCATCTGGCGTTGCCCGCCAGAGGATCGCGGCATCTATACCCAGGGTGCCTTTCGCGGTAACAACGGCGTGGTCGGCCTGGCGTTGGCGGGCAGCATGTACGGCGACTATGGCATCTCGCTGGGGGCGATCCTCGCCGGCCTGGTGATTCTGCTCTACAACACCCTGTCGACCATCGTGCTGGCCATCTACAGTCCGAACATCAAGTCCGACCCTTGGAGCGTGTTCAAGAGCATCCTGCTCAACCCGCTGATCATCAGCGTGTTGCTGGCCACGCCCATGGCCTATCTGCAGGTCGGTTTGCCCAACTGGCTGCTGATGTCGGGCGATTACCTGGCGCAGATGACCCTGCCGCTGGCACTCATCTGTATCGGCGGCACGCTGTCGCTGGCGGTGCTGCGCGAGAGCGGCAAGCTGGCGGTGGACGCCAGCCTGGTGAAGATGGTCTGGTTGCCGATCATCGGCACGGCCGGTGGGTTTTTCTGCGGGTTTCGCGGCGCCGAGTTGGGTATTCTGTTTTTGTACATCGGCAGCCCGACCGCGGCCGCCAGTTACGTGATGGCCCGAGCGGCCAATGGCAACCACCAATTGGCGGCAGCGATCATCGTGATTACGACGATAGGTGCAGCGATTACCACCAATATCGGTATTTTCCTATTGCAGTGGGGCGGCTGGATCTAGATCCTGTGCGCCATCTATTGTCGCCGTTCCACGCTTAAGGAAGCTCCATGGACCAAAACACTGCCGTCGAGGGCCTGCACCGCGGCCTGAAGAATCGGCATATCCAGCTGATCGCCCTGGGCGGAGCCATCGGTACCGGGTTGTTCCTGGGCATTGCCCAGACCATCAACATGGCCGGGCCTTCGGTCATCCTCGGTTACGCCATTGCCGGCCTGATCGCCTTTTTCATCATGCGCCAGCTGGGCGAGATGGTGGTCGAGGAGCCGGTGGCCGGTACCTTCAGCCATTTTGCCAACAGCTACTGGAGCAACTTCGCCGGCTTCATGTCGGGTTGGAACTACTGGGTGCTGTATGTGCTGGTGGGCATGGCCGAACTGACCGCGGTCGGCATCTACATCCAGTACTGGTGGCCAGGCGTGCCGACCTGGGTGTCGGCTGCCGTGTTTTTCGTGTTGATCAACTTGATCAACCTGACCCAGGTGAAGGTCTATGGCGAAATGGAGTTCTGGTTTTCGCTGATCAAGGTGGCAGCCATCGTCAGCATGATCGCCTTCGGTGCCTGGCTGCTGGCCAGTGGCAACGGCGGCCCGGACGCAAGCGTGGCCAACCTGTGGCAGTACGGCGGCTTTTTCCCCCATGGCGTGAGCGGCTTGCTGCTGGCCATGGCCGTGATCATGTTCTCGTTCGGGGGCTTGGAGCTGGTGGGCATTACCGCTGCCGAAGCCGATAACCCGCAAACCAGCATCCCCAAGGCGACCAACCAGGTCATCTACCGGATCCTGTTGTTTTACGTGGGCGCGTTGGCCATCCTGCTGTCGCTGTACCCTTGGCAGAAAGTCGCATTGGGCGGTAGCCCGTTCGTGATGATCTTCCACGCGCTGGACAGCAACCTGGTGGCGACCTTGCTGAACGCCGTGGTGCTGACGGCCGCGCTGTCGGTGTACAACAGTTGTGTGTACTGCAACAGCCGCATGCTGTTCGGCCTGGCCGCCCAGGGCGATGCGCCCAAGTCGATGCTCAAGGTCAACCGCCGTGGCGTGCCCCTGGCAGCGCTGGGGATCTCTGCGTTGGCCACCGGCCTGTGCGTGGTGATCAACTACGTGATGCCCGGTGAGGCCTTCGAATTGCTGATGGCCCTGGTGGTGTCGGCACTGGTGATCAACTGGGGCATCATCAGCATCACCCACTTGAAGTTCCGCAAGGCCAAGCGCATTGCCGGGCAAACCACCCTGTTCCAGAGCTGGGGCTACCCGGCCACCAACTACCTCTGCCTGCTGTTTTTGGCTGGCATCCTGGTGGTGATGTACATGACCCCGGGCATCCGTATCTCGGTGCTGTTGATTCCAGTGTGGATGGCCGTGCTGGGTGCCACTTACCTGATCAAGAACAAGCGCTGAAAAGCAGCTCGCAGCTTATGGCTTGCCGCTGCCCTCGATGACTTCTTGCGCCGAGCGGAAGGCATCGATGGCAGCAGGTACGCCGGCATACACGGCGCAATGCAGCAACGCCTCGCGAATCTCCTCCACCGTACAGCCATTGTTCAAGGCGCCGCGCACGTGGCCCTTGAGCTCTTGCGAGCATTTGAGCGAGGTCAGGCAGGCCAAGGTGATCAGGCTGCGGGTTTTCAGGTCCAGCCCGCCGCGGTTCCATACGCCGCCCCAGGCGTGATCGTTGACGAAGTCCTGCAACGGCTGGGTGAACTCGGTAGCGTTGTTCAGGGCGCGATCGACGAAGACATCGCCCATGACCTGGCGGCGCATTTCGACGCCGGCTTTCTTGTCGTGCTCACTCATCACTCATCTCCTTTCAGTGTTGTCGTCGCCAGGCGCGCCACGTGCTCAGCAGCACGAACAACGCCAACAGCGGCAGGATGTAAAACAGCATCAGGTGCTCGAGCCGGGCGGCCAGGGGCATACCGGTAGTGAAAGTGACCACGTGCAGCCCGTAGGCGGTGTACAAGCCCAGCAGCACCAGGCCTTCGGCGCGGGTGATGCGGTAGCCCGAATAAAACATCGGCAGGCACAGCGCGGCCACGCCGAGCATCACCGGCAGGTCGAAGTCCAGCGCGTTGGGCGAGATGGACAGCGGGGTGGGGGCGATGACTGCGGTGACGCCCAGCACCCCCAGCAGGTTGAACAGGTTGCTGCCGATCACGTTGCCCACGGCAATGTCGCGCTCGCCGCGCAGGGCGGCGATCAGCGAGGTGAACAGTTCGGGCAGCGAGGTGCTGACGGCGACGATGGTCAGACCGATGATGCGGTCGGACAGGCCGAAGTCCAGCGCCACTTCGGTGGCGGCGTCCAGCACCAGATGGCCGCCGAAAATCAGCATGGCCAGCCCCGGGACCATCATCAGCGCGCTGCGCGCCCATGGCAGCGGGCCGCCGGCGGGCAGGTGGTCGGTGCTGAGGTAGGTGCGCCCATGCTGGCGCGACTGGCGGCGCAGCAGCCCTAGGTAAACCAACAGGGCAATCAGCAACAGTAGGCCTTCGAGGCGGCCCAGCTCTTCGTTCAGGCACAGCAAAAATACCAGCACGCTGGCGCCGATCATCAGTGGGATGTCCAGGCGCACCAGTTGCCGTGACACCCGCAGCGGAATAATCAGTGCGCACAGGCCCAGGGTCACCAGGATATTAAAGATGTTGCTGCCAAATACGCTGCCTACCGAGATGTCCGGTGCGCCGGTGAAGGCGGCCTGCAGGCTGACGGCCATTTGCGGCGCGCTGCTGCCGAAGGCCACGACACTCAGGCCGATGATCACCGGGCGTACCTTCAGGCTTGCCGCCAGGCGCACGGCGGCACGCACCAGCAATTCGGCGCCGCCGATCAGCAGCAACAGGCCGGCCGCCAACTGCAGCAGGCTGAGAGTGGGGAGTGAGGCGAGGTCAAAAATGGTTGCAGCTCCGCAGAGGGGCGTTAATCGGTCAGACTTTGTACCCGGACTCGCGCCGTTCCGCTACCGAGCATGCCCAGTTGTTCGGCCGCCTCGCGGGAAACATCGATCAGGCGGCCGCGGGTATGTGGGCCACGGTCGTTGATGCGCACCGCGACTTTACGGCCATTGTCCATGTTGGTGACCAGTACCCGAGTGCCAAAGGGCAAGCGGCGGTGGGCGGCGGTCAGGGCGTGTTGGTCGAAGCGTTCACCGCTGGCGGTGCGCTTGCCTTGGTGTTTGGCGCCGTAGTAGCTGGCACTGCCGGTTTCATCGTAGCCACGTGGGTCGATGTCATGGCTGGCACAGCCGGCGAGTAGGGTGAGGAAGGCAAAGGGTAAAGCCAGGCGCCGCATTCAGGGTTCTCCGTGATGGTGTGGGCCCGACCCGTGGGAGCAGAGCTTGCGCGCGATAGCGTTCTTGCGTACGCCATCGCTGGCAAGCCATGCTCCCACAACGGAGCGGGCTAGCCTTCGAGTTTGCTTTTCAGCAATTCGTTCACCTGTTGCGGGTTGGCCTTGCCTTTGGAGGCTTTCATGGCCTGGCCGACGAAGAAGCCGAACATCTTGCCGCGCTTGGCCTCATCGGCAGCGCGGTATTGCTCGACCTGCTCGGCGTTGGCCGCGAGCATCTCGTCCAGCACCTTCTCGATGGCGCCGCTGTCGGTCACTTGCTTCAGGCCGCGGGCTTCGATCACCTGGTCCGCGCTGCCTTCGCCGTTGGCCATGGCTTCAAAGACCATCTTGGCGATCTTGCCGGAGATGGTGTTGTCTTTGATGCGCAGCAGCATGCCGCCCAGTTGCTCGGCGCTGACCGGCGATTGGTCGATTTCCAGGCCTTGCTTGTTCAGCAGGCTGCCCAGTTCAACCATCACCCAGTTGGCCGCCAGCTTGGCGTCGCCGCCAATGGCCACCACCTGTTCGAAGTAATCCGCCTGCTCGCGGCTGGAAGCCAGCACGCTGGCGTCGTACAGCGACAGGCCGAACTGGCTCTGGAAGCGCTCGCGCTTCTGCGGCGGCAGCTCCGGCAGGGTGGCGCGGGTAGCGTCCAGGAAGGCGCTCTCGATCACCACCGGCAGCAGGTCTGGATCGGGGAAGTAACGGTAGTCGTTGGCTTCCTCCTTGCTGCGCATGGCGCGGGTCTCGTCCTTGCTCGGGTCGTACAGGCGGGTTTGCTGGATGACCTTGCCGCCGTCCTCGATCAGTTCGATCTGGCGAGCGATTTCGCTGTTGATCGCCTTCTCGATGAAGCGGAACGAGTTGACGTTCTTGATCTCGCAGCGGGTGCCAAACTCGACCTGGCCCTTGGGGCGGACCGATACGTTGCAGTCGCAACGCAGCGAGCCCTCGGCCATGTTGCCGTCGCAGATCCCCAGGTAACGCACCAGCGAGTGCATCGCCTTGACGTAGGCCACCGCCTCTTTGGCGCTACGCATGTCAGGCTCGGAGACGATTTCCAGCAGCGGGGTACCGGCGCGGTTCAAGTCGATGCCGGTGCTGCCACTGAAGTCTTCGTGCAGGCTTTTGCCAGCGTCTTCTTCCAGGTGCGCACGGGTGACCCCGATGCGCTTGACGGTGCCGTCTTCCAGGGTGATGTCCAGGTGGCCCTTACCGACGATCGGCAGCTCCATCTGGCTGATCTGGTAACCCTTGGGCAGGTCGGGGTAGAAGTAGTTTTTGCGGGCGAACACGTTGTGCTGGCCGATTTCGGCGTCAATGGCCAGGCCAAACATGACCGCCATGCGCACCGCTTCTTGGTTCAGCACTGGCAACACGCCAGGCATGCCCAGGTCGACCAGGCTGGCCTGGGTGTTCGGCTCGGAGCCGAACGTGGTGGCACTGCCGGAGAAAATCTTCGACTGGGTGCTGAGCTGGGTGTGAATCTCCAGCCCGATGACGACTTCCCATTGCATGTGTTTTCTCCTTAGAAGCCTTCAGGCGAACGCGTGTGCCAGTCGGTGACCTGCTGGTAGCGGTGCGCGACGTTGAGCAAGCGGCCTTCCTGGAAATACGGTGCCAACAACTGCACGCCCACCGGCAGGCCGCCGGCGAAACCGGCGGGCATCGAAATGCCGGGCAGGCCCGCGAGGTTGGCGGTGATGGTGTACACGTCTTCCAGGTATTCGGCGACCGGGTCAGCGTTTTTCGCGCCGATCTTCCAGGCCGGGTTCGGCGTGGTCGGGCCCAGAATCACGTCGACCTCTTGGAAGGCGGCCATGAAGTCGTTCTTGATCAGGCGGCGGATTTTCTGCGCCTGCAAGTAATAGGCGTCGTAGTAGCCAGCCGACAGCGCGTAAGCACCCACCAGGATGCGGCGCTGCACTTCGATGCCGAAGCCTTCGGCGCGCGAGCGCTTGTACAGGTCGGTGAGGTCGGCCGGGTTCTCGCAGCGGTAGCCGAAGCGCACGCCGTCGAAGCGCGAGAGGTTGGACGAGGCCTCGGCCGGGGCGATCACGTAGTACGCGGGAATCGCGTGCTGCATGTTCGGCAGGCTGATTTCCTTGATCACCGCGCCGAGCTTTTCCAGCTCCTTGACGCTGGCCTGGATCAGGTCGGCGATGCGCGGGTCCAGGCCTGGGCCAAAGTATTCCTTGGGCAGGCCGATACGCAGGCCTTCCAATGAACCGTTAAGGCTGGCGCTGTAGTCGGGCACCGGTTCATCGATGCTGGTGGAGTCCTTGGCGTCGAAACCGGCCATGCCTTGCAGCAGCAGCGCGCAGTCTTCGGCAGAGCGGGCGAAGGCGCCGGCCTGGTCGAGACTGGAGGCGTAAGCGATCATGCCCCAGCGCGAAACGCGACCGTACGTCGGTTTAAGGCCCGTGAGGTTGGTGAAAGCTGCCGGCTGTCGGATCGAGCCGCCGGTGTCGGTACCTGTCGCAACTGGCAGCAGGCGCGCGGCCACTGCGGCAGCTGAACCACCGGACGAACCGCCCGGAACGTGCTCGGTGTTCCACGGGTTTTTCACCGCGCCGTAGTAGCTGCTTTCGTTACCCGAGCCCATGGCGAACTCGTCCATGTTGGTCTTGCCCAGGGTCACCGCGCCGGCAGCGGCCAGGCGGGCGACCACGGTGGCGTCGTACGGGGCCTTGAAGTTGTCGAGCATCTTCGAGCCACAACTGGTGCGTACGCCCTGGGTGCAGAACAGGTCTTTGTGGGCCAGCGGCGCGCCCAGCAGGGCACCGGTTTCGCCGGCGGCGCGGCGGGTGTCGGCGGCCTGGGCCTGGGCAATGGCCAGGTCCTCGGTCACGCTGATGAAGCTGTTGAGCTGCGGGTCCAACTGGGCAATGCGCGCCAGCAGGGTGCGGGTCAGCTCCTCGGAGCTGAATTTCTTGTCGGCGAGGCCACGGGCGATCTCGGCCAGGGTCAATTGATGCATGGCAGGCTCTATTCCCTTACTCGATGACTTTGGGTACCAGGTACAGGCCGTTCTCGACCGCTGGCGCGATGGCTTGGTAAGCCTCGCGATTATTGCGCTCGGTGACCTGGTCGGCGCGCAGGCGCTGACTGGCTTCCAGTGGGTGGGCCAGCGGCTCGATGCCGGTGGTGTCGACCGCCTGCATCAGGTCGACCAGCCCAAGAATGCTGTTGAGTGCATCGGTGGTGCGCGGAATATCGGCTTCAACCAGGCCCAGGCGGGCCAGGTGAGCGATTTTTTCCACGTCACAGCGTTCAAGCGCCATGGGGATCTCCAGTGGAAAACAGCACGGAAAAGCGATATGCAGGAGCCCGTGTGTTAGATTGTCGGAACAGAACGCCAATTCTACGGTCATATGGCCGCAATTGTGTGAGGGCCTGCTCGGAAAAACTGCCAATTTACCATATTGGCGCCTTGCCCAAAATCCCCGCCGTTGTTAGAGTTTGCCGCACTTTTTTACCCACGCGTTGCCTAGGGTCACTTTCCCATGTTCAAGAAACTGCGTGGCATGTTTTCCAGCGATCTTTCCATCGACCTGGGCACTGCCAACACCCTTATTTACGTGCGTGAGCGCGGTATCGTCCTGAATGAACCATCGGTTGTGGCCATTCGGACCCACGGAAATCAGAAAAGTGTCGTCGCGGTCGGTACCGAAGCGAAGCGCATGCTGGGCCGTACTCCGGGCAACATCGCCGCCATTCGTCCGATGAAAGACGGCGTGATCGCCGACTTCAGCGTCTGCGAGAAGATGCTGCAGTACTTCATCAACAAGGTTCACGAGAACAGCTTCCTGCAGCCAAGCCCGCGGGTACTGATCTGCGTGCCATGCAAATCCACCCAGGTGGAGCGCCGGGCCATCCGTGAGTCGGCCCTTGGTGCCGGTGCACGCGAAGTGTTCCTGATCGAAGAGCCAATGGCCGCCGCCATCGGTGCCGGCCTGCCGGTTGAAGAAGCCCGCGGTTCGATGGTGGTCGACATCGGTGGTGGTACCACTGAAATCGCCCTGATCTCCCTGAACGGTGTGGTGTATGCCGAATCCGTTCGTGTGGGCGGCGACCGCTTCGACGAAGCGATCGTGACCTACGTGCGCCGCAACTACGGCAGCCTGATCGGCGAGTCGACGGCCGAGCGCATCAAGCAGGAAATCGGCACCGCCTACCCAGGTGGCGAAGTACGTGAAGTCGACGTGCGCGGCCGTAACCTGGCCGAAGGCGTGCCACGTGCCTTCACCCTGAACTCCAATGAAGTGCTGGAGGCGCTGCAAGAGTCGCTGGCCACCATCGTTCAGGCGGTGAAAAGCGCACTGGAGCAATCGCCTCCGGAACTGGCTTCCGACATCGCCGAGCGTGGCCTGGTGCTGACCGGTGGTGGCGCACTGCTGCGTGACCTGGACAAGCTGCTGGCCCAGGAAACCGGCCTGCCGGTGATCGTTGCCGAAGACCCGCTGACCTGCGTGGCGCGCGGCGGTGGCCGTGCCCTGGAAATGATGGACAAACACACAATGGACCTGCTCTCCAGCGAATAAGCTGGCAAGCTGTCCTACTGGCGGCCCGGTCTGCAGCTTGCGCTGTGGGCCTTGGGCCTGTCATTGTTTTCCGTCAATCTGAACCAGGCCGGTTTGAAGCCGTATGAATGACCACTTGAACATTTGCCTGGGAGGAGCGGCCTATTAAACCGCTTTTCGCCAAGGGCCCCTCATTGGGCGTGCGCCTGCTGGTGCTGGTCGTGCTATCGGTCGCGCTGATGGTCGTCGATGCCCGCTTCACGTTGCTCAAGCCCGTGCGCAGCCAGATGTCGCTGGTGCTGATGGAATCCTATTGGGTGACCGATCTGCCACAGCGCCTGTACCAAGGCGTTGCCAGCCAGTTTGGCAGCCGCACCGAGCTTGTCGCCGAAAACGAAAAACTCAAGACCGAAGCCTTGCTGCTTCAGGGCCGCCTGCAAAAGCTGGCTGCCTTGACCGAGCAGAACGTGCGCCTGCGCGAGTTGCTCAACTCCTCGGCGCTGGTCAACGAGAAAGTCGAAGTGGCCGAGCTGATCGGCATGGACCCCAACCCGTTCTCGCACCGCATCCTGATCAACAAGGGTGAGCGCGACGGCGTGTTCCTTGGCCAGCCGGTGCTCGACGCCCGCGGGCTGATGGGCCAGGTGGTCGAGCTGATGCCGTACACCGCACGCGTGCTGCTGCTCACCGACACCACCCACAGCATTCCGGTGCAGGTCAACCGCAACGGCCTGCGCGCCATTGCCAGTGGTACCGGTAACCCGGAACGCCTGGAACTGCGCCATGTGGCTGACACCGCCGACATCAAGGAGGGCGACCTGTTGGTGAGCTCCGGCTTGGGCCAGCGGTTCCCGGCCGGCTACCCGGTGGCCACGGTGAAGGAAGTGATTCACGACTCCGGTCAGCCGTTCGCCATCGTGCGCGCCGTACCTACGGCTGCGCTGAACCGCAGCCGTTACCTGTTGCTGGTGTTCTCCGATAGCCGTTCTCCCGAGCAACGTGCCACCGAGGCTGCCGAAGCCCAGGAAGCGGCTGACCGCCAGGGCGGCGTGCTGCCTTCGGTGGTGCCGGTGGCACCGGCTGGCTTCCCGGCGGCCGCCATGCCTGCCGCGGCGCCCGCCGGGCACACCAATGCCGCGCCTGCCGGCCACACCAATGCCGCCCCGGCTGCCACCGTGGCACCCGTTGCCACGCCAGCCGCCGCGCCTAAACCGGCAACCGGCCGGCACAGCAGTGCGCCGGCCCCTGCCGCGGAGAGACACTGATGGTAGGCACCCGCGAAAAGAACGGCTGGTTCGTCTGGTTCACTTTCGTCATCGGCCTGCTGCTGAGCGTATCGCCGCTGCCGCAGTTCATGGAAATCCTGCGCCCGCTGTGGCTGGCGCTGTTGCTGGCCTTCTGGTCGTTGGCGTTGCCGCACAAAGTGGGCATGACCACCGCGTTCGTGCTGGGCCTGGCCGAAGACGTGCTGTACGGCACGTTGCTGGGCCAGAACGCGATGATCCTCACGCTGATCACTTTTTTGATCATGTCCCTGGCCCAGCGCATGCGCATGTTCCCCATGTGGCAGCAATGCCTGGTGATTCTGGTGGTTTTCGGCCTGGCCCAACTGGCCCAGTTGTGGCTCAGCGCGCTCACCGGCAACCGCCAACCCACCCTGGCCTTGTTGCTCCCTGCGCTGATGAGCGCCTTGCTCTGGCCGTGGGTCAGCTATGCCTTGCGTGGTCTGCGCCGCCGCCTGAGTATCAATTGAGTCGAGGTCGGGCCGGTGCCCGATCTTCGGCTATCGACAGGGAGAAGTCTTGATGAACCCGCTCTACCTGGCCTCTGGCTCCCCTCGTCGGCGTGAACTGTTGACCCAGATCGGCGTCTCGTTCACCGCCATCAGCGCCTCCATCGATGAAACCCCGCACCCAGGCGAGTTGCCCCAGGCCTACGTCGAGCGCCTGGCGCGCGGCAAGGCCGAGGCTGGCCTGGCCTTGCTCAGCGCCACCGAATCGGCTGCGCCGCTGGTGGTGTTGGGGGCCGATACAGCCGTCATTCTGGATGGCCAGATCCTCGGCAAGCCGTTGGACGAGGCCGATGCCCTGGGCATGCTCGCCGCGCTTTCGGGCCGTGAACACCAGGTGCTGACCGCCATCGCTCTGGTCGACGGCCAACGCTGTGAAGTGCGCAGTGTCAGCAGCCTAGTGCGCTTTCGCCCCATTCTTGGCGAAGAAGCGCGCGCCTACTGGGCCAGCGGCGAGCCCCAGGACAAGGCCGGTAGTTACGCCATCCAGGGCCTTGCTGCTATCTTCGTCGAGAGCCTTGCGGGCAGTTATTCTGCGGTGGTGGGCCTGCCATTGTGCGAAACCGCAGAACTGCTGGGCCGTTTCGGCATACCCTGTTGGCAGAGCCTCAAGGCGCGCTGAGCCGGTACTTGCCTGCAAGGGCCTGACCGTTCGTCGCGCAATGTGTTTCGATGGGCCATTATTACAAGACCACCTTTGACGAGACCCTGCCATGAGTGAAGAGATCCTGATCAACATCACGCCGATGGAATCGCGCGTGGCGGTGGTTGAAAACGGTGTCCTGCAAGAGGTCCACGTCGAACGGACCCAGCGTCGCGGTATCGTCGGCAACATCTACAAAGGCAAGGTGGTGCGGGTGCTGCCAGGCATGCAGGCGGCGTTCATCGACATCGGCCTTGAGCGCGCGGCGTTCATTCATGCTTCGGAAATTTCCCTGCGCGAGGGCTCGGCGGTGGAAACCATCAGTGCCCTGGTGCACGAAGGCCAGAGCCTGGTGGTGCAGGTGACCAAGGACCCGATCGGTTCCAAGGGCGCGCGCCTGACCACCCAGTTGTCGATACCCTCGCGCTACCTGGTGTACATGCCGCGCACCAGCCACGTCGGCATTTCGCTGAAGATCGAAGACGAAGGCGAGCGTGAGCGGCTCAAGCAGGTGGTCAGCGACTGCGTGGCCAAAGAGGGCATCAAGGAGGCCGGTGGCTTCATCCTGCGCACCGCCGCCGAAGGTGCCGGGGCCGATGAGATCCTCATGGACATCCGCTACCTGCGGCGCCTGTGGGATCAGATCGGCGCACAGATCAAGACCGTGGGCGCGCCCACCGAAATCTACGAAGACCTGGGCCTGGCGCTGCGCACCTTGCGCGACTTGGTCAGCCCCAAGATCGAGAAGATCCGCATCGATTCGCGCGAAACCTTCCAGCGCACCACGCAGTTCGTTGCCGAACTGATGCCGGAAATCGCCGATCGCCTGGAGCATTACCCGGGCGAGCGGCCGATCTTCGACCTGTATGGCGTGGAAGACGAGATCCAGCGCGCGCTGGAACGCAAGGTGCCGCTCAAGTCCGGTGGCTACCTGGTGGTGGACCCGGCCGAAGCCATGACCACCATCGACGTCAACACCGGTGCGTTCGTGGGCCACCGCAACCTTGAAGAAACCATCTTCAAGACCAACCTGGAAGCGGCCACGGCCATTGCCCGCCAACTGCGCCTGCGCAACATCGGCGGCATCATCATCATCGACTTCATCGACATGGAAGATGAAGAGCACCAGCGCCAGGTACTGCGTACCCTGGAAAAACAGCTGGAGCGCGATCACGCCAAGACCAACATCATCGGCATCACCGAGTTGGGCCTGGTGCAGATGACCCGCAAGCGCACCCGCGAAAGCCTCGAACAGGTGCTGTGCGAGCCGTGTGCCGGCTGCCAGGGCCGCGGCAAGCTGAAGACCCCGGAAACCATTTGCTACGAAATCTTCCGCGAAATCCTCCGTGAAGCGCGCGCCTACCAGGCCGAAGGCTATAGAGTGCTGGCCAATCAAAAGGTGGTCGACCGCCTGCTGGACGAAGAATCGGGTAACGTGGCAGAGCTTGAAGCCTTTATCGGGCGAACCATTCGGTTCCAGGTTGAGTCCATGTATTCCCAGGAACAATATGATGTGGTGTTGCTCTGAATTTCATTACCCCTGAACGGCACACTGCCAGGGCCAACGCGGCATACGCTGGGAAGTTATCGACATGGAGCGTTTGACGCGTTTTCTAGCCGCGCTCACTCGCTGGGGCCTGGGCCTCTGCGCCTTGTTGCTGGTGCTGGTAGCGTTGTATGTAAGCCTGGGCCGGCAACTGGTGCCCCTGGTGGATCAGTACCGCGCCGACGTCGAGGCCAAGGCTAGCGACGCGCTGGGCATGCCCCTGAGCATCGGCCAGTTGGAAGGGCGTTGGAGCGGCCTGGCGCCGATCCTGCTGGCCCACGACGTGATGATCGGCGAGGGCGCCTCGGCGCTGCGCCTGGACCAGGTGCGCCTGGTGCCCGACCTCTGGGCCAGCCTTAAACAACGCCAAGTACGCATTGCCCACCTGGAACTCAGCGGCCTGCAACTGAGCGTGGAAGAGGGCGAGGACGGCAAGTGGACCCTCAAGGGCCTGCCGGTGCAAACCGATGCGCCCGCCGACCCGGAGCAGATACTCAAGCGCTTGCAACAGGTGGCCAAGCTGTCGGTGCTCGACAGCCAACTGACCCTGGAACCCTTCGACCGTGCCCCGCTGACCCTGACCTATGTGGGCCTGAGCTTGCAGACCGGGGCTACCCGCCAGCGCCTGGACCTGCGCCTGACCCTGCCCGACGGCCAACCGCTGGCCCTGAACCTGCGCACCAAGCTGCGTGCCAGCCAGTGGCGTGATGGCCAGGCCCAGGCTTACATCAGCCTGCCGCAAAGCGACTGGTCGAAATGGCTGCCGCCGCAACTGACCCAACGCTGGAAACTCGACGAGCTCAAGGCCGGCGGCGAAGCCTGGGTGGACTGGAACAAGGGCACCCTGCAAAGTGCCGCCGTGCGCCTGAACGCGCCCACCGTGCGTGGCGCCTATGCGGACCGTAAGTTGAGCACGGTCAACGACCTGGCGCTCAATGCCTGGTTCCAGCGTAACGCCGGTGGCTATGACGTGAGCGTCAACGCCCTGGCCATGACCCTGGGCAAGACCCGTTGGGAAACCCGCGCCCAGGTGAGCGAGCAGGATGCCACCGACAGCACCGCGCAAGGCTGGAAACTGCAAGCCGACCACCTGGACCTGACCCCGATCACCGGGCTGATCGACGCCTGGGTGCCGCTGCCGGACAAAGTAGCCGCCGTGGTAGATGGTTTGAAAGTGACTGGCGGGGTGCGCAACGTGACCCTTGACTACCGCCCGCAGGCCCAGGGTGATCAGCGTTTCGCCTTTGCCGGCAACCTCGACAAGGTCGGCTTCAATGCCTACCACGGCGCGCCTGCCGCCGGCAGCGTGAGCGGTGCCATCAGCGGCGACCTGGGGCAGGGCGAGCTGCGCCTGGCCACCAACGATTTCATGCTGCACCTGGACCCGATCTTCGCCAAGCCCTGGTACTACAAGACTGCCAACGCCCGGCTGACCTGGAAGCTCGACGCGCAGGGCTTCACGCTGGTCGCGCCGTACCTCAAGGTGCTGGGTGACGAAGGCCAGGTGGCCGGCGACTTCCTGATCCGCCTGCCGTTCGATCACGCCGTGGAGCCCTATATGGACTTGCGCGTGGGCCTGGTCAACGGCGATGGCCGCTATACCCCCAAGTATTTGCCTGCAGTGCTGAGCCCGGCGGTGGATGAATGGCTGCGCACGGCGATTTTGCAAGGCAAGGTCGACGAAGGCTATTTCCAGTACCAGGGCTCGTTGGCCCACGATGCGCCTGATCATTCGCGCAGCATCAGCCTGTTTTTCAAGGTGCGTGACGCGCAGCTGGCGTTCCAGCCCGGCTGGCCGCACCTGACCGGCGTGGATGGCGACGTGTTTATCCAGGACGGCGGCGTGCGCATCGAGGCCAGCAAAGGCCAGATCCTCAACACCCAGGTGCGTGATGTCGAGGTCACCGTGCCCCACGTGCCCGCAGGCGAACACTCGCACCTGTACGTGGACGGCAACTTCGACGGCACCCTGGGTGATGGCATCAAGATCCTCCAGGACGCGCCCATCGGCACCGGGCCAATCTTTGCCGGCTGGGAAGGCGCAGGCCCGCTGGGCGGCAAGCTCAAGCTCGATATCCCGCTGGTGCACGGCCAGCAACCCAAGGTGGTGGTGGACTTCAAGACCGCCGACGCCACCTTGAAACTCAAGGAGCCGGCGCTGGACCTGAGCAAGCTCAAGGGTGACTTCCGCTTCGACTACGACAAGGGCTTGAGTGGGCAGGGCATCAGTGCCCAGGCCTTCGACCGCCCGGTAACCGCGCAGATCTTCGCCGAGGGCAAGCCCGGCACGCCGTTGACCCGCATCACCGCCAAGGGCCAGATCGCCTTGCAACGCCTGACCGACTGGTTGCAGGTCAAGCAAACCTTGCCCGCCAGCGGCGACATCCCCTACGACCTGCAGGTGAGCCTGGGTGGCACCAGCCAGTTGAGCATCAACTCCGACCTCAAGGGCTTGGCCGTGGACTTGCCGGCACCGTTTGGCAAGGCTGCCGGCGACAGCCGCGCCACCACCTTCAAGATGAACCTGCAGGGCGCGGAAAAACGCATTGACGTGACCTACGCCGACCTTGCCAGCCTGGCCTATGCCGCGCCTGGCAATAACCTGGCCGATGGCCGTGGCGACCTGGTGCTGGGCCAGGGCGCGGTGCAGTTGCCCGACGGCAAGGGCCTGCGGGTGCGCGGCAAGCTCGACAGCCTTGACCTGGACCCCTGGAAGCAACAGGTAGACAAGTACGCCGGCGATGACCCGGGCGGCAGCGCCAAGCAACTGCTCAACAGCATCGACCTGAAGGTCGGCCAGGTGAAGGGCTTTGGCTTGACCCTGGACCAGGCCAACCTGCTGTTGAGCCGTTCGGCGACGGCCTGGACCCTGGCCGTCGACAGCCAGCAGGTCAAAGGTACGGCCGGCCTGCCCGACGCCAAAGGCGTGCCCATCACCGTCAACCTGCGTGAAGTGCACCTGCCGCCGGCCGACCCCAACGCCGCGGTCATCGAGAACGCGCCCGACCCGTTGGCCGACGTCGACCCGCGCAAGATCCCGGCGGTGGACGTGACCATTCTCAAGCTGTACCAGGGCAGCGACCTGATTGGCGGCTGGTCGCTCAAAGTGCGGCCGACCGCCAAGGGCATCGCCCTGAACAACCTCGATTTAGGCCTCAAGGGCATCCAGTTGCAGGGCAGCGCCGGTTGGGAGGGCGCGCCAGGGGCCACCAACAGTTGGTACAAAGGCCGCTTGGAGGGCAAGAACCTGGGTGACGTGCTCAAGGCATGGGGTTTTGCCCCGAACGTGACCAGTGAAGACTTCCACCTCAACGTGGATGGCAACTGGCCGGGTTCGCCCGCCTGGATCGCGCTCAAGCGTTTCTCAGGCTCCCTGGACGCCACCCTCAACCGCGGGCAGTTCGTCGAAGTGGGTGGCGCGCAGGCGCTGCGGGTGTTTGGCCTGTTGAACTTCAACTCCATCGGCCGGCGCCTGCGCCTGGACTTCTCCGACCTGTTTGGCAAAGGCCTGGGCTACGATCAGGTCAAGGGCCTGCTGGTGGCCAGCAACGGCGTGTACGTGACCCGCGAGCCAATCACCATGAACGGCCCATCGAGCAATTTCGAACTCAACGGTACCCTGGACATGGTTGCCGACCAAGTCGACGCCAAGTTGCGGGTCACCTTGCCGGTCACCAACAACCTGCCGATCGCCGCGCTGATCGTCGGCTTCCCGGCCGTGGGCGGGGCACTGTTTCTGGTCGACAAGTTGATCGGCGACCGGGTGTCACGCTTCGCCAGTGTGCAGTACAGCGTCAAAGGCCCGTGGAAAGAGCCTAAGATAACTTTCGACAAGCCCTTCAAGGGCTGACAGCGTGTGCTCAGGAGCGTGAAATGTCCTTTGCGGTGATTCAAATGGTCAGCCAGAGCGACGTGGCGGCCAATCTGGTCCGGGCCCGCGCCTTGCTGGAGCAAGCCGCCGAGGGCGGTGCCAAGCTTGCCGTGCTGCCGGAAAACTTCGCCGCCCTGGGGCGCCGCGACGCCGCCGAATTGGGCCGCGCCGAAGCCGCTGGTCACGGGCCGATCCTGCCGTGGTTGAAACAGACCGCCCGCGACCTCAAGTTATGGATTGTGGCCGGTACTTTGCCGTTGCCGCCCCAAGGCCAGCCTGATGCCAAGGTACATGCCTGCTCGCTGCTGGTCAGCGATACGGGCGAGACGGTGGCGCGCTACGACAAGCTGCACCTGTTTGACGTGGACGTGGCCGATGCCCGTGGGCGCTATCGCGAGTCCGACGACTATGCTCATGGCAAGCACGTGGTAGTGGCCGATACCCCGGTGGGGCGCCTGGGCCTGACGGTGTGTTACGACCTGCGTTTTCCGGAGCTGTACAGCGAGTTGCGCCAGGCTGGCGCCGAATTGATTACCGCGCCTTCGGCCTTTACCGCCGTGACAGGCGCCGCGCACTGGGAGGTACTGATCCGCGCCCGTGCCATCGAAACCCAATGCTATGTACTGGCCGCCGCCCAAGGCGGCATTCATCCAGGGCCGCGTGAAACCTATGGTCACGCGGCCATCGTCGATCCGTGGGGGCGTATCATCGCCGAACAGGATCAAGGCGAAGCCGTGCTGCTGGCCGAACGGGACAGCAGCGAACAGGCGTCCATCCGGGCGCGCATGCCAGTGGTCAGCCACCGGCGCTTTTTCTCGCAGGGCGCACAGCGGCCTGCGTATATCGCGGAGTGAATATGAGCGAGATGTTATCCACCGTCAGCGAACACCTGCTGGCCCCCGGCGGCCTGACCCTGGACAGCCTGCAATCGGTGCTGGGCGAGTTGGCAGGCCCGGGCATCGACGCTGCCGACCTGTATTTCCAGGGGCAGATTTCCGAGTCCTGGGCCTTGGAAGACGGCATCGTCAAGGAAGGCAGTTTCAACCTTGACCAAGGCGTGGGCGTGCGTGCCCAATCCGGCGAGAAAACTGGCTTTGCCTACAGCAACGCCATCACCGAGGACGCGCTGATCCAGGCGGCCCGCGCCGCCCGCTCCATCTCCCGCGCCGGGCAGAACGGCCGCGTGCAGGCGTTTACCAGCCAGGACGTGGCCCAGTTGTACGGCCCGGACAACCCGCTGGACGTGCTGACCCGCGCCGAGAAAGTCGACCTGCTAAAGCGCGTCGACGCCGCCACGCGCCTGCTTGACCCGCGTATCCAGCAGGTCACCGTGAGCATGGCCGGAGTGTGGGAACGCATTTTGGTCGCGGCCGCCGATGGCAGCCTGGCCGCCGATGTGCGGCCGCTGGTGCGTTTCAACGTCAGCGTGATCGTCGAGCAGAACGGCCGTCGCGAGCGCGGTGGCCACGGCGGTGGCGGGCGTACCGACTACCGTTACTTCCTCAGCGACGACCGTGCCATGGGGTATGCCCGCGAAGCACTGCGCCAGGCGCTGGTGAACCTGGAAGCGATTCCGGCGCCGGCCGGCACCTTGCCAGTCGTGCTCGGTTCCGGTTGGTCCGGCGTATTGCTGCACGAAGCCGTGGGCCATGGCCTGGAAGGCGACTTCAACCGCAAGGGCAGTTCGGCCTACAGCGGCCGCATGGGCGAAATGGTTGCCTCCAGCCTGTGCACCATCGTCGATGACGGCACCCTGGCCGGCCGCCGTGGCTCGCTGAGCGTGGACGATGAAGGCACGCCCACCGAGTGCACCACGCTGATCGAGAACGGCGTGCTCAAGGGCTACATGCAAGACAAGCTCAACGCGCGTCTGATGGGCGTGGCCCGCACCGGCAACGGCCGCCGCGAGTCTTACGCGCATTTGCCGATGCCGCGCATGACCAACACCTACATGCGCGCAGGCGAAAGCGACCCGGCGGAAATCATCGCGTCGGTGAAAAAGGGTATCTACTGCGCCAACCTGGGCGGTGGTCAGGTCGACATCACCAGCGGCAAGTTCGTGTTTTCCACCAGCGAAGCCTACCTGATCGAAGACGGCAAGATCACCGTGCCGGTCAAGGGCGCCACACTGATCGGCAATGGCCCTGAAGCCATGAGCCGAGTGTCCATGGTCGGTAACGACCTGAGCCTGGACAGTGGGGTAGGCACGTGCGGCAAGGATGGCCAGTCGGTGCCGGTAGGCGTGGGCCAGCCGACGCTGAAGATCGATGCGATTACCGTGGGCGGTACAGGAGCCTGACGGCAGCGGCGAGCTATAAGCTGCACGCTGCAAGCAGACGTTGGTCAGCTTGCAGCGTGCAGCTCGAGGCTGCTTTCATCTATCTCAGGCCGCGCTGAGTCTCGTCCAGCTCGCGGATGTACTTGAAGATTTTGCGAGTGGCCGCTGGTGGCTTGTTTTGCGCGGTTTCGTGTTGAGCCTGACGGATCAACTGGCGCAAGTGCTGGCGGTCGGCGTCGGGGTATTCACCGACGAATTTTTCCAGCACCTCGTCGGTGCCACTGACCAGGCGATCGCGCCAACGCTCCAGGTTATGGAAACGTTCGTTGTACTGGCGAGTGGAGGCATCGAGTTGGTCGAGCAACACCAGAATCGCCGTTGTGTCCTGATCGCGCATCAGCTTGCCGATGAACAGGATATGCCGTTTGCGGGCAATGTTCGCGGGTGTGCTTGGGCGCGTCGGCCAGCGCTTTGCGCAAGGCGTCGGTCAGGGGCAGTTTGGCCACGATATCGGCCTTGAGCGTTGTCAGGCGCTCGCCCAGATCGACCAGCGCATTCATCTCGCGCTTGACCTGAGTTTTGCTTTTTCCCTCGTCGAGGGAGTCGTCGTAAGAATCAACCATGGGGGCAGTCCGCTAATAAACGCCGCCATGATAACCAGTCGGGGGCCGCTTGTCCGGCCCGGTCGTAGCTTGACCCCCGCGCAAAGCAGATTTTGAGTGGAGAACACTATGAGCGAAGTCCAAACCGTGGGTCCGCAGGCCTTGCCGGCACTGCAGGAACAGGTCGAGCAGATTATCGCCGAAGCCCGCCGCCAGGGCGCTAGCGCCTGTGAAGTGGCAGTGTCCCTGGAGCAGGGCCTGTCCACCTCGGTGCGCCAGCGTGAAGTGGAGACGGTGGAGTTCAACCGCGACCAGGGCTTTGGCATCACCTTGTACGTGGGCCAGCGAAAAGGCTCGGCCAGCACCTCGGCCACCGGCCCCGACGCCATTCGTGAAACAGTGGCCGCGGCCTTGGCCATTGCCAAGCATACTTCCGAAGACGAGGCTTCGGGCCTGGCCGACGCTGCGCTGATGGCCACCGAGCAGCCGGATTTCGACCTGTACCACGCCTGGGACATCAGCCCGGAGCGGGCCATCGAACTGGCCCTGGAGTGCGAAGCCGCCGCCTTTGACGCTGACAAACGGATCAAGAACGCCGACGGCACTACCCTGAGCAGTCACCAGGGCTGCCGTATCTATGGCAACAGCAACGGTTTCGTCGGTGGTTATGCGTCCACCCGCCACAGCCTGAGTTGCGTGATGATCGCCGAGGCCGAAGGCCAGATGCAGCGCGATTACTGGTACGACGTTAACCGTCAGGGCGACCTGCTGACCGATGCTCGCGTTATTGGCCAACGCGCCGCGATGCGCGCTGCCAGCCGCCTGGGCGCACGCCCGGTACCGACCTGCGAAGTACCGGTGCTGTTCAGCGCGGAACTGGCTGGTGGTCTGTTTGGCAGTTTCCTGTCGGCGGTGTCTGGCGGCAACCTGTACCGCAAGTCCTCGTTTTTGGAAGGCGCCATGGGCCAGACCCTGTTCCCCGAGTGGTTGACCCTGGATGAGCGCCCGCATCTGATGCGCGCCATGGGCAGTGCGTCGTTCGACGGTGACGGCCTGGCCACCTATGCCAAACCGTTCGTCGAAAACGGCCGGTTGGTGTCCTACGTGCTGGGTACCTATTCGGGCCGCAAGCTGGGCATGCCGAGCACCGCCAACTCGGGCGGCGTGCACAACCTGTTCGTCACCCATGGCGACGAAGACCAGGCCGCATTGCTGCGCCGCATGGGGCGCGGCCTGCTGGTGACCGAGCTGATGGGCCAAGGCCTGAACATGGTCACCGGCGACTATTCGCGCGGTGCTGCAGGCTTCTGGGTAGAAAATGGCGAAATCCAATTCCCGGTCCAGGAAGTGACCATTGCCGGCAACATGAAGGACATGTTCAAGCAGATCGTCGCGGTGGGCAACGATCTGGAACTGCGCAGCAACGTGCGCACCGGCTCGGTATTGATCGAGAAGATGACCGTGGCGGGTAGTTGATCGTCGCCCTGGTCACCCTGTAGGGAGCGGCAGTCCGGCGCCCCGGTTTGTCCGCAAAAAAACGCCACGGTGCTTTAGACACACTGCGGCGTTTTTTTTCGCGGATAAATCCGCTCCTACAAGTCCGTGCTCTTGTTTTGATTCTCGTTTCCATTTAATAATAAATATCATTATCGAAATAGGTGCGTCGATGAAGCCTGCCGTGCAAGAGCTGCCTTATCTGGAAAACTGGCGTTGGTTGAGCCGCCAGATACGGTGTGCGTTGTCACCCGACGAGCCGCGCCTGATCGAACATTACTTGGCCGAAGGCCGCTACCTGGCGCGATTCACGCCCACTTGCGACTGGACGGTGGCGCGCACCTCGTTCCGTTTGCTGCTCAATACCGCCACCGATCCGGCATTGCCTTGGCATTGGCGCTGCCAGTGCCTGGACCAAGCCTATCGCCCCTTGCGCGAGATGCGCCAGGCCGCGCGCACCCCCGAACAGCTTCACCAATGGCACCAGCATGGCCGCGAGCTTGCGGTGTGCGAGCTGCTGCCATCGATTTCTCTCACTGAACTGCTGCAAGGATATTCCGATGAGTAATACCCGTATCGAGCGTGACAGCATGGGCGAACTGCAAGTGCCGGAGGCGGCGCTGTACGGTGCCCAGACTCAACGCGCGGTGAACAACTTCCCCATCAGCCACCAGCCGATGCCGCGCCAGTTCATTCGCGCGCTGGTGCTGGCCAAGGCTGCGGCCGCCAAGGCCAACGTCGAGCTTGGGCAGATCAGCGCAGCGCAAGGGCAGGCCATCGTCGCCGCCACCGAGCAACTGCTGGCCGGTGACTTTATCCAACACTTTCCGGTGGACATCTACCAGACCGGCTCCGGCACCAGTTCCAACATGAACGCCAACGAAGTGATCGCGACCCTGGCCAGCCGCCAGTCGGGCGAGGCCATCAACCCCAACGATCACGTCAACTGTGGCCAGAGCAGCAACGACATCATCCCCACCACCATCCACGTCAGCGCCGCATTGGCCCTGCACGAGCACCTGTTGCCAGCATTGCAGCACCTGGTGCAGGTGATCGAGGCCAAGGCCGAGCAGGTGCACCCCTACATCAAGACCGGCCGCACCCACCTGATGGATGCCATGCCGGTGCGCATGAGCCAGGTGCTCAACGGCTGGGCGGCGCAACTGAAGGCCAATGTCGGCCACCTGCAAAACCTGCTGCCGGCCCTGCAGTCCTTGGCCCAGGGCGGTACAGCCGTGGGGACCGGGATCAACGCCCACCCTGAATTTGCCGCGCGCTTCAGCCGGCAGTTGAGCCAAATCACCGGTGTCGAATTCACTCCGGGCGCCAACCTGTTTGCGTTGATTGGTTCGCAAGACACCGCCGTGTCGGTGTCTGGGCAACTGAAGGCCACCGCCGTGTCGCTGATGAAAATCGCCAACGACCTGCGTTGGATGAACTCCGGCCCCCTGGCCGGCCTCGGTGAGATCGAGCTGGAAGGCCTGCAGCCGGGCTCCTCGATCATGCCCGGCAAGGTCAACCCGGTGATCCCGGAAGCCACTGCCATGGTTGCAGCCCAGGTGATCGGCAACGACGCGACCATCGTGGTGGCGGGGCAGTCGGGCAATTTCGAGCTGAACGTGATGTTGCCGATCATCGCCCAAAACCTGCTTGGCAGCATCGAGCTGATGGCCAATGCCAGCCGCTTATTGGCGGACAAGGCGATCGCCACCTTCAAGGTCAACCAGGCCAAATTGCAGGAAGCGTTGTCGCGCAACCCGATCCTGGTGACTGCGCTCAACCCCATCATTGGCTACCAAAAAGCCGCCGAGATTGCCAAGCAGGCCTACAAGGAAGGCCGGCCGATCATCGACGTGGCTCTTGAAAACACCGAGCTTTCACGTACCCAGCTGCAAGTGCTGCTGGACCCGGAAAAGCTCACCGCAGGCGGCATCTGACAGCCTTACGGCTTTGGAGGCAAACATGCAGCACTGGAAACGCACCATCGAGATGGCCAACCGCTGTTTCAACGCCGGCGACTTGATTGACGCCCGCGAGCTGTATTTGCAGGCGCTGGCCCTGGCGCAGGTGTTGTTCGAGCGCTGGGCGGACGTCGACGAAGCCGTGGCGGCCTGCGTCATCAGCCATCACAACCTGGCCGACCTGCATCTGCGCCTGATGCAGCCGGAGGAGAGCGCCGAGTACTTGTGCGCCATTCATCAATACCTGTTGCAGGCCGCGCAAGACCGGCGCCTGCCGCAGGCCTTGCGCGAGGCCGCGCTGCGCCATAGCAGCAAGACCTACGCCGAGCTGTTGAGCTTTATTGGTGAATACGGCGAATACCCGCGCACCTCGCGCCTGCTGTTCAGCCAGGGAACATCCACGCAAATGGTTCACTACGGAGTTCATTGACCATGCCTTATACCTTGCCTGCCCTGCCTTACGCCTATGACGCGCTGGAACCGCACATCGACGCCAAGACCATGGAGATCCACCACAGCAAGCACCACCAAACGTACATCAATAACCTCAATGCGGCGGTTGATGGCACCGAGTACGCCGAGTGGCCGATCGAGAAGCTGGTGGCCAGCGTCAAGCAACTGCCCGAAAAGCTGCAGCCGGCAGTGATCAACCAGGGCGGCGGGCACGCCAACCATTCGTTGTTCTGGGAGGTGATGTCGGCCCAGGGTGGTGGCCCGGCACAGGGCTCGGTGGCCAAGGCCATCGACGAGCAACTGGGTGGCTTCGAGGCGTTCAAGGAGGCCTTCACCAAGGCTGCGTTGACCCGTTTCGGCAGCGGTTGGGCGTGGCTTAGCGTAACCCCGCAAAAAAAGTTGGTGGTGGAGAGCAGTGGCAACCAGGACAGCCCGCTGATGAACGGCAACACGCCGATCCTCGGCCTGGACGTGTGGGAACACGCCTACTACTTGCAATACCAGAACCGGCGCCCGGAATACATCGGGGCGTTTTATAACGTGGTCAACTGGGCCGAGGTTGAGCGGCGTTACCGGGCTGCCGTGGCGTGAGTCGTCAAATAGTGGGGGCTCAGGCGTTTTCCATTGGTAGCGGGCGCTTGTTGCGCCTGGCCCTGGGCAGCGTATTGACGCTGGCCGGGCTTTCGTTGCTGGCCATACAGGCGTTGGCCTGGCTGGACCTGGACCCACGACTGTTGCGTGCACTGGAGGGTGGTGCCATCGCAGCACTGGGCACCGCGCTTGGCGCGGTACCGGTGCTGGTGATCCGTGGCATGCCGGTGGCCGTGGCCGACACCCTGTTGGGTTTCGGCGCAGGCGTGATGCTGGCGGCCACGGCGTTCTCGCTGATCATCCCAGGCTTGGATGCCGCGCAAACCATTGGGTTTTCCCGCTGGGGCGCCGGTAGCCTGATCAGCTTTGGCATCATGTTCGGGGCGTTCTGCCTGTACCTGGTGGACCGCCAGGTGGCCGGGGTGTCGCCGCAAGTGTTGGTGGGCACCCCGCAACAACCGCCGATCCCAGCACGCATATGGATTTTCGTGTTCGCGATCATTGCCCACAATATTCCCGAAGGCATGGCCATCGGCGTATCGGCCGGCGGCGGCATGCCCGACGCCGACAGCCTGGCCATGGGCATTGCCCTGCAGGATGTGCCAGAGGGTCTGGTGATCGCGCTGATACTGGCTGGCGCCGGCATGTCGCGGTTCAAGGCGTTCCTGGTAGGTGCGGCATCAGGGCTGGTGGAGCCGGTGTTCGCCGTGCTCTGTGCCTGGCTGGTGGGCTTGGCTGAACTGTTGTTGCCCTTGGGCTTGGCCGTGGCGGCGGGGGCAATGCTACTGGTGGTGACCCATGAGATCATCCCCGAGTCGCGCAGCAACGGGCATCACAAGTTGGCGAGCCTGGGGTTGTGCGTGGGCTTTTGCCTTATGATGGTGATGGATACGGCGCTGTCATGATGGGGCGGGGTTGCCGTGGCCCTCACCCCAGCCCCCCTCCCTGCGGGAGAGGGTTGGGGCGAGGGCGATGTTTTATTCGCCTTCGTCGAAGCGGTTATTGATCAACTCGACAATCGCTGCCATCGCTTCGGCCTCTTCGGCCCCCGCAGTACTCAGGTGCACCTGGGTGCCTTTGCCCGCCGCCAGCATCATCACGCCCATAATGCTTTTGCCGTCTACCAGGCTGTCCGGGCTGCGGCCGATACGCACCTGGCAATCGGGAAAGCGGCCAGCCACGCCGACGAATTTGGCGGCTGCCCGGGCGTGCAAGCCAAGCTTGTTGATGATTTCGATTTCACGTGCAGGCATCGCGGTGGGGGTCCTTTCAGCTAAGGTCGCGGTGGCGAACCTGAACATTCTTGAGCGTTTGTTGGAGCGCCTGGCCCAAGCGCTCGGTGAGGTACACCGAGCGGTGGTGGCCGCCCGTGCAGCCAATGGCGATGGTCACGTAGGCGCGGTTGCTGGCGGCAAAGCGCGGCAGCCATTTAAGCAGATAACTGCTGATGTCCTGATACATTTCTTCGACGTCCGGCTGGGCAGCCAGGTATTCAATCACCGGTTGGTCCAGGCCTGAATGGTCGCGCAGTTCTGGCTTCCAGTACGGGTTGGGCAGGCAACGTACGTCGAACACCAGGTCGGCATCCACCGGCATGCCGCGCTTGAAACCGAACGACTCGACCAGGAACGCAGTGCCCGGCTCAGGTTGGTTGAGCAGGCGCAGCTTGATGGCGTCGCGCAGCTGATACAGGTTCAGGTGCGTGGTATTGATTTTCAGGTCGGCCAGGTCCGCAATCGGCCCCAGTAGCGAGGTTTCGACCCGAATGGCTTCGGCCAACGAGCGGTTGGCGCTGCTCAGTGGATGGCGCCGGCGGGTTTCGGAAAAGCGTTTGAGCAGGGTTTCTTCGTCGGCGTCCAGGTACAGCACGTCGCACTGGATGTGCCGACCGCGCACTTCCTCGAGCAACTCGGGGAAGCGGGTCAGGTGGCTGGGCAGGTTGCGCGCATCGATAGACACGGCCACCAGCGGTTGCGCCAGTTCGGTATGGATCAACGCGCGCTCGGCCAGTTCCGGCAGCAACCCGGCAGGCAGGTTGTCGATGCAGTAGTAGCCGTTGTCCTCGAGTACATCCAAGGCTGTGCTTTTACCGGAGCCGGAGCGGCCGCTGACGATGATCAGGCGCATGCTTAGTGACCGTTTTGAACGTCCAGCACGACCTTGTACAAGGCTTCGTTGCTGGCTGCCGAGCGAAGTTTGTCCCGTACGTCCTTCTGGTCCAACATGCTGGCGATTTGCCGTAGCAGTTCCAGGTGCGCATCGGTGGCCGCTTGCGGGACCAGCAGTACGAACAGCAGGTCTACCGGGGCGCCGTCGATGGCATCGAAGTCGATGGGGGCGTCGAGGTGCAGCAGGGCGCTGACCGGCGATTCGCAGCCAGCCAGACGACAATGGGGTATGGCGATGCCGTTGCCGAAACCGGTGGAACCGAGTTTCTCACGGGCAATCAGGGCTTCGTAGACGTCTTGCATCCCAAGCTCGGGTATTTCCCGGGCAATGAGGTTGGCAATTTGTTCGAGCACTTTCTTTTTACTGCCGCCTGGCACGTTCACGAGTGAACGGCCAGGGGTCAGGATGTTTTCAAGTCGGATCATGGGTGGGGAGTGTCAGCGAGCATTCGCGCCTTGCAGCACGCTCTGCTGTTTTTCCTTATGTTTTTTGAGTTGGCGGTCAAGCTTGTCGGTGAGCAGGTCGATGGCCGCATACATGTCGCTATGTTCGGCGTTGGCGACCACTTCACCACCGGGAACGTGCAAGGTGGCTTCGATTTTCTGCAGGAGTTTCTCCACCGTCATCGTCACTTGCACATTGGTGATCTTGTCGAAATGGCGCTCCAATCGGGCGAGCTTCTCGCTGATATAAGTGCGCAAGGGTTCGGTCACATCCAGTTGATGTCCACTGATGTTGACTTGCATACCGCATCTCCTTATTGCTATTGCATAAAGAGGCAGGTGGAACACCTGCCGCAGGAACGCTGCCACACCTCAGGTGCCCACCGGGCAGCGCTTGCGCGCTGCGGGGCTACATCAATCGCTTGCGTTCGCTAGACGGTGCGATCCCGAGGGACTCGCGGTACTTGGCGACGGTGCGACGGGCTACCTGGATGCCTTGTGCCTCCAGTAAACCAGCGATCTTGCTGTCACTCAACGGCTTTTTCTGATTTTCGGCAGCCACCAGTTTTTTGATGATCGCGCGGATCGCCGTGGACGAGCATTCGCCGCCCTCGGAGGTGCTCACGTGGCTTGAGAAAAAATATTTCAGCTCATAAATACCACGCGGGGTATGCATGTACTTTTGCGTGGTCACCCGGGAAATCGTCGATTCGTGCATGCCCACCGCTTCGGCGATGTCATGCAGCACCAGCGGTTTCATTGCCTCGTCGCCGTAGTCGAGGAAGCCGCGCTGGTGCTCGACGATTTGCGTGGCCACCTTCATCAGGGTTTCGTTGCGGCTCTGCAGGCTCTTGATGAACCAGCGCGCCTCCTGCAACTGATTGCGCATGAAGGTGTTGTCGGCGCTGGTGTCGGCGCGGCGCACAAAGCCTGCGTACTGCGGGTTGACCCGCAGGCGTGGCACCGACTCCTGGTTCAGCTCTACCAGCCAGCGGTCGTTGTCCTTGCGCACGATCACGTCGGGCACCACGTACTCGGCCTCGCTGGACTCGATCTGCGAGCCGGGGCGCGGGTTCAGGCTTTGCACCAGCTCGATCACCTGGCGCAGCTCGTCTTCCTTGATCTTCATGCGGCGCATCAGCTGACCGTAGTCGCGGCTGCCCAGCAGGTCGATGAAGTCGGTGACCAGGCGCTGGGCCTCGGCCAGCCAGCGGGTCTTGGCAGGCAATTGGCGCAGTTGCAGCAACAGGCACTCGCTCAGATCGCGGGCGCCGATGCCAGCGGGCTCGAATTGCTGGATGCGGTGCAGTACGGCCTCGATTTCGTCGAGCTCGATGTCCAGTTCCGGGTCGAACGAGTCGCAGATCTCCTGCAACGTCTCGTCCAGGTAGCCCTGGTTGTTGATGCAGTCGATCAGCGTCACGGCGATCAGCCGGTCGGTATCGGACATCGGCGCCAGGTTCAATTGCCACAGCAGATGGCTCTGCAAGCTCTCGCCGGCGGAGGTGCGGGTGGTGAAGTCCCACTCGTCGTCATCGTTGCTGGGCAGGCTGCTGGCGCTGGTCTGGTAGATGTCTTCCCAGGCCGTGTCGACAGGTAGCTCATTGGGAATGCGGTCGTTCCACTCGCCGTCTTCCAGGTTGTCGACCGTCGGTGCGGTGGTTTCCTGAAAGCTGGGTTCCTGAATTTCAGGCGTGGTTTTCTGCTCGATGTTATCGGCCAGCGGGTCGCTGTTGTCGAAGTCTTCGCCTTCTTCCTGGCGTTCGAGCATGGGATTGGATTCCAGCGCTTCCTGGATTTCCTGTTGAAGGTCCAGGGTGGATAGCTGGAGGAGGCGTATGGCCTGTTGCAACTGCGGTGTCATCGTCAGTTGCTGGCCCATTCTCAGGACTAGCGATGGTTTCATGGCAGGGGCTTAACACCTTGTTCGCCGGCGCGATGCGCCATCCACTACACAACACCTGGGTTAACCCAGGCGCTCGGCTGTTGTCATAAGCAAATTATATGCCTGAAGTTGCAGTGTTTGCCTAGAGCGAGGCGGTAATTAAAAACCTTGCGATTTTCAAAAGCCGGCCTCCTCAAAGGCGCCCCAGCCCAAATGCCACCCTTTACAGGCGGAATTCGTGGCCGAGGTAGACTTCTTTAACCAGATCGTTGGCCAGGATGGTCTCGGCATCGCCTTCGGCGATCAGTTGGCCATCGTTGACGATGTAAGCGGTTTCGCAGATATCCAGGGTTTCACGGACGTTGTGGTCGGTGATCAGAACGCCAATGCCCTTGGCCTTCAGGTGGTGGATGATCTGCTTGATGTCGCCCACGGAAATAGGGTCGACACCGGCGAAGGGTTCGTCGAGCAGGATGAACTTGGGCGCGGTGGCCAGTGCCCGGGCGATTTCCACACGGCGACGCTCACCACCGGACAGGCTCATGCCCAGGTTGTCGCGGATGTGGGTGATGTGGAACTCCTGCAGCAGGCTTTCCAGTTCCTTGACGCGCCCGGCCTTGTCCAGCTCCTTGCGCGTTTCCAGGATGGCCATGATGTTGTCGGCCACCGAAAGCTTGCGAAAGATCGAGGCTTCTTGCGGCAGGTAGCCGATACCGGAACGGGCGCGGCCGTGCATCGGCTGGTGGCTCACGTCCAGGTCGTCGATCAGCACGCGGCCCTGGTCGGCCTGCACCAGGCCCACGATCATGTAGAAGCAGGTGGTCTTGCCGGCGCCGTTGGGGCCCAGCAAACCTACGATCTGGCCACTTTCAATGGACAGGCTGACGTCACGCACCACTTGCCGGCTTTTATAAGCCTTGGCCAGGTGCTGGGCTTTCAGGGTTGCCATTATTTTTTCTGCTCATCGGTTTTGCTTTTCGGCTGGATAACCATGTCGATCCGCGGACGTGGGGCGGTGACCTTGGTGCCGTTGGCACGGCCGGCGTTTACCACTTGCTTGACGGTGTCGTAGACGATTTTTTCGCCTTCGGAGGTGTTGCCGTCGTTGATGACCTTGGCCTTGTCGATCAGCACGATGCGGTTTTGCGCCGAAAAGTACTGGATGGTCACGCCGTAGGCCTGCACGATCGGTTTGTCGATCGCCGGCTTCTGCTCGTAATAGGCCAGGTTGCCGACCGAGGTGAACACGTCGACGTCGCCCTGTGCGTTGCGGGTGATGGTCACGGTGTTGCCAGTGATTTTCATCGTGCCCTGGGTAATGATCACATTGCCCTTGTAGGTCGCGACGCCTTGCTTGTCATCGATCTGTGCGTCATCGGACTGAATATGAATAGGCTGATCGCGGTCAGTCGGCAGTGCCCAGGCGCTCGCGCTTCCCAGTGCTGCGCCCAGGCTGAGCAAATAAGGAAGGGTTTTAACGAGCCTCATACAGTCCTCTTACGTTGGACAGCAGGTTCATCCGGCTGTCTTGCAAATACGCTTTCATTCCCACGCCTGTCGTGACGCCACCGGCGCCGTCAATTCTAACGGCTTGATCGGTCTGCGCATATTGCTTCTGAGGGAATACAGTCATGCGAGTAGTGGTAATAATCGTCTGGCGGTTCTTTTCGTCGACCCGCGCCACGCGCACCGAGTCGATCAGTTCCACCTGGGTGCCGTCCGGGTTGACCTCGCCGCGCTTGCTGGTGACGTGCCACGGGAAGGCTGCGCCACGGTACAGGTTGACGTCCGGGTTGGTCAGCAGGGTGACCTGGCTGGCTTGCAAATGCTCGACCTTGTCGCTGGTCATGTCATATTGCAGCTTGCCATCGGGCATGAACTGCTTGCTGTGGGCATTGGTTGCATAATAATCGATCGCGGTTTCGTCGACGGCCGTCTTGGGCTGGTCGAGGAAGGTTTCCGGGCTGATGTTCCAGTAGCCGACCGCGGCGAAAATCGCCGCCACGACCAACAGCAACACGATGTTGCGTAATTTTCTGCTCGACATGGGGTGCTCTACAAATAAGCGGCGAGGGCCGCATCGAGGTTGCCTTGGGCGCGAAGGATCAACTCGCAGAATTCTCGGGCCGCGCCTTCGCCGCCGCGCGCCAGCGTGACGCCATCGGCGTGCTCGCGAACAAAGCCGGCAGCGTTGGCCACGGCCATGCCCAGGCCCACGCGGCGGATCACCGGCAGGTCGGGCAGGTCGTCGCCCAGGTAGGCCACCTGGTCATAGCTTAGGCCGAGTTGGCCAAGAAGCTCGTCCAGGACCACTAATTTGTCTTCGCGGCCTTGGTACAGGTGGGCGATGCCCAGGTTCTTGGCGCGGCGTTCCACTACCGGGGTCTTGCGCCCGCTGATGATCGCGGTGGCCACGCCGGAGTTGATCAACATCTTGATGCCTTGACCGTCCAGGGTGTTGAACGTCTTGAATTCGCTGCCATCTTCCAGGAAATACAGGCGGCCGTCGGTCAGCACGCCGTCTACGTCGAAGATCGCCAGCTTGATGGCCTTGCCGCGTTGCAACAGTTCGTCGTTCATTTACATGACTCCAGCGCGCAGCAGGTCGCCGAGGTTGAACGCGCCGATCGGGCGATCCTGCTCGTCGACCACGATCAGGGCGCCTATCTTGTGGTCTTCCATGATTTTAAGGGCTTCGGCGGCGAGCATGTCCGGGCGGGCGGTCTTGCCGTGCACGGTCATGACTTCGTCGATGGTTGCCTGGCGCAGGTCCAGGTCGCGGTCCAGGGTGCGGCGCAGGTCGCCGTCGGTGAAGATCCCGGCCAGGCGGCCGTCGGTTTCCAGTACCGCGGTCATGCCCAGGCCCTTGCGGGTCATTTCCATCAGGGCGTTTTTCAGCGGCGTGCCGCGCTGCACCTGGGGCAGTTCGTCACCCGTGTGCATCACGTTTTCCACTTTCAGCAGCAGGCGTCGGCCCAGTGCACCGCCGGGGTGGGAAAACGCAAAGTCCTCGGCCGTGAAGCCGCGGGCTTCCAGCAGCGCGATGGCCAGGGCATCACCCATCACCAGGGCTGCAGTGGTGGAGGAGGTGGGGGCCAGGTTCAGCGGGCAAGCTTCTTGAGCTACGCTGCAATCTAAGTTGACGTCGGCGGCTTTTGCCAGCGGCGAGTCCGGGTTGCCGGTCAGGCTGATCATTTTGATGCCCAGGCGCTTGATCAGCGGCAGCAGGGTGACGATCTCGGCGGTAGAGCCGGAGTTGGACAGTGCGACGATGATGTCGTCGCGGGTGATCATGCCCATGTCGCCGTGGCTGGCTTCGGCCGGGTGCACGAAGAACGAAGTGGTGCCGGTACTCGCCAGTGTCGCGGCGATTTTGTTGCCGATGTGGCCTGATTTACCCATGCCCACCACCACGACGCGGCCCGAGCTTGCCAGGATCATCTCGCAGGCACGCACGAAATCGGCGTCGATATGGGCGAGCAAGCCCTCTACCGCCTCGATTTCGAAGCGGATAGTGCGTTGCGCGGATTGGATCAGGTCGCTGGATTGGCTCATGTCTGAAATCGTGTTGCCTGATGAAAAGGCGGCGATTATAGCCGTAATGAAGCAAACCCTCACGCTTGATCGTACAACGATGCTGTCACAGTCCTGAACAAGCGGTGCAACAGCCTTGGGGCGGGTGTGCGAGCAGTGATATAGTTCGCCGCTTGTTCGGCCCACTCGCCTTGCGTGCCTTCGTGGAATGCGCGTGCGTCAGAGTGAAAGGCTGCATCGAAAGGAGTTTAGATGAGTGCCGATAACGACTACGCCATCGATTTGAAGGGTGTTTCCTTCAAGCGGGGCGCGCGCAACATCTTTGATAACGTCGATATCCGCATTCCACGGGGCAAGGTCACCGGTATCATGGGGCCTTCCGGTTGCGGCAAGACGACGCTGTTGCGCTTGATGGGGGCCCAGTTGCGCCCTAGCAAGGGTGAAGTCTGGGTCAACGGGCAAAACCTGCCGGCGCTGTCGCGCAGTGACCTGTTCGACGCGCGCAAGCACATGGGCGTGCTGTTCCAGAGCGGCGCGCTGTTTACCGATCTCGATGTGTTCGAGAACGTCGCCTTCCCATTGCGCGTGCACACCGACCTGCCCGAGGAAATGATCCGCGACATCGTGCTGATGAAGCTGCAAGCCGTGGGCTTGCGTGGCGCGGTGGAGCTGATGCCCGACGAACTGTCCGGTGGCATGAAGCGGCGCGTGGCACTGGCTCGGGCCATTGCCATGGACCCGCAGATCCTCATGTATGACGAGCCTTTCGTGGGCCAGGACCCGATCGCCATGGGCGTGCTGGTGCGCCTGATCCGCCTGCTCAACGATGCATTGGGCATTACCAGCATCGTGGTGTCCCATGACCTCTCGGAAACCGCCAGCATTGCCGACTATCTGTATGTCGTCGGTGACGGCCAGGTATTGGGGCAGGGTTCGCCCGAGGAGCTGATGGCATCGGATGACCCGCGGGTGCGCCAGTTCATGAAGGGCGATCCGGACGGTCCGGTGCCGTTCCACTTTCCAGCGACGGATTACCGCGCCGATTTACTGGGGAAGCGCTGATGCGCAGAAAATCAATACTGGAGCGCGTGCGCCTGTTCGGCCGCGCGGCCATCGATATGGTGGCCGTGTTGGGCCGCTCGGGCTTTTTGCTCATGCATGCCTTGTTTGGGCGTGGCGGGGTTAAAGGCAGCTTTCAACTGCTGGTCAAGCAGCTTTACTCCGTAGGGGTAATGTCGCTGTTGATCATCGTGGTCTCGGGCATGTTCATCGGCATGGTGCTGGCGCTGCAAGGCTTCAGCATCCTGGCCAAGTATGGCTCCGAGCAGGCCGTGGGGCAGATGGTTGCCCTGACGCTGCTGCGCGAACTGGGCCCGGTGGTTACCGCGCTGCTGTTTGCCGGGCGCGCAGGGTCGGCGTTGACCGCCGAAATCGGCAACATGAAGTCCACCGAACAGTTGTCCAGCCTGGAAATGATCGGCGTCGACCCGCTCAAGTACATCGTTGCCCCGCGCCTGTGGGCCGGTTTCATCTCGCTGCCGGTGCTGGCCATGATCTTCAGCGTGGTCGGTATCTGGGGTGGCTCGTGGGTGGCGGTCAACTGGCTGGGCGTTTACGACGGCTCGTTCTGGGCGAACATGCAGAACAGCGTGAATTTCACCGATGATGTACTCAACGGCGTGATTAAAAGCATTGTGTTCGCTTTTGTTGTCACATGGATTGCTGTGTTTCAGGGGTATGACTGCGAGCCCACATCAGAAGGGATCAGCCGTGCCACCACCAAGACCGTGGTGTACGCCTCGCTGGCGGTACTGGGCCTTGACTTTATTCTGACCGCTTTGATGTTTGGAGATTTCTGATGCAAAACCGAACGATGGAAATCGGTGTCGGCCTGTTTCTGCTGGCCGGGATCCTGGCTTTGCTGCTGCTGGCCTTGCGCGTCAGCGGCCTGGCGGCCAGCCCGACCGCCGATACCTACAAACTTTATGCTTATTTCGACAATCTCGCCGGTTTGACTGTCAGAGCCAAGGTGACCATGGCTGGCGTGACTGTCGGCAAGGTCACGGCAATCGATCTGGACCGCGATAACTTCACCGGGCGGGTGACGATGCAAGTGGACAAGAGCGTGAACAATCTGCCGACCGACTCCACTGCGTCTATCCTCACCGCGGGCCTTCTGGGCGAGAAGTACATCGGGTTGAGCGTGGGCGGTGAAGACACCGTGTTGAAGGACGGTGGCACCATCCACGACACTCAGTCATCGCTGGTGCTGGAAGATCTGATTGGCAAATTCCTGCTTAACACCGTTAGCAAAGACGCCAAATGAGGAGCTACTCCATGATGTCCATTCTGCGCCGAGGCCTGCTGGTCCTTCTGGCTGTTGTGCCCCTATGGGCCAACGCCGCCGACCAGACCGCTCATGACGTGGTAGATCGCACCACCAAAGAGTTGCTGGCTGACCTGGCAGCAAACAAGGAAGAGTACAAAACCAACCCCAATGCCTTTTATGATGCCTTGAACGGCATTGTTGGCCCGGTGGTGGACGCTGAAGGCATCGCCAAAAGCATCATGACCGTGAAGTACTCGCGCAGCGCATCGCCTGCCCAGATCAAGACGTTCGAAGAGAACTTCAAGCGCAGCCTGATGAAGTTCTATGGCAACGCCTTGCTCGAGTACAACAACCAAGGTATTACCGTATCGCCGGCCAAGGATGAATCGGGCGACCGCACCAGCGTCGACATGGTCGTCAAGGGCAGCGGCGGCGCGGTCTACCCGGTGTCGTACACCTTGAACAAGGTCAATGGCGAGTGGAAAGTGCGTAACGTGATCGTCAACGGCATCAACATCGGCAAGCTGTTCCGTGACCAGTTCGCCGACGCCATGCAGCGCAACGGCAATGACCTGGACAAGACCATCAATGGTTGGGATGGAGAAGTGGCCAAGGCCAAAGAAGCTACCCAGAGCAAGAGCCAATGAGTGAGGCCTCGGTACGCGCAGGCGCGGCCGGTGAGTTGTTGCTCAGCGGCGTGCTCGACTATCGCAGCGGTTCGGCCTTGCGCAAGCAGGGCCAGGCCCTGATCAAGGCCAGTGACGCCAAGGCGTTGGTGCTGGATTGCTCGGGCGTAGAGAAGTCCAGCAGCGTCGGGCTTTCGCTGCTGCTGGCCTTTTTGCGTGATGCCATGGCCGCGGGCAAATCGCTGTCGTTCCAGGCCTTGCCCCGGGACATGCGGCAGATCGCCGAGGTCTGCCAGATGACCGAGTTGTTGGCGGCGACGTGAGCGTTGTCGTTCAGTGAAGAGCCCCTCCGTCCGAGTTCCCCCATCAGGGGTTCGCAGACGAGGGGCTTTTTTTGTATCATGGCCGACCCGCGCGCACAGGGCGCCGATCGAGGTTGATAATGCAGGCCGTAGAAGTTAAGAGCTTTCTTGAAGCACAGCTGGAAAATGTCCAGGTCGAAGTTGAAGGCGAAGGCTGCAACTTCCAGCTGAACGTGATCAGTGACGAGCTGGCCGCATTGAGCCCGGTCAAGCGTCAGCAGCAGATCTATGCTCATCTGAACCCCTGGATCGTCGACGGCAGCATCCATGCCGTCACTATGAAATTCTTCAGCAGCGCAGCCTGGGCTGAGCGCACCTGAGCCTAAAGGCGTCGAGATTCTTATGGACAAACTGATTATTACTGGCGGCGTTCGTCTTGATGGCGAAATCCGTATTTCCGGGGCAAAGAACTCCGCCCTGCCGATCCTGGCCGCCACCCTGCTGTGCGATGGCCCGGTCACGGTTGCCAACCTGCCGCACCTGCACGACATCACCACGATGATCGAGCTGTTCGGCCGCATGGGCATTGAGCCGGTGATCGACGAGAAGCTGAGCGTCGAGATCGACCCGCGCACCATCAAGACCCTGATCGCCCCGTACGAGCTGGTGAAAACCATGCGCGCTTCGATCCTGGTGCTGGGCCCGATGGTTGCCCGTTTCGGCGAAGCCGAAGTCGCGCTGCCTGGCGGTTGCGCCATCGGTTCGCGCCCGGTCGACCTGCACATCCGCGGCCTTGAAGCCATGGGCGCGGTGATCGACGTCGAAGGCGGCTACATCAAGGCCAAGGCGCCGGAAGGCGGCCTGCGTGGCGCTAACTTCTTCTTTGATACCGTTAGCGTAACCGGTACCGAGAACATCATGATGGCCGCGGCCCTGGCCAACGGTCGCAGCGTGCTGCAAAACGCCGCACGCGAGCCGGAAGTAGTCGACCTTGCCAACTTCCTGATCGCCATGGGCGCCAAGATTTCCGGCGCTGGCACCGACACCATCACCATCGACGGCGTGAAGCGCCTGGGTTCGGCCACTTACAAAGTGATGCCTGACCGTATCGAGACCGGTACCTACCTGGTCGCTGCCGCTGCTACCGGTGGCCGCGTCAAGGTCAAGGACACCGATCCGACCATCCTTGAAGCCGTACTGGAAAAACTCAAGGAAGCGGGCGCCGAGATCACCACCGGTGAAGACTGGATCGAGCTGAACATGCACGGCAAGCGTCCGAAGGCTGTGAACGTGCGCACCGCGCCGTACCCGGCATTCCCGACCGACATGCAGGCGCAGTTCGTCTCGCTCAACGCCATCGCCGAAGGCACCGGCGCGGTCATCGAGACGATCTTCGAAAACCGCTTCATGCACGTGTACGAAATGCACCGCATGGGCGCGCACATCCAGGTCGAAGGCAACACCGCTATCGTCACCGGTACCGAGAAGCTTAAGGGCGCGCCAGTGATGGCCACCGACCTGCGCGCCTCTGCCAGCTTGGTGATTTCGGCGCTGATCGCCGAAGGTGATACGCTGATCGATCGCATCTACCACATAGACCGTGGTTATGAGTGCATCGAGGAAAAACTGCAGATGCTGGGCGCCAAGATCCGTCGCGTACCGGGCTAGTCTGTTTTCGGGCGCAGGGACGCGCCCCATGAATCTGTCCAGTCGAGCCCTTTGGGGTCGGCAGTGGCCGGGCGCCGTTTGCGACCCGGCACAATCCTGAATGAAGGAAAGACGTTTTCCATGTTGACCATCGCGCTGTCCAAGGGCCGCATTCTCGACGACACCCTGCCATTGCTGGCAGAGGCGGGCATCGTGCCGACCGAGAATCCGGATAAAAGCCGCAAGCTGATCATCCCCACGACCCAGGACGATGTGCGCCTGCTGATCGTGCGTGCCACCGACGTGCCGACCTATGTCGAGCATGGCGCGGCCGACCTCGGCGTGGCCGGCAAGGACGTGCTGATGGAATACACCGGCCAAGGCCTGTACGAGCCCCTGGACCTGCAGATTGCCAAGTGCAAGCTGATGACCGCCGGTGCCATTGGCGCGGTGGAGCCCAAGGGGCGCCTGCGCGTTGCCACCAAGTTCGTCAATGTGGCCAAGCGTTACTACGCCGAACAAGGCCGCCAGGTCGACATCATCAAACTGTACGGTTCGATGGAGCTGGCGCCGCTGATCGGCCTGGCCGACAAGATCATCGACGTGGTCGACACCGGCAACACGCTGCGTGCCAACGGCCTGGAACCCCAGGAACTGATCGCAACGATCAGCTCGCGGCTGGTGGTGAACAAGGCATCGATGAAGATGCAGCACGCCCGCATCCAGGCGCTGATCGATACCCTGCGCAAGGCTGTGGAGTCGCGACACCGCGGCTGATCCACATGCGCGGCCTTGAGCCGCGCCCATCTATCCGTGTCATAGCCAGAATTCTCAGGTGCCCACGCGGATGGCTTGGTAGTCTAGCGGCGCCTGAGATTTGCTATTTTCAGCACTTGCCAACTATTGAGGCCCCGCTATGACCACGTCCACTGCAATTGCCCGACTCGACGCCACTGATCCGGACTTCGCGCGCCATCTGGATCATCTGCTGAGCTGGGAAAGCGTATCCGACGATTCGGTCAACCAGCGGGTGCTGGACATCATCAAGGCCGTGCGCGAGCGTGGCGATGCGGCCGTGGTGGAGTTCACCAACCGTTTCGACAGCATGAACGTGGCTTCGATGGCCGAGCTGATCTTGCCGCGCGAGCGCCTGGAACTGGCTCTGACGCGCATTACTGCGCCCCAGCGCGAAGCCCTGGAAACCGCCGCCGAGCGCGTGCGCAGCTATCACGAGAAGCAAAAGCAGGATTCCTGGAGCTACACCGAGGCCGACGGCACCGTGCTGGGCCAGAAAGTGACCCCGCTGGACCGCGCTGGCCTGTACGTGCCAGGTGGCAAGGCGTCGTACCCTTCGTCGGTACTGATGAACGCGATCCCCGCCAAGGTGGCCGGCGTGACCGAAGTGGTCATGGTGGTGCCTACCCCGCGTGGCGAGGTCAATGAGTTGGTGCTGGCCGCCGCCTGCATCGCCGGCGTCGACCGGGTGTTCACCATCGGTGGCGCCCAGGCAGTGGCCGCGCTGGCCTATGGCACCGAAAGCGTGCCGCAGGTAGACAAGGTGGTAGGGCCGGGCAACATCTACGTCGCCACTGCCAAGCGCCACGTGTTTGGCCAGGTGGGCATCGATATGATCGCCGGCCCTTCGGAAATCCTCGTGGTGTGCGATGGCCAGACCGACCCGGACTGGATCGCCATGGACCTGTTCTCCCAGGCGGAGCACGACGAAGACGCCCAGGCCATCCTGGTCAGCCCCGATGCCGCGTTCCTCGATAAGGTGGCCGCCAGCATCGACAAGCTGCTGCCCACCATGGACCGTGCCGAGATCATCCAGACCTCGATCAACGGCCGTGGCGCGTTGATTCACGTGCGCGACATGGAACAGGCGATCGAAGTGGCCAACCGCATTGCTCCGGAGCACCTTGAACTGTCGGTCGCCGACCCGCAAGCGTGGCTGCCGAAGATCCGTCACGCCGGCGCGATCTTCATGGGACGCCACACCTCCGAAGCCCTGGGCGACTATTGCGCGGGCCCCAACCACGTGCTGCCGACCTCTGGCACCGCGCGGTTCTCCTCGCCGCTGGGGGTTTATGACTTCCAGAAGCGCTCCTCGATCATCTTCTGTTCGCAGCAGGGTGCTTCGCAACTGGGCAAGACCGCATCGATCCTGGCCCGCGGCGAGTCGCTCAGCGCCCACGCCCGTAGCGCCGAATACCGCATTCTCGATCAAGATCAGGGAAAATGAGCATGAGCAAGTTCTGGAGTCCTTTCGTCAAGAGCCTGGTGCCGTACGTGCCGGGTGAGCAGCCCAAGCTGACCAAGATCACTAAGCTCAACACCAACGAAAACCCCTACGGCCCGTCGCCCAAGGCGCTGGAAGCCATGCGCGCCGAACTCACCGACGACCTGCGCCTGTACCCGGACCCCAACAGCGACGTGCTTAAGCACGCGGTGGCCGACTACTACGGCATCAAGACGGCCCAGGTATTTCTGGGTAACGGTTCGGACGAGGTACTGGCGCACATTTTCCACGGCCTGTTCCAGCACGACTTGCCGTTGCTGTTTCCAGACATCAGCTACAGCTTCTATCCGGTTTATTGCGGCCTGTACGGCATCGACCACGTGGCGGTGCCGCTGGACGAGCAGTTCCAGATTCGCATCGGCGACTACGCGCGGCCCAACGGCGGCATCATATTCCCCAACCCCAACGCGCCCACCGGTTGCCTGCTGGCGCTGGATGCCGTGGAGCAACTGCTCAAGGCCAGCCCTGACTCGGTGGTAGTGGTGGACGAGGCCTACATCGATTTTGGCGGCGAAACCGCCATCAGCCTGGTCGATCGTTACCCCAACCTGTTGGTCACCCAGACGCTGTCCAAGTCGCGCTCCCTGGCCGGGCTGCGCGTGGGTTTGGCCGTGGGTCACCCGGACCTGATCGAGGCGCTGGAGCGTATCAAGAACAGTTTCAACTCCTACCCCATCGACCGCGTGGCAGCGGCCGGCGCGGCGGCGGCGTTCCAGGATCGCGAGTATTTCGAGCAGACTTGCCAGTGGGTCATCGACAGTCGCCAGAAGCTGGTGGCGCAGTTGCAAGCGCGTGGTTTTGAAGTGTTGCCGTCGGCTGCCAACTTCATCTTCGCCCGCCACCCTGAGCGTGACGCAGCCGGTATTGCTGCCAAGGTGCGTGAACAGGGCGTGATCGTGCGGCACTTCAAGCAAGCACGGATCGATCAGTTCCTGCGTATCTCGATTGGCACGCCGGAGCAAAATCAGGCGTTGATCGACGCGTTGTAAGTCACTCGCCGGGCTTGTGTAGGAGCATCCGCGAAAAGCACGCAGGGGTTTCACTGATACACCGTGTCGTTGTTTTCGCGGATAAACCCGCTCCTGCAGTGGGCCGCGTGTGGCCATAAAAAAACCCGGATCATTTGATCCGGGTTTTTTTATTACTGCACTTCCTCGGTCGCCGCCGGCGCCGGCGGCGGCCGTAGCCCGACCTCGGCCGAGAGCTTCATTTCCTTGCCGTTACGCATGATGTCGATGGCAATCTTGTCATTGGGCTTGGTGCGCGCCACCTGGTTCATGGATTTACGACCGTCACCGGCCGGCTCACCGTCGATGGCCAGGATCACGTCGCCCAACTGCAAGCCGGCCTTTTGCGCCGGGCCGTCGCGGAAAATACCCGCCACCACGATGCCAGGGCGGTCCTTGAGACCAAAGCTTTCTGCCAGTTCTTGTGTCAATGGCTGTACTTCAATACCCAGCCAGCCGCGGATCACCTGGCCGTGCTCGATGATCGATTTCATCACTTCCAGCGCCAACTTGATCGGGATCGCGAAGCCGATGCCCTGGGAGCCACCGGACTTGGAGAAGATCGCCGTGTTGATGCCGGTCAGGTTGCCGTTGGCATCGACCAGCGCGCCACCGGAGTTGCCCGGGTTGATCGCCGCATCGGTCTGGATGAAGTCTTCATAGGTGTTCAGGCCCAGTTGGTTGCGGCCGGTGGCGCTGATGATGCCCATGGTCACGGTCTGGCCGACGCCAAACGGGTTGCCGATGGCCAGGGCCACGTCGCCGATGCGGATGTTGTCGGAGCGGCCAATGGTGATCGACGGCAAGTTCTTGAGGTCGATCTTCAACACCGCGAGGTCGGTTTCAGGGTCGTTGCCGATCACTCGGGCCAAGGTTTCACGCCCGTCCTTGAGCGCTACCACGATCTGGTCGGCGCCACTGGTGACGTGGTTGTTGGTCAGCAGGTAACCCTCGGGGCTCATGATTACCGCCGAGCCCAGGCTCGACTCCCAGCGCTTCTGCTTGGGCAGGTTGTCACCAAAGAAACGACGAAATTGCGGGTCTTCGAACAGCGGATGGCTGGTCTTGTTGACCACTTTGGTGGTGTACAGGTTGGCCACGGCCGGGGCGGCGATGGTCACGGCGTCGGCATACGACACCGGCCCCTGGATCACGTTGGCCGAATTCTGCGCGACCTGTTGCAGGTTGACGTCCTGGCTGGGCAGGCCGACCCATTGGGGAAAGCGCTGGATAATCAGCAGGGCAATGAGTATGCCCGTGAGTAGCGGCCAGCCAAAAAAACGCAATGCCTTGAACATTGAGCGGGATCCTGAGGGGTTGCAAGGGAGCTTGAGCATTCCACAAGGGGGAGGGGAGGCCCATAATGGGCGCCATTATACGAGCGGTTGCGCCGCTCTGAACTGCCTATTTAGGAGTCTTTTATGGCCGTTGCACTCAGCACCCTGGTAGAAGAGGCCGACCGTTACCTGGGCAGCGCCAAAATCCAGGATTATTGCCCCAACGGCCTGCAGGTGGAAGGCCGCCCGCAGGTGCTGCGCATTGTCAGTGGCGTGACCGCAAGCCAGGCCCTGCTGGACGCGGCGGTGGAGGCCAAGGCCGACCTGGTGCTGGTGCATCACGGCTATTTCTGGAAGGGTGAAAACCCTTGCGTCACCGGCATGAAGCAACGCCGCTTGAAAACCTTGCTCAAGCACGACATCAGCCTGCTGGCCTACCACCTGCCGTTGGACCTGCACCCGGAGGTGGGCAATAACGTGCAGTTGGCTCGCCAGTTGGACATTACCGTGGAGGGCCCGCTGGCCCCGGCCAACCCGCGCATCGTTGGCCTGGTTGGCTCGTTGGCCGAGCCTGTGAGCGCCCGCGACTTTGCCCGCCGCGTGCAAGAAGTGATGGGCCGCGAACCGTTGCTGATCGAAGGCAGCGAGATGATCCGACGGGTGGGCTGGTGCACCGGTGGCGGCCAAGGCTACATCGACCAGGCCATCGAGGCGGGCGTGGACCTCTACCTGAGTGGCGAGGCCTCGGAGCAGACCTTTCACAGTGCGCGGGAGAACGACATCAGCTTCATCGCCGCCGGTCACCACGCCACCGAACGTTATGGCGTGCAAGCCCTGGGCGATTACCTGGCGCGGCGCTATGCGCTGGAGCACCTGTTCATCGATTGCCCCAATCCGATCTGATGGGGGGGCAAACTTGCGGGTATATTCTTAGATTGCTTCGATCTAAGTAGCCAATTAGATAGAAGTGGTCGCTGTGATAGAGTATTCGGCTCGAACACGGCCCGAAGGCCGTCAATAACGAATGTATTTCCGTGAGTAGCCATGGTCGACAAACTGACGCATTTGAAACAGTTGGAGGCGGAGAGCATCCACATCATCCGTGAGGTGGCCGCCGAGTTCGATAACCCGGTGATGCTCTACTCCATCGGTAAAGACTCCGCCGTGATGCTGCACCTGGCACGCAAGGCGTTCTTCCCCGGCAAGCTGCCGTTCCCCGTGATGCACGTGGACACCCAGTGGAAGTTCCAGGAGATGTACACATTCCGCGATCGCATGGTCGAGGAACTGGGCCTGGACCTGCTGGTGCACGTCAACCCCGACGGCGTGGCGCAGGGCATCAACCCCTTCACCCACGGCAGCGCCAAGCACACCGACATCATGAAGACCGAGGGCCTCAAGCAGGCGCTCGACAAGCATGGTTTCGACGCCGCTTTCGGTGGTGCGCGCCGCGACGAAGAGAAATCGCGCGCCAAAGAACGGGTTTACTCGTTCCGTGACAGCAAGCACCGCTGGGACCCTAAAAACCAGCGCCCTGAGCTGTGGAACGTGTACAACGGCAAGGTCAACAAGGGCGAATCCATTCGCGTGTTCCCTTTGTCGAACTGGACCGAGCTGGACATCTGGCAGTACATCTACCTGGAAGGCATCCCGATCGTCCCGTTGTACTTCGCCGCCGAGCGCGAAGTGATCGAGAAGAACGGCACGCTGATCATGATCGACGACGACCGTATCCTCGAGCACCTGAGCGACGAAGAGAAAGCCCGCATCGTCAAGAAAAAAGTGCGTTTCCGTACCCTTGGCTGCTACCCGTTGACGGGCGCGGTGGAGTCGGAGGCCGAAAGCCTCACCGACATCATTCAGGAAATGCTCCTGACGCGAACTTCCGAGCGCCAGGGCCGTGTCATCGACCACGATGGCGCCGGCTCCATGGAAGACAAAAAACGTCAGGGTTACTTCTAAGTTAGGGTCAGACCATGTCGCACCAATCCGATTTGATTAGCGAAGATATTCTCGCTTACCTGGGCCAGCACGAGCGAAAAGAGCTGTTGCGCTTTCTGACCTGCGGTAACGTCGACGACGGCAAGAGCACCCTGATCGGGCGCCTGCTGCACGACTCCAAGATGATCTACGAAGACCATCTGGAAGCCATTACCCGCGACTCCAAGAAAGTCGGCACCACCGGTGACGACATCGACTTGGCATTGCTGGTCGATGGCCTGCAGGCCGAGCGCGAGCAGGGCATCACCATTGACGTGGCGTACCGCTACTTCTCCACGGCCAAGCGCAAGTTCATCATTGCCGACACCCCGGGCCACGAGCAGTACACCCGCAACATGGCCACCGGCGCGTCCACCTGTGACCTGGCGATCATCCTGGTCGATGCCCGCTATGGCGTGCAAACCCAGACCCGCCGCCACAGCTTCATCGCCTCCTTGCTGGGCATCAAGCACATCGTCGTCGCCATCAACAAGATGGACCTCAAGGGGTTCGACGAGGGTGTGTTCGAAGAGATCAAGGCCGACTACCTGAAGTTTGCCGAAGGCCTGAAACTCAAGCCTTCCAGCCTGCACTTCGTGCCGATGTCGGCCCTTAAAGGCGACAACGTGGTTAACCGCAGCGAGCGCTCGCCGTGGTACACCGGCCAGTCGCTGATGGAAATCCTGGAGACCGTGGAAGTGGCGGCCGACCGCAACCTCACCGACCTGCGCTTCCCGGTGCAGTACGTGAACCGGCCGAACCTGAACTTCCGTGGTTTTGCCGGCACCCTGGCCAGCGGCGTGGTGCACAAGGGCGATGAAATCGTCGTGCTGCCGTCGGGCAAAAGCAGCCGCGTAAAATCCATCGTCACCTTCGAAGGTGAACTGGAGCACGCAGGCCCGGGCCAGGCCGTGACCCTGACCATGGAAGACGAAATCGACATCTCCCGTGGCGACCTGTTGGTGCATGCCGACAATGTGCCGCCGGTGACCGACAGCTTCGAAGCCATGCTGGTGTGGATGGCCGAAGAGCCGATGCTGCCGGGCAAGAAGTACGACATCAAGCGCGCCACCAGCTACGTGCCGGGCTCCATCGCCAGCATCGTGCACAAAGTCGACGTCAACACCCTGCAGGAAGGCCCGGCCAGCTCGTTGCAGTTGAACGAAATCGGCAAGGTGAAGATCGCCCTGGACGCTTCCATCGCCCTGGATGGCTATGAAAGCAACCGCACCACCGGCGCATTCATCATCATCGATCGCCTGACCAACGGCACCGTCGGCGCCGGCATGATCGTCGCCCAGCCATTGGCCCATGGCAACGCCACGCACCACGGCAAGTTGGCCCACGTAGCCACCGAGGAACGTGCCCAGCGCTTCGGCCAGCAACCGGCCACCGTGTTGTTCAGCGGCCTGTCGGGCGCTGGCAAAAGCACCCTGGCCTACGCGGTGGAGCGCAAGCTGTTCGACATGGGCCGTGCGGTGTTCGTGCTGGATGGCCAGAACCTGCGCCATGACCTGAACAAGGGCTTGCCGCAAGACCGCGCCGGGCGCACCGAAAACTGGCGCCGCGCGGCTCACGTCGCCCGTCAGTTCAACGAAGCCGGCCTGCTGACCCTGGCCGCCTTCGTGGCCCCGGACGCCGAAGGCCGCGAACAGGCCAAGGCCCTGATCGGCACCGAGCGCTTGATCACCGTCTACGTGCAGGCCTCGCCCCAGGTGTGCCGCGAACGCGACCCACAAGGCTTGTACGCGGCCAATGGCGACAACATCCCGGGTGAGTCCTTCCCGTACGATGTGCCGTTGAACGCGGACCTGGTGATCGACACCCAGAGCTTGTCGCTGGAAGACAGCGTGAAACAGGTGCTGGACGTGCTGCGCAAGCGTGGCGCGATCTAACGGTTGGTGGTTGTGAAAAGAACCCGCTGCTCGTGAGAGTGGCGGGTTTTTTATGTTGGCGCTCTTGGCGAGAAGCGCTAGATACTGGGCAGTTCTTTGAAAACGAGTGTTTCGACCTGAAGTTCTGCATCGTACTGCACGATGAGTGTGACATGACGTGCTTCTGTCACTTGATAAGTAAAAGAGTCCCAGCCACCATTTTTCCCTACGGGTTCAGGCAATTGTTCGGGTCCGTGTTGGTCCAGTGGCTCTCCGAGTGTTCTTCGAGTGCCTTCTTGATCTTTAAGGGCTCTAAGGTCAGGTAGGAGTTCTTCTGTGTAGGGGGTGTCGTTCGGTAATGCCGATTTGATGGTGACAAAGATTTTTTTCAGTTGTTTGGTTTCTGAGTTGAAGTTTAACTCAAGGCCAGGCTCGGCCTCTAAAAAATCAATTTCGCTTTCTGGAAAAATGCCCTGGATTGGAGTCGTTGCGATAATTTCATTTTTTGTAATGGTTTCATAGGTAAGACCAAGTGACTCTACCAAGGTTCTTAATTTTTCAGCTTTCATCAGTATAGTCCTTGAGTTTTGGCTAGGCGGTGGAGGTTTTCTCTTGCTATCTCGATTTCGATTTCGCGCATGCCATAATCGAGTAAGGCAGGCTTTAGGGCGTTTATATTGCTGTTGACGGCATTTTCCAAATTGGAAGCATCTAGCGCGATTCTTTCTTTTGAATTCCTTCCCCCATAGGTTTCACTAAATTTCTGATGAATTTCTCTAGGGATAGCCATGGCGGGCGCGTAGTCCAGTATTTTCTTGATCTTTTTAGATGAGTAATCTGGGAATTTTGATCTCAGAAAGCTCTCTACCGCTCTTCTTGCAGCTATGTGGTCAATGTCGAAACCATCCCTGATGCTTCTAGCTGCTAGCTCACGATATGGGCCTACCTCGCCCGCTTGAATAGGATGCTTGGAAAATACCAGTAAAAGTGGTTCTATGCCAGACTCGGAGGGAAATACTATGATTGTGGAAAGAAAGTCCGCTATAGAAATTTCCGGAAAAGGCATAATAAGCGGATTTTCAATTTCACCATTACTTCCGAGAATACTGGTGTCTAGGATTGCCTCAATAGGTAGTGGGCTTGGAGATATAGCATCGGCTCCCGGTGCGTCGGCTGGGCTCCAAGTAAAAGTTCTCGGTGGAGACTCTAGTGCAACGCTGTACGAGATTTTTGTTGGGTCAGGCTTGGCGGTTACTATCTTCACTGCTGGAGCAATTAACTGGTCCGTAGGGCGTATAACGAGTAAGCGTGTTTGTGTTTGTGTTTTTTCTGGTATTAGGGTGTAAGGAAGTTGTATCGTTTCATTCGTTTTTGCTTTTTCTAGTAAGTCACTTCCGGACATTGGTAAAAAATCAGCTAGTGGTAAAGCCACGGATACATGAGTGTCTTCTTTAGCTAAGGCGGCAGGCCAAGCAAGGGCTACAACGCCGACGACCGCGCCAAGGATGACGAGGGGGGAAGCTAGCGCCCCAGTTCCGACTGCCAGCCCTGCAATTGCGGTTCGGACAGCGAGTCGTAACGCTAATGTCGCCGCCTCGTTTGAAATAACCCCGGGGTGTGCTGATACGCTAAACGTCGCCGAGCCGATTGATGTACGTGTAAACCGATAGCTATTCTGCGGAAGAGCTGCCACCGTTCTTAGGTGAGCTCGTTGTGCTTCTTTTTGCAGAGCAATTTGCCGAAACCCCAGCTCTGCTGGTTGGTTGCTTCCTTCCTGTTCGGTAGTGGTTTTTTGCTTCTGTCGTGCGGCTTCTTCGGCCTGCTGTTGTGCAGCTTGTCGTGCGGCTTCTTCGGCCTGCTGTTGTGCAGCTTGTCGTGCGGCTTCTTCGGCCTGCTGTTGTGCAGCTTGTCGTGCGGCTTCTTCGGCCTGCTGTTGTGCAGCTTGTCGTGCGGCTTCTTCGGCCTGCTGTTGTGCAGCTTGTCGTGCGGCTTCTTCGGCCTGCTGTTGTGCAGCTTGTCGTGCGGCTTCTTCGGCCTGCTGTTGTGCAGCTTGTCGTGCGGCTTCTTCGGCCTGCTGTTGTGCAGCTTGTCGTGCGGCTTCTTCGGCCTGCTGTTGTGCAGCTTGTCGTGCGGCTTCTTCGGCCTGCTGTTGTGCAGCTTGTCGTGCGGCTTCTTCGGCCTGCTGTTGTGCAGCTTGTCGTGCGGCTTCTTCGGCCTGCTGTTGTGCAGCTTGTCGTGCGGCTTCTTCGGCCTGCTGTTGTGCAGCTTGTCGTGCGGCTTCTTCGGCCTGCTGTTGTGCAGCTTGTCGTGCGGCTTCTTCGGCCTGCTGTTGTGCAACCTGTCGTGCGGCTTCCTCGATCTCGGCCAGTTGAATTGCGGATTCAGTTGCCGTTAATTTCGACGTCAGGTATTCAATGTAACTAGTATAGGTTTTTGCAGCGTATGCCGCATTCAAGGATAAAGCGCGAGCTGTTTCGAAGTCTATAGGTCGTTGGTTGCTAGCGAATGCTAACTTTACATGATCTGGCCAGCTTTTTTGAATGGGATCGCTGCCGAAAAAAATATTAGCTCGAGAGTGTGCCTCTTGGAGTTGGGTTTTATAGGATTGTATGGCGTTATTTAGAAGTTCCTTTTGCGTATTAAGTCCGTTGACGCTGTTATTTATCTGGTTTTCTGGGAAGGGGCTTGCAAGCTCGGTTAGTACAGTGTCGGGAAATCGCTTTATGTCACTTTCAAAGGTTAAATTTAACTCAGTTAGTTGCTTTTGATATTGTGCAAATATGTATAGCATTGGGCCGGCGCTTTTTGTGAGGTGTTTTGCAGCGCTAAATTGCGAGTGGCTGGGAGGAGTAATGCTTAACACTGCAGGGAACGGCAAGCGCAACGGGCCTCGAGTAATATCTTGGCCTCCTAGAGTAGTGTCTATATTTTTGTTTGGTATTTCGGGGGGCGGGCTCCGGTGTAATGATGGTTTCTGCAAGTTCGATGGGTGGTGGTTGTTGAGTCATACAGTTCTCCTTGATCTGTAAGCTCATATTCCTGTTTTATTTTTTTGGATTATGTCAGTCGTTTCGAGGTGTGGGGTAGGATAGTTCCCATAAAATAAGCAGTATGTGTGATTTTTCCTGCAAATATATTCCTGTGGTAACCTGCCTATCCTTGTCAGTCTTTTTGAGTGGTTCGTTGGCTGGAATGGTTGGAGTTTGATGTCGCGCATTGAATGGAATGTATAGGTGCTCAGGAGGCAAATATTTTAGTTAATGAAAATATCTCGAGTAAGTCCTTCCCGTACGATGTGCCGTTGAACGCGGACCTGGTGATCGACACCCAGAGCTTGTCGCTGGAGGACAGCGTGAAACAGGTGCTGGACGTGCTGCGCAAGCGTGGCGCGATCTAACGGTTGGTGGTTGTGAAAAGAACCCGCTGCTCGTGAGAGTGGCGGGTTTTTTTATGGTTGCGTGTAGGCAGCCCTGGCGGGGCCTACCATTGGCGCAAAAAAAAAGGGCCCGAAGGCCCTTTTTCAAACAACGATCATTACTTGCGCTTCAACCCATAATGCTCATCGAGCATCCCCGGCGAATTCGGGGTCTTGGGCGCGTAGTCGCGTGGTGGCTCGCTGTCGCGCGGTGGCGTCAGGCGTTCGCGTGGGCCGGCCGGGTCTGCGTGCAGGGCGGCGATCAGGCGTTGGCGGGTCAGTTCGTCCAGGGCCAGCTGGTTGGCGCCCTCGGCGAGGTGGTCCTGCACTTCCTGGTAGCTTGCGGTCATTTTCTTGACCAGGTTGGCGGTGGTGTTGAAGTGGGTGACCACGTCATTCTGGTAGCTGTCGAAGCGTTCCTGAATGTCGTCCAGCTGGCGCTGGGTGCTGCTGGGGGCGGCGTTCGGGACGAGGCGAGCGACAAGGAAACCTACGACCACGCCCACGACCAGGGCAATTGTCGGCAACAACCAAACTAAGAGCGAGTGTTCCACGAGTCCTTCCTCTATAAACGGCTTTGCTTTACGTTAACGGCTCTAACCTGCGCTGTATACCGCGAGCAATCGCAAATATTTCAGACAGAATCTTTCGACTAGACGAGTCGACCCTTTTTGAGGTCACGGAGTTCACCCTTGCTGATCCGCGAAACCCCGGTTTTCATCGATGGCCCAGTCGGCCAACTCGAAGCCCTTTATCTGGATGTAGCCGATGCCCGCGGCGTCGCCCTGATCTGCCACCCCAACCCCGTGCAAGGCGGCACCATGCTCAACAAGGTGATCTCGACCCTGCAGCGCACCGCCCGTGACGCGGGCCTGATCACCCTGCGTTTCAACTACCGTGGCGTGGGCGCCAGTGCCGGCAGCCACGACATGGGCAGCGGTGAAGTGGATGATGCGCAGGCCGCTGCGGCCTGGCTGCGCGCGCAACATCCCGAAATGCCTTTGACGTTGCTGGGTTTCTCCTTTGGCGGTTTTGTCGCGGCCAGCCTGGGCGGTCGCCTGGAAGCGGCCGGGCAGGGCGCTGAAAAACTGTTCATGGTGGCCCCGGCCGTGATGCGCCTCGGGGGTGAGAATAGCCTGCCACTGGGTGGTGTGCTCACGGTGATCCAGCCCGAAACCGACGAGGTGGTCGACCCTGCACTGGTTTACGAATGGTCCGACGCACTGCAGCGCCCCCATGAGCTGCTGAAAGTGGCAGAATGCGGACACTTTTTTCACGGCAAGCTGACTGACCTGAAAGATTTGGTCCTGCCGCGCCTTTCGAACTGATTGCAGCCGATAAGAATCTAGCCATGACCACTCGTATCCTGACCGGTATCACCACCACCGGCACGCCGCACCTGGGTAACTACGCCGGCGCCATCCGCCCGGCCATCGTTGCCAGCCAGCACAGCGATGCCGATTCGTTCTACTTCCTGGCGGACTACCACGCCTTGATCAAGTGCGACGATCCGCTGCGTATCCAGCGTTCGCGCCTGGAAATCGCCGCGACCTGGCTGGCCGCCGGCCTGGATGTGAACCGGGTGACCTTCTACCGCCAGTCCGACATTCCGGAAATCCCCGAGCTGACCTGGTTGCTGACCTGCGTTGCTGCCAAGGGCCTGCTCAACCGCGCCCACGCCTACAAGGCCTCGGTGGACAAGAACGTCGAGACCGGCGAAGACCCGGATGCCGGCATCACCATGGGCCTGTACAGCTACCCGGTGCTGATGGCCGCCGACATCCTGATGTTCAACGCGCACAAGGTGCCGGTCGGTCGCGACCAGATCCAGCACGTGGAAATGGCGCGTGACATTGGCCAGCGCTTCAACCATCTGTTCGGCCAGGGCAAGGAATTCTTCGTGATGCCCGAAGCGCTGATCGAAGAGTCGGTGGCCACGTTGCCGGGCCTGGATGGGCGCAAGATGTCCAAGAGCTACGACAACACCATCCCGCTGTTCACCAGTGCCAAGGACATGAAGGAGGCGATCTCGCGCATCGTCACCGACTCCCGTGCCCCGGGCGAAGCGAAAGACCCAGGCACCTCGCACTTGTTCACCCTGTACCAGGCGTTCGCCACCAAGGCCCAGGCCGAAGAGTTTCGCGGCGAACTGCTGCAGGGTATTGGCTGGGGTGAGGCCAAGCAGCGCTTGTTCCAGCTGCTGGACACCGAGCTTGCCGAGAAGCGCGAGCGTTACCACCAGTTGATCGCGCGCCCTGCAGACCTGGAAGACTTGCTGCAGGTAGGTGCCCAGAAGGCTCGTAAGGTGGCCACGCCGTTCCTCAACGAACTGCGCGAAGCCGTGGGCCTGCGTTCGTTCCGCGAGCAAGTACAGGTGAGCAGCGCTGCCAAGAAGAAAACCGCCAAGGCCGCGCGCTTTGTCAGCTTTCGTGAAGACGACGGCAGCTTCCGCTTCCGCCTGCTGGCCGCTGATGGTGAGCAACTGTTGCTGTCGCGCAACTTTGCCGATGGCAAGGCTGCGGGCGCGGCCACCAAGCAACTGCAAAGTGGTGCGGCGCTGGATGTGCGTAGCGAAGGCAATGGCTTCACGGTATGGCTGGCGGATGCCTGCGTGGGCGACAGCCCTGAGTTCGCCGATGCGCCTGCCCGTGACGCGGCCATCGAGGCGTTGAAGCTGGCGTTGCAACCTCAACAGGACTAATGCGACCAACTGTCGCAAGTCTAATTGCCATAACCCAGGGTCGTCGTTACAGTGACGGCCCGTTTTTGTTGCCTTGCTAACGAATATGACGCCCCTAGAACGATACCAAGCAGATCTCAAACGCCCCGAATTCTTTCATGACGCGGCGCAGGAAACGGCGGTACGCCATTTGCAGCGCCTGTACGACGATCTGATCGCCGCGCACAACAGTAAGCCGGGCGTGTTCGGCAAGCTGTTCGGCAAGAAGGAACAGACGCCGGTCAAGGGCCTGTACTTCTGGGGTGGCGTGGGCCGTGGCAAAACCTACCTGGTAGACACCTTCTTCGAAGCGCTGCCGTTCAAGGAAAAGACCCGCACGCACTTCCACCGCTTCATGAAGCGTGTGCACGAAGAAATGCGCACCCTCAAGGGTGAGAAAAACCCGCTGACGGTGATCGCCAAACGCTTCTCCGACGAGTCGCGGGTGATCTGCTTCGACGAATTCTTCGTCTCCGACATCACCGACGCCATGATCCTGGGCACGCTGATGGAGGAGCTGTTCAAGAACGGCGTGACCTTGGTGGCAACCTCCAACATCGTGCCAGACGGCCTGTACAAGGACGGCCTGCAGCGCGCGCGCTTCCTGCCGGCCATTGCGCTGATCAAGCAGAACACCGAGATCGTCAACGTCGACAGTGGCGTGGACTACCGCCTGCGTCACCTGGAGCAGGCCGAACTGTTCCACTTCCCGCTGAACGAAGCCGCCGCGCAAAGCCTGCGCAAGAGCTTCAAGGCGCTGACCCCCGAGTGCACCCAGGCGGTCGAGAACGACGTGCTGATGATCGAGAATCGCGAGATCCGTGCGCTGAAAACCTGCGACGACGTGGCCTGGTTCGACTTCCGCGAACTGTGCGACGGCCCGCGCAGCCAGAACGACTACATCGAGCTGGGCAAGATCTACCATGCGGTGTTGTTGAGCGGCGTGGAGCAGATGAGCGTGACCACCGACGACATCGCGCGCCGGTTCATCAACATGGTCGACGAGTTTTACGACCGCAACGTGAAGCTGATCATCTCGGCCGAAGTGGAGCTCAAGGACCTGTACACCGGTGGGCGGCTGAACTTCGAGTTCCAGCGCACCCTGAGCCGGTTACTGGAAATGCAGAGCCATGAGTTCCTGTCGCGCGCCCACAAGCCCTGAGAGCTGCCTGTAGGAGCGGATTTATCCGCGAAGAACACCGCAGTATGTCAGGCAAATTGTGTCGGCTGCTTCGCGGATGAATCCGCTCCTACAGACGATCGCATTCCTTCTGTAGGGGCGGATTCATCCGCGAAAAGAACACCGCGGTATGCCAGGCAAGTTGTGTCGGTTGCTTCGCGGATGAATCCGCTCCTACAAACGATCGCATTCCTTCTGTAGGAGCGGATTCATCCGCGAAAAGAACACCGCGGTATGCCAGGCAAGTTGTGTTGGCTGCTTCGCGGATGAATCCGCTCCTACAGACGATCGCATTCCTTCTGTAGGAGCGGATTTATCCGCGAAAAGCACACCGCGGTATGTCAGGCAAATTGTATCGGCGTAGGCGGCGGTGTTACGCCGCTCAAGCCTCTTGCAAAAACTGCTGCCGATACTGGTTCGGTGACAACTCCGTGTGCTGGCGGAACAGCCGGGCGAAGAAGCTCGCGTCGTCGTACCCCACTTCATAGCTGATGGTCTTGATACTCTTGCGCGAGCCCGAGAGCAGGCCCTTGGCGGTCTCGATGCGCAAACGCTGTAGGTAATGCAGCGGCTTGTCGCCGGTGGCTGCCTGGAAGCGCCGCATAAAGTTACGGATGCTCATGCCATGCTCGCGAGCCACGTCCTCGAAGCGAAACTTGTCGGCGAAATGCTCCTCGAGCCACTGCTGGATCTGCAAGATGATCAGGTCCTGGTGCAGCTTCTGCCCGCCAAAACCCATGCGCCCCGGGGTGTAGTTGCGTTGCACCTCGTAGAGAATGTCACGCGATACTGCCTGGGCCACGCTGGCGCCGCAGAAGCGCTCGATCAGGTAGATATACAAGTCGCACGCCGAGGTGGTGCCGGCGGCGCAGTACAGGTTGTCGGCGTCGGTTAGGTGCTTGTCCTGGTTGAGGATGACGCTGGGGAAGCGCGCGGCGAACTGGTCGAAGAAGCGCCAGTAAGTGGTGGCCTCCTTGCCGTTCAGCAGGCCCGCCTCGGCCAGCCAGAACACCCCGCTGGCCTCGGCGCACAATACGGCGCCACGAGCATGCTGGGCGCGTAGCCAGGGCAGCACTTGCGGGTAGCGGATGCACAGGGTGTCGAAGTCGTCCCAGAAGGCCGGCAGCACGATGATGTCGGCGTCTTCCAGTGGGCCGTCGACCGGCAGCATCACACCGCTGAAGCTACGGATGGGGCGCCCGTCGGGGCTGACGATGCGGGTGTCGAAGATCGGTTGCAGGCCTTGGCCCAGGTGCTTGCCGGCGCGCAGGCTGGCCAAGTGGAAAAAGTCTTTGGCATGCATCAGGGTCGAGGCGAAGACTTTATCGATACCCAGGATGCTGACGCGGCGCAGGGCCGGCGTGTTGGGGGTAAACATCATGTTGATTATTCTTATATGGGATAGTGGTCAAGCTACGGCTGGATCGTCTTATTTTTTGACCGTTGTGTCCAGTATTGCGCTGCACGTGCGTGCGAGGGAGGGGCGCGCGGCCAATGTTGGCCGCGCTAACAGGGATCAAGGCGCAGGGTTGGGCTGGCCTTGGTGAATGGCCTCGATGCCTGCCAACACTTCATCGGATAACTTCAAGTCGAAGCTGCCCAGGTTGGCTTCCAATTGCTGGAGCGAGGTGGCACCGATGATGTTGCTGGTGACGAACGGCTGCTGGGTGACAAACGCCAGGGCCATCTGCGAAGGGTCCAGGCCGTGTTCGCGTGCCAGGGCCACGTAGCGGCTGGTGGCGGCCACGCTTTGCGGGTTGGAGTAGCGGCTGAAGCGGCTGAACAGGGTCAAGCGCGCATTGGCGGGCCTGGCGCCGTCTTCAAATTTGCCCGACAGCATGCCAAAGGCCAGGGGCGAGTAGGCCAGCAGGCCGCACTGTTCGCGAATGGCGATCTCGGCCAGGCCCACTTCGAAGCTGCGGTTAAGCAGGTTGTAGGGGTTTTGGATCGACACCGGGCGAGGCCAGCCGCGGCTTTCGGCCAGTTGCAGAAACTTCATGGTGCCCCACGGGGTTTCGTTGGACAGGCCCACGTGGCGGATCTTGCCGGCCTTGACTTGCTCGCCCAGCACTTCCAGGGTTTCTTCCAGTGGCGTGATCAACTGATCCTGGGAGTGCTGGTAGCCCAGCTTGCCGAAGAAGTTGGTGCTGCGCTCGGGCCAGTGCAGTTGGTACAGGTCGATCCAGTCGGTTTGCAGGCGCTTGAGGCTGGCGTCTAGCGCTTGCACGATGTGCTTGCGGTTGTGGCGCAGTTCGCCGTCGCGGATGTGGCTGATGCCGTTGCCGGGGCCGGCGATCTTGCTGGCCAGGATCCAGTCGGCACGATCGCCGCGGCTCTTGAACCAGTTACCGATGATTTTTTCGGTGCTGGCGTAGGTTTCCGGACGAGGGGGCACGGGGTACATTTCCGCCGTGTCGATGAAGTTGATGCCGGCGCCCTTGGCCCGTTCGATCTGGGCGAAGGCCTCTGCCTCGGTGTTCTGCTCGCCCCAGGTCATGGTGCCCAGGCACAGGGCGCTGACGTTCAGGTCGGTGCGGCCCAGTTGGCGATAATCCATCCTGTTTCTCCTCAACGCAAAAGGAATCATAAAAGCAGGTTGATATTTTTTTCGCAATCTGGATAATTCGCCCCCTCTCTGTGCAGTGGAAGTGATGCGCCGCTTGCCGAAGAATCTTGCCGTATATCTGACGCGCTGACCCGAGCCCCCGAAAGCGTCTGTATCCGGCTGCCTTTGACTTGTCAAAGTACGCACTATTCAGTAAGATCTGCCGTCTATTTTTGCTGGGCGGCCTTCGAGGCTATAAAGAATGAAAACTTTTACTGCTAAACCGGAAACAGTAAAACGCGAGTGGTTCGTCGTTGATGCTGCTGGTCAGACCCTGGGTCGTCTGGCTACTGAAATCGCGAGCCGTCTGCGTGGCAAGCACAAACCAGAATACACCCCTCACGTTGACACCGGCGACTACATCGTCGTCATCAACGCCGAGCAGATCCGTGTGACTGGCGCCAAGACCACTGACAAAATGTACTACTCCCACTCCGGTTTCCCGGGCGGCATCAAGTCGATCAACTTTGAAAAGCTGATCGCCAAGGCCCCTGAGCGCGTGATCGAGACCGCGGTCAAAGGCATGCTGCCTAAGAACCCGCTGGGTCGCGACATGTACCGTAAGCTGAAAGTCTATGCGGGCGCTGCTCACCCTCATACTGCTCAGCAGCCCCAAGAACTGAAGATTTAACGGAATAGTTCATTATGTCGGCGACTCAAAATTACGGCACTGGCCGTCGCAAGACTGCAACCGCACGCGTTTTCCTGCGTCCGGGTACTGGTAACATCTCCATCAACAACCGCACCCTGGAATCGTTCTTCGGCCGCGAAACTGCCCGCATGGTAGTTCGTCAGCCGCTGGAACTGACCGAGACCACTGAGAAGTTCGACATCTACGTCACCGTTATCGGTGGTGGTGTCAGCGGTCAGGCCGGTGCGATCCGTCACGGTATCACCCGTGCACTGATGCAGTACGACGAAACCCTGCGTGGCGCTCTGCGCAAAGCTGGCTTCGTGACTCGCGATGCCCGTGAAGTTGAACGTAAGAAAGTCGGTCTGCGTAAAGCGCGTAAGCGTCCGCAGTACTCGAAGCGTTAATTCGCCCCTCGCGAATACGCTCAAAAGAAGCCCGGTTCCTTTTTGGAATCGGGCTTTTTTTATGTCGTCTAGACTACGGGGTGCTATTCCTTAGGAAGGCGTTGCCGCGTTGCTCCGTGACGATGTGTCGCACGCTCGCAGCCCATGGGCTATAAGGGATGCAGCGGTTTTCGTGGGGTAATCCCCTTGTGAATGTATGGGCTTTTCATTACCATTCGGCAGTTTTCCGGTGGCGCACGAAGTGCCCGGCAATTCAGTTACAACAATGCGATGCCTGTCGAAACAGGCCAAAAAAAAGCTGATGGGAGAGGACTGAATGAGCAATGACGGCGTGAATGCAGGCCGGCGTCGCTTCCTCGTAGCTGCCACCTCAGTGGTCGGCGCAGCAGGAGCGGTAGGGGCTGCGGTCCCATTTGTGGGGTCGTGGTTTCCCAGCGCCAAGGCCAAGGCAGCAGGGGCCCCGGTCAAGGTCAACATCAGCAAGGTCGAGCCGGGCCAGCAGATGATTGCCGAATGGCGTGGGCAGCCCATCTTCATCGTGCGCCGTACCGAATTGATCCTCTCCAACCTGACCAAGATCGAGGGCCAGCTCTCCGATCCCGAGTCCAAGAATTCCGTCCAGCCTGAATACGTCGATCACAAGCTGCGCTCGATCAAGCCTGAGCTGGTGATCTTGATTGGTATCTGCACGCACCTGGGCTGCTCGCCCACCTTCCGCCCGGAAGTGGCCCCGGCAGACCTGGGCAAGGATTGGGTCGGCGGCTATTTCTGCCCTTGCCACGGTTCCCACTACGATCTTGCCGGTCGCGTGTACAAGTCACAGCCAGCGCCTCTCAACCTGCCTGTGCCTCCTCACTCTTACGAGTCGGACGCCATTGTCGTCCTTGGCGTCGATCAGGAGAAAAAGTGATGAGTAAATTCATGGATTGGGTGGATGCGCGCTTTCCTGCCACCAAGATGTGGGAAGACCACCTCAGCAAGTACTATGCCCCGAAGAACTTCAACTTCTTCTACTTCTTTGGCTCCCTCGCGCTGCTGGTGCTGGTCAATCAGATCGTCACGGGGGTGTGGCTGACCATGAGCTACACGCCATCGGCCGAAGAGGCGTTCGCCTCGGTCGAGGGCATCATGCGGGACGTCGAATACGGCTGGATACTGCGCTTGCTGCACTCCACCGGCGCATCAGCGTTTTTTATCGTGGTGTACCTGCACATGTTCCGCGGCCTGCTCTACGGCTCGTACAAGAAGCCGCGCGAGCTGGTATGGATCTTCGGCATGCTGATCTACCTGGCGCTGATGGCCGAGGCCTTCATGGGGTACTTGCTGCCGTGGGGGCAAATGTCCTATTGGGGGGCCCAGGTGATTATTTCGCTGTTCGGCGCCATCCCGGTGATTGGTAACGACCTGACCCAGTGGATTCGGGGCGACTACCTGATTTCCGGTATCACCTTGAACCGCTTTTTCGCGCTGCACGTGATCGCCTTGCCCATCGTGATCCTGGGCCTGGTGGTGCTGCACGTGCTGGCTTTGCACGAGGTGGGCTCGAACAACCCCGACGGCATCGAGATCAAGAAGCTCAAGGATGAAAATGGCGTACCGCTGGATGGCATCGCCTTCCACCCCTACTACACGGTGAAGGATATCGTCGGCGTGGTGGTGTTTCTGTTCGTGTTCTGCTCGGTGGTGTTTTTCTTCCCCGAGATGGGCGGCTATTTCCTCGAGAAGCCCAACTTCGAGCAAGCCAACGCCTTCAAGACCCCCGAACACATTGCCCCGGTATGGTACTTCACGCCGTTCTACGCGATCTTGCGCGCGGTGCCCGACAAGCTGTTCGGGGTGATGGCCATGGGGGCGGCGATTGCCGTGCTGTTCGTGCTGCCGTGGCTGGACAGAAGCCCGGTCAAGTCGATGCGCTACAAGGGCTGGCTGAGTCGGCTGTGGCTCACGCTGTTTTGCGTGTCGTTCGTAATCCTTGGCTACCTCGGCGTGCAGGCGCCTACCCCTGAGCGAACGCTGGTGTCGCAAGTGTGCACCGTGCTGTATTTCGCCTACTTCCTGCTGATGCCGTTCTACACCCGGCTCGAGAAGACCAAACCGGTACCGGAAAGGGTGACTGGCTGATGAAAAAATTATTTGCGGTGTTCCTGCTCGCACTGATGCCTGCCATTGCCTTTGCCGCCGAGAGTGGCCCTGAGTTGGATAAAGTCGATATCGACCTTGCCGACAAGGCTGCCCTGCAGGATGGTGCGCGGACCTTCACCAACTATTGCATGGGCTGCCACAGCGCCAAGTTCCAGCGTTACGAGCGGGTGGCCGACGACCTGGGTATCCCCCATGACCTGATGCTGGAAAAACTGATCTTCACCGGTGCGAAGATCGGCGACCACATGGCCATTGGCATGCAGTCGGCCGACGCCAAGGCCTGGTTCGGCGCGGCGCCACCTGACCTGACCCTGGTGGCGCGGGTGCGCGGTACCGATTGGCTGTATTCCTACCTGCGGGCCTTCTACGAGGATCCGGCGCGGCCCTGGGGCGTGAACAACAAAGTGTTCCCCAACGTTGGCATGCCCAACGTGCTGGTCGGGCTGCAGGGGCGTCAGGTGATTGGTTGCAAGCAGGTGCAGGTGGAAACCGATGGGAAGAAGCAATACGACCCGCTGACCGGGTCGCCCTTGACCCACGAAGCCTGCGACCAGCTGACCATCGTGCCCAAGACCGGCACCCTGAACGAGGAGCAGTTCGACGAGAAGATCAAGAACCTGGTGACCTTCCTCGCATACTCCGCCAACCCGGTAAAACTGCAGAGCCAGCGTATCGGTACCTATGTGCTGCTTTATCTGGCATTCTTGTTCGTCTTCGCCTACCTGCTCAAGCGCGAGTACTGGAAGGACGTTCACTGATCATGCTGTAAGATGGGCGGTTATTGCGCGCGCCCCCGGGCGACCCCTGTTTATTGCAGGGGGCGTTCCGGGGGCGCGTTCGCTTATGTGCTTCACTAATTTCTATACGCGAGGAGGACCGCCATGGGCGTGACCAACCGGTTGGCCTGTTACTCCGACCCCGCCGACCACTATTCTCACCGAGTGCGCATGGTACTCGCCGAGAAGGGTGTCAGCGCCGAGATCATCAGTGTGGAGGCGGGTCGTCAGCCGCCGAAGCTGATCGAAGTGAACCCTTATGGCAGCCTGCCAACGTTGGTGGATCGTGATTTGGCTCTGTACGAATCAACGGTGGTAATGGAATATCTGGATGAGCGTTATCCGCATCCGCCCCTGTTGCCGGTGTACCCGGTGGCCAGGGCCAACAGCCGCTTGCTGATCCACCGGATCCAGCGCGATTGGTGTGGGCTGGTTGACCAGATCCTCGACACGCGTACCAAGGAAGCCGTGCGTGCCCAGGCCCGTAAAGAGTTGCGCGAAAGCCTGACCGGCGTTTCGCCGTTGTTTGCCGACAAGCCTTGTTTCCTCAGTGAGGAGCTAAGTCTGGTTGACTGTTGTCTATTGCCCATACTCTGGCGTTTGCCGATCATGGGTATCGAATTGCCGCGGCCTGCAAAGCCGCTGCTGGACTATATGGAGCGTCAGTTTGCGCGCGAGGCCTTCCAACAGAGCCTTTCGCCGGCTGAACGTGAAATGCGATAGGTTTTTGAGGAGCCGTTGATGAACTCCAGTCGTCCCTACATGGTACGTGCGCTCTACGAATGGATCGTGGACAACGATTGCACCCCACACATGCTGGTCAATTCCGAGCATCGGTCGGTACAGATCCCCAAGGGTTTTGCCAGCGATGGCCAGATCGTGCTCAATGTTTCACCCAGCGCCGTTCGCCATTTGCACATGGATAACGACGCGGTCAGCTTCGAAGGTCGCTTCGGCGGCGTGGCGCACACCCTGTACGTGCCCATAGGCGCGATCCTGGGCGTTTACGCGCGCGAGAATGGCCAGGGCATGGTCTTCGACATGGAAGCGCCAGGCGCTGAAGAAGAGGCGCTTGAGGTTGAAGAAGGCCAGCCGGGCGATGATGTCCCGCCGGGTGGCCGACCGCGGCCAGCAGGCCGTCCAAGCCTGAAAGTGGTGAAATAAAAAAAGGCGACCCGAGGGTCGCCTTTTTCATGCTCGGTCGATCAATCGATGTACTCGAACAACTTGACGATCTTTTGCACGCCGCCCACGCCCTGTACCAGGTTGGCAGCACGGGCCGCTTCCTGTTGGGTGACCAGGCCGAGCATGTAGACGATGCCGTTCTCGGTAATGATCTTGATGCGCGAACCGGGGATGGCGTTGTCGGTCAGCATCTGGGTCTTGATCTTGGTGGTCAGCCAGGCGTCGTTATTGCGCGCCAGGATGGAGGAGGGTGGCAGCACTTGAAGTTCGTTGTGTACCTTCTTCACGCGCTGCACCGAGCCTGCTGCCTGTTCGGCCATGCTCTTGAGGTCGGCACGAGGGGTTTGGCCGGCCAGCAGTACCACGCCGTTGAAGCTGGCGACGACGATGTGCGAGCCGTTGTCCAGGTCTGGGCTGGCCTTGGCCACGTTGACCTCGACCTTGGTTTCGATCAGCGAGTCATCGATCTTGCTGCCGAAGGTACGGGTGCCGCGATCGTCCTGGATCGGGGTGTCACGGGTAGCCGTGAGTACCGAGCTGCAACCGCTCAGGCTCAGGCAAAGCGTCAGGGCCATCAGGCCAAGGCGATTAGGGGTCATTCTTCACTCCCGAACAATTGGCTGTCGATCAAATCGCAAAGGCAATGGATCGCCAGCAGGTGGACTTCCTGGATGCGTGCGGTGACGTTGGCCGGCACGCGAATCTCGACGTCTTCGGGCAGTAGCAGCGAGGCCATGTCGCCGCCGTCGCGTCCGGTCAGAGCTACGACAATCATTTCGCGATCATGTGCGGCCTGGATCGCTTGAATGATGTTGGCCGAGTTGCCGCTGGTGGAAATCGCCAGCAGCACGTCGCCGGGCTGGCCCAGGGCGCGGATCTGCTTGGAGAAGATTTCGTTGTAGCTGTAGTCGTTGGCGATCGAGGTGATGGTCGAGCTGTCGGTGGTCAAGGCGATGGCCGGCAGGCTCGGGCGTTCGCGTTCGAAACGGTTGAGCAGTTCCGAGGAAAAGTGCTGGGCATCGCCCGCCGAGCCGCCGTTGCCACACGACAACATCTTGCCCTCGTTGAGCAGGGCGTTGACCATCACTTGGCTGGCTTGCTCGATGTGCGGTGCAAGGACTTCCATCGCCTGTTGCTTGGTATCGATACTGGCCTGAAAAAGCTGGCGAATTCGGGATTGCATGTCCATCAATGTGACCTTAATTAGGGCGGCTTGGTCGGGCGCTGCCTGAGTCGTCCCAGGGGCTTCCCGGCACATGAATGTGCAGCCCGCAAAGCAAAGAGCAAAAACGTTGAAATAGAGTGTGTCGCAGTGTGCGTGCGTGCCCTTCAGCTATCGAAGGCGTCGCGTAGCCAGTTCAGGCGCTGTGCCTGGCCGGCGGTGCCTTCCAGGGCAATCACGTCGAAACGGCAGGGGTGATCGGCCCAGCGCGCTTCCTTTTGCAGGAATACCTGCGCGGCGACGACCAGCTTTTCACGCTTGCGCGCATCGACACTTTCGAGCGCGCCGCCCCAACCTGCGTGCAGTCGGTAGCGGACTTCGACGAATACTACTGTATCGCCGTCAAGCATGACCAGATCAAGCTCACCGTGTTTACATAACCAGTTGCGCGCCAGCAGGTGCAAACCCTGCTGTTCAAGGTGCCGGAGCGCTTGCGCCTCGGCCTCTCGCCCAGCCTGCTGGCGCGCAGTGGCGGGCATTACTGCGGGGTGTCCGGCAGGCGCTGGATTTGGCCGCCATTGAACTGGGCCCACGGCAGCTCGCGCTGCACGCGTTGGCCCTGGCTCAGGCTCAGGTTGCCCGACAGGCCTTGCACGCGGTTGTCTGGCAGCGCCTTGAGCTGGCCCAGGCGCGGTGCCAGGGTGAAAGCGTCCACGCCCATGGCGTACAGGCGGCCCAAGCTGCCGCCGGCCTGGGGCCACTGCTTGACCACTTGCTGGCGCAGGCCGTTGCTGGTGTCCAGCAGCCATGGGGTTTCGCAGAAGCGGATGCCGTTCATGTCGTTGTACTGCGCCTGGTCGCCAGTGGCGCTGAAGACGTTGGAGGTGGCGTAGACCGGCACGTCGCCGGCGTACTGATAGTTGAGCGTCGGCTTGATTTGCTGGGCCAGTTGCGGGGTGGAAGCCAGGAAGATGAAGTTCACGTCCTGACGGCGCGACGGTGTGCCGCCCTGACCGGTCCCACGCACTTGCATCAGTTGGGCAATCTGCTGCGCCAGCGCGACCGGCTGGTCGACGCGCTCGGAGCCCAGCAGTTGGCCGCCATTGGCTTCGAAGTCCTGGCGGAAGGCGGCCAGCACACGGTCGCCCCATTCGCCGCGTGGCACCAGGGCCACGGCGGTGTGCAGGCCGTCGGCGCGGGCGCGGCGGGACACTTCGCGAGCTTCGTCTTCAGCGGCAAGGCCGAACTGGAACAGCTGTGGCGGGCCGCCGGCGGTAGTGTCGCTGTAGTTCAGTGCCAGGGTGGTGATGGGCAATTGCGGGTGCGACGTCAGTTGCTTGACCAGGGTTTTTTCCAGCGGGCCGACCACCAACTGCGCGCCGGCGGCCTGGGCCTGGCGATAGAAGTCATCCATGGAAGTGACGCGCGAGCTGTCGAACACTTCGATGGCAGGTGGTTTCTGGCCAGCTTGCTGGGCTTGGTAATAGGCGGCCATGAAGCCGTCGCGCAGGGCGCGGCCCACCGAGGCCAGTTGGCCTTGTTGGGGCAGCAGCAGGGCGATCTTGGTCAGCGGAACGTCGGCCAGCTCTTTGAGCTTGACCAGGGCGCCAGGCAGTTGCTTGGCGGCCGGGTGGCCGGGGTGCTGGGCACGCCAGGTATCGATCGCGGTTTTTTGCTGGTCCAGGGTGCCGGCGCTTTTAACTGCCAGGGCCAGGCTCTGCCAGCCGGCCAGGTCGTCGTTGCCGCTGGCTTGCAACTGCTCGACCGGCAGGCTGGCCACCAAGGCCCAGATCGCTTCGTGGTTGGCGTTGGCGGCATCACCACTGATCAGTGGGGCGATGAACACCCGCTCACGCGCGGCGGCCAGGGTCTGGTTATCGGCTTCCAGGGCGCGGGCGCGTACGGTATGGGTGCGCACCTGTTGCTCCACCGACAGCTCGCCCAGGTGTTCCAGGCTTGGGTGGTTCAAGGCAGCCAGGGCTTCCTTGGGTTGGTTGCGTGCCATGGCCAGTTCCGCGGCCAGGGTGCTGGCCTGGATCTGCGCGCCGGGCTTGAGCACGCCGAGTTGCACTTGGGCAAGGATCTGCGTGGCGCGGGCAGTGTCTTTCTGCTGGTAAGCCTGGTCGGCTGCGCTCAGGCGCAGTTGCGAGGCTTTTTCCGGCGTGCTGGCGCTGGCAGCCTGCTCAAGCAGTTGCTCGATGGAGGCATCGGGGGTGCGGGGCAGTTCACCCAGGCTGGACGAAGGCGAGCTGGCGCAGGCCGCCAACAGCACGGCCAGGCAGAGGGCAGAGAACAGCCGCAGGCAAGCAATCATGACTATCTTCCTGATCTGAATCGGTTTGACCGGCGATTGTACCCAAGCGCTGGCCTGGGCGCGAACTCACTGGCGTGAAACGCAGGTTTTGCTGTGTACAAAAGTTTTCGGCGGTGCTTGAGATGTTGCGCCGTGACGACGTGGCGCCAGGCTGTACAATGGCGGTTTTGCCAACCAAAGGTGTGTGCTGTGACTGCTCCGGGTGCTTCTAATTCCACTGCTGGCACACTTTATGTGGTCGCGACCCCCATCGGTAACCTGGACGACATGAGTGCGCGGGCCCTCAAGGTACTGGCTGACGTGGCGCTGATTGCCGCCGAGGACACCCGCCACTCGATCCGCCTGCTCCAGCACTTTGGCATCCAGACCCCGTTGGCGGCCTGCCACGAACACAATGAGCGCGATGAGGGTGGGCGCTTTTTGACCAAGCTGCTGGCTGGCGAAAGCGTGGCGCTGATTTCCGACGCGGGCACGCCGCTGATCTCCGACCCCGGTTACCACCTGGTGCGTCAGGCCCGGGCCGCCGGCGTGGCGGTGGTGCCGGTGCCGGGTGCCTGCGCCTTGATCGCGGCGCTGTCGGCTGCCGGCTTGCCATCGGACCGCTTCATTTTCGAAGGCTTCCTGCCCGCCAAGGCCGTCGGCCGCCGCGCGCGACTGGAGTTGGTTAAGGAAGAGCCGCGCACGCTGATCTTTTATGAGGCCCCGCACCGCATCCTCGAATGCCTGCAGGACATGGAGGCGGTATTTGGCCCCGAGCGGCCGGCGTTGCTGGCGCGTGAGCTGACCAAGACCTTCGAAACGCTCAAGGGGTTGCCCCTGGCCGAGCTGCGCGCCTTTGTCGAAGGCGACAGCAACCAGCAGCGCGGCGAGTGCGTGGTGTTGGTCGCGGGCTGGACCGCGCCGGAAAACGAAGAGGCAGTGAGTGGCGAGGTGATGCGCATCCTCGACCTGTTGTTGGCCGAGATGCCGCTCAAGCGCGCAGCGGCCTTGGCGGCCGAGATCACCGGTGTGCGCAAGAACGTGCTGTACCAGGTGGCCCTGGAAAAACAGAAGCCGGCGTAAGCCTAAACCTATAAGCTGCAAGCTAGAGGCTGCGCGCAATCAGCTTGCAGCTTGTGGCTTGGGGCTCAAAGCTGTAACCTTGTCGGCGGAGAGTCGATTGGACAGTCGCTGCCTTCTTTTGTTCCGCAAAAGAGGGGGGAGGAAAGTCCGGGCTCCATAGGGCAGAGTGCCAGGTAACACCTGGGAGGCGCGAGCCTACGGAAAGTGCCACAGAAAATAACCGCCTAAGCGCGCAAGCGCCGGTAAGGGTGAAAAGGTGCGGTAAGAGCGCACCGCACGTCTGGTAACAGTTCGTGGCTAGGCAAACCCCACTCGGAGCAAGACCAAATAGGGTTCCATATGGCGCGGCCCGCGTTGGAACCGGGTAGGTTGCTAAAGGTGTCCAGTGATGGCCATCGTAGAGGAATGACTGTTCTCGACAGAACCCGGCTTACAGATCGACTCTCCACCTCTCCCTCCCTCGCTTCAATCAATAGCCGAAGCGATTTGTAATACCGAAAAAATCTTACACTTAATAAATTACTTTAACTTTGTGACGTAGCTCCTTGAGTTTACTTCGCTTTGTTCCCTCGCTACGTCCGGAAATTGCCCCCCCGCCTTCTCTTTGTCTCGTAAATCTCCGATCTGTAAGGCTTTTCCTTACGAGCGCGCCTTGACGGTGGTACGGGCGCATTCCTATAGTGTGCGCAAGTGGCGGAAAGTGGCACAAAGTGGGTTTTTTAAGCCGAAAACGGTAAAATTGGGGTAGCGATCTGTGTTTCGCGGAGCTAATGCCATCAGTCTCGATGCCAAGGGTCGTCTCGCTATGCCGAGCCGGTACCGTGACGAGCTGGATTCGCGTTCCTCCGGGCAACTGATCGTCACTATTGATGCCGTCGACCGTTGCCTCTGCGTCTACCCGCTCGATGAGTGGGAAATTATCGAAACAAAGCTGCGCGCATTGCCATCGCTACGTGAAGAGAACCGCCGTCTGCAAAGGTTGCTGATTGGCAACGCGGTTGATCTGGAACTCGATGGCAGTGGGCGTTTTCTGGTACCGCCGCGGTTGCGCGAATACGCCAATCTGGACAAGCGCGCGATGTTGGTGGGCCAGTTGAACAAGTTCCAACTGTGGGACGAGGACGCCTGGAACGCTGTGAATGCAGCGGACCTGGCAGCTATTCAACAACCGGGCGCCATGCCTGATGAACTGCGTGATTTGATTCTGTGACTATAGATAGCGGCTTTAACCACATCACCGTGTTGCTTGACGAAGCCGTCGAGGCTCTCGCCATACGCGCCGATGGCTGCTATCTGGACGGCACCTTCGGCCGCGGCGGCCACAGCCGCCTGATCCTCAAGCACCTGGGCCCGGATGGCCGGTTGTTGGGGTTCGACAAGGATCCTCAAGCGATTGCCACCGGGCAAGCGCTGGCGGCCGAAGACGGCCGCTTTGTCATTGTGCAGCGCAGCTTTGCCGAGATGGGTTCCGAGATCCAGTTGCAAGGCCTGGCCGGCAAGGTCAACGGCGTGTTGCTGGACTTGGGCGTTTCCTCGCCTCAGCTCGACGACCCGGAGCGCGGTTTCAGCTTCATGAACGACGGCCCGCTGGACATGCGCATGGACCCGACGCGCGGTGTCAGTGCCGCCGAGTTCATCGCCACCGCGCCTGCCGAAGAAATCGCCCGGGTGTTCAAGGAGTACGGTGAAGAGCGTTTCGCCAGGCGCATGGCCAACGCCGTGGTTGCCCGCCGCGAAACCAAGCCGTTCGAACGCACCGGCGACCTGGCCGAAGTGCTCAAGGTGGCCAACCCCGCCTGGGAAAAGGGCAAGAACCCGGCCACCCGCGCGTTCCAGGGCCTGCGCATCCACGTCAACAGCGAGCTTGCCGACCTTGAGGCTGGCCTTGAAGCGGCCCTGGCATCCCTGGAAATCGGCGGCCGCCTGGTGGTCATCAGCTTCCACTCGCTGGAAGACCGCATCGTCAAGCTGTTCATGCGCAAGCTGGCCAAGGGCGAGGCCGATAAGCTGCCGCGCAACCTGCCTGTGCGTCATCAAGCCTTCGAGCCGATCATCAAGGTGCACGGCAAGGCCCAGTTCGCCTCCGAGGCCGAGCTCAAGGCCAACCCGCGCTCGCGTAGCGCGGTCATGCGCGTGGCGGAGAAGTTGCGGTGAGCAAGCTGTACGCCAAGCCATTGCCAGGCGGAAGCTTCCTGATGCTTCTGCTTTTTATCGCCGTGCTCGTTTCGGCGATTGGCGTTTCCTACAGCGCCCACCTCAACCGCCAGTTGCTCAACACCCTGTACGGTGAATTGAACGAGCGCGACAAGGCGCAGGCCGAGTGGGGCCGGTTGATCCTGGAGCAAAGCACCTGGACCGCCCATAGCCGTATCGAGGCCTTGGCCAGCGATCAATTGAAGATGCGCATCCCCGACGCCGCTGAAATCCGCATGGTGGCGCCATGATGAAGCTCGAAGGGGCCATGTACCCATGGCGATTCCGCGTGATGGTCGGCTTGCTGGCCATCATGGTGGGCGCGATCACCTGGCGTATCGTCGACCTGCAGGTCATCGACCATGACTTCCTCAAAGGCCAAGGCGATGCGCGCAGCGTGCGCCATATCCCGATCCCGGCGCACCGTGGCCTGATCACCGACCGTAATGGCGAGCCCCTGGCCGTCAGTACCCCGGTGACTACCCTGTGGGCCAACCCCAAGGAAATGCAGGCCGGCAAAGACAAGTGGCCAGCGCTGGCCGCCGCCCTGGGCCAGGATCCCAAGCAACTGACCGAGCGCCTGGAAGCCCAGGCCACCAAAGAGTTCATCTACCTGGTGCGCGGCTTGACCCCGGAGCAGGGCCAGTCGGTGCTCGACCTCAAGGTGCCAGGTGTTTATGGCATCGAAGAATTCCGCAGGTTTTACCCCGCCGGTGACGTGACCGCGCACATGGTCGGCTTTACCGACCTGGACGACCACGGTCGCGAAGGGGTGGAGCTGGCCTACGATGACTGGCTGGCCGGGGTGCCCGGCAAACGTCAGGTGATCAAGGACCGGCGCGGCCGGCTGATCAAGGACGTGCAAGTCACCAAAAACGCCAAGGCCGGCAAGACCTTGGCTTTGTCTATTGACCTGCGCCTGCAATACCTGGCCAACCGCGAGCTGCGCAACGCCATCGTCGAGAACGAGGCCAAGGCCGGCAGCATGGTGATCATGGATGTGAAGACCGGCGAAGTGCTGGCCATGGTCAACCAGCCCACCTATAACCCTAACAACCGTCGCACCATGTTCCCCGCCTCGATGCGCAACCGCGCGATCATCGACGTGTTTGAACCCGGTTCGACCATGAAGCCGATTTCCATGAGTGCGGCGCTGGAAAGCGGGCGCTGGAAACCCACCGACAAGGTCGAAGTGTACCCCGGCACCCTGCAGATCGGCCGCTACACCATTAAAGACGTGACCAAGACCGAAGGCCCGATCCTCGACCTGACCGGCATCCTGATCAATTCCAGTAACGTGGGCATGAGCAAGGTGGCCTTCGACATCGGTGGCGAAGCCGTATACCGGGCGATGTCGGCCGTGGGCCTGGGCCAGTACACCGGCCTGGGCTTCCCGGGCGAGCGCGTTGGCAACCTGCCGAACCACCGCGAGTGGAAAAAGGCCGAGACTGCGACCCTGTCCTACGGCTACGGCCTGTCGGTGACGGCGTTGCAGTTGGTGCACGCCTATTCGGCCATCGCCAACAACGGCCGCATCGTGCCGTTGACCATTCTCAAGACCGACCCGGACAACAAGCCCCAGGCCACGCAAGTGATGCCCGAGCAAGTGGCGAAAACCCTGCAGGGCATGATGCAACAGGTGATCGAGGATCCGCGCGGCGTCTACCGTGCGCGGGTGCCGGGCTACCACGTGGCCGGCAAGTCCGGTACGGCGCGTAAAGCGACCGTGGGCTCGCGTGGCTACACCGAGAACGCCTACCGCTCGCTGTTCGCAGGCTTCGGCCCGATGAGCGATCCACGCTACGCCATCGTCGTGGTCATCGATGAGCCGAGCAAGGCCGGCTACTTCGGTGGCCTGGTCTCGGCACCGGTGTTCAGCAAAGTGATGTCCGGCACCTTGCGCCTGATGAACGTGACCCCCGACAACCTGCCGAGCACGCCGCAACAGCAGGCGCAAACCACGGCACCGGTCAAGGGAGGGCGCGGCTGATGGCGATTCCCTTGAGCAAGATTTTCGCCCAGATCGACCGCGACCTGACTATACGCGGCCTGGCCTTGGACAGCCGCGCGGTCAGCCCGGGCGACCTGTTCCTGGCCGTGCCCGGTGCCCGTGTCGATGGCCGTGCGCACATCGCCGACGCCATTGCCCATGGCGCCGCAGCCATTGCTTACGAAGTCGAAGGCGCCACCGTGCTGCCGATGACCGACATCCCTATGATCCCGGTCAAGGGCCTGAGCAAGCAATTGTCCGACATCGCCGGGCGCTTTTATGGCGACCCAGGCCGTTCACTGGACCTGGTGGGCGTGACCGGCACCAACGGCAAGACCAGCGTCAGCCTGCTGGTGGCCCAGGCGCTCGACCTGTTGGGCAGAAAGTGCGGTTTGATCGGCACCTTGGGCGCTGGTTTTTATGGCGCTATCGAGAGTGGCAAGCTGACCACGCCCGATGCCGTGGCCGTGCAGGCTACCTTGGCGCAACTGAAAAAAGCCGGCGCCCAGGCCGTGGCCATGGAAGTGTCCTCCCACGCGCTGGACCAGGGCCGAGTGACCGCCCTGGCCTATGACGTGGCGGTACTGACCAACCTGTCCCGCGACCACTTGGACTACCACGGCAGCATGAAAGCCTACGCCGAAGCCAAGGCCCGGCTGTTTGCCTGGCCGGGGTTGGGTAGCCGGGTGATTAACCTGGATGACGAATTCGGTCGCGAACTGGCGACCCGTGAGCAGGCCTCTCGCCTGATCACCTACAGCCTTGAAGATACCGGCGCCACGCTGTTCTGCCGCCAGGCCAGTTTCGATGACCACGGCGTGCGCGCCACGCTGGTGACCGCCGACGGCGAGTATGCCCTGCAAAGCCGCCTGTTGGGCCGCTTCAACCTGAGCAACGTGCTGGCGGCCATTGGCGCTTTGCTGGCCCTGGACTATTCGCTGGAACAGATCCTGGCGGTGGTGCCGGAGCTGGAAGGGCCGGTTGGCCGCATGCAGCGCCTGGGCGGCGGTGCACGGCCGTTGGTGGTGGTCGATTACGCCCACACGCCCGACGCGTTGGAAAAAGTCCTGCAAGCCCTGCGCCCGCATGTCACCGGGCAGTTGCTGTGCCTGTTCGGCTGCGGCGGTGATCGTGACCGCGGCAAGCGCCCGTTGATGGCCGAAGTGGCCGAGCGCCTGGCTGATCGCGTGCTGGTCACCGACGACAATCCGCGCAGCGAAGACCCGCAAGCCATTTTCGACGACATCCGCCCAGGCTTCACCGCCGTGGATGCCGTGCAATTCGTACCTGGGCGTGGCGTGGCCATCGCCCAGTTGATCGCCGCCGCAGCGCTCGACGACATCATTGTCCTGGCCGGCAAGGGCCATGAGGACTATCAGGAAATCAACGGCCAGCGCCACGACTTCTCCGATCTGGTCGAAGCCCAGAAGGCCCTGGCGCAATGGGAGGTGGACCATGCTTAAGCCCATGTCCCTGACGCAATTGATCAAGCCCTTGGCTGCCCACCTGCACGGTAGCGACGCCAGTTTCACCGGTGTCAGCATCGACAGCCGCGCCATCGGCGCCGGGCAATTGTTCGTGGCCCTGACCGGGCCGAACTTCGACGGCCACAACTACCTGGATGACGTCGCTGCCAAAGGCGCGGTGGCGGCCCTGGTGGAGCACGCGGTGGCGGGTAGCAGCTTGCCGCAACTGGTGGTGGCCGACTGCCGGGTGGCCCTGGGCCAACTGGCTGCGCTCAACCGTGCGGCGTTTACCCGCCCGGTCGCGGCCATCACCGGCTCCAGCGGCAAAACCACGGTCAAGGAATTGCTGGCCGGTATCCTGCGTACCCAAGGCCCGGTGCTGGCCACGCGTGGCAACCTGAACAACGACCTGGGCGCGCCACTGACGCTACTGGAGATCGCTGCCGAGCATACGGCGGCGGTCATCGAGCTGGGCGCCTCGCGCATCGGCGAAATCGCCTACACCGTCGGCCTGACCAAGCCGCAGGTAGCATTGATCAACAATGCCGGTACCGCCCATGTCGGCGAGTTCGGCGGCCCGGAAAAAATTGTCGAAGCCAAGGGCGAGATTCTTGAAGGCCTGGACGCTGACGGCACCGCCGTGCTGAACCTGGACGACAAGGCATTCGGCATCTGGAAGGCGCGCGCCGGCCAGCGCCGGGTCATGACGTTCGCCCTGGAAAACAGCGCTGCTGATTTTCATGCCAGCGACATCGCGTTCGACGAGCGCGGCTGCCCCTCGTTCACCTTGCACGGCCTGCAGGGTTCCGGCCGGGTCCAATTGAACCTGCTGGGTACCCACAACGTACAGAACGCCTTGGCTGCCGCCGCTGCCGCGCATGCCTTTGGCCTGGCGCTGGGCGGGATTGTCGAAGGGCTGCAAAGCGTGCAACCGGTCAAGGGGCGCACCGTTGCCCAAGTGACCACATCCGGGCTGCGGGTCATCGACGACAGCTATAACGCAAACCCCACCTCAATGTGTGCTGCCATTGATATACTCGCCGGCTTTTCCGGCCGCACCGTTCTGGTGCTCGGAGACATCGGCGAATTGGGGCAATGGGCGCAAGAGGGTCACCAGCAGGTCGGTGAATACGCCAAGGGCAAGGTCGACGCCCTGTATGCCGTAGGTCCGATGATGGCCCATGCAGTGGCCGCGTTCGGTTCCAATGCCCGCCATTTCGCTACTCAAGCTGACCTGATCGCCGCCCTTGGCGCCGAGCAGGCCACTAACACCACTATTTTGATCAAGGGTTCGCGCAGCGCTGCGATGGAAAACGTCGTGGCGGCCTTGTGCGGTTCCAGCGGGGAGAAACATTAATGCTGCTGCTGCTGGCTGAGTATCTGCAACAGTTCTACAAAGGCTTCGCGGTCTTCCAATACCTGACCCTGCGCGGGATCCTGGGTGTATTGACCGCGTTGTCACTGGCCCTGTGCCTGGGCCCATGGATGATCCGTACCCTGCAGATTCGCCAGATCGGCCAGGCCGTGCGTAACGACGGCCCGCAATCGCACCTGTCCAAGTCCGGAACCCCGACCATGGGCGGCGCGTTGATCTTGTCCGCGATCGGTATCAGCACGCTGCTGTGGGCGGACCTGTCCAACCGCTACGTGTGGACCGTGTTGCTGGTAACCCTGCTGTTCGGTGGCATCGGCTGGGTCGATGACTACCGCAAGGTGATCGAGAAGAACTCGCGCGGCCTGCCAAGCCGCTGGAAGTATTTCTGGCAGTCGGTATTTGGCCTGGGCGCCGCGGTGTTCCTGTACGTCACCGCGCCAAGCGCGGTGGAAACCACCCTGATCATCCCGATGCTCAAGGATGCCAGCATTCCATTGGGCGCCGGCTTCATCGTGCTGACCTATTTCGTGATCGTCGGCTCCAGCAACGCGGTCAACCTGACCGACGGCCTGGACGGCCTGGCCATCCTGCCGACCGTGATGGTCGGTGGCGCACTGGGGATCTTTTGCTACCTGTCGGGCAACATCAAGTTCGCCGACTACCTGCTGATTCCCTACGTGCCGGGCGCGGGCGAGCTGATCGTGTTCTGCGGCGCGCTGATCGGTGCCGGCCTGGGCTTCCTGTGGTTCAACACCTACCCTGCGCAAGTGTTCATGGGTGACGTTGGCGCGCTGGCGCTGGGTGCAGCCCTGGGCACCATCGCCGTGATCGTTCGCCAGGAAATCGTGCTGTTCATCATGGGCGGCATTTTCGTGGTGGAAACCCTTTCAGTGGTCATTCAGGTTGCTTCCTTCAAGCTGACCGGTCGCCGCGTCTTCCGCATGGCACCGATCCACCACCATTTTGAACTCAAGGGCTGGCCCGAGCCACGCGTGATCGTCCGTTTCTGGATCATCACCGTGATTCTCGTGTTGATCGGCCTTGCCACGCTGAAACTGAGGTAGAACGAGTGTCTCTGATCGCTTCTGACCAATTCCGCATCGTTGTCGGCCTCGGCAAGAGCGGCATGTCCCTGGTGCGCTTCCTCGCGCACCAGGGCATTGCCTTTGCCGTGGCCGACACGCGCGAGAATCCGCCGGAACTGGCGACACTGCGCCGTGACTACCCGCACGTCGACGTGCGCTGTGGCGAGCTGGACGTGGAATTTTTGTGCCGTGCCAGCGAGCTGTACGTCAGCCCCGGCTTGGCCCTGGCGACCCCGGCGCTGCAAGCCGCAGCGGCTCGTGGCGTGAAGCTTTCCGGTGATATCGAGCTGTTCGCGCGTCACGCGAAGGCGCCGATCGTGGCCATCAGCGGTTCCAATGCCAAGAGCACCGTCACCACCCTGGTCGGCGACATGGCGGCTGCGGCCGGCAAGCGCGTGGCCGTGGGCGGCAACCTCGGCACCCCGGCGCTGGACCTGCTCGGCGACGACGTCGAGCTGTACGTGATGGAGCTGTCGAGTTTCCAACTGGAAACCACCGACCAATTGAACGCCGAAGTGGCCACCGTGTTGAACATCAGCGAAGACCACATGGACCGCTACAGCGGCCTGCCGGCCTACCACCTGGCCAAGCACCGGATCTTCCGTGGTGCCCGCCAAGTGGTGTTCAACCGCCAGGACGCCTTGACCCGTCCGTTGATGGGCGAAGGCCTGCCGTGCTGGAGCTTCGGCCTGAACAAGCCGGACTTCAAGGCGTTCGGCCTGCGTGAAGAGAACGGCGAGAAATACCTGGCCTTCGAATTCCAGAACCTGATGCCGGCCAGCGAACTGAAAATCCGTGGCGCGCACAACCAGGCCAATGCCCTTGCGGCCCTGGCCCTGGGCCACGCCGTGGGCCTGCCATTCGAGCCGATGCTGGCCACGCTGCGCACCTTTGCCGGGCTTGCCCACCGTTGCCAATGGCTGCGTGAACTCAATGGCGTGAGCTACTACGACGACTCCAAGGCCACCAACGTCGGCGCGGCCCTGGCCGCTATCGAAGGCCTGGGTACCGATATCGACGGCAAGTTGGTGCTGGTGGCCGGTGGCGATGGCAAGGGCGCGGATTTTTCCGGCCTCAAGGCGCCGATCGCTGCCCATTGCCGCGCCGTGGTACTGATCGGCCGTGACGCCGAACTGATTGCCCAGGTGCTGGGTGACAGCGTGCCACTGGTGCGCGTGAGCAACCTGGACGACGCCGTCGCTCGTTGCGCCGAATTGGCCCAACCGGGGGACGCAGTGTTGCTGTCGCCGGCCTGCGCGAGCCTGGACATGTTCAAGAACTACGAAGAGCGCGGGCGCCTGTTCGCCCAAGCCGTGGAGGGCTTGTCATGATTCTTGGCGTGATCAAGCCGTACCCATCGCCGCTCATCAGTGGTCGAGGCATCGACGTCGACTTCCCGATGCTGGCCGGCTGCCTGGCGCTGCTGGGCCTGGGCCTGGTGATGATCGCCTCGGCTTCCTCGGAAGTGGCGGCGGTGAACTCCGGCAACCCGCTGTACATGATGATTCGCCACCTGGTGTACCTGGTGCTGGGCCTGGGCGCCTGCGGCGTGACCATGATGATCCCCATCGCCACCTGGCAACGCCTGGGTTGGTTCATGCTGATGGGTGCCTTCGGCCTGCTGGTACTGGTGCTGGTACCGGGCATTGGCCGCGAGGTAAACGGTTCGATGCGCTGGATCGGCTTCAGCGCGTTCAACGTGCAGCCCTCGGAAGTGGCCAAGGTGTTCGTGGTGATCTTCCTGGCCGGTTACCTGGTGCGCCAACAGAAGGAAGTGCGCGAGAGCTGGATGGGCTTCTTCAAGCCGTTCATCGTGCTGCTGCCCATGGCGGGGCTCTTGCTGATGGAGCCCGACTTCGGTGCCACCGTGGTGATGATGGGCGCTGCGGCGGCCATGCTGTTCCTCGGCGGCGTGGGCCTGTTCCGCTTCAGCCTGATGGTGGTGCTGGCGGTGGCCGCGGTGTTTATCCTGGTGCAGGCGCAACCCTACCGGATGGCGCGTTTGACCACCTTCACCGACCCTTGGGCGGACCAGTTCGGTTCCGGCTACCAGTTGACCCAGGCGCTGATCGCCTTCGGTCGCGGTGGCTGGTTGGGCGCCGGCCTGGGCAATAGCGTGCAGAAGCAGTTCTACCTGCCTGAAGCGCACACCGACTTCGTGTTCTCGGTATTGGCCGAAGAACTGGGCGTGGTCGGTTCGCTGTGCACCGTAGCGCTGTTCGTGTTCGTGTGTATCCGCGGCATGTACATCGGCATGTGGGCCGAGCGCTCCAAACAGTTTTTCGCCGCCTACATGGCCTACGGTCTGTCGTTCCTGTGGATCGGTCAGTTTTTGATCAATATCGGTGTGAACGTCGGCTTGTTGCCGACCAAGGGCCTGACCTTGCCGTTCCTCAGTTACGGCGGCAGTTCGCTGGTGATCTGCTGTGCCTGCCTTGGCTTGTTGCTGCGCATCGAGTGGGAGAGCCGCACGCACCTGGGCAGCGAAGAGACCGAGTTCAATGAGAGTGACTTCGCCGAGGAGTCGCCCCATGGCCGATAAAAACATCCTGATCATGGCCGGTGGTACCGGTGGGCATGTATTTCCGGCGCTGTCGTGCGCCAAGGAATTCCAGGCCCGTGGTTACACCGTGCACTGGCTAGGCACGCCGCGCGGCATCGAAAACGAACTGGTGCCGGCGGCCGGGCTGAAACTGCACCTGATCAACGTCACTGGGCTGCGCGGCAAGGGCAAATTGTCCCTGCTCAAGGCGCCGTTCGTGCTGATCAAGGCGTTGTTCCAGGCGCGACGGGTCATTCGTCAGCTCAAGCCGGTGTGCGTGGTCGGCTTCGGTGGCTACGTCACAGGCCCTGGCGGCCTGGCGGCGAAGCTTGCCGGGGTGCCGGTGATCGTCCACGAGCAGAACGCCGTGGCCGGTACCGCCAATCGGATGCTGGTGCCGTTGGCCAGCCGAGTCTGCGAAGCTTTCCCGAATACCTTCAGTGCCTCGGCCAAGCGCCGTACCACCGGCAACCCGGTGCGCACCGAGCTGTTCCTGGAAACCCCGCGCCAAAGCCTGGCCGGGCGCAAGCCGCGGTTGCTGATCACCGGTGGCAGCCTGGGCGCCGAGCCATTGAACAAGCTGGTACCCGAGGCCTTGGCCTTGGTCCCGGCAGAATTTCGCCCCGAAGTGTTCCATCAAACGGGCAAGAACCATGCGGATGTCACCGCCGAACGCTATCGCACCGTGGGCATTGAAGCTCAGGTCGCGCCGTTCATCAAAGACATGGCTCAAGCCTATGGCTGGGCCGACCTGGTGATCTGCCGCGCCGGCGCCCTGACCGTGAGCGAGCTGGCGGCGGCCGGCTTGCCATCGTTGCTGGTGCCCTTGCCGCACGCGATCGACGACCACCAGACGCAAAACGCCGACTATCTGGCCCGTGAAGGCGCTGCCTTCCTGATGCCGCAAGCGACTACCGGCGCAGCCCAGTTGGCTGACCGCCTGAAAGAGGTACTGATGCACCCGGAAAAACTCAACAGCATGGCGACCACTGCCCGTCGCCTGGCCAAACCCGATGCCACGCGCACCGTCGTCGAAGTCTGCCTGGAGGTGGCCCATGGTTGAAAATCAGAAAGCCATGCCGCAACCGGAAATGCGCCGCATCCGCCGTATCCACTTCGTCGGCATCGGCGGCGTGGGCATGTGCGGCATCGCCGAGGTGCTGCTGAACCTGGGTTACCAAGTGTCGGGTTCCGACCTCAAGGCCTCGCCTGTCACCGAGCGGCTGAAGTCCTTCGGCGCCGAAATCTTCATCGGCCACCGCGCGGAAAACGCCGCCAGTGCCGACGTGCTGGTCACCTCCAGCGCCGTCAACACCTCCAACCCGGAAGTGGCGACCGCCCTTGAGCGCCGTATTCCAGTAGTACCGCGTGCCGAAATGCTCGCCGAGCTGATGCGCTACCGTCACGGCATCGCCGTGGCCGGTACCCACGGCAAAACCACCACCACCAGCCTGATCGCTTCGGTGTTCGCCGCCGGTGGCCTGGACCCGACGTTCGTCATCGGTGGCCGTTTGAACGCTGCCGGTACCAATGCGCAGTTGGGTACCAGCCGCTACCTGATCGCCGAGGCCGACGAGAGCGATGCCAGCTTCCTGCACTTGCAGCCGCTGGTGGCCGTGGTCACCAACATCGACGCCGACCACATGGACACCTACGAGGGCGACTTCAACAAGTTGAAGAAAACCTTCGTCGAATTCCTCCACAACCTGCCGTTCTATGGCTTGGCCGTGGTGTGCCTGGACGACCCGGTGGTGCGCGAGATTCTCCCGCAGATCGCTCGCCCGACCATGACTTACGGCGTCAGCGAAGAAGCCGACGTGCGCGCGATCAACATTCGCCAGGCCGGCATGCAAACCTATTTCACCGTGCTGCGCCGTGACCGCGAGCCGTTGAACGTGTCGGTGAACATGCCCGGCAACCACAACGTGCTCAACGCCTTGGCCACCATCGCCATCGCCAGCGACGAAGGCATCAGCGACGAAGCCATCGTGCAAGGTCTTTCAGGCTTCCAGGGCGTAGGCCGACGCTTCCAGGTGTACGGCGAGCTGCCGGTGGAAGGCGGCAACGTGATGTTGGTCGACGACTACGGCCACCACCCGCGCGAAGTCGCCGCGGTGATCAACGCCGTGCGTGGCGGCTGGCCCGATCGCCGTTTGGTGATGGTATATCAGCCGCACCGCTTCAGCCGTACCCGCGACCTGTACGACGACTTCGTACAGGTGCTGGCCGACGCCAACGTGCTGCTGCTGATGGAAGTCTACCCGGCCGGCGAAGAGCCGATCCCCGGTGCCGACAGCCGTCAACTGTGCCACAGCATTCGCCAGCGCGGCCAACTGGACCCGATCTACATCGAGCGCGGCGTGGAACTGGCGCCGCTGGTCAAGCCGTTGCTGCGCCCCGGTGACATCCTGCTGTGCCAGGGTGCCGGTGACATTGGCGGGCTGGCCCCGCAATTACTGAAAAGTCCGTTGTTCGCTGGCGCCGTGGCCGCTGGCGAGGGGAAATCGAAATGACTGCTAGCGCCTACTCCTCTCTGTTCTCGACCATCGCCCCGAAGGATTTCGGCCGCGTGGCCGTGTTGTTCGGCGGCAAGAGCGCCGAGCGCGAGGTGTCCCTGAAATCCGGCAGCGCGGTGCTTGAAGCGCTGCAGGCCGGCGGCGTTGACGCATTTGGCATCGACGTGGGCGATGATTTCCTGACCCGTTTGACCACCGAGAAAATCGACCGCGCGTTCATCATCCTGCACGGTCGCGGCGGTGAGGACGGCAGCATGCAAGGCTTGCTCGAATGCCTGGGCATCCCGTACACCGGCAGTGGCATCCTGGCCTCGGCCCTGGCCATGGACAAGCTGCGCACCAAGCAAGTGTGGCAAAGCCTGGGTATTTCCACCCCGCACCACGCCGTGCTGGAAAGCGAAGCCGATTGTATTTGCGCGGGCAGGGAACTGGGCTTCCCTTTGATCGTCAAACCGGGCCATGAAGGTTCAAGTATCGGTATGGCCAAAGTGACCAGCGTCGAGGAATTGATCGGCGCATGGAAAGCAGCCAGCACCTACGATTCGCAAGTCCTGGTAGAGCAGTGGATTCAAGGTCCCGAGTTCACCATCGCGACCCTGCGTGGCCAGGTCTTGCCGCCCATTGCCCTGGGCACCCCGCACACCTTCTACGACTACGACGCCAAGTACGTGGCCAACGATACCCAGTATCGAATCCCGTGCGGGCTGAGCGCCGAGAAAGAAGCAGAACTCATCGACCTGACCGCTCGCGCCTGTGACGCCATTGGTATCACCGGCTGGGGGCGTCTGGATGTGATGCAGGACGAGCAAGGCCGTTTCTGGCTGCTGGAGGTCAACACGGCCCCCGGCATGACCGACCACAGCCTTGTCCCTATGGCGGCACGTGCTGCCGGCCTGGATTTCCAGCAGTTGGTGCTGGCGATCCTGGCGGCCAGCGTAGAGGCGCGAGGTTAAACCCATGCAAGGCGCGACGCTTCGTCATCAGCAACCCGCACCCGGCCGTAACAAGCCGGTGCCGCGTGGTGCCAGCCGAATGGTGGCCAAAGAGCCGATGTCGGCGCGCGTGTCCAAGGCCGACTTCGGCTTCTTCAAGAAGCTGTTCTGGCCCGTCCTGCTGCTGGTGCTGGGCGCCGCTACCTATCAGGGCGCCGTGTACCTGATGCCGTATGCCGACCGGCCGATCACCAAGATCGCCGTGCAGGGCGACCTCAGCTACATCAGCCAGCAGGCCGTGCAGCAGCGCATCGCGCCTTACGTGGCGGCGAGCTTCTTCACCATTGACCTGGCCAGCATGCGCACCGAGCTTGAGACCATGCCCTGGATCGCTCACGCCGAAGTGCGTCGCGTGTGGCCCGACCAGGTGGTGATCCGCCTTGAAGAACAACTGCCGGTGGCCCGTTGGGGCGACGAGGCATTGCTGAACAACCAGGGCCAGGCGTTCGCGCCGCGCGAGTTGGCCAACTACGAGCACTTGCCGCAGTTGTTCGGGCCGCAGCGTGCCCAGCAAAAAGTCATGGAGCAATACCAGGTGCTGAGCCAGATGCTGCGGCCGATGGGCTTCTCCATCGCCAGGCTCGAACTGCGCGAGCGCGGTAGCTGGTTCCTGACCACCGGGGCTGGCAGTGCCGGCCCGGGCATCCAGCTGATGCTGGGGCGCGGCAACCTGGTCGATAAAATGCGCCGTTTCCTGGCCATTTACGACAAGACACTCAAAGACCAGATCACGAACATTGCGAGCATCGACTTGCGTTACGCCAACGGCCTGGCCGTGACCTGGCGTGACCCGGCAGCTCAGGCGGCGGCGCAACCTGCCGTCGCGAAGAATTAAGAAGAGGCAGGACCATGGCAAACGTGCAAAGCGGCAAAATGATCGTCGGTCTGGATATCGGCACCTCCAAGGTGGTGGCACTGGTGGGCGAGGTCGCGGCCGATGGCACCCTGGAAATCGTCGGTATCGGCACCCATCCGTCCCGCGGCCTGAAGAAGGGCGTGGTGGTGAACATCGAGTCCACCGTGCAGTCCATCCAGCGCGCGGTGGAAGAGGCGCAACTGATGGCTGGTTGCCGCATTCACTCGGCGTTCGTCGGCGTGGCGGGCAACCATATCCGCAGCCTGAACTCCCACGGCATCGTCGCCATTCGCGACCGTGAAGTCAGCGCTGCCGACCTTGAGCGCGTGCTCGACGCCGCCCAGGCCGTGGCCATCCCTGCCGACCAGCGCGTGCTGCACACCCTGCCGCAGGACTACGTGATCGACAACCAGGAGGGCGTTCGCGAACCCTTGGGCATGTCGGGCGTGCGCCTGGAAGCCAAGGTTCACGTGGTGACCTGCGCCGTTAACGCCGCGCAGAACATCGAGAAGTGCGTGCGCCGCTGTGGCCTGGAAATCGACGACATCATCCTCGAGCAACTGGCGTCTGCGTACTCGGTGCTGACCGACGACGAGAAAGAACTGGGCGTGTGCATCGTCGACATCGGCGGCGGCACCACCGACATCGCGATCTTCACCGAAGGCGCGATCCGTCACACCGCGGTTATCCCGATTGCCGGCGACCAGGTGACCAACGACATCGCCATGGCCCTGCGCACGCCGACCCAGTACGCCGAAGAGATCAAGATCCGCTACGCCTGCGCCCTGGCCAAGCTGGCCGGTGCCGGCGAAACCATCAAGGTGCCGAGCGTGGGTGACCGCCCACCGCGCGAGCTCAGCCGCCAGGCCCTGGCCGAAGTGGTCGAGCCGCGTTATGACGAGCTGTTCACCCTGATCCAGGCCGAACTGCGTCGCAGTGGCTACGAAGACCTGATCCCGGCTGGCATCGTGCTGACCGGTGGCACTTCCAAGATGGAAGGCGCGATCGAACTGGCCGAAGAAATTTTCCACATGCCGGTGCGCCTGGGCGTACCGCATTCGGTTCACGGGCTCGCGGACGTCGTTCGCAACCCGATCTACTCAACTGGCGTGGGCTTGCTGGTATACGGGCTGCAAAAGCAGAACGACGGCGTGTCCCTCAACGGTATGAGTAACAGCAGCAGCTATGGCGATGAACCCAAGGCACCTGTGCTGGAACGCTTCAAACGTTGGGTTCAAGGCAATTTCTAAGTTTCACAAGCGGTAGTAGTAGGCGCAAAAAACTAGAGAACTGAAAGGAGAGGGAAAATGTTCGAGCTCGTAGACAACGTCCCCGCAAGCCCGGTAATCAAGGTTATCGGTGTAGGTGGTGGCGGCGGCAACGCCGTCAATCATATGGTCAAGAGCAACATTGAAGGCGTGGAATTCATCTGCGCCAACACTGATGCCCAAGCACTGAAAAACATCGGTGCACGCACCATTCTGCAACTGGGTACCGGTGTGACCAAGGGCCTGGGTGCTGGCGCCAATCCGGAGGTCGGTCGTCAGGCCGCGCTGGAAGATCGCGAGCGCATCGCCGAAGTGCTGCAGGGCACCAACATGGTGTTCATCACCACCGGCATGGGTGGCGGTACCGGTACCGGTGCGGCCCCGATCATTGCCGAAGTGGCCAAAGAGATGGGTATCCTCACCGTAGCCGTGGTGACCCGTCCGTTCCCGTTCGAAGGTCGCAAGCGCATGCAGATCGCCGATGAAGGCATCCGCGCGCTGTCGGAGAGCGTCGACTCTCTGATTACCATCCCGAACGAGAAGCTGCTGACCATCCTGGGCAAGGATGCAAGCCTGCTGTCGGCCTTCGCCAAGGCTGACGATGTACTGGCCGGTGCCGTTCGCGGTATCTCCGACATCATCAAGCGCCCGGGCATGATCAACGTCGACTTCGCCGACGTACGTACTGTCATGAGCGAGATGGGCATGGCAATGATGGGTACCGGCTGCGCCAGCGGTCCGAACCGTGCGCGTGAAGCGACCGAGGCGGCCATCCGCAACCCGCTGCTCGAAGACGTCAACCTGCAGGGTGCCCGCGGTATCCTGGTGAACATCACCGCAGGTCCCGACCTGTCCCTGGGCGAGTACTCCGACGTGGGTAGCATCATCGAGGCGTTCGCGTCGGATCACGCCATGGTCAAGGTCGGTACCGTTATCGATCCGGACATGCGCGATGAACTGCACGTGACCGTGGTTGCCACCGGCCTGGGTGCAAAAATCGAGAAACCGGTAAAAATCATCGACAATACCTTGCAGGCTTCCTCTGCCCAGCAGGCGCCTAGCCAGGCTCCCGCTCGTCAGGAGCTGCCGTCGGTGAACTACCGCGACCTGGATCGCCCGACCGTGATGCGCAACCAGGCCCACGCCGGTGCTGCGCAGGCTGCGAAACTCAACCCGCAAGACGATTTGGACTACCTGGACATCCCGGCATTCCTGCGTCGTCAGGCTGATTGATGGAATTTATCAGGGCTATGAAGGTGATTGGTGTTCAGCAAAGGCCGGGTCTGCTATTATCGCCAGCCTTTGTTGATACCAGTTCGCAATTTGCGCTGAAGCGGCCAATGCCATGATTAAACAACGCACCCTGAAGAATATTATCCGTGCCACCGGTGTAGGCCTGCACTCCGGGGAGAAGGTTTACCTGACCCTCAAGCCTGCACCTGTGGATACCGGCATCGTGTTCTGCCGCGCCGACCTGGACCCTATGGTCCAGATTCCCGCTCGTGCGGAAAATGTTGGCGAGACCACGATGTCGACCACTCTGGTCAACGGCGATACCAAGGTAGACACGGTGGAGCACTTGCTCTCGGCCATGGCTGGCCTGGGCATCGATAACGCCTACGTCGAGCTCTCCGCGTCCGAAGTCCCGATCATGGATGGTAGCGCTGGACCCTTCGTATTCCTGATTCAATCTGCCGGCCTGGAAGAGCAGGACGCAGCCAAGAAATTCATCCGCATCCTGCGAGAAGTGACAGTGGAAGACGGCGACAAGCGCGCCACTTTCGTGCCTTTCGAAGGGTTCAAGGTGAGCTTCGAGATCGATTTCGATCACCCGGTGTTCCGTAACCGCACCCAAAGCGCCAGCGTGGATTTTTCCAGTACTTCGTTCGTAAAAGAAGTCAGCCGCGCCCGTACCTTTGGTTTCATGAGTGATATCGAGTACCTGCGCAAGCACAACCTCGCACTCGGCGGCAGCGTTGAAAACGCTATCGTGGTCGACAAGGACGGCGTGTTGAACGAAGACGGCCTTCGCTATGAAGACGAATTCGTCAAACACAAGATCCTCGACGCCATCGGCGACCTCTACCTGCTGGGCAATAGCCTGATTGGTGAGTTCCGTGGCTTCAAGTCTGGCCATGCACTGAACAACCAGCTTCTGCGCAAGCTCATCGAGCAGACAGATGCCTGGGAAGTGGTGACTTTCGAAGATGCCAGTACGGCACCGATCTCTTACATGCGTCCGGTTGCGGCAGTGTAAGTACGAACTCTCTCTGCTTTAGTTCTTGAGGCCACCTTCGGGTGGCCTTTTTTGTGCCCGGGATTTTGCATTGGCTTTTTGTGCGAGCAGGGCCTGCCCGCCATGGGGCCCTCAGGTACGCCATCGCCGGTGCGCCTTAAGGCTTGGGCTTGTTGGCATGTGCCGCCAACCGCTCCAACGCCGCACGCAGGTTGGGGTCGGTGATGCTCTCGGCCGTGGCCTGAATGCTTTCTGCCGCTACCGGCGACAAATCCACGCCATGCCCGCCCGTGGTGGTTTGCACCGTGGGCGGCTGCACCTTCAACTGGATGCGCGTGAGCCCGTTGAATTCCTGCAGGGCCTGCAACTGGCGCAGCAAGCGATTTTGCTGGTAGCGCAAGCGCGTGGCCCAATGGCCATCGGTCACGATTAGCAACAGATTGCCTTCGCGCCAAGAGGCCACGTAGCAATGCGCCCGGGCAGCCGGTTGCAACTGGCTTTCCAGCAGGCGTTGCAGGTGTGACAGGCGCTGGGCCTGGCTGAACAAGGCCTTGAGGGGCTTGGCTTCGCGCAGCAGGACGGCGGGCGCCCGGGCTACAGGCGGGCGGAAAGCCATGGTGGTGTACCGGTTGTGAGAGGCCTGCATGGTAGCAGAAAGCAGCTTGGTACCCGGCCGTGCGACCAAGGTTTGATGGTTTGTTTCATGAAGTTATGCACCTTGTGGGTTGAAGTTGACGAAAAAGGCCTTATTGTAAAAAAGCCCCGTCAAAGCGCTGTGCCAGCATCGTGGAAATAACGCCACTTTCCTCACCACCGTTTCCGGGTAGAATACTCGTTCGCATGCGGCCATGAGGGCTGCTCGGGCGACTCACGGGGCCGCCCTCCATCCCTATGTGTGGAAGATCCTGCCGATATGTTTGCGCCTTTGTTAAAGAAACTTTTTGGAAGCAAGAACGAGCGTGAAGTAAAGCGCATGCTCAAGACGGTCCAGGTCGTCAATGCCTTCGAAGAGCAAATGGTGGCCCTCTCGGACGAGCAGCTGCGCGCCAAGACCGAAGAGTTCAAGGCCCGCCTGGCAAAAGGCGAGACCCTCGACAACCTTCTGCCTGAAGCTTTTGCGGTGTGCCGCGAAGCCGGTAAGCGCGTCATGGGTATGCGCCACTTCGACGTCCAGCTGATTGGCGGCATGACCTTGCACGAAGGCATGATCGCTGAGATGCGTACCGGTGAAGGCAAGACCCTGGTCGCCACCTTGGCCGTGTACCTCAATGCATTGTCCGGGAAGGGCGTGCACGTGGTCACCGTCAACGACTACCTGGCCCGCCGAGACGCCAACTGGATGCGCCCGCTGTACGAATTCCTCGGGTTGACCGTGGGCGTCGTCACGCCTTTCGCGCCGCCTGAAGAAAAGCGCCTGGCTTACGCCTCGGACATCACCTACGGCACCAACAACGAATTTGGTTTCGATTACCTGCGCGACAACATGGCGTTCAGCCTGGAAGAGAAATTCCAGCGCGAACTCAATTTTGCCGTGATCGACGAAGTCGACTCCATCCTCATCGACGAAGCCCGTACCCCGCTGATCATTTCCGGTCAGGCCGAGGACAGCTCCAAGCTGTACACCGAGATCAACCGTTTGATCCCGCAGCTTGAACAGCACATCGAAGAAGTGGAAGGCGAAGTCACCAAGGCTGGCCACTACACCGTCGACGAGAAGACCCGCCAGGTCGAGCTCAACGAAGCCGGTCACCAGTTCATCGAAGAGATGCTCACCCGCGTCGGCCTGCTGGCCGAAGGCGAGAGCCTCTACTCGGCGCACAACCTGGGCCTGCTGACCCACGTTTACGCTGGCCTGCGTGCGCACAAGCTGTTCCATCGCAACGTCGAGTACATCGTGCAGGACGGCCAGATCCTGCTGGTCGACGAACACACCGGCCGTACCATGCCGGGCCGTCGCCTGTCCGAGGGCCTGCACCAGGCCATCGAAGCGAAAGAGAACCTGAACATCCAGGCCGAAAGCCAGACCCTGGCCTCGACCACGTTCCAGAACTACTTCCGTCTGTACAACAAGCTGTCCGGCATGACCGGTACCGCAGACACCGAAGCGTTCGAGTTCCACCAGATCTACACCCTGTCGGTGATGGTCATCCCGCCGAACAAGCCGTTGGCGCGTAAAGACTTCAACGACCTGGTGTACCTGACTGCCGATGAGAAGTACGCGGCCATCGTCACCGACATCAAGGAAAGCATGGCCCAGGGCCGTCCTGTCCTGGTGGGTACGGCGACCATCGAAACCTCCGAGCACATGTCGGCCTTGCTCAACAAGGAAGGCATCGAGCACAAGGTGCTCAACGCCAAGTTCCACGAGAAGGAAGCCGAGATCATCGCGCAAGCCGGTCGTCCGGGTGCGTTGACCATCGCCACCAACATGGCTGGCCGTGGTACCGACATCCTGCTGGGCGGTAACTGGGAAGTCGAAGTGGCCTCCCTGGAGAGCCCAAGCGCCGAGCAGATCGCGCAGATCAAGGCCGACTGGCAGAAGCGCCATCAGCAAGTGATCGAGTCCGGTGGCCTGCACGTGATCGCTTCCGAGCGTCATGAATCTCGCCGTATCGACAACCAGCTGCGTGGCCGTGCCGGCCGTCAGGGCGACACCGGTTCCAGCCGTTTCTACCTGTCGCTGGAAGACAGCCTGATGCGCATCTTCGCCTCTGACCGGGTGAAAAACTTCATGAAGGCGCTGGGCATGCAGTCCGGCGAGGCGATCGAGCACCGCATGGTGACCAACGCCATCGAGAAGGCCCAGCGCAAGGTTGAAGGCCGCAACTTCGATATCCGCAAGCAATTGCTGGAATTCGACGACGTTGCCAACGAGCAGCGTAAAGTGATCTACCACATGCGTAACAGCCTGCTGGCTGCCGACAACATCGGCGACACCATCGCCGACTTCCGTCAGGAAGTGCTCAACAGCACCATCAGCCTGCACATCCCGCCGCAGTCGCTGCCAGAGCAATGGGATGTGAAGGGCCTGGAAGCGGCCATCGAGACCGACTTCGGCGTGAAGCTGCCGATTCAGCAATGGCTGGATGCAGACGATCACCTGTACGAAGAAACCCTGCGCGACAAACTGCTGACCGAGCTGCTGGCGACCTACAACGAGAAGGAAGAGCAGGCCAGCGCCGATGCCCTGCGCACCTTCGAGAAGCAGATCCTGCTGCGCGTGCTGGACGACCTGTGGAAAGACCACCTGTCGACCATGGACCACCTGCGTCACGGTATCCACCTGCGTGGCTACGCCCAGAAGAACCCGAAGCAGGAATACAAGCGCGAGTCGTTTACCCTGTTCCAGGAACTGCTGGACTCGATCAAGCGCGACACCATTCGTGTACTGTCCCACGTGCAAGTGCGTCGCGAAGACCCGATCGAGGAAGAGGCGCGCCTGCGTCAGGAAGCCGAAGAGTTGGCCTCGCGCATGCAGTTCGAGCACGCCGATGCACCCAGCCTTGATCAGCCCGAAGTTGCCTTGCTGGAAGAGGGTTCTGACCTCGCCTTGGCGTCAGCGCCGGTGCGCAACGACCAGAAGCTGGGCCGCAACGAGCTGTGCTGGTGTGGTTCGGGCAAGAAATTCAAGCACTGTCACGGTCAGATCAACTAACGATCCGACACTGACCTGAAACATCCACGCCGCGACCGGCTTCAGCCGTCGCGGCGTTTTACCATTGTATTCTAGGAGCGTTCCCATGGCTGTTGGTCTTGGTCCTTTGCCAACGTTGCACCCGGTGGCAGGTTTTGAACTCGGTATCGCCTCTGCCGGCATCAAGCGCCCGGGCCGCAAGGACGTGGTAGTGATGCGCTGCGCCGAAGGTTCCAGCGTTGCTGGCGTGTTCACCCTGAATGCGTTCTGCGCCGCCCCCGTGATCCTGTCCAAGGCGCGCGTGCAGGGCACCATCCGTTACCTGCTGACCAACACCGGCAATGCCAATGCTGGCACCGGCGAGCAAGGCCTGGCGGCTGCCGAGCGTACCTGCGCGAGCCTGGCCAAGCTGACCGGCGTTGACGCAAGCGCGGTGTTGCCGTTCTCCACCGGCGTGATCGGTGAACCGCTGCCGGTCGATAAAATCGAAGGCGCGCTGCAAGCGGCCCTCGACGACCTGTCGGAAAACCATTGGGCAGAAGCCGCCACCGGCATCATGACCACCGACACGCTGCCCAAGGGCGCCAGCCGCCAGTTCCAGTTCAACGGCGTGACCGTTACCGTGACCGGCATCAGCAAGGGCGCGGGCATGATCCGCCCGAACATGGCCACCATGCTCGGCTACATCGCCACCGACGCCAAGGTGGCACCGGCGGTGCTCAAGGACCTGATGCTGGACGGCGCCAACAAGTCGTTCAACCGCATCACCATCGACGGTGACACCTCCACCAACGACTGCTGCATGCTGATTGCCACCGGCAAGGCCGATGTGCCGGAAGTGACCGAGGCCCGCGGCGAGTTGTTCGAAGCGCTGAAGAAGGCCGTGTTCGAAGTGTGCATGGAAGTGGCCCAGGCCATCGTGCGCGACGGCGAAGGCGCCACCAAGTTCGTCACGGTCGAAGTGAACGGCGGCGGCAATCACCAGGAATGCCTGGACGTGGGCTACGCGGTGGCGCACTCGCCGCTGATCAAGACCGCACTGTTCGCCTCGGACCCCAATTGGGGCCGTATCCTGGCGGCCGTGGGCCGTGCCGGCGTGCCGCAGTTGGACGTGAGCAAGATCGACGTGTACTTGGGCGAGGTGTGCATCGCCAGCCGTGGCGGGCGCGCGGCCAGCTACACCGAAGAGCAAGGCTCGGCGGTGATGGCCCGTGAAGAAATCACCATCCGCATCGAGTTGGGCCGGGGTGACTGCAGCGAGACTATCTGGACCACCGACCTGTCCCACGAGTACGTGAAAATCAACGCCGAATACCGCACGTAAGATCGGCGTCGAATGGTTCGCGGATAAATCCGCTCCTACACGGCCCACCCCGTAGGAGCGGATTCATCGGCGAAGAGCCCCCTACCAAGGATTCGGACATGAGCTACCAACTGATCATCGGCGACAAACGCTACTCCTCCTGGTCCCTGCGCGCGGCCCTGGCGCTGGAGCTGACCGGTGCCCCTTACACCGAGCAGTTGATCAAGCTCAACCAGCCCGATAGCAAGCAGCGCATGCTCGAGCATTCGCCCAGCGGCAAAGTGCCGGTGCTCAAGGGTGAACACGGCGCCATCGCCGACACCCTGGCGATTTTCGAATACCTGGCCGAGCAGTTTCCAAGCCTGCCTTTGTGGCCGGCAGACACCGCCGCCCGTGCCCAGGCCCGTTCGGCCTGTGCGCAGATGCACAGCGGCTTCTTTGCCCTGCGCAACCACCTGTCGATGGATTTGCAGCACGACGCCCCCCTGTCGCCGATGCCGGCCGATGCTCAGGCCGAGATCGAGCGCATGCTCGCGCTGTGGTCCGAATGCCAGGCCGCAGCCACCGTGAAAGGGCCGTGGCTGTTCGGTGAAATCAGCCTGGCCGACGCCTTCTTCGCCCCGGTGGCCGTGCGCCTGCGCACCTTTCGGATCGAATTGACTGCACAGGCCAGTGCCTACGTAGAAACCATTTACCAGTGGCCGGCCTTCCAGGCCTGGCAAAAGGCTGGGCTGGAGGAATAGTGAAACGAGTGCATGTGGCGGCCGCGGTGATCCGTGGCGCCGACGGCAAGATCCTGATCGCCAAGCGCGCCGATAACCAGCACCAGGGTGGCCTGTGGGAGTTCCCCGGCGGCAAGGTGGAGGAGGGCGAGGCCGTGCAGGCCGCGCTGGCCCGTGAGCTGCGCGAGGAACTGGGTATCGGCGTAAGCGCTGCGCGCCCGCTGATCAAGGTGCAGCACGACTACGCCGACAAGCAGGTATTGCTGGATGTCTGGGAAGTCAGCGGCTTTACCGGCCAGCCCCACGGGGCCGAAGGCCAACCGCTGGCTTGGGTCACCGCCCGTGAGTTGCCCGACTACGACTTCCCCGAAGCCAACCAGCCGATCGTCGCGGCGGCGCGTTTGCCCGCCGAGTACCTGATCACGCCAGAAGACCTGGACAACGGCCCCTTGCTGCGCGGCATTCGCAAAGCCGTGGCCGACGGTGCCAAGCTGATCCAGTTGCGTGCGCCAAACGGCTATGACCCGCAGTACCGCGACCTGGCGGTAGACGCCGTGGGCCTGTGTGCCGGCAAGGCGCAACTGATGCTCAAGGGCCCCCTGGAATGGCTGGGCGACTTCCCGGCGGCCGGCTGGCACCTCACGGCCGCCCAGTTGCGCAAATATGCCAGCAAGGGCCGACCGTTCCCGAAAGAGCGCTGGTTGGCGGCCTCGTGCCATAACGCCGAGGAGCTGGCACTGGCCAAACAGATGGGCGTGGATTTCGTCACGCTGTCGCCGGTGCAGCCCACCCAAACCCATCCCGATGCGCAGCCGCTGGGCTGGGCGCAGGCACAGGGGTTGATCGAAGGGTTCAACCAGCCGGTGTTTCTGCTGGGTGGGCTGTCGCCCGCCGATCGGCAGCGGGCCTGGGACATGGGGGCGCAAGGTGTCGCCGGGATTCGGGCGTTCTGGCCTGAAATCGAGTAGGGCTTTTCGCGGATAGATCCGCTCCTGCACAGGTTTTGCACCTGTAGGAACAGATTTATCCGCGAAGCTCTCAGGGCTTCAGAGCCGCCTGCCACAACACCTCGGCCACCCCCTGCCTGCGCGCAATCACTCGCGCCGCCACAAACAGTAAGTCCGACAGCCGGTTGATATACGCCAGCCCCACGCCCTCCAGCGGCTCCACCGCATTCAAATGCTGGCAGCGCCGTTCGGCACTGCGCGCCAGGCTACGGCACACGTGGGCCTGGGCGATCAGGCTGGAGCCGCCCGGCAAAATGAAGTTTTCCAGCGGGCCCAGCTCTTCGTTCCACACGTCGATGGCCGCTTCCAGGCGCTCCACCTCGGCAGTGTTCAGGGCCTGGTAGGCCGGCATTGCCAATTCGCCGCCCAGGTCGAACAAGCGGTGCTGGCAGGGCGCCAAGACGTCGATTACCTCTTGCAGGCCGGGCTGCTCGGCGCAACCGGCCAGCAGCAAGCCAAGCTGGCTGTTGAGGGTGTCGACTTCGCCAATGGCCTCGACCCGCGGGTGGTCCTTGGCCACGCGGCGGCCATCGCCAAGGCCGGTTTCACCTTTGTCGCCAGTGCGTGTGTAGATCTTCGACAAGCGAAAGCCCATGTCTTACAACTCCGTTGTGGCGGGGGTAGCGGAAGGCAGGTTGCTCTGGGCCAACGGCAGGCGCAGCGTGAAGCAAGTGCCTTGGCCTGGCGTGGAGTGCACTTCCATCTGCCCCTTGTGGTTGTTGGTGATGATGAAGTACGACACCGACAGCCCAAGGCCGGTGCCCTGGCCGATTTCCTTGGTGGTGAAAAACGGCTCGAAGGTGCGTTTGCGCACCGACTCGGGCATGCCGATGCCGTTGTCTTCTACCTGGATTTCCGCCCACGGGGGGTTCAGCCGGGTGCGCAGGGTAATGCGCCCGGGCTCACCACCGTCCGGGCGCTGATGGATGGCTTGGGCGGCGTTTTTCAGCAGGTTGAGCAACACCTGCTCCAGCTCGTTGGCGGTACCCGGCACCGGGCCCAACTGCGGGTCGAACTGGCGCACGATGGCCTGGCCCTTGAAGTCGAAGCCGTCGATCAGGTCGAAGTCGTTGCCGGCGATATCCACGGCCTGGTCGATCAGCGCCGGCAGTTCGCATGGCGCCATCTGCCGGTTGCTGCGACGGCTGAAGCTGAGCATGTGGGTGACGATTTTCGCCGCCCGTGCGCCGGCCTGCTGGATGCCGTCAAGCAACTGCGGTATCTCGCGGATCTGCAGGTAGCGGTTCACCGTTTGCAGGTCGATGGCGGCCTCTTGGGCGGCTTCGGCGTTGCGCGGCAGGTCCGGCGACAGGCGCCGGCGAATGTTTTGCACGTTGTGCAGTATCGCGCCCAGGGGGTTGTTGATTTCGTGGGCCATGCCCGCGGCCAGGCCACCCACCGAGAGCATTTTCTCGGACTGCACCATCATGTCTTCCAACGACAGGCGCTGGGTGATGTCGTCGATACGGATCACCACGCCCCGGCCGGCGCCGCCCATCAGCGGGTAGAAGGTGAGGGCGTAATGGTGGGCGACTTCGTCTTTCACCCAGGTCACGCGCTCGATCTTAGCCACTACGTGGCGTTCCACGGTCACCTTCAACTGCGGCAGGAACGGCTTGAGCGGCTCGAAGGCGAGGAAAATCGGCTGGTTCAGCGCCTCGTCCAATGGCGTGCCGGAAAGCGCACTGGCTTCCTGGTTCCATTGGGTCACGTAAAGCTGCTCGTCCAGGGCAATCAGCGCCGAGGGCATGGAGTCGATGATGCTGTTGAGGTAGTTCTGAAAGCCGGTGAGCTTTTTCTCGATCTTGCTGCGCACCTGCACCTCCAACTCCAACTTGCGGTTGGTGTGGCGGGTTTCTTCGGCCAGGCCCTGAGCCTGGTCGTAAGCGGCCTGGGAGTCGTCACGGGCGCGCTTGAGCTGATGCTCGCGGGCTTCGATGCGCGACAGCATGGTGTTGAAGGCTTCGGCCAGGCTGCCAATTTCATCGTGGTTGCCGGGGCCTGCGCGCAGGGCGTAGTTTTCTTCGCGGGTCACTTGGCGCGACAGTTGTTCCAGGCGGTAGATCGGCTGGGTGATCAGGCGCTTGATTTGCCGGGCGATGATCAGCCACAGCAGTACGCTGAACACCAGGATGCCCAGGCTCGCGGTCAGGGTGCCGGTGTAAAACGCCATCGGCAGCTCGCTGCTGGCCACCAGCAACAAGTGCCCGGACGGCTGGCCAGGGCGCGACAGGGGGATCAGTTGGGTGCTGCGAAACTCTGTTTCGCGCCATTTTTCCAGGTTGCGAAAGCGCTCGGGGATCTTCAGGCGCTCGCCATGCTGCAATTGCGCGATCAGCTTGCCCTCGCCGTCGTAGACCGCCGCCGTGCGCAGCGGCGAATAGGTGTTCAACTCGCTGAGCAGCGCCTCGGCGGCCAGCGGCGAGTCCAGTGCCTGGGTGGTCAGGCTGGGGTTGCTGACCAGTCGGCCAATGGTTTGCAGGGCCTGGGGCGCCATGCTTTCCTGGGAGATCCAGTAGGCGGCGCTGATAAAGGTCAGGTTGGCGACCAGCAGCACGGTGGTCAGCAGCACTAGGAGGGCGGCGAGCAGCTTTTGCCCGACCGGTAGATTTTCAAGGCGCTGGCGCAATGGCATCGAGAGTCCTGTTGGGGTTGAAAACGGCATCACCCACGCAGTGTATCAAACGCTTGGCAGGCCTTTGCCTTGCAAGTGCGCGACCAACCGCGCCTGCAGTTGGCGCAAGTGCGGCAGGCTGCGGTTATGGCGTTGCGCCGCCGCGCAGGCGTAACCCAGCAAGTAGCCGATTTCGCTGCGCCGGCCGTGGCTGACGTCCTGATGCATGGAAGAAAAGTTGGCGGCGGTGGCGGCGATCACCCGTTGCACTTCGCAGGCCAGGTCTACCGCGGCTTCGGGTTGCCCGCAATGCTCCAGCAGCTCGGCCAGCTCCGCGCACAGGGTGGCCACTTCACAGGCGTGCTGCTGCAACTCGCCGTTACGGCAATCGTAAAGCACGGTCAGCGGGTTGATCGCGCAGTTGAGTGCCAGCTTGCGCCACAGGCGGGTAAGGATGTCGGGTGTCCACTGGTGGGGGATGCCGGCTTGATCCAGCTGGTGCAGCCACAGCGGCGGTTGTGGGCGCGCAGGGTCGCCCAGCCAGGTAAAACCGTGCCCGGCGAATACCGCGTGCCAGTCCCGGGGGCGGAAGGCGCCTTCGGTGCTGGAGGCGAAAATGCAGCGCGCCTGGGGCAGCATGGCCGCCACCGCATCCTGGCTGCCCAGGCCGTTCTGCAGCAACACCAGCTCGGCGTTGGCGCTCAGGCGCGGGGCCAGCCGTGCCACGGCGTGCTCGGCATCGTAGGCCTTGCAGGCCACCAGCAGGCGTGCCACCGGGGTTTGGCTGTCGAAGGTTTCGGCGGCGATGGCGTAGGTGTGGCTGACGCCCTGTTCGACCAGTGTCAGGCCCGGCCCGGCCAAGTAAGCCCGCAGGCGCGCCTCATCGCGCAGGATCAGGCGCACCGGCACGCCGCTGCGGGCCAGCCGGCAGGCCCACAGGGTGCCCAGGCTGCCAGCGCCCAGGACGTGCCAAGTGGGCGCGAGCATCAGGCTTTGGCCGGCAGGCGCTTGGCGCTGACCAGGTGCGTGGCGTAGGACTCATCGAGCAACACGCAGGCTTCGTCGAACAGCACCTGCGGGTCGATCGGCAGGCTCTTGCTGTCCAGGCCGACCAGGCTGATACCGGCGGCGATCTCGATCAGGCCGGCGCGGGTCTGGAAGCCCTTGAGGTTGAGGCCATCGTGCAACCGTTTGAAACTGCTGGGCGCGCACTCCTGCAGGTCGGCGGGCAGGGTCAGCAGCACGAAATGTTGGTCGTCCAGGCGGGCCAGCACGTCCAAAGGGCGCACCATTTGCTGCAGGCGACGGGCAATGCCCTGCAACAGCTCGTCGTAAAAATCGCTGCCGTGTTCGCGCTGCAAGGCATCGGCCTGTTCGATGCCGATCAGCAGGTAGCAGATGGCCCCCCCGCGCGCCTGTACCTGGCGCAGGCTATCGGTGAGCTTCTGGCGCAGGTAGCGGGCGTTGCCCAGGCCCGTGAGGGAGTCGACCAGGTTACGCTGCTCAAGGCTGGCGATGTTCTGGCGCAGCAGGCGGTTTTCCTGGCGCAAGCGCTGCACGATGTTGCACAGCCGGTCGGCGGCGAACACCCGTTGCAGCAATTGGCTGTCCAGAGCCTTGGGCGCGACCACTTCGTCGATGCCCAAGTCGGCGGTTTCGTCGAGCAGTTCGGCTGCCGGGCGGTCGCTGATCAGCAGGATGTAGCTATAGTGGTCGCTCATCTCATCGAACTGGCGAACCTGCGCGGCCAGCGCCAGGCCAGCATCGCCCGCCACCAGCAGCAGGCTTGCGGGCAGCGGCTCGAGGATGTTCAGCGCCTTGTCATGGGGCGTACTGCGAATATCCAGGTAGCCTGCTTGCGCCAGTTGCGCCTGAAGTGTTTCACAGGCTAGCGGGTCGTCGTTGACCAGCACAATGCTCAAATTCGGGTTCGGCATGAATGACTCACAGTGAAGGAGAAACAGGACCCGCGCCGCTCGTGTGCAACTGAACGAGCATGTAGGGCATTTCGCAATGCTGGCAACCGTTATAATGACCCGGCATTTTAACCGTCAAGCCAGGCGTGCTCCATCGGTATCGAGCCACGCCGCTTTATTTTCTGGAGAATTTACATGCCCTCGTTCGACGTAGTGTCCGAGCTGGACAAACACGAAGTCACCAACGCCGTGGAAAACGCGGTCAAGGAACTCGATCGCCGCTACGACTTGAAAGGTAAAGGCAGCTTTGAATTCAAGGAGCTGACCGTCACCCTGACTGCCGAAGCCGATTTCCAGCTGGAAGCGATGATCGAAATCCTCAAGCTGTGCCTGGTCAAGCGCAAGATCGACGTGCAGTGCCTGGAAGCCAAGGACGCCTATGCCTCGGGCAAGCTGATGAAGCAGGAAGCCACCCTGCGCGAAGGCATCGACAAGGAGCTGGCGAAGAAGATCGTCGCCCACATCAAGGACGCCAAGCTCAAGGTTCAGGCCGCCATCCAGGGCGAGCAGGTGCGTGTCACTGGCAAGAAGCGCGACGACCTGCAAGAAGCCATCGCGGCCTTGCGTGCCAAGGACTTCGGCATGCCGCTGCAGTTCAACAACTTCCGCGACTGACCCCGGCCGGCTCGCCTGCACGGGGAACCTCTGTTCCCCGCAGGCGTCCGAGGCCCTGTGTGTGGCTGAAACGTTTTGGCTTCAGCCGCCCTGGACTGCATTCGCCGTTGGGCGTTAGGAGAGCAATATGGATTTGAACAACGAAGTCGACCACCTGGTGAAAGCTTCCCAGGCCTGGATCCCGATGATCATGGAATACGGCAGCCGGGTGTTGCTGGCGGTCGCGACCTTGGCCATCGGTTGGTGGCTGATCAACAAGGTCACTGCCAACATCGCCAAGCTGCTGGCCATGCGCAACGCCGACCTGGCGCTGCAAGGCTTCATCAGCAGCCTGGCCAACGTCATCCTGAAGATTTTACTGGCCATCAGTGTCGCCTCGATGATCGGTATCGAGACCACCTCCTTCGTTGCCGCCATTGGTGCCGCGAGTTTGGCGGTGGGCCTGGCGTTGCAAGGCAGCCTGGCGAACTTCGCCGGTGGCGTGCTGATTTTGCTGTTTCGCCCTTTCCGCATCGGCGACTGGATCGAGGCGCAAGGCGTGGCGGGTACCGTGGACAACATCATGATCTTCCATACGGTGTTGCGTACGGGTGACAACAAGACCGTGATCATGCCCAACGGCAACCTGTCCAACGGCATCATCACTAACACCAACCGCCAGCCGACCCGCAAGATTACCTACGACATCGGCGTGGACTACGACGCGGACCTGCAAAAAGCCCGTGGCATCCTGCTGGACCTGGCCAAGGACCCGCGCGTGCTGGCCACCCCGGCCCCCGAGGCCGTGGTGTCTGCCTTGGGCGACAGCTCGATCACCGTGTCGCTGCGTATCTGGGTGAACACGCCGGACTTTGGCGGCGTGACCAACATGCTTAACAGCGAAATCCGCGACCGCCTGCGGGCCGAAGGGATCGATATCCCGTTCCCGCAACGTGTCGTAAGGGTTGTGTCTGAAGCGAGCGCGTGAAGTTGGGTGTGCTTGGCCTGAGGATTGAGTAAAGGCCACCACCGGCCGCCCGCGCGGCCGGTTGCCGCCGTTACTGGGTCTCTTGCGAAGCGCCTAAGGCTTCAAGCCTGCCCCGCCGATTCTCCTGATGCCAATGCAAGGCAATCAGCAGCAACGTCGGCACGCCCAGCACCGCGGTAATCAGGAAGAAGTTGTGGTAGCCGAACTTCTCCACCATCACCCCCGAATACCCGCCAATCAGGCGCGGCAACAGCAGCATGATCGAGCTGAGCAGGGCGTATTGGGTGGCCGAGAACTTGAGGTTGGTGAGGCTCGACAGGTAGGCCACGAACGCCGAAGTGGCCATGCCGGAGCTGAAGTTGTCCAGGGAAATGGTCACCACCAGCATCTGGATGTTCGGGCCCATGTCGGCCAGCATCAGGAACAACAGATTGGTCGCAGCCGAAGCTACGCCGCCGATGAACAGGATCGGCAGGATGCCGAAACGCACAATCAGCAGCCCGCCAAAGCCGGCACCGGCCAGGGTCATGATCAGGCCGAAGACCTTGCTCACGCTGGCGATCTGGTCCTTGGTGAAGCCCTGGTCGATGTAGAACACGTTGGCCATCACGCCCATCACCGTGTCAGACATCCGGTAGGTGGCGATCAGCCCCAGCAGCAGCAGGGCCTGCCAGCGGTAGCGCACCACGAAATCGTTGACCGGCGTCAGCACCGGCGCCAGGCCCCGGCGGCCCATGGCCGACAGGCATAGCGCGGTCAGGATGATGTAAAGGATCGCACGCAGGAACGCCCGGTCGGTCAGCAGCAAGTCCAGCACGCTCTCGCCGTTGAACAACACGGCGGCAAAATCGGTGTTGTACAGCTGGGTGAACATCGCCGGCACTGACACCAACAGGATGATCAACACGAACACCGACACCAGTTGGTGGGTGAAGGTGTAGCGCCCGGCCGACAGCTGCGTGCGCAGCGGCACGGCCGGTTCACGCATCAACAGCGTGGTAATCAGCGCCGGGACCATCAGCACGCCGAACAGCAAATAGGTGCCCGCCCAGGCCTTGTGCAGGTAGGCGTAACCGGTGGAGCCAAAGGCCTCGGCGAAAAACAGCGCGCCGGCGGTGGCCAGTAGGGCTGCCACCCGGTAGCCGGCCATGTAACTGGCAGCCAGGGCCGCCTGGCTATTGTCTTCGGCGATTTCCAGGCGATAGGCGTCTACAGCGATGTCTTGAGTGGCGGAGGCGAAGGCCACCATCACGGCAATCGCGATCAACCAGGACAGATGCTTTTGCGGGTCGCAGAAACTCATGCCGATCAGGCCGACGATCACCAACGTCTGTGCCAGTACCAGCCAGGAGCGGCGGCGCCCCAGGCGAGCGAGCACAGGCAGGCGCCACTGGTCGAGCAATGGTGACCACACCCACTTGAAGGCGTAGGCAAGGCCGATCAGGCTGGCGTAGCCAATGGTCTCGCGAGCGACACCGGCCTCGCGCAACCAGACGGAAAGAGTTGAAAATACCAGCATGTACGGCATGCCGGCAGCAAAGCCAAGCAACAGCAGCACAAGCGTCGAGGGGCTGGCATAAGCGGCGAGCGCGGCGCGCCAGGTTTTACGGGGCATGGGCTGGAATCTGCCTCAGTTTACGAAAACAAAGCGCGCACTCTAACCGCATGCCTACTCCGGGCGCCAGCCATGGCGACCTATATCCACACGATTATTCATGATTCGGATACCTTCGGCGCGCAGCCGGGCGCGTTGTTCCTCGCCGCCAACGGTGCCGGACGCCAAGCTTATCCGACCACCGGCAGCAATCACTCGGTGCCAGGGTAGGGTGCTGCCCTCGGGCAACTGGCTCAAGGTACGCCCCACCCAGCGCGCAGCCCGCCCCAGGCCTGCCATTTCGGCGATTTGCCCGTAGGTCACCACGTGCCCCTCAGGCACCTGGGCCAGTGCGGTATACAGCGCCGTGCGCCGGCTGGCGGCCGGGTCTTCGGGGCTATTGTCACCAAACTGTTGCAATTGAGAGGGGAACTCATCTGGCATTCGTCGGTCAGTCCTTGCTCAGGTCTTTTCCATCTGGATAATGCCCGATTTTTTTCGCGAACCGAGCCTTGAATCCGCTTATGTTGTCTAGAACCTTACTGTGCCTTGCTGTTGTCAGCTCATCTTCCGTGGCCCTGGCCGATACCGTCTGGATGAAAAACGGTGACCGCCTGACCGGCAAGATCACCGTGTTCGATGGCGGCAAGCTGATGCTGGATACCCCCTACGGCGGCTCGATCCCGTTGGACTGGAAGCAGGTCAAAACCCTGGAAAGCGACCAGGAACTGCTGGTCAAGCAGGATGCCTACAACGGCGAAAAGGCCAAGGCGCTCAAGCCGGCCGATGAGGGCAAGGTTACCTTGCAGAACGGCGAGGCACCCAAGACCGTGGAGCTGGCCAGCATCCAGCAGATCATGAAGCCCAAGCCATTGGTGGAAGACTTCACGATCAAGGGCAATATTGATGCGGCACTGGACTTCAAGCGCGCCGACACCAATACCGACGACTACAACATCGCCTTCAAGACCACCGCGCGCAACGGCCGCTGGCGCCACACGGCAGACGGCGAGTACAACCGCGAAGCCACCGACGACGTGGTGTCGACCAACAACTGGAACGCGCAATACGCCCTGGACCGCTTCCTCACCGACAAGTGGTTCTGGCAGGGGCGGGTGAGCTACAAGCGCGACTTTGTCGAGGATCTCTCCCGCCAACGCACCCTCGGTACGGGCCCTGGCTACCAGTTCTGGGACGACGAACTGGGCGCCTTCTCCCTGGGCTCGCTGCTTAACCGCAGTGACTATGAGTTTGCCGACGGCGAGAAGCAGAACTTCTACGCGGTGGCGATGAAATGGTCCTACAACCGTTTCCTGATCGGCAAGACGGTCGAATTTTTCACCAACGGCGAAGTGGGCAAGCCGCTCAGTGGCGTGGCCGACTACAGCCTGGATTCGGAAGTGGGCCTGCGCTACAAGGTCACCCAGTGGGCGTCGCTGAACGTGAAGTATGAGAAGGACCTGATCACCGGTACCAATAATCAGGACCTCAATACCAGCCGCTATACCGCAGGTATTGGCGTCACGTTCTAAAAGGCTTTGCAGATGAACCGGGGGCGCCGCTGAACCACGGCTGGCGTCAACCGGCGATAATGATTACCTTTGTCACTTGACCCCCAGCCTTCCGATGGTGCCCTGGTGAGTGACAAACCCTTGCGACAAGCCCGCGAACTCCTGCTCAAGGAGTACCGTGGCGTACTGTCCACCCATTCCAAGTCGATGCCCGGCTTCCCTTTCGGCTCCGTGGTGCCGTACTGCCTGGACGCCCAGGGCAACCCGCTGATCCTGATCAGCCGTATCGCCCAGCACACTCATAACCTGCAACGTGACCCCAAGTGCTCCTTGCTGGTGGGCGAACGCGAGGCCGAGGATGTGCAAGCGGTGGGGCGCCTGACCGTGTTGGCCGAGGCTCGCCCGCTCAGCGATCCCCAGGCTGTCGAGGCAGCAGCCCAGCGCTATTACCGCTTTTTCCCCGATTCGCAGAACTACCACAGTGCCCACGACTTTGATTTCTGGGTGCTGGAGCCGGTGCGCCACCGCTATATCGGTGGTTTCGGCGCCATCCACTGGCTGGATGACGTCACCCTGGCAAACCCCTTCGCAGGCAAGGCCGAGGCGAGCATGGTCGAGCACATGAACGCCGACCACGCCAAGGCCATCGCGCATTACGTGGAGCTGGCGGGTTTGCCCGCCAAGGCGGCGGCGCAAATGGCCGGTGTGGACAGCGAGGGCCTGCACTTGCGCATTGGCCAGGCGTTATATTGGTTGGCCTTTGAAAAGCCTTGCAACACTCCTGTGCAAGTGCGCGAGGCCTTGGTTTCACTGGCCCACGCCGACCGATGGCCGACCATCGAGCAAATAGAAGCTTGAATTCACGAAGTGTCGACTTCATCTAAGGTTTACTGGAAGGCATTCTTCCGTAGAGGAAACCATTGATGCGCGCTTTTCTATTCCTGTTTCTGCTGTTCCCGGTACTGGAGCTGTATGTGTTTTTCCAGGTCAGCACCGCGATCGGCTTTTTCCCGGCCTTGTTGTTGATCATCGCCGGTTCCGCCATTGGCGTGCTGGTGGTGCGGGTGGCAGGGCTTGCCACCGCACTCAGCGCCCGGGCCAGCTTGCAGCGTGGCAAATTGCCGGCCGAGCAGATGTTCCAGGGCCTGATGCTGGCCGTCGGTGGCGGGCTGATGGTATTGCCTGGCTTTATCAGCGACGTGATCGGCCTGATCTGCCTGTTGCCCGTGACTCGCAAGTTGGTGGCGCGCAAGTTGCGCCAGCGCGCAGAGGAGCAGGCGATTCGTCAACGTGCCTTTGCCGACGATTTGCAGGCCCGCCATGCCCAGGCCCAGCCCGGTCGACCGCAAGGCGTGGGGCGCGAGCCCAATGTGATCGAGGGTGAATTCGAGCATCGCGACTCTTGAGTCGCATCCGTCAAGAACGCGGCTCTGGTGAGCCGCGTTTTTTTTGGCCGGTGTTTTTGCAAAAAAATTAATGCCCCGGCCTTGTAATCGGCCCGCGCGACCTTATGTATGGGTCACCGAAAGGTTTCTGGCAATGCTGCCAGACAAAATTCCGCGTCTCGCACTGCGAGCCGCGACCGGCCCCGCCGGATGAATCAAACTGCCGGTCAGTACCGGCCGCTGAAAACCATAATTAGGAGAGATCGACAATGAAGCTTCGTCCTCTGCATGACCGCGTCGTTATCCGTCGCAGCGAAGAAGAAAAGAAAACCGCTGGCGGTATCGTTCTGCCAGGTTCGGCTGCCGAGAAAGCCAACAGCGGTGAGATCATCGCCGTCGGTACCGGCCGCGTCCTGGACAACGGTGAAGTGCGTGCGCTGGCCGTAAAAGTGGGTGACAAGGTTGTGTTCGGCCCTTACTCGGGCAGCAACACCGTGAAAGTTGACGGCGAAGACCTCCTGGTGATGAGCGAGAACGAAATTCTCGCCGTCCTCGAAGGCTGATACCCGCTGGTCTCCCGTTACTACAAAGTATTCAAGGAAAACGATCATGGCTGCTAAAGAAGTTAAATTCGGCGATTCCGCCCGCAAGAAAATGCTGGCTGGCGTAAACGTCCTGGCTGACGCGGTAAAAGCGACCCTGGGCCCTAAAGGCCGTAACGTGATCATCGAGAAGAGCTTCGGCGCTCCGACCATCACCAAGGACGGCGTTTCCGTTGCCAAAGAAATCGAGCTGAAAGATCGCTTCGAAAACATGGGCGCGCAGCTGGTCAAAGACGTTGCCTCCCGTGCCAACGATGACGCAGGCGACGGCACCACCACCGCTACCGTTCTGGCTCAGTCGATCGTCAACGAAGGCCTGAAAGCCGTCGCTGCCGGCATGAACCCGATGGACCTGAAACGCGGCATCGACAAGGCGACCATCGCCATCGTCAAAGAGCTGAAAGCTCTGTCCAAGCCATGCGCAGACACCAAGGCTATTGCCCAGGTGGGTACTATCTCGGCCAACTCCGACAACTCCATCGGCGACATCATTGCCGAAGCCATGGAAAAAGTCGGTAAAGAAGGCGTGATCACCGTTGAAGAAGGCTCGGGCCTGGAAAACGAACTGTCGGTCGTAGAAGGCATGCAGTTCGACCGTGGCTACCTGTCCCCTTACTTCGTCAACAAGCCAGACACCATGGTCGCCGAGCTCGACGGCCCGCTGATCCTGCTGGTTGACAAGAAGATCTCCAACATCCGCGAAATGCTGCCAGTGCTGGAAGCCGTTGCCAAAGCCGGCCGCCCACTGCTGATCGTGGCTGAAGACGTTGAAGGCGAAGCCCTGGCGACTCTGGTCGTGAACAACATGCGCGGCATCGTCAAGGTTGCTGCCGTCAAGGCACCAGGCTTCGGCGACCGTCGCAAGGCCATGCTGCAGGACATCGCTGTCCTGACCGGCGGTACCGTTATCTCCGAAGAGATCGGCCTGAGCCTGGAAAGCACTACCCTGGAGCACCTGGGTAACGCCAAGCGCGTGATCCTGTCCAAAGAAAACACCACCATCATCGACGGTGCTGGCGTTGAAGTGGACATCCAGGCGCGCGTTTCGCAGATCCGTGCCCAGGTTGCCGAGACTTCCTCGGACTACGACCGTGAAAAGCTGCAAGAGCGCCTGGCCAAGCTGTCTGGCGGCGTTGCAGTGATCAAGGTTGGCGCTGGTTCCGAAGTAGAAATGAAAGAGAAGAAAGCCCGCGTTGAAGACGCCCTGCACGCTACCCGCGCAGCCGTCGAAGAAGGCGTGGTACCTGGCGGTGGCGTGGCACTGGTTCGTGCCCTGCAGGCCATCAGCGAACTGAAAGGCGACAACGCTGATCAGAACGTCGGTATCGCCCTGCTGCGTCGCGCTGTTGAAGCGCCACTGCGCCAGATCGTTGCCAACTCCGGTGACGAGCCAAGCGTTGTGGTCGACAAGGTCAAGCAGGGTTCGGGTAACTACGGTTACAACGCTGCTACCGGCGAATACGGCGACATGATCGAAATGGGTATCCTGGACCCAGCCAAAGTGACCCGTTCGGCACTGCAAGCTGCTTCCTCGATCGCCAGCCTGATGATCACCACCGAAGCCATGATCGCCGAGATCAAGGATGACGCTCCAGCTGGCGGCGGTATGCCAGACATGGGCGGCATGGGTGGCATGGGCGGCATGATGTAAGCCAGCCTTACCCCGATGCATGAAGAACCCCGCCTAGGCGGGGTTTTTTTATGCCTGACGATTTCACACCGCTCTCTAGGATATGTGCTCTTGCTCTTGCGATCGGGCGCATTATCCATTTGCTCGTTGGCCGAACTGGCGGTTCCGGTCTTACACCGGGTCACTTTTTTCAGTCGGGGGTCGAAAAAAAAGTAACCAAAAATTCTTGCCCCTCCATGGGCCCTGCGCTGCGCTACGGGTTCCCTCGCTCCGGCCTGGCTGGAAAGGGGCGGTAGATCAAAACAAAAGCAGATCAAAAGCCAGAGCCAGAGCCGAGCAGATCAGAAGCAGTGGGAGTGTTGTGTAGTCCATCATGACAAAAATCCAACAACCCCTGTGGCACACTATCCTAGCCCTTGGCCCACGCAGGGCTTAAGCTGCGCCAGCCCAACGGGCCAACACTTGTGGACGGAGAACGTGCCCATGCGAATTCTAGTGGTTGAAGACAACCGCGACATCCTGGCCAACCTGGCCGATTACCTGGGCCTGAAAGGCTACACCGTCGATTGCGCCCAGGATGGCCTGTCGGGCTTGCACCTGGCGGCTACCGAGCACTATGACCTGATCGTGCTCGACATCATGCTGCCGGGTATCGATGGCTACACCTTGTGCAAACGCCTGCGCGAAGACGCTCGCCGCGAGACGCCGGTCATCATGCTGACCGCGCGTGACCAGTTGGATGACCGCCTGCAGGGCTTTCGCTCCGGTGCGGACGATTACCTGGTCAAGCCCTTCGCATTGTCGGAACTGACCGCGCGTATCGAGGCGGTGTTGCGCCGTGCCCAGGGCGGTGGCCGCCGCGCGTTGCAGGTGGGCGACCTGAGTTATGACCTGGATACGCTGGAAGTGACCCGCGATGGCAAGCTGCTCAAACTCAACCCCGTGGGCCTCAAGTTGCTGGCCGTGCTGATGCAGAAAAGCCCTCACGTGCTGCGTCGCGAAGTGCTGGAAGAGGCCTTGTGGGGCGATGACTGCCCCGACAGCGACAGCTTGCGCAGCCATGTTCACCAATTGCGCCAAGTGATCGACAAGCCGTTCGACAAGCCCTTGTTGCAGACTGTACACGGTGTCGGCTATCGCCTCGCCGAGGGCCGAGATGGAGTTTAAGCAAAGCCTTGCTCAACGCATCATCATCGCGTTTGCATTGATGAGTGCCCTGGTGGCCGGGGCCTTTGCCATCGGGATTGTCGCCACGGTTCACCTGGTCGAAGAGAAGCTGATTTCCGCAGGCCTTGAGCGGTGACTTGCAGCGCCTGCTGTTGATGGACAGCGTCGAGGACTGGAGCCACCGGCCCGAGCCCGACCAGTTGTTCTACTACTCCAATGGCCGCGGCGACTACGCCTTGCCCAAAGACCTGCGCCACCTGGACCCAGGTTTTCACGAGGTGTTTCGCGGCGATCTGTCGTACCACGCCATGGTCGAAATCGTCGATGGCCGGCGCTATGTGCTGCTGCAGGACCAAAGCGATTTCGAAGAGCGCGAGCGCGTGCTGTTCGCCGTGGTGCTGGTGGGGTTCGTGCTCAGCCTGGCGCTGGCGGTGTTTTTGGGCTGGGTCTTGGCGCGCAGGGTGATGGCGCCGGTAGTACGGCTGGCTCGCCAGGTGCGTCATCGCGACCAGTTGCTGGGGCTGGCGCCGCCGTTGGCGCCAGACTATGCGGCCGATGAAGTGGGTGAGTTGGCCGTGGCCTTCGATGCCACGCTGGGGCGACTGCGTGATGCCTTGACCCGCGAGCGTCTGTTTACCAGCGATGTCAGCCACGAGTTGCGCACACCCTTGATGGTGCTGGCGACTTCGTGCGAGCTGCTGCTGGATAACCCTAACCTGGATGCCCGGGCCCATGCCCAGGTCGAGCGTATCGCCCGCGCTTGTGAAGAGATGCGCGAACTGGTGCAGACCTTCCTGATGCTCGCCCGAGCCCAGCGCAACGACTCGGAAATGACCGCGCAACTGACCTTGAGCCAAGTGGCCGACAGCCTGGTGGGCCTGTGGCGCGATCCGATCGAACAGAAGGGCCTGGTGCTATCCGTGCACAAGGGCCCGGAAACCGACACGCGCTTCAACGCCACCTTCCTGATGGCGGTGATGGGCAACCTGTTGCGCAATGCCTTGCACTACACCGACAGCGGCTTTATCCGCCTGACCCTGGAGCGCGGCGGTTTCAGGGTCGAGGACAGCGGCGTGGGCATCCCTGAAGAGAAGCGCATGGCGGTGTTTCAGCCATTCGTGCGGGTCAACGAAAAACGCGGCGAGGGCCTGGGCTTGGGCTTGTCGTTGGTTCAGCGGATTTGCGACGACCAGGGCTGGCAAGTCGACCTCACGTCCATGGAGCCCCATGGTTGCTGCTTCCAGGTGCAACTGGAACGTATCTGATCCCTTTCCCCGCGTAGCAGGCCGGTTACCTCATAGTAGGCGTGACTGGCCCTTTGCTATTGCCGCTATTCTGTAAAAACCTGAAACACATGAAGAAATTTCTTACATAATTTTCACATTCGTATGACTTGGCGATGACTAATGCCCTACTAAGGTAGCGGCGCTGGGAGTTATCGCATTCAGTTCCCAAATCTATTCAAGGAGTCGCGCCGGATGGCTGTCGAGATCACGACCGGTTCTGCTGGTAACACCGAATCACGTTTCGATTACTTTTGGCGCACGCGCGGCGAATGGGTGGAAGAGCCCAATGTCCGTCGTGGCGGCGAAAGTGGCGTGCAACGAGTTCATGAAGCTAACGGGCAGTTGGTCTACGTCAAGCGCCAGACCGGTCACATCTATCGCAGCTGGTTGCACCCGTTCGGCCGGCCGACCGTGTTGCGTGAGCGTGACGCCCTGACGGGGCTAAAGGCGCTGAACGTGCGCGTACCGGAGATGATCTTCTGCGGCGCGCAACCCGACCCGCAATACAAGTGGCGGGCACTGCTGGTGACCAAGTCGCTGGACGGTTTCGAAGAGATCGAAAAGTGGGAATTGGCCGGTGGTCGAGCACGCCACGGTGAGGCGTTTTACGAGCAGGTGCTCAAGGATCTGGCCGAGAACCTGGCGCGCATGCATCGCGGGCGCTGGCAGCACAGCTGCATCTATATCAAGCACGTATTCTTGCGGGTCACCGGCGAGGGCGCCAATGCTCGCGGTGAGATCGCTTTGCTGGACCTGGAGAAGTGCCGCCGGCGCATGACCGCGCAGCAAGCGGCTCAACACGACATGAAGCAGTTGCGCCGCCACTCGTCGTTCAGTGAAGCGGATTGGAAGAAACTACTCTACTTTTATAAAACGGCGTTTGGCAGCGTTGTCAAAGGTTTAGAGTAATGAAACGAGAAATCGCACGAGGTTTGTTTTTGATCGCTGCCCTGGGGGTCGCCACGATCGCCATGGCGGCGTGGGAGCAACCTCGGCCGGGTGTGCTCAGTGCGGCGAATGGGGCTAATTGCCCCCTGCCGCGCATGCCCAAAGCCCAGGTAGCGGTCAAACCCGATCATGATCTGTTGCTGTTCATGTTCGGCATGGCACAAGGTGTGAGGTCAAACGGTTGAAACCCCTCCCTGCAATAACGTGAAAGGCCCCGTTTACCAGACGGGGCCTTTTGCATGGTGGCGCAGGTGCGTTCAAGCCACCTTGTCAGGCTTGGCCAGCAAGGTATAAACGCAGGGCAGCACAAACAGGGTAAACAGCGTACCTACCGACATCCCCGTCGCGATCACCGTGCCGATATCAAACCGGCTCACGGCCCCCGCGCCCGTGGCGAAAATCAACGGCACCATGCCGAACACCATCGCCGCCGTGGTCATCAGCACCGGCCGCAAGCGGATCGCCGCCGCTTGCTCCACTGCCTCGCGGGCATTCAGGCCCTTGTCGCGGCGCAGTTGGTTGGCGAACTCGACGATCAGAATGCCGTGCTTGCTGATAAGCCCGATCAGCGTCACCAGCCCCACCTGGGTGTAGATGTTCATGCTCGACAGCCCTAGGAACAGCGGGATCAGCGCGCCGCAAATCGACAATGGCACCGTGACCAGGATCACCAATGGGTCGCGGAAGCTTTCGAACTGCGCGGCCAGTACCAGGAAGATGATCGCCAGCGCCAGGCCGAACGTTACCCACAGCGCATTGCCTTCCTGCACGTACTGACGGGCGCTGCTGGCGTAGTCGAAGCCGAAGCCTGCCGGTGCCTCCTGAGCGGCAATCTGGCGCACGGTTTCCACTGCTTCGCCAATGCTGACGATGGGAAAGCCCTGGATGATCGCCGAGTTCAGTTGCTGGAACTGGTTGAGTTGGCGCGGCCTGGCGCGGTCGGTCACGGTGATCAAGGTGGACAATGGCAAAAGCTCGTTCTGGTTGTTGCGCACGTAGTACTGGTTCAGCCATTCGGGGTTGTCGCGGTAGGCCCGCTCTACCTGGGCAATGACCTTGTAGCTGCGCCCGTCGATGGTGAAGCGGTTGATCTCCGACTCACCCAGCAGGGTCGCCAGGGTGCCCCCCAGCTCTTGCATCGACACACCCATTTGCGCCGCCTTGGCGCGGTCGATGTCGACCACCACCTCGGGCTTGTCGAACGCCAGGTCAATGTCCAGGAAGGCGAACTTGCCGCTGGCCTCGGCGCGGGCCTTGATGCGCTGGGCCACGTCCAGCAGCGACTCATAGTCGTTGGCGGTGTTGATCACGAAGGCGAACGGCAGTCCTTCACCGGTGCCCGGCAAGGACGGCAGGTTGAAGCCGAAGATTTGCAGGCCGCTGATTTGCGAAAGCTTGGCCTGCACCTGGGGCAACAACTGCATCTGGGTTTTGCCACGCTCGTCCCAAGGCTTGAGCAGGAAGCCGCCGATACCGGTTTGCACACCGTTGAAACCGTTGATCTGGAACGAGGAGTAGTACTCCGGGAACTCCTTGAAGATGTTCTGGAACTCGTCGGTGTAGGCGTTCATGTAGTTGAGGTTGGTGGGCTGCGGCGCCGTGGCCATCATGAAAATGATGCCCTGGTCCTCATCGGGCGCCAGCTCCGACTTGGTGAACTTGAGCAGCACCGGAATCAGGCACAGCACGATCAAGGCGAACACCACCACCACCGGCCGAGTGTTGAGCGTGCCGTGGAGGATTTTCTGATAGCGGCGCTTCAGTCGATCGAAGATCAGGTCCAGGCGGTGGGCCAGGCCCGAAGGGTTTTGCTCGTGGCGCAAGAGCACCGCGCACATCATCGGCGACAGGGTCAGGGCGACGATGCCGGAAATGATCACCGCTCCTGCCAGCGTCAGGGCGAACTCCTTGAACAACGCCCCCGTGAGGCCTTCCAGGAAGCCGATAGGCGCGTAAACGGCCGCCAGGGTGACGGTCATCGAGATCACTGGCATGGCGATCTCCCGCGCGCCCTCGATGGCTGCGTCGAACGGCGTCTTGCCCTCTTCGATGTGACGGTGGATGTTTTCCACCACCACGATGGCATCGTCCACCACCAGGCCGATGGCCAACACCATCGCCAGCAACGTCAGCAGGTTGATCGAGTAGCCCATCAGTTGCATGAAAAACAGCACGCCGATCATCGACAGCGGGATGGTGATCACCGGGATCAGTACCGAGCGCAGCGCACCGAGGAACAGGAACACCACCACGATCACGATCAGTACCGCTTCGAACAGCGTCTTGACCACCTCGTTGATCGACGCCTGGATGAATAGCGTTGCGTCGTAGGCGATGGACGCCTTGAGGTTGGGCGGTAGCTGCTCCTCAAGCTCGGGCATGACCTTGCGTACTTCCTTGATCACGTCCAGCGGGTTGGCACCAGGCGTGCCCTTGATGCCGATATACACCGACGGCGTGCCGTTGAAGGAGCTGATGGTGTCGTAGTTTTCCGCACCCATCTCCACCCGTGCCACATCGCCCAGCAGCACGCGGCTGTCGCCATCGGTCTTGAGCGGTATGGCGGCAAAGCCTTCGGCGGACTTCAGCTCCGTGGTGGCGTTGATGCTGGTGACGATGTATTCGCCCTTTACCTCGCCTGCCGCCGAGAGGAAGTTGTAGCGGCGCACCGCGTCGCTCACGTCGTTGGCGCTCAGGCCGTAGCCGGCCAGCTTGACCGGGTCCAGCCAGAGGCGCATGGCGAACACCTGGTTGCCGAGGATCTCGGCCTGTGCCATGCCCGGCAGGGTGGCCAGCTTGGGCTGGATCACCCGCGACAGGTAGTCGGTGATCTGCGGGTTGTTCAATTGCTGGCTGTAGAAGCTGATGTACATCAGTGCCGAGGCGTCGGCGGCCTCCTTGCTGAGCACCGGGTCTTCGGCGTCCTGGGGCAGCTGGTTCTTGACCTCGTTGGCCTTGGCCAACAGCTCGGTGAACAGCCGGTCGCTGTCGGCGCCGATACGCGCGTAGATCGAGATCACCGAGAAGTTCTGCCGGCTGACCGAGGTCATGTAGTCGATGCCTTCGGCGCTGGCCAGGCTTTGCTGCAAAGGTTGGGTGATGTAGCCCTGGATGGTTTCGGCGTTGGCCCCGGGGTAAGCCGTGGTCACCGTGATCAGGGCGTTTTCCATCTGCGGGTATTGGCGGATGGTCAGCTTGCTGTACGCCTGGAACCCCAGCAACACGATCAGCAGGCTGATCACGCAGGCGAGCACCGGTCGGCGGATGAACGGGTCAGTAAAAGCCATGTTCGTTTCCTTGATCAGTCGGCGTGCGGCGGGCTGGGCTGTTCGTCCTGGGTTTTGTCAGGGCTGATGGCGATGTGGGCGCCGTTGGTGAGTTTCAGTTGCCCGGCAGTGACCACCTGTTCGTCGGCCTTCAGGCCCTTGCTGATCACCACCACGCCATCGCGGCGCTCGCCGGTTTCAATGAAGCGGCGCTCGGCAATCAACTTGGGCTGGCCCTGGGCGTCCTTCTCGACGCTGCCATCCTTGGCTTTTTGCTCGCTGGCCACGTACAGCGAATTGCCGTACAGGGTGTAGGTAATCGCGCTTTCGGGTACCACCACCTCGACCTTGGGGTTGGGCAGCAGCACTTGCAGGTTAGTGAACATGCCGGGCAGCAGTTTGTTGTCCGGGTTGGCCAGGGTGGCGCGCACCTGCACATTGCGCGTGGTGTCCTCGACCTTGGGGTTGATCGCGCTGACGCGACCCTGGAAGGTTTCGCCCGGATACGCCGCCACGCTGACCTGCACCGCCTGGCCCAGCGCGATGCGCGGGATGGCTTGCTCGGCCAGGAAGAAGTCGACGTACAGGCCGCTGAGGTCTTGCAGAGTGGCGATGACCGTGCCGCTGGCCAGGTAGTCGCCGACGTCGACCTTGCGGATGCCGATGGTGCCGTTGAACGGCGCGACGATGGTTTTCTTCGCCAGGGAGGCCTTGAGTTGCGCGACCACGGCCTTGTTTTTCAGGAACACGGCGTTCAAGCGATCGTATTCGCCCTTGGAAATGGCCTGGCTGCCGATCAGTTGCGAGCCGCGACCGAAGTCGACCTGGGCCAGGCCCAGGTCGGCCTGGGCGGTGCCCAGAAGCGCGGTCTCGACGTCGCTGTCCAGTTGCAGCAAGACCTGGCCGGCCTTGACCTTCTGCCCGGATTCAAACTGCAGCGTCTTGACCGTGCCGGCCACTTCCAGGCTCAGGTTGATCCCTTGCAGCGCTTTCAGGCTGCCCACCGCCGGGATGCGGTTTTGCCAGCTGAGTTCACGCGCCGGCGCCACCGCCACGTTGACGGCAGGCTTGGGGGCGGAAAACATCTGGATTTGCTGGTAGACGGAATACGCCTTGTAGCCCCCCAGGGCGAGCACGACCAACAGGACAACACCCAACATGATCAGCATGCGGCGGCGCAGCATATTCCGGTTCCTTGGAAGTGAGATGAAAAGCAGGTCAGCACATTATTCCTGCAGCGAAAACGATGCCAATGTGCTGTGTTGCTGGATATTACCCGGTTGTTTTTAAAGTGCCATTAAGCGGCATCAAATCAGATACAAATGGTTGTCCCACAAGCCCGAGGGCAGGTTCAGCGGCTGGCTGGCCAACGCTGGCTTACGGCAATCATAGTAGCGGCAGCGGCCTTGCCCTGAGGTCACCACGAAGCCGTCGGCCACCGCACCCACGCCGGCACAATCGGGCATCGACGCATCCAGGCGCACGGCACCGCTGTCCATGTCCCAGATGAAGAAGCGGTTGGCCCGCGGTGCCGTCAGGGCCACCAGGCGCAGTTCGCTGTGCACGGCAACGCTGGCAGTGTAGTGGGCCATGGACTGCAACTGCTGTTCGGCCAGCGCAAAGGGTTCGAACGCCTGCCCCGGCCGCTTGATCGCCAGCAACTCGGCGGTTTCATCGCTCGGCCCCATGAATTGCTGGCAGGCCAGCACGGTGCCGTCGTCGGCGATCGCCAGGTGGCGCACGCTGTTCATCTGCTGGGCGAGGGTTTCCTTGCTCAGCAGGCGACCGTCGCGCTGCATCAGCACCAGGCTCGGCTCCATGGCGTTGAGGTTCATCTCCACGCGGCTTTCGGCTTCGGTACGAATCCCGCCGTTGGCCACCACCAGGGTTTCGCCGTCGGGCAACCAGGCCAATTCGTGGGGGCCGATGCCGTGGGTGGGTAGCTCATCGGTCCAGGTGAGCTGCTCGCCCTCGAAGCGGTAAACCCCGAGCAGGCCGCGGCCGGGGTCGCGGGTGTCATTCTCGGTGGCGTACAGCCATTCACCGCTGTGATGAATGACCGCGTGGCCGTAGAAGTGCCGGTTAGGGCGCGAGGCGATGGTTTGCAGCAAGCGGCCGTCGCGCAGGTCCAGCAGGTAGCTTTCGGTGCCGGGCCGGCGCGCCACGAACAGGGCGATGGCTTGCGTTGGGTGGTGGATGATGGCGTGGCAGCGCTGGCCGACCTCGGTGGCGAATACCTGCGTGCCGTCTAGCCGGTAGCCGACGGCGTAGTGCCGGCCCTCGGCATCGTCGCGGGCCGAAAGCAGCAACGGGCTGCGGCCTCGGGCCTTGAACAGGGTCCAGTTGGAAACGTGCAGTGCGCCTAGAAGTCGCTCAGCCCAGCTCATGATCAGTCACCGTCGTTGGCGTTGAAGCCCAGTTGAATGCCCAGCGCCTTGGCCAGTTCACCCTCGTGCAGGCGGTGCACCACGTTCAGGCTGTCGTACAGGGCGTCCAGTTGTTTGCGCCCGGCGTCATCGCTCAACAGGTCGGTGAGGGTGCGCTGGTTGGCGGCGAACAGTTTGAGCGAGGCGGCGTAGGCGGCATCGATCTTGTCGGCCAAGGGCTTCTGACTGCTGGGCAACAGGCCGCGCAGGCCCTTGTTGTCGACGCCATCCCAGACCGCTTCGGCAGCGGTCAGGCTGGCCTCCAGGCTTTTGAGCGAACCTTCGCTGCGCCAGGCTTCGGCCTGCAGCGGCTGGGCGATGCCCTTGCTCTGGCGACCCATGGGCGTGCCGAGCTTTTTCTTCAAGGTGTCCAGGGCGGTGACCTGTGCACGCAGCAGGTCGGCAATGGCCTCGTGGGAATCGGCGTAACGCTGGTTGGGGAACTTGGTCATCTGCGCGAGCATGCCGTCCTGGGTGTTCCAGGCCTTGAGGATCTCCTCGGCCAGGGTTTTTTGCCGTTCGCCAATGGCGGTCAACAGCGGGCAGTAACGGGCTTTCTGGGTGTCGTCGGCCAGGCCCACGCGCTGATCGAACAGGATGTACTCGTAGGCCGACAGGCCTTGCACCACGACGCTGGACTTGGCCAGGGAGGCGGCGTCTACCGGGGTATCGGCACTGATCAGTTGCTCGACCTGGCGGCCGACCAGGTTCTTTTTGTCAGGCCAGAACTGCACCTGCCAGGCACGGTTGCCCTCGGCCAGCGGGCCGATCAGCAGCGGTTGCAGTTCGGCCCAGGCGCGTTGCGCGTGCAGGAAGTCGGCGCGGGCGGTGTCCAGGTCTTCTTTGCCCTGGCAGTAGGCCAGGGCGCTGACCGCCAACTGGCGATCGGCTTCAACCCAGCGGCTGTAGGTCGGCAGGATGACTTGCTTGGCGATGGCCGCGCTGGTCACCGCCTGCGGGTCTTGCGGCGAGCAGGCGCCCAGGGCGAGTGCAGCGAGGCTGGTGAACAGCAACTTGGGACGGAACATGGAGGGCTCCCCGGTCTATAAAGAATTCAAAAAGGCCAGCAACGCATTGCGCTGCTCGGCGTTAAAACTTAGTACCTGTCGTTGTGCCGCCTGGGCTTCGCCGCCGTGCCAGAGCACGGCTTCGAGCAGGTTGCGGGCACGGCCGTCGTGCAGGAACTGGCTGTGGCCGCTGACGGTTTCGGACAGGCCGATCCCCCACAGCGGCGTGGTGCGCCAGTCCTGGCCACCGGCCTTGAATTCGCTGCGATTATCCGCAAGCCCCGGGCCCATGTCATGCAACAACAGGTCGCTGTAGGGGCGAATCAGCTGGTTGGCCAGTTCCGGCTCCGTGCTATTGACGGCGGTGGTGAACTGCGGCGTGTGGCACGCCTGGCAACCGGCCTGGTAGAACAGGTTCTTGCCGGCCAGTACTTGCGCTGCGTTCACGTCACGGCGGGCCGGCACGCCCAGGTTGCGGGTGTAGAAGGTCACCAGGCGCAGGATGTTATCACTGACTTCAGGCTCACCGTTCGGGCCATTGCCGTTGGGGGCCGCCAGGCACGCGGTCTGGGCGGCGGTGCACTCGTCATGGTCAAGCAGGCTTGTGGTCAGGCCCATGTCACCGGAGAAGGCATGCACGTTCTGCTGGTTGAGGTTCGGTTGCCCGGCTTTCCAGCCAAAGCGGCCCAGCACTGTTTTGCCTTGGGCGTCGTCCCATACGTAGTTGGGCCGGCCCTGGATACCTGGGAACTGTTTGGCCTGTTGCGCGGCGTTGGTCAGCAGGTCTGCCTCGGCAATGGCTTCCAGCAGGCCCAGGCCGATCATGGGCGGCGCGACACGGGCGGAAAACCGCGTGTCCGGGTGCATCGGCCCGTAGCCGAGCTGGGTGATCTGCAAGTGCGGTTGGCGCAGTTGCACCACGGTGCCGTCGTCGAACGTTACCGGCACAGGGGTGTAGTCGACGCGCACCTTGCCTTCGGGCGCTACGCCGGGGACGGCCATGTCTTGCAACTGCGTGCCATACACAGGCTCCGGTACCACGCCCAGCCGCTCGATTTCCCGGGCATAGGCCGGCGCATCGGGCAGGGACAGGCGCACCAGCATCGATACCGCATTGTTTGCATCGGCTTCAGGCGGATGACCTCGGCCATCTTTTACGTGGCAGTTCTGGCACGCATTGGTATTGAACAGCGGGCCCAGGCCGTCACGCGCGGTGGTGGTGGACGGTGCAATCACCCAGGGGCTGCGGAAAAAGCTGTTGCCCACGCTGAAGTCCAGCCGGCGCTCGGCCGACAGGTTGGCCGAGGGCAAGGCAAAGGCGTTCTGGTCACTGCGCTTGACCGTCGCGCTGCCGGCACTTTGCGCTTCGCCGGGTTCGGCCTTGGTAAAGCGCGGAGCCTCGTCGCAGCCTGCCAGGCACGCGGCCAGCAACAGGGCTGTGTAACGGACAGGCGACAAGAGCATCGAAGTTCCCGACAGGCAAGTGAAAACGGGCGTGCAAGCTTATCAGGGGGAGGGGGGTTTGAATAAGAGGAATTATCGTTTGTCACATTTGGTTGCAGTTGGGTGGGGCGCGGTGTGTTTGTGGAGGGGCAAACGCCTTGGCAAAAAAAACGGCCCGAAGGCCGTTTTTTAGTACCGATCAATCAGAACTCGTGGTCTGCATTGTCCGGGTTCAGGTCGGTAATGCCCAGCTTGCCTGCCGCCTGCTCGATCGCACCGGTCTGCTTGACCAGGGAGGCGATGGCGTCACGCACGATCTGGTTGCCTGCGGTGTTGCCGGCAGCGATCAGTTGGTCGTAGTGCTCGCCTTTGGCGGCATGGTCGACCATGACCTGGATCTTGGCTTCGGTGGCGGCCAGATCAGCCTTCAGGGTTTCGTCGGTGGCCGGGTCGGCTTTTGCTACCAGCGAGGACAGGCTCGGGCCGGTCATCTTGGTGCCGTCGACGCGGGTGTACTCGCCCAGGTAAACGTTGCGGATGCCCTTGGCGTCATAGAAGTGCGAGTTGTGGGTGTTGTCGCTGAAGCAGTCCTGCTCGTCTTCCGGCGAGTTGGCCTCCAACGATACCTTCATGCGCTCGCCCGCCAGTTCGCCCAGCGACAGGCTGCCCATGCCGAACAGCATCTTGCGCAGGCCGCTGTCCACGGGCTCCGCTTCCAGGGTGGCGCGGTAGTTGTCGGCCACGTTGGGCTTCCAGTTGCCGACCATCTCTTCCAGGTCGCTGACCAGCAGGTCGGTGACGGCCTTGAGGTAGGCCCGGCGGCGGTCGTTGTGGCCACCGGTGGCACCGGCGCCTTCGACGTAATCGGATGCTGGGCGGTTGCCGGCGCCTGGGCCGGTACCGTTGAGGTCCTGGCCCCACAGCAGGAATTCGATGGCATGGTAACCGGTGGCGACGTTGGCCTCCGAGCCACCCAGTTCATTGAGGCTGGCGAGCTTCTCGGGGGTGATGTCTTTTACGTCGACCTTGTCTTCGCCGATCTGGATCTGGGTGTTGGCGATGATGTTGGCGCTGGCGCCCGGGTTACCCAGGGCCGGCTCGTAGCTCTTGTCGACGTAGTCGATCAGGCCTTCGTCCAGAGGCCAGGCGTTCACTTGGCCTTCCCAGTCGTCGATGATGGTGTTGCCGAAGCGGAACACTTCGCTCTGCAGGTACGGCACGCGCGCGGCAACCCAGGCCTGGCGGGCGGCTTTCAGGGTTTGGTCGTTCGGGTTGGCCAGGAACGTATCGATCGCAGTACGCAGGGTTTTGGCAGTGGATTCGGCATCGCTGTACACCGCGAATACCATCTCGGCGTAATGCCCGACCACGGCCTTGGCAGCGGTCTGGTCAAGCACGCCGGTGCTCGGGTTGGCGGGGGTTGCAGCGGCCGCGGCCGCGGGTGCCGGGGTCGGCGCCTGGGCACTGGCCGCCTTGTCCTTGTCATCGCCGCAACCAGCGAGAGAGATGGCAATGGCCAGCAGACTGGCGGTGGCCAGAGGCATACGAATCATGGCGAAATCCTGCGTCGAGAGGTTGATCAGGCGTGCGTCGTGCACGCAAAGCAGCGACATAATGCGAAAGATTTGCATTTTCTGTAAAGGGAATAGATGAAAAACCTTTCATCTGGGGTTACAAGATGTTTCACGGGGCAAGGCGCGATGGCTCAGCCCTGCAGGGTGGCGGCACGGTTGCGTTGCGCCTGCTTCAGGAAAGCCGTCAACTCTCGCGCTGGCAGCGGTTTGCTGTAGTGGTAACCCTGGCCCTCGTGGCAGCCTTCGGAAATCACGTACGCCTCTTGCTCGGCGGTTTCCACGCCTTCGGCAATCACCTGCATCCCCAGGCTTTTGCCCAGCTGAATGATCGCCCGCACGATGGTGGCGTCGTCATCGTCATCGATCAGGTCCTGCACGAAGCTCTTGTCGATCTTGATCTTGTCCAGGGGCAGGGACTTGAGGTAGCTGAGCGACGAATAACCGGTGCCGAAGTCGTCGATGGCGATCAGCGCGCCGGAGCGGCGCAGGCTCAGCAGGTGCTGGGCGGCGGTGCTGATGTCTTCCATCAGGCCGGTCTCGGTAACTTCCAGCTCCAGGCTGCGCGGCGGCAGGCGGTAGATTTGCAGCAGGTTGTTGACCACCCGTGGCAGCTCCGCGTGGTGCAGTTGCACGGTGGACAGGTTGGCCGCCATGCGCAGGTCGAAGCCTTGGTCGAGCCATTCGCGCAGTTGCTTGCAGGCCTGGTCGAGCACCCATTCGCCAATGGCGATGATGCTGCCATTCTGCTCGGCCAGGGGGATGAACTGGTCGGGCGGGATCAAGCCGAGTTCCGGGTGCTGCCAGCGGATCAACGCTTCGACGCCGACGATGCGGTGGTCGCGGTAGCTGATCTGCGGCTGGTACACCAGGAACAGTTGGTCGCGGGCCAAGGCTTCGCGCAGGTCTTTTTCCATCTCGCGGCGCTTGCGCATCTCGCTGTCGACGCTGGCGATGTAGAACTGGTAGCGATTGCGCGAGCGCGACTTGGCAAGGGTCATGGTCTGTTCGGCTTTTTGCAGCAGCTTCTCGGTGCTGTCGCCGTCTTCGGGGAACAGGGTGATGCCGATGGTGGCGCGCAGGCGAATCTCGTGGGGGTTCAGATCGAAGGCCGCTTCCAGGTCATCGAGGATGTTTTGCGCCAGTTCCGCCGCCTGGTAGGGCTGGTCGATGTCGGCCTGCACCAGCGCGAACTGGTCGCCGCCCAGGCGGGCCAGTGCGCCGAGCCGGCCGCTGTGGGCGCGCAGACGGTCGGCCAGGGCCAGCAGCAACTGGTCGCCGATCTGGTAGCTGAACTGTTCGTTGATGCCTTTGAAGTCGTCCAGCCCCACGCACAACACGGCCACGCGGCGCTGCAGGCGGCCAGCGTCCACCAGGATCTTGTCCAGTTGCTGCTGCAGTTGCTGACGGTTGGGCAGGCCGGTGAGAAAGTCGTACTGGGCCATGCGCAGCAAGCTGTTTTCGGCTTCATGACGCAAGTGGGTGTTGCGTTCGATGGATTCGAGCAGTTGGTTGGCGGTGTTGATCCACTGGCCCAGCTCGTTGGTTTCATGGCCCTTGAGCAGCGGCAGCTTGTGCTGGCTGGGGCGGTCTGGGTTGATCTGAGCCAAATGCTTGATGATCTGCGACAGTGGCTTGGTCAGCAGCCAGTGATAGACCAGGTACAACACCAGGCCCATGGCCAAGGCGCGTAGCACCCCGGAGACGAAAATGATCACCGAACTGGTAATGAACGCCTGCCCATAGGTGGCCGTGTCCAGGGTAATGCTCAGGTCGCCGTAGTATTCGCTGTAGGGGCCGCGGCCCACCAGTTGCGTGGTGAAGCTGCGCTCCTCGCCCAGGATCGGGTCGGTCAGCCAGCGGGTGGCCAGTTGCAGTGGCTCGCGGGACTTTTCCGCCAGCATGGTTTCGTTGGGGTGGCCGATGGAGGCCATGCGCACGGCGTCGTCCTGAAACAGGCCTTCGATCACCTGCATGCCCATTTCCCGGTCGAGGCTGTACACCGCCTGTGTAGATGGGTCGCGGAACATGCCAAGGATACGCTCGGCGTCGCTGGAGATGGCCTGGCGGGTTTTGTGCACGTCGAAGACGATTTGCGCGCAACTGAGCACGACACCCACAATCAGCGCCGACAACAACACGACCCGCAGCAACTTGACCGACAAGCTGTTTTTGAGTTCCAGCTTCAAAGGGCTATTCCTTGTTCCACAGCGAGCAGTGTCAGTGTGCCACCATTGTTGGCAATCCCGTAACGGCAGTCAAAGGAAGAATCGAGCTTATCCAGTATGGGTGGTGTAGATGAATACGGTGAAGGTTTTCGCCCATTTACTGTGTCGGTCGTTGACCGCTGAAACTTGAGCGCAGTGGCGCACTTTTCCCAATCCTTGATCTTAGCGTGCTCTGCGCCGGGGGCAAGAGGGCAAATGCCATCGGGCAGGCGAAAAAAAACCCGGCCAGGCCGGGTTTCTTCAGAAACGCTGCAGCTTAGGCAGTGAAGGATTTGCCTTCGAATTGCTCAGCCACGAATTTCCAGTTCACCAGGTTCCAGAACGCTTCTACATACTTCGGACGCACGTTGCGGTAGTCGATGTAGTAGGCGTGTTCCCAGACGTCGCAGGTCAGCAGCGGGGTGTCGCCGCTGGTCAGCGGGTTGCCGGCGCCGATGGTGCTGGCCAGGGCCAGGGAGCCGTCGGCCTTTTTCACCAGCCAGCCCCAGCCGGAGCCGAAGGTGCCGATGGAGGTCTTGCTGAACTCTTCCTTGAACTTGTCGAACGAACCGAACGAGGCGTTGATGGCTTCAGCCAGTGCGCCGGTCGGTTGGCCGCCGGCGTTTGGCGCCAGGCAGTTCCAGTAGAAGGTGTGGTTCCAGACCTGAGCGGCGTTGTTGAAGATGCCACCCGAGGAAGTCTTGACGATTTCTTCCAGGGTCTTGCCTTCGAACTCGGTGCCTGGCACCAGGTTGTTCAGGTTCACGACATAGGTGTTGTGGTGCTTGTCGTGGTGAAATTCCAGTGTTTCCTTGGAGATGTGCGGCTGCAGGGCATCGTGTGCGTAGGGCAGCGGCGGCAATTCGAAAGCCATGGTAATTCTCCTAATCAGGTCTGTTGCGGTTTGCGCAAGGCCGATCACGGGCGGCCAGATATACGCCGGGGAGTTTGTACTCTTTGCGGCGCAGGGTTTGGATCATAGCACCGGGGCAGGGCCATAACCACGCAACAACTGTGTGGGAAAGAGGTTCCAGAGCCTTTGCGCTACCCGGATGAGCGGGCCGTCAGCCGCGAATCAGCTGTGCGGCCACGGCAAACATCATCACTGCCACCAGCAGGTCCAACAGCCGCCAGGTGGCCGGCCGCGCCAGCCAAGGGGCCAGCCAGGCGGCGCCCAGGGCCAGGGTGAAGAACCACAGCAGCGAGGCGCTGGCGGCGCCGGCCACGTAGGCACCGGGCTCGGTTTGCTGGGCGCCGAGGGAACCGATCAGCAACACCGTGTCCAGGTACACGTGGGGGTTGAGCAAGGTGACCGCCAGTGCGCTCAGCAGCACTGCGCGGCGCGAGCGTTGGCCGCTGCCATCGCCCTGTTGCAGGCTTTGTTTCGAGCAGGCGCGGCGCAGTGCCTTGCTGCCGTACCACAGCAGGAATATAACGCCACCCCAACGCGCCACCGCCAGCAAGGTCGGGTTCTGCGCCAGCACGGTGGCCAGGCCGAACACGCCTGCGGCGACCAACAGCGCATCACACAGCACGCATAACAGGGCCACCGGCAGGTGATGTTCGCGGCGCAGGCTTTGCGCAAGTACGAAGGCGTTCTGGGTGCCGATCGCCATGATCAGCCCGGCGGCCACCAGCAGGCCGTTGAGATAGCTTTGCCACATAGTCAGGTTTCTCCCTTGCAATGCTGGGATTGTCAGGCGTGGCGGTGTATAAGAAAAACCAATATTGCTGATCGCTCATTAGGAAAATCGATGTTCGATTACAAACTGCTCTCGGCCCTGGCGGCCGTGGTCGAGCAGGCCGGTTTCGAACGGGCTGCCCAGGTGCTTGGGCTGTCGCAGTCGGCGGTGTCGCAGCGCATCAAGTTGCTGGAGGCGCGGGTCGGCCAACCGGTGCTGGTGCGCGCCACGCCGCCAGAGCCCACCGAGATTGGCCGCCGCCTGCTCAACCATGTGCAGCAAGTGCGCCTGTTGGAGGGCGACCTGCAAAGCCAGGTGCCGGCGCTGGACGAGGAGGGCGTACCGCAACGCCTGCGCATTGCCTTGAATGCCGATAGCCTGGCCACTTGGTGGGCGTCGTCGGTGGGCCAGTTTTGCGCGCAACGCCAGTTGCTGCTCGATTTGGTGGTAGAGGATCAGGACGTCGGCCTCAAACGCATGCGCGCCGGTGACGTGGCGGCCTGCCTATGCGCCGCCGAACGGCCGGTGGCCGGTGCGCGCAGCGAGTTGCTGGGGGCTATGCGCTACCGGGCGCTGGCAAGCCCGGCATTCATGCAGCGCCACTTTGCCGACGGCCAGGTGATCGAACGGCTGGCTCGCACGCCGGCCATCGTCTTTGGCCCGGACGACCTGTTGCAGCATCGCTACATGTCGTCGTTGGGCCTGGATGGCGCTTTCCAGCATCATTTATGTCCCTCCTCGGAGGGTTTCATACGTCTCACCGAGGCGGGTTTGGGCTGGGGCCTGGTGCCGGAGTTGCAGGTGCGCGAGCAACTGGCCCAAGGGCGCCTGGTAGAGCTGTTGCCGGAAAATCCGATTGATGTGCCTTTGTATTGGCATCATTGGCGCAATGGCGGGCAATTGCTGGGACAATTGACCGAACACCTGGCGGGGCAAGCCCGGCAGTGGCTGGTGCAAGAGCAACTTTTGGAAACAAGGCGGAGCGGTCAATGAAAATTCTGGTCACCGGCGCGAGCGGCTTCATCGGCGGGCGCTTTGCGCGCCATGCCCTGGAGCAAGGGCTTGAGGTTCGCGTCAACGGGCGCCGCGCCGAAGGTGTCGAACACCTGGTCAAGCGCGGCGCGCAGTTCGTCCAGGGCGACCTGACCGACCCGGACCTGGCGCGCCGCCTATGCATCGGCGTCGAGGCGGTGGTGCATTGCGCCGGGGCCGTGGGCCAATGGGGGCGTTACCAGGACTTTTATCGGGGTAACGTCGAGGTCACCGAAAACGTGGTCGAGGCGTGCCTCAAGGAGCATGTGCGACGCCTGGTGCACCTGTCCTCGCCGTCGATTTATTTCGATGGCCGGTCGCACCTGGGGATTCGTGAGGAACAAGTGCCCAAGCGCTTTTTCGATCACTACAGCAAGACCAAATTCATGGCCGAGCAAAAAGTGTTCGGCGCCGCCGAATTCGGCCTGCAAGTGCTGGCGCTGCGCCCGCGCATGGTCACCGGTGCCGGTGACATGAGCATTTTCCCGAGGCTGTTGAAAATGCAGCACAAAAATCGCCTGGCCATCATCGGCAACGGTTTGAACAAGGTCGACTTCACCAGCATCCAGAACCTCAACGATGCCCTGGTCAGCGCCCTGCACGTGGGCGAGGCCGCCTTGGGCAAAGCCTACAACATCAGCAACGGTGCACCGGTGCCGGTGTGGGACGTGGTCAACTACGTGATGCGCCAGGTGCACCTGCCCCAGGTCACGCGTTATCGTTCCTTTGGCCTGGGCTACAGCGCCGCCGCGTTGAACGAGTTCGCCTGCTTGCTGTGGCCCGGCCGGCCGCAACCGACCCTGTCGCGCCTGGGGATGCATATCATGAACAAGGATTTCACGTTGGACATCGCCCGCGCCAGGCATCATTTGGATTACGCTCCCACGGTCAGCCTGTGGGCGGCATTGGATGAGTTCTGCGGCTGGTGGAAGGCGCAAGAGCACCGCGGCCGCCAATGAGTGAACCGAGGCGCGATTGGGCACTCTATTTGGCCATTATTTCTGATTCATAAGGGTTCAGTTCATGCGTAACGATGCTCGTGACGATGATTTCGAGAATGTCCCCAGCCTGACCGCCAACGCGCGTGATGACGACGATTTCGAGCCCGCCCCGGCTGCTCGCGAGCGCACCACGGTGTACTCGCGCACAACCCCTGTGATCAAGGTCAAGGGCCCCAGCACGGGCGGCCTTTGGGCCTTGGTAGGGGCGTTGTTCATCGCATTGGCGGGGTTGGGTTGGTGGAGCTTCCAGCAGATCTCGCTGATGGAGCAGCAATTGGTCGCCACCCAGGAGAGCTTTGCGCGCATCAGCGAAGAAGCGGCGGGGCGCCTGCAAGCGATCACTGGCAAGGTCACGGCCACCGAGTCCAGCGCCACCAGTGGCAGCGAAGAGCTCAAGCAGCAGATCAAACAATTGCAGGGGCAATTGCTGGATCAGACCAAGCAACAGGAGCAAGGCGTGGCCGGCATTCAAAGCGGCCTGGAAAAACGCATCGAGCAAGCACTGGCGCAATCGGCCGCCCAGCAGGCCACCAATGAACAGCTGCAAGCTCAGGTCAAAAGCCTGACGGCCGACCTCGCTGCCTTGAAAGGTGACCAGGCGGACAAGGGCAAGCTGGATGCCCAGCTCAAGGCCATGGACGCCGATATCGCGGCGCTGAAGAAACAGGGGAACCCGGGGGTGCGCCTGGAAAGCATCGAACAGGATTTGGTGGTGCTCAAAAGCGAAGTGGAAAACCGCCCGGCAACGCCCAATGGCACCAATACAGCCGAGTTCGATTCGTTTCGCGGGCAGACCACGCGCAACTTGAACACCCTGCAGAGCCAGATTCAGAATTTGCAGCAGCAGATCAATACGCGTCGCTAGCCGATGGCCCCAACGCAAAAGCCCCGGCTGTCAGGCCGGGGCTTTTCATTTACAGCGTCGGGTAATCCAGGTAACCCACTGGCCCCGAACCGTAGAACGTTTCTGGGTGCGGTTCATTGAGCGGTGCATCGGCTGCCAAACGTGCTGGCAAATCAGGGTTGGCGATAAACGGAATACCAAACGCCACCGCGTCGGCGTTGCCGCTGGCCAGCAGTGCGTTGGCGCTTTGCTTGGTGAAGCGTTCGTTAGCGATATAGACGCCGCCGAAAGCTGCCTTGAGCGCCGCGCCGATGCTGTCGTCGGCCTGTTTTTCACGGGCGCAGATATACGCCACGCCACGCTTGCCCAATTCGCTGGCCACGTAGCTGAAAGTTTCCAGGCGGTTGGCGTCGCCCATGTCGTGGGAGTCGGCGCGCGGTGCCAGGTGCATGCCCACGCGGTCGGCGCCCCACACCTGGATCACGGCATCGGTCACTTCCAGCATCAACCGCGCACGGTTTTCCAGTGAACCACCGTATTGGTCGGTGCGCTGGTTGGTGCTGCTCTGCAGGAACTGGTCGAGCAGGTAGCCGTTGGCGCCGTGCACTTCAACGCCATCGAAGCCTGCGACCTTGGCGTTCTCGGCGCCCTGGCGATAGGCCTCAACGATGTCGGCGATTTCAGCGGTTTCCAGGGCGCGTGGCGTCGGGAACTCGGTGATCGGGCGCACCAGGCTGACGTGGCCGGCCGGCTTGATGGCGCTTGGCGCGACCGGGGTTTCGCCGTTCAGGTAGCTTTCATGGGAGATGCGCCCCACGTGCCACAGTTGCAAGGCGATGCGGCCCCCTGCGGCGTGCACGGCCTTGGTGATGTTGGTCCAGCCACGCACCTGGTCGTTGGACCAGATGCCCGGGGTGTCGGGGTAGCCCACGCCCATCGGGGTGACCGAGGTGGCTTCGGTAAGGATCAGGCCGGCACTGGCGCGTTGCACGTAGTACTCGGCCATCAGTGCGTTGGGCACGCGGCCTTCGTCGGCGCGGCAGCGGGTCAGCGGGGCCATGATGATGCGGTTGGGCAGTTGCAGCGCGCCAAGCTTGATCGGGTCGAAAATCGTGGTCATCACGTAAATCCTCGTCAGTTCAGTAAGCAGGGGGGGCCAGGGCGAGGCTATTGCCGCCCTGGTTGAACATGTTCAGAGCTCATGGCTCATGTGCTTGAGAAAGGCTTGGATGGCCTCTTCGTTGCGTTTGAAAAAGTGCCATTGGCCCACCTTGCGGCTGCTGATCAGCCCGGCCCGTTGCAGGGTGGCCAGGTGTGCCGATACGGTGGACTGCGACAGGCCGCAGCGTTGGTCGATCTGCCCGGCACACACGCCGTGCTCGCTGCTGTGCAACTGGTCGGGGAATTCAACCGCGGGGTTTTTCAACCAGTTGAGGATTTCTCGCCGTACTGGGTGGGCCAGGGCTTTTATTATTTCGTCGAGATCAGGGGGCATGGGGCAATGCTCGGTCAGGTATAACGCTATATCGCGATGGAGCGAAATATATATCTGAAAATCGCGATATACAAATATGATTGCGTGCTAAGTAAATTAAAAATCGATATATCGAGTTATAACGATATTGTTGCCAAGTGTTAAGCTGCGCTCATGAACTATCTCGCGCACCTCCACCTGGGTGGTCAACAACCCGAGCAATTGCTGGGCAGCCTGTACGGCGATTTCGTCAAAGGGCGCCTGGAAGGGCGTTACGCGCCTGCTTTGCAGGCGGCCATCCAACTGCATCGGCGCATCGACGTTTACACCGACAGCCACCCGCTGGTGCTGGGCGCGCTGGCGCGCTTCCCGGCTGAACGCAGACGCTACGCGGGGATTATCGTCGATGTGTTTTTCGACCATTGCCTGGCGCGGCATTGGCAGGACTACTGCGACCAGCCCCTGGGGCATTTCACCGGGCGGGTCTACCAGGCGCTGCGCGAGGAGCCCGAGTTGCCAGGGCGCCTGGCGCGGATAGCGCCGTACATGATTGCCGATGACTGGCTGGGCTCTTATCAGGATTTCGAGATTCTGGAGCAGGTGTTCAACGGCATCGCCCGGCGCTTGTCCAAACCCGAAGGCATGGCCGGGGCGATGGATGAGGTACGGGCGCTGTATCAGCCGTTGACCGAAGACTTTCGCGCGTTTTACCCCATCCTCCAAACCTTCGCCCACTCCCAACTGCGTCTGTAGTCGCGGATTTATCCGCGAAAAAGCCGCCGCGGTTTATCTGCAAGCTCAGCGGTATATGCTTCGCGGATAAATTCGCGCCTACGCGGCGGCTCTGTGTGCCGGCTCGGCGCCGAACAAGGTTTCCTGAATCGCTTGCTGGGCCTGATACGCCAGCGCCGCGCGCTCTTGCCCGGCCGTGGCGATGGGCGCGAGCAGGTGGATTTCCACCTCACCCACGTTATTGGCAAACAAGCGCAGCAAATGCGACAACAGGTCGTCGTCGCCAATAAAAGGCGCCAACGGGTCGGGTTTGCCATCGCGCAGGTAGCGAATCGCCACCGGCTGCAAAGGGACCTGTGCCTCGACCGCACTGGCCAGCAGGCGGCCGTGAAAGGTGCGCAGGGCGCGGCCATCGGTGGTGGTGCCTTCGGGAAAGATCAGCAGCGAGCAGTCATGGCTAAGGTGCTGGGTCATTTGCTTGCGGATCAACTGGCTGTCGCCCGAGCCCCGACGGATGAACAGGGTGCCGGCCTTCAGCGCCAGCCAGCCGGCGACCGGCCAGGTGCGTACCTCGGCCTTGGACAAAAACGACAGCGGGCTGAGCATGCCCAGCAGCGGGATGTCGGTCCAGGACACGTGGTTGCTCACCCACAGTGTCGGTTGCGTCGGTAGCGCGCCATGCACGCTGACCTTGAACGGCAGGGCCGCGCTCAACTGGGCCATGAAAAACCGTGACCAACGCTGCCGGCGAGCCATGCTGTGGCGAACGCGCAGGCGCTCGTACAGGGTAAACAGCGCTGCCATGCCCAAGCCCAGGCCGACCACCAGCAGCACCCGGGCGATGCGTGCGTACACGCGCCCGCGCCTCATCACACGGCCGCCTTGAAGTGGCGGGCGTAGCGCGGGCACAGGTCGTCGCGCTTGAGCAGGATGAACACGTCGGCCACCTGGAAGTCTTCGTCCCAGCAGGGTTCGCCGCAGATCTTCGCGCCCAGGCGCATGTAGGCCTTGAGCAACGGCGGCATTTCGGCGATCACATTGCCGGGCAGGTCCAGCACCGGCAGCGGGTTTTTCGGTTCGGCGCGCAGGTGCTGGTTGCACAGGTAGCGCTCGCGCAGGCGCTGCATGATCGCGTGGGCCTGGATGCCACCGTCCTGCATGGGGATGCTGGCGCAGCCCATCAGGTAGCTGTAGCCGCCTTCGTTGAGCACTTCGGCCAATTCCCCCCACAGCACGGCGATGGTGCCGCCGTTGCGGTAGGCAGGGGCGACGCAAGTGCGACCGATTTCCAGGATTGGGCCCTGCAAGTGGCCCAGGCCATGCAGGCTGAATTCTTCTTCACTGTAGAAGCGCCCAAGGCCACGGGCGGCCTGGTGGTCGAGCAGGCGGGTGGTGGCGACCAATTCGCCGCTGGCCAGGTCGCGTACGCCGATGTGGCGGCAGTGTGAGTCGTAGTCGTCCATGTCCAGGCCGAACTCGGCGCCTTTGAGCTTGGCGTTGAATTCACCGCTGAACACACTGAAGCGCAGCATCTGGGCTTCGCGCAGGGCCTGTGGCCCCATCAGGCGTTCGGCTTGCAGGCGACGATCGGTGCGTGTGTCGCAAGTTACGGCGATCTGAGTCATTGCGAGTCTCCAAAAGCCAGCCATGGGGTTGCGGCCGGTCGACTTTGTTGTGCAATCTCAGCCTAGGTAGCCCCAGTGTCATCACCGTTACGCTTCGGTGATGCTTGTATGACAGCCCTGAAGGAGTGCCCCATGTCTTGGCTCAAGATGCTGAATGCGCATGATCGACTGCCGGTGGCGCCGTCCCTGGCGGACAGTTACACGGCCTTGCTGGAGCAATTGGGCACGGTCAGCCCGTTCGAATTGGCGGTGCTGGGCGGGCGCCAGGTGGCCACCCCGGGGCTGGCCTTTTTGGTCGGTTACCAGGCGGCGTTGCGGGTGTTGTGGCCCAGCGCACCCGCAAGCCTGGGGGCGATTTGTGCCACCGAGCAGCGCAGCCTGCGCCCGGCGGACCTGCAGACGCGCCTGCACGACTTGCGCCTGACCGGGCGCAAGGATTTCGTCACGGCGGGGGATGCCGCCGATTGGCTGCTGGTGGCGGCACGCAGCGAAACCCCGGGCGAGCCTGCGCGGTTGAGCCTGGTGGTGGTCTACCCCGGTGAGCCAGGGGTCAGCCTGGAACCGCTGCCGGCCATCGGCTTGATGCCGGAAATCAGCCATGCCCGGCTGCACTTGGACAATGCCCTGTGCGAGCGCCTGGCCGGCGACGGCTGGGACGCCTACGTCAAACCTTTCCGCAGCCTGGAAGACCTGTATGTGCTCAGTGCGCTGGGTGCCTGGCTGTACGGCGTTGGCCAGGACCATGGCTGGCCGCAAGGCCTGCAGTTGCGCTTGGTCAGCATGCTCGCGGCCTGTGCCGAAGCCACCCGCCAATGCCCCGATGCTGCCCCCAGCCATGTGCTGCTGGGCGGGTTGTTCGAGCAGTTCAAGGCGCTGGGCAACGACCTGGACAATGCCTTTGCGAGCACGCCCTCGGACTTGATGCAACTGTGGCAGCGCGACCGTGGGTTGCTGGCGATGGCCGGTGGTGCCCGCGACAAGCGGTTGGAAAAGGCCTGGGCGACGCTGGCCAGGACCTCGTAGCCGGGCACTCACGGAAACTTCATATTGTTGCGTTAAACTGCGCCGCTGGTCGCCACGGAACGCTGTCATGCCCGCTCGTTTTATTGCAGTTGTCATCGCCCTGTCGTTCAGTTTCAACGCCTGGGCGCAAGCCTGGCCCGATCGCGACTGGGCCCAGGCGCCAGCGCCGCGCACCGCAGCGGTCGAGGCGTTGGAGGGCTATGCGTTTCCCGCCCGCAATGACGTGACTCGCCAGGGTGTGCGCACTGATGCCTTGTTGGTGATAAAAGACGGCCAGATCATTTACGAGCACTACGCTGCGCCGATCACTGCCACCACCGCTCATTCCACGTGGTCGATCAGCAAAAGCCTGATGGCCACGGTGCTGGGCGTGGCCTATGGCGAAGGCCGCTTCCAGTTGGATGATCCGGTGGCGCACTACTTTCAGCCCATGAATCACCACCCCGAGGTGCGCGTGCAAGACCTGCTGCATTGGGCCTCTGGGCTCGACTGGCAAGAGGACTATGAATACGCGCCGCTCAACTCTTCGGTGGTGGCAATGCTCTACACCCGTGGCCGCAATGACATGGCCGGTTTTACCGCCAGCACCCGAAGTTTTGCCGCCCCAGGCCAGGTGTTCCGGTACTCCAGCGGCGACAGCAATCTGCTTTCCGCGGCCCTGGAAAACATGGTCGGGCCCCACGATTACCATGACTATCCGTGGCGGGTCTTGTTCGCCCCCCTGGGTATCGACAGCGCAGTGTGGGAAACCGACACCAGCGGGGTGTTCGTCGCCTCGTCCTACGCTTACATGACCGCTCGCGACCTGGGCCGTGTCGGCCTGTTGATGCAGCGCGGCGGGCGCTGGCAAGACCGGCAGCTGCTGCCCAAGGCCTGGGTCGACTTCAACCTCAGGCCGTTCGAACACGCAGTCGCCGCCCCTGGCGAAGCCACCGCAGGTGGCCAATGGTGGCTCAATGTGCCCGTGGGTCCGGCACCCAGGCCCTGGCCCGCTGCACCGGCTGACACCTTCGCCGCCCTGGGCCATTGGGGCCAGGCGTTGTATGTGCTGCCGGGGCAGAAGCTGGTGGTCGTGCGCTATGGCGATGACCGCGACGCCAGCTACCAGCACAACGAACTGCTCAAGCGCGTTTTGGCAGCCTTCGGCGGGGAGGGCGCGCCATGATTCGCAACCACCCCTGGCGCAGCCTATTGCTGCTCGTGTTGTTGTCAGCCCTGGCCTGGACGTGGGCAGAGCGCCGTGAGTTGCAGGCCTTCCCTGGCATCCTCAGCGCCTACAGCGCCAAGGAGTTCTGCTCGTGCCGGTACGTGATGGAGCAGTCCGATGGGTACTGCCGCAGTTATGTGAAGCAGTATCTGCCGTTGAGCGAACTGCGCGACGATCCCGCTCGCGCCCGGGTAGTGGCTCGGGGCTTGGGGCAAACGCGTACGGCGGTCTGGATTGGCCCGCGCCAGGGCTGTCGGTTAATCTCGGGCGGCTAACAAAAGGCCTGCCGATTTGCCTGCCACTGCCACACCCGCTATGGTTGCCGCAAATACGTAACGGGGAATTACATGCGCTGCTTGATGCGCCTCTTACTGTCGCTGGCCGCCATCGCTGCACTGCCGGCCCAGGCAGCGTGGCACCTGGACAACGAATCTTCACGGCTGTCGTTCGTCAGCACCAAGAACGGCGAGATCGCCGAAGTGCATCGCTTCCTGGTGTTGCACGGCAAGGTCGACGACCAGGGCGTGGCCGAGTTGCAGGTCGAGATGGACTCGCTCAACAGCGGCATACCCTTGCGCGACGAGCGCATGCGCAACGCACTGTTCCAGGTGGCGCAGTACCCCGACGCATTGATTCGCGCGCAACTGGACATGCGCCCCATCCATGACCTGGCCCCCGGGGCCCAGGTAGAAATGCGCCTGCCGCTGAACGTTGCGCTGCACGGCAAGGAGCACAGCTACAACGCCGAGTTGTTGGTGACCCGCCTGGACGACCGGCGCTTTCAGGTGGTGACCCTGGAGCCACTGGTGGTGCACGCCGAGGATTTCGACCTGCTGCCCGGAATCGCCAGCCTGCGTACACTCGCGGGCCTTGAAAACATCAGCCTTGCCGTGCCGGTAGGCGCGGTGCTGATCTTTGCGGCGCGCTGACATGGCCGGCCCTATTTTCCCGTGGCGCAGCGATAATCAGTTCGAGCTGCTGATCGACGGCCCGGCTTTTTTCCCGCGCATGCTCGCGGCCATCGATGCGGCCGAGCAGCAGGTCGATCTTGAACTCTATCTGGTCGAGGCCGGTGCCTGCGCCGAGGCGATGGTGGTGACCCTGGTGCGCGCCGCGCAGCGAGGGGTCAGCGTGCGCTGTTTGTTCGACGCCTTCGGTTCGGCGGCTTTCACCCTGAGCTTACGCAAGCGGCTGATCGATGCTGGCGTGGAGCTGCGCCTGTATAACGTGATCCGCTGGCGCCGGGGGGTGCGTAACCTTTACCGCGACCACCGCAAGGTCCTGCTGGTGGATCAACAGTGGGGCGCGGTGGGCGGCACCGGGGTCACCGATGAATTCTGGCGGCCCGGCGAAGACAGCAGTGAATGGCACGAAGTGATGGTGCAGATCCAGGGCCCACTGATCGCCGATTGGCAGATGCTGTTCGACCGCCAATGGCGCGCCAACCTGCGCCGCACGGCTTGGCGCCCGGCCACCCATTTTGGCCTGCCGCACCTGCCGCCGGTACCGGTGAGCGGTGAGGGCCTGGGCCGAGTGGCGTACGCCGACGCTCGCCAGCACCGCGACATCCTGCAATCGCTGGTGCGTGCCCTGAACAGCGGCCAGCAACGCATCTGGCTGGCCACACCGTACTTTCTGCCGACCTGGAAGGTTCGCCGGTCGTTGCGCCGCGCGGCTGCCCGAGGGGTCGACGTGCGCCTGCTGCTGACCGGCCCGCGTACCGATCACCCTTCGGTGCGCTATGCCGGCCACCGCTACTACCCGCGCCTGCTCAAGGGCGGGGTGAAAATCTTCGAATACCAGCCGTGCTTCCTGCACCTGAAAATGGTGCTGATCGACGACTGGGTCAGCATCGGCTCGTGCAACTTCGACCACTGGAATTTGCGTTTCAACCTGGAAGCCAACCTTGAAGCGCTGGACCCACGGCTGACCGGCCAAGTGGAGCAGAGCTTCACCCGTGACTTTTTGCAGAGCGCCGAGGTAGGCCTTAGCGAATGGCAGGCCCGGCCGCTGTGGCGCAGGGTCCAGCAGCGCATCTGGGGCTGGGTGGATCGCCTGGTGGTCAACGCACTGGACCGGCGCGGCTGAGTGCGCGGCGGTCGGGAAGTAGTAGCTGACTATTACCCGCCGCGCACTACAAGGTCTACTTTGTACATTGCGCAGTTCATGTACTCAGGAGAAGCAAAGTGGCCGCGAAAAAGATCCTCATGCTGGTCGGCGATTACGTCGAAGACTACGAAGTGATGGTGCCGTTCCAGGCACTGCAGATGATCGGTCACACCGTGCACGCGGTGTGCCCGGACAAGGCCGCCGGGCAGAGCGTGCGCACGGCCATCCATGACTTCGAAGGCGACCAGACCTACAGCGAGAAACCCGGGCACAATTTTGCCTTGAACTTCGATTTCGCCAAGGTGCAGGCAGGTGACTACGACGCCTTGGTGGTTCCCGGTGGCCGAGCCCCGGAATACCTGCGTTTGAACGCCAAGGTGCTGGAACTGGTGCAGGCCTTCGACCAGGCGGGCAAGCCGATCGCCGCGGTGTGCCATGGCGCGCAACTGCTGGCAGCCGCCGGTGTGCTGGAGGGGCGCGAGTGCAGCGCCTACCCAGCTTGCGCACCGGAAGTGCGTTTGGCGGGTGGCACGTTCATCGACATCGAGGTCACCCAGGCCCATGTCCAGGGTAACCTCGCCACGGCCCCCGCCTGGCCGGCACACCCCGCGTGGCTGGCGGCGTTCCTGGGCCTGCTGGGCACCACAATCACTTTGTGAGGTTGCAACCATGTGCGAGCTTTATGTAAAGGCCGATCCCATCCTCTACGAATCGCGCTCGCGCTCGTTGCGCATCTGTGGCGTGGTCACGACCTTGCGGCTGGAGAACCAGTTCTGGGACATCCTGGCGCAAATCGCCGAGGACGACGGCATGACGACCAACCAGTTGATCACCAAGTTGTACGAAGAGGTGATGAACCACTGTGGCGAGGTGGTTAATTTCGCCTCGTTCTTGCGGGTCAGTTGCACCCGCTACCTGAGTCAGCGGCGCAACCATGCGCCGTTGACGTTGGTGGAGCGTTCGGCCTGAACGAAATCAGCCATCGATGCCAAAGCGTTGCACCCAGGCATGATAGGCGTCATCGACGTAATAGCCGGCGGTGACGATGGCCTGCGGTTCGATCAGCAAATCGTAGTACTCGGAGCGAATGTCGGCGATGCGGTAGCCATGGCCGCCAGCGAAGGTGCCGTCCAGTTGCCCGTTGGGCAGCAGGCGCAGCAACACGCCCTTGCGCTGGAACGGACCGCTGCGCAGCGAGCCTGTGCCGGCCACCACCAGCGAGCGGTTGTGGGCGCGCATGGCGTACAACTGATCCACATCGAACCCTTCACCATCAAGCTCTGGCAGTGCGAAGGCCAGGGCAGTGCCGCCGTTGAAGTCCGGGTCGGTAGCGCCCTCGGGCAAGCGCTTGGCCATGAGCACCTGGGCACCTTGGTTACCGACGGCAACCAAAGTGTCGTCTTCGTCGATCAACAGCGAATTGAAGCGTGCTACCTGGCCCTCGATGCCTACGGCGACGAAGCCCGAGTCGTTGAAGCTTGTGTCCAGGTGACCGCTGGCGTCATAGCGAGCGATCAGCGCATAGCCAGTACTGTCGACCGGTTGCGTGCCGCCGAACACCAACAGTTTTTGGCCTTGGGTAAGCACGCCCTTGGGGTTTATCCCGCGTTCGTTAAAGGTGACGTGCACCACGCCGCTGCCATTTAGGCTGTCATCCAGACTACCGTTGGCATTCAGGCGGATCAGCAGGGCGCTGCCGTCCGGGTTGGTATCGCGGACCTCCAGGAAAAACAGCAGAATCTTGCCGTCGTCCAGGGTCTGCGGGCTGCCAACCGGTGTGAGGCTACTGCGCAGGCGCTTGCGATTCTTACCGGTGCTGTCCGGCAGTTCGACAACCACTTTGCCATGGTCGCCGAAGCTCAGGTCGGGTTCGCCTTCCAAGGTATAGCTGGCCAGCGCCGGGCGGTCGATCCAGTCGAAAAAGTCAAATTGCGCAGCGGTTACCAATAAGGTCTCCCCCCGCAGCGCAAGGTGAGTGACCGCTGCAAAGCCGAAGGCGTGATCGTTGAAATCATCCTCGAAGTAACCCACCTCCTGGAAGCTGGTATCCAGTTGCAGGTCGGCGGTGAGGCGGGCAATGCAGAAGCTGCCGTCCAGGTTGATGCCCAGCATCAGCTTGCCGTCTGGCAGTGCAAGCAGTGCAACTACCTCGCCATCCAGGTCTTCGAGTTGATTGATTTGGGCGTTGCCGGCCAGGTGGTTCCGGCGCAGCTTGGCGATGGTTTTGCTCAGTGCTAAGTTCATGTTCCATATCCTTATTTGAACAGGCCGTGATGGGTCGCGGCGTGAAGGTGTCTGGACATTAAGCAACTGAGCAGGCGGTCGCGATACTGGCAGAAATACCAGTTCTGACGAACAGAAGATGTAAAAAAGCCCGGCACAAAGGCCGGGCTCCTTACCAACAGTCGAGGCTTACTTGATCTCGACCGCCAGGCTTTCAGCGATCTTCTGCTGCCAGATCGCGGGGCCGGTGATGTGCACCGACTCGCCTTTGCTGTCTACGGCCACGGTGACCGGCATGTCCTTGACCTCGAACTCGTAGATCGCCTCCATGCCCAGCTCTTCGAAGGCCACAACGCGGGACTTCTTGATGGCTTGCGCCACCAGGTAGGCGGCGCCGCCCACGGCCATCAGGTACACGGCCTTGTAGTCCTTGATCGCTTCGATAGCGATCGGGCCACGCTCGGATTTGCCGATCATGCCCAAAAGGCCGGTTTGATCGAGGATCTGGCGGGTGAACTTGTCCATGCGCGTGGCGGTGGTCGGGCCGGCTGGGCCAACCACTTCCTCGCGAACCGGGTCGACCGGGCCGACGTAGTAGATGAAGCGACCTTTGAGGTCCACTGGCAGGGTTTCACCGCGGTTGAGCATCTCGACCATGCGCTTGTGCGCGGCGTCGCGGCCGGTCAGCATCTTGCCGTTGAGCAGCACGGTTTCGCCCGGCGCCCAGCTTTGCACGTCTTCCGGGGTCAGGGTGTCCAGGTTCACGCGGCGCGCCGACGGGCCGGCTTCCCAGACGATTTCCGGGTAGGCGTCAAGGTCCGGTGCCTCCAACTCTGCCGGGCCCGAACCGTCGAGCACGAAGTGCGCGTGGCGGGTGGCGGCGCAGTTGGGGATCATGCACACCGGCAAGGAGGCGGCATGGGTCGGGTAGTCCATGATCTTCACGTCGAGCACGGTGGTCAGGCCACCCAGGCCCTGGGCGCCGATGCCCAGTTGGTTGACCTTGTCGAACAGCTCCAGGCGGATCTCTTCGATGCGGTTCTGAGGGCCACGGGCCTTGAGCTCGTGAATGTCGATGGACTCCATCAACACTTCCTTGGCCATGACCGCGGCTTTTTCGGCGGTGCCGCCGATGCCGATGCCCAGCATGCCCGGTGGGCACCAGCCGGCGCCCATGGTCGGCACGGTTTTCAGCACCCAGTCGACGATCGAGTCGGACGGGTTGAGCATGGCCATCTTCGATTTGTTCTCAGAGCCGCCGCCCTTGGCCGCCACGTCCACTTCTACGGTGTTACCGGGCACGATGGAGTAGTGGATGACCGCCGGGGTGTTGTCCTTGGTGTTCTTGCGAGCACCTGCCGGGTCGGCCAGGATCGAGGCGCGCAGCACGTTCTCTGGCAGGTTGTAGGCGCGGCGCACGCCTTCGTTGATCATGTCGTCCAGGCTCAGGGTCGCGCCGTCCCAGCGCACGTCCATGCCCACGCGCACGAACACGGTGACGATGCCGGTGTCCTGGCAGATCGGGCGGTGGCCGGTGGCACACATGCGCGAGTTGATCAGGATCTGGGCGATGGAGTCACGGGCTGCCGGCGACTCTTCGCGCAGGTAGGCTTCGTGCATGGCCTGGATAAAATCAACGGGGTGGTAGTAGGAAATGAACTGCAGGGCATCGGCGACGCTCTGAATCAGGTCGTCTTGCTTGATCACGGTCATGCGGCGCGCTCCTCTTTAAGACGGGAACATTCGTTAAGGTATTTTGACAGGTCGGGGCGACCGCCAAAACGACCTTTCAAGGCGCGCCGACGCAATTGGCCGACGCAAAAAAGGCGCGGCAGTATACCGCACCCAAGGCGTGCGTATACGCGCCAAAAGTCAAAGGCGGGCGGTAATCGACAGGCCGGTCGTGGTTCCGGTGTCGTAGAAAACTTATACAAGACTTGTAGATTTGATTAGGTAAAATGCCGGGGCGCCTCTAGAGTGGCATCTGGCCATAGCGCCCTTCGGTGCCACACGGGAAGGAATCCCTTTTGAGCACGGTGAGTCAACGAGTGACCGAGAAAGCCTTACAAAAGTTGTTGGTGAAGCGCTTTATCCTCGCCGCCAGCACCTATCTACTGGTGTTGGCGCTGACTTGGGTGGCGATCCTCAGCGATTATTTCCATGCGCCCCTGCACACTGCCATCGTCAGTAGCGGGTTGGTCGTGGTGTGCCAGTTGGTTTTGCTGGGGGTTTTTCTCAAAGGTTGGAACCAGCTTTTCGCCGACCCCAGCCTCACCGAGTTCCAGGTGCTGCTGGCGCTGGGCTGGCAAACCTGGCTGGTGGCCCACCTTAACGGGGCGCGTGGCACGTTTTTGGTGATGTACGTGCTGATCCTGCTGTTTGGCCTGTTCCACCTCAGCCGCCGGGCCTTTGTTCGCTGTGCGATGCTGGTGTTCTGCAGTTTTGCCGGGCTGAACCTGTGGGAGGGCTACTACATGCAACTGCCCGACCCGGGGCTTGCGGCGATCCAGGTGTGCGCGTTATTCGTGGTGCTGGTGTGGCTGTGCCTGTATGCCAGCTATGTGCAGGCTTCGCGCCACCGCATGCGCCAGCGCCGCTTCGCCTTGCAAGCGCACCAGGACACGCTGCGCGGCATGATGCGCCAACTTGAAGACCTGGTGGCCACCGATGAACTCACGGGGCTGTTCAACCGCCGTCATTTCCTGCGCCTGGCCTCGCGCGAGCTCAACGAAATGGGCGCCCAGGTCTGTCACGGGCTGGCCCTGATCGACCTGGACCACTTCAAACGGATCAACGACGTGCATGGCCACGCGGCCGGTGACCAGGTGCTGCAAGCATTCGCCGCAGTCGCCGGTGCGTGCCTGCGTGACGGTGACGTATTGGCCCGCTATGGCGGTGAAGAATTCGTGTTGTTGCTGCCAGACTGCAACCCCGACCGCCTCAGCGCCTGCTGCGAGCGCCTGCGCCTGGCCTTCGCCAATGCCGAGCCGCTGGGCTTGAGCGTCGCCAACCTGAGCCTCTCGGCCGGCATGACCCTGCTGCATGAAGGTGACGACCTGGACGATGCCCTGCATCGCGCCGATCAGGCACTGTATCGGGCCAAGCGAAGTGGGCGTAACCGCTGCGCTGCAGCCTGGGAAAGCACTGATGCCTGAATTGATCGTCGCTGGCCAGCGCTGGTCGGTGGCCGCGCAGACCAACCTGCTCGATGCCTTGAATGCCCAGGGGCTGGCCGTGCCTTACAGCTGCCGGGCGGGCAGTTGCCATGCCTGCCTGGTACAGTGCCTGCAAGGCGAGCCGGAGGATTTCAACCCCACCGCGCTGGAGCCGGCTAAACGCGAACAGGGCTGGCGCCTGGCCTGCCAGTGCCGGGTGGTGGCTGACCTGGCCGTGGCGGTGTTCGACCCGCGCAAGGATGGCGTCGGCGCCCAGGTGCTGGGCTGTGACTGGCTCAGCCCAGGGGTATTGCGCCTGCGCCTGGCCAGTGAGCGGCCGCTGCGCTATCAGGTCGGGCAGCACCTGGTGCTATGGACCGCCAGTGGCGTGGCCAGGCCCTACTCGTTGGCGAGCCTGCCCCAGGAGGATGAGTTTCTCGAGTTCCACCTGGACTGCCGGCAGCCCGGGGCGTTCAGCGACGTGGCCCGCCAGTTGACGGTCGGCAGCCCGCTGCGCCTGGGTGAATTGAGTGGTGGGGCCTTGCACTATGATCCCGACTGGCAACAACGGCCACTGTGGCTACTGGCTGCCGGCACCGGCCTGGCGCCTTTGTGGGGGGTGTTGCGCGAGGCCCTGCGCCAAGCGCATCAAGGGCCGATCCAGGTGGTCCATGTGGCTCACGAGCACTACCTGGCCGAACCGCTGCGAGCATTGGCGGCGTGCCACCCACAGATACACGTCCAGCTGTTGAGCCCCGAACAAGCGCCCTCGGCGCTGGCCACCTGGCGCTTGCAGTCGCGCCAAACCATTGCCCAGGTGTGCGGCTCGCCCGCCAGCGTCGAACATTTCAGCCGGCGCTTGTACCTGATGGGGCTGCCGCGTAACCAGCTGTTGGCGGATATGTTTGTAGAACGCCGTTAGGGTGCCGGTATCGCCAAGCCTTTGGCGATGAATGAGACGCTAGCCTGGTCGACCCGTTCCACACGTCGCCGGGCTAAGGCCTGTTGGCAATCGGGCGATACGCCATGAAAAAAGCCCCGCCGTTTTCACGGCGGGGCTTTTGGTTACAGCAAGCGCGGCTTAGCCGACCAGCGGGTCACCGACATGCAAGATCTTCATGCCGTTGGTACCACCGATGGTGTGGTAGCTGTCGCCCTTGGTCAGGATGACCCAGTCGCCTTGCTGAACCACGCCAAGCTTGAGCAGCTCGTCGACGGCGGCCTGGCTGACCTGGTCGGCCGGCAAGGATGCCGGGTCGAACGCCACCGGGTACACGCCGCGGAACATCGCGGCGCGGGCCTGGGTTTCGCGGTGCGGGCTGAACGCGTAGATCGGCACCGAGGAGCGCAGGCGCGACATGATCAGCGGGGTGTAGCCGCTTTCGGTCAGCGCGATGATCGCCTTCACACCAGGGAAGTGGTTGGCGGTGTACATCGCCGCCAGGGCGATGCTTTCGTCGCAGCGGTCGAAGGTGGTGTGCAGGCGGTGGCTCGACTTTTTGGTCGTCGGGTGCTTTTCGGCGCCCAGGCAGATGCGGGCCATGGCCTGTACAGCTTCGATCGGATAAGCACCGGCGGCACTTTCAGCCGACAGCATGACGGCGTCGGTGTAGTCCAGCACGGCGTTGGCGACGTCGGAAACCTCTGCACGGGTTGGCATCGGGTTCTGAATCATCGACTCCATCATCTGGGTCGCCACGATCACGGCCTTGTTGTTGCGGCGTGCGTGCTGGATGATTTTTTTCTGGATGCCGATCAGCTCGGCGTCGCCGATTTCCACACCCAGGTCACCCCGGGCAACCATGACGGCATCGCTGGCGCGGATCAGGCCGTCCAGGGTTTCGTCATTGGCCACGGCTTCGGCGCGCTCGATCTTGGCGACCAGCCAGGCGGTACCACCGGCTTCGTCACGCAGGCGACGGGCGTATTCCATGTCGGCGGCATCACGTGGGAACGAAACGGCCAGGTAGTCCAGGTCCATTTCGGCGGCCAGCTTGATGTCAGCCTTGTCTTTTTCGGTCAGGGCTGGCGCAGTCAGGCCACCGCCGCGGCGGTTGATGCCTTTATGGTCCGACAACGGGCCACCGATCAGCACGGAGCAGTGCAGGGCGTCTGCGGTTGCCGTTTCGACGCGCATGACCACGCGGCCGTCGTCAAGCAGCAACTCGTCGCCCACGCCGCAGTCCTTGACCAGGTCCGGGTAATCGATACCAACGATTTCCTGGGTGCCTTCGGTCAGCGGGTGGCTGGTGGAGAAGGTGAAGCGGTCACCGACATTGAGCTCGATGCGCTTGTTGGCGAATTTCGCGATGCGGATCTTCGGCCCTTGCAGGTCGCCCAGCAGCGCGACGTGTCGGCCGTTTTTCGCGGCGATGTCACGGATCAGCTTGGCGCGAGCCTTGTGCTCATCGGGCGTCCCGTGGGAGAAGTTCAGGCGAGCCACATCCAGGCCGGCCAGAATCAGTTGTTCAATGACTTCCGGCGAGTTGCTGGCAGGGCCAAGGGTGGCGACGATTTTAGTACGGCGAACGGACATGCACTGACTCCTTAATTGAAGCGCAGCGAAAGGCTACTCCTGAAAAGCGCTGTAGTCATTGTTCCTCTGCACTACCTTGAAAGGAGTTGCTTGCACAATACTCACGGGCAGGCCCGATTGTCGCAGCCGATTGAAGAAATCCCAAGGTGGGTCGATACAGGGCACAGGACAGGAGAACCCCATGCGCATCCTATTTGTTTTGGCCCTGGCGGCCAGTGTCGTCGGCTGCACCCGCTATACGATGGACCACCATTTGAACAACGCCTACCTGGCCTACGACCAGGGCGACTGTGACCGGGTGATATTGGAATTGTCCCGGGCCGACCGCCAGGCCCGTGCACGGCCCTACATCCAGCCGGAAACCTCGATGCTGCGCGGCCAGTGCCTGGAGCGCCAGAAGCTGTTTCTGGACGCGGCCCAGACGTATGAGTTCATTATCGCCCAGTACCCTTACAGCGAGTACGCCTACCGTGCCCGCGCGCGGCTGCAAACGCTGCAGCAATTGGGGCACTACCGCGGGGCGGACGCCGCCCAGCCACGGCCTGCACCGTTGTGAGGCGCCTGAGCTAATGTTCATGGGCTGTTCGTCGGCTACCGGCTAAACTGACCGGAAGGCTCTTTGAGTCCGGCAGCACTAGTGCGACCATACTTAATGGTCTTTTCAAGCGATGTGAGCATGTATACCGAACGCCGTATCGAGCGTCACCAGTTGCCGTACTACCTGAAACTGTTCAACCGTTACACCGGCCAGCCCATGGGCTACCTGGGCAATATCTGCGAAGAGGGGCTGATGCTGATCAGCGACCTGCCGCTATTGGTGGGCGCCGATTTCGAGTTGCAACTCAAGATCCCGGGCAGCGAAGGTGGCGTCCATCACGTGAACCTGACCGCGACGTGCCTGTGGTGCCACGAAGACGTGACGCCTTCGCATTACGATTCCGGGTTCATGCTGCTCAAGGCCCCGGCCGAGTTCGGCGGGATGGTGGATGCGTTGCGCCATTACTTCAGCTTCTACCCGTTGAGTGCTTCGGCCTGATGGGCCGTGGCGTCTGCTTCGCGGATGCCCCTACATAGCGTTAGACGTCGCCTGCAGTAGCAGATTTATCCGCGAAGCAGGCGCCGCATACTCAAATAACCCCCGCCTTCTTCCAGCCCAGGTAGCGCGACACCAGCTCTGCACCCAGCTCACCCGGCCGGGCGTCGAGCACCGGCACACCGTGGGCATCGAGTTTTTCGTGCAGGCTGTTGCGCGCGTTCAGGTAGTCGATGCTGCCGCAGTATGTCAGCGCGTCCTGCCAGGTGTGCACCGGCGCCTGGCGCAGGGTGTCGAGCACTTCCTCGCGCAGGCTGGCCACCAGCACTCGGTGCCGGGTGGACAACTGGCGCACCGCGCTGAGGAGTTCTTCGTCGTCTTCATCGCGCAAGTTGGTCACCAGCACCACCAGGGCGCGACGTTTCTGCCGGGCCAGTAACAGCCGGGCCGCCGCGGTGTAGTCGGCCGGGCGCTGGCTGGTGTCCAGGTCGTACACGGCATTGAGCAGCGCGTTGAGCTGTGGGTTGCCTTTTACCGGTGCAAGAAAGCGCGTTTGCTTGCCAGCGAAGGTCGCCAGGCCCACCGCGTCGCCTTGGCGCAGGGCCACGTAGCTGAGCAGCAGGCAGGCATTGAGCGCATGGTCGAAATGTGCCAGCTCGCCGTCCTGGCTGCGCATGCGGCGCCCGCAATCGAGCAGGAAGATGATTTGCTGGTCGCGCTCGTCCTGGTACTCACGGGCGATGGGCATGCGTTGCCGGGCGGTGGCTTTCCAGTCGATCTGGCGCAGGCTGTCGCCTTCGCGAAATTCGCGCAGTTGATTGAACTCCAGGCCCTGGCCACGGCGTTGACGCTGGCGAATGCCCAGTTGGCTGAGCCAGTTGTCCACGGCCAGCAGTTGGGCACCGTGCAGGCGGGCGAAGTCGGGGTACACCCGGGTGGCGCTGTGCACCGCCAGGTAGCGGCGCTGCTGCCAAAGCCCCAGCGGGCTGGGCAACTGCACTTCGCAGCGGTTGAATGCATAGTGGCCGCGGCGCACCGGTTGCAGCCGGTAGCCCAACTGGCTGAGCTGGCCGGGTTGCAGGGCGATGGCCTGGGGCAGGCTGTCCAGGTTCAGGCCGTCCGGGACATGGTCGAACACGCGCAGGGTCAGCGGGTTGCGCAGGGCATGGCTGACCTCCAGGCGCACCTCGCTCCAGCGGCCCAGGGCCAGGCTGCCGGGCAATTGCCGGGTGACTTGCGGCGAGGGCAGGCGGCTGACCAGCCAGCCGTCGAGCAGGCAGACCGCGACCAGCGCCAGCAGCATGCCGTAGGCAATTGCGTCCAGGCTGGCCGGCACCGCAAGCCCCAGGGCCTTGCAACTGCCCAGCACGATGCACAGCGCCAGCAGTGCGCCGAGCCAGCCGAGCAACAGCCGCGATGGTTTGATCACAGGCGCGGCGCCGCGACCTGGTCGAGCAGTTGCCGCAGCACCTGGTCGACCGACAGCCCCTCGATGTCCAGCTCCGGTGACAACCGCACCCGGTGGCGCAGCACGGCCAGGGCGCAACCCTTGATGTCGTCGGGCAGCACGAACTCGCCGCCACGCAGCAACGCCCGTGCGCGACCGCCGCGCACCAGGGCGATCGAAGCCCGAGGCCCGGCCCCCAGCGCCAGGCCCGGCCAGGTGCGGGTGGCACGGGCCAGGCGCACGGCGTAGTCGAGCACCTGTTCGTCAATCGGCAGGTCACTGGCGATGCGTTGCAGGGCGACCACGTCCTTGGCCTGCAGCAGGGTGCGCAGCGGTTGCACGTCGAGCATGTCGGCGCGGGTCGAGCGGCTGACCTGGCGCACCATGTTCAGTTCCTGGTCGGCGTCGGGGTAGTCCATGCGCAACTTGAGCATGAACCGGTCAAGCTCGGCCTCGGGCAGCGGGTAAGTACCCTCCTGCTCCAGCGGGTTTTGCGTGGCCAGCACCATGAACGGCGGGGCGATGGGCAGGGCGCGACCTTCCAGGGTGACCTGGCGTTCTTGCATGGCTTCCAGCAGCGCGGCCTGGGTCTTGGCTGGCGCCCGGTTGATTTCGTCGGCCAGCAGCAGGTGGGTGAACAGCGGCCCCTTGCGCAGCTTGAACTGCTCGGTCTGCAGGTCGTACACCGCATGCCCGGTGACATCGCTGGGCATCAGGTCAGGAGTGAACTGGATGCGCGCGAAGTCCCCGCCAAAGCACCGGGCCAGGGCCCGCACCAGCAAGGTCTTGCCCAGGCCTGGCACGCCTTCGAGCAGCACGTGGCCGCCGGCGATCAGCGCCGTGAGCACGTCGTCGATGACGTTGACCTGGCCGATCAAGGCCTTTTGCAGCTCCTGGCGCAAGGCCTGGGCCAGTTGGCTTGCGCGATGGCGCTGCTGGGCAATGTGTTCGGCCGAGGGGGCGCTGGCCGCCGGGGCGTCACCGGGGATGTCATGGGAAGAGTCGCTCGTATGTTCCGGAGCCTTGCTAACTGTTAAAAGCGTTTTATCTTCCATAAATCAACCACTTACCTAATCTAATCTTTTTTTGAGGTTTTTGAGGCGCGGCATCGCTTAGTACCATGGTTATCTGCACGTGTGAGCTCTCATGTACTTCGGCGACTTCATGGAAAAATCATGGATCTTTAGGCTGCTACAGATTGAACCGGGAGCACCTTACAGGGCTTCAGAGTGCCATTGCTGCGACAAGTATTACGAGGTCACCATAGCCCTTGGAAGCTTGGCCCGTCAGATTTTGGAGGTTGGGTGGGACGCCCGATCTGAATAGTCACCGGAATTGGGAAATCTACACCTACCAATGCCACCTCACCTTGCTTCAGATTGGGCAAGAAAGCGGCGGCTGAACGATCCAGCTCTCCGCAGGCACGTTCGACCACTTCTCGGTCACGGTCATTGGTCAGCCGATGCACCAGCAACGTACCCATCTGACTCAGCACTCCTTCTGTGATGTCTCGCGGTCGTTGGGTAACCAGGCAGATGTTGAGTCCGTACTTTCGTCCTTCTTTCGCGATGAGTTCGAACGCGTCCAAGTTCTGAACGTCGTCCTCACTCCCCAAGGTTTTTCCTAGGAAATTGTGAGCCTCGTCCAAGATGACGATCAACGGGCGCTGCCTGAAAGACTCGTTACGTGCTCGAACCAACAACAGTCTGCCGATGGCGTTGGCGATGACTTCTCTCGCGTTGAATTCATAGCCGACCGAGCTGAGGCATATTCTGAATAGCCGCTTCTCCCCAGCAATAAATTCATCAAGATGTTCAACCAGGCTCGGAAGGCCTTCTGCTGGGCGAAATATACTGCTCAGCGAAGGAGAATCCATAACGCTCATGATTCGTGTCATGAGGGAGGAGCAGTAGGATAGCTCTGTACTGGCAGCGCCCCATCTACTCATGTCGTTGTTATGCCCCGTCGGGAAGCAGCATTCCTCGACAATTTGCCGAACCAGCATCCCTGGATCAAAGGGAAGATTCGGATTACCTACCCGGTTGGCGTTGTCGTCCCTATTCATCGCTCGACGAAAATCAGCTTTGAGTTGGCCTACTTTCGGAACGTACCCTCCCGTGAAGATATCTGGAGCCAATGCCGCAAGCCTCAGGCTTTTGATGGCTTCTCTGAGTTTCGGGCCCTGCGTTTTACCTGAAGGCTGAAAGAGGGCTATGAAATCCGTCTCATTAAAGCATGTGGGCGGAATGGCCACCTCAAGGGAGGCAGGAGTCCGATGTAGTGGGTTTCCGAGATGGTGATGTGTTGTGTCTTCCCCTTCCAGTGACCGGTATTCCCCGGTAGCGTCCACAAGCACGATCTTGCAGGCATATCGACGACACTCCTGGATGAGCTTTGAAGTCGTCCAGCTTTTCCCACCGCCAGTTGAGCCCAAGATCGCGCAGTGGCGCCCAAAGATTTTTTCTGGTGTTACAGCAATCGCGAAACCGCCGTCCCCAGAGACGTGTCCAAGATCGAGCGCTACGCGAGGGGGCTCTCCATTTACCCCGCTCGAAATCAGGGTCGGGATTTTGGAGATAAACGAACCAGGTGCAGAGTAGACCCGGTCGCCCAGTCGTGGGTAGGAGCTCACGCCCGCAGTAACTTTCAAGGTGTGTGGGTGAACAGACCCCAGCAGTCGGATAAAGCCGATCGCGTCAATAGCATGCGTGCCAGCAAAGTCTTGGGAAATCTCGGTACGCTCGCGATCAGGTAGGTTCACCTCGGTGATGCGTCCTAAGAGCACCGCCTGCTGACCCTCGATGAGCACCAGTTCCCCTACCTCGCCCTTGCCGTAGCGATTTTGACCGAGATATCGACCGCTGTTCTCTCCAGCATGTGCCAAGTTGATTTTGATCAACTGCGCAGCCACGCTGGTGACCACCCCGATTTTAAGCGTGCTAAGGAGTATTCCTTCTGGGGACATGATTACCTACCGATCCGTTTGACTGCGTTCGCCAAATTCTCAGCTGGCGAAGCCGTGCGTAGGTGGGGGATATGCGCGGCCAGATCGCTGAATGAACCACTAACAAAATGGACGTCGAAACCACGCTGAGCGAGATCGCGGAATTTTCCCCAGTAGGCGCTCGATCCATTATCCCCACGATTGTGGACATGGCTGATGCCACTGTAGTCGCAAAGAATCAGCTTCAGGCTAGGGTTGGATTGCAAGGCAGAATAGATCGGTTCTGAAAGGTGGTCATCGTTAAACCCGAATCCTGACACAACCAGACAGCTGTTTGGTTGACGTAAAAACTCCAGAAATCTTGAAAGCAGCTCCAAGTGGGGTTGAAGAAACGCTTGCTGGTATTTTCCTTTTGCGGGATATATCAGGCACGCGTTTTCCGGCGTCGGTCGGCTGTCCTCATAGATTTCATGACCATCACGGCTCCAGCTGACTGATCCGTGTAGCTTCAGCAGTTGAAAAATGCCTTCGGCAAACTCGTGGCTGTCTGCCTCCCGGCGCACGATGTCGTACGTGAAATGTTTGCCGTCAAACCGGCGTCTGCGGGTGTAGGAAAATCCGTCAATAATGACCATACCCAGTTCCGACGCTGCCGTTTCAAAACACATGTCATAGTTTGTCGTAAACACCTTCAGGCGCGGGTCACGAACCCTTCTCCTAGCCAGCTTCTGGAGGAGTTCACGATATGCCGATATGTCTGAAGTGGGCAGAGTAATGAACGTTGAGCAAGCGTGTAGGATTTGCTCCTTCACGCGTGCGACAAACTCTTCGACGACTGGGTCGTCATTGAACGCCAGGTAGGCGTCGCACTGTGATAAGAAATGCTCAATGTTCGGATTATCGCGCTCGGCGTAACGGACACGCTCAGTAACCTGCTGGCCGGCAGCTGTCAGCGCATGGGTCTGCGGGTCACACATCGAGTCTTGCCATAGCTTCCACATGCTAGGCCCGCCTGGGTTACCTAGAGATGTACCGCTTCCAGCAAAAAAACCTAAGTTAGGTACCTGAAGAGCAGACGAAAACATCTCGCTAAGCCTATTCCTGTTCGAGCTGATCACATTTTCATCATCAGGCTCGACGCCCTTCAGGACTTGATAAGCCTCAGCTGTCAGCGGCATCCACTCACTAGCACCTGGTGGAAGGTATGCCTGCTGCCCTTGGTACGTGGGTGGAAGAGGAATTACAGGCAGTCGTGGTGGAGGGACAAATGGAGGTGCATCGACTGGCATAGAACACGTTCCTGTGTTGTGAAATAAAAGCCATACAGCCCCGGCCTTTCAACCGTTCCCAAGCTGCCTGCTTGATATCTGCTTGGCATCATATCGCAAGCGGACTTAGCGACGTATGGCAGATCGCCTACACCGGAGCCGAGTCAGATGGGGAGTCCATGGGGAATCAACTAGGCCCCAAATCGTCGATCACATGCAAGCTGGCGAGTGCTGATCTCGCGGTATCGCTGCCTTTGGAGTGAACCTCAACCTCCGATACCTAGCTCATCAAGTCCAGTCGCTAGTCATTTGTGAAAGCGAACTGAATGTGTTTATATCTGTATATTCGGTTATCCACATATCTAGGTCGATTGCTTATGAACCTTGCACCACACACCTTCTTCAAGTGCCTGGGAGACGAAACCCGCGCTCGGATCATGCTCATGCTGTCCGCAGAGGGTGAGCTGTGCGTGTGCGAGTTGATCTGGGCACTGGACGATAACCAGTCGAAGGTTTCCAGGCACCTTGCACAGTTGCGTGCTTGCGGGTTACTCGCGGATCGCAGGCAAGGTCAGTGGGTTTACTACCGGCTGCATCCCGAGCTGGAACAATGGGCGCTGGATGTTTTGAACGTCACTACGCAGGCCCACCTGTCTTGGGTTAACGATCATCAAGGACGGCTGGCTTCCATGGAAGACCGGCCCGTACGCCAGGCCTCCTGCTGCTGACCTCCTGATCTGGAACATACTCATGCTCATCGCTGCGTCGATATTCGTAGTTACGCTCGTCCTTGTTATCTGGCAACCCAAGGGGTTAGGTGTCGGTTGGAGCGCGGCAGTGGGTGCCGTTCTGGCACTACTGACTGGCGTCGTGAGTCTGGGGGATGTGCCGGTGGTGTGGCACATCGTCTGGAACGCTACCGCGACTTTCATCGCCGTAATCATCATCAGTTTGCTGCTTGATGAAGCGGGCTTCTTCAAATGGGCAGCGCTTCATGTCGCCCGCTGGGGCGGTGGGAAAGGCGGGCGCCTGTTTGCTTTGATGATCTTGCTCGGGGCAGCCGTCTCGGCGCTTTTCGCCAACGACGGCGCAGCACTGATCCTCACTCCCATCGTTATAGCGATGCTCACGGCGTTGCGCTTTAGGCCTGCATCGACCCTGGCGTTCGTGATGGCCGCAGGCTTTATCGCCGATACCGCCAGTCTGCCCATGGTGGTGTCGAACCTGGTCAACATCGTTTCGGCTGACTTTTTCAGCGTAGGTTTCGGGGAGTACGCTTCAGTCATGTGGCCAGTGAACCTAGTGGCAGTGGCCGCGACGCTGTTCATGCTCTGGATGTTTTATCGAAAGGACATTCCCGCCCACTACGACGCGAATCAGCTTGAGGCGCCAGAGGCTGTGATTCGTGACCGGGCGACTTTCATTGCTGGCTGGTGGGTGCTTGGCCTATTACTGGTTGGCCTGTTCGCACTGGAACCGCTAGGCATCCCCATCAGCGCCGTCGCTGCTGTGTGTGCGGTGATCCTGCTGGTCATCGCAGGGAAAGGCCACATCATCTCGACGAGGAAAGTCATCAAGCACGCACCCTGGCAGATCGTAGTGTTCTCGTTGGGCATGTATCTGGTGGTCTACGGCCTGCGCAATGCTGGTCTGACTGACTCCCTCTCGGGGTTGCTTAACACGTTCGCCGAGCATGGACTGTGGGCCGCTACCTTGGGCACGGGCATCACCGCTGCGCTGCTGTCCTCGATCATGAACAACATGCCGAGTGTGCTTATCGGCGCTCTGTCCATTCAGGGTAGCGACGCCACCGGATTGGTGCGTGAGGCCATGATCTACGCAAATGTCATCGGTTGCGATCTCGGCCCAAAAATTACGCCAATCGGAAGTCTGGCCACGCTGCTGTGGCTGCATGTCCTGGCGCAGAAAAATATCCGTATCACCTGGGGCTACTACTTCAAAGTCGGAAGCATCCTCACCCTCCCTATCTTGCTGCTAACGCTTGCGGCACTGGCGTTGCGGCTGAGCATTCCCGTCTAGGAGATACCCATGAAAGTACTGTTTATGTGCACGGCCAACAGCTGTCGGAGCGTTCTCTCGGAGGGGCTGTTCAACCACTCGGCCCCGAATGGTTTTACTGCCGTTAGTTCAGGTAGCTTCCCTAGTGGACAACTGAATCCCCGCGCTGTGAGCACGCTACAAGCGCTGGCCATCGACACCACAGATCTCTACAGCAAAGGCTCAGAGGTCTTTTCGGAGTCACCACCGGATGTGGTTATCACCGTCTGTGACAAGGCCGGGGGCGAGCCATGCCCGGTCTATTTTGGGCCTGCTGTCAAAAGCCACTGGGGCCTTGCCGACCCTTCCGATGTTGAAGGAACGGACAGCGACATACAGGCCGCATTTGACTCGACCGTCGTCCAGATCAGAAAGCGTTTCGAAGCGTTCTTCAGTCTGAATCATTCGACGCTTACGCCGCAGGAACTGAAGCGCGAGCTAGATCGTATAGGTGAGCTGTGATGGACGAATTTTCCTCGGAGAGCAGTCCGGATCTTCCAAATCTGGATCTTTCACTGGTTGATATCCCCACACTGGATCTGCTGCAGGGCCACGATCAACCGGCCCACAAGCCGCGTATTTTGTTGTTGTATGGTTCAACCCGTGAGCGCTCTTTCAGCAGGCTGTTGACTCAGGAGGCCGCACGCATCCTGACTCTAATAGGAGCCGAGGCCGTGATCTTCGACCCATCAGGTCTGCCTCTCCCTGATGACGCTCCGGAAGACCATCCAAAGGTAAAAGAGCTGCGGGATCTGGTTCTATGGTCGGAGGGACAGGTTTGGTGTTCGCCAGAGCGTCACGGTGCAATGTCTGCTGTGTTCAAAGCCCAAATCGACTGGATTCCTCTCACGATGGGGGCTGTGCGACCTAGTCAGGGTAAAACCCTTGCCGTAATGCAGGTCTGCGGTGGATCACAGTCCTTTAACACGGTAAACCAGCTGCGGATCCTCGGGCGCTGGATGCGGATGATCACCATCCCAAACCAGTCGTCAGTACCCAAGGCCTTCCTGGAGTTCGACGACGTAGGGCGTATGAAGCCATCTGCCTACTACGACCGTGTGGTGGATGTGATGGAGGAACTGATGAAGTTCACGCTGATGGTTCGGGGCCGGGAAACGTATCTGGTAGACCGCTACTCCGAGCGTAAGGAAAGCGCTGAGGCACTCTCGAAACGGGTCAACCAAAGATCGATTTGAGCCACCAAGGGGATAAAGGATGAGCAACATCACCACAGTCAGGATTGCGCAGCTTTCGGACGCGCAAGCCATCCAGGCAATCTACGCACCGATGGTCGAGCGTACCGCGATTTCGTTCGAGCTAGAGCCCCCTCCAGTCGAAGAGATGGCCAAGCGGATTGAATCGACTTTGCCGACTTACCCCTACCTCGTAGCGGAGCGAGACGGCCAGGTTATCGGCTATGCATACGCCAGTCAGCATCGTGCTCGTGAGGCCTATCGCTGGTCGGTCGACGTCACGGTCTATATAGCGCCAAACGCACACCGTAGCGGCGTTGGCCGGGCTCTCTATGACGTATTGCTGCCGACACTGGAGAGGCAAGGCTTTCACGCAGCCTATGCCGGGATCGCGCTACCCAACGATGGCAGCGTGGGGCTACACGAAGCACTTGGCTTCGCTCACATCGGTACGTATCCAGAAGTTGGATTCAAGCACGGCGTCTGGCATGACGTCGGGTATTGGCGAATTGCGCTGAATGTCACGAATCCGCCAAAACCGCCCGTGCCTTTCAGTGAGAGCAGCCCGAAACTTTAGATGGTCGCACTCCAGGTCGGCAACTGACTTGGTCGTAATGAGTTGAACAGAATCCAATTTGACCCCGTATTCTTATCAAGACCTTGCCTGAGGTTGCTATTAGATTTCATTTTTCCGAGATGCTCAGCTTGCTATGAGCACGGGCTTGACTTGGGTACTGAGGATTTGAGTATGGGAAAGTGGTCAGGTCGAATGAAATTGGGTGGTCAAGTCGAATAGAATCAGGCAGGTCTAGTGAGTGTAATTAAACATGCAGGCCTTGGCAGAGTGGGCGATCCACTCAAAAAAAGCGCCCACAAAATGGCTTTGTGACAAGCCGATGTATGAATGGATGGATTCTTGAATGTCGGATTCTTTGGCTATCTCCAACGAGATGCTGTCCAACCCTGTGGGCGTCAGTGCGCTCATCATTTCTCTTGCGTCCCTATTCATGACGGTCAATTTGTGGAAGCGAGCGAACCGTCCCATCTTGACGGCCAGAGTCACTACCCACTCCGGAGGCTCTGAAGGGATTGCGCTGAACCTATTGATTGAGAACACTGGAAATCGCCCGGCCTGCGAAGTGAGGCTCAGAGCCAGGGAGCGGGACGTCCTGGCTGCATTAGTCGATCCGACATCCACGCAATTGCCCAGCGATGCCAGGAGGTGTTTTTTTTCGAACATAATCATTCCTGTGCTAGCTAACGGAAAGACTGCATCCAATGCATTTGGCGTGCTCGGCGGGGAAAAGGCTACGTGGAGGAGCGGTGCCAAATTTTCTGTTCAAATACGGTATCGGGGCTTAGATGGAGGGACGTACCGAAGCAAAATGATCTTGGTCTTGTCCGATGACGCAGGATTTGCCCAGAGCTTCTGGGATGCTGAGTAGTGCTGTTGGGTGCTGACCAGGAAGGTTCCCTGACCGACGTTGTATAGCGTCTCTCCCCATTCTGAGATACTGTCGATTTGACACCGTCAACTTTGATCAGTCCTGCTGTGCTTTCTGAGGCAGCATGGAGGTCATTTTGGCACTGTGAGATTCCAAGGAGGGAAATATGTGGGTTGATAATGAAACAGAAACGGATTTTCTAAACTTCTCCGGAGTGGCCGACACCGTCGCCGAAATCATCTATCAGGCGGATGGTCGGCCAATCTCAATCGGTGTCTCAGGGGCTTGGGGCGCCGGTAAGTCCTCGATGATCAAACTGATCCAATCGTCGCTTCGAACCCCGCCTGAGCCGAAAGAGAAACCATCAAAAGATTTCGTATTCGTTGAGTTCAATGCATGGCTCTACCAAGGCTACGATGACGCCAGGGCTGCGCTCATGGACGTTATTGCGACCCGCCTTGAGGAGGAAGCGCTAAAGCGTCAAACAGGTTTGGAGAAAGCCGGCGAGCTGATCGCACGAGTCAATTGGCTTCGTGCGGCCAAAATGGTTGGTGGAGCAGCATTCGCGTTGGCCAGCGGCGTACCTCCTCCTGGATTTATGGGTGAAGTTTTCAGTTTGGCAGGCCGAGTCTGGTCAGGTGGGGTCGATCAAGCAGTAGTTTCCGACATTCACGATAAGGCCGAAGATGCTGCAAAGCTCGCCAAGGATCTTGTCCGGGAAAAGCCACCGCGATCATCGCCGCCACGGGAAATTCAAGCTCTAAGAGACAATTTCGAATCCATTCTCGACGAGCTAGGTGTGACGCTGGTCGTGCTGATCGACGATCTGGATCGCTGTCTCCCAGAAACGACGATTTCGACGCTTGAGGCCATCCGACTGTTCCTTTTCCTGCGTAATACCGCATTCGTCATCGCCGCTGATAACGAGATGATCAAGCACGCAGTTCGCCGGCATTTCAGTGGTGTCCCTGACGACGTCTTGGTCACCAGCTATTTTGACAAACTGATCCAAGTTCCCATCCGTGTTCCTCCTCTCGGTACGCAGGAAGTAAGGGCTTACATGATGATGCTGTTTTTGGAGAACAGTACTTTGGATAAGCCAACTGTTGAGCAGATACGCATCCGGGTTCGAGATCAGCTCAGGACGACATGGCAAGGTAACCGTGTCGACAGAGCCTTCATGCAGGGGCTTTACGATTCTTACCCAACTGAGTTGATCGGCAAGTTCGATACCGCCGAACGTTTGGCGGCTGTGATGACCTCGGCCTCCGGAATCCAAGGTAACCCACGGTTGATCAAGCGCTTCCTGAACGCTCTCGCCATCCGCATGACCATCTCGCGTGCTCAAGGTGTTGGAGTCGATGAGGCTGTGCTCGTCAAGTTGATGCTCTTTGAACGTAGTGGTAATCCCAAAGCCTATGAGGAGTTGATGAAAGCGGTCGCCTCTCACAAGCAGGGCAAGCCAGCAATGCTTCAGGAATGGGAGGAGAGCTTGAAGCAGGGCAAAGCGCTTACGCTTCCCCAACCGTGGGAGCACCCTTTCGTTAAGGATTGGTTGGCGTTACCTCCGGCGTTAGCCGATAAGGATCTGCGAGGCGCCATTTACGTAAGTCGCGAGCACGCGCCGATTATCACTGATGAGGATCGCCTCTCCTCAGAGGCTGCCGAGTTACTGGCGGCATTACTTGAAATGCCCGATATGGCCTACCAGCTCAGAGAGAGACTTGCGACCATCGCGCCGCTCGAAATCACAGTTTTGATGGATCGTCTCTTGGACAGGGCTAGCACTGAACAGGAGTGGGGGGTGCCAGCCATTCTTGAGGCTCTCCTTGTTGTCGCGAAGCTAGATGGACAACAAGGACTTCGCCTTGCTGCGTTTCTGAAAGAGCGTCCGCCGGCGCAGATTCAAGCTGGCATCGTCCCAAAGCTGACTGACGAGCCATGGGCGAAATCTGTTTATCAATATTGGCTGAGCGCCGAAGTCAGCTCTCCTGTGAAGGCGGCAATAAGGAAATTGGATGGGAACGTCACAAAATAGCGATGGGCCAGGTAAAGGGGTGCCTATGGTACCTTCCTGGACTCCGCCACTGCCGCCACTGCCGCCCGAGCCTCCACGGCCTCCTTCGCCACCACTGGATGAGCCAGGGGATGAAGATTCTCCGGGCCAGGAGGACGATCCGCATGGAGATATTGATGCCGATACTCCCATTCCTGAAGTAGTTCCTGCCGCACCCGTCCCCCTTGCTCCTCCGGCTCGATTCATTGGTGCGCGTCGAGGGCTTGGAGACTATGCGAGAAACGGCGATCGCGGGAGCTTACGCAGAAGCCTTCGTGAATACGTCCGCAATGGATATGGTGGGGCGAAAACGACTACTGCCCGGTTCGGTGGTACAGCAGCTATCGCCGGGGTTTTCAGTAGTACTCTGGAATCCCTAGCTGATCCATCCGCTCAAGCGAGTTCAACCGCGCTTGATCCAGTGCTGTGGAGTGGTCGCTCAGCTTCAGAGGTCATGGACGCTCTGGTGGAGGCAGTGCGCCCGGTCGACGGCACCCAAGACGCGGAGGCGGAGCGTGCGTCCATCCGGGGATCTCTGTCTGATGTATTAGTGCGCTACCCGGATGCTGATTTGCTCAACCTATCGGCAGACCAGCGCGCTTTTGCAATCGAACGCTTCACTGCGATGGATGTATTTCACAGATACGAGCTCGACCTTGGGAAGGCCGTTCAGGAAAAAGCTTCATCAGCGACCGTCGCTGTGAGGCGTCTGAGAGAAATCAAGGACTACATCAAGGAGTGTGTGTCCGCATCGTTTCGCAAGATTGCGGCGTCCGGCTCTCGCTTGACGACAGGGCGGATTTCACAAGTTGTCACCCGCGCTTTGCAGGATACCTTTGAGGTGTTTGAGGGGTACGTAGAATGAGATTTGTATGTGGCCCAGCTGGCTTTCGGGTACCAGTTAGTGAGCGGGCAACGCAGGTTGTAATTTACGGTAAGGCTGAGAAAGGCGAGGTCAGTGTAGGTGGCTACGCGCGGTACCTGCTTGAGAAGAGGCATTTGGAGATTTCGCCTCGGGCGTGGGATTTTCTGAGCATCGCTCTTTCCGTTGTGGCGGCAGACTTCACAGCTATACGCGCCACCAGCGCTGATGGTTGGACGCGAGTCATTGACCTTGAGATTGCGGTGCAGGATCCCGACTTCTGGAACACACAAAGCGTAGCATTAGCATCTGCATTGGCCTTCCTCACTACTGATCGGTGGACACTGTCATTTTATCCTGGTGGCTTTGCTCCTCCAGCCCAAATGCAAGCCCTGCACCCAAAGGAAGACTCTGTTGTTTTGCTTTCTGGTGGCCTAGACAGCTTGATCGGCGCGATCGATCTGGTTAACGAAGGGTTAAGGCCCTATGCAGTCAGCCAGATAGTGCGCGGAGATGGTGCAAAGCAAGCTCAGTTTGCAGATGGCCTTGGTCTTACCAGAATCGGGCTTAATCATGTTGCAAAATCTCCAGGTAGCCAAGAACCCTCACAACGCGCTCGCTCAATCATCTTCCTAGCCTTCGGGATGGCCGTGGCAACATCCCTTGACCGGTACCAGCGTGGCAATAATGTCCCGCTTTATATTTGTGAGAACGGTTTCATCGCGATCAATCCTCCGCTCACAGTCACCCGGTTTGGAAGCTTGAGTACGCGCACGGCGCACCCTGAATATCTAGGACGCTTACAGAAAATCTTCGATTCCGCGCAGATCAACGTCCAGATCCAGAATCCATATTCGCTTAAGACCAAGGGAGAAATGCTCGCTGAGTGCACCAATCAGGGCCTTCTCACCCAATATGCGGTTGCATCTACGAGCTGCGGAAGATTTCAGCGTTTTGGTTACAGACACTGTGGCCGTTGCGTTCCTTGTCAGGTCAGGCGCAGTTCATTCCAGCGGTGGGGGGAGTTGGTCGACACCACAGATTATGTTTATGACGACCTCGGCATTCAGGATCCACAGCATGGCCAGTTTGAAGACGTGAGGTCGGTCGGGATGGCATTAGCTAACGTCGCACAAGTCGGGTTCGATGAGTGGTTGGGTCACAGCCTTTTTTCCCCATTCATCAAGGATCGTGCTGGCTATAGTCAGATGCTTCAGAGAGGGCTCAATGAGTTAGGCGCCTTGCATGCGACCTACCGGTTGAGCTGATCGTAATCAACATTGTTTCAACCTGGCTCCTGAAGGATGCATGGCATGCATTTCACCAAAGCTATCGAGGCTAGTCCTAGCACCTTGCTTATTCATAAGCTGCCGAGGGTCATCGAAGTAGCTCGCGCCGCCGTATCTGATGAAGGTATTACAGGCTATATAGCCTGCGCGCTGGAGCACTCAAATACCATGACGGGCTTGCTGTTCTGCGACCGTCAGGTCGGGCAACCAGATGGGCTTCTAGTACAAACTGACCGCATTGCTGAGCGCGCGTGGGTTGAGGGATACGAGCTAGTCGTCACAACGTTGGGTGATGTTTACGTCGTTGCGCATCATCAATATCAGAACGGTGCCCTAGATAGCTTAGATCGCTGTCACTGAAGGGTTCTGCGTGCCTAGGGCCACGTCCATATCTAGCGCCCAAAATCCTCAGGTGCAGGGTGTTTGGACTACAGCGCATCGATTCAACTACCCGCTGGGCAAGCGCTTCAGCATGCTCAGACATTTCACTATTAGTGGGCCAAGCCCACTCTAAGGACTCCAATGGCGGCGGACAGTTGTACGGGGGATCCCTAGCTCCCTCGCTGCTTCGGACGGGTTTTTGCCTTCGGCTCGAAGCCGGTGAATCTCCGATATCACTTTTTCATTGCGGGGCTTGCCCCGCGATCGCTTCAGTAAGACACCTTCTGCCATCTCACTGCTCATCAGATCGAGCCCACCTGAAGATCCAAACTTTTCCAGGCACGCTGTCGTCGATTCAATGACTGATTTGATCGAAGCATTTTCCTGCAAGCTGACACACAGGATCACGAACGCAGGCAGTTCGAACTCCAATGCCTGGGCAAGCTCTGCAAGCTTGTCCAGGGTCACACCGGTCTGGCCGCGCTCCAGCTCGCCAATCGTGCGACGTGCCGTTGTATCGGAAAGACGCGCATAACCACCGCCCTGCAGCTGGCGGAGGGCTCTAAGGACTGCAGCGACCTCAAATTTTAGCGACATAGATGCCTAAAAGGTGAGGATAGAGCCATAGGTATGCATGGCAAATAAACGCCGTATATTGTAATTATCGGCCACTCCGCCGTATGATGACGAATGATCAAAGCGCCCGAATCGGCTTCAAATCTGGTTTGCGGACGGCGTGGCGTTCTCCGCTGTGTGCGGAGTGCGCAAATTCAATTAAAGGCTAAATCGACTTCGAAAAAAGATGAAAGCACTCATTCTGTCTGACCTGCATATCGAATTTGAGCCCTACCATGTTCCGCCTGTAGACGTCGACTTGGTTATTCTCGCGGGTGACATTCATAAAGGGGTAAGAGGTGTTCGATGGGCGAATGAGATGTTCTCAGTGCCCGTCGTCTACGTGGTCGGCAACCATGAGTTCTATTCAGGCCATCTTGATTACACGTTGGAAAAAATGCGGGCGGCGTCAGACAACCATGTACACGTACTTGAACGAGAAATTTTTGTGTTCGAGGGGTGCCGATTTCTGGGGGCGACCTGTTGGACTGACTATACATCGAGCGGGGACATGAGCACGGCTATGGCGATTGCTCGTAGCTCCATGAACGATTTCAAGACTATCAGGGCTGACACGGGTTACCGAAGATCGCGCCCAGATGACCTGGTTACACGCAATCATTTGGCTCGTGATTGGCTGTCCTCCCAGCTAGATGCTCCCTTCGAAGGGAGCACGGTCGTCATCAGCCACCATTGCCCAGTTCCTGAGGTGGCTGGAGACAATGAGGAAGGGCATTTGAGCGCGAGTTACACCAATAGCTGGCATTCACTGGTCAGCAGGAGTGATGTATGGATTTTTGGGCATACCCATCACGCGATTGACCAGACGTTGGGCGGTTGTCGGCTTGTATCGAACCCCAAGGGATATCCCGGCGAATCGACGGGATTTGACCCGATGAAAATTATTGAAATATAACCTGGTGGACGGAGATGAGAAGGTGGACGTCTTGGAGACTTCCCGTGATATTTCAGCACGGCTTAAAACTGCTCAGGCAATCGATTGGGGGGTCGTAGTAGATGGCTACCTCGTCAATGCTGCGGCTGTCGGGCGGGTGTACGCGGCCTCGTTGTATTCCGACCATTCCCAGAAAATTGCGGACGGCGAAACGGTCGTGACGCCCCCTGTCACGGATGTCTATCAGCAGCAAGGGTTCACCCTGCTAAGAAGCTTCAACGGTTTCGACCACTATGTGGTTGTAAGCCAGTTTGTGGGGGATACGTGATGGACGTTCCGGAGCTTGAGATGCCAAGCCTCGTTCTGCACGCGACGCAGCTTACCTTCACTGGTGGCGTCACCGCTTTTTTGTACCAGCCAGAGGTGTGGGGTTTTTGTTTGGTAGGTATCGTGTATCGCGACTGGAAGGACAGATTCCGAAGCGGTCGACATATCAGGACGTCCAGTGTTCGCGAGGTTGAACATGAGCATGGTTATTTGATCGCGATCACCGAAAGTGGAAGCCGATATGTGCTCGTTGATCCCGACCTTCAGCCAGACTCTCTCCTGTGGAAAGAATCAATCGATCCGACTGCCCACTGAGCCTTGTCGTAACCTAAGCGATAGTGTTTCTCTGCTTACTATCCATCGCGTGGGTATTTGCTGTTACGGAGATTCGATGAAGATCACCGCTGCCATATTCGATGCCTTCGGAACTACCGTTCACATCACTCGGCCAACACATCCTTATCGTCAGTTGCTCCGCGAAGGTAGGTCTCAGGGACGTGTGCCTAAAGTGGATGATCTTCGAACGCTCATGACCAACGGGCTCTCACTCGGTGAGGCCGCGTGTGTTTTTGGTATCAATCTCACGCCCGCCAAACTACATCTCCTTGAGCAAGCGCTGGAGGAAGAAATAGCGAGCATGCGACCCTATCCAGATGCCCGAGAGGCGATCGCGATATTGCAGGCTGCTGGGTTGAGTGTGGCTATCTGTTCCAATTTGGCCATGCCGTACGGTATGGCAATAAAACAGATCCTCCCTGACCTCGATGCATACGTTTTCAGCTATCAGGCCGGCGTTACGAAGCCCGATCCGATCATTTATCGGGAGACCTGTAGGCTGCTAGGCGTGCAGCCTGGCAATGAGTTTAGTGGTCAAGGGCGCGTCGTGATGATTGGTGACTCGCCGAGGTGTGATCGAGATGGGCCACGCCAGGTCGGGATCAGCGGCTTCCTCTTACGCAGGGGACAGCCAGATGATTTTTCGAGCCTGGTTGGCTTCGCCCACACTATCGTTGGATGCGACTAGTCGAGCAGGCGGCGAAGATCCGGAGCATATCTGTCCTTGATCATAGGTCGAAGGACTCCCATGCGCCAGAGAGCTACCTGCGCGGCTGGGCTGAAACTAGCTCAACTACACTCCGGTCTTTGAGCTTGGCTTTAAGCACACTGTTCTCCTCCAGCAGCACCTCATTAATGGATGCAATGCTGGCGAGCTTGGCTTTGAGCTCCTCAATTTCCTGACGATATCCTGTGGACTTTTGGCGCTCAGCAATCAGATCTTGATGTTTGACATCCCGCATGGCGCGGCTTGATCGACCCTGCTTCTCCCGGATGGCCTCTGCAACTGCCGGGTAGTGGTTGTGAATCAGCGCCGTCGACACGCCGGCCTCGCGGGCAACGGCAGCAATGGTTACTTTGGTTTCCTTGTTATGAGCGCGTCCGTTCTCGATACGGTAGATGGCCAGTTTGAGATCCTTTTCTCGATCTACCGCAGGCTTATAGTTGGCTGTTTTGTCTTTGCTCTTCATGCCGTCAGTGCCTCCGGAGGCATGCCCAGCTGTACCAATACGTCTCGGCAGCGGTTTAGGTCGCGCTCAACGCGTTGGCGACCTCCTTCACCGATGTCTTTGCAGTACAGCAACCCTTTCAGATCATCGTAAAGTCGTTGGTAGATAGGAGCGTGGGAGTGTGCGATCACCGAATGATCACAGCCACCGCAGCGGCTTCGTTCAAGGGTATTACCAACGCATCCGTCGTTGTCCGCCGTACACCAAGCGTGGCCATTGCTGCGGATAGCTGTGCTCTCAGAGATGGACTTCAGCATAGAGGCACGATCTTTGAAAATCAGCAGATTTTCAGGCTCCCGTTGCCACCCCTTAATGGCGCGTCCGTATCCTCCAGCCAAGGGCTCATTACCCATCCAGTTGTCCACGACTCCGAGCTTGATATCTTCAAGCTCATCTTGAATCTCCGCATACAGATCAAGATCGAGATGCTGTCCCCAGCTGTCGTCCATAGCGTAACCAAGTGTCATGTCCAGCGACCAGTGAGCGTAATGCTCCTTTAGGTAACGGAGGTCGCCAAAGCGGCTACGCGCGGCATAGTTGGCGAATTTGCGTCGAAATTGGTGGCTGGCGAGTTTCCAATCCAACCCGCAGTCTTTGGCGAAAGCTTTGAGGATCCCGCCCCAGCTGGTATTGGAAAGTGTACGGACTGTTCCGTTTTTTTTAGACTCAGCCCCCAAGAAAAGGGAATGGCGGTGTTTGTAAGCCTCTGCGATTTGGGGATCCTGCGAGTTGAGACGACGTCGCAGGGCAATCTCTTTGGTTATCATCGCCTGGTAGGGTAGAGACCAGCGCTCCATGATCCGAAGGGCGCGCACTGCAGCTTCTGGAATCATCCAGTCGTGAAGTCCTTCATCGGTCTTTTCGGATGTAGAACGCATCCAGTGGTAAATTGTGCCCTCATCATCTTCGGTGCGGTGGTGCGCTCCCGATTGCAAGTTTGCCAGCTCGTGATTACGGCAGCCTGAAGTGCTTGCCAGGATGACGTAGCACGCCGTTCGCAGGGTTGTCAGGGATTTTTTTAATGTCCCCAGGCCTCCCTCCCAACCCATGCGATTTAGGTGCTGATTTTTGCTTCTTATCGTATCGAAGGTTTTTTGGACTTTGCTCTGTGCAGCAATAGCTTCTAGGTCATCACGCAGGTCAAGCAAGCGCTTGCCGCCTTCTAGCTCTCGATAGGCCTTTTCGAACAGAGTGCAGAACGCTGCGTCAGGAATGAGTGGCGTTTTTCCTCCGTCTACGTCTCCGAGCCTTCCAGCCATGGCTCTTGCGGAGGTTTCAGGCCATGGGTGCTGTGCTATTCGGTCGCCTGTGTATTGGCTGAGTTCATAGAGCGCTTCAACTGTGGAGTAGCGGCGCTGTAGGGTTGATTGAGAAAGTGGTTTGCCTGATTTCTGAGACTGCTTTTGATTTCTGCAGGCACTCACATAGGTCGCAGCGATCATAGGGGTTACTGCACCAAGGTGATCGATCTTCAGCGTTTCTAAATGGCGTAAGAATGGCCGTGCGTTGACTACTAGCCCGCGAATCATTGCGCCCTTGGGCAGGGCTGATTCACGACGACCACGTCTGATATATCTGTAAAGAATTGCCTTCATCACGGGCCGAAACGTCAATGGCAAGCTGTCGAAGTCAATCTCTCGGTTGCTGCGCGAAACGTTGTTGGGTAAACCATCGAGTTGCCAGATACTGTCCCCATAGCGACTACGAATGACCCAGTGTCCATCGACTTTGATTGCGCTGACGATCAGCTTGTCGCGCGCGGAGTCAGAAAGCTCACGCACATCGCCAGGCTGAGCTGTGATCGTCGGCCATAGCAGTGCTTCTGAGATGTTTTCACTCATGAGAAAACCTCTAGGGTGTGGATTAGATCAACTGACCAGAACGGGTGTGGTTGGGTGCGGGCACGCTCACGAGCGGCGTCCACTGCTGCCGCTTTGAATATGCTCCGCCGTAGGCCTTCGGCGACTATGTAATGATCGATCAGCCGAGGAATGTGGCCGTATTCACGTGCCCACCGACGCTTATCCATGCGGGAGCGTTCAGCTAGCACGCGGAAGTAGAAGCTGAAGAGCTTGTACAGATCCTCGGCAGTCACTGCGTAGTGCTTACAGCGGAGACAGTTCATGAAATTCATGCACGTCGCGCCGTCGCGTTTTGGGGCGTACTGACCATTCAGCGGGTCGCCACAGCGACCAAGAGGAATTTCTTTATAGGTGGCGCCGATGGTTGCGGTTAGCAATTCCTGAATCAGCACCTCTCCCATGAATCGCCAGTTTCGAGCGGCATCCTCACCGGGCGCCAGATAGTTTTGATCGGCTATTCGCGGCGTGTTACCGAGCGCAGAGGCAGTGGTCGCAAGATCTCCGTTTGTTAACTCGAAGACGCGGTTCGCAAACGTCTTGCGCAGTCGAGAAATGTTGACCCGCAAAGGCTCTCCATCGCTGTTCTTCAACCCATATAAGGCTACAAGACGTCTGGATCCTCGATCCAAGGCGTTCTGCTGCAACGCTAGAACTCTGCCCAGTGAGCGCGTGGCGCTGTTGCGGTACAACCACACCCGACCTTTTAGGTCGTCCGGCGCTTCAAAATCCAATGGCTCGGTTAAAGCCATAACTCTACGAATGAGGCGCTCCACGTTGAATTTCACGCTTGGCATGGATTCCAGTACCCGCTCTGCTTTCGCATCAGCTCGCAGAGCAACCTTGCTGGATCTGTAGCCACGTCGCTTCCACAACACCAAGAAGACGGTGTTGTCCTTCGGATGCGGTCGCAGGCAGTCACGGCCCATCTCTAGCAAAGGAGTAGTGTTACGCCCGGTGTGCAGAGCAATGATGAGAAAGGCGAAGACCAGCAGTTCTCCAGTCACGACTGGATCATCGGCCCAAATTGGCTTGATTGCCTGCCGTAATGCCGTAGCAAATTCTTGCCGTTCACGCTTCGATAGAGGTGTCTCGCCCTTGGCCTTGCGGCCTAAGTTCGGGAATGGGTTGCGTGGAAAGGTGGCATCATCGCCAGAGGCAACCAGCGGCAGGATGCCGCGCTGCCCGAGAGCGAGAAGCACCGGCTTGGTGTGTGAGTAGTAGCCTTTCTGTGTAAGAGTCGCTACACCCCTTTGAGCGAGGTGACTTAAAAAGCCGTCAATAAGATCTCGGTTCAGATCGTTCGGGGCTAGGTCGCGTTCATAAGCCATTGCCTGGAGTACGCAGTAGTCGAGGAAAAATTTCAGCCCAGAGGTACAGTAGGAGGCTACGGTAGTAGCTGAAACGGTATTATCTTGCCCTGCAAGAAAGCGTTCGATCTGGCGCTGACATACGTAGGTGATGGCATCAATGCCCAAGCCGTACCATTTTGCGAAATCGAAATTCCTGGCGGTCGTAGAGTTGCGCCCAAATTTGATCACGGTGTTCTTTGGTGGCATGGCCTCAGGGAGGATGACGATATTCCCTACCTTGTCGATGCTGTGCTCCACCTGCGGGACACTTAGGTCTGTTTTGGAAAATACCTTGCGCTTTCCCATCAGACCTCTCCTGCCATTTCGTTTAGCTCGTCGTCATATGCCAGCACGGCCTCATCGGCCATTTCGTTGACTAGGTGCAGATAGATCATCGTGGTTTGAATCGAACTGTGACCAAGCGCGCGTTGTAGGTACACCAAAGGATCAATTCCCTGCTGCGGGTTGCGCTGAAGGCTTACCAGGGTGTGGGTAGCGTATGTGTGACGCAGCATGTGCGCATGGACTTCAATTCCAACCCGCTCTCCCGTCTCGACGATGATTCGATTCAAACTCTTGCCGTTGCTTCCATAGGGCTTTCCACGATGATTCAGGAGGAGAGCCTTTTGACCTTTGCCCAGAGACGCCCGCTCACCGCGCAGTTTGGTCACATAGCGGTAGAGTTCGGACATGAATTTCCGGCTGATATGGATATTTCGGACGTTGTTACCCTTGGTCTCCATCCCGCTGCCGTCGAAAGGATCAAGACGAATTCGCAGGTTACGCTCGGTGCGTCCGGCTTTATCCGGGTCGAAAACGTACGCCGTTGGGAACGTAGCCAGTTCGTTACGACGCAGGCCTGTGCGCAGGGCGAGCTGAATCATGATTCGATGATGCGGATTGTCGGCTGCTGCCATAAGAGACTTGGCCTGAGACATGCTTAGAAACTTAGGGAGCGACTTGTGCCTGCGAGGCAGCACATCGTTAACCAGGGCTTTACCACCGCTAGCATCGACATGTTGAAGGAAGCTTGTTTCGCGCTTGACAGTCCGCTCCTCGTGACTGAACGGCAGGCGTTTGACCCAACCTTTCTCCAAGGCGAACTCGTAGAACTTGCAGATATACGTCAGTCGCTGGCGGGTGGTGTTGATTGCAAGCTCACATGTCACGAGGCAGTAGTCTCGGTAGGCAGCCACAAGGCTTTTGGCCTCACCGCGATCTACGTCCCGCCAATCAAGGTCATGGGCCTGAAGGAAGCTGAAGAAATCGTACAGCGCTCGTCCAGTGCTCGGCCAAGACTCTTTGGAGCCAATATCCCCACGGAGGAGGTAGTGACGAAAGAACTGATTAGCTTGAGTGCAGCTCTCCATCGAGTCCCACAACAGAATCGGAAACCCTTGGTAAGGATGTCCTGCAATCACGAATTCCTTGGTGCCCCACACAAGCTCCATTTACCACCCTGTCATAGACCAAAGACGCTGTTTTCCTGTCTGCAAGGATTGGGTGATGGCTGCTGATACAGCCCTTCACTCCCCCTTCAGATAGGTCTATGACTTAATTAACACAACAATCTAACACCTGCAACGCTCCGGATCATAGGGCATTCCTGAGGGTTTGCAGGTGGGCTACCTGGCGGCTGAAATCGGCAGCACTGAGGCGTTGTCGGGGGCGAGGGCGCAAGGCATGGCCAATGGCGCTGGTGGGCTGGCGGGTGAGGCGCGCCAGCACCAGCCACTGCTCGGCCACCGGCAGTTTTTCGAAACCGGGATGGCGCCGTCGCGCGCGGCGCAGCACGTCTTGCTGCAAGCTGCGCAACAGGGCGTCCTGGCCAGCATGGCGCAGCAGAAAGCTGGCGCTGGCCTGCAAGTGTTCCTGCAACTGGCGACGGGCCAAGGGTTCAGGCTGGCGTATCGGGCCTTCGCGCAGGCCCAGGCGCCACAACGCCATGGCTACCAGCAGGGCCAGCGCCAGCAAGGCCTGTGGGTAATAGCGCTGCAACAAGGTCCACAGGCTGTCGTGGTCGCTATTGAACAGTAGGGTCACGTCGGTGCCCTGGTTGAGGTACCACAGCAACCAGGCATTGTCATAACGGCCAATCGCGCCGTTGGTCCACAGGTCGGCGTCGGTGACCACGGTGATCAGGCCGTCGCCCAGGGTCAGTTGCATCAGGTGCGTGGCGTTGGCGCTGTTAGCCCAGGACTGGGCCTTGTTGGTCGGGTCTTCGAGGTGGAAGGCCGGGTCAAAGCCGAAGTAGGCCGGGGCCTTCTCGTTTTCCAGGTAGAGCTTGGTCAGGCGCGGGAAGTCGTCGTCCGCAGCCTTGGGCAACTGGGGCAGGTCGCGGCTGAGCAACTGGTGCAATTGCAGGCGATCGAGCAGCAGGTCGCCGCTCATGCCCTTGTGCTCATCCCAGAGCGCCTCGGCGACGAACAGCAACCGCCCGCCGCGCCGCACCCAGCTGAGCAACTGGCCCGCCTGGTTGGGTGTCATGTAGCTGCGATCGCCCAGCAGCAATAGGCTGCGGTGGTTCGACGGCAATTGCGCCAGAGCTTCGTAGTTGGGCGCCAACGTTGCGACAAGACCGCGCTGGCGCAGGTATTGCTGGGCGGCCAGGTAGGGGTTGGCGCGGGCTTCGGGGGCCTGGCCATGGTCGATGGTCTCGGTGTAGCGGTGCAGGTGGCGCGCAAGCGCCAACCCCAGCAGCACCAATGCCAGGGCGATCAACAGGCCGAGCAGGCCGCGTTCGCGCCGGGTCATGGTTGAGCCTTGGGGTCGAACAGCTCGCGCCAGCCCTGGCACAGCTCGGCACGCAGCCGCTGCGCGGGCAGGCGATGGCCATAGGCGAGGTCTTGCCAGTGGCGGGTCAAGCGCGCGCTGTAGGCGCTGAGCTGCGGCTGCCGAAGGCTGTCGATGTGGGTCAGGATCTGGCCTTCGGTGTCGGCACTTTTAAGCGGCAACTGGTAATCGCGCAACAACCGGCTGAGCAGGCCGCGGTACAGCAGGCCCAAGGCTTCGCGCGGTTGGCTGGCCCAGAGCTGTTCAGCGCTGGCGGCGATGTCGGCCGGCAAGCTGTCGGGGCGCACTTCAAGGCCAAACAGTTGCTCGGGCGGGGCGCCTGGTTTGTTCGCAGGCGATGGGCGGCGGCCGACGAAGGCCTGCAGCCATTGGCGATAGTGCCACGCCACCAGCCCCACTAATCCGATCAAGGCGCCCCACAACAGGAACTCAAATGCTTGGGCGATGCGGTTCAGGAGCGTGCTGTTGAACCAGTCGCGCAAACCCGAGGCCGGCGTGGGCTTGGCCGGCGCCGTCTCGTCGCCCAGGCGCCAGCGGGTCACGGTTTGTGGGTTGCTGAATGGCGGTTTGGCGAGGATCGCCTTGATATCCTGTTGCGAGGCCTGGCTGGTCACGGCCTGGTTGAGCAGGCGCGGACTGTCCAGGCGGGCGGTGTCTGCGGCCAGCACGGGCGGGGGCAGGGCGCCCAAGCCCAGGCCCAGCGCCAGCAGCAACACGGCGCTGGCACCCAGGCGGGCGCGCAGGCTGCGCAGCACCAGTTCAATGTCCCAGGCTTCGAGCAGGGTGCGGCGATTGAGGTACAGGGTAAAGCCGCACGCCACGTAGATCGGTTCCCACAGCACTAACACCAAGGCATAGAACAGGTTGGTCAGGTGGCCAAGCCACAACCAGTCGTCTTCGGCGGTGGCAATCAATTGGTGCCAGTTCCAGTCGATTTCGATCTGTTGCGGCAACAGTAGGTACAGCAGGCTCATCAGCCCGGCCCACAAGGCCATCTCCAGGTGGCAGCCGACCAGGGTCAGCCAACGCGCGGCACCGCCATTGCGCTGGCGCAGGATGGCCAGGCGCCGCTGCCGTGCGGGGCCGGCCAAGCCCTCCAGCTGTTGCACTGGCAGGCTGAAACTGCGGCTAAGGCTGAAACGTCGCCACAGCAGGCTGGGCAACCATTGCGCCTTGAGCAGGCGCGGCCACTGGCGCAGCGCCTGGCCCAGGGTCGGCGGCGCTTCGAACAGGGCCTGGGAGAGGATGTACAACGGCAGGCGCTCGAACAACGGCTTCAGCCACCAGAACAGCACCACGGCCAGCGTCGGCGAATCCCAGAACACCAGGCTCAGTGCCGCGAAAACCGGCAGGCTGATGATGGCCCAGCTGAGCATCAACAGGCGCCGGTGCCGTTGGGCCAGCAGCACGCCCAGGTCCAGTGCTTCCCACGGTGAGCGTGGGCGGATCGCCAGGGTGGTATCAGTCAGGCGCATGGCGGGCCCTCCCGGCAAAGCCCAGGTAACCCAATACCAGCAACCACAGCACGCCACCCACGGTGTATTTGGTGAGGGGCGTGAACGCGGTTTTCGACGACCAGTACGCCTCAATGAAGGCCGCGATCAGCAACAGCAGCAGCACCCCGTAGATCAGTTGCACGCTGGCCCGTGCTGCCTGGCGCAGTGCTTCGCCGCGCCGCAGCGGGCCCGGGGCCACCAGCGCCCAGCCCAGGCGCAGGCCGGCGCTGCCCGACAGGGTAATGGCGGTCAATTCAAAGGCCCCGTGGCCGATCACGAATGACCAGAACGTTTGCCCATAGCCGATTTCGCTGAGGTGGCCGGCCACCGCGCCAATCATAAGGCCGTTGAACAGTAGGAAAAACAGGCTGCCCAGGCCGAACAGCAGGCCGCTGGCGAAGGTCTGGAAGGCAATGCCGATGTTGTTCATGATGTAGTAGCCGAACATCAGCCAGTCTTGCCCGGCCAGGCGCTCGGCCGCCGGGCCCAGGCGGCTCTGGTCGGGGTCGTACATCGACTCCATCTCGGCCACCTGTTGCGGGTCGACGATGCTGTAAATCAGGTTGGGAAAGCGGTAGACCAACAGCCCCGTCAGGATCAGGCTGACAAAAAACAGCAGGCTCGCACACAACACGAAACGCCATTCGCGGCGCACCAACCGGGGGAACCCGGCCAATACAAACTGCAGCACGCTGGCGCCCAGGTGGCTGCGGCGGCGGTAGAGTTGCTGATGGCCGCGCAAGGCCAGATGCTGCAAGCTGTCCACCAGGTGGCTGCTGTAGCCGCGCTCGCGGGCCAGCGCCAAGTGATGGCAAAGCCGTCGGTAATCCTCGGCAAAGGTCGACAAGGCACCGCGCTCGGCGCGGTTGCCCTCCAGCCGTTCGAGCTGCTGGGTAAAGTGCAGCCATTGCAACTGGTAGCGGCTTTCGAACTGGCTCTGTTTCATGCAGGCCCCAACAGGCCACGGGCAATGCGGTTGATTCGTTCGGGCGCTTCGGCGGGCGTCACCTGCAGCGCCTGGGCGACGATGCTCGCCAGCTCTCGCGCCCGTTGTGGTGACAGATCGCCCTGGCGCTCGGCAAAGCTCATCAATGCCCGCTGTTCGGTCAGGGTCAGGGCCACCGGTGCGGCCAGCGGCTCGACCTGTGGCAATTGCGGGCGCACGGGGGGCGGGTCGAGGTAAATCACCAGCGTACCCGCGGCCAGGTCGCCCAGGCGTTTGAACGTCGGGTGCTGCAGGCAACTGATGGCGCCCAGGAAGTAGCCCAACGGCAGCATGTCGACGAAGCGCAGCAGGTTGCGGACCAGCGAGGCCGACCAGCCGATGGGCGTGCCGTCATCCTGTACCACGGCCAGGCCCATCAGTTGCTTGCCCGGCGAGCGCCCTTGGTTGAGCACCTCGAACAGCACCATGTACCACCAGTTCACCAGAAACAACAGGATCGCGCCCAGGCCCAGGCCCAGCTTGCCAAGGTAAACCAGCCCCATGAACAGAATGCCCAGGATGAGCCCGCGCACCCCCAGGTCGATGGCGAACGCCAGCACGCGGCTCACCAGGCCGGCCGGGCGCAGGCTCAGGTCGATACCTTCCGGGGTTTCGATGGCATGGCGGGTGTCCACGGGCGGTGGCAATGGTGCATTCCCTGTCGTAGCTTATAGATGATGGAGAGAATCAGCGGACCCCGATGCTAGACACCCTGCGCGGTTCAAGCAACCTGGCAATGACTGCACACAGTCTTTGCTGGTCGCAGGTAACATCAAGGCCTAGACTTTGCCGACTTTATGCACAGGACCCCGCCGTGAATTCCAGCATTTTCTGGTACGACTACGAAACCACCGGCATCAACCCGCGCGCTGACCGGGCCTTGCAGGTCGCCGGTATTCGCACCGATGCCGAACTCAACGAGATCGATGCCCCGGTCAACCTGTACTGCCGGCCCAGCGACGATATCCTGCCGCACCCCATGGCCAGCATGATCACCGGCATCACTCCAGACAGGCTAGCTGAAAAAGGCCTGTGCGAAGCCGAGTTCATGACGCGGGTACATGCCCAACTGGCCGCGCCAGGTACGTGCGGTGCCGGTTACAACACCCTGCGGTTCGATGATGAGGTGACGCGCTACAGCCTGTACCGCAACTTTTTCGACCCCTATGCCCGCGAGTGGCAGGGCGGCAACAGCCGCTGGGACCTGATTGACGTGGTGCGCGCCGCCTATGCCTTGCGCCCGCAGGGTATCCAGTGGCCCGAGGTGGACGGCAAGGTCAGCATGAAGCTTGAGCTGCTCACGGCCGCCAATGGCATCGACCACGGCCAGGCCCACGATGCGCTCAGCGACGTGCGGGCGACGATTGCCCTGGCGCGTTTGCTGCGTGAAAAGCAGCCGCGCCTGTATGACTGGCTGTATCAGTTGCGCAGTAAGCAGAAAGTGCTCGACCAGATTCGCCTGATGCAACCGGTGGTGCATATTTGCGGGCGGTTCTCGGCGGCACGCAATTATCTGGGGGTGGTATTACCCTTGGCCTGGCACCCACGTAATCGTAATGCTTTGATAGTCTGGGACCTGCATTTTGATCCGCAGCCCCTGATTAACGAGGGCGCGCAGGTACTGCGCCAGCGGTTATACACACGTCGCGAAGAGTTGGCTGAAGATCAATTACCCGTGGCGCTTAAAATTATTCACATCAACCGTTGCCCGGTAGTCGCACCACTCGGCGTTTTGCGTGCCGAAGATCAGCAGCGGCTGAATCTGAACATGAATAATTGTCAGCAACGGGCAGCGCAGCTCAATGCATCAAAGGCGCTTTGGACCGATAAGATTGCAGCGCTGTATGCCCAGGAAGACTTCACCCCGAGCGAAGATCCCGAGCAGCAGTTATACGACGGTTTCATCGGTGACCGGGACCGGCGGCTATGCGAGCAAGTACGCACATTGGACCCGCAGCAATTGGCGAGCGAGCCGTGGATGTTCGATGATGAACGTTTGCCGGAATTATTATTTCGATACCGTGCACGTAACTTTCCCGATACCTTGGCGGCCGCCGAGCACGCGCAATGGCTGGCGTTCTGCAAGCAACGCTTGAGCGATGCCAAGTACGGCGCGCCGAACACCTTGGCCGGCTTCAGGCAGGCGCTTGCCGAGCTGCTGCCCACCGCGACGGCGCAGCAGCGCGACATTCTGGCGCAGTGGCAGCGTTATGCGAGTGACTTGGCACAACGCCTCGGGATGCAATAGCGGTATTGACCAGGCAATAAAAAACGCCAGCGAGCTGGCGTTTTTGGGTGTGGCTTGATCGGCAGGGCCGGATCAATTAACCGAGCAGAGTTGCCCAGCCTTCAACCACGTCGCCGCCCCACTTGGCTTTCCACTCTTTCAGCGTCTTGTGGTTGCCACCTTTGGTTTCGATGACTTCGCCGTTGTGCGGGTTTTTGTACTGTTTAACTTTGCGAGCACGTTTGGTGCCGGCAGGCTTAACAGCACCGCCACGAGGGGCTTTGTTCAGTTTGGCTTCAGGATCCAGCAGCGCGATGATGTCACGCAGGGATTTCGAGTACTCGCCCATCAAGGTGCGCAGTTTGCCTTCGAATTCCAGCTCGGTTTGCAGTTTGTCGTCTTGCGACAGGTTTTTCAGGCGAGCTTGCAGTTCTTTGATTGCTTCTTCGGTGGCGCGGTATTCGTTGATCAGGGACATAAAGGGACCTTATGAATGCGGTGTCAGGGAAACAGTGGTCCAATAATAGTCACAGGTGTTGTTTAAGTAAACATCAAATATAAGGCGCTGGATTAAATTTAAGCCATGAGGTTTTTACGCGTAATAAGTTCTGCGTGAAGGGTGGCAACAGCCTTGCGTGGTACAGGGGTATTGCGCTGCAGTCATTGCGTGACAGCAGTCGGGAATGGCGGGGCCAGGTGCGGCAACACGCAGTACTGCAGTTTTGCCGCGCAGCCGCTAGAATAGCGGCCTTTGTGAAGTCTTGGAGTTTCCCCTATGCGCACCTTTCGGCTGGTTATCGCTTGCCCGGACCGCGTTGGCATCGTTGCCAAAGTCAGTAATTTCCTGGCTTCCCATAACGGCTGGATCAATGAAGCAAGCCACCACTCCGACGACCAGAGTGGTTGGTTCTTCATGCGCCATGAAATTCGCGCCGACACACTGCCGTTCGGCATCGAGGCGTTTCGCGAGGCGTTCGCGCCGATCGCCGAAGAGTTTTCCATGGTCTGGCGCATCACCGACACCGAACAGAAAAAACGCGTGGTGTTGATGGCCAGCCGCGAGTCCCATTGCCTGGCAGACTTGCTGCACCGCTGGCACAGCGATGAACTCGATTGCGACATCGCCTGTGTCATCTCCAACCACGATGACTTGCGCAGCATGGTCGAGTGGCACGGTATTCCTTATTACCACGTGCCGGTGAACCCGCAAGACAAACAACCGGCGTTCGCCGAAGTGTCGCGCCTGGTCAACCACCACGAAGCCGACGTGGTCGTGCTGGCTCGCTACATGCAAATCCTGCCGCCACAGTTGTGCCAGGAGTATGCGCAAAAGGTCATTAACATTCACCACAGCTTCCTGCCCTCGTTCGTGGGCGCCAAGCCTTACCACCAGGCTTCGCTGCGGGGCGTGAAGTTGATCGGCGCCACCTGTCACTACGTGACTGAAGAGCTCGACGCCGGCCCAATCATCGAACAGGACGTGGTACGGGTTAACCACGCCGACAGCATCGAAGACATGGTGCGTTTCGGTCGTGACGTCGAGAAGATGGTGCTGGCGCGCGGCTTGCGGTACCACTTGGAAGACCGCGTGCTGGTGCACGGCAACCGCACGGTGGTGTTCAACTGATGGACAAGGCGGGCCTCTGTCGAGGCTCGTTTTTTTGAGGGGTGTTTATGTCTGATCCACTCGATAAAGCCACTTCCAAGGCCCCGCCTACCCTGGGCGAAGGCTGTTTGAGCCGATACGACCCCGATGCGTTGGGTGAAGAGGATGGGGCCGATTTTTCCGCAGCTGCCGAGTTGTTGGAGCAGACTCAGGTTGGCCTGGAAAAAAACCTCGGAACACCTGACCCCGCGCGGTGTTCTTTTTGCGGATGAATCCGTTCCTGCACGGCGCGACCCTGTAGCGGACTTATCCGCGAAGGGGCTATCACCGCATCCCCATCATTCGGTTGACCATCGGCCGGCCCACCAGCATCAGGAACACCGGCCCGCCGGCAATCAGGTAGAAGTAATAGGTGACTGCCCGCCAGATCAGGATCGCGGCCGCAGCGGTGCCTTTGCCGACCATGGGTGCCAGCAAGGCGGCCGAGGTCAACTCTGCGGTCCCAGCGCCCCCGGGCATCAGGCTGAACTGCCCGGCGCTCAGCGAGAGCATCTGGATCAGGAACGTCCAGGCCCATTGCAGGTCGGCGCCAAGGCCCTGCAGCGCCAGGTACAACACGCTGTAGCGCAGACCCCAATGCAGGCAGGTCAGCACGAATACCTGGAGCAGTTGTTGCCAAGGCAGCCGGAAGGTATCGCCAAAGGCGTCCAGAAAATGCAGCAGCTTGCGCGCCCAGCGACGTCTGCGGGGTGCTTGTACGCCAAGGCGGCGTAACGCCGCGCCATTGAAGCGGATCACCGAACGGTGGTATCGCGCCAGCCCAATGACCCCGAGCAAGGCCGCCACCAGCAGTACGGCGCTGAAGCCCAGCAGGCCCTGCACATTGCGGTTCAGGTGATGAAACAGGGCATAGAAAAGAATACCGATCAGGGCGCAGAGAAAAAACAGCAAATCACTGAGCTGGTCCATGGCGAACACCGCGCTGGCTTTGGCCGGGCGCACGCCTTGGCGACCGAGCAAGGCCAGCAGGGTCAAGGGGCCGCCACTGCCACCGGGGGTGGCGCAATAGGCGAATTCGCTGGCCATGACCAGGCCCAGGCTGTGACGGTAACTTAGCCGATGGCGGTCTTCACCCAGCAGCAAACGCTGGCGCAGGGCATTGATGCCCCAGCACAGCACAATCATGCCCAACAGGCACAGCCACAGCGGCAGGGGGAAGCGCTGCAGTTGTGCCAGTGTGTCGCGGCCCCCCAGCACCAGAGGAATGCTGACCGCGGCGATCAGCCCAGCTGCCAGCCATAGGTAACGCTTCACGCGGCCGACCTGTGCGCCTTCTGGCGTGCCAGCCAAGCCGATTTGGTCAGCGGCTGCCGGCCTTCTTCCAGCAACTGCTTGAGGGTGTCGAGCCAATAGTTGCGGGAAAAGTCGTGGCGCATGTCCACCGGGTGCAACCCCAGGCGAATGCAGGGGGCTTGGTGCCAGTGTTGCGTGCGCCAGTCGCTGAGCACTTTAGACAAGCCGCGGCGCCAAGCGCTGCCGGCACTCCATACCAAACCCGGCGCATCCACCTGGGTGAAGTCGGGTAGGGTGTAGAGGTGTTGCGGGTCGCTGGTCCAGGCCAGGGGCAACTGCCGCAACGCGTGGCGCGTACCCTCGCTCATCAACCAGGCGGGGGCGACGAAGCCGTCCACCGGCCAGTCGTGCCGTTGAAACATGGCCAGGCCCGCCTCCAGCCGCGCCAGGGCCTGGTCTGCACTGAGCCGGTAGAACTCGCCCTCCCAGGTATAAATGCGCCGCATGAAAAAGTCCTGGGGCGACACGGGCATCGGGCCATCGTCGGCATGGTAATAGCCGTGCAGCGCCAGTTCGTCGCCCAGTTCCAGGCGCCGGGCCAACAGGCGCCGGAAGGCCGGGAAGTTGTCCAGATCGTTATGGTGATGAAAGTCGGGCACCACCAGCCAGGTCATGGGGATTTCGCCCAGGGCGTCCACTGCCTCGACGAACGGCTGGTAGTCTTCCCAGGTTTGCGGGGAAACGTCGTGTAGCACGACCAGGACCTCAGCCATGGGCGCGCATCGGCATTGGCGCATGGCCCAATACCGCTCGGTAATGTTCCAACAGGCCGCTGACCACGCTGTCCCAGGCGTAATGGTGCTCTACATGGGCCCTGGCCGTTCGGCCGATTTGCTGGCAATCAGCGCCGAACAGCTCGCGCACGGCATGGGCCATGGCCAGCGGGTCATTGGGCTGGCACAGCAGGCCGCAGTCGGGGTGAACGATTTCGGTGAAGGCGCCTGCGGCGACCGCCACCACCGGAATGCCGCTGGCCATGGCTTCAAGGATGACCAGGCCGAAGGTTTCCTGATCGCCGCCGTGCAACAGCGCATCGGCGCTGGCCAGCAGCCGCGCGACCTCGGTGGCCGGGCAAAAGTGGTCCACCACTGTGACGTTGCGCGGCACGCTGGTGGGCATGTGCGAACCCACCAGCAACAGATGGTACTTGCTGCCCAGGCGCTTCATGCATTCGAGCAACACTGGCAGGTTCTTTTCCTTGGAGCCGCGCCCGGCGAATATCAGCAGCCGGGTGTCGTCGGCGATGCCCAGCTCTTCACGCAGGCCCGGATCACGCCATTGTGGGTGGAAGGTATTCAAATCCACCCCCAGGCGTTGCACATGGACGTTGCGAATCCCCAGCCCGCGCAGTTTGTCCGCCATGACTTGGCTGGGCGCCAATACCCGGTCGAAATTGCCATACAGTTTGCTGACATAGGCTTCGACATTGGGCGTGAACCAGTTGCCCATGCGGTTGCTCACCAGCAACGGCAGGTCGGAGTGATAGAAACCGATCACAGGCACATCCAACTGGCGCCGCGCATCCAGCGCGGCCCAGGCGGTGAGGTAGGGGTCGCCCACTTCGATCAGGTCGGGTTGCAGGTCGTTGAGCACCTTTCGCCAGGGCGCCAGGCGCAGCGGGAAGCGATAGCCGTTGCCAAACGGCACGGCCGGTGCCGGCACCTGGTAGATGCCGTTTTCGTTGCTCAGGTTGGCACCCGGAACCAGCAGGCTGTGGCGTACGCCGGGGTTTAACCCCAGTCGGCGATGTTTGGCATCAAGATAGGTTCTCACGCCGCCACTGGCGGGGGCGTAGAACATGGTGATGTCAGCGATATGCACGATCAGCATTCCTCACGAGTCGTCATCCATAAGGTTGACCTCCATGCAGGATAGTTGTTCGATCGGTTATTCAGCGCGCCGCAGAGCGGCTGGCGGGCAATGAATAACGCCCTCCAGGGGAGGGCGTCATGTAAAGCTTTTATCGTTTCAGATACGGAAGCTGCCTACCAATTGTTTGAGGCGGGCGGCCTGTTGCTCCAGGTCGCTGCAGGCACGCAGGGTGGCGTTGAGGTTCTCGATACCTTCCTGGTTGAGGGCGTTGATCTCGTTGATGTCCATGTTAATGGCATCGACCACGGCGGTCTGCTCTTCCGTGGCGGTGGCCACCGACTGGTTCATGCCGTCGATTTCGCCGATGCGCAGGGTAACGCTGCCCAGGCGCTCCCCGGCCTGGTTGGCGATGGTCACACTGTCCTGGCTGTGGCGCTGGCTTTCGCCCATGGTGCTGACGGAGGCGCGGGCACCCACTTGCAGCTCCTCGATCATGGTTTGCACTTGCTGCGCCGATTCCTGGGTGCGGTGGGCCAGGTTGCGCACTTCATCGGCCACGACCGCGAAGCCGCGCCCGGCCTCACCGGCACGGGCCGCTTCGATGGCGGCGTTCAGCGCCAGCAAGTTGGTTTGCTGGGAGATACTGGTGATGACCTCGAGAATCTGCCCGATGTTCACGGTTTTACTGTTAAGCGCCTCCAAGTGACCACTGGAGGTGCTGATCAGGCCGGACAGGCGGTTCATCGCCTGGATGCTCTGTTCCACCACCTGCTGGCCTTCGCTGGCCAGTTCCCGCGCACTGCTGGCCTGTTGCGAGGCCAGCGCCGCGTTATGGGCGATTTCCTGGGCGGCGGCACCCAGTTGGTTGATCGCGGCGGCGACACTGTTGGTGCGGTTGGCCTGCTCGTCAGAGTTAAGCATCGAGGAGTTCGAGGCACTGACCACGCGCAGGGCGACTTCATTGACCTGCTCGGTGGCCGAGGACACTTCGCGAATCGAGCCATGCACGCGCTCCACGAAACGGTTGAAGGCATTGCCCAGGATGCCGAATTCGTCCTGGCTGTGGATGGTCAGGCGCTTGGTCAGGTCGCCTTCACCGTCGGCGATGTCCTGCATGGCACGGGTCATGGTGTTCAGCGGGCCCAGCAACAGGCCGATCAGCAAGCCCAGCAGGGCAATGATGATGACCACCGCCACCACCGTGGCGATCACCGCCGAGGTGCGGAACTGGCTGAGCATGGCGAAGGCTTTGTCTTTATCCACCGACAGGCCGATGTACCAGTTTACCGAGGGCAGGCCCTTGACCGGGGCAAAGGTGAGGATGCGGGTCTTGCCGTCCACCACCACTTCGCTCAGCGCGCGGTCGATGCGCGGCGGATTGTCCGGGGTGACTTCGGCCAGGGTCTTCATCACCAGGTTCTTGTTGGGATGCACCAGGATCCGGCCTTCACTGTTGACCAGGAACGCGTAGCCCATGCCGCCCAAGTCAATGGAGCTGATTATTTTGTCCATCACCTCCAGGCTCAGGTCGCCGCCGACCACGCCCAGGTTCTTGCCGGCTTGGCTGGCGGCGGCAACGATGGAAATCACCAGTTTGTTGGTGGCCATGTCGATGTAGGGCTCGGTCAGCACCGGCCCGCTGGTGGCCTGGGCGCTTTTGTACCAGGGGCGCACGCGCGGGTCATAGCCTGCGGGCATGGTGGTGACGGGGCGGTTGTAAAAGGTGCCCTGGGTGTCGCCCAGGTAAATGGCCATGAAGGTGTTGAGCAGTGCCGGTTGTTCCAGCAGGTTGGTGATGTTGGCTGGCTCGGGGTTCAAGGCGATGTTCTGCGCCAGGTTCTGCACCAGCAGGATGCGCCCGTCGAACCAGTTGCTGATGCTGGTGGAGGTGACATCGCCCATTTCCTGCAGGTAACTTTCCAGGTCCTTACGGATGGCATTGCGCTGCAGGTAGTCGTTGTACAGGGTAAACAGGGCGAAGGCGGCCATCACGATGAGTGACGCGGCGATCAGTATTTTGTGACTGAACTTGAGGTTTTTATTCATGACGGGCGAGATCCGCTAAGGTCTTATAGATCGGGGAAAGCAGGGGGGGCAGGTACCGCAAGTCAACGGTGGGCAACAGCGGTGTTCTCCAATCTATTTGCTTGTTTTTATATGCCTTACACATCCATATCGACCCGTACTCCACAAAGCTTTAAGCAGGGGTGAAAAAATGCCTGATACCGCGCAATTGCTGTTTGGCGCCGATGCCCAAGGCCAGCCCATTGGCCAGGATTTGCGCCTGGCCAACCGCCATGGCCTGGTGGCCGGCGCCACCGGCACCGGCAAGACCGTGACCTTGCAGCGCTTGGCCGAAGCCTTCAGCGATGCCGGCGTGGCGGTGTTCGCCGCCGATATCAAGGGTGACCTGTGCGGCCTGGGCGCGGCCGGCAACCCTCAGGGCAAGATCGCCGAGCGGATCGCCGGCATGCCCTGGCTCAACTATGCGCCGCGGGCTTACCCGGTGACGCTGTGGGACATTCACGGCCAAAGCGGCCACCCCCTTCGCACCACCATCAGCGAGATGGGCCCGTTGTTGCTGGGCAGCCTGCTGGAACTGAGCGACAGCCAACAGTCGGCGCTGTATGCCGCCTTCAAGGTGGCCGACCGCGAGGGGCTGCTGTTGCTGGACTTGAAAGACCTCAAGGCCCTGCTCAACTATTTGCGCGAAAACCCCCAGGCCCTGGGCGATGACAGTGCGCTGATGACCACCGGCTCCAGCCAGGCCTTGTTGCGCCGCCTCTCAAGCCTGGAACAGCAGGGCGCCGAGGCGCTGTTTGGCGAGCCAGCCTTGCAGCTCGAGGACATCCTGCAGCCTACGGCCGACGGTCGCGGTCGCATCCACCTGCTGGACGCCAGTCGCTTGGTGCACGAGGCGCCCAAGGTTTATGCAACCTTTTTGCTGTGGTTGTTGGCCGAGCTGTTCGAGCAACTGCCCGAACGCGGCGACGCCGACAAACCCTTGCTTGCACTCTTTTTCGATGAGGCGCACCTGCTGTTTGCCGGCACGCCCAAGGCCTTGCAAGACCGCCTTGAGCAGGTGGTGCGGCTGATCCGATCCAAAGGCGTGGGCGTATATTTCGTCACCCAGTCGCCGGCCGACCTGCCTGACGATGTCTTGGCCCAGTTGGGGTTGCGCATTCAGCATGGCTTGCGCGCTTTCACGGCCAAGGAGCAGAAGTCGTTGAAAGCAGTGGCCGATGGTTTCCGGCCAAACCCTGCGTTCAGTGCGTTGCAGGTGCTGACAGAACTGGGAATCGGCGAGGCCTTGGTGGGCACCCTGCAAGACAAGGGCACCCCGGCGATGGTGCAGCGGGTGTTGATCGCACCGCCGCAGTCGCGGATCGGGCCACTGACCGAGGCCGAGCGGGCGGCACTGATTGCCACGTCACCCTTGGCCGGGCGGTATGACAAACCGATCGATCGCGAATCGGCCTATGAAATGCTCCTGGCACGCAAGGCCCCTGCGGCCGCGGCCGACCCTGCGCCGGCGGGGGAGAGCTTCAGCGACAAGGCCGGTGAGTTTTTGAGCGGGGCGGCAGGGCAGGCGTTGAAGTCGGCGATGCGCCAGGCGGCGAACCAGTTTGGCCGGCAGTTGGTGCGCGGGGTGTTGGGGTCGTTGCTGGGCGGCACTAAGAAACGTTGAGGGCCGCAGGCCCCCCTGTATAAAAAAAGGCGCCCGCAGGCGCCTTTTTCACATCGGCCAGGCCATCAGCCAATGGCCTTGGACGCGAGCCAGAACAGCCCGGCCGCCAATGCCATCGATGCCGGCAGGGTCAATACCCACGCCAGCAAGATGGTCTTGATGGTGCCGCCTTGCAGGCCGCTTTTGTTGGCGACCATGGTGCCGGCCACGCCGGAGGACAGCACGTGAGTGGTGGATACCGGCAGGCTGAACACGTTGGCCATGCCAATGGACAGCGCTGCGGTGATTTGCGCCGACATGCCCTGGGCATAGGTCATGCCCTGCTTGCCGATCTTCTCACCGATGGTCAGTACCACGCGCTTCCAGCCGATCATGGTGCCCAGGCCCAAGGCCAACGCTACAGCCAAGATCACCCAGAACGGAGCGTATTCGGTGGTGGTGGTCAGGTCTTTACGCAGTTTTTCCAGGTCCGCCTTTTCGCGCGAATCCAGTACCGGCAACTTGCTGACCTTGCGCGCCGTGTCATCCAGGCACAGCAGGTAGCGGCGCACTTCGATGCGTTTTTCCTGTGGCAGCGAATGGTAGTCCGCCACGCCCTTGAGGGTATGCAGCAGCGCGTCGATGGTCGGTTCGGTCTGCTGCGGCTCGCAGCGGAACTGGTCCGGCAGGTCGCCTTGCTTGGCCTTGCCCAGCGCCAGGTACTCGCCCAGGCTGTCGGCATTGCGCTGGTAGAACTGGCTCAGGTGCAGCGTTGCATCGCGGGTGCGCTCGATCTGGTAGGTCGTGCTGGACAGGTCCAGCACGAACTGCGACGGCACGATGCCGATCAGCACCAGCATGATCAGGCCGATACCCTTTTGACCATCGTTGGAACCGTGCACGAAGCTCACGGCCATGGCCGAAACCACCAGGACCAGGCGGTTCCAGAACGGCGGGTGCTTCTTGTCGTCGGTCTTTTTGCGCTGCTCGGGGGTTTTGTGCATGTTCGACTGCGGGCGCCACCATTTCAGACCGATCAGCACCAGGGCTGCCACGCCGAAACCGACGATGGGCGAAACCACCAGGGAGGCGCCGATGTCGATCGCCTTCTGCCAGTTGATGCCATCGCCCAAGGGGATGTTGTTCAACATGGCGTTGGCCAGGCCCACGCCCAGGATCGAGCCGATCAGGGTGTGCGAACTGGACGAAGGAATGCCGAAGTACCACGTGCCCAGGTTCCAGGCAATGGCAGCCGCCAGCAACGAGAACACCATGGCCAGGCCGTGGCCGGTGTTGACGTTGATCAGCAGTTCGACCGGCAGCAGGTGAACGATGGCATAGGCCACACCCACACCGCCAAACAACACGCCCAGGAAGTTGAAAGCACCGGATGCAAACACGGCCAGGTGGGGCGGCATGGCTTTGGTGTAAATGACTGTGGCCACCGCGTTGGCGGTGTCATGAAAGCCATTGATGAACTCGAAGGCCAGGACAAAGGCAAGCGCGAAAAACAGGCTCACCAGTACCCAGGCGTCGACTCCGTGGAATAAATCAATCATGAAGGTTTTCTGACCCGGTCATAAGGGGGCGCGATTATGCCAGAAAACCCCGGAAATCGATGCACTAGCTGCCGGTCGGTTACACTTTTCAACATATTTGATGACAGTGGTAGCGCAACCCCAGGGTCAAGGTATTGACAGCCAAGGTGCCGATTTTTCGAGCCTTGCTCGGAAAATAACCCGGCAAAACCAGCCGATTCACACATTTATACGGATGCATGAAATTTATTATGACGGACCGATCCGAAAGGATTGCAGGCAGGTTTTGACCGGCTCGGGCCGCAGCCCGCGTCAGGAATCCTCGCTGTGGAGGTCCTTTTCGATTTTTTGCAGCTCTTGTTGAAAGGCCTGGTCGAGCAAGCTGGCACGTTTGCGCCAAGGCTTGCGTTCGGGTTCAGGCTGGGCGGCGTAGGTGGTGACTTCCCCGCCGTAAACGTCCTTGTAACGTTGTTCCTGGCGCTCAAGTTCCGCGCGCAGTTCATCTTTCGTCACATTGTTACCTAATGGTGTTGAGTGTGTTTCAGTAATAAACGATTGGCGAACAGACACTTCGGCACAACCGGCTACGGTACTGAAACCCATAGCTGTCGTAGCAACAGTCTTGTTTATGGACCCGCTGGCTTGAAAACGCTGAGGCTTGGGCCAACAGGCGGCGGGCTGGGCGCAAGGCCTGCGCATACCCTCGACAATGTACGTGCGTGCCATTGGGCGCAAACACTTCGTCGATATTTTCAGTATAGCAATACTTGTGCATAACTCTACAACGTTGGCTGGGGTCATCGTCAACGGGACAGTTGTGTCCTGTTACTGCAATGACCGTCAGGCTCTTATACTTTGAACGGTCAACGGCATGAAAGTTTCCCGACGATAGCGGGCAGGTCGGGCAGCAGGAAAAAAACGGCCTCGCCTGGGGCAAGGCCGTGCCTGGGACTTCTTTGGTGGGTACCTGACCAGTCTCTCCAAGAAGCCACATGGTGGCAGGTGAAAAGGTATTAGTATCCGCGGCCTTGGTCAATTGCGATTATCGGCCAATGGTTCGATAATCGCCCCAGCTAGTTTTTTCATTCGATTTTGACGGTGGCTGCCATGAATGAAGATGTACCCCCAAAAGGACCCGGCATGAACGACCAGTTGCGCAACTCTTTCACCTCGCTGGCACCGCCGATCGTGGCGTCGCCGGCCAAGCGCATCCAGGCGTTCGCTGGCGATCCGGACTTCATGACGTCGCTGGCCCGGGGCTTGGCCGTGGTGCAGGCGTTTCAGGAGCGCAAGCGTCACCTGACCATCGCGCAGATCAGCCATCGCACCGAAATCCCCCGTGCCGCCGTGCGCCGCTGCCTGCACACCCTGATCAAGCTGGGTTATGCCACCACGGACGGGCGTACCTATTCGTTGCTGCCCAAGGTGCTGACCCTGGGCCACGCCTATCTGTCGTCCACGCCCCTGGCGGTTTCGGCCCAGCCTTACCTGGACCGCATGAGCGAGCAACTGCACGAGGCCTGCAACATGGCGACGCTGGAGGGGGACGACATTCTATACATCGCCCGCTCGGCCACCACCCAGCGGCTGATCTCGGTGGACCTGTCGGTGGGCGGCCGGTTGCCAGCCTATTGCACGTCCATGGGGCGGATTTTGCTGGCGGCGCTGGACGACGCGACCTTGCAGGACTACCTGGAACACGTTGAACTGCAGCCCAAGACTAGCCGTACCATCGTCACCCGTGACGCCCTGCTCGAATGCCTGCAACTGGTACGCCGCCAGGGCTGGTGCATTGTCGACCAGGAACTGGAGCAGGGCCTGCGTTCCATTGCGGTACCCGTGTATGACGCCTCGGGCCAAGTGCTGGCCGCGCTCAATGTCAGCACCCATGCCGGCCGTGCCAGCCGCACCGAACTTGAGCAACGCATCTTGCCGATCATGCTGGCGGCCAGTCGTGATTTGAGCGCGCAACTGTTCGCCTGAGGCCGCTCGCCTGTTGCTGTTCGATAAACGCACAGATACGCGTTTATCGAATTGACGGTTTTTGTCGCTAAACCTAATGTCGCTCGCATTGACCTAGGCTTTCCTCAGGTCACCAATAATAAAGAGCGAGAGGCAACCCTTATGCGCCAATTCCCTTCCGTGCCCCCGCACGTCTGTTGTACCCGATCCCCCGGCGCCTGATCGCCGAATAAAGCCTATGGTTTGAAAAGTGCTGGCTGCGGCCGACACCTGTGCGCCTGCGCATCTTTTGTGGATAAAAATAATGAGCCGTCCTGATGCTGCTGTGGGGAACTGCCTTGATGTGCAGTCCTTTATCAACACCCAACCCTTGTCGCGTTACCAGTGGCGGGTGGTGATCCTGTGTTTCCTGATCGTTTTCCTTGATGGCCTGGACACGGCTGCCATGGGCTTCATCGCCCCGGCGCTGTCCCAGGACTGGGGCATTGACCGTGCAAGCCTGGGCCCGGTGATGAGTGCCGCACTGATCGGCATGGTCTTCGGCGCCCTGGGCTCCGGCCCGCTGGCCGACCGGTTTGGGCGCAAAATGGTGCTGGTAGGCGCGGTTTTGGTGTTCGGTGTGTTCAGCCTGGCCTCGGCCTACAGCGGTAACGTCGACCAACTGCTGGTGCTGCGCTTTCTGACTGGCCTGGGCTTGGGTGCCGGTATGCCGAACGCCACCACGCTGCTGTCGGAGTACACCCCGGAGCGCTTTCGCTCGTTGCTGGTGACCAGCATGTTCTGCGGCTTCAACCTGGGCATGGCAGGCGGTGGCTTTATCTCGGCCAAGCTGATCCCGGCATTCGGTTGGCACAGCCTGCTGCTGATCGGCGGCGTGCTGCCGCTGGTGCTGGCCTTTGTGTTGTTGGTGTGGCTGCCCGAGTCTGCGCGCTACTTGGTGGTGCGCAACCGCGGCACCGACCGGGTGCGCAAGACCCTGGCGCCGATCAATCCGGCCATCGTCGCCTCTGCCGGCAGCTTCAGCGTGCCGGAACAGAAAACCGTGAAGGCGCGCAACGTGTTCGCGGTGATTTTCTCGGGTACCTACAGCGTCGGCACCTTGCTGCTGTGGCTGACTTATTTCATGGGCCTGGTGATCGTTTACCTGCTGACCAGCTGGTTGCCGACGCTGATGCGTGACAGCGGCGCGAGCATGGAGCAGGCAGCCTTCATCGGCGCGCTGTTCCAGTTCGGCGGCGTGCTCAGCGCCGTGGGCGTGGGCTGGGCCATGGACCGCTTTAACCCGCACAAGGTGATCGGTACCTTTTACCTGCTGGCCGGGGTGTTTGCCTACGCCGTAGGGCAGAGCCTGGGCAATATCACGGTGCTTGCCACTCTGGTGCTGATTGCCGGCATGTGCGTGAACGGCGCGCAATCGGCGATGCCGTCGCTGGCGGCACGTTTCTACCCTACCCAAGGTCGCGCGACCGGTGTGTCGTGGATGCTCGGTATCGGCCGTTTCGGCGCGATCCTGGGGGCATGGATGGGCGCGACCCTGCTGGGGCTGGGCTGGAACTTCGAGCAAGTGTTGACGGCGTTGGTGATCCCGGCGGGCTTGGCAACGGCGGCCGTTGTGATCAAAGGAATGGTCAGCCACGCGGATGCGACCTGATACACCGTGGTGACCTTTTCGCGGATGAATCCGCTCCTACAGAGACCCTGTAGGAGCGGATTCATCCGCGAAGGCCAGCCCACCGTTAGCAAGACAAGTATCAGTTCGATAATCGAACGAAAGGTCGATAATCGGATTGTGCGACAAATATTAGCAGCTTAATCTGCTGTTCTTCCGGCGTGTCCCTCGCGCCTTTTTTATTCCGAGTCCGGCGATTCGATTCGCCGCCGATCACGGCCAAGCACCAGGAGAAGCATGATGCGTGATGTATTCATCTGCGACGCGATTCGCACCCCCATCGGCCGTTTTGGCGGTGGCCTGTCCACCGTGCGTGCCGATGACCTGGCCGCAACGCCGATCAAGGCCCTGATGGAGCGCAACCCATCGGTGGACTGGACGGCGGTGGACGAGGTGTTCCTCGGCTGCGCCAACCAGGCCGGCGAAGACAACCGCAACGTGGCGCGCATGGCGCTGCTGCTGGCGGGCTTGCCGGAAAGCATCCCCGGCGTCACCTTGAATCGCTTGTGCGCATCGGGCATGGACGCGGTGGGCACTGCCTTCCGCGCCATCGCCAGCGGCGAAATGGAACTGGCGATCGCCGGCGGCGTGGAATCCATGTCCCGCGCCCCGTTCGTGATGGGCAAGGCCGATGCGGCGTTTTCGCGCAACATGAAGCTTGAAGACACCACCATCGGCTGGCGTTTCATCAACCCGCTGATGAAAGCCCAGTACGGCGTGGACGCCATGCCGCAAACCGCCGACAACGTTGCCGATGACTACAAGGTGTCGCGCGCCGACCAGGATGCTTTCGCCCTGCGCAGCCAGCAAAAAACCGCCGCGGCCCAGGCTGCCGGCTTCTTCGCCGAAGAAATCGTACCAGTGCGTATCGCCCACAAGAAAGGCGAGACAGTGGTCGAGCAGGACGAGCACCCGCGTGCCGATACCACGCTTGAAGCCCTGGCCAAACTCAAGCCGGTCAACGGCCCGGACAAGACCGTTACCGCAGGCAACGCCTCGGGCGTCAACGACGGTGCCGCTGCGCTGATCCTGGCCTCGGCCGAAGCCGTGAAGAAGCACGGCCTGACCGCCCGTGCCCGCGTACTGGGCATGGCCAGCGCCGGTGTGGCGCCGCGCGTGATGGGCATTGGCCCGGTGCCAGCGGTGCGCAAGCTCACCGAGCGCCTGGGCATTGCCGTCAGCGATTTCGACGTGATCGAACTCAACGAAGCCTTCGCCAGCCAAGGCCTGGCCGTGCTGCGTGACCTTGGCATTGCCGACGACGCGCCGCAGGTCAACCCCAACGGCGGCGCCATTGCCTTGGGCCACCCGTTGGGCATGAGCGGCGCACGCCTGATCCTGACCGCCTTGCACCAGTTGGAAAAAACCGGCGGCAAGAAAGGCCTGGCCACCATGTGCGTCGGCGTTGGCCAAGGGTTGGCGCTGGCGATCGAACGCGTTTAAGCAGAGCAATCGGCATTTGCCCGAAAGGCCGCTGACCTCCACGCAAGGTCAGTAGCCTTTTGGGTAATTGTTTTGTCGAGGGAGGTTGTTACGGTATATGTCTAGACTGTAGAAACCTCAACGAGTGATATAAAACCATGACAACAACTCACTACACCGGCGAAGAACGTAGCAAAAGAATTTTTGCCATCGTCGGCGCCTCCTCGGGCAACCTGGTCGAATGGTTCGACTTTTACGTGTATGCCTTCTGCGCAATCTACTTTGCGCCTGCTTTCTTCCCGTCCGCTGACTCCACCGTGCAGTTGCTCAACACCGCCGGAGTGTTCGCGGCAGGCTTTCTGATGCGACCCATTGGTGGCTGGCTGTTTGGCCGGGTCGCCGATAAACATGGCCGCAAGAACTCCATGATGATCTCGGTGCTGATGATGTGCGCGGGCTCCCTGGTCATCGCCTGCCTGCCCACCTATGCCTCGATCGGCCTCTGGGCGCCGGCGCTGCTGTTGCTGGCGCGGCTGTTCCAAGGCCTGTCGGTGGGTGGCGAATACGGCACCACTGCCACCTACATGAGCGAAGTGGCGCTGCGTGGCCAGCGCGGCTTTTTCGCCTCGTTCCAATACGTGACCCTGATCGGCGGCCAACTGCTGGCCGTGCTGGTGGTGGTGATCCTGCAACAAGTGCTGACCGAAGATGAACTGCGTGCCTACGGCTGGCGCATCCCGTTCGTGGTGGGCGCCATTGCCGCCATCATTTCGCTGTTTCTGCGCCGTACATTGAAAGAAACCACCAGCGTCGAAAGCCGCGCAGACAAGGATGCCGGCAGCATCGCCGCGCTGTTCCGTGACCACAAGGCCGCGTTCATCACCGTGCTGGGCTACACCGCCGGCGGCTCGCTGATTTTCTACACCTTTACCACCTACATGCAGAAGTACCTGGTGAACACCGCCGGCATGAGCGCGAAAACCGCGAGCTTTGTCATGACCGCCGTGCTGTTCCTGTACATGTGCATGCAGCCGCTGTTCGGCATGCTCTCGGACAAGATCGGCCGGCGTAACTCAATGCTCTGGTTCGGCGCGCTGGGCACGCTGTTTACCTTGCCGATCCTGCTGATGCTGAAAACCGTCACCAGCCCGTTCCTGGCGTTTGTGCTGATCACCCTGGCCCTGGCCATCGTCAGCTTCTACACCTCGATCAGCGGCCTGGTGAAGGCCGAGATGTTTCCGCCACAGGTGCGGGCACTGGGCGTGGGCCTGGCTTACGCGGTGGCCAACGCACTGTTTGGCGGCTCGGCTGAGTTCGTCGCACTGACCTTCAAGGCCGGCGGCAACGAAAACGCCTTTTACTGGTATGTCACCGTGATGATGGCGATTGCCTTCCTGTTCAGCCTGCGCCTGCCCAAACAGGCGGCGTACCTGCATCACGATCATTGATTTGCATGGCGTGCACCGGTCCCGGTGCGCGCCCTTTAAGGACGGCTTATGAGCGATCGACCGAACAATCAATTGTTCGATGCCTACTTCACCTCCAGCGCCATGCGCGAGATCTTTTCCGACAGTGGCCGCGTGCAAGGCATGCTCGATTTCGAAGCGGGCCTGGCCCGTGCCGAGGCGCGCGTTGGGCTGGTGCCGCACACTGCCGTGGCGCCGATCGAGGCGGCCTGCAAGGCTGAACTCTATGACTTCCAAGCCCTGGGCGTGGCGATTGCCACGGCCGGCAACTCGGCCATCCCCTTGGTAAAAATGCTCGGCAAGCAGATTGCCGCGCAGTCGCCCGAAGCCGAGCGATACGTGCACCTGGGCGCCACCAGCCAAGACGTGATGGACACAGGCCTGGTGCTGCAACTGCGCGCGGCCCTGCAACTGCTGGACGCGGACCTGGCCACCCTGGGTGATTCGCTGGCGCGCCAGGCACACCGCTATGCCACCACGCCACTGGCCGGCCGCACCTGGTTGCAACACGCCACCCCCGTCACCCTGGGCATGAAAATCGCCGGTTGGCTGGGCGCGATCACCCGCAGCCGGCAACGCCTGCAAGAGCTCAAGCCGCGTTTGCTGAGCCTGCAGTTCGGCGGAGCCTCCGGCACCTTGGCAGCCTTGGGCGACAAGGCCATGCCTATCGCCGAGGCACTGGCCGACGAATTGAACCTGAGCCTGCCTGACCAGCCGTGGCACACCCAGCGCGATCGCCTGGTGGAGTTCGCCTCGGCATTGGGCCTGATCGCCGGCAGCCTGGGCAAGCTGGGCCGCGACATCAGCCTGTTGATGCAGACCGAAGCTGCCGAGGTGTTCGAGCCCTCGGCGCCCGGCAAGGGCGGCTCCTCGACCATGCCGCACAAGCGCAACCCGGTGGGCGCTGCGGTGCTGATCGGCGCCGCGACCCGCGTGCCGGGCCTGGTGGCCACCATGTTCGCCGCCATGCCCCAGGAGCACGAGCGCAGCCTGGGCCTTTGGCATGCCGAATGGGACACCCTGCCCGAGATCTGCTGCCTGGTGTCTGGCGCGTTACAGCAGGCACTGCTGTTCTCCGAAGGCCTGGAAGTGGACGCGGCGCGCATGCTCAAGAACCTCGACCTGACCCAGGGCCTGGTGTTGGCCGAGGCGGTCAGCATCGTGCTCGCGCAGCGCCTGGGCCGCGACACCGCACACCATTTGCTGGAACAGTGCTGCAAGCGCGCCGTGGCCGAAAAACGCCACCTGCGTGCAGTGCTGGGCGACGACCCGGCGGTGACCGCCGAACTTTCTGCAGACGAGCTGGACCGTCTGCTCGACCCCGCGCACTACCTGGGCCAGGCAAACACCTGGGTCGAGCGTGCCGTGGCTGAACACAACCGCTTAAGTGCCTGAAGGAGACCTGCTGTGGGATTCGTACAACTCGCCGATGGTGAACTGAATTATCAACTGGACGGCCCGGCCGATGCGCCTGTGCTGGTACTGTCCAACTCCCTGGGCACCGACCTGCACATGTGGGACACCCAGATCGCCGCGTTCACCAAGCACTTTCGAGTGCTGCGCTATGACACTCGCGGCCACGGCAAGTCGCTGGTCACCGAAGGCCCCTACAGCATCGAACAGCTGGGCCGCGACGTGCTGGCGCTGCTGGACGCGTTGCACATCGACCGCGCTTACTTCTGCGGCCTGTCGATGGGCGGCCTGATCGGCCAGTGGCTGGGCATCAATGCCAGCGATCGCATCCAAAAGCTGATCGTGTGCAACACGGCAGCCAAGATCGGTACGCCAGAAATCTGGAACCCACGCATCGAGATGGTGCTACGTGACCGGCAGGCCGCCATGGTATCGCTGCGTGATGCCTCCATTGCTCGCTGGTTCACCCCCGAGTACGCCGCCGAGCACCCGGACGTGGCCAAGCGCATCACCGATATGCTGGCCGCCACCTCCCCCGAGGGCTATGCGGCGAACTGTGGGGCGGTGCGCGACGCCGACTTCCGTGAGCAACTGGGGCAGATCAAGGCGCCCACCCTGGTTATTTCCGGCACCCAAGACGCGGTCACGCCGCCCGAAGGCGGGCACTTTATCCGTGACCATGTGAAAGGCGCTGAATACGCCGAATTTCATGCCGCGCACCTGTCCAACGTGCAGGTTGGCGCACCCTTCAGCCAGCGTGTGATCGACTTTTTGCTGGCCGGCAAACACTGATTTCGAGGAGTACCCTGTGGACGAGAAAGACCGTTACGACGCCGGCATGCAAGTACGCCGCGCGGTACTGGGCGATGCCCACGTGGACCGTAGCCTGACCAACATCACCGAGTTCAACGGTGAGTTCCAGGAAATGATCACCCGCCATGCCTGGGGTGACATCTGGACCCGCCCGGGCCTACCACGCCACACCCGCAGCCTGATCACCATCGCCATGCTGATCGGCATGAACCGCAATGACGAGCTCAAGCTGCACCTGCGTGCCGCCGCCAACAACGGCGTGACCCGTGCAGAGATCAAGGAAGTGCTGATGCAGAGCGCGATCTACTGCGGCATCCCAGCGGCCAATGCCACGTTCCACCTGGCAGAGTCGGTGTGGGATGAGTTGGGGGTCGAGTCGCGCGAATAAGTGTTTGCGTGATGGAATGAAAAACGGCGATGAGTGATCATCGCCGTTTTTTTATGGGCCTTTGTGCCGAGGTCTTACAGGATGCTGATCGGGTAGCTGACGATCACGCGGTTCTCGTCGAACTGGCTGGTGCCGTAGTCACGACGCATGCTCGAGTTCCTCCACCGCAGGTTGAGGTTTTTCAGTGTGCCTTCCTGGAAGGTGTACGCCAGCTCCGACTCGCGGCCCCATTCCGAACCGTTGGTGACGGCGCCAGTGTGCACGTTGTCACCATGGATGTAGCGGTTCATCAGGGTCAGGCCGGGAACCCCGAGTGCCACGAAGTTATAGTCGTAGCGCACTTGCCAGGAGCGTTCCTGGGCGTTGTCGTAGCTGGAGTTGTAGCTGTCGTTGGCCAGGGTGCCGCCGCTGGTGCCGTTCACGCGCATCCAGGCACTGTCGCCGGTCAGCTTCTGCAGGCCGACGAAAAAGGTGCCGCCGCCATATTTGGCCGAGAGCAAGGCCGAGTAGGTCCGGTTTTCCATGTCGCCGGCCAGGGCGCTGCCGTCTTCGCTGCCGTGGAAGAAGCCCAGGTTGGCACCCAGGGTCCAGGCGCCCACCGGCTGGGAGTGCAGCACTTGCACGTATTGCTGGTGGTAGATGTCTTCCAGTTGTGCGCTCCACACGCCAACCAGGGTGCGCTTGTCGTTGAAGGTGTACTCGCCACCTGCAAAGTTGAAACGGTCGGACAGGAACGCGGCTTTGCCGGTCATCGACATGTCGCTCATGCTGCCGTCGTTACGCGGGCTGTTTTGGCGGAACTGGCCACCGTACAGGGTCAGGCCGCTGATTTCCTGCGAGGTCACCTGGCCACCCTGGAAGGTTTGCGGCAGCGAACGGCCATCGTCCGAACGCAGGATCGGCAGCACCGGCATCCACTCGCCGATTTTAAGCTCGGTTTTGGAGATCTTGGCTTTGGCCGCGACGCCCAGGCGGCCGAAGTTGTCGGCCGGGTTGCCGTCGCTGTCCAGCGGCAGCAACTGAGTACCGCCGGTGCCGCCACCGCCGTCGAGTTTCTGCGAGAAGGTGCCCAGCACGTCCACGCCGAAACCGACCAGGCCTTGGGTGTAGCCAGACTTGGCGTCCAGGATGAAGCTCTGTGTCCATTCGGCCGCAGTGCTTTGCGGTGCGGCACTGTCGGTGAAGTTACGGTTGAAGTAAAAGTTGCGCAGGTTCAGGTTGACCTTGGCATCTTCCAGAAAGCCCGACTCGGCGGCGAAAGAAGGCATGGCCACCCCGGCCAATGCAAGGGTCAGAAGGCTGGGTACGAAGCGTTGCGAGCGTTGGTTGTTTGTGTTCATTTTTATTGTGTTCTCTCTGGAATCTCAAAGACAGCCGGGTACCGCGCCGCGAAAAATCGCAGTCATCAACGGGGGTTCAACATCGGGTAGGAAGTCAGCCGGAGAGAGCGGGGTGTTGTGACATGGTGGCGGTACCTTTTGTTATTGGTTTTTGGTTTTACACTGGCCCGTGTGCGCAGGCCGTTCCTGTGTTGTGCCGATGGTGCGTGTACACGGGGGGGTGAATCAATTCGTCGCACTTGATTTTGTGCGATAAACGAACACTAACCAGTTCGTTACTTTTCTGCAATGCTCGAATACAAAATGCTTTTCGCGCGCCCATAAAAAAGCCCACCAAAAAGGTGGGCTTCCCGTGCGTCGCAGTCACATCAGCCGTTAGGCGTTTGTGCTTGGTCAGCCTTGGCCTGAGCTTGGCCGGTCTGTTCGACCCAGCCACCGCCCAGCGCCTTGTACAGATTGACCTCGCTGGCCAACTGCGCCAGGCGATCGGTAATGGCCGATTGCTGGGCACTGAACAGCGAGCGCTGTGCGTCGAGGAAGGTCAGGTTGCTGTCCACCCCGATGCGATAACGGCGCTCTGCCAGGCGGTAGTAGTCCTGGTTGGCTTGCACCAGGTCTTTCTGCGCCTGCAATTGGTCTTTATAGGTCTTGCGCGCGGCAAGGCCGTCGGAGACTTCCTGGAACGCGGTCTGGATCGACTTCTCGTAGTTGGCGACGCTGATTTCTTTCTGGATTTTTGAGTAATCCAGGCTGGCGCGCAGGCTGCCGGCATTGAAGATCGGCAGGCTGATCGACGGCGCGAAGCTCCAGGCGCCCTGGCCACCCTTGAACAGGTTGCCCAGGTCGGAACTGGCGCTGCCGGCGCTGGCGGTCAGGCTGATGGTCGGGAAGAACGCTGCCCGCGCCGCGCCAATGTTCGCATTGGAGGCCTTGAGGGCGTGTTCGGCCTCAAGGATGTCCGGGCGACGTTGCAGCAAGTCGGACGGCAGCCCGGCGGGTAGCTCGGACACCAGTTCTGCGTCCAGTGGCTTGGCCTGTGCCAGGTTCGCTGGCAGGGGGCCGCCCAGCAGCAGGACCAGGGCATTTTCATCCTGTGCCACCTGGCGCTGGTACTTGGCCAGGGCGACACGGGCGGTTTCCACCGACGTGCGCGACTGGGCCAGGTCCAGGGCCGAGGACACACCCACTTCGCTGCTGCGCGAGGTCAGGCGGTAGCTCTCTTCAAACGCACCCAGGGTGTCCTGGCTGAGCTTGAGTTGAGCCTGGTCGGCCTGCCAGGTGTAGTAGGCATTGGCGACGCTGGCCACCAGACTGATCTGGGTGGAGCGACGCGCTTCTTCACTGGACAGGTAGGTTTCCAGGGCCTGGTCGCTGAGGCTGCGCACGCGCCCCCACAGGTCCAGCTCGTAGGAGCTGACGCCCAGGTTGGCGGTGTACTCGCCACCCACGCGGGCCTGGCCGGTAGAGCTCAGGTCTGCTGGGGTGCGCGAACGGGTGCCGGTGGCATTGGCGTTGACCGCCGGGAACAGGTCGGCACGCTGGATGCGGTACTGAGCGCGGTAGGCTTCGATGTTCAACACCGCGACCTTGAGGTCACGGTTGTTCACCAGGGAGGCCTGGATCAGCTGTTGCAGCGCCTGGTCATGAAAGAACTGGCGCCAGCCTTGTTCTGCTTCAGCCATGCTGGCCGCCTCGGCCGGCGAATACGCCGGGCCTTGCGGGTAGGCTGCGGCCACGGGAGCCGCGGGCTGCTTGTACTCGGGGATCATCGAGCAGCCGCTCAGAACCGCCACGGCGACCGCGATAGACACTAGGGACTTGGTCATTGCCCAGCCTCGTTACGTGGAGTTTCAGTCGAATCCTGGTCTTCGTCCTTCTTGCGCTTGTCGCCAAACAGCGTCGACACCGACACGAAGAACAGCGGTACCCAGAAGATCGCCAGGGTGGTGGCAGTCAGCATACCGCCGATCACGCCGGTACCGATGGCGTGCTGGCTACCCGAGCCGGCACCCGTGGAGATAGCCAAAGGTACCACGCCCAGAATGAACGCCAGCGAGGTCATGATGATCGGGCGCAGACGCATGCGGCAGGCTTCGATCGCCGCCTCCGTATACGTTCGGCCCTGCTCATGCAGCTCCTTGGCGAACTCGACGATCAGGATGGCGTTTTTCGCCGCCAACCCGATGGTCGTCAGCAAGCCCACCTGGAAGTACACGTCGTTGGACAACCCGCGCAGGCTGGTGGCCAGCAACGCACCGATGATACCCAGCGGCACCACCAGCATGACCGCGATCGGGATCGACCAGCTTTCATACAAGGCGGCCAGGCACAGGAACACCATCAGCATCGAAATGGCGTACAGCGCTGGCGCCTGGGAGCCCGACAGGCGCTCTTCGTACGACAGGCCGGTCCAGGAGATGCCCACGCCTTTAGGCAGCTTGGCCGCGATGCGCTCGACTTCGGCCATGGCGTCACCGGTACTGTAGCCAGGGGCAGGGGAACCGAGGATCTCCATGCCTTCCACGCCGTTGTAACGGGCAAGCTTGGGCGAACCGTAGATCCACTTGCCGCTGGCGAAGGCGGAGAACGGCACCATGGTCCCTGAGCTATTGCGCACGTACCACTTGTTCAGGTCTTCGGGGGTCATGCGCGACTTGGCTTCACCTTCCACGTACACCTTCTTCACCCGACCACGGTCGATGAAGTCGTTGACGTAGCTGCCACCCAAGGCAATCGACAGGGTGGTGTTGATGCTGGCAATGGTCACGCCCTGGGCACTGGCGCGTTCGTCGTCGATTTCGAGTTGGAACTGCGGCTCGTCGTTCAGGCCGTTAGGCCGGGTTTGCGTGAGGATCTTGCTTTGCGCGGCCATGCCCAGGAACTGGTTGCGCGCTTCCATCAGCTTGTCGTGGCCCAGACCTGCACGGTCCTGGATGTAGATGTCAAAGCCAGTAGCGTTACCCAACTCCAGCACCGCAGGCGGTACGAAAGCAAACACCATGGCGTCGCGGAAGCTGAAGAAGTGCTGTTGGGCACGGGCAGCCAGCGCGGCAGCGGTGTTGTCGGCGTTACGCTCGTCCCACGGCTTGAGCATGATGAACGCCAGGCCCGAGCTTTGGCCGCGGCCGGCGAAGTTGAAGCCGTTCACGGTAAACACCGAGGCCACGCCCGCCGATTCGTCCTTGAGCAGGTAGGCGCGCATTTCGTCGATGACTTTCTGCGTGCGTTCTGCGGTGGAGCCGGGTGGGGTCTGCACCTGGGCAAAGATCACGCCCTGGTCTTCTTCAGGCAGGAACGCCGTTGGAATGCGGGTGAACAGCCAGGCCATGCCGATCACGATCAGCACGTAGGCCAGCAGGTACGGCGCCTTGCGACGCAGGATGTGGGTAACACCGGCTTCGTAGTTGCGCACGCCACTGTCGAAGGTGCGGTTGAACCAGCTGAAGAACCGACCCTTCTTGTGGTGGTCTTCGCCTTTCTTGATCGGCGACAGCATGGTCGAACACAGCGCCGGGGTGAAGATCAACGCAACCAGTACCGACAGGCCCATGGCCGACACGATAGTGATCGAGAACTGCCGATAGATCACGCCGGTGGAGCCGCTGAAGAAAGCCATCGGCAGCAGTACCGCCGACAGCACCATGGCGATACCCACCAGGGCGCCCTGGATCTGGCCCATGGACTTTTTCGTCGCCTCCTTGGGCGACAGCCCTTCCTCGGCCATCACCCGCTCGACGTTTTCCACCACCACGATCGCATCGTCTACCAGCAAGCCGATAGCCAATACCATGCCGAACATGGTCAAGGTGTTGATGGTGAAGCCTGCGGCGGCGAGGATCCCGAAGGTACCCAGCAATACCACCGGTACCGTCATCGTGGTGATGATGGTGGCGCGGAAGTTCTGCAGGAACAGGTACATCACCAGGAACACCAGGATCACCGCTTCGACCAGGGTCTCGACCACGTTGTGGATCGAGGTGGTCACCACCGGCGTGGTGTCATACGGGAACACCGCTTTCACGCCTGGCGGAAAGAAGGGTTGCAGGTCGGAAATGGTCTGGCGAATGGCTTTTGCGGTGTCCAGTGCGTTGGCACCGGTGGCCAGCTTGATCGCCAGGCCCGAGGCCGGAGCACCGTTGAACTGGGCGTTGATGCTATAGTTTTCACCGCCCAGGCCCACTTCTGCCACGTCGCCGATGCGCACTTGCGAACCGTCGGTGTTGACCTTCAGCAGGATCGCGCGAAATTGCTCGGCGGTCTGCAGGCGGGTCTTGCCGATGATGGTAGCGTTCAGCTCCTGGCCGGCGATGGCGGGCAAGCCGCCCAACTGTCCGGAAGACACTTGCACGTTCTGCGCGGTAATCGCGGTGGAGACATCGCCCGGGGTCAACTGATACTTGTTCAGCTTGGCCGGGTCCAGCCAGATGCGCATGGCGTACTGGGCACCGAACACCTGGAAGTCACCCACACCGGCGGTACGGGAGATCGGGTCCTGCATGTTGGAGACGATGTAGTTACTCAGGTCGTCCTTGGTCATGCTGCCGTCGGTGGACACCAGGCCCACCACCATCAGGAAGTTCTTCACCGCCTTGGTTACGCGGATACCCTGTTGCTGCACTTCTTGGGGCAGCAGCGGGGTGGCCAGGTTCAGCTTGTTCTGGACCTGTACCTGGGCGATATCGGGGTTGGTCCCCTGGTTGAAGGTAGCGGTGATGGTCATGCTGCCGTCGGAGTTACTTTCCGAGGCCACGTAACGCAGGTTGTCGATACCGTTGAGTTGCTGTTCGATCACCTGTACCACGGTGTCCTGCACGGTCTGTGCGGACGCACCTGGGTAGGTTACCGAAATCGCAATGGCCGGCGGTGCAATCGCCGGGTATTGGTTGATCGGCAAACTGAAGATCGATAGAGCGCCGACCAGCATGATCACCAGGGCAATTACCCAGGCGAAAATGGGGCGGTCAATAAAGAACTTTGACATGGATTACTCCCCTTTGCCGCCGGCAGCTGCTTGGTTGGCCGGAGCAGGGTTTTTAGCCTGGTCGGCAGACCATTCGCTTGCCTTGACCTCGGCACCGGGCTTGACGTACTGCAGGCCTTCGACGATGACGCGATCACCGGCCTTCAGGCCGTCTTCCACCAGCCATTGGCTACCGACGGTGCGGTTGGCCTTCAGCTCACGCAGCTCGACTTTATTGTCGGCGTTGACGATCAGTGCAGTCGGGGCGCCCTTTAGGTCACGGGTCACGCCCTGTTGTGGCGCCAGGATGGCCTGGGCCGCTACACCGGCCTGCAGTTGGGCGTGTACGAACATGCCGGGCAGCAGGGTGTGGTCAGGGTTGGGGAACACGGCGCGCAGGGTCACGGAACCGGTGGTCTGGTCGACCGATACTTCCGAGAATTCCAGCTTACCGTCCACACCATAGGTGCTGCCGTCTTCCAGCGTCAGCTTGACCTTGGCGGCGTTGTCGCCGGCCTTCTGCAGGGCACCGCTGGCCAGTTCCTTGCGCAGCTTGAGGATCTCGGCCGAGGACTGGGTCACGTCGACGTAGATCGGGTCCAGTTGCTGGATGGTGGCCATGGCGTCGGTCTGGCCGTTGGTTACCAAGGCGCCTTCGGTCACGTCGGAACGGCCGATGCGGCCGGTGATCGGGGCCAGTACCTTGGTGTAGCGCAGGTTGATCTGGGCGCTCTTGAGCGTGGCGTCGGCCTGCAGTTGGGTGGAGCGTGCGTTGTCGTATTCCTGACGGCTTACGGCTTGTTCGCTGACCAACTGCTTATAGCGATCGCTCAACGACTTGGCGGATGCTTGGCTGGCCTGGGCACTGGCCAAGGTCGCTTCGTACACCGAAGGGTCGATCTGGTACAGCTGATCGCCGACCTTCACGTCCGAGCCTTCCTTGAACAGGCGCTTGAGGATGATGCCGTTCACTTGAGGACGCACTTCAGCCACACGGTACGCAGTGGTGCGGCCGGGCAGTTCGGTGGTCAGGGTGTAGGCCTGGGGTTGCAGGGTTACGACGCCGACCTGAGGAGTTTGTGCGACCGGGGCCGCTTCTTCCTTTTTACAGCCACTGAGCAGGGTTGCCAGGGCGACGGCGGAAACCAGAGCGGTAACAGCTGGCTTGAATTGCATGAAGATCCTCGGTCAGGAGCACACAAGAGGCTCAAGAATAGTGGAACGGCAAAAAAATGTTTCGACTGGATAAGTAGCTTACTAACGAATATACTTACATTCACGGTTGTTTGTAAACACCCTTGACCGACTCTTTACCCTCGGCCAAGGCTTGAATCAGTAGCGCGGGAGCAGGCAGAACAAAGGTCGCCCCGATACCGGTATCAACGGCTGCATGCCGCTTGTGCCACCCCAGATGAGGTTTTACTGCCATGGTCCGTCGTACCAAAGAGGAAGCACAGGAGACCCGAAGCCAAATACTTGAAGCGGCTGAAAAAGCTTTCTATGAGCGCGGCGTATCGCGCACCACGCTGGCTGACATTGCTGCATTGGCAGGTGTCACCCGCGGCGCCATCTACTGGCATTTCAGCAACAAGGCCGAGCTGTTGCAGGCGATGTTCGACACGCTGCACGAACCGCTGGACGAGTTGGCCCGCGCCAGTGAAAGTGAAGACGAACTGGACCCACTGGGATGTATGCGGCGGTTGCTGATTGAATTGTGTCATCGTATTTCGCTGGATCCAAAAACCCGGCGCATCAATGAGATCCTTTTTCATAAATGCGAATTCACCGATGAAATGTGCGACCTGCGCAAGCAGCGCAAGGCTGAAAGCCTGGATTGCAATGTGCGGATCGAATTGACGCTGCGCAATTCGATCAAACGCGGCCAGTTGCCGGAAAACCTTGACACCCAGCGGGCCGCAGTGGCGCTGCATGCCTATATCGATGGGTTGCTGGGGCAATGGTTGCTGGTTCCCGACAGCTTCGGCTTGCACCAGGACGCAGAGCTGTGGGTCGATGCGATGATCGATATGCTGCGCCTGAGCCCAGCACTGCGCAAATGAGTGTGTGAATCCAGTTGTGTCTGGAAGCCCCGTTAGAGAGAATCCATTCAGCGCAGGCAGCGTGCCATTATCTACCCGCATTTTCGGTTTGGATAGTTAGTCGGCTAAGTGGTTTACACATTTAATGTTGCGGATTAATGAATGGCGGCGCCCAAGACCCTGCTCGACGCAACCCAACAGCCACTGACCGGGATCGGGCTGATCTGTCTGTCGGTGCTGCTGTTTGCCAGCCACGACGCCTTGTCCAAGTACCTTTCCGGTATCTACCCGATCGTGATCGTGGTGTGGGCGCGCTACCTGGTACACACCCTGTTGATGCTGATCGTGTTCGTACCCCGCGCCGGGCTCTCGTCGGTGGTGCGCACCCGGCGCCCGGGCCTGCAATTGATACGGGCGCTGTTTTTGATCGGCACCAGCCTGTTCTTCACCACGGGCCTGCGCTACATCCCCTTGGCCGAAGCCACCGCGGTCAACTTCCTCGCCCCCTTGCTGGTGACCGCGTTGTCGGTGCCGCTGCTCAAGGAAACCGTCACGCGTAGCCAATGGGCGGCAGTATCGGCGGGTTTCATCGGGGTGTTGGTCATCGTGCGCCCCGGTGGCAGCCTGTTTACCCCGGCCATTTTGCTGCCGCTCAGTTCGGCGCTGTGCTTTGGCTGCTATCAACTGCTTACCCGCAAGCTCAGTGAAATCGACAGCCCGACCACCAGTAACTTTCTCGCTGGCATCTTCAATACCCTGATCATGTCGGCCCTGTTGCCGTTTTTCTGGACCGCCGTGGACTGGCGTCACGGCGTGCTGATGATCGGCCTGGGCACCTGCGGCATGCTCGGCCACCTGCTGCTGACGCAAGCCTTCCGCCATGCACCGCCGGCGATGCTGGCGCCGTTCAGTTACGGGCAGATCCTGTTCGCCGGGCTCTATGGCTACCTGATTTTCGACCACACCCCGGATGGCATTGCCATGATCGGCATCGCCATCATCTGTGTCAGCGGCCTGGCCGTGGCCTGGGGGCAGCGCAAACGCTGAAGCCGTCTACGCTCTTGTGAACCAACAAAAACAAGAGGGTGTGCGCATGAGGCAAGTGTTCAGCAAGGTATTGTGGGTGTGGCTGTTGCTGACGGTATCGCAACTGGCCCCGGCCGCTACGGTGGATAACGATCAGGACGCCGAGGCGGCCAGGGCGCTGCTGGAAAAAGCCCTGGCTTATTACCACGACAACGGAGACAAGGCGTTTGCCGCCTTCAGCCGCCAAGGCCAATTCATCCAGGACGACCGCTACGTGTTCGTGGTCGACACCAAGGGCGTGATGCTTGCCAGTGGCGGGCCTTCTGCCGCGCTGATTGGCCGCGACGTGTCCGAAGTACTCGGGCCGGACCTGCGCCAAGCTTTCGAAAAAGCCTTGAAAACCCCTGAAGCCAATGGCATCCAGGAAGCCGAGTACCGCTGGCAGAATTGGAAGGATGGCAAGGTCGAACGCAAGCGCGTGTACTTCCAGCGGGTGGGTGAACGCATCCTCGCGGTGGGCTACTACCTGCCGCGCGCGTCTGCCGAACAAGCCAAGGCACTGCTGGACAAAGCCGCCAGCGACCTGCAAAAAGACGAGAAGGGCACGCTCACGGCGATCAACAGCTTGAAGGGCGGTTACCTGCAGGACGACTTGTACGTGTTCGTCGTCGACCTCGACACCCACCGCTATGTCGCCCACGGCACCAACCTGCGGCTGGTAAATGTCGACTTCACCACCATCAAAGACCCCGACGGCAAACCGGTGGGCGAGCCGATCCTGGCCCTGATGGCCAAGCAGGATTCGGGGGAGTATGCCTACCGGTGGCGTAACCCGGTGACCAGCAAGGTCGAGGACAAGCACGCTTACTTGCGCAAGGTGGGGCATTGGGTGGTGGCGGTGGGGTATTACAGCCGGTGAGGGCAGCGGTGGCCCCCCGCGTGGCCTATTCGCGTAACTGCGATAGGAACCAGGCGGGCAACTCCTATCTTTCAGAATGCAGTGCGATGCAACAAATAATGTGGGAGCAAGCTTGCTTGCGATAGGCCGCGCGGGCGGCCGGCTCGCTCACCGCCCGCGCAACACATTGTTCGGCATCGCCAACGCCGCCGCCAACCCCAGCAACGACACCAGCGCACTGCCCATCAGCAAGTGCTTGAACGTCTGCAACAGCTCCCCGCGCAAGGCATCCTGGGCGGGGCCGGGTGCGGCGTTCAGGCTGTCGAGCAAGGCGTTGCCCGAAGCGCCCTCCGGGCCCATGCCGGCGTTCAGGTGCAAGCCTTGCAGCAACGCCAGCAGCAGTGCCGACATGCACGCCACCCCCATGGCCCCGCCCAGAGAGCGGAACAGGTTGGTGGTGCTGGTGGCCACGCCCATGTCGCGTTGCTGCACCGAGTTCTGTGCACCCACCAATGAGGTGGGGAACTGCAAGCCTGCGGCGACGCCGGTCAACAGCATGAACAGCGAACTCAACACGAAGGCCTGGGGCGGGGTGAAGGCGATGCCCAGGATGGCCAGGGGGATAAGTGCGGCACCGGTCAGGATGATCGGTTTGAAGTACCCGGTCCTGGCCGTGGTACGCCCGCCAAAAAACGCGCCCAGCGGCAGGCCGATGGCCAGCGGCAACAGGTGCAGGGCGGCACTGTCGGCGCCGGAGCCGGTGACCGTCTGGTAGCGCAGCGGGATCAGCACTGACAACGAAATGGCCTGGAAACTGGTAAAGAACACCGTGCACCAGCACAGGATCGCCGGGCGGATGGCAAACAGGTGCATGGGCAGCAGCGGTTCGCGAAAGCGCCGCTCGTGCAGCACGAACAGGGTCAGTGCCAGCACCGCGACGATCAACAGCGAGTACACCGAACTGTCGCGCCAGGCATGACCCTGGCCAATCAGGGTGATGCCCATCAGCAACGAGCTCAGGCCCAGGATCATCAGCACGGTGCCCAGGTAGTCGATCACCGGAGTGCGCCTGTTGACGGCAAGCCCTGCCAGGGTTTTGCGCGTGTAGAACCAGGCGCCCAAGCCCAGGGGAATGTTCAGCAAAAATACCCAGCGCCAGGACAGGTATTCGGTCATGTAGCCGCCCAGCACCGGCCCGGCAACGCTGGCCACCGCGTACATGCTGCTGAAGTAGCCCTGGTAGCGGCCACGTTCGCGCGGTGGCACGAAGTCGCCGATGATCGCCTGGCTGACCGAAACCATGCCACCGGCACCGATGCCCTGGAGGATGCGCGCCAGCACCAGTTGCTCCATGCTCTGGGCCATGGCGCAGAATACCGAGGCGCCGGTAAAAAGCCCCAGGCCGATCAAAATCATTTGCCGGCGGCCATACAGGTCGCCGAACTTGCCGTAGATGGGCACAGCCACGGTCATTGCCACCATGTAGCCGGAGATTACCCAGGCCAGCAGGTTGACGTCGTTGAACTGGGCGGAGATAGCGGGCATGGAGACGGCGACGATGGTCTGGTCCAATGCGCCGAGGAAAATCGACAGCATCAGGCAGGTCAGTACGCTGCGCAAGGCGGGTTGTGGCACGTTCAGATTGGTCACGGCGGCAGGCCTGAGGGGCAGTTGGACCCGCCGCGCAGGCGGGTCGAAAGTGCCCTCAGTGTACTTGATAGCTAGCTATGGATTCTATTCGATTGTTTCATAGGGGAGACCGACGTAGTTCTCGGCAATGGTCTGGCGCCCAGCTTCGGAGCTCACGAAATAATCCAGTTCAGTTTGCTGGATACGCTGGCTGAACGCGTCGTTGTCATCGAATTTGTGCAGCATCGAAGTCATCCACCAACTGAAGCGTTCGGCCTTCCATACGCGGCGCAAGCAAACTTCGGAATATTTCTCCAGCAGGTCGGTGCGGCCTTCTTCATAGACTTTTTTCAGGATGTTGAACAGCGTGCTCACGTCGCTGGCTGCCAGGTTCAAGCCCTTGGCGCCGGTGGGCGGAACGATGTGCGCGGCGTCGCCGACCAGGAACATCCGGCCGTACTGCATGGGCTCCACCACGAAGCTGCGCAGGGGGGCGATGCTCTTCTCGATCGAGGGGCCAGTGACCATTTTATCGGCCAAGTCCTGGGGCAGGCGGGCCTTCAGTTCATTCCAGAAACGCTCGTCGGACCAGTCTTCGACTTTCTCCTCGGCACCTACCTGCACGTAATAGCGGGTGCGGGTGTTGGAGCGCATGCTGCACAGGGCAAAGCCGCGTTCGTGGGTGGCATACACCAGTTCTTCGTTGACCGGCGGCGTGTCGGCGAGGATGCCCAGCCAGCCGAATGGGTACACCCGTTCGAACACCTTCAGCGTCTCGGCCGGAATCGATTGCCGCGCCACGCCGTGGAAGCCATCGCAACCTGCGATGTAGTCGCAGTCCAGCCGATGCTCCACGCCATCCTTCTCGTAGGTGACGTAGGGCTGCTCGCCCTTCATGTCGTGGGGGCGGGCGTTGCTGGCTTCATAAATAGTTTGAGCGCCGGCCGCTTCGCGGGCGGCCATCAAGTCGCGAGTGACCTCGGTCTGGCCGTAGATCATCACGGTCTTGCCGCCGGTCAGGGTTTTCAGGTCGATGTGCGCCCGGCGGCCGTTGAGCGCCAATTCAAAGCCTGTATGCACCAGGCCTTCGGCGTCCATGCGTTGATGCACGCCAGCCTGGCGCAACAGGTCGACCATACCTTGCTCCAGCACGCCGGCACGGATGCGGCTGAGCACATAGTCAGGGCTTTGGCGTTCGAGGATGACGTTGGAGATGCCGGCCTTGTGCAACAGTTGGCCAAGCAGGAGGCCGGAGGGGCCGGCGCCGATAATCGCGACTTGAGTCTTCATTGTTGTTATCCCAGCAAGCTTCACTGAAGGGCCAGGCCCTGCGGTGAATGTGTTTTTATGATTGGAGTGCCTGCATTTTTCGCTTCGTAAGTAGGGTTTAGAAGGCAATAAAGATGCTTTTATCTGTACTTTTCGCCAATCGGTGCGATTATCGAGTATCAGCCCTGTAGGCCTTGGACCATGTCAAAGCCCTCGATCAACGCCATTCCCGTGTTCAAACTGTATGGCGAAGGCCAGGATTGGCCCACGCCAGACTTGCTGCATTGCGAAACCATCCCCAAGCGCAGCCGCCTGCACCACTGGGAGATCAAACCCCACCGCCATGCCGACCTGTGCCAGTTGCTATACGTGCATCAAGGCCAAGCCGAGATCGAGGTGGAAGGGCAGAGGCGAGTCATCAGCGACTCGGCGATCCAAGTGGTGCCGGCGCTGTTCGTGCATGGTTTTCGCTTTGCCGAAAACATCGATGGCTACGTGATTACCTTGGCGGCACCCCTGGTCAACGAGTTACAGCACCTGCTGGGTGGGCCCAGCCAGGTGTTTGCCGCGCCGGCCTGTTACCCCGCTGGCGCGGATCGGGATTACCTCAATGGCATCGTCAGCGCACTGCAGCGCGAATACGCCAACGACAGCGCTGGCCGAGACCTGGTGCTGCATTCGTTGATCAATCTGATCGTGGTGTGGGTCAGCCGCCAGATGACCCGGCGAACTGCAGCGGGGCAGACTGCCGAGCGGGGTCGCGACTACCTGAACCGCTTCAATGGTTTGGTGGAAGCGCACTTTCGCAAACACTGGAGTGTCGAGCAGTTGGCTCATGAGGTGGGTATTTCAGTGGCGCACTTGAATAACGTCTGCCGGGAACTGGCCGGGCAGTCGGCATTGCAGGTGATTCATCAGCGCCAGCTCTTGGAAGCCAAGCGCAGCCTCACCTACACCACCATGACCATCAATCAGGTGTCGGACAGCCTGGGTTTTGCCGACCCGGCCTATTTTTCGCGCTTCTTTCGCCGTTTGGCCGGGGTCACCCCCAAGGCCTTCCGGCAAACCACCGGTATCAACGCAGTGCGTTGAGCGTCGCGCTGTGCGGGATACACATGGTGGTGCTGCAACTGGCGTCGAGCTGGCGCACGTTGCGGGCCTGTTCCACACGCCAGGCCGCAGTGGCGTACAGGGCGGACACGGCGAAGATACCGAGCATGATCACGCATTTGTTTCTTGTTTTTGTGTGCATCGCGTTTACCTCAAGCTTGTGGCGTAAAGGTACTGTTCCAAGCATAGGACACTGTGCGACGAATGGAGTGCCGACCAGACAATCGGCGCGGCGTTATTCAGCGTGTGGATAAGACCTTATCGAACAGGCCCTGGTCCCACGACGGCTCGGGTGTAAAGCGTGCGGCCAGGAAGTCCAGCAGGCTGCGCAGGGCCACCGGCATGTGTTTGCGTGAGGCATACACGGCGTGCAGGTTGAGCTCGCGCGGGCGGGCATGGGGTAGCAAGGCAAGCAGTTCGCCCCGACGCAACGGCGCGCCGGCCAGGTAGGTCGGCAGCATGGCCACGCCGGCCCCGGCCAATGCAGCCTTTTGCAATGACACCGCGTCGTTGGCGCTCAGGTTGCCCTGCACCGCCACTGACACGGGGCCATCGGCTTGCTCGAAATGCCACAGGTGTTTGCCGAAGTAGGCGTGCGTCAGGCAATTGTGCAGGCCCAGGTCCTGCACCTGAAGCGGCGTGCCGTGGGTTTGCAGATAAGCGGGCGCCGCGCAGATCACCGAACGGCACACCGTGAGCTGGCGGGCGATCAGGTTGGGGTCCAGGTCATTGCTGGTTCGGATGGCCAGGTCGATGCGCTCGTCCACCAGATTGACCGTGCGATCCAGCATCTGCAGGTCGATCTTCACCTCAGGGTAGCGCCGTATGTAATCGGTCAATGCATCGATCAACTGCGCCTGGCCGAACGAGGTGCTGACACTGACGCGCAACTCGCCCTTGGGCGTGTCCCGGGGTGTGCGGCCGATGGCCTGCAGGTCGCCACTCAACTCGAGCATCTGCTGGCAGCGGGGCAGGGTTTCAAGGCCTGCGGCCGTCAGGCTCAATTTGCGCGTGGTGCGGTGCATCAGGCGTGCGCCGATCCAGTCCTCAAGTTCGGCCAGGTAGCGTGACACCACCGGGCGCGACAGTTGCAGGTGTTCCGCCGCCGCCGATTGGCTGCCCAGCTCCACCACGCTCACAAACACCCGCATTGCGTTCAAACGATCCATGATTTGCCCGGTATATGAAACAAACTATGCTGGATAATCGCATTTTTTGTAATGAAAGTCGCAACTAAGCTGTCCGTTGTCGCCCCATGCGGGCCTATAGGACGGGTAATATCCAATGCGTACATTCAAACGGTGGCTGGCGGTTCTGGCCGTCTCGGCAGGCTTGGGCAATGCCTGGGCCTTCGCTGATGAACCGCTGCACCTGCAGGTTTACAACCCTGGCACGGCCGCCGTGTTCCCCGTCAGCTCGGTGCTAGTCAGCGGCCGTCACGAGGCCATTCTGGTGGACGCGCAATTCGGCCAGCGCCAGGCCCAGGCAGTGGTCGAGCTGATCAAGGCCAGCGGCAAGCAACTCACCACCATTTACATCAGCCATGGCGACCCGGACTACTATTTCGGCTTGCAAACCCTGACCCAGGCGTTCCCCCAGGCCAAGGTCTTGGCCTCAAAGCCCACTGTCGCCCATATCAAGGCAACGGTCGCCGATAAGCTGGCGTTCTGGGGGCCGAAAATGGGCGCTGATAAACCCACCCGTACTGTCATCCCGAATGTGCTGGAAGGTAACAGCCTGACCTTGGAAGGCCATAAGCTCCAAGTGCTGGGGTTGGACGGTGCGCAGCCAGACCGCAGCTTCGTGTGGATTCCATCCCTGAAGGCCGTGGTGGGCGGCGTGGTGGTCGCCGACAACATTCACGTCTGGATGGCCGATACCCAAACCGCGCAATCACATCGTGACTGGCTGGCAACCCTGCAACGTATCGAGCAACTGCAACCCTCGGTGGTGGTGCCAGGGCACTATCTGGGTGACGCCGCGCATTCGTTGGCAGCCGTGCAGTTTACTCAGGCCTACATCAAGGCATTTGATGAGGAGGCGGCCAAAGCGACTGACAGCCAGGCGTTGATCAAGGCCATGAACCAGCGCTTCCCGGGCTTGGGCGAAGCCGCGTCGCTGGAACTGAGTGCCAAGGTTGCCAAAGGCGAAATGAAGTGGTGATTGGACTGAACTTTTTCTGATTGGATAGCGGTTTTATATAGCTAAATGACTGGCAGTTAATATTTTATTTATATAAATCAGTTATTTATCTATCAATATAGCTACTGAAACAATTTGTAACTAGTATTTGACGCGCGGCCCCGACTTTGAAAGGATGGGGTCGTGACTTCCACCAGTGGCTAATGGCCCTACCGGTCACCCCTTCTGCAGCACTGTGCACTGCGCAGTTTTCGAAAAAACGCTTTGACCCCTTGAAATCCCAGACCCTGTCTGTGCGGTAGCCGTGTTTCCTGGCCAACCCGCATCGGACCGACTTCTGCCGCCTGCCTTTTCTCACCACATGCACCCGGACGCTCCGTGCGCTCGACCTATGCAGGGGAACACCTTATGTATGAACAACGCCTGGAAACGACCTGCGGCTGTGTGTTGGGCGGCGCGGGGCCTGCAGGAATGGGCATGCTGTTCAATGCCCTGAAGACCGGTGCCATCCATGACCTGGCCCGCCGCGGCTTGATCATCGTGGACGCCAGCCCAACCCCGGGCCTGGGGCGCCTGGGCGATTATCAAATTACCGCGAACTCGGTGGGCGACGTGTTTCTCGACTGCCTGCGTTCGCCGGAAATGGCCGAGGTGTTCGCGCCATTGCAGGCGTCGGCGGCCTACTGGAACATCCGCAATCAGGCCCAGGAGGCCCCGCTGCTCAGTGAGGTGGGTGAACTGTTGATCGAGGCCAGCAACCTGGTGTTCGAGCACATCCTGCGCCTCAAGGGCGTGCAGTTGTGGAGCAGCACCACCATTACCGAAGTGGTCAGCGACGGTGACGGTTACCAAGTGTGGGTCGAACATGAGAACAGCCGCCTGGCCATCCATTGCCAAAGCCTGGTGCTAAACCTTGGGGGGCATCAGGACCCCCAGCACCTGCTCGATGCCTTGGCCATGCAGGGCTTGCAGTTGCCTGCACCGCATAGCATCCACAGCGCCGACCGCTTGCTGCGCATGAGCCCCAAGGCCTTGCGCGCCTACTTTGCCGACACGCTGCAGGCCGGTGGCAAATTTACCGTGGTCGGCGGCTCCCACAGCGCGTTCTCGATGCTGGAGAACGTCGCGCGGGCCTTGGAGAATGTCGGGCTGGATGAAGTGACGCTGATTCACCGCTCGCCTATCCGGTTGTTCTATGAGAGTGCTGAACAGGCCATGGCCAACGGCTACGCGTTCGACCCGGTCAATGACGTGTGCCCGGTGTCCGGCCGGGTCAACCGCTCCGGCGGCCTGCGCTACCGCGCCCTGGCCGTGGGTCGTGAGGTGCTGGAGCGCGGTTTTGTCGGCGATACCAAGGTGCGCGCCCGGCGGTTCCAGAGCGACGGTGCCGACCCCGTGCAGCATGCAGGAGCCAGCCAGGCATTGGCGGAGTCGAGCGTGGTGATCCAGTGCACCGGCTACCAGGCCGTACTGCCGCCCATGCGCTTTGCCGACGGCGCCGCGATCACCTTGAAAAAAGTCACCGGCGGCCTGGACTCCGACCCCTCCGGCTGCCCCTGCGACCTGTCCGGCAAGCGCCTGCATGGTTTGCACCTGTTCGGCCTGGGCTCGGGCCTGGGCGTCGACCCATTGCTGGGCAGCGAGCCATCGTTCGCCGGGCGTATCTACGGGGTCTGGCAATTCCACCATGACGCCAGCCGCGTGGTGATCGAATCGATCATCGCCAAACTGGAACGGGCCGAGGCACTGGCGGCCAAGGGGCAGGAGGTGAGCCGGCTATTGCAATGGCAGCAGTTGATGCCGGGTCAGAACTGGAGCACGTTGAACTTGCGTTGAGATGAAAAAGGGCGAATCGAGAGATTCGCCCTTTTTTTTGCTTTGGCATTTGTGTGGGATTTGGGCGTGGCTGGGGGGGCGGCGGCGGGGTTTGGCTTGGGATTCAATTGTTGCTGAGACCGGCCGCCCGCGCGGCCTATTCGCAAGCAAGCTTGCTCCCACATTGGCTGCAACGTGCCAATGTCTGCGGGAGCGGCGTTGAGCGCTTTTAAAGCACCGCAAATGGGCCTGCGATACCTCCAAAACCGGCAACGCCTCCCTACCAGAATGCGGCACGTTGCAACCAATGTGGGAGCAAGCTTGCTTGCGATAGGCCGCGCGGGCGGCCGGTCTCAGCATCACTTGAATCCAAAGCCCAGCCAATCCCATCCCATCCTCCCCCCCTCAGCGCCCCCCCGCCTGCACCAACAACCAATCAAACAACTCAACCAACCCCGCCGACGCCTTGGCCCGTTGCGGGTACACCAGGTAGTACCCCAACCCGGTACGCACTTTCAGGTCGAACGGCATGGCCAGTTGGCCGTTGGCCAGGTCTTCGGCGATCAGGGCCCAGTCACCGATGGCCACGCCCGTGCCGTGGGTGGCCACTGACATGGCCAGGTCCAGGGTTTCGAAGTGCTGGCCCTTGCTGACATTGCCCAGGGTGCCGCCGGCGGCCTTGAGCCAGGTTTCCCAGTCGGTGTCTTCGCGGGTGGGATGCAGCAGCATGTGGTGCTCAAGGTCGGCAACGCATTTGAGCGGGGTGGGGCCCTTGAGCAGTTGCGGTGCGCACACCGGTGTCAGTTGCTCGTCGAACAGGTGCCGCGCGACCATCCCGGTGCCGGGTGGTGGGCCGTAGATGATCGCCGCGCCAAAGTCCTCGCGGCGAAAGTCCACGCCGTGTTGCACCGTGGTGGTCAGCTCCACCGGCACATCCGGGCGCTCGGCCTGCCAGCGCATCAGGCGTGGCCATAGCCAGCGCATCACGCAGGTCGGCGCCTTGAGCTGGATAGCCTCGCTGGCCTGTTCCAGGTCGTCCACTGCCTCTGTGATCAGGGCAAACACCTGCTGCATTTTCGGGAACAACTCACGGCCCTGGGGCGTCAGGCTCAGGCCGCGCGCCTGGCGCACGAACAGCGGGTAGCCCAGGTGGCTTTCCAACCCGGCGATCTGCCGGCTCACGGCGCCTTGGGTGATGTGCAGTTGCTGCGCCGCGCGGGTGAAATTGCAGCACTGGGCCGTGACCACGAAGGTGTGCAGGGCGGGCAGGGGAGGGAGACGTTTCATCGTGCTTAAGCCATGACGTGAAGACATGCCTAGTATGACGATTTTTGGTTTGTGCAGGTTACCGCCCGACGGTTCCAATGCAGCCTGATACCAGAATTACAAAGGCATTGGATCATGGCGACGTGTGGCGAAGTATTGGTAAAACTCCTTGAAGGCTATGCTGTAGACCAAGTTTTCGGTATTCCTGGCGTGCATACCGTGGAGCTCTACCGCGGCCTGGCCGACTCCAACATCGCGCACGTTACCCCGCGCCACGAGCAAGGCGCTGGCTTCATGGCTGACGGTTACGCCCGCACCCGTGGCAAGCCCGGCGTGTGTTTCATCATCACCGGCCCCGGCATGACCAATATCACCACCGCCATGGGCCAGGCTTATGCCGATTCGATCCCGATGCTGGTGATTTCCAGCGTGCAAAGCCGCAACCAGTTGGGCGGCGGGCGCGGCAAGCTGCATGAATTGCCAAACCAGGGCAGCCTGGTGGCCGGCGTGTGTGCTTTCTCCCATACCCTGATGTCAGCTGATGATTTGCCGATGGTGTTGGCCCGCGCCTTCGCGGTGTTCCAGGGCGCGCGGCCGCGGCCGGTGCACATCGAGATTCCACTGGACGTGCTGGTGGAGCCGGCCGATCACCTGTTGGCCTGCAAGCCCGTCAGCGTCAACCGCGCCGGCCCCGCGCCCGCTGCGGTGGAGCACATGGTGCGCCTGTTGGCGGCGGCGAAACGCCCGCTGATCCTCGCCGGGGGTGGTGCCATCGATGCCGCGGCCAGCCTCGTGCGCCTGGCCGAACGGCTGCAGGCGCCGGTGGCGTTGACCATCAATGCCAAGGGCATGTTGCCCTCGGCCCACCCCTTGCTGATCGGCTCGACCCAGTCGCTGGTCGCCACCCGCGCACTGGTGTGCGAGGCCGACGTGGTGCTGGCGATCGGCACGGAGTTGGCCGAAACCGACTACGACATCACCTTCAAGGGCGGCTTCCAGATCCCGGGTACCTTGCTGCGGGTGGACATCGACCCGGACCAGACCGTGCGCAACTATGCGCCCGCCGTGGCGCTGGTGGCCGATGCCCAGCTTGCCGCCCAGGCGCTGGAGGCCGAACTGGACCGCCACAGCCTGGCCCCCCGCCTGGCCGATTGGGGCGCACGGCGCGCACAGGCCTTGCGCGACACCCTGGCTGGCGAGTGGGATGAGGCCACGTTGGGCCAGACGGTGTTCCTCAAGACTGTATTGCAGGCGCTGCCCGAGGCCGTGTTGGTGGGCGATTCCACGCAGCCGGTCTACAGCGGCAACCTGACCCTGGACCTGGACCACCCGCGCCGCTGGTTCAACGCCTCCACCGGTTACGGCACCCTCGGTTATGCCTTGCCTGCGGCCATGGGGGCCTGGCTTGGCGGCCATGCCAAGCGCGAGTCGCGTGGCCCGGTGGTGTGCCTGATCGGCGACGGCGGCCTGCAGTTCACCTTGCCGGAACTGGCCAGCGCCGTAGAGGCACAGATCCCGGTGATCGTGCTGCTGTGGAATAACCACGGCTACGAAGAGATCAAGAAGTACATGGTCAACCGCGACATCACGCCGGTGGGCGTGGACATACATACCCCCGACTTCATCGGCATCGCCAAGGCCATGGGCTGTTTTGCCCAAGCCGTCAGTGGTGCGGCCACTTTGCAGGCAGCCCTGCGCGAAGCACGCGGGCGTTCGTTGCCGACGCTGATTGAAGTCAACCAAACCGTCTGGATGAGTGAGCTGCAAGCATGCTGAAATTTCCCCCAACCCTGCCAGGCATTTATATCGATAGCCAATGGTCCAGCGGCCCGCAGGCCTTGACCGTGACCAACCCGGCCAGCGAACAGGTCCTTACCCACGTGGCCGGCGCCGATGGCGTGACCGCCGAGCGTGCCGTGAGCGCGGCGCAACAGGCATTCCCGCGCTGGTCGACCACCACCGGTGCAGAGCGCGCGGTGTTCTTGCGTGCGATTGCCCGCGGGGTCGAAGCCCAGCGTGAGCGCCTGGTGCAGGTGCAGGCGACAAACAACGGCAAGCCGGTGAGCGAGGCGGCGATCGACGTGGATGACGTGATCGGCACCTTCGATTACTACGCCCAACTGGCCGAAGGCCTGGATGCGCGCCAGGATGCGCCGATCGAATTGCCCACGGCCGATTTTGCCGCCCGTGTGCGCCGCGAGCCGTGCGGCGTGGTGGGGCTGATCGTGCCGTGGAACTTCCCCATGGTGACCACCGCCTGGAAACTGGCCCCGGCCCTGGCGGCGGGGTGCTGCGTGGTTCTCAAACCGTCGGAAGTCACGCCCTTGGCCGAGCTGGAGCTGGCCGCGATTATTGCCAGCAGCGGCCTGCCGGCAGGGGTGTTCAACCTGGTGTGTGGCACGGGCGTGGAAGTCGGCACGGTATTGTCGGGCCACCCGGGCATCGCCAAGGTGTCATTCACCGGTAGCAATGCGGTGGGCGTGCAAGTGATGCAACGCGCGGCAGAGAGCATCAAGGGCGTCAGCCTGGAGCTGGGCGGCAAGTCGTCCTTGCTGGTGATGGCCGACGCCGACCTGGACCTGGCCGTCGAGTTGGCGTGCGGCGGTGGCTACTTCAACGCAGGCCAAATGTGTTCCGCGACCAGCCGCGTGTTGGTGGCAGCACCGTTGTACGAACGCTTCGTCGAGCGCCTGAAGGCTCGGGCTGAAGCGGTCAAGGTGGGCGACCCGTTCGAGCCGGGCACCGAGATGGGGGCGCTGGTCAACCTGGCGCAGTACCAGCGTGTGCTGGGGCATGTGCAAAAGGGCCTGGCTGCGGGGGCCAAGTTGCTGTGCGGCGGCGCTCGCCCGGCCGAGCTTGCGGTCGGCTATTACCTGCAGCCCACGGTGTTTACCGACGTGCCGCTGGACAGCGCCTTGTGGCGCGAGGAGGTCTTTGGCCCGGTGTTGTGCGTGCGCGCCTTCATTGACGAGGCCCAGGCCATCGAGCTGGCTAACGACAGCGACTATGGCCTGGTGGCCAGCGTGGTCAGCGCCGATGCTGCCACTGGCGAACGCGTGGCCAATGCCCTGCAGGCGGGCCTGGTGTGGCTCAACGCGCCTCAGGTGATCTTCCCGCAGACCGCCTGGGGCGGCTACAAGCAGAGCAGCCTGGGCCGCGAGCTAGGGCCCTGGGGCTTGCAGGCCTTCCAGGAAATCAAGCACGTGGTACGCGCCGTTTAAGGCGTGGCCATGCGCAGGCGCGCCAAGTCCCGCACCGGTGGCGCGCCGAACTGGCGGCTGTATTCGCGGCTGAATTGCGAGGGGCTTTCATAGCCCACGCGATAGCCGGCTGCGGCGGCTTCCAGCCCTTCGATCAGCATCAACCGACGGGCCTCCTGCAGGCGCAGTTGTTTCTGGTACTGCAACGGGCTCATTGACGTTACCGCCTTGAACCGATGGTGCAGGGTGGAGGCGCTCAAGTTGATTTCCCGGGCCAGGTCCTCGATGCGCAGCGGCCGATGGAAATGTTGATTGAGCCAACTGATGGCCTGGCTGACGCGGTGGGTCTGGGTGTTGCACACGGCGATTTCGTAGAGGCGATGGCCCTGCTTGCTGCGCAACAACCGATACAGAATTTCCCGACGTACCAGTGGCGCGAGCATGGCGATGTCTTTTGGCGAGTCCAGTAAGCGTACCAGGCGGATCACCGCGTCGAGCAGGTGCGGGTCCATGCGTTCCACGTACAAGCCACGGCCGGTGGGCCGGGTGGGTACACCAATGGGCCCCGCCTCGGCGATCAGCGCGTTGATCTCGGCCGGGTCCAGGTCCAGTCGCAATGACAGGCTTGGGCTCTCAGGCGATGCTTCGACCACGCCACCGCTGATGGGCATGGCCACCGACAACACCATGTAGTTCAGGGCATCGTAGGTGTATTCCTCATCACCCAGGCACACCTTCTTGCTGCCATTGGCCTGGATGCATAAGGCCGGTTGCACCAGGGTGGGGAAGGAGTGCGTGCGCAAAGTGCTTTGTTCGTAACGCACCAGGTGCAGGTCCTTGATGGGGCAACTGACGGTGCCTTGCTCGGTCACGTGGCGGCGAATCAGGTTGGCCAGGTCCGCCTGCTGCAGTTGCAGGGCAGGGTCCAGGGCCAGGGGTAACGGCTCGGCTTCGGACATGGTGGGTGTTCCTTTGGCCAAATGGGTGTGTAGGGTTTGATACAGCATAAGTTTGGGCAAGCGCAGCCGCTAGTCGAATGCTGCCGGGTGCTTGCCTGATCCTGCAGGTGTACAGGATCAGGCAAGCACCCGGCAGGAATCGACTAACCGATTTTGCGCTTGGGCCGTAATCTCTGTTCCTGTAGCGATGGGCTATCTATTACAGGGGAGAGCAGACCATGACCCAGCCATCAACGGTCAGTCATTCAACCTTCATTCGCGCTCGTGCCGGTCGCTCCGCCGCGTTGGGCGAGCACCTCAACCGTTTGCTGGAACCTTCGAGAACGGCTGCCGGCTGCCTGCATTTTGCCTTGCAGCATTCGCAATGCGACGCCGACCTGTGGCTGATCTCCGGCTTCTGGGCCGATCAGCAGGCCATGACTGCGTGGTTTGCCTCGCCAGTGATGCAGGTTTTTGATGACCTGCTGGCGCTGGGGCTGGTCAACAGCCTGGACGTGCACACCTTCAACGACGCGACCACCCAAGGCGTCGCGACACCGTGGCACCTCAAGGTCAGTTGAGGTTTACAATGGCGGCCTTTGATCAATGGGCCGGGAACCGCAACATGGCACGTAGAGAGTTTGCACAACACGAAGCAGTATCGGCCGTAGTGCCGGGCGAGGGCGGCTACAGTGCAGCCATCGCGATAAAAGGCCTGGGCGCTGGCGGCGTACCACGCTTTCACAAGGTGCTGGAAGGCACCACCTTTGCCAAAGCCTTTGAAGCCGATGATGCAGCCACTGCCGAGCTGGCGCGCCTTGCCGATGTGAGCGAAGACGGCGAGCTGGTCTGGTAAATCGCGTCGTTCTTTTCGCGGATGCTCCTACCCTGGGCGTACAGGCTTCAAGCCTTGGGGCGGTGCATCTTGAACAACGCCTCGGGGCCCAGCTGGAAGTAGTCGGCCGGGCCGCCGCCACGCAAAATCGGCTCGCCGGCAGCGGTGTCGTAGATGCCGTCCTTGAGCAGGTGCCTGGCGATGTGCACGGCCACCACCTCGCCCAGGATCAACCAGGTGGGCACCACCTGTTGGTCGGCGCGTTGTAGCTGAATGATCTGGGTAACCTTGCATTCGAACGACACCGGGCTTTCCTGCACCCGTGGCACGCTGATCACCCTGGAGGCGACCGGCGTCAGGCCGCTCAGCACAAACTCGTCCACTTCGGGGGCCACCGGCGCACAGCTCTGGTTCATCTGCTCGGCCAAGGGCCGGGTGGCCAGGTTCCAGGCGAACTCGCCGGTTTTCTCGATGTTGTTCAGGCTGTCTTTGCGGCCAACGCTGGCAAAACCGATGATGGGCGGGATGTAGTTGAAGGCGTTGAAGAAGCTGTAGGGCGCCAGGTTCAGTTTGCCTGCTTCGTCGTGGGACGAGATCCAGCCAATCGGCCGTGGGCCGACGATGGCGTTGAAGGGGTCGTGTGGCAGGCCGTGGCCCTGGGCGGGTTCGTAGTAATAGGTGTCGTCGGGCATTGTGAAACTCCGGGCTGGTTCGCGGATAAATCCGCTCCTACACAATGAAGATTCGGTTGGTCATGTTCAACCTGTAGGAGCGGTTTTATCCGCGAAAAGGGCTCAGTCAGTCTCGATGCGCGAATGCGTGCGGGTGTCCTTCATGAACACATACACCAGCAACGAACAGGCAATGCACGCCGTCACGTACCAGTAGTACCCCGTCTCCATGCCAATGCTCTTGAACCACAGCGCGATGAATTCAGCCGTGCCGCCGAAGATCGACACGGTCAGCGCGTACGGCAGGCCCACGCCCAGGGCGCGGATCTCGGTAGGGAACAGCTCGGCCTTTACCACGGCGTTGATCGAGGTGTAGCCGCTGACAATGATCAGCGCCGCCATGATCAGGAAGAATGCCCCCCACCAGGACTGGATGGTGTGCAGGGTGGTGAGGATCGGCACGGTGCAGATCGTGCCCAGCACGCCGAAGGCGATCAAAATCGGGCGGCGGCCGATCTTGTCCGACAGCGCGCCGATCACCGGTTGCAGGCACATGAACAAAAACAACGTGGCGGCGGAGATGGTGGTGGAATCGCCCTTGCTCATGCCCACCGTGTTCACCAGGTATTTTTGCATGTAGGTGGTGTAGGTGTAGAAGGCCAGGGTGCCGCCCATGGTCAGGCCGACCACGGTCAGCAGCTCCTTGGGGTGGCGCATCAGGGTGCGCATCAGGCTTTCCGTGGGCGCTTCCTTTTTCTTGCTGAACGACTCGGTTTCTTCCATGCCGCGGCGCAGGTACAGCGCGACCACTGCGCACAGGGCGCCGATCACGAACGGCACGCGCCAGCCCCAGCTCAGCAGCTGCGCTTCGGTCAGGGTGTTTTGCAGCACGATCAACACGGCCAGGGCGATGAGTTGGCCGGAGATGAGCGTCACGTACTGGAAGCTTGAGAAGAAGCCGCGTTTGTCCTTGGTTGCCATCTCGCTCAGGTAGGTGGCCGAGGTGCCGTACTCACCGCCCACCGACAAGCCCTGCAGCAGGCGCGCGAACACCAGCAGGATCGGTGCGCCGACGCCGATGGTTTCATAACCTGGGGTGAGGGCGATGATCAGCGAGCCAAAGCACATCAGCAACACCGAGGCCATCAGCGCTGCCTTGCGGCCCTTGCGGTCGGCGTACAGGCCCATCAGCCAGCCACCGATGGGGCGCATCAGAAAGCCCACGGCGAAGATCGCGGCGGTATTGAGCAATTGAGCGGTCAGGTCGTTTTTAGGGAAGAACACCTGGGCAAAGTACAGCGAGAACGCGGCGTACACGTACCAGTCGTACCACTCGACCATATTGCCGACCGAGCCGCTGAAGATCGACTTGAGCCGGCTGCCGGTGGTTTTTTCCTGGACCGGTGCAGTGGCTGCCCCGGCAGTAAGAGAGTTATCCATGACGGATCCTTTCATTGTTTTTATGAAGCGCGCACAAGCGCTGCCTGCAAGGGCTATAGCAGGAGCCGTGCCAGGCACTGAAGGCCTGTTTTAGAGGGGGTTGCTCTGAGAAATGAGCGGATTTTCGCTTAGCCATGTGTTGGCATAAGCGGAAATCCGCCTATCTATGCGCGCTCATCCTTGATGAAGGCGTCGCGCTGCAAGCCGTGGCGTTGCATCTTCTCGTTGAGGGTGCGGCGCGGCAGTTGCAACTCGTTAAGCACTGCCTTGATGTCACCCTGGTGCCGGGCCAGTGCCGCGCGCAGGCACTGCGCCTCGAAGGCCTCTTGCTGCGCGGCCAGTGACAAGCCGCCGCTGACGGGCAGCGCCTCGATGTCACCCAGGCCCAAGGCGTGGCGCTCGGCAGCGTTGATCAGTTCGCGTACGTTGCCAGGCCAGTCGTGGGTCAGCAAGTTGGCCAGTTGGCCGGCACTCGTCGGCGGCGCCTTGCGGCCCAGGCGTTGGGCGCACTCGCGGGCGAAATGCGCGAACAGTAGCGGGATGTCTTCACGGCGATCGCGCAAGGGCGGCAGGCGCAGCGGGGCGACGGTCAGGCGGTAGGCCAGGTCCTCGCGAAAGCGCCCGGCGCGGGCCTCGTCCAGCAGGTCGGGCTTGGTCGCGGCGATGATGCGCAGGTCCACCGAGATGCTTTTGTTGGAGCCCAACCGCTCGAGTTTCTGTTCCTGTAGCACGCGCAGCAGTTTGGCTTGTTGGGCCAGCGGCAGGCTTTCGACCTCATCGAGGAACAGGGTGCCGCCGTCGGCATATTCCAGCTTGCCAATGCGCTTGCCTTGAGCACCGGTGAACGCCCCGCTTTCATGGCCGAACAGCTCGGCTTCGAACAGCTGCTCGGGGATCGCCGCGCAATTGAGTGCGACAAACTGCTGATCGGCTCGCGGGCCAAAGTCATGCAGGCAACGGGCGACGCGCTCCTTGCCGCTGCCGGTTTCGCCGCGGATCAGCACGTTGACCGGCAGTTGGGCCAGGTCCAGCACCTGCCGGCGCAACTGCACCATGCCCGGCGACACGCCCAGCAGGCTGGCGTCGAGGCGGTCCTTGAGATCTACACGTTGGTGCAGGCGCATGTTTTCCAGCACCAGCTGGCGTTTTTCCAGAGCCCGGCCGATGCTGCCGAGCAAGTCTTCGGGGCTGAAGGGTTTTTCCAGGAAGTCGTAGGCACCGGCGCGCATGGCCTGCACTGCCATGGGCACATCGCCGTGGCCGGTGAGCAGGATCACCGGCAGGTCGGGGTCGCGGCCCTGCAGTTGGGCCAGCAATTCCAGGCCACCCATGCCGGGCATGCGCACGTCGCTGAGGATTACCCCGGGAAAATGAGCGGGCAGGGCGGCCAGGCAGTCCTCGGCGCGGCTGAACAATTGCACCGTGAAGCCCGACAGGCTCAGCCACTGCTCGACGGCGCTGCGGATACTGGGCTCGTCATCAACCACAATCACCGAGTTCAGGGCAGGGGTCAAAAGGCTGTCTCCGTGTCGGCTGGCAGGGCCAGGCTGAAATGGGCGCCGCCAGCCAGGTTGGCGGCGCTCAGGCGCCCGCCCAGTTCGGTGACGATGGCATAGGATATCGCAAGCCCCAGCCCTAAACCGTCACCCACGGGCTTGGTGGTGAAAAACGGTTCGAACAGATCGGCCAGGTGGGCGTCGTCAATGCCGCCACCGCTGTCGATCACCGACAAGCGCCAATTGCCTTGGTCGGCATCGATGCGCACCTCGAGGCGTTTGAGTGGCTGGTTGGCCATGGCGTCCAGGGCGTTGCGCAGTAGGTTGATCAGTACTTGTTCCAGGCGGATGGCGTCGCCGCGCACCCAGGCCGGGCGCGCCAGGTGCAGCACGGTGCTGATCCGTTCGGCGTGGATGCGCGGTTCCAGTAGAAGCAGTGCCTGGTCGACCACGCATGCCAGGTCCAGGCGTTCACGTAACCCAGCGGGGCTTTTGCGCGCGAAGGTCTTTAAATGGCTGGTGAGGGCTGCCATGCGGCTGAGCATCTGCTCCAACGGCGCCAAGGCCTGGTAGGCATCGTCGACACGACCATGGTCCAACAGCAGGCGCAGGCTGGCCAGTTGCATGCGCTGGGCGGTGAGGGGCTGGTTGATTTCGTGGGCCAAGGCCGCCGACATCTGCCCCAGGGCGGCCAGCTTGGCAGACTGCACCAGGCCCTCCTGGGCGGTGCGCAATTCGGCGGTGCGCTCCTGCACCAGTCGTTCCAGTTCTTCACGGCTGCGCTGGCGCAGTCGGGCCAAGCGCCAGCGTTGGTTGAGCAACAGCAACAGCAGGGCCCCGCTCAACCACAGGCCGGCCGCGGCCAACGCCGCATTGCGGCTGTCTTCGGCTGCCAGCAATGGGCGGCGCAGCAGGTGCAGGGTCCAGCCGTCGTCGCCCAGGGCTTGGGATTCCCACAAGTAGTCGGCCCAGCCGTCGGGGGTGTTGACGCGCACCAGGTCGCTGTCATCGTCAAAGCGTTGCAGGCTTTGGTGTTCCAGAGGGGTCAGTGGCTGTTGGTCATATTGGCGGGTAGAGGTCAGTTCGGCGCGGTCGTTGTTGCTCAGCGGGTGCAGTTCGCGGTAGCGCCACCCGGGTTGGTTGGCAATGAACACAATGCCGCGGGCATCGCTGACCAGCAGGGTGTCCGAGCCCTGGCGCCATTCGCGCTCCAGCTCCGGGAATTCCAGCTTGACCACCATGGCCCCCAGGAACTCGCCTTGGTCGTTGGTCACAGCGCTGGACAGGAAGTAACCCGGAATGCCGCTGGTCACCCCAACCGCGTAGAAGCGCCCGCTGCCCTGGGTGCGGGTTTGCAGGAAGTAGGGCCGAAAGCCGTAGTTCTGGCCGACGTAGCTGGTAGGCAGTTGCCAGTTGCTGGCGGCGATGGCCAGGCCGTTGCGGTCCAGAAGCTCGAGAGTCGAGGAGCGGGCCGCGCCGTTGATGGCCTGCAGCTTGCGGTTGAGGCGCTCTTGAGTGGCGGGGCTGACCGGGCCGTGCAGGGCAGCGATCAGTTCCGGGTCCAGGGCCAGCACGGCCGGCAGGGTGCGGAAGCGTTCGATCAGGGTATGCAGCGAATTGGCGTACAGCCCCAGCGGCTCGCGGGCGCGAGCGGCCTCCTCGATCATGGCCGTGCGCTCGGCGTGGCGCATGGCCAGAAGCGCTGCCAGCACTGCGCCGCCGACGATGAGCAGGGCAAGGAGGGGCCAGCGTAGGCGATTCATCAGGCCTCCTGTAGGAGCGGATTAATCCGCGAAGCTCACTGCGCGGTGTGTCTGGAATATCGCGGTGTGTTTTTCGCGGATAAGTCCGCTCCTACTGCGGTACCTGCGTTACAGCAGGGTGAAACTCTGCTGCTTAACGTTCTGCGAGTCCAGGCCGATCTGCACCTCGAACTCCCCGGCCTCGGCTGCGTACTTGAGCTGGGCGTTGTAGAACTTGAGGTCGTCTTCCTTGATGCTGAAATGCACCACCTTCGATTCGCCAGGCTTGAGCGTGACGTTCTGGAAGTTCTTCAGCTCCTTGACCGGCCGCGCCATGGAGGCCGTCACGTCGTGCAGGTAGAGCTGCACCACGGTACTGCCCGCCACCTTGCCGGTGTTGCTCACGGTGATGCTGGCATCCACGCTGCCATTGCGCTTCATGGTCTGCGCCGACAGGGTGACGTCCGACAGGCTGAAGTCGGTGTAGCTCAGGCCATAGCCAAACGGATACAGCGGGCCGGTTTCCTCGTCGAAATACTGCGAGGTGTAGTTACCGGGCTTGCCTTCGGTAAACGGCCGGCCAATGGTCAGGTGGCTGTAGTACACCGGGATCTGCCCCACCGAACGCGGGAAGCTGATGGGCAGCTTGCCCGACGGGTTGTAGTCGCCGAACAGCACGTCGGCGATCGCGTTGCCGCCTTCGGTGCCGGAGAACCAGGTTTCCAGCATGGCGTCGGCTTGTTGCTGTTCTTGTACCAGGGACAGCGGCCGGCCGTTCATCAGTACCAACACCAACGGCTTGCCGGTGGCTTTCAGGGCCTTGATCAGGTCGCGCTGGGTGCCAGGGATTTCCAGGGTGGTGCGGCTGGCGGACTCGTGGGACATGCCCCGCGCCTCGCCTACCGCGGCCACGATCACGTCGGCCTGCTGCGCGGCCTGCACCGCTTCGGCAATGATCTGCTCGGCCGGGCGTGGGTCGATGTCGACTTCCTTGCGGTCGAAAATGATCCGATTGAGGAAGGCCACGGCCTCCTTGTTGTCGATGATGTTCGCGCCCTTGGCGTAGACGATTTTGGCCTTGTCGCCCACGGCATTGCGCAGGCCCTGCAGCAGGGTGATGGACTGTTCGGGGCGCCCAGCCGCCGACCAGCTGCCCATCATGTCGATTGGCGAGTTGGCCAGGGGGCCGACCAAGGCGATGGTGCCCTGTTTTTTCAAGGGCAGGGTGTTGTTGTGGTTCTCCAGCAATACCAGGCTCTTGCGCGCCACTTCACGGGCGGCGTCGCGGTGCAGGCGGCTCTCGGCATTTACGTCGGCCGGGTCGTTGCTGGCCTTGCCGATGCGCCGGTATGGGTCGGCGAACAGGCCCAGGTCGTACTTGGTGGCCAGTACCTCGCGCACGGCGTTGTCGATGTCGGCCTGGCTGATCTCGCCATCCTTGAGCAAGCCTGGCAGCTCCTTGCCGTACACCTGATCGTTCATGCTCATGTCGATGCCGGCCTTGATTGCCAGCTTGGCGGCTTCACGGTCATCGCGGGCCACGCCGTGCTTGATCAGCTCGTGAATGGCGCCATGGTCGCTGACGGTCAGGCCCTTGAAGCCCCAGCTTTTGCGCAGCAGGTCCTGCATCAGCCAGGTGTTGGCGGTGGCCGGCACGCCGTTCACCGAGTTCAGTGCCACCATCACCCCGCCGGCGCCTGCGTCCACGGCGGCACGGTAGGGCGGCAGGTAGTCCTGGAACATGCGTTGCGGGCTCATGTCGACGATGTTGTAGTCACGCCCGCCTTCCACCGCGCCATACAGGGCGAAGTGCTTGACTGCGGCCATGATGCTGTCGGGCGCCGCGACGTCCTTGCCCTGGTAACCCTGCACCATCACCTTGGCGATGCGCGAGACCAGGTAGGTATCCTCGCCAAAGCCTTCGCTGGTGCGGCCCCAGCGCGGGTCGCGGGCGATGTCGACCATCGGCCCGTAGGTCATGTCGATGCTGTCGGCGCTGGCCTCGACGGCCGCGGTGCGTGCGCTCAGGCCGATGGCGTCCATGTCCCAGCTCGAGGCCAGGGCCAGGCTGATCGGGAACAAGGTGCGCTGGCCATGGATCACGTCATAGGCGAAGAACATCGGGATCTTGAGCCGGCTGTCATTGATGGCCGCGTCCTGCATCGGGCGGTTTTCCGCAGGCGTCACCGAGTTGAAGGTACCGCCGATGTTGCCGGCGGCGATCTCCTTGCGGATCTGCTCGTGGGTCATTTCCGGCCCGATGGAAATCAGCCGCAGTTGGCCGATCTTCTCTTGCAGGGTCATCTTCTTCATCAGGTCGGCGATGAAGGCTTCCTTGGTTTTCAGCGGCGAAGGTGGTGTGGCGGCCAGCACCGGTTGACAGGCCAGGCCGACGAGCAGGCCCAGCAAACACAGCTTCTTCATGAAATGGTCTCGTGGCTCGCAAGGGTTCCCGACGGGAGGAACGGGCCAGCCTAAAAGGGTTTAAGCGAATTTTTTGTAATGTGCTGGCATCTTTTAGCCGATTGAGTGGCATCAGGCCAGAGGTGATTTGTAAGGGGGTGAAATAAGGCCGGTGCCTGCGAATACTTATCCAGCCGCGCCGGTGCGGTCGGGGGCGCTTTGGCCGAGGGCTCAAGAACAATCCTTTGCGGCCGAGAAAGGTGTTTCTGAATGGATTTCTGGAGACTGCTGTGCGTCGTATGATCCTGGCGATTTCGATCGCCACCCTGGCCGGTTGCGCCACCCCCTCGCAAAAGGTCGATCAGTTGCTGGAGGGCCTGCTGTCGCAACCGCTGACCCCGGACAGCGTGTACCGCGATGGCGACACCCTGAGCTTCGGCGTGGTCGGCGATACCACGCTCGACAAGGTACCGCGCAGCGCGCAGTTCGAGGCCACGTGCAGTGCCCAGTCGGTCAACATTATGTACCTGGACGGCATGCGCCGCCTGTACCTGGGCGGCAACGGCCGCAGTTACTATGAACCGCATCGCTTGCAGGCCAATGTCGCCGCGGCCCTTTACCGAAATCCCTCGTTTACCCAGGCCTGCGCCCAGACAGCCAAGCCTGACTGGCGCATCGTCAAGGCCGACGCTCACCAGAACTGGGTGATGATCGACCGCAACAGCCTGGCCGACGATGGCCGTGAGGTTAAGTTCTGGGGCGCGTACGATCAGCCCGAGATCCTCACAGACATGCCCTACAACGCCCCTTACGCACAGAAGCGCGAGCGTTATGCAGTGAACTGTTCGAGCAAACAGTGGCGCATGCTGGCCGGCTACGACGTGAACGCCAGCAACCAGGTGACCGACGGGCGAATCGAGGCTGCGCCGCAGGCCAAGCCGTTCAATGAGGCCTCGGCTGATTACGCCGTGTTGATCAATCAAGTGTGCGAAGGCCGTGGTGCATTGGCCCAGTTACCGGCCTATACGCCTCGGCCCAAGGTGTCGGCGCCGATGGCCCTGCGCCCGGTCAGCCCGCAGGTGCTCGATAGCATCGCCAGGTCTGGCCTGCCAGCGCCGGCCAAGACGCTGAGCTACCTGCGCATGGGGGGGACCTCCACCAGCCGTGGCAGCACCACGCCATTGGTCGAAGAGTTGTTCATCACTCGCGACGCAACGACCGGGCAGTTGGCGACCACCCTGCGTGGCAAGGGGTATGAGGGTAACCGCATCAGCTGGCGCGGCCTGGTGTCGCTGAGTGAAGCGACCCGCTATGGCACCAGCATGTCGGAAACCTCCAGCGTGACCCAATTGAGCCTGGAAGGTGATTGGCGGAACATGCCGGTGGGTTCGCAGCTGACCTACACCCGCCAGGGCTCCACCTTGAACAGCATCGTCGGCAGTTACGGCGATAAGCCAATGGTGACCGACTGTAAGGTGACCGGCGAGCGCGCAGCCAATGAACTGAACCCGGCCTTGAGTGGCGGGGCCAAGACGTTGGATTGCATGAGCCGCGAGGACAAGTACAAGCAGTTGGGGCATTACGTGTACCTGCAGGACTATGGCTTCTTCCTGACGACCGGCAGTGACAAGAACAGCTTCTTTTACTCGGAGCGCCATATCGAGCAGGTGCAATAACCCCTCAAATATCCCTGTGCCCGGCCGGCCTTCATCCGTAAAATGTGCGCAATCACTTTTTTACTGCTGTGCCACTGGGCACGCCCCAGGATCATTTGTCATGTCTGCCTCCACCCTTGCCAGCCAAACCGCACCGGATCACCACGCCGATTTTCTCGCGCTGCTCGACACCGGCCTTCAGCAGAACGCCGTGGTCAAGTTGGTGCTGGCGCGTTACGTGGGCAGCGAGGCAGACCTGCAGCGGGTCACCATCAAGCCGTTGCTGGTCAAGGATCAGCCGTGCCTGACCTTCGTTTACCGCTATAAAACCCGCGACATCACCAAGAATTTTCCGCTGGCCGAGGCCCAGGCGCTAATCGCCGAGTGGCTGCCGGGCTCGTTCAAGAATGCTCACCTGCTGACCCTCACCGACGAGGTGCAGTTGGAGTTCAGCAAAAAGAACAAGCCCATGCTGCACCGTAACAAGGCCCAGCAGGTACGCGAAGTGCAGGCCGCCGGGCATGACCGCGAGAAGAAGCGCTACCTGGAACTCAGCCGGCCGTTCCTCAAGGACCTGGGCGTGACCAATGCCCAGCATGAGCTGATCCCGGCCATGTCGCGCAAATGGAAGCAGATCAACAAGTTCATCGAGGTGTTTTCCCACGCCTTCGCCAGCGCAGCCATCCCGGCCGACCAGGCGGTGCGCGTGGCTGACTTTGGTTCGGGCAAGGGCTACCTGACGTTTGCCATCCACGATTACTTGAGTAACAGCCTGCAGCGTGAAGCCCAGGTCAAGGGCGTGGAGCTGCGCGAAGACATGGTCACCCTGTGCAACAACGCCGCTGCGCATCTGGAGCACCCGGGCCTGGTGTTCGAGCATGGCGACGTGCGTACGGTGGTGCCCAGCGCCATCGACGTGATGATTGCCTTGCATGCCTGCGACATTGCCACTGACTACGCCATCCATACCGGCATTCGCACGGGCGCTGCGATCATCATGTGCTCGCCATGCTGCCACAAGCAGATCCGCCTGCAGATCCAGAGCCCGGGCCTGCTCAAACCGATGCTGCAATACGGCCTGCACTTGGGCCAGCAGGCCGAGATGGTCACCGACAGCTTGCGTGCGCTGTACCTGGAAGCCTGTGGCTACGAGACCAAGGTGTTCGAGTTCATCTCGTTGGAACACACCAACAAGAACAAAATGATTTTGGCGGTGAAACGTGCGGGGCCGGTGAACCCGGCCCCGCTGTTGGAGAAGATCGAGGCGTTGAAGGCGTTCTATGCCATCAACGAGCATTGCCTGGAGACCTTGCTCAAGGCCGATGGATTGATTTGAGGCTTTCGCGGATAAATCCGCCCCTACAGGGTGGGGCGGATTTATTTGCGAACCAGGCGCGGGCGCTTAAACCGCGTCAGCCACCACTCGCCGCGCCAGCACGCGCTTGCGCCAGATGCGAACCAGCGGCAGCAGCAGCATGATCGCCGTCAACACCCATACCCCGAAGGTGATCGGGCTGGACCAGAGGATCTGCAACTCGCCGTTGGAAATCGACAGCGCCCGGCGCAGGTTCTGTTCCATCAGCCCGCCCAGGATGAACCCCAGCAACACCGGCGACAGCGGGAAGTCCAGCTTGCGCAGGATGTAGCCGAAGATGCCGATGCCGATCATCAGGAACAGGTCGAAGGTGGTGGCGTGCACCGCGTAAACGCCGATCGCGGTGATGATCGCGATCACCGGCACCAGCGCCCAGTTCGGCACGGCGAGGATACGGGTGAAGATGCGGATCATCGGGATGTTAAGGATCACCAGCATGATGTTGGCGATGAACAGCGAGGCGATCAGGCCCCAGACGATGTCCGGTTGCTGTTGAAACAGCAGGGGGCCGGGGGTGATGTTGTACAGCGACAGCGCGCCGATCATCACCGCCGTGGTGCCGGAGCCGGGGACGCCCAGGGTCAGCATCGGCACCAGGGCGCCGCAGGCCGAAGCGCCGATAGCCGTTTCAGGCGCCGCCAGGCCGCGCTTGTCGCCCTGGCCGAAAGTGCCGCTGGCGCCCGCCATGCGTTTTTCGGTCATGTAGGCCACGGCGCTGGCCAGGGTGGCGCCGGCACCCGGCAACACGCCCATGATAAAGCCCAATAGCCCACAGCGGATGTTGACCGCGAACACCGAGGCCGCTTCCTTGAAGTTGAACATCATGCGCCCGGTGGCTTTTACCGCCTCCTGGCCACGATGGGTTTTTTCCAGCAACAGCAGGATTTCGCTGATGGAGAACAGCCCCAGCACCAGCACCACGAACTGGATGCCGTCGGCCATGTGGATGCTGTCACCGGTAAATCGGTACACGCCGCTGTTGGCGTCGATGCCGACGCTGGATAGAAACAGCCCGATCAGCGCCGCCACGAAGGTTTTCAGCGGCCGGTTGCCGGCCATGCCACCCAGGCAGACGATGGCGAACACCATCAACACGAAGTATTCCGCCGGGCCGAAAGCGATCGCCCATTTGGCCAGTAGCGGCGCAAACAGCACCATGCCGCAGGTGGCGATGAACGCGCCGATGAACGAGCTCCACGCCGACAACGACAGCGCCACGCCGGCCATGCCCTGGCGGGCCATGGGGTAGCCGTCCAGGGTGGTCATCACGGTGGAGGCCTCGCCCGGGATGTTCAGCAGGATCGAACTGATGCGCCCGCCGTATTCGCAGCCCAGGTACACCGCCGCCAGCAGGATCAGTGCCGACTCCGGTGGCAGGCCCAGGGCGAAGGCGATGGGGATCAGCAGCGCCACGCCGTTGATCGGGCCCAGGCCCGGCAGCAGGCCGACCACGGTGCCGATCAAGGTGCCGCACAGCGCGGTGACCAGGTTGTAGGGGCTCAGCGCGACGCCGAAGCCCTGGCCCAGATAGCCTAAAGTATCCATCTCAATTCTCCAGAACGTCGAGCAGGCCCAGGGGCAGTGGAACGTCCATGACCTTGTCGAACAGCAGATAAAGGCCGACGCTCATCAGGCTGATGATCACAATGCTGGGCAGCCAGCGGCCGCCGTACAGGCGGGCCATGGGAATGCCGATCAGGATGCTGCTGAGCACGAAGCCCAGCGGCTCGAACAGCCCGGCGAACACCAGCAGCAGCGCCACGCAGATGCCGATCTTGGTCAGGGTTTCGCGGTCCAGCGGCGGCTCGTCGTCGCTGTGCACGATGGGGGCCGGGCGAAAGACCATGTACAGCAGCGCCAGGCTCATCAGCCCAAGCATCAGCAGTGGATAGGCGCGCGGGCCCACCGGTTCGTAGGAAAACGCCGCCTGGTAGGGCCAGGCCATGGCCGCGAGGCAGGCACAGGCCAGCAGCAGGGCGCCGGCAAACAGTCGTTGCAGGATCATGGGGAAGCTCTCCGCAAAATGGGGCTTACTGGATCAGGCCGAATTCCTTGGCCAGTACCTTGTAGTCCGCCACCTGTTTCTTCACGTAGGTGTCCAGCTCCGGGCCAGTCATGGCGAAGGGGAACAACTCGCGCTGGTCACGCAGCTTGTCGAAGTCCTCGGAGGCCAGCATTTTGTCGAAGGCGGCCTTCCACCAGTTGTATTCCTCGTCGGTCACTTTCGGCCCCACGTAGAAGCCGCGCACTACCGGCCAGACGATGTCGTAGCCCTGTTCCTTGGCGGTGGGGATGTCTTTCATTTCCGGCTCGTCGATGCGCTTGTCGGCGAACACCGCCAGCAGGCGCATGTCGCCGCTCTGGATGTGCGGCATGGAGTCGGAAATGTCGGTGCTGCCCACCTGGATGTGCCCGCCGAGCAATGCCGTGGCGATTTCGCCACCACCTTCCAGGGCCACGTAGCGCAGGTCACGCGGGTTGATGCCGGCGGCCTTGGCGATCAAGGCGGTTTGCATCCAGTCCTGGCTGCCAACGGTGCCGCCCGAGCCGATCACCACTTTGCTCGGGTCTTTTTTCAGCGCCTGTACCAGGTCGTCGAGGTTCTTGTAGGGCGAGTCACTCTTGACCGCGATGGCGCCGTAGCTGGTGCCGACCGCGGCCAGCCAGCGTACGGCGTTCTCGTCGAAGCGGCCGAACTTGCCTTGGGCCAGGTTGAGCAGCGAGCCACTGGACCAGGCCACCAAGGTGCCGGCATCGGCCGGGCGCTGGGCAACCACGGCGTTGTAGGCCACTGCGCCCACGCCGCCAGGCATGTAGGTGACGCGCATGGGTTTGGTGAGGATTTTTTCGTTGATCAGCGCGCTTTGTACCAGCTTGCAGGTCAGGTCGAAACCGCCGCCGGGTGAGGCCGGGGCGATGCATTCGGGGCGCTTGGGCTCGTCGGCGGCGAACAAGGGCGCGGCCAACAGCAGGCAGCCGGCAGCGATGAACAACGTACGCAGGGTAGGGGTCATGGGTCAGTCTCCGAAATTATTGTTATGGGGGATTACCAAAGAGCCACGCTGTAGCTGACCAACAGCCGCACTTCATCCGCATCGCGTGCGAAGTTTGAGCGGTAGGTGGCATTACGCAAGCGTACCGCGACGTTTTTCAGGGCGCCGCTTTGCACCACGTATTTGATTTCGCTGTTGCGCTCCCATTCCTTGCCGGTGCTGCCGTTGGCCAGTTCGACGTTGTCGCCGCTGATGTAGCGGCTCATGAAGCTCAGGCCCGGCAGGCCGATGGCGGCGAAGTCATAGTCGTAGCGGGCCTGCCAGGAGTGCTCCTGGGCACCGGCGAAGTCGTTGATCTGCACGAAGTTGACCAGGTAAGGGTCGCTGCCGTCGACGTAGGGGAAGGCCGTGTCGCCGGACATGTGCTGGTAGGCCGCGCTGAATTTGTGCCCGCTGAGGCTGTAGCTGAGGATGCCGTTGAGCGAGGTGTTGTCGATGTTGCCACCGCGCGCCTGGCCCTGGTCACCGCTCAAGGCCATGCGCAGGTCATAACCGAACTTGCCGACGCTCAAGGGCTGGTTGCCGACCAGGCCGACGAAATGCTGGCGGTACACGTCGTCCAGTTGCGCGAAGTGGTAGCTGCCGACCAGACGCTCGCTAAACTTGTAGTCCACGCCGGCCATGTCGAAGTGGTTGCCCGCCACCGTGCCCAAGAAGCGGCTGTTCTTGTTGTTCAGGGCGATGTCTTCGAAGCTGGTGTCGTCGCGGTCCTTGGCTTTCTCCAGGCGCCCGCCGGTGAAGGTCAGGTTTTTCAGTTCCTTGGAGGTCAGCAAGCCGCCTTCGAACGTTTGCGGCAGGATGCGCCCGTCATTGGGGCGCAAGGTCGGCAGCTCGGGGATCAGGGTGCCGATCTTGAACTCGGTGGCGCTGACCTTCACTTTACCGGTCAGGCCCAGCTTGGAATATTCGTCGGCGGCGCGGCCGTCATCGTGGGTGGGCAACAGGCCGGTGCCGGTGCGGTCGGGGCTGGAGTCCAGCTTGACCCCGAGCATGCCCAGGGCATCGACGCCAAAGCCGACGGTGCCTTCGGTGTAGCCCGACTGTAGGTTGAGCATGAAGCTCTGGGCCCATTCGTCGCGCTTGGACTGCTGCGCGCTGGTGCCGTCGCGAAAGTCGCGGTTGAAGTACATGTTGCGGGTTTCGAAGGTGGCGCTGCTGTCTTCGAAGAAATCGGCCTGGCTGACGGGGCTCAAGCCCATAAGGGCGGCGGCACTGGCCAGGGCGGTGGGGCGAAGACGGGGAAAGCGGGAAGGCAGGCACGCCTGCAGCTGCATGGACGGCATCGTCGGTGACTCCATTATTGTTCTTGTTTTTAGCGAAAACGCATCGAGGCGTTTTTCGTGTGCGGCGGGTGGGCAAACCTGCCGTTACGTGATGCTAGGGGGTGAACCTTTCGCTAACCTTTCAACACACAATCATTGTGTTTCACGCTTCACGGGGGCTTTCGCGGCTGTACACTGCGCCCGATAACAAGGCCGCAGGCCCCTCGTTTACCCGGAGAACACCATGCGAGTGCTGCTCGTCGAAGACCACCCCCAGTTGGCTGAAAGCGTGGCCCAGGCCCTCAAGTCCGCAGGCTTGACCGTCGACGTGCTGCACGATGGCGTGGCGGCCGACCTGGCTTTGGGTAGCGAGGAATACGCCATGGCGATCCTTGACGTGGGCCTGCCGCGCATGGACGGCTTCGAGGTACTGGCGCGGGTGCGTGCCCGTGGCAAGAACCTGCCGGTGCTGATGCTGACCGCGCGCAGCGATGTGAAAGACCGGGTGCATGGCCTGAACCTGGGCGCCGACGACTACCTGGCCAAACCGTTCGAGCTCACCGAACTTGAAGCGCGGGTCAAGGCGCTGTTGCGTCGCTCGGTGCTGGGCGGCGAGCGCCAGCAGCGCTGCGGCCCGTTGGTGTATGACCTGGACACGCGGCGCTTTACCCTGGGCGAGGATCTGCTGCAGTTGACCTCGCGCGAGCAATCGGTGCTGGAGGCGTTGATCGCCCGGCCAGGCAGGGTCATGAGCAAAGAACAGTTGGCGGCCCAGGTATTTGGCCTGGACGAGGAAGCCAGCGCCGACGCCATCGAGATCTACGTGCACCGGCTGCGCAAGAAGCTCGATGGCCAGGCCATCGCCATCGTCACCTTCCGTGGCCTGGGCTACCTGCTCGAGAGCCGCGATGCGTAACGTGCGCAGCCTGCGTGGGCGGCTACTGTGGAATCTGGCGGTGCTGCTGGTGGTGCTGATGATCGCCAGTGGCCTGAGCGCCTACTGGAATGGTCGCGAGGCCGCCGACACCGCCTACGACCGCACCCTGCTGGCCTCGGCGCGGACCATTGCGGCCGGGCTGTCCCAGCGCGACGGCAGCTTGAGCGCCGATGTGCCTTACGTGGCCCTGGACACCTTTGCCTACGACAGCGCCGGGCGCATTTACTACCAGGTCAATGACATCCACCAGAAGCTGATTTCCGGCTACGAAAACATCCCGCCGCCGCCGCCCGGCACGCCGCGCACCGATGACTACCCGGCCTTGGCGCGTTTCTACAACGGCGAGTATCAGGGGCAGGATGTGCGCGTGGTCAGCCTGTTGAAGGCGGTGACCGAGCCGAACATGAATGGCATGGCCGAAATTCGCGTGGCCGAGACCGAGGAGGCGCGGGTGCGCATGGCCCGCAGCCTGATGGCCGATACCCTGCTGCGCCTGGGCATGCTGGGCCTGGGCGCGCTGTTGCTGGTGTGGTTCGCGGTGAGCGCGGCGTTGCGGCCCCTGGAGCGCTTGCGCCGGGAAGTCGAGACCCGCCAACCCGACGATTTGCGGCCGTTGCCGCTGGTGGAGGTGCAGCGCGAGCTGTGGCCGCTGGTGGGTTCGCTCAACCACTTCACCGAACGCCTGCGGGTGCAATTCGAGCGCCAGGCGCAATTTATCGCCGACGCGGCCCACGAGCTGCGCACGCCGTTGGCGGCCTTGAAGGCGCGGGTCGAGTTGGGCTTGCGCAGCGACCAACCGCCGGTGTGGCGGGAAACCTTGGAGTCGGCAGCGCAAGGCACCGATCGGCTGACCCACCTGGCCAATCAGCTGTTGTCCCTGGCCCGGGTGGAGAACGGCGCGCGGGCGATCGCCGAGGGCGGTGCGCAGTTGCTCGACCTGAGCCAGTTGGCGCGCGAGCTGGGCATGGCCATGGCGCCGCTGGCCCATGCCCGCGGCGTTGCCCTGGCGCTGGAGGCTGACCAGCCGGTGTGGCTGCGCGGCGAGCCGACCTTGCTCAACGAGTTGCTTAGCAACCTGGTGGACAATGCCCTGGCCCATACCCCGGTCGGCGGCAACGTGATCTTGCGGGTGATGGCGCCGGCGGTGCTGGAAGTGGAAGACGACGGGCCCGGTATCCCCGTGGCCGATCGCGAGCGGGTGTTCGAGCGCTTCTACCGGCGCAAGGCGCAAGGCATGGGCGCAGGTCTGGGCCTGGCGATCGTCGGCGAGATCTGCCGTGCGCACCTGGCCCAGATCAGCTTGCACGATGGGGCTCGGACAGGCTTGCGGGTGCGGGTGAGTTTTGTCGCCGGTTAGCGGAACATTTGCCTGGCTGCCAGCAACTCGTGCTCGTCGAGCAACGGCAGGGGCTGCCCCAGCTGCTTGAACGCGGGCAACTCGCACAGCGCCTGGCCACGGTTCAGCGCGCTGGCGATCTGCACCAGGTCGGCATAGTCCAGGCGGTTCGATTGACGGGTCAGGTCCAGGTAATGCCCGGGCACTTGGGCGACGGTCGAGGGGAACTCCCACACGGCCAGTATCCGATCACCAATGATCGGGTGGATGGCCTCGATCACATGGTTCAGGCACACCGGGTCAGACAGCAAGTCGTTGCAGTCCTGGGCGTAGGTCAGGATGGGCAGCACGCCAATCTGGTGCACCAGCCCCGCCAAAGCCGCCTGGTCGGTGTGCAGTGCACTATAACGGCGGCAAAGTTCGGCGCAAATGCCCGCCACTTCAAGGCTGTTTTCCCATACTTCACGCATTTTGCTTTCGACCGCAGGCGAGCGGGCATGAAAGATCTGCTCGATCACCAGGCCGATCGCCAGGTTGCAGCTGTAATTGACCCCCAGGCGGGTAATGGCCGTGTTCAGCCCGGTCACCTCGCTGCTGACCCGCAGCAGCGGGCTGTTGACCACTTTGATTAACCGCGCCGCCAAGGCCGGGTCACTGCCGATCACCCGGCCCAGGGCGTTCAGGCTGATGTTCTGGTCTTCGGCAGCCTCGCGAATGCGCCAGGCCACCTCGGGCAGGGTTGGCAGCACGAGGTCGTCATTGGCGATCGCCTCGAGCAGTTGCGTTTGAACCGTTTGCGCCAGCTTGCTCATCAATGCTCTCTAAAAAGCTTAACGCTGAATCTCGCGGTCGCGGTCCAGTGTGTAAGGCAGGTCGAGCAGTTGCAGGGGCGCGCCTTCCAGGCTGCCCAGGTGGATGTTGCCATCCTCCACGGCCTCGGCTTGAAGCACCGCCAGGAGTTCAACGCCACCGTCGGCACGGGCAGCCAGGGCGACCTCACCGATGGCGCTGTTGTGTTTGGGTGAAAACAGCGCGGCCCCCGGCAGCGGCAGTTCATCGCCGGCCAGGCTCAGGCGGTACAGGCGACGCTTGAGCTTACCCAGGTACTGCATGCGCGCGACGATTTCCTGGCCGGTGTAGCAGCCCTTCTTGAAGCTGACGCCGCCCACGGCTTGCAGGTTGAGCATTTGCGGGATGAAGGTTTCGCGGGTTTCGGGCATCACCTGGGCAACACCGGCGCGCACCTGCCCCAGTAGCCAGGCATTGAGATCGCCTTCGGCCAGGCTGGCCGACAAACGGGCCTTGATGGCATCGGCTTGCTCGGCAGCAACCCAGAGTTCGGCGCGCGCTGGCGACACGCGAATGGCGATCAAATCGTCGTGGCGGGCCACGCTGTGAGTGTCTTGTGGCAGTTCCAGGCCCAGTTCGCTCAGTACTTGATCCGCTTCGCTCAAGCCCAATCGCACCCAGGCAGCACTCTCGTCGGTGAGCTTGGACTTGGAAAACACCGCGTACTTTTTCAGGTCCGCCAGTTGCGGTTCGATCAGCTCGCGGGCCATGGCCAGCAGGCAGCCGTCGCCTTGCAGCAGGATGCGGAAGCTGGACTGCATGCGACCCTTTTGCGTGCAGCGCGCGCCCAGGCTGGCGGTGGTGTCGTTGAGGTAGTTGATGTTGCAGGTCAACTGGCCCTGCAAAAACTTGCCGGCATCGGAGCCGCGGACGGCGAGAACGCCTTCATGGGTGAGCGTGCAGAAAAAAGCGGAATCGGCCATGGGAGATCGCAAGGGCTAAAAGACTGGGCACCATCATAGAGCGGCGGTGGGAAAATAGGTAGGCGACGATTGGGTAAGGGGGCCCGGGTTCGCGGATACACGGGCCCTTAGGCGCGGATTTATCCGCGTAAAGGCCACCGCGCTTTCACTTTGCTACAAGAGTCGTATGGACATGCCCCCTTGCGTTCAGCTCTGTATACTGGCCGCCTATTTGAGGAGAGCTCCATGGTCGAAGATGTTGAACTCAACCGACTCTACTGGCACAGCCGCCGCGGCATGCTGGAACTGGACGTGTTGCTGGTGCCTTTTGTCCGTGAGGTCTACGCGCACCTCAACGATGTCGACCGCGACGTGTATCGCCGTCTGCTGGAGTGCGAAGACCAGGACATGTTCGGCTGGTTCATGGAACGCGCCGAGTCCGAAGACCCTGAGCTGCAGCGCATGGTTCGCATGATCCTGGACCGTGTCCAGCCCAAGTGACCGCTTCGAATGCCGCTGGCGCGCCTCGGGGCGGTTGCTGGCGGCGTACCTGGCGGCTCAGGGGCTGGCACTGATCGCCTTGCTGCTGCTCGATATTCCCTTCTTGTTGACCTTCGCTGGCGTATTGCTGTGCCTGGCCCATGGGGCCTGGGTGTTGCCACGGCAAGTGCTGCTCAGCCACCCCCACGCCTATACCCGTTTGCGTCGCAGCCCTGACGGCTGGGCGCTGTGGTGTGCCCGTGACGGTTGGCAACCGGTGCAATTGCTGCCCGACAGCCTGGCATTGCCAGGGCTGGTGGTGTTGCGTTTTCGCCGCAAGGGCCGGTGGTGGGGGCAGGGGCTATGCATCCCCGCCGACGCGTTGGCGCCGGATCAACACCGGCGCCTGCGCTTGCGGCTCAAGTTCAGTCGCCGAAGGTGGGCGGCGTCAGAATAGTGTCCAGCGCCTCGGGCAGCATGTCCGGGTAATCCAGCGTGTAGTGCAAGCCACGACTTTCCTTGCGCTGCATGGCCGAGCGGATCATCAGCTCGGCCACCTGGGCCAGGTTGCGCAACTCGATCAGGTCGCGGCTGACCTTGTAGTTGCTGTAGAACTCGTCGATCTCGTCCAGCAGCAGGCGCACCCGGTGTTCGGCGCGTTGCAGGCGCTTGGTGGTGCGCACGATCCCCACGTAGTCCCACATGAACCGCCGCAGTTCGTCCCAGTTGTGCGCGATGATCACGTCCTCGTCCGAGTCGGTCACCTGGCTTGCATCCCAGCCGGGCAGTTGCTCGGGCATGGGCGTGTGGCCCAGTTGCTCGATGATGTGGGTGGCAGCCGAGCGGCCATACACGAAGCATTCGAGCAGCGAGTTGCTGGCCATGCGGTTGGCGCCATGCAGGCCGGTGAAGCTGGTTTCGCCGATGGCGTACAGGCCGGGCACGTCGGTGCGGCCTTGATCGTCGACCATCACGCCGCCGCAGGTGTAATGCGCGGCGGGTACCACGGGGATCGGCTGGCGGGTAATGTCGATGCCAAACGCCAGGCAGCGCTCGTACACGGTGGGGAAGTGCGCTTTGACGAATTCGGCGGGCTTGTGGCTGATGTCCAGGTACACGCAGTCCACGCCCAGGCGTTTCATTTCATGGTCGATGGCCCGGGCCACGATGTCCCGTGGGGCCAGTTCGGCGCGCTCATCGAAGCGCGGCATGAAGCGCTCGCCGTTGGGCAGCTTGAGCAACGCACCTTCGCCGCGCAGGGCTTCGGTCACCAGGAAACTCTTGGCCTGCGGGTGGTACAGGCAGGTGGGGTGGAACTGGTTGAACTCAAGGTTGGCTACCCGGCAACCGGCACGCCAGGCCATGGCGATGCCATCGCCGCAGGCGCCGTCGGGGTTGCTGGTGTAGAGGTACACCTTGGCCGCGCCGCCTGAGGCCAGCACCGTGAAGCGTGCGCCGTAGGTGTCGACCTCGCCGGTGGTGCGGTTCAGTACATAAGCACCCAGGCAGCGCTCGCCGGTCTGGCCCAGGCGGCGCTCGGTGATCAGGTCCACGGCCACGCGCTGTTCCAGCAGTTCGATGTTCGGCCGCAGGCGCGCCTGGGCCAGCAGCGTGGTGAAAATCGCGGCGCCGGTGGCGTCGGCGGCATGGATGATGCGCCGGTGGCTGTGGCCGCCTTCGCGGGTCAGGTGGAACTCGAAGGCGTTTTCGTCGTGGTCCGGGTCGTCGTCGCGGGTAAACGGCACGCCCTGGTCGATGAGCCACTGGATGGCTTCGCGGCTGTGCTCCACGGTGAAGCGCACCGCGTCTTCATGGCACAACCCGCCGCCAGCGTTCAGGGTGTCCTCGACATGGGACTGCACGGTGTCGGTGTCATCGAGCACCGCGGCCACGCCGCCCTGTGCCCAAAAGGTCGAGCCATTGGCCAGGTCACCCTTGCTCAACACGGCGATGCGCAGATGGCCCGGCAGATTAAGGGCCAGGCTCAGGCCGGCGGCGCCGCTGCCAATCACTAGAACGTCATGCTGATACTGCTGGCTCATGGGTGAATTCCGCGAATACGACCGTTGCTGTTTTTATTGGGTTTCAAGCGAGAGGGCGAAGTCTCGTTCACCCCGGTAGGCAAGCGCAATGCTCATTTGGTAGCGGGCCGGCGCTCAGGTGCGGGGCCCACTAGTATATAGAGAGGGCGAACGGCACAATAGCGTCGCCCTCATGGCATTCTGAAACCACGGTGCCTGACCAACGGGTTACCGCCCGATCGCGACCCACAAGGCTGTTTCATGGCTGAAACAATCGCGTATCGGCGATTTTTGACAGAATGTCCTGGGTAACCCCGCAAAATCATGGGAACTTTCCGCAAGCGCCCGGTATCCATAAGGGGTTACCCATAGTACGGGAACAGCGTCGGCCATGGGTGGTGCTGAAAACTTGGCACCGCAAGCGGATTCGACGACAAGATTATTGACGCAGCCGGCCATGACCGAGCGGCGTTTTTCGTGTAGGCCGGAATGACCGCCTGCAGGAAACTTGTTTGGAGGGGAGAACTTTTGCGAAAAGCCCGAGTCTATGTTTGCAAGCCTGAACGATGGCTGAAGCAACGCTCCTTCAAGACCACCGAGGAGTGTTCATGCTAACCCAGGAAGAGGATCAGCAGCTGGTAGAGCGCGTTCAGCGCGGCGACCGGCGAGCTTTCGATCTGTTGGTGCTGAAGTATCAGCACAAGATTCTCGGGTTGATCGTGCGTTTCGTGCACGACACCCATGAAGCCCAGGATGTGGCGCAGGAGGCCTTTATCAAGGCCTATCGAGCGCTGGGGAATTTTCGCGGCGACAGTGCGTTCTACACCTGGCTGTATCGAATCGCCATTAACACGGCGAAAAACTATTTGGTTTCCCGCGGTCGCAGGCCGCCAGACAGTGATGTGAGTTCTGAGGATGCCGAGTTCTACGACGGCGATCATGGCCTGAAGGATCTGGAGTCACCGGAGCGTGCGTTGCTACGCGATGAGATCGAAGGCACTGTCCATCGGACCATCCAGCAACTGCCAGAAGATTTGCGTACGGCGCTAACTTTACGTGAATTTGATGGTCTGAGTTACGAGGACATTGCGAGCGTCATGCAGTGTCCGGTTGGCACCGTGCGCTCCCGGATTTTCCGCGCTCGGGAGGCCATCGATAAAGCCTTGCAGCCTTTGTTGCAGGAAACCTGAGACAGCGGCGACAGCCAAGAGAGGAACCGCCATGAGTCGTGAAGCTTTGCAGGAATCGCTGTCCGCGGTGATGGATAACGAAGCGGACGAACTGGAATTACGCCGGGTTATCAACGCCCTGGACGATTCTGACACCCGTGCAACCTGGAACCGTTACCAGATTGCCCGTGCAGTAATGCATAAGGATTTGCTGGACCCACGCCTGGACCTGGCTGCCGCCGTTTCGGCTGCGCTGGCCGACGAAGTGGCTCCCGTAAAGGCCAAGAGCGGCCCGTGGCGCAGCATTGGCCGCCTGGCTGTTGCCGCTTCGGTAACCGTTGCCGTGTTGGCAGGTGTACGCCTGTACAACCAGGACGAAGTGACCGGTGCCCAGCAATTGGCTCAGCAGCAGCCGGCTCAGCCGACGCTGAATGTGCCACAGGTACAAGGGCCGGCCGTATTGGCGGGCTACACTGAAAGCAATGACCAGGCCACAGGCCCCATGGCTAACGGTGTATTGCAAGGTCAGGCCGGTGCGCACGATCCGCGTCTGCCAGGTTACCTGCGTCAACATGCACAGGAAGCTGCACTGAAAGGTACTGAAAGCGCGCTGCCCTACGCACGTGCCGCCAGCCTGGAAAACCGCTAAGGAGGATCATGCGCGCCATACCTCTACTACCGCTCTTGCTCGGTACTTGCCTGAGCGTCCCTGCCTTTGCTGCAGACGACGCTTCCCAATGGCTTAACCGCCTGGCGCAGGCCGAGCAAAAGCAGAGTTTCCAAGGCACTTTCGTTTACGAACGCAACGGCAGTTTCTCTACCCACGATATCTGGCATCGAGCCCTGAACGGCAAGGTCGACGAGCGTTTACTACAGCTCGATGGCTCCGCCCAGGAAGTGGTGCGGGTGGACGGTCGTACGCAATGCGTGAGCGGTGCCCTGGTTCCGGGTGTGAGCGAAGCACCTGATTCCTCCAGCCGTGTGCTTGACCCGCTGAAGCTGATGTCCTGGTACGACCTCAAGGTCGCCGGGGAGTCACGTGTGGCGGGCAGGGACGCAGTCATCGTGACGCTGAGCCCCAAGGATCAGCATCGCTATGGTTTTGAATTGCACCTGGACAAGCAAACCGGTTTGCCACTCAAGTCGTTGCTGCTGGACGACAAGGGGCGATTGCTGGAGCGCTTCCAGTTCACTTCGCTGAGCGACACCGTCCCCACCGATACTGACCTCAAGCCCAGCGACAACTGCAAGGCCATCGGCCCCGCAGTTGCCAAGCAGGCGAGCAATGTCAGCACCGGTTGGCGCTCGGATTGGCTACCGCCCGGTTTCGAGTTGGCCAGCAGTTCGGTACGCAAGGACGAAAATACCAAGACCACCGTCAGCAGCCTGATGTATGACGATGGCCTTGCGCGCTTCTCGGTGTTCCTGGAACCCCTGAACGGCACCACCGGCACCGATACCCGCACGCAATTGGGCCCGACCGTCGCCGTGTCGCGCCACCTGACCACCCCTAAGGGGGACGTGATGGTGACTGTGGTGGGTGAAATTCCGATTGGCACGGCCGAGCGAATCGCCCTGTCGATGCGCGCCCAAGATGGGCAGGCCAAGCAGTGAAATGGCCGTGCCAAGGCCTCGCCCTTGGCATCGCGCGCTGCCCGCCAGCGCGATCCGACACGTTTAGACTGAATTTCCCAGATGAAATTTAGGTCATCTAGCTTGCAACTCCCCCGGATTTTTTCTATAGGTCAGACCCTCAAGGGTCTGGCCTTGTTTGTCGTTTCAGGATCAGCACGGATGATCAACCAGGCCCGGTCAGCACTCATCGAGTGCAGCCCGGGTTTTTTGTGCCTGCTGGTCCCAATTGCTTAACCATGCTCGTTGTTAACGGGAGCCGTATGTCGATACCACGCTTGAAGCCTTATCTGTCCTTGTTTGCCGCCGTGCTGCTGTTCGGGCAGGTGGTCAACGCCCAGGCCGAGGCACTGCCTGACTTCACCACCCTGGTCGAGCAAGCCTCGCCGGCCGTGGTCAATATCAGTACCACGCAGAAGCTGCCGGACCGTAAGGTCGCCGACAGCCAGATGCCGGACCTGGAAGGCCTGCCGCCGGCGTTCCGGGATTTCTTCCGCAACATGCCGCGCCAGCCCGGTTCGCCCAACTCGCCTCGCGGCGACCGCCAGCGCCAGACTCAGTCGCTGGGCTCCGGTTTCATCATTTCCGATGATGGCTATGTGCTTACCAACAACCACGTAATCGAAGATGCCGACGAAATCGTCGTGCGCCTGTCCGACCGCAGCGAACTCAAGGCCAAGTTGGTGGGCACCGACCCGCGAACCGACGTGGCCGTGTTGAAGATCGAAGGCAAGAATCTGCCGACCGTCAAGTTGGGTGATTCCGACAAGCTGAAGGTCGGGGAGTGGGTGCTGGCCATTGGCTCGCCGTTCGGCTTCGATCACTCGGTTACCAAGGGTATCGTCAGCGCCAAGGGCCGCACCCTGCCTAACGACACCTATGTGCCGTTCATCCAGACCGACGTTGCCATCAACCCGGGTAACTCCGGTGGCCCGCTGTTCAACATGAATGGCGAAGTCGTGGGCATCAACTCGCAGATCTTCACCCGCTCCGGCGGCTTCATGGGCCTGTCGTTCGCCATCCCGATCGACGTGGCGATGGATGTGGCCAATCAGCTGAAGAAAGACGGCAAGGTCAGCCGCGGCTGGCTCGGCGTGGTGATCCAGGAGGTCAACAAAGACCTGGCTGAATCCTTCGGCCTGGACAAACCAGCCGGCGCGCTGGTAGCCCAGGTGATGGAAGACGGCCCGGCGGCCAAGGGTGGCGTGCAGGTAGGTGACGTGATCCTGAGCATGAACGGCCAGCCGATCGACATGTCGGCCGACTTGCCGCATCTGGTCGGTAGCCTGAAAGAGGGCACCAAGGCCAACCTGGAAGTGATCCGCGAGGGCAAGCGCAAAACCCTGACCGTGACGGTCGGTGCGCTGCCGGATGAAGATCCGGAGCTGGGCGACAACCCAAAAGCCGGCGCCGAGCGCAGCAGCAACCGCCTGGGTGTTTCGGTGGCCGACCTGACCGCCGATCAGAAAAAGACCCTGGACCTCAAGGGGGGCGTGCTGATCAAGGACATCCAGGACGGCCCAGCCGCAATGATCGGCCTGCAGCCGGGTGACGTGATCACCCACCTGAACAACCAGGCCATCGGTTCGGCCAAGGAGTTCACAGACGTGGCACAGGGCCTGCCGAAGAATCGTTCGGTGTCCATGCGCGTGCTGCGACAGGGGCGTGCCAGTTTCATCACGTTCAAGCTGAACGAGTAACTGGAAAAGCGACCTTCGGGTCGCTTTTTTGGGCCTGGAGCACTGGAGTGCCCGGTTCGCGGATAAATCCGCTCCTACGCAGCCCCCCCTGTAGGAGCGGATTTATCCGCGAACCGGGCGCCACATCTGCCAAGGAACCCCAATTTCCCCATGCAACCGTTATTCAGGTACAATTCCCGGCTATTTTTCGTTGGGCGTCCGGCCCGCAGCCTTTTTGAGTGTTGATCCGTGAGTGATTTGAGTCATATCCGCAATTTCTCCATCATCGCCCACATTGACCACGGCAAGTCGACGCTGGCCGATCGGTTCATTCAGATGTGCGGTGGCCTCGCCGAGCGCGAAATGGAAGCCCAGGTATTGGACTCCATGGACCTTGAGCGCGAGCGCGGCATCACCATCAAGGCCCACAGCGTTACCCTGTATTACAAGGCAAAAGACGGTGTCACCTACCAGCTGAACTTCATTGACACCCCCGGCCACGTCGACTTCACCTACGAAGTCAGCCGTTCGCTGGCGGCCTGCGAAGGTGCGCTGCTGGTGGTCGATGCCGGTCAAGGCGTCGAGGCACAGTCGGTTGCCAACTGCTACACCGCCATCGAGCAGGGCCTTGAGGTCATGCCGGTGCTGAACAAGATCGACCTGCCGCAGGCCGATCCTGATCGCGTGAAAGAAGAAATCGAGAAGATCATCGGCATCGACGCCACCGACGCCGTCACCTGCAGCGCCAAAACGGGCCTGGGTGTCGACGAAGTGCTCGAGCGCCTGGTGACCACCATCCCCGCGCCAACCGGCAACATCGAAGATCCGCTGCAAGCGTTGATCATCGACTCCTGGTTCGACAACTACCTGGGCGTTGTGTCCCTGGTACGCGTGCGCCATGGCCGCGTGAAAAAGGGCGACAAGATTCTGGTCAAATCCACCGGCAAGATCCACCTGGTGGACAGCGTCGGTGTATTCAACCCCAAGCACACCGCCACCGTTGACCTGAAAGCCGGCGAAGTGGGCTTCATCATCGCCGGCATCAAGGACATCCACGGTGCACCGGTAGGTGACACCCTGACCTTGAACACCACGCCGGACGTCGACGTGTTGCCAGGCTTCAAGCGCATTCAGCCCCAGGTCTACGCCGGTCTGTTCCCGGTCAGCTCCGATGACTTCGAGGACTTTCGCGAAGCCCTGCAGAAGCTGACCCTCAACGACAGCTCCCTGCAGTACACCCCGGAAAGCTCCGACGCCCTGGGCTTCGGCTTCCGTTGCGGGTTCCTGGGCATGCTGCACATGGAGATCATCCAGGAGCGCCTGGAGCGCGAATACGACCTGGACCTGATCACCACCGCGCCGACGGTAATCTTCGAGCTGTTGCTCAAGAACGGCGAGACCATCTACGTCGACAACCCGTCCAAGCTGCCTGACCTGTCGGCCATCGAAGACATGCGCGAACCGATCGTGCGGGCCAATATCCTGGTACCGCAGGAGCATCTGGGCAACGTCATCACCCTGTGCATCGAGAAGCGCGGCGTGCAACACGACATGCTGTTCCTTGGCAGCCAGGTGCAGGTCACCTACGACCTGCCGATGAACGAAGTGGTGCTGGACTTCTTCGACCGCCTGAAGTCCACCAGCCGTGGCTATGCTTCGCTGGACTATCATTTCGACCGTTACCAGTCGGCTAACCTGGTCAAGCTGGACGTGCTGATCAACGCCGAGAAGGTCGATGCCTTGGCCCTGATCGTGCACCGCGACAACGCCCACTACAAAGGCCGCGCGCTGACCGAGAAGATGAAAGAACTGATTCCTCGGCAGATGTTCGACGTTGCGATCCAGGCCGCCATCGGTGGCCAGATCGTTGCCCGGACCACTGTCAAGGCGCTCAGAAAGAACGTACTGGCCAAATGCTACGGTGGCGACGTGAGCCGTAAGCGCAAGCTGTTGGAAAAGCAGAAGGCCGGTAAAAAACGCATGAAGCAAGTGGGCAACGTGGAAATTCCACAAGAAGCCTTCCTTGCGGTGCTCAGGTTGGATAGTTAGGTCCTATGTCACTAAATTTCCCGCTGTTGCTGGTCATTGCTGTCGCCGTCTGCGGTTTGCTGGCCCTGTTCGATCTGGTTGTCCTTGCGCCCAAGCGCAAGGCGGCGATCGCCAACTACGAGGGCAGTGTCAGTAACCCCGAGATGGCTGTCGTCGAGCAGTTGAACAAAGAGCCGATGCTGGTGGAGTACGGCAAGTCGTTCTTCCCGGTGCTGTTTATCGTGCTGGTGCTGCGATCGTTTCTGGTCGAGCCGTTCCAGATTCCGTCGGGGTCGATGATCCCGACGCTGGAAGTGGGCGATTTCATCCTGGTGAACAAATTCTCGTACGGGATCCGCTTGCCGGTGATCGACAAGAAGGTGATCCCGGTGGGTGATCCGCAGCGCGGGGACGTGATGGTGTTCCGTTACCCCAGCGACCCGAGCGTGAACTACATCAAGCGGGTCATCGGCCTGCCAGGTGACAAGATCAGCTACACCCAGGACAAGCAGCTCTACGTGAACGGCCAGCTGGTTTCCAAGCAGTTGGTGGGCACGGAAAACGGCAGCCTTGGCACCGCCGAGCTATACAAGGAAAAGCTGGGTGACGTCGAGCATTTGATTCGTCAGCAGATGGGTCGCTACAACATGCCACCGGACAACGAGTGGACGGTGCCCGCCGATCATTACTTCATGATGGGCGACAACCGCGACAACTCCAACGACAGCCGTTACTGGGATGACCCCAAGATTCCCAAGGAACTGCTGGGCATGGTCCCGGACCACAATATCGTCGGCAAGGCCTTCGCGGTCTGGATGAGTTGGCCGGAACCGAAGATAGGCCACTTCCCGAATTTTTCGCGAGTGGGCCTGATCAAGTAGTCGAGCGCGGCGCTGCCCTTGGGGCAGCGCCGAATGCTTTTCTGGCGTCGCAAGGAAGGGGAGGTCGGGCATGAACGTCGCTACTTCGCAGAAAGGCGTATCGCTGCTGGGCGGTTTGTTGATCCTGGTTGTGCTGGGCTTTGCCTTCAGCGCCGGGTTGAAACTGGCGCCGCACTACTTCGACTATTGGTCGTTGAAAAAAATCATCAGCTCGGTGGAAACCGAGAAGGCCGTGCCGATCAGCACTGTCAGCGACTTTTACAACCATGTGCGCGCTGGCATGCAGGTCAACAATATTCAGGATGTGGATTTGAACAAGGCGTTAAGTGTGACATTGGAGGACAATGTGTTCCTCGCCCATTTGAAATATGAAGAGCGTGAGCCACTGATCCAGAACATCGATCTGGTGGTGAAGTTCGACCACGAATTCAGCGTGCGTAAACCGTGAGCGTTTCCTTGAGCCGTCTCGAGCGTCAGCTCGGCTACACCTTCAAAGATCAGGAACTGATGGTCCTGGCCTTGACTCACCGCAGCTTCGCCGGGCGTAACAACGAACGCCTGGAGTTTCTGGGTGATGCCATCCTCAATTTCGTGGCCGGCGAGGCGCTGTTCGAGCGTTTCCCCCTGGCCCGCGAAGGTCAGCTGTCGCGCCTGCGGGCCCGTCTGGTAAAGGGCGAGACCCTGGCCGTGCTGGCCCGTGGTTTCGACTTGGGCGAGTACCTGCGCCTGGGTTCGGGTGAATTGAAAAGCGGTGGTTTTCGCCGCGAATCGATCCTGGCCGATGCCCTCGAAGCGCTGATTGGTGCCATCTACCTGGACTCGGGCATGGAAGTGGCCCGTGAACGCGTATTGGCCTGGCTGACCGGCGAGTTCGAAGGCCTGACCCTGGTCGACACCAACAAAGACCCCAAGACCCGCCTGCAAGAGTTCCTGCAGTCGCGTGCCTGTGAACTGCCACGTTACGAAGTGGTGGATATCCAGGGCGAACCGCATTGCCGGACGTTTTTCGTCGAATGTGAAATCACCCTTTTGAACGAAAAAAGCCGTGGGCAGGGCGTCAGCCGTCGTATTGCCGAACAGGTAGCGGCCGCTGCAGCACTGATCGCCCTGGGCGTGGAGAATGGCAATGACTGAAACAACTCAAACCCGCTGTGGCTACGTGGCCATCGTTGGTCGCCCTAACGTGGGCAAATCCACGCTGCTGAACCACATCCTGGGTCAAAAGCTGGCAATCACCTCGCGCAAGCCGCAAACCACCCGCCACAACATGCTGGGCATCAAGACCGAGGGCGAGATCCAGGCGATCTACGTCGATACCCCCGGCATGCACAAGAGCAACGAAAAGGCGCTCAACCGCTACATGAACAAGACCGCTTCGGCGGCGTTGAAAGACGTCGACGTGGTGATCTTCGTGGTCGACCGCACCAAGTGGACCGACGAAGACCAGTTGGTACTGGAGCGTGTGCAGTATGTGCAGGGCCCGGTGATCCTGGCGATCAACAAGACCGACCGCATCGAAGACAAGGCCGATTTGATGCCGCACCTGAGCTGGCTTCAGGAGCAACTGCCGAACGCGCAGATCGTACCGATTTCCGCGCAGCAGGGGCACAACCTCGAGGCGCTGGAAGGCCTGATCGCCAAGCACCTGCCGGAAAACGATCACTTCTTCCCGGAAGACCAGATCACCGACCGCAGCAGCCGCTTCCTGGCCGCAGAGCTGGTGCGTGAAAAGATCATGCGCCAACTGGGTGCTGAGTTGCCGTACCAGATCACCGTCGAGATCGAAGAGTTCAAGCAGCAGGGCAAAACCCTGCACATCCACGCCTTGATCCTGGTCGAGCGTGATGGCCAGAAGAAGATCATCATCGGCGACAAGGGCGAGCGCATCAAACGCATCGGCACCGAAGCGCGCAAGGACATGGAGCTGCTGTTCGACTCCAAGGTCATGCTCAACCTGTGGGTCAAGGTCAAGGGTGGCTGGTCCGACGACGAACGCGCCCTGCGTTCCCTCGGTTACAACGACCAGTAATACCCCCCCTGTGGGAGCCAAGCTTGCTTGCGACGAAGCCCGATCAGGCACACCGTGCTCAAAGGCTATCGCGAGTAAGCGCTGCTCCCACAGTGCCAGGGTTCAGGATTGCCATGGCCACCCCCCAAGCCCAACCCGCCTACGTGCTCCACTCCCGTGCATACCGCGAAAGCAGTGCGCTGGTGGACTTCCTCACGCCCCAAGGCCGCCTGCGTGCGGTGCTGCGCAGCGCCCGTGGCAAGGCGGGCACCTTGGCGCGGCCGTTCGTGCCCCTGGAAGTTGAATTTCGTGGCAAGGGCGAGCTGAAGAACGTCGGGCGCATGGAAGGCGTGGGCGTGGCCGCCTGGATGGTCGGTGATGCCCTGTTTAGCGGTTTGTACCTCAACGAGCTGCTGATCCGCCTGCTGCCCGCCGAAGACCCGCACCCCCACGTATTTGATCACTACGCCGCGACCTTGCAGGCGCTGGCCGCCGGCCTACCACTGGAGCCGTTGCTGCGCTCCTTCGAATGGCGCTTGCTCGACAGCCTGGGCTACGGCTTTGCCCTGCACCAGGACATCAATGGCGATGCGATCGAGGAAGGCGGGCTGTATCGGCTGAAGGTCGACGCGGGCCTTGAGCGTATCTGGTTGCTGCAACCTGGCGTGTTCAACGGCATCGAGCTGATGGCCATGGCCCAGGCCGACTGGGCCGTGCCCGGCGCGTTGGCCGCGGCCAAGCGGCTGATGCGCCAGGCGTTGGCCGTGCATCTGGGCGGCAAGCCGCTGGTCAGCCGCGAACTGTTCCGCAAGCCGTAGCCGCGGCGCCAGTCTGGCCGTATCCTAGTGGGCTCAAACCTTAGGAGCGCTCCCGTGACCACCAGCAATCGCATTCTTCTTGGCGTGAACATCGACCACGTGGCCACCCTGCGTCAGGCGCGTGGCACCCGCTACCCTGACCCGGTCAAAGCCGCACTGGACGCCGAAGAAGCGGGCGCCGATGGCATCACTGTGCACCTGCGCGAAGACCGCCGGCACATCCAGGAGCGCGACGTGCTGGTGCTCAAGGACGTGCTGCAAACGCGCATGAACTTCGAGATGGGCGTGACCGAAGAGATGCTTGCCTTTGCCGAACGCATCCGCCCGGCGCACATCTGCCTGGTGCCGGAAACCCGCCAGGAGTTGACCACCGAAGGCGGCCTCGACGTGGCCGGCCAAGAGGCGCGGATCAAGGCCGCAGTCGAGCGCCTGGCCAAGATCGGCTGTGAAGTGTCGTTGTTCATCGACCCGGACGAACGTCAGATCGCCGCATCCAAGCGTGTCGGCGCACCCGCGGTCGAGTTGCACACCGGCCGTTATGCCGATGCCGAGAATCCGACCGAGGTGGCTGAAGAGCTCAAGCGCATCGCCGACGGCGTGGCCTTTGGCGTGGCCCAGGGTTTGATCGTCAATGCCGGCCACGGCCTGCATTACCACAACGTGCAGGCCGTGGCCGCGATCAAGGGCATCAATGAATTGAACATAGGCCACGCGCTGGTGGCTCACGCTTTGTTCGTAGGGTTCAAGGCGGCGGTGGCCGAGATGAAGGCGTTGATCGCCCAATCCAGCCGCTAATAACGACGCGGATGAATGTGCTCTTTTGTAGGAGCGGATTCATCCGCGAACCAGACAGCGCGATTTACGCCAAATACCCCTCGACCAACTCCACCCAGCACGCCGCGCCCAGCGGTATCACCGCGTCATCGAAATCATAATGGTCGTTGTGCACCGAGCACCCGGTGAACTCGCCCGTACCATTGCCTAGCACGAAATAGCAGCCCGGTCGGGCCTGCAGCATCCAGGCAAAGTCTTCGCTGCCCATCAGCCGTACCGGCATTTTATTCAGCACGTTGTGCTCACCCAGTACCTTACGGGCCACTGCGCGCATGCGTTCGGTTTCGGCCTCGGTATTGACCAGCACCGGCGCCAGCAGTGTGTAGTCGACCTGGGCCGTTACGCCGAAACTTGCGGCTTGGCCTTCGATGATTTCACGGATGCGCTTTTCCACGCGGTCGCGGATCTGCGGCGCGGCGGTGCGCACGCTGAGCATCAGTTGGGCGGTTTCCGGGATAATGTTGTAGGCCGTGCCCGCGTGCACCATGCCCACGCTGATCACCGCCGCGTCGTCGGCCGCCAGGTTGCGTGACACCACGGTTTGCAGGGCGGCAATAATACTGGCCAGGGCCGGTATCGGGTCCACCGCGCGCTCGGGCATGGCGCCGTGGCCGCCACGGCCGGTCAGGGTGATGGTCACCCGTTCCGAGGAGGCCATCAGGCCGCCAGCCTGCACCACCGCCTGGCCCACGTTCAGGCCCGGCATATTGTGGAAGGCGTACACCGCGTCGCACGGGAAGCGCGTGAACAGGTCGTCCTCGATCATCAGCTTGGCGCCGGCCAGGCCTTCTTCGTCGGGCTGAAAGATCAGGTTCAGCGTGCCGTTGAACTCGGCGCTGGTGGCAAGCTGTTCTGCCGCCGCCAGCAAGGTCGCGGTGTGCCCATCGTGGCCGCAGGCGTGCATGCGCCCGGCGTGCTGGCTGGCCCAGGGCAGGCCGTTCTTTTCCAGGATCGGCAGGGCGTCCATGTCGGCGCGAATGCCCAGGGTGCGGTTGCCGTCGCCCTTGCGCAGTACGCCGACCACGCCTTGGCCGCCGACGCCTTCATGCACTTCATAGCCCCAGGCACCGAGCATTTCCGCCACCAGGGCCGAGGTGCGTTGGGTATCACCGCCCAGCTCCGGAAAACGGTGGATGTCGCGGCGGATAACGGCGAAATGCTCGGCCGTGCCTTGCAGGTTCTGCTTGATGATCAGGTTGGTCATGGAGGGGCTTCCTTATTTTGGCAGTAATCAGTCGCGGCCTGGGTGTTCTGGAAACAGGCGCAGGGCAAACAGGCTCACCAGGCACGCCGCGATCAGGTAGAAGGCGGGGGTCAGCGGGTTACCGGTGACGCCGATCAGCCAGGTCACCAGCAGCGGCGAGAAACCGCCGAAAATCGTCACGCCAAAGCTGTAGATGATCGATAGCCCCGTTACTCGCTGCTCACGGGGGAAGGCCTCCATCATCATCGCAAGGCTGGGGCCCACGCCCACGGCCAGCGGCATCACCAGCAGGGTGATCGCCAGCATGCACAGCAAGGTGCTTTGCCCGCCCAGCAGCAGGAAGGCTGGGTAGACCATCACCAACGGCAGGCACACCGTCCAGTAAAGGATGGTTTTGCGGCTGGCCAGGCGGTCGGCGTAGCGCGCGGCGAACGGTGGGATGATCGCCAGCAGCGCGCTGGCCAGGCCCACCAGGGCGAAGGCGAAGGTGCCGGGGTAGTGCAGGGTGTTGACCAGGTAGGTAGGCATGTAGAACACCACCATGTACATGGACACGGTGGCCGCTGCCATCCACAAAATGCCCAGCACCAAGGTGCGGCCTTGGTTGCGCAGCAGGGCGGCCAGTGGCGTGGGGTTGTGCGGGGCGCTGTGGGTTTCGTCCAGGTGCTGGCGAATGTACCAGCCCACCGGCCCGATCAGCAGGCCGATCACGAACGGCACGCGCCAGCCCCAGCTGTGCAGGGCCTCCTGGGTCAGGTTGCTGGTCAGCAACAGGCCGGTCAAGGCACCCAGCAACGCCGCTGCACCTTGGCTGGCGCCTTGCCAACTGACCATGAAGCAGCGGTTGTCGGTGCGCCCCGATTCCATCAGGAAAGCCGAGGCGGTACCCACTTCGCCACCCGCCGAAATCCCCTGCAGCAGGCGACCGAACACCAGCAGCGCGGTGGCGGTGATGCCGATGCTGGCGTAGGTGGGAGTAAAGGCGATCAAGCCGGTGCCCACGGTCATCAAGCCAATGGTCAGCGACAGCGCTGCCTTGCGCCCGCAGCGGTCGGCGACCCGGCCAATGATCACCGCGCCCAGCGGGCGCATCAGAAAGCCCACGGCAAAGGTCGCCAGTGACATCAGCAGCGAAGCCAGGGCCGAGTCATTGGGGAAGAACAGTTGGCCAATGATCACCGCGAAGAAGCTGTACACGGTGAAATCGTAGATCTCCAGGCCGTTGCCCAACGAGGAGGCAATGACCACCCGGCGCATGGTGCGGGCTTGAGGCGTGGCGGTCGATGCGCCGATGGTGCTGACAGGGGTACTGGCTGGCGTGGTCTTCATGCTGGTCATCCTGAGCCCGATTGAACGGTGTGGGCGCAGTTTTGGGCATGTTGGAGCGTCATGCACTTGGCATTTCTGCAAGGCCCTCACCAATAGTGTGGGAAAGCTCCGGCCTGTGCGTACCCCTGTGTCGACATCTGGGCAATTTTGACTCGACGTGCACAAACCCGGTGCCCTGGCAGTGGGGCAATCGGTAACCAGTGGGCGCCGGAGATGGTTTTTTCTGATAACGGCAGGTGAGTTTTCTGATCGGCCGGCACTGAAACAGGCTGTGGCAGACGGGTTTCGGGCACTTTGCTCAAGGGCTTGAGTATTGGTGAAGTGGGCCGAGGGCCACAGTCATCAAAGATTCAAAGCGCAATGCGCACCGACAACCCCGCCAACACCGCCCCGACAGGGTAATCAGCAGGTTCACCACGAAACTCACGCTGGTTTGCTCGCTGCCCAGCACCAGGCTTTGGCTCAGTACGTGTTGAATATCAGCAACCCGTGGGGAGCCAGGTTCATTGGCGTTCCTTGTCAGTTAATCAACGTGGCGAGTCCATTCAGGCGTTCTGTAACGCCCGCTGCAACATAATAAACAACTGCCCGGCCGTCTTGGTCAGGTAGCTGCGGTTCACACACACCAAGTTAATGAAGTAATCGGGCACCGGTTCCTGGATGTCCACCTGCTGCAAGTACTTGGACATGTCGCTCAGGCCCACCAAGTCGTGGCCCAGGGCGGGTTCGCTCATGATCATGACGGCGTCGCTGTCGATCAGCAGTTTGATCGCCAGGTTCATCGCCGTGCATTCCAGGGTCTTGCGCGGGCGGGCCAGGGCGCTGGCTTCGAACAGCTGGTTGAATTGCGACTGGTTGTCGGCCAACGGGTCCACGCTGATCCATTGCGATTGCTGCAGCAGGCGCAGCGTGCGGACATTACGCAACGGGTGCTCCTTGCGCACCACTACCGCACCGTTGATCTGGCGCAGTGGCTGCCAGTCCAGGCCCACGGTGCTGGCCGGTAGTTGCGAGGTCACGGCAAAGTCCAGCAGGCCATCGCGCAGGTGTTGCAGCAATTGCGCCGGGCGCAGTTCCAGCACCCGCAACGAGGCCTGCGGGTAGGCCTGCTGGAACTCCAGCAACACGTCTTTGAGGGGCTGCAGGATGGCGGTGACCGGGGTCACGCCGATGGTGATCTCGCTGACCACCAAGCCCTTCATGTCTTCGATCTCCTGGCGCGCGCGGCGCACGCTTTCCAGCGCCTGGCGAGCGTGGCCCAGCATGCGCTGGCCGTATTCGGTCAAGGTCATGCCCTTGTTCGAGCGTACCAGCAGGGTGATGCCCAACTCGTTTTCCATTTCTTTGATTGCCCGGCTCAAGGCGGACTGGGTCAGGTGCAGCACGTTGGAGGCGTCCTGCAGGCTGCCGGTTTCATGGATGGCGACGAGTGCGCGTAGTTGATGCAGTTTCATTGTTATTCCCGACAACGGCCACCGGCCAGAGAGGTTATGGACGGAGTTTGCCAGAAGTGCACCCGCGCGTGCGCCCAGGCGTTGTACCTGGGCGTGTACGCGTGTTGCGATCAGTGAGCGTAAACGGGAAAGCGCCGGGTTAATTCAGCCACGCGGGTGGCCACTTCGGCTTCCACGTCGGCATCGCCCAGGTGGTCGAGGATGTCGCAGATCCAGCCTGCCAGCGCTTGGCACTCAACCAGGCCCAAACCTCGGGTAGTGACTGCCGGTGTACCGATGCGCAAGCCCGACGTCACGAAGGGTGATTGAGGATCGTTCGGCACGGCGTTCTTGTTGACCGTGATGTGGGCCCGGCCCAGGGCCGCGTCAGCGTCCTTGCCGGTGATGCCGCGGGCAATCAGGCTGACCAGGAACAAGTGGTTGTCGGTGCCGCCCGACACCACCTCGTAACCGCGCTCTATAAACACCGCGGCCATGGCCTGGGCGTTGTCGATCACTTGTTGTTGATACACCTTGAACTCGGGTGCCAGCGCTTCCTTGAAGCACACGGCCTTGGCGGCGATCACATGCATCAGCGGCCCACCTTGACCACCGGGGAACACCGCGGAGTCGAACTTTTTCTCCAGTGCCGGATTGGCCCGCGCCAGAATCAGCCCCCCGCGTGGCCCACGCAGGGTTTTGTGCGTGGTGGTGGTGACGACGTCGGCGTAGGGCAGCGGGTTAGGGTAGAGCCCCGCGGCCACCAGCCCCGCGACGTGAGCCATGTCGACGAACAGGTAAGCCCCGACCTTGTCGGCGATGGCGCGAAAGCGCGCGAAGTCCAGGGTTTTGGAATAGGCCGAGAAGCCGGCGATGATCATTTTCGGCTGATGCTCCACGGCCAGGCGCTCGATTTCGTCGTAGTCGATCAGGCCCTGGTCGTTCACGCCATATTGCACGGCGTTGTACAGCTTGCCCGAGAAGCTCACCTTGGCGCCGTGGGTCAGGTGCCCGCCGTGGGCCAGGCTCATGCCCAGCACGGTGTCGCCGGCTGCCAGCAGGGCGAGGAACACGGCGGCATTGGCCTGCGAGCCGGAGTGCGGCTGCACGTTGACGTAGTCGGCACCGAACAGCAACCTGGCCCGCTCGATGGCCAGGCGCTCGACCAGGTCGACGTGCTCGCAGCCGCCGTAATAGCGCTTGCCGGGGTAGCCTTCGGCGTATTTGTTGGTGAGCTGCGAGCTCTGGGCCTGCATGACTTGGGGGCTGGTGTAGTTTTCCGAGGCGATCAGTTCGATGTGCTGTTCCTGGCGCCGGGCTTCCTGATGCATGGCCTGGGCAAGGGCGGGGTCAAAATCGGACAGGGTGAGGCTTTTCTCGAACATGCTCGCATTCCTGATACGGGGGAGGATGATCAGGAACAGAGCAAAGTCGATGCCAGTGTGTAAAACCCAATAAAAACAATAGGTTATTGTTTTTTAGTGATTTTTACTGTAACGATTTCAATCCAATTGAAACGGTATTAAGCCGCTTTTCACTATCAATATGCCAATAAAGACAGACATCCGGCTTTGCTTGGATCAAAAGCATTCCAGTGTAATGATTTCAATCCGTTTTCGAGCGCTCGCTCACCCGGATAATCAGTCGGGCCAGATACGCACCGGTAAAGATCACCCCGAACAAACGTAACGTCTGCATGGCCAGCACCAGGCCAACATCCGAATGGGTGTCCACGGCAATGATCGCCATCGAGTCCAAGCCGCCCGGGCTGGTGGCCAGGTACACCGAGAGGAAGTCCTTGCCCAGCATCCAGGCAATCAGCCAGGCCGAGAGCGCGCACAGCACGATCAGCATCAGTGAGCCACCGATCATGGCCGGCAGGCGCCGCCATACGTACTGCATGGTTTCGCGATCAAAGCGCAAGCCAATGTAGCAACCGATACCCCCGTAGGCGATGCTCAGCAGCCAAGGCGGCAAGGTGATCTGCAACACGCCGCTCAACTGCAACGCGCCCCCCAGCAGAATCGGTACTAGCAGGGCGCCGGCCGGGACCCGGGTGCCAGCCCATACGCCGAACACGATCACGGCCAGGCTAAAGCCCAGGTTCAGCCAGTGGTCGGCATGTATTGCCACCGGTGCGCTGTGGGCGTCGGTGCCGCTGCCTTCCACCCCCAGCAAGTGGCTGACCAGCGCGCCGATCATCACCACGCATACCACGCGCACGTATTGCATGGTGGCCACCACGCGCCCGTCGGCGCCGTTGTCCTCGGCCATGGAGACCATGGCCGACGCTGCGCCCGGCGAGGTGCCCCAGGCCGCAGTGCCCGCGCTGATACCGCCATAGCGCACCATGCCCAGGCCGACCAGGGTACTGAGCAGCACCGTCAACACGGTGGCAAACAGCATCACGTGCCAGCTTTGCACCACCGCCAGTAACACCGCGAAGGTGATCGAATGGGCCACCAGCAAGCCGACGCAGCCTTGGCCCAGCTTGAACAGTTGCCGGGGTATGCGCACCTGCGCGCCGCTTACGCCAAAGCCGATGGCCACCAGCATGGGGCCGACGAACTGCCCGGCGGGCAAGTTGAAGTGTTTGAGCAACTGGCCGAACGCGCCGGCGGACAGTATCAGCAACAGCCACTGCACCTGAACGGGCCAGTAGCGTAAAGCGAGGGATGTTTGATGCGACAACGTGAACTCTCCAAGGCCCGGATCAGAGCCGGGCGCGGGGAAATTATCGACAGTGCAATCGATCAAGTCTATTTTCTAATACTGATCAACCGATAACTGGCAGTTATGAATCATGGACCTGCGCGACCTCACCTATTTTGAAACCATCGCCGAGCTTGGCCACCTGGGCCGCGCCGCCGAGAAGCTCAACCGCAGCCAGCCGGCGTTGACCAAGAGTATCCAGCGTCTGGAGGAGTCGCTGGGCACCAAACTGTTCCAGCGTGATGGCCGGCGGATCAAGCTGACCGACGTGGGTGAACTGCTATTGGCGCGTGGCAAGCAATTGCAACAAAGCATTGCCGAGACCGAGCGAGAGGTGAGGGACTTCGCCATTGGTGCGGTGGGCAACATCCGCCTGGGGTGCGCATCGAGCATGGCCGAGTACCTGTTGCCGCGGTTGACCGCCGCATTGTTGGCGCGGGCACCGGACATCACCTTAAGCCTGGTGATCGGCCAGGACGACTTGTTGCGCGAATCGCTGTTGTCGGGGCGGCTGGACATGATCATCTGTTCGATGATTTCCAGTGACCCGCAATTGCAAAGCCATTCGTTGCTCAAGGACGAGGCCGTGGTGGTGGCCAGCGCCAACCATCCGATCTTCGATGGGCCCTACAAGATGGCCGACCTTAACCGCTACCGCTGGGTGCTACCGGGGCCCAGCGTGTCATCGCGGCGTTGGGTGGAAAACGCCTTTGCGTCCCGGCAATTGCCACCGCCGTTCGTGCAGATCGAGACCAACACCATTTCGGTGCTGCCACGCTTGATCGCCCACACTAACCTGCTGAGTTTTCTGGCCAGGGAGTCGCTGGAATATGGGCAGGGCATGAGCCTGCTGCGCGAGGTGCCGCTGGCGCAAACCACCATGACCCGTACCATTGGCGTGACGGTGCGGGCCGGGGCGTACCAGTCACCCGCGGCCCAGGTCATGCTGAGCATGCTCAAGGATCGCGGGCAAAGTTTCTTCAGCGGCTAGGGCTCACGGGGTAAACGGCAGCACGCGCTTGTGCTGGGAGTTGTCGTAGGTGCGCACGATGATCGCGTAGGCCTCGTCGCTGACCGGCTGGCCATGCAGGAAGGCGTCGATCTGCGCGTAGCTCACGCCGTGGGACTCTTCGTCCGGCTTGCCTGGGCGCAGTTCTTCAAGGTCGGCGGTGGGTACTTTTTCCACCAGGCTTTGCGGCGCGCCCAAGTGACGGGCGATGGCGCGCACCTGGTTTTTCACCAGGCCACTCAGGGGCGCCAGGTCGCAAGCGCCGTCGCCGAACTTGGTGAAGAAACCCATCACCGCTTCGGCGGCGTGGTCGGTGCCGATCACCAGGCCGTTGTTGGCGTTGGCGATGGTGTACTGGGCCACCATGCGGATACGTGCCTTGGCGTTGCCAATGACAAAGTCACGGCGGGCGTCGGTCAGGCCGTGCAGGTGCACCACTTGCTCGGACAGGCCGAGCACGGCGCCGGCGATGTTCACGGTGTCTTCGACGTCGGCCTTGATGAACTGCATGGAGGCGGCGGCATCGTGTTCGTCGTGCTGCACGTTGTAGGGCAGGCGCACGGCGATGAAGCGGTAGTCGTTGTCAGCGGTTTCGGCGCGCAACTCCTCGACGCTCAACTGGGCCAGGCGCCCGGCGGTCAGCGAGTCGACGCCGCCGCTGATGCCCAGCACCAGCACTTTGAGGTGGGCGTTGCGCAGGCACTGCTTGATGAATGCCTTGCGCCGCTCGACCTCGGCCACGAGGGCCGCGGTGTCGGCGAAGGGTGGAACCACCTCCAGGGCCGCGGCGATTTCCTGTTGACGATTGCTCATGTCTAACCTCCTTGAGGGGTGCAATTCAGACGCGAAAAACATGTTTGAGGTAAGTGACGAAATTCTCATCCAGGCACTGGGTCTTGCCCGGCGTATCGGAGATCTTCGCCACCGGCTGACCGTTGCAGGCAGTCATTTTGATCACGATGTTCATGGGCGTGACGCCCGGGATGTCGCAGGTCAGGTTGGTGCCGATGCCAAAGCTTACATTGATCTGCCCGTGCAGCGCCCGATAGAGTTCCAGCGCCTTGGGCATATTCAGCCCGTCGCTGAAGATCAGGGTCTTGCTCATGGGGTCGATGCCCAGTTTTTCGTAGTGGGCAATGGCCTTGTTGGCCCATGCCAGCGGGTCGCCGGAATCGTGGCGCAGGCCGTCGAAGAGCTTGGCGAAATACAGGTCGAAGTCCTTGAGGAAGGCGTCCATGGTGATGCAGTCGGTCAGGGCGATGCCCAGCAGGCCCCGGTACTCGCGCACCCAGCAATCGAGGGCGGCGATCTGGCTGTCGATCAGCCGTGGGCCCAGTTGCTGGTGGGCCATCAACCATTCATGGGCCATGGTGCCAATCGGTTTGACGTCCAGTTCGCGGGCCAAATGCACGTTGCTGGTGCCCACGAATCGCCCGGGGAAGTCGCGCTTCAAGATACGCAGCACTTCTTCCTGGGTGCGGTACGAGAAGCGCCGGCGCGTACCGAAGTCGGCCAACTGAAAACCTTCCAGCTCGCTGATGCTGGCCTCGGCTTTCAGCCAGTCGAGTTTTTTGTACAGCTGCTCGCTGACGTTCTCCATGACCACGTCGCGGTAGCGATAGCGGTTGCGTACCTCGCTGATGATGGCCAGCAGCGGGATTTCATAAAGGATCACGTGCAGCCAGGGCCCGCGCAAGCGGATGCATAACTGGCCGTCCTCGATGCTGGTATGCACGTAACGCAGATTGAAGCGGAACAGGCTCAAAAAGCGGATGAAGTCCGGCTTCATGAACGGGATGCGCTCCAGGAACTGCAACTGGTCGGCGGTGATGGAGATCTCGGCCAGGCGCTCGATCTGGTGGCGGATCTCGGCCAGGTACGGGGTCAGGTCCTCGTTGTTACGACAGCGAAACTCCCATTCCACCTCGGCGTTGGGGTAGTTGTGCAGTACCGCCTGCATCATGGTCAGCTTGTAAAAGTCGGTATCAAGCAGGTTCTGCACGATCCGGTCGGCAAATACGCTCTCGGCCATGGTCAGGCCTCCTTCTGGGGCACGGCGGCGGCCAGTTGCGCGGCGCTGTCATAAAGTTCGACGCCTTCACTGCGCATCTGCTCGCAGGCTTGTGCTGCTGTGTGGTCAGCGATGGCGCGGCAGGCGGGCAAGTACACGCCCACCCTGAAGCCTGCGCGGCGCAGTTGCAGGGCGGTGGTCTTCACGCAGTAGTCCAGCGCCAAGCCACCGACCAGCACGGTGTCGACCTGCTGCTGGCGCAGGTACTCGATGACCCCGGTGCTGCGGGTGTCGGCCAAGTCGTGGTAGCAGGCGCCGTAAGGGTGTAAGTCCGGCTCCACGCCTTTCCACACGAAGTAGTCGTAGGCCAACGGCGCGGGCAGGGTGTCGAGCAATTCGAAGCCCGGCGTGCCCGGTACGCAGTGGCTGACCCAGGTCAGGTCGGCGTTGGCCAGTTCGAGCGGCTGCAACATCTCGGCTTGGGTTTGCACCACCCAGGCGGCCTGCGGGCTGTGGGCGTCCTTGCTGCCCAGGCGCAGCTCGGCGAAGCTTGCCAAGTGGTTGAGTGCGCCAGCGATCAGGTGGCCTTCGGGCACCGGCAACTCGTCCGGGCACAGGGGCGTGAAGCCTTTTTGCGCGTCGATGTCGAAGCTGGCGATTTTCATGGGCGGTATCTCCTGCGTTGTGCGTGACTACATATTCCACCTGATGTAATATGTGGTCAAGCACATTTTGGCAAACACCGCCGTCGGTGGGCGCGGCAGGGGGGATCAATGAATACCGCACAAGTACTCGCCAGCGTCGACATTGTCGCCCTGCGCCTTAACCCCCAGTTGGGCCTGGAGCTGTTGCTGATCCGCCGCGCCCGCGAACCCTTCGCCCAGCAGTGGGCTCTGCCTGGTGTGTTGGTCAACGGTCGCTGCGCCGATACCAGCCTGGACCAGGCTGCCGGGCGCGCCCTGAATGAAAAGGCCCGGGTCCGCCCGCAATACCTGGAACAGGTGGCCACCGTGGGCAGCGCCACGCGGGACCCGCGCGGCTGGTCGCTGAGCACCATCTACCTGGCGTTGCTGGGCCCAGGCACCGTGTTGGAAGGGGGGGATTTGTGTTTCGTGGCGCTGGCGCAGGTGCTCGACGGCAGCTACGGCTTACCGTTCGACCACGCAGCCTTGGTGGCCCAGGCCTGGGAGCGGCTGTCGGGCAAGGCGGTGTACACCTCGCTGCCGCTGCATTTGCTGGCGCCGCGCTTTACCGTGACCGAGGCTTTGGGCACCTTCCAGGCGTGCCTGGGCCAGGCGGTGCAGCACACCACCTTGCGCGGGCGGCTGGAGCGGATGAAAGCGCAGGGCTGGATCAAGGATACCGGCGAAAAGAACTACCCGAAAATGGGCCGCCCGCAACACCTGCTGCAGCATTGCCCGCAGCAGGGTGGGGTGTTCGTGTTCGACCGCAGCGTGCTGGTGTAGTGGCTTACTTGCGAGCCTTGATCACCGCACGCATCGGCGCTGGCAGGCCTTCGATGGTCTTGCTGTGATCGTCCGGGTCAAGGAAGTGGCTCAAGGACTGGTAGCGCATCCAGTCGGTGCTGCGTTGCTCCTCGACGCTGGTCACGCTGACGTCCACGCACTGCACGTCGCTGAAGCCGGCGCGGCGCAGCCAGCGTTCCAGCGCCGGCACTGAGGGCAGGAACCACACGTTGCGCATTTGCGCGTAACGGTCTTCGGGTACCAGCACCTGGTTGACGTCGCCATCGATCACCAGGGTTTCCAGCACCAGTTCGCCACCCTTCACCAGGCAGTCTTTCAAGGCCAGCAGGTGTTCGATGGGCGAGCGGCGGTGGTAGAACACGCCCATGGAGAACACGGTGTCAAAGCCTTCCAGGTTGGCCGGCAGGTCTTCCAGGGCGAATGGCAGGTGCCAGGCGGGCAAGTCCGGTAGAAAACGTTGCACGGCCTGGAACTGGCAGAAGAATAGCCAGTTGGGGTCTACCCCGATCACGCTGTCGGCACCGGCACCCAGCATGCGCCACTGGTAGTAGCCATTGCCGCAGCCGACATCCAGCACGCGCTTGCCTTTAAGGTCCAGGTGCGGCGCTACCCGCGACCACTTCCAGTCTGAGCGCCATTCGGTGTCCACGTGCACGCCGAACAGGTCGAACGGGCCCTTGCGCCAGGGCGACAAGCCCATCAGCGCAGTGCGCATCTGCTCGCGGGTGGCGTCGTCGCAGTCGCAGTTGAGGTTCAGGCCGTTCACCAGGTCGATCTGGCTGGGCATCACGGCCGGGATTGCGTCGAGCGCGGCCTGCCAGCGCTCCAGGTCGCCGTGGCCTTTTTCCATTTTGGCGTCGAGCTGGGTTTGCAGGCCGTTGGCCCATTCGGCCAGGGGGGTGCCCGCCAGGCGGCGGACCAGTGGGGCGAGATCAATCATGGCAGGGCAATCAACGAGGCAAAGTTAAGGCATTGGAACCAGGGCACCACCTTGGAAAAGCCGGCCGCCAGCAGGCGGTCGCGGTGTTCTTCCAGGCTGTCGGGTTTCATCACGTTCTCGATGGCGCTGCGCTTCTGGGCAATTTCCAGTTCGCTGTAGCCATTGGCGCGTTTGAAGGCGATGTGCAGGTCGGTGAGCAGTGCGTGTTCTTCAAGGTCGTTGAAGCGCAGTTTTTCCGAGAGGATCATCGCCCCGCCGGGCACCAGGGCCTGGCGGATACGGCCCAGCAGGGCCAGGCGCTGCTCGGGGGCGATGAACTGCAGGGTGAAGTTCAGCGCCACCACCGACGCGGGCTTGAAGTCCAGGGCCAGGATGTCGCCTTCGATGACCTGCACTGGCAGCAACTCCTGGAACATCGAGTCCTGGGCATTGAGGTATTCGCGGCAGCGCTCGACCATGGCCTGGGAGTTGTCCACGGCAATCACATGGCAGTCGTCCACCCGCACATGGCGGCGCAACGACTGGGTGACGGCGCCTAGGGAGCTGCCCAGGTCGTACAGCGTGGTGTGCGGCTGGGCGAACTGCGCCGCCAGCACGCCAAGGTTCTCGACGATGGTCGGGTAACCCGGCACCGAGCGCTTGATCATGTCCGGGAACACCCGCACCACGTCTTCGTTGAAGGCGAAGTCGGGCACCTGGGCCAGCGGCTGGGAGAATAGGCGGTCGGGCTCTTTGCTCACGGGGGTGTTCCGGTGCTGTCGGCTGAAATGAGGGGCGGTATTTTAACCGGTATGGCGCGGTTTCACACCTGTGGCGAGGCCGAAGGCTGCAATGCTGTTGCTTCATCCCACGAAACTCAGTAATGGTCACTAACGATTGGCTGATTGTTAATGATCGATGCTTCTGTAGGACAGTAGGTAGGAAGTTTCCGTATTTTTATGTGGGGCACCCAGGTTATTGTCATTATTGATGTGCGCGGGTACTGTTTTGTATATCTGATCTTAGGGTTGCTTACGGATTTTATTCAATGCTTCAGGAGTCGCGTTATTACAACTTGCGCTATCAAGCCTTTAAGGCGGCAGCTCGCAAAATTGCTTATGAAAGGGTAAAGGCAGAGCCTGGCTTCTTGAAGGCGGGAATCGATCCGGCGATGGTTCGTTATGATGCTATAGATGCCGAGGCCATTGCGGCTAGTCACTTATGGGGGGCAGAGGTAGTCCTATACCCTTGGGAAAACGTGCGAGGCTGGAAACGCAAGGATCCGCGAGGTTTAGATGTCTCTCTCTGGTATGGTAAGGAGCTTTGTGGTTTATGTTACGCGACCCCAAGAAAAAGCAGTATTTGTATTAAAGTTATCTTGCTGGAAGGTAAGCCAAATAAATTTCATCCACTAAGAGGTGTAGTTGCATCACTCGCCATCGTGTCGATAGATATCTATGCTCGGATGCTGGGCTGTGAAGAGATAGAAATTCAAGAACCCAGCCAAGGGGCCGCGCATTGGTATCTAGAACTTGGTTTTGAATATAATGCTCAAGGGCGCCTTGTTATGCCGGTGAAGGCGTAATAATATGCAGACTATCGTCAGATTACTCGAGGTGCCTATGAAAGCCGCACATCATACCGCCAAGGCGTTGCTCATCGCTCAGTTTGAAGAAGACGCTCGTCGGCTGGCGGGCGACATTTCCTCCAATCAACGCCGCCTCCTCAAGGTAGGCTTGGAGAAAGGCAAGGTGCTTGAGCCTGTAGGTCGGCTGGCAGGGCCAGAGGCCTGAATCCACTTTATAAAAAACCGCCCAAATGGCGGTTTTTTTATCTACAGGTGATTCAAGTGATAGCAATATTTACTTCACGGTAATAGCACAATCGAAGGTTTGCACCGGCTTCACTTCCGGCGCCCACGGCTGTTGATACACCAGCAGCAAGTGCCCATCGCCCGCGTTTTGCGCCTGGAACTGCCACACCGACTGGCCGGCGCTGCCGACCAGGCCCGCGTCTTCCGGGTTGCTGTAAACCTCGGGGCCCAGGCTGCGCAAAATTCCGGGTGCAGGGTTCTGCACCTTCCAGCGGTAGCCGGTGGTGGGGTTGCTGGGCAGGGTCAGAATCAGGTGCTGGCCGGTGTGCAAGGCCAGGGGGCAGTCGCTTTGCTTGGCCAGGCTGACGTTCTGTTTGGGCGCTTGTTGGGCGCAGGCGGCGAGCAGGGCAAGGCTCAGCGGGACGAGCAGGCGGGCTGGTTTCATGAAGGCTCCGGGCAATCAGGGATGGCGCCAGCATAACCGAAGATGAGGGCAAAGCCATTTGGCTGCATTGCCGCACAGGGGCAATGCAGCCAAACGAGTGTCAGAACAACACTTTTGCGACGTCAGAGAAGCGCTTGGCGAAGTGCACGGTCAGGCCCTGTTTCAGGTAGTCCGGCAGCTCTTCGAAGTTGCCACGGTTGGGCTCCGGCAGGATCAGCTCATGGATCTTCTGGCGCCGCGCGGCAATCACCTTCTCGCGCACGCCACCAATGGGCAGCACGTGCCCGGTCAGGGTCAGTTCGCCGGTCATGGCCACGCCTTTTTTCGGCGCCTGGTTGCGGGCCAGGGACAGCAGGGCGCTGGCCATGGTCACCCCGGCACTCGGGCCGTCCTTGGGCGTGGCGCCTTCCGGTACGTGCAGGTGCACGAAGGCTTCGTCGAAGAAGGTCGGATCCGCCCCGTATTGCTTGAGGTTGGAGCTGACATAGCTGTAGGCGATCTCTGCCGACTCCTTCATCACCTCACCCAATTGCCCGGTCAGCTTGAAGCCGCGGTTCAGCGTGTGGATGCGCGTGGCTTCGATCGGTAGGGTGGCGCCGCCCATGCTGGTCCAGGCAAGGCCGGTGATCACGCCCTTGCCCGACAGCACTTGCTCGCTGCGGAACACCGGCATGCCCAGGGCGGCTTCCAGGTCCTTGGTGCCGATTTTGATTGGCGTGCCCGGGGCGTCGAGCAGTTTGACCACGGCCTTGCGCACCAGTTTGCCTAGCTGTTTCTCCAGCTGGCGCACCCCGGCTTCGCGGGCATAGCCTTCGATCACCGCGCGCAGGGCGCCGTCGCTGATGCCCAGGGTGGCCTTGTCTACGCCGGCTTTTTCCAGCTGCTTGGGCCACAGGTGGCGCTTGGCGATGGCCATTTTTTCTTCGGTGATGTAGCCCGACAGGCGGATCACTTCCATGCGGTCCAGCAACGGCCCGGGGATCGAGTCCAAGGTGTTGGCGGTGCACACGAACAGCACCTTGGACAGGTCCAGGCGCAGGTCCAGGTAGTGGTCCAGGAAGTCGACGTTCTGTTCCGGGTCCAGGGTTTCCAGCAGCGCCGAGGCTGGGTCGCCCTGGAAGCTCTGGCCCATCTTGTCGATTTCGTCGAGCATGATCACCGGGTTCATCACCTCGACGTCTTTCAACGCCTGCACCAGCTTGCCCGGTTGGGCGCCGATGTAGGTGCGCCGGTGGCCCTTGATCTCGGCCTCGTCACGCATGCCGCCGACGCTGAAGCGATAGAACGGCCGGCCCAGGGATTGCGCGATGGACTTGCCGACGCTGGTCTTGCCCACGCCCGGCGGCCCCACCAGCAGCACGATGGAACCGGCGATCTCACCCTTATAGGCGCCTACCGCGAGGAACTCCAGGATGCGTGTCTTGATGTCATCCAGCCCCGCGTGATGCTGGTCGAGCACCTTGCGTGCGTGCTTGAGGTCCAGTTTGTCCTTGCCGTACACGCCCCAGGGCAGGGCGGTGGCCCAATCCAGGTAGTTGCGGGTAACGGCGTACTCCGGCGAGCCGGTTTCCAGGATGCCCAGCTTGCCCATCTCTTCGTCGATGCGTTTTTTCGCCTGGGCGGGTAGGGTCTTGCCCTCCAGACGCTGCTGGAATTGTTCGACGTCGGCGCTGCGGTCGTCCTTGGTCAGGCCCAGCTCCTGCTGGATAACCTTGAGTTGTTCTTTCAGGAAAAACTCGCGCTGATGTTCGCCGATCTGCCGGTTCACTTCCGCAGAGATCTCTTTTTGCAGATGCGCGACCTCGACCTCCTTGCGCAGCATGGGCAGCACTTTTTCCATGCGCTTGAGCATCGGCACGCAGTCCAGCACCTGTTGCAGCTCGGGGCCTGTGGCCGAAGTCAGGGCGGCGGCGAAGTCGGTCAACGGCGACGGGTCGTTGGGGCTGAAGCGGTTGAGGTAGTTTTTCAGCTCCTCGCTGTACAGCGGGTTGAGCGGCAACAGTTCCTTGATCGCATTGATCAACGCCATGCCGTAGGCCTTGACCTCGTCGGTCGGCTCGCTGGGCTGGTGCGGGTATTCGACCTCGACCAGGTAGGGCGGGCGATGATGCTTGAGCCAGGTGCGGATGCGCACCCGGGACAGGCCCTGGGCGACAAACTGCAGCTTGCCGTTCTCTTTGCTGGCGTGGTGGATCTTTACCAAGGTGCCGTACAGCGGCAGGTTGGAGGTGTCGAAATGCCGAGTGTCTTCCGGCGGCGTTTCCATGAAGAACAACGCCAGCGAGTGATGCGGGGTCTTGGCCACCAGGTCCAGGGTTTCGGCCCAGGGCTCTTCGTTGACGATGACCGGCAACACCTGCGCCGGGAAAAACGGCCGGTTGTGGATCGGGATGATGTACACCTTGTCCGGCAGGTTTTGCCCGGGCAGGGTCAGTTCGGTGCTGGAGTGAGTCGAATGCTCGATGTGTTCGCTTTCCAGGTGTTCGGAGGGATTCTCGGGGAAGTCCTGCTGGTTGCTCATGGGGCACCTGCGCAATTGGCTATGGTGCTTAGATGGGGCAGTTCGTCGGTGGTTTCAATGGCAGCCCTTCAGCTTTACCAAACCCTGACGATATCTATGAAAACCTCTCTGAAACGACGCTAGGGTTGTGTCAGTGGGCCAGTATTACCGTTCGTCTCCTTTGCCGCGTAATGGCAAAAGGCTACAATATATAACGTGCGCTTCCTTTATGTGCCGGGTAACCTGCTTTAACGTTTCACTTGAACGCCAGGGTCGGCTCTTGTTCTGTCTTGCCGAGTTTCCCGCATGCGCAAAGTGCTGATTGCTGTTTTGACCCTGTTGGCCCTGCTGCCAGTGGCTGCCGACGTCCAGGCGGCGAGCCTGGACGCGCAAATGCTCGACCAGGACGGCAAGCCGCTGCGCAACGCGGTGTTGACCTTGAGCGGCAATGGCCTCAAGGCGCCGGTTGCCGGCAAGGCCGACATGGACCAGCACGACAAGCAGTTCGCGCCCCATGTGTTGGTGGTGCACACCGGCACACAGGTCAAGTTCCCCAACAGCGATGACATCCGCCACCAGGTCTATTCGTTCTCCGAACCCAAGCGTTTCGAGTTGCGCCTCTATCAAGGCACGCCCAGCCAACCCCTATTGTTCGATAAGCCAGGCGTGGTGGTGCTGGGGTGCAACATTCACGACACCATGCTTGGCTACGTCTACGTGACCGCCGACCCAGTGTTTGCCGTGAGTGACGACAAGGGGCGCATCCACCTGGCCGACCTTGCGCCCGGGCAGTACACCGCGACCCTGTGGCACCCGCAATCGGCCGACCTGCGTACCCAGCCTGCGGGCGACATCCAGGTGCCCGCCGCGGGGCTTAAACAAAGTTTCAAGGTGACGGTGCAACCCGCCACTGGCGAGGCAATGGGTGACATGGATGGCATGGACATGAGCGAACACTCACAGAGCGACTTTGGCAATGCCTTTGATCAAGCTGCCCGTGAACCTGCGAAATAGCTTCCAGGCGCGCATCGCCTGCGTATTGATCCTGCTGTTGATGGTAGTGATCGGTGCGTTGACGTTTGCAGTCAAGGGGGCCACCAACGAAGCCGTGCGTGCCCAGGCCAATGAACAGCTGGAGGTAGGTGCGCGGGTATTCGAGCGCTTGCTCGATGCCCGCGGGCGCCGCCTGCGCGATGGCGTGCAGGTGCTGGCGCAGGATTTCGGTTTTCGCGATGCGGTGGCCAGTGGCGATTCGGCCACCATCCGCTCGGCACTGGTCAACCACGGCATGCGCATCAATGCCAGTGACGTGTTCCTGCTGGGCATGGACGGTCGGGTGCTGTCGAGCACCCTGGACAGTGTCGCGGTTGGCACACCGTTCCGCTTTGACCAGGCCCTGCGCGACATGCGCCGCAGCAAGCAATCGATGTTGATCGTGCCGTTGGCCGGGCAACCGCACTTGCTGGTGGAGGCGCCGGTGATGGCGCCCCTGCCGATCGCCCGGGTGGTGATGGGCTTCAGCATGGACAGCGCGTTCGCCCAGGAACTGCGCTCGATGACCAACTTGCAGGTATCGTTCCTGGCCATCGACAATGCCCAACCGGGCGCGTTGGTCAGTACCCAGCCGGCCGGCTTGCTGGGCAGCCTGAGTATCTGGATGCAGGGCAATCAGAAAGCCCATGGCGTCACCCTGACTGTCTTTGGTGGTGAGAACTACCTCAGCCAGCCGGTGCTGCTGGGCAACGACAGCAGCGGTCAAGGCCAGGTCGTCGCGTTGCTGCAAAGCCCGCTGGACGAAGCGATGCGCGCCTTCGCCCCGCTGGACCAGAACATCCTCGGCATCTCGTTGCTGGCCTTGCTGGCATCTTTGGTCGGCGCGTTGTTGCTGGCACGCAGCGTTTCGCAACCGGTGCAGGCCTTGGCCCAAGCCGCCGGGCGCATCCGCAAGGGTGACTACCAGACGCCTCTGCAAATGACCCGCAGCGACGAGTTGGGCCTGTTGGCCACCGCTTTCAACCAGATGCAGGAGGGCATCGCCGAACGTGAGCAACTGATCGCCCACAACGCCTTGCACGACAGCCTGACGGGCCTGCCCAACCGCGCGTTGGCCATGGAGCGCCTGGGCAGTGCAATCGCCGCGCAACGGCCGGTGGCCTTGCTGTACCTGGGCATCGATAACCTGCGCTCGCTCAGTGAAAACGGTGGGCCGGCCTTTGTCGACAGCCTGTTGCAACGGGTTAGCCAACGCCTTCTGGCAGCAGTTCGCCCGGGCGATACCGTGGCGCACCTGATTGCCGACGAGTTCCTGTTGCTGCTTGAAGGCATCGACAGCGACAGCGCGGTGGCCATGGCCGACCAGGTGCAGCAATTGCTGCTCAAGCCCCAGCGTATTGGCGGGCACGACATCGCCATCGATTGCCGTATCGGTATCGCGGCCTATCCTGCCGATGGCGTGACCTGCGACGAGTTACTGGCCCGCGCCGCCATCGCCATGAAAGACGCTGCCGACATACCCGGTCGCCTGCAGGTGTATGAGCACGGCCGCGACCTGGCGCACCAGCGCCAGATCAGCTTGATCCGTGACTTGCGCCGCGCCGCGGCGAACGGCGAACTGTTGCTCAACTATCAACCCAAGCTCGACATCCGCCAGGGCAGGGTGCGCCAGGCCGAGGCCTTGTTGCGTTGGCAGCACCCGCAGTTCGGCATGGTCTCGCCGGCTGAGTTCATCGAGCTGGCCGAGCGTACCGGCAGCATCCAGAGCCTGACGCGCTGGGTGATCGGCGAGGGCATCCGGCAGTTGAGCGAATGGAACAAGCGCGGCATGCGCGTGCAGTTGTCGTTGAACATTTCCGCCGATGACCTGCATGGCCAGGACCTGGCCGAGCAGGTGACGCGAGTGCTCAAGCAGCACAACGTGCCGGCCGAGCAACTGATTTTCGAGATCACCGAAAGCGCCGTGATGCGTGAGCCGGAATCGGCGCTCAAGGTGCTCAACCGTCTGCGCGAGTGCGGCATCAGCCTGTCGGTGGATGACTTCGGCACCGGCTATTCATCGCTGGCCCACCTTAAGCGCCTGCCGGTGCAAGAGCTCAAGATCGACCAGTCCTTTGTGCGCAACCTGGATGAAACAAGCGAAGACGCGGTGATCGTGCGCTCCACCATCGAGATGAGCCACAACCTGGGGCTCAAGGTGGTGGCCGAGGGCGTCGAATACGAACATAGCCTGCGCTTACTCGAGCGCTGGCACTGCGATACCGCCCAGGGTTACCTGATCAGCCGGCCGCTCACTGCGGCGGCGTTCGAGGCCTGGGTCAAACAACCGCTCACCACCCCGTTTGCCATGGTTCATTGATTGATGAAATTCAGAGTTTCCTTTGTGTTGTGTTCATTGGCGTTGGGGTGGGTTGCTCCGGTGCTGGCCGATCAGGGGCGCTTGTTGGCTACCGGGGGTGCATCCAGTATCGAAGGCGCGGCGGGTGGCGGCATCACGCCGTGGGCGGTGCTGGCCGGGTACGGCGAGCAGGGCGAGTGGGGCGCCACGGTGTTCGGCACCACGGTCAACCTGCCGGACTACCGCCTGGACGTGGTGGGCATGGCGGCCAGTTATGACAACCGCATTGAAGTGTCCTATGCCCGTCAGCGCTTTGACTTGGGCTCGCTGGTGCACAAGCTCGGCCTGCCCGAAGACAGCCTCAGCCAAGACGTGTTCGGCCTCAAGGTGCGCCTGTTTGGCGACCTGATCTACGACGACTTGCCGCAAGTGTCGCTGGGCCTTGAGTACAAGCACCAGCGCGATTTCCTGATCCCGAGCCTGGTGGGCGCCAAGCGCGACCACGACGTGGAAGGCTACCTGGCCGCCAGCCGGTTGTTCCTCGGCGCGGCGTTTGGCTACGACCTGCTGGTGAACGGCAACCTGCGCTACAGCCGGGCCAACGAGCTGGGCGTGCTGGGGTTTGGCGGCGACCGGCGTGACACGCGCAGCGTGCTCAAGGAAGGCTCGGTGGCCGTGATGTTCAACCCGCGTTGGGCCATGGGCGTGGAGTATCGAGAAAAGCCGGACAACCTGTCGTTCTCGGGTGAAAGCGATTGGGCCGATGTGTTCGTCGGCTGGTTCCCGACCAAGCATGTAGCCTTTGTGCTGGCATATGCCCGCCTGGGCGAGATCGCCACCCTGGACAACCAGAACGGCACCTACCTGTCCGTGCAGGGGAGTTTCTGATGAAGCCATTGATCGCCGCAGCCCTGGGCCTTGCGCTGTTGTGGGGTTGCAGCGCGCAACAGCCCGCGCGTGATGACAGCCTGTATCAAGCGCTGGGCCAGCGCGCCGGTATCCAGAAAATCGTCGAAGGCATGCTCTTGAACATCGCCCGCGACCCGCGCATCGTCGAGCACTTTCGCAAGATCGACATCGCCCGCCTGCGCGACAAGCTGGTGGAGCAGTTTTGCGTGGAGGCCGGTGGGCCTTGCGTTTATACCGGCGACAGCATGGCCGAGAGCCACAAGGGCCAACACCTGACCCGCAGCGATTTCAACGCCTTGGTGGAAGACCTGATCAAGGCCATGGAAGCGCAGAACGTGCCGGTGCCGGCGCAGAACCGGTTGTTGGCAAGGCTTGCGCCGATGCGCGGTGAAGTGATCGAAAAATAACGTTTCACAGGCATAAAAAAACCGCCGCGCCCTTCCGGGAGCGGCGGTTTTTTTTAACCGGCCTTACTCAGCCAGTTTGTAGGCGATGATGTAGTCGCCCATCTTGGTGCCCAGCGAGCCATGGCCGCCAACCACCGACAGCACGTACTGCGCGCCATCCTTGCCGGTGTAGGTCATTGGCGTGGACTGGCCACCAGCCGGCAGGCGGCTGGACCACAGCTCCTTGCCGTTGCGCACGTCATAGGCGCGGATGTACTGGTCCAGGGTGCCGCTCAGGAAGCCGACGCCGCCGGCCGTCACCATGGAGCCGCCCATGCTTGGCACACCCAGGTTCAGGCCCAGTGGCACGGGCGAGCTGTCACGGCTGGTGCCATTCTTGTGCTTCCAGACGACCTTGGCCGTGGTCATGTCGATACCGGCCACGTAGCCCCAGGCAGGTGCCTGGCACGGTACGCCGAACGGCGACATCAAGGGGTGCATGATCACCGCGTAAGGCGCGCCAGCGTTAGGTTGCACGCCGCTGGTTTCGCTTTCGCGCTTGCTGTTGGCGTCGACTTTGGCGCGTGGCACCAGTTGCGATACGAACGCCATGTAGTTAGGGCTGGTGAACAGCATCTGGCGGACTGGGTCTACCGATACCGCGCCCCAGTTGAACACACCGACGTTGCCTGGGTAGATGATGCTGCCCTGGACCGACGGAGGGGTGTACTGGCCTTCATAACGCAGCGACTTGAACTGAATACGGCACAGCAGTTGGTCGAACGGGGTCACGCCCCACATGGATTTTTCGTTCAGCTCTGGTGCCAGCAGGTTCAGCTCGGAGCGTGCTTGGGTCGGCGAGGTATGATCACCCTCGACAGCGCCTTGCGGTACCGAGATTTCCTGGATCGGCACGATCGGCGTACCGGTGCGACGGTCCAACACGTACAGGCTGCCTTGCTTGGTCGGCTGAATCAGCGCCGGCTTCACGCCTTCGGCGGTCTTCATGTCGAGCAGGGTCGGTTGGCTCGGTACGTCCATGTCCCACAGGTCGTGGTGGGTGAACTGGTAGTTCCAGCGCAGTTTGCCGGTGTCGATGTCCAGGGCCACGGTGCCGGCGCTGAATTTCTCCGACTCTGGGGTACGGTTGCCGCCCCATTGGTCAGGCATCTGGTTGCCCAATGGCAGGTAGATCAGGCCCAGCTTCTCGTCGACGCTGGCCAGCGACCACATGTTCGGCGAGTTGCGGGTGTAGGTCTGGCCTTCGGCGATCGGCGCGGTAGCGTCCGGGTTGCCGGCATCCCAGTTCCATACCAGGTGACCGTCGTGCACGTCGAACGCACGGATCACGCCCGATGGCTCGTTGGTGGATTCGTTGTCGGTCACGTGGCCGCCAATGATCACCAGGTTACGGGTGATGGCAGCGGGGGAAGTGGCGTAGTAGCCACCTGGGGTGAACGAGCCGATGTTGGCGCGCAGGTTCACCACGCCTTTGTTGCCGAAGTCTTCGCAGACTTTACCGGTGTCGGCGTTCAGCGCGATCAGGCGGGCGTCGGCGGTCGGCAGGAACAGGCGACGCGGGCAACTGGTGGCGACGGCCTGGCCAGCGGTCGACAGGGCTGCCGGGGTGCTGATGGCGTCAGACTTGCTGTAGTTGGCTTCGTCGTAGTACGACACGCCACGGCAGGTCATGTGCGCCCAGCCACGGAAGTCATTGCCGTTAGGGCCTTGGATTTCAGGGTCGAATCGCCAGATTTCCTTGCCGGTGTCCGGGTCCAGGGCCAGCACCTTGCTGTGGGCGGTGCAGGCATACAGCATGCCGTTGACCTTCAGCGGGGTGTTCTGGTTGGTCAACTCGACCGGGTCTTTGTCGGTCGGCATGTCGCCGGTGCGGATACGCCACACTTCTTTCAACTTGCCGACGTTAGCCGCGGTGATCTGCTTGAGCGGCGAGTAACGCTCGCCGAACTCGGTACGGCCATACGACTGCCATTCGCCATCGGGCTGGGTTGGCGCGGCGCTGGCCATGTCGGCGGTATCGCGGCCCAGGTCGCCCTTGATTTCACCCGGGTTGGTGAACTGGCTGGCCACCGCGCAAGCGCCGGCGATGATCACGGCAGCACCCAGTGCGCGGGTGGCGACCGGCGCAGGGCCGTTGCGCAGCAAAGGCACGCGGAAGGCTGGCAGCCACAGCAGCGCACCCAGCACGAACCACAGCGACAGGCGTGGGACCAGTTGCCACCAGTCCAGGCCGACTTCATACAAGGACCAGACGGTGCTGGCGAACAGGAACAGCGCGTACAAGCCGATCGCGGCCTGGCGACCGGTCAGCAGCAGGATACCGTTGATCACCAGAACAACACCGGCGATCACGTAGTAAAGCGAGCCGCCCAGGGTGGCCAGTTTGATACCCAGGCCTAGCAAACCCAAACCAAGCAATAGAAATACCAGGCCCAACAAGTTGGGCCACAGGCGAGATCTACTCAAAGCACCGTCAGTGCTCATAGTGTGTTTCTCCGTTACGTTTTAAGTAGTGGAGCGTAGTTCAGAATTTTCCTACGCTCCTGCTGAGGTACTACAGCGAACGAATAGTTCGCTTTTAAATTCAGAAAGAACTTTGAATCTTGATGCCACCGACCCAGGCGTTATCCACTTCGGAGACGCCGCCAGGGTGGCGCACGTACTGCAGGTTGGGGCGCACGGTCAGCCAATTGGCCACGTGCACGCCGTAATTGAGTTCGGCGCTGGATTCGGTGCGTTGGATCGGCAAGTAGCTGGGGTCGTCGTAGTCATACACGGCGTTGGCGAGGTTCTGCGCCTCGGCGTTTTTGCGGTAGGCAGGGTTCACGTGGATGCGCGCCACGGCAAAGCCGATGTCATCCTTGGGGCGGGCGTCGAACAGGCCCTTGTACACCACGCCGGCCTGCACATAGTTGTCGACCATGTTGGTTTTCTTGTCGTGCACGGTCACGTTGCCGAACACGCTCAGGCCGCGCGAGTGGTCGCTCGCCAGGCTGGTCAGTTGCTGGTTCAGGCCCAGCCAGTAGCCGTGCTTGCTCGAACTCGAGCGGTAGTCATCGCCGCTGAGGGCGGCCGGTTGGCCTTGGTTGTCTTTATAGACGTCCTTGGCGTTGGCGGTGCTGTAGTAGTAACCGGCACGGTATTCGCCCGGCAGGCCGTTCAGGGTTGGGGTCCACACCAGTTCCACGGGCAGTACCGCGCCTTGGGTGCCGCTGCCGCTCAATTTGAAACCGTTACCATTTTCCAGGTTGGACGGGTTCTGCTCGTAGGCGCCAACCTGTGCGTAAACCTCTGGGGTGATGTGGTACTTGACGCGCATCGCCCATTGGCTGACCGGCCAGTTGTACCAGATGGAACCGGCCCAGTTGCCAACTTGCGAGCCGCAGAACGCCAGGTTCTGGAAGTCGCAGTTGAAGCTGTTGAAGTCTTCGCCTTCGCCAAAGCGGCCGACCTTGATGTCGAGCTTGCGGTCCAAAAACTTCTGTTGGTAGTACATCTGGGTCAGGCGCACGATGCTGCCGCGGCCATAAACTTCCTGGGACGAGCTGATGCCGCCGGTGCGCGGGTCGGCCACGCGGTCGTTGGTGATGTTGTCACCGTTGCGGTCGGTCAGGGTCAGTTGGAACTCGGCGTCGTGCCAGCCCAGGATTTTCTGCAGGTCCATGTGCATGCCCAAGGCGAACTGGTCGCTGTAGCGGGTGGCGTGGTCGTGATTGTAGCCGCCGTGCAGGTTGCTGCCGGTCTCGCCCACGTAGTCCAGCTTGAAGTCGTAACCGGCGTTAGCCAGCTCGGTACGCTTGCCGCCCCAGTCGCCCAGCATCCACGGGGAGTCGCTGTCGAATGCCGGTGCGGCCTGGGCGCAGGTGGCCAAGCCCAGGGCAGTCATGCCGCCCAGCAGTCGGAGGGCCTTTGCACAGGCCAGGGAAGTGCGAGCGACGCGAGGACGCTGGAAGTCGATATCGGGCATTTTTTATACGATTCTTAATTATTAACTAAACGGTACATTATGTTTGCGGGGTGTTTATCCGGAAACGATAAATGTAGGTTTTATTACGAAAGTTAAACGCTTCAGTTTGCAGCGCGCGAAGGATATAGAGGTTTTTTTGTGAATTAAAGATGTTAAAGCAACATGAATAATTGCTCAGCGTGTAACAATGAAGCTAATAACCCCGCACGGTGTAAGTGTTCTTTGCGCGGCGCTCCAGCCGCTAGACTGAGCGAATGGCTAATTGGCAATTTTCAGAAACGCCCTACAGGCGCTTGCAAAAGAGCCTATTCAACCACCAAGGCCACTGCGATAGGCTCTTCCCCCTGCCTGACGGCTCGGCTATGGTGCGCACCTTTCACTCGGCTGGAGCCCGGCATGACCGATACCCCCAATAACCCGCTGCACGGCGTTACCCTTGAGCAGATCCTCAATGCGTTGGTCGCCCACTACGAGTGGTCGGGGCTGGCCGAACGCATCGATATCCGCTGCTTCAAGAGCGACCCCAGCATCAAGTCCAGCCTGACGTTCCTGCGCAAGACGCCGTGGGCACGGGAGAAGGTCGAGCGCTTGTATGTGAAGCTGCAGCGCACCAAACGCTGATTGCCAAGGAAGAGTTGCATGCCCCACGAGATGTCCCGACCCCTGAAGTGGTTCACCCAGGGTGCGGCCTGGATGGCCTGGGTGGCCTTGGCCTTGCAGCTGTACATCACCTTGATGGTGCGCTGGCAAAATGAAGCGAGCCTGTTGGGCGGGGTGGTCAATTTCTTCAGTTACTTCACGATCCTCACCAATACCCTGGTGGCTGTCGTGTTGACCAGTGCGGTGGTAGGGCGAGCGTCCAGGGGGCGGGATTTTTTCCGACAGCCCTGGGTAAGTTCCGGGGTGGCGGTCAGCATTGCGCTGGTGGGGTTGGTCTACAGCTTGCTGCTACGTGATCTGTGGCATCCCGAGGGGTTGCAGTGGTGGGTCAACGAATTGCTGCATGACGTGCTGCCACCGGTGTTCCTGTGCTTCTGGTGGTGCTGTGTGCCCAAGGGCCAGCTACGCGTGCGGCATGTCCTGCGGTGGATGCTGTACCCCACCGTCTACTTCGCCTACAGCTTGTTGCGCGGCCATGTGATCGGGACTTACCCATACGGGTTCATGGACGTCGGCGAGTTGGGCTACACGCAGGTGTTCATCAATTGCCTGGTGATTTTGGTGGGTTTCATTGCCATGTCACTGTTGCTGATTGGCCTGGATCACTGGCAGGGCAAGCGCCAGGCCGTCAGCATTTCGTGATCAGCCCTCGTCGTTTTCGTCCAGGCGCCAGTAGCCGGCGGCCTTGACTTGGCCTTCGTTCAGGCCGCGAGCCTGCAACAGCACTTTACGCACGCGGCGTGACAGGGCCGCCTCGGTGGCAATCCAGGCGTACAACTCGCCTTTGGGCAGTTCCAGGTCGGTGACCACGCTCTCCAGGTCGCCGGTGTGGCGCTTGACCCAGATCACTTCCACGCTTGCCGCGCTCTGGAACGCTTGTTTTTCCTCGGCGTTCTCGATTTCCACTACCACCAGGGCAGTGCGGCCGGCCGGCAGTTCTTCCAGGCGCCGGGCGATGGCCGGGATGGCGGTTTCGTCGCCGATCAGCAAGTAGCTGTCGAAAATGTCCGGCACGATCATCGAGCTGCGCGGCCCACCGATGTACAGGTGCTGGCCAGGTTTGCATTGCTCGGCCCAGGTCGAGGCAGGGCCGTCGCCGTGCAGCACGAAGTCGATGTCCAGTTCGCCGCCGGCCAGGTCGATGCGCCGCGGGGTGTAGTCGCGCATGGCCGGCTTCACGCCGTCTGCGCCGGGCGCGCCGAGCACCATGGTTTCCAGGGCTGCTTGTTCCTCTGGGGTGCGGGGGAACATCAACTTGATGTGGTCGTCGCTGCCCAAGCTCAGGAAACCTGCCAGCTCTGGGCCGCCCAGGGTGATGCGGCGCATGCGTGGGGTCAGGTCGACCACGCGCAGCACGTCCAGGCGGCGGCGTTTGATTTCGTGCATGACGCGGTGTACGCCTTGGGTGTTCTCAGCCTTCATTGAGCTTTCTCCTGGGTCTGTGGGCCGTCGACGATGGCCTTGGCGGTGGTGTTGAGCAGGTCGCGCACACGCAGGATTTCTTCCGGGCTCCAGCGACCATGGTGCAATTGCAGGGCGTGGCGCAGGTTGTGCACCGCTTCGTGAATCTCGGCTGGGCGGTCGTGGCCGCGCAGCGAGCGTTTGCTCACGTCGATGCGGGTGCGCACGCCGTCCAGGGCGATGGCCTGGTCCAGCAAGGACTGGCGACCCGCTTGGGTCACGCTGTAGAGCTTTTTGCCGCCTTGGGCATCGCCGCTGATCATTTCGCTTTCTTCAAGGAAGGTCAGGGTCGGGTAGATCACGCCAGGGCTGGGGCTGTAGGCGCCATCGAACATGCCTTCGATCTGGCGGATCAGGTCGTAGCCGTGGCAAGGCTGTTCCGCCACCAGGGCCAACAGCAGCAGTTTCAGGTCGCCGGGGGCAAATACCCGTGGGCCGCGGCCGCCGCGCTCACGGCCGGGGCGGCGTTCGAAGCCATCGCGGCCATCGCCCAGCTCGCGGCCGGAATGGGGGTGGTGGGGGTGGTTGTGCTCTCTCATCTCGTCTTCTCCTGTCTAGTTAAGATATACCTTAAGATATATCTTAATCAGGATCAAGAGCAGCTTTAAGCTTCAAGCCTCAAGCTGGACCGACGGGAGCCGGCCTACGGTGCACCACTTGAAGCTTGCAGCTTCAAACTGGCAGCGGGTGCCGGCCCCCGGCACTCAGTATTTGCGCCGGGCTGCAAGTAGGGCGTGAGGATCGGCGCCATGCCCTTGAGCACCTGCACCGGCAGCGCCGAGGTAAATTTGAATGCCTCCGAGGCCCGGCCCGGCACAAACGCGGTCAGGGTGCCGAAGTGGTTGTCGCCGATAAAGAACACGAAGGTGGCCGTGCGGTTGATGGATTTGGAGCCCAGCACCCGGCCGCGGGCACCAAAGCTTTCGATGCGGTTGTCACCGGTGCCGGTCTTGCCGCCCATCACCAGCGAGGTGCCATCGGCGGTTTTGAAGCTGCCCGAGACGCGCCGCGCAGTACCGGCGTCCACCACTTGCGACAGGGCTTCGCGCATGGCCCCGGCTACTTCCGAAGGCAATACCCGCTTGGCTTTGCTCGGGTCACTGATGATCTGGGTTTCGTAGGGGGTGCCTTCGGCGAAGTGCAGGGAGTCGATGCGCATGACCGGCAGGCGCACGCCATCGTTCTGGATGATCCCGATCAGCTCGGCCAGCGCGGCGGGGCGGTCGCCCGAGCTGCCGATGGCGGTGGCCAGGGACGGTACCAGGTGGTCGAACGGGTAGCCCAGGCGCTGCCAGCGGCGGTGGATGTCCAGGAAGGCCTCGATCTCGAGCATGGTGCGGATACGGCTGTCACGGGCGCTCTTGTGTTTGCTTTTGAACAGCCAGCTGTATACCTCTTGGCGTTCGAAGTGGCTGGCGGTGGTGGCTTCGCTGAACTTGGCGTCGGGTTTTTTCATCAGGTAGCCCACCAGCCACAGGTCCAGTGGGTGAACCCGAGCGATATAGCCTTGGTCGGGCAGGTCCCAGTGGCCGGGGCCGTAACTGGTGTAGTACTCGCCCAGGCGTTTGTCGGTGACGCTGTCGCCTTTTTTCAGGTGCGAACGGACGAAGGTGTTGAAAGTGGCCGGGTCGGCGTCCGGGTACAGGTAGCGGTGCACGGCGGCCAAGTGCGAGGCGGTAGGGTGCATGCCGTCGAGGAAGGTATCCAGGCGCGCGGCATTGTCCTTGTGTTGGTAGCGCTTCCAGAAGCGCAACAGGAACTCTGTGCCTTCGCGGTCGGCAAAGCGCGCCAGGTATTCCTGGCGGCGCGGGTCGCCATCGTCCTTGAGCAGTTGCGCGCTGTTATTGGGCGCCTGGTAGGTGCTGTAGCGCACCAAGTCGCGCATCAGGCGGATAAAGGGCAGGTTGATCGACTCGCGCAGCGCTTCCTTGAGGGTGGGGATACGGCCGTTGTCCTCACGGCGGAAGTTGACGAAGCTGTGCATGCCGCCGCCGGTGAAAAAGCTTTCACCGGGGCTGGCTGAATACTTGCGCTCCAGCGCTGCCTCCAGCATGGCCTTGAGGTTCTGGTCCTTATTTTGGATTAGGTAGTCGACGGCCCAGCGGGTCAGGCGATCGTTTTCGTTGATGTCCACCTTTTTCAGGTCGGCGGGTGCTTGCCCGGCAAAACGGTCGTGCAGTTCGCTGATGATCTCCAGGTAACTGGTGAGCACGCGCATTTTGGCCGTGGAGCCCAGTTCCAGCTTGCTGCCCTCATTGATATCGAACGGCTGGTCGGTGCTGTCGGTTTGCACCCGCACCCGATCACCGTCCGGGGTGCGCTCGAACAGAGTGAAGCTGTAGTTCACTTGCGAGGTACTGGTGGGGGTCAGCAAGTGCTCGCCGATCAGGCCCAGTTGCTGGGCCACGGTGGGGTCGGCAAGTTTTTTGATGTAGTCGGTGGCCTGGCGCTGCAGGTCACTTTGCAAGGTGGTGGTGGCCGACAGGTCCAGGCGGTCCAGGTCGTACAGTGGCCGGTTGAGCAGCACCGAAAGGCGCGTACGTGCCGCACTGATGCCTTTGTTGGTTTCGATCGGTTGAATCGTCGGCTGTTGAACCCAGTCGCGGTAGCTGACCTTGCTGGCCAGGGCGGCGTCGCCAAGTTTGCGGTCGATCACGTTATTGGCGGCCAACAAGCGGATATGGCTGTCGGTCAGTTGCGCCAGTTCGTCGTGGCCCTTGTTCAAAAAGTGCGAAGGCCGGCGCTGGGCAATCATCAAGGACAGCACCTCGCGCAGGGCCAGGCCGCGGGCAGCCAGCCTGGTCGGGTCGGTGGCGGTGGCGTTGAGGTCCTTGTTGACCTGGTTGAAGTCGGCGCCGTACCACACGCGCAGGCCCTCGGCCATGCCGTGCACTTCGCCATGGCCGGGTACTGCCGAAAGCGGCACGCTGTTGAGGTAGTCGCGCACGATGCGCTGGCGCGCTTCCAGGGTTTGCGGGCCGTCTTGGTAAGCACGTACGCTGGCCGAGAGCATTTGGCGAATTTTTTCGCTGCCCGAAACGGTGAGGCCGTCGGGCGAGTGGCGGTACTTTTCCAGTTGCGTGGCCAAGGTGCTGCCACCTGCAGACTGGCCGGGCAGCGACAGCAATTTGGCCACCTGGGAGTAGGCCGCCATGCCGAAGCGCGGCCAGTCGACCGCCGGATTCATCAGCGGTTCGCTGTGGCTGAGCAGGTCGCGGTCTTCGATGAACAACAGGCTATTGACCACCACCGGTGGAATTGACTGGAAACTGGGGTACAACAGTTGCGGATAGTGAAAACCGTACAGCAATTCGTCGCGGCAGTCGGTAATCGACAAGCCCGCCTGGATTTTCTCGGAGTAGGGCACGAACAGCCCGTGGTCGTAATAGGCCATCAAGTCTGGGGAAAAGTGAGTCTGGTCCTTGATCACGTAGTCGCGCTTGAGCAGGCGCGGCAAAAATTCGCCCAGGTCGCTGTAGCCCAAGCGCTTGTCGAACGGGCCGCTGCCAGGGTAGGCGATGGCCTTGCTGGGGCCGGGTTCCAGGGTGTAGGTGAGGGTCTTGGCCAGTTTGCTGAATTCGCGCGCCTGTAATTTGGAGGTGCGCATTTCCGAGGCGATGGCAAACCCCAGGGTCACCAGGGCGATCAACACGAGTAACCAGAACAGGCGCCGCCACAAATGGCGCTGCCGCGGGCTTTTTGGCGGGGTAGGGGGTTCAGGACTGTCAGTAGGCACTGCAGTCCGGGTGGGTTCGTTTTGCCACAAAGCGCCCATAGTGTTCAGCCCGGTTACGTAAATTCATCGCACCTTGCTGAAGCTTAGACGTTGCCGGTCAATGGTGAAAAAATTGTCGAAAATGTGGCGAAAAAAACCATTGGCGCTGCTAAGTCACGGGCGGGGAGGGAAAAGTGTAGTCCACGCCGCCCGTATCCGGTTGCCTATCGCATCATGTCCTTGACCATGCGCTCCTGATCACGCAATTCCTTGATCCGTGCATCGATTTTCGCCTGTTCCTGGAAGTTGCCGGCGCGGCGCTGGGCGAAGTCCAGTTGCTGGATGGCCTGGCGAAAGTCGCCAGTCAGGGCAAAGTATTCGGCGCGGGCTTGTTGGGAACCGACGATATTGCCGTTCTGGCCACGGGCATCGGCCACCAGGTTCCACACGTCCGGGTCTTCGGGGCGGCTTTTGAGCAAGCTGCTCAAAGCCTTTTCGGCCTCGGGGTAGTGCCCCTGCTTGAGCAACAAGTCTACCCGTGACTGGTTCAGCGGGTAGTTGTCGGGGTACAGGGCGAGCATCTTGTCGACCCGCGCCTGGGCATCCGGGAAGCGGTTGTTGGTGATGTCCAGGTCGATTTCGGCGAGGTTGTAGATCACCTCGTTCGGCGACTTGGCCAGCAGTGGCTTGAGGTTGGCGCGCGCCTCGTTGAGCTGGCCGCCCTTGATCTGGGCGATGGCCAGGCCATAGCGGGCCGGGTCCGAGTTGGGGTTCTCGTCCAGCAGCACGCGAAAGCGCTTGGCCGCCATGCCGGGAGTTTCTTCGTAGATCAACTGTACTCGCGCCCTGATCAACTGGTAGCGCACGGTGTCTTCCACGCCGCCCTTGGGCGACTGTTCGGCGCGGTTGCGGGTGTCGGCGATACGCGATTCAGTCACCGGGTGGGTCAGCAGGAATTCCGGCGGCTTGGCATCGAACCGGTACTGGCGGGCCAGGCGTTCGAACATGTTCGGCATGTTGCGCGGGTCGTAGCCGGCCTTTTCCAGGTTGATGATGCCGATACGGTCGGCTTCCTGCTCGCGCTCGCGCGAGAAGCTCATCTGCTTCTGATAGGCGCCGGCCTGGGTGCCGGCAATGGCCGCGATACCGGCGTCACCGGCACCGGTGGCGGCCAGCACGATGCCGGCCAGCAAGGCCGCCATCACCGGCAACTGCATTTGTTGTTGCTGTTCGATGCCGCGGGCAAAGTGGCGTTGCGACAAGTGAGCCAATTCGTGGGCCAGCACGCCGGCATATTCGCCTTCGGTCTGGGCATTGAGGAACAGCCCGCCGTTGACCCCGACGATACCGCCGGGCGCGGCGAAGGCGTTGAGTTCCTTGCTGTCGATCAAGATGAATTCCAGGCGCCGGTCTTGCAGCTGGCTGGTTTCGGCCAGTTTATACACGCTGTTTTCGACGAAATCCTTGAGCAGCGGGTCGGACAACTGGTTGACCTGCCCGCGCAGGATGCTCAGCCAGGCGCGGCCCAGGTCGTGCTCCTGCTGGGGTGAGACAATGGCAGAACTGGCGTCGCCGAGTGACGGCAGGTCGTCGGCGATGCTCGCAAGAGGCAGCAGGCAGGCAAGCGTCAACAGGGTAGGGCGCAATAAAGACATGCACGGAGCTCGGGTCGAAGAAAGACCTTACTGTAGCTGGCACATCAGTCGAGGACCAGAGGCGTGCGCGCATGAGGTATTCTAGGCGGCTTGTTCCCGGCGCCGATGCTTGCCCGGGAAGCCCGCCATAGCCTTGGGGAGTTGTTCATGACCGACGTTGTACAGTGTGACGCCGAACTCGATGCCAGTGGGCTGAACTGCCCGCTGCCGCTACTCAAGGCCAAGCTGCAGCTCAATGGCCTGGGCAGTGGCGCGGTATTGAAAGTGATCGCCACCGACGCCGGTTCCCAGCGAGACTTCCGTACGTTTGCCAAGCTGGCGGGTCACACGCTGTTACACGAACAGGTCCAGGCGGGGGTCTATACCTATTGGTTGAAGAAGGCCTGATAGGCCGCCGCGCCCTTTTCGCCAATTCCTACTGTAGGAGCGGATTCATCCGCGAAAAATACCCCGCGAAATACCAGGCACACCCCATAAAAATTTCAAGGAAACTCGATGTTCAAAGTGCTTCGCGACTGGATGCAGCGCTACTTCTCGGATGAAGAAGCGGTGGTATTGGCGGTGCTGCTGGTACTGGCATTCACTGCCGTACTGACCCTGGGCGGCATGCTCGCCCCGGTGTTGGCGGGCATGGTACTGGCCTTCCTGATGCAGGGCCTGGTCACCGCCCTTGAGCGCCTGCGGGTGCCTTCCGGGGTCGCGGTGGGGCTGGTGTTCGCCTTGTTCATGGGCGTGCTGGCGGTGTTCATGCTGGTGCTGGTGCCGCTGCTGTGGCATCAGGTCATCACCTTGTTCAACGAACTGCCAGGCATGCTCGGTAAATGGCAGTCGCTGCTGTTGCTGCTGCCTGAGCGCTACCCGCACCTGGTGTCTGACGAGCAGGTGCTGCAAGCCATCGAGGCGGCGCGTGGTGAGGTTGGCAAGTTCGGCCAGTTGGCGCTGACCTTTTCCCTGTCCAGCCTGCCGCTGCTGGTCAACATGATGATCTACTTCGTGCTGGTGCCGATCCTGGTGTTTTTCTTTCTCAAGGACCGCGTCATGATCGGCCGCTGGGTCAAAGGCTACCTGCCGCGCGAGCGCGCCCTGCTGACCCGTGTTGCCCAGGAAATGAACCGGCAGATCGCCAATTACATCCGCGGCAAGGTGGTGGAGATTTTCATCTGCGGCGTGGCTACCTACATCGCCTTCGTCGCCTTGGGCCTGAATTACGCGGCTTTGCTGGCGTTGTTGGTAGGCCTGTCGGTGGTGGTGCCCTACGTGGGCGCGGTGGTTGTGACGGTGCCCGTGACCTTGATCGCGCTGTTTCAGTGGGGCTGGAGCGACCAGTTCATCTACCTGATGGCGGTGTACGGGATTATCCAGACCCTTGACGGCAACGTGCTGGTGCCGCTGCTGTTCTCGGGCGCGGTCAACCTGCACCCGGTGGCGATCATCTGCGCGGTGCTGCTGTTTGGCGGGCTGTGGGGCTTTTGGGGGGTGTTCTTTGCGATCCCGCTGGCCACCCTGTTCAAGGCGGTGCTGGATGCCTGGCCACGGCAGGAGCCTAGCGTGGCGCCGATTCTTTGAGTCAGTGGTGGTTTTTTCGCGGATAAATCCGCTCCTACAGGCCGTAGGGGCGGATTTATCCGTGAAAGGAACGCCTCAACCTCAACCCTTGTTCAACGCCTGCGCCGCCGCCAACACCGCATCAACATGGCCCGGCACCTTCACGCCACGCCATTCCTGGCGCAGCACGCCGTTCTTGTCGATCAGGAAGGTGCTGCGGTCCACGCCCAGGTATTCCTTGCCGTAGAGCTTTTTCAGCTTGATCACGTCGAACAGCTGGCACACGGCCTCGTCCTTGTCGCTGATCAGCTCGAACGGGAAGGCCTGCTTGGCCTTGAAGTTCTCGTGGGCCTTGAGGCTGTCGCGGGACAGGCCGAACACCTCGGTGTTGGCGTCCAGGAAAGCCTGGTGCTGGTCACGAAAGCCCTGGCCCTCGGTGGTGCAGCCCGGGGTGCTGTCCTTGGGGTAGAAGTAGATCACCACCTGGCGGCCTTTGAGCTCGCTGAGGCTGACGGTCTTGCCACTGGTGGCCGGTGCCTGGAAGTCCGGCACGGGCTGGTCGACGACAACGGTCATGAACGCTTCCTTACATGGGGTTCTGTGGGCGCCACGGTTCAATCAACGCGTCCAGGTTCAGCGCGTCGGCAAAGTCCAGGAACTGATCGCGCAGCCAACTGATTTGCACGCCTGGCGGCAGCGTCACGGTGAACGTGGCGTTTAGCATGGTGCCGCCGGTTTGCGGGGCCTGGTAGGTGTCGCAGGTCAGGCTTTCCAGCTCCACGTTGTGGTCGATGAAAAACTGGCACAGCTCGTTGATGATGTCCGAGCGGTAGGCCGAGCTGACGTAGGCCACGTACGGCAACGACAGCGGGCGGTTCTCCAGGGTGGCGCTGCGCACCACGTTGACCGTGAAGCCGTGCTTCTTGGACAGCGAGCCCAAGCTGGTTTCCAGGCGCGCCAGGGCGTCCCAGTTACCGGAGATTTCCAGTACCAGCGCACTGCACTCGCCATGCCGGGTGAGCCGCGACGTCACGACCGAGCAACGGCTGTCGTGGCTGGCACGGCACAGCACGTTGGTCAGTTCCATCGGGTTGGGGCCCAGGGCACTGATGACAAGGAATTGTTCGCGAACTGTGGGGGTGGACATGCAGCATTCCTAAAGCGATGAGCGGTCGGCACGCAAAATGAGTGAGGTGAATGAGTCAGCTTTGCAGCATGGTGCCCCGAAACGCCTGTGGCAAACACCGGCCATTGCCCTGAAAGGGGCGCGGGCAGGGGCTTGGAGGCTTGAAAACGGCGGTTGCGACCGCCTCGGGCAGCTTACAAATCGGACAAACAGACCCAGTCGTACCGATCAAAGTCTGAAGGGTAGCGAAAAGCATCGCTCAGGGGAATGCTCAGAGCGTGGTACTTCGCTTGTGCAAGCCCGAAGGCGCCAGTACCATTACCGCTCTCTTTTTCCGGCAGGAGCGGTTGCATGATTGCGGGCAGTATGGTGGCACTGGTCACACCCATGGACGCAGAAGGTCGTCTCGACTGGGACAGCCTCAGCAAACTCGTGGACTTCCACCTGAAGGAAGGCACCGATGCCATCGTTGCCGTGGGGACTACCGGCGAGTCCGCGACCCTGGACTACAAGGAACACATCGATGTCATCCATCGCGTGGTCGAACAGGTGGCGGGCCGCATCCCGGTAATCGCCGGTACCGGTGCCAACTCCACCCGCGAGGCGGTCGAACTGACGCGCAACGCCAAGGACGCCGGCGCCGACGCCTGCCTGCTGGTAACCCCGTACTACAACAAGCCGACGCAAGAAGGCCTGTACCAGCACTTCAAGCACATCGCCGAAGCCGTCGACATCCCGCAGATCCTCTACAACGTGCCTGGCCGCACTGCCTGCGACATGAAAGCAGAGACGGTCATTCGCCTGTCGACGGTGAAAAACATCATCGGCATCAAGGAAGCCACCGGCGACCTGCAACGCGCCAAGGACATCCTGGCCGGCGTTGCCAGCGACTTCCTGCTGCTGTCCGGCGATGACCCCACGGCGGTCGAGCTGATCCTGCTGGGCGGCAAGGGCAATATTTCGGTCACCGCCAACGTCGCGCCGCGCGCCATGCACCAACTGTGTGCCGCCGCCCTGCGTGGTGATGCCGCCGAAGCCCGCGCCATCAACGAAAAACTGATGCCGCTGCACAAGAATCTGTTCCTGGAAGCCAACCCTATTCCCGTGAAATGGGCGCTGCACGAAATGGGCTTGATGCCTGAAGGCATCCGCCTTCCGCTCACCTGGTTGAGCACCCCTTATCACGAAGCGCTGCGGCAGGCCCTGCGCCAGTCCGGCGTCCTGGTTTAATTGAGGAAGTACAACGCATGAAGCGAATGGCTGGTCTTTCTGCCCTTGCCTTGGTTATCTCGAGCACTAGCGGTTGTGGGTGGCTCTGGGGCGAAGATGGTTATTTCCGCGATCGTGGCAGTGACTACCTGCAAGCGACGCAAACGGCACCGATGCAAACGCCCCAGGACCTGACCCTGGCCAAACGTCTGGATCCGCTGCTGCCGATCCCGCGCAACGTTGCCGACGAGCACGCCACCGGCGAATTCGAAGTGCCGCGCCCGCTGCCGCTGCAAGCATCGGCCGAGGCCAGCGACTTCACGCTGCAAAAGAACGGCCCGGCCCGCTGGATTCTCGCCCAGCACACGCCGGCCGAAGTCTGGCCGATTGCGCACCAGTTCTTTGAAGACAACGGCTTCCGGATCGCTGATGAGCGCCCGCAAACCGGCGAATTCACCACCACCTGGCAGCATTTCGATGAGCTGTCCGGGTCGATGGCCAAGCGCCTGACCACCTCGGCCAGCAGCGCCGACGGCCAAACTCGCGTGCGCGTGCGCATCGAGCCTGGCGTGCAGCGCAACACCAGTGAAGTGTACGTCACCAGCGTGGAACGCCCTGCCGGCAGCACCGATGACGTCAACTTCCCGAGCAGCCCGGCCAACACCGGCATCGACTCGGCCCTGGTCGACGAAATGCTCGCCAGCATGAGCCGCAGCGCCGAGAAGGGCGGTTCGATCTCCCTGGTGGCCGCACGTGATTTCGACGCCCCAAGCCGCGTCAGCCTGAGCGAAGACGGCAGCGGCAACCCCGTGCTGAACGTCGGCGCCGACCTTGACCGTGCCTGGTCAAGCGTTGGCCGCGCCCTGGACCATGGCCAGTGGAAGGTGGAAGACATCAACCGCAGCCTGGGCCTGTACTACATCAACCTGGCGGAAAAAGCCGAGAACAAGGATGAGAAGCCTGGCTTCTTCAGCCGCATGTTCGGCAGCGCACCCACCAAGGAAGAGATCGAAGCCCGTGCCGACCGTTACCAGGTTCGCCTGAGCAAGGTAGGCGACAGCGTTCAGGTCACCGTCGAGAAGAACATCAATACCGTTGCGCCGGCCGATGTCGCCCGTCGCGTGTTGAGCGTGATCCAGGACAACCTGGGTTAAGTGCGCTTCGCCGTTCTCGGAAGCGGAAGCCAAGGGAATGGCACGCTCATCGCAAGCAACGACACCTACGTGCTGGTCGACTGCGGGTTTTCTTTAAAAGAAACCGAGCGTCGCCTGGCCCGCCTGGGTGTCAGCCCCCAGCAACTGAGTGCCGTTGTAGTGACCCACGAACATGCCGACCACGTGCATGGCGTGGGTTTGCTGTCTCGGCGCTACAATTTACCGGTGTACATGAGCCGCGGCACCCATCGCGGCCTGCGCAAACCCGTGGAACTGGCGGGTTTCGTGGCCTGCGGGGATGTGTTGCAAGTCGGCGCATTGAGCATCACGGTCGTCTCGGTGGCGCATGACGCGTTGGAGCCGACCCAATACGTGTTCAGCGACGGTGCACGGCGCTTTGGCGTGCTGACCGACCTGGGCTCGTACTGCGGGCGCGTAATGGACAGCTACCAGGGCCTGGACGCCTTGATGATCGAGGCCAATCACTGCCGTGATCGGCTTGCCCGTGGCCACTATCCGATGTTTCTGAAACAGCGGGTGGGCGGTTCACTGGGACATTTGAACAACCACCAGGCCGCGAGCCTGGTGGCAGAGCTGGGCTGGCAAAACCTGCAACACCTGGTGCTGGCCCACCTCAGCAGCAAGAACAACCTGCCAGAGCTGGCCCGGCAATGTTTCGTCGATACCCTGGGGTGCGACGCCGACTGGCTGCAATTGGCCGATCAAGATTCAGGGCTCGACTGGCGACACATCGCCTAGCCCACCTACTTAGCAAGCGGAGCCCATCATGGAAAAACGTGAAGAACTCTACCGCGGCAAGGCCAAATCGGTTTACAAGACCGACGACGCCGACCGCCTGATCCTGCTGTTTCGCAACGACACTTCGGCGTTCGACGGCAAGCGCATCGAGCAGTTGGACCGCAAAGGCATGGTGAACAACAAGTTCAACGCCTTCATCATGCAAAAGCTGGAAGAAGCGGGCGTCCCGACCCAGTTCGACAAGCTGCTGGGTGACAACGAGTGCCTGGTCAAGAAACTGGACATGATCCCGGTCGAATGCGTAGTGCGCAACTACGCCGCCGGCAGCCTGGTCAAGCGCCTGGGCGTGGAAGAAGGCCTGAAGCTGAACCCCTACACCTTCGAGCTGTTCCTGAAGGACGACGCCAAGGGCGACCCGTTCATCAACGAATCCCACGTAGTGGCGTTCGGCTGGGGCACCGCCGAGCAACTGGCCAAAATGAAAGAGCTGTCGCTGAAGGTCAACGACGTGCTGAACAAGCTCTTTGACGACGCAGGCCTGCTGCTGGTCGACTTCAAGCTGGAATTCGGCGTGTTCAGCGACGGCTCCATTGTTCTCGGTGACGAGTTCAGCCCTGACGGCTGCCGCCTGTGGGACAAGGACACCAAGAAGAAAATGGACAAGGACCGCTTCCGCCAGGGCCTCGGTGACGTCATCGAAGCCTACGAAGAAGTGGCCAAGCGCCTGGGCGTGCCGCTGTAATTTTGCAAAAAGCGCGCAACTGACTGATAGATCGTGAATTTTTTCGAAAGAAAGCTTAGACATTCGCTGAATCAGTGTTATGATGCGCGCCGTTGGAGAGATGCCGGAGTGGCCGAACGGGACGGATTCGAAATCCGTTGTACTGGCGACAGTACCTAGGGTTCAAATCCCTATCTCTCCGCCATTATTGAATACGAGTAAGCCCCTGAAATGGTTGAACATTTCAGGGGCTTTTTCGTTCCTGACGATTGAGTTAGGGCATTTTTAGGGCAAAAAGCATCTTCGGCTGGATCGGTCGCGCTTCTTTGCTCTTGTGAGATCGAAGGTAATCCAGGTCATTCAGCAAGTCCCAGTGACAAAGATTCACTGGGAGGCTAAAGTCAGCCATCAAATGGCTACCAAGAGCTTTTGCGCTCGTCTAGAGGGATCTAATGTCTAACCGCCAGTACCCAGTTGAGATGGCGAATCTCGTTTGCAAATTTGGGAGCCAAAATCTTCTCGATTATTTTGCAGAAATCGTGCTTCCGTCCTTTTCGAATCCGGATCTCAAAAGGGTTTATGGAACGACGCAATTTTTTTTTGAAAACGTTGAATTAGTTACAGTTGATGGGCGAGTATTGCTTGTCGGGCGATTTATTAAGGACATGGTTTTAGAACGAGAGCAAATTTATACGAAATCCGGGTTGGTAGAAGATCATGAGGAAATGCAATCCTCTCCTTCTTGTATTTTTGTTTTGGTTCTTGATATTCATCGGCTTGTCTTTCTTAAAGAAACCAAGTTTGCACCAACGCTGGATAATTTCAAGTCGACGCTTGAGAGCTTTTTGAAGCGTAACCATAAAGCTTATATCGATACTACATATGATGAACGTAAAGAAAGTGGCGAAAAAGTAACAAAAAAACAGTTGATGCTTGATATCTTTCCTCCTACTTTGGAATTGATTCCGTTAACTTCCGCACAGAGTATCGACTCGTTTGTTCGGCAGTATGAGGTTTTGAGTTCGGTTACATATAAATTTTCTGATCGAAATGATGAGCACGACAACGAAGGTTTTTTCGAAGCAGTGCAACGTCAGAAGGATGAAGTTAATAGTAAGACGACGACAATTCGTCACTCAAATTCTGAGGGGTTGGATAAAGATAGTGTGATCGAAGAAGTGCAGGCTGCCACTGTTCAAGGCAATCAGAAAGTAACGCTGGTGGGTAAAGATAGCTCAGGTACGGAGTTGCGTGGTGACAATGAGCATTTTCAGCTTAAGAGTTATGTTGAGTTAACCACGAACTCGCCTTCACAAGCTGCTCCGACTTTGTTTCAAAAATTTATTCAGTTGGTAGGCGATGGTATGATCCAGGTTGCAGCTCCGACCCGAGCAGCGATTGCCAAACTCGCTCCTTATCGTAGGTGAACCAAGTGAACGATGATTTGTCTCCAAAGGCGTTGATGGACGAAAAAAGCTTGTGGGCGATTTACGTCAAAGCGAGAAGAATTCCCTTCAGTTCATTTAATTTTTGGATGACGTTCGTCGTTTTTATTTTGGTGGTGCTTCAATATTGTATGTTGGAAATCTCATTGGATGAGAAGCTTAAGATTGTACGAGAGTTTAGTACCATGGCTTTGGGGGTTGTAGTCTCTGTCTTGGGTTTTATTTTGGCTGGCTTTACCATTTTTGCAACGATCAGTCAGCCTGATATGCTTGTGGCAATGTCTAAGCATAGGCATGAAAAATCACAGTTGTCGTTTCTGAAGAATAATTTTTTTATTTTTATGCGTGTGTTTATCTATTACTTGGCTTATACGGTTTTTTGTTTGTTGGTGATTGTGTTTGCTATCAAGGGAGGTCTGATACATAAAATAGTACAGCTCTCCCCGATATCATGGAAAATTACAGAATGGTTGGTCGGTATGGCTTACGTTACCCTTTATACGGGGATGTTCTTTTTGTTGATGCAATTAAAGTCTTTTATTTACAACGTCTACCATACGGTCATGACTGCGATTCGCTGGAAAGCTATTCAGTAGAATTGGGTTGATTGACTTTAACCGTTGTCCGAAAGCCCATTTGCTCAGATACAAGAGATGCCATGCTTTTGTATCCCTTGGTATCCAGCGTCCATAGTGTTTCCTCACCATTGTTGTATCGCTATGTCCTAATTGGCGTGCGACCCATTCCACAGGTACGTAGCTTGATAGGGCTTGGCTCGCGAAGGTGTGGCGGCATTGGTTGGCCCCTCGGCGGCGGACTTCTGCCTTTTTCATATGGGCGGTGAACCATTTGCTCAGGGTTTTGCCACTCCACAGCAGGCCGCTGGCGGAGCTGCGGAAAAGAAACTTGACCTTCATCTTCTTCGTGGTGATGTTGTCGCGCTGTATCAACGTGATATCAACGCTAGGTGAATCCTTCGCGGCGGCAACAATTTCCCGCATTAAGCTTAGAGCGGGGTCTATCAGTTCGATGACTCGCACCCTGGTGCGTTCTTTGGGGACTTTGAATTCCCCAACGACCAATGCCCGGCGGACGTGCACTAGGCCTGCCTCAAGGTCGATATCTTCGGCGGCAAGTCCAATAAGCTCGGATAGCGAAAGCCCGGCCCAGCAGTTGAACTCGATCATTCGGGCGTCGGCGCGGCGGCGGGGATCCGCTTTGCCGATCATCTCGATCTCGGTGCGGTTGAACGGGTCGGCGTGTTCCAGATCGACGTCCGCCCCGACGTTGCTGATTCTATCGAGAGGGTTCGCTGTCAAGATGCCGTCGCCGAAGGCATCAGCCCATACTCCTCGGACGACGGTGAAAATGTCGTTACCGTCTTCGGGGCCAGACCATGCTTCAGCAACTGCGCTTGGAACAACTCGATGTCGCTTTTGCTGATGTCGACAATTCGGCGTTTACCGAACTTGTTCTCAACGTGCACAGCCTTGCTCACGTAGTTGACCACCGTGCTCGATGCTTTGAGGGCGCGCTGAACCTCCAGCCAACGATCAATGCCTTCCTTTACTGTACGCTTGAGCGACGGGCCGCCAGTGCCCGTGAACATAGTGGCCCTAGGTGAGTTCGGGAAATGGGCCGCATAGTCGAAGCGGCCCTCTCTGATCTCCGCGAGGATGGTGCGGCGTTTGTTGTCGGCGTAGGCGATCGCGGCCTTGTTTACCTTCGAGATCCCTTCGAGAGGTTCCCGGCATCCTACTCGACGCCGCCAATACAGCCAGCGGCCCAGTGTCAGCCACCACCGCAACCAGCAGCATGGTTCATGGCCCCACAAGAGCCCAGCTTGAACCAGCGCATGCTCAACGAATTATCGGCATCACCGATGCCGGCGACCAAGGATTGATCGCGTTGGCTGCCTGTCTGGCCTACGCCAAAGAAGTCTCAACACCGAAGTGAAAAAGAGCGACCGGGGTGGATGCGACAACATCCAAACCGGCCGCCGTCCCTGCAGACTGTCCCTGCAAGTCCAGCCAAGGCTCTTACTCCGTGCACGCGTGCACGAAGCGCGGCGAGGCTAGCACCTGTTTATCCATACAGTAAAGGTCTTGCTCTATATGTCCACGCCCATCATCCCTTGGATGGGCGGCAAACGCCGCCTGGCCGATCGCCTCATCCCGCGTTTTCCGCCGCACGAATGCTACGTCGAAGTCTTTGCCGGCGGTGCCGCGCTCTACTTCATGCGTCCGCAGGCCGCGCCGGTTGAAGTCCTCAATGACATCAACGGCGACCTGGTCACGTTGTACCGCGTTGTGCAGAACCACCTGGAAGAGTTCGTGCGCCAATTCAAATGGGCACTCAGTTCACGCCAGGTGTTTGAGTGGCAGAAGATGACCCGCCCCGAAACCCTCACCGACATCCAGCGTGCCGCCCGATTTTTCTACCTGCAGCACCATGCCTTTGCCGGTAAGGTCACCGGGAAGACGTTTGGCACCGCGACCACCGGCCCGGCCATTAACCTGCTGCGGATCGAGGAAAACCTCTCGGCCGCCTGGCAGCGCCTGTCCGGCACCTACGTTGAAAACCTCCCCTGACTTGAATGTGCCGAACGTTATGGCCGTGCGCACCGTTTCACTACATGGACCCGCCTTACTGGCAGACCGCCGGCTATGGCGTGGATTTTCAGTTCGAGAATTACGAGCGCATGGCCGACTTCATGCGTCGCTGCAAAGGCAAGGTGATGGTCAGCATTAACGATCACCCAGACATCCGCCGGGTGTTTGCTGGCTTTCACTTTGAGACGCTGGATATCCGCTATAGCAACACCAATCAGCGCCAAGGCAAAGCCGAAGTCAGTGGCGAATTGATCATCATGAACTGGGTTCCGGCGGCTTTAGGCGGACTTTTTTAGTGTGTTCTAACGCGATGGAATGCCGCGGTACTGGGATAGGCGTCCGCACATAGCTGGGTGCTCCTAGAGTGTCCTCAGGGTAGACCAACGGCTGAAGACTTCGTTACAAACCCCAGTCCCACGCATACCGAGCAATCTTCACGCTGATCAAACCGATCCTGGCAAACGATGCAGGGGCGGAGTCGAGCCAGGTCGAGCAGCGGACGCAATTTTTCGAAGGCGTCCAGATCGCGGCATTCATGCGCCACTTGGGCGGCATCCATAAGCCCGCGGTAGCTGTCCGGATCCTCCATGGGCTCGTAGGTCACTCCTTCGATGGTGCGACCGGTTTCGATGAGCGTGTACTGCTCTCCCTCGCGAAGCGTCAGGGTCAGCCCGTCTATTCTCGCGATATCGCCGGAGGGGTTGAACACCAGGTTCGCCCCGCTGGAGTCACGATAAACCTTGCCATCGTAGGTGGAGGGTGTGTCGCTGACCAGCGTGTCGGCGACATAAAAAATCGAGCGACGAATCTTGCCGAGCAGTTCGCTGTTGTTACCTCTGACATCGTAGGAAGAGGCAGCGCAGTAGTGCACCGGGCAGCTCTGCAATTCCTCGACGGCGTGCCAATAGGCTGCGTTCGCCATTTCGTTCAAATCGAACTGCTGCAGCACATCGATTAAGCCCTCGCTGAGCAGGGCGGCACTCATGGCGTGCAAAGTCTGCCGGTGAGCTTCCGGGGTCTGCATGCGGAAATCGTGGTCGTCGAGGGTGGAGTGCCACTGCTGAAGTCTCAGCGCTTTAGACTGGTCGAAATTCAGGGGATGGCTCTCTATATGTTTGCTGTATAAATATACAGCGTACAAAAAGTGCTCACTAGGCGAGGTTGAGGCGACGAGCAGCAGAATCATCAGCCAGATCTGCCACCTCTGGCGCGTCATCGATAACGTATTGATTGAGCTTGATATTATGGTACACTTTTTTGTGTGTCCATCAAATGGTACAAAAAAATGAATACGTCTTCGAAATCGGTTCCCTATGCAGAATTCGGCGAATTATTAACTAGATATCGAATAGCGGCGGGTTTCCCTAAGCAGAAGGATCTGGCTACGGCCCTCGGAAAGACCCAGCAGTCGGTGAGTCGCTGGGAGAAAGGGGCTGCCCGCCCAAAATCCGTTGACATTCCCTCGCTGGAGCGGCTTGTTGGAGCTAAAGAAAACGAGCTTCTGGAGGCTGCGGGATATATGGCTGCTTCTGCGGATCTTCGCATCGAAACGGCCACGTCATACGACCGTCCCCTCCCGCTCTCAGCTTTGCATCCGGATACATTTGAAAGTTTCTGCGCGGCCTTTTTGGGTCGGCTGTACCGATCCGGTGGTGGAAAAGTTCATCGTTATGGGGGGACAGGCCATAAGCAGCACGGTATCGATATCGTCGCTACTGGCCCATTCGGGACGTATACATTTCAATGCAAACGCGTTAATGAGTTTGGCGCCCAAAAGGTCCATACGGCCGTTGCTGAGCAAACTTACATCGCGGATCTTAAGGTGCTGTTGCTCTCCAGCGTCGCGAGCACAAAGGCGCGTGATGCAATGGTTGTGCATATTGACTGGGAGTTGTGGGATCGAGAGGACATTACCCGAAAATTCCATGATCTCGCTATGTCCGATCGCCTGGATCTCGTCGACCGTTACTTCAGCGGTCAGCGATTAGAACTATTAGGTGTTGATGAGTCGGGACCTATTCAGACCGTAGAGGACTTCTTCAAACCCTTCCTAATTTCCGATCGCTTCTTCAACCACTCTTGGGCACTTGTTGGTCGCGACGCAGAGGTGTCGCAGGTGGTGGACTATGTGAAGGATGAGTCGGTGCTCCTAACCTGTCTAGTCGGGGCGCCAGGTTTTGGAAAGAGCCGGGTTCTTCGTGAAGTCACTCAGCAGATAGCTGATAACACTACCCTATTAGTTCGATTTGTATCGCCAACTGAAGACGTTAAAGCTCATTTTTTGGACAACCTTCGCGACAGTCTCGGCGGCGTGACGCTGCTTGTGATAGATGATGCTCACGAGCGCGAAGACCTTGGTGTACTCCTAAGATACGCAGCCGTACCGGACAACAGAACGCGGTTGCTTCTTTCGCTTCGTCCCTACGGAAAAGAAAGATTGCGCCTTCAAGCCGCTGAGATAAGTCTCTCCGGGCCTTTGGTTCAATATGTTGATATGCACCAGCAGACGCGAGAGGAAGCGCAAGCACTAGCTGAATCAGTTCTTACCGAATGCAACGGTCCTCTTGCGGCCGCTGTCGAAATCGCTCGTGCAACGTTTTCAACGCCCTTGGTTACAGTTTTGGCGGCGCAGTTGGTCGCCCGTGACAATGTGCCAATGACGTTGTTAGGCAATTCAGAAGAGTTTCAAACCTATGTGCTTTCCAGTCTTCAAGACGTTATTGCGGTCACTTTAGTTTCGGGGCTGGATGTTTCGAAGCTTAGGGGGGTCCTACGGGTCATTGCGCTACTTCAGCCTATAATTCCGGACGATCCCTGTCTGCTTAATATTTTGTCAAAAGTCGAAGGGGTTGAACAGCCGGACGCCAGTAGGCTAATACGTTTGTTAGGAGAAGCGGGGGTTCTATTCAAGCGCGGTGTGCGCTCGAGGCTTGCTCCTGACTTACTGGCAGATGAAATTATCCGTTCGAACTATCTTGATGTAGACCGCAAGGCTAACGAGCTAGTTACGGCAGTATTTGATCTTGCGGGCGCTGACCAGCTTAAAAATTTATTTGTTAATCTTGGTCGGTTGGACTGGCGCCTACGCGCAGGAAAGACAGATGACAGTGTGTTATTGACGAGTTTGAGCCCGAAGCTACGTTGGGAAGAGAAATATACCAACCCACATGTCGAAGCAGTTGAAGCGGTTTCCTATTACCAACCCCGGTTTGCGCTCGACTTCGCCAAACGCCTCATCATGGAAAAACATGGGGAGAATTCGGCTGTATGCAACATGGTGCGTAATGCCGCATATACTTACGACCACCTCCAAGAGGCGTGTTCACTCCTTTGGGCAGCAGGGCGTAGCGACGTCCGAGCGCTGAATCAGCAACCGAGTCACGGCATTCGCATTCTCAAGGACCTGGCTAAGTTTGAGTTGAATAAACCTGTCGGGTACGTGCTCGAAGTTGTTCGTTTTGCTTTTGAGCTCCTAGAAAGACCAATATCGCTCAGTTCGGTTCACACTCCCTTCACCATTCTTGAGGGAGCGCTGGGTACGGAGATTGAGTCGACAAGTTATTCTCGCTCGACCTTAACGATCACTCGACATCACCTTTCCCTGAAGGCAGTAAAAGTCGTTAGAGATGGTATAACCGAAGCATTGCTCAAGTTTTTGCGGGAAGTTCCACCTCGAAGAGCATTTCTTGCTGCGCAGACAATAGCTCAAGCCTTGCGGGGGCCAATGCGCGGTGATTCCACCGATAAAGAATGGCAGCGAGAGCATCAGGACCTCTTGCGGAAGCTTCGAGTTATGCTTCAAGAGGTGTATTTACCGCCTGTAGTGTTGCTTCGGCTCGCAGATTCCATATCCTGGCATGCATTTCACGGAAAGAGTGAGGGGGCTGGCGAAGCGGGTGCCATCATTGATTTATTAAGCCGAGATTTGAGGACGCGGCTTATACGAGCGCTCATAGACGGCTGGGGTACGAAGACATGGAGGCTTAGTCCGTCACTTAACCGGGAGGAGCATGAGACCGACCGTATAATTCTGACGGCTGATTTGATGACTGCGTTTCCGGTTCTGGGAGATTTGCTTGATGAGTTGAATGACTGTATGCAGGATATTGAAAACGTGGCCTCTAATGGCTATGGCTCTCCTTTCCTACTTATAAATCATCTGCTCAGTTCAGTCCCGAATCTTGCCGCCGAATTGCTCCGCAGAAATAGCGAGTGTCAGGTCGGTCATCTTGCCCCGTTTGTAGGTAAGGCTTTAAGTGTCGCTGTGGAAACGGGACACTCGGAATTGGTAATGGACTATGTAGGTCGCTCGGAGGGGTCTACAGAAGTGATGGCTCAACTCGCTGAGGCATACGCGAGATTCGAGCCTTCACGGTCCTACACCCAGCATGAAATTGCTCTGTTTAGGCGTATCTTTGAAAGTAATGATCCGAGCGTAATGTTTGTCGCGTCTAGTCTAGCGCGCCAAATCGCTGATAAAAATCCTGCTTTGGCAGTTGAGTTAATTTGTTCGGCAGATTTTGAAGTGAGTACTAGGGCAACTCACGATATGTTCATGTTGATCGCCGGCGGAACGCAAATTCCGAAGGTTGATATCGACAGTCGACGACACGAGCTTTTAAATAAGCTTTTAGTAATGAAGGAGCTTGATGATTACTGGGTTAGGTCCTTCCTCGCATCGTCAATGAAAGAAGATCCTTCAGCTGTAGTTGCCTTGGTCAAGGAACGTCTTATCGAGGCAACGCGTCGAAAAGATTGGTCCTATGAGCCGTTGAGCAAAGAGCGCAATGAAAACAGCCTTAGACTTATGGGTGTTGAGGCTGGACCCCGTTTGATAAGAGGGTTGCTTGACTGGGCTCTCAATGAGTCAGCAGAGTCTCGGGGGGCTCGGTGTATTGGTGACGTAATTGCCGGTCTATGCGGCGACTATGACGAAGTGCTTCTTGAATTACTAATCGCGTGGATGTCCTCGGGTACTCTGGCACATGCTAACGTTGTAGCCAGGGTGCTGCGGGAGAGTCAACCGGCCTTTATCTACGATCATCCAAAGTTTATCCGCGACATCCTCAACGCGGCAGAGTTAATGGGGGAAGAAGCGTTAATGTATATACGCTCATCAATCGAGGCGTCAGTATATTCTGGCATTCGAGGTGGAGCATACGGTGAACCGTTCCCTGAGGATGTCCGACAAGAACAACACTGTGTGAAGATGCTTGAGTCGCTCAGCCGCGTAGAGCCTTCATTTGATCTATATGCCGCATTGCTCCGAACCGCGCGCGATGGAATAGAGCGTCAACGTAAGTCGAGTGAAGCTCTAGAGGATGAGGATGCTTAACCCGAGACAAGAAGGCGTTCAAGTTTTAGGGCAAGATTAGGGCATACTCGGGGCCGCCATAGGCCGTTATGAGCCTTAGACTAAATCCGAAAACGCCTATTTCAGTCGCCTAGAGCGGTCCATTCGCCCATGAGAAGGGGTTCAAATCCATATCTCTCCGCCATTATTGTGTAAGAAAAAGCCCCTGAAATTTTCAAAGATTTCAGGGGCTTTTTCGTTTCCAGGTTTTGATCTTGGGCGTTTTGGCCTAAATCTGTCCTGTCGGGCTCGGCAGATTGGCTGAAACACCAGTGCGTGCAGCCAAGTAGTCAATGCACTTCTATGGGCTTCACGGTCAGTTCTACACCGAGTGCCAGCATCAGCCTTTGAATGGTGTCAAACCGCGTTTTATCACCCCCTTGAGGGTCTTATACAGCGATTCCCGATTGACACCTGCCTCCTCGGCCAGTTTGTTCACGCCACGGGCCTTTGCCACCTCCCCCAACGCTTGCATCAGCAGGTGGGGATTCCTCTCCTTCATGACCTCGGCCAGGAATGCGCTGATGGTTTCGGGCGAATCCAGGTAACGGGAGGCCTCAAAACGGCTGGTGTTTTCAGTGGTAGCGTTTTTCAGTTCGACAATGGGCATGTCCAGTGGGTTGAATGTCTTGCTCATGGCGCACCTTTATTAGCCATACGTCGAGTGCCGTTGGGTTATCGATGATGAATTTCAGGGTGATCATTGTAGCCTGCTGGCTACCGGATGTTGGAAAGCAGCAGGCCTTGGTAAGCAGGAATGGAGCTGGATCCTGTCAGCAAATTCACCCAGTCTTCATCCTACGTAAGGCGCCCCCGTTGATAATCGATCCCGAACGATCAACGACCCGCAGGGGGCATTCATGATCCGCACCGTCAACCTTTCTGTCACCTTCCCTAATTTTGGCACCAACTACTTCGCCCAGCACGTCGAAGCCCGGCGCTCGGTTGCCTTGATCGAAGACAAAAGCTTCGATGCCTACCTGATGCCCCAGGCGATCCACCATTTCAGCAACGGGGTGGTGGGGTTCAATGACCAGTGCAGGTTCTTGAGCAATATTCTGGGGGCGCATCTATCGGCTTGAACTGCGCGAAACTCCAGCAGCAGCGATAGGCTGCGGTCGGCTAATCTCGGGGTTTGGTTCCGACCTTGCCGGTGTAGGGGTTCACGTTGCCTTTAGTTGTGTAGTTATTATTTCTTGTGGCGTCAGGGTTCGTGGCGTGAGAGGGCTGAACGTAGGTCCCATTGCTCCGCGTATACCCGCTGATGGAGTGATCTGCGCGACCACTATAGCCGCTGTAGGAGTAAGAGCTATGCGCCCCGAAGCTGCTACCTCGGGCGAATGCGTTGCCCGACAAAACGACTGCGGATGCCAAGGCGATCCATGTGAAGGCTTTTATCATTTCTGCTCCTTGTTGTTATTGATTACAAATGATGGCCTAAAGGTATCACGCAGATTTGAGCGTAGGTTATAGACGTGTGTGGTACAGACAATATTTGGCCAGGCCGTTCAGTCCTGAGCCTCGTGCTAAAAAGGGTAAAAGCACCACGATCACAGCTGAATCTGCTCGATCAGGGTATTGGGAGCTCTTCCCAAGGCCTCGCACAACTCCAGAAACTCAATCACATCCAACCTGCGCTCCGCATTCTCGACCTTCGAGACGTACGATTGCGGCCGCATCAGCTTTGCCGAGAGCTCGCTTTGCGTAAGGCCTGCTTCCTTCCTGGCATCGGTCAAAAGCTTCAAAAGTGACTGGTAACGAGCCTTGTGGATGGTCTTCATGAGGACTGCCGATTAGAGGTCGACAGTCTGAATAAACCTAATTTAGGATTATCCCAAAATGGGTTTTTGATTTATAGTGGGCCTGCGTTGATCAAAACGCGAGCGCTTTCCCGCTTTTGGGCAGCGCCCATATCAATCAGTTACTGAAAAGGATTTTCGGATGATGGACAAAAATAGACCTTCCCGGTTTCTGAGGCAGCAGACGGTCGTACAGCTCTTCCGCACATCTCCAAAATCGTTTGATAGAAAGCCGGCGTCTTCCGGCTTCTCATTTGCCGACCTTTCTTCAAGGGAGGAGGCCATTCGGGCCCTGCAAAGCCATTTACTGAATGAGTGGAGCGGCCTCAGTTCAGCGGGGCGTGACGCTTTGGATTTTGCTCCGCAAAGCCAATTTTCCGAAGAAGAGGACGGGCTGACGCATCTCGCCTACCTGCTAATCGACTGCGCTAACCGCACGCTGGAGGAGGCGGTAGCGGTTCGACGTCGGCGGTTGATGGATTCAATGTGAAGGCGAAGGTGTTTTTCATGAACGACGATGCGCTGATAAGCGCAGCAGCCTCCACAGCGCGTTGCGTGGCGAGGGCTCGTGAGGAATACCACATGGGTCCCGCAACCTTTGCCAGCGACTTGACCCGGCAAGATGCCGCGATTTTGAATGTCCAGCGCGCCTTGGACTTCGATTTTGGCAATGGCTTAGCACCTTGCTCGGCTAGAGCGATTGGGCGAGTTGCAGGGCGCCACTGAGTGTTTTGAGTGATTGGAGCGGGCAGGCTAGAGAGACGGTGCTTTGTTCCCGAGGCTGAAAATTCTGAACGCCTCTTGCCATGAGGTTGTTTAGGGTGGTCAGCAGGTGCGGGTAGCATCTGTCGCCACCGTTGTCATGGTTCACCTGCTGGGGGGCAGGGCAGGAAACCTGCTGTAAACCTTTCCCTCCGTTTGTCAGGGGCCAGGCGCGGTGCGCTGGATTACAATAATCCTCGATCAGTACGCCCCTGAGGGCAACATGGAGAAAGCGCACATGGAGAAAAAATCCTTGATCAGTCGAGAAGTTATCGAGCGAGCAGCCAAACGTATGCGTGACGGTCATTCTTCTGGCCGTAATGCACTGCCCCGGGAGCTGCAGATAGTGATTTCATGGAAAGAGCTTTCTGCGGAAAGGGTCCGGGAGTGTTTTAAAAAAGCTTTGTTGAAAGAGCGAGGCATCTGACTTCATGGAAGAAGGGACTGCTGAATCGAAGGGATACAATTTTATTTTCCAAAAGCTCGTGCAGTACGACGAAGACGTACTCGGCATCATTGCTTACTCGGTTTATAAGAAGCAGAAAATTGAGTACCTCACCTCAATTCGACAGAAGCAGGGTAGAGAGCCATTGGCGTCAGAACTCGAGTCGTTTCATAGCCTGAGCAATAGCCCTACTCAAATCGAAACGTATCAAGCCCGAGCCCTATCACTCATCAGGACCTTTACCGACGACGCCATTGTTGAGGAAGCAAAGGAGGTTTCTGATTACTACGCCGAGAAGTCCAGGCAAGAGGTTGCAAAGCTCAAGCCTCGCTTTTGGCTGGGCGTTGGTCAGAGCGTGGTGGGTTCTGCCGCGTTTGTGCTGTTGTTGGGCGTATTGGTCATTTTTACCTGGAGCCTGAACCAAGGGCCTCGCCAGATCATCGAGCATATCTTTGATGTTCAAATCACTGTCCGGTAGCCCCTCTACTACCAAAGAACCGCCCCCCAGTACCCAAAGCATCATTTAGCTCCCCCCGCGTTGCTCCTACGATTGACCCCACTTGATGAGTGCAACCTCGGCCCATCGGGGCCAATCACAATAAAAGAGGATCAACCATGAGCAGCACGTTCTTCATTCCCTCCGTGAACATGATGGGCATTGGCAGTCTCGACGAAGCCATGGACGCCATCCGCAAGTACGGTTTTCGCAATGCAATGATCGTCACCGACGCGGGCCTGGCCAAGGCTGGGGTGGCGGACAAGGTGGTGAAACTGCTGGCCGCCCAGGACATCAATGCCACGGTGTTCGACGGGGCCAAGCCTAACCCTACCGTCAGCAACGTCGAGAAGGGCTTGGAGCAGCTGAAGCTCAGCCGCGCTGATTTCATTATTTCCCTGGGCGGTGGTTCGCCCCATGACTGTGCCAAGGGTATTGCCCTGTGTGCCGCCAACGGTGGGCATATCAGCGAATACGAAGGCGTGGACCAGTCCGCCAAGCCGCAAATGCCGCTGATCGCGATCAACACCACCGCCGGTACCGCCAGCGAGATGACCCGGTTCTGCATCATCACCGACGAAACCCGCCACGTGAAAATGGCGATCGTGGACCGTAACGTGACGCCGCTGCTGTCGGTCAACGACCCGTCGCTGATGGCGGCGATGCCCAAAGGCCTGACCGCCGCCACCGGCATGGACGCGTTGACCCATGCCATCGAAGCCTATGTGTCCACCGCGGCCACGCCCATCACCGACGCCTGTGCGCTGAAGGCGGTGGAGCTGATCTCTGCCAACCTGCGCACCGCCGTGGCCAATGGCGGCGACATGCCGGCGCGGGAAAACATGGCCTATGCGCAGTTCCTGGCGGGCATGGCGTTCAATAACGCCTCCCTCGGTTATGTGCATGCCATGGCGCATCAGTTGGGCGGCTTCTATGACCTGCCCCACGGCGTGTGCAACGCGGTGTTGCTGCCCCATGTGGAAAGCTTCAACGCCAGCACCTGCCCGGCGCGCCTCAAAGATGTGGCCACGGCCATGGGCGTGTATACCCAAGGCTTGGATGACGCACAGGGCGCGGCAGCGGCGATTGCGGCGATCCGCAAGCTGTCGTCGGATATCGGTATTCCGGGCGGTCTGGCCGAACTGGGTGCAAAGGCCGACGACATTCCGACGCTGGCAGCGAATGCGATGAAGGATGCGTGCGGCTTTACCAACCCGCGGCCGGCAAATCAGGGGGAGATCGAGGAGATTTTCCGTACGGCGATGTGATCAGATTTGACTAGATGGAATGGGCACGTAGAGCGTGCCCTTTTTTTTGCGTAAAGGGGGTCAGACAGTGCCGAGCCGCTCGACCATGTCGGGATACTGCTCAACCAGTTTAATCAGCAAGGCAGCTTGGGCATTTGGCTTTGATTTTTCTTGTTCCCAATTACGCAGCGTACTGGTGCTCGTTCGGATTCGGCGGGCGAAAACACTTTGTGACATATGAAGTTTATCTCGCAGTGCTACGATTTCCTGGGCTGAAATTTCAGGTGCTGGCTTGTCCTCGATGGTGTGCTGGCGCAGTGTGATTTTGCCCTCACGCTGAGCGGCCATTTCGGCGACGCCTTGCATCATCTCGGAGAAAAGGTCGCGCTTTTTCATTAAATGCCTCGACGATTCAATTCTTGGGTTATGGCTTGTTTCAAAATCTGCTGCTGGGCGGGGCTGAGCGTCACTAGCTCATCCTTACTGTAAAGGGTGAACATCCAAAACAGCCCTTCACCCAAAATGCGGTAGTAAATCACTCCCGCTTTCATGGCACAAAGTGTGCGCAAGTTGCTTATGGTTTGCCAAGAATGCTTAGGTTGTCGAGCGTTGTCTGTCAGGCATTTCCGTTTTGTCAGTGCGACGCGTTTTTTCAGCGAGCGCGCTAACCCGCGGCCGGCGAATCAGGGGGAGATCGAAGAGATTTTCCGTACGGCGATGTGAGGCGACTGGTCGGCGATCTTGTCGTTAGGATCACCATTGGTGCTTAGCGCTTCTCGCAAGCAAGCGTTGCTCCCACGATAGCAACAGGGTCTTTAAAGCCATTGAAAAGCCCGCGATCCATCGATCGCGGGCTTTTGCGTTTCAGGACTGCGCCGCCGCCCCGCGTGTGTTCGGGTGGTCTATTTGCTGGACGATTTTGTCCTTGGCCAGCAGGCGCCGTTCCTTGAGTTTTTTCAGTGGGTCATCGTTCATGGCGGCCGCCTCGGCCTTTAGCACTTCGCGGTCTATGGTGTAATAGGCCTCTAACAGGACGCTGAGCCTGTCATCCTTTTTACTGAGTTGGTCGAGTGCTTGCTGGGTAAGATTCAAGTCTGCGAGCAGGTCATGTTTTACCGGCATCTGGTCACCTTCTCCGTGTTGTCAATTGGGGCCATGAGACTGTGAGAGTAGTCCCGATTCAGTTTTTGGACCCCCCAAGACCGTCGGATTGTTCCCTCGGATGTGTATGATTGTTTTACTGCAAGCCCATACCCTGACATAGGACCGTTACCGCCATGCCGCATCTGCACTTGGAATACTCGGAAAACCTGCCAGCCCTGGAAGTCGACACCCTACTGCTGCGCCTTAACCATGCGCTGGTGGCCACCGGGCAGTTCGCCAACGAGTCAGACATTAAAAGCCGTGCGGTCAAGGCCCAGGCTTTTAGGGTTGGCACGGCGCCGGGTAATCGGGGCTTCGCGCACATCAAGCTGGCCTTGCTGAGCGGGCGCTCGCCAGAGGTCAAGAAGCTGGTGTCCGAAAGCCTGTTGACCGTGCTGACCGAGGCGGCGCCGTGGCCGGCAGGTTTGAACATTCAGTTGTGCGTTGAGATCCTTGATATTGACCGTGAGTCTTACGCCAAGGCGCGCATCGACGGTTGAGCCCACCGGTATCCGGCCTGCAACGGGCCGGGTGCCGAGTAAGTAAATGAAGGCCGAATAACATTTTTTTTACATTCGGTTGACCTGCCTTTAACTCCTTCACAATTACTATTCCCGGGCACCCATTCCACCGCGAGTATTTTGCAGCTCATGTCCACGCCTCCGTCTTCGCCGGATGAAGTCAAACTGCCCGAGCGCCACCCTGGGCAGCAGGCACAGCGGTATCTGCAAAAAAGCCGTTCGGGCCTGGCCCGCAAGCTGTCGCACTGGCGTGAAGAGCAGTTGGCGCGTTATTCGCTGAACTCGGCCGGGGAGCCGGGCCTGGTGCTGGATTTGCCCTGCCGGGCCGGGCGCTTCTGGCCGGTGCTGGCCGAGCATGGCAACCGGGTGATTCTGGCGGCGGACGACAGCCCGGAGGTCATCCAGGTAGCCGAAACCCTCTGCGCGCCTGAGGTGCTCAAGCGCATTACCACGTTCCAGGCCTCGGTTTTCTCCATCAGCCTGAACAGCAGCGCGGTGGACTGCATATTTTGCATGCGCCTGTTTCACCACGTCGAAAGCTACGAGCAGCGGCGCAACATCCTGCGTGAGTTCCACCGCGTCAGCCGTGACACCGTGATCATTTCACTTTGGGTGGACGGTAATTTCAAATCCTGGCGGCGAAAACGCTTGGAACAGCGTCGATTGGCGGCGGGGCAGGCGGTGCGGCGGCATAACCGCTTCGTGGTCGGCAAGGAGCAGATAGAGCGTGAGTTCCACGACGCCGGCTTCGAGATCGTCACCTATCATGACTTGATACCCGGCTACGCCATGTGGCGCACCTACGTACTGCGCAAACCCAACTGACCCGGCCGCACTGGTCAATTTGCCAAGGCTCTTGTCGAGTGAATGCCCAGTAAATGTCGGGGTCGATATATACTGCGCGCCATTCTTCAGGGGAGAGCCTTGTGCCCATCGAAATTCACTGGATTCGCGACGACGAAAGCCTCGCCCGGCAATGTGCCGAGTGGCAGTCCTTGCCCTACGTCGCCATCGATACCGAATTCATGCGGGTCGACACCTTTTACCCAATCGCAGGCCTGGTGCAGGTAGGTGACGGCACGCGCGCGTGGCTGATCGACCCACTGACCATCAAGCAGTGGCAACCACTGGCAGAGCTTCTGGAAAACCCCACGCTGATCAAGGTGGTGCACGCCTGCAGCGAAGACCTGGAAGTGTTGCTGCGCCTGACCGGCAGCCTGCCGGCGCCGTTGTTCGACACCCAGTTGGCGGCAGCGTACCTCAACCTCGGCTTTTCCATGGGCTACTCGCGCCTGGTGCAAGCGGTGTTGAACATCGAGCTGCCCAAAGGTGAAACCCGTTCCGACTGGTTGCAGCGGCCGTTGTCCGAGACCCAAATCAGCTACGCGGCCGAAGACGCCGTGCACCTGGCCGAGGTGTTCGAGAAACTGCGCCCGCAACTGTCCGACGAAAAATTCGCCTGGGTGCTGGAAGACGGCGCCGAGCTGGTGGCCCAACTGCGTCGCGAGGTCGACCCCTACGAGTTGTATCGCGACGCCAAACTGGCCTGGAAGCTGAGCCGCGCCCAACTGGCGGTGCTACGCGAGCTGTGCGCCTGGCGCGAGCACGAAGCCCGTGCCCGTGACCTGCCGCGCAACCGCATCGTGCGCGAGCACGCCCTGTGGCCCCTGGCCAAGACCCAGCCGGATAACCTGCAAGCCCTGGCCAAGATCGAGGACATGCACCCGCGCACCGTGCGCCAGGACGGCGACTTTTTGCTCAAGTTGATCAAGCAAGCCGGCAGCGTGGGCCCAGACCAGTGGCCGCCAGCCGTGCCCGAGCCCCTGCCGATCGAAGCGGCGGCGGTGCTCAAGCAACTGCGGGCCATCGGCCAGGCCGAAGGCGAGCGCCTGGGGATTGCCCCGGAAGTGATGCTGCGCAAGAAAACCCTCGAGGCCCTGCTCAAAAGCGGTTACCCCGATGGCCCCTATCAATTGCCCGAGTCGCTGCGCGGCTGGCGCCGTGAGCGCATGGGCCAGGCCCTGCTCGACTGCCTGGCCAGCGCTGGAGAACAGCCATGAAACACATTTGCTCCATCTACCGCAGCTCGAAAAAGAACGAGATGTACCTCTACGTGCTCAAGAGCGATGCGCTGGAGCGCGTGCCCGAAGGGCTGCTGACGGTGTTTGGCAAGCCACAGCACGCATTCGACCTGGTACTGACCCCGGAGCGCACCCTGGCCCGCGAGGACATCACGTTAGTGCTGGAGCACCTGAATACCCAGGGCTACCACCTGCAAATGCCGCCGGCCGAAGACGAGTACATCGAGCACTTGCCCGAAGAGCTGCTGCGCCGCAACGACCCGATGTGATTTTGGAATAATGACTGACATGCGCGTTTTGATCGCTGAACAGGATCACGCCCTCTACGCACACTTGCTGCGCGAGGCCGCCCCCGACCTAGACGTCCTGACCAGCGGTGATTCAGCCCAGCTGTCGGCCTTGGCCGCAGACTGCCCGGTATGGCTCGGCCAGCCCGACCTGCTGGCCACCTTGCTGCGTCAGGGCCATCAGCCTCAGTGGCTGCAGTCGACCTGGGCGGGGATTACCCCGCTGCTGGCCGACGGGCTGCGCCGCGACTACCGTTTGACCCGTGCCGTGGGCGTATTCGGCCAGGTGATGGCCGAATACGCGCTGACCTACATGCTGGGCCACGAGCGCGAAGTGTTGGCGCGGCTGGTCAGCCAGGTCGAGCGCAAGTGGGACAGCCGCCCGGGCCGCAGCCTGGAAGGGCGCCGGGTGCTGATCGTCGGCACCGGTGACATCGGCCAGAGCGTCGCCGACTTTCTGCTGCCGTTCGGCGTGAAGCTGTATGGCATCGCCAGCACCCCGCGCGAGCAAGCACCGTTCATCGAAGTGGCCGGGCTTGACGCATTGGGCCGCTTGGTGGGTGAGGTGGACTACGTGATCAACCTGCTGCCCGATACCCCGGCCACCCACGACCTGTACGATGCGCCGATGTTCGCGCGCTTCAATCCCGATGCGTTGTTCATCAACGCCGGGCGTGGCGTGGCGGTGGTCGATGCAGACCTGGTAGACGCGCTCAAGCTGGGGCACTTGGCGGGTGCGGTGATCGATGTGTGCCGTCAGGAGCCATTGCCACAGCGCCATCCGTTCTGGACGGCCTGGGGCTTGCTGCTGACCGGGCACAGCTCGGCGCCGACGTCGCCGCAGGCGATGGTGAGGTTGTTTGCCGAGAACCTGAAGGCCTACACCTCGAAAAGCCCGCTGCGCGGCGAAGTCGACTTCAACCGCGGGTATTGAAGCGGTAGGAGCGGATAAATCCGCTCCTACACAAGCCTTACAGGCTGAAGTCGCCTTCGGCCGCCAGTTCTTCCAGCGGTTTGCGCGGGCTTGGCGTTTCGCGGGCCTGCAGGTAGTCGGCCAGGGTCGCCTTGTCACCCAGCTTGCCAATGGCCACGGCCGCATGCAGGGCGTAACCTTCTGGAATGTTCAGCTCCTTGCGGGTCAGCTCCTGGTCGAAACCGGCCATGCCGTGGGTGTGCCAGCCGCTCAGGCTGGCTTGCAGCGCCAGGTGGCCCCAGGCAGAACCGGTGTCGAAGGTGTGCCACAGCGCCGGGGTTTCTTCAGTGGCGCCTGGTGCGGTAAAGGTGGTTTTGGAGATAACGATCACCAACGCTGCCGCGTGCTGTGCCCAGCTGCGGTTGAATTCGTTCAGCAGGCCCAGGTAGCGTTCCCAGTTCGGCGTGTCGCGGCGAGCGTATAAAAAGCGCCACGGTTGCGAGTTGTACGCCGACGGTGCCCAGCGCGCGGCTTCGAAGAAGCTCAGCAGGGTTTCTTGGGGAATGCTCTCGCCGCTGAAAGCGCGTGGCGACCAGCGGTTGATGAATTGCGGGTGAATACCGCGCTCGGCAATGCGGGAATTGGCACTCATGCAAGCTTCCTGATGCGTTGAGGGAAAGGTGGAAACTACTGCGCCGCCGCGCTGCTGACAAGTAAAGCCGCACCAATAGTCGCCCGGGCTTTTCCTCAAGGCCCCGCAGCACTAGACTGGCGGCCTTTTCAGCGTATAGACCTCAAGCTGAAACGTCATACCGAAACAGGACATCCGCACCATGGCCGCAAACGTCGATCCCTTCTGGAAGCGCAAGACCCTCGAGCAGCTCGATAGCGTCGAGTGGGAATCGTTGTGCGACGGTTGTGGCCTATGCTGTTTGCAAAAACTGGAAGACGAAGAAGACAACAGCGTCTATTACACCAGCATCGCTTGCAAATTGCTGGACCTGAAGACCTGCCAGTGCAGCAACTACCCCGAACGCAAGGCCCAGGTGCCGGACTGCATCCAGCTGACGCCAGGGCAAGCCGACGAGTTCAAGTGGCTACCGCCCACCTGCGGTTACCGCCTGGTCAGCGAGGGCAAGGACTTGCCGCTGTGGCACCACTTGGTGAGCGGCGACCGCGAGCAAGTGCACAAGCAGCACATTTCGCGGTCAGGGCGCATGGTCAGCGAACGGGATGTGGATGAAGATGCCTGGGAGGACTACCTGATCTTCCGCGCCGGTTGAGGGCGAAGAGGGGCCGCCCTCGGCACAACGTCGCCTCAGGCCTTGGGCGATTTCAATGAATCATTCCCGGTGACCGTGGCCGACTTCGTCGCCGCCTCGGCACTGGCCTTAAGGGCGCTCAACTCATCGCCTGCGCGTTCGATCTTGGACCGGATGCCATCCATCTCGCGGCGGCTTTTTTCAAGTAAGGCCTTGGCCGAGCTGTGCCCGGTGATGCCACGGGCCAGGGCCACGCCGCCAATGGCGATTTGCACCAGGCCGAACAAGCCGCCACGGCGCAGGCCCTTGCCCACCATGACCACGCCGGTGGCCAGGGAGCCGGCGCGTTCCCAGCCATGTACGTTCTGCTCAACCGAATGGGTTTGGCGCGGGATGGTGTCGAAGACTTCCAGGTGCTGGTTGTTGCTCATGATCTTCTCCAGTGGGCAGTGATAGTCAGCAGACTGCCAAAGTGGCCGGCGCGTTCCATCGGCTTACTTGAATTTGGGCCCCGAGCGGGTGTTCAAGCCCTTGGCCATGCGGTCGTATAGCACCACGTTCACCGTGGCCGCCAGGTTCATGCAGCCGGTGGTGGGGATGTAGATGGTGTCTTCGCACCAGTCGCGCACGCTTTGGTCGAGGCTGCCGTCTTCTGGGCCGAAGATATAGATGGCACGGTCCGGGTGGGTGTACTCGGGCAACGGCCGGGCGCCATCCACCAGCTCGACGGCCACCGGCGTGCACCCCAGCGGGATGATCTTTTGCAGGTCGTCGATGCCGATCAGCGGGATGTCGTAGTGGATGCGCTTGGTGTCGGTGACAAAATCCCGTGCGCGCTCATAGCGCTTGCCGGTGTAGAACACCGAGTTCACGCCGTAGCAGCCGGCGGCTCGCATGACCGAGCCGACGTTTTCCGGGGATTTGGGGTTGAACAGGCCAATGCAGCTGTAACGCTTGTTTGCCACGCAGGATCAGTCCTTTTTCAACATGCCGGCCAAAGCCGCGAAGGGGTTGTGGGTGGCCTTGGCGATGGTCGGGCTGGCCGTGGAGCCTTCGGCGTAATACTGCTGGTCGGTGTAGCGCGAGTGCTCGTTGTCGTGGCAGTACAGGCACAGCAGCTCCCAGTTGGAGCCGTCCTGGGGGTTGTTGTCGTGGTTGTGGTCGCGGTGGTGCACGGTGAGCTCGCTCAGGCGCTTGCCGGCAAACTCACGGGCACAGCGGCCGCACACATGCGGGTACATCTTCAGGGCCTTGTCGCGGTACCCCATCTCGCGGTCGCGTTGGGCGTCGGCAAGGATGCGGTCGAGTTTGGCGGTATGGGGCGTGGACGAACTCACGGTTCACCTCAAGGAATAGTCACGGTAAGGCTTCATTCTAACACCGCCCTGCATGAGCAGCGGCCCCCCGTAGGATTCATCCGCGAAGCAGCCGCCTGACACACTGCAGTGTCCTTTTCGCGGATAAATCCACTCCTGCAGAAGGAATGCGATCGTTTGTAGGAGCGGATTTATCCGCGAAACATCCACCCAGATCACCCAGGCAAACCGCGGCGCCGCCTTCGCGGATGAATCCGCTCCTACAGGGGGCAGTGTTTTTACTGGGCTTTGAGTTTTTCACAGATCCAGATGGTGTGCCGCGTGCCCTTGTTGCCGTGGGCGAACACCTGCACTTCCTCGGCCTTGAAACCGGCCCTGCGCAGCTTGTCGGAAAACTGCCGGTCGGCGCTGGCCGACCACACGGCCAACACGCCCTTGGGGCGCAAGGCGCGGGCGCAGGCGCTCAGGCCTTGTGAGGAATACAACCAGCTGTTGGCTTTTTGGGTCAGGCCTTCAGGGCCGTTGTCGACGTCCAGCATGATCGCGTCAAAGCCTGCGGGCTCTGCCTGCAGCACCTTGGCCACGTCTTCCATGCGCACGGTGGTGCGCGGGTCGTCCAGGGGGCGGCCGGCTTTTTCACCCAGGGGGCCGCGGTTCCATTCCACCACGCCGGGCACCAGTTCGGCGACCACCACTTCGGCGGTCTTGCCCAGGTTCTTCAGCGCTGCGGCCAGGGTGAACCCCATGCCCAGGCCACCGATCAGCACGCGTGAGCCTGGCCGGCCGGCCACCTTGCGGCAGGGTATTTCTGCCAGGGCGTCTTCGGAACCGTGCATGCGGGTATTCATCAACTGGCCGCCGTCACCGCCCTGGATCTTGATGACAAAATCCTCGCCGTACTCGAACAGGCACAGGGCGCCACCGTTGTCGGGGATGGGCGTGGTGTCGAGCAGTACGAAACGTTTCATGGGGTTCTCATAGGGGAGGGCGTCACGAGGAAGGCAACTTTGTCCGGTTGGGAGTAGATTGAATAGACAAGGTTGGTCTGGCAGCGGAGCCATTGATGAAGTCAGTTATTGTATCGGTGATTGCAGCGCTTGGGCTCTCGATTACGGCCGCGATGGCCGCCGAGGTGCAAAGCAACACGCCGGGCGCCTCGAGCGGTCTGCCCGGCACGCCCACCCCCACGCCTTACCCGCAGGTCACCACCAGCACCGTGCCAACGGCTGGCGGCATCGATAACAACTCACCCCTGTTGCCGCCGATCAAGGTGCCGGCACCACCGCGTGACGACGACCTGCCGGGGCTGCAAAAAGATGCGCAAAAGGTCAAGCCACCGGGTGGCTAGACCTGTTGGGTGAGCAGTTGGCCGTCGGCCATGCGCAGGCGCTTGGACATCGACACCGCCAGGGCGCGGATGATCCGGGCGGCGACTTTCGGCGCTTCGTTGAGCATCTTGTCCAAGGAATCCTTGCCCAGGTTCAGCAACGTGCAGTCGCTGGCAGCCACGCAACTGGCCGAGCGCCGCTCGCCGTCGAGCACCGCCATCTCACCGAACGCCCGGCCCTTGCGCAAGGTGGCGATGTCGATCTGGCGGTTGTCGTTGCCAGTCTTCTGCACCGTCACCGAGCCGTAGTGGATGATGCACATGAAGGTGCCGGCATCGCCCTCGCTGAAAATCGCTTCGCCCTTGGACGGCGTGCTGATGGCGAAATAACCGGCAGCCGCGGCGAAATCGCCGGGTTGCAGTTGGTTGAACAGGCCGCAGTCCATGAGCATGTCGCGGATTTCGGTGTTCAGGTGAGAGGTGTCTGGCATGGCGTTTTACTGTCTTTTTATTGGCTGAATACGGTTGGGGGCCTTTGCCCTCACCCCGGCCCTCTGCCGGAGGGCAGAGGGCCGGCCGTGGCGTTCTTGCGATGTTTTTACACCAACCCCAACACCTTGAACACGAACCCATACTCCAACGCCACGTCCCGCAGCCCCTGGTACCGCCCGCTCATGCCACCGTGGCCTGCGCCCAGTTCGGTCTTGAGCAGCAACAGGTTGCCATCGGTCTTGGTATCGCGCAGCTTGGCCACCCATTTGGCGGCTTCCCAATACTGCACGCGGCTGTCGTTGTAGCCGGCCACCACCAGCAGCGCTGGGTAGGCCTGGGCCGACACGTTTTCGTAAGGTGCGTAGGCCTTGATGCGATCATAAACGTCTGGCTCCCCGGGGTTGCCCCACTCGTCGTATTCCGTGACGGTGAGGGGCAGTTCCGGGTCGAGCATGGTGTTAAGTACATCGACGAACGGTACTTCGGCAATCGCCGCCTTGAACAGTTCCGGACGTTGGTTCAACACCGCGCCAATCAGCAGGCCGCCGGCGCTGCCGCCACTGATTGCCAATTGTTCGGCAGTGGTCAGCCCTTGCGCGATCAAATGTTCGGCGCAGGCAATAAAGTCGTTGAAGGTGTTGCCCTTGTGCTCCTGTTTGCCGGCGCGGTACCAGGCTTCGCCCAGTTCACCGCCGCCGCGTACATGGGCGATGGCGAAAGCCACGCCGCGTTCCAGCAGGCTCAGGCGGGCGTGGGAAAACCACGGGTCCAGGCTTTCACCGTAGGCACCATAGCCGTACAGGTAAAGTGGCGTTGGCTGGCCTGCGCGGTCGCGTCGCACCACCAGGCTGATCGGCACTTGGGTGCCGTCGCCCGCTGTGGCCCACAGGCGCTGGCTGACGTAGTCATCGGCATTGAACGGGCCCAGCACCGGGGTTTCCTTCAATACCTTCTGCGCGCCATCGGCCAGTTCCAATTGGCGGACCTGGGCCGGGCGGTTCAGGGCTTCGTAGCGCAGGCGGATGCGCGGGCTGGCAAATTCCAGGCTGTCCTGGATGTGCAGGCTGTAGGCCGCATCCGGCAGTTGCACGCGGTAGCTGGCCAGGCCCTGGGGGTGCACTTGGATGATCGGCAGGCCACCTTCGCGCAGGCTCAGGCTGAAGGCCTGGGCGTTCAGGGTCACGCCTTCGAGCATCACCGTGTCGCTGTGGCCGATCAGCGGCTGCCACGTGTCGCGGGTCGGCACCTGGCCGTGGTCCGGGGTTTGCCACAGGGCGAAGTTGATGCCGGCCTGGTTGCTGCGGATAAACCAGGTCCACACGCCGTTCAACTGGCCGTGGTCGGGGTAGTACTCGTGGTCTTCCAGCCGTGGCGCCAGGCAGGCGAAATCACCCTGGGGGTGCTCGGCGTCCAGCACCCAGGCCTCACTGGTGGTCTTGCTGTTGAGCAGCAGCACCAATTGGCGCTCGGAGCTTGAGCGGTAGCAGTGCAGGAAGAAGCGCCCGTCGGTTTCTTCGAACACCAGGCTGGCTTCGCTGCTGCCCAGGCGGTGGCGGTACAGCTTGTGTGGGCGGTGGGTATCGTCCAGTTCGCCGAAAAACAGCGTCTGGCTGTCGTTGGCCCAGGTCATGCTGCCGTCGCAGTCGTCGAATGGCAGCTCGGTGATCACGCCGCTGGCCAACTCTTTGACGTACAGGCGGTAGATCTCTTCGCCGTTGGTGTCCAGGCTGTAGGCCAGGCGCTGGTGGTCGGGGCTGATGTTGAAGGCGCCCAACGACAGGAAGCCGCCGGCGGCCAGTGCGTTGGGGTCCAGCAGCAGTTCTTCCTGGCTTTCGTCGACCGTCGGAGAATCGTCGGCCGGGCGCGGGCAGCGGTAATGGCGGGCGTATTCATCGCCGGCGGTGGTGCGGGTGTAGTACAGGTAGGGGCCCCACGGCGAGGCCAGGGACAGGTCGGTCTCGCGGATGCGCCCCTTGATCTCTTGGAACAGCTGTTCGCGCAGCGCCTCCTGGTCGGCCAGTTGCGCCTCCTGGTATGCGTTTTCGGCCTTCAGGTAATCCAGGACCTCAGGCGTGTCGCGCGCCTGCAGCCAGGCGTAAGGGTCGCTGCCTGCGGCCTTGCGGGCAATCGGTGCGTTGGCTGATAAAGGCATGCTGGGCTCACTTGTGAAGATGAAATTCTGCGGCGAGTGCCCCATTGGCAGGGCTTGCCTGACGTTGGGGGCGCCTGCGCGGCGAAAAGTCGTTATCATAAGCGCCTATTCGCCTGCCTTGCCACGGACACCATGACCGAGAACGACTATTTCCTCGCCTGGGGTATTTACGCCATCGCCGCCATCGGCTGCCTGCTGGTGTGGATGCGCATGACCCGCTGGATGTGGCGCTGGCTGCGTCAGCCGCTGCGTTTGTTGATGGCGGTGCTGCTGTTTACCCCGACCATCGTCGACCCGGTGAAAGAAAAATTCGCCCCGGCGGTGGCCATCACCGCCCTGGACGTTTTGTTCAAGAACCTTAGCAATGGCTGGCGCGCCATGTCGGACCTGGCCATGTACGGCATGATCGCCCTGGGCCTGTACGTGCTCTACGCGCTGATCCGCTGGCCGTTCGAGCGTAGCGCCAATGCCCGCCGCGATGAACGCCTGGCCCAGGAAGCTGCTGCCGCCAAGGCCGCTGCCGATGCGCCGCGCACCCCGGACGAGCCGTTCTCGGCCAGTGGCAACGACCGTTACGGGCGCAACCCGCCGACGCCACCCAGCCCAGGCAGCCGCCTGCGCGTAGAGCCACGCCTGTAGGGTGACGCATGTGTGAATTGATGGGCATGAGCGCCAATGTGCCGACCGACATTGTGTTCAGCTTTACCGGGCTGATGCAGCGCGGCGGCAAGACCGGCCCGCATCGTGACGGCTGGGGCATCGCCTTCTACGAAGGCCGCGGCCTGCGCTTGTTCCAGGACCCGGCCGCCAGCAGCGAGTCAGAAGTGGCGCAACTGGTGCAGCGCTACCCGATCAAGAGCGAAGTGGTGATCGGGCATATTCGCCAGGCCAACGTGGGCAAGGTCTGCCTGTCCAACACCCACCCCTTCGTACGCGAGCTGTGGGGCCGCAACTGGTGTTTTGCCCATAACGGCCAACTGGCCGACTTCAACCCGCGCGCCACGTTCTACCGCCCGGTGGGTGACACCGACAGCGAAGCGGCGTTCTGCGACCTGCTCAACCGTGTGCGCGAAGCCTTCCCGGAGCCCGTGGAGATCGAGCAGTTGTTGCCGATCCTGGTTCAGGCCAGTGCCGAGTTTCGCAGCAAGGGCGTGTTCAACTGCCTGCTCAGCGACGGCGACTGGCTGTTCTGTTTTTGTTCCAGCAAGTTGGCGCACATCACCCGGCGCGCGCCCTTTGGCCCGGCGCGGTTGAAGGACGTCGACGTGATTGTCGATTTCCAGGCCGAAACCACTCCCAACGACGTGGTCACGGTGATCGCCACCGAGCCGCTCACCGAAAACGAAACCTGGAACTGCTACACGCCTGGCCAGTGGGGCCTGTGGCGCCGTGGCGAGTGCATCCAGCACGGCCAGGCCTGACAAGGAAAACATCAATGCTGCGAAGCTACCTGCGCCTGGTGCTGTTTGCCTTCGGTCTGCTGTTTGGCGTGCAAGTGCCGGGGCTGATCAACGACTACAGCCAGCGGGTGGAAGCGCACATGATCGAGTCGCGCCAGAGCCTCAAAGGCTTTGACGACACCGCCAGGCAATTCTTCAATGGCGACCTGAACGCGCTGGTGGCCCATTACCGCGCCAGTGACGACCCGGTGTTCCAGAGCGACGCGCAAAGCATCGGCACCTTGCTGGGCCGTAGCCAATTGCTCGACCATGAGTGGCAGGTGATGCAGGGCACGTGGTACCAACGCGCCTGGCACGTGTTCGCCGAAGCCGACCCGGCGCTGCGCCAGGAAACGCTCAACGCCTACACTTGGCAGGTGTTGTTGGCTCCCGAAGCCATTATCTGGGGTGTGCTGGGTGCGCTGGTGCTGGCGTTTGTCCTGGAAAGCCTGCTGATGTTGCCGGTGTGGACGTTGTACGGTCGCCGCCGGCACAAAGGCGAGGTTCCCGAAACCTGGCGTTGAACCCACAGGAGTTGCCCGTGAAACCTTTGTTATTGAACTGTGACATCGGCGAAAGCTTTGGCAGCTGGACCATGGGCCTGGATGCCGAGGTGATGCCCTTCATCGACTGCGCCAACATCGCGTGCGGCTTCCATGCCGGCGACCCGGGCACCATGCGCAAAACCGTGGGCCTGGCCCTGCAACACGACGTGATGATCGGCGCGCACCCGGCCTACCAGGACCTGGTGGGTTTCGGCCGGCGCTCCATGGCCTGTTCCGAGCAAGAAATCGAAGACCTGCTGCATTACCAGGTCGGCGCCCTGGACGGCGTGTGCCGCGCCCAAGGCAGCCGCGTACGCTACGTCAAACCCCACGGCGCGTTGTACAACGACATGATGGCCACGCCGGCCAAGTTGCGCGCGGTGGTGCGGGCCGTGGCCGCCTATGACCGCGCACTGCCCTTGATGCTGATGGCAACCCGCGACAACAGTCAGGCCCAGGCCATCGGCGACGAGTTTGGCCTGACGTTGTGGTTCGAAGCTTTTGCCGACCGCGCCTACGATGCGGCCGGGCACCTTGTGTCGCGCAACGTGCCGGGCGCGGTGCACCACGACCCTGAAAAAATCATCGATCAGGCCTTGCGCCTATCGCGCGGCGACAGCCTGGTGGCCAGCGATGGCAGCGACCTCAAGCTGGTCGCCCAGACCCTGTGCGTGCACGGCGACAACGTCAGTTCCATTGCCGCCGTGCAGCGCATTCGCGAGGCGCTCGGCCAGCCAAGCCGATGAACCTGCGCATCGAGGTGGTGGCCCTCGACAGCCTGATGGTGCGGCTGTTCGACAACATCGACGAGGCCAACATGCCGTGGCTGCTGGCGGCCGGCACGCGCCTGCGGGCCGCGTTTGGTGCGCAGTTGATCGAGCTGGTGCCGTCCTACACCACCTTGATGGTGCAGTTTGATCTGTTTCAGTTAACGCCAAAGGCTGCGCGTGAGCGTATCGCCCAGGCCTTGCACGATCTTCAGCCAGACACTGGCGCTTGCGGCCACCTGCATGAAATACCGGTGTGGTACCACCCAAGCGTCGGCCCGGAATTGGCTTTGCTGGGCAAGCGCTTTGCCGATGATATCGAGCAGGTGATCCGCTTGCACACGGCCCGTGATTATCAGGTATTTGCCCTGGGCTTTGCGCCGGGCTTTGCCTTCATGGGCCTGGTGGATGAGCAGATCGCCGCGCCGCGCCTCAATACCCCGCGCAAACGCGTCGCGGCGGGCAGCGTGGGTATCGCTGAGCGCCAGACGGCGGCGTACCCGGCGGTTTCGCCAGGCGGCTGGAACCTGATCGGGCGTACCCCGAGCCGCTTGTTCGACCGCGATCGCGATGGCTACAGCTTGATGCAGCCGGGGGATCGGGTGCGCTTTGTCGCCGTCGATCGTGACACCTTTGTCGGCCTGGGCGGTGATACCGCGCCGATGGAGGGCGTGGCATGAGCCTGCTCGTCGAAGCCAGCACGCCGCTGTGCCTGTTGCAGGACGCCGGGCGCTTTGGCGTGCGCCACTTGGGCGTGACCCAAGGGGGCGCGTTGGACAGCGTGTCCATGGCCTGGGCCAATTGGTTGCTGGGCAACCCATGGGGGGCGGCAGTGGTCGAAATCACCCTGGGCGGCTTGACGCTGGTGGCCCAGCAAGATTGCCACTTGGCGCTGGCAGGCGCGGATTTGGATGCGCGAATCGATGAAGCGCCGCTCAAGCCTTGGCGCAACTTCGTCCTGCGCCGCGGCCAACGCCTGAGCTTTCGCCAACCGCTGTCGGGCGCACGGGCCTACCTGGCGGCGCCCCACGGCTTTGCCGCGCCCAGGGTCTTGGGCAGTTGCGCAACCGTGGTGCGCGAAGGTTTCGGCGGGGTCGATGGGCAGGGTAGGGCGCTGGTCAAGGGCGACACCCTAGCGTATCAGGGGGATGTCATCGAGGCGCGCGGCATGCCGCCCCATGCCATCGCGGATTTCACCGCCCCTGCGGTACTGGACCTGGTGGTGGGTGCACAGATCGGGTTGTTCTCGGGGCTCAGCCTGTTCGCCGCCTTCAACCAAGCCTTCACCCTGGACAGCCGTGGCGATCGCATGGGCCAGCGCTTGCAAGGGCCGGCTCTGGAATACCAAGGCCCGCCGATGATTTCCGAAGGCATCCCGCTGGGCGCCGTGCAGGTGCCACCGGACGGCCAGCCGATCGTGTTGCTCAATGACCGGCAGACCATCGGCGGGTATCCCCGGTTGGGCGCATTGACGCCGTTGGCGCAGGGGCGCTTGGCGCAGTGTTTGCCGGGGAGCGCGGTGCGGTTGAAAGCGGTGGTGCAGGAAAGGGCGGTGGTGGAGTATCTGGAAGTGATGCGCTGGTTTGTTCGCCGATGAAACCGCTCCTGCAAGAGCGGTTTCATCCGTGAAAAAGCTAGTCCGATCTACCTACTTGGACAAGAACCGCATTCCTTCCTCCAGCCCCCGCAACGTCAACGGGTACATCTGGTCCTCGAGCAACTCGCGGACGATATTGGTCGACGCGGTATACCCCCAGGTGTCCTTGGGGTAAGGATTTATCCAGATCAGCTTCTTGTACTTCTGCATGAACCGCTGCATCCAAACATACCCGGCTTCCTCGTTCCAGTGCTCGACGCTGCCACCCGGCTGGGTGATTTCATAAGGCGCCATGGCGGCATCGCCGACGAAGATCACTTTGTAGTCCGGGCCATACTTGTGCAGCAAATCCTGGGTCGAGGTGCGTTCCGAGGTGCGGCGCATGTTGTTTTTCCACACCGACTCATACACGAAGTTGTGGAAGTAGAAATACTCCAGGTGCTTGAATTCGGTCTTGCAGGCCGAGAACAGCTCTTCGCAAATCTTCACGTGGGCGTCCATCGAACCGCCGATGTCGAACAGCAGCAACAGCTTCACGCTGTTGCGACGTTCGGGGCGCATCTGGATGTTCAAGAGGCCCGCGTCCCGTGCGGTGTGGTCGATGGTGCCGTCGATGTCCAGCTCTTCGGCAGCGCCCTGGCGGGCGAACTTGCGCAAGCGGCGCAGGGCCACCTTGATGTTGCGCGTGCCCAGTTCCACCTGGTCATCGAGGTTTTTGTACTCGCGCTGGTCCCACACCTTCACGGCCTTGCCCTGGCGCTTGCCGGCGTCGCCCACGCGCACGCCTTCGGGGTTGAAGCCCCCGGAGCCGAACGGGCTGGTGCCCCCGGTGCCGATCCACTTGTTGCCGCCGGCGTGGCGCTCCTTTTGTTCTTCCAGGCGTTTCTTGAACTCTTCGATCAGCTTGTCCAGGCCGCCCAGGCTTTGGATTTGCGCGCGTTCTTCGTCACTCAGCGAGCGCTCGAATTCCTTGCGCAACCACTCTTCGGGGATCAGCGCCTGCAGGTGGTCGTCGAGTTTTTCCAGGCCATTGAAGTAGGCGCCGAACGCGCGGTCGAACTTGTCGAAATGGCGTTCGTCCTTCACCAGGATCGCCCGGGACAAGTAATAAAACTCGTCCATGTCGGCAAAGGTCACGCGCTTTTGCAAGGCGTTGATCAGGTCCAGTAGCTCGCGCACCGACACTGGCACCTTGGCCGCGCGCATTTCATTGAACAGGTTGAGCAGCATGGCAATTGCCCCAGATGATCAACGGTTGCCGCGACGGCTCATGAACGCCAGGCGTTCGAGCAATTGCACGTCCTGCTCGTTCTTGACCAAAGCGCCTGCCAGGGGCGGGATGGCCTTGGTGGGATCGCGCTCGCGCAACACCGCTTCACCGATGTTGTCGGCCATCAACAGTTTCAGCCAGTCGACCAGTTCGGAGGTGGACGGTTTTTTCTTCAGGCCCGGCACCTTGCGTACATCGAAGAACACGTCCAACGCTTCGCTGACCAGCTCTTTCTTGATATTGGGGTAGTGCACGTCAACGATCTTTTGCAGGGTGGTGCGGTCGGGGAAGGCGATGTAGTGGAAGAAGCAGCGGCGCAAAAAGGCGTCCGGCAGTTCTTTTTCATTGTTGGAGGTGATGATGATGATCGGGCGCTGCTTGGCCTTGATCGTCTCGTCAGTCTCGTAAACGTAGAACTCCATCTTGTCGAGTTCTTGCAGCAGGTCGTTGGGGAATTCGATGTCGGCCTTGTCGATCTCGTCGATCAGCAGAATCACCCGCTCCTCGGACTCAAACGCTTCCCACAGCTTGCCCTTTTTCAGGTAGTTGCGTACGTCATGCACCTTGTCCACGCCCAGTTGCGAGTCGCGCAGGCGGCTGACCGCGTCATACTCGTACAGGCCCTGGTGGGCCTTGGTGGTGGACTTGATGTGCCAGGTGATCAGGCGCGCACCGAAGGATTCGGCCAGTTGTTCGGCCAGCATGGTCTTGCCGGTGCCGGGCTCGCCCTTGACCAGCAATGGCCGTTCCAGGGTGATGGCCGCATTGACCGCCAGTTTCAGGTCGTCTGTGGCGACGTACGCCTGGGTGCCTTCAAACTTCATTGCTGTTCACCTGTGTTCTGTAGCGTTTGTTATTACGCGACTATAACGTGCCGATTGGTCAAATGTGAACGCAGCGGCATTATTCAGTCGCTGAATGTGCAGATCGTCAACATCTGTAGGTGCGGATTTATCCGCGAAGAAGGCCGCTTGCGTGTGTCAGGCAACCTGCGGCGCGATTTTCGCGGATCAATCCGCTCCTACTGGGGCGGGGCTTGTTCGTAGCGGGCATTGAAGGCTTGGACAAAGCCATTGCGCAGGATCTGCCAGAACGCCTGCAACCCGCTGATGTTTTGCTGATGTACGTTGCCGTTCAATTCCACGCGGGTGGCGAACTGGTTCTTGTGTTGGTTTTTCAGCACGGTTTCGGTGCCGCCTACCACCGCTTCCCAGATTGAACGCAAGATGCTCTTGTCCTTGTTTTCAACGTCTTGTTGCCAATTGAACACCTCGACATCGTGCAGCAGCGGCTTGATGTAGCCGGTCAGCTTGGCATTGTTGGCATCGGCCTCGATCACGATGTCGCCGCTGCCGGCGTTGAAGTCGAACTTGCCATAGGCGCTGGAAAAGTCGTTGAGCTTGCGCAATTCGATGCCCGTGCTGCGCAAGCGGAATTGGAAGTCTTCGAAGTTGCTGAAGGGGTCGAAGGTCGCCGTCACGTCCAACGGCGCCTGGCCGAAGAGTTGGGCGTGGCCTTCGAAGCGGGCATCGCGTTTGCCGGCCTTGTTTTCGACGTTGGTCAGGTTGTACAGGCTGGCATTGACCTGGTTCGCCGAGAGGTTGACCGGCGGTTTTGAGCTGAAGTTGCGGAAACTGATCTTGCCGTCCACCACCCGTGCTTCGTTGAGGGTAAAGGGCAGGATCTTGTTCAGTTGCGCCCGCCAGTCCGTACCGGCACCGGTCTGCGAAGCCTGCTTGTTGACCCCGCCATCGACGAAGTTAAGCTCCGGTCGAAGGAGTTCCATTTCGCCCACCACCGCGTGGTCGTACCAAAGGGCGTGCCAGCTCACGGCGATATCGATCACGGGTGCCTTGAGCAGCGGCACCGGCACCTTGCCGTCGACCTTGTTGATTTCCAGGCCATTGATTTTGTAGGCGCCGCGCCATAGCGCTAGGTCAACGTCGGCGATATGGCCGCTATAATCGCCCATGTCGGCCAACTTGCCGTTCAGGTAATCGCGCACCAGATACGGCAGGGCGATGTGCACTGCCACCAGCAGCACGATGATCGCGACCACTACGCCGAGGGGCCAGCTGTAACGTCGTTTCATGATTGGATGTCCATAGCCTTATAAAGTGATGGACTGCTGGCGGCGGCATCCGTTCGCCATGACTGGACTCGCTTGCTGCCCAGGCTTACCCTTGAAGTTTGACGCTGATGCCTAAGGATCTTCTGCCATGAGCCGTATTTTTGCCGACAACGCCCACTCCATCGGTAACACACCGTTGGTGCAGATCAATCGCATTGCGCCGCGTGGCGTGACCGTGCTGGCCAAGATCGAAGGCCGCAACCCGGGGTATTCGGTAAAATGCCGGATTGGCGCGAACATGATCTGGGACGCCGAAAGCAGCGGTAAGCTCAAGCCGGGCATGACCATTATCGAACCCACCTCGGGCAACACCGGCATTGGCCTGGCCTTCGTGGCCGCCGCCCGTGGCTATAAGTTGATGCTGACCATGCCGGCTTCGATGAGCATCGAGCGGCGCAAGGTGCTCAAGGCCCTGGGCGCTGAACTGGTGCTCACCGAGCCTGCCAAGGGCATGAAGGGCGCGATCGAGAAAGCTGCCCAGATACTGGCCAGCGACCCGGCCACCTATTTCATGCCGCAGCAGTTCGAGAACCCGGCCAACCCTGCGATCCACGAGAAAACCACCGGCCCGGAAATCTGGAACGACACCGACGGCGCAGTCGACGTGCTGGTGGCCGGCGTGGGCACGGGCGGCACCCTCACGGGTATCTCGCGCTATATCAAGCAGGTGCAAAAGAAGTCCATCATTTCGGTGGCGGTCGAGCCCATCGGCTCGCCCATCATCACCCAGGCCCTGGCCGGGGAAGAGATCAAGCCCAGCCCACACAAGATCCAAGGCATTGGCGCGGGCTTCATCCCGAAAAATCTCGACCTGTCGCTGGTGGACCGGGTTGAGTTGGTAAGTGATGAAGAAGCCAAGGCCATGGCCCTGCGCTTGATGCAGGAAGAGGGCATCTTGTGCGGTATTTCCTGCGGCGCGGCGATGGCCGCCGCCGTTCGTCTGGCCGAGAAGCCTGAGATGCAGGGCAAGACCATCGTGGTGATTTTGCCGGACTCGGGTGAGCGGTATCTGTCGAGCATGCTGTTCAGTGATTTGTTTACCGAGGCTGAAACCCAGCAGTAACGCCATGCCTTGAGGGCCACTGTTGACTTGCCTCAATGAAAGTCGCCCTCAAGCAGGTGCTAGCAGCCCCTCCAGGGTTTATCATGGCGCACTGCCTATACCAGGAGTTGTTGCATGACCCTTTCATTCGCCCTCAAGGCGGCCGTGCTGCTGTTGTTCATCGGCAGCACTTTGTATGTGCACCTGCGTGGCAGGGCGCGCCTGCCGGTGTTGCGCCAGTTCGTCAACCACTCCGCCCTGTTCGCGCCGTACAACGCGTTGATGTACCTGTTTTCGGCGGTGCCGTCCAAACCCTACCTGGACCGCAGCAAGTTCCCGGAACTGGACCTGTTGAAAAACAACTGGGAAACCATCCGCGAAGAAGCCATGCATCTGTTCGATGAGGGCTACATTCGTGCCGCGGAAAAGAACAACGACGCCGGCTTTGGTTCGTTCTTCAAAAAGGGTTGGAAGCGTTTTTACCTCAAGTGGTACGACAAATCCCTGCCGTCGGCCAACCTGCTGTGCCCCAAGACCGTGGAGCTGGTGAACAGCATCCCCAACGTCAAGGGCGCGATGTTCGCGCTGCTGCCCGGCGGCAGCCATCTGAACCCGCACCGCGACCCGTTTGCCGGCTCCTTGCGCTACCACTTGGGCCTGTCGACGCCCAACTCCGACGCCTGCCGCATTTTTGTCGACGGGCAGGAGTACGCTTGGCGCGATGGGCAGGACGTGATGTTCGACGAGACCTACGTGCACTGGGTCAAGAACGAGACCGACTTCACCCGCGTGATCCTGTTTTGCGACATCGAGCGGCCGTTGAGCAACCCCTTCATGCGGCGCATCAACCGCAGTGTCAGTGCCTTTCTGGGCCGCGCCACCGCACCGCAGAATACCGATGATGAACGCGTGGGTGGCATCAACCAGGCCTACGCCTGGAGCAAGACTTTCAGCGACAAGTTCGCCGGCAAGGTCAAGAAGTTCAAGCGCGCCTACCCCAAGGGCTACCGCATTGCCCGGCCAGTACTGGCGGTGATCGTGCTGACGGCCTTGGGTTATTGGTTGTTTGGCTGAAGCCGATTGAATCTGTGGGAGCATGGCTTGCCATCGTTGGCAAGCCATGCTCCCACAGGTTGTATTACGCCAGCGCTGCAGCCCCTGCCCGGGCAATCTGGGCATCGAACTCCGACTTGACCCCTGACACCCCCACCGCGCCAATCACCTGGCCTTCGAACACGATCGGCACCGCGCCTTCCAGGCAGGTCATCAGCTTGACCGAGACGAACGCCGTGTGGCCGTTGTTCACCAACTCCTGATAGTACTTGGACTCGCGGCCGCTCATGGCCGAGGTGCGGGCTTTTTCCGGGGCCAGGTAGGCGGTGCTCGACGCGGCGCCATCCAGGCGCTCCAGGCCCAGCAGGTGGCCGCCGTCATCTACCACGGCAATGCTCACGGCCCAATGGTTGGCCAGCGCTTCGGCGCGGGCGGCGGCCAGGATGCGAGTGGTTTCGGCGTGGCCCAGTACGGCTTTGCGTTGCATGTTCAGTCCTTTTTGTATGAAGAGGCGGGGCAAAGTGTCGCACAAACGTATGGGGCGATGCTGCCGTCGTGGGAGCAGAGCTTGCTCGCGAAGGCGTCATAGAGGGCCCCATCGCGAGCACGCTCTGCTCCCACAATTGAAGCGCGCCACAGACAGAAGTAACCGAAGGTCTACCAAGTCTGCATAATTGTGTGACTTAAGTTGTCTACTCTGTCCCTGACTCGAGCCACGCTCCCATTTCCCAGAAGTGCACATGACCCAGACGCCCGCCCGCCGCTCCCGCAAACGCCTTTTTTTGATTGTGATTGGCCTGTTGGTACTCGCACTCATCCTTTATTACTTCCTGCATGGGCGCAGCAGTGGTGGGGCGGCGCCCAAGGGCGGCCCTGGGATGATGCCGGCTGCCGTGACGGTGGCGGTGGGGCAGGCGGGCAGCGCCGATGTGCCGGTGCTGTTGCAAGCCTTGGGCACGGTGATCGCCAACAACACCGTGACGGTTACCAGCCGCGTCGACGGCGAATTGCAGACGGTGTACTTCACCGAGGGGCAGTACGTGGAGAAGGGCCAGGTGCTGGCGCAAATCGACCCGCGTGCCTACCAGGCCACCTTGGCCCAGTACCAGGGGGCATTGGCCGAGAACCAGGCGCTACTCACCAGCGCACAGCTCACCCTGCAACGCTACCAGCGCCTCTACGCCAAAGACTCCCTGGCCAAGCAGGACCTGGACACCCAGGCCGCCACCGTCGGCCAATACGCCGGCGCGGTGAAGTCCGACCAGGCGCAGATCGACGCGGCCAAATTGAACATCCAGTACGCGCGCATCACCTCGCCGATCAACGGCTACGTGGGCCTGCGCCTGGTAGACCCGGGCAATATCGTGCAGTCCAGCAGCACCACCGGCATCGTTACCGTGACCCAGACCAACCCCATTGCCGTGACCTTCAGCATCCCCCAGGCGCAACTGCGCAGCGTTTTGCCCAAGGTGCGCCAGGGCCAGCAGTTGCCGGTGCAGGCGCTGGACCAACTGGACGCCACTGATCTGGCCAGCGGCACCCTGAAGTTCATCAGCAACGAAATTGATACCAGTACCGGCAGCATCAAGCTCAAGGCGCTGTTCGCCAACCCGGATGAAAAGCTCTACCCCAACCAGTTCGTCAACGTGAAGCTGCAAACCGACACACTGAAAGGCGCGGTGGTCGTGCCATCGGCGGCGGTGCAACTGAGCAGTGACGGCAACTTCGTCTACCGGCTCAAGGCCGACAACAGCGTGGAGCGTGTGGCGGTCACCACGGGCCCCGTGTTCGGCGAGCAAACCGTTCTGACCCAGGGCGTGGCCAAGGGTGATCGGGTGGTGACGCGCGGCATCGATCACCTGCGCGACGGCTTGAAAGTGTCGGTGGAGGGCGACGCCCAGAAGGCGCCCCAGGCGAGCGGCGGTAGCCAGCAGCCATGAATCCATCGCGGTTATTTATCCAGCGTCCAGTGGCCACGGTATTGCTGATGCTGGCCCTGCTGTTTGCCGGCAGTTTTGCCTATCGCCTGCTGTCCACCTCAGCCTTGCCCCAAGTGGACTACCCGACCATCCAGGTCACCACCCTGTACCCCGGCGCCAGCGCCAATGTGCTGGCCAGTGCCGTGACCGCGCCGCTGGAGCGCCAACTGGGGCAGATGCCGGGTTTGTCGCAGATGTACTCGACAAGCTCCAGTGGCGCGTCGGTGATTACCCTGAAGTTTTCCCTGGACCTGTCCCTGGACGTGGCCGAGCAAGAAGTGCAGGCAGCGATCAATGCCGCCGACAGCCTGCTGCCCAGTGACCTGCCCAACCCGCCCACCTACAAGAAGGTCAACCCGGCCGACACCGCCGTGCTCACCCTGGTGGCCACCTCCGACAGCCTGCCGCTGACCCGCGTGCAGGATTTGATCAACACCCGCGTCGCGCTCAAGCTCTCGCAGATTTCCGGCGTGGGCCTGGTCAGCCTGGCGGGCGGCCAGCAACCGGCGGTGCGCATCGAGGTCAACCCCACGGCCCTGGCCGCCCATGGCCTGACCCTTGAAGACGTGTACGACAAGGTCAACGCCGGCAACGTCAACGGCTCCAAGGGTGGCTTCGATGGCCCGGACCACTCCATCACCATTGACGCCAACGACCAGTTACGCGATGCCAGTGAATACGGCGACCTGGTGCTGGCCTACGAAAACGGCGCGGCGCTGCGCCTCAAGGACATCGCCACCACCGCCGAAGCCCCCGAGAACCAATACCTGGCCGCCACGGCCAACGGCCAACCGGCGATCGTCATCAACATACAGCGCCAGCCCGGCGCCAACGTGATCGAAGTGGTCGATAGCGTCGAAAAGCAGTTGCCCGGCCTGCAGGCCGCGTTGCCCGATTCGGTCAAGCTCAGCGTGCTCACCGACCGCACCGAAACCATCCGCGCCTCGATCCATGACGTGCAGGTGGAGTTGCTGATTTCCATCGGCCTGGTAGTGATCGTCACCTTCCTGTTCTTGCGTAACATGACCGCCACGCTGATCCCCAGCGTCGCCGTGCCGCTGTCGCTGGTGGGCACCTTTGGCGTGATGTACCTGGCCGGGTTCAGCCTGAACAACCTGACGCTGATGGCCATGACCATCGCCACCGGCTTCGTCATCGACGACGCCATCGTGGTGGTGGAAAACATCTCGCGGCACCTGGAGGAGGGCGATGCGCCGATGGAAGCGGCGCTCAAGGGTTCTCAGGAAATTGGCTTCACCATCATCTCCCTGACCTTCTCGCTGATCGCCGTACTGATCCCGCTGCTGTTCATGGGCGACGTGGTCGGCAGGCTGTTCCGTGAGTTCGCCATCACCCTGGCGGTGGCGATCCTGGTGTCAATGGTGATCTCCCTGACCCTGACGCCCATGCTCTGTGCCTACCTGTTGCGCCACGTGAAAGAGTCCGAGCAACGCGGGTTCGCCGCCTGGGGTGGCCGCCAGTTCGATCGCCTGTTGGGCGGCTATGAACGCTTGCTGGACTGGGTACTGGACCATCAGCGGCTGACCCTGCTGGTGGCCGCCGCTACCCTGGTGGTAACCGCATTGCTTTACCTGATCGTGCCCAAGGGCTTTTTCCCGACCCAGGACACCGGGCTGATCCAGGGTTTTACCCGGGCCTCGCAGGACGTGTCCTTTGCGCAAATGTCCATCCGCCAGCAGGCGATGGTCAAGGAAGTGCTCAAGGACCCGGCCGTGCAGGCGGTGTCGTCGACCCTTGGGGTGGACGGCACCAACGGCTCGCTGAACAACGGCCGATTGCAGATTGCCCTCAAGCCATTTTCCGAGCGCAGCGACAGCGCCGAGGACGTTATCCAGCGCCTGCAAAAGGCCAGCGGCGTGGTCGCCGGCCTGCAACTGAACATGGTCGCTGCCCAAGACTTGACCGTCGACGACCAACTGACGCCCAGCCAGTACCAGATGACCCTGGACGACATCGACAGCTCCAACCTGGCCACATTGATGCCCAAGTTGATGGCCAAGCTGCAAACTCGGCCGCAGCTGCGCGATGTGATCGACAACCTCCAGGACCAAGGCCTGGTCGCCTACGTGGAGCTGGACCGCGCCGCCGCCGCACGCTACGGCATCACCGCCTCCGATGTTGACACGGCGTTGTACAACGCCTTCGGCCAGCGGCTGATCTCGACCATTTTCACCCAGTCCAACCAGTACCGCGTGGTGCTGCAGGTGCCGGGGCGCTTCCAGCAGAACATGGCGGCGTTCGATGACGTGTACCTGACGCCGGCCTCCACCAGCACCAGTGCCTCCACCAGCACCGCTTCCAGCACCAGCACTACCACCACCGAGAACACCAACTCCACCAGCACCAGCACCAAATCCAGCACCACCACCACGGCCACCGCCTTGGTGCGCCTGACCGACATCGCCCACATCAGCCAGCGTACCGGTTCGGTGATGCTGTCGCGGTTGGGGCAGTTCCCGGCGGTGACGGTGTCGTTCAACCTGGTGCAGGGCTACTCGCTTGAGCAGGCGCAACAAGCGATCGGCGAAGTCATGGACGAGCTGAAAGTGCCCGACAGCGTCACCCTGCGCTACCAAGGCGCCGCCCAGGCGTTCCAGGCCGCCACCGGCAATACTGTGTGGCTGATCCTGGCCGCGCTGCTGACCATGTACATCGTGCTGGGCGTGCTGTACGAGAGCTTCATCCACCCGGTGACGATCCTCTCGACCCTGCCCTCGGCGGCCATCGGCGCTTTGCTGGCGCTGTTGGCGGCCGGCACCGAGTTCAACCTGATCGCGTTGATCGGGGTGATCCTGTTGATCGGCATCGTCAAGAAAAACGCAATCATGATGATCGACTTCGCCCTGGAAGGCCGCCAGCACCAACGCCTCAGTGCCCATGATGCGATTCGCCGGGCCTGCCTGTTGCGCTTCCGGCCTATTCTGATGACCACCCTGGCGGCACTGTTCGGCGCCTTGCCATTGATGCTCGCCAGTGGCGCCGGCGCCGAATTGCGCCGGCCGCTGGGCCTGGTGATCGTCGGCGGGTTGATCTTCAGCCAGTTGTTGACGTTGTTCACCACGCCGGTGATCTACCTGCTTTTTGACAAGTATTCCGATCGCCTGCTGCGACGCGTGCGCAGGGCGGCTGAATGAATCTGTCGCGGCTGTTTATCGCGCGCCCAGTCGCCACCTGGCTGATCAGCCTGGCGATTCTGGCGCTGGGCTTCCTGGGGTTTTCGTTGCTGGCGGTGGCGCCGCTGCCACAAGTGGATTTCCCCACCATCATGGTCAGCGCCAGTTTGCCAGGGGCCAGCCCCGAGACCATGGCCGCCACGGTGGCCACGCCCTTGGAGCGTAGCCTGGGGCAGATCGCCGGCATCACCGAGATGACCTCTAGCAGTTCGGCAGGCTCCACCAACCTGGTTCTGCAGTTTGGCCTAGACCGCGACATCAACGGCGCCGCGCGCGACGTGCAGGCGGCCATCAATGCTTCGCGCAGCCTGCTGCCCAGCTCCATGCCGTCGCTGCCCACCTACCGCAAGGCCAACCCGTCGGACGCGCCCATCGTGATGCTCGCGCTGACCTCGGCCACCCGCAGCCCGGGCGAGCTGTACGACTTGGCATCCAGCAAGCTGCAGCAGAAAATCGCCCAAGTGGACGGCGTGGGCGAAGTGTCGGTGCGCGGCGGTTCGCTGCCGGGCGTGCGCGTCGACCTGCAACCGCAACAGCTCAGCCACGCCGGCATCTCGCTGGACACGGTGCGCGAAGCCATTGCCAACGCCACCAAGGTGCAGCCCAAAGGCACCTTGCAAGGCAACGGGCAAACCTGGACGGTGGAAGGCAACGACCAGTTGGAAAAGACCAGCGATTACCAGGACCTGATCGTGGGCTACAACGACGGCGCCGCCGTGCACCTCAAGGACGTGGCGCGGGTGTATGACTCGGTGGAAGACGTGTACGTGGGTGGCTACCTCAACGGCCAGCCCTCGGTGACCCTGGGCGTGACCCGCCAGGCTGGCGCCAACATGCTGCAGACCATCGATGCGATCAAGGCCTTGCAGCCGCAACTGCAAGCCATGGTGCCGGGGGATGTGCAACTGGTCAGCGTGATCGACCGCTCCGGGACCATTCGCTCCTCGCTGCATGACACCGAGGAAACCCTGATCATCGCCACCTTGCTGGTGATCGCGGTGGTGTTCGTGTTCTTGCGCAACCTGCGCGCCACGCTGATCCCGGCGGTGGCTTTGCCGGTGTCGCTGATCGGCACCTGCGCGCTGATGTATGTGCTGGGCTACAGCCTGGACAACCTGTCGCTGATGGCCTTGATCATCGCCACCGGTTTTGTGGTGGACGACGCCATCGTGGTACTGGAGAACATCGCTCGCTACCAGGAGCAGGGCATGCGGCCGTTGCGCGCCGCCCTGGTGGGCGCCAAGGAAGTCGGCTTCACGGTGCTGTCCATGACCCTGTCGCTGATCGCGGTGTTCATCCCCATCCTGCTGATGGGCGATATCGTCGGGCGGTTGTTTCGCGAGTTCGCCGTGACCCTGAGCATCGCCTTGGGTTTGTCGATGCTGGTGTCCCTGAGCCTGACCCCGGTGCTGTGCGTGGCCCTGTTGCGCCAACCGCCCAAGGGCCGGCCAGTACCGCGCTTGTACCAGTGGATCGAACGCGGCTTGAATGCCTTGCAAGCCGGCTATCTGGCAGGCTTGGGCTGGGTGATGCGCCATCGCTTGCTGACGCTGGCCAGCCTGTTGCTGACCGTGGCGCTGAACGTGTTCCTGTTTACCACGGTGCAGAAGGGCTTCTTCCCAAGCCAGGACACCGGCCTGTTGATGGGCGCGGTGCGCGCCGATCAGAACACCTCGTTCCAGGCCTTGAAACCGCAGTTGCTGGCCATCGCCAAGACGTTGTCGCAAGACAAGGACGTGGCGGCGGTGATGGCGTCCACCGGCAGCGGCGGCTTTGGCTCGCGCAACACCGGGATGTTTTTCATCCGGCTGAAGGACTACACCGAGCGCACCGACAACGCCCAGGTCATTGCCAACCGCCTGAGCCGGGCCACCAGCCACAGCGCGGGCATGCAGGTGTTCCTGATGCCGGCCGAAGACTTGCGGGTGGGCGGGCGCAGTGCCAACGCGACTTACCAGTACAGCTTGCAGGCTGATGACCTGGAGGTGTTGCGTACGTGGTCACCCAAGGTCGAGGCGGGGCTCAAGGCGTTGCCGCAACTCACGGGCGTAGACTCCGACGATCAGGTCGGCGGCCAGGAAGTACTGCTGGACATCGACCGTGCCGCTGCCAGCCGCTTGGGTGTGAGCACTGAAGACCTGGACACCTTGCTCAACAACGCCTTCAGCCAACGGCAAATCGCCACGTTATACAAGACGCTGAACCAGTACCACGTGGTGATGGGCGTGGACCCGGCCTATGCCGGCGATCCGGCGATGCTGTCGCGGCTGTACCTGGTGAACAGCAGTGGCGACCAGGTGCCGATCAGCGCCTTCACCCGCACCACCGGTGGCAACGCGCCGTTGTCGGTGGCGCACCAGGGCCAGTCGGCCACCAGCACCATTGCCTTCAACCTCAATGATGGGGTGGCACTGGAGCAGGCCAAGGTCGCGATCGACGGTGCCATTGATGCCCTCGGTTTGCCCAGTGGCGTGCACGGCAGCTTCCAGGGCACCGCCAAGGCGTATGAGGCCCTGGCGGCGAGCATGCCCTGGCTGATCGCCGCGGCGTTAGTGGCGGTGTATATCGTGCTGGGCGTGCTGTACGAAAGCTACATCCACCCGCTGACCATTCTGTCGACCTTACCCTCGGCCGGGGTCGGCGCGTTGCTGTTGCTGTACGTCACCCACATGCAACTGACGGTGATCGCCTTGATCGGCATCCTGCTGCTGATCGGCATCGTCAAGAAGAACGCCATCATGCTGATCGACTTCGCCCTGATCGCCGAGCGCGAGCATGGCCTGGCGCCGGTGGAGGCAATTGTCGAAGCCTGCCGCATGCGCTTCAGGCCGATCATGATGACCACCCTGGCGGCGTTTTTCGGTGCCTTGCCCCTGGCCCTGGGCAGTGGCGGCGATGCCGACCTGCGCCGGCCGCTGGGCATCGCCATCGTCGGCGGCCTGGCCCTGAGCCAGGCGCTCACTCTGTTCACCACCCCGGTGGTTTATCTTTATCTCGACCGTTTGAGCCGCGCCACCCGCGCGCAGTGGCACAAGCGTTTTACCGCCAAAGGTGCCGTATGAGTTCGCGTTTTCTAAGCCTGTTGCCGTTGTGCCTGGCGGTGTCCCTGGTGAGCGGTTGCATGGTGGGCCCTGACTACCAGAAGCCCAGCGCACCGATGTCGGCGCAGTTCAAGGAGGCCGCTGGCTGGAAAGCTGCCGCCCCCCGGGATGACCAACCCAAAGGCCCTTGGTGGGAGCTGTACCAGGATGCGCCGTTGAATGCACTGGTGGCCCAGGTGCAAATCTCCAACCAGAACGTCGCGTTTTACCAGGCGCAGTATCTGCAAGCACTGGCGTTGGTGCGCCAGTCCCGCGCAGACCTGTTGCCGGTGGTCAGCGGCAGCCTGGACAGCACCCGCAGCAAAGCCGCCACCAGCGGCTCCAGCAGCAACTCGATCAGCAACAGCAACACCGCCACCCTCAGCGCAAGCTGGGAACTGGACCTGTGGGGCAAGCTGCGCCGGACCGTGGAGCAAGACCGCGCCAGCGCCCAGGCAAGCCAGGCGCAGCTGGCGTCGGCCACCTTGAGCGCGCAGTCGTCCCTGGCCCAGGATTACTTCCAGTTGCGGGTGCTGGACCAGCGCATCGAACTGTACCGGCAAACCGTGCAAGCCTACGAAGGCTACCTGCGGGTGATCCAGAACAAGTACGACGAGAAAATCTCTTCGCGTGCCGACCTGGCCCAAGCCAAGGCACTGCTGGAAAGTGCCCGCGCGTCAGCCCTGGACCTGCAATGGCAGCGCGCCCAATACGAGCACGCCATCGCCTTGCTGATCGGCAAGCCACCGGCCGACTTCGCCTTGGCCGCCGATAAAAACTGGGGCGTGAAAATCCCCAACATTCCCACCGGCTTGCCCAGCCAACTGCTGGAACGGCGCCCCGACATCGCCGTGGCCGAACGCGACATGGCCGCCGCCAATGCCGCGGTGGGCGTGGCAACGGCTGCTTATTACCCCGACCTGACTATCAGTGCCAGCGGTGGCTGGTCCGACTTGTTCTCGGTGCCGGCGCGCTTCTGGTCGGTGGGGCCGTCGCTGGCCGGCACGATCTTCGACTTCGGCGCCACCAAGGCCGGCGTCGACCAGGCCCGTGCCGCTTATGACGCCACCGTCGCGACCTACCGCCAGAGTGTGCTGACGGGGTTGGGCGAGGTGGAGGATTACCTGGTGGAGTTGCGCACCCTGGAGCCCGAGATCCAGGCGCAGGGCAGGGCGGCGACGGCGGCAAAGGATTCGGCTGAAGTCACGTTGAATCAGTACCAGGAAGGGGTGATCGATTACCTGGATGTGGCCACCACCCAGGCCACCAGTTTGAGCCAGCAGCAGAGTTTGTTGAGTTTGACGGGTACGCAGTTGGTGACGAGCGTGCAGTTGATTGCGGCGTTGGGTGGGGGCTGGGAATAGGGGCAGGGGGATTCAAGTGAGGCTGAGACCGGCCGCCCGCGCGGCCTATCGCAAGCGAGCTTGCTCCCACATTTGTTGCACCGTGTCGCAGTCTGATGGAGAGGCGGTGCCTGTTTTGGATGTACCGCAGGTACATTTGCAGGGCTTCTAATCGGGACAGACCTACCTAAGCCACTATTAAGTCTCCAGCCAGTCCGCTTCGGCCAGTAACCACCTCAGGTTTCTTTCTCTTTCCTGCGGCGGACCCAGGGCCTCAGCATGTCTTCGGTCGGTGATGCTCAATGCTAGTTATAGCGAGAGGGAAACAGCTTTCGCAAGATGATCTGTTTTCTTGAGTTCTTGCTGGGTATGCATAAAATCTGCAGGAAGGCAGCCGCAAATCCGATCCATCTGGCCGTAATGTTGTCATGTAGGAAATGGGTTTCGTTTTCGAAGAACATGATGTTTCCATTTTTGGCAACGCCCCACTGCACTTGCCCCCATAAGATCGTGATTGCCAGGCATCCCCAAAGCTTGGCCAGGTTAAGGCGGTTTCCAGAAAAATGCTCCGAGACTACGCGGCAAATAAAAAGCCCCATTATCGATACGAGAAAGTAGCCTAGTATGACTATATTGTGTTCACTCATTCGTCTTCTCGAATGCTGAGCGCATTGATCGAAGTGTTATGCCAGTCGCGATGCTGTCGATTGTCAGGGTGCCTATTTTGGCTTGTTTATAAGACTGGATGTAGTCAGTTCTTATATATCTGAAAAGTCGCCGTGCGTCAGGCTTCAATACTAGTCTAGTGACACCATACATCGACATTCCTATGTCGATGGCCCCATAAGCCAGATTACCTTCGAGTTGTCCACGGTTCATCAGACCTGCCGCGCCATGGTAAGCGTGTCTGACAGGCCCTTGCGCATCTGATTTTCCTGTCCAAAGATTACGGCCATTTTCATACACGTTATTGGCACCGTGGGCCATAATTGGCACGCCCATAAGAGCACACAATGTGCCGAGTGATGCGTAACATATACCAGCACCTGTCGCGAATTGCATCGCTCCTGCGACGACACCTATGCCTTTTTGTGCGATCTCTGCAGATTGGTTAAGTAAGGCAAGTTGTTCTTTTTTATGTCTTGAATCGCTTGTGAATGACTTATTTTTCCAGACTCTGCATCGTTGACGATACTTCTCGCGTAGTACCTTGCGCCTTGCCTGTAATACGCATGTAGCCGTGGCTTGCCATGACCTTTCCGTTTGATGGGGTGGGTATGAAACGTACTTGGCGAAATCAAATCGCGATATCAGTGGTTTCCTGTAGGCTCGTAAGAAACTTCTCGCAATGACTCGTCTTTGGCGCGAGGGGCGTAGGTCGGCGGCTGTAACAATTTTTCATTTGCGAGTTAGATACAACAGGGCATAACTTCCTTCCGTCGCTGCACCTCGGCGACTGGGTTTCGCAGCCCGTCGGTATAGCGCTTCATGCGCCAAGTCGCACAGTATTTGCTGGCGTTTTCCCACGCCTGCATCATTGTGCAATGGCGGTTGTGCGTGGGGTATATTCGGGTGCGCCTGGTCCTGTATCACCGGTCTGCGAACCCGCGCATCGCTAACACCCTATTTTCGTTTCGCAGCCAGGGGAAATGTGGATTGGCGTGATGGGGTGAGTTAACGCCTCGGATTGCGATGGGCCTGGCTTAGGATTAATCCCAGCCATCCGCCCATTGTTACCCCGCCCGCAACATTGAATTACACCCCTGTAACCAGATATTTCTTGCCCGTGATGGCATTTTCCTATATTTCTCTGCGTCATTCTGACACAGGCCTGTCTAGCTCCCTGTTTTCAGGGGAGTGAAAGGCCGGAAGGACTCTGACCTGCTGCACCGTACCGGTGGGCAGGTTTTTTTGTGTCCCGCTCTGAAACCGGTTTCAGGGCGAGGTAGAACGTAGAAAAAAGAGAATGATCATGCACACCGAGATAGCTGATGAGACCCAAGGCCCAGGCCTGTGGGCCAAGCCCCTGAAACGTCGTGCCGTGCTGTTGGGCATGGCCGTGACGGCTGCGCAATTGAGCCTGCCGGCGTTCGCCGATGGCGCGGTATTGCACGACGGCTTCGATGCCGACGGATTCATGCGGGTGTCCCAGGTGCTGACGGGCTACAGCGAATTGGACAGCCTGATCTCGGCGCGCATCGCCCGTGCGTTGATCGATCAGCAGCCGGCCATGCAGCAGTCGCTGGCCACCCTGGCACAACTGTCCACCGAGCCTGCCAACGTGCAGAGCGCCGAAGCCCTGCTGGCCGCCGCTGACAAGGCCGGTATCCGTGATGCCGCACTGGCCGTGGTGTCGGCTTGGTTCAAAGGCACCGTCGGCCATGGCCAGAGCGCCGTGCTGATCACCTATCAGCAAGCGCTGATGTACCGCCCTGCCAGCGACGGCCTGATCGTGCCGACCTATTGCGGCAATGGCCCGCTGTGGTGGACCGCTCCTATTCCTGATGCAAGCGCGCCGGCAAGCGGCCCGCGAGGTGCCGTATGAGAAAGCCTGTGTTTGATGCCAATGGCGACGTGACCGCCGACGTGATCGTGGTCGGCTCCGGCGTGGCGGGCGCGCTGATCGCCAACCAACTGGTCGCCGAAGGGCATTCGGTGCTGATCCTTGAAGCAGGCCTGCGCATCCAGCGCGCCCAGGCGGTAGAGAACTGGCGCAACATGCCGTTCGACAACCGCATCGGTTCGGACTTCCAGGGTTTGTACCCGCAGGCCGAGCACGCGCCCGCGCCGCTGTATTTCCCGCAGAACAACTACGTGGGCTTGAGCGGGCCAAGCGGCAGCAGTTTCCAGCAAGGCTACCTGCGCACCTTGGGTGGCACCACCTGGCACTGGGCGGCGTCGTGCTGGCGACACTTGCCGGTGGACATGCGCATGCAGTCCGAATACGGCGTGGGCCGCGACTGGCCGATCAGCTACGACGAGCTGGAACCCTATTACTGCCGCGCCGAAGAAGCCATGGGCGTGGCCGGCCCCAGCGACCCGGACATGCAAAGCCCGCGTGAGCGCAGCCAGCCGTACCCGATGGACATGGTGCCATGGGGCTATGGCGACAAGCGCTTCGCCGAAGTGGTGAACGCCCACGGCTACAAGCACATCCCGATTCCGCAAGGGCGCAGCACGCGCCCCTGGAAAGGCCGGCCGACCTGCTGTGGCAACAATAACTGCCAACCGATCTGCCCGATCGGGGCCATGTACAACGCCATCCACACCATCGAGGAAGCCGAGCGCAATGGCGCCCAGTGCCTGACTGAAGCGGTGGTGTACAAGGTGGACACCGACGAAGGCAACCGCGTGACCGCCGTGCATTGGCTGAGCCCCGACGGCACCTCGCACAAGGCCAGCGGCAAGGTCTTCGCCTTGGCGTGCAACGCCCTGGAAACCCCGCGGCTGTTGCTGCTGGCGGCCAACGAGCGCAACCCCAATGGCATTGCCAACTCGTCCGACCAAGTGGGCCGCAATATGATGGACCACTCCGGCTTCCACTGTACCTTCCTGGCCAACGAACCCCTGTGGATTGGCCGTGGCCCGGCGCAGAGCAGTTGCATCGTCGGCCCGCGCGATGGTGATTTCCGCGCCAAGTATTCGGCCAACAAAATGATCCTGAACAACATCACCCAAGTCGCCAAGGCCACCGAGCAGGCCTTGGCCATGGGCCTGGTGGGCCAGGCGCTGGAAGCGGAAATCCGCCGCCGTGCCACCCACGGCGTCGACCTGTCGATCAGCCTGGAGCCGTTGCCTGATCCAAACAACCGCCTGACGTTGAGCAAAACCCGCAAAGACCCCCACGGCCTGGCCTGCCCGGACATCTACTACGACGTCGGCGACTACGTGCGCCAGGGCGCTGAGGCCGCGCATGCGCAGTTGGAGCACATCGGCCAGTTGTTCGGTGCCACCGAATTCAAGATCACCACCAGCCTGAACGCCAACAACCACATCATGGGCGGCACCATCATGGGCAGCAACCCGCGTGACTCGGTAGTGGACGGCGACTGCCGCACCCACGACCACGCCAACCTGTGGCTGCCCGGCGGCGGCGCGATGGCCTCGGCCAGCGTGGTCAACACCACCCTGACCATGGCGGCGCTGGCGATCAAGGCGGCCGATTCCATGAGCAAAGCGCTGGTGCGGGGTTGATGATGACTGCCAAGGATTTCGTGCGCCCACTGTGCGCGTTGCTGCTCACCAGCCTGTTCAGCCTGGCCCAGGCACAGGACAACCCACCCAGCCCTGCGGTAACGCCGGTCAGTGCCACGCCTACCCTGGAAGAACAGGGCCGGCGCCTGGCGATTGCCGGTGACTGCATGGCCTGCCACACGGTGCCCGACAGCGACAAGCCGTTCGCCGGTGGCTACGCGATCAACTCGCCGTTCGGGGCGATTTTTTCCACCAACATCACCCCGTCGAAAACCGCAGGCATCGGCCTTTACACCGAGGCGCAGTTTGCTGGCGCGGTGCGTGAAGGCGTCCGCGCCGACGGCAGCCACCTGTACCCGGCCATGCCGTACACCTCGTACGTGCACATGAACGATGCCGACGTGGCGGCGCTGTATGCCTACTTCATGCATTCGGTCAAAGCCGACGACACCCCGGCGCCCACCACTGCGCTGGCGTTCCCGTTCAACCTGCGTTTTTCGATGATCGGCTGGAACTTGCTGTTCCTCGATTCGCGCACGGCGGTGCGGCCACAGCAAACCAACACCCAGTTGCAACGCGGCGAGTACTTGACCAACACCCTGGAGCACTGTGGTGCCTGCCACACGCCGCGTAACCCGCTGATGGCAGAGATCAAGGGCAAGGAGCTCAGCGGTGCCATGGTGGGGCCATGGTATGCGCCCAATATCACCTCCGACACCGTCAGCGGCATCGGCGGCTGGAGTGATGACGAGCTGTTGGCTTACCTGCGCGAAGGCCATGTGAAAGGCAAGAACCAGGCGGCCGGCGGCATGGCCGAGGCGGTGCAGAACAGCCTGCAGTTCCTGCCAACGGAAGACCTGCACGCCATCGTCGCCTACCTGAAAAGCACGCCGGCGGTACGCAACGAAGGCGAGAGCAAAGCGGCATTCGACTTCGGCGCACCCCACAGCGGTGAGGCAGAACTGCGTGGCCAGGGCGCGTATAACGCCCACGACAGCCTGCACAGTGGCCAGGCGCTGTACAGCGGCTACTGCGCCAGCTGTCACCAGCCCAACGGTGCCGGCAGCGCCAACCAGGCCTACCCGTCGCTGTACCACAACACCGCGACCGGGCTGCCGATCTCGGCCAACCTGATCGCGGCGATCCTCTACGGGGTCGACCGCACGGTCGATGACCATCACGTGCTGATGCCGCGTTTTGACGAGCTGTCCTATGTCGCCCAACTGGACGACCAGCAGGTGGCCGATATTGCCAACTACGTGTTGAGCAACTTCGGCAATGCTGCGCACCAGGTCAGCGCCCATGACGTGATGATCGCCCGTCAGGGTGGCGAGAAGCCGATGCTGGCCGTGCTGCAACCGTTCATGCTGCCGGCGATGATCGTCGCTGCCTTGATCGTGTTGGTGTTGTTGGCGTTCTTCTGGCGTCGCCGCCGGGCTTAGACCTTGGTCTAGAGCGTGTACCTCGGGCGCCCATTCGGCGCCCGAGGTGTTTTTAATGAAACCCTTTTCATTTGCCCCCGGTCTTTGCACTTGTATACCTTCTTCTGAAACCGGTTTCAGATCATTGGGTAAGGGAGTTGCACGTGAGCAGATTGAGTTCGTTGGCCGTGGCCTTGAGTGCGGCGTTGGCGCTGTTGTCGGCACTGCCGGCGTCGGCCGAAACCGAAGACCGCAGCCTGGTGCCGGTTGGTTCATTGACCGAGGTGGCCAACTTCGCCGGCCCAGGCCCGTCGGGCATCGTGGTGACCAAAGAGGGTCGCACCTTCGTCGGCTTCCCGCGCCACGCCATCGATCACAAGGGCATGACCCTGGGCGAACTGGTCAACGGCAAACTGGTGCCATATCCGGACGCGGCCACCAGCCTGCCGGGGCGTGATGACGCGCACCGGCTGGTGTCGGTGCACGGCATGACCCAGGACAGCAAAGGGCGCCTGTGGCTGATCGACGACGGCAAGCGTGCCGGCATCGACGGCATTCCGGCGGGAGCGGCGAAGGTAGTGGGCATCGACCCCAAGACCAACCGCATCTTCGCCTCCGTGCTGCTGGACGCCGGGCTCAAGCAAGACAGCCACATGAACGATCTGCGCATCGACCTGACCCACGGCGACAAAGGCACGGCCTACGTGGCGGACTCCTCCTTCGGCGACAGTCCGGCCATCGTCGTGGTGGACATCGCCAGCGGACGTCAGCGCCGCGTGCTGGGCAACGACCCTTCGGTACGGCCGCAAAAAGATTTCGTCACGCAACTGGATGGCGTGCCGATGCGCTACGACGGCGCCAACACGCCGTTCCCCCACGGCGGCGTCGACAGCGTCGCGCTGGCCCCCGACAGTTCGCGGTTCTACTACTCGCCGCTCACCAGCCGCCACCTGTGGAGCCTGCCCACCGCAGCCTTGTCCAACTTCAGCCTGAGCGACGCACAACTGGCGGCGCAGATTCGCGACGAAGGCGAAAAAGTGATGACCGATGGCATGGACATGGACAGCCAAGGCCGCCTGTACCTGACCGACGCCGAGCACCACCAGATTCTGCGTCGCTGGCCCGATGGCCACCTCGACGTGGTGCTGCGCGACCCGCGCCTGGTGTGGCCCGATGGCTTGTTCGTGACCGGCGACAGCGTCTACGTGACCCTGGGCCAATGGGACCGCCTGGGCAAACACAGCGATACGCGCAAACCGCCTTACCTGCTGATTCGCACCTCCACCGAGCCGACCCCGCAGTTCAATGCGCAATGAGCCCTCCATCGATAAGGACCGTGCGATGAACCCAGCCAAACTTGCCTTGCCCCTGTTGTTACTGGCCAGCCCCTTCGCCACCTGGGCGGCCACCCTGCCGCCCGGCGAAGTGGTGGTGTCGCTGCCCAACGCCGAGGCTTCCGGCGTAGTGGTGACCCCTGCCGGGCGTACTTTCCTGACCTTGCCCCGTGCTGGCAGCAACCACAACGAACCATCGGTGGTGGAAATCATCGGCGGCAAACCGGTGGCTTTCCCGGATGCTGCCACCACCGTGCCGTCGAACAAACCCTTGGCCGACTGGATCGTCTCGCCGCTGGGCATGACCCTGAGCGGCAACACGCTGTGGGTGCTGGACGAAGGCAAGCGTGCAGGGGTCGATGGCATCCCCGATGGCTCGGCCAAGCTCTTGGCCATCGACATCGACACACGCAAGATCACCCGCACGATCTTCTTCAAGAAGCCGTTCATGCGTGACACGATTCAACTCAACGACTTGCGCGTGGACATGAGCCACGGCAAGCAGGGCACTGTGTACATCAGCAACAACGGCTTCGCCAAGCCAGACAATTCGTTGATCGTGGTGGACATCGCCAGCGGCAAGATGCGCGAGATCTTCCGCGACGCTCCCGAAACCTCGCCGGCGCCGGGCTTCATGACCTACGTGGAGGGCCAGCCCCACGCCTACAGCGTCGACCACGCCACCATGCCCCAGGGCGGCGCCAACGGCATCGAGCTTTCGCCCGACAACAAGACGTTGTACTGGACCATCCCCACCAACCCCAATTACTACAGCATCGCCACGGCCGACCTGAGCAACTTCAACCTGCCTGAGTCGGCCCTGAAAAAGGCCACGCATTTCGAAGGGCAGACCGCGTCCAACGGCGGGATTACCGTGGATGACAAGGGCTCGGTATATTTCGGTGATGCGTCGCGCTATTCGATCATCAAGAAGGACACCCATGGCAAATTCTCGCTGGTGGCCACCGACCCGCGCTTGATCTGGCCGGACGGGTTGTACTACCGCAATGGCTATGTGTACGTGAGCGTGGGCCAGTGGCAGCGCGCGCCGGGCTTGAATGGCGGCAAGGATTTGCGCAAGCCGCCGTATGAGGTGTTGCGCTTCAAGGCTCAATAGCCTGCAGCACCCCCGGTAGGAGCGGATTCATCCGCGAAGCGTTCGCTGCGGTATACCAGGCACACTGCGGGGCGTTCTTCGCGGATGAATCCGCTCCCACACGACGTGTGGGTTTAAAACAACCATTGCCAAGCCGATCCACCCCTGGTTATATTCCAACTTCGAAAACCGTCACGCCAAGGCCACCATGCCCGCTTTTTGCAACCACGCCCCCAACGTTTCAGCAGCCAACGCTGCCGACGTGTCGTGCGCGAGCAAACAGCCGCCCATGCGCAGCCACTATCCCCCGCCTTCTGTCGTTCAGTCGCCGGTGTGCACCGCAGTCGCACCCCCAGGCGTCGTTTTCGCGGTTTAAGCAGCCTTTGACTGGCTGTAACCCCGCGCACCCCAAAACACTGAATCCGGCGTAAGCCGACCTGGCCTTATTTGGCCTGAATGACAGGTGCCTCACATGTTTGCCTTAACCAAAGAATCCGTGGCCTCGGCGGCCACCACCGTGCTGTTCGTTCTGCTTTGGAGCAGCGGCGCGATCTTCTCCAAACTGGGCCTGGCCCACGGCAGTACCTTTGCCTTTTTGCTGTTTCGTTCCGCCATCGCTTTTATCGGGCTGTTGCTGTTGCTGCCCTGGCTCAAGTTGAAACTGCCCAAAGGGCGGGGGCCGTTGTTGTATGCGGCGGGCACCGGGCTGGTATTGCTGGGCGGTTACCAGATCTTCTACCTGCTGGCATTGGACCTGAAAATCACCCCCGGGGTCATGGCAACGCTCATGGGCGTGCAGCCGATCCTTACCGCCGTGCTGATGGAGCGTCAGCGCTCCTTTACTCGGTTGTTCGGCCTGGCGCTGGGCCTGAGCGGGTTGATTCTGGTGGTGTACCAGGGCATCGGCACGGCCGGCATGTCGATGGCTGGAATGCTGTGCGGCTTGCTGGCGCTGGCGAGCATGACCCTGGGCTCGATCATGCAAAAGCGCATCACCAGCAACCCGTTGGGTACGTTGCCGGTGCAGTACCTGGCCGGCCTGCTGTTGTGCGCCGCGTTCGTACCGTTCCAGCCGTTCCATTTCGAGGCCAGCGCCGGGTTCTTTGGCCCAGTGCTGTACATGGGCCTGGTGGTGTCGCTGCTGGCCACGCTGTTGCTGTACCGGTTGATCGCCCGTGGCAACCTGGTCAACGTTACCAGCCTGTTCTACTTGGTGCCGGCGGTGACGGCGCTGATGGATTACCTGATTTTTGGTAATCGGTTGGCACTGCTCAGCGTGCTGGGGATGGGGTTGATCGTGCTGGGGTTGGTGTTTGTGTTTCGCAAGGCCGCTATCGCCCCCGCTTCAACGTCTCACTCGGCAACTCATTGAACAACGCCCGGTAACTGCTGGAAAACCGCCCCAAATGCCAGAACGACCAATGCATGGCCACCTCGGCCACGGTGGTTTGGTTGGGGCTGCGTTGCAGCAGTTCGCGGTGTGCGCTGTTCAGTCGGCGCAGGCGCAGCCACTGCGCCGGCGCCATGCCGGTGAAGGCTTTGAAGGCATGTTGCAGGTGGCGCAGCGGCACTCCGGCGATGCGGGCCAGTTCCATCAGGTTCAGGGTTTCGTCTGGCACGTCGGCCGACCATTCGAACACCCGCTTCATGATCAGCCGTTCTTCGCTGCGCCGCTGCAGGGCGCCTCGGTCAAGGCACGCCGAGGCGTTGTCGAGGATGAACAGGCAGTCGTCCAGCAGTTGCTGGGTCAGAGCCTCGCGGCTGGGTGGGTCGAAGGTGTTGGACAGGCGGGTGAGGGTGCCGCTTAGCCAGCGGGTGAACAGCGCGTTTTGCTGGGAGCTCAAGGGCGCCATGAACAGGCCTTCCAGCCTGCCAACGTCCAGGCCGTGGCGCTGGACGAACTCGGGGCCGAACACCACGGCCACCTCGCGGTAGTTTTCCGGGGTAATCCATATGTTGCGGCTTTCACCGTTGAGCACGTATAACGCGTTGTCGCTGCCATCGAAACAGAACGCCAAGGCGCCTTCGGGCGCGCTGAAATTCTGCTCCACGCGAGTGTTCATGCACTCTTCGTAGATCTCCACGCCCTGCAAGTCCAGATAGCGGATGAGGCCTGCAAAATGCCCAGGTGACATTTGCTGGTACTGCTGCACCCAACCGGGCGTGGCGCGGATCTGTTCGGCCACATCGCCGGTGTTGAATGCCTGGACGTGCAACGGGGTTGAAGCTGTCATGCGAAAGCCTTGCGCACTGTTATGGTGCGTTCTATTTGGCAGGAAGTGGATAGATGCAGTCACGCTGTTTGCCCAAGATAGCCGCCAACGCGCCCCATGGGAAGACTCCCGTCAGATGGTGGCGCTGAATAAAACCCACAACGAGGTCTTTATGAATGTCCCTTTCGATCAGCTGTCTTCTTGGCTGAAAGAACACAAGATTACCGAAGTCGAGTGTGTTGTCAGTGACCTGACTGGCATCGCCCGCGGCAAAATTGCACCCACCAACAAGTTCCTGCATGAGCGAGGCATGCGCCTGCCGGAAAGTGTCCTTCTGCAAACGGTAACCGGGGACTTCGTCGACGACGATATCTACTACGACCTGCTGGACCCGGCCGACATCGACATGATCTGCCGCCCGGACGCCTCGGCCATCTACGTGATCCCGTGGGCGATCGAGCCGACCGCCATCGTCATCCATGACACCTTCGACAAGGTTGGCAACCCGATCGAACTGTCGCCACGCAACGTGCTGAAAAAAGTGCTGAAGCTATACACCGACAAGGGCTGGAAGCCGATCGTCGCACCAGAAATGGAGTTCTACCTGACCCAGCGCTGCGAAGACCCGGACTTGCCTTTGAAGGCGCCGCTGGGCCGTTCGGGCCGCTGCCGAAAGTGGCCGCCAGTCGTTCTCCATCGATGCCGCCAACGAATTCGACCCGCTGTTCGAGGACGTCTATGACTGGTGCGAAGCCCAGGGCCTGGACCTGGACACGCTGATCCACGAAGACGGCCCGGCGCAGATGGAAATCAACTTCCGCCATGGCGATGCCCTGGACCTGGCCGACCAGATCACCGTGTTCAAGCGCACCTTGCGTGAAGCGGCGCTCAAGCACAATGTGACCGCCACCTTTATGGCCAAGCCTGTGGCCGACGAGCCGGGCAGCGCCATGCACCTGCACCAGAGCGTGGTCGATATCGTTACCGGCAAGCCGATCTTCGTCAACGACGACGGCAGCATGAGCGAGCTGTTCCTGCAGCACATCGGCGGCCTGCAAAAGTACATCCCCAAGCTGCTGCCGATGTTCGCGCCCAACGTGAACTCGTTCCGCCGCTTTCTGCCCGACACCTCGGCGCCGGTCAACGTGGAGTGGGGTGAAGAAAACCGCACCGTGGGCCTGCGCGTGCCCACCTCAAGCCCCGATGCCATGCGTGTGGAAAACCGCTTGCCGGGCGCCGACGCCAACCCGTACCTGGCCATTGCCGCGAGCTTGTTGTGTGGCTACCTGGGCATGGTCGAAGGTATCAACCCGAGCGCGCCCGTGCAGGGCCGCGCCTACGAGCGCCGCAACCTGCGCCTGCCGATCACTATCGAAGACGCACTGGCCCACATGGAAGAGTGCGACACGGTCATGAAATACCTGGGCGAGAAGTTCGTCCGCGGCTATGTCGCGGTGAAACGCGCCGAGCATGAAAACTTCAAGCGGGTGATCAGTTCGTGGGAACGGGAGTTTCTGCTGCTGAGCGTGTGATGGCTTTTATAAAACTCAAAAAAAACTAAAGGGGTGTCGATATGCGTCTATTGAAATCAGTCGTTCCTGTTGCATTGGCTTTGTTGTTCAGCACCACCGCCCATGCGCAACCCACGGTCAGTGTGTACAACTGGACCGACTACATCGGTGATACCACCCTGGCAGATTTCCAGGCCAAGACCGGTATCAAGGTGGTCTATGACGTATTCGACTCCAACGAAACCCTGGAGGGCAAGTTGCTGGCTGGGCGCACCGGCTACGATGTGGTGGTGCCCTCCAACCACTTTCTGGCGCGCCAGGTGAAGGCCGGCGCGTTCCTGAAACTGGACCGCTCGCAACTGCCGAATTTCAAGAACCTTGACCCCAAGCTGCTCGCGTTGCTGGAAAAGAACGACCCGGGCAACGAGCACTCGGTGCCTTACCTGTGGGGCACCAACGGCATCGGTTACAACGTCGACAAGGTCAAGGAAGTGCTGGGCATCGACCACATCGATTCTTGGGCGGTATTGTTTGAACCCGAGAATTTGAAAAAGCTGAGCAAGTGCGGCGTGTCGATGATGGATTCGGCCGACGAAGTGTTCCCCGCGATGCTCAACTACCTGGGGCTGGACCCACGCAGCGAGAAGCCGGCCGACTACGCCAAGGCTGAAGCCAAGCTGCTGACCCTGCGCCCGTACATCACCTACTTCCACTCCTCCAAGTACGTGTCGGACCTGGCCAACGGCAACATCTGCGTAGCCTTCGGTTATTCGGGTGACGTGTTCCAGGCCGCCAACCGCGCCAAGGAAGCCAAGAACGGCATTAACATCGCCTACGCCATTCCCAAGGAAGGCAGTAACCTGTGGTTTGACCTGCTGGCCATCCCGGCCGACGCAAGTAACGTCAAAGAGGCCCACGCCTTTATCAATTACCTGCTCGACCCGCAGGTGATCGCCAAGGTCAGCGCCACCGTGGGCTACGCCAACCCTAACCCCGCAGCCAAAGCCTTCATGGACCCGGAGTTGGTGAACAACCCAGAGGTGTACCCGTCCCAGGAAGTGCTCGACAAGCTGTATATCTCGACCACCCCCACCCCTGCGACAATGCGCCTGATGACCCGCTCCTGGAGCAAAGTGAAGTCCAATCTCTGATGCGAGAAACTGCCATGGCAATGCCTTCGGAACACGCCCGTTCCTACTACCTGAATTCCGCCAGCGCGATGCCGGAATACCCCCGGCTGAGCGCGGACCAGGTTGCTGACGTGTGCGTGATCGGCGGCGGTTTTACCGGCGTCAATACCGCCATCGAGCTGGCCCAGCGCGGGCTCTCGGTGATTTTGCTGGAGGGGCGGCGCATCGGTTGGGGCGCCAGTGGGCGCAACGGCGGGCAACTGATCCGCGGCATTGGCCACGAGGTGGACGGCTTTGCCCAGTACGTGGGGCAGGAGGGCGTGCAGTACTTGAAGCACGCCGGTGATGAGTCGGTGCAGGTGGTGCGCCGGCGCATCGCCGAGCACGGCATCGACTGCGACCTGCGCTGGGGCTTCTGCGAGCTGGCCAATACCGCGGCGCAGTTTGCCGCGTTCAAGGCCCAACAGGACAGCCCGGATGCCCAGGCCTACCCGTTTGCCACGCGCCTGGTGGGCCCTGAACACATGGATGAAGTGGTCGGCTCCGATGCTTATGCCGGCGGGTTGATCGACATGGGCTCGGGGCACTTGCACCCGCTCAACCTGGTGTTGGGCGAGGCGCGGGCGGCGGCTTCCCTGGGGGTGAAAATCTTCGAGCACAGCCCGGTGCTGGAACTGATCCACGGCGACACCGTGCAGGTGCGCACGGCCACCGGTACTGTGCGCGCCGGGCACCTGGTGCTGGGTTGCAATGCCCACCTGGAAGAATTGGAGCCGCGCCTGAGCGGTAAGGTGCTGCCGGCCGGCAGCTACATCATCGCCACCGAGCCGTTGAGCGAGGCGGTTGCCAAGCAGTTGATCCCGGAAAACCTGGCGCTGTGCGACCAGAAAGTCGGCTTGGATTACTACCGGCTTTCGGCTGATCGCCGCTTGCTGTTTGGCGGCGCTTGCCACTATTCCGGCCGTGACCCGGCCGACATCGCCGGCTACATGCAGCCGAAGATGCTCAAGGTGTTCCCGCAACTGGCCAACACCCGCATCGACTTCCAGTGGGGAGGCAAGATCGGCATTACCGCCAATCGCTTTCCGCAGGTGGGCCGCTTGCAGCAGTACCCGAACGTGTACTACGCCCAAGGCTATTCAGGCCATGGGGTCAACGTTACCCATTGGACTGCCAAGCTGCTGGCCGAAGGTATTCACGCCGGGCACAGCCAGGGCCTGGACATTTTCAGCAAGGTGCCGCACATGACCTTCCCCGGTGGCAAGGCCCTGCGCTCGCCGTTGCTGGCGCTGGGCATGCTCTGGTACCGGGTGAAGGAAATTATCGGCTAGCCCGCTTGTTGTGCGGCATCAGCACCAGCCACAGCGCCAGGGCGATGAGGATGCCGCCATACACGTGCGCCCAGGACAGCGGCTCGCCCAGCAGCATGGCGCCCCAGAGCACACCGAAGCCTGGGATCATGAAGGTCACGGTGCTGGATTTGACCGGGCCAATCTCGCTCAGCAGGCGGAAATACAGGATGTAGGCGAAGGCCGTGCACACCAGGCCCAGGCCCAGCAACGACAACCACACCTCCACGCCGCCCCAACTTGCGGGCGGTTGCCGGAACACGCTGATGGCAAACAGCGGCAACAACAACAGCGTGGCGCCTAGCATGCTGCCCAGTGCCGAGAGGCGTGGGTCAAGGCCGCCTTGTTGGTCCAGCCAGCGCCGGGCCAGGAAGCCGGCAAAGCCATAGCAGGTGGTGGCCAGCAAGCACGACACCGCGCCCATCAGCAGGTTGGCATCAAAGGCCACCGGCCCGGCACGGGTCAGTACGGCCACGCCGAGCAAGCCGAGAAATACCCCGCCAAGCTTCAGCGGCGTCAGCCGTTCATGAAAGAACAACCCGCCGATCAACACACCCATCAGCGGCGTGGTGGCATTGAAAATCGCCGAGTAGCCGGCCGGCAATACTTGCGCTGCGATGGCGTAGAGGGTGGCCGGCAGCCCGGAGTTGATCATACCCAACAGCAGGCAGGTCTTGAGCTTGCCCTGGAAATCCCAGCGCACGCGCAGCAGGGCCAGAATCAGCAGCAGGCCGCTGGCGGCGATAGACACCCGAAAGAACGCGGTGGGCAAGGCGCCCAGTACCGGGGCGATGATGCGCATGAACAGAAAGCTGGCGCCCCAGACGGCGGCGAGCAGTAGCATGTTGATGAGGGAAGCGGGTTTCAAAATTGGCTCCGAGGGCGGGCAACGCCTCTGCGGCAGGCCATGGCGCGTTGCAGCAATTGTAGGACTGGATTCATCCGGGAATAGGCCGCGCGGGCGGCCGGTGGTGGCCGTGACTACATTTAACGGCCGGCGTATTGTACCTAAAGCACGCCGCAGTATGTCTGACTCACCGCAGCGTGCTTTTCGCGGATCAATCCGCTCCTACAGGTGGTGCAGGCGGGCTAAGCTTGGGGTTCACCGAACCCGCCAGAGGTCCAACCATGCCGCACCCATGGCCCGCCGCCGACATCGCCCGTACCGTGCTCGATGGCTTCGACGACTACCGCAAGCATTTCGGCATCATCACCGACGGCGCCCGGGCGCGCTTCGAGCTGGCCCATTGGCAGGAGATTCAACACGCGTCGGCCGCGCGCATCAACCTGTACGAAGACAAGGTCGCCGAGGTGGTCAGCCGGCTGCGCGAGCGCTTTGCCAGTGATGTGCTGATGGACGTGGCGCAATGGCCGCTGGTGAAAAGCGCCTACATCCGGCTGATCGACGTGCGCTTTGACGATGAGCTGGCCGAAACCTGGTACAACTCGATTTTCTGCGGGCTGTTCAGCCACGACCTGATCAGCGATGGCTGCATGTTCATCCACACCACGCGGCCCTCCCTGCGCGGCGAGCGGGCGGCGCAAACCCGCACCTATCGGCCCAACGGCAAGCTCTCGGCCATGCTCGCGCAAGTGTTCAGCGACTACGGTTTTGAGGTGCCCTATGCCGACCTGCCCGGCGACCTGGCGCGGCTGGAAGGCCAACTGCGCGACAACCTGCCGGATTGGGTGTGCAAAGACAACGAACTGCGCGTGGAGCTGTTTTCCTCGGTGCTGTACCGCAACAAGGGCGCCTACCTGGTGGGCCGCATCTACACCCAGGAGGAGCAATGGCCGTTGGTGATTCCCTTCCTGCACCGCGAAGGCAAGGGCATCCAGATCGATGCGTTGATCACTGACGAGGCCGATGTCTCGATCATTTTTTCCTTCACGCGCTCCTACTTCATGGTCGACGTGCCGGTGCCGGCCGAATTCATCGGTTTCCTCAAGCGCATCCTGCCCGGCAAACACATCGCTGAGCTGTACACCTCGATCGGCTTCTACAAGCACGGCAAGTCGGAGTTCTACCGTGCGCTGATCAGTCACCTGGCCAACACCGACGATCGCTTCATCATGGCCCCGGGGGTGCGTGGCATGGTCATGACGGTGTTCACCCTGCCGGGCTTCAACACCGTGTTCAAGCTGATCAAGGACCGCTTCTCGCCGTCAAAGAACGTCGACCGCAACACGGTGATCGAGAAATACCGGCTGGTGAAAAGCGTCGACCGGGTCGGGCGCATGGCTGACACCCAGGAGTTTTCCGATTTCCGTTTCCCCATCGGCAAGTTCGAGCCCGAGTGCCTGGCCGAACTATTGGAGGTGGCGCCGTCCACGGTGCAGGTGGAGGGCGACACGGTGCTGGTGCGCCACTGCTGGACCGAACGGCGCATGACCCCACTCAACCTGTACCTGGAAGCCGCCAGCGAAGCCCAAGTGCATGAGGCGCTGGAGGACTACGGCCTGGCGATCAAGCAATTGGCGGCGGCGAATATCTTCCCCGGCGACATGCTGCTGAAAAACTTCGGCGTGACGCGCCATGGGCGGGTGGTGTTCTATGACTACGACGAGATCTGCTACCTGACCGAGGCCAATTTCCGGTATATCCCACCGCCGCGCTTTCCCGAGGACGAGATGGCTAGCGAGCCCTGGTATTCGATCGGGCCCCACGACGTGTTCCCCGAGGAGTTCCCGCCGTTCCTGTTTGCCGATGCGGGCCAACGGCGCTTGTTCAGCCAGTTGCATGGCGAGCTGTACGACGCCGATTACTGGAAGGGCCTGCAGGGGGCGATCCTGGATGGCAAGGTGATCGATGTGTTCCCCTACCGGCGCAAGGGGCGCGATAGCGAATGACTACTGGCTGGCCGCCTTCAGGCACTTGAGCTGGTTGAAGTCCTTGTGCAGGTCTGCCAGGCGTTCCTGCACGCGCTGGCGCTGGGTTGGCGTGCTGTCGGCCATCAAACCTACCAGCAGCGTGCGCGCGGCTTGTTCGGTGTGCGCGTAGGCGAGCGCGTATTGCGGCGTCCACAGGCTTTCGCGCTGCTGCAGCAAGGTGGCGATGCGCTGATCGAAGCCTGCGTCCTGGCGGTGGTTCAACGCGTCGATAAACAACCCTTGCCAGTGCTCGCGGTTGTCGATCCATTCGCGATTCTGCTCACCCAATTGCTGCGACCAGGCCTGCACCCGTTGCCGCTGGCTGGCGCTCAGGTCGCCGAACCACGGTGTCAGGCGCTTAATCATGCGCTTGGCGCGGTCCTGAATCTGTTCGGCCAGCGGCGGTTTGACGAATTCATCGCGGCGCTTGGCCAGGTCTTCTGCGAAGGCTTGCTGCATGGCCCGCACCTGGCTGTCGTCCAGCCCTCGCAAGAACTCCACGGCAGACGGCGTGACCTCGGCGGCCACCTGGGCGATAGCCTGCTTGGCCTCGACGGTGCGCGCTTGCAACTGCTCATCGGTGACCTGGTTGCTGGCCACCATCTGTTGCAGGCTGTCCAGCCACTTGAGGTTGCCGGGCAATTGCGTGGTGCAATGCCAACTGAGGTGTTCCTTGAGGCGCTCATTGAACCAGGCCTTCTGCTCGCGATCCAGGTCCAGGTAGTCGTTCATGGACCAGGGGATGATCACGTCCAGGTTGCGGTAGGCAATATCCACGCGGGTACAGCCAGCCATGGCGAACACGCAGAGCAATAAGGTGTACAGGTACTTGAGGCTCGAAGGCATTGGGCGATCCTTGCAATGGCTGGCGTGCTTGTTTAGAGCCGCGTGCGCCAAGGCAGTTCAGCCCCTTTAGAAGAGTGGCCGTTCGGCCTTGAGCATCAGCGCCGCATCACACTGCGCGTTTTGCCCCGAATACGCCACGCAGTCGGCGCCACTGAGGCTGGAGCCGCTGTAGATGAGGTCCAGGTCCACGCCCATGAAGGCCCGCGACAGTTGCACCGACCAGTCGTTGAAACCCCGTATTTCGCTGCCATCGCCAATGGTGAAGGGGGTCGTGAGCTGGTGGCTGGTGACTTTGACGGTAAAGCCCAGGTCGAGCATGGGCAAGCCGCCCAGGTTGGCGAACAGGGTGCTGGCGCGCTGGCTGTCTTCGTCACGGTAGGCGGCGCCGAACTTGCTGTCCAGGATGGTCAGGCCGGCGTACACCTCGTGGCTGTCGCCGGTGGTCAGGTCCGGGAAGGTGTAGTGGATCAAGCCCACTTCGTAGCCCAGGGTCTGGTCGAAGGGCTGCTTGAAGCCGCTGTAGGTGTCGACTTCGCGGGTTTGCGGGTTGGTCAGGCCCATGCTGGGGGTCCACTGGCCCACGTACCAACCTTCGTCGCTGCTCAGGTCCAGGCCGCCGTGAAAGGAGCCGCCGGTGGCCGGCTGCACCAGGCCTTGGGCCATGCTGCGCGCGGGGCTGGTGCCGAATTTCAGGCTGTAGTCACCTACCTCGCGCTGATAGATCTGCGCGTGGGCGTCGGTGTACATCAAGAGTGTGGCGGCCATCAGGAGGCTGGGTCTGAGCATTGATGCGTCCAGTGCTGGGAGGCCCGTTCTAGAGCGTCCCAGCATACCGGCGATTGAGGCCAATAAAGAACCGTTCGTCGATTTCTGTTTTCAGAAGTCCTGCACGGTCGGCCGCAGCACGATCTCGTTGATGTCCACGTCCGCAGGCTGCTCGATGGCATAGGCAATGGCGCGGGCCACGGAATCGGCCGGGATGGCCTGTTTGTAGAACTCGTTCACAGCCTTGGCACTGTCGGCGTGGGAGCTGCCGTGTTTAAGTTCACTGTCCACCGCGCCCGGGGAGATGATGGTGGAGCGAATCGCGCCGCCCACTTCATGGCGCAGGCCTTCGGCAATTGCCCGCACGGCGAACTTGGTGCCGCTGTACACGGTGCCACCTGGGCTGAACACCTTGACGCCCGCCACTGACGACACGTTGATGAAGTGCCCGCTGTTCTGCGCCTGGAACACCGGCAGGGCGCTGGCGATGCCATACAGCACGCCTTTAATGTTGATGTCGATCATGCGGTCCCATTCGTCGGTGCGCACTTCGCTCATGGGGGCGATGGACATCAGGCCTGCGTTGTTGACCAACACGTCGATGCGGCCAAAGGCTTTCACGCCGCCTTGGATCAGTGCTTGAACCTGGGCGGGCTGGGTGACGTCGGTTTCGAACGCCACGGCCTGGCCACCGGCGGCGGCGATTTCGCTGACCAGGGTGTCGAGGCGGTCTTTGCGGCGTGCACCGAGCACCACGCGGGCGCCCTTGGCAGCCAGCAGGCGGGCGGTGGCTTCACCCAGGCCGCTGCTGGCGCCGGTAATGACGATGACTTTGTCGCGGATGTTGTCGCTCATGGGGAAGCTCCGGTAGGGATAGGAAGTGGCGCCAGTATCGATGCTGGGATTGATCCTTGGAATGGATTAATCTGGATTTAAGAATTCCCAATATTGGAATAATTATGCTCAACCGCACAGAGTTGCTGCGTATCTTCTGCACAGCTGCCGACACCGCCAATTTCCGTGAAGCGGCCACACGATTGAACCTCTCGCCCCAGGCGGTCACCCGGGCGGTGCATCAGTTGGAAGCAATGTTTGGCGAGCTGTTGTTCCACCGCAGCACCCGTAAGGTGCAGATCACCGCTGCCGGTGAGCGCTTGGCGGCCCAGGCGCGGCCGGTGCTGGCTGGGGTCGACCAATTGTTCGAGGGGCAGGGCGAAGAGTCGCAGGCACTGGCGGGGTTGGTGAAAATCACCGTGCCCATGGTCATGGGCCGCTCGGTGGTGATGCCGATCCTGCAGCGCCTGGCGCAGCAATACCCACGGTTGGTGTTTGACGTGCGCCTGGACGATCAGCATGCCGATGCGGTGGATGAGCGTATCGACATTGGCGTGCGCATTGGTCCGCTGCGCGATTCGCGCTTTATCGCCCGGCCGCTGGCCAAGGTCTCGTTCATGGTGGTGGGGGCGCCGGCGCTGATCGCGCGGGTGGGGTTGCCGGGTAACCTGCAACAGCTGCAACAGGCACCGTTGACGGCGCTGGTAGAACGCACCACGGGTCGGCCATGGCCTTGGACGTTTATCGACGGTCAATTCTTGCCGCAGGCACCGGTGTTCATTTGCGATGACGCCGGGGCTGATTGCGATGCGGCGATTGCCGGGCTTGGCTTTACCCAGACCGCAAGTTTTCTGGTGATCCCGCACATACGGGCCGGCCGCCTGGTGGCGGTGCTCGACGAACTACGCCCGGCGCCTTGGGACCTCTACGTATACAGGCCGCAGCGCGGGCCCGTTTCGGCACGGGTCAGGCTGGTGTACGACGCACTGAAGGAGGCGTTGAGCGATCCGCAGGTATTTGCACAAGAGGTTTGAAGCGGGGAGGGTACTGGAGGCGGTGGGCGTATGCTGAAGGAATCAGGCGGTGCCCACTGACCTCAAGGATGTAGCGCGGTGTTGCGGGGAATTACTTCTTGCCCAGGCTGATGTGCTTGGTCGGCGTGTAGGTTTGGCCACTCACGCCTTTGTCGATCTGCTGGATCTCGCCACCGGATTTCAGGAACGCAGCAATTTGCGCATTGATCGACTCGCTGGTTTCAACGGCCGGAGCTGGTTTTGCTTTGGTGGTGGATGCTTTTACGCGCATGGCTGCCATTAACCTGTTCAGGAAATTAATAGGGCCAGCAATTGTACACGAAATATCCAGTTTTTGCTGGACAAATAAACACCCCTGGCAGGCTTCGCTAACTCCCTGTTTTAACTGAAAGTTATCGGTGCCTGGGGAATTGCCACGGGCGTGCCGGCCTGGAGTGACCTGACGAATGGCTGCGCCCCTAGAAAATCAAGGGCTTGCAGGCAGCACAGCGAGCGCCCGCGATCTCGGGTAGAATGCGCGCCACGTAATGAGGGTTTTACACATGGCTTTAGTCGGGCGCTACAACAGTTTGCAAGTGGTTAAACATACGGACTTCGGTTTATATCTGGACGGTGGCGCCGACGGCGAAATACTGCTGCCTAATCGGTATATTCCCAAAGACATTCCCAGCGAAGATGAAGATTGGCTGAATGTGTTCGTGTACCTGGACAGCGAAGATAAATTACTCGCCACCACGGAAAAACCGAAAGTTCAGGTCGGTGAGTTTGCCAGCCTTAAGGTTGTCGAAATCAACAGCATCGGCGTGTTCCTCGACTGGGGCCTGCCCAAGGATCTGCTGCTGCCGTATTCCGAAGAAAAGCGCCAGATGGCCCAGGGTGAATACTGCGTGGTACATGTCTACCTCGACAAGCGTACCCGCCGCATCACCGCCACCGCGCGCCTGGACCGCTACCTGGACAAGGTGCCGGCCAACTACAGCGTGGGCCAGGAAGTTGACCTGCTGGTGGCTGAGGAAACCGACATGGGTTTCAAGGCCATTATCAACAACAAGCACTGGGGCCTGATCCACAAGAACGAAGTGTTCAAGTTCCTGCGTTCCGGCAAACAGGAAAAAGGCTTTATCAAGGAGCTGCGCAGCGACGGCAAGATTGCCCTCAGCCTGCAACCGATCGGTGAGCAGCTTACCAGCAGCCTGAACGCCCAGATCCTGAGCAAGTTGCGCGAGAACAACGGCGTGCTGCCGGTCAGCGACAAGAGCGACCCGGCCGTGATCAGCGGTTTGTTCGGCGTGAGCAAGGGCAACTTCAAGAAGGCCATCGGCGCGCTGTACAAGGAAGGCAAGCTGGTGATCCATGCCGACCGAATCGAGTTGAGCTGATCGGCAGGTTCCACGGTCGAACGGTTTAACCATTGATCGGGGAACCCGCCATGAAAAAGCCGCTTGTCACCTACGCCGGCACCCTGCTGGCGTTGCTGGTGCTGGATGGCCTTTGGTTGGGCGTGCTGATGGCGCCCACCTACCGCACCCTGCTGGGCTCGCTGATGCTGCCCAGCCCTCTGCTGGGGCCCGCTGCGGCCTTTTACCTGATGTATGCCGCCGCCCTTGTCTGGTTCGCGGTGTGGCCGGCCTTGCGCGGCACCAGCGCCTTGCGTGCCGCTGGCAACGCCGCGCTGTTGGGCCTCGCCGCCTACGGCACCTACGACCTGACCAATTGGGCGACCCTGACGGGCTGGCCGCCGCTGTTGGTGTTTATCGACATGGCGTGGGGCATGCTGGCCTCGGCGATTGCCGCCAGCGTGGGGTTTGCCGTGGGCCGAAAGCTAGGCTGATCAGGCCTGCACGAACGGCGCCAAGCTGATACCGCTGCCGGTAGGCCGTACATCCTTGAGGAACGAATCCTTGTCGGCGCTCAACTCCAGGCTGATGCTGGCGTTGCGCTTGCCGGCATTGCGCACGGTCAGGCCTTCGATGCGCTCGCGCAAGAACGCGGTGGTGACCTTCAAATGCAGCAGTTGGTCAGTGGCTTCGTTGTGCAGCAGCAGGTGCACCCACTCGTATTGGCCGACTTGGATACGCCCGACCGGAAGGTCGAACCACCAGATGTTGCGTTTCTTGTCGAGCAGGGTGAAATGGCAGTTGTTCACGCCGAGCACCGCACCGCCGAGTTCTTTGTTACGGCGCGCGATGGCCTGGGGTTTGTCGAGTTTCATGGGGTTCCTACAGAGATGATGCTTCAGCGCTGAGTCTGAATCCTGCCCCCATAATACCCTGCCAAGCGCCACTTGCCCCCCTGTAGGAGCGGATTTATCCGCGAAGGCCCCACCGCGCCCCATCAGGCGGCTCGCGTTGAGGCCTTCGCGGATAAATCCGCTCCTACCGATCGTCTAGCGGGTGAGGGCCTTGCTCAGTTCGGAGGTAGCACCATCAGGGCTGGTGGCGGTCACGGTGAACGAGCGGCTGGTTTCCTTCACGTCCAGCGGGAAGCTGAAGTTGGCCGTGCCTTTGGTGTTGGTCGACACGTACACCTGGCCCAGGAAGTTCTCGGCCTCGCTGGCCATGCCCTTGGGGTTGCCAAACACTTCGACGCGGTAGCGGCTTTGCGGCTGGCCCTTGACCTCGCCGTGCAGGCGCCCGGCGGCGATGGCGCGCAGGTGCGGCGGCTGCAGGTTCTGGTTGGGCATCGGCTGGCAACCGGCGATGGCCGGGCCCTTGGCGCTGCAGATGATCGCACGGCCGCTGGTCGCCGGGTCTACACCGGTGCCGCGGGCGCCCACGTAGATGGCGTGCTCCGCTGCCGGCACGCCGAACACGATGGCGCCCAGGCGCTGGGCCGGCAAGCACGAACCACCGGACTGGCAACGGCGGATTTCCTGGGCATTGTCCCAGATGCGGTTGGCGGTCAGGCGGGTGTTGTTGGAGGTGGGCTCGGGGCGCAGGGCGATGCCGATGCGGTTGCCATGCACCACGTTACCGTCCAGCACGTTATCGGCGCCGGTCACGCTGACACCGATGGAGTTACCGGTGAACAGGTTGTCGGAAAGGTAATTGCGGTTACCCCAATTGATTTGCACGCCGTCGGAGTAGTTCTCGAAGCGGTTGCGGGTCAGGGTGTTGTCATTGCCCCAGAGGATCTCGATGCCTTGGGAAGCCTGCTCGTTGGCTTTGTCGGCGCGGAACAGGTTATTGGCAATCAGGTTGAATGCCGCGCCGCGGGTCAGCTCCAGGCCATCGCCGTTGTTGATCAGCTCGTTGCGCAGCACCTTGTTGTTGACGGTGCTGGTGGGCGTCGAATTGCCCTGGCCGTCGTCGCCGGTGAGCATGATCCCGGCGCCACCCTTGTTGCCGATGATGCGGCTGTCATGAATGACGTTGTTGCTGGCGCGGTTGACCAGGATGCCGATGCAGAAGTTACGCACTTCCACGCCGCTGATGTCCACGCCCTGGGTATCGCGCAGGGTCAGGCCGGGGTTGACCAGGGTACGTACGTTCACGCCGGACTCGCCCTGTACCGCGCCTGGGCAGTTGCCTTTGACGTAGTTCGAGCCGTCGATGGCGATGAAGTCGCCGCTGCGCTTCCAGGCGCTGCCTTCGATGGTCACCGGGCCCATGATCGCCGGCAGTTCCTTGTTCGGCTTGATCACGTAAGGCGCGCCGCCCACCGCACGGATCTCGATGCGGTAGTGGCCGGGGTTCTGGTTGTTGCGCTCGATGGCCCAGCGCAAGGTGCCTTCGCCTTCGTCGCCATAGTTCTTGACCACCAAGGTCTCTGGCGTATCGGGTGTCGGTGTAACGGCGGCCTGGAGGTTGGCCACAGGCAAAGCCAGCAGCAACGCTGCCAAGACGGGAGTAACACGCATGGATTCAGATTCCGATAACCGCTGTTGTGTTTTGCAGTTCATCGGCTGGCGGATGACATGCAAATTTTTATGAAACTCTGGCGCAGCGCAGTGAGTCAATCTCTATGTCGACTTCAGACACTGTTCTTTACCCCGAGGAGAAATACCATGAGTGGTACTAAAGACAAAGTGAAAGGTATGGCCAATGAAGCAGTGGGCAATGTCAAGCAGGGCATTGGCAAGGCCACTGGCAACGACAAAATGCGCGCCGAAGGTGTTGTGCAAGAAGCCAAGGGCGACGCCCAGCAAGTCAAAGGCAAGGTCAAGGATGCTGTTAAAAAGCACTGATGCCGTGTGCTTGCTGCACACAAGGCGGCCATCTGCGGATGGCCGCCTTGCTGTCAGGACATCAAATGACAAGCTTCATGTCTCGTCATTTGAGCTACTTTGAGTTAAAACCCGGCGTTTCACTCGTTGTACCGACAGCCAGCGGCGAAAGGAGACGCTATGATTTTCCCGGAATTGCGTGAATTGCCCTTGGGCCAGGTAATGATTCGCACCGTCAAGGAGTTCCTTGACGACGAAATGTCGACTTACGCGTCGGCATTGGCCTACCAGATGCTGTTTTCGCTGTTTCCCTTCATTCTGTTCCTGATCGCGTTGATCGGCTTTTTGCACCTGCCAGACTTCTTTTCCTGGCTGCGCCTGCAGGCCGAACTGGTGCTGCCGCCCCAGGCGCTGGATCAGGTAAACCCCGTGATCGATCAATTGCAACAGTCCAAGGGCGGGCTATTGTCCTTCGGTATCGTGATCGCCCTGTGGACCGCCTCGGCCGGTGTGCGGCTGATGATGAGCGCCATGAACGCGGCCTACGACGTGGTCGAGGAACGGCCGATCTGGAAGCGTATCCCGCTGTCCATTTTCTACACCGTGGGCATTGCCGGCATGCTGCTGGCGGCCGCCGCATTGATGGTGCTGGGCCCGCAGGTGATGGGCTGGATCGCCGGGCAGGTGGGCCTGGAAGACTTTATCGTGACCCTGTGGACCGTGGCACGCTGGCCGGTGATCGTGATTCTGATGATGGTGGCGGTGGCCTTGATTTATTACGTGATGCCCGACGTGCGCCAGAAGTTTCGCTTTATTACCCCAGGCTCGGTGCTGGCCGTGATGGTGTGGATCATTGCCTCGCTGGGTTTTGCGTACTACGTGAAGACATTTGCCAACTACAACGCCATGTACGGCAGCATCGGTGCGATTATCGTGCTGTTGTTGTACTTCTATATCTCGTCGGCCGTGCTGTTGCTGGGCGCAGAGATGAACGCGGTGATCGAGCATATGTCCGAAGAGGGCAAGGAACCTGGCCACAAAGAGTTTCCCGAGGATGAGGCCGAGCATGATAAAAAGCATGTTTCGGGGTTGGGCCGCGATCATTCGATCAAGCCTGATGCCGAGCAGGCCTGATCAACGCAAGGACCCTCGATGATTCGTGACATCCTGAAAATGGGCGATGAGCGCTTGTTGCGTATCGCCCCTGCGGTACCCGCCTCGATGTTCGGCAGCCAAGCGCTGGACGACTTGATTGCCGACATGTTCCAGACCATGGAACACGTGGGCGGCGTGGGCCTGGCGGCGCCGCAGATCGGCATCGACCTGCAATTGGTGATCTTCGGCTTCGAGCGCAGCGAGCGCTACCCCGACGCCGAGCCGGTGCCGCAAACCGTGCTGCTCAACCCCCTGATCACCCCGCTTGGCCCGTTGACCGAGGAGGGCTGGGAAGGCTGTTTGTCAGTACCGGGGCTGCGCGGGGCGGTGGATCGTTACGAGCATATTCGCTACGAAGGCTTCGACCTGCAGGGCAATCCCATCCTGCGCGAGGCGCGAGGGTTTCATGCGCGTGTGGTGCAGCACGAGTGCGATCACCTGATCGGGCGGTTGTACCCCTCGCGCATCAGTGACTTCAGCAAATTCGGATTTACCGAGGTGCTGTTCCCGGGGTTGGACCCCGCTGGCGACGATTGAAACGGCGTCGCCCGGTTCGCAGATAAATCCGCGAACCGGTGACCCAGGCCTTTCAGGCACTCTCCCGCGCCTGCTCTTCCAACCGCGTAATCGCTATTTCCAACTCATCCAGCGCCACCATGGCCGTGGGGTCCCCCTGCTTGAGCAAGGTCTCGCTGCGCAAACACGCTGCACGCAACTGTGGCACCCCGCAATAACGGGTGGCGCCATGCAGGCGGTGCACGCGTTCGATCATCGCCGTCTGGTCCTGGCTGTCGCGGGCTTCGCGGATGGCCACGCGCTCTTCGTCCAGCGATGCCAGCAGCATCGCCAACATGTCGGCGGCCAAGTCGGCCTTGCCGGCCGCCAGGCGCAGGCCTTCCTCGGGGTCTAGCACCAACGGCTCGCTGGCTTGCACCGGCACTTCCTCAAGCCTTTCGCTGGTGTGCTGGCGCAGCACCAGGCCGGTCCACTTCAACACCACCTGGGCCAACTGGCGTTCGCTGATAGGCTTGGTCAGGTAATCGTCCATGCCACTTTGCAGCAGCGCGCGCTTTTCATTAGCCATGGCATGGGCGGTCAGCGCCACGATGGGCAGCGCCGTGCCGGAATGCCCGCTTTCCCACAGGCGGATCTTCTCGGTGGTCTCCCGGCCATCCATGTCGGGCATCTGCACGTCCATCAGCACCAGGTCGAAGCTGTCGTCCTGCACCGCTTTGATCGCAGCGAGGCCGGTGTCCACCGCCAGCACTTCGGCGCCCAGGTCTTCGAGCAGGGTTTGTACCAGCAGCAGGTTGGCCGGGTTGTCGTCCACGCAGAGCACTTTGGGTGCGCGGTTGCCCAGCGGCTCGTGGAGCTCGCTGCGCAGCCGCTTGGGGTTGATCAGGTCGCTCAGGCTGCGGCGCAGCTTGCGCGTGCAGGCAGGCTTTGCCTGCAACTGGCTGTGGTGATGGGGTACCGCGGCCTGGAATAGCAACTGCTCGGTGGTCGGGCACAGCACCAACACATGGCAGCCTTGTTGCTCGATGTCCGTCAGGTGCTGAGCCAGGACGGTGGGGCCCACTTCGTGGTGGGTAATGCCCAGCACCGCCAGGTCGATGGGGTGGTGGGCCAGGTGCGCGGCGGTAATGCCAACGTTGAGTTTTTCCAGGTTGGCGAAGGGGATTACCTCCAGGCCGCAGTCCTGCAGTTGGTGCTGCAAGGCCTGGCGCGCCAGTTCATGGCTTTCGACGATGGCCACGCGGCGGCCCAGCAACGGTGCCGCTGGCAGGTCTTCGACATCGTCGCGGGCCTTGGGCAGGCGCAGGCTGACCCAGAACTCCGAACCTTCTCCGGGCGTGCTGTCGACGCCGATCTCGCCGCCCATCTGCTCGATCAGGCGCTTGGAAATCACCAGGCCCAGGCCCGTGCCGCCCGGCTGGCGCGACAGTGAGTTGTCGGCCTGGCTGAAGGCCTGGAACAGCGCGCGCACATCCTGCTTGGACAAACCGATGCCGGTGTCCTGCACGCTGATGCGCAGTTGCACGCCGTCTTCGTTTTCGTCCTCGAGCATGGCCCGCGCGACGATGGTGCCTTCACGGGTGAACTTGATCGCGTTGCTGACCAGGTTGGTGAGTATTTGCTTGAGCCGCAGCGGGTCGCCGATCAGCGACAGCGGCGTGTCGCGGTACACCAGGCTCACCAGCTCCAGGTCTTTGGCATGGGCGGCCGGGGCGAGGATGGTCATGGTGTCCTGCAACAGGTCGCGCAGGTTGAACGGGATGCTGTCGAGCACCAGCTTGCCGGCTTCGATCTTGGAGAAGTCGAGGATCTCGTTAATGATCGCCAGCAGGCTGCCGGCCGACTTTTCAATGGTGCCCAAGTAGTCGAACTGGCGCGGGGTCAGCTCGCTTTTCTGCAGCAGGTGGGTAAAGCCCAGGATGCCGTTGAGCGGAGTGCGGATCTCGTGGCTCATGTTGGCGAGGAATTCAGACTTGATGCGGCTGGCTTCCAGGGCTTCCTTGCGCGCCATGTCCAGTTCGATGTTCTGGATCTCGATGGTTTCCAGGTTCTGGCGCACGTCCTCGGTGGCCTGGTCGACGCTGTGCTGCAATTCTTCTTGGGAGCCTTGCAGGGTTTCGGCCATGCGGTTGATCCCGGCGGCCAGTTCGTCCAGTTCGTGGCTGCCCAAGGCCGGCAGGCGGCTTTCCAGGTTGCCGTCCTTGAGTTGGGTGACCGCGTGCTTGATCTGCCGGATCGGCTCGTTGATGCCGCGGCTCATGCGCAGCGCCAGGGCCGCGGTGGCAACCAGCCCGGTGATGATCAGCAACAAGCTGGCGAACAGGCTGCGGTAACCTCGCAGCAGGGTGCCGTCGTGGGACAGTTCCACTTCCACCCAGCCCAGCAGGCGGTCCTCTTCGCTGGGCACGACGTCGCCGGCCAGGTCGCGGTGGTGGCCGAACACCGGCATCAAATAGCGGGTGGCGTCATTGCCGGTGCGCTGCAGCAAGTGCGTGCTGCTGCCGACCGGCACCGGGTTGAGCATGCTCGGGCCGGCGTGGGCCAACGGCGTGCGGTCGGGCGCCAGGAACGACACGGTGCGCACGTCGGCCTGCTCCAGAGCCTGGGTGGCAATGCGTTCGAGCAGTTGCGCGTCGTTATGCGCCAGGCCCTGGGCGACCAGCGGGGCCAACTGTTCGGCGATCATTTCGCCACGGCGCAACAACTGCGACTGCAGTTCGTTTTGTTGCAGCCAGGTGAAATAGCCGCCCAGCAGCAGCGCGATCAGGCTGGCCGGCAGCAGCGCCAGCAGCACCACGCGGCCCTTGATCCCCAATTTTCTCAGCACGCCCTGTCTCCCGACCCTGGCCATGAATACGTGTATGCCGGGGAAAATACCGCGACTGAGGCGCCAGCGCACTCACTTGATGGGCTTTGTGTCGGGCGACGGTTGCCGGATGACGCTCAATGAAGAATAATTCATGATTGAGAATTACTAGCAGACGCCAATGAGTCCCGCGATCATGCAGCCCCCCACCATACTGGCCATCGAAGATGACCCTGTCCTCGGCGCGTACGTGCACGAGCAGTTGGGCCGTTGCGGTTTTCAGGTGACCTGGTGCCAGGACGGCCGGGATGGCCTGGCCCTGGCCCGCGGCCAGGCCTTCGACGTGGTGCTGATGGACGTGCTGCTGCCCGGCATGAACGGCCTGGACGTGCTGCAGCATCTGCGCGAGCGCTCGGCCACGCCGGTGATCCTGATGTCGGCACTGGGCTCGGAAAGCGATCGCATCAATGGCTTCCGGCGCGGCGCCGATGACTATTTGCCCAAACCGTTCAGCGTCGACGAGCTGCACGTGCGGGTGGAAGCCATCCTGCGCCGGGTGGCGATGGAGCGCCGGCGCAGTGAACCAGAAGCGGTCACGATGGCCCCGTTGGATGACCTGCACCTGGATGCCGAGCTGTTCGACGCGTGCCTGGGCGGTCAGTACGCGGGTCTCACACGCAGTGAATATCGCTTGCTGGAAACCCTCGATCGCCACCCCGAAGAGGTGTTGAGTAAAGCGTTTCTGTACCAGCACGTGTTGCAGCGCGGCTACGCCCAGCATGACCGCAGCCTGGACATGCACGTCAGCCAGATCCGCCGCAAGCTCAAGGCCATGGGCTACCTGGAGCGTCAAGTTCGCACGGTGTGGGGCAAGGGCTATGTGCTCACGGCCTGCGCCGAGGAGCAGTAAGTGATGCCGGGCAAGCATTCACTGTTCTGGAAGCTTGTGACCCTGCTGGTGGGGTTTTGCCTGTTGATGATCTGGTTGAGCCTGTCGTGGGGGCGCTACGCGGAAACCCAGAACGCTTTCCTGTCACGCGAGGCACGCACCGCCCTGGGCGCTTACGCCGGGGAAGCGGAGCAGGCCTGGACCCGCGGTGGCGAGCCGGCGCTGGACGCCTGGCTGGCCGGCATGGGGGCGCGCGAAAAAGCCTTTGTCGGGGTGATCGGCCGCGACCTGCAAGCGCTGGGCAGCGTGCCATTGAGCGATGCCCAGACCCAGCGCCTGACGTTTCTGCGTGGGTTGGACTGGCCCGTCAGCCGCCACTCCACCACGCCGCCGTGGCTGAAAATCCCCTTTCCCAACGATCCCTCCCTGGGCGCGGTGGTGATGCAATTGCCCGAGCGGTTCCAGCCTGGGCGCTACGCGCTGGTCTGGCACATCCTGATCACGGGCCTGGTGCCGGGGCTGTTTACCGTGCTGTTGTGCGTAGGCCTGTACCGCATGCTGATCGCCCCCTTGAACCAGCTTCGCGAACAGGCCAATGCCTGGCGTGCCGATCAACTGCATAAACGCCTGTCGCGACAAACCGTGAGCCGCCCGGACGAACTGGGTGAACTGGGCCGGGCGTTCGACCACATGGCCGAGCGCCTGCAAAGCACCGTGGCCCTGCAGCAGCAACTGCTGCGCGACCTGTCCCACGAACTGCGCACGCCGCTGAGCCGCTTGCGGGTGGCCTGCGACAGTGAACAGGAACTGGGTGGCCTACGCGCTCGCCTGGCCCGTGAGGTGGACGGCATGCAGCGCCTGGTCGAGGACACCCTGCAACTGGCCTGGCTGGACGCCGAGCGCACGCCGCAGGCCCAGGAGGCGATCCAGGTGCAGGCGCTGTGGGAAATGGTGGCCGAGGACGCCCGGTTCGAAAGCGCTTGGCCCGCGCATCAATTGGAATGCGCGGTGCCCGCCGAGTGCTGGGTGCAGGGCAATCTCAACAGCTTGGCCCAGGCTATGGAGAACATCCTGCGCAATGCCATCCGCCATTCGCCGCCCGGTGGTCGGGTCACCTTGCAGGGGCGTCGCACCGGCAGCACCTGGCACCTGTGGCTGGAAGACGAAGGCGGCGGGGTGGCCGAGGCCGACCTTGAGCGGATTTTCGACCCCTTCATCCGCCTGGACGGCTCGCGGCCCGGCCACGGCGGCTTTGGCCTGGGCCTGAGCATCGCGCGCAATGCCGTGGCCCATCAGGGTGGCCGCCTGTGGGCACAGAACGGCGGCAACGGGCTGCGCTTGAACCTGTTGTTGAATGCCGCTTATAGCTGAAAGCGATAAGGCGCGCACTTTGCGTGATATGGGCTGGCGGCGTTTGCCGGTATGATAGTGCCCCCCGCAGTCCGGATTGCGAATACGCCATGACCCTGCAGTACCCTACCATCGCCGATTGCGTCGGCAACACGCCGCTGGTGCGCTTGCAGCGCCTGGCCGGTGACACCACCAATACCTTGCTGCTCAAGCTGGAAGGGAACAACCCGGCCGGCTCCGTCAAGGATCGCCCGGCGCTGTCGATGATTACCCGTGCCGAGGCGCGTGGGCAGATCCAGCCCGGCGACACGCTGATCGAGGCCACTTCCGGCAACACCGGCATTGCCTTGGCCATGGCCGCGGCGATCAAGGGTTACCAGATGATCCTGATCATGCCGGACAACTCCACCGCCGAGCGCAAGGCGGCGATGACCGCCTACGGCGCGCAACTGATCCTGGTCACCCGCGAGGAGGGCATGGAAGGCGCCCGTGATCTGGCCGAGCGCATGCAGGCCCAGGGGCATGGCAAGGTGCTGGACCAGTTCGCCAATGGCGACAACCCCGAGGCCCACTACGTGAGCACGGGCCCGGAGATCTGGCGCCAAACCGGCGGGCAGATCACCCATTTCGTCAGCTCAATGGGCACCACCGGTACCATCATGGGCGTGTCGCGCTACCTCAAGGAGCAGAACCCGGCGGTGCAGATCGTTGGCCTGCAACCGATGGAAGGCTCGGCCATCCCCGGCATCCGCCGCTGGCCCCACGAATACCTGCCCAAAATCTACCAGGCCGACCGCGTCGATCGCATCGTCGACATGGCCCAGAGCGAGGCTGAAGACGTGACCCGTCGCTTGGCTCGCGAAGAGGGCATTTTCTGTGGCGTGTCTTCGGGCGGCGCAGTGGCAGCGATGTTGCGCCTGTCTCAGGAACTGGAGAACGCGACCCTCGTGGCGATCATTTGCGACCGTGGCGACCGTTACCTGTCGAGCGGCATTTTCGATGCGCCCAACTGATGGCTAAGAAACCCACCGGCCTGCGCTTTCAACCCGCAGGCGGTCAGCGTGCCGTGCAAGTGCCGACGGGCAAGAAGCAGCGTTTGACCATCGAACGCTTGAGCAACGATGGCCGCGGCGTGGCCTTCCTGGAGGGGCGCACCTGGTTTGTGACGGGTGCCCTGGCCGGTGAAGACGTCGATGTGCGCGTGCTCAACGCCCATGGCAAAGTGGTGGAGGCGCGCACCGAAAAAGTGCATGCAGCCAACCCGATGCGTCGGCCCGCACCTTGCGCGCGTGCCGATGTGTGCGGTGGCTGCAGCGTGCAGCACCTGCCCCACGATGAACAACTGGCCCTGAAACAGCGCATGCTCGCCGAGCAATTGCAGCGCGCCGGCAACATCGTGCCCGAACAGTGGGCACAGCCTTTGGTCGGCCCCGAGCTTGGCTACCGCCGCCGTGCCCGCATCGCCGTGCGATGGGACGTCAAGGCCAAACGCCTGGACGTGGGCTTTCGTGCCAAGGCCAGCCAGGACATCGTCGCCATCGACGACTGCCCGGTGTTGGTACAGCCCTTGCAGCCAATCATGCGTGGCTTGCCTGAGCTGTTGCGCCGCTTCAGCAAGCCGCAAGTCATTGGGCACGTTGAATTGTTTGCCGGTACGGCACTGGCCGTGCTGCTACGCCATACCGCGCCGTTGAACGATCATGATCTAAACGTCTTGAAACAGTTTTGCGCCGAACACGGCGCACAGCTGTGGTTGCATGGCGACGGTGAGCCGGCGCCGCAGGACCCCAACCAGCCCCTGGGCTTTGCCTTGGAGCCCTGGCACCTGACGCTGGCCTACCGCCCGGGCGATTTCGTCCAGGTGAACGCCGCCGTCAACACGGCCATGGTCGCCCAGGCGCTGGATTGGCTGGCGCCGCAGGCCGATGAGCGGGTGCTGGACCTGTTTTGTGGGCTTGGCAATTTCGCCCTGCCGCTGGCCACCCAGGTGCGCGAAGTGGTGGCGGTCGAGGGTGTGCAGGCCATGGTGGATCGGGCTGCATCGAATGCCGTCAGTAATAATTTGCATAACGTGCGTTTTTTTCAAGCCGATTTATCGCAGCCCCTGGCGGGCAGCGATTGGGCTGTAGAAGGCTTTTGTGCGGTACTCTTGGACCCACCGCGAGACGGTGCGTTTGAGGTGGTGCGAGGGATGTCTGCCCTGGGTGCCAAGCGATTGGTATATGTGTCCTGCAACCCGGCAACTTTGGCTCGCGATGCGGTCGAATTGATCAAGCAGGGCTACCGGTTAAAACGTGCCGGAATTCTCGATATGTTTCCGCAAACCGCGCATGTCGAGGCGATGGCGTTATTTGAAGCGAGCTAGGACGCTCGTTTAATCCGACTGGTGCTTGAAAAGCAGCCCTTCGCCAGCCCAGCGAAGGTCCGAACCAGCGACTGTGGGCGCGTTAGCAACGCGTCATAGGGAAGGTAAAAGATGGTACAGGTGAGAGCACACCAGCCGATCAACACCGACGGCAGTATCAATCTCGATGCATGGCTCGATCATATCGTCAGTGTCGATCTGGCGCTGGACCGTGAGGCCCTCAAGACCGCCTGCGAATTCGCCTTGGTGGCCGAGCAACAAGGCAACACGGCCAAGCATTCCTGGGCCGACGGGACTTCGTGTTTCCAGGCTGGCCTGGAAATCGCCGAAATCCTCGCCGACCTCAAGCTGGACCAGGACACCCTGGTGGCTGCGGTCATCTACCGCGCCGTGCGTGAAGGCCGGGTGACCCTGGCCGACGTCAGCGAGCGCTTTGGCCCGGTGGTCAGCAAACTGGTGGACGGCGTGCTGCGCATGGCCGCCATCAGCGCGTCCCTGAGCCCGCGCCAGTCGCTGGTGCTGGGCAGCCAGGGGCAGGTCGAGAACCTGCGCAAGATGCTCGTGGCCATGGTCGACGACGTGCGCGTGGCGCTGATCAAGCTGGCCGAACGCACCTGTGCGATCCGCGCGGTGAAGAACGCCGACGAAGAAAAGCGCAACCGTGTCGCCCGCGAGGTGTTCGACATCTACGCGCCGTTGGCCCACCGCTTGGGCATCGGTCATATCAAGTGGGAGTTGGAGGACCTGTCCTTCCGCTACCTGGAGCCCGATCAGTACAAGCAGATCGCCAAGTTGCTGCACGAGCGGCGGCTGGATCGCGAGCGCTTCATCACCGACGTGATGACCCAATTGCAGAACGAGTTGCTGGCCACCGGGGTCAAGGCCGATATCAGCGGCCGCGCCAAGCACATCTATTCGATCTGGCGCAAAATGCAGCGCAAGGGCCTGGAGTTCAGCCAGATCTACGACGTGCGTGCAGTGCGCGTGCTGGTGCCGGAAATGCGCGACTGTTACACCGCGCTGGGTATCGTGCACACCCTGTGGCGGCACATCCCCAAGGAATTCGACGACTACATCGCCAACCCCAAGGAAAACGGCTACCGCTCGCTGCACACTGCGGTGATCGGCCCTGAGGGCAAGGTGTTGGAGGTGCAGATCCGCACCCATGCCATGCATGAGGAGGCGGAGCTGGGCGTGTGTGCGCATTGGCGCTACAAGGGCACCGACGTCAAGTCCGGGTCCAACCATTACGAAGAGAAAATTTCCTGGCTGCGCCAAGTGCTCGAATGGCACGAAGAGCTGGGCGACATCGGCGGCCTGGCCGAACAGTTACGCGTGGACATCGAGCCCGATCGCGTCTACGTGTTCACCCCCGACGGCCACGCTATCGACCTGCCCAAGGGCGCCACCCCGCTGGACTTCGCCTACCGGGTACACACCGAGATCGGCCACAATTGCCGTGGCGCCAAGATCAACGGGCGCATCGTGCCGCTCAACTACAGCCTGCAGACCGGCGAGCAGGTCGAGATCATCACCAGCAAGCACGGCACGCCAAGCCGCGACTGGTTGAACTCCAACCTGGGCTACGTGACCACCTCGCGGGCGCGGGCCAAGATCGTCCACTGGTTCAAGTTGCAGGCACGCGATCAGAACGTCGCCGCTGGCAAAACCTTGCTTGAGCGCGAACTCAGCCGCCTGGGCCTGCCGCAGGTGGACTTCGAGCAGTTGGCCGAAAAAGCCAATCACAAGACCGCCGAGGATATGTTCGCGGCACTGGGGGCAGGGGACCTGCGCCTGGCGCACCTGGTCAATTCGGCCCAGCAACTGGTCGAACCGGAGCGCGGCAACGAACAGCTGGAACTGATTCCGCGCAAGGCCACCGGCTACAAGCCCGGCAAGCGCGGCGACATCCAGATCCAGGGCGTGGGCAACCTGATGACGCAAATGGCCGGCTGCTGCCAGCCACTGCCGGGCGACGCCATCGTCGGCTACATCACCCAGGGCCGCGGCGTGAGCATTCACCGTCAGGACTGCGCCTCGGTGCTGCAACTGTCGGGGCGTGAGCCTGAGCGCATCATCCAGGTCAGCTGGGGCCCGGTGCCGGTGCTCACGTACCCGGTGGACATCATCATCCGCGCCTACGACCGTTCCGGTTTGCTGCGTGACGTCTCCCAGGTGTTGCTCAACGAGCGCATCAACGTGCTGGCGGTGAACACCCGCTCCAACAAGGAAGACAACACCGCGCTGATGTCCCTGACCATCGAGATTCCCGGGCTTGATGCGCTGGGCCGGTTGTTGGGGCGCATCTCGCAGTTGCCGAACATTATCGAGACGCGGCGTAACAGGACGCCTTGAGGCGCAGCTGTGAACTGCAAGCTGTGAGCTGATGTACGCGGCTTTCAGCTTGCAGCTTAACGCTCGAGGCTGCGACCAAAAGGAGACTCCATGTACACACTCCAAGACTTGCTTGCCCTGATGGCCCGTTTGCGCGACCCCGTGTACGGTTGCCCCTGGGACATCAAGCAAACCTACGCCAGCATCATCCCCTACACCCTGGAGGAAGCCTACGAGGTGGCCGACGCCATCGAGCGCAGCGACTTCGAGCATTTGCAGGGTGAGTTGGGCGACCTGCTGTTCCAGGTGGTGTATTACAGCCAACTGGCGCGCGAAGAAGGCCGGTTTGAGTTCGATGGCGTGGTCGACAGCATTACCCGCAAGCTGATCCGCCGCCACCCGCACGTGTTCCCCACGGGCGACTTGTACGCGCCACTGGATGTGCCCAAGCTCAGCGAAGCGCAGGTCAAGCTGCGCTGGGACGAGATCAAGGCCCAGGAGCGCGCCGAAAAGGCCGTGGCCCCCCAGCAGCTGTCATTGCTGGATGACGTACCCGTGGCCCTGCCGGCCATGGCCCGCGCCGGCAAGCTGCAAAAGCGTGCGGGCAGCGTGGGCTTTGATTGGCCCCAGGCGTTACCGGTGCTGGACAAGGTGCGCGAAGAGCTGGATGAAGTGCTGGAGGCGATGGCTGACAATGACAGCGCGGCCCTGGCCGATGAGGTCGGTGACCTGCTGTTTTCGGTGGTCAACCTGGCCCGTCACCTCAAGGTCGACCCGGAAAACGCCCTGCGTGGCGCCAACCGGAAATTTGAGCGACGCTTTCGTTTCATCGAACAGGCATTGCGCGATACCCTGCGTCCCATTGAAAATTGCACCCTCGAAGAATTGGACGCCCTGTGGGGCGAAGCCAAACGTCAGGAAAAGAACCTGCCCAGCTGTGGCTGAGCCCGTTGAGTAAGTGAGCAGAGCACCATGAGCATCTCCCTTCGCGACCAATTGCTGAAAGCCGGTCTGGTCAACCAGAAGCAAGTCAAGCAGGTCAGCAAGACCCAGCAAAAGCAGAAACGCCTGGAGCAAAAGGGCCAGGTCGAGGTCGACGACACCCAGCAGCGCCTGGCTCAGGAAGCGATGGCCGAGAAGGTCAAGCGTGACCAGGAACTCAACCGCCAGCAGCAGGAGAAAGCCGAGCAGAAGGCCAAGTCCGCCCAGGTCAAGCAATTGATCGAGGTGTCGCGCCTGCCCAAGCTGACCACCGAGGACTACTACAACTTCGTCGACGACAAAAAGGTCAAGCGCCTGTCGGTCAACAGCCTGATGCGCAGCAAGCTCAGCAGTGGTTCGTTGGCCATCGTGCGCCACGGCGGCGCCTACGAGGTGATCCCGCGTGAGGCCGCGCTGAAGATCCAGGAGCGCGACCCACAACGTATCGTGCTGCTGAACGTAGCAACCGAGGCGCCGGATGCTGATGATCCGTATGCGGCCTACCAGATCCCTGACGATCTGATGTGGTGACAAACAAAACCCCGCCGAAGCGGGGTTTTTTAATGGCAGTGGAAAAGATGACTTATTCTTGATGGCGCTGGGATTCCAGAATCTCCAGCTCTTGCTTATAGCTGTGGGCGTCGTTCTCGTTGTGGAACATCCCTACCAGCATGTCTTGTTGATGCACGTCCCAGATACGGATACCGGCAGCCAGGCCTTCGTGGGACATGTGTGAATCGTCGCGTTCGGTTACTTTAACAGTCATTTGAAAGCTCCAATTTCGGTATTTGCTGCAGCAAGGCTCTGCAGGGCTCTTTTATATAATTTGGTAGCTTGCTAAGTAAACGACCGATTTTGGAAAGGGTTTCTTGCGAAAAATGCCGGAATCCTGAAAGCCCCGTGGTTGCTGGGCTGCGACGCTTTGTCGCACGACTAAAGGGGTATGTGAAACTTTTGTCATGTTTGCAGGGGGAACCTGTTCGGGGCTGTTCGCGGTGTATCGGGTATTACCGTGGCGCGGCCTTCGCGGATGAATCCGCTCCTACGGGCGCGAACATCGCCAGGCACAAAAAAACCCGCATCGCTGCGGGCTTTTTGCCAATCCACCTCAGGTTCAGCTGCCTTTGACAGCCTTGCCCGCCACCGTGCCGTCTTGCAGCATGATGTTGTATTCCTTGCCGTCGGTTTCCACCTGTTGCAGGCGAACCAGCAGGTAATCCCAGTCTTTGGCGAACCACAGCACAGTGATGCGCTTGTTCTGCGTCGGGTCGCGCACGCGCTCGACCTTGATCGCATCGACCTTGCCAGCCTTGGTTTCGACCTGCTCGGTGCCCAGTACGCGGAAGTCGTAGGTGTCGACGTCACCGCCGTCCACCACCTGGTAGCTCATGCTCTTTTTGCCGGCAGCCACGTCACGCTGCAACACCAGTTGGTAGGTCGACTTGTCGACCATGCCACGGTTGAGCGGGACCTTGACCGGGTCATTACGGTCGGTACCGGTGACCATTTTCTGCGACCAATCGAAGTCCAGGTCCATCTTCTTGGTCTTGCCCAGGCCGCCACGTTCGAAGTGGTAGGTTTTGGGCAGCAGCGCGTCCTTGTCGACGGTGAAGGTGCTGTCTTCGGACAGGTTGGCGATCATCATCGAGGCCTTGAAGCTCAAGGTCCACGTGTCGTCGTTGCCCTTGGTCAGGCTGCGCTCGGCGGTGCCGCTCATGGGCAGCTGCTTCCAGTCAGCGGTGTAGCTGGCGGTAAAGGGTTTGAGCTCTGCGGCATGCACGGGCAATGTCAGCAGGGCGAGGGCGAAGAGCAGGGCGCGACGCATAAAATCTCCTAGGGTCGAATCAAGTGGCCGCTGGCCGCGAGGGCTTGGCCATCCAATAGTGCGCCAAGTGGGCCAAGGCTCAAACGGCCTTCGGCGAACCAGCGAACCGCCAGCGGATAAATCTGATGTTCCTGGGCGTGAACCCGCTGCGCCAGGCTGGCTGGCGTATCTTCCAACTCTACCGGTATTACTGCCTGTACGACCAGTGGTCCGCCATCGAGTTCCTCGGTGACGAAGTGCACGCTGCAACCGTGTTCGGCATCGCCGGCTTCCAGCGCCCGTTGGTGGGTGTGCAGGCCTTTGTATTTGGGCAGCAAGGAGGGGTGGATATTCAGCAGGCGGCCTTGGTAGTGGCGCACGAAGTCGCCACTGAGGATGCGCATGAAACCGGCGAGGACCACCAGGCTCGGGGAAAAGCTGTCGATCAGTTCGACCAGTGCGGCGTCGAAGGCCTCGCGGCCCTCGAATGCCTTGTGATCGAGGACGGCGGTAGCGATACCGGCGTCCTGGGCGCGCTGCAGGCCATAGGCGTCGGCGCGGTTGGAGATCACCGCGCGGATGCGGGCCGGGTTGTCCCCGGCCTGCGTGCTGTCGATCAAGGCCTGCAAGTTGCTGCCGGTGCCGGAAAGCAGCACCACTACATCACAGGTCGCGTGCATCAGTGTGCCTTGAGGTTTTTCAGCTCGACCTGGGCAGCGCCTTCGGCGGCAACGCCGATCTGGCCAATCACCCACGGTTGTTCACCGGCTTCGCGCAGCACGTTCAGGGTCTTGTCGACGTCGGCCTGGGCCACGCAGATGACCATGCCCACGCCGCAGTTCAGCACGCGGTGCATTTCGTGTTCGTCGACGTTGCCTTTCTCTTGCAGCCAGTCGAATACCGCCGGGCGCTGCCAGCTGGCCACGTCAACCACGGCCTGGGCGCCTTTTGGCAGCACGCGCGGGATGTTGTCCAGCAGGCCGCCGCCGGTGATGTGGGCCATGGCCTTGACGGCGCCAGTGTCCTTGATCAGCTTGAGCAGGGGCTTGACGTAGATGCGGGTCGGGGCCATCAGCAGGTCGGTCAGCGGCTTGCCGTCCAGCTGGGTGTTTTCGATGTCGGCGCCCGACACTTCGATGATCTTGCGGATCAGCGAGTAGCCGTTGGAGTGTGGGCCGGAGGACGGCAGGGCGATCAGTGCGTCGCCGGTGGCGACTTTCGAGCCGTCGATGATCTCGGCTTTTTCCACCACGCCGACGCAGAAGCCGGCCAGGTCGTAGTCTTCGCCTTCGTACATGCCTGGCATCTCAGCGGTCTCGCCGCCCACCAGCGAGCAACCCGACAGTTCGCAGCCTGCGCCAATGCCGGTCACGACCTGGGTCGCGGTCTCGACGTTGAGCTTGCCAGTGGCGTAGTAGTCCAGGAAGAACAGCGGCTCTGCGCCGCACACCACCAGGTCGTTGACGCACATGGCCACCAGGTCGATGCCGATGCTGTCGTGCTTGTTCAGGTTCAGCGCCAGGCGCAGCTTGGTGCCCACGCCGTCGGTGCCGGACACCAGAACGGGCTGCTTGTAGCCGGCCGGGATTTCACAGAGGGCGCCGAAACCGCCCAGGCCGCCCATGACTTCGGGGCGCGCAGTGCGCTTGGCGACGCTCTTGATGCGTTCGACCAATGCTTCACCGGCGTCGATGTCTACACCGGCGTCCTTGTAGCTCAGGGAGGGTTGCTTGCTCATGATCCAGGCCTTTAGAGGGAGGGATTCGGAAAATCGACCGTGAGCGGGGGGCTGCCCGGAAATACCTCGTGGGTGTTTCCATTCGGCCAACCGTTGCGGTCTGCGAAGGCGCGCGATTTTATCAGGCTTGACCCTATGCGGCCATCCTCAGGCCGACGGGCAGGGCCTATATAAGGCAAAAATTATGGTTAAAGCGGGTTTGGGCAGGCTCTGCTTTTGTCCAGGCAGAGGGGCAGGCGGCGCAACCTTCCCTGAAGAAGCGGATTTATCCGAGAAAAAGCCGACACGCAGTAGCAGGTACACCGAAGTGATGCCGTCGCCGATAAGGCGAAACGTCGGATCGCCGCTACAGGGAGTTATCCGCATTGGCAGGCGCTACCAGCTATAGTAGGCACATTACGAAAACTTCAATGGGCCGGTTGAATGTTTTGACCGAAACTGTGGTCACAAGGCTCAGCCTGCTTATTGTTCCTCGGGAATCTTCCATGCGTTTGTCTCAGTACCTCGTAGCCAGTTGCCTCACCCTGTTCAGCCTTGCCGGGCACGCCGAAACGGTGAATAACCTGTATCAGGTGCGCGAACCGGTCAGCGGGCAAACGCCTGATGAGCGCAACACCGCCACCCAGCAGGCGTTCGAGACCCTGGTGCTGCGCCTTACCGGCGACCCCAAGGCCTCTGGTAACCCGGGCCTGGCGGCGATTCGCAAAGACCCGCAGCAAATCATCAGCCAGTTTGGCTACGAGACCGGCACGCCGGAAAAACTGCGCGTGGACTTCGACCCGGTCAGCACTGAAAAGGCCCTGCGTTCGGCGGGCCTTGCGCTGTGGGGTAGCAACCGCCCGGCCATCCTGGGCTGGTGGTTGAATGAAGGCACAGACGGCGCCAACCTGGTCGGTGATGGCCAGGCCACCGCCGAGCCATTGCGCCAGGCCGCCAAGCATCGCGGGTTGCCATTGCGCCTGCCGCTGGCCGACTTGAGCGAGCAACTGGTGGGTACCGCGAAAAACCTCGAAGGCACCGACCCCCTGCCCCTGCGTTCGGCCTCCGAGCGCTACAACGCCGACGCGCTGCTGGCGGTTCACGCCACCCAGGCCGACGGCAAGTGGCAAGCCAAATGGCGCCTGTGGCTGGGCGATCAGAAAGAGGCGGGCAGCGCCGAGGGTGCCGATCAGGCGGCCTTGGCCGACGCCGTGATGCTGGCGGTCAGTGAGCGCCTGGCGCCGCGTTATGTCGCCAAGCCAGGCGCCAGCACCGACATGACCTTGCAAGTGGAAGGCATGACCCTGGATCACTACGCTGAGCTTGGGCGCTTGCTGGAGCCCTTTGGCAGCCACCTCAAGTCGGTGGACGGCGACAAGGCGGTGTTCCAGGTGACCGGCAGTGTCGATCAATTGCGCGCGCAACTGAGCTTGGCCAAACTTCAGGAGATGCCGGCCGAAGTCGCGCCCGCGCCCATTCCCGCAGCAGCGGCCCCCGGTGCGCCCGTTGCAGCGCCCGCCCCTCAACTCAAGCCAGCCGCCGGATTGCGTTTCCACTGGTAGGTCGTTTTTTATTAATTAAGGGTTGATCGATGACTGATATGCGCCGTTGGGTCTGGCTGATTGCCGCCTTGGTTCTTTGTGTGTTCGTGTATTTCCTGCACCCGATCCTGTCACCTTTCCTGGTGGGCGTATTGCTGGCCTACCTGGGCGACCCACTGGTCGATCGCCTGGAAAAGCTCGGCCTGTCACGCACCTTGGGCGTGGTCGTGGTGTTCGCGCTGTTCACGGCGATCCTGATGGTGGCCTTGCTGGTGCTGGTGCCGATGCTGGCCAAGCAAGTGGTGCGCCTGTATGAATTGGCACCGGTGATGCTCGACTGGCTGCAGCACACGGCCTTGCCTTGGGCGCAGTCCAAGCTGGGGCTGGCCGACGGGTTCTGGAAGTTCGACAAGATCAAGGCGGCCATCTCCGAGCACATGGGTCAGACCAGTGACGTGGTCGGCGTGGTGCTGTCCCAGGCCACGGCGTCGAGCCTGGCGCTGATCGGCTTTCTGGCCAACCTGGTGCTGGTGCCGGTGGTGAGCTTCTACCTGCTGCGTGACTGGGACCTGATGATGGCCAAGATCCGCACGCTGCTGCCGCGTCAGAACGAAGACAAGATCGTCGGCCTTGCCAAGGAATGCCACGAAGTGCTCGGCGCGTTTGTGCGCGGGCAACTGTTGGTGATGTTGGCGCTGGGTGTGATCTACGCTGCGGGGCTGATGCTGGTGGGTGTCGAATTCGGCCTGCTGATCGGCCTGCTGGCGGGGCTGGCGGCCATCGTGCCGTACATGGGCTTTGCCTTTGGCATCAGCGCGGCGATGATCACCGGGCTGTTCCAGTTTGGCGGCGAGCCTTACCACTTGATCGGCATTGCCGCCGTGTTCATGGTGGGCCAGGCCCTGGAAGGCATGGTGCTGACCCCGTTGCTGGTGGGCGACCGCATCGGCCTGCACCCGGTGGCGGTGATCTTCGCGATCCTGGCCGGCGGTGAGTTGTTTGGCTTTACCGGGGTGCTACTGGCCCTGCCGGTGGCAGCGGTGATCATGGTGTTGGTGCGCCATGTTCATGACTTGTATAAAGAGTCGGATATCTACAGCGGCCAGGAAGACCCCGATCTTTAACGCAAACCTTTGATTTTGCTTGAGGTCTGCCGCATTGTGCGGCTAACCTCACGGGTATAGACTTTGCACACTTCTCAAAGAGGCCCTTTACGGTTCGTCAGGATCGTTCAGCCAGCATGAAACCGATTCAGCTGCCCCTGGGTGTGCGTCTGCGTGATGACGCCACCTTCATCAATTACTATCCAGGCGCCAATGCCGCTGCACTCGGCTATGTCGAGCGGCTGTGCGAAGCCGACGCCGGGTGGACCGAAAGCCTGATTTATTTGTGGGGCAAGCAGGGCGTGGGGCGTACGCACCTGCTGCAGGCCGCGTGCCTGCGTTTCGAACAGATGGGGCAACCGGCGGTGTACCTGCCGCTGGCGCAATTGATGGACCGTGGCATCGAACTGTTTGATTACCTGGCGCAATACGAGTTGGTGTGCCTGGACGACCTGCAGGCCATCGCTGGCAAGCCGGAGTGGGAGGAAGCGCTATTCCACCTGTTCAACCGCCTGCGTGACAGCGGCCGGCGCTTGCTGATCGCCGCATCGCATTCGCCGCGCGAACTGGCCATCAAGCTGCCGGACCTCAAGTCACGGTTGACCATGGCGCTGATTTTCCAGATGCGCCCGCTGTCGGACGAAGACAAGCTGCGCGCGCTGCAGTTGCGCGCCTCGCGTCGCGGCCTGCAATTGTCGGACGAAGTGGGGCATTTCATCCTCACGCGCGGTACTCGCAGCATGAGTGCCTTGTTCGATCTCTTGGAGCGTTTGGACCAGGCTTCGCTGCAGGCGCAACGCAAGCTGACGATCCCTTTCCTGAAGGAAACGCTGGGCTGGTAGGGCGTTTTTTCGAAATCTTTACGTAAAATTCTATCGACAGTCGGCCCTGCGCAGGCGGTGGATCCAGCGCGCAGGTGTCTATCTCGGGTGTAGTGCGTTAGATGTTTGGGCGAAACCGATAAGTCACATTTTATTCGATTGAATTTGCAAATGAGGTCGATAGAAGGCATAGTCGCTCCTTCTTAAATATTCAGACACGGTCGTGCCCATGCTAAAGCGCTTCGCACCCCTCGTGCCCCTCGCACTCGTCACCCTGCTTTTTGGCTGCGCGGCCCACTCGCCAGTTTCGCAGCAGCAGGCTCTGAACCCGGTTACTCCCCAGTCCCAAGCCCAGGCCAAGGCCGGCGCCAGCTTCCAAGAGGAAGAACTGGCGACTGAAGACGAAATCAACGAATTCTCCGACAGCAAGCCTTACCAGCTGCCTGTATTGGCCGACAGCATCCTTGAACGTGGCAAGTCCCTGATCGGTACCCGTTACCGTTTCGGCGGTACCACCGAATCGGGCTTCGACTGCAGCGGTTTCATCGGCTATCTGTTCCGCGAAGAAGCGGGCATGACCTTGCCACGCTCCACTCGCGAAATGATCAACGTAAAAGCCCCGCTGGTAGCACGCAACAACCTCAAGCCCGGTGACCTGCTGTTCTTCAGCACCCGTGGCCGCGGACGTGTCAGCCATGCCGGGATTTACCTGGGCGATGACCAGTTCATCCACTCCAGCAGCAAACGCAGCGGTGGCGTGCGCATCGATAGCCTCGATGACACCTACTGGAGCAAGACCTTCATCGAGGCCAAGCGGGCCTTGGCCATGGCGCCAACCACCGTGATCTCGCGCAAGTAAGGCAAAAAACAGGCGGTAAAACCACGGCGACCGGTGTAAAAACCTGTCGCCGTGTGTGTTTCTGGAATAACAAGCTAGTCTTCAACGGCAGTTGAATCAGGATGGTTCTGCATATGTCGCGTCTGTTTCGCATTGTTCCGGTTCTATGCGCGGCACTGCTCGGTGCCTGCGCCAGCCACACGCCCCCGCCTAACCGGCAGGTGGTGCCGCAACCTTTCCCTGTCGTCGACCAGGCGCCGGCGTCGCCCATGGCTGATGACGTGCTGATACGTGCGATCGGCTTGGTCGGCACGCCCTATCGCTGGGGCGGCAACACGCCGGACTCAGGCTTTGATTGCAGCGGCTTGATTGGCTACGTCTATCGGGATGCGGCCGGTATCAGCCTGCCACGCTCCACTCGCGAGATGATCAGCATGCGCGCTCCCTGATGTAAATCAGAACGCGCTGCAATCGGGCGATTTGATCTTCTTTGCCACCGGTGGCGGCTCGCAGGTGAGCCACGCAGGCATCTACGTGGGCGAGGGGCGATTCGTGCACGCACCGGCCACGGGCGGGACGGTGCGGCTGGATTACCTGAACAAGCCGTATTGGCAGAAGGCTTACCTGAACGCCAAGCGGGTGTTACAGCCGGAGCATTTGGCACATAACCCTTAGTTTTGGGGTTAGGGCCGCTGCGCACTGGCTTACTTGGCCGCCGTCACTCGCCACACCTTGTTTCCCACATCATCGGCCACCAGCACTCCGCCTTTATGGTCGCTGGTGATGCCCACTGGCCGCCCCATGGCCTCTTCCTTGTCATCCAGGAAACCGGTCAGGAAATCGACCGGCTGCCCGGTCGGACGACCGGCAGTGAAGGGCACGAAGATCACTTTGTAGCCACTGTGCGGTTTGCGGTTCCAGGAGCCGTGCTGGCTGACGAAGGCGCCGTGGTTGAACGGTGCCGGCAACCCGTCGGCCTCGGCGAAGGTCATGCCGATGGACGCGGTGTGCGGGCCTACGGCGTAGTCCGGAGCGATGGCCTTGGCGACCATTTCCGGGTTCTGCGGGGAAACCCGGGCATCCACGTGCTGGCCGTAGTAGCTGAAGGGCCAACCGTAGAAGGCGCCATCCTTGACCGAGGTGATGTAGTCGGGCACCAGGTCGCTGCCAATTTCGTCACGCTCGTTCACCGACGTCCACAATTGCCCGCTGGTGGGCTCCCAGCCCATGCCGTTGGGGTTGCGCAGGCCGGAGGCGAAGATGCGGTGCTGGCCGGTGGCCGGGTCCACCTCCCAGATGGCCGCGCGGCCTTTCTCGGCGTCCAGGCCGTTTTCGCCGACGTTGCTGTTGGAGCCCACGGTGACGTAGAGCTTTTTGCCGTCGGGGCTGGCGATGACGTTTTTGGTCCAGTGGTGGTTGAGGGTGCCGCCTGGCAAGTCGACCACTTTGGTGCCGGTGCCACTGATGGCGGTCATGCCCGGCTCGTAGTGGAAGCGCAGCAGCGCATCGGTGTCGGCCACGTACAGGTCGTTGCCGACCAGGGTCATGCCGAACGGTGAGTTGAGATTGGTCAGGAACACCGTGCGGGTTTCTGCCACGCCATCACCGTCCTTGTCCCGTAGCAAGGTGATGCGGTTGGCACTGGGTACGCCGGCGCCCGCTTTGCCCATCACGGTCTTCATCACCCAGCCCTTGATGCCCTTGCTGTCGTCGGGCTTGGGCGGGGCGTTGGTTTCCGCCACCAGCACGTCGCCGTTAGGCAGTACGTACAGCCAGCGTGGGTGGTCGAGGTTTTCCGCGAACGCGTCCACTTGGGTGCCTTGCGCAGCCTGGGGTTTCTCGCCTTGAGGCCAGCCAACGGCGTTGGCGATGTTGACGGTGGGGATCAGGGTTTTGTTCGGTGCCGGCAGCTGCGGTGAGGGGCCGGTGCCGTCGGAAACTTTACAGCGTGGAGGATTCCCCGCAGGCGCCAAGCGCGACGGTGGTGAGGATGACGAGGGCCAGGCGGGTCTTGTGCATAGCGGGTGCTCCCGGGTGCGCATTGGGGTTATGTAGAGTAGAGACGTGTCGCAGCTCGGAGGTTCAAGCCAATTTCCTGCCTGCTCTGATCTGCTCTTGATCTTGATTGTGTGCCCCATCAAGCGCCCGGGCCGTCATCCGCTTGAGCGACGCCGGAGGGAGGAGGCCACTTCACCTTTGCGGTCTTACAGAGCGCCTTTAATTGACGCTCCACCCCCAACCCTCTACCCTTCGCGGGTTGTTCCAGGTGCCTTGTAGCGTTGAAGCTGGCAGGGTGAAACAGGGAAGCCGGTGAGCCTGCCATGCAGATGATCCCGGCGCTGCCCCCGCAACGGTAAATGAGTCAATACCGCGCATTGCGCCACTGGGCCAGGATGGTTCCGGGAAGGCGCGCGGTCTGGGTGTGTGTGCCCCGCTCATGAGCCCGGAGACCGGCCTGGGACATTCGATGGCATCACGTTGGCATTGCCCGTGGGCCTTTTCAATTCTTCTGTCGCGCGGGTGAGAGCGGCATTGACGATTGTGCGCTGCACCCGGCCGGGTAGCGGTGTCTCGTCGATGCCCCCTGCGCGCAGGTGTAGCGGAGCGCTGCGATGAGTGAATCCCAGGAACGTGACGAGCGCCATGTGGCGCGCATGTTGCGCAAGAAAGCCATAATCGATGAACGCATCGCCAACTCGCCCAACGAGTGCGGGCTGATGCTGGTGCTCACCGGCAACGGCAAGGGTAAAAGCAGCTCGGCCTTCGGCATGCTGGCCAGGGCCATGGGCCATGGCCTACAGTGCGGCGTGGTGCAGTTTATCAAGGGCCGCAACAGCACCGGCGAAGAGCTGTTTTTCCGCCGCTTCCCCGAGCAGGTCAGCTACCACGTGATGGGTGAAGGCTTTACTTGGGAAACCCAGGATCGCCAACGCGACATCGCCGCCGCGCAGGCGGCCTGGGAAGTGTCATGCCAGCTGTTGCGCGACCCGAGCATCGGCTTGGTGATCCTCGACGAACTGAACATCGCCCTCAAACACGGCTACCTGGACCTTGACCAGGTGCTGGCCGATTTGCAGGCGCGCCCGCCGATGCAACACGTGATTGTCACGGGGCGCGGGGCCAAGCCTGAAATGATCGAGCTGGCCGATACCGTGACCGAGATGGGCATGCTCAAGCACGCCTTCCAGGCCGGTATTCGTGCCCAGAAAGGGATCGAGCTGTGAGTGATGCGCGACATTGCCCGGCGGTGCTGATTGCCGCACCGGCGTCTGGCCAGGGCAAGACCACCGTCACCGCGGCGCTGGCCCGTTTGCATCGCAACCAGGGCCGCAATGTACGCGTGTTCAAGTGCGGCCCAGACTTCCTCGACCCCATGATTTTGGAACGTGCCAGCGGCCACCCGGTGTATCAGCTGGACCTGTGGATGGTGGGCGCCGAGGAAAGCCGTCGGTTGCTGTGGGAGGCGGCCGGCGAGGCCGACCTGATCCTGATCGAAGGGGTGATGGGGCTGTTTGACGGCACGCCGTCCAGCGCCGACCTGGCGCGCCACTTTGGCGTGCCCGTGTTGGGCGTGATCGACGGCACCGCCATGGCCCAGACGTTTGGCGCGCTGGCCCTGGGGCTGGCGCGCTACCAGCCAGACCTGCCGTTTGCCGGCGTGCTGGCCAACCGCGTCGGCACCCTGCGCCACGCGCAACTGTTGGAAGGCAGCCTGACTGAAGGCTTGCGCTGGTACGGCGCGTTGTCGCGCGAGACGGGTATCGAACTGCCCAGCCGCCACTTGGGCCTGGTGCAGGCCAGCGAACTGAATGACCTGGACGTACGCCTGGATGCCGCGGCGGCGGCGTTGGCCGAGAGCTGCGAAGTGGCCTTGCCGCCGGCCGTGACTTTCGCCGCGCCGACCGTGGTGCCGGCCGAGCCATTGTTGGCCGGCGTGCGCATTGCCATTGCCCGCGACGAAGCCTTCGCCTTTACCTACGGCGCCAGTCTCGACCTCTTGGCCGCGATGGGCGCGCACCTATCATTCTTCTCGCCGATCCACGACCGCGAACTGCCGCCCTGTGACAGCCTGTACCTGCCCGGTGGTTACCCGGAACTGCACCACGCCGTGCTGGCGGCCAACACGCCGATGCTGGCGGCCATCCGCGCTCACCATCAGGCCGGCAAACCTTTATTGGCCGAATGTGGTGGCATGCTCTACTTGCTGGATGCGCTGACCGACGTCGACGGCCAGCGCGCCGAACTGCTGGGGTTGCTGACCGGTGAAGCGGTGATGCAGAAACGCCTGGCGGCCCTGGCCTTGCAGAGCGTGGTGTTGCCGGAAGGCTTGCTGCGGGGGCACACCTACCATCACTCGCTGACCGCCACCAGCCTGGAGCCGATCGCCCGTGGCGTCAGCCCCAATGGCGGTCGCGGCGCAGAAGCGGTGTACCGCGATGGGCGCCTGACGGCGTCGTACGTGCACTTCTATTTCCCGTCCAACCCGGCGGCCATCGCGCGCTTGCTGGCGCCCACGAGCACCCTTGATGACTGACCAGGCTTACAGCGAGGCCGAGCGCGCGGCCCTTTACCGGGTGATCAGCGAGCGCCGTGACATGCGCCACTTTATAGGTGGCAGCGTGGCCCCTGAGCTGCTCGCGCGCCTGCTGGAGGCCGCGCATCACGCGCCCAGTGTCGGGTTAATGCAGCCCTGGCGTTTTATCCGCATCAGCGACCGTGACTTGCGCGGCAAAATCCAGGGGTTGGTGGAGGAGGAGCGAGTACGCACCGCCGAGGCCCTGGGTGAGCGCTCCGACGAATTCATGAAGCTCAAGGTCGAAGGCATCAACGACTGCGCCGAGGTGCTGGTCGCCGCCTTGATGGATGATCGCGAGCGACATATTTTTGGTCGGCGCACCTTGCCGGAAATGGACATGGCCTCGCTGTCCTGTGCCATCCAGAACCTCTGGCTTGCGGCCCGCGCCGAGGGCCTGGGCATGGGCTGGGTGTCGCTGTTCGAGCCGCAGGCCCTGGCCGATCTGCTGGGTTTGCCCGCAGGGGCCAAGCCGTTGGCGGTGTTGTGCCTGGGGCCGGTTGCAGAGTTCTACCCGGCACCCATGCTGGTGCTGGAGGGCTGGGCCACCGAGCGGCCGCTCAGTGAATTGCTGTACGAGAACCAGTGGGGGGTTAAGCCGTGAGCGTGGCGTTACTGACTGTCGCCGGCGTGGCGCTGGATGCCCTGTTCGGCGAGCCCCAGCGGCGTCATCCGTTGGTGGCCTTCGGGCGCCTGGCCAATCGCCTGGAAAAGCGCTTCAACACCGATGGTCGCGGCTGGCGCAGCCATGGCGTCACGGCTTGGGTGCTGGCGGTGGTCCCATTGACCCTGTTGGTCACGTTGCTGTCGTGGCTGCCGTATATCGATTGGCTGGTGGACATGCTCGCGCTGTATTGTGCACTGGGCCTGCGCAGCCTGGGCGAGCACGTGGAGCCGGTGGCCCAGGCATTGCGCGGTGGCGACCTGGCCGAGGCGCGCAAGCGTGTCGGTTACCTGGTCAGCCGCCAGACCGACGAGCTGGGTGCCACCGCCGTGGCCCGCGCTGCCACCGAGTCGGTGCTGGAAAACGGCAGTGACGCGGTGTTCGCGGCGATCTTCTGGTTTGCCGTGGCTGGCGCACCCGGCGTGGTGCTCTACCGCCTGAGCAACACCCTGGACGCCATGTGGGGCTACCGCAACGAGCGCTTCGAGCGCTTTGGCTGGGCGGCCGCGCGTATCGACGACGTGCTCAATTACATCCCCGCAAGGTTGGTAGCCCTGACCTACGCGCTGCTGGGCAAAACCCGCCTGGCCCTGCAATGCTGGCGCCAGCAAGCCCCGGCCTGGGACAGCCCCAACGCCGGCCCGGTGATGGCGGCCGGTGCCGGTGCCTTGGGCGTGGAGCTGGGCGGCCCGGCGATCTACCACGGCGAGTTGCACCAGCGGGCCAGCCTGGGCGAAGGCCCGGCGGCCGACGCCGGCTCCATCGACCGTGGCTGGCAATTGGTGCAGCGCGGCGTATGGTTGTGGCTGTTGATTCTGTGTGTGGGAACTGAATTTTATGCTTGAACACGGTGGCCGCCTGCGCCTTGCCGCGCAGCAGTACGGTATTGCCGAAGCCGATTGGCTGGACCTTTCCAGTGGCATCGCGCCCTGGTCTTTTCCGATCCCGGCGATCCCTGATCGCGCCTGGGCACGCCTGCCGGAAACCGACGACGGCCTTGAACAGGCCGCTTGCGTCTATTACGGGGCGCCACGGGTATTGCCGGTGCCGGGCTCGCAGTGCGCGATCCAGCTGCTGCCGCGCCTGCGCCGTGGTGGCAAGATCGGCGTGCTCTCGCCGTGCTACGCCGAGCATGCCGAGGCTTGGCGCCGGGCGGGCCACGTGGTGCGCGAGATCAATGAAAGCGAGGTGGATTTCTTTCTCGACAGCCTCGACGTGCTGGTGCTGGTGAACCCCAACAACCCGACCGGCCGCCACCTGCCGCCCGAGCGCATGCTGGAGTGGCACGCGCGGCTGGCCCAGCGCGGTGGCTGGCTGGTGGTGGACGAAGCATTCATGGACAACACCCAGGACCAAAGCCTGGCTGCCCACACCGAGCGGGTCGGGCTGATCGTGCTGCGTTCGTTCGGCAAGTTTTTCGGCCTGGCCGGGGTGCGCCTGGGGTTTGTGCTGGCCGAGCGCAAATTGCTGCAATTGCTCGCCGAGCAAGTAGGCCCATGGGCCGTCAGTGGCCCGACCCGGGTGCTGGGCCAGGCGTGCCTGCAGGACGTGGCCGAACAGCAGCGAATGATCGAGCGCTGCGCCTTGGCCAGCACGCGCCTGGCGGCGTTGCTTGGCCGTTTCGGCCTGGGGCCCCAAGGCGGCTGCGCGCTGTTCCAGTGGTCGGTGACTGAGCGCGCCGAAGCACTGCACGACTACATGGCTCGGCGCGGCATTCTGTTGCGCCTGTTCGTGGCCAGCAGCAGCCTGCGTTTCGGCCTGCCGCACACGGCCGGCGACTGGCAGCGCCTGGAGCAGGCTTTTAGCGAATATCGCAAGGAATACCCATGACCACCCTGATGGTGCAAGGCACCACCTCCGATGCCGGCAAGAGCACCCTGGTGACCGCGCTGTGCCGTTGGCTGACCCGCCAGCAGGTGCGCGTGGTGCCGTTCAAGCCGCAGAACATGGCCCTCAACAGCGCCGTGACCGCCGATGGCGGCGAGATTGGCCGCGCCCAGGCCGTGCAGGCCCAGGCCGCGTACCTGGCGCCGCATACCGACATGAACCCGGTGCTGCTCAAGCCCAACAGCGACACCGGCGCACAAGTGATCATCCACGGCCGTGCGGTCACCACCATGAACGCCGTGGCCTACCACGACTACAAGGCCATCGCCATGCAGGCGGTGCTGGCTTCGCACCAGCGCTTGAGCGCGGCCTACGACGTGGTGATGGTGGAGGGGGCCGGTTCCCCGGCCGAGATCAATCTGCGCGCCGGCGACATCGCCAACATGGGCTTCGCCGAAGCGGTGGACTGCCCGGTACTGTTGATTGCCGACATCAACCGCGGCGGGGTGTTTGCCCACCTGGTCGGCACCCTGGAGCTGCTGTCGCCCAGCGAGCAGGCGCGGGTCCAAGGGTTCATCATCAACCGGTTCCGGGGCGACATTGCGCTGCTGCAACCGGGCCTGGACTGGCTGGAGCAGCGCACCGGCAAACCGGTGATCGGCGTGCTGCCTTACGTGATGGACCTGCACTTGGAAGCTGAGGATGGCTTGGACCGGCGCCAGTCCGACAAGGCCGCGCAGGTACTCAAGGTGATCGTGCCGGTGCTGCCGCGCATCAGCAACCACACCGATTTCGATCCGCTGCGCTTGCACCCGCAGGTGGATTTACAGTTCATCGGGCCGGGCGAGCGCATCCCGGCAGCCGACCTGATCATTTTGCCGGGCTCCAAAAGCGTGCGCAGCGACCTTGCCTACTTGCGCGCCCAGGGTTGGGAGGCGGCCATCAGCCGCCACTTGCGCTACGGCGGCAAGGTGCTGGGTATCTGCGGTGGCCTGCAGATGCTCGGCGAGCAGCTGCACGACCCGTTGGGCCTGGAAGGGGCTGCCGGTTCCAGCCCGGGCCTGGGCCTGCTGGCATTCGACACCACCCTGGAGCGCGAGAAACAGTTGCGCAACGTGCGTGGGCGGCTGGTGCTGGAAGACGCCGAGGTCAGTGGCTACGAGATACATGCCGGCGTCACCCGTGGGGCGGCGCTGGCCTGGGCCGCGGTGGTGCTGGAGGACGGTCGCCATGACGGTGCCATGAGCGCCGACGGCCAAGTCATCGGCACTTACCTGCACGGCCTGTTCGAATCCCCGGCCAGCAGCAGCGCGCTGCTGCGCTGGGCTGGCCTTGAGAACGTGCAGGCAGTCGATTACCACGCCTTGCGTGAGCTGGACATCGAGCGCCTGGCCGACCTGGTGGAGCGCCACCTGGATACGGCCCGCCTGGGCCAGCTGTGCGGGTTGGAGGCGTTGGCATGCAGCAACTGATTCTGGGCGGGGCGCGCTCGGGCAAAAGCCGCCTGGCTGAAAAGCTGGCCATGGAAACCGGGCTAAGCGTCACCTACATCGCCACCAGCCAAGCGCTGGACGGGGAGATGAACGAGCGGGTGCAACTGCACCGCGAGCGTCGCCCTGACGAATGGGGGCTGGTGGAAGAGCCCCTGGCGCTGGCCCGAGTATTGCGTGAACACGCCACGGCCGAGCGCTGCCTGTTGGTGGATTGCCTGACGCTTTGGCTGACCAACCTGTTGATGCTCGATAACCCCGAACGCCTGGTGGCCGAGCGAGAGGCGCTGTTGCAGTGCCTGGCGACGCTGCCCGGTGAAATCATTTTTGTCAGCAACGAGACCGGTCTTGGCGTGGTGCCGCTGGGTGAACTGACCCGCCGCTACGTCGGATGAAGCCGGCTGGTTGCACCAAGCCTTGGCCGAACGCTGCACCCGCGTGGTGCTGACCGTGGCCGGGCTGCCCCTTACTTTGAAAGGATCCGCACTATGAGCAATGCCTGGTGGCTGCAACCTTGTCAGCCCGTTGACGAAAGCGTTCATGAGCAAGCCCTGGAGCGACAACGACAGTTGACCAAGCCTGCCGGTTCGCTCGGCCAACTGGAAGATGTCGCGGTGAAATTGGCCGGCTTGCAAAAACAGCTCAAGCCCTGTGTGGACAACGTCTGGATCGGTATTTTTGCCGGCGACCACGGCATCGTCGCCGAGGGTGTTTCGCCTTTTCCGCAGGAAGTCACCGCGCAAATGCTGCTCAACTTCGTCAATGGCGGGGCGGCGATTAGCGTGCTGGCACGGCAGTTGAACGCCACGTTGGAGGTGATTGACCTGGGCACCGCGACCTTGACCGAGGACATGCCAGGTGTGCGCCACGAGCGCGTCGGCCCCGGTACGCGCAACTTTGCCCAGACCACTGCCATGACCCATGAGCAGGGCTTGCAAGCATTGCAGGCCGGCCGTGAAAGTGCGCTGCGTGCGCATTCTGCCGGCGCCCACCTGTATATCGGTGGTGAGATGGGCATCGGCAATACCACCTCGGCCGCGGCCCTGGCGTGTGCGCTGCTCAATTGCCCGGTCAGTGACCTGACGGGGCCCGGCACGGGCTTGAACCCCGAAGGGGTCAGCCACAAGGTGCAGGTGATTGAGCGCGCGCTGGCGACCCACGCGCAGTTGCCTGAAGATCCCCTGCAGCGGCTGTTCTGCTTCGGTGGCTTTGAAGTGGTGGCGTTGGTGGGCGCGTACCTGGCGAGCGCCCAGGCCGGTGTCGCGGTGCTGGTCGACGGTTACATTTGCACCGTGGCGGCGCTGGTTGCCACCCGCTTGAATCCGTCGTGCCGTGCCTGGCTGCTGTTCGGCCACCGTGGCGCCGAGCCTGGCCATCGGCATGTGCTCGAGGCCTTGCAAGCCCTGCCACTATTAGACCTGGGGTTGCGCCTGGGCGAGGGCAGTGGTGCGGCGCTGGCCGTGCCGATGCTGCGCCTGGCGTGCGACCTGCACGGGCAAATGGCGACGTTCGCCGAGGCGGCCGTGGCTGATCGCGCGCAATGACCTTGCACCTGGACCTGCTGCGCCATGGCGAGACCGAACTGGGCGGCGGCCTGCGTGGCAGCCTGGATGACGCCCTGACCGCGCAGGGCTGGGCGCAGATGCGTGCGGCGGTGGCGGTGGCCGGCCCATGGGATCGCCTGGTCAGTTCGCCATTGCAGCGCTGCCGGTTGTTTGCCGAGGAGTTGGCGGCCCAGTTGGGGTTGCCCTTGAGCTACGAGCCGCATTTGCAGGAGCTGCATTTCGGTGAATGGGAAGGGCGAAGTGCCGCTCAATTAATGAAAACCGACGAGGCCGGGCTGGGTCAATTCTGGTCAGACCCCTATGGTTTTACCCCGCCGGGTGGCGAGCCGGTCGAGGCGTTTTCCGCCCGCGTGCTGGCCGCCATCGAGCGCCTGCACGCAGCCCACGCGGGTGAGCGGGTCTTGCTGATCAGCCATGGTGGGGTGATGCGCCTGTTGCTGGCCCGGGCACGCGGCTTGCCCCGTGAACAGCTGCTGCAGGTCGAAGCCGCCAATGGCAGCCTGTTTGCCTTGGCCGTCGAGGCTGATGGCGTGCTGCGCGAGCCGGCTTGAGCATGTTGCCTTTCTGGATCGCCCTGCAATTTCTCAGCAGCTTGCCGGTAAGCCTGAGCGGCATGCCAGCGCCCCAGGCCATGGGCCGCTCGCTGCTGTTCTATCCACTGGTGGGCCTGGTGTTCGGTGGCGTGCTGCTGGCCCTGAACGCCCTGTTGGGCGGGGCGCCGCTGTACTTGCATGGCGCCCTGCTGCTCAGCGCCTGGGTGCTGCTCAGTGGCGGTTTGCACCTGGATGGCTTGGCCGATAGCGCCGATGCCTGGCTGGGCGGCTTTGGCGACCGCGAGCGCACCCTGCAGATCATGAAAGACCCGCGCAGCGGCCCCATCGCGGTGGTGACCCTGGTGCTGGTACTGTTGATCAAGTTTTGTGCAATGCTGGCGGTGATCGAGTCGGGGCACACGCTGATTCTGCTACTGGCGCCGGTGATCGCTCGCAGTGCGATGCTCGGGCTTTTTCTGTGCACCCCCTACGTGCGCGCCGGCGGGTTGGGCCAAGCCTTGGCCGATCACCTGCCACGCACCGCGGGCAAGCTTGTCCTGTGCGTCGTGGCGCTGGCCTGTGCACTGCTGGGCGGGGGGTGGGTGGTGTTGGTTGCGGCCGCAGGCTTCTGCTGGCTCAGGCACCTGATGTGCCGCCGGCTGGGCGGCGCCACGGGTGATACGGCAGGGGCATTGCTTGAGCTGCTGGAAGTGGCTGTTTTGGTGGCCTGGGCAGTGTGAAATCCTTTTCGCGGACAAGGGCGTGTCTCCTGTAGGAGCGGATTTATCCGCGAACCAGACGACACCTTTCCAAAGGCATACACTGGCCCTGAAGCCCCTGCCCAAGGACATCCATCATGCTCAAGCGCTGGTTAGCCATCCCCCTATTGTTACTCGCCGGCAGTGCCCCTGCCTGGGCCGCCGACTGCCCCGAACTATTGCAGGGCGAACTGACCCAGTTGCGCAGCAAGCAACAGATCGACCTGTGCCAGCGGTTCGCCGGCAAGCCGCTGGTAGTGGTCAATACCGCCAGCCACTGTGGTTTTGCCCCGCAATTCGATGGCCTTGAAGCGATGTACAAACGCTACAAAGGCCAGGGCCTTGAAATGATGGGCGTGCCGTCCAACGACTTCAACCAGGAAGACAAGGACCTCGCCGTGACCCAGAAGGTCTGCTACGCCAACTACGGCGTGACCTTCACCATGACCCAGCCACAGCCGGTGCGTGGCAGCGATGCGACGCACCTGTTCAAAGTGCTGGCCGAGCAGAGCAGCGCACCGAAGTGGAATTTCTACAAATACGTGGTGGACCGTCAGGGCAGGGTGATTGCCAACTTCTCCAGCCTGACCAAGCCGGATGACCCGGAGTTCGTCGCAGCGGTTGAAAAGGCCATCGCTTCCAAGCCTTGAGCCCCGGCAGGCAATGAAAAACCCCGCCTAGGCCCTAGGCGGGGTTTTTCATGCAGCGTCGGTTCTATCAGAAGCGATAGGTAACCGAAGTACCAAAACCGCTGGCGCTGTTTTTGTACTTGGAGCTGTAAGCCCCTTTGGAAGCGTTGACGTCATTGACGCGCACTTCCTCTTCCCACAGGTAGGAGTAGGCCAGGTCAACGGTGACGTTATCCACCGGCGTCCAGCCAGCACCAAAGCTGATGGCCGTGCGGTCGCCCGTCGGGATGCGCGGCGAACGGTTGGTGTTATTGGTAGGCGACTGGTCAACCGACAAGCCGGTACGCAGTACCCATTGTTTGTTCAACTGGTAGGACGCGCCAATGGCGTGGGCCCAAGTGTCGTGCCAATTCTGTTCTTCGGTGATGGTGTTCAGCGTGCCGCCCAGGCGTGGGCTGACCCCGCTGTTTTCCACGGTGATGTCTTTCAAGCGGCTCCAGCGAGTCCAGGTGCTTCCCACATACAGAGTCCAGTCATCGTTCAACTGGTGGGTGACCGAGAAGTCGACCGACTCAGGAGTGGTCAGGTCCAGTTTGGCGTCGTAGCTCTGACCGCTCAAGCCGGCCAGGGCGAAGGTGCCCCCGGAGACCTTGGTGTCGCCATCCAGGTGGTAAGCGACCTTGGAATGGTAAGTCATGCCGACGCGGGTGCGGTCGGTGGCCTGGATCAGGATACCGGCGTTGAAACCGATCGCGGTGTCGTCACCGTTGATCTTGACCTTGCCGTCGTTGCGGCCCAGGGAGCTGGTGGTCAGCGTTTGGGAGGTCAGTTCGCCGTCAATGCGGTTGATGGTCGGGCCGAAACCGATCGATACCTTGTCGTTGAAGGCATAGCTGACGGTAGGCTGGAAAGTCATGACCGAAACCTTGCTCTTGTTGGCAAAGTAACGGCCGGCAAAGTCGCTGCCGTAGTCGGTGATCAGGCCATAGGGCACGTAAAAGCCCAGGCCGAATGCCCAATGCTCATCGATTGGTTTGACGTAGTAGCCCATTGGCACGGTCGTGACGGGGACCATGTCGCCGTCTTCCTTGCCGCCAAACGTGCTGCGGGTGTCACTGATGTCGGTCTTTGCGACGATAGTGGCAGCCCCCACGCTGACCTGTTCTTGCTTGAGTCGCGACATACCGGCAGGGTTGCCATACACGGTACTGGCATCATCGGCAGAAGAGGAGCGGCCGGCGAAACCGGTACCCATGCCGCTGATGCTTTGTTCGTTGATGGCGAAGCCACTAGCAAACAATTGCGAAGATGCAAGTGTAACAGCGAGGCTAAGTGTGGTCTTGAGCATTACTTTTTTCATTATTAGAACTCCTTGTGATCACCGGATCGGAAATTACCAACATTTTTGCCGCAGCGCTATAGCCTGTAACACAGGAGATAGAGCGGTTTTGTAGGACAATCCGACCAAGATCCAGTGCTTATCCAGGTTGTGAATGGCTGCTCAATCAGCTGGCCAATGGTTGCAGGGCTGTTACACAGGTTGCCCAGGCGGCGGTGAAATCCCTTAAACGGCCCTGTGGCTGGAAGGTTTGGCGCCATATTCTCGCCATGCCAAGTACATCATCGGCATCCGGCAAGGGCGTGTTTTGCTCTTCGATCAACAGCCAGGCGATGGCCGTTGCGTAACGCAGGTTAACGGTCAATTCGATGTGCGGGCCACTTAAAAAAGCATGTTGGCTGGCAAGGCCTCGCACCAGGCTGGCCAGATCGGGGTCGTGGGCCAGGTAGTGGTCCCAGAGGGCGTTGTGTCGGGTTTCGCCGATTCGGTACAGGCCGTGGCCGCGTCGATCGTGCAGCGCCGAGCCCAGGGCCGATTGGCTGGCGGCAATGCCCAGCAACAGCGCCTCGGCAGTCGGGCAGTCGCGCCCCAGGTAAATCAGGGTAGGGCGGATCACGTACTGGCTCAGTTCGCAGGCGGCGATTCCCATAAAGCCCTCTGACTTCAATATGGCCGGCAGGGCCTTGGCGCTTGGCAGCAGTGAATCGGTCAGGCCCGCCGGAAGCGGGGTAAGCCGCTTGAATTGAAGTGTAGTGTCATATTTGTGCTGTAAAGGCCTGTTTTTAAATTATTTCCGGTTTCTTACAAAGCTGCATATGCCCTCAGGTTTTTAAAAACAGGTAGGCCTAGGGCTAGGCCAGCAAGAACGAGCGGCCATAAAAAAGCCCCGTTCGAGACGGGGCTTTGGGTGATGCGCTACGCAGTCAGGCAACCAAGGCCTGACGGGTACGATCGATCACGGCCTGCAGCGGTTCGGCGCTGGAGTATTGTTCCGGGTACAGGCGTTCGCTGTGCCGGGCAATACCGTGTTCGTTGACGATCGTGAAGCTGAAGCAACCTTTGCGAGCGGCCATGATCAGGCAGTTCATTGGTGCAAAGGCGGAAGTCAGGGTGCGAATGGCATCTTGAGTGTGGATATGAGTCATTATTGGATGTTCCTGCAAAAGACACAGATCTGATCTGTGCGCACTAAAAACGTTCCAGTAACGCGGGCCACCATTGGCCGGACGAAGAACCTGACTGGAACAAAGCAGCCAGTGGTAAGCGCATTCAATATGTGGCGCTTGGGCTGACTGGTAGGTACTTAGGAGGTCAGGCAACACACCGGAGCAAAGGTTCACTGCTCGCTAGGTGAAGATCCTGATCAATCGGCAGGTTGGTTCGGTCAGAGTAAAGGGCTTTAAAGCCTTCTTCGCAGACTGTTCGGTAACAGTGGAAGTTTTACCTGGAAACCATCGAGTAGGCCGGGGTCCTTTGTTTCAGCGGGGGTCTGCTTTGCTGCAGTCGCCGCGCTGGAGGACGTGTCGGCCAAAAATTGACTTTCGACTTGGTACTAACCTGATCAATACTACCCAAGCTTATCGAGATAGGCAAGCATTTTTTAAGATGATTTGGCAATAGGTAAAGACGAAAACGATAGGCGATTTGTATCGAGGGGCGCTGAAGCTGAAAAATGGCTAATCATTGCGTTGCAATACGACAGCAGACCAGTTTGCCTGTTTTAATCGACCTTGTGAACCCCATCTGCAGGTCGATTTCATCGAAACGCTTGACTTGCAGAGCAAAAATGGTGCGAGGGTTTGCCTCTGTTTGGGGCGGTTGTGCACATCGTGCCCCTAATGTGTCACGGACCTGAGACGCGACCCTGCACAGACCCCCTAGCCGCCATTCAATTTTTAAGTCAATGAAAAAAAACGCTTTTTTAAACTGGTGAAAAAATCGTCAGTTTGACTGCAAGCCCCATTCTACAGGGGTTTGCGGGGCGTAAAGGGATGTTGTCCACTGAGTTATCCACAGCTTCTGTGGATTGTCCCGAGCGCTTGCTCTAGCACGGGCGTACCGGCTTTTTTCATGTGTCTGACAGGCGCTGTGGAAAATTCTGAAGGCCTGTTCACGGGGTATGTTTCAACCCGAGGCGCGTCAAAAAATATTTTTTGAAATTGCTTGAAAGAGTGCGTCTATCGCACGCCCGCACGGAAAAAAAACGCTACAGTGGCGCGCTTTTACGCAAGCACAGTGCAGACTGTGTGCTTGGCAGGTACCTGATGGAGTCGTTATGGCGTTGGACATGACCAGTGTGTTGTTGGGGCTGCTGATGGCGGCGTTGCCGAGCCTGGGGCTAGCGTGGCAGTTGCAGCGCCGGCTAAGCCGCTTGCAGGCCGACAGCGCGCTGCTGGATGAGCGTTTGAGCACCGCGCAGATGGCCCAGGACGGCTTGAGCGCGCAACTGGATGCCTGCCGTGACGAGATCAGCGACCTGGGCCAGGCCAATGGCGCCAAGCAGGCCGAACTGGCCGCCCAGCGCCGTGAGCTCGAGATGCTCCAGGTTGAACGCGACAATGCCCGCGACGCTGCCCATGCCTGGTCGATCGAGCGCGCCGCCAAGGAGTCGGAGCTGCGCCATCTGGGCGCGCAGTGTGCCGGCCTGAGCGCCGAACTGCGTGAGCAGCAGGACAGCCATCAGCAACGTCTGACCGACCTGCAGGGCTCGCGTGATGAACTGCGCGCGCAGTTTGCCGAACTCGCGGGCAAGATCTTTGATGAGCGCGAGCAGCGCTTTGCCGAAACCAGCCAGCAGCGCCTGGGGCAGTTGCTCGACCCCTTGAAGGAGCGGATTCAGTCGTTCGAGAAGCGGGTCGAGGAAAGCTACCAGCAAGAGGCTCGCGAACGCTTCTCCCTGAGCAAGGAGTTGGAGCGCCTGCAACAACTCAACCAACGCCTGAGCGATGAGGCTACCAACCTCACCCAGGCGCTCAAGGGCCAGAAAACCCAAGGTAACTGGGGCGAGCTGATTTTGGAGCGGGTGCTGGAGCACGCGGGCCTGGAGAAGGGGCGCGAATACCAGACCCAGGTCAACCTGAAAGGGCCCGATGGCGAGCGCTTCCAGCCCGACGTGCTGATCATGCTGCCCGGCGACAAGCAAGTGGTGGTGGACTCCAAGGTCAGCCTCACGGCCTACCAGCAGTACATTGCCGCCGATGACAAAGACATTGCCCAGGCCGCGCTCAAGCAGCACGTGCTGTCATTGCGCAACCATGTCAAAGGTTTGTCGGGCAAGGATTACAACCGCCTGGAGGGCCTGCATAGCCTTGATTTCGTCTTGCTGTTCGTGCCCATCGAGGCCGCGTTTGCGGCGGCGTTGCAGGCCGAGCCCAACCTGTTCCAGGAAGCCTTCGACCGCCAGATCGTCATCGTCAGCCCTACCACGCTGCTGGCCACGTTGCGGGTCATCGACAGTTTGTGGAAGCAGGAACGCCAGAGCCAGAATGCCCGCGAGATCGCCGAACGCGCCGGTTGGCTGTACGACAAGTTCGTCTTATTCATTCAAGATCTGGACGAGGTTGGCAACCGCTTGCAGCAATTGGACAAAGCCTACAGCGCGGCCCGCAACAAGCTGACCGAGGGGCGCGGCAACCTGGTCAGCCGCAGCGAGCAGCTCAAGCTGTTGGGCGCGCGGGCCAGCAAAAGCCTGCCGGCCGACCTGCTGGAGCGGGCCATGACCGACGCCGACGGCGTGTCAATTCCGGCTGAGGTGCCGGTTGAGTAAGGCCCGCAACGCGGCGGGCTTGACCGGCTTGGCCAGGTAGTCCAACCCGGCGGCATGCACGTTGGCCAGCACCTCGGCGCGGCCATCGGCGCTGATTACCATGCCGGGCACTGGCTGGCCCAGGCGCATGCGCAACCACCCCATCAATTGCGGGCCAGTATCGCCAGCGTCCAGGTGGTAGTCGATCAGAACCAGGTGCGGGCGCACGCCCGCGTCCAGCCAGGCGACGACCTCATCGCGGTTGCGCGCCGTCCACACCTCGCACCCCCAGCGGCTGAGCAGGCTTTGCATGCCCAGCAAGCATGCTGTCTTCATTGTCGATGCACAGGATGCCCAGGCCCGCGAGGTTTTGCCCGGTGCTGGGCGCCAAGCGTGGCGCGGGTGCAGGTTCGGCGCTGGCCAGTGGCACAAGCACGCTGAACACGCTGCCCTTGCCCGGCCACGAGCGCACCTGCAATGGGTGGCCGAGGATGCGGCACAAACCGTCGGCGATCGCCAGGCCAAGGCCCAGGCCTTTTTCGGCGCGGGTCTGGTGGCTGTCCAGGCGCTTGAACTCCTCGAAGATGACTTGAAGTTTGTCATCAGGGATGCCCGGGCCGCGGTCCCAGACTTCCAGGCTCAATGCGTTGTGCTTGCGCCGCACGCCCAGCAGGATCGGCCCTTTGCCGTAGCGAAAGGCGTTGGTCAGGAAATTCTGCAGGATGCGCCGCAGCAGCTTGGCGTCGCTGTCGATACGTAGCCCGGTGCCCTGCACGTGAAAGTCCAGGCCTTGTTGCTGGGCCAAGGCGGTGAACTCGACACCGAGGATGTCGAACAGCTCGTTGACCGCGAAGGGCTTGCGGTCTGGGGTGATCTTGCCGTTTTCCAGGCGCGAGATGTCCAGCAGGTCGCTGATCAGGTCTTCCACCGAGCGTAATGAACTGTCCATGTGCTGCACCAATTGCCGCGCTTCGGCCGACAGCCCGTCGCCTTGGTGCGAGAGCGCGGCAGAAAATAATCGGGCGGCGTTCAGGGGTTGCATCAGGTCATGGCTGACCGCGGCCAGGAAGCGCGTCTTGGATTTGCTGATGGCCTCGGCGGTGCCCTTGGCCTCGGTCAGTGCCAGGTTTAACTGCGACAGCTCGTGGGTGCGTTCGGCGACCCGCTGCTCCAGGCTCTCGTTGGATTCCTTGAGGGCCTGCTCGGCCTCGCGGAACGCGGTGATGTCGGTAAAACTCATGACGAAGCCGCCGCCGGGCATGGGGTTGCCGATCAGTTCGATCACCCGGCCATTGGGGAACAGCCTTTCGGAGGTGTGCGCGCGGCCCTGGCGCATCCAGTGTAGGCGCCGGGCCACGTGCACTTCGGCCTCACCGGGGCCGCACAGGCCACGCTCAGCGTTGTAACGGATGATGTCGGCAATCGGCCGCCCCACGCTGATCAGCCCATCGGGGTAGTTGAACAACTCCAGGTAGCGGCGATTCCAGGCCACCAGGCGCAACGACTGGTCGACCACGCTGATGCCCTGGGTGATGTTTTCGATGGCGCCTTGCAACAGGGCGCGGTTGAACTGGAGCACTTCGCTGGCTTCGTCGGCGATACGCACGACATCTTCCAGCTGCATGTCGCGGCCTTCGATGGCTGCCTTGACCACCGCACGGGTCGACGAGGCGCCCAGCACACCGGCCAGCAGGCGTTCGGTGTGGGCGATCCAGTCACTGTCGGCATTCTGGTTGGGGTTGAAACCCTTACCTTGGCGATAGGCGAAGCGGATGAAGCTTTGCCGTGCGCGCTCTTCACCGACGAAACGCGACGCCAGTTGCAACAGGTCATCGATTTGCACCGCCAGCAGCGGCCGGCTGCCGGGGCGTGCCGGGGTTTGCTGGCCGATGAAGCGCCCGGCCTGCCAGTGTTCCGACACCCGCGTGCGCGACAGCACCGAAACCCATGCAAACAGGATGAAGTTGCCGGCCAGCGACAGCACCACGCCCTGGGTGAGCGGGGTGATGGGCAGGTTGAGCGGGTTGCCGTGCAGCCAGGTCAGGCCCGGGAAGGTCTTGAGCGGCCACCCCAGGCTGTGGGCGAAAATCGGCAGGATCAGCGTGTAAAACCAAAGGAAAGTGCCCGCCGCAAGGCCGGCGAACACGCCGCGGCGGTTGGCCTGCTTCCAGTACAGCGCGCCGAGCATGGCCGGGGTCAGTTGGGTGACGGCGGCGAAGGCGATCTGGCCGATGGTCGCCAGGCTCGCGGTGTTGCCCAGCAAGCGATAGCACACGTAGGCCAGCAGCAGGATCACCACGATGCTGACCCGGCGCACGGTCAGCATCCAGTGGCGGAACAGCTCGAACGGGCGCTCGGAATTGTGCCGGCGTAGCAACCAGGGCAGCAGCATGTCGTTGGACACCATGGTCGACAGGGCCACGCTGGCGACAATGACCATGCCGGTGGCGGCCGACGCACCGCCGATGAATGCCAGCAAGGCCAGCGCCGGGTGCGCCTCGGCCAGGGGCAGGCTGATGACGAAGGAGTCGGGGATCACCGAGTCGGGCAGCAGCATTTGCCCGGCCAGGGCGATGGGTACCACGAACAGCGCGGCCAGGATCAGGTAGGCTGGAAACACCCAGCGCGCCAGGCGCAGGTCTTGCGGGTCACTGTTCTCCACCACGGTGACGTGAAACTGGCGCGGCAGGCAGATGATCGCCATCATCGCCACGCCCGTCTGCACCACCATGGACGGCCAGTTGATGGTTTCCTGCCAATAGGTTTCCAGGCGTGGGGCGATTTCGGCCTGGTTGAGCAGATCGCCGAAGCCGTCGTACAGCCCGTAGGTGACGAACGCGCCAACCGCCAGAAAGGCGAACAGCTTGACCAATGCCTCGAACGCGATCGCCAGGACCATGCCGCGGTGGTGTTCGGTGACGTCCAGGCTGCGGGTACCGAACACGATGGTGAACAGCGCCAGTATCAGCGACACCACCATGGCCGTGTCCTGCACGCGCGAGCCGGTGGCGTCGGCGCTGGCGCCGATCAACAGGTTGACCCCCAGCACGATGCCCTTCAGTTGCAAGGCAATGTAGGGCAGCACGCCGACCAGGCAAATCAGCGCCACCACCACGGCCAGGGTTTGCGACTTGCCGTAGCGCGCGGCAATGAAGTCGGCGATGGACGTGATGTTTTCCTGCTTGCTGATCAGCACCATCTTTTGCTGCACCCACGGTGCAAACACCATCAGCAGTACGGGGCCCAAGTAGATCGGCAGGAATGACCAGAGCTGTTCGGCGGCCTGGCCCACGGCACCGAAGAAGGTCCAACTGGTGCAGTACACCGCCAGCGACAGGCTGTACACCCAGGCCCGCAACCGAGGGGGCAGGGGCGTGCCGCGGCGGTCGCCGTAAAAGGCGATGGCGAACATGACGGCCATGTAGGCCAGGGCGACGGCGGCGATCAGCCCGCTGGACAGCGACATCTGGGGACTCCGGGGGTAGCAGGGTGGCGCGGTGAACGTGTTCGCGATCCATCAGTCTGGCACGAAGCCACGCCGTTCGTCAGCGCCGACCAAGGTCTGACTGCGGCCTATCGCCCCAGGCTCAAGTCCACGAACCCATGAATCTGCTCGACACTGGGTGGCGCCTCGGCAAACAAGGTGCGGTAAACGATGGGTGACACGATCAGGTTCAGCAGGTGATCGGTGCTTGGGGTTTGCTCATCGCGAGCCTGGGCGCGCACGATGATGCTCTGCAACTGCCCGCGCAGCACCGAGGCGCATTGGCTGGAGCAACCGCTGCTGATGAAGTCGCGCATCATGTTGCGCCCAGGCTCGGAGGTCATTTCGTCCAGGTACTGTTCGGCCCAGGCCACCAGGTCGCCGCGCAGGCTGCCGGTGTCGGCCGGGTCGGTGTCTGGGCGCAGGCGGGCGAGGGTGACGTCGGCCAGCAGCGCCGACAGTTCGCCCCAGCGCCGGTAAATGGTCGACGGCGTGACGCCTGCGCGCGCCGCGATCATGGGCACGGTCAGGTCGTCGCGCTCCTGTTCAATGAGCAGGGCGCGCACGGCGGCGTGCACCGATTCTTGCACGCGGGCACTGCGGCCGCCCGTGCGGATACCTTCTTTAATAGCCATGGCTTAGACCTTAACACAAAGCGTTTGCTTTAAGCGTGATGGGGGTGCAGACTCTGTTAACGCAAAAAAGTAGCTTTTGTGGAGCATGCTCATGATACCTGTCTTTTCTCATCGCACCAGCCTGACCTACCTGTCGGTGGTGTTGTTGACCTTTTTGGCCGCCTCCAGCGCGCCGACGCCCTTGTACCACCTGTATCAGGAGACCTGGCAGTTCTCACCCGCCATGCTCACCCTGGTCTTTGGCGTGTACGCCTTGAGCCTGTTGGTGGCGTTGCTGACAGTGGGGGCCTTGTCGGACTACATCGGTCGCCGGCCGGTGCTGCGCGCAGCCTTGTTGCTGAACATGGTCTCCATGCTGCTGTTTATCTACGCCCATGACGTGGGCTGGTTGCTGGCCGCGCGCATCCTGCAAGGGTTTGCCACCGGCATGGCGACCAGCTCCCTGGGGGCTGCGCTGTTGGACAACGACCGGCAAAAAGGCCCGCTGCTCAACAGCCTGGCGCCTTTGCTGGGGATGGCCGTGGGCGGTCTGGGAGCTGGGCTGCTGGTGGAATATGCGCCGCAACCGATGCACCTGACCTACGAAGTGCTGCTGGGCCTTTTGGCCGTGCAGGCGATTTTGCTGGTGTGCTTGCCGGAGAGTGTCAGTGCCCAACCCGGGGCCTGGGCTTCGTTGCGGCCCAAGCTGAGCATCCCGTCGCAGGCGCGGGCAGCAGTGTGGCGCATGTTGCCAGTGAACATGGCGGTGTGGATGACCGGTGGTTTCTTCCTCTCGCTGGCACCGTCGCTGGTACGCGCAGCGACGGGGTCCACCTCCAACCTGCTGGGCGGTGCCTTGGTCGCGACCCTGACCTTGAGCGGCGCGGCGGCGATCTATGGCTTGCGCAACACGCCCGCTGAAAAATCCCTGACCCTGGGCGCGATGCTGCTGGCCACTGGGGTCGCAATGGTGTTGGTGGCGGCCGACACGGCAACCCTGAGCCTGTTCTTTATCGGTGCGGTAGTGGCCGGCGCGGGCTTTGGTTCGGGCTTCCTGGGCGCGGCGCGCAGTGTATTGCCGCTGGCGCACGCCCATGAACGGGCCGGTTTGATGGCGACCTTTTATGTGCTCAGCTACCTGGCTTTTTGCGTGCCAGCGATCTTGGCCGGGTTTATGGTGCGCAGCGCCGGGCTGATCGAAACCAGCAATGGCTACGGCCTGCTGCAAATCCTGTTGTGCAGCGTCGCGTTGTTCGGCATGTGGCGGCGCCGCGCGACGCGGGCGCTGGCTTGAATCGCATATCGGTTAAATCTATGGGTTATAGAGAAATTACCCGTTTAGTAGATATTCGAAAGGGGCCTACCATGGCCTGACCTCACACGAGGACAGGAGACCGCCATGCAACGCCCCGTATTCACGGCCACCCGGCCGTTCAGCCAACTGCAGCACCCCCGCGAAGTGATTCGCCAATTCACCCCCAACTGGTTTGCCGTGGTGATGGGCACCGGGGTGCTGGCCCTCGCCTTGTCGCTGATGTCACCCACGTGGCCCGCAGTGCACGCGTTGGCGCGCGGGCTGTGGTTGCTTGGCATGGCGCAATTCGTGCTGTTTTCGGCGCTGTACCTGGCGCGCTGGGTGTTGTTTTTTGACGAGGCGCGGCGCATTTTCGGCCACTCCACGGTGTCGATGTTCATTGGCACCATCCCCATGGGCCTGGCCACGTTGCTCAACGGGTACTGGTTGTTCGGCCTGCCGCAGTGGGGCGATGGCGCCGTGCCGCTGGTCGAGGCGCTTTGGTGGCTGGACGTGGGCATGGCGCTGCTGTGCGGCGTGGGCATTCCGTTTTTGATGTTTACCCGCCAGGCCCATAGCATTGACCAGATGACTGCGGTCTGGCTTTTGCCGGTGGTGGCCGCCGAAGTGGCCGCGGCCAGTGGCGGGTTGCTGGCGCCGCACCTGGCCGACCCGGCGGCGCAGTTGCGCGTGCTGGTCACCAGTTACGTGCTGTGGGCCTTTTCGGTGCCGGTCGCGTTCGCCATCCTCACCATCCTGCTGCTGCGCATGGCCTTGCACAAACTGCCCCATGAAAACATGGCCGCTTCGAGTTGGCTGGCATTGGGGCCGATTGGTACCGGTGCGCTGGGCATGCTGGTATTGGGGGCCCATGCGCCGCAGGTGTTCGCGGCCAACGCGGTCCTGCCGGTGGTGGGCCAGGTGGCCCAGGGCCTGGGCGTGATCGCGGCCATCAGCCTGTGGGGCTTTGGCCTGTGGTGGATGCTGCTGGCGGTACTGATCACCTTGCGCTACCTGCGCAGCGGCATCCCCTTCAACCTGGGCTGGTGGGGCTTTATCTTCCCGTTGGGCGTTTACACCCTGGCCACGGTGCGCCTGGGCGAGGTACTGCACATGAGCTTCTTCACGGTGGTGGGGCAGGTGTTGGTGGTGGTGTTGGCGTTGATGTGGCTGATGGTGTTTGGCAAGACCGTGCGTGGGGCCTGGCGGGGGGAGTTGTTTGTTTCTCCATGCATCAGTGTCGCTAAATGTCAGCGCAGTTGAGTACTCTAGCGTCGACTAAATAAAGCAGGACCACGGACGATGAGTCACTCCTCGCAATTCAGCCTGTTAAAGAAGCGGCGCTTTTTGCCGTTCTTCGTCACCCAGTCACTGGGCGCCTACAACGACAACGTGTTCAAGCAATCGCTGATCCTGGCCATTCTGTACAAGCTGAGCATCGCTGGCGACCGTTCGATCTGGGTCAACCTGTGTGCCTTGCTGTTCATTTTGCCGTTCTTCCTGTTCTCGGCGTTGGCCGGGCAATTTGGGGAAAAGTTCGCCAAGGATGCGCTGATCCGGGTGATCAAGCTGGGCGAGATCGCCATCATGGCGGTGGGGGCCACGGGGTTCATGTTCGATCATCTGTGGATGATGCTGTTGGCCCTGTTCGCCATGGGCACCCATTCGGCGCTGTTTGGCCCGGTCAAGTATTCGATCCTGCCCCAAGCCCTGCGTGAAGAGGAGTTGGTGGGCGGCAATGGCTTGGTGGAAATGGGCACGTTCCTGGCGATCCTGGCGGGTACCATCACCGCCGGGGTGATGATGTCGTCGGCTCATTACGCACCTATCGTGGCCACGGCCATTGTGCTGGTGGCCGTGCTCGGCTACCTGGCCAGCCGCGGCATACCGCGCACCGCGGCGTCTACGCCGGGCATGAAGCTTAACTGGAATATCTTCAGCGAGTCCTGGGCCACCCTGCGCCTGGGTTTGGGGCAAACGCCTGCGGTGTCACGCTCGATTGTCGGTAACTCCTGGTTCTGGTTCGTCGGGGCGATCTACCTGACGCAGATCCCGGCCTATGCCAAGGAGTGGCTCAACGGCGATGAAACCGTGGTCACGCTGATCCTCACGGTGTTTTCGGTAGGCATCGCGCTGGGCTCGATGCTGTGCGAGAAACTCTCGGGGCGCAAGGTTGAGATCGGTTTGGTGCCGTTCGGCTCCTTCGGCCTGACCTTGTTCGGGTTGTTGCTGTGGTGGCACTCCGGTGTGTTCGCCCAGGGCGCCGTGCCCAACGACTGGCTGACCGTGCTGGGGGTTGGCAAGGCCTGGTGGGTGCTGCTGGATATCCTTGGCCTGGGTGTGTTCGGGGGCTTTTACATCGTGCCGCTGTATGCGCTGATTCAGTCGCGTACCGCCGAAAACGAGCGGGCCCGGGTGATTGCTGCCAACAACATCCTCAACGCGCTGTTCATGGTGGTTTCGGCCATCGTCTCGATCGTGTTGTTGAGCGTGGCCAAGTTATCAATCCCGCAATTGTTCCTGGTGGTGTCGCTGATGAACATCGCGGTCAACACCTACATCTTCAAGATCGTGCCCGAGTTCAGCATGCGCTTCATGATCTGGCTGCTCAGCCATTCCATGTACCGCGTGCAGCACCGTGGGCTGGAGCAGATTCCAGAGCAGGGCGCAGCCTTGCTGGTGTGCAACCACGTTTCCTTTGTCGATGCCTTGCTGATCGGTGGGGCAGTACGGCGGCCGATTCGCTTCGTGATGTACTACAAGATCTATCGGCTGCCGGTGCTGAACTTTATCTTCCGCACCGCCGGCACCATCCCCATCGCCGGGCGTAACGAAGACCTGCTGATCTACGATCAGGCGTTCAAGAAAATCGCCGAGTACCTGGCCGATGGGGAGTTGGTGTGCATCTTTCCTGAAGGCAAGCTGACCACCAATGGCGACATCGATGAGTTCAGGGGCGGCCTGTCGCGCATCCTCGAACAGACACCGGTGCCGGTCATTCCGTTGGCCTTGCAGGGGTTGTGGGGGAGCTTTTTCAGTCGCGACCCGAACAAGGGTTTCCTGCGCCGGTTGTGGTCGCGGGTTACCCTGGTAGCCGGGCCTGCCGTGGTGCCGGACGCCGCGCTGCCCGCGCAGTTGCGCGAGCAGGTCAGCGTGTTGCGTGGCGCTACGCGCTGAGTTTGAGGCCGGCCAGGCCTGCGATGATCAGGCCCACGCTGATGATACGCAGCGGGGCCACGGATTCGCCGAACAACAGAATGCCGGCTATCACGGTGCCGACGGCGCCCACGCCCGTCCAGATCGCGTAGGCGGTGCCCAGCGGCAGGTCTTTCATGGCCAGGCCCAGCAGGCCAAGGCTGGTGGCCATGGCCGCGACGGTGAGTACGGTGGGCAGGGGGCGGGTGAAGCCGTCGGTGTATTTCAGGCCGACGGCCCAGCCGACCTCGAACAGGCCGGCGAGAAGCAGGATGAGCCAGGACATGGGAAACCTCCATCGGATGATGGGGCCGTCCCCGCAGTGGTACTCGAATAGAGCCGCAAGGCCGTCCTTGCGATGCGCACTATAATGCACTTTTTTGATCGCAAGGACAACTTTTGCCTTAGCGACGCTCCTCCATCTTGCGGAACCAGGTCGACAGCAAGGCCCCGGAAATGTTGTGCCACACGCTGAACAGCGCGCTCGGCACGGCGGCCAGGGGCGAGAAGTGCGCACTGGCGAGGGCGGCGCCCAGGCCCGAGTTCTGCATGCCCACTTCCAGCGACAGCGACTTGCGCTGGGCCAGTGGCAGCTTGAAGGCTTTGCCGGTGAAGTAGCCAAGCAAAAAGCCAAAGCTGTTGTGCAGGATCACCACGGCCATGATCAGCAGGCCGGACTCGGCGATCTTCGCTTGGCTGGCGGCGACCACGGCGCAGACGATCATCACGATGCTGACCACCGACACCAGCGGCAACACTTCCACGGCCAGTTTCACCCGTTCGCCCAGCAGGCGCTGGGCAACCACGCCGAGGATGATCGGCAGCATCACCAGTTGCAGGATCGACCAGAACATCTCCATGAAGGACACCGGCAGCCAGGCCGAGGCCAGCAGCCAGATCAGCGCCGGCGTCAGCAGCGGGGCGAGCAGGGTGGTGACCGCTGCGATGGCCACCGACAGCGCCAGGTCGCCCTTGGCCAGCCAGGTCATGACGTTGGACGAGGTGCCGCTCGGGCAGCAGCCTACCAAGATCACGCCCACGGCAATTTCGGCCGGCAGGTGGAACAGCTGGCACAGCAACCAGGCCATGCCCGGCATGATCACGAAGTGTGCGACCACGCCCAGGCACACGCGCCAGGGGTGGCGTGACAGCTCGGCGAAGTCGTCGAGCTTGAGGGTAAGGCCCATGCCGAACATCACCAGGCCCAACAGCGGCACGATAGCGACTTTCAGCACGATGAACCATTCAGGTAAAAGAAAGGCCAGTACGGCAAACAGCAGCACCCAGTAAGCAAAAGTGTTTCCAACGAAGCGGCTCAAGGCGGCCAATGCGCGCATGGCGGTGTTTCCTTCTTATAAATATGAAAGCGCCTTCTTTATAGAAGGCGCAATAGTGCGGTGCAGCGGTTCGCGGATAAATCCGCTCCGACTGTAGGAGCGGGTTTATCCGCGAAAAGGTCGACTCAGATCCCTTGCGGGATCTCTTCGCCGCCCAATGCCTCGAAGATCGCCGGCAGGAAGTCGCCGAAGGTCAGCATCATCAGCGTGAAGCTGGCGTCCAACTGGCCCAGGGCCTCTTCGCCACCGTCTTCTTCGGCCTGATCCTGCAGCAGCTCTTCGAACTTCAGGCGCTTGATGACCATCTTGTCGTCCAGCACGAAGGACAGCTTGTCCTGCCAGGCCAGGGACAGTTGGGTGACCTGCTTACCGGTGCTCAGGTGCAGCTGGATCTCTTCGCTGGTCAGGTCCTGGCGCTTGCAACGCACGATGCCGCCGTCTTCATGGGTGTCACGCAGCTCGCACTCGTCCAACACATAGAAGTCGTCGGCGGCTTTCTGGGTTTTTACCCAGTCGGTCATGGTCGCGGTCGGGGCGATCTTCACGGTCAGCGGGCGCACCGGCAGCGAGCCGATCACTTCACGCAGGGTGGACAGCAGGTCTTCGGCGCGCTTGGGGCTGGCCGAGTTCACCAGCACCAGGCCCTGTTTGGGAGCGATGGCGGCGAAGGTGGCCGAACGGCGGATAAAGGCGCGGGGCAGGAAGGCCTGGATGATCTCATCCTTGATCTGGTCGCGTTCTTTCTTATAGACCTTGCGCATCTGCTCGGCTTCGATCTCTTCGATCTTCTCTTTGACCGCGTCGCGCACGACGCTGCCCGGCAGGATGCGTTCTTCTTTACGGGCGGCAATCAGCAGGAAGTCGCCGCTGACGTGAACCAGTGGGGCGTCTTCGCCTTTGCCGAAGGGGGCGACGAAGCCGTAGGTGGTCAGCTCCTGGCTGGCGCAGGCGCGGGCCGGCTTGGTGGCCAATGCGGTTTCCAGTGCTTCGGCGTCGAAAGGAATATCTTGGGTCAGGCGGTAGACAAGCAGGTTTTTGAACCACATGGGGTGAATCACTCCTCAGCACATAAGGGGGGCATTATTCTCCGTGTGAGGCCTCAGGCCAACCCTGTGCTAAGTCTTTGGAAGGCCTCGTAAAATAATTTAAAAAAGTGCTTGCCAGACTATAGGTGCGTCCGTAGAATGCGCGCCACACCGAGAGACAAAGGGTGATTAGCTCAGCTGGGAGAGCATCTGCCTTACAAGCAGAGGGTCGGCGGTTCGATCCCGTCATCACCCACCATTCTCTCTAAGTGTATCGCGCAGCGGTAGTTCAGTCGGTTAGAATACCGGCCTGTCACGCCGGGGGTCGCGGGTTCGAGTCCCGTCCGCTGCGCCATATTAGAGATCAGGACCACTGAACGCCTGATTTCAAAAGAAAGCCCGCCTTGTGCGGGCTTTTTTTCGTCTGCAGATTGAGCAACAGGGCCTTTCGGCCCTTTGCCGCCGCGTTAAAAGGCGTCTGCCGCGTTGCACAACGACGCTTTTTGCAACGCCACCTGGCTTTCGCCACCGCCCAGTGTTTGCAGGTTGAGCTGGCATTGGCCGCCTTCCAGCACGATCAACTGATAGTCCTTGCCCGCTTCGGGTGTGAAGCGGAACGATTGCTGGCAGCTGTAGCGGTAGCCGCCGGAAACGCTGCCCTCGCTCTGGAAGTTGAAAGCCGTGGGTTTGCCCGCCGGGATCTTCAGTTCGGTACGCGCCACTGAGTCGCCCTGCGCGTGCACCTCGATGGTGCCGGGCGGCATGCCCAACACCTGGTTATTACGGTTGGCGAAACCGGATTGGGTCACGGCCATCACGCCCGCCCCCGGGCTGCGCCAATCGATGCAGTCGCGCCCGGGGACCGCGCGCAGCATGCCGTTGGTGATCACCCGCAGGCGCGCGGTGTCACCGCTTTGCGGTTCGCCATAAGGTGTCGAATAGGCGCGCACGTTGGCCAGGTTACCGCAGCCGGCCAGTAGCAGGGCGGCCGCGCAGGCACACGTCAAATACTTCATGGGCACGCCTCCGGTCAACGGCAACGGTAAGGGCTTTCGCTGCCCAGTTCCTTGCCGCTGTGGCTGTCGACGATGGTTACCACGGCGCCTGGGTAGGCCGAACACAAGGCGTTGCGCGCGGTGTAGATGCCGCGCCCCTGGGTGGCAATGGTGTAGCCCTGCGCCTTGCCCGAAGCATCCTTGGCGCTGACGTCGTAATCGCCGGATAGGGTCACGCATCCGCCCAAGGACAGCAGTAGGGCCAGGTTTGTCAGGTATTTCATCGTGTTACCTCCTTGTCACGGCCCGTGTGGCCGACGTTCAGTTATGCGGCTGGCAGGCCATGATTTTCTGGGCGCGTAAAGTGGTGCACAGGTCAAAGCCATCTGTGCGCACTAGCCCCGCGTGCTTCATGCATTCGAAGCGCTCGGCCTGCTGTTCAGTGGTCGCTTTACCATCCATTCCCGAATAGTTCGGGTAGCCGCAGGCGGTCATCGCCTGGCGGACATCGTCTTTGTTGCCCCCCGGTTTTTGCCACATTTCGACGTCTGCCGGCGGCGGTTGAAAGGGTTTGGCGTGGCAGGCGCTGATCAGCAGCGCAGTTGCGATACAAACAAGGGCGCTGAGGCGCATGGGGATTACTCCTGCTTCGCATTGACTTTGACGTAGTGGGCTTTGTTGTCTTTCTGGTCGGTCCAATACTGCTGGCAGGCAGCGGGCGCTGCCGCACCGTAACAGTTGTGCACGGTGTAGGTGCCGCCAAGCACGTTAAGAAACTCTTTGAAGCCATTGGTGGTGTCTGGCAATACACCGCCCGTACTTGGGTTGTCGCCGACGAAGAATGAACGGCCCACGGGATCGTTCTCGTGGATCTGATACTGCAGCACCATGTCGTCTCTTTTGCTCGGGCTGCTCACGGCATCGCGGTTTTGCAGGGTCGCCAATTGCTCGTCGGCCTTGTAGACACTGTACGCGGCACCAAAGAAATTGATCTGGGTGTCGCTCAGGCTGCCGACGGCATCGGGCAGCGACATAATGGAGCCCATGGCGTTGCCCACCGTCATCGTGCCGCGGCTATGGCCGTCCAGGTGCAGGCCGCTTTCGCCGTAGTTGAGCATGGCGGTGCGGGTTTGCTCGGTAGCGTTGGCCAGCCCCCAGAAGTTGTTTTCCAGGTTTTTCTGGTAAGCGGCGACCAGTAGCTCCGAAAGCGAATTGTCGGCCTGCGGGAACCAGATGAAATACTGTGGGCCAGTGACGTCGGGGTCACGGTGCTGGACCGCGTATTTTGCCGCGCCGTCTTCGTCATTGAAGATACCGTTGTCGGCCAGGTGCACCTTGTTATCGGAGCTGCGTTGCAGGTTGGCTTTTTCGTCCGCGTTCAGTTCCCGCCGTTGTGGGATACCGTTGTCGTCGGTAATCACCTTACCGTTTTCGTCCGTGAGCACCACGAACATCTTGGCTTCTTTCACGAACATGGTGCGGTAGGCCTCGTCGGTGAACTGCACCATCTGCCGGTAGGTTTCGTTCTTGATCGCCTGCTGGGCCGCGGCAGACTTGGCCAGCTTGGCCACGTCCTGCTTGCCCACGGCGTCCTGCGCATTGGCGGTGTCGCGGTTCAGGCCGGCGATGGTCTGATTGGCGTCCTGGCCGGTCAGCAGCCACTGCCCGGACCCATCGCCGATCACCACGTTGCCGGCACTCACGGCGCTGCGGGTAGCGCCTTGCGAGGAACTGGAGTCCTGGCCATTGTTGAGCAAGGTGCTGACGATCCCTTTGCTTGCGCCATATTTGCCTTGGGTAAACATGTCCGAGCTCAACGACACGCCGCTGGTACTGGCGCTGGCGCTGGAGCGGTTGAGCAGGTCGGCGGTGGTCAGGGTGCCGGTGCTCAAGGTGTTCTTGCCATTGGCGATGGCCGCGTCACTGCTGGCGATTACCCCGCCCACCAGGTCGGTGTTGCCTTTGACGCGCACATCGAAGCCGCCGTCGCCGGCCTGGATGCCGCTTTGTTCGAGCACGCTGGCGAAGTCGGACTTGTCCTTGCTGTTGTTCAGGCTGACGCTGGCGCTGGACATGCCGTAGCAGAACGGCGGAATGCACAGGCTCACGCCCACGCCGGTGCTGCTTTGCTTGGAGGCGTAGGTGCTGGTGTCCTGCAGGCTTTCGATGCTGAGGTTGCCGCCCACATCGGCGCGCACTTGCGGCGCGGCCACCACGGCGCCCTTGAGTTGGGTATCGCCACCCGATTGCAGCAACACGCTGTTGCCAGCATTGACGTGGGTGTTGCTCCATACCAGGTCATTGCCGTCGGCGTTGCCGCGGTTCATCGACGCGCCGGCATTGAGGGTAAAACCATTTTGCGTGCCGCCCACCGCGAAGCCGATGCCCAGGCTGGCGCTGCTACCCTTGTTGGTGCCATGGGACTCGACGGTATTTTGTGCTGCCAACAACGCGATGTCGCCATCGGCCTTGAGGTTGGCGTCGCGCCCGGCAGTGATTTCGCTGCCCTGCACGGTAATGTCGCTGGCCTGTCCTGCACCTGTGGCGGTGATATTGACGTCGCCGCCGGCGCGCACCGAAGAGCCGGTCGCTTTGCTGCCGGTTTGCTCGCTCTGGCTTTCGTTGCTGTTGGTGCCGATGGAAATGCTCACGTTGATGCCACCGGCCTGGGCCGGGTTGGCTACCACGGCGCTGTAGGCGCTTGCAGTCTCGAGCCCGGCGTTGGCGGCAGCCAGGATTTTCAGGCGGTTATCATCCGTGTCGCCCGCGGCATTGCCCATGTGTTGGGCGGTTTGCAGGGCCGTGACCACCGGGTTAGTCAGCGTGACGGTCAGGCCACTCTGCTTGAAGCGGCTTTCCTGGGTGGCATGTTGGGCATTCTGGGCCTCCAGGATGTCGACTTTCTGCGCCTGGATATTCACATCGCCGACCGGGGCGGAGACGTCGCTGCCCACTTGGCGGTAGTTATTGCCGGCGATGATATTGACGTTGCCGTTGGTGGCACCCACGGTGCTGGCCGCGCTGCTGTCGATGTCAGAGGTGTTTTTCGCGCTTTGTTGCTGCGTGCCCATGGTCACCGCGACACCGCCGCCGCTGAACAGGCCGCTTTGCTTGACGTCCTTGGTGTGCTTTTCGTTGACGGTGTCAGTGGCGGCCAGTATTTGCACGTCGTGCCCGGCGGTCAGCGTGGTTCCGTCAGTGGACACCACGTTACTGCCTTGGAGCCTGAGGTCATTGCCGGCTTGCAGGTAAGCCGACTCGCTGCTGACAGTGGTGCCCTTGGCGCGATCTTCGGCCAGGGTGTCGCGCGTGGTGGTGGTTTTGCTGGAGAACAGACTGTTGCCGCCCTTGACCTTGTGCGCCTCGTCGACACTGTTGTATTGGCGGCTCTCAGTCAGGTTGATGTCATGGTCGGCCGCCGCTTGCACCGCACCCTGTGCGCTGGTGAGGCTGGCGCCGCGCGCATTGATGTCGTTGCCGGCCAGCAAGCGCACATCGCCTGAGCCATCCACGGTGCTGCCGACTTCGGTGCGGCTAGTGTCTTCGCGCCAGTTGCTGGCGTTCCATTTCACGCTTTGGCTGCGTTTCTCGGTCACCGTGCCCAGGTTGAGGTCATGGCCTGCATTGAGGGTCGTGGTGCCGCCCTCGTCAATCTGGGTGACCTGTGCAGCCTGCATATTGATGTCGCGCCCGGCGCTGGCCACCAGCGAGGCGGCGGGGCCAGAGACGTAAAGCCCGGCCACCCGGGAGACTTGGGTGGCGGTGCCTTGGGTGCTTTGGGTGTCACGGGTGCTGGACACCAGGTTAATGTCGCGGCCTGCGCTGACCGTCAGGCTTTTACTGGCGTCGATTATGCCGCCCAGGTTGTTCAGATCGGTGAGCGCCTGCACGCCAACCTCGCCACCGGACAGCCGGCCACCCAGGTTCTGGATGTTTTGCGCGGTGATCGCCAGCACGCTGCGCCCAGCCAGGGTACTGCTGTTGACCAGGTCGCCCTTGACGTTCAAGTCCACTGCATTACCGCTGAGCAAACCACCCGCGCCGTTGATGTCACCGTCACGCACGCGCACGTAGACCTCGGGCGCCAAGGCTTTACCGACAGTGCCGTCGGGCAGGGTCACGTCCTTTTCCACCAGCCAGACAATGTCGCTGGTCAGTTGCGCCATTTGTTCGGTGGTCAAGGCCACGCCAGGCACCAGGTTCCACTGGCCCGCGTAGGTCAGGCCGTTGTCGAGCAGCGCGCGGTACTGGCTCTCGTCGCTGGCATAGCCATCCAGGAAGCGGCGGCCGGTCAGTTGCGCGACTTGCTCGCGCACCAGTTTCTGTTCATAGAAGCCATCGCCCAGGCGAGTCAGGGTCAGGGCCGGGTTCAGGGACAGGCGGTCGAGCATGTAGTCCGACGACAGCCAATCGCGGTAACTGGTAAAGCGCGGGTCGCTCTCCACGATATAGCCGGGCGTGGCCTGGGGGTCGACATGGAACAGGCTGTTGTCGGGCAGTTGCACGTTGATGCCGCCGCTGCGGATCGATTCGCTGTCGCCACTGGTGCCTTGCAACGCGGTCACTTCTTCAACCGGGGTGACGTTGCGGCCATTGGCCAGGTTGACGTTGGCACCTTGGGCGCCCGTCGCCTGCTGGTTGACCTGGTTAACCTGGCGATCGGCCAACTGCGTGCCACTGCCGCCCTGGTTGGTATTGCCCGTGTAGCGCGTGGGTTGCACGAAGATATCCACAACGCTGGCAGCCGGGTTGTAGGCCGTGGTGTCGCGGCCCTGGCGGTCGCGGCCCTTGCGTTGGATGCGGTAGAAATGGGACACCGTGCCGCTGTCGGTGGTGACGCGCTGCCCTGCGGTTTCGGTGTTGTTCAACTGCCCGATGTTGCCGGTCAGCACACCACCGGCAAGGATCTGGCTGTTGTCGTTCAGCGCCGTGTTGGCGGTGAGCAGCATCGAACCACCGGACAGGATCTGGCCGGGGTCAGAGGTCAGTACCTGGGTTTCAGTGGTGGTGCGGGTGTAGTCGTAGCGGTTGAAGTTGTCGTTATTGCCGGCGGGAGTGCGCAGGTGATCGACTTCATCGTTGTAGATGGAAATCTCGCTGGGCTGGTAGCGCGTGGGCGAGCCGGTCAGTTGATAGTCTTGCAGCGTCTGGCTACCCACCACTACTTGGTGGGTACTGAAATGCTCATTGGTGTTGCGGATCACCGCGCTGGCCAGGCTCAAATCGCCCAGCGCCTCAATGGTGGCACTGGCGTTTTGCAGCAAGGCCGCTTGGCCGCTGGCGTGGCCGTCCGCATCCAGGGCGCCGCCGATATGCAGGTCGCCGGCACTGAACAACAATGCATGCTCACGATTGAGGATCGACTGGGCGCCGATGTCCAGGCGGTTGCGCGCAGCGATCACCGCGGCCTGACCGTTTTCCACGTCGTTGTTCAAGGTTTGCACGGCAATCGACACTTGATCGCCATAGAGGCGGCCGCTGCCCAGGTTGTTCAGCACGCTGCTGTTGATGCGGGTGATTTGTGCGTCGATCAGGCCGCGGTTGTCGATGTTGCCGGTGGCATTGAGGGTGACTTGGGCGGCGCTGATCTCACCGTTCGCGCGGTTGGTCACGCTGCTGGCCGATACCTTCAAGGCATTGCCTGCCAGCAAGCCTGCCTGGTTGTCGAGGCTGCCTTGCAGCTTGATATCGATGGTGCCGTTGGCTTGTAGCGTGCCGCTGTTGACCAGGCTTGAGCCCAGGTCCAGGTTGATATCGCCGGTACTGAGGGTGCTACCGGTGCCGCCCAGGCTGGCACTGGTGATACTGAGCTGATCGCCTGCGATCAAGGTGCCGCCGTTGTTGGTCACTGCCAGCGTGCGATGGGCCTGGGTATCCTTGATGAGTAATTGCTTGCTTGAGGACACCAGGCCTTGGCTGTTATCCAGGTGGCCGGCGCTTTGCAGGGTCAGGGTTTCGTCGGCACGCAGCGCGCCGCTTTGGTTGTTGACCTGCGCCGCGTCAATCAGCAGGGCGCGCCCTTCGATGCCCAGGTCAGTGCCTCGGGTGTTTTGGTTGTCGAGTATGCCTGCGACAATATCCAGGCTGCCGCCAGCGCGCAGCAGGCCGCCGGCATTGCTCAACTGGCCATTGGCAAGGTTCAGGCTGGCGGCGCCCAGGGTCTGGATTGCCCCGCCTTGGTTGTTCAGGCCTGCGGCGTTCAGGGTCAGTGACTTCTCGCCGGTCAGGGTGGCCCCGGCGGTGTTGTCAAACTGCGAGGCAGCCAGGGTGATATCACCTTGGCTGCCGATAAAGCCGGCATTGTTGTTCAACAGGCCCGCGTACAAGGCCAGGCCGCCCTGCCCGAGCAGGCCGTTGTGGGTGCCCGAGTCGCTGTTGAGTAGCGTTTGGCCGTGGGTGTTCACGGTCAACAAGCCGCTGGCCTGAATGAGCCCCGCCTGGTTGTTCAACTCGCCGCTTTGGATGTCCACGGCCTTGCCTAGCACCAGGCCGCCGTGGTTGAGCAGCGCTTGCCCGCCACTGTTCAGATGCAGGTCGGCGCCGCTGACCTGGCCGTTGGTGTTGGTCAGCCCTTGGCTGTTGATCGTGATTGCGCCGAGGGCCAGGGCTACGCCGCTGGTGTTATCGAACAGGTCGCTGGCAGTCACATGGAGCTCGCCACTGACGGAGCCCAAGGTGCCGCCCTGATTCAGCAAGCGGCCGCTGGCGAGCCTGATGTCGCCCTCGTTGGCCAGGGTGCCGCCGCTGTTGTCCAGCAGCCCGCTGACCGTCACTTGCAGCGTGCCAGCGCCCGTTTGCAGGATTTTGCCCTGGCGGTTGCTCAGGTCGCGGGCGGTCAGTTGGATACGCTGTGCTTTGATTTTAGCGGCGTCGGTTTTTAACGCCTGGCTGGCGGAGGCGCTCAGGGTTTGCGCGCTGTCCACGGTGGCGCCTGCCAGGTCAATGTCGCCGTTGCCGGCGTGCAGGTTAATGTTTTGCCCCGAGCTGTCACTGCCAGCCAAATTCAGTTGAGCGGCGTTTAAGCTCACATCGCCAGCGGCAAGGGCGCTGCCCTGATTGTTGATCGCCTGCTGCGCGCTGACATTGAGCGTGCCATTGCCGGTGACCAGCCCGTCGGCGTTCACCCCGGCGGCCAGCAAACCCTTGTTACTGTTGCTGACCTGGGCGGCCGACAGGGTGACATGCCGCGCGGCAGCGACCTGCGCGCTGTTGGCCAGGGTGCCGGCGGTGGTTAGTGTGGCGTCGCCTTGGCTGTAAAGGTCACCGCTGTTATCGATACCGCGTTGGCCGGTCAGTTGCAGGTTACCGGTGCTGCTGATCTGGCCACGGTTGCTCAGTTGCCCATCCGCACTGATGACCACGTCACCCGCGCTGGCGCCGATCTGCCCGGCGTTGCGCACGCCCATGCCGGCCTCGGTACCCACCAGCTTGATCTTGCCCGCATACATGCCGCCTAGTTGCGCGACGTCGATGGCAACGCTAGGGGTGTCGCCGGTTCCTGCGATGGGGGTGGCCGTGGTGTTGTCCGCATTGACCTGATTGGCCCCGGCAGTCACGCGCAAATCGTTGGCCCAGACACCGGCATTGACCTCTACCGAGCGGGCGATCACGTCGGTGTAGTCGGTTTGTCCGGCATCCAGCCCTTTGCCGGTGATGGAAACCTTGCCGCCGCCCACCCGATACCCCTGGATTTGCCCGTCCTGCATTTGCACGGTACCGGTGGTCAATGTGGCGCGGTTGGCGTTGATAAAACCGCAACCGTCGCAGGCGATGCCCGCCGGGTTGGCGATGACGACCTGCGCGCGATCACCGCCCACTTCGACGTAGCCACGCAATTGGCTGGGGTTGGTAGCGTTGACCTCGTTGAGGATGACCCGCGCGGTGCCGTTGGCCAGCGCCTGGTTGCCTTCGATCCAGCCGCCCAGTTGGGTTTGCACGTTGGTGCGCGAGTTGTTGAGGATCGCGCCCTGGGTATTCACGTCGAACTGGCTATAGGTATTGTGCGACACGCCCGCGGCACTGGGTGTTTGAATATTGACTTGCGGCACACCATTGGCGGTAGTGATCACGCCGGGCTGTTGCCCCGCCGGCGCACCATGGTCGGCAACGATATCGGCCCAGGCGGGCTGAGCAACCAAGGCAATCAGCCCCAGAGCCGCCATGAGCGACCAGCGTAGCGGGCGCAAGGTCAGCAGCGGTCCATTTGCCGTCGCGACCGCTTTGGGCGAGTCGCGCCCACCGGCTTTACGGCTACCCAGAACGTTTTCGGCAACCACCATCAACAGGCCGCGTGCCTTGTTGAAAACAATGCGATACAGATGCTTGTTCATACAAATCCCTTTGAATTCTAGCGTGCGACGTCTTACGCGCTGCGGGCCACGGCATGGGTGGCAAACCAGGCGCGGGCCTCGGCGGGCATTACTTTGATGCCTTGGAACTGTTTGATTTGCAGCCCACGTTCGTCACCGCGGTGGTACAGCCCGCGCATGCAACGGTCGGTAAAAAAGCGCCGTTGCAGCAACCGAGCGACTTGCGTGCTGTGGCCAAACGGGGCGACCCAATCGTGAAACCACATTCGTTCACCGCTGTTCCAGTCGTGCTCCGGCAGTTCGAGCGCAGCGTTATCCAGGTAGCGACGTTCGGCCTCGGCGCTGAAGTAACTCCAGGACACGTAGAACACCGGCCGGCCCTGCTGGCTGCCAATCATGAATTGGCGCTGGCGCAGGGCTGGCAACAGCAGCTTGTTGAGGGCGTGCAAGGGCATGTCCCGGTGGGCTTTGGAGTGCATCCATAGCCACACCGCGCAGCCCAGCGCCTGTGTTTCGCTCCAGGGGGCGTCGGTAAAACCGGGTGCAATCAATTCAAAGTCATCGATCAGCATGGCGGTGCTCACATAGACCAGGTCAGGCTGAAGCCTGCGGTGGTGCTGGCGGTGTCGAACCCTTTCGGCTTGCTCAAGGGTTGCCCGACAAACACGTCATAGGAAATGCTCTGGTAACCGCCACGCAAACCCACCACGGCGCCGGCCAGGTGCGTGCCGCTTAAGTAGCGGCTGGACTGCCCGCCGACTTCACCGTAATCGACACCCAGGTAGGTTTCCTGGCCGCTGTTGCCCAGGGCCAACGCCAAGTCGTTGCGGTTCAGCCAGCCGCGGTCTGCCGAGAGGATGTTTTCTCCGTCGAAGCCACGTACCGAATAGCGCCCGCCGATGGAGAAGCGGTCCTGGGGTACCAAGGGGGTGCGGTTCCATTGCGCGCGCCACGTGCTGGTGTAGCGCAGGCGCTGGCTGCCCAGGCCGAACGGTATCGACAGCTGGGCGTCGGAGGTGATGATCTCGGCCCTTGAAGTGCCTTGGTTCAGTGTCTCCTCAGGCGCGGACAGGGCATTGCGTGCACCCGTGCCGCGCTTGTAATTGGCGCCTACGTCCAGTGTCGCGGTACCGATGAATTCGCGATGGCTGAGCCCGAATGCCCAGCCAGCCATGCGCCGACGCTGGATTTCGATCTGGGTGTCATCGATGTAGTTCTGCGAGCTGCGCGTCCAGCCGCTCAACGTGGCCGTGGTCTTGCGCACCGCATCGCGGTAGAGCAAGCGCGACAGGCTGATCTCGTTGGTTTTGCTGGTACCTGTGTACAGGTAACTCTGGTTGGCGCCGGACACCGACTGGTGATAGTCGTATTCGCTGGACGTCACGCCCAGCAGCCAGTAACCGTAGGGCACCGAGTAGTGCAGGGTATGGCCACGCGAGCCGCGGTCGCCGGAGTCGCCGCCACCCAGGTCATGGTTGTAGCTGGCGTAAAACAAATCGTTGAGGCTCAGGATATTGTCCAGTGACACCGACGCGGTGCCTAGGTACTTGCCCGTGGCATCGGTGCCGGAGTCGTCCATGGACAGGCTAAAGCGCACTGGCAGTTTCTGTTTCCAGGCAATTACCAGGTCGCTCTCGCCGGGCTTGGCGTTCGCGCCTTGCGTGGCGGCAATCTGGATGTCGGCGTCTGCGGTGGGCACCCGCTTGAAGTTTTCCAGCGCTTGTTCGATATCGCGCAGGTTGAGCAGGTCGCCCGGGCTTGCCGGCAGCGCGTTCCAGGCATTGGCCCGTGAAGAGGTGCCCGCGGCAAAGCGAATGGCATGGATGCGACCGGGGATGACGGTCAGTTGCAATACGCCGCTGCGCAGGTCTTGAGGCTGGGCCAGCACCCGAGTGGTGACATAGCCGCGCTCGATGATCGCATTCTGTATACGCTTCATGGTCAGGTTGATGCCTTGCGCGCCCAGGCACTGGCCGGTGGCAGGGTCATCCTTGGGGTCAGCCTTGGCCAGCGCCCACTGGAACTGCGCGGCGGCCTCGCCCCCCAGTACGATCTTGCGAATGGGAAAGCACGGCGCTTGATCCTTGATCAGCCGGTTGCCCCCCAGTGGCTCGGCGGGCAGTTGCAGCCGCACATCGTGCGTGGGCTCAAGTTGCTCGCGCAACGCGCGGTCGCGCTCCTGTTGTTGCAGCAGGGGTTGCGCGGGCAGGGGAAGATCGGCGGCCTGGGCGCATTCGCTGGTAAAAACGCCCAATAGCGTGAGGCCGGCCGCAGAGGTGCTGATCAGGCTTTTTACAGGCCTGGTGATGGACTTCATTTCGCTTCCTTGAGAATAAAAGGCGCCGACCTTGGCGATGCCAACCACTGACCGTGTATGCCTTGACTGAAGGCAAAACAACATCGATCGCGCGGTATGAGCCTTTCATTTCAAGAAAGTTCAAAATTGTGTCAAAACATTATCAATACCGTGACAAAGGCCTCACTTGGCCTTGCAGCGCGTTTCAGGCACTGGCGTTGGGCACCAGAGGTAAGTCCAGCGTTGCCACAAACCCGCCCTGCGGATGGTTGGCCAGGTTAAGCGTGCCACCATGGCGCTCCACCGCGCGCCTGGCAATGGCCAGGCCCAGGCCGTGGCCGGGTGATGTTTGCCCGGGTGCGCGGTAAAAAGGTTCGCCCAGTTGTGCCAAATGTTCTTCACCCACGCCCGGGCCATGGTCGCGCACGCTCAGTTCGATGCGATCGCCCACCGGTTTTGCGTTGACCTCGATGGGTTGGCCTTGCGGGTTGAAGCGCACGGCGTTGCGCACCAGGTTGTCCACGGCACGTTCGATCATGCTGGGCCAGCCGTGCAGGGTCAGGCCGGCCGGGGCGTCCAGGGCGATCAATTGTTCAGGGGCGCTCATGTGCGCATCTTTACGCACGCTTCTGAGGATCAGGTTGATGTCCACGGTTTCGGCGGTGGCATGTTCGGCATCTACCCGGGCCAGCGCCAGAATCTCACTGATCAAGGCTTCCAGGCGATCACACTCGCGGGTCAGGCGTGGCCACAGGCGTTCGCGTTGCTCGCCTTCGGCGCGTTCGGCCAGCGCCAGGGCGATGCGCAAGCGTGCCAGCGGTGAGCGTAGTTCGTGGGAAACGTCGCGCAGCAATTGCCGCTGGCTGCCAATCAGGCTTTGCAGGCGTGCGCCCATGCGGTTGAAGTCGTTGGCCAGCACGCCGAATTCATCGCGCCGGCCTGCAAGCTTGGCCAGGCTGTTCTGTTGATAGGTGGTTTGCCCCAAATCATGCACGGCGCCACGCAGGCGGCTTAAAGGACGGGTGATCGACAGGGTGACCAGCAGGCTGAACAAGGTCAGTACCACCAGCGCGATGCCCAGTGCGCTGAGCGGCCACAGCAGACTTTCGCGGTGCCAGGCATCAAGTTCGGGGTGCGGTACTCGGTAGATGAACAGGTACGTGTCACCGGTGGTGGGGCTGCTGTATTCGGTGGTCAAGCGGCGCCAGGGCAATTGGCGGTCGTCATTGTTTTGCCGGGCCTCGAAGGCGGCGGCGCGGCGCGGGAACGTCCCCGGTACCACGGCTTCGCCGCTTTCGTTCAGCACTTGTACGTCGATGTGATAGCGCCGCTTGAGTTGCTCGAGCAGTTCCTGGGCGGAGTCCTGACCGTCTTTCTCGAAGCTTTGGGTCCAGTTCTGGGCCAGGTCCTTGAGGCCGGGGTGGCGGCTGAGAATCCAGGCATCCTGGTTAAGCATGTGGCCCAGCAGGATGGACAGCCCGGCAACGAGGGCGATGGCGAGCCAGAAACTGGCCAGGATCCGCCAGAACAATGAGCGCAAGGGAATACCTCAAATGAGCAAAGCCCGACACGCGTGGGCGTGCCGGGCTGGGTGAACAATGGCCTTGAGTTTACTGGGCTTTTTGGGCCTTTTGCGCTTTCCAGGCCTGGAATTCCTTCCATTCGGCCCGGCGCTGATCCTGCTTGACCTTCAACTCGTCGAACTGCTTCTGTTGGGTGGGGTTGAGCACGGCGCGCACCTCAGCCTGAGTTTTGGCACGCTTGGCGTCGATTTCATCCTTCATCGCTTTCTGGTCGGCTGCCGGCAGCTTTTCCAGATACTTGTGCATGATTTCGCGGTCGCCGAAGCGCTCGTGACCCATCAGCTTGCCGATTTGCTCGCGCTGTTCGCGGCTCAGGTCCAGTTGGCTGAAGGCATCACGGCCGTGGTGGCCGGGGCCGAACCCAGGACCGCCGGGGCCCATGTCGCCGCCAGGGCCGCCTTGAGGCATGGCCATGGCCACGGTGGGCAGGGCAGCAGCGAACATCAGGGCGATCAGAGTCTTGCGCATGGTGAATCTCCTTGTCTCGTTGCCGGTGTGTTACCGGATGAGCTCAGTTTAGGGAGATCAAGGTCAGCGGCGGTCAGGCGACGGTAAAGCTTCGGTAAAGAGGATTTAACCGCAGGTTTACACACATGGAGCGGGGGGAGGCTTTCGCGGATCAATCCGCTCCTGCAGAGGGCGGGTTTCTCTGTAGGAGCGGATTTATCCGCGAACCAGGCACCGCGAATTTACTCGCTGTAGTAGTAACCGCGGCTGCGCAGCGCCACGATGCGCGGGCGGCCGTCGGGGTGGGGGCCGACTTTTTTGCGCAGGTTGCTGACGTGCATGTCCAGGCTGCGGTCGTACAAGGTCAGCTTGCGGCCCAGGGCGATCTGCGCCAGCTCCTGCTTGTCCAGCGGCTCGCCGGGCTGCTTGAGCAGCGCCTCCAGCAAGCGGCTCTCGGAGATGGTCAGGCTGATGTCATGCTCATCGATGCTCACCACCCCACGTGCCGGGCTGTAGCACAGGTCGCCCAGTTCGATCTGGCTGGTGGCAGTGGCCGGGTGGCTGCGGCGCAGCACGGCGCGCAGGCGTGCGGTCAATTCGCGTGGATCGCAGGGCTTGGCCAGATAATCGTCGGCGCCCAGCTCCAGGCCCAGGATACGGTCCAGTGGCTCGCCCCGGGCCGAAAGCATCAGCACGGGCAGGTCGGCGTGTTCACTGCGCAGTTGTTTGAGCAATTCCAGGCCACTGCCGTCGGGCAGCATCACGTCCAGCACCACCGCCGCCGGGGCAGCCTCGGCCAGTGCCTTGCGGGCGCTGTTGCCGTCATGGCAAGCGCGCACCTGGAAACCTTCCTGGCTCAGCCAACTGCTCAGCAGTTCGCACAGCTCTATGTCGTCGTCAATCAGTAACAGATCGCTCATGAATCTCTCAATTCAGCCATTGGCGACGCGGCCTGCGCCCGCCGCTTGCAAAAATACCGCAGACGCCTGGTTGCCGTCAGTATTGGGCAGGTTGTCGGCAGTCGTTGGCTAATGATGAGCCATTGTTGGATGCTTTTTAACAGGATCGGTTCGCGCCTTGCACGCAAAACCTCGTTGGCTTGCGTGCAGGGCAGGGCGAATTAAGGCAGGACTTGCTTGAACGGCTTGACCAGCACGTCGGCGTATACGCCGGCGGCGATGTAAGGATCGGCGCTGGCCCAGGCTTGGGCCGCGTCCAGGGACTCGAACTCGGCGACGATCAGGCTGCCGGTGAAGCCTGCAGCGCCTGGGTCATTGCTTTCGATGGCCGGGTGCGGGCCGGCAAGGACCAGGTGCCCATCGGCCTTGAGTTTTTCCAGGCGCGCGAGGTGTGCGGGGCGCACGCTCAGGCGTTTTTCCAGCGAGTCGGCAACGTCTGTGGCAATGATGGCGTAAAGCATGTCAGTCCTCGGTTTTTGGAGTGGAGGTATCGCTGTCGTGCAGGTGGCGGGACAGGTAGATGCCCTGGCCCACCAGGAACAATACGGTCATGCCCAGGCTGCCGAACACCTTGAAGTCCACCCAGAAGCTCTGGAAGGTGAACGCCACGAACAGGTTGGCAGCGCCGCAGAAGATGAAAAAGCAGATCCAGGCCACGTTCAGGCGTGTCCACACCGCATCGGGCAATTGCAGGGCGTGGCCCATGATGCGCTTGATCAGCACGCGATCGCCGATGAAGTGGCTGCCGATGAAGGCCAGGGCGAACAGCCAGTTGACCACCGGCGCTTTCCACTTGAGGAAGGTTTCGCTATGGAAAGCCAGGGTCAGGCTGCCAAAGACCAGGCAGGCGACCAGGGTCAGCCATTGGCTTTTTTCCAGCTTGCGCTGGGTGATGAACAGGATGCCGTAGACCACCACGGAGCTGGCGATCAGCACGCCCGTGGCGCTGAAGATGCCACCCAGGGTCACGTCGTGGCCGGCCACGTCGATAACGCGTGGGTCCAGTTTGTAGACGATGAAGAACAGCAGCAGCGGGATGAAGTCGATGAATTGTTTCACAATGGCAGCCAGAAGCAGGATGTGACGGCATAATAACAAACATCAAAGACTGGGATAGTGCCATGAATATTGACCTGCACTGCCACAGTACGGCGTCCGATGGCGCCTTGTCCCCCACGGTGCTGGTCGCGCGTGCCCATGAGCATGGCGTGCAGACCCTGGCCCTGACAGACCATGACACACTTGAAGGGCTGCCCGAGGCCCGTGCCGCGGCGCTTGCGCTGGGCATGCAGTGGGTCAGTGGCGTCGAGATGTCCTGCACGTGGGGGGGCGCGACCATCCACGTGCTGGGTTACGGCTTCAAGCTCGACGCGCCACCGTTGGTCGCCGCAATCGAAACGTTGCACCACGGCCGCTGGCTACGCGCCGAGGAAATCAGCCGCAAGCTGGCGCTCAAGGGCATGCCAGGGGCGCTGGAAGGCGCGCGCGCCATCCAAAAAGAGCTGGGCGACAGCGGCAATGCGCCGGCGCGCCCGCATTTCGCTGACTTTTTGGTGCGCGAGGGCTACGTCAAGGATCGCGCCGAGGCGTTTCGCAAGTGGTTGGGCGCCGGCAAGCTGGGCGACGTCAAGCAGCATTGGCCCACGCTTGAGGAAACTGTCGAGACCTTGCGCCAGTCCAATGCTTGGGTCAGCCTTGCGCACCCGCTGCATTACGATTTTACCCGCAGCAAGCGCCGCAAGCTGATTGGCGACTATATTCAAGCGGGTGGCCACGCCATTGAAGTGGTCAACGGCATGGCGCCGGCCGAGCAAGTAGGGACACTGTCGATATTGGCGCGTGAATTCGGTCTGCTGGTAAGTGCCGGCAGTGATTTCCATGGTCCTGGTGCCTGGGGCGAGATCGGTAGCTACCGGGCGCTGCCGGAGGATCTGCCACCTTTATGGTGTCGATTCAAACATGAGCAGCACACTGTCGTTTGAAGAACAGGTAGAGAACGTGAGTCAATTCTTCCAGATTCATCCGGACAATCCCCAGGCGCGCCTGATAAAACAGGCCGTGGAGATTATCCGCAAGGGCGGGGTGGTGGTCTATCCCACCGACTCCTCCTACGCCCTGGGTTGCCAGATAGGCGACAAGACGGCGATCGAGCGTGTGGGCCGGCTGCGTCAACTAGACCCCAAGCACAACTTCACGCTGATTTGTTGCGACCTGTCGCAGTTGGGCCTGTTCGCCAAGATCGACACCGCGACCTTCCGCCTGCTCAAGGCCCACGTGCCCGGGCCCTATACCTTTATTTTGAACGCCACCCGCGAGGTGCCGCGCCTGCTGATGCATCCCAAGCGCCGCACCATTGGCCTGCGCGTGCCGCAGAACCCGATCTTGAAGGCGCTGCTTGAAGAGCTTGGCGAGCCGTTGATGAGCGTGAGCCTGATCTTGCCGGGCGACAGTGAGCCGATGAGCGACCCCTTCGAGATCCGCCAAAGGCTTGAGAAGCAGGTCGACCTGATCATCGATGGCGGCAATGGCACGCTTAAAGCCTCCACGGTCATCAACCTGGCCGATGGCGAGCCAGAAGTGGTGCGGGTGGGCTGCGGCGACCCTTCGCCCTTCATGGTCGAGGCATGAGTTAAGTGACGGCTGTCGAAGAAACCCTGCCGCAACGCCCGGCCCCCGAACAACTGGCGTTGGTGTATGGCGAAGCCTTCACCGAGATGCCGGTGGACTTGTACATCCCGCCGGACGCCCTGGAGGTCTTCCTGGAGGCTTTTGAAGGGCCTCTGGACTTGCTGCTGTACCTGATCCGCAAGCAGAACGTCGACATCCTCGATATCCCGGTCGCCGAAATTACCAAGCAGTACATGGGCTACGTCGAACTGATGAAGACCGTGCGCCTGGAATTGGCCGCAGAGTATCTGGTGATGGCGGCGATGCTGGCCGAGATCAAGTCGCGCATGCTGTTGCCGCGCTCGGCCGAGATCGAGGAGGAAGAAGGCGACCCGCGTGCAGAGCTGATCCGCCGCTTGCAGGAGTACGAACGCTTCAAGGCTGCCGCCGAAGGCCTGGACGGGCTCAAGCGGGTAGGCCGCGATATCTACGTGCCCAAGCTCGATGCGCCGCAGGCCAAGGCGCGCAAGTTGTTGCCCGATGTGATGCTCGAAGAGATCCTGATGTCCATGGCCGAGGTGCTGCGCCGCGGCGACATGTTCGAAAGCCACCAGGTCAGCCGCGAGGCACTGTCCACCCGCGAGCGCATGAGCGATGTGCTGGAGCGGCTCAAGGGCGGCGGCTTCGTGCCCTTTGTCGAACTGTTCACCGCCGAGGAAGGCAAGCTGGGGGTAGTGGTCACTTTTATGGCCATCCTTGAACTGGTCAAGGAATCCTTGGTGGAACTGGTGCAAAATGAGCCCTTTGCGGCGATCCACGTACGGGCAAGAGCCGAATAAAGAGCTGAACCATGAATTTGACCGAACCCCGCGAGCTTGCGCCCCTGCTCGAAGCTTTTCTGTTGGCCTCTGGAAAGCCGCAGTCCATGGAGCGGCTGTTTGAACTGTTCGAAGAAGCCGAGCGGCCCGAGCCCCCGGTGTTCAAGAAGGCCCTGGACGTACTGCGCAAGTCCTGCGAAAACCGCGCCTTCGAGCTGGTGGAGGTCGCCAACGGCTACCGCCTGCAGATTCGCGAGAAATACGCGCCTTGGGTCGGCCGCCTATGGGAGGAGCGCCCCCAGCGTTATTCCCGCGCACTGCTGGAAACCATGGCGCTGATCGCCTACCGCCAGCCGATTACCCGCGGCGAGATTGAAGACGTGCGGGGCGTGGCGGTGAACAGCAACATCGTCAAGACCTTGCTTGAGCGCGAATGGATTCGAGTGGTGGGCTACCGTGAGGTGCCCGGGCGCCCGGCGATGTTCGCCACCACCAAGGCGTTCCTCGACCACTTCAACCTCAAGAGCCTGGACCAATTGCCGCCGCTGGCCGAGTTGCGCGAAATGGAGCCCGAGCCCATTGCCGGGCTTGAGGACGACGACCCGCCGGTGCCTGCGCATTTGCAGGCCCTGGCCGATGCCAGTGCCGAGCCTGGGGAGCCGCAGGAGCCGCGCGAGGAAACCAGCTTCCGCACCTTGTTGGTCGAACTCGACAGCATGGAGGAGGGTCTGAAGACTGACTTCGACGATTTGCTGCCCAGCTTGCCCGCGTCCGACGGCGAGCATGAAGATGAGCGGCAGTGGGACGAGGAACCCGATCCCCAGCGCGAGTAGCCGCCATGAAAGACCCTTGCATCAGTGTCTGCAAGTTCGATGACGACGTGTGCATTGGCTGCGGGCGCACCAAGCGCGAGATCAAGGGTTGGAAAAAACTCGACAAGAGCGACCGCAAGGCCATCCTGGCCCAGGCCCAGCAGCGGCTGCGCAGCTTGGGCGCCACCGGTCGGCGGAAAAAGAAATAGCCGTCGGGTGCGGCTATTTCAACTAGTCTTTGGTGCGCATCAGCGCGCATGAGCGTATGATTCGCGACCCTCTGGCGAGCTGTTCGCCATGAATCCTAGATTTTTGACCCACCGGGAGGTGCTTAGATGAGTGACCAAGACAAGCCAGGCAGCCAGGAAATTGGCCCAGCCGGCGAAAAACTGCAAAAAGTACTCGCCCGTATCGGCGTCGGTTCGCGTCGTGACGTGGAAGCCTGGATCGGCGAAGGCCGCGTCAAGGTCAACGGCGTTGCCGCGACCCTGGGGCTGCGTGTCGACCTGCACGACGCCATTTCTGTCGACGGCAAGGTGATCAAACGCGAAGAGGCCTCGGAAAACGTGCGCCGCGTGATCATCTACAACAAGCCCGACGGCGAGATCTGCACCCGTGACGACCCGGAAGGCCGCCCAACCGTATTCGACCGCCTGCCGCGCCCGCGCGAAGGCCGCTGGATCAACATCGGCCGCCTGGACATCAACACCACGGGGCTGTTGATGTTCACCACCGACGGTGAGCTGGCCAACCGCCTGATGCACCCTTCCTTCGAGATGGACCGCGAATACGCGGTGCGTGTGCGTGGTGAAGTGGACGACGACATGCTGCTGCGCCTGAAGAATGGCGTGCTGCTGGAAGACGGCCCGGCACGTTTCACCGACATCCAGATCGCCCCGGGCGGTGAAGGCTTCAACCATTGGTACCACTGCGTGGTGATGGAAGGCCGTAACCGTGAAGTGCGTCGTTTGTGGGAATCCCAGGGCTTGGTGGTCAGCCGCCTGAAGCGCGTGCGCTTCGGCCCGGTGTTCCTCAACTCCGACCTGCCGATGGGCCGCTGGCGTGAACTGACCCAGGGCGAAGTCGACGTGCTCAGCGCCGAAGTCGGCCTGACTCCGGTCGCGCAGCCGATGATGAGCACCAAGAGCAAGGACAAGCTGGACCGCCTGCAGCGTAAATCGTCACGCCCATTGGGCCGCAGCGAACGCGTGGTGCGTACCTTGCGCCCGGCGCACGACGGCGCCGCACCGGCTGCTCCGGCCCGCGCGCCACGTGGCCCGCGCCTGGAAGAAAGCAGCGATCGCCCGGCGCGCAAGCCGCGTGAAGACAAGGCCCCGCGCCGTGGCGATGCCCCGGCACCGCGCAAGGACTCGCGTGGCTCGCCTGTGGCCGAGCGCCCGAGCGACACCGCCAAGCGCCCTGGCAAGCCTGTGCAAAAGCGCCCGGGTATCTCCCTGGTGCAGGACGGCCCATCGGGCAAGCGTCGCGGCCCGGCAGCTGGCAGCGGCCAGCGCCCCGGCTTTGGCAAGCGCAAGCCCAAGCCTGAGTGATGTAAGGCTTTAAACGAAACGCCAGCCTTCGGGCTGGCGTTTTGCTTTACGCGCCGTAAACATTTCTTTGCACCCCCTGTAGGCGCGGATTTATCCGCGAAAAGCTCGCCGCAGTTTGCCTGGAAGGTTGCGGTGCGTTCTTCGCGGATAAATCCGCGCCTACAGGTGTAATAAAATCTTGCCAGCTTATCGGAAGTTTCCGTATTTGCAGTGGGCATAGGGCATTGCTGATACCCAGCACTCACGATCAGATGCTCGCCGTGTACAATGCGCGGCGTTTTACCTGTGGCACCTTGCGTTACCGCGCATTTTGCAAATCCCTGTTCCGTCACAGATAAAAACAAATAAGGTGACCCCCTCCATGAGTGCACACGACTCATCCTCAGGCGAGCTGAAACGCGGCCTGAAGAATCGTCATATTCAACTGATCGCCCTGGGTGGCGCGATCGGTACCGGGCTGTTTCTCGGCTCCGCCGGCGTGTTGAAATCCGCCGGCCCGTCGATGATCCTCGGTTACGCGATTTGCGGCTTCATCGCCTTCATGATCATGCGCCAGTTGGGCGAGATGATCGTCGAAGAGCCGGTGGCCGGCTCCTTCAGCCATTTCGCGCACAAGTACTGGGGCGGCTTCGCCGGCTTTCTGTCGGGCTGGAACTGCTGGGTGCTGTACATCCTGGTGGGCATGTCGGAGCTGACCGCGGTTGGCAAATACGTGCACTACTGGTGGCCGGAGATCCCGACCTGGGTGTCGGCAGCGGTGTTTTTCGTGATGATCAACCTGGTCAACCTGGCCAACGTCAAGGTGTTCGGCGAGGCGGAGTTCTGGTTCGCGATCATCAAGGTGCTGGCCATCGTCGGCATGATCGCCCTGGGCAGCTACCTGCTGGTCAGCGGCAGCGGCGGCCCGCAGGCGTCGGTCAGCAACCTGTGGGAGCATGGCGGCTTCTTCCCCAATGGGGTCAAGGGCCTCGTCATGGCGCTAGCCATCATCATGTTCTCGTTCGGTGGCCTGGAAATGCTCGGTTTTACCGCCGCCGAGGCCGACAGCCCGAAAACCGTGATCCCCAAGGCGATCAACCAGGTGATCTACCGCATCCTGATCTTCTACATCGGTGCCTTGGTGGTGCTGTTGTCGCTGACCCCATGGGACAGCCTGCTCGCCTCGCTCAATGCGACCGGCGACAGCTACAGTGGCAGCCCCTTCGTGCAGGTGTTCTCGATGCTGGGCAGCAACACGGCCGCGCACATCCTCAATTTCGTGGTGCTGACGGCGGCGCTCTCGGTGTACAACAGCGGCACCTACTGCAACAGCCGCATGCTGGTGGGCATGGCCGAACAGGGTGATGCGCCGGCAGGCCTGGCCAAGATCGACAAGCGCGGCGTACCGGTACGGGCGATCCTGGTTTCGGCGGCGGTGACATTGATCGCCGTGCTGCTCAACTACCTGGTGCCCCATGATGCACTGGAGTTGCTGATGTCCCTGGTGGTGGCGACGTTGGTGATCAACTGGGCGATGATCAGCTATTCGCACCTCAAGTTCCGCCAGCACATGCAGCGCACCGGCCAGCAATCACTGTTCAAGGCGCTGTGGTCGCCGTACGGCAATTACATTTGCTTGGCGTTCGTGGTGTTTATCCTGGGCATCATGCTGCTGATTCCAGGCATCAACCTCTCGGTGTATGCGATCCCGGTGTGGGTGCTGGTGATGTGGGGTTGTTATCGCCTGCGTGGCCCGCGCAAACTGGCGCATACCCAGAGTGCCTGATTGATGCTGGAAATCTCCAACAACGTGCACCTGCCCGACGCCGAAATCGAACTGAGCGCCATCCGCGCCCAGGGCGCGGGCGGGCAGAACGTCAACAAGGTGTCGAGCGCTATGCACCTGCGCTTCGACATCCAGGCCTCGTCATTGCCGCCGTTCTACAAGGAGCGGCTGCTGGCCCTGCGCGACAGCCGCATCACCAGCGACGGCGTGATCGTGATCAAGGCCCAGCAATACCGCACCCAGGAACAGAACCGCGCCGACGCCCTGGAGCGTTTGCGTGAACTGATACTGGCGGCGACCAAGGTCGAGAAGAAGCGCCGGCCCACCAAGCCGACGCTGGGTTCCAAAACCCGTCGGCTGGAAGGCAAGAGCAAGCGCGGCGTGATTAAGGCCGGCCGAGGCAAGATCGATTTCTAGAGCGGCTCGTCAGCGTGGCGCGGCGCGTTTGCCGCCTGGCGATACAGGTACAGGCTAAGGCCCAGGCCGCTCAACGAGGCAATCGCGGCAAACAGAAAGATCGACGAGAAGCCAAACCCTGCCGCAATGGCGCCCGCCACAGGCCCGGTAATCCCCAACGACAAGTCGATGAACAGCGAGTAGGCGCCCACGGCCGCCCCACGGCTGGACGCCGGCACCAGGTTGACGGCCTCCACGCCAAGCGCCGGGAACACCAGCGAGAAGCCGAAACCGCTGAGGGCGGCGCCAGCCATGGCCAGTTCCGCGCTCGGTGCCAGCCACAGAAACAGCAAACCCAGGGTTTCCACCGAGAGGCAGGCGATGGCCACCCGAAAGCCGCCGATGCGGTTGATCAGGTTGCCGAACAGCAAGCGCGCACAAATGAACGAGGCGCCGAATACGGTCAGGCACAGGGCCGCGTTTTCCCAATGGTTGGTGCTGTAGTACAAGGTGATAAAGGTGGCGATGGTGCCAAAACCGATCCCGCCCAACGCCAGGCCGCAACCATGGGGCAGCACGCGGCCGAGCACGTGCATGAACGGCATACGCTCGCCCACCACGATGGGGGCGGGAGTTTTGTTCCAGGCCAAGGCAATGCCCAGCGCTGCCAGCAGCAGGATGCTCACGCCCATGGCCCACAGGCCCAAGTGCTGCACCAGCAAAACACCCGCAGGTGCGCCGATGGCCAAGGCGCCGTAGCTGGCGATGCCGTTCCAGGAAATCACCTTGGCGGTGTGCGCCGCGCCCACTCGGCCAATGCCCCAGCCGATGGACGCAGAGCCCACCAGGCTTTCTGCCGTGCCCAGCACCAGGCGGCCCAGCAACAGGCTGATCAGGCTGGCCATCGGCGTGCTTTGCAGCAAGGCGGCCGCCAGCATGAACACGCCGCTCAAACCGCAGCCGCACATGCCGATGATCACGGCCTTCTTGCTGCCCTGAATGTCGATCACGCGGCTGGCGTAAGGCCGGCTGAGCAGCGTGGCCAGGTACTGGACGCTGATCACCAGGCCGGCGATCACGGCGCCGAAGCCCAGTTGGCTGTGCACGAAACCTGGCAGCACGGCGAGGGGGATGCCGATGTTCAAGTAGCCGATGAAGGTAAACAAAACGATGGAAACGACTTGCAGCGTAACTGCCATGGGTCGTTGTTGTACGGGCATGGGAAGATCCAAGTAGGGGCGGTAAGTGCTAGGTTCTGTACGAAATGTGTTCCAGCGAAGGTCAGGCAAGGCGAAAACAGGCGAGGAAAGGACCGGGGTCGCGCTCGACTTGACCGGTTGTCAATGAGCATTCCGATCGGACTCGCGCACGAGCCTGTTTTCAACGCAGCATGGCCGAGCTGGGATACATTTCGTACAGAGCCTAGCAGTAACTCTAGACGCCTATGATAGAGCCGTTGGGCACATTGTTCCGCACGCGTGGAAAACTTTCATCCAGCGGGGGGGGTAATCAGGGCTTGGCAGGGGCCAGCAGGCGAGTGGCGACCAGGGCCGCGAGGGCGTTTTCCTGGGTGCCGAAGCGTTGTAGCAGGGCGGCTTGTTTTTCCGGGGTCAGGCGGTTCCAGATGTCGATCATCTGTTGCGCCGTGTCAATCATCAGGCCAGCCTGGGTGTCGTCGAAAGCATCGGTCATGGCCGTGTCCTGTAGGGCGAGCGCTTGAGGCGGGGTGATCTGCGGGCTTGAGCCCCTCAGCGGATCACGCCACCCCTTATTATAGCGCCGGGCTTGGACCGTAGTCTTTACCCGCTAGTCTTCGCGATCTGTGCGCAGGCTTTCATCAGGCTCGGATTTAGCCTTGGTGTCAGTTGCCTGGCTGGCGGACTGGGAAGGTTTCGACTGCTCTGGTTCGTGCAGGCTTGGGAAGGGGAAGTTAGGGATTTCGTGCATCGTCGTCACTCCTCACAAGTGCTGGTTGAAGGTTGATCGGAAAGCGCATGCTTTTGCAAAGCCGGCACAGGATACATCAGTGAGGATGACAATCAGAATTTTCCTGCGGTCATTGGTCGCAGGGGGGGCAGATGCAAGTTATGAGCTGCCAGTTGCAAGCCGAGCGCGGTGCAGCAGCTTGCAGCTCTTGGCGTTCAACTTGCAGCGTGGGGCTGCACTCCATCGGTTCTTGCCGCCATGATGAAGTCATTGCGGTGCAGCCCCTTGATCGAGTGGCTCCACCAGGTCACGGTCACCTTGCCCCACTCGGTCAGCAGGCCCGGGTGGTGGCCTTCGGCTTCGGCAATTTCGCCCACGGCATTGGTGAAGGCCAAGGCCTGTTTGAAGTTCTTGAACGTGAACAGTTTTTCCAACTGCATCACGCCGTCGCGCACTTCGATGTTCCAGTCGGGGATCTGTTTGAGCAGCGCCGGCAATTCTTCCTCGCTGACCTGTGGGGCGTCGGCGCGGCAGGCTTCGCAGTGGGCTTGGTTCAGGGCGTTCATGGGGGCTCCTTGAATAAAAAAGGCTTCAGGCGGCTTTTGGCGAAAATTTGGGCGCATGCAAGCCGAGCACGCTGGCCTGCTCCACCCTGCCCATGATGTTTTCATGTGCCAGGTCAAACAGTCGCTTGAGGTCGGGCAGCACGAAGTACACCGGTTGCAGGATATCGATACGGTAGGGTGTACGCATGCATTCGACCGGGTCGAATGCCTGGTGTTCAGGTTGGGCCGAGAGGCTGTAGACCGTCTCCTTGGGGGACGACAGGATGCCGCCGCCGTAAATGCGCTGGCCTTGGCAGGTGTCCACCAGGCCGAACTCGATGGTCATCCAGTAAAGCCGCGCCAGGTAGACCCGCTGTTCCTTGCTGGCGCTGAGGCCCAACTTGCCATAGGTGTGGGTGAACTCGGCAAACCAGGGGTTGGTCAGCAGCGGGCAGTGGCCGAATATCTCGTGAAAGATATCGGGCTCTTGCAGGTAGTCCAGTTCCGCTTCGGAGCGAATGAACGTGGCCACCGGAAATTGCTTGCTGGCCAGCAGTTCGAAAAAGGTCTGGAAGGGGATCAGCGCCGGTACTCTGGCCACCTGCCAACCCGTGGCGCGGCCTAGTACCTGGTTTATTTCGCCCAGTTGCGGAATGCGCTCGAGGGGCAGGCCCAACTGATCGATGCCATCCAGGTACTCCTGGCACGCGCGCCCTTGCACCACCTCAAGCTGGCGGGTGATCAAGGTATTCCATACCCGGTGGTCTTGCTCGGGGTAGTGGATGAATCCCTGCGCATCGGGCTCTCGAGCCACGTAGTGCGTCTGCTTCATACAGCTCTCCTGCGGGTCTTTATTGTTATGTGCAGCGATGCATCAGTAATAAACCCGCGAGGAGCCCAGTGCACGCCCATCAATGAGCATTTGGTGCGTGCTTGGCGCTCATTTCGTAACGAATAGTTTACGTATGAAGAGAAAAGCTCGTTTCAAAGGATGTGGATGGCTTGCTGAAGGCCGAATTCGTCACATATTCTTGACGGTAAAAGTGGGCGACCTGCACAAAGTCGCACCGCCCTGGCCACCCTAATCACAATTTCAGGCCCTACATGCGTATTAAAGTCCACTGCCAGAACCGCATCGGCATCCTGCGCGACATTCTCAACCTGCTGGTGAGCTACGGTATCAACGTCGCCCGCGGCGAGGTGGGAGGCGAGCACGGCAACGCCATCTATCTGCACTGCCCCAACCTGATCAACTTGCAATTCCAGGCCTTGAGGCCAAAGTTCGAGGCCATTACCGGAGTGTTCGGCGTCAAGCGCGTAGGCCTGATGCCCAGCGAGCGTCGGCACATGGAGCTCAACGCCTTGCTCGGCGCGCTGGAGTTCCCGGTGCTGTCCATCGACATGGCCGGTTCCATCGTCGCGGCCAACCGTGCCGCGGCGCAATTGATCGGGGTGCGGGTGGACGAGGTGCCGGGCATCCCGTTGGCGCGCTACGCCGAGGACTTCGACCTGCCGGCGCTGGTGCGCAGCAACCAGTCGCGGATCAATGGCTTGCGGGTAAAGGTGTGTGGCGCGGTGTTCCTGGCCGATATCGCTCCGTTGCAAGCCCAGCACGATGACAGTGAGGCGCTCGCCGGCGCGGTGCTGACCTTGCACCGCGCCGATCGCATTGGCGAGCGCATCTACCATGTGCGCAAGCAGGAGCTGCGTGGCTTCGACAGCATCTTCCAAAGCTCGAAAGTGATGGCCGCCGTGGTGCGTGAAGCCCGACGCATGGCGCCTTTGGATGCGCCTTTGCTCATTGAGGGGGAAACCGGCACCGGCAAAGAGTTGCTGGCGCGCGCCTGCCACCTGGCCAGCCCGCGAGGCCAGTCGCCGCTGATGGCGCTCAATTGCGCCGGGCTGCCGGAGTCCATGGCCGAGACCGAGCTGTTCGGCTATGGGCCGGGCGCCTTCGAAGGGGCGCGCGCCGAGGGCAAGCTGGGTTTGCTGGAGCTGACTGCCGGCGGCACCTTGTTTCTCGATGGGGTGGGTGAGATGAGCCCGCGCCTGCAGGCCAAGTTACTGCGGTTTTTGCAAGACGGTTGCTTTCGTCGCGTTGGCAGCGATGAAGAGGTGTACCTGGATGTGCGGGTGATCTGCGCCACCCAGGTCGATTTGTCGGAGTTGTGCGCCCGCGGCGAGTTTCGTCAGGACTTGTACCACCGCCTTAACGTGCTCTCGCTGCACATCCCGCCGCTGCGCGAATGCCTGGATGGGCTGGGCCCGCTGGTGGAGCACTTTCTCGACCAGGCCAGCCGGCAGATCGGCTGCAGCCTGCCACGCTTGGCCCCCACGGCAATGGAACGGCTGGCGCAGTACCACTGGCCGGGCAACGTACGGCAGTTGGAGAACGTGCTGTTTCAAGCGGTGTCGTTGTGTGAGGGGGGCGTGGTCAAGGTCGAGCATATTCGTTTGCCGGACTACGGCGCGCGCCGGCCGCTGGGGGAGTTTTCACTAGAGGGGGGTTTGCAGCAGATTGTCGGGCGATTTGAAAAGGCGGTGTTACAGCGTTTATACAGCGAACATCCCAGCAGTCGTATATTGGGCAAACGCCTGGGGGTGTCGCATACCACCATTGCCAACAAGTTGCGTGAATATGAAATCAATAAAAAAACAGACGGGTTTTAATTAAAATAAACAGGTCGATCAAATCGACGGCGCGCCTCCCGAACTTTCCAGGAGGCGCCGCAAGCATTCTTCGATTATCCGTTGGAGCAACCGTTGCCCATCACCTTGTATTCGAGAATGTGTTTCTGGCCAGTGGAGTCCAGGTAGGTCATGCGTGCCGGGACCACTTCGCAGACGTTGGGGATCTCGGTCATGGACACGACCTTGGCAATGTCCAGGTGTTGCGAGTAGTTGTAATACTCGACCGGTGTTGATTGTGCTGCATCAGTGGTAACTTCGTCGGCCATGGCAGTGGCGCAAACAGTACTGAGTGCCAGAACAAGCAGAGCTTTCATTTACGTTTTACCCTTTATACAGTCGTCAGAGGTCACGCCACTTTTGTAAAGTTGCGTGTGAAGCCAGAGTGGAGAGTTGCGATTAACGGCCTTCGTGGGGGCTGTTGCATGTGTTAGTCGCGTTGCCGTGTTGGCAGGACGAATTCTAGGCGGGTACCTGCTGACTAAACAGAGCGGGTTTTGATAAACAGTTTTATCCGAAACGGTAACAATCGTCTCGGCTTAATCGTTAGCAGGCTTTTTAATTTGAAAAAAAGAGCGGCTCGCGACACCGCGCAAACCACGGTGCTTGAGCGCTTGCCGTCGGCGGCGGGCGGCGATTGCGCAAAAGTTACTACCATCGTCGAATAGCATCTGTTTCCATATCGTCTTACAACGAGTTCATACAAAAACAACTACATTTCCCCGAGGTAAGAAAGATGAGTGCGGCTTCTCTGTACCCCGTTCGTCCTGAAGTGGCAGCCACCACGCTGACCGATGAAGCGACCTACAAGGCCATGTACCAGCAGTCGGTGGTCAACCCCGACGGTTTCTGGCGCGAGCAAGCCCAGCGTCTCGACTGGATCAAGCCGTTCACCAAGGTCAAGCAGACCTCATTCGACGACCATCATGTCGACATCAAGTGGTTTGCCGACGGCACCTTGAACGTTTCTTCCAACTGCCTGGACCGCCACCTGGCCGAGCGTGGCGATCAGTTGGCGATCATCTGGGAAGGCGACGACCCTTCCGAGCACCGCAACATCACCTACCGCGAACTGCATGAAGAAGTGTGCAAGTTCGCCAACGCCTTGCGCGGCCAGGACGTGCACCGCGGTGACGTGGTTACCATCTATATGCCGATGATCCCGGAAGCGGTGGTCGCCATGCTGGCCTGTACCCGCATCGGCGCGATCCATTCGGTGGTGTTCGGCGGCTTCTCGCCGGAAGCGCTGGCCGGTCGGATCATCGACTGCAAATCGAAAATTGTCATCACCGCCGATGAAGGCCTGCGTGGCGGCAAGAAAACCCCGCTCAAGGCCAACGTCGACCGCGCGCTGACCAACCCGGAAACCAGCAGCGTGCAGAAGGTCATCGTGGCCAAGCGCACCGGCGGCCAGATCGAGTGGAACCGTCATCGCGACATCTGGTACCACACCCTGCTGGAAGTAGCGTCCAGCACGTGCGCGCCAAAGGAAATGGGTGCCGAAGAGGCGCTGTTCATCCTCTACACCTCCGGCTCCACCGGCAAGCCCAAGGGCGTGCTGCACACCACCGGCGGCTACCTGGTATATGCCGCGCTGACCCATGAGCGCGTGTTCGACTACCGCCCTGGCGAAGTCTACTGGTGCACTGCCGACGTCGGCTGGGTCACCGGCCACAGTTACATCGTCTACGGCCCGCTGGCCAATGGCGCGACCACCCTGCTGTTCGAAGGCGTGCCGAACTACCCGGACATCACCCGCGTGTCGAAGATCATCGACAAGCACAAGGTCAACATCCTCTACACCGCGCCTACCGCGATCCGTGCGATGATGGCCGAAGGCACCGCCGCCGTCGAAGGCGCCGATGGGTCGAGCCTGCGCCTGCTGGGCTCGGTGGGCGAGCCGATCAACCCCGAGGCCTGGAACTGGTACTACAACACCGTGGGCAAGCAGCGCTGCCCGATCGTCGATACCTGGTGGCAAACCGAGACTGGCGGCGTGCTGATCAGCCCGTTGCCGGGCGCCACCGCGCTCAAGCCGGGTTCGGCGAGCAAGCCGTTCTTCGGCGTGGTGCCGGGCCTGGTGGACAACCTGGGCAACCTGATCGAGGGTGCCGCCGAGGGCAACCTGGTGATCCTCGATTCCTGGCCGGGCCAGTCGCGCAGCCTGTACGGCGACCACGATCGGTTCGTGGACACCTATTTCAAGACTTTCCGTGGCATGTACTTCACCGGTGACGGCGCCCGTCGCGATGAAGACGGTTACTACTGGATTACCGGCCGCGTCGACGACGTGCTCAACGTGTCTGGCCACCGCATGGGCACGGCCGAGATCGAAAGTGCCATGGTCGCCCACCCGAAAGTCGCCGAGGCGGCCGTGGTGGGGGTGCCCCACGACCTGAAAGGGCAGGGCATTTATGTGTACGTGACCCTCAATGGCGGTGAAGAGCCGAGCGAGGCATTGCGCCTGGAACTGAAAAACTGGGTGCGCAAGGAAATCGGCCCAATCGCTTCGCCGGACGTCATCCAGTGGGCGCCAGGCCTGCCCAAGACCCGCTCGGGCAAGATCATGCGGCGCATCCTGCGCAAGATCGCCACGGCCGAATACGACGCGCTGGGGGATATCTCGACCTTGGCGGACCCAAGCGTGGTGCAGCATTTGATTGATACGCACAAGACCATGAAGGTGGCTTGACCTCCAGGTAGGTGACGCAAAAAGCCGCTTGCCCTTGATCAGGGTGGGCGGCTTTTTTTTGGGAGTGCGTCACGGCCCGGGGTGTCAATGCGATCAGCTTTTAGCCCCCTCTCTCTTTGGGAGAAGGCTGGGGAGAGGGCCGCAGCCACTCGAGATATATCGACCAATCCCCAACCTTTCCTACTGTTACCCGCGAATCTTCCGGTAACCAAATCTGTAACGGCCTGCGCCTCCATTCGGGGCATTGCGCTACAGCTCGTCTGTTTTTGGTGCTATTTTGCCCTCCCGAAAAAACCCGGCGCACGCCAGGGTTGCCGGATTACAAGGGTTTGCCAATAATAGGCGCGCAATTTGCTTGATAGATCGGTTGCCCGTCTTTTGCCTTTGCATAAACAGCAGGGCCTGTCAATCGTCTCGGGCCGTATTTCCGGCGCATCTGTAACTAGTTGTCGCATTGAAGAAATATCGGCTTCCGGGCTCTCGTTAAAATGCCCAGCACTCGCTGAAGGCCTTGCGTACCTGCCAGGCCCGGCGGCGCTATCTGCGTTGTACCCATTCGCATATTGGGCTGTTGCTCACTCTGCCATTTAATGCCCTTTACCGATGGAGTCCTGAGATGAAGAAACTCGTGCTTCTTGGCGCCCTGGCGCTGTCCGTGCTGTCCCTGTCGTCGTTCGCTGACGAAAAGCCGCTGAAAATCGGTATCGAAGCCGCCTACCCTCCGTTCGCCTCCAAGGCGCCGGACGGTAGCATCGTCGGTTTTGACTACGATATCGGCAACGCCCTGTGCGAAGAGATGAAGGTCAAGTGCCAATGGGTCGAGCAGGAATTCGACGGCCTGATCCCGGCGCTGAAAGTGCGCAAGATCGACGCGATCCTGTCCTCGATGTCCATCACCGAAGACCGCAAGAAGTCCGTGGATTTCACCAACCGCTACTACCTGACCCCGGCACGCCTGGTGCTCAAGGATGGCGTGACCGTCAGCGACAGCCTGGCTGAGCTCAAGGGCAAGAAGATCGGTGTGCAGCGCGGTTCGATCCATGAACGCTTCGCCCGCGAAGTGCTGGCCCCCAAAGGCGCCGAAGTGGTGCCATACGGCTCGCAGAACGAAATCTACCTGGACGTGACCGCTGGCCGCCTGGACGGCACCCTGGCTGACGCCACCTTGCTGCAGGACGGTTTCCTGAACACCGACGCCGGCAAGGGCTACGCGTTCGCAGGCCCATCCTTCACCGACGTCAAGTACTTCGGCGACGGCGTCGGCATTGCCGTGCGCAAGGGCGACAAGGAAGACCTGGACAAGATCAACGCAGCCATCGCGGCCATTCGCGCCAACGGCAAATACAAGCAAATCCAGGACAAGTACTTCAACTTCGACATCTACGGCCAGTAAGTCGTCCCAGGGTCACCTGACAGATGGTGCACGCCGCAAGCGCTGAGGCATGCACCATTTTTTCATCGCAACGGTCGAGGATCACTACATGTTAAAAGGCTACGGGGCTGTCATCCTCGAGGGTGTCGGGCTGACGCTGCAACTTGCCTTGTCATCCATGGCCCTGGCCATCGTACTCGGCCTGATCGGTGTTGCCTTGCGCTTGTCGCCCGTGCGCTGGCTGGCTTGGCTGGGCGACCTGTATTGCACGGTGATCCGCGGCATCCCGGACCTGGTGCTGATCCTGCTGATTTTCTACGGCGGCCAGGATTTGCTCAATCGCGTGGCGCCGTTGCTGGGCTTCAATGATTACATCGACCTCAACCCGATGGCGGCTGGCATTGGCACCCTGGGCTTTATCTTTGGTGCCTACTTGTCCGAAACCTTCCGTGGCGCCTTCATGGCCATCCCCAAGGGGCAGGCAGAGGCAGGCTTTGCCTACGGCATGAGCGGCCGGCAAGTGTTCTTCCGCGTATTAGTGCCGCAGATGATCCGCCTGGCGATTCCCGGTTTTACCAACAACTGGTTGGTACTGACCAAGGCCACTGCACTGATTTCCGTGGTGGGCCTGCAAGACATGATGTTCAAGGCCAAGCAGGCGGCCGATGCCACCCGCGAACCCTTCACCTTCTTCCTGGCCGTGGCAGCGCTGTACCTGGTGCTCACCAGCGTTTCGCTGCTGGCCCTGCGTTACCTGGAAAAACGCTACTCGGCAGGCGTTAAGGCGGCAGACCTATGATCTTTGACTACAACGTTGTCTGGGATGCGCTGCCGCTGTACTTCAGCGGCCTGCTGGAAACCCTCAAGCTGCTTGGCCTGTCGCTGCTGTTCGGCCTGCTGGCGGCGCTGCCGCTGGGGCTGATGCGGGTGTCCAGGCAGCCACTGGTGAACCTCACTGCCTGGCTGTACACCTACGTGATCCGTGGCACGCCGATGCTGGTGCAGCTGTTTCTGATCTACTACGGCCTGGCCCAGTTCGAGGCCGTGCGCGAGAGCTTCCTGTGGCCGTGGTTGTCCAGTGCGACCTTCTGCGCGTGCCTGGCCTTTGCCGTCAATACCAGCGCCTACACCGCGGAAATCATCGCCGGCAGCCTCAAGGCCACGCCCCATGGCGAGATCGAAGCGGCCAAGGCCATGGGCATGTCGCGGGCCAAGATGTACCGGCGCATCCTGCTGCCCTCGGCCCTGCGCCGGGCGCTGCCGCAGTACAGCAACGAAGTGATCATGATGCTGCAGACCACCAGCCTGGCGTCCATCGTGACCCTGATCGACATCACTGGCGCGGCGCGCACGGTGAACGCCCAGTACTACTTGCCGTTCGAAGCCTATATCACCGCAGGTGCGTTCTACCTGTGCCTGACCTTCATCCTGGTACGCCTGTTCAAGCTGGCCGAACGCCGCTGGCTGGGTTACCTGGCACCACGCAAGGGCTGACCACATGCAACGTATCGACCATTCATTGCCCTGGAGCACCCTGGGCACCGAGCGCCAGTTGAGCGTGTTCCGCTTTGGCAGCGGCGAGCGCAAGGCCTATATCCAGGCCAGCCTGCACGCCGACGAACTGCCCGGCATGCGTACCGCCTGGGAGCTGAAACAGGCCTTGCTGGCGCTTGAGGCCAAGGGTGCCCTGAAGGGCGTCATCGAACTGGTGCCGGTGGCCAATCCGTTGGGCCTGGGGCAGTTGCTGCAAGGCGCCCACCAAGGCCGTTTCGAGTTTGGCAGCGGCAAGAACTTCAACCGCGATTTCGTCGAGCTGAGCGCGCCGGTGGCCCAGGCCCTGGCCGGCCAGTTGGGCGATGACGCGCACGCCAATATCCAGCTGATCCGCCAGGCGATGCGCGACACCCTGGCGGCTTTGCCACCGGCGGCCAGCCAGTTGCAAGGCATGCAGCGCGAACTGCTCGGCCATGCCTGCGACGCCGACGTGGTGCTGGACCTGCACTGCGACGCGGATGCTGCGCTGCACATGTACGCCCTGCCGCAGCACTGGCCGCAGTGGCGCTCGTTGGCGGCGCACCTGGGCATGAAGGTCGGCCTGTTGGCCGAAGACTCCGGTGGCAGCTCGTTCGACGAAGCCTGCTCGCTGCCCTGGTTGCGTTTGTCGCGCCTGTTCCCCGAGGCGCAGATCCCGCTGGCGTGCCTGGCGACCACCCTGGAACTGGGTGGCCAGGCTGACACGGGCAAGGCGCAGACCGAGGCCCACGCCCGAGGCATCCTGGCCTTTCTCGCCGAGCAAGGCTTTATCGAAGGTGACTGGCCGGCAGCCGTGGCCGAGGCGTGCGAAGGCATGCCGTTCGAAGGCACCGAATTGATCTTTGCGCCCCATGCGGGCGTGATCACCTTCCTGCGTTCACCCGGTGACTGGGTGGAGGTGGGTGATCCCTTGTTCGAAGTGATCGACCCGTTGGCCGATCGCGTGACCACGATGTGCGCCGGTACCGCCGGTGTGCTTTTCGCCATTGAACGACTGCGTTATGCCCAGCCCGGTTTCTGGCTGGCCAAGGTAGCGGGGCGCCAACCACTTCGTCGCGGGCGCCTGCTCAACGACTGATCGCTTTTGTGAGAGCCGATAACATGTACAAACTTGAAGTCCAGGATCTGCACAAGCGCTACGGCAGCCATGAAGTGCTCAAGGGCGTGTCGCTGGCCGCGAAGGCTGGCGATGTGATCAGCATCATTGGTTCCAGTGGTTCGGGCAAAAGTACTTTTTTGCGCTGCATCAACCTGCTGGAACAGCCCCACGCCGGGAAGATTTTGCTCAACAATGAAGAGTTGAAGCTGGTCGCCGGCAAGGATGGCGCCCTGCGCGCCGCCGACGCCAAGCAGTTGCAGCGCATGCGCTCGCGCCTGTCGATGGTGTTTCAGCACTTCAACCTGTGGGCGCACATGACCGCCCTTGAAAACATCATCGAAGTGCCGGTGCACGTGCTGGGCGTGCCGAAGAAGGAAGCCCTGGAAAAGGCCGAGCACTACCTGAACAAAGTCGGTGTGGCCCATCGCAAGGGTGCCTACCCCGGCCATATGTCTGGCGGTGAACAGCAGCGCGTGGCGATCGCCCGGGCGTTGGCGGTGGAGCCTGAGGTGATGCTGTTCGACGAACCGACCTCGGCGCTTGACCCGGAACTGGTGGGTGACGTACTCAAGGTGATGCAGTCGCTGGCCCAGGAAGGCCGCACCATGGTCGTGGTCACCCACGAAATGGGTTTTGCCCGCGAAGTCTCCAACCAGTTGGTGTTCTTGCATCAGGGGCGGGTCGAGGAAAGCGGCAACCCGCGCGAAGTGCTGGTGAACCCGCAGTCCGAGCGCTTGCAGCAGTTTCTGTCCGGCAGCTTGAAGTAGTCGTCGTTTGAAACAGTTGCGGGCTGCCACTGCGGCCCGCAAAGGTGCATGCTGCGGGTTTTGACTCGGGCAATGCCGGCTTTACCCGCTAGAGTGCAATACGGCATTCGGCATTGACCCTGAACAGGTTTCGGACCGCACTCCATGACAGCCCAACGAATCGGTTTTCTGATCTGGCCCAGCACCAAGGCCCTGACCCTGGCGCTGGCCGAGGAGGCGCTGCGCGTCGCCCAGAAAGTGCACCCCGAAGTGGTCTACGAGCTGCTGTTCTTGCAGGCCGAGCCGCCCACCGAAGGCGGCTGGCAGTTGCCGGGCGAACCTTGGGTGGGGCGCCTTGAGGGTTGCGCCAAGCTGTTCTTGCTGGCCGACGAGCCGCCCGGCACCTTGTCGCAAGCCCTGGGTAGTGCGGTCAAGCAGCTGGTGCGTGCCGGCGGCGTGGTGGGTGGCCTGTCGGCGGGGGTTTACCCGCTGGCGCAATTGGGCCTGCTGGATGGTTACCGCGCCGCCGTGCACTGGCGTTGGCAGGATGACTTTGCCGAGCGCTTCCCCAAGGTCATCGCCACCAGCCACCTGTTCGACTGGGATCGCGACCGCATGAGCGCCTGTGGCGGCCTGTCGGTACTGGACCTGTTGCTCGCCGTGTTGGCCCGCGACCACGGCGCGGAGCTGGCTGGCGCGGTGTCGGAAGAGCTGGTGGTGGAGCGCATCCGCGAAGGCGGTGAGCGCCAACGCATCCCGCTGCAGAACCGCCTGGGTTCCAGCCACCCCAAGCTCACCCAGGCGGTGTTGCTGATGGAGGCGAACATCGAAGAGCCCCTGACCACCGACGAAATCGCCCAGCACGTGTGCGTGTCCCGCCGCCAGTTGGAGCGGATCTTCAAGCAGTACCTCAACCGCGTGCCCAGCCAGTACTACCTGGAGCTGCGCCTGAACAAGGCCCGGCAGATGCTGATGCAAACCAGCAAGTCGATCATCCAGATCGGCCTGTCGTGCGGCTTCTCCTCGGGCCCGCACTTCTCCAGCGCCTACCGCAATTTCTTCGGCGCAACGCCGCGTGAAGATCGCAACCACCGGCGCAGCAGCAGCCCGTTCGAGTTGTCGTCGGTGCCTGCCGAGCGAGGGTGAACCCTTCGCGGATCAATTCGCTCCCTGCAGGAGCGGATTGGTCCGCGAAAAACACCCCGCGAACCGCCTGATGAACCCGTACGGACATTCCCCGCGTCTGCGTTTAAACTGCGCCTTTGCGACCCTATATGTCGCATCCTTGAAAACCCCGATATTTCCCGGTTTGGCGCTATAAGAAGTTGTCGCTTGGCGGCAAGGTCGGGCGCGAATCTGTCCTTACAATCCCCCCATCGCTTGCCATTATCCGGCAGGCGGCCCTCATCAGGAGACTCCGATGTCCGTTGAGCATGCCCAGGTGCAACGCGCCGATTTCGACCAGGTAATGGTCCCCAACTATGCCCCGGCCGCTTTCATTCCCGTGCGCGGCGAAGGCTCCCGAGTCTGGGACCAGGCCGGTCGCGAACTGGTCGATTTCTCCGGTGGCATTGCCGTCAACACCTTGGGCCACGCCCACCCGGCGCTGGTTGGCGCGCTGACCGAACAGGCCAACAAGCTATGGCATGTCTCCAACGTGTTCACCAACGAGCCGGCCCTGCGCCTGGCGCACAAGCTGGTCGACGCCACCTTTGCCGAGCGCGTGTTCTTCTGTAACTCCGGCGCCGAAGCCAACGAGGCCGCGTTCAAGCTGGCCCGCCGCGTGGCATTCGATCGTTTCGGTGAAGACAAATACGAAATCATCGCCGCCACCAACAGCTTCCACGGCCGCACCTTGTTTACCGTGAGCGTGGGCGGCCAGCCCAAGTATTCCGACGGCTTCGGCCCCAAGATCACCGGCATCACCCATGTTCCGTACAACGACCTGGACGCATTGAAAGCCGCCGTTTCGGACAAGACCTGCGCCGTGGTGCTGGAGCCTATCCAGGGTGAGGGCGGCGTGCTGCCAGCCGACCAGGCTTACCTTGAGGGCGCCCGCGCGCTGTGCGACCAGTTCAACGCGCTGCTGGTGTTCGATGAAGTGCAAAGCGGCATGGGCCGCAGCGGCGAGCTGTTCGCCTACATGCACTACGGCGTCACCCCAGACATCCTCTCCAGCGCCAAGAGCCTGGGCGGCGGCTTCCCGATCGGCGCCATGCTGACCACCGAAGCCCTGGCCAAGCACCTGGCCGTTGGTACCCACGGCACCACGTACGGCGGCAACCCGCTGGCGTGCGCGGTAGCGGAAGCGGTGATCGACGTGATCAACACCCCGCAGGTGCTGGGCGGCGTCAAAGCCAAGCACGAACGCTTCAAGGCCCGCCTGGAGCAGATCGGCGAGCGCTACGGCGTATTCACCGAAGTACGCGGCATGGGCCTGTTGATTGGTTGCGTGTTGAGCGATGCCTGGAAGGGCAAGGCCAAGGACTTTTTCAACGCCGCCGAAAAGCATGACCTGATGATTCTGCAGGCTGGCCCCGACGTGGTGCGTTTCGCGCCAAGCCTGGTAGTCGAAGACGCAGACATCGATGAGGGGCTTAACCGCTTCGAGAAAGCGGTGGCGTCCCTGACTCAAGCCTGATTTCAGGCATTCGGGCGGGCCTGCGCTGCGGGTTCGCCACTTTTGACCGGTATTATTCAAGGAGTGACACCATGCTGGTGATGCGCCCCGCGCAAATGGCTGACCTGGGTGAAGTACAGCGCCTGGCCGCGGACAGCCCGATTGGTGTCACGTCCTTGCCGGACGATGTCGACCGCCTCAGCGACAAGATCGCCGCCTCCGAGGCGTCGTTTGCCGCCGAAGTCAGCTTCAATGGCGAGGAAAGCTATTTCTTCGTGCTCGAGGACAGCGACACCGGTCGCCTGGTCGGTTGTTCGGCCATCGTTGCCTCGGCCGGGTATTCCGAGCCGTTCTACAGTTTCCGTAATGAGACCTTCGTGCACGCTTCGCGCGAGCTGAAGATCCATAACAAGATCCACGTGTTGTCGCAGTGTCATGACCTGACCGGCAACAGCCTGCTGACCAGCTTTTACGTGGTGCCGGACCTGGTCGGCAGCGCTTGGTCGGAGCTCAACTCCCGTGGCCGCCTGCTGTTCGTTGCCAACCATCCGGAGCGCTTTGCCGATTCGGTGGTGACCGAGATCGTCGGCTACAGCGACGAGCAGGGCGACTCGCCGTTCTGGGACGCCATCGGGCGCAACTTCTTCGACCTCAACTATGCCGAGGCCGAGCGCCTGTGCGGGCTTAAAAGTCGCACGTTCCTGGCCGAGCTGATGCCGCATTACCCGATCTACGTGCCGCTGCTGCCCGATGCCGCCCAGGAAGCCATGGGCCAGGTGCACCCGCGGGCGCAGATCACCTTCGACATCCTGATGCGCGAAGGCTTCGAAACCGATCACTACATCGACATCTTCGACGGCGGGCCCACCCTGCACGCCAGGGTTTCGGGCATCCGCTCGATCGCCCAGAGCCGCGTGGTGCCGGTAAAAATCGAAGACGTCAGCAACAAGGGCGGGCGCCAGTACCTGGTGGCCAACGCGCAGTTGCAGGATTACCGCGCGGTGCTGCTGGAACTGGACTGGGTACCCGGCAAGCCGGTCAGCCTGAGCCTTGCGGCAGCCGAGGCATTGGGTGTGGGCGAGGGCGCCAGCGTGCGCCTGGTCGCGGTTTAAGCACAGGTCGAGTTTAGCGGGCCTGCAAACAGGCCTGCGCAAGGAGAAAGCATGATCGTTCGTCCCGTACGCAGCAGCGATTTACCCGCGCTGATCGAGCTTGCGCGCAGCACCGGCGCCGGCCTGACCACCTTGCCGGCCAACGAGGAGCGCCTGTCGCACCGCGTAGGCTGGGCCGAGAAGACCTTTCGCGGCGAGGCCGAGCGGGGCGACGCGGACTACTTGTTTGTGCTGGAAGACGATGACGGCCGGGTGGTCGGCATCTCCGCCATCGCAGGCGCGGTGGGCTTGCGTGAGCCCTGGTACAACTACCGCGTGGGGCTGACGGTCAGCGCTTCCCAGGAGCTGAACATTTATCGGGAGATCCCGACGCTTTTCCTGGCCAACGACCTGACCGGCAACTCGGAGTTGTGCTCGCTGTTCCTGCATGGCGACTACCGCACGGGCCTCAATGGCCGGTTGCTGGCCAAGGCGCGCTTGCTGTTCATTGCCGAGTTCCCGCAATTGTTCGGCAACAAGATCATTGCCGAGATGCGTGGCATGTCCGATGAAAATGGCCGCTCGCCGTTCTGGGAAAGCCTGGGCCGGCACTTCTTCAAGATGGAGTTCAGCCAGGCCGACTACCTGACCGGCGTGGGCAACAAAGCCTTTATCGCCGAGCTGATGCCCAAGTTCCCGCTGTATACCTGCTTTCTGTCGCAACCGGCACGTGACGTGATCGGCCGCGTGCACACCGACACCGAGCCTGCCCTGAGCATGCTCAAGAGCGAGGGCTTCATCTATCAAGGCTACGTCGACATCTTCGACGCCGGCCCGTCGGTGGAATGCCCGACCAACAAGATCCGCGCCGTGCACGACAGTCAGGCGCTGGTGCTGGCCATCGGCACGCCGGGCGACGACGCCACGCCGTACCTCATTCACAACCGCAAACGCGAGGACTGTCGCGTGACCGCAGCGCCGGCGCGCCTGGCGGCCGGCACCTTGGTGGTTGACCCGTTGACCGCCAAGCGCCTGCGCCTGAGCGCTGGCGATCAGGTCCGCGCCGTACCGATGTCTGCCCGGGAGGGCAAATGATGAGCACTGTGTACATCAATGGTCAGTGGCAGGCGGGTGCCGGTGAGGCGTTCGATTCCTTGAACCCGGTCAGCCAGGCGGTCATCTGGCAAGGCCGCGGCGCTACGGCGCAGCAGGTCGACCAGGCCGTGCAGGCCGCACGCCAGGCGTTCCCGGCGTGGGCCAAGCGCTCGCTTGCAGAGCGCATCGGGGTACTGGAAGCCTTCGCCGCCAGCCTGAAAAGCCATGCCGACGAGTTGGCCCGGTGCATTGGTGAAGAAACCGGCAAGCCCCTGTGGGAAGCGGCCACCGAGGTCACCAGCATGGTCAACAAGGTGGCGATCTCGGTGCAAAGCTACCGCGAGCGCACGGGCGAGAAAAGTGGCCCGCTGGCTGATGCCACTGCCGTGTTGCGGCACAAGCCCCATGGCGTGGTCGCGGTGTTCGGCCCCTACAACTTCCCCGGTCACCTGCCCAACGGGCACATCGTGCCGGCGCTGCTGGCCGGTAACGCGGTGCTGTTCAAGCCCAGCGAACTGACGCCCAAGGTTGCCGAGCTGACGGTCAAGTGCTGGATCGAAGCCGGGCTGCCGGCTGGCGTGCTGAACCTGTTGCAAGGCGCCCGCGAAACCGGCGTAGCCCTGGCTGGCCACGCGGGTATTGACGGGTTGTTCTTCACCGGCTCCAGCCGCACCGGCAACTTGCTGCACAGCCAGTTCGCCGGGCGCCCAGACAAGATCCTGGCCCTGGAAATGGGCGGTAACAACCCGCTGGTGGTCGATCAGGTCCAAGACCTGGAGGCTGCGGTGTACACCATCATCCAGTCGGCGTTCATTTCCGCCGGCCAGCGTTGCACCTGTGCCCGTCGCCTGCTGGTGCCGCAGGGCGCGTGGGGCGACGCGTTGCTCAAGCGCCTGGTTCAAGTGTCCGCCAGCCTGACGGTGGGCGCATTCGACCAACAGCCTGCGCCCTTCATGGGCTCGGTGGTGTCGTTGCAGGCCGCACAGGCTTTGCTTGAGGCCCAGCAACAACTGCTGGCCAAGGGCGCGACCAGCCTGTTGGCCATGACCCAGCCACAGCCTGGCGCCGCCTTGCTGACCGCCGGCATTCTGGACGTGACCGACGTGGCCGATCGCCCTGATGAGGAGCTGTTCGGGCCGTTGCTGCAAGTGCTGCGCTACCGCGATTTCGACGCGGCCATCGCCGAGGCCAACAACACCGCCTACGGCCTGGCCGCCGGCCTGCTGTCGGACTCCGAAGCGCGCTACCAGCAGTTCTGGCTGCAAAGCCGGGCCGGCATCGTCAACTGGAACAAGCAACTGACGGGTGCGGCCAGCAGTGCACCCTTCGGCGGCGTCGGCGCCTCGGGCAACCACCGCGCCAGTGCTTATTACGCCGCCGACTACTGCGCCTACCCGGTGGCCTCGCTGGAAGCCCCGCAGGTGACCTTGCCCGCCACCCTGAGCCCCGGTATCACGCTGTGACGTTGCCTATAAAAATCAGATCCATGGAGCCTTGCCGATGAAAGCCTATGAAGTGAATTTTGATGGTCTGGTAGGGCCGACCCATAACTATGGTGGTTTGTCCTACGGCAACGTGGCCTCGCAGAGCAACAGCCAGCAGGGCTCCAACCCGCGGGAAGCGGCGCGCCAAGGCCTGGCCAAGATGAAAGCGCTGATGGACATGGGTTTCCAGCAAGGCGTGTTGGCCCCCCAGGAGCGCCCGGACGTCGCCGCCCTGCGCAAGTTGGGCTTTGCCGGTAGCGATGCCCAGGTGATCGAGCGCGCGGCCCGCGAGGCGATGCCGCTGCTGGTTGCCAGTTGCTCGGCATCGAGCATGTGGGTGGCCAACGCCGCCACGGTCAGCCCCAGTGCCGACACGGCTGATGGTCGCGTGCACTTCACCGCCGCCAACCTCAATTGCAAATACCACCGCAGCATCGAACACCCCACCACCAGCCGCGTGCTGGGGGCCATGTTCGCCAATGACCAGCACTTCGCCCATCACGCCGCGTTGCCGGCCGTTGGTCAGTTCGGTGACGAAGGTGCGGCCAACCACACGCGCTTCTGCCGCCGCTATGGCGAGGCCGGGGTCGAGTTCTTCGTGTTTGGCCGCAGCGCCTTCGACACGCGCTACCCAGCGCCGCAAAAATACCCCGCGCGCCAGACCCTGGAAGCGTCCCAGGCCGTTGCGCGCTTGCACGGGCTGAGTGATGACGGCGTGGTCTACGCACAGCAGAACCCGGCGGTGATCGACCAGGGCGTGTTCCATAACGACGTGATCGCGGTGGGCAATGGCGAGCTGTTGTTCCATCACGAAGACGCCTTCCTCGATACCGAGGCGATGCTTGGCGAACTGCAGGCTAAACTGGCAAAACGTGGCGGCAATTTCCAATCGGTGTGCGTGCCGCGCGCCCAGGTCGCGGTGGAGGACGCAGTGCGTTCCTACCTGTTCAACAGCCAGCTGTTGAGCCGCGCCGATGGCTCGATGCTATTGATCGTGCCCGAGGAGTGCCGCGCCAATGAGCGCGTCTGGCAGTACCTGCAGCAATTGACCGCCCAGGGCGGGCCGGTTGCCGAGGTCAAGGTGTTCGACCTCAAGCAGAGCATGCAGAACGGCGGCGGCCCGGCGTGCCTGCGCCTGCGCGTGGCGTTGAATGAAACCGAGCTGGCCGCGGTCAACCCGGGGGTGATCATGACGCCGTCGCTGTATGACACGCTGACGGTCTGGGTCGACAAGCACTACCGCGATCGCCTCAGCGAAAGCGACCTGGCCGACCCTAAATTGCTGGTGGAATGCCGGACGGCATTGGATGAACTGACGCAAATCCTTAAACTGGGCGCGGTTTATCCATTCCAACTCCAACCTTGAAGAGATTTCCCCTATGACCGACGCCCTGCGGCTGATTCTTGAAGACACCGACGGCACCCAGCTGGAAACCTCCTGCACCCGCCTTGCGGTGATCTGGCAAGGCAAAGAGGTATGGATCCAGCAAGACGGCCGCGGCCAGTTGCTGATCGGTGTCGACGTCGAAGAAGACGACGCCGAATACGCCAACCTGCTGTTGCGCCCCCTGGCCACCAACCTGGTCAGCCTGCAACTGGAAATGGAACCCGCCGACGCTGGCGAGGAGGACGATCATGTCCATGGCCCGGATTGTGGCCACCAACACTAAGGACTGACGCCTATGCTCGCCCTCGGCAAGCTGCTTGAATTGACCCTCGCCGGCCGTGAGCCCGCAGAGAAAACTCAGCTGACCGTCGAAGGCGTGCGAATGCGCTGGTTGGGCGAGGGGGCCCTGGAGGTCCGCCCGCCCGAGGCTCGCGATAACGGCATGGACCTGCTGCTGTCCGCGGGCATCCATGGTAACGAGACAGCGCCGATCGAGTTGCTCGATACCCTTTTGCATGACATCGCCCGGGGTGATCTCAAGCCCCGCGCCCGTATTTTGTTCCTGTTCGGCAACCCCGAAGCGATTCGTCGCGGCGAGCGGTACCTGGAGCAGGACGTCAACCGCCTGTTCAATGGCCGGCACGAGATGTCCAGCGGCTTCGAAGCCATGCGCGCCTGCGAGCTGGAACGCCTGGCCAAGACCTTTTTCAGCGTGCCCGACCGCACCCGCCTGCACTATGACCTGCACACGGCGATTCGCGGTTCGCGCATCGAGCAGTTTGCCCTGTACCCCTGGAAGGAAGGCCGCGCCCACTCGCGCAGCGAACTGGCCCGCCTGAGTGCCGCCGGCATGGACGCGGTGCTGCTGCAAAGCAAGGCGTCGATCACCTTCACCGCCTTCACCTATGAAACGCTCGATGCCGAGGCCTTTACCCTGGAACTGGGCAAGGCGCGGCCTTTCGGGCAAAACCAGCTGGTGAACCTGGAACGCCTGGAAACCCGCCTCAAGCAATTGATCGCGGGCGAGGAGCCGGCCCATGAGGCGCAATCGCTCAATGGCATGCAGCTATTCAGCGTGGCGCGGGAAATCATCAAGCACAGCGATGCCTTCCGCCTGCATTTGCCGGCCGATATCGAGAATTTTTCTGAGCTGCCCAAGGGCTATTTGCTGGCCGATGATTTGGCCGGTACCCGCTGGGTGGTAGAGGAGGAGGGGGCGCGGATTATTTTCCCGAACCCCAAGGTGAAGAATGGGCTGCGGGCGGGGATACTGGTTGTGCCCAGTGATGGGGCGCAGTTGGTTTAAGAGCGGGTGGTCCTTTTCGCGGATAAATCCGCTCCTACACCGGTAGGAGCGAATTTATCCGCGATGCATTCAACGCAATCGATCAGACCGCGACTTTGTGCTGTGGCTGCAACCGGCGCAGCGCACGCACCTTTTGCAGGGTATCGGCACAGGTACGCGCCGCTTCCTGGCCTTTGTGCAGGAAGTGGTTGAAGAAATAGTGGTGATGCTCTTCGCCATGGAAGTTGTGCGGCGTCAGCGACACCGAGAACACCGGCACTTCGGTTTCCAGCTGCACTTGCATCAGTGCGTTGACCACCGTGCCTGCGACGAAGTCGTGGCGGTAGATCCCGCCATCCACCACCAGGGCCGCACCGACGATACCGGCATAGCGGCCGGTCTTGGCCAGCAGCTTGGCGTGCAGGGGGATCTCAAAGGCGCCGCCGACTTCGTACACGTCGACATCGCTTTCCTGATAGCCAAGCTTGACGATTTCTTCGAGGAAGCCCTTTTTGGCCTGATCGACAATATCCTTGTGCCAGCAGGCCTGGATAAAGGCGATGCGCTCGTTCGGGTGGCTTTTGCTATCGATTGCAGTGGGTTGCATTTACGTTGACTCCTGTTTAATAAAAAAACAGGGCAGTTGGATCGAATGGGATTCCAGGGTACGCGGCGTGCGCCTGCGGCCCTTCGGTGCCAATCCCGTTCTCTCTTCATCCGGACTATGACCGTCGGCCCCGGGATCACACCGGGTCTGCTGACCTTGCCAGGCTGTTGGCCTGCCAAGCGCTCGCGGGCTAGACGCATTGCGCGCCATTACCGCCGGTGGGGAATCGCACCCCGCCCTGAGAACGTTGCCGCCTTTGCGTGGCGGCGGGGATTTTTTATCACATATTTTGAATAAGTGCATCGTTTGGCAACTAACGATTTAGTCGTAGGTGAAGCTGTATTCATCCATTTGTTCTTGATTATCAACACGCAAGGCCTCAGTAATAAGCGGTGGCACATGGAAAATCGCCACCTGTAGCCATCGTGCGACCCTACCCCGAGGAGCCTTCATGCCCGCCATCGACCTTCGAAGCGACACTGTCACCCTGCCCACCGCCGGCATGCTTGACGCCATGACCCAGGCGCCATTGGGCGATGACGTGTACGGCGAAGACCCGACCGTCAACCGCCTGGAGGCAGAGCTTGCCGCGCGGCTAGGTTTTGCTGCCGGGCTATTCGTGCCCACCGGCACCATGAGCAACCTGCTGGGGTTGATGGCCCATTGCGAACGCGGCGATGAATACATCGTTGGCCAGCAAGCCCACACTTATAAGTACGAAGGCGGCGGCGCGGCGGTACTCGGTTCGATCCAGCCGCAACCCTTGACCGTGAAGGCCGATGGTTCGCTGGACCTGGCCGAGGTGGTTGCAGCGATCAAGCCCGATGATTTTCACTTCGCCCGCACCCGTCTGCTAGCCCTGGAAAACACCATGCAAGGCAAGGTGCTGGCGCTCGACTACTTGGCAGCCGCTCGTCGGCTGACCCGTGAACACGGCTTGGCCCTGCACTTGGACGGTGCGCGGCTGTATAACGCGGCGGTTAAACTGGGGGTTGACGCCCGTGTGATCGCCGGGCATTTCGACTCGGTGTCGGTGTGCCTATCCAAAGGCCTGGGCGCGCCAGTGGGTTCGGTACTGTGCGGTTCCACCGAGCTGATCGGCAAGGCTCGCCGCCTGCGCAAGATGGTGGGTGGCGGCATGCGCCAGGCCGGTGTGTTGGCGGCGGCCGGGCTGTATGCATTGGATCATCAGGTGGATCGCCTGGCCCAGGACCATGCAAACGCCGCCCGCTTGGGCGAAGGCCTGCTTGCATTGGGCTATGAGGTGGAGCCGGTGCAAACCAACATGGTGTACGTGCACTTGGGCGAGCGTGCCGAGGCCCTGAAGGCCCTGGCCGCCGAGCGAGGCATCGCCCTGAGTGCGGCTGCACGCTTGCGCATGGTCACCCATTTGAATGTAGACACCGCGCAAATCGACGCAGTCATCGCCTTATTCGCCGATTTCGCCCGTAAATGACCGACTGGCCGTCCAATAGACGGCCCAGAACGTATAAACACACTGTACCGAGGCGCAAGGGCCGATATAATGCGGCCCTTTGCCGTCGCTACGTCAATTGACGTTATGCACTTGCCTCTGGCCGCAGTCTCCGTGGAAGAACCTATGAAAAGCGCAGAAATCCGTGAAGCCTTCCTTCGCTTCTTCGAAGAGCAAGGCCACACCCGTGTCGCCTCCAGCTCCTTGATCCCGGGCAACGACCCGACCCTGCTGTTTACCAACGCGGGCATGAACCAGTTCAAAGATTGCTTCCTGGGCCAGGAAAAGCGTGCCTACACCCGTGCGGTCAGCAGCCAGAAATGCGTGCGTGCCGGTGGCAAGCACAACGACCTGGAAAACGTCGGCTACACCGCCCGTCACCATACTTTTTTCGAAATGCTCGGCAACTTCAGCTTCGGTGACTATTTCAAGCGTGACGCGATCACCTACGCCTGGACCTTCCTGACCTCCGAGCAGTGGCTGAACCTGCCCAAGGAAAAACTCTGGGTCACCGTGTACGCCAGCGACGACGAAGCGTACGACATCTGGACCAAGGAAATCGGCGTGCCGGCCGAGCGCATGGTGCGCATCGGCGACAACAAGGGCGCCCCGTATGCGTCCGACAACTTCTGGACGATGGGCGATACCGGCCCGTGCGGCCCTTGCACCGAGATCTTCTACGACCACGGCGCCGACATCTGGGGCGGCCCACCCGGCTCGCCAGAGGAAGACGGCGACCGTTACATCGAGATCTGGAACAACGTGTTCATGCAGTTCAACCGCACCGCCGATGGCGTGCTGCACCCGCTGCCAGCGCCATCGGTGGATACCGGCATGGGCCTGGAGCGCGTGAGTGCCGTGTTGCAACACGTGAACTCCAACTACGAGATCGACCTGTTCCAAAGCCTGCTGGCCGCTTCGGCCAAGGCCATCGGTTGCGCCAACGAAGCCCAGGCTTCGCTGAAAGTGGTGGCCGACCACATCCGTTCGTGCGGCTTTTTGATTGCCGACGGCGTACTGCCGTCCAACGAAGGCCGTGGCTACGTGCTGCGCCGCATCATCCGTCGCGCCTGCCGCCACGGTAACAAGCTGGGCGCCAAGGGCAGCTTCTTCTATCAGATCGTCGCCGCACTGGTCGGCGAGATGGGCGAAGCCTTCCCGGAACTCAAGGCCCAGCAGGCTCATATCGAGCGCGTGCTGAAGGCTGAAGAAGAGCAGTTCGCCAAGACCCTGGAGCAGGGCCTGAAAATTCTCGAAGGCGACCTGGCCGAGTTGAAGGGCACCGTGGTGCCGGGCGACGTGGTGTTCAAGCTGTATGACACCTACGGCTTCCCGATGGACCTGACCGGCGATATCGCCCGTGAGCGTAACCTGACCCTGGACGAAGCCGGCTTCGAGCGTGAAATGCAGGCCCAGCGCGAGCGCGCCCGTTCGGCAAGCTCGTTCGGCCTGGACTACAACAGCCTGATCAAGGTCGACGTGGCCACGGTGTTCACCGGCTACGACAGCACCCACGGCAACGGCAAAGTGGTGGCCCTCTATAAAGACGGCGCCGCGGTACAAGAGTTGAAAGAAGGCGAGGAGGGCGTGGTGATCCTCGATCGCACGCCGTTCTACGGCGAGTCCGGCGGCCAGGTCGGTGACCGTGGCTACCTGCTGGCTGGCGGTACGCGCTTTGACGTACGCGACACCACCAAGACCGGCGGCGCGTTCCTGCACCACGGCGTGGTAGTGCTGAGCAACCTCAAGGTCGGCGCCGACGTCAGCGCCGTGGTCGACGAAAGCCTGCAGCAGGCCACCTCGTTGAACCACTCGGCCACGCACTTGCTACACGCTGCCCTGCGCCAGGTATTGGGCGATCACGTCCAGCAAAAAGGCTCGTTGGTAGACAGCCAGCGCCTGCGCTTTGACTTCAGCCACTTCGAGTCGATCAAGCCTGAGCAGATCAAGGCGCTGGAAGACATCGTCAACGCCGAGATTCGCAAGAACACCCCGGTGCAGACCGAAGAAATGCCGATCGACCAGGCGCGTGAGAAGGGCGCCATGGCGCTGTTCGGCGAGAAATACGGCGACACCGTGCGCGTGCTGACCATGGGCGGCGATTTCTCCGTCGAGCTGTGCGGCGGTATCCACGCCAAGCGTACCGGCGACATCGGCCTGCTGAAAATCACCAGCGAAGGTGGCGTGGCCTCCGGCGTGCGCCGTATCGAAGCAGTCACCGGCGCCAATGCCCTGGCTTACCTGAATGCCGCTGAAGAGCAGCTCAAGGAAGCCGCGCAACTGGTCAAGGGCAGCCGCGACAACCTGATCGACAAGCTGTCGGCGGTGCTTGAGCGCAACCGCACCCTGGAAAAACAGCTGGAGCAACTGCAGGCCAAGGCCGCCAGCGCTGCCGGTGACGACCTGTCGGCCGCCGCCGTGGACGTCAAAGGCGTCAAGGTGCTGGCTACCCGCCTGGATGGCCAGGACGGCAAGGCATTGCTCGCGCTGGTCGATCAGTTGAAGAACAAACTGGGCCAGGGCGTTATCCTGCTCGGCGGTGTTCACGAAGACAAGGTTGTGCTGGTTGCCGGCGTAACCAAGGATCTGACCGCCAAGCTTAAAGCTGGCGATCTGATGAAACAGGCTGCTGCGGCAGTCGGTGGCAAGGGCGGTGGCCGTCCAGACATGGCCCAGGGTGGCGGCATCGATGCCGGCGCACTGGATGCCGCGCTGGCGCTGACCGTGCCATTCGTCGAACAGGGTCTGTGACCCTGGCCTGAGCCGTCCCTGGGGCCGTTGTCTAGTAGCGGCGCCAGGTGCTTTACGTAGCATGAATGTTTAATGGGCGCCCTTCACGGGCTGAGGCGGCATTGAAATGGCTTTGATCGTACAGAAATTCGGAGGCACCTCCGTCGGCTCCGTCGAGCGCATCGAGCAGGTGGCCGAGAAGGTTAAAAAATTCCGCGAAGCCGGTGACGACCTGGTGGTTGTACTCTCTGCGATGAGCGGCGAAACCAATCGCCTCATCGAACTGGCCAAGCAAATCAGTGATCAGCCGGTTCCACGAGAACTGGACGTGATCGTGTCCACCGGGGAGCAGGTCACCATCGCCTTGCTCGCCATGGCGCTGATCAAGCGCGGTATCCCGGCCGTTTCCTACACCGGTAACCAGGTTCGCATCCTCACCGACAGCGCGCACAATAAAGCGCGCATCCTGCAGATCGACGATCAGAAGATTCGTGGCGATCTGAAGGCCGGGCGTGTGGTTGTCGTGGCCGGTTTCCAAGGCGTGGACGAGCACGGCAATATCACCACCCTGGGTCGTGGCGGCTCGGACACCACTGGCGTGGCCCTGGCGGCCGCGCTGAAGGCTGATGAGTGCCAGATCTACACCGACGTCGACGGTGTCTACACCACCGACCCGCGCGTCGTTTCCAGCGCCCAGCGCCTGGACAAGATCACCTTCGAAGAGATGCTGGAAATGGCCAGCCTCGGGTCCAAGGTGTTGCAGATCCGTGCCGTCGAGTTCGCCGGCAAGTACAACGTCCCGCTGCGCGTGTTGCACAGCTTCCAGGAGGGTCCGGGCACCCTCATTACTATCGATGAAGAGGAATCCATGGAACAGCCGATCATTTCCGGCATCGCCTTCAACCGCGATGAAGCCAAGCTGACCATCCGTGGCGTGCCAGACACCCCGGGCGTGGCCTTCAAGATCCTGGGCCCGATCAGCGCGGCCAACATCGAAGTCGACATGATCGTGCAGAATGTCTCGCACGATAACACCACCGACTTCACCTTCACCGTGCACCGCAACGACTACCAGGCGGCCCTGCAGGTGCTGGAGAACACCGCCAGCGAAATCGGCGCGCGCCAGGTGATCGGCGACACCAAGATCGCCAAGGTGTCGATCGTAGGCGTTGGCATGCGTTCGCACGCAGGTGTGGCCAGCCGGATGTTCGAGGCCTTGGCCAAGGAGAGCATCAATATCCAGATGATCTCCACCTCCGAGATCAAGGTGTCGGTGGTCATTGAAGAGAAGTACCTGGAGCTGGCCGTGCGTGCACTGCACACCGCTTTCGAGCTGGACGCGGCCCGACAGGGCGAGTAACACGTTTTCCAAAAGGCGCGGCTAGTCCGCGCCTTTTGTTTTTTTGAGCGGTGCGCGTGTTTTGCGCGCGCTGGTCAATACTTAGGCGTAGGGCTATGGCCAACTGGCTGTAGGCCCAAGCCCTTTTTTGCAGACTGTGTGTCCCTGAACTGTATTGCGTGAGGAGAAAGGTATGCTGATTCTGACTCGTCGGTGCGCAGAGAGCCTTATCATTGGCGATGGCGAAATCACCGTGACCGTGCTCGGCGTCAAAGGAAATCAAGTGCGGATCGGTGTCAACGCCCCCAAGGAGGTAGCCGTTCACCGTGAGGAAATTTACCTGAGAATCAAGAAAGAGAAGGACGAAGAACCAAGTCATTAATTTTTATTGAATTTTAGGTTTGCAAACGGGGAAAAGGATGGTTATTATACGCCCCGTGTTGCGGAGAGCTGGCCGAGTGGCCGAAGGCGCTCCCCTGCTAAGGGAGTACACCTCAAAAGGGTGTCGGGGGTTCGAATCCCCCGTTCTCCGCCATTATTTGTTTAGTGCGTTAGATTCTGGCTTCTTCGGTAAGTGTTTGAAATTACTAGAAAAAGTGCTTTACAAAAGAAATTAACGACCTATAATGCGCGGCAACAAATGCACTCGTAGCTCAGCTGGATAGAGTACTCGGCTACGAACCGAGCGGTCACAGGTTCGAATCCTGTCGAGTGCACCATTTAAGAAGTCTGTTTCGGTAACGAAAGAGGTTTCTGCTTCAAGCCAGTGGTAACCTGGTGCTGTACTAAAATACCATCGTGCACTCGTAGCTCAGCTGGATAGAGTACTCGGCTACGAACCGAGCGGTCACAGGTTCGAATCCTGTCGAGTGCACCATACACCGAAAAGCCCGAATCGAAAGATTCGGGCTTTTTTTTGTCCGCGTTTTTTCGGCGGGCACCGACACATCCCGAAACGTGTGTTTTTCCTTCAAGGCTTGTCGTCTCATCCCATATGAGAAAACGGTCGCAACCACTTGTTCTAGCCAGTTTTTTTAGCCGCACCCCGTTACAAGCGGTGTATGATTGCGCCCGTCAGCCCCGCCGGGGCTTTGGAACATTTCCATGGACTTACCCAGTAGTTACTCAATAATTTGTGTCACCAATCAAGAATCGACTGATTGATCCCCAGGCGTGCTCCGCTGCTGGGGATGGAGTTCGCCTATGACTGAAATCGAAGTAAGAAAGCCGCAAGACAGCCTGCAGGACCGCCTGGCCCAAGTGGTCGAGCTGCTGCAGCGTCAGCGTGTCGTCGAAGACCTGACCCACCGTCAGGAAGGTCAGCACCATGACCGCGTGGAAAACCTTGTACACCGGCAAAACCTGGTAGAGCTGCAACGCAAGCTCGATGACCTGCACTCCGCCGACGTTGCCTACATACTCGAAGCCTTGCCCCTGGAAGACCGCCTGACCGTCTGGCAGTTGGTCAAGGTCGAACGCGACGGCGACATCCTGCTCGAAGTGTCCGACTCGGTGCGTGAAACCCTGATCGCCGACATGGACGATCACGAGCTCCTGGCCGCGGCCAAGGAGATGGACGCCGATGAACTGGCCGACCTGGCCCCCGAGCTGCCCCGTGACGTCGTTCACGAGCTGATGGAGACCCTCGACGCCCAGCAGCGCGAACGCGTGCGTTCGGCCCTGAGCTACGACGAGGAGCAGGTCGGTGCGTTGATGGACTTCGAGATGGTCACCATCCGCGAAGACGTCAGCCTGGAAGTGGTGTTGCGTTACCTGCGCCGCCTCAAGGAGTTGCCAGGCCACACCGACAAACTGTTCGTGGTGGACACCGACGGCATCCTCAAGGGCGTGCTGCCGATCAAGCGTTTGCTGGTCAATGACCCGGACAAGCAGGTTGGCGAAGTCATGGCCAACGACCCGGTGTCGTTCCACCCCGATGAAGACGCCTACGACGCTGCGCAGGCTTTCGAGCGTTACGACCTGATCTCGGCCCCGGTGGTCGACAAGAATTCGCGGCTGATCGGCCGCCTGACCATCGACGAGATGGTCGACCTGATTCGTGAAGAAAGCGAAACCGAAGTCCTCAACATGGCTGGCTTGCGCGAAGAGGAAGACATCTTCGCCTCGGTGTGGCGCTCGCTGCGCAACCGTTGGTCGTGGCTGGCAGTCAATTTGATCACGGCGTTCATCGCCTCGCGGGTCATCGGCCTGTTTGAAGGCTCCATTGAAAAGCTGGTGGCCTTGGCCGCGTTGATGCCCATCGTTGCAGGGATTGGCGGCAACTCGGGCAACCAGACTATCACCATGATCGTGCGCGCCATGGCGCTGGACCAGGTGAGCACGGGCAATACCTCGCGCTTGCTGCGCAAGGAGCTGGCGGTGTCGTTGATCAACGGCATTATCTGGGGCGGGGTGATTGGCGTGGTCGCCTACCTGCTGTACGGCAGCTGGTCACTGGGGCTGGTGATGACGGCGGCGATGACGCTCAACCTGTTGCTGGCGGCGCTGATGGGGGTGACCATTCCGATGGCGCTGGCCAAACTGGGCCGCGACCCGGCCATGGGCTCCAGCGTGATGATCACGGCGGTGACCGACAGTGGCGGGTTCTTTATTTTCCTGGGGTTGGCGACGTTGTTCTTGATGTAACCGAGTTGCCTGCTTCGCGGATGAATCCGCTCCTACAGGGTGGTGGGATTTGCTTCGCGGAAGAATCCGCTCCCTGTAGGAGCGGATTTATCCGCGAAGGGCGCACCGCTATCAGTGATGGCGAGGCTTGAGGATCGCCGGCTTCTCGTCCGGGGCATTGCACAGCAGGAACAGCGCAGTCAGCGCCTCGGGGATTTGTACGATCATGTCGTCCATCAGGTTGGCATCGGCGGCGATGTCGGAAAACTCCGGTTGATCGTCGAACAGGCCGGACCCCACCATGATCGGCAGCAGCATCTCGCTCACTTCGTCTTCAGCGGTTTCAAACCACGCCGCTTCGCGCATGAACACGCCTTCCATGAAACCGATGCACCAGCCGCGCAGCTCGGAATCGTCCGGGTCGTCGCCCAGGTCCAGGTCGCACGGCAGCTCGAACTCTTCTTCGCTGGCCAGCTGACGGCCCACGTGTTCCTTGAGTTTGATCAGCGTGGCTTCGATCTCGGCGCGCTGGGCGTCATCGGTGTAATGCGGCTCTTCGGCGAACAGCGCGTCGATCCATTCGCGGTCCGGGACCACTTCGGAGCAGATCGCCAAGGCGGTCAGATAGCCGTGGGCGGCGACATAGTCCAGCGCCTCGTCATGCAGCTCGTCGGCGTCGAGGAAGGCTTGCAGGCGGGTTAATTGCTCAGCGAAGGACATTAAAAAGCTACCTTGAAGAATATCGATAGTGAATTCTAGGCCTTGTTGAGGCCTGCGCGCCACCCGCGACGTAAAACATGGGCTTATCGACGGCGCCCTGAGGGCTTGAGCGGTCGGGTATACTGCCCAGCTTTCATCGTTTCACGCCGTTACACGGCGGGGCAGCAATGGCCCCTTACGTATTTGCACGTGATATGAACGAGATTTTCGTCCAGCCTGCAAGGCCTGGAGTGTTCCGCGATTTTTGGAGTTTTTATGCTCGAACAGGCACAGCGCGTCCTTAAAGACATCTTCGGCTATGACAGCTTTCGCGGTCGCCAGGGTGCCATTATCGAGCGCGTGGCCAACGGCGGCGACGCCCTGGTGCTGATGCCGACCGGCGGCGGCAAGTCGCTGTGTTTCCAGGTGCCCGGGCTGTTGCGCGAAGGCCTGGCGGTGGTGGTATCGCCGCTGATCGCACTGATGGACGACCAGGTCGCCACCCTCGATGAACTGGGCGTGGCTGCGGCGGCGTTGAACTCCACCTTGAACGCCGAGCAGCAGCGCGACCTGGCCGCACGCATTCGTCGTGGCGAGGTGAAGATGCTGTACCTGGCCCCCGAGCGCCTGGTGCAGCCGCGCATGCTGGACTTTTTGCGCGGCCTTAAAATCGCCCTGTTCGCCATCGACGAAGCGCACTGCGTGTCGCAATGGGGCCATGACTTCCGCCCCGAATACTTGCAACTGGGGCAGTTGGCCGAACAGTTCCCGGACGTGCCACGCATCGCCCTGACCGCCACGGCCGACAAGCGCACCCGCGAAGAAATCGTCGAGCGCCTGCACTTGCAGAACGCCGAGCGTTTCCTGTCCAGCTTCGACCGGCCGAACATTTTTTACCGCATCGTGCCCAAGGAACAACCGCGCAAGCAGTTGCAGGTGTTCCTCTCCGAGCGGCGCGGCAATGCCGGTATCGTTTACTGCCTGTCGCGTAAAAAGGTCGACGAGGTGGCCGCCTTCCTGTGTGAACAAGGCTACCCGGCGCTGCCGTACCACGCAGGCTTGCCGTCCGATACCCGCGCGGCCAACCAGAAGCGCTTCCTCAACGAGGAGGGCCTGATCATGGTCGCCACCATCGCCTTCGGCATGGGCATCGACAAGCCCAACGTGCGCTTTGTCGCCCACCTGGACTTGCCCAAGTCCCTTGAGGCGTACTACCAGGAAACCGGCCGGGCCGGCCGTGACGGCTTGCCGGCGGACGCCTGGATGGCCTACGGCCTGCAAGACGTGGTGATGCTCAAGCAGATGCTGCAGAACTCCGAGGGTGACGAGCGCCACAAGCGTGTCGAACAGCACAAACTCGATGCCATGCTGTCGCTGTGCGAAGAGATCCGCTGCCGGCGCCAGTCGCTGCTGGGCTACTTCGACGAAGACATGCCCAACCCATGCGGCCATTGCGACAACTGTGTCGACGGCGTGCAAACCTGGGACGCCACGGAGCCGGCACGCCAGGCCTTGTCGGCGATCTTCCGCACTGGCCAGCGCTACGGTGTCGGCCACCTGGTGGACGTGCTGCTGGGCAAGGACAACGAAAAGATCCGCAGCTTCGGCCACGAAAAGCTCGCGGTGTGGGGCGTGGGCAAGGCGCGCAGCGAGCACGAATGGCGCAGCCTGTTCCGCCAACTGGTTGCCCGGGGCCTGGCCGACGTTGACCTTGAAGGCTACGGCGGCCTGCGCCTGAGCGACAGCTGCCGGCCGTTGCTGCGCGGTGAAGTGACCCTGGAGCTGCGCAAGGAGCTCAAACCGCAAAAAGCCGCCAGCAGCAGTTCCGGTAGCCCCGCCAGCCAATTGGTGCGTGGCGAGGAGCGCGAGCAGTGGGAAGCCCTGCGCGCCCTGCGGCGCAAGCTGGCCGAAGAGCATGCGGTGCCGCCTTATGTGATTTTTCCCGACTCCACGTTGCTCGAAATGCTGCGCAGCCAACCCACCAGCATGGCCGAGATGGCCCGGGTCAGTGGCGTGGGGGCGCGCAAGCTGGAGCGTTACGGCGAGGCGTTCCTGGAGGTGCTGGGTGGCCAGGCCGAGGCGCCCAAGGTGGTGGTCGATATCCGTCACGAATTGATCAGCCTGGCCCGCGCCGGCATGACGCCTGCGCAGATCGCTGGCCAATTGCAGTGCAGCGAGAAAAACGTCTATTCGCTGCTGGCCGAAGCCATCGGCCAGCAGCAATTGTCGATCGAGCAGGCGCTGGACCTGCCCGAAGACTTGCTGGGCGAGATTCAGGACGCGTTCCTGGACGGCGAGGGTGAGTTGCCACCGGTCGCGCAGATTGCCCCGCTGTTCAGCGGCCGTGTGCCCGAGGGGGTGCTTTATTGTGTGCGGGCCGCTCTGCAATCAGAGTTCGAGGTCTGAATTCTTGCAGGCTGAACAAGGGTGTATTGCAATTAACAAAAAGGTACAGGCATGAGTCTTGCCTCTGGACGAAGGTCATGGTTAGCTGACTAATAATTAGTATCGACTTTCACCCATGAGTTGCTTATGCCGTTGACTGATCAACACCGCTTTGGAATGCAGCTGGCCCACATGTCGCGGGGCTGGAGAGCTGAACTGGACCGTCGCTTGGCTGGCTTGGGCTTGTCCCAGGCACGCTGGCTGGTGTTGTTGCACCTGGCCCGTTTCGAAGAGGCGCCCACCCAGCGTGAATTGGCCCAGAGCGTGGGTGTCGAAGGCCCCACGCTTGCACGCTTGCTCGATAGCCTGGAGTCTCAGGGGCTGGTAGCGCGGCAGGCGGTGCTGGAAGATCGCCGGGCCAAGAAAATTCTGCTGTGCGCGCCGGCACGGCCGTTGATCGAGCAGATCGAGGCGATCGCCAACCAACTGCGGATCGAACTGTTCGTGGGCATCGAAGAAGAGGACATGCGCATTGCCATGCGCGTGCACACCCAGATTCTTGCCAACCTGGAAAAGAAGTCCTGATTGAAGTGGTGTCCCCGGCCTTTGAGAAAGGCCGCCAAGCCCGCTATAACAGAGTGATTGGATGCCGGTTTTTCAAGGGATACTCATGCTAGAGCGTTTCATGGCCTGTTTCAGGCGCACCCCGCAATCTTCCTTGCACAAACCTCTGGCGCGGCTGCTGGCAATCGGTGCCTTGGGCTGTTCGACCTTGGCCGGCGCCGTGGGGCTGGGTGATATCACCTTGCACTCCTCGCTGGGCCAGCCGCTGAACGCCGACATCGAACTGGTGGACACTGCAGGCCTTGAAGAAGCGGACCTTACGGCCAACCTGGCCAGTGCCGACGAGTTCGCCCGGGCCGGCGTGGATCGTATCTTCTTTCTCAACACCTTGCGCTTCACGCCGATGTTCCGTGATGGGCGCAAAGTGATTCACGTGGTGTCGAGCAAGGCGGTCACCGAGCCTTACCTGAATTTCCTGGTACAGGTAAACCGCCCGGGTGGCCAGTTGCTGCGCGAGTTCACCCTGCTGCTCGACCCGCCTGGTACCGCCGCCTTGGCCCCGGCGCCGTTCCCGACGCCTGCGTTTGGCACGGCGCGGGTCGCGGCCAACACCGGGCCGACCTCCACCGAGGACAATCCACCAGTCCCACGGGCAGCGGCAGCGGCAGCGACAGCGACAGCTGGCCCGTTGCCGGCAGCCAGCCAAGGCAAACGCTACGTGGTGGCCAAGGGTGACAACCTCTGGTCCATCGGCAAGCGCCTGCAGGCGGCCGGCACCACCGTGCCGATGAACCAGTTGGTGCGCGAGATTCGTGCACTGAACCCCGAGTCCGTGCACTTGGCGGTGGGCCAGAGCCTGTTGTTGCCAGACGCGGCAGTGCTGCCGGGTGGCGCTGCAGCGCCTGCGGTGGCCCCAGTGGCGGTGCCCGAGCAAGCGCCAGCGGCCCCTGAACAACTGGCGTCGACCGTGCTGGAAAACCAGCAGTTGCAAAAAGACTTCGATGCCCTGCAAGCGCGCCTCCAAAGCCTGGAAAGCCAAGTGGCCGACAAGGACAAGCACGTCGCGGACCTTGAGAGCCAACTGGCAGCCAACAAGGCCCCGGCACCTGCTGCTGCGCTAGTGCCGCCAGCCAGGCCGGCGGTGACGCCAGCTGCTCCGATCGCAATTGAGCCCATCGATGAAGGTTCCGACTTCCCCTGGTTGCAGGTACTCGCCGCCGCCGCGGTAATTGCCTTGCTGGTGGCATTGGTGCTGTTGCAGCGACGCAAGCGTCAACAGTCGCTGGCCAATGCACAATGGCTGGCCGAGCAGGACGACTTACCCTCAGCGCCCATGGCATCGGCCACGGTGCTGGGCGCCATGGCCGCCGAAGCCTCGCAGTCGGTGGCCGCGTCCCTGGCCACCTCGGCCGTGCGCCGGGAAACCTCGCCTACCACCGACGCGCTGGATGGCGCGAGCATTTACATCGCCTACGGTCGGTTCAACGAGGCCCTGGGCATTCTCGACGACGGCTTGGGCAAGGAGCCCGAGCGCACCGACTTGCGCGTACGCAAGCTGGAAGTGCTGGGCATGCAGGGTAACGTCGAAGGCTTCGAGCACGAGCGCCAGGCACTGCTGGGCATGGGCTACAGCGCCCAGATCATCGATGAGATCCATGGCCGCTACCCCAAGCTGGCGGTGGTCACGCCGGTGGTGGTGGCAGCCGCTGCGCCCTTGGTCGCGGCAATCGCTGAACCGGCGCCGCAAGAGGCCGCTGGCGAACACCTCGACGAGTTCCAATTGAACCTGGACGACTTGTCCATGGATGCCGACTGGGATTTGGTCAGCCCGTTCGAAACCGCCGTGCCGACACGTGGCAAGTCGACCCCCGAACTGGATCTGGACGATGAACCCGGCATGGTCGATGCGGCGTTCGCCTCCAACCTCAAGGAGCTGCCCGAGGTGGTCGAAATGCCCGACGAGCAGTTCCTCAGCGATTTCGCCGACAGCGACGAGACCTTCTTGCAGGCTGATGAGGCCAGCGACAAGGATATCGATGGCCTGGACGACGCGTTCCTCGATAACTTCGTGGCCGATGCCGACCTGCCGGAACTGGACGCCCTGACTGTCGACTTTGACGCCCTGGACAGCCAGCAGGAGTCTGCTGAAAAACTTGAGCAGGCGCAAAGCTGCATCGACCTGGGCGACCTGAAAAGCGCCTCCGACTTGCTGCACGAATTGCTGCGCGAAGGCGACGAGTCGTGCAAGCACGCCGCACGCCAGTTGCTCGCACGCATCGCCTGAGCGTGATCGCCACGGGGCAGGCTAGAAGGTCTGCCCCAGGTTCAGGTACAGCGCCTTCTCGTTGTTGTCATTCAACCCGTAGCTGAAGTTCAGCGGCCCCAGCGGTGTGTCGAAACCCACGAAAATACTGCCGGCATTGATGTAGCCGCTGTCAAAGTCATTGTCGTTGTTCCAGGCCCGACCGCGTTCAAGCGAGCCGCCGATGTACAGCGGGAAATCCAGCGGCAGGTAGGAGCGCGGCGTCAGGCGGCGGTAGTACACGGCGCGCATCAGGCTGACGTTCTGCCCGGCCAGGGAGTCCTGGCGAAAGCCTGACAATTGGCGAGCGCCACCGATCAAAAAGCTTGAGGTCACCACTTCGGCGGTGTCCAGGGTGCGCCCATAGCGCCCGCCCAATACCCAGGTATTGGGGCCCTGGCTCAAGGCTTTGTCCAGTTTGAATTCCCACTGCCGGTAGCGCTGGTCGGACCCAAGGCTTGGGTCGTACTGGTGCAGGCTCAGGCTGATGTCTTCGCCATCATGGGGGAAGTACACGTTGTCGAAGGTATCGAATGAGTACTTCAGCGCATAGAAGCCTTCGGTGAAGCTGACGCTGGGCAGGTCGGGGTCACCGATGCGCACGTCGGCCTTGCCCCAGGCCTCGCCGATGCCGAAACGCACCTCGCCACTGTTGCCGATTTGCCGGCCCAGGTTCAGGCCAAAACCGTAGCGTTCCAATCGATATTCGGCCACCGGGTCGTTGTCGAGGATGCTTTCGACGTTCTGCGATTCCAGGCTCAGGTAGGGCGCCACGAAATACCGCGAGCCCACGTCCAAGGGCTGGTAGAACTCGCTGTAGAGTTCTTGCTGGTCGCCGAGCTGGGCCCGGGTCAGCCACTCGGCGCCCAGGCGGTTGATGCCGTTGACCCGGTAGCTGGCACCCAGGTTGAAGGCGCTGTCGCCGCGCATGTCATCGGACAGGTTAAGCCCCAGGCGCAGGTAATCGGTGCCGCTGCGCTTGCCCCGGGCGCTGATCACCAGGGTGTTGTCCTGGCCCTTGTGCACCACGCGGTATTGCACGCGCTCAAAAAAATCCAGGCCGTACAGGGTGCCCATGTCGGTTTGCAGGCGGCCCATGTCCAGCGGCTGGCCGATGGGCTGGCGTATGTAATAACGGATCACCCCATCGCTGACCTTGGAGTCGTTTTCCACCTTGATCGCGGTGATCACCGGCGTGCGCTGGCTGGGTGAGCGGGCCACGGCCAGTTCGCTGCTTTGCGGTTGCGCCGGGCGCAAGGCCGCCAGGCGCGCGTCCAGCACGCGAGTGGCGCGGTAGCCGGCGTCGATCATGGCCTGGGCACGGCCGAAGTCGGTCACGCCAAAGGCTGCCAGCGAGGGCTGGATCAGGATATCGGTGGGTTTGAGCGCGGCCAGTTGCTCTTCGGAGTTGCGCCGGGTCATCAGGGTGATGGACTGGTTGAGCACGTCTACCACCGTGGTCAGGTCCTTGCGATTGCGCAAGGGGGTGCCGATGTCGACCACGATGGCGATGTCCACGCCCATCTGGCGCGCCACGTCCAGGGGAATGTTGTCGACCATGCCGCCGTCCACCAACAGGCGGCCGTCCAGTTCCACCGGGGCGAACACTGCCGGGATCGACATGCTGGCGCGAATCACCTGGGGCAGGTGGCCACGGCGGAACACCACTTTTTCGCCGCTGGCAATGTCGGTGGCCACGGCGCGAAAGGGGATGGGCAGTTTGTCGAAATCGCGGGTGTCGCTGGTGTGGGCCAGCAGACTTTCCAGCAGCAGTGCCAGGTTCTGGCCTTGGATCACGCCTAGCGGCAGGCCCAGGCTGCCGTCGTCGCGAAAGCTCAGTTTCTGTTTGACCAAAAAGTCGCGGTCATCCTGCTTGCGTCGAAACGGCACGTCGCGCCGGGGCGGGGCATCGGACAGGGCTTGCTGCCAGTCGATCTTCAAGGCCAGCTTTTCCAGCTCATCGATCTTGTAGCCGGACGCGTAAAGGCCACCGATCACCGCGCCCATGCTGGTGCCGGCGATGGCGTCGATCTGGACGCCCTGTTCTTCAAGCGCCTTGAGCACACCGATATGGGCCAGGCCACGGGCTGCGCCACCGGATAGGACTAGGCCGATTTTGGGGCGGGGTGTTTCGACAGCCTCGGCCAGCAGCGGTACGAGGATCAACAACAGGCAGGAGATGAAGCGGCGCATCGACGGCATCCGGGCTAGCGACAAAGGCGGGTATTATAAGCCCCTGTACCCTTCGACGAGCCCTGCGCCCATGAGCGAATCCAAAGCCGAAATTGTCATCACTTATTGCACGCAGTGCCAATGGCTGCTGCGCGCAGCCTGGCTGGCCCAGGAACTGTTGAGCACCTTCAGTGACAACCTCGCCCGCGTGGCGCTGGAGCCGGCCACGGGCGGGGCGTTTCGCATCACCTGCGATGGCGTGCAGGTTTGGGAGCGCAAGGCCGATGGCGGGTTCCCAGAGGCCAAGGTGTTGAAGCAGCGGGTGCGCGACCTTATCGATCCGGTGCGTGACCTGGGGCATAACGATCGGGTTTAGCGCGGGGCCCTGGTGCTATCCAACTGGCTAAAACAATGGCCAGCACAATCAACACTCCCCCCAGCAACATCCGCGCTGTCGGCGTCTCGCTGAAGATCAGCCACGCCAGGCCAATCCCATACACCGGCTCCAGCGCAAAGATCACCGCCGCGGTGCGCGCCTTGATCACTTTCAGGCTGGCGACGAACAGGCTGTGGGCAAGCCCCGTGCAAAAGATGCCCAGCAAACCGATCCACAGCCAATCCAAGGCTCGCACCGCACCGAGCTGTGGCATGGCGAACGGCAGCAGGCACAGGGCGACCACGGCGTTCTGGCATAGCGCCGACTGCACCGCCGGCACGCCTTTGCCGGCGCGGTTGAGCAACGACAGCATGGCGAAGGTCAGGCCAGAGAGCACTGCCCACAGCAGGCCGTTGGTGGCTTGGCTGGCCAGGTCGAAGGCGGGGGTGACCAGCGCCAGCCCGACGCTTACCAGCAGCACCATGAACAGTTCGTGGCGGCGCACCCGCTCGCGGAACACCAAGCCCTCCAGGATCACCGTGAACGCCGGGAAGCTGGCAAAGCCCAGGGTGGCCACAGCCACGCCGGCCACTTTCACGGCGATGAAAAAGCTGACCCAGTGGGCCGCCAGCAAGCCCCCGGCCACTACCAGCCGACGAACGTCGCGGCGCGCCATCGGCTGCCAGGCGCCGGAGACGCCGGTGAAAACGCCCAACGCCAGCACGGCAAACACGGCCCGGCCAAACACCACGACCACTGCCGAGGCCATGGCCAGCTTGCCCAGCACGCCGCTCAGGCCAAACAACAGTGCGCCCAGGTGAATGGCGCCAAGTGCGGTACGGTGGTTCATTGCAGTCCTTTTGATGGCCGGGCCGTGGCGCAGTCTACACCCTGGCGCGTTGTCATCGAATTGCCGCGCGAGCGTCATATGGCTTTCACTGCGTGCCGCCAAGCTCTGGCAAACCCTACTGGGAACATGCCGATGACCAGCGCCGAACACGCTCGCCCCAGCCGCAAGCAACGCGTGCGAACCCTGTGGATTTCCGATGTGCACCTGGGCACGCGGGACTGCCAGGCCGAACACTTGTCGCGCTTCCTCAAGGGCTACCACGCCGACAAGGTGTACTTGGTGGGCGACATCATCGACGGTTGGAAACTGCGCGGCGGCATGTACTGGCCCCAGGCGCATACCAACGTGATCCGCCGCCTGCTGACCATGAGCAAGCGCGGCACCGAGGTGATCTACGTCACCGGCAACCACGACGAATTCCTACGGCGTTATTCCAAATTGGTGCTGGGCAATATCCAACTGGTGGACGAGGCCGAGCACCTGACCGCCGATGGTCGTCGCTTGTTGGTGATCCATGGTGATCAGTTCGATGTGATCACCCGCTATCACCGTTGGCTGGCGTTCCTGGGCGATTCGGCCTACGAGTTCACGCTCACGCTGAACCGTTGGCTCAATCACTGGCGGGCGCGCTATGGCTATGGCTACTGGTCGCTGTCGGCGTACCTCAAGCACAAGGTCAAGACGGCGGTGAGTTTTATCAGTGACTTTGAAGAGGCCATTGCTCACGAATGCGTGAAGCGCGGTTTTCATGGGGTGGTGTGCGGGCACATTCACCACGCCGAGATTCGCCGGGTGGGGGAGGTGGAGTACCTCAATTGCGGCGACTGGGTGGAGTCTTGCACGGCACTGATCGAGCATTGGGACGGCACGATCGAGTTGTACCGCCTGGCCGACGCCCAGGCTCGCGAAGCGGCAGCTGCCGCGGCGAGCCTGGCTTGACCGCTTACTCTTCTTCTGGCCAGAGCCGCAGCGGTTCGCCCTGTTCGGGCCACAGGCGGATCTGCTGGGTAGGCGACACGTCCCAGCGCTTGACGGTTTCCAGGGCCGCTACAAAGCGGTTTTCCTGTTCCATCAAGGCCGGCGCACAAAGTTTGCGCGTGTGCCCCACTTCGCCGAAGGTCAGGGTGTGGTGGTGCAGCGTGTACGGCGCGAACCAGTGGTTGCAGCCGGCGTTGCCATAGGCGCGGCCGTCGTCACCCAGGGTCAGGGTCACGTGGCTGTTGTCGATCAGCGGGCGATCACCGATCCACTCCAGCACATAGCTGCGCTCAGGCTTCAGGCGCGGTGGTTTGTCGGCGCAGCCAGCCAACGCCAAGGCGCCGCCCACGGCGGCCAACAGCAGGACGCATCTCACGGCTTGGCCCCCTGGCATTGACGGCACAGGTGCTTGTCGCCCTGGCTGGCCCAGCCCAGTTCGGCAATGCGTGCGGCGGCGGCCGGCTTTTGTGCCTTGGTGCCGAGTTTTGCATCCACCGCGAACTCAAACTCCATTTCCTTGTTGCAGCTGTTGCACTGCACTTTCCACTGGTGGATGGCCAACTCGCCGAACACCGGGCCGCGCGACACAGCTACCCATTGCCCGGGCGGGTTGATCAAGTGGCGTACTTTTTCCACGGTCAGGCGCATGGACAAGTCCTTGCTGCCTTTGAGCGTGACCAGCAACACGTCGTCGTTGTGGATGGAGCCACCGTTGCCGGTGACCTGATAACGACCCGGCGCCAGGGCGCGGCATTCGATCAGGGTGTGGTGCGGGTTAAGCAGGCTGTAGCGAAAATCGTGTTCGACCATGGGTCCTCCAAATCTGCGCGGCATGCTAGCACGCCCGGCGCTCAAGCCTCGACCAGATTGCGCGGGCGGCCGTGCGCCCAGTCGGAAATATTGCCCAAGGTGGTCTCGGCGATGGCGGCCAAGGCTTCGCGGGTGAGGAAGGCCTGGTGGGCGGTGACGATCACGTTGGGGAAGGTCAGCAGCCGTGCCAGCACGTCATCCTGCAGCGGCAGGTCGGAGCGGTCTTCGAAAAACAGCTGGGCCTCTTCTTCGTACACGTCCAGCCCCAGGTAGCCCAGTTGGCCGACCTTGAGCGCATCGATCAAGGCCGGCGTGTCGACCAGGGCGCCGCGCCCGGTATTGATCAGCATGGCGCCGCGCTGCATGTGCGCCAGGGACTGGCGGTTGATCAGGTGCCGGGTGCCTTCGGTCAATGGGCAGTGCAGGCTGATGATCTGCGCCTGTTGCAGCAGTTCATCCAGCGGCAGGTAGCGCGCGCCCAGTGCCTGCACCTGCGGGTTGGGGTAGGGGTCGTGGGCCAGCAACTGGCAACCGAAGCCTTGCATGATCTTGGCGAAGGTGGCGCCGATCTGCCCGGTGCCGACCACGCCCACGGTCTTGTTGACCAGGTCAAAGCCCGTCAGCCCGTGCAGGGTGAAGTCGCCATCGCGGGTGCGGTTGTAGGCGCGGTGGGTGCAGCGGTTCAGCGCCATGATCAGCGCCACCGCGTGCTCGGCCACGGCGTGGGGCGAGTAGGCCGGCACCCGCACCACGCTCAGGCCCAGGCGCTTGGCGGTGGGCAGGTCGACATGGTTGAAGCCGGCCGAGCGTAGGGCTATCAGCCGTGTGCCGCCGGCGGCCAATACTTCCAGCACCTGGGTGCCAAGGTCGTCATTGATGAAGGCGCAGACCACTTCATGGCCTTTGGCAAGCGGCGCGGTGTCCAGCGTCAGGCGGGCCGGTTGGAAGTGCAGCTCGACACCTTGGGTATTGGCCGAGGTGAAGCTGTCTTGGTCGTAGTGTTGGCTGCTGAACACAATGGTGCCCATGGCGACGCTCCTTGAAGTGAACGCAGGGAGTGTAGCGCAGCGGATTTGTGGGTTGATTGCGTTGGGTCAGGGAAAGCGGTGGTGGGGCTTCGGTTGATAAGTTACCCCCAGGCATACCCATCACCCCGTAGGAGCGGATTAATCCGCGAAAGCCATACTGCAGAGCATCAGACACACCGCGCCGCTTTCTTCGCGGATAAATCCGCTCCTATCGTCTGAATTACAGTGAGGCTTTCCCAGACACCGCGAACCAGGCGCTACGCCCTCACGGTTTGACGAACCGCAAGGTCATGCGGTCCGATTCGCCGATCGCCACGTATTTGGCGCGGTCCTTGTCGCCTTCGCGCAACACGGGCGGCAGGGTCCACACCCCTTGCGGGTAATCCTTGGTGTCCCGGGCGTTGGCGTTCACCTCACTTTGCCCGGCCAGTTTGAAGCCGGCATCAGTGGCCAATTTGATCACGTAGTCGGTGGGCAGGTAGCCGCTTTGCTTGATCTCATCCACCGATTCACCCGGCTTGCCACGATGGTCCACAACGCCCAGGGTGCCGCCGTGCTTGAGCACGCTGTAGAAGCCCTTGAACATGGCCGGTGCCGTGTCGGCCATCACCCAGTTATGTACGTTGCGGAAGGTGAGCACGCTGTCGACCGAATTGGGCGCGCCGAAGCGTGGGGCCTTGGGGTCGAATTCCACCGAAGTGGCCTTGGCGTAGTGTGCAGGGTCGGCGGCGAACTTCTGTTTGAGCCCGGCGGCGGCCTTTTTAAAGTAATCGCCACTGGCCGGTGCCTGCAGGGCGGCGATGTACTGGCCATGGTCCTTGAGCAACGGGGCCAGCACTTCGCTGTACCAGCCACCGCCCGGGGTGATCTCGATGACTTTCTGGTTGGCCTTCAAACCGAAGAAGGTCAGGGTTTCGCGCGGGTGACGGTAGGTATCGCGCACGCTGTTTTCCGGTGCGCGCCAGCTGCCCTGCAGCACCTGGTCCCAGGTGTGCGCAGCGATGTCGGAGGAGGCCGCCTGGGCCTGCGGCAGTGCCAGTGCTGCAAAGGCCAGGGCGGCCATTGAAGTGAATTTCATACCGATCCTTGATGTGTTCAGACTGCTCTGGACACTAGCACGCAGGGCAATCCTGGCGATCACACTTTTTGTTCGGTCGACCTTGCTGGCGGTTCTAAGCGCACCATGGCCAGCAACGGTTTGCTGCGCTGGTAGCGGGCCAGGCGGTCGGCCAGTGGTGGTGGCAGCCGGCCGGTTTCGGCAAAGCCTGATCGGGCGTAAAAGCTCATGAGGTCCGGGTGGCAGAACAGCCACACGGCACCGGCCTGTTGCGCCAGGGCCTGCCCGATCAATTGGCTGGCAACGCCCTGCCCGCGGCAGGCCGGATCGACCAATAGCCCGGTCAGCCAAGCGCCGTCGGCCACCGGCGTCAGGCACAGGCCGCCAATAATGTGCGGCGCGCGAGCCACCCACGGCTGCGCTTGGGCGGGTGCGCGCATGGCCGAGCGATGGGCTTTGTAGAACTTGGCCAGCAGCGGGCGCTGGGGTTCATCCAGCGGGCCGATGTTCATTGCGGCCAACCGCCGCCCAGGGCGCGATACAGCAGCACCCGGTCGAGGGCGGCCTGGGTGCTGCTGTCCACCAGGGCGCTCTGGGTTTCCAGCAGCGAGCGCTGCACGCCCAGTACGTTGATGAAATCGATGGCGCCGCCCCGGTAGCGTTCCCGGGCGGTGGTCAGGGCCAATTCGTTTTGCCGTACCGCCTCGCTCAGGGCCGCATGGTGCTGCTGCTCGGCGCTGTAGTCGGTGAGCGCGTTGTCCACTTCATGCCAAGCGCCCAGCACCACTTTCTGATAGTTGAGCGCGGCTTCCTGTTGCTGATGTTCACGCAGCTGCAGGGTGCCGGTCAGGCGGCCGCCCTGGAAGATCGGCAAGTACAGGCTGGGGCCGTAGTTCCATTGGCGCGAGTTCCAGGCGCCCAGGTCCGAGCCGTCAATGGCCTGGAACCCGAAGCTGGCGCCCAGGCTGACCCGCGGGTAAAAATCGGCCTTGGCCACGCCGATGGCGGCGGTGGCACGGTGCAGGGCGGCCTCGCTTTGCTGGATGTCGGGGCGCCGTTGCGCCAGTTCCGAGGGTAGGCCCAGGGGCACGTCGGGGGCCGGGTTTGGAATGGGCTTGGGCTCGTGCAATTCGTCGTTCAAGGCGCCGGGGGCAGCACCGAGCAAGAAGCTCAGGGCGTTGATAAACCGCGCCTGCTCGGCCTGCAGCATCGGTAGGCGCGCCTCGATGGTGGCCACCAACGCGGCCGAGTTGGCAGTGTCCAGGTTGGTGGTCACGCCGTTCTCGAAGCGCGTCTGGGTCAGCTGTTGGCTGTGCCGGGCAATGTCCAGGTTCTGCCGGGCCACGGCGATCTGCGCCTGCACGCCCCGCAGCTTGAGGTAGTCGGCGGCGGTTTCGGCGCTGATGCTCAGCAGCACGCCATCGCGCTGCGCCCGGCTCAGGTCGACCTCGGCATCAGCCACTTCGAGACTGCGGTGCACATGGCCCCACAGGTCGACTTCCCAACTGGCGTCGACGGCGCTGCTCCACAGGTCGAACGACGATTTGCCGCTGCGGTTGGAGGCATCCAGCAGGCCGACGGCGCTGTTGCGTTCACGCTGGTAACTGCCGCCCAGGCTCACGCCGGGCAATTGCTGGCTGCCGCTGACCTGGCGGGCGATACGGCTTTGCTCCAAGCGGTTGGCGGCGGTGCGTACGTCAAGGTTGGCTTCGGCGGCGCGCTCCACCAAGGCGGTCAACTGGGCGTCGCCCAATTGCTGCCACCACTGGCGGTCGACGGCCGCGCTGCGGGTGGCCGGGCCCCAGTGGGCCGGCAGGGCCGGCTGGGGTTTCTGAAAATCGGGGCCCACGCTGCAGGCGCCAAGGCTGGCCAGGGTGAGCAAAAGTGCCGCGCGTTTCATCTCAGTGTTGCTCCCGGGCGGTGTCGACACGGGCGATGACCGACATGCCCACGCGCAAATGATCCAGGCCAGGCTGGTCGGGTTCGAAGACGATCTTCACCGGGATGCGCTGCACCACCTTGGTGAAGTTGCCGGTGGCGTTGTCCGGGGCGATGGCCGAGAAGGCCAGGCCCGTGGCCGGGGCGACGCTGTCCAGGTGGCCCTTGAAGACCTTGTCCGGGAAGCTGTCGACACGCACTTGCACCGGTTGCTGCAAGGCCATGTGTGCCAATTGGGTTTCGCGAAAGTTGGCGACCACGTAGGCATCATGCAAGGGCACCAGGGCCAGCAAGGGCATGCCTGGGGTGACATAGGCGCCGGTGCGCACCGAGCGCTGGCCGACCATGCCGTCTGCGGGCGCAAGGATGCGGGTGTAGGACACGTTCAGGTCGGCCTGTTGCAGCGCCGCTTGCTCTTTGGCCAGGGTAGCCTGGGCCACTTCACGCTGGGCCTTGAGTACGTCCAGGCTCTTTTGCGCCCCGACCTTGGCGGCATCGTCGCGGTCACGGGATGCTTGCCAGCCCAGCAGCTCGGACTCGGCTTTTTGCCGCTCTTCCTGAGTACCGGCGCCATTGTTGGACAGGTTGCGGTAACGCTGGGCGTTGGCCTCGGCGAACTTCAGGGAGGCGGCGGTGGAACGGATACGCGCGCTGGCCTGGTCGATCTCGGCGCCCTGGCGCTCGATGCCGGCGGCCAGGTTTTTCAGTTGCGCCTGCGCGGCGTTGACGTTCGCCGTGGCGGCGGCCTGGGTGGCCAGGTAATCGCGGTCGTCCAGTTGCGCCAGCAGTTGCCCGGCCTTGACCGACTGGTTGTCTTGCACCGCCACGGCGGTCACTTGCCCGGAAACCCGGGCCGATACCCGCACTGAATCGGCGGTGACGTAGGCGTCGTCGGTGCTTTGCACCGAGCTGTGGCCCAGCAAGCGGTAGCCACCATAGGCAGCACACAAAACGACGGCGACGACGGCGAGGGAGACAGCGGTTCTATGGTTCATGGCGATACCGGAGGTTGCGGTGGGTAAGCCCGCTTGGGCAAGGTCAGCAGCACGATCAACAGCACCGCAATCACTGCCAGCAAGCCTATGAAGGCATCACTGAAGGTCAGCACGTAGGCTTGCCCGCGCACGCGCCCGGCAATGCCGACGAGTGTTTCGGGGCTCAAGCCTTGGGCCCTTTTGCCCAACTGGTCGAGCAGGGTGTTGGAATGAAAGTGTTCGCGGGCGGTAATGAAGTTTTCCAGCACGCTGCCGGCAATCACCGAGAACAGCGCGCGCAGGGTGTTCACCATAGAGGAGGCGAACGGGCCTTCCATCGGGTGAATCACCCCGGTGGCGAGCATCAACAGCGGCACCACCACCATCGGTTGGCCGATGGCGTGCAGGGCTTGCAAGGCATAGAAATCCTCGCGAACCCACTCGCCGGTCAGCAGCGAACCGCCCAGGCAGGCCAGGCTCAACAGGCCCAGCCCGGCAGCGATTACGTAGCGAGCATCCACCCAATTGCGGTTGATCACCCAGGCCACCATGGGCGCCAGAATCAGTTGCGGCAGGGCGATGCACAGGGCGATCGGCATGGTTTGCAACGGCCGGTAGCCCTGCACGCCCGTCAGGTAGGCGGCAGGGATGGCACTGCCGGCCAGGCTCACGAACATGAACAGGGTGAGGGTGGTGATACCGAAAGCAAAGTTGCGCCGCTCCAGCAATTGCAGCTTGAACAGCGGCAGCGGGTGGAACCATTCGTTGATCAGAAACAATGGCAAGGTCACGCCCGCGCCCAGCAGCAACACGCAAATCAGCGGCGACTCCAACCAATCCAGGCGCTCGCCTTGGGTGAGCGCGATGACCAGCATGGCGATGCCACCGCAGCCCAGCAGCATGCCGCGCCAGTCCAGTTGCCTGAAGCGCTCCAGGCGCAGCGGATCCTGGGGCAGGCCGAAGGCAATCAACGCGGCGCCCATAAGCCCCGCAGGAATGATCTGCCAGAACACCAGCTTCCAATCCGAGCCCTCGGTCCACAGGGCGGTCAGCGGCATGGCCAGGTTGGGCCCGAAGGTTGCCGTCAGGGCATAGGCCGACAGCCCGTACAGCTTGATGTGCCAAGGCAAAAAGCGCAGCGCCACGGTCATCAGCAACGGTGGCAGGCAGCCGCCGGCCATGCCTTGAAGCACACGCAAGGCCAGCAGGCTTTCCAGGTTGGGCGCAAACGGGCACAGTGCGCCGCACAGGCTAAAGAGCAATGTCACGACGATTGCAAAGCGTCGCAACGAGAAGGTCACCGCCAGCCAGGGCGCGATCAACATGGTCGCGACTTCAGCCGCGCTGTAGGCCGAGGTGATCCAGGTGCCTTCGTCATGGCCCAGCCCGAATACCCCCAGCAGGTCTGGCAGGGCGATGTCGGTGACGCGATCATTGATGCCCGAGGTCAGGGCAGCGATCAGCACGCCGACCAGGCCGAGGGCCAGCCGCCAACCGAAGGGGGCCGGGCTGGGTGGGGGAGCAGGGGGAGCAGACACGAAATATCCCAAGCGCCGCAGCGCAATGAATGGCATAATCGGTACAGTGTACTGTCCAGTGATACATGAGGCAATCGTATGATTTCAGAATCCGACCGAAGCGGTATACAGGTCATCTCCCGAGCGGCCGCCATTCTGCGCTGCCTGGAGAGCGAGCCTGCGGGGTTGAGTCTAGGAGCCATCGCCAAGCGCATTGAACTGCCCCGCTCGACGGTGCAGCGCCTGGTCGATGCACTGGCGCTGGAGCAGTTGCTGGAAGTGCGCGGCGCCGGTGGCGTGCGCCTGGGCCCGGCCTTGATGCGCCTGGCCGCGCACAGCCATGTCGACTTTTCGCAAATGGCCCGGCCTTATCTGGAAGACTTGTCCCGGCGCAGCGGCGAGACCGCGGTGCTGTATTACGGTGGCGGCAGCGACTTGCTGATTCTGCACTCGGTGGTGTCGACCCAGGAATTGCGCGTGGCGCCCAGCACCGGCAACTTCCTCAGGGTGTTTGCCTCTTCCGGGGGCAAGGTGCTGTTGGCACGCCAGTCCAATGAAGCCGTGGCGCAACTGCTCGAAGGCTTGGTCGAGCCGCTCACGCCCAATACGTTGACCCTGCCGCAGTTGTTGCAGGAACTGCAGCAGGTGCGCGCTGAAGGCTTCGCCTACGACCGCGAGGAGCACATGGTCGGCGTCGGCGCCGTGGCAACCGGTTTGTACACCGAGCAGGGGGCCTATGCCATCTCGCTGGTGGGGCCGGCCTGGCGGATCAAGGCCCAGCATGAGTTCATCAAGCAGGCGCTGGGCGAGTGCCGCGATGCGCTCGCCAGCGCGGTGAATGGCACACAGGTCTAGGTATTGTTACGGTTTTTACAACAGTGCATGTCCGTGTTTGATCTTTAATATTTATCCGCAGGTTGTAATATATACCTGTCCCCACGCAATAACGGCGGGACAGGTACTTCGTGTTACGCCTAACTGTTAAGTCTGCGTAACAACTTCTTCCAGCCAGCACCGGCAAATGAAGTCAATCACCGAGATTGCTTTAAAGGCCTTCCTCAAAATGAAAAGTTTAATTGCACTTGCGTTGATGGGTGTTTCCACTTTTGCGGCAGCGGCCAGCGTGGAAAGTTCCAACAAATCGGCTGTTCAGGAATACACTTATTCTACCCACTTGGATATTGCCAAGGTCATCGACATGTCAACCGTGCCCAATGTCTGTGAAGTGGTGCCGGCGACCATGACTTACGAAGACCACCAGGGTCAGCGCCACACCATCGAATACAAAGTGATGGGTAACGGGTGCAGCCAGAGCTAAGCCCTGCGGGCCTTCGCACACCCTTCAAGCGGTAGGTGTGCGCATCGGCCACGCGCTTTCATCGTGACCCGATTCGCTCCCTGTAGTAAGGTCGGCCGTCGCCGTCCATAGGCCAGGAGTGAAACCGTTGAAGGCAAGCACGTTAAAACCATTGTACTGGGCAGGGTTGATTACCCCGATATGGCTATTGCTGGGGTTGATTATCGCCAGCAGTTATTACCCCGGTTACAGTCAAATCAACCATGCCATGAGTGTGCTCGGCGCGGTCGATTCCCCCGTTCATGTGTTGTCGCCATTGATTAACAACTTCCCGTTGGGTTTGTTGTTCATCGCCTTTGGCCTGGGCGTGGTGTTGACCTTCAAGCAAGGCGGTTGGGTGCGCTTGAGCGGCCTGCTGATTATCCTTCACGGCCTGGGCAGCCTGAGCACCGGGTTGTTCTCGTGTGACGCGGGTTGCGCGCCATCGATTCCTTCTGTTTCGCAGAATATCCACAACCTGTCCGGCCTGGTCATGCTGCTCAGCCTGCTGGCGGCCAGTACGATCTGGATGTTCGTGGGTGTGCGCCGTGACGGCTGGCGCGGGTTCGGCTTTTTCTCCATCGTGTGTACGCTGGTAGCCGTTACGGCGATGCCGCTGATGTTCGCGGCCACCAAAGGTGACGTGGGCTTTGGTGCCTACCAGCGCATCAACTATTTTGCCGAGCTGATCTGGCTGGCAGGCTTTGCCTGGAACTTGCTGCAACGCGCCGACAGCGGCCGCGTCTGAAGCCTGCTAAACGATAGCCGCCAATGCCTGGCGGATATCGTTTTCCAGGTCTTGCACGTCTTCGATCCCCACGCTCAAGCGCACCAAACCCTCGGTTACGCCGTACTGCAAACGAATGTCTGCGGCCACGGCGCTGTGGGTGGTGGAGGCGGGGTGGCAGGCCAGCGAATCGGTGTCGCCCAGTGATACGGCCTGAGTGACCAAGGCCAAGCGGTCCAGGAAAGTTCGGGCCGCTGCCCGCCCGCCCTTGAGCTCGAACGACATCAAGCCGCCAAAGCGACTCATCTGGCGTTTGGCGACGGCATGGCCGGCGTGGCTTTCAAGGCCTGGGTAAAACACCCGGTCGATGGCCGGGTGCGCCGCCAGCAACCGGGCGATGCGTTCGGCACTGATCGAGGCCGCTTCGACGCGCAACGGCAGCGTCTTCAACCCGCGGATCAACATCATGGCCTCGAACGGGCTCAGGCAACCGCCGAACTGTTTGAGGCCTACCGTACGGACCTTTTCCATCAAAACTTTGCTACCAATGGCGACGCCACCTGTGGCGTCGCCGTGGCCGCCGATGAACTTGGTGGCCGAATGCACCACCACATCAATGCCCCATTCAAGCGGCCGGGTGAGGCAGGGGGTGGCAAAGGTGTTGTCGGCCACGGTCAGGATCTTCGCCGCCTTGGCCACCTGCGCCACGGCCTGCAGGTCGACGATGCCGAGCATGGGGTTGTCCGGGGTTTCGGTGAATATCAGCCGGGTGTTGGGGGTGATCGCGGCCTGCAATTGGGCGGCGGTGGCCACGTGCAATGAGCGCACGCCGAAGCGTGGCAACAGGTTGCGCATGACCCCTTCGGTGCCGCCATATAGGGTGCCCACGTGGATCACCTCATCACCGGCCGACACCAGGGCCATGACCGTCGAGCAGATTGCCGACATGCCGCTGGTAAAGCCCACCGCGCTCTCGCCACCTTCCAGGGCAGCCATCTTGGCTTCGAAAACGGCGACCGTGGGGTTGGCGAAACGGCTGTAGACGTATCCCGGGCTTTCGCCGCAGAAGCGCCGCTCGCCGTTATCGAAGTCGCCGTAGGAGTAGGCCGAGGCGGTGCTGATGGGGGTGGCCACGGCGCCCGTGGTCGGGTCGGGTGTTTGCCCGGCATGCACCGCCAGCGTGCGCATGCCCAGTGTCGAATCCTTGCTCATGTGAAACCCCTTTTTAGTGGTTATCGCTTCACAGAGTAGACCTCGCGGCCAGGTATTCGTCGTGCAGCACCTGCACAAGTTCGCCGGCCGGCAAGCTGCGCGCGCGAGTCGCTCCGGTGCCGGCCCAGTGCGCGGCGAACTCGGGGGTGCCGGCCTTGCTGGCCGCCTCGATCAGCTTTTTGCCGGCGTTGTAGGCAATGCCAAAACCTGGCACCGGTGGGTGGCCTGGTGCGCCGACTTCCTGGATAAAGCGATTGACGATGCCCCGCGCTGGGCGCCCGGAAATCACCGTGGTAAGGCGCGTTTCAGAGGCCCTTGGGCTGGCGAGCATCTGCCGGTAGCCGGCGTTGGCGGCAGACTCCGGGCACAGCACGAACGCAGTGCCCAATTGCGCGGCGCAAGCGCCCAGGGCGAGCACGCCGGCCACGTCCTGGCCGTCCATCAGGCCACCAGCGGCGATCACCGGAACATCCAGGTGTTGCACCAATAGGCTGACCAATTGATGGGTGGTCAATTGCTGATCCACCGCCTGGGTGTCGAAAATCCCGCGGTGGCCGCCTGCCTCGAAGCCTTGCGCCACCACCATGTCGATCCCGGCTGCCTGGACCCGCAAGCCCTCTTCAAGGGAGGTGGCCGAAGCGAGCAGTACGATGCCGGCCGCCTTGAGGGCGTCGATGCACGCTTGTGGCGGCAACCCCAAGTGCAGGCTGACCACGGCGGGGCGTTCTTGCAGCAGTACCTGCAATTGCGCCTCGTCGTTGTACAGGCTTGAGTAAATGTCGTGGAGGGAGCCGGGCGTGGCAGCGCCGAGTTCGGCGAACCAGGGGTGCAGGTGCTTGAGCCAAGCCTGCTCGATGGCGGCGTTGGGCGTGGACGGCACCTGGCAAAACACGTTCACGTTAAACGGCGCGTCGGTCAGGCTGCGCAACTCGCCAATCATCGCGCGGCCTGCTTCGGCGTTCACCGCCGCAATCGAAATGGAGCCCAGGCCACCGGCATTGCTGACGCCTGCAGCCATGGCCGGTGTTGCCGTGCCCGCCATGGGGGCCTGGATGATCGGGGTGCCGATACCCAGCGTCTGGAGCGCGTCGTTCATGGGGGCAGTACTCGAGGGGGAGTGATGCAGTCCATCCTATGAGGGGGTGGGCTATTAATAAAGCCCGGGTGGCGGACTATCTGATATCAATTGGGTGCATATCAGTTAGGGGTTTGTCGAACCTGTACATCGTGACGCGATATATGATGCAGCGCGATATATTTGCTGTTGCAGAACCTGTGCCCAAGCGCAATTTCTTCCAATACCCCCACCCCCCGCTTCTGGCTTAATAGCGCCACTTTCGATCAGCGGACGTTTTTTGCATGCAGTTCACCAGTGGTTTTTTACTGAGCCTGTCGTTGTGCCTGGACATTGGCGTGGCCAACATCGCCATGATCACCCTGGCCATGCAGCGCGGTTACCTGCAGGGTTTCTGGCTGGGCCTGGGCACCTGTTTTGGGGATTTGTTCTACGCCATCCTGGCGCTGGCGGGCATGACCGTGCTGTTGCAGTACGAGTGGGTGCGCTGGGTGTTGTGGATTGGTGGGTCGGTGCTGCTGGTGTATTTTGCGCTGAAGATGATTCTGACGGCGCTGCACCCCAGTACTGGGCTGCCCGTATCCGGCGAGGTGGTGGCCAATTCGGGGTTGAAGGAATTTGGCCGTGGGGTTTTCCTGGCGGTGTCTTCGCCCACGGCGATCCTGTGGTTCGCGGCAGTGGGCGGCACGCTGATTTCGCGTTCCGGTGGCGGCGGCGGGATGAGCGCGGGGTTGTTCCTGGCCGGGTTCTTTTGCGCCGGGGTGCTGTGGTGCGTGTTCATTTGCACGGCGGCCAGCCAAGGCGGCAAGTTGCTGGGCAATCGCCTGCTGAAATACTCGTACATGGCCTCGGCGGCGATCTTCTGTTACTTCGCGGTGTACGTGATCATGTCCGGCTATCGGGAATTCATCGTGCAAGGCTCGCAGGCGATGGCTGTTCTGTAATAGGTGATATACCTATAGGACATCCATCACGCGGAGGGCACGTCCATGAAAGGTATGGATGCAAAAAAGGCCGGCAAGAAGAAGCCGACTCGTACAGCCGAAGAGAAACGCAAAGAGAAGCACGTCAAGAAAGTGAATGTCGGAACCCTTGGCGAGCATTGATTTGATGCTGTGATTGTTATCCCCCTCACCCCAGCCCTCTCCCTCAAGGAGAGGGGTCTTTCTTGTAGCGTTTATATAATTTGCTTAAACCCGCCCGGGTAAGGGTGGTGCGCCGCCGCATAGACCTGAGGCGTCACCCCCATCACCTTGCGAAACGCATTGATGAAATGACTTTGGTCGTAAAACCCCAGCTCATCGGCGATATCCACTGCCGGCTGGCGCTTGCGCAGCCGTTGGCGCGCTTCGATCAGGCGCAGTTGCATCAGGTACTGCAAGGGCGCAAGCCCGGTGGCTTTCTTGAAGCAGCGTACAAAGTGGTATTTGCTCAGGCCCACGGCGGCCGCCACCTCGTCCAACTCCACTTTCTGGCCCAGATGCGCGCGCAGATAATGCGTGGCCTGGCGCATGGCGAGCGCATGCTCCCCGGCGGCCGTGGTGGCCGGTTCCAGTAATTGGCCCAGCAAACCCAGCAACGCCTCCTCCTGCTCGGCCACGCGCCCCGGTGCTACCTGGGCAAACTCGACGATGGCGCTGTATAGCCCCTCACCCTGCAACACACCCTGGGCAAACTCCGGGCAACGGTTGGGGCCTGGCAGGTGGTTGTCGACGATGACCCGGCGCACGGCCTCGGCATCCAGGTGCAGGCTGATGTATTCGACCCCTAGCGGGCCGAATTCCGAACCCTGCACGGCCATGGGGTTGTACAAAGTGACGCTGCCCGGTGGTACGTCCAGGGTCTGGCCGTCCAGCCAGATCCGCTCATGGCCGGCCAGGTTGGCGCTCAGCACGTATTCGTCGTGGGTGTGGCGCGGGAAACTGGCCGCCTGGGCCCGTACCCACGAGGATTCGACGACGGTGCCCGCCAGCCACTGTTCGGTAATCAGGGCCATGGCGGACCTTTGCGCAGGGGGAAGGGTCTGAAAATTAACGCAAGGCCCCCCGTGATGGCAACCAGGCCATAAACGGCTAGAGTTGCAAAACCCTTTTATGGATGAGTGGTGATTATGTCGGATGCACCTGATACCGGTCTTCAACCGGACCGTTTTGAACAAGGCCCGGCCCTGATCGTTGCCGGATTTGGCGAGCGCTACACCCTGGAAACCAACAGTGGTATCGCCGCGCTGTGGAAGGACTTCCAGCCATATCTGGGCAAGGTGCCAGGGCAGGTGGGGCACGAAAGTTACGGCGTGTGCTGCAACCCCGATGGCGAAGGCGGCTTCGAATACATCGCCGGGGTACAAGTGGAGACCGAGAAAGGCCTGCCCGACGAGTTTCGCTGGATCAAGTTGGCGCCCCGCCGTTACGCGGTGTTCAAGCACGAGGGGCATATCTCGGGGATAGGCCAGACGTTCCAGAGCATCTGGAACGACTGGCTGCCCAACTCCGGTTTACAGGTGGCCGAGGCACCGGAGTTCGAGCGCTACAGCAGTGACTACGACCCGCTCACCGACACCGGCGTGCTGGAAGTGTGGTTGCCGCTCAAGGGCTGACCTGGCGGCAGTCGTGGAACATGTCCAGGCCAGACTGGTACACGCCGGTCTGGATCTGGAACAGGCCCAGCACCGAGTGGAACAGGTTGTCGTGGCTCAAGTCCTTTTCGTCACGCTTGGCGGCCAGGCACTTGCGGTCGATGCCTTGGTCGGTCAAGGCGTTCTGGCCGAACCACATCACCATGGGCACGTGGATCTGCGCTTCTGGGGCAATGGCGTAGGGCGCCGCGTGCAGGTACATGCCGTTCTCGCCCAGTGACTCACCGTGGTCTGACACGTAGATCATGCTGGTGTCGAACCGTTCCTGGTTGGTCTTGAGCAAGCCCACCACCTTGGACAGGAAATAGTCGGTGTAGAGGATGGTGTTGTCGTACACGTTCACCAGCTCATCGGTGGTGCAGCTGCCCAACTGGTTGGTGTGGCACACCGGCTTGAACTTCTCCAGCTCCTTGGGATAGCGGTCGTAGTACTCGGGGCCATGGCTGCCATCGGCGTGCAGCACGATGATCGCGTCGCCTTTGAGGCTGTCGATGGTGTCCTGCAAGCCCACCAGCAAGGATTCATCCAGGCAGTTGGTGCCGTCGCAGAACTTGCTCGGCTGGTCCTTGGGAATGTCGCGATGAGGCACGCGCAGGCAAGTGCCCTTGCAATCGCTGTTGTTGTCCAGCCACAGCACTTGCACACCGGAGCGCTGCAGGATGTCCAGCAGGCCTTCGTTGGTCTTGCCCTTCTTGTCGCTGTAGTCGCTGCGCGGGAACTTGGAGAACATGCACGGCACCGAGACAGCCGTGGAGGTCCCGCACGAGTGCACCTGGGTGAAGTTGAGGATGTCCAGCTTGGCCAATTCCGGGTTGGTATCGCGGCCGTAACCGTTGAGCGAGAAGTGATCGGCACGGGCGGTTTCACCCACAACGAAAATCATCAGGTTCTTCTTGCTGCGCTCTTTGGCCTGGGGGCTCATCACCGCGTCTTCGCCCACCGGTTGCACCACGAAGTTCTGCTTGATGCCCAGCCGCCCCTTGGCCAGTTTGCCGGCCGCGTAGATATAGTTGGTGGGGTTGATGAAGTGGGTGAGCTTGTCTTCCTGGCGGAAGATCGGCGCGTAGGTGGAGTAGAACGCAGCCACGGACGCGGCGACCACCACCAGGCACCCGACGATCACCAGGATTTTGTTCAACAGCCCGGTAAAGAAGCGCCGATAGGTGACCGGTAGCCACCAGATCAAGGCCGACGGCAACACCCCCAGCACCAGCAGGTAGCCAAACAGTTTCGGGCTGAGTAGCGCCTTGGCTTCGCCAGGGTTGGTTTCGATCACGTTCTGCAGCATCACCGTGTCGATGGCGATGCCGTAGTTGTTCATGAAGTAGGCGGCCGCCGCAGACAGCAGCGCCACCAGGGTGAGCACCGGCTTGAGCAGTGGCCGGAACGACACCAGCGTCAGCAACAGGGTGATGGCCGCCCACAGGAACAGCCCGAAGGACAGGTAGAAGCCCATCCGTTTGGCGCCCTGCAGCGTGATCAGGTCAGCCAGTGCGTGCCAAGTGGCCAGGTTGTAAAAAAGCACCAACGCCAATGAAAACATCACCACTAGCCGAGTGGAACTGACACTCGGTAACCGTCTGCCCTGACTCATCTGCCACGCACCCCATTTCTTTGGTTCTGTTGTCTTTGATCAATTTGACCCCTTCGCGGGGGCTGCCACTCTAGTGGTGGACGGATCAAAATATTGTGAAACACAATCGTAACAGTCGGTGGGCGGGCACGCGCCAGTTAAAAACGAATCGCTGCACTCCTTATCGCCAATGCGATTGCCAGCAACGGCGCCACGCTCAACACCCCGAACAACCAGCGCGCCGCCTGCGCCGCGCCCTCGACGCCACCCGGTGCATTGAGCCCGGCCTGGTTGGCAATCATGCCCGCGATTGCCGCGCCCAGGGCGGTGGCGAACAACTGCACGGTGGTGATCGACGAGGCCGCCGCTTCCTGCTCCTCAGGTGGCGCCACTTGCAGCACCCGGGTCAGCAGGTGCGGCCAGCCCAGGCCAATGCCGAAACCGATCAAGGTCAGGCCCAGGCAAATCGGGCCGAGCACTGTCCAATCGCCGCCACCGGCAACGGGGCTGAACACAGCCAACAACACCAGGCCGATCAGCACGCACACCGGGCCGCCGACGATCGCGCGGCGAACGCCCGCGCCCAGCCACCCGGCACTGAGCAGCTCGGCCGTGGTCCAGCCCACTGCCATCAATGCGGCAAGGTAGCCGGCTAGCAGGGGTGTTTGGCCGTGCAGCAGTTGCAAAAAATACGGCACGAAAATTTCACCGGTCATGCCGATGATCAACAGCGCCATGGTGCCGTACAGGGCGAACAGCGGCGAACGCGGATGCAACGCCCCTTTGGGCAGCAGGCGGGTAGCGCTGCGCGACTCCTTGGCCAGCAGCCAGGCCATTAGCACGGCCGCCACGCCCATGCCGGCCAGATTCCACCGGGGTGCCTGCGACAGGCTGCCCAGGCTGATCGCCAATACCGCGGCCACCAGCAACAGCAATTGCGTGACCGGCAAGCGGCCGGCGGCCGGGCGCTGGGCTTCAGCACGTGGCAGCACGCTGAAGGTCAGCAGCAGGTAGGCGAGGGTGATAGGGATCAGGCTGCCAAAGGCGGCGCGCCAGACGTGCAGTTCGGCGAAGATGCCGCCGATGGCCGGGCCAATCAGGCAGGCGATGCCCCACATGCCTGAAATCAACGCCATGGCCCGCGGCCACAGGCGTTCGTCGAACACCCGCTGGATCATCGAGTACGACAACGCGAACAACAGCCCACCACCCAGGCCCTGCACCGAGCGCCCCACCAGCATCAACGGCATGTTCGGCGCCAGGCTGCAGGCCAGGCTGCCCAGCAGGAACAGGCCACCGGCCACGCCATAGGCACCCCGCGGGCCGGCGCGTTGCAACAAGCGCGCGGTCAGGGCCGAGCCCAGGATCGAGGCCACCACGAACAACGTGGTGTTCCAGGCGTATAGGTGCAAGCCGCCGATGTCCTGCACCACCGAGGGCAGGATGGTGGTGGCGATGTAGATATTGATCGCGTGCAGGGCGACCCCGCCGGACAGGGCGACCGAGCGCGCGGCATTGCGCCCCGACAGCAATTCACTCCAGGTGCTTGCTTGCGTGTTCATGGCAGTCTCTCAAGGCTGATTCGGATTGCTCGATCGGGCGCAGTGCGCTAAATTAACCAAGCTTTTTCTTGTTCTATTGAAATGCAGGATCCAATAATTTGTCAACGCAAAACGTGGAAAATCTCCAATCGGCCGCCGAGCGACTGTTGTACCTGCTAAAGACACGCGGGCCATTGCAGGCCAGTGATGCCGGCAAACTGCTCGGCACCACGGCGGAAGCGGCGCGCCAGCAATTTGTCAAACTCGCCGCCAGCGGGCTGGTCCAGGCGCGGGCGCAGGCACAAGGGGTAGGTCGGCCCACGCAGCACTGGCAACTGACCACCGCTGGCCACGGGCGCTTTCCCGACACCCATTCCGAACTCACCGTGCAGTTGTTGAACACGGTGCGCGAGACGTTCGGCGAGGCGGCCATCGAGCGCTTGATCGAGGTTCGCGAGCAGCAGACCCAGGACACCTATCGGCAGGCGCTGGCCGGTGTCGACGAACTGCGCGAGCGCGTTGCCCGGCTGGTGGCGTTGCGTAGCCAGGAAGGCTACATGGCCGAATGGAGCGAGGCGCCCGATGGTTCGCTGCTGCTGGTGGAAAATCACTGCCCGATCTGCGCCGCGGCCACGGCCTGCCAAGGTTTTTGCCGAGCCGAGCTTGCCGTGTTCCAGGCCGTGTTGCAGGCGCGGGTGGAGCGCGTGGAGCACCTGCTGGCCAACGCCCGGCGCTGCGCCTATCGCATCACGCCGGCAGCGTGAGCGCCAGGCGCCGTTCGTAACCGACGCGCCCCCGATAAGCGGTGCCGGTGTCGACCCAGCCTTCGCTCAGATACAGGCCATGGGCGGCGCTGTTGCCTTGGTCCACCGACAGCATCAGTTGGTTGACCTGCGGCCATGCCTGGCGGGCCACGGCGGGCAGCGCTTGCAGGCAGGCGCGGCCGTAACCGCGACCTTGCAGGCGCGCGTCCACCTGCAAGGCATGCAGGGTGGCGGCGTCTTCATCGGCCCAGGGTGGTAGGAACGGCGGGCGCTTGAGCAGCAAAAAAGCCACCGGCACCGCATCGTGCAGCAGGGCAAAGCCGCGAATGTTCGGGTTGGGGCGGTCCAGCAGCGTGTACAGCGCGCCATGGATGTCGCCGCAGAAAGCTTTCTGTTCGGGCAGCACGTCAAGCGTCAACAGCTGTTCACGTTGCGCGCCTGTCAGTGTGCTGTGGCACGCCAGGTGGATCGACACGGTTCAGTCCTTGAGAGATTTGTAGCGGCGAAGATACAGCGTCGCGTGGTCGAGCGGAACAACCGTGCCAGATATCGGCTGGTCGCCCAAATGGCAGGGCGCAGCCTATAGTTGCTCGACTGCCCGAAAGCCTTCGAAGGAGAACAATAAAATGAGCCTTCACCCCGCCGGCGCGCCCAGTGCCGATTTCGAACTGTCCATCACCCGCCTGATCGACGCCCCCCGTGAAACCGTATTTCGCGCCTGGGTAGAGCCTGACCTGCTGCGCCAATGGTGGGGCCCCCACGGCATGACCACGCCGGTGTGCGAACTGGAGTTGTGGGTGGGCGGCGCCTTTCGCACGGTGATGCGCGCACCCGATGGCAGCGAGTACCCCAACCTTGGGGTGTTCCTGGAGATCCGAGCCCCCGAGAAACTGATTTTTACCGACGCTTTCCAGCCGGGCTGGGTGCCTTCGCCTCGGGCGTTCATGACTGCGGTGATTACCCTGGAAGACGTCGATGGCAAGACCCGCTACACCGCCCGCGCCCTGCACTGGACAGCCGCCGATCGCCAGGCGCATGAAGAAATGGGCTTTCATGAAGGCTGGGGCCAGAGCCTGGATCGGTTGGTGGAGTTGGTGACCGTCGGGATGCGCTGAGCTACCGCCAGAAGCCTTCGTGCACCTGCGCTGCTTGCGCTTCCAGCAGCGGCCCGTGCACCGCGATCGTACGCTGCCCATGGGCAAACACCTCGCGGCAGGGCAGGGCAAAGGTCGGGTTTTCCGAGTGGCTGCCCGTCAGGCCCAGCAATGCATGCTCCGACAGCGCGTACACCACCCGCCCCACGCCGGTCCAGTACACGGCGCCGGCGCACATGCAGCAAGGTTCGGCACTGCTGTACAGGGTGCACTCGGCCAGCTTTGCCGGGCTCAGCAGCTTGGCGGCCTGGGCCACGGCCACCAACTCGGCGTGCTGGGTGGGGTCGCCTTGCGGCGGCATGGAGTTATTGCCGGCGCTGGCGATTACCGTGCCTTCACGGTCGGCCACCAGCGCTGCGAAGGGGTGGCGGCCGCGCTCGCGCGACGCCTGCGAGAGTGCAATCGACTGGCGCAGCAAATCCAGGTCCAAGGCGGTGAGGGTGTCTGGGGCAGTGGTCAGGGCGTTCATACAGTCTCCTGGTGTGGCAGGGTGGCCGATGCGGATCGGCTCTGGGGGTTGAGCAACAGGTTCAGCACCACCGCGCAAATCGCGCCGAGGAAGATGCCGCTGTCGAGCACCAGCTTGAGCGGCCCTTGAACATGGGCAAACAACGCGGGAAAGGACATCGGCAGCACGCCGACGCTCACCGACACCGCGACGATGATGCCGTTGCGGGTACCTTCGAAGGTCACCCGCGACAGCTCCTGGATGCCAGCCACGGTGGTCATGCCGAACATCACGATGGCGCAGCCGCCGAGCACCGGGGTGGGCACGGCGGCGATCAGCGCGCCCAGTTTGGGGAACAGCCCCATCAACACCATGATCGCGCCGGCAGCGGCCACCACGAAGCGGCTCTTGACGTTGGAAAGGGCGATCAGGCCGGTGTTCTGGGTGAAGGCGTTGTAGGGGAAACTGTTGCAAAAGCCACCGAGCAGGGTGCTAAGGCCATCGGCCCGGAATGCATTGCCCAAGGTTTGCTGCGTGGTGGGTTTGCCCACCAGCTTGCCAATGGCCAGGCAGTTGCCGGTGGTCTCGGCCATGATCACCAGCATGGCCAGGGTCATGATCAAAATGGGCGTGAGGGAAAACTTCGGCGCGCCGAAGGCCATGGGCGAGCTGAGCTCGAACCAGGCAGCGTGGCTCATGTGCTGGAAGTCAGTCATGCCACAGGCGGCGGCGATCAGGCTGCCGACGATCAGCCCCAGCAACACGCTCAGGTTGCCGACCAACCCCGAGCATTTGGCATAGATCAGCAAGGTCACGGCAATGGTTGCCAGGCCCAGCAGCAGGTTGGCCGGCGCGCCGAAATCGGCACTGTCCGGGTTGCCGCCGCCCACCCAGATGGCTGCGGCGGGCATCAAGGAGATGCCAATGATGGTGATCAGGCTGCCGATCACCACCGGCGGAAAAAAACGCAACAGGCGGCTGAACACCGGCGCAAGCAGGATCGTCATGGCGCCGGCGGCGATCACCGCGCCAAACACTTCGTTCAGGCCAAAGCTTTTGCCGATCATGATCATCGGCGCCAAGGCAATGAACGAGCAGCCCTGGATCAGCGGCAACCGCGCACCGAACTTCCACACGCCCAAGGTCTGGATCAGCGTGGCGATGCCGCTGGTGAGCAGGTTGGCATTGATCAACAGCACCACCTGTTCGGGCGTCAGACCCAGGGCGCTACCCAGGATCAGCGGCACAGCGACGGCGCCGGCGTACATCACCAATACGTGTTGCAGGCCGAAGGTCAACAGTTGGCGGGCGGGCAATAGCTCATCCACCGGGTGAATCCGTTTGCGGCTCATGGCAAATACTCCTGGAGGGCTTTGTTAGGTTCTAAGTGCCTTGGGGTGAGCGGCTCAGCGACGGATCCACGGGCAGCGGGCTGGCCTGATGGGATATTCACCGGTTGCAGACGATGGAACAAATGAGTAACCATCGGTTAAAACGATGGTTGGCGGGGTGATGGGTGCGCTTTTCCTTTGATCAGTTGCAACTGTTTGTGATGGCGGTAAAGGTCGGCTCGTTTTCGGCAGCGGCGCGCTCGCTGGGCAAAACCCAATCGACGGTCAGTGCCGGCATCGCCAACCTGGAAGCGGACCTGGGCGTGGAGTTGTTTGATCGCACCAGCCGGCTACCGACGCTGACCGCCGCCGGGCGCACGTTGCTGATCGAGGCCGAGGCCGTGTTAGAGCGCTGCCTGGCGTTGCAGGGGCATGCCGACAGCCTGGCGCAACACACCGAGGCCAGCCTTACCTTGGCGATCGAGGTGCCTTACACCCAGTTGATGCCAGTGTTGAGCGAGTTCGCCGAGGTGTTTCCCTACGTCGACCTGGTGGTGCGCCACCCGGTGCATGGCGACGTCAGCGAGTTGGTGATGAAGGGCGAGGCCGACCTGGGCCTGGCGTTCTCGCAGCCCAACTACCCGCAGGCGCTGGATTTCGTGCAGATGGGCAAATTGATCATGGCCCACGTGACCCACCCCGATCACCCGTTGGCGCGGCAAGCCCAGGTCAGTTTTGCCGACCTGCATGCCCATCGGCGCCTGGCGTTCAGTGCCCACGCCGATAAATTGCCGAGCAGCGAATACCTGCGGTCCACCCAGCTATGGCGAGCCGAAAGTTACCTGGCGCTGGTGGCGATGGTGCGCGCGGGGCTGGGTTGGGCAACCTTGCCGCACCAGTTGGTGCAACGGGAGCTGGCCGCCGGTGAGTTGGTGGAGTTGCAGTTGCAGGCCTACCCACACACCGACTGGCTGGTGGGGGTGGACCTGCTGTGGGCCCGCGATGGCCACCCCGGCACTGCGGCGCGCTGGCTGCGCGAGCGGTTCACGCAGGCCAAGGTGTTCGAGCTCAACCGCTTCGGGCAGGCAACCACCTGGTAAGGCGGCGGCTCAGGCCAGCGGCATGCGGAAGGTAAACAACGTGCCGGCCTCAGCGGTAGACAGCACTTCCATGCGCCCACCATGGGCCACGGCGATCTGGCTGGCAATGTACAGGCCCAGGCCCAGGCCGCTTTGCGGGGCGTCGTTGCTCAGGCGGGTAAAGGGCTGGAACAGCTTGGCGTGCACGGCGGCCTCGATCGGTTTGCCCAGGTTGTGCACGCCCAGCACGAAGGTGTCTTCGAGTAAATCGGCCGAGACGTCCACCGGCCCGTTGGGGGCGCCATGATGGATGGCGTTGGACACCAGGTTGGACAGCAGTTGCGTGACCCGCTCTCGGTCGCAGTCGATGGCCTGCAAATCGCCGATGCGCAGGCGGATCAGCCGGTCAGGGTGCACCCGCTGAATTTCCGACACCACGTGGATCATTGCCGCCGACAAGTCCTCGCACGGCGCGCGGTTCAGGGTAATGCCTTCGCCCAGGCGCCCGCGGGCGAAGTCCAGCACGTCTTCCACCAGGCGCGTGGCGCGCAGGCCCGAGGTGAGGATGTGCTGGGCGATGGTCTGGCTCTTGGCATCCAAGAGCCTGCGCTGTAGCAATTCGGCGCCTGCGGTGATGGCAAACAGCGGGTTGCGCAGGTCATGGCCGAGCACGGCAATGAACTGGTCGCGCAGGTCGGCTTTTTCCCGTTCCTTGGCTAACGCCACTTCGGTGCGCTGGTGGCTCTCTTCGCTCTCCATCTGGATCGACAGCACCCGGGCGAAAGACTCCATCATCGGCTGGATGGCGCTGCCCTTGAGGTTGGCCGGGCGCGGGTCGAGCGCGCAGATGGTGCCGAAAAAACTGCCGTCGGCGCGAAACACCGGCACCGAGATATAGCTTTCGAAGCTGTAGATGCGCGGCGTGTGATGGTTGCAGTACTGGTCGTCTTCGCTGGCCTTGTCGATCACCACGGTCTGGTGGCTGCTGCGGATTTCGTGACACAGGGTGGTGGTGACGTCCAGTTCGCCGCCCACGCTTAAGCCGAACCCCAGGGTGTCGAGCACCGCACAGGTGGTCCAGGAGTTTTCAGTGACCCGGGCCACTGCGGCAAAGCGCATGCCGGTGGTCTCGCAGATCACTTGCAGGATGGCGGGCACAGCATGGATACGGCCAATCGTGGCAATATCGTTGGCGACAGAGTTCCCCATGAGCCTTCACTTCGCAAAACGGAGGGCGAACACGCGCTCGCACCAGAGTTATTTTCGATGAGTTTAGCGAGGCGGGCGCGATCTGTATCGAATGTTTTGCCATTGTTGCTTGCAGGGCAGTCAGGCAGGGGCGATCACAGGCATTGCGCGGGCTGGGCTTTGCGCCTCGAACAACAGCTCCAAGGCCCGTGCGTCCAGCGGCCGGCTGAGGTAGAAGCCTTGTACTTCATGGCACAGGTCCAGGCTGAGGCTGTGCAGTTGCTGTTCGGTTTCCACCCCTTCTGCCGTGACCATCAGGCCCATGGCCTTGCCCAGGTTGATGATGGCCTGCACCACGGCGCGGTCGCCGCCGCTGCGGTCCATGGCGGCGATGAAGCGTTTGTCGATCTTCAGGCTGTCGAATGGATAGGTGCGCAGGTAGCCCAGCGACGAATAGCCGGTGCCAAAGTCGTCCATGTTCAGGCGTACGCCCAGCTCCTTGAGGGCCTTGAGCGTATGCAGGGCACCGTCGACATCATTGAACATGACGTTCTCGGTCACCTCCAGTTCCAGCCGGTGGGCAGGGAAGCCGGTTTGCATAAGGATCTCGCGCACGTCGTGGACCACGTCGCCGTGGCTGAACTGCGCCGGTGACAGGTTGACCGACACTTGCATGGGCTCCGGCCATTGGCGTGCGGTCAGGCAGGCCTGGTGCAGCACCCAGCGGCCCAGCGGCACGATCAATTCGGTTTGTTCGGCCAGCGCGATAAAGGTGTCCGGGCCCAACAGGCCGCGCACCGGATGCTGCCAGCGGACCAGCGCTTCGGCCGAGACGATCTGCATGTCATCGACCCGATAGCGGGGTTGGAAGTGCAGCACGAACTCCTGGTTGCCGATGGCCTGGCGCAGTTCGTTTTCCAGATGGCGACGCTGCTGGATCTGCTGGTTCATGTGTTCGGAAAAGTACCGCCAGGTGTTCTTGCCGGCTGCCTTGGCCTGATAAAGGGCGATGTCGGCGCAACGTATCAACTCGTCCACGCCCAGCCCCTGGCGGCTGGACTGGGCGATGCCCAGGCTGGCACCGATGTGCAACCGCTGGCCCTGGTGCAGGATGGGCCGGTGCAGGCTTTCGATCAACCGCGCGCAGAAGCGATCGATTTCCTTGTCGCTGTCGATTGCATTGAGCACCAGCACGAATTCATCGCCGCCTAACCGGGCGACCAGGTCGTGTTCACGGGTGCATTCGCGCAGGCGCGTGGCCACCTCCAGCAATACCGCATCGCCCACGGGGTGGCCCAGGGCATCATTGATCGGCTTGAAGTTGTCCAGGTCCAGCAGGATGAGCGTCAACGGCGTCGGGCCGGGGAGCCGCGCACCAGCCTCCTCGAAGTAGCGCGTCAGCTTGTTGCGGTTGGCAAGCCCGGTGAGGGCGTCGTGCAGCGACAGGTGTTGAATTTGCGCATGGGCTGCCACTTCATCGGTCACATCGCTTGCCGTGCCACGAAACCCCTGTACCTGGCCGTCGCCATGGATCGCCCTGGCAGAAACCCTGCAGTAGCGCAACTGGCCCGCATGGTCGCGGTAGGCGCAACGCAGGCTGCCGCCGGTACCGTCGAGGGTGCGCAGCCATTGGCCCAGCGGCATGGTTTCGCACGTCAGCAGTTTTTCGATGGGCTGGCCGAGCCAGTCCTGGCCGGTAAACCCGGTGACCACGGTAAAGCGCGTGGACAGGTAACTGAGGCGGCCCTGCGCGTCGGTTTCCCAGATCCAGTCCGAGGCCGCCTCGGCCACGGCGCGGAAGCGCTCTTCGCTGGCTTCCAGCGCACGGTTGCTGATTTTCAGCACGCGGTAGCTGTCGTCGATTTGTTCCGAGGTGCGCAGCGCGTAGCGAAACAGCCAGGCCATCAACAGGCATAGCACCACCACGGCGGCAGTCAGTGGCGGCACCACTGACCACAATAGTTGCGAGCCAGGCCGGCGCGGTTCCCAGGTCAGGTCGTAGCCAGTGTCGCCCAGCGGCAGGCGCGGTTTGCCCGCCAGGCCCGTGTCATGGCTTTCCAGTAGCAAATGGGGCAGGTCGTAATCGTCGCCCAGGCGGCTGACTTTTTCCGGGCTCAGCAGGTCGGCGAACAGCAATACGCGAGTGCGCGCGGCGTCGGGTACCGCGCTGCCGTCGTCCGGCAAAATCGCCGAGGCACTGAGCAGGGCCGGCCAACCGTTGAACAGGGCATACCGGCTGACAGGCGCGGCGCTTTCGCTGTGCGCTTGGGCCGCCTCGATGATCGGCAGCAGTGCCGTGCCGACGAAGGTTTGCGCCTGCGCATTGGTGGGTTGGCCGTTGAACAGCGCATAGTGGGTGGCCTGGCGGTCCAGCACGAACACGCCTTCGTAACCGTTGAGGGTGAACAGCGACTCGCCCAGGTTGCGCTCCTCAAACGCCCAGCGCCTGGCATCGGCCGCATTGAGATGCTGGTAGGCACTATTCCACACTGCATAGCTGGTCAGCAGGTTTTGCGAAGTGGTGATGCGCGCTTGCAAGGCTTTCTGGGCGTAAAAGTAACTCTGTTGGCTCTCGTCGGCATTCAACCGGTAGGCGATGTGCACCAGGGCGGCGATGGCGATGGCAAACGCCAGGGCGAACAGCCCGCCGATCAGGGCGATCAATTTACGGGTGTGCAGGCTATGAGCAGAGGCAGACCCATAAGTGTCAGCGGCGATGTCCATTGCTGTGCTGGTCCTTACTGACTTTCGTCACGTACGAAACAATCCATGGAACAACGTGATGACCCTGTTCGTCTTCAACGGCTGAGCACGGGCCGGCAGGGCGGTTTCTGATAGCCCTGTGCATGTCGACGGCCGTGGATCCCTTTTGTTCCTCTGACCCCCTACCGGTCGTCCGGGCGAGGGCGGGAACGGGTTACTTGGGCAGCAGCAAGTCGGCCGCGCATACATTGACCCGGTTGCGCCCGGTGTTCTTGGCCACGTACAAGGCTTTGTCGGCTTCGTTGAGCCAGGTCGCGGCGTCGGCAAATTCGCGACGCCAGGTCGCCAGGCCGATGCTCAGGCTGACGCGCAACTGTGGCGCGCGCGGGTGGCGATAGTTGGCGAACACCTGGCGCAGACGCTCCATGACCTCGCGCGCCTGCTTCATGGTCATGTTCGGCAGGATCACGCAGAACTCGTCACCGCCATAGCGACCGGCCAGATCGCTGGGGCGCACGTTGTTGCGTAACTCCTGGCTCAAGTGGCGCAGCACGTCATCACCGACGATATGGCCGAAGCTGTCGTTGATGGATTTGAAGTGATCGATGTCGATCAGCCCGATGATGGCGTGGTCCTGGGCTTGCCGGCAGTGGTGATAGCGCATATGCAGCAGGTCTTTCCAGGCGCCATGGTTGAGCAGCCCGGTGAGGCTGTCGGTGCGGCTCAGGGTGCTGAGCGTGCGTTTGTGTTCCGACAGGCGAATTGCCAGGCGGTAGCACACGGTGCCCACGGCCAGCGGGTAGAGCGTCAGCATGGGCAGGCAGGCCAGCACTTGCTGGGGCGTCGTGACCGGCTGCCAGCCCAGGCCCAGCAGGGCAATGGCACCCAGGCAGCCGGCAAGCATCGCCATCAACCCTTTGATGAACAACCGCGGCCCGCCTGCCGCGACATTGTTCATGGTGACCATGGACAGGATGGTGGCGGCCGGCAGTGGGTTGAATTGCATGGCCGCGGCCCAAAAGCCACAGAACAGCGAGTCCATTAACAGGTTGCGCCGTTCGGCAGCGAACGGGGTGGGCGAGCGGCAGGCCAGTTGATAGGCCAGGTGCGGCCAGGCCAGGCCGTTGATCAACAGCAGTACCAACAGCCAGGTGGGCAGGTTGAGCGGGGTGACGGCCACATACACGCTGAGCAGGCTGAAGGCCGTGCCAATGATGCGCGGTACATAGATACGCCTGGCAAACGAAAGCCCTTTGCCGATGTTATTTTCCATAATGCGCGGTTCACCTGGCCACGGAGTTTCCTGTTTCCTGTACAAGAAAAGTCTAGCTGTACAGGAAGTACCGTTTGTCGCCTTAATTTCTCCCGCATTGTCAGGCAACTGGGGCGGCATTGAAAGTGGCCTTGCAAGCCTATTCAGCAGCCGGACGTCCCTTTTTCAAAGATAAATGCTTTGTCACGTTTACAGGCTTCATTGCCTTGTACACAAGCGTATGCTCTACACGCTGCCCTGATCTTCGGAGTACTGTTGCTTATGCTCGACTCACCGACCCCTGCCGTCCCTGTTTCAGACATGGCCTCGCAAAAGCAGGATGGCCAGTATCGCAATCAGCGCGTGCTGCCCCGTGACAGTTTTCTGAAAAAGCTGCGCATCGGCATCAAATACCTGTTACTGAGCAAACCCAAGGGTACCCGGCCTCAGGCGCCGCTGCCGGTGCAGGCGCTGACCCGCGAGCAATTGCTGGCGGCACCCGACAACAGCCTCTGGCGCCTGGGCCACTCGACCATTTTGCTCAAGGTAAGCCAGTGTTTTTTCATTACCGATCCGGTGTTCGGCGAGCGCGCCTCGCCGGTGCAGTGGGCCGGCCCCAAGCGTTTTCATCAGCCGCCCATCAGCATTGCCGAGCTGCCGCCGATCAAGGCGGTGATCCTTTCCCACGACCACTACGATCACCTCGACGAACAGGCGGTCAGGCAGTTGGCCGGCAAGACCGAATATTTTCTCACCACCCTTGGGGTGGGTGATCGGTTGATCGAGTGGGGCATCCCCGCGCAAAAGGTCCGCCAGTTGGACTGGTGGCAAGAGACCGAAATCGACGGCACGCGCTTTGCGGCCACACCTACCCAGCATTTTTCCGGGCGCACGCTGTTCGACAGCAACAGCACGCTTTGGGCTTCCTGGGTAATGATCGAGCCGGGTTGGCGGGTATTTTTCAGCGGCGACTCTGGCTATTTCGACGGTTTCAAGACCATTGGCGACACCTACGGGCCCTTTGACCTGACGCTGATGGAAACGGGGGCCTACAACGTCAATTGGTCCCATGTGCACATGCAGCCTGAAGAAAGCCTGCAGGCGCATATCGATTTGCGTGGCAAGTGGATGCTGCCGATTCACAATGGCACGTTCGATTTGTCGATCCACGATTGGAACGAGCCGTTCGAGCGCATCGTAGCCTTGGCCGAGGCCCGGCAGGTGCCGGTGAGTACGCCACAGATGGGCGAACGGGTGGACCTGCTGAACCCGCAAACGGGCCGCAAGTGGTGGATGCTGGGTGGGGCGAGCGGCGATGCGCAGCAGCCCCAAGTGCGGCCCGGTGCCCCGGGGGAGCTTCGATAAAGGCCTAGGTTTTTTTGGAGCGTGCCGCCGCCGGCTTCTCTTCCGGCGGTTTGCCACTCTCGCTGCGGATCTGCGCATGGCTGATCAGCGCGAAGATGAAGCTCCCGCCAATGATATTGCCTGCCAGCGTAGGCCCGGCAAAGGCTACCCAGAAATCCCGCCACGACAATTCACCTGCCCATACCAGGTAAGAGGTCTCGGCGGACCCCACGACGATGTGGGTGAAGTCGCCCAGTGCCATCAGGTAGGTGATCAGGATGATGACCCACACCTTGGCGCTTTCCAGCGAGGGGATCATCCAGACCATGGTGGCGATCATCCAGCCGGAGATGATCCCTTTGGAGAACATCTGGCCCATGTCGTTTTCCATCACCTTGCGGCCAATTTCCAGAAAGGCGGCGTCGGTCTTGCTGTCGAAAATCGGTAAGTGCAGCATCACGTAGGACACCAGCAATGTGCCCACCAGGTTACCCGCCAGCACCACGCCCCACAGCCTGAGCAAGCGCCCGGCGTTAGTCAGCGTGGGCTTGGTCATGACCGGCAAAACCGCCGTCAGGGTGTTTTCGGTAAACAGTTGCTGGCGCGCCAGGATCACCGCCAGGAAGCCCGCCGAATAGCCCAGGCTGGCAATCACCTTGCTGGCTTCGCCTTCGGGCAGGCGCGAATTGAACAAGCCCATCGCCATCAGCGACAGGCCCATGGTCAAGCCTGCGGCCAGGGCAGACCACCACAGGGCGGCTACGCTGCGCTCCAGCTCGTGATCGCCTTCGGTGCGGATGATTTCGTGCAGCACGGCGGCGCGTGGTGGCTGGCTTTCGTGGACTTCCTGCTGCTCGCTGGCAGAGAGTCCCGGGGTCTTGCCTTGGTCATTTTCCATGGGGCTGCCTGGATCCAGTTAAGGTCGATGGCGACAAGGCTGTCGCCCTACATCAATGACCCCGGGGGGCAGCGGATAGTTGCGTCACCGCGCCTGCAAACCGAACACTTCGTTCAACGCCTGGGCGTATTGGGCGGTGCCGATGGACATGCTGTTGTTGTGCGTGCCGCCGGGCACCAGCAACAGCTGCTTGGGCGGTGCCGCCGCGTCGAATAAAGCGCGGCTGAAACGCGAAGGTACGTAGCGGTCATCCGTGCCGTGCACGATCAGCACGGGCAGGCCAACGTCGCCAATTTTGTCGATGGAGTCGAACTTCTCCGACATGAGCCAGCGGATCGGTAGCGACGTGTTGATCACGGCCTGGGCGGCGGCGCCCATGTCGGTGAAGGTGGACTCGATGATCAGCCCGGCAGCCTTGGGTTCGTGTTCTTGGTTGAGGTGTTCGGCCAGGTCCACGGCGATCGCCCCGCCCAGGGAATGGCCGTAGATGTAGCGTTTGTCGGCGGCCGGCTGCAGCGCTACCAAGCGTTGCCAGGCGGCTTGGGCGTCTTGGTAAACGCTGCGTTCGGAAGGCAGGTCGCCGGGGCTGTCGCCAAAGCCTCGGTAATCGATGGCCAGCACCGAGAAACCCAGGCTGCGCAGGGTGGAAATGCGCCGCACCTGCGCGGTCAGGTTCCAGCGCGTGCCGTGCAGGTACAGCACGGCGGGCGCGTCGGCACGGCTGGCCGGCCACCACCAGCCGTGAATGTATTGGCTACTGGAAAGCCCCGTGGCCAAGGGGATGTCCATTTGCTTGACGCCGCTGGGTACGCCCGTGAACCAGCTGGCAGTGCCCGGTTCGATGCTGAAGATCAGCTCGCGCTCCTTGTAGGCCAGGCGCGAGCATCCATAAGGCAGGCCGATGCCAATTAACACGGTCAATGCGAGCAACGGCCACCATCGAGGGCGGCGGGTAGGGGAGGCGGTCATGGGGCAGGCCCTGGGCTGCGTAAAGGGCCATGTTACTGGGCTGGGCGCGGCTGCGGTAAAACCGTTAATGTTGCAAGAATTGTCCCATGCCTATCGAGCCCTTCCATGCCGACTCTCTACGACGCCCGTGGCAACCTGTATGCCGTTGCCAGCCCTGACCATCTGCGCCAATTGGGTATCGACCTGCCCGCCACGCCCCAGGCTGCCGCCCAGCATCGCGAGCAGTGGGCGATGGCGGCCATCGAGGCCATTTGCGCCTGGCCGGCTGGCACCCGCCCGGCCGGTGCCAAGGGCCATCGCAGCGACGGCTTGCTGGTGGGGCCCTTTGAACAGCAGGCACCGTTCGACCTGTTGATCGTCAACACCGATGGCAGCCTGGCTGAACGCAGTGGCAATGGCCTGACGATTTTTTCCCAGGCACTGACCGACAGCGGGGTGGTGGGCACGGCTCCCTTCGCGCTGCGGGTGCATCACGATCAAGCCGGTGCGCTGGCACCGGTGCAGGTTGACCCGGCGACCGTCGATGGCGTGCAGGGTTTTTGGCTGGAGCTGGGTACACCCGGCTTCGGACCGCTGGCGGTGGGCGCCGAAGGGTTTGCCCAGACACCCCTGCCCGTGACTGTTGCCCCCCTGCAGGCGTTGGACCCGGCTTGGCACACCAGCCAGTTCGTGCGTATTGGCAACCCCCATTGCGTCACCTTGCTGGCTGCGCCCGAGCAGTTGCCGAGCATGGCGCAGCTGCGTGCGCCGGTGTTGGGCGCCGCGCTGACCCGCATTGCCTATGCCCGCGACAATGGCCAGGGCAGCGGCGAACCCTGCCCGGCCGGGGTCAACCTGCAATGGGCGGCATTGACCGGTGTGCAACGGGTAATGGCCCGTGTGTTCGAGCGCGGCGAAGGGCCCACCGAGTCGTCCGGTACCAGTGCCAGTGCGGTGGCTTCGGCGGCGTGGCAGGCCGGCTGGGTCACGGCTGGGCAGGTCGAAGTGCTGATGCCGGGCGGCACCGCGCCGTTGCGCCTGACCGAAACGGGCGGTCAATTGGCTCAGGTCAGCCTGTTCGGTACCGCCAGGCCCATTGGTTAAGCTATCGCAGGCTTGTGGGCTGAATCATAATCACGCCACGAATTCATGCAGGGAATTGTTATGTCACACGGACGCCTTCGCCCTTGGCTGTTGTTGCTGGGCTTGCTTTGCAACCGTCTTTACGCCGCCGACATCAATCAGGTGTACAGCGGCACCCTGGGCGCGATGCCCGTCGTGGTGGAACTGCAACTGGCCGACCCGGCGCAGGTCAGCGGGCGCTACTTCTATGTGAAGTACCACCGCGACCTGGCCCTGAGCGGTGCCCTGCAAAACGATGAGCTGAGCCTGGATGAAGGCCAGGATGACTATCAGGATACCCCCCGGCCCAAACTCAACCTAACGCGCGATAACGCCGGGGGCTGGCAGGGCCAGTGGCTCGACCCCAAGGGCAAGGTCCTGGCGGTCAAACTGCACCGGGCCGAACTGCCGCCGGCGGGCAATGCCGACCCGTTCTTCGTGCAATTGCGCGAGCACGACCCTTATGAATACCTGCGGTTGTCACAACTGCCGCTGGCCGCCGGGAAGGCCGAGACGTTCATGGGGTATGGCTTGAAGTGGCAGGCCGAGACCGAGTCGAAAATCAGCCTGTTCGAGGTCACCTCGGGCTACCCCGCCGACGCGTTGGCACGGGTCAACCCGGTCTTGCGCGCGCGCCTGTGGAGTGAGGTCATCAGTTACCAGGAGTGCATGCTTAATAGCAGCCGGTTTGGCGAGGGTGATTTCGAACAGACCGTGACGCCGACCTATTTCTCGCCAGCGGTGCTCAGTGCCAGCGTGTTCACCAGTTACTTCTGCGGCGGGGCCCACCCCGACTTCGGCGACAACCCGATCAACCTTAACGTGAACACCGGCCAGGCCCTGGCCCTGGAAGACGTGCTGTGGCTGGGCGACGGTGCGCCTTGGCACTATGACCGGCCCGATGGCAACGGCGATGCCGAGGACGGCTCGGTTACGTTCGATACCTACAGTGCTTATCGGGAAAAGTACCTGGCGCCGTTCCTCGTACAGCAATTTCAGAAGCTGTACCCCGAGGAAATGAAAAAGCCAGCGGATGAAAACGACTGCGACTACAGCGACCCGCAAATCTGGAATTTTCCGTCCTGGCACTTCACGGCCAAGGGCATCTATTTCGGGCCTGGGTTCGCGCGGGTGATGCGCGCCTGCGAATCGCCAGAATGGTCGGTACTGCCGTGGAGCGTGCTTGGGCAACATCCGGGTGGGGTGAGGCTGGAACTACCTAAAGGTTAACCTAGCCCTGTAGGAGCGGATTGATCCGCGAAAAGCATACCGCGGCGCGCCCTTCGCGGATCAATCCGCTCCTACAGGAGCATGTGTGCGGTGTTACTGAATGTTCTTGAGTTTGACCACGTCACCCGAAACGGTGGTGGTGTAACCGCTCAATACCCATGCCCAGAACCATTTTTCCTGAACCTGGGTGTTGACCAGGGCATCGCCGCCCTTGGCCTTGATGGCTGCCTGCTGGGCGCGCACGAAGCGGGTGTTTTGCTGGATCGGGATAATGCCGAACAACATGATGCCGGTGGCGCTGGCCTCGCTGTGGCCGATCACGGTGTATTGCTGGCTGTCCAACTGCTGGGTTTTCATCGGGGTGCCGGTACAGGCGGCGAGGGCGGCGGTGCACAGCAGGGCGGCGAGGGTTTTGTAAGCGCTTTTCAAGTGAAGCTCCATCGGTAAAAGCCCGGGAGTCATTCCCGGGAGCGCGGCTAATCTAATGGCTGTAAGTAATTGTGTCGAGGCTGTCACAGCGAAAAGCGCCCCAGCATCCCGTCCAGCTCATTGGCCAGGCGGCCCAATTCCTGGCTGGCGGCACTGGTTTGGGTCGCGCCGGTGGCCGTCTGTAACGACAAGTCGCGGATGCGCACCAGGTTGCGGTCCACTTCCCGCGCCACCTGGGCCTGCTGTTCGGCAGCACTGGCGATCACCTGGTTACGCTGGTCGATGCCATTGACCGAACGGGAAATACTGCCCAGCACATCCTTGGTCACTTGCGCGCGCTGGCGCGTACGGCCGGCCTGGGCGGCGCTGTCAGCCAGGGCCTGAACCGTCTGCCCGGTGCCGCTGTGAATGCTGGCCATCATCTGTTCGATTTCGCGGGTCGAAGCCCCGGTACGATGGGCCAGCCCGCGTACTTCATCGGCCACCACCGCAAAACCGCGCCCGGCCTCACCGGCACGGGCCGCTTCGATCGCCGCGTTCAAGGCCAGCAGATTGGTTTGGTCGGCCACGGAGCGGATCACTTCCAGCACCTTGCTGATGCCCAGGGTTTTTTCCGCCAGGTGCTGCGCGCGCTCGCTGGCCTGCTCAACCTGATCGGCCAGTTCGCTGATGTCGGCCATGGTGGCATCGAGCTGTTGCTGGCCTTCGTTGACCGCCGCACTGGATGAACGCGACTCGCTCGAGGTGGATACCGCGTTACCCGCCACCTCTTCCACGGCTTGGCTCATCTGCGTCACGGCCGTGGCCGCCTGTTCGATCTCATTGTATTGCTGCTGCAAGCCTTGGGCGCTGTCGTGCATGATCGCGCCCATCTCCTGGGTGGCCGAGTTGAGTCGGCCCACCGCGCCGCCGATCTGTTTGATCACGCCGTGCAACTGGTCACGCATGTGCCCGAGCATGCGCAACAGTTGCGCCACTTCATCCTGCCCGTGGGCTACCACTGGCTGGCTGAGGTCGCCGGCAGCCACGGTCTTGGCCACGTGCAGCGCCTGGCGCAGGGGGCGGGTGATGCTCACGCTCAGGCGCCAGGCCAACAGCAACATCAACCCCAGGGCTACGGCCACAGTGGCGGGGACCGCGAGGCGGGTTTTTTCGAAGGTGTGCGCAGACACTTCAAGCGCCTGGGCCGAGGTTTGCTTGTTCAACTCGCGCAGCAACTGCACTTGCATGTCCATCATGCCGCCCTGGTTGGTCAGGTCGTTGCTGTACAGGTGGGTGGCCTCAGCCAGTTGTTTCTGCTCGACCAGCGCGATGGCGTTCTTGAACAGGCTGACAAACTGTTGGGCGGCGTCTTGCAGCAGTTTGATCGAATCACGCTCCGTGCCCTCCGGTACTTGGGCCAGGTAATGGCCGAAGCCCTGCTCCACTTCACCCGACAATTGTTCCAGGGCGATCTTGCGGTTGGACAGCTCCGCCGGATCGTTGGCGTACACCAGCAACAGCGCCGCCTCAGTGCGCAACTTGCTCAGGTCCAGGGCAATTGCATCGGCCTGGGCAATGCTCGACAGCGGGCCTTGCTCGATCAACTCGCCTTGGTGGCGCAACTGCTGCATTTCCACGATACAGAACGCCCCCAGTGCGATCAGTAAAGCGGCGCACAGGCCAAAGCCTGCCAGCAGACGTTGGCCGATACTCAGACGGCGCAGCACCGGCAGCGTGGTGGGGGAGGTGCGGGCAAAAAGCGACAGTACTTTCACAGGGCCAGGCTCGTTTGAGAACTACGACCCGGTTTGTAACAGGCTTAGATGATGGCTTTATGACACTTTGAACAAGGGCGGCGCCAGGCCGCCCGGTTTCGATTAGCGCAGCAGGTTGACCTTGGCCAAGTCAATCAGCTGCCCGGCTCGGCCATCCATCACCGCCCGTAGCATGAACAAACTGAAGCCCTTGGCTTCGGTGGCGGTGATGTTCGGCGGCATGATCAGTTCCTGGCGGGCGCTGACCACGTCTACCAGCACTGGCCCGTCGTGGGCGAGTGCCTCGGCCAGGGCGCCTTCCAGGTCTTGGGGTTTCTCCACGCGGATGCCTTTGACCCCCATGGCTTGGGCCATTGCGGCAAAGTTGGGGTTGTGCAGGTCGCAGCCGACATCCACCAGGCCGCTGGCTTTCATTTCCATCTCGACGAAACCCAGGGTGCCGTTGTTCAGCACGATCACTTTGACGGGCAGCTTCTGTTGGCTCAGGGTCAGGAAGTCGCCCATCATCATGGCGAAACCGCCGTCGCCCGACAGCGAAATGACCTGCCGGCCGGGGTACGTGGCCTGGGCACCAATGGCCTGCAACATGGCATTGGCCATGGAGCCGTGGTTGAACGAGCCCACCAGCCGCCGTTTGCCGTTCATTTTCAAGTAGCGCGCCGCCCAGGCCGTGGGGGTGCCGACGTCGCAGGTAAATATTGCATCGTCTGCGGCCAACTCGCTCACCAGGCGGTTGAGGTATTGCGGGTGGATTGTGCCGCTGTTGGGGCCGCTTTCCGCCAGTGCATCGAGCTTGCGGCGGGTATCCTGGTAGTCCTTGCGTGCCGTGGCCAGGTGGGAGGTGTCGGTGTGTGGCGTAAGGCTGGGTAGCAAAGCCTGTAAGGTTTGTTTCACATCACCGAGCAAGCCCAGCTCCAACGGGCAGCGGTTGCCCAAGGCCTCGGGCTTGAGGTCGACCTGGGCGATACGGCCATGCTCGGGGTAGAACTGCCGGTAGGGGAAGTTGGTACCCAGCATCAACAGGGTGTCGCAACTCATCATCGCCTGGTAGCCCGAGGCGAAGCCGATCAGCCCGGTCATGCCAACGTCGTAAGGGTTGTCGTACTCAATGTGCTCCTTGCCGCGCAATGCATGCACGATCGGCGCTTGCAGGCGCTCGGCCAGGGCAATCACCTCGGCGTGAGCGCCGGCGCACCCGGCGCCGCACAGCAAAGTGACCTTGTTGCCAGCATTGAGAAACTGCGCCAGGCGCTGGATTTCCTCCTCGTTGGGCAATACCCGTGCAGGGGCAGGCGCCTGCCATTTGGGCACCTTGGCCTCGGTTTTTTCCAAGGCCACGTCACCAGGGATCACTACCACGGCCACGCCGCGGCGGGCGATGGCCACGCGGGTTGCGCGTTCCAGTATTTGCGGCAATTGGTCGGCGCGGCTGACCAGTTCAACGTAATGGCTGCAGTCTTTGAACAGGCTTTCCGGGTGGGTGGCCTGGAAATAATCGATGCCGATTTCGCTGCTGGGAATGTGCGCGGCGATGGCCAATACCGGCACGCCGCTGCGGTGAGCATCGAACAGGCCGTTGATCAGGTGCAAGTTGCCCGGCCCGCAACTACCCGCACACACGGCCAACTCGCCGGTCAGGTGCGCTTCGGCGCTAGCGGCAAAGGCGGCCGACTCCTCGTTGCGCATGTGTATCCAGTCAATGCCGCCCAACCGGCGCAGCGAATCGGTGAAGCCGTTCAGCGAGTCACCGACCACGCCGTATACCCGCTTGACGCCAACCTGCTTGAGCGATTGAGTGATGAAATCTGCCACTGTACCTGCCATGCCGCGCGCTCCTGAGGGTGAGTGAGGAGGGCTGAATCGTTCAGCCTCTGGTGGTACGAGTGCGCGATGCAGGCTGGTGTTCCCCGGCACTGCATGAAGAAGGCGTCAGGCAAGTCTGGCCGTTGCGTCAGTTTTGGCTTCTAATATGACCATTAATGCCTTTTACCCACAGCGAGCCCCGCCCATGTCCATCACCCTCAGCAGCGAGCCGCTGAACGACGACCAGCTGGATTTCATCCAGGAAGCCCTTGAGCGTTACCCCAGCGAACAGTCGGTGCGCACCGTGTCCGAATTGGACGGTTTTTTCACCGCCATCGTCTCCGGGCCCATCGCCATTCAGTTCTCCGACTGGTACGCGGCGTTGTGGGGCGGCGCGGGCTACCTGCCCAAATGGAACAGCGAAAAGGAATTCGAGCGGTTCATGAACCTGCTGATCCAGCACATGAACCACTTGGCCACGGTGTTGGAAGAAGACCAAACACAATACGAACCGATCTTCAGCGAAATCTTCGATGATGAACAGCAAACCTCGCAATTGAGCGTGGGCGACTGGTGCCTGGGCTATGAGCGCGGCGTGGACATGGGCGGCGGCTGGAACGGCCTGCCCGATGATGAGCAAGACCTGTTGGCCTTCGTCACCATCCACACCCTGAACGAAGAAGACCTTCAGGGCACGGAACTGCCGGACGAAGACATCGAAGACACCATCGATCAGCTGCACGGTATCGCCATCGCGCTGCACGCCTACTGGCTGCAACGCCGCGCGGCACCGCAACCGGCCCGCGCCGAAGTGCGGGCGGGGCGCAACGACCCGTGCCCGTGTGGCAGTGGCAAGAAGTATAAGCAGTGTTGTTTGCATTGAGGGAGCAGGGCGTACCTCAGCGCATGCCCGCAATCTTCTTGACCAAGGCGTCATGCCCTTTTTGATCATCGAACCGGGAAATCACCTGCACGATGGACAGAGTGGTACCGGAGGCGGCCAAAAACGTCGTCGCCAACGTCCGGCCTCCGCCCTGGGTGGCCGAACTGTCGATCTGCCGCACACCTAAGCCCTTTACCGTGAACTCCTTGTCGCCCAGCTTCTTGAAGTCAGGCAGGGCAGCGCTTTGCTGGCTCAGGTAGTCGGCCACGGTGGTGTCCAGGAATGTCGCGTCATAGTCCCCGACTTTCTGCCCCGTGGGCGTAGGCATTTGCGACACGATGACCACGCGTTTTTCAGTCGGGTTGGTGTACATCGTGCCTTTGGCCCCCTGGGCGCCGGAGGCTTCATCGCCATCCTGCATGGCATTGGCGCTGTAGCCTTTGGAGTCGTTGGGCAGGGTGAAGCTGAACCTGCCCTTGAGCGTCGACACTTTCAGCACCTTGGGTTTGGCCGGCGCGTGTTTGGCCGGGTGCTTGGCGTGTGCTTGCGTGTGGGTTTGTGCCTGGGCCTGTGGAGCCAGCAGAAGCGCCAGCAGCAGGGTGATCAGGGTGGTCTTGACGGCAGCGGTGGTCACTTGGATCTCCTGGTGCGTGGCCTTCATGGGAATGCCAGATCAGAAACGGGTGTGTTGATTGTGGAGCGCATCCTACAGGTTTTGCATCCTGTCAGTTGACAGCCAATCACAAGTGCGTAAAATGCCGCCCCACAGCAGGCACGTAGCTCAGTTGGTTAGAGCACCACCTTGACATGGTGGGGGTCGTTGGTTCGAGTCCAATCGCGCCTACCAAACAAAATCCGCTCTGCTGGGCGGTGTGAAAAAGGCGATCCAATAGGGTCGCCTTTTTTTGTGCCCGGCAAATCTCATTGAATCCGCGCCCGCCTTGGCAGTCTGTAGTGCATCTACCTGGTGAATTACATAGAGGCCTGCCATGACTGTCTTGCATCAATACCCCGTCAGCTACGCCTTCAATGGCGAACCGCGTCAACATACCTTCGAGCTGGAGGACGACGTGCTGCCCGAGCACTTGGCGGCGCTGCACCTGTTGCAACTGCACTTCGGGGATTCGGAAAACAGCTTGATCATGCCAACGGCAGATGCTTCGCCGCGAGAGATTGTGCAGCAGGCCGGGTTGCTGGGGATTACCCAAGTGCGGGTGTGATGCTGACTGGGTGATATCCTTGGATCGTTCCGTACAGAGCCTAACGTCTTACATCCACGAGTACCCCATGGCCTACACCATCAGCAACGAGCCGCTGACCTTCGAGCAGTTCGATTTCATCCAAGACCAACTGGACCTGCATGCCACCGACGTATCGGTGCGCTCCATCTCGGAAATGGACGGTTTTTTCGCGGCGGTCATCTCCTATAAAGAAGCCATCCACTTCAATGACTGGTACGCCGCGTTTTGGGGTGGGCCGCGCTGTTTGCCCAAGTGGAAAAGCGAGCAGGTCTATCAGCGCTTCTTTGACCTGTTGATCCAGCATCTAAATCAGGTATCGCTGATGCTCGGCGAATACCCTGACGACTTTTCGCCGATCTATAACGAGGCGGAGCACCGCGAGGGGCTGGATATCCGCGATTGGTGCCAGGGGTATGAGCGCGGCACGGCCCTGGGCGATGGTTGGGCGCAACTGCCCGAATCCGAAGCCGGGTATTTGCAGATGATCACGATGCACACGTTGGGTGTGGACGTGATCGGCGCTGACCAAGCCGATCAAGAGGTCAGCACCGAGGACGCGGTCAGCACCGAGGAAGCGGTGACCGGCCTTATTCACGTGGCTGCGGTTACGCTGTTCGACTATTGGTTCGCACTGCGCCCGCCGGAGCAAGACGCGCCGGCCGAGGTTGTTCGTTCAGAGCCCAAGGTAGGCCGTAACGACCCATGCCCCTGTGGCAGTGGCAAGAAGTACAAAAAGTGCTGTGGGGCCGCTGACTAACGCGCCCCGATTTCACGGAAACCATTCCAGCCGCTCTTTAGCGCCCATCAGGCGCAGTCTACGACCTTCATGCATCCGTTTAAGGAACGACCTGATGAAGGACTACATCGTATTGCGCCGCAGTGTGGCCACGCCTGCCCGCGGCTTGTTTGGTAAGGCGGGGGCAAGCAGCGTCGAGGGCCAGCAGATAAACCTCGCCGTCGAGCGTATCCCGGACAAAGCCGTGGCTGAACTGCAAGCCGACCCCGAAGTACAGGTGCTCGCCCCCAAAATGCCAATCAGCCTGATCCGACCCGCCGCCAGTGGTGCCGGTGAGGCGGGCAGCGCATGGGGGCTTGCAGCCGTGGGGGCTAACGATACGCCCTATACAGGTGCGGGCGTTACCGTGGCAGTGCTGGACACCGGCATCGAGGCCAAGCACCCGGCGTTCGAGGGCGTCGAACTCATACAAAAAGACTTTAGCGGGGATGGTAACGGTGACACCGATGGGCATGGTACTCACTGCGCCGGTACGATCTTTGGGCGTGGCAACCCTGTGCGCATAGGCGTCGCCCCCGGCATCAAGCAGGCTTTGATTGGCAAGGTGCTGCAGAACGATGGTGATGGCACCTCCGACATGGTGTTTGACGGCTTGTTGTGGGCGTACCACATGAAAGCCGACATTATTTCCCTATCGCTGGGCTTTGATTTCCCTGGGATGGTCAAGGCAATGACCAGTAGCGGTTGGCCCGTCGAGTTGGCCACCTCCAATGCGCTGGAAGCCTACCGGGGTAACCTGCGCATGTTCGACGCCATCATGGGGCTGCTCAAGGCGCGCGCTGCCTTTGGTGTGTGCCCGCTGGTGGTAGCAGCGGCTGGCAACGAAAGTCGCCGCCAAGTGGACGGAAAATTCTGTATCGCGGCGTCACTACCCGCGGCAGCCGATGATGTTTTATCCGTGGCGGCAGTAGGGCGTGAGGGCGATCGCTTTAAAGTCGCAGACTTTTCCAACACCTTGCCCAGTGTCTGCGCGCCGGGTGTGGATATTTTGTCTGCGCGGCGCGGCGGCACCTTCACAACGCTGAGCGGCACCAGCATGGCTTGCCCGCACGTGGCCGGCGTGGCGGCCTTGTGGTGGGAAGCCATCACGCGTACCGGCAAAAAAGCCAACGCCAGCAATGTGAGGGCCAAGCTGATTGCCCATGCGCGTGTCGACCTGTTTGCTGGCCAAGGTGATGAAAGTGATATTGGCCAGGGCGTGGTCATGGCGCCCAGGGGCTGATCTTGCAGGTCTCTACTCTATATAGAGTGTTGCGCCAAACACTGGATCGCTTGGCGCAACGCGTGTCAGCGTATGGCGCCAGGTGGGGTGGAAGGTACAATCTGCCAGGCTTCGCGGCATTCACGCACGTTGGGGTAGTAGCCCCTGGCCGAAGCGCAGTAATACCAGCTAGGTGCCGAGGGTGGTGGTGAGGGAGGGCTGGCTGCCGTCTGTACAGGCACGGCCTGGTAGGTGTAGGTCGGGGCTGTTTGCACGGGGACGTAATTGTACGCCGGGGCGTAGTACACAGGCGTCGCCGGGTAGTAATAGGTCGGGTAGCTTGAGTAGTAATAGGAATTGACGGCGCTTGCGCCCAGGTAGCCTAACCCCACGCCCAGCCCAAACCCCCACCAGTTACCTGCGTGCCAACTGCCCCCGCCATGCCATCCGCCGCCACCGTGGTAGCCGCCCCCACCGCCATGGCCGTAGTAACCACCGGCTGACACGGGTAATGACAGGCCTGCAAACGCCAGGACCACACTCATTAGAATACAGCGCTTGATCGAGACAGTTTTCATGATGCGTGCCCGCTAAGGACCCATGACGGCGGTTGTGCCTGCGCCACCTGCCCGGCCGCCGTGGGGACCGAGCTGCTTCAGGGCGTAGCTACCTTAATAGTAGTTCAGCTTGAACCTCCCAGCTAAAAGCTGCAAGTGAAGGCGGTAGGCGCTCCTCTTGCGGCTTGTAGCTTAAAGCTTGCAGCATTTTGAAATAAGCGCTTGACGCCTCTGTGGATCTCTCTATAATTCGCCCCACTTCCGGCGCAGACGAAACGGAAAACTTCTTTGGAAACAAAGAGTTAAGCGAAGTAAGCAGTGAGGAAGTGCTTCGATGTTGTAGATCGGAAGCGGTGAAAAAGGTGGTTGACAGCGGTTTGAAACGCTGTAGAATTCGCCTCCCGCAACGAGAGATCGAAGCGAGCCAAGTGTTTGAAGTTCTTAGAGAATCTCTGAAAACTTCGTAAAATAAACGCTTGACAGGCTCTGAGGAAAGCGTAGAATGCGCGCCTCGGTTGAGACGAAAGAATCAACCAACCGCTCTTTAACAATTGAATCAAGCAATTCGTGTGGGTGCTTGTGACTCAGACTGATAGTCAAAAAGATTATCAGCATCACAAGTTACCTCCGCGAGAAATCAAAGATGTAACCAACGATTGCTGAGCCAAGTTTATAAGGTTTTCTCAAAACCTAATTGCAGTATTGAACTGAAGAGTTTGATCATGGCTCAGATTGAACGCTGGCGGCAGGCCTAACACATGCAAGTCGAGCGGATGACAGGAGCTTGCTCCTGAATTCAGCGGCGGACGGGTGAGTAATGCCTAGGAATCTGCCTGGTAGTGGGGGACAACGTTTCGAAAGGAACGCTAATACCGCATACGTCCTACGGGAGAAAGCAGGGGACCTTCGGGCCTTGCGCTATCAGATGAGCCTAGGTCGGATTAGCTAGTTGGTGAGGTAATGGCTCACCAAGGCGACGATCCGTAACTGGTCTGAGAGGATGATCAGTCACACTGGAACTGAGACACGGTCCAGACTCCTACGGGAGGCAGCAGTGGGGAATATTGGACAATGGGCGAAAGCCTGATCCAGCCATGCCGCGTGTGTGAAGAAGGTCTTCGGATTGTAAAGCACTTTAAGGTGGGAGGAAGGGCATTAACCTAATACGTTAGTGTTTTGACGTTACCGCCAGAATAAGCACCGGCTAACTCTGTGCCAGCAGCCGCGGTAATACAGAGGGTGCAAGCGTTAATCGGAATTACTGGGCGTAAAGCGCGCGTAGGTGGTTTGTTAAGTTGAATGTGAAATCCCCGGGCTCAACCTGGGAACTGCATCCAAAACTGGCAAGCTAGAGTATGGTAGAGGGTAGTGGAATTTCCTGTGTAGCGGTGAAATGCGTAGATATAGGAAGGAACACCAGTGGCGAAGGCGACTACCTGGACTGATACTGACACTGAGGTGCGAAAGCGTGGGGAGCAAACAGGATTAGATACCCTGGTAGTCCACGCCGTAAACGATGTCAACTAGCCGTTGGGAGCCTTGAGCTCTTAGTGGCGCAGCTAACGCATTAAGTTGACCGCCTGGGGAGTACGGCCGCAAGGTTAAAACTCAAATGAATTGACGGGGGCCCGCACAAGCGGTGGAGCATGTGGTTTAATTCGAAGCAACGCGAAGAACCTTACCAGGCCTTGACATCCAATGAACTTTCCAGAGATGGATTGGTGCCTTCGGGAACATTGAGACAGGTGCTGCATGGCTGTCGTCAGCTCGTGTCGTGAGATGTTGGGTTAAGTCCCGTAACGAGCGCAACCCTTGTCCTTAGTTACCAGCACGTTATGGTGGGCACTCTAAGGAGACTGCCGGTGACAAACCGGAGGAAGGTGGGGATGACGTCAAGTCATCATGGCCCTTACGGCCTGGGCTACACACGTGCTACAATGGTCGGTACAGAGGGTCGCCAAGCCGCGAGGTGGAGCTAATCTCACAAAACCGATCGTAGTCCGGATCGCAGTCTGCAACTCGACTGCGTGAAGTCGGAATCGCTAGTAATCGCGAATCAGAATGTCGCGGTGAATACGTTCCCGGGCCTTGTACACACCGCCCGTCACACCATGGGAGTGGGTTGCACCAGAAGTAGCTAGTCTAACCCTCGGGAGGACGGTTACCACGGTGTGATTCATGACTGGGGTGAAGTCGTAACAAGGTAGCCGTAGGGGAACCTGCGGCTGGATCACCTCCTTAATCGACGACATCAGCTGTATCATGAGCTCCCACACGAATTGCTTGATTCATTGAAGAAGACGATAGAAGCAGCTTTAAGCTCCAAGCTGATAGCTCAACGCTAACAGTTACGCGCTCGAAATTGGGTCTGTAGCTCAGTTGGTTAGAGCGCACCCCTGATAAGGGTGAGGTCGGCAGTTCGAATCTGCCCAGACCCACCAATTTTGTATGGGGCCATAGCTCAGCTGGGAGAGCGCCTGCCTTGCACGCAGGAGGTCAACGGTTCGATCCCGTTTGGCTCCACCATAAACTGCTTCTGAAAGCTTAGAAATGAGTATTCCATTGAGAATATTGATTTCTAGTCTTTTGATTAGATCGTTCTTTAAAAATTTGGGTATGTGATAGAAAGATAGACTGAACGTTACTTTCACTGGTAACGGATCAGGCTAAGGTAAAATTTGTGAGTAATTACAAGTTTTCGGCGAATGTCGTCTTCATAGTATAACCAGATTGCTTGGGGTTATATGGTCAAGTGAAGAAGCGCATACGGTGGATGCCTTGGCAGTCAGAGGCGATGAAAGACGTGGTAGCCTGCGAAAAGCTTCGGGGAGTCGGCAAACAGACTGTGATCCGGAGATGTCTGAATGGGGGAACCCAGCCATCATAAGATGGTTATCTTAAGCTGAATACATAGGCTTAAGAGGCGAACCAGGGGAACTGAAACATCTAAGTACCCTGAGGAAAAGAAATCAACCGAGATTCCCTTAGTAGTGGCGAGCGAACGGGGACCAGCCCTTAAGTGGCTTTGAGATTAGCGGAACGCTCTGGAAAGTGCGGCCATAGTGGGTGATAGCCCTGTACGCGAAAATCTCTTAGTCATGAAATCGAGTAGGACGGAGCACGAGAAACTTTGTCTGAATATGGGGGGACCATCCTCCAAGGCTAAATACTACTGACTGACCGATAGTGAACTAGTACCGTGAGGGAAAGGCGAAAAGAACCCCGGAGAGGGGAGTGAAATAGATCCTGAAACCGTATGCGTACAAGCAGTGGGAGCAGACTTTGTTCTGTGACTGCGTACCTTTTGTATAATGGGTCAGCGACTTATATTCAGTGGCGAGCTTAACCGAATAGGGGAGGCGTAGCGAAAGCGAGTGTTAATAGCGCGTTTAGTCGCTGGGTATAGACCCGAAACCGGGCGATCTATCCATGGGCAGGTTGAAGGTTGGGTAACACTAACTGGAGGACCGAACCGACTACCGTTGAAAAGTTAGCGGATGACCTGTGGATCGGAGTGAAAGGCTAATCAAGCTCGGAGATAGCTGGTTCTCCTCGAAAGCTATTTAGGTAGCGCCTCATGTATCACTGTAGGGGGTAGAGCACTGTTTCGGCTAGGGGGTCATCCCGACTTACCAAACCGATGCAAACTCCGAATACCTACAAGTGCCGAGCATGGGAGACACACGGCGGGTGCTAACGTCCGTCGTGAAAAGGGAAACAACCCAGACCGTCAGCTAAGGTCCCAAAGTTATGGTTAAGTGGGAAACGATGTGGGAAGGCTTAGACAGCTAGGAGGTTGGCTTAGAAGCAGCCACCCTTTAAAGAAAGCGTAATAGCTCACTAGTCGAGTCGGCCTGCGCGGAAGATGTAACGGGGCTCAAACCATACACCGAAGCTACGGGTATCACCTTCGGGTGATGCGGTAGAGGAGCGTTCTGTAAGCCTGTGAAGGTGAGTTGAGAAGCTTGCTGGAGGTATCAGAAGTGCGAATGCTGACATGAGTAACGACAATGGGTGTGAAAAACACCCACGCCGAAAGACCAAGGTTTCCTGCGCAACGTTAATCGACGCAGGGTTAGTCGGTCCCTAAGGCGAGGCTGAAAAGCGTAGTCGATGGAAAACAGGTTAATATTCCTGTACTTCTGGTTATTGCGATGGAGGGACGGAGAAGGCTAGGCCAGCTTGGCGTTGGTTGTCCAAGTTTAAGGTGGTAGGCTGGAATCTTAGGTAAATCCGGGATTCTAAGGCCGAGAGCTGATGACGAGTTGCCATTAGGCGACGAAGTGGTTGATGCCATGCTTCCAAGAAAAGCTTCTAAGCTTCAGGTAACCAGGAACCGTACCCCAAACCGACACAGGTGGTTGGGTAGAGAATACCAAGGCGCTTGAGAGAACTCGGGTGAAGGAACTAGGCAAAATGGCACCGTAACTTCGGGAGAAGGTGCGCCGGTGAGGGTGAAGGACTTGCTCCGTAAGCTCATGCCGGTCGAAGATACCAGGCCGCTGCGACTGTTTATTAAAAACACAGCACTCTGCAAACACGAAAGTGGACGTATAGGGTGTGACGCCTGCCCGGTGCCGGAAGGTTAATTGATGGGGTTAGCTAACGCGAAGCTCTTGATCGAAGCCCCGGTAAACGGCGGCCGTAACTATAACGGTCCTAAGGTAGCGAAATTCCTTGTCGGGTAAGTTCCGACCTGCACGAATGGCGTAACGATGGCGGCGCTGTCTCCACCCGAGACTCAGTGAAATTGAAATCGCTGTGAAGATGCAGTGTATCCGCGGCTAGACGGAAAGACCCCGTGAACCTTTACTATAGCTTTGCACTGGACTTTGAATTTGCTTGTGTAGGATAGGTGGGAGGCTTTGAAGCGTGGACGCCAGTTCGCGTGGAGCCAACCTTGAAATACCACCCTGGCAACTTTGAGGTTCTAACTCAGGTCCGTTATCCGGATCGAGGACAGTGTATGGTGGGTAGTTTGACTGGGGCGGTCTCCTCCTAAAGAGTAACGGAGGAGTACGAAGGTGCGCTCAGACCGGTCGGAAATCGGTCGTAGAGTATAAAGGCAAAAGCGCGCTTGACTGCGAGACAGACACGTCGAGCAGGTACGAAAGTAGGTCTTAGTGATCCGGTGGTTCTGTATGGAAGGGCCATCGCTCAACGGATAAAAGGTACTCCGGGGATAACAGGCTGATACCGCCCAAGAGTTCATATCGACGGCGGTGTTTGGCACCTCGATGTCGGCTCATCACATCCTGGGGCTGAAGCCGGTCCCAAGGGTATGGCTGTTCGCCATTTAAAGTGGTACGCGAGCTGGGTTTAGAACGTCGTGAGACAGTTCGGTCCCTATCTGCCGTGGACGTTTGAGATTTGAGAGGGGCTGCTCCTAGTACGAGAGGACCGGAGTGGACGAACCTCTGGTGTTCCGGTTGTCACGCCAGTGGCATTGCCGGGTAGCTATGTTCGGGAAAGATAACCGCTGAAAGCATCTAAGCGGGAAACTTGCCTCAAGATGAGATCTCACTGGAACCTTGAGTTCCCTAAAGGGCCGTCGAAGACTACGACGTTGATAGGTTGGGTGTGTAAGCGCTGTGAGGCGTTGAGCTAACCAATACTAATTGCCCGTGAGGCTTGACCATATAACACCCAAGCAATTTGAGTCGAACGACCAGATTGCGGTGTTGTGAAGACGCATTATCCGAAAATTTGTAACTCACAAACATCACATACCCGATTCGCTGGAGTGCCCGCAACGGCATCCTGGCTACAGAATTTCTTGACGACCATAGAGCATTGGAACCACCTGATCCCATCCCGAACTCAGCAGTGAAACGATGCATCGCCGATGGTAGTGTGGGGTTTCCCCATGTGAGAGTAGGTCATCGTCAAGATTAAATTCCGAAACCCCCATCTGCTAACGCAGGTGGGGGTTTTGTCTTTTCTGGCTTGATGGATGTGTGGTGATCTTTTCGCGGATGAATCCGCTCCTACAGACGGCGATCCCTGTAGGAGCGGATTCAGCCGCGAAAAGCACACCCACCCCAAGAAACACCACGCGACGATCTTCGCTCCCCAATCCCTCTCTCCCAGCCTGGCAACGGCTGCATTCTCCACTTGGGAACAGTCTTACGGGCCTACCGGAAACCGCTGACTGGCTCACTCTCGGGAATAGTTTCTTATGGGAACCCCGTTCACCCGAGTGAAAAACAAGAGGGTCAGCCCCCATGTCCACCCCAGCCAGCCCGGTTCGTATCGCCGTCATTCAGTTCGACCCTCAGGTCGGCACGGAGAAGCGCGAGACCAATCTCGCCCACGTCCTGCTCCTGGCCCACCAAGCAGTAGAGCAGGGTGCCAATCTGATTGTGCTGCCCGAACTGGCCACCACCGGCTACGCCTTCACCAACCGAGAAGAAGCGTTCGCCCACGCCGAGCACGTGCCCAGCGGCCCGACCATGAAGCGCTTTCGCGACTTTGCTCGTGAGCACCGTGTTTACCTGACCGTAGGCCTGGTCGAGCGCGACGACGTGATGCTCTACGACACCGCGGCCCTAGTCGGCCCCGACGGCTTCATCGGCAAGTACCGCAAGGCCCATCTGTGGAACCAGGAGAAACTCTGGTTCACCCCCGGCAACCTCGGCTTCCCGGTATTCGATACTCCCATTGGCCGCATCGGCCTGCTGATCTGCTGGGACATCTGGTTCCCCGAGGCGCCACGCCTGCTGGCCCTGCAGGGCGCCGACATCATCTGCACCCTCAACAACTGGGTGTGGACACCACCGCCCCTGTTCGATGCCAGCGGTCAGTGTATGGCTTCATACCTCACCATCACCGCTGCCCACGTCAACAACGTGTTCATTGCCGCCGCCAACCGCATCGGCAGCGACCGCGGCGAGCGCTTCCTGGGTTGCTCGCTGATCGCCGGCACCGGTGGCTGGCCCATCAGCGAAGTGGCCTCGGCGGAAGAGCAGACCATCCTTTACGCCGACGTCGACCTCATGGACGCCCGCAGCGCGCCAATCTGGAACAGCCTTAACGACCTGCCTCGCAACCGCCGCAGCGATCTGTACGACAGCATGCTCGGCTACCACCTACACCCATTGCTGCCGCGCTAAACCCACCTGGCGTGGTGTGCTCGGTCCTGGTGCAGCGCCATCGCCGCGTCCATCGAGACCTCCTGATCACCGCCAACTACTTGCTAGAGCGTTCCATGCCACTACCCACACTCGCCATCGCCGCCCTGGGCGGCACCCTCAGCATGAAAGCCAACCACGCTAACGCCGGCGTGGTTCCCGCCATGGACGCACTCGCCATGGTGCAAGCCATACCGCAACTCGCCCACCTGGCCCAGGTGCACGCTGAAACGCTGCAACTGGTCCCCAGCGCCTCGCTCGGCTTCAAGCAACTGCTCGACGCACTGCACTGGGCTGATGCTCAAGTGAAAGCTGGCGTACAAGGCGTCATCATCACCCAAGGCACCGACACCCTCGAAGAAAGCGCCTGGTTCCTGGACCTGCTCTGGCCCCACGACACCCCGCTGATCCTCACCGGCGCCATGCGCCCGGCCAGCCACCCGCAACCCGACGGCCCCGCCAACCTGCTTACCGCCGCTACCGTCGCCCTGGCCCCGCAAAGCCGCGGCCGTGGCGTGCTGGTTGTGATGAACGAACGCGTTCACACCGCCCGGCACGTACGCAAGACCCACAGCCTGGCGTTGCACGCCTTCACCTCACCAGGCCACGGCCCGGTCGGCGTCATGGCCCAAGGGCACTTGGTTTACATACGGGCGCCCGAAGCGCGCACGCCGCTGCCGGTACCCGAACATACCGATCACGACGTGGCCTTATTGGAAGCCACGTTGGGTGCGCAAACCAGGGTGCTCGACCAAGTGGTGCCGTTGGGGTATGCGGGTTTGGTAGTGAACGGGTTCGGTGCCGGGCATGTGCCTGAGCCCTGGGCGCAACGATTAGGCGCCATCGCCGAGGTGCTGCCAGTGGTCGTGGCCACGCGAACGGGCGAGGGGAGTACGGCGTACAGGGAATATGGGTATGCGGGTGGGGAAATCGATCTGCAGCAGCGTGGGGTCGTGATGGCGGGCGAGTTGTGTGGCAGGAAGTGTCGGGTGTTGATGTGGGTATTGACGGGGTGTGGTAGAGCTAGGCAGATCAATGAATACCTTTAGCGGAAAAAATGGGGGAATCACTCGAATACCAGGCTCATTTTCGAAGGCATCCAGAGCCTGTTCAGCCGCTTTTAAATGGGCTCCCTCTGCAACGATGCCCGATCAGGTGAATGGCTTCTCAACCGCACGGCTCAGTCAGCAACTGAGCGGCAATTTTCCACGCCTCTTGCGCGGAGTTCTTCTCACCCAAAATTTTTTCTGCCAGGGTCGCGCCGTCCAGCAACATAACTAGTATCGGGGCGAGTTGTTCGGCGCGCTGATGGGAGCAAAGGGGAACAAGAAGGTCGCGAACGAAAGCGATCAGCCCACGCTTTTGACGTGCGCTGATAATATGCATTCGGCTGGTTCTATCGGGAAACTCAGCTGCCGCCAGTGCGAACATGCATCCAAAGAAATCAGGGTGTAAAAACCACTCGGCGTGCCAGTCAAAAACCCGTTCCAGGCGAGCCATTGGCGTGTGGGCCGGCATGACAAACGCTGTCAGGGATATTTGGCAAGCTTCAAGCCGTTGTTCAAGCACTTCGCAAATCAGATCGGACTTGCTAGGGAAATAGCGGTAGCAGGTTTTTTTCGCAACGCCGGCTGCCAAGATAATAGAATCTATACCAACCGAATGATAACCGCTCTGGTTAAATAGCGTCAGGGCGGTATCGAGGATGTGCTGTCGCTTGTCCAAACGTGTACCACCTGCTAAAAATTAAGGGTGGCAGATGGTATCACGTTGATATAAAAGACCGGAATGAAACCGGTCGTTTTTCAATGGATTCAGGGAAGGTCTAGCGCGTTGATGGTGTCCAGCAGGGTATCGTAATACCGGGCGCACGACGCAAGGCGAAGGCAGGCGCCTAATAGAATTTCCGATTCAGCGTTGGGGGTTCTCAGTACCGTAGGTTGGATGACATTGTCTAACCAGCCCTGCCCGTGTACCACGTCGACTGTAATGTGCTCTGAGTAATACTGGATTGTTTCTGCGGCTATGCCTGACTCATTCCAGAGATTCTGGACCAACTCTGCCCTAGCGCTGTCCTGCGTACCTACTAGGCTTAATGCAATTAAATCGAAGAAGCGCAAGTTCAAGGCGCTGTCTGATTCAAAAAACTTAATCATCTGCGCTCGGTTTGCATTCGTTTCCAAGAAGTCAAACAGCGGGTGGTGGGACGCTCGATGGTTTTTCCACAGGCTCGTTATGTTAGATACGATCAACTCGGAGCCGCCGGTTTGAATAGGCGGGGCTTCTCGAGTTAAAAAGGCCATCCATTCAGACTCGATCATCAGCCTGAAAGTCGTGAGGTGCGGGTTGTATTGATTGAATGCAGCGGGGTTTTCAGGTTGGCAGGTATGCAGTGAATAAAGAAGGTACAAGCTCGCATGGATTTCGAACAGCGCATTAGTGTCGTTGGACGTAAAGGCGTTCGCCAATGTATTTTTACCTGAGCGCAATGCGCTTGACAAAAACTGGCATCTTGCGCGAGAAAACTATCTAAGTCCAATTGCTGAATAATATGTTCGATGCCTACCTGTAAAGGCCACTGAAGCACAAGCGTGTGCGGCTTGGCAGTCGCGTCGACCGTTGCAGATATAGGATCATTGAGAACATTGTTTTTTTGATAGAAACCAGCATCTACAGCTCCATTGAGCACCTTGTACAAGCGTGCAAGATTCCATTTTCAGGGTGTTTGTTGTAGTTGTGAGTAAGCGTTGCATTATTTGAGGCGCACGGAAATTAATTCAGGTGGTTTGGAAAGTCAACGGAAAACACTTTTTTCTGGTAGGGTAGACAATGTTGTCTCCTTTGCGTAAATTCCTCCGGCTCTCATCCATCAGGCCTGTAAGCCTAGCGATGATTGAGAGGGTGTACTATTTTTCCCTGTCCTGCCGGCTGGCTGCCGGTGATCGCTAAGGAATAGGGGGTGTAACTAGACCATTCGGATAAGGTCAGCATGATGCTAGAAGCCGTTTTGAAAGACTCGCCTTACCGTTTACTGCCGTTTGATATCAGCAGCCTTCCCCAGGCGCTGTTCGCTTCGTTTGAAACGCTGAGCCAAGATCGCTACATGAAACCCGGTAATACCTACCGGTTCCGGGCCTTTTCTCAAGGCTTGCTGGTGGGGCACGAGATCTACTGGCAGGAAGATTGTGATTTTATTCAGTCCCCCAGCTTGAACGCCTACATGGGCGGCGTAAGTCGGGTATTCGATCCGCTATCGGCTGCCACACGAGGCGCTGTCCAGCAACTGGTTACGGCCATCCCCTGTTTTGAGCCTGGCGGCCAGCAGAAGCTTGAACTGGGTTGCCATCAGATTCGGATCACCGTGTCCGAGGAGGACATCGGTCGGCCCGCTCCGGAAGGGTTTCATCGTGATGGATTTGAGCACCTCCTGATCGTCAGCCTGGCGGCTAAAAATATTTACGGTGGCCTCACGCTCCTTCGCCCGGTGGGTCAGCGAGCAGCAACTGAGCTGTTCAACTGCGAGTTGGAGCCAGGTGCGGCGTTGCTTATCGATGATCAATCGCTTGAGCATTACACAACGCCCATCACTCACAAAATCCCAGGCAATGGCTTCAGGGACGTTATGGTCATCATGCTAACGTGGAAGCCGGGTAGCCCCTTCCCAATCGATGAGTTGAGGCGATCGGTTACCTCCAATACCAAGCTGCTGATTTTGAACTCGCCGAGTAATCCGATAGGTTCGGCCATCAGCCCGCGTGAGTGGCACGAGGTTCACGAGCTTTGCAGTGCACGAGGGGTTCGCGTGCTCAACGAAGAGGAATACCTGACGGACTTTAAACAATCGGTTGCCTCCCTGGCGAGCGATTCGAATTTGGTCAGCGGTCTTTCCAAGGTTTTCGGCCTGCCTGCGTTACGGATCGGCTGGGCAGTTTGCGATAAAAGCACTATTGAAAAAATGGTCAATTACAAGCGTTATACCAGCGTTTCCAATTCACTGCTGTGTGAAAATATTTAGATTGCTGCACTGGACAATGCGCCTGGCAATATTGCGCGCTATAACGAATATTTAACCTCGGGCTTGACGCAGTTAATGAGCTTCAGTGAGCAATACAAGGATTCACTGACACTGATTACGGCACAGAATACGCCATTTGCCTGGTTTAACTTGAACCTGCCGATGACCTCCATGGCGTTCGCCGAACGGCTATTGGCCGAAGAACGGTTGCTGGTGATGCCGGCAGAAGTGTTCGGCTATACCCAAGGAATTCGCGTGACCTACGCCCGCGATGCGGCGCAGTTGCAGGAAGGTTTCAAGCGCATTGGCAATTTGCTCGACTCGGTCGCTTATAAGTAATGGGCTGCGCTGCGGCGCAGCCTCACTCGGTGGGGGATATTATGGAAGCTGCAACGCTTATCTCATTTGTTATTTATTCTTTTGTTACTTCGGTAACGCCTGGCCCCAACAACTTTATGCTAACCGCATCGGGGGTTAATTTCGGCTTTAAAAGGAGTATTCCACATATAGTGGGAATTGGCTTTGGCTTTGGCCTGATGGTAGCCATGGTCGGGTTCGGCTTGGGCAGCATTCTGATTCAATCGCCCGTTTTGTTGGAGTCCATGCGGGTGGTGGGCATTGTCTATTTGTTGTATCTGGCGTGGAAGATCGCCAACGCCGGAGCGGCAACGGGTGAAGGTAAAGTCGAGCGGCCCATGGGCTTTATCAACGCGGCGGTGTTTCAATGGATCAATCCCAAGGCCTGGATCATGACCATGGGGGCTATCACCACCTATACCAATAGCGGCAGCCATGTTTCAACTTTTTTGTTGATTGGCTTGATTTACGGAATCATCAGTATCCCCAGCGTAGGCGTATGGGCTTTGGTCGGCGAGCGCTTTCAAACGCTGTTGAACAGCGGTCGCGCCGTAGCGATATTCAACATCACCATGGGCGGGTTGCTGGCATTCTCTACCATCAGTTCGATGGTGGAATCCTATCAGTTTATTAAACCCTATCTTGTGGTCGCTATTTAAGGGTCAATGATGAAACTTGTCATACGCGATATTGATCATTTCCAGTCTTTTTTGGCAGAAACACTTGGCCCAGTATTGGGCATAAAGAGCCTGCGCTCCAGCTTCGTACTAAGAACGGTTGTAGACCGCACTGATCTCCCCTTAATAGATGTTTTAGTGCGTAGCGCTTCCGACATTTGAATTGGTCACATTCACGATAGAGTAACCTACTATGATGCTCAAGGATCCTTCCAGTAAATATCGTCACTTCACCACGGTTGATTTGCCCGAATCAGAGCCTTTTTAAACGCCGCAGAGGCATCCTCGATAGCTTCAGCCGTCATCGGTCCGTCAGATGTGGGTTCTAATCGATTGGCAAAAAAAAAGGCCGCCTCTCGGCGACCTCCTTTATAAGACCTAAGCTAGATTGAACATCAATCCCAGCTCAAAGCCCCACCCGTCTGATACTCAATAACCCGAGTCTCAAAGAAGTTCTTCTCCTTCTTCAAGTCCATAATCTCGCTCATCCAAGGGAACGGGTTAGTAGTCCCTGGATACTCTTCCTTCAACCCAATCTGCGACAACCGACGGTTAGCAATAAACTTCAGGTAATCTTCCATCATCGCCGCGTTCATGCCCAACACGCCGCGAGGCATGGTGTCACGTGCGTATTCGATCTCCAGCTGAGTGCCCTGCAGAATCATCTGCGAAGCCTCTTCCTTCAACTCAGCATCCCACAGGTGCGGGTTTTCGATTTTGATCTGGTTGATCACGTCGATGCCAAAGTTCAGGTGCATGGACTCGTCGCGCAGGATGTACTGGAACTGTTCTGCCACGCCGGTCATTTTGTTGCGGCGGCCCATGGAAAGGATCTGGGTGAAGCCGCAGTAGAAGAAGATGCCTTCCAGTACGCAGTAGTAGGCGATCAGGTTGCGCAGCAGCTCTTTGTCGGTCTCGACGGTGCCGGTGTTGAATTCCGGGTCGGAGATGGCGCGGGTGTATTTCAGGCCCCAGGCTGCCTTTTTGGCGACCGATGGGATCTCGTGGTACATGTTGAAGATTTCGCCTTCATCCATGCCCAGCGATTCGATGCAGTACTGGTAGGCGTGGGTGTGGATCGCTTCTTCGAAGGCCTGGCGCAGGATGTACTGGCGGCACTCCGGATTGGTGATCAGGCGGTACACGGCCAGCGCCAGGTTGTTGGCAACCAGGGAGTCGGCGGTGCTGAAGAAGCCCAGGTTGCGCATCACGATGCGACGTTCGTCGTCGGTCAGGCCTTCGGGGTTGCGCCACACGGCGATGTCGGCGGTCATGTTGACCTCTTGCGGCATCCAGTGGTTGGCGCAGCCGTCCAGGTACTTCTGCCAGGCCCAGTCGTACTTGAAGGGTACGAGTTGGTTGAGGTCGGCGCGGCAGTTGATCATGCGCTTTTCGTCAACGGCGACACGGGCCGCGGAGCCTTCGAGCTCGGCCAGGCCTTCGGCGACGTCGAGTTTGTCGAGGGCGGCCTTGGCCTTGATGATCGCGGCAGAGTCATTGGCGGTGACGGCACGGGCTTCCTGGGCAGCACCGGCACCGGCGCTGTCGAGTTTGTCCATGGCCGCTTCGCTGGCGTGGCCAGCGTTTGCGCCTTTGGCGGGTTCTGCTGCGTCTTCTTTGTCGAATTCGTCCCAGCTCAGCATGGTGATGAGGCTCCTGCTCGAGGGTCACGCGGGGGTGACCGTTTGGATTTTAAGATGAGGTTGCCGTTGGCCGTTTAGCGCACGAAGGCTCGACGGACAGCATTTCTAATGGGTTCGGATTTGCCCAGTTGCTACGTTTCGCGGCAACCGCTGCGGATGATCGGAATCAGCAGTGACGCTTGCGAGGAACGGCGGGGTTGAGGCCGAAATCAGGTACGCAAGTCATCATGGTTTTTGCCCTATGTTGGGGGATGCGATTATACGGAATATTGCAGCGTCCGTGTTCATCGTAGCGCAATCAATTCGCTATTTAGGGTGGGGCTTTTTGGGGCCCTTGATTTGCAAACAGATTTTGCCTGGATACGCGTATGAATCGCGTATGTGGTGTTAACGGTCGTTTGTAGGCACTAAATATAGTGTTTTGGGGGCGGGATCGCAAGGTTGTTTGCGAGAAGTTTCTAACGATGCGGCGATAGGGCGCGGCGGGGTTGGGTGTGTAGATTGTAGGTGTTTTCCAAGCTTCGTCCGGTCTCACAGGGGGTGTAGCGGCCTGTGCCTGCCAGCGCAGGCTGGCAGCAGCGGCTACACCGCGCGAGTTAGGGCAGCAGGTCCCTGAGGTATTCGTTGGTTTCGCGCAGATTGAACCGCTCCGGGTTGAACAGCCATGGGCCGTACCAGTCTTGAGCGTCATGAAAGCGAGGGTGGTTGTAGTCTGTCATTGCGGCGCGAAAGTCTTCGTAGCCGTGTGGGCCACCCACGTCTTCCGGCGGGCAGGCGTTGGCGCCTTCGATACAGTAGGGCACGCGTTTGCGAGGTGGAGCAGGGATGGTGGTTTCGACGGTAATGCGGTGTTCCCAGCCGTCGCCGAAGTCGTACAGGTAGTCGAAGGCCTTGGTGCCGCTGAGGGCCTTGGTCAGGGTTTTGCGGGCTTGATTGTTAATCGGCAGGAGGCCGTCGGGTTCGGTGGCCTGCAGTTCAATGTGCAAAACCAGCAGGTTTGGCGGACTTTTTTTCGGGCGAGCGGTTTTGACCATGGGAGGTTTCACGAGGTCGACGGGATTAGGCGGGAGGGTAGCAGTTTTTGGTATTGCACCAGCAGGGAAAGGCCTCTGGCGAGCAAGCTCTGCTCCCACAGTTTACCGGGCAAGCTTTGCTTGCACAGTTACCGAGCAGGCACAAAAAAGCCAACCCGAAGGTTGGCCTTATCGTGTTGCTAGCTACGCTTTACTGGCAAGCTTCGCAATCCGGCTCGTCGATCGCGCACGCTTTTGGCACGGGCGCTGGGCCGGCCGGGGCGGTTTGGATGCGGCGAGGTGTCGCCGCCGCTCGACACGGCGTTCAGCTTGCCGGTGTTGATGGTCGACTTCTCGGTGCTGGTCGCGGCCAGGGCACGGAGGTAGTAGGTGGTTTTCAGGCCACGGTACCAAGCCATGCGGTAGGTCACGTCCAGCTTCTTGCCCGAGGCGCCGGCGATGTACAGGTTCAGCGACTGAGCCTGGTCGATCCACTTCTGGCGACGGCTGGCGGCGTCGACGATCCACTTGGTGTCCACTTCGAAAGCAGTCGCGTAGAGGTCTTTGAGCTCTTGCGGGATGCGCTCGATCTGTTGCACCGAACCATCGTAGTATTTCAGGTCGTTGATCATGACCGAGTCCCACAGGCCGCGGGCTTTCAGGTCGCGAACCAGGTAGGGGTTGATCACGGTGAATTCGCCCGACAGGTTCGATTTCACGTACAGGTTCTGGTAAGTCGGTTCGATCGACTGCGATACGCCAGTAATGTTGGCGATGGTGGCGGTCGGTGCGATGGCCATGATGTTGGAGTTACGAATACCCTTCTGAACGCGGGCACGTACCGGCGCCCAGTCCAGGGATTCGTTGAGGTCCACATCGATGTACTTCTGGCCACGGGCTTCGATCAGGATCTGTTGCGAGTCCAGTGGCAAGATGCCTTTGGACCACAGCGAACCCTGGAACGTCTCGTAGGCGCCGCGCTCGTCGGCCAGGTCGCAAGAAGCCTGGATGGCGAAGTAGCTGACCGCTTCCATCGACTTGTCGGCGAACTCGACGGCAGCGTCCGAGCCGTACGGGATGTGCTGCAGGTACAGGGCGTCCTGGAAGCCCATGATGCCCAAGCCCACCGGGCGGTGCTTGAAGTTGGAGTTCTTGGCCTGTGGCACCGAGTAGTAGTTGATGTCGATGACGTTATCGAGCATGCGTACTGCGGTGTTCACGGTGCGCTCAAGCTTGGCGGTGTCCAGCTTGCCGTTCACGATGTGGTTCGGCAGGTTGATCGAGCCCAGGTTGCAAACGGCGATCTCGTCCTTGTTGGTGTTCAAGGTGATCTCGGTGCACAGGTTCGAGCTGTGGACCACACCCACGTGCTGCTGCGGGGAGCGCAGGTTGCACGGGTCTTTGAAGGTCAGCCATGGGTGGCCGGTTTCAAACAGCATGGACAGCATTTTACGCCACAGGTCTTTGGCCTGGATGGTTTTGAACACCTTGATCTTGTTGTACTCGGTCAGGGCTTCGTAGTACTCGTAGCGCTCTTCGAAAGCCTTGCCGGTCAGGTCGTGCAGATCAGGCACTTCGTTGGGCGAGAACAGGGTCCACTTGCCGTCATCGAAGACGCGCTTCATGAACAGGTCGGGGATCCAGTTGGCCGTGTTCATGTCGTGGGTACGACGGCGATCGTCACCGGTGTTTTTACGCAGCTCGATGAATTCTTCGATGTCCAGGTGCCAGGTTTCCAGGTAGGCGCACACGGCGCCTTTGCGCTTGCCGCCCTGGTTGACCGCGACGGCGGTGTCGTTCACCACTTTCAGGAACGGCACGACGCCTTGCGACTTGCCGTTGGTGCCCTTGATGTACGAACCCAGTGCACGCACAGGCGTCCAGTCGTTGCCCAGGCCGCCGGCGAATTTGGACAACATGGCGTTGTCGTGGATGGCGCCGTAGATGCCCGACAGGTCGTCTGGCACGGTGGTCAGGTAGCAGCTGGACAGTTGCGGGCGCAGGGTGCCGGCGTTGAACAGGGTTGGGGTCGACGACATGTAGTCGAAGGACGACAACAGGTTGTAGAACTCGATCGCACGGTCTTCTTTGTTCTTCTCTTCGATCGCCAGGCCCATGGCCACGCGCATGAAGAAGATTTGTGGCAGTTCGAAGCGCACGCCATCCTTGTGGATGAAGTAGCGGTCGTACAGGGTTTGCAGGCCCAGGTAGGTGAATTGCTGATCGCGCTCGTGGTTGATCGCCTTGCCCAGTTTTTCCAGGTCGAAGGTGGCCAGCACCGGGTTCAGCAGTTCGAATTCGATACCCTTGGCGACGTAGGCAGGCAGGGCCTTGGCATACATGTCGACCATTTCGTGGTGGGTGGCGCTGTCCGCTACCTGCAGGAAGCTCAGGCCTTCGGCACGCAAGGTGTCCATCAACAGGCGGGCGGTAACGAACGAGTAGTTCGGCTCACGCTCCACCAGGGTGCGCGCGGTCATCACCAAGGCGGTGTTGACGTCTTTGAGGGCGACGCCGTCGTAGAGGTTTTTCAGGGTTTCGCGCTGGATCAGGTCGCCGTCGACTTCTTCCAGGCCTTCGCACGCTTCGGTGATGATGGTGTTCAGGCGGCCCATGTCCAGCGGCGCGAAGCTGCCGTCGTCACGGGTGATGCGGATGCTTGGGTGGGCTTCGACCGGGGCTTCGGACGGGGCGCGGGTGGCGCGTTCCTTGGAGCGGTCGTTGCGGTAGATCACGTAGTCGCGGGCTACTTTCTGCTCGCCGGCACGCATCAGCGCCAGTTCGACCTGGTCCTGGATTTCTTCGATGTGGATGGTGCCGCCCGAAGGCATGCGACGCTTGAAGGTGGCAGTGACCTGTTCGGTCAGGCGCGCCACGGTGTCGTGGATGCGCGACGAGGCAGCAGCGGTGCCGCCTTCAACTGCGAGGAAGGCCTTGGTGATGGCGACGGTGATCTTGTCATCGGTGTAAGGAACGACAGTGCCGTTACGCTTGATCACACGCAATTGACCGGGCGCGGTGGCGTTCAGATCCTGGTTGGAGTCTGTTGCCTGGGGCACCTGGCCTTGCGGGTTCTCGCGAGTTGTGTCGGTTTGCATCTGTGTCTCCACATTCTTAATGTTTGTTTAGGCACCATGGGGGTGCCTACCGTTCCATCTCGAAGCAGCGCACCGGGCGACCTGTGGCACAAGAACGTGGCAACGGGGCACGCCATTGACTGGGGCCCTGTGCTGCACGACGTTGTCACACCCCCCGGATCGCCGGGTGTTCATGTTACGAATGGTCTGGAATAGGCTTCTTCGAAATCCCATCCCTGGTTGAAAACTGCTAGGCCTGCACGTTCTGCGTTGCAACACCCGTACCGCTTCACTGCTGCCTTTCGCGTGTGCGCCAGGGCATGAAAAAAACGCTTGCTCGGGGGGTAAAAAATGCCGAGTCAAGACTTGAGTTTAGCGCCAGACTTGTGCTTGGGTTTTTGATCAAAACCCAACATGTAGTGTTTTCCCGCGCTGGGGATACAAGATAGTGCGGTCGGGGCGGTAATGCAAGATTGAGATCTGTGGATAACTTGTGGGTAATTTGTGTGTGAAACACCTGAATCCCTTGTAGGCCTTATCTGGCCTGCGCGGGACCGTTTGTCATCGATTTTCACGGCTGAAAACAGGCTGCTGGAATTCGGCGGGCGCGCACCCTACCACAGAAAAAACGTTTCACCGAGCCGTTTTTAATCCCGCGTGTGCACCTGCCCCGGCGTTGCTAGAATGCCGCCTATCCCATCGAATGCAGAGGTGCCCGTGCAGCCCCACGCCTGGCAAGTATTGATCGTGGAAGATGACCAAAGGCTGGCTGAGTTAACCGCCGAGTTCCTGCAGGCCAACGGCTTGCAGGTGACCATCGAAGGCAACGGCAGCGTGGCGGTGCAGCGTATCCTGGCCGAGCAGCCGGACCTGGTGGTACTCGACCTGATGCTGCCTGGCGAAGACGGCCTGAGCGTGTGCCGCAAGGTGCGCGACGGCTATGCCGGGCCGATCCTGATGTTGACCGCGCGCACTGACGAACTCGACCAGGTCGAGGGGCTGGACACCGGCGCCGACGACTATCTGTGCAAGCCGGTACGGCCGCGCCTATTGCTGGCGCACATCCAGGCGCTACTGCGCCGCCGCGAAAGCCCGTTGCCGGCAACCCGTGCACAGTATGGCCCGCTGGTGGTGGACAGCGTGCTGCGCGAGGCCACCTTGCGCGGCCATGGGGTGGAGCTGACCAGTGCCGAGTTCGACCTTTTATGGCTGCTGGTGGCCAATGCCGGTCGCATCCTGTCGCGCGAGGAAATCTTCGTGGCCCTGCGCGGCACCGGTTACGACGGTCAGGACCGCTCCATCGACATCCGCATTTCGCGGATTCGCCCGCGCATCGGCGACGACCCCGACCACCCGCGGCTGATCAAGACCATCCGTGGCAAGGGCTACCTGTTCGTGGCGCAGGCTGCCGCGGCGATGCTGCCGTGAACTCGATTTTCCTGCGCATCTATGGCGGCATGCTGGCGGCCATGGTGCTGGTGGCCGTGTTGGCGACCCTCAGCCTGCATTGGCTCAATGAGCATCGCAGCCAGCAATACCGTGAGCGCCTGGCCCACGGCACCATGACCCTAATGGCCGACAACCTGGCGCCCATGGACGCCATCGAACGCCAGCGCGCCTTGGCCCTGTGGGGGCGCTTGCTGGGCATCCCCTTGAGCATCGAGCCGCTGGAAGGCGCCGGCCTGGACAGTGGCCAGCGCAACCAAGTGCTGCAGGGCATGGCGCTGGTAACACCCACTGGCCCCCATGCGGTGCAGGTTTATCGGCGCATTGGCCAGCAAGCGCTGATGCTCACCGGTGAAGTGCAGCAGATCAGCGAGCAACTGGCGCGGGCGACCATTTACCTGCTGGCCGACGAACTGATGCGCTTCCCCATCAACGAACAACCTCAGCGCCTCGCGCAGCTCAAGCAGGACAAGGGCTTCGGCTTCGAGGTGCGGCTGATGACCCCGGAGCGCGCCGACATGGACACCGACCAGCGCCGTCGGGTGGACGAGGGCGACACGGTGATGGCGCTGGGCCGCGATGGCGATTCGATCCGCGTGTTCGCCGGTATCGCCCGCACCCCATGGGTGTTGGAAATCGGCCCGCTGTACCAGATGAACCCATACCCGCCTCAGTTGCTGGTGCTGATCGCTGCGTTGGGGCTGTGCCTGGTGGGCTTGATCGTCTACCTGTTGGTGCGGCGCCTGGAGCGGCGTTTATCGGTGCTGGAGTCCGCCGCCACTCATATCGCCCAAGGCAACCTGGACACCCGCGTGCCGAGCGGCGAGGGCGGTTCGGTAGGGCGCCTGGCGGCGGCCTTCAATGGCATGGCCGAGCACTTGCAGCGCTCACTGAACATGCAGCGCGAGTTGGTGCGGGCGGTGTCCCATGAACTGCGCACGCCGGTGGCACGGTTGCGCTTTGGCCTGGAGATGCTCGGCAGCGCCCGCAGCGATGAAGCGCGGCACAAATACCTGATGGGCATGGACGGCGACATCCAGGACCTGGACCGGCTGGTGGACGAAATGCTCACCTACGCGCGCCTGGAGGGCGATGCCCCGGCGCTGGATTTTCAACGGGTGGACCTGGAGGCGTTGCTCGACCAGGTGATCGCCGAGCTCTCGCCGCTGCGCCCTGGCGTGCGCGTGCAGCGCGGCAGCTGCGTGCACGCCAGTGATGATGGCGCTTGGGTGGAGGCGGCGCCGCGCTACCTGCACCGGGCCGTGCAGAACCTGGTGAGCAATGCCCTGCGCCATGCTGAAAGCCAGGTCACTTTGAGCTTTCGCATCGGTTTGCAGCGTTGTCGCATCGACGTCGAGGACGATGGCCCGGGCGTGCCGGAAACCGCTTGGGAAAAACTCTTCACGCCGTTCACCCGCCTGGACGACAGCCGCACCCGCGCCTCGGGTGGGCACGGCTTGGGGCTGTCGATCGTGCGGCGCATCATTCACTGGCATAACGGCCGGGTATCGATCAGCCACGGCAAGCAACTGGGCGGCGCGTGCTTCACCTTGGTCTGGCCGCGCCGGCAGGAGGACGCATGAGCCCCTGGCCGGATTGGCAAGCGGGCCCGTATGCCTCGTTCATGGGCGGGTTGCTGCCACTGGTTGACGATCAACCGTTTGAACCCTTGCCCCAATTGCTGCAACCGACGCGCCTGGACGTCATGTTGATCGACATCTACGGCCCGGACCTGATGCCCAGCCAGAAGCCCGTGCTGGTGTCGCAGTGGGCCAAGTACTACTTCATGCACTGGCTGCCGGCGATGCTGGTGTCGCAGTTAGCCTACGGCTGGTATTTGCCTTTGGCGCTGGATGAAATCGGCATGGTGCTGGATGAGCGCGGCTTGCCCAAGGCGATTGTTTTGCTGCACGCTGGCGAGCCGGGGGCGGCGGATGAGTCGCTGGAGCCTTGGGTGCAAGCCAACCTGCGACCGTTCATCGAGCAGCTGAGTGCCTACGGCGAGGTGCCGCCTGCGGTGCTGTGGGGCAATGCCGGGGATTACCTGGAGTTGAATGTGCGGCGGCTGCAGGCTTTGGGGCTCAACGTTGCACCGGCGCAGGCTTTGCTGGAATCGCGGCGCTCTGCGGATGGGCGGATTAATCCTTTATACGCGCCGGTACGGTACAAGGCCGATGGCGCGCGTCAGCGGCGTGCGTGCTGCCTGGCGTACAAGGTGGAGTGGGTGGGGCATTGTGAGCATTGCCCGTTGGCCTGAGCCGCTGCGGTAGCCTTTTCGCGGTTAAGTCCTACAGGAACACTACCACTCTGTAGGAGCGGATTTATCCGCGAAGCGTACGCCTAGGTCTATCAGGTCAAGGCCGAATCTCAATCATCGTCCCATCCTTCACCAGGCTCCACACCTCCTGCATGTCGCCGTTTTTCATGGCAATGCAGCCATCGGTCCAATCCAGCGTATTAAAGTACCACTCCGGGTATTCATCGTTGATCGGCGTGCCGTGGATCATGATCATGCCGCCCGGGTCCACGCCTTCGCGGCGGGCGCGGGCGGCGTCGCCGATGTTGGGGTACGACACGTGGATGGCCAGGTTGAAGCGGTCGCTCACCTTGCGCCAGTCCAGCCAGTAGAAACCCTCTGGGGTGCGGCGGTCGCCTTCGTGCTCCTTGGTGCCACGCGGTTGCTTACCCAGGGAGATGCGGTAGCTCTTGAGTGGCTGGCCGTGGCTGATCAGTTGCAGTTGGCGGCTGGACTTGAGCACCAGCACCTTGTCGATCTGCGCCTGGTCCAAAGGTGGCAGGGCCGGGGTCACGGCAGCGGGCACCTGGGACAGGGGCTTGGTGACGATGGTTTGGGTGAACGCAGCCGAAGACAGCGACGCAAACGACAGACAGAAAAAGGCGAGCAACCAACGCATGTTAACGATCAATCCTGCAGGTAAATTAAGTCTGTCTGTGTCAGGGCTGCGGCTTGATGGCCAGCAGGGGGCCCAGAAATTCATTGCGCACCGGGTAGTGCTGTTCCAGCCGGTCGGCGAAGTAACATTCTAAGGTACGCCCCACCGTTGGGAAAGCCAGCTGCGCCCAAGGGATCTCGCTTTGGTGAAACAGCCGCACTTCCAGGCTTTCTTCGCCCACGGCAAAGTCAATGTCGGCAAGCTGCGCGCGAAAGAACACGTGCACCTGGCTGATGTGCGGCAGGTCGAACAGGGTGTACAGGTGCAGGTCGCGCACGCGCGCGCAGGCCTCTTCGTCGGTTTCACGGGCGGCGGCCTGCGCCAGGGTCTCGCCGTTTTCCATGAAACCTGCGGGCAAGGTCCAGTAGCCCAGGCGCGGTTCGATGGCGCGGCGGCACAACAACACCTGCTCGCCCCACACGGGGATGCAACCGGCGACTATATTGGGGTTTTGATAGTGAATGACTTCACAGGTGCCGCACACATAGCGCAGGCGCGTATCGCCCTGGGGGATGCGCTGGTCTACGGGGTTGCCGCACTGGTTGCAGAATTTCATGTCGGGCTTCCTGAACGCTCGACCTATCTTGGCGCCTATACCCCTTGATTCGCAAGCCGTCGATTGCATGCGCAGGGGTTGGGCAAGGGAGCGGCTTTGGTGCATGATGCAGGGTAGGCAGAACAATGAGAGATCCCATGCTGGACGAGCTACTTCGCCGAGTGAGCAGCCACACGCCGCGTAACCTGGAGACCGACAAGCGTTTCCCCGAGGCTGCCGTACTGTTGCCCATCACCCGCAGCGAGTCGCCGGAGTTGGTGCTGACCTTGCGCGCCTCGGGCCTGTCTACCCATGGCGGCGAGGTGGCCTTCCCTGGCGGGCGCCGCGACCCCGAAGACCCGGACCTGGTGTTCACCGCCCTGCGCGAAGCCGAAGAAGAAATCGGCCTGCCGCCCGGGCTGGTCGAAATCATCGGGCCGCTCAGCCCGCTGATTTCCAAGCATGGCCTGAAGGTAACGCCCTTCGTCGGCCTGATTCCCGATTTTGTCGAATACCGTGCCAACGATGCCGAGATCGCCGCAGTGTTCAGCGTGCCACTGGAGTTCTTCCGCCAGGACCCGCGCGAGCACACCCATCGCATCGACTACCAGGGCCGCAGTTGGTATGTGCCCAGCTATCGGTTTGGCGAGTACAAGATCTGGGGGTTGTCGGCGATCATGATCGTGGAGCTGATCAACCTGGTGTACGACGCCGACATCAGCCTGCACCGGCCCCCTGAGCATTTCACTTCAATTTGAGCGGAGCTTCGAGCCGCCTTGATCCGCCTGACCCTGAGGATGTGCCGATGAAATACCGTTTGGGCGACTTTCGCGTCGAAACCCACCCCACCAGTTGGGCCGCACCCAACGCCACGCTGATCGGCAAGGTGCGTTTGCAGGCCGGTGCCAGCGTGTGGTTTGGCGCGGTGCTGCGCGGCGACAACGAACTGATCGACATCGGCGAGAACAGCAACGTGCAGGACGGCACGGTGATGCACACCGACGCAGGCATCCCGCTGACCATCGGCAAGGGTGTTACCATTGGCCATAACGCGATGCTGCATGGGTGCACGGTGGGCGATTACAGCCTGATCGGTATCAATGCGGTGATCCTCAACGGCGCGAAAATCGGCAAGCACTGCATCATCGGCGCCAACGCGCTCATCGCCGAAGGCAAGGAGATCCCCGACGGGTCGTTGGTAATGGGTTCGCCGGGCAAGATCGTCCGCGAGCTGACCGAGCCCCAGAAGCAGATGCTTGAAGCCAGCGCCGCCCACTATGTTCACAATGCCCAGCGCTATGCGCGGGATTTGGCCGTACAGGAAGACTGATGACCAGCGAACGCCCCGTCGCCTCGCCCTGCGTGCAAGTGTGCGCACTGGATGACGACGATATCTGCACCGGCTGCCAGCGCACCGCCGACGAAATCACCCGCTGGGGCCGCATGGACAATATCGAGCGCCGCCAGGTGCTGGTGTTGTGCTACGAGCGCGCGAAGGCCAGCGGCATGCTGTTTTCCGTAGGGTCGTAATCTGCTGTGTTCCTTTTGCGGATAGATCCGCTCCTGAGCGTGTAGGAGCGGATTTATCCGCGAAAAGTTATCCCCTCTCAATTTTTACGCCGAGTTCCCATGCTGTTCCTCACCGCCTACATTGCCAGCGTCGTGCTGATCAACTTCGCCTTCTCTGCCGCGCCGCACTTGGACATCATCTGGTCGGCCTGGGGCGGGCTGGTGTTTATCCTGCGCGACATGGTGCAAACCCGCTTCGGCCATGGCGCGTTCATCGCTATGCTGGTGGCGCTGGTACTGTCCTACGTCACCTCCGACCCTGCCATCGCCCTGGCCAGCGCCGTGGCGTTTGGTACCTCCGAGCTGATCGACTGGCTGGTGTTCACCATTACCAAGCGCCCGCTGCATGACCGCCTGTGGATCAGCTCGGCGCTGAGCATCCCGTTGGACACCTTCATTTTCTTCGGCATGATCGACGCCTTCACGGCGCCGGTGATCCTCACCGCCCTGGCCTCCAAGTTCGCCGGCGTGACCTGCGTGTGGCTGGCGATGGCCTGGCGCGCTCGCCGCAGCGCAGTGGCCGGCTGATTGATGTAAAATGCCGCCCCTTGGTGGGCTGCACGCTGGGCGGCCCTCGATCATCCGTTCCCCTGAGGACCTGAAATGACCCGTATCGGAACTCCATTGTCGCCCACCGCGACGCGCGTATTGCTGTGTGGCTGCGGCGAGCTTGGCAAGGAAGTGGTCATTGAACTGCAGCGCCTGGGCGTTGAAGTCATTGCCGTGGACCGTTATGCCAATGCGCCGGCCATGCAGGTTGCCCATCGCAGCCATGTGATCAACATGCTCGACGGTGCGGCCCTGCGCGCAGTGATCGAGGCCGAGAAACCGCACTTCATCGTTCCGGAAATCGAAGCCATCGCCACCGCCACCCTGGTGGAGCTGGAAAGCGAAGGTTTCACGGTGATCCCGACTGCTCGCGCCGCCCAGTTGACCATGAACCGCGAAGGCATCCGCCGCCTGGCTGCCGAAGAGCTGGACCTGCCGACCTCGCCGTACCACTTTGCCGACACCTTCGAAGACTACCGCAAGGCCGTCGACGACTTGGGCTTCCCCTGTGTGGTCAAGCCGGTGATGAGCTCGTCGGGCAAGGGCCAGAGCCTGCTCAAAAGCGTCGATGACGTGCAAAAGGCTTGGGATTACGCCCAGGAAGGCGGCCGTGCCGGTAAAGGCCGGGTCATCATCGAAGGCTTTATCGACTTCGACTACGAGATCACCCTGCTGACCGTTCGTCACATCGGTGGCACCACCTTCTGCGCGCCGGTCGGCCATCGCCAGGAGAAGGGCGACTATCAGGAATCCTGGCAGCCGCAAGCCATGAGCCCAGTGGCCTTGGCCGAGTCCGAGCGCGTGGCCAAGGCTGTGACCGAAGCCTTGGGGGGGCGTGGCCTGTTTGGCGTGGAATTATTCATCAAGGGTGACCAGGTGTGGTTCAGCGAAGTCTCGCCACGCCCGCATGACACCGGCCTGGTCACGCTGATCTCGCAGGACCTGTCGCAGTTTGCCCTGCACGCCCGCGCCATCCTCGGCCTGCCGATCCCGCTGATCCGCCAGTTCGGCCCATCGGCCTCGGCGGTGATCCTGGTGGAAGGCAACTCCACGCAAACCGCCTTCGCCAACCTGGGCGCCGCCTTGAGCGAGCCGGACACCGCCTTGCGCCTGTTTGGCAAGCCAGAAGTCGCCGGCCAGCGCCGCATGGGTGTTGCCCTGGCGCGTGACGAGTCGATCGACGCCGCACGCTCCAAGGCCACCCGTGCATCCCAGGCGGTTAAAGTAGAACTGTAAGGCTCAGGGGGCCCGTCGCGGGCAAGCCTCGCTCCCACAAGAGCGGATTACCTGAACTTGTGGGAGCAAGGCTTGCCTGCGATGGCGTCCGCAAGGGCGCCCGCCTCAGGCGATTTTGTTCAAATCGTCATGCCGCGTCTCTTTCAGGCACAGCACGGCAATCACGCTCAGCAGCGCCGCTGCCGACACATAACCGCCCACCCAGCTCAGCCCACCCATCGCGACCAGCTTTTGCGCCGCAAAGGGTGCAGCCGACGCGCCAACGATACCGCCCAGGTTGTACGCCGCCGAAGCGCCGGTATAGCGCACGCGGGTCGGGAACAGCTCCGGCAGCAACGCACCCATCGGGGCGAACGTGAAGCCCATCAAAAACAGCTCGATACTCAGGAACAGTGCCACGCTGGTGGTCGAGCCCTGGGTCAGCAGCGGCTCCATCAAAAAGCCCGAGGCAATGGCCAGCACACCACCGAATACCAGCACCGGCTTGCGCCCGTAGCGGTCGCTCAGCCAGGCGGAAATCGGCGTGGCCAGGGCCATGAACAGCACCGCGAAACAGAGCATGCCCAAGAAGCTTTCACGGCTATAACCCAACGTAGTGACGCCGTAGCTCAGGGAAAACACCGTGGAGATGTAGAACAGCGCGTAGCACACCACCATGGAGGCGGCGCCCAGCAGCATCGGCTTCCAGTATTGGCCGAACAGTTCGAACAGCGGCATCTTCACCCGCTCGTGGCGGGCCACGGCGTTGGCGAACACTGGGGTTTCTTCCAGTTTCAGGCGCACGTACAGGCCCACCATCACCAGCAGGGCGCTGAGCAGGAACGGCAGGCGCCAGCCCCAGCTGCGAAATTGCTCGTCGCTCAAGGTCATGGCCAGGGTCAGGAACAACCCGTTGGCCGCCAGAAAGCCGATCGATGGCCCCAGTTGCGGAAACATGCCGAACCAGGCGCGTTTGCCCTTCGGGGCGTTTTCGGTGGCCAGCAACGCCGCGCCGCCCCATTCGCCGCCCAGGCCCAGGCCTTGGCCAAAACGCAGCACGCACAGCAGGATCGGTGCCCAGGCGCCAATGCTGTCGTAGCCGGGCAGCACGCCGATCAGCGTGGTGCAGATGCCCATCAGCAACAGCGAGGCTACCAGGGTGGATTTGCGGCCGACCCGGTCGCCAAAGTGGCCGAACAGCGCCGAGCCCAGCGGGCGTGCCAGGAAGGCGATGCCAAAGGTCAGGAACGCCGAGAGCATCTGCGCCGTGCCGGAGGTTTGCGGGAAGAACACCGGGCCGATCACCAGCGCAGCCGCGGTGGCGTACACGTAGAAATCGTAGAACTCGATGGCCGTGCCGATAAAGCTGGCGGTGGCGACCCGCGCGGTGGAATTCACCGGCTTGTCGGCGCTGCTGGCAGCATAAGTGCTTGTCATGTGGGTATCCCTGACAGAATTTTTTATAGGTGTGGTGCTGATTCTAGGCCGGGGAGGGTAGGGCCGGGCGCGAATAGCCGTTCAAGGTGTGAAGGCTGGCGCGAGGTAACACGGGGTTCAGCCTGGCGGCTGACTGGCCGGGGCACGCGAAGTGCGGGTAAGCACGCGTTCCGGCGGGGCTGGGTAAGCGTCCCGATTATAGGGAAGCGCTTGCGCTCACGTCTAGATGACTTTGGGCAGGGCGCTGGTGTGCCAGATCAACACGCGGGTAACGCGGTTTTCCTCGGCTTGCAGGATTTCCAGGCGGTAGCGGCCGATTTTCAGGCACACCGCGCAATCGGGGATGCTTTCCAGCGCCTCGGTCACCAGCCCATTGAGGGTTTTCGGGCCATCGCTGGGCAGGTGCCAGCCCAGGCTCTTGTTCAACTCGCGAATGGAGGCAGCGCCGTCGACCACAAAGCGGCCGTCGACCTGTGGATGGATGTGCGGGTTGTCCACGGTGTGCTCGTCTTCGAATTCGCCGACGATTTCTTCGAGGATGTCTTCCAGCGTCACCAGGCCCAGCACTTCACCGTATTCGTCCACCACCACGCCCAGGCGCCGCTGTTGCTTGTGGAAGTTGAGCAGTTGCAGTTGCAGCGGCGTGCTTTCCGGCACGAAATAGGCTTCGTAGCAGGCCGCCAGCAGTTGCTCGATCGTCAGTTCGGCCTTGGGCAGCAGGTGGCTGATCTGCCGGGTGTTGAGCACCCGTTCCACCTGGTTGATATCGTTGTGATACACCGGCAGGCGGGTGTGGCGGCTAATGATCAGCTGTTCGATGATCTTTTCGATCGGCTCGTCCAGGTTGATCCCGTCCACTTCGCTGCGCGGCACCAGGATATCGTTCACGGTGATGCTGTCCAGCGCGTGAATGCCGCTGAGCAGGTGCGGCTTGTTGGCGCGGGCGTCCTGGGCCAGTTCTTCGATCAACTGGCTGGTGAGGTTGTCGTCGTCGCCATGTTGGTTGACCGGGCCGGGCTTGCTGGCGAACGGCTTGAGGATCAGCCGGGCGATGCCATTAAGCAGCCAGGCAGCGGGCGCGAGCGCCTTGAAGATCGGCCGCAGCAAGGCATTGCCCAGAGTAATGAAGGCTTCGGGGTGGCGCGTGGCCAGAAGGCGCGGCAGGTATTCGGCGAACACCAGCAAGCTGCAGGTGGCCACCAGGCCTGCGACCCACAAGCCGTGGGCTTGCCACTGCCAGGTGGCCAGCACGGTGCCCAGCACCACGACAATCACCTTGCTCACCGTGGTGGCCAATATCAGGCTTTCCAGCGGGAAATCCAGGGTGGGGCGGTCACCAGAGCGTTCGTGAGGGCGCTGGCTGCCGATCACCTGGCGGGCAGCGTCCACGGCGCTGAACAGCGCCGACCAGAGCAGCGCCAGTGCGAGAACGCCAAGCAGGGGGCCTAACGGCAGATTGTCCATAGTCCCTGTCGTCAGATATGCAGAATGTATTCGCGGACCAGCTTGCTGCCGAAATAGGCCAGCATCAGCAGGCAGAAACCGGCGAGCGTCCAGCGGATGGCCTTGTGGCCGCGCCAGCCCAGGCGGTTACGGCCCCACAACAACACACTGAAGACGATCCAGGCCAGGCACGCCAGCAAGGTTTTATGCACCAGGTGCTGGGCAAACAAGTTGTCCAGGAACAGCCAGCCGGAAATCAGCGACAACGACAGCAGCCCCCAGCCGGCCCACAAAAAGCCGAACAAAAGGCTTTCCATGGTTTGCAGTGGCGGGAAGTTGCGGATTAACCCGCTGGGGTGCTTGTGCTTGAGTTGATAGTCCTGCACCAGCAGCAACAAGGCCTGGAACACCGCGATGGTGAACATGCCGTAGGCCAGGATCGACAACAGGATGTGTGCCAGGATGCCGGGCTCTTCGTTGATCAGCGGCACAGTGCCGGAGGGCACGAATTGGGCGATAAGGGTGGTCGCGCAGCCCAGCGGGAACAGCAGCAACAGCAGGTTGGCCACCGGGATGCGCGTGCAGGCCACCAGGGTCAGGGTGATCACGGCGGCGGCGATCAGGCTGGCGGCACTGAAAAAATTCAGGCTCAGCCCCAGCGGCGTGATCATTTGCGAGGCCAGGGCGTAGGCCTGGGCCACGACGGCCAGTGCGCCGAGCAGGTACAGCAGGCGTTGATCGGCCTTGGCGCCCTGGCTGACACGGATTCCCTGATAAGTGGTCGCAGCGGCATAAAGGACGGCGGCGGCGATGCTGGGTAGCAAACTGGGTGACAAGGGGAGCATAAGTCCTGTGAAGCGAGCTCTAAAGGCGCTGAGTTTGGCATAGAAGCTGGGTTGCGTGAAAGACTGCAAGCGTCAAGGTGTCCGTAAGCAACACTCTTCGCTATAATCGCCGACCTGCCCTTGCCGCAGGCTCCCTGAGCATACTTGTGGGCCGGGCTGCTTAAACCTCGGTTCAACTGAGCCTGAAAGGATCGCGCATGTTTGAAAACCTTACCGACCGTCTTTCTCAGACGCTGCGCCACGTTACTGGCAAGGCCAAGCTGACGGAAGACAACATCAAAGACACCCTGCGTGAAGTGCGCATGGCGTTGCTTGAAGCCGACGTCGCCTTGCCGGTGGTGAAGGACTTCGTCAACAAGGTCAAGGAGCGTGCGGTCGGTACCGAGGTATCGCGCAGCCTGACGCCGGGCCAGGCATTCGTGAAGATCGTGCAGATCGAACTCGAAACCCTGATGGGCGCGGCCAACGAAGATTTGTCGCTCAACGCCACGCCACCGGCCGTGGTGCTGATGGCAGGCTTGCAGGGCGCGGGTAAAACCACCACCGCCGGCAAGCTGGCGCGCTTCCTTAAAGAGCGCAAGAAAAAGACCGTGATGGTGGTGTCGGCCGACATCTACCGCCCGGCGGCGATCAAGCAACTGGAAACCCTGGCCGGCGAAGTGGGCGTGACCTTCTTCCCATCCGACCTTTCCCAGAAGCCTGTCGACATCGCCCTGGCTGCTATTAAAGAAGCCAAGCTGAAATTTATCGACGTGGTCATCGTCGACACCGCCGGTCGCCTGCACATCGATGAGCAGATGATGGGCGAGATCAAGGACTTGCACGCGGCCATCAAGCCGGTCGAGACCTTGTTCGTGGTCGACGCCATGACCGGCCAGGACGCCGCCAACACCGCCAAGGCCTTTGGCGATGCGTTGCCGCTGACCGGCGTGATCCTGACCAAGGTCGACGGCGACGCCCGTGGCGGCGCCGCGCTGTCGGTGCGTGCCATCACCGGCAAGCCGATCAAGTTCATTGGTATGGGCGAGAAGAGCGATGCGCTCGAGCCCTTCCACCCGGATCGTATCGCCTCGCGGATCCTGGGCATGGGCGACGTGCTCAGCCTGATCGAGCAGGCCGAGCAGACCCTGGACAAGGACAAGGCCGACAAACTGGCCAAAAAGCTGAAGAAGGGCAAGGGCTTCGACCTCGAAGACTTCCGTGACCAGCTGCAACAAATGAAGAACATGGGTGGCCTGGGCGGCCTGATGGACAAACTGCCGAACATGGGCGGCGTGAACCTGTCGCAAATGGGCAGCGCCCAGAACGCCGCCGAGAAGCAATTCAAGCAGATGGAAGCCATCATCAATTCCATGACCCCGGCCGAGCGCCGTGACCCTGAGCTGATCAGTGGTTCGCGCAAGCGCCGCATTGCCATGGGCTCCGGCACGCAGGTGCAGGATATCGGTCGCTTGATCAAGCAGCACAAGCAGATGCAGAAGATGATGAAGAAGTTCTCTGCCAAAGGCGGCATGGCCAAAATGATGCGCGGCATGGGCGGCATGCTGCCCGGCGGCGGTGGCATGCCCAAGATGTGATCGAATTGGCGCGGGCCTTCAAGGCCGTGCTTTCGCCTGCAGCGATGCGGGCGATGCAGCAAACCCGCGGTAATGCGGGTCCATTTGCCATCCAGGTGATGGCTTTCAAGCAGATCGGCCAGGCGCGCTGTTGGGCGCCGGAAAAAGGCATTTGCAAAAGTCCGTGTATTCATTGAGAATATGCGGCCTTTCGGGCACCCGTGTGCCCGCTGTGCATTATGATTTGCAGCACCGACTACAGGAACGATGTTCAATGCTAACCATCCGTCTTGCCCGTGGCGGCTCTAAAAAGCGCCCATTTTACCAACTGACCGTAACCGACTCCCGCAACCCGCGTGACGGTTCCCACAAAGAGCACGTTGGTTTCTTCAACCCCGTTGCTCGTGGTCAGGAAATCCGCCTGTCCGTGAACCAAGAGCGCGTCAACCACTGGTTGAGCGTTGGTGCACAGCCTTCTGAGCGCGTTGCTCAGTTGCTGAAGGAAAATGCCAAGGCTGCGGCCTGAGCAATATGAACGCGACGCCAACTACTGCTGATGATTTGATCGTTATCGGCAAGATTTTTTCGGTTCACGGCGTTCGCGGCGAAGTGAAGGTGTATTCCTTTACTGATCCGATTGACAACCTGTTGGGCTACAAAACCTGGACGCTCAAGCGTGAAGGCAGCGTGGACAAGCAGGTAGAGCTGGTCAGTGGACGCTTGCAACAAAGCAAGTTCCTGGTCACAAAGCTCAAGGGTCTCGAAGACCGTGACGAAGCGTTGCTTCTGGCCGGTTATGAGATCTGCGTGCCGCGTAACCTGTTCCCTGATTTGACCGACGGCGAGTACTACTGGTACCAACTGGAAGGTCTTAAGGTTATCGACCAACTTGGGCAACTGCTCGGGAAGATCGATCACCTGTTGGAGACCGGCTCAAACGATGTGATGGTGGTGCGGCCTTGCGCTGGCAGCCTGGATGATCGCGAACGCTTGTTGCCCTATACGGAGCAATGCGTGTTGGTTGTCGACCTGGGTGCGGGCGAGATGAAGGTTGATTGGGATGCGGACTTCTAGGCAATGGCCAGCCTGCGCGTAGAAGTGATCAGTCTGTTCCCCGAGATGTTTTCCGCTATCAGCGAGTACGGCATTACCAGCCGTGCGGTGAAACAGGGTCTGCTCACGCTGACCTGTTGGAATCCGCGGGACTACACCACAGATCGCCACCACACCGTGGACGATCGGCCGTTTGGCGGTGGTCCGGGCATGGTGATGAAGATCAAGCCCCTGGAAGACGCACTGGCCCAGGCCAGGATCGCGGCGGGGGAGTCGGCGAAGGTGATTTACCTGTCGCCACAAGGCCGTCAGCTGAATCAGCAGGCGGTACGCGAGCTGGCAACGTCGGAGTCTTTGATTCTGATTGCAGGTCGCTACGAAGGCATTGACGAGCGGTTTATTCAGGCTCATGTCGATGAAGAGTGGTCGATTGGTGACTATGTGTTGTCTGGCGGTGAGCTGCCGGCGATGGTCCTGATAGACGCGGTAACACGACTGCTGCCCGGAGCTTTGGGGCATGCGGACTCCGCGGAGGAAGATTCCTTCACGGATGGGCTGCTGGATTGCCCGCATTACACCCGACCGGAGGTATATGCGGATCAGCGTGTTCCCGACGTATTGCTTAGCGGCAATCACGCACACATCCGGCGATGGCGTTTGCAGCAGTCCCTTGGGCGGACCTATGAACGACGCGCCGATCTTCTGGAAAGACGCTCGCTTTCTGGAGAAGAGAACAAGCTGCTCGCTGAGTACCTTAGTGAGCGGAACGATAGTTAACGTATCGATGGTAGATCGAGTGATTTACCTTAGGAGCACAGCATGACCAACAAAATCATTCTGCAACTCGAAGCCGAGCAGATGACCAAAGAGATCCCGACCTTTGCCCCGGGCGACACCATTGTCGTTCAGGTGAAAGTGAAGGAAGGCGATCGCGCTCGTCTGCAGGCGTTCGAAGGCGTTGTTATCGCCAAGCGTAACCGTGGTGTGAACAGTGCTTTCACTGTTCGTAAAATCTCCAACGGTGTTGGCGTAGAGCGTACTTTCCAGACCTACAGCCCGCAGATCGACAGCATGGCCGTGAAACGTCGTGGTGACGTGCGTAAAGCCAAGCTGTACTACCTGCGTGACCTGTCCGGTAAAGCAGCTCGCATCAAGGAAAAACTGGCTTGAGTCCAGTCTGACCCGATGCAAAAAAAGCAGCCTTCGGGCTGCTTTTTTGTGCCTGTGTGTTTTGTCTCGACCTGTTCGCGGATGGGCTCGCGCACAGGCCGGGTTAGCCCGCTTGGCGTATCAATGACACCAGGGTCCACCCTGGCCCTGGGTCCATGGGGTTGCCATCGGTGATCACATGCACCCAACCGCTGTTGTCCCGGGCAAACAACAAGGTGGCACGCTCGCCGTGCAGGGCCTGATAGTCATCCCAGCCAAAGCCCTCGGTGAGTTGGGTGCTGTATATCTCGGCACCCTGGTGCAGTTGCTGGGCCAGTTGGGTATAGGTCAGCGCCGGGCTGCCGAGGGTTTCGCCGCGGTGTTCGTGGCTGGCCCGGTGTTTGTCGCTGCGGGTAGTCTCCAGGCCACTGGCCAGGGAAAACAACCGGCGATGGCCAAAGTCATGGCGAAAGCGCGTGCAGGCCAAGGTATTGAGTTCACCTGCCGGCGACAGGCCCAGCAGGTGCCCAAGGCCGACCAGGTCCAGGTGCGCATCGGCGTGTTCCGAAGCCGGGTTGCCGAAGTAGGTGGGCAGGTTGTCCATGCGCGCGGCGCGAATATTTTCCCAGCTCGAATCGGTCAACATCACCCGGCTGCCCAACTGTTGCAAGGCTTTGGCCACGACCCGGGCCGGCGGGTTGGCGCCTACAATCAAAAAGCCACTGGGTGCCGGCTCTGCCACTTTCAGCAAGCGCGCCAGGGGGCGGGCGGTGGCACTCTGCAGCAGCACAGTGCCGATGATCACCGCGAACGTCAGTGGCACCAGCAACAGCGCGCCTTCGTGGCCGGCTTCGTCCAGGCGGATGGCGAAGACCGCCGACACTGCCGCGGCGACAATACCCCGAGGGGCGATCCACGACAGCAGGGCCCGTTCGCGCCAGTTGAGGCTGGAACCGGCAGTGGACAGCAGCACGTTGATCGGCCGGGCGATAAACTGGATCACCGCCAGCAGGGCCAGCACTGCCGGGCCCAGGGCAATCAACGCGATCAGGTCCAGGCGCGCCGCCAGCAGTATGAACAGCCCGGAAATCAGCAGCACACTGAGGTTTTCCTTGAAGTGCAGGATCTGCCGCACGTCCACGTCTTTCATATTGGCCAGCCACAGCCCCATCAGCGTAACTGCCAGCAGGCCGGATTCATGCATCACTTCGTTGGCGGCAATAAAGATCGCCAGTACTGAGGCCAGGGACGCCAGGTTGTGCAGGTATTCGGGCAGCCATTCGTTGCGCATCACCGTGCCCAGCAGCCAGCCGCCGGCGATGCCGAACACGGCGCCGCAGCCAATCACCCCGGCGAAGGTCAGCAAGCTGTGGCTCAGGCCCTCGCCCGCGGCGCTGGCGATAATGAAGCTGTACACCACCACTGCCAGCAGGGCACCAATCGGGTCGATGGCGATGCCTTCCCAGCGCAAGATGTTCGCAATGGCCGCCTTGGGGCGCACCACGCGCAACATGGGCACGATCACCGTGGGCCCGGTGACCAGGGTCAGGGTGCCAAACAGCAGGGCCAGTAGCCAGTCGAAACCCAGTAGCCAATGAGTGGCCAGGGTGATGACCACCCAAGTGGAGAGGGCGCCCACCGTGACCAGCCGTTGTACCACGCTGCCGATTTCTTTCCATTCTGACAGCTGCAGCGTCAGGCTGCCCTCAAACAGAATCAGCGCCACGGCCAAAGACACCAACGGCATCAACAACGGCCCGAACAACAGCTCTGGGTCTAGCCAGTCGAGGATCGGCCCCACCATAATGCCGCTCAGCAACAGAAACAAAATTGCTGGCAGCTTCAGCCGCCAGGCTAGCCACTGGCTGCCGAGGGCGGCCAGCCCGATGCCGCCTATCGCCAGTAATATCTGTTGTTCATTCATTCAGGCTTCCTTGAGAATGGGTAGGCTAACCAAGCCTAGTCCGAGTTTTTAATCCGAGTTGCCATGCCCGCCATCGAACACCCCCTGATCGACCAGTACCTGGACGCCTTATGGTTGGAAAAGGGCCTGTCCGACAACAGTCGTGACTCTTACCGCAGTGATCTGGCGCTGTTCAACGGCTGGTTGCAGGAGCGCGGGGTGAGTTTGGACAGCGCCGCGCGCGAACTGATCCTCGATCATTTGGCCTGGCGCGTGGACCAAGCCTACAAACCTCGCTCCACGGCCCGATTCCTCTCCGGCGTGCGTGGCTTTTATCGCTATCTGTTGCGTGAAAAGCTCATCACGGTAGACCCGACCCTGCAAATCGATATGCCGCAGTTGGGTAGGCCATTGCCTAAATCCCTGTCGGAAGCCGACGTTGAGGCGCTGCTCAAGGCCCCCGACCTGAGCGAACCGATCGGCCAGCGCGACCGCGCCATGCTGGAGGTGTTGTACGCCTGCGGCCTGCGGGTGACCGAACTGGTCAGCCTGACCCTGGATCAGGTCAACCTGCGCCAGGGCGTGCTGCGGGTGATGGGCAAGGGCAGCAAGGAGCGCCTGGTGCCCATGGGCGAGGAGGCCATCAACTGGGTCGAGCGCTACCTGCGCGACGGGCGTAACGACCTGTTGAACGGGCGCCCCAGCGATGTGCTGTTCCCCAGCCTGCGTGGCGAGCAAATGACCCGCCAGACCTTCTGGCACCGCATCAAGCACCAGGCCCAGGTGGCCGGGATCAGCAAGTCGCTGTCGCCGCACACCCTGCGCCACGCGTTCGCCACCCATTTGCTCAACCACGGCGCCGATTTGCGCGTGGTGCAGATGCTGCTGGGCCACAGCGACCTGTCCACCACACAGATCTACACCCATGTGGCGCGGGCGCGTCTGCAAGACTTGCACGCCCAGCATCATCCACGGGGCTGACTGCCGATCAGCGCACAGGCTTTGCGTCAGCCGGAGTCGGCCATGCAGCCCGAATGTGGTAGGCTTGGCGGGTTTGTAAAGCGGGCACCGAACGCGCATCCTCTATTGGCGATGCTCATCGTGTTTCGGGCCCCCTTTTGTCCGCCGCCTCAGGAGTTCTCAATGCGCGTGACCCAGATTTTCGCCGCCGCAGCCATTGCGTTGGTCAGCACTTTTGCCCTGGCCGACACGGCCGAGCAGACCATCCGCAAGACGCTTGAGTCTCTGCAGCTGGACGTCCCGATCGAAAGCGTGAGCGCAAGCCCGCTCAACAGCCTGTATGAGGTCAAGCTCAAGGGTGGCCGCGTGCTGTACGCCAGTGCCGATGGCCAGTTCGTGATGCAGGGCTACCTGTTCCAGATGCAAGACGGCAAGCCGGTCAACCTGACCGAGAAAACCGAGCGCCAGGCCATCGCCAAGACCATCAACGCGATCCCTGCCAATGAAATGGTGGTGTTCCCTGCAGTCGGCGAAACCAAGGCCCACATCACCGTCTTCACCGACACCACCTGCCCGTATTGCCACAAGCTGCACGAAGAAGTGCCAGAGCTGAACAAGCAGGGCATCGAAGTGCGCTACCTGGCTTTCCCGCGCCAGGGCCTGGGTTCGCCAGGTGACGCGCAATTGCAGGCCGTATGGTGCTCCAGCGACCGCAAGGGCGCCCTCACCAAGCTGATCAATGGCAAGGACGTGAGCGCCACCAAGTGCGCCAACCCGGTCAGCAAGCAGTTTGAGATGGGCCAGTCGATCGGTGTCAGCGGCACCCCGGCCATCATCCTGGAAAACGGCCAGATGATCCCCGGCTACCAGCCGGCGCCACAGGTGACCAAGCTGGCCCTGGAAGGCAAGTCGTAATGTGCAAGGCGTCAAAGATCAAGGCCTGACGGAAAGTACCGCCAGGCCATAAACACTGAGCCGCACCCGGTGTGCGGCTGTTTACCACGGCCGACTCAGCGTCGGCCGTTTCTTGGGGAGTTCAGAGTGAAACCGGTCAAAGTAGGCATCTGTGGGTTAGGTACCGTCGGTGGCGGCACCTTCAACGTACTTCAGCGCAACGCCGAGGAGATTGCCCGCCGTGCCGGGCGTGGAATCCAAGTGGCTCAAATTGCCATGCGTTCGCCCAACCCGAATTGCCAGATTACCGGTACCCCCATTACCAACGATGTCTTCGCAGTGGCCACGAACCCGGAGATCGACATCGTCATCGAGCTGATAGGCGGCTACACCGTCGCTCGTGATCTGGTGCTCAAGGCCATTGAAAATGGCAAGCACGTCGTCACCGCCAACAAGGCGCTGATCGCCGTGCACGGCAACGAAATCTTCGCCAAGGCCCGCGAAAAGGGCGTTATCGTCGCCTTCGAAGCGGCCGTGGCCGGCGGCATCCCGGTGATCAAGGCGATCCGCGAAGGCCTGTCGGCCAACCGCATCAATTGGGTGGCGGGCATCATCAACGGCACCGGTAACTTCATCCTCACCGAGATGCGCGAGAAAGGCCGTACCTTCCCGGACGTGCTGGCCGAAGCCCAAGCGTTGGGTTACGCCGAAGCGGACCCGACCTTTGACGTCGAAGGCATCGATGCGGCGCACAAGCTGACCATCCTGGCCTCCATCGCTTTTGGTATCCCGCTGCAGTTCGACAAGGCCTACACCGAAGGCATCACCCAACTGACCACCGCCGACGTGAACTACGCCGAGGCGCTGGGCTACCGCATCAAGCACCTGGGCGTGGCCCGCAGCACCGCCAGCGGTATCGAACTGCGCGTGCACCCGACGCTGATCCCTGCCGATCGCCTGATCGCCAACGTCAATGGCGTGATGAACGCGGTGATGGTCAACGGTGACGCGGCCGGTTCCACGTTGTTCTACGGCGCTGGCGCCGGCATGGAGCCGACCGCCTCCTCGGTAATTGCCGACCTGGTGGACGTGGTTCGTGCCATGACTTCGGACCCTGAGAACCGCGTGCCGCACCTGGCCTTCCAGCCGGACTCGCTGTCGGCGCACCCGATCTTGCCGATCGAAGCCTGCGAAAGCGCCTACTACCTGCGTATCCAGGCCAAGGACCACCCCGGCGTGCTCGCCCAGGTGGCCAGCATCCTCTCGGAGCGCGGCATCAACATCGAGTCGATCATGCAGAAGGAAGTGGAAGAGCAGGACGGCCTGGTGCCGATGATCCTGCTGACCCACCGCGTGGTCGAGCAGCGCATGAACGATGCCATTACCGCCCTGCAAGCCCTGCAGGACGTGGTTGCCCCGGTGGTTCGTATCCGCGTGGAACACCTTAATTAACGGGAGCTGCAAGCGCTAAGCTGCAAGCTGCAAGAGGAGGCGCGCCGCATGCCGCCCACCTGCAGCTTGAGGCTCAAGCCTGAAGCTCAAACCAGAAAGGTTTGAAAAATGCGTTACATCAGTACTCGCGGTAAAGCGCCGGCCCTGAATTTCGAAGACGTGCTGCTTGCAGGCCTCGCCACCGATGGCGGCCTGTACGTGCCAGAAAACCTGCCACGCTTCACCCAGGAAGAAATTGCCTCGTGGGCCGGCCTGCCGTACCACGAACTGGCGTTCCGGGTGATGCGCCCGTTCGTCACCGGCAGCATTCCAGATGCCGACTTCAAAAAAATCCTCGAAGACACCTACGCAGGCTTCGCCCACAGTGCTGTCGCGCCGTTGCGCCAGCTCAATGGCAACGAATGGGTGCTGGAGCTGTTCCACGGCCCCACCCTGGCGTTCAAGGACTTCGCCCTGCAACTACTCGGTCGCCTGCTGGACTACGTGCTGGCCAAGCGTGGCGAGCGCGTGGTGATCGTCGGCGCCACCAGCGGTGACACCGGCTCCGCCGCCATCGAAGGCTGCAAGCACTGCGAAAACGTCGACATCTTCATCCTGCACCCGCACCAGCGCGTGTCGCAGGTGCAACGCCGGCAGATGACCACGTTGTTTGGTGACAACGTGCATAACATCGCCGTGGAAGGCAACTTCGACGACTGCCAGGAGATGGTCAAGAACAGCTTCGCCGACCAGAGCTTCCTCAAGGGCACGCGCCTGGTGGCAGTCAACTCGATCAACTGGGCGCGGATCATGGCCCAGATCGTCTACTACTTCCACGCCTCCCTGCAGTTGGGCGGCCCGGCACGTTCGGTGGCGTTCTCGGTGCCTACCGGCAACTTCGGCGATATCTTCGCCGGCTACCTGGCGCGCAACATGGGCTTGCCGATCAGCCAACTGATCGTGGCGACCAACCGCAACGACATCCTGCACCGCTTCATGAGCGGCAACCAGTATGCCAAGGAAACCCTGCACGCCACGCTGTCGCCGTCCATGGACATCATGGTCTCGTCGAACTTCGAACGCCTGCTGTTCGACCTGCATGGCCGCAACGGCGCTACCCTGGCCGGCTTGATGGACACCTTCAAGCAAACCGGTTCGTTCAGCGTTGACCAGGACCGTTGGACCGAGGCGCGCAAGCTGTTCGATTCCCTGGCCGTGAGCGACGAGCAAACCTGCGAGACCATCGCCGAAGTGTTCGCCCAGACGGGCGAGGTCCTGGACCCGCACACCGCCATCGGCGTCAAGGCCGCGCGCGAGTGCCGCCGCAGCCTGGACACCCCAATGGTGATCCTGGGCACCGCGCACCCGGTGAAATTCCCCGATGCCGTGCTCAAGGCCGGCGTTGGCAAGGCCTTGGAACTGCCGGCGCACCTGACCGACCTGTTTGAGCGCGAAGAGAAGTACACCGTGCTGCCCAACGACCTGAAAACCGTGCAGGCCTTTGTGGCCCAACACGGCAACCGCGGCAAACCGCTGTGATTGACTAGATCTGCAACACTTAAAAGCCCGTCGCCCGACGGGCTTTTTCGTTGGTACGTGTCAAACTTGCTCATCGGATGGACAGGCTGATTGGGGTTCAGGGATGCGCGGATGAGTGGGTTACGACGACGCTGTGGGGTGCTGATGTGCCTGAGCCTGCTGTGGCTGTTGGGCGCCAGCGCAACGGTGCGGGCGGCGCAAAGCCTGCCGTTCAACCTGGTGGCGCCGCTGGTGGAGCTCGAGCGCATGCCCCTGAGCCCGGCCGAGCACGCCTGGTTGCGTGAGCACCGGGTGCTGCGGGTGGGTATTTCCATCGCCGACTACGAGCCGGTCGACATCACCGTGGACCGCAACCGCTACAAGGGCGTGAGCGCCGACTTTCTCAGCCTGATCGGCCGGCGCCTGGACGAACCGTTCCAGGTCATGGGCTACACGCGCCGCGAAGAAGCCGTGCAGGCCTTGCAGAGCGGCGATATCGACCTGCTTACCAGCGCCAATGGGTTCGAACGCAATGCCGCCGGGCTGCAGTTCTCCAAGGGCTACATGGCCGACCGCGCGGTCATGGTGATGCGCGCGGGTGAAAGCCCCACTGCAGGCCTGGTGGGTAAGAAAATCGCGGTGGTGGATGGTTACTGCAACCTGGAGACGATCCATGGCGCCTACCCCGACAGCGAGATCATCATCGCCCCCAGCCTTGCCAGTGGCCTGGAGGCGCTGAAAGAGGGCGAGGTCGATGGGTTTATCGGCAACGAAGTGATCGTGCGATCCTACAATGCCCTGCGCCCCTACATGGGCTTGCGCGTGGTGGGCCTGAGCGCCTTGCCTGCGGCCGACTTCAGTTTTGCCACCCGCGCCAGAGACGGGCCGCTGGGGGCGATGGTCGATCGAGCCCTGGCCAGCATCGACGAACCCCTGCGCCGTGAAGTGTTGCAACGTTGGACTACAGGCCTGGGCATGGACATCGCCCAGCGACGCATCGAACTGAGCCGCGTCGAGCAGGACTGGATCAAGGCCCACCCGCACATTCGCGTGGCAGCCACCGAGTACTCGCCTTACCTGTATCGCAACCGCCAGGGGAGCTGGGTGGGGCTTAACAACGACGTGCTGTCGACCCTGTCGCAACTGACCGGCCTGCAGTTCGATTATTTGCCGTCCGGCTCCATTGCCCAGAGCCTGGAGATGCTCAAGAGCGGCCAGGCCGACATGAACACGACACTGTCGGAAGCCCCGGATAGAAAGCAGTTCCTCAATTTCACCCACTCCTTCGGCGGCCAGGCCTGGGTGTTTATCGTGCGCGATGAAGACCTGCCCATCAACTCTCTGGAAGAGTTGAATGGCCGGGTTCTGGCCTTGCCGGCCCAGCATGCCATGGAGGCGATCGTGCGCGAGCAGTATCCGCACGTCAGGTTGCGCCTGGTGCAAAGCCTGGAGCAGGCGCGCGAACTGGTGCGCAAGGGTGAGGCGGCGGCCACCATCGACAGTGAGGTGGGCGCCTACCGCGCCGTGGGTCGCTATGCGCCTGGGGAGTTGAAGGTGGGTCGCAGTGTGGATGGGCTCTGGGCGCCGGAACGCTTTGCGGTGGCGAGCGCTGAACCGCTGTTGTTGAGCATCCTCAACAAGGCCTTGGAGGCGTACCCCGTGGCCGAGTTGCGCGCCGTTCGGCTCAAGTGGCTGGGCGCGGGCAACAACGCCGAGCCGGTCTGGCAGCGCATTGCCCAGTGGGTGTGGTGGGCCGTGGCCGCGGCACTGTTGTTCGGTCTGCTGTCGCTGATTTGGAGCAGCCGCCTCAAGGTGCAGATCCTGCAACGGGAAAAAGCCGAAGAGGCGCTGAGCGACCAGTTGGCGTTCCAGCGGGCATTGCTGGATGGCATCCCCAACCCGGTGTACGTGCGCGACCTGCAAGGTCGGTTGATCTCCTGCAATAAAAAATATGAAGAAGTGTTCTCGACCCGCTTCGAGCGGGTGCAAGGTCGCCTGCTGCCAGAGGTCGAGCTGCTGCCCCCGGACATGGCCGCGCAGATGCACGCTGACTACCTGCGGTTGTTGACCGATCAAAAGCCGCTGTTTGCAGACCGCCAACTGACCCTGCAAGGTCGGCGGATGGACGCCTGGCAATGGATGGTGCCGTTCTACCGGGCCGACGGGAAGTTGCAAGGGCTGTTGGGTGGCTGGATCGACATATCCGAGCGCAAGCAATTGGAGGTGGAACTTGTGGAAGCGCGCCTGGTGGCCGAGCAAGCCAACCAGGCCAAGAGCGCTTTCCTGGCCACCATGAGCCACGAGATCCGCACCCCCATGGCGGCGATCATCGGCTTGCTGGAGCTGGAGCGGGAAACCGCGCGCGCCAACGGGCAGGCACCTTCAGAGGCGATGGAGGTGGCCTACCAATCAGCCCGCGAGCTGATCGCCCTGATCGGTGACAGCCTGGACCTGGCCAAGATCGAGGCAGGCAGCCTGCAGTTGGTCTCGGAGGCCACGGCGCTGCGGCCGTTTTTCGAGGGCATGGTCAAGCTGTTCGCCGTGCAGGCAGCCAACAAGCAGTTAGCCCTGACGTTGGAGATGGCACCACGGATCGAGGGCAATTACTGGTTCGACCCGCTGCGTTTGCGCCAAGTGGTGCATAACCTGTTGAGCAATGCCCTGAAGTTCACCCAGCAGGGTGGGGTGACCTTGCAGGTGGGTTGGCAGTCGCCCCATGCCTTGAGCATCGTGGTCAGCGATACGGGCATGGGCATCAGCCACGAGCAGCAAGCGCGCTTGTTCAAACCCTATGCCCAGGCGAACGTGGCTGCGGCGCGCGACCAGGGCGGCACCGGTCTGGGCCTGAGTATTTGCCGGCAATTGATCGAGTTGATGGGCGGGCAGATCACCCTTCGCAGTGAGCCCGGCCAAGGCACTACGGTGCATATCGAAATACCCTTGAGCCGCGCCCGCGAGGCCAAGGCCGGCAGCGTCGAAGCACCGCGCGGGCCGCTGCGGCCCTTGCGGGTGTTGGTGGTGGATGATCTGTCGGCCAACCGGCTGGTGTTGAGCCAGCAACTTAACTACCTGGGGCACACGGTGCAGGCCGTGGAAGGCGGGCAAAGCGCCTTGCGGCTATGGCGTGAGCAGACGTTCGACGTGATCCTTACCGACTGCAACATGCCCGGCATCAGCGGCTACGCCCTGGCGCACACTATCCGCAGCGCAGAGGCCCAGGAGGGACGGGCGCGCACGCCGATCATCGGCTGCACCGCCAATGTCATGAGCGATGAGCGCGAGCGCTGCCTGCAAGCCGGCATGGACGAATGCCTGGTCAAGCCCTTGGCCCTGGAGCACCTGGCCCGACTGTTGGAGCAGGTAAGCGCCGGCCACGCCTTCGACATCGATACCTTGCGCCGCATGACCCAGGCCGACCCTGCTGTCATGCGGCAGATGCTCGAAGAGTTGCTCAACAACCTTGGGCAAGAGTACGACGCCCTGGAACCGGCCGTGCAAGCCCGCGACTGGAAAGCCCTCAAGGCTGCGCTCCACCGGCTCAAGGGGGTCGCCTGCCTGATCGATGCGGGCGAGTTGGCGCGCGGTTGCGCCGGGCTCGATGCCGTTCGCCAACAGGCATCAGCAACAGAACTGGACGCCCGCTGGCCTGCGCTGAAAATGGCCATCGCGCGTTTGCGGCAAGACATAAAAACCTATCTTTAGATTTTTCCCGCACTACTTTCAGACTTGTCCTATGGGACAGGATTGTCTCGAATCCTACAGTGGCATCAGACGCAACCCACTGGTCGCGCCTGATGCCCTGGAGGTATTCCCATGCACTCACTTAAAGTCCTGATTCTCGAAGACAGCCCGTTCCAGCTGATGGCCCTGCATCAGATGCTCAATGCCAGCGGCGTGTTCGACGTGCTGACGGCTGAAAGCGTCGAGGCAGCGTGCCGCTCGTTGGAGCGCCGCGGCGCCGTCGACGTGGCGATCTGCGACCTGCAAATGGAAGGCGCCGATGGGCTGGACATGATTCGCCACCTGGCCAGCACCGGCCAGGCCAAGGCCCTGATCATCCTTAGCAGCGTGGAGCGCAACGTGCTCGACAACGTCGCGCAACTGGCACGCCACCTGGGCTTGAGGGTGCTGGCGGCGCTGCAAAAGCCTGCGTCCCCGGCTACCTTGCATCGCCTGCTGGAAAGCTATCGCCAGCGCGACGTGCAGGCCGAGCGCCTGCCACCGCTGCTTGAAGTGCACGAGCTGGTGCCTTTGAGCGAACTGACCGAGCAGGAGTTGCCGCAGCTCAAAGCCCAATGGCAAGCCTACTACCAGCCCAAGGTGGCGATGGACGGGCAACTGCTGGGGGTCGAGGCGCTGGTGCGCTGGCACCACCCGCAGCGTGGCGTGCTGTCACCGGCAAGCTTCTTGCCGTTGGTGAGCTACGCCGGCCTGATGGAACCCCTGACCTGGCACATGCTCGACACGGCGCTGCAGTTCAGCGCGCACACCCGTGATGCCAGCGGCCGGCACCTGTCAGTGTCGGTCAACATCCCGCCGGCGATGCTGGAGCATCGCACGTTTGCGCCTCAGCTCGTGGCGTTGCTCAAGCAGCATAGGTTGCCGGCGCGGGTGCTGACCCTGGAGGTGGTGGAGAACCGCGAGACCACGGCCAGCGAGGAGCAGGTCGAAGCCCTGCTGCGCTTGCGCATGATCGGTTGTCGGCTGAGCCTGGACGACTATGGGGTCGGGGACTCGAACATTCAGCGGCTGCTGGAGTTGCCGTTTTCCGAGATCAAGATCCCCAGCCAGTTCGTCCGCGGCATGGCTGAGGATGGGCGCAAGGCGGCGGTGGTGGCCGGGGCGCTGATCATGGCCCGGCGCATGAGCCTGGACGTGGTTGTGGAGGGCATCGAGACGGCCAGCGATTACCAGGCGCTGGGTACCTTGGGAGCGCCCGCGTTGCAGGGTTACTACGTGGCCCGGCCAATGCCCCGCGCGGCACTGGAGCAATGGCTGGCCAACGCCCAGGCTCACGTCTGGAATGCGGCCGAGGACTGCCCGGCTTGAGCCTCAGCTCAGGCCGTGTTCCTGCAGGTAGATAAACAGCGCGGCATCATTGGGCACGCCGAGCTTGCGCATGGCGTTGACCTTTTGCGCGCTGACGGTCTGTTTGCTGCGGTTGAGCTGCGCGGCGATCTCGCTCACGGACAGCCCGCCCGCCAGCAGCCGGGTCACCTCCAGCTCGCGCGGGGACAACGGGTCGCGCTCCAGCAGCTTGTCGGGACGCACCTCGCCGTCTTGCAGCAACGCCTGGCTGATGGATTCGGCAATGAACACCTTCTGGCGCTGCACATGGGCAATGGCAATGGGCAGCTCACTCACCAGGCTGGCCTTGTTCAACACGCCCTTTACCCCCAGCGCCAGCATTTCGCGGAACAGCCCGGGATTGCTGAGCATGGTGACCACCAGAATCGGCAGGTCGGGCCAATGCCTGCGAATGGTTTCCAGCAGGCGCAGGCCGTCGTTCTGGTTTTCCGCTGGCATCATGAAGTCGGTGATCAGCAAATCGCATTCGCCTTCGGCCAGCCATTGGGTGACCTCCAGCGGGGTACTGGCCTCACCGACCACGGTCAGCCCGGGGTCTTGCTGAATCACGGCGCGCAAGCCGATCCGAAAGATCGGGTGATCGTCGGCAAGGAGGATGCGCAGGGGGGTATGGGTTGGGGCATTCAAGGGCGTGCAGCACTCCGGGCGGTCCGTTTCCTGCGGCAAAGTCTGGCACATCTGTTCCGATGTCGGCGTTTTTTGTAGTCCGTTGCCTACACGGTGGTTCCGCAGCCCAGCGGGGCTTTCGACAGGCGCAGCAAATCTGTCATATTCCAAGGGCAAGCTCTGATAGCTGGTTCACGTTCAAGACGCGGCAGGTTTAGAACTTTTCGCACCTGGCCGTAGTCTTTGATAGACACCTTTGGTTTATAACAATTGAGTGGTGATCGAGATGGAAAGAATCAGCTTATTGCTTAGCCGAGCGCTGACGCCCTACCAGGTCACTGTGACGGCGTCGGGTCTGGAACAGCAATGCCGCGTGGTGTTGCGTGATTCAAAGGGGGCAGTGGTCCTGGAACGCCAGGTCAGCGCCCATCAATTGAGCGAGCAGCGCGCCCTGACCGATGTGGTCGACGGCCTGCATCGCGACCTGATGGTGGCCGAAGGTCGCCTGCAACCGTGCATGATTGCCGCCCTGCGCAACGCTGCGCAGACAGCTTCCATGAATTCATTGCACGCGTAGGGAACCTTCTTGCGCACCTATGCTCAGATTCAGTAAGGGCAGGGGGCAACCATTGAGCTCCGGTGATTGTCTCCCTGTCGTGCGGGCCCCAATGGGGCTCTGTTTAACCCCGGGTAGCCTCCCCACTGCCCGGGGTTTCTTTTGCCTGCGATTCGGTGAAGCGCCACGCATTCGGTTAGACTGTGCGACTTTCCTCGCAGCAAGAAGCCCCTTTCATGGCACAGCCCTCCACGACCTATAAATTCGAACTCAACCTCACCGACCTGGATCGTGGGGTCTACGAGAGCGTCAAGCAGACCATCGCCCGCCACCCTTCCGAAACCGAAGAGCGCATGACCGTGCGCCTGCTGGCCTATGCCTTCTGGTACAACGAACAGTTGTCCTTCGGTCGCGGCCTGTCGGACGTCGATGAGCCTGCCTTGTGGGAAAAAAGCCTGGACGATCGCGTGCTGCACTGGATCGAAGTGGGCCAGCCTGACGCCGATCGCCTGACCTGGTGTTCGCGCCGCACCGAACGCACCAGCCTGCTGGCCTACGGCAGCCTGCGTGTCTGGCAGACCCGAGTGCTGGACACGGTGAAAAACCTGAAAAACGTCAACGTCGCCGGCGTGCCCCAGGAAGTCCTGGAGACCCTGGCCAAAGACATGCCGCGCGTGATCAAGTGGGATGTGATGATCAGTGAAGGCACGATTTTCGTCACCGACGACCGTGGCCAGCATGAAGTCCAGCTTGAATGGCTGATGGGCGAGCGCGGCTGAGTCGTCGCCTTTGCCCCTATCCACTTTTTAAACCAGAGAAGCCGCCGCCACCCAATGCGTATCGAACCGCGTCAACTACCTGCCATCCTGCCCTTTCTCGGTGAATTACCGCCCCTGCTGACCCGCCTGTACGCGGCTCGCGGGGTGCAATCGGAGGCCGAGCTGGACAAGAGCCTGGCGCGGTTGATCCCGTTTCAGCAGCTCAAGGGCATCGATGCGGCGGTAGACTTGCTGGTGGTCGCGCTGGAGCGTCGCCAACGCATCCTCATCGTCGGCGATTTCGACGCCGACGGCGCCACTGCCAGCACCGTGGGCCTGCTGGGCCTGCGCTTGCTGGGCGCGGCCCACGTCGACTACCTGGTGCCCAACCGCTTCGAATACGGCTACGGGCTGACCCCGGAAATCGTCAAGGTAGCCCTGGAGCGCCAGCCCGACTTACTGGTAACGGTGGACAACGGTATTTCCAGCGTCGAAGGCGTGGCGGCGGCTAAGGCGGCGGGGCTGACGGTACTGGTTACCGACCACCACCTGCCCGGCCACGAACTGCCGGCGGCCGATGCCATCGTCAACCCCAACCAGCCCGGTTGCGAGTTTCCCAGCAAGGCCTTGGCAGGCGTGGGTGTGATTTTCTACGTGCTGATGGCCCTGCGCGCGCGCTTGCGCAGCCTGGGCCACTACGACAGCAAGCCACAGCCGAACATTGGCGAATTGCTCGACCTGGTCGCCTTGGGCAGCGTCGCCGACGTTGTGCCGCTGGACGCCAACAACCGCATCCTGGTGCACCAAGGGTTGGAGCGCATCCGTGCCGGGCGGGCGCGGCCGGGGTTGAAGGCGATCCTGGAGGTAGCCAAGCGTGACCACAGCCGCATCACGTCTACCGACCTGGGCTTTATCCTCGGCCCGCGGTTGAACGCGGCAGGGCGCCTGGACGACATGAGCCTGGGCATCGAATGCCTGTTGACCGACGACACGGCGCTGGCGCGGGAAATGGCCGGGCAACTGGACGAGTTGAACCAGGACCGTAAATCCATCGAGCAAGGCATGCAGCGCGAGGCGCTGGCCCAGCTCAAGGATTTGCCGCTGGAATCGATGCCGTTCGGCCTGTGCCTGTTCGATGCGGACTGGCACCAAGGCGTGATCGGGATTCTGGCCTCACGCCTGAAAGAGAAATATCACCGGCCCACCATCGCCTTCGCTGATGCCGGGGAGGGCATGCTCAAGGGTTCGGCACGGTCGGTGCCAGGTTTTCATATCCGTGATGCGCTGGACGCGGTGGCTGCCAAGCACCCGGATTTGATCAGCAAGTTCGGCGGGCATGCGATGGCCGCTGGCCTGTCGCTGCCGGAAGGCAACTTCCCGGCGTTTGCCGAGGCTTTCGATCAGCAAGTGCGCCGCCAATTGCAGGAAGAAGACCTGACCGGCCGCCTGCTGACCGACGGCAGCCTGGCCGTGGAGGAATTTCACTTGGAACTGGCCCGCGCGTTGCGCCATGCCGGGCCGTGGGGGCAGCACTTCCCCGAGCCGCTGTTCCACGGTGTGTTCCAGTTGGTGGAGCAGCGCGTGGTGGGCGAGCGGCATCTGAAAGTGGTACTCAAGAGCGAGTGCGGCTCGGTCAAGCTCGACGGTATCGCCTTTGGCATCGACCGCGAGATCTGGCCCAACCCCACCGTGCGCTGGGTAGAGCTGGCCTACAAGCTGGACCTCAATGAATTTCGCGGCAACGAAACCGTGCAGTTGATGATCGCGCACATGGAGCCGCGCTGAGAAAACGCGCTGAACCCTCCCGGCGGCGGTGTTGTCGACTAGGCTCTAAACACGCTGATGTGTTGACGTCCGAACACTGCCCCCAGAGGTGACCCATGAGTTTGCTGCTTGAACCCTACACCATTCGCAACCTGACCCTGCCCAACCGCATTGCCGTCTCGCCCATGTGCCAGTATTCCAGTGTCGACGGCCTGGCCAACGACTGGCACCTGGTGCATTTGGGCAGCCGCGCCGCCGGTGGCGCCGGGCTGGTCTTTACCGAAGCCACGGCGGTGACCGCCGATGGCCGCATCACCCCCGAAGACTTGGGCCTGTGGAACGACGAACAGATCGAGCCCTTGCAGCGCATCACCCGTTTCATCATCTCCCAAGGCGCGGTGCCGGGCATTCAACTGGCCCACGCCGGGCGCAAGGCGTCCACCTACAAGCCCTGGCTGGCCAAACCCGGCAGCATTCCGGTGAGCGAGGGCGGCTGGGTGCCGGTCGGCCCATCGAAAATCGCCTTTGACCCGCGCCACACGGCGCCCACGGCGTTAGACGAAGCACAGATCCAGGAAGTGATCCTGGCCTTCGTCGAGGCGGCCCGCCGTGCGCTGACGGCCAATTTCAAGGTGGTCGAGGTGCACGCTGCCCACGGTTACCTGCTGCATCAATTTTTATCGCCCATCAGCAACCAGCGCCAGGATGCCTACGGCGGCTCGTTCGAAAACCGTATTCGCCTGACCCTGCAGGTGACCGAGGCGATTCGTACCGTGTGGCCTGAAGACTTGCCAGTGTTCGTGCGTGTGTCGGCCACCGACTGGGTGGAAGATGGCTGGAACCCGGACGAAACCGTGGAGTTGGCCAAGCGCCTGAAAGCTATCGGGGTGGATTTGATCGACGTGTCGTCGGGCGGTACCGCGGCCAATGCCGAGATCCCAACTGGGCCTGGGTATCAGACGCGCTTTGCCGAACGGGTGAAAAAGGAGTCGGGGATTGCCACCGGCACCGTGGGCATGATCACCGAGCCTGCCCAGGCCGAGCACATTTTGCGCACCTGCCAGGCAGACATCATTTTGCTTGCGCGGGAGTTGTTGCGTGATCCGTACTGGCCGTTGCATGCCGACGATGACCTGGGCGGCAAGCAGGCAACGTGGCCTGCGCAGTACCAGCGGGCGACGCATCGGGATCAGCCGATTCACGAATCCGATTTGCGCGATTGAGCGGTTCGCGAGTAAATCCGCTCCTGCAGGAGCGGATTTACTCGCGAAAAACACGCTAAGGGCCTATCAGGTGTACTTGCGCTTGTCCGGCGCCGGCGGGAAGTACTGATACAGCCACGTCTCGCTCAACGTCCGGTCGCTGGTCTTGATGAACAAGCGCAGTTCCACCGGGTCGACGCTGTCATTGGTCGGGTACCAGTCAAAGGTGATCCGATAGCCGCGGTCTGGCAGCACCAGCACGTTGAAGTCCTGCACCTTGCCGTTGGACGCCGTGACGATCGGTTCGATCGCGGTGCCTTCGGGCAAGCGTTCCAAACCACCGCCCTTGAAGTCCACGGCAAAGCGCCGGGCCCACACCTCGGGGTAATGCTCGCCAGGTGCCCAACCTTCGATAAACCCGCCCATGCCGGAACGGGTGGCGTGTACCCGTGCCAGTGGCGTGCCTACCGGGGGCAGGGCGCTCCAGTACAGCTTGTAGCCGTAATGCAGGGTGTCCCCGGCGGCCACCGGGGTTTTCGGTGTCCAGAAGGCCACGATGTTGTCCAGCGTCTCGCCGGTGGTGGGGATCTCAAGCAGGTCGATCGAGCCCTCGCCCCAGGCGGTGGTGGGTTCTACCCACAAGCTTGGGCGCTTGCTGTACCAGTCCACGGTGTCTTCGTAGCTGGCGAACTCGTGGTCGGTCTGCACCAGGCCGAAACCTTTCGGGTCTTTGTCGGCGAAGGCGTTGAACTGCAGCTTGGCCGGGTTGTTCAGCGGCCGGCAGATCCACTCGCCGTTGCCGCGCCACATGGCCAGGCGGTCGGAGTCGTGGATTTGCGGGTGAATGGTGTCGCACATGCGGCGCTCGTGGGTGCCGCAGCTGAACATGGTGGTCATCGGCGCGATGCCCAGTTGCTCGATGGCGGTACGGGCGAACACGTGGGCGTCCACCTCCATCACCACGCGCTCGGCCTGGCAGTCGATGTCAAAGCGATAGGCGCCGGTGGCGCTCGGTGAGTCGAGCAGGGCATAGACCACGAAGCGGGTACTGTCCTTGGTCGGTGTCTCGAACCAGAACTTGGTGAAGTCAGGAAACTCCTCGCGCTTCTTGGCGTAAGTGTCGATGGCCAGGCCGCGTGCCGACAGGCCGTACTGGCCGGTGGAATCCACGGCACGGAAGTAGCTGGCGCCCAGGAACGACAGCACGTCATGGCTGGCCATCTCCGGTGCCTTGAACAGTTTGAAGCCGGCAAAGCCCAGGTCGCCCTTGAGCTGCGCGGTGTCTACGCCGGTGTTCTGGTAGTTGAACAGCGGCGGGCGGAAATGCACTTCGCGGGACTTTTTGTTGGCCGGGTCCACGCTGTACATCCGCACCGGTTGCTTGAAGCCCATGCCCACGTGGAAAAACTGCACGTCCAACTGGCCGTTGAGCTCGTTCCACAAGGAATGCTTGGCGTCATACTGGATGGCGTTGAACTGCTGCGGCGTCATGTTCGCGAGCGTCGGCGGCAGGGTTTGCTTGCCGTTCACGTAGCCTGCGGCCGCGAGCTTTTTAGCCTGGGCCTGCAGCCAATCGAAGTCGAAGCTCTCGGCCTCGCCATCGGCGGTGGCCGCCAGGGCGTGAGCGGCAAACAGCCCGCTGGCCGACAGCCCGGTATAGGCCGCCAGGGCCATGGATGCCTTGAGGAGGTGCCTGCGGTGCATAGATAAAGCCTGTATAGAACCCCGCGCCGCATCCTGGCAGCCCGAGAGGATCGGAGTAGAGGTCTGGACATGCCCTCGGCCAAACGCAACCAACCCATAAGAGATAACAAAACGGGCGATCGGTTCGCAAGCGCGGTAAAAAACTTCGTATGTAACTTGATGCAACAGGGGCATGCACCCGCTGTTACGGGACCCAGTTTTCTACCTGAAGGCCCTGTACCCGCTCGAATTCGCGCACGTTGTTGCTGACCAAAATCCAATCATTGCTGCGAGCATGGGCGGCCAACCAGAGGTCGTTGTTGCCAATGACCTGACCGCTGGCCTGAAGCTGCGCACGGATTTCCCCGTAGTGCTCACCCACGCAGGGTTGCAGTTCAGCCACTTGGATCAAGGACTGCAGATGGTTGACGGCAAGCAGGGAGCGTTCCCTTGCCTGGCTTTTTTGTGCACCAAAGCGCAGTTCCCCCAGCGTGACGACGGACATTGCCAGTTCCGAGGCACTATGGCGCTGGAAGCGCTCCCTGACCGAGGCCGGGTTGTGCTTGGCGATGTAGATGCAGATATTGGTGTCCAGCAGGTAGCGCACGCTCATCAGAAGTTCTCGCGTTCTTGTGGTGCGCTATCGTCGCGGCCCCCCTCCATGAAATCGGCGGGCAATTGCGTGAGCGCGTCGAAGATAGCGCTGGCATTGACGGGGTGTTCACGCAGGACGATCTCGTCACCGCGACGAAAAATCTCGACGCGATCGACATCCAGGCGGAATTCTTTTGGCAGGCGCACGGCCTGGCTGTTGCCGGATTGAAAGACTCGGGCGAAGGTCATTGCAAATATCTCACTAAAGGATATACGCATAGTATATACGTCCTGTTCGCCGGTGTCTGCGTTGAGAAGGGATAGGGGCGTTGCAGGGGCAATATGGCTTGAGTTCCAGGCCGCTGCAACCCACTGAAAGGCGGTTCGGAAGGGGATTACAACGGTTCAGGAATTTACCTCAGAGCCGGCCGCGTGTGCGGCCGGTGTCATCCAAAAGGGTATCGGGTGAAGCCCTTAGCGGCCGATCTTCCAGGCGTCTCCCGCCGGCGCAGTGCCCTTGTCATACGGCTTGGCCAGCCACATGTACACCAGGCCGAGGCCGATCACCACCACGGTGGTCACCACCATCGCGTAGTTGATGTACCACGCCGCATCCGGCGTGCGTGGCCAGGCCATGTTGATGATGGCGCTGATGCCATACAGCAGCGCGCCGATGTTCACCGGCAGGCCCCAGGCGCCCAGAGTGAATTGACCGCTGGGTTTCCAACCACGGGTGCGGGCGTACAGCGCGGCCAGCACGATCATCTGGAACGCCAGGTAGATGCCGATGGCGGCGAAGCTGACGATGGTGGCCACGGCGTCCTGCAGGAAAAACCCGAGGATGATGATCAGCGCTGGCAGCACGCCGGCCACGAACAGGGCGTTCACCGGCACCTGGGTGCTGGCCGACAGGCGCTTGAGCAGGCCGCTGCCCACCACCATTTCATCGCGCGCGTAGGAGTACAACAGGCGGCTGGCGGCCGCTTGCAGGCTGATCACGCAGGAGATGAACGAGACCATCACCACGGCCATGATCACCCGCGAGCCAATGCTGCCGAAGGCGTTGTTGAGCACGGTGGTGACCGGGTCCTTGTCGGTGCCGTTGATCACCGCCTGCATGTCCGGCACGGCCAGGATCAGTGCCAGGCAGGCGAACATCGCCGAGATGCCGCCAATCCAAATGGTCATGCGCATGGCCACCGGGATTTTCTTGCTGGGGTTGGGGGTTTCCTCGGCCACGTCGCCGCAGGCTTCGAAGCCGTAGTACAGGAACATTCCCGCCAGGGAGGCGGTGAGGAAGGCCGGCAGGTAAGAGCCGTTGACGCTGATGTCGAAGGTGTTGAACAGCACGCTGAACGGCTGGTGACGTTCGAAGATCAACAGGTAGACACCGACGATCAGCGCGCCGACCAGTTCGCAGATGAAGCCGAACATGGCGATGCGTGCCAGCACCTTGGTACCGCTGAGGTTCACCAGGGTGGCGAACAGGGTCAGCACCAAGGCGATGACGATGTTGGTGTTGTTGCTCGGTTCAAAACCCAGCATCACCGCCAGGTAAGGCCCGGCACCCACGGCCACGGCGGCAATGGTCACGCACAGGGCGATGGAGTAGATCCAGCCGACCATCCACGCCCAGCGCTTGCCCACCAGGCGGCGCGCCCACGGGTACACGCCACCGGAAATCGGGAACTGCGAGACCACTTCACCAAAGATCAGGCACACCAGCATCTGGCCGATGCCCACCAGCAGGTAGGCCCAGAACATCGGCGGCCCGCCGGCGGCCAGGCACAGCCCGAACAAGGTGTACACGCCCACCACCGGCGAGAGGTAGGTGAAGCCCAGGGCGAAGTTTTCCCACAGGCTCATGCTGCGGTTGAAGTTGGAGGTGTAGCCCAGTTGCCTGAGCTGTTCGGCGTCGCGTTCGGCGGCGGCCATGTCGGGGGAAGTGCTCATGTGTGTCTGTCTCCGTTGGGTCGGCAGATTCTGGTTGTAAGGAGCTGGGGGCGTGCCTTGCGGCCGCCCCTGATTGTTGTTTTTTCAGTGGTATGCGAGTTGTTTGGTTCGCGGATAAATCCGCTCCTACACTCGGGTTCTTACGCGCCGTTCTTCACATCAATGCTTGAACATCACATGCCGCACGGTGGTGTAGTCCTCCAGCCCGTACATGGACATGTCCTTGCCGTAACCCGACAGCTTCTGCCCGCCATGGGGCATCTCGCTCACCAACATGAAGTGGGTGTTCACCCAGGTGCAGCCGTATTGCAGGCGGGCGGCCAGGCGGTGGGCGCGGCCGACATCGGCGGTCCAGACCGATGAGGCCAGGCCGTAGTCCGAGTCGTTGGCCCAGCCCAGCACTTGGGCTTCGTTGTCGAATTTCGTGACCGATACCACCGGCCCGAATACCTCGCGGCGCACGATCTCATCGTCCTGCTGTGCATCGGCCAGTACGGTGGGCTCGAAGAAAAAGCCATTGCCCTCCACTGCCTTGCCACCGGTGACCAGGCGGATATGCGACTGGGCCACGGCGCGCTCGACGAAACCGGCGACGCGGTCGCGGTGTTGGGCGGTGATCAGCGGGCCCAGCTCGGTGGCCGGGTCGTCCTGCAAGCCGTACTTGATACTGCTGACGGCGGCGCCGAGTTTCTCGACGAACGCTTCGTAGATGCCGGCTTGGGCGTAGATGCGGCAGGCAGCCGTGCAGTCTTGCCCGGCGTTGTAGAACCCGAACGTGCGGATGCCTTCCACGGCGGCATCGATGTCGGCGTCGTCGAAGATGATCACCGGCGCCTTGCCGCCCAGTTCCATGTGCATGCGCTTGACGCTGTCCGAGGTACTGGAAATGATGTTGGCGCCGGTCGCGATGGAGCCGGTGAGCGACACCATGCGCACTTTCGGATGGGTTACCAGCGGGCTGCCCACGCTTGGGCCGCGGCCGAACACCAGGTTGAGCACGCCGGCGGGAAAGATGTCGTTGGCCAGTTGAACCAGGCGCAGGGCAGTCAGCGGGGTTTGCTCGGACGGCTTGAGCACCACGGTATTGCCGGCGGCCAGGGCCGGGGCGATCTTCCAGGCGACCATCATCAGCGGATAGTTCCACGGCGCGATGGAGGCGATCACGCCCACCGGGTCGCGGCGGATCATCGAGGTGTGGCCCGGCAGGTATTCGCCCCCGGCCGAGCCGCTCATGCAGCGGCTGGCACCGGCGAAAAAGCGGAACACGTCGGCAATCGCCGGGATCTCATCATTCAGCGCGGCGCTGTAGGGCTTGCCGCAGTTGTCCGACTCAAGCTTGGCCAGTTCCTCGCCGTGGGCTTCAATGGCGTCGGCCAATTTCAGCAACAGCAGCGAGCGGTCCTTGGGCGGGGTTTGCGACCAGCTGTCGAACGCGTTGTCGGCGGCGCGCACGGCCGCGTCGACCTGGGCTTCGCTGGCTTCGTTGATTTCCACCAGCACGCGGCCCAGCGAAGGGTTGAACACCGCTTGTGCAGGGCCTTCGCCGGTGACCAGTTGGCCGTTGATTAAAAGTTGGGTTTGCATGGTGTTGTTCCCGTGACAGAGGGTTTATTTGCCGCCACTGCCGGCCACGCTTTCGCCGCCGCGTGTCAGGTAGTAGGCGCCCAGGATAGGCAGCATGGTCACCAGCATCACCAGCATGGCGACCACGTTGGTCACCGGGACGTCGCGCGGCCGGCTGAGCTGGTTGAGCAACCAGATCGGCAGGGTGCGTTCGTGCCCGGCGGTGAAGGTGGTGACGATGATTTCATCGAACGACAGCGCGAACGCCAGCATGCCGCCGGCCAGCAACGCGGAGCTGAGGTTGGGCAGGATGATGTAGCGAAAGGTCTGCCAGCCGTCGGCGCCCAGGTCCATCGAGGCCTCGATCAGGCTTTGCGAGGTTCGGCGCAGGCGGGCGATCACGTTGTTGTAGACGATCACCACGCAGAAGGTGGCGTGGCCGACGATGATGGTGAACATGCCAGGCTCGATCCCCAGGGTCTTGAACGCCGACAGCAGGGCGATACCGGTGATGATGCCCGGCAGGGCGATCGGCAAAATCAGCATCAGCGAGATGCCTTCCTTGCCGAAGAAGTTGCGCCGGTACAACGCGGCCGAAGCCAGGGTGCCGAGCACGATGGCGATCAACGTGGCCACGCAGGCGATCTGCAGCGACAGCTTGATCGACTCCAGCACGTCAGGCCGGGCGAATGCCACGCTGAACCACTTGAGCGTGAAGCCCCGGGGGGGAAAGCTGAAGGCCGCGTCTTCGGTGTTGAAGGCGTACAAAAAGATGATCAGGATCGGGAAGTGCAGGAACACCAGCCCGCCCCAGGCGGCGATGCGCAGCCCCAGTGAAGCCTTTTCAGAGTGCATCGAAAGCCCCCAGGCGTTTGACGATTGAGAGGTAAACGGCGATCAGCACGATGGGCACCAAGGTAAAGGCCGCGGCCATGGGCATGTTGCCGATGGCGCCTTGCTGGGCGTACACCATGCTGCCGATGAAGTAACCCGGCGGGCCGATCAGTTGCGGCACGATGAAGTCGCCCAGGGTCAGCGAGAAGGTGAAGATGGAACCTGCGGCGATGCCCGGGATAGACAGCGGCAAAATCACCTGCAGGAAGGTTTGGCGTGGCTTGGCGCCCAGGTCTGCGGAGGCTTGCAGCAAGGAAGGCGGCAGACGCTCAAGCGATGCCTGGATCGGCAGGATCATGAACGGCAACCAGATGTAGACGAACACCAGAAACCGCCCCAGGTGCGAGGTGGACAGCGTGCTGCCACCCACGCCCGGAATCTGCAGCACCAGCTGCAACAGTGGCGCCAGGCCCAGGTGCTGCACGAACCACTGCGCCACGCCGCCCTTGGCCAGCAGCAGCGTCCAGGCATAGGCCTTGACGATGTAGCTGGCCCACATCGGCATCATCACCGCGATGTAAAAAAACGCTTTGGTTTTGCCAGTCGTGTAGCGCGCCATGTAATAGGCGATCGGGAAGGCGACGATGGCGCTGGCGATCGACACCGCCACGGCCATGCCCAGGGTGCGCAGGATAATGTCGAAATTCGCCGGGTTGAACAGCGCCGCGAAGTTGGCCAGGGTCAGGTCGGGGGTGACCGCCATGGTGAAGTCGTCGAAAGTGTAGAACCCTTGCCATAACAGGTTCAGCAATGAGCCCAGGTAGATCGCACCGAACCAGATCAAGGGCGCGATCAACAGCATCGCCAAGTACAGGTTGGGCTTGCGGTACAACAGGTTCGAGAAGCGCCTTAGTGGCGAGACGTTCTGCGCCGGCAGGTGTTTTTCCAGGGCCAGGGTCATGTTACAGGCCCTCGCTCGCGGCCGTGTCGCGCAAGGCGGTCATGGCCTCGCGGGCCCAGCGAGCGTTCAGGCGCTGGCCGGGTTGCAGAGGGCTGTCGTGGGCCTGCCACTCGCTGTTGGCCTGGCTGATGGCAAGCGTCTGGCCGCCATCGAGCTTGAGCTCGTAACGGGTGGAGCTGCCTTGGTACTGGATGTCGTGCAGCAGGCCGCTGACGGCGACTTCGTGGCTGGCCACGGTGGCATCGCCCAGGCGGATGTGTTCCGGGCGGATCGAGAAGGGCTGGTCGCTGCCGCTCAAGTGCCGGGCCAGTTCGCCGCGCAGCACGTTGGAGGTGCCGACGAATTCGGCGACGAAGGTGGTGGCTGGCTTCATGTACAAGTTGCGCGGGGTGTCGACCTGCTCGATGCGGCCCTTGTTGAACACGGCCACGCGGTCGGACATGGACAGCGCTTCGGTCTGGTCGTGGGTGACGAAGATGAAGGTAATGCCCAGTTGGCGTTGCAGCTTCTTCAATTCGCCCTGCATCTGTTCGCGCAGCTTGAGGTCCAGGGCCCCCAGGGGTTCATCCAGCAGCAGCACCCGCGGGCGGTTGACCAGGGCGCGGGCCAGGGCCACGCGCTGGCGCTGGCCACCGGACAATTGCACCGGCTTGCGCTCGCCATAGCCGCCCAGCGCGACCATCGCCAGCGCCTCTTCGGCGCGTTGCAGGCGCTCGGCCTTGCCCACGCCTTTTACTTTCAAACCGTAGGCCACGTTGTCGCGCACGTTCATGTGCGGGAACAGCGCATAGTCCTGGAACACGGTGTTCACGTCGCGCTGGTAGGGCGGCAGGCCTGCGGCCTCCTGGCCATGGATGCGGATGGAGCCGGCACTGGGTTGTTCGAAGCCTGCAATCAGGCGCAGGCAGGTGGTTTTGCCCGAGCCCGATGGGCCCAGCATGGAAAAGAACTCGCCGTCCTGGATGTCGATGGAAACCCGGTCTACGGCCTTCACTTCGCCGAATAGACGGGAAACGTGGGTAAATTGGACTGCAAGCGTCATGATGCGGTGCTCCGGATAGGCGCGGGTCGGCACAAAAGGCCCGGCCATGGACTTCTGGTGGTCAGTTGAATCGATGTGAAGGGGGCGCGGATACATCCGTTCCTACACAAACGGTAGGCGCGGATTTATCCGCGAGTCGGCCCTATCGGCCGCCCATGATCGCGATGTAATCCTGGGTCCAGCGGCTATACGGCACGAACTTGCCGCCCTCGGCCTGCGGGGTTTTCCAGAAGGCAATCTTGTCGAACTGATCGAACCCGTTGGTCTTGCAGCCCTCGGCGCCCAGCAGCTCGCTGCCTTGGCAAGCGGCCGGCACGGCAGGCAAGGAGCCGAACCAGGCGGCCACGTCGCCCTGCACTTTGGGTTGCAGCGACCAGTCCATCCACTTGTAGGCACAGTTGGGGTGCTGGGCGTCGGCGTGCAGCATGGTGGTGTCGGCCCAGCCGGTGGCGCCCTCTTTGGGAATGGTCGAGGCCACGGGCTGGTTGTCGGCTTTCAGGCCGTTGACCATGTAGCCCCAGGAGCTGGACGCCACCACGCCTTCGTTTTTCACGTCGCTCATCTGCACGGTCGCGTCATGCCAGTAGCGGTGCACCAACGGATGCTGGGCGCGCAACAGGTCGAGCACGGCCTTGTACTGGGTTTCGGTCAACTCGTAGGGGTTCTGGATGCCCAGCTCCGGCTTGGCGCTCTTGAGGTACAGCGCCGCATCGGCGATGTAGATCGGCCCGTCGTAGGCCTGCACGCGGCCCTTGTTGGGCTTGCCATCGGGCAGGTCCTGGGCCTGGAACACTACGCCCCAGCTGGTGGGCGCGGTCTTGAAGGTGTTGGTGTTGTACAGCAGCACGTTCGGGCCCCACTGGTACGGGGTGCCGTAGGTCTGCTTGTTGACCACGTACCACGGGCCATCCTTGAGGCGTGGGTCGAGGTTTTTCCAGTTGGGGATCAAGGCGGTGTTGATCGGCTGCACGCGCTTGCCCACGATCAACCGCAGCGACGCATCGCCGGAGGCTGTGACCAGGTCGTAGCCGCCCTTGGCCATCAGGCTGACCATCTCGTCGGAGGTGGCGGCGGTCTTGACGTTGACCTTGCAGCCAGTCTCTTTCTCAAAGCCGGTGACCCAGTCGTAGGCCTTGTCGCTTTCGCCCCGTTCGATGTACCCAGGCCACGCCACGATATCCAGCTGGCCTTCACCGGCGCCCACCGCCTTGAGCGGCTCGGCGGCCTGCAGGCTGGCGCTGGCCAGCAGGGCGGTGGTCAAAGCGCTGAGCAGTGCCGTCTTGTGCACGTACATGGTTTTCCCTCTTCTTTAAATTATGGTCGGGGCAGTGTCGAACGGGTGCAGCGGTGCAGCTGGTTATTAGAATAGTCGGGTCAATTCAGGTGGTCGCCGTGGCGCGCCATGATGTGGCGCACCACGCTGTAGTCTTGCAACGAATCGCTGGACAGGTCCTTGCCGTAGCCCGAGCGCTTGAGGCCGCCGTGGGGCATCTCGCTGGTGAGCATGAAGTGGCTGTTGATCCAGGTGCAGCCGTATTGCAGGCGCGCGGCCACTTGCATGGCCTTGTCCAGGTTCTGGGTCCAGATGGACGAAGCCAGGCCGTACTCCGAGTCATTGGCCCAATCCACCGCCTGGCTCAGGTGCTCGAAGCGGGTCACGGTGACCACCGGGCCGAACACCTCGCGCTGGACGATCTCGTCGGTTTGCTTGCAGCCGGCCAGCAGCGTTGGTTGATAAAAGAAGCCCGGGCCCGAATGAACGGCGGCTCCAGTAATGCGTTCGATATGCGGTTGGCTCAGGGCGCGTTCCACGAAGCTGGCCACGCGGTCGCGCTGGCGCGAGCTGATCAGCGGGCCCAGTTCGTTGTCGGCGTCGCGCTTGCCGGCAAAGCGCAGGCTGCTGACTGCCGCTCCGAGTTCGGCCACCAGCTTGTCGTGGATGCCGGCCTGGGCGTAGATGCGGCACGCGGCGGTGCAATCCTGCCCGGCGTTGTAGTAGCCGTAGCTGCGCACGCCCTGCACCACGGCGTCGATGTCGGCATCGTCACAGACAATCACCGGTGCCTTGCCACCCAGCTCCAAGTGGGTGCGCTTGACGGTCTTGGCCGCGGCCTGAAGGATTTTTTGCCCGGTGACGATGTCGCCGGTAAGCGACACCATGCGCACCTTCGGGTGGCTGACCAGGTGGCTGCCAACGCCCTCGCCGCCGCCACAGACAATGTTCAGCACACCGCGCGGCAGCAGTTCATTGAGGATCGGCGCCAAGGCCAGGATCGACAGCGGCGTGTGCTCGGACGGCTTGAACACCAGGGTGTTGCCGGCAGCCAGGGCCGGGGCGATTTTCCAGGCGGCCATCATGATCGGGTAGTTCCACGGCGCGATGGAGGCCACCACGCCGATCGGGTCGCGGCGCACCATGCTGGTGTAGCCCGGCACGTACTCACCGGCCAATTGCCCGGTTTGACAGCGCACGGCACCGGCGAAAAAGCGAAACACGTCCACCGTGGCGTTCAGGTCGTCCTGGCGCGCCAAGTGCAAGGGCTTGCCGCAGTTCAGCGCTTCCAGGCGGGCCAGGTGGTCGGCGTGCTTGAGCACCGCGTCGGCAATGGCCAGCAGAATGTTGGCGCGTTGCTGCGGCGTGGTCCGCGACCAGCCGGCGAAGGCCCGGTGGGCGGCCAAAATCGCCGTTTCCACCTGCTCGGGGCTTGCTTCGGCGATGTGGGTGAGCACTTCGGCGGTGGCCGGGTTGATGATGGCCTCGGCCACGCCCAGCCCTGCGACCAGTTCGCCGTCGATCAACAACAGGGTGGGCAGGGGAGTGGGGGCGCTGGCCATTTTGCGGGATCTCTTGTCATCGGAAGGCAAGGTGTGGCTCCTTGAAGCCGGCCTCGCGCCCTTGCGTCTGGATGGGAAGAGACTAGTGCGCGGGCAGGCGGTCTACAAATTCTAAATACTGAACGCAGCATTCGATTAAATCGATAGCCTGCGCCCACCGTTCGGTTGTTCGCGGGCGACGGTCAAAAACGGGTCGACCAACGCCGGCCTGGCGGTGCCGCGACGCCAGGCCAGGCCGACGTCCAGGGTCTGGCTGAGGTCGGCCAACGGCCGGGCCTCGATGATGTCGCCTTCCAGCGACCAGGGGCGGTAGGTCATGTCCGGCTGGATCGATACCCCCAGCCCCGCCGCCACCAGGCTACGTACAGCCTCGGTGGACGCGGTGCGCAAGGTAATATGCGGCGCCAGGCCCGCGCCGGCCCAGATGCGCTGGGCGTTGCGGTCCATTTCGTCGACATTGAGCTGTATCAGCGGCTCACGCGCCACGTCGGCCAGGTTGATGCTGTCGTGCTCCAGCAGCGGGTGTTGTGCGGGTAGCCACAAACGATGGGGCGAGTGGGTGAGCACTTCGGTCTGCAGCGCATGGCGGTCTTCCAGGTTGGACAAAATCAACACGCCGACGTCAATCTCGCCGCTCACCAACAGATGCTCGATGTAGGGGCGCTCGTCCTCCATCACGCGAATCTCGACATTGGGGTAGGCACGCTGGAAGCGGGTCACCAGGTCCGCCAGGTAGTAGCCGGCCACCAGGCTGGTCACCCCGACGATCAACTGCCCAGCCACCTGGTCGGTGCTTTGCTGCAGGCTGCGCTTGGCGTTGTCCACGGTAGCCAGGATCAAGTGCGCCTGGCGCAGGAACTGATGACCCTGGTGGGTCAGGGTCATGCCCTTGGCGTGGCGGTTGAACAGGCTCACGCCAATCTCTTCCTCCAGTTGCTGGATGGCCAGGGTCAGGGTCGATTGGGAAATGAACACGGCCTGGGCGGCCGCGGAGATCGAGCCGGTTTCGGCCACCGCGATAAAATGGCGGATCTGGCGCAAGGTCATCATGACGGGGCTACTCGGTGAGCGCGTTTTATGTATGGCAGGCAGTGTATATCTTTTTAATCAATGGCCAGGCTTGCTCAAGCAACATCTGGAAGCAAATCCTTGGCAGCGCTCCGTTCGGCTTCGTCATAACCTCAAGGCAGTCTTTTTTGCCCCTTGAGGTGGTCACCATGAATACCCGCGGCCTGCTCGACCAGCTACTTAAATCCGGCCAGGACCTGTTGCAAAACAAGGCCGCCAAGCCTTCCGGCAACCAAGGTGGCGCCTTGAGCGGGCTGTTGTCTGGCGCCGGCGGCGGTGCCCTGGCCGCAGGCGCGCTGGGTTTGCTGATGGGCAATAAAAAGGCCCGCAAAATGGGCGGTACGGTGCTGACCTACGGTGGCCTGGCGGCGGTCGGCGTGCTGGCCTACAAGGCCTGGGGCAATTGGCAGGCGCAGCAGGCTACGGCGCCACGCGGCGAGGCGCAAACCCTGGACCGGGTGCCCGAGGCCGACGTCGAGGCCCACAGCCAGGCCGTGCTCAAGGCCCTGGTGGCCGCAGCCAAGGCCGACGGCCACGTGGATGCCCGCGAGCGCGAACTGATCGAGGGCGAGTTCAGCCGCCTGACCCCCGACCCGCAACTGCGTGAGTGGCTGCACGCCGAATTGAACAAGCCGCTGGACCCTAAAGAGGTGGCGCGCGCCGCCGGCACCCCGGAAATCGCCGCCGAGATGTACGTGGCCAGTGTGATGATGGTCGACGACGAGCATTTCATGGAGCGCGCCTATTTGGACGAGTTGGCGCGGCAGTTGAGCCTGGATGCGGGGCTTAAAATTGAACTGGAGCGCCAGGTAAAGCAAGCCAACGTCTGAATAGGCGGCAAAGCTTGTAGGACTTATGTCGTTAAGTAGTGCGAAAGTACGCGAAAACGACACAGTCAGTGAGGTTATGTCTGGGCTATACTCGGCCAATTTTCACCCTGACGTAACACTCTTGAGGGATGACTGTGAAGAATTGGACGTTGCGCCAACGGATATTGGCGAGTTTCGCCGTGATTATCGCCATCATGCTGCTCATGGTGGTGGCTTCCTACTCCCGCCTTCAGGCGATCGAGGACAGCCAGGAAAACGTCCGTACCGATAGTATCCCTGGGGTTATCTACAGTTCGATGATTCGCAGTGCCTGGGTCGACAGTTATGTCTACACCCAGCAGTTGATCGGGCTGAGCTACCAGCGTGAGCTGGTGACCGCCGACGAAGATCAGTACAAGTTGTTTTCCGATCGGCTCACCGAGCAGATGAAAAACTACCAGACCACCATCATGGACCCGGAGGACAAGGCCAGCTTCGAGGAGTTTGGTCGGCTGCGGGTGGTGTATGAGGCCAAGCTGGCCAAGGTACTGGAGGCCTACCACGAGAAGCATTTTTCGCTGGCGCAGGACCTGGCCAGCGACGAGCTGAACCCGGCCTGGATCGCCGGGCGCAAGCACCTCAATGACATGATCGAGCGCAACCGCAAGGCGGCCGAAGCAGCCACGGCGGCGAGCATGCAGGCTGTGAAGGCGGCCAAGCTGGCCATGGCGGTGTCTTTGATCCTGGCGCTGATTGCCGCGTGCGTGTGCGGCTTGTTGCTGATGCGCGCGATCATGGCGCCGATGCAGAAGATCGTGCAAATCCTTGAAGTGATGCGCACCGGTGACTTGAGCTCGCGGCTGAACCTGTCGCGCAAGGACGAATTCGGCGCGGTGGAAACCGGCTTCAACGACATGATGACCGAGCTCACCGCGCTGGTCGCCCAGGCCCAGCGTTCTTCCGTGCAGGTCACGACGTCGGTGACCGAGATCGCCGCCACCTCCAAGCAGCAACAGGCCACGGCGACTGAAACCGCAGCCACCACCACGGAAATCGGTGCCACCTCGCGGGAAATCGCCGCCACCTCGCGCGACCTGGTGCGCACCATGAACGAAGTCACATCGGCGGCCGACCAAGCGTCGCTGCTGGCCGGCTCCGGCCAACAGGGCCTGTCGCGCATGGAAGACACCATGCACCAGGTGATGGGCGCTGCAGAACTGGTCAACGCCAAGCTTGCGATCCTCAACGAGAAGGCCGGCAACATCAACCAGGTGGTGGTAACCATCGTCAAGGTGGCCGACCAGACCAACCTGCTCTCGCTCAACGCCGCCATCGAAGCCGAGAAGGCCGGTGAGTACGGCCGTGGTTTTGCCGTGGTCGCCACCGAAGTGCGGCGCCTGGCCGACCAGACTGCCGTGGCGACCTACGACATCGAACAGATGGTGCGCGAGATCCAGTCGGCGGTGTCCGCTGGCGTGATGGGCATGGACAAGTTTTCTGAAGAAGTGCGCCGCGGCATGTTCGAGGTCACCCAGGTGGGTGATCAACTGTCGCAGATCATCGCCCAGGTACAGGCCCTGGCGCCGCGGGTGTTGATGGTCAACGAGGGCATGCAGGCCCAGGCCACTGGCGCCGAGCAGATCAACCATGCGCTGGTGCAGTTGGGCGATGCCAGCAGCCAGACCGTGGAGTCGTTGCGCCAGGCCACCTTCGCGATCGACGAGCTCAGCCAGGTGGCTGCCGGCCTGCGCGGCGGCGTGCAGCGTTTCAAAGTCTGATGAGCGACCTGCCGCTCAAGCGCGGCGCCGGGGCCGCGGTGCCGAGCAAACTGTACCTGGTCTTTCTGGTGGGTGAGGAGCGCTTTGCGTTGCCCGCCACCGAGATTGCCGAAGTGCTGCCGCGCCTGCCGCTCAAGCCTATTGCCCAGGCCCCGCATTGGGTGGCCGGGGTGTTTGGCCATCGCGGGCGGGTGGTGCCGGTGATTGACGTCGGCGCCCTGATGTTCGGTCAGCCGGCGCTGGAACGCACCAGTACGCGGCTGGTGTTGGTGCATTACCGCGCCGACCCTGCGCGCCCCGACCTGTTGCTCGGGCTGGTCCTGCAGCAGGCCACCCAGACCTTGCGCTGTAACCCCGAAGAATTTCGCCCTTATGGCTTGAGCAATCGTGCCACGCCGTATTTGGGCCCGGTGCGCGAAGACGCCTTGGGCATGCTGCAGTGGGTGGGCGTGCAGGACTTGCTGGATGATGTCGCGCGTCAGCTGCTGTTTGCACCGCAGTTGTCGCAGTTGCTGGCCGAGGGCGACACGCCATGAGTGAGGAGCAGCGGTTTTTTCGCTTTTTGCGCGACCGCATTGGCCTGGATGTCGCCTCGGTGGGGGCACCGCTGATCGAGCGCGCGGTGCAGCAACGCAGCGTTGCGGCCAAGGCGCGGGGCCTGGATGATTACTGGCTGCTGTTGCAAGGCTCTGCGCAAGAGCAGCAGGCGCTGATCGAGGCGGTAATCGTGCCCGAGACCTGGTTTTTGCGTTACCCGGAAACCTTCGTCGCCTTGGCACGCCTGGCCCAGGCGCGCTTGGCACACCTGAAAATGGCCCGCCCGTTGCGCCTCCTCAGCCTGCCATGCTCCACCGGCGAGGAGCCTTACTCCATTGCCATGAGCCTGCTCGACGCCGGCATAGCGCCGGGGTTGTTCAAGGTCGATGGCGTGGATGTCAGCCCGCTGTCCGTCGGCCGCGCCCAGCGCGCGATCTACGGGCGCAATTCCTTCCGGGGTGCCGACACGAGTTTTCGCGAACGCCACTTCACGGCCGTGGACGAAGGCTACCTGCTCGGTGATCGAGTACGTCGCCAGGTTCATCTGCAGCCCGGCAACGTGCTGGACCCGGCACTGTTGGCCGGTGAGCCACCCTACGACTTTGTGTTTTGCCGCAACCTGCTGATCTATTTCGACATGGCCACCCAGCAGCAGGTGTTTGAAGTACTCAAGGGCTTGACCCAGGAGGATGGCGTGCTGTTTATCGGCCCGGCCGAGGGTAGCCTGCTGGCGCGCATGGGCATGCGCCCCATCGGCATCGCGCAGTCGTTCGCCTTTGTTCGCCATGCCGAACCAGAACCTGCGCCGCCGGTGCGCGTGGCGCCGTCACGGCCATTGCTCGAACCGCCGCCGCGTGCGCGTTCGGCTCCGCCGCCGGCGACGATCAGGGCGTTTACTGCCAAACCTGCACTACCCCAGGCGGACACCGATGCGGCCGGCTTGCTGGCACGCATTGCCAGCCTGGCCAACGAAGGCAGCAGCAGCGAGGCCCAGGCCGCGTGCGAGCGTTACCTGCAACGCTTCGAACCCCACGCCCAAGTGTATTACTGGCTGGGGCTGCTCAGTGATGTGGCCGGCAATTCCCAGCAGGCCCAGGAGCATTATCGCAAGGCCCTGTACCTGCAACCGCAACACCCCGAGGCGTTGGCCCACCTGGCAGCGCTGCTCGCCGCCCGTGGTGACCTGGCTGGCGCCCGGCGTTTACAAGAGCGCGCCGCGCGCAGCGATCGAACAGCCGACAGTGAGCGTAAACGATGATGGACCTGGGCGCTTCGAATGTGATCCACGCCGATGCACAGGCAGTCGACGATTGCTGGAACCGCATCGGTGTCCATGGCGACAAATCCTGCCCGTTACTGATCCAACACATCCATTGCCGCAACTGTGAGGTGTATGGCGCCGCCGCTACGCGCCTGCTCGACCGCTATGCGCTGCAGCGTGAAGCCAGCCCACAGGCCTACCACCACGAGCAAGGCACGCTGGCGACCCGCTCCCTGGTGATTTTCCGCCTGGCCGAGGAATGGCTGGCGTTGGCCACCCGCTGCCTGGTCGAGGTGGCCCCGCTGCAATCGGTGCATTCGTTGCCGCACCAGCGCTCGCGGGCACTGATGGGCGTGGCCAACGTGCGCGGTGCCCTGGTGCCGTGCCTGGCGCTGGGCGAGATGCTCGGCATTGACGTCAGCGAGGTGCCACCTACCTCGGCGCGGATCATGCCGCGCATGCTGATTCTGGCCGTGGAAGGTGGCTCGGTGGTGGTACCGGTAGAAGAGGTGGACGGCATCCATCGCATCGAAGAGCACCAGTTGCAGGCCACCCTCGAGGGGGCGCACGTGAGCAATCGCTTTACCCGTTCGGTATTGCCCTTCAAGAACCGCAGCGTGCGGGTGCTGGATGAACAGTTGCTGCTGGCCGCTGTGGCGCGGAGCCTGACATGACCCCCGAACAGATGCGCGACGCCTCGCTGCACGAACTCTTCAGCCTGGAAGCCGAAGCCCAGACCCAAGTGCTCAGTGCCGGCCTGCTGGCGCTGGAGCGCAACCCTACCCAGGCCGATCAACTGGAAGCCTGCATGCGCGCCGCTCACTCGCTCAAGGGCGCGGCGCGCATCGTCGGCATCGATGCCGGCGTCAGTGTCGCCCACGTGATGGAAGATTGCCTGGTGGGCGCCCAGGAAGGGCGTGTCTATTTGTTGCCCGAACACATCGATGCGTTGCTTCAAGGCACTGACCTATTGATGCGCATCGCCACCCCGGGCGCCGGTGCGCCGGGGCCTGCAGACATCGAGGGGTACCTGGCGCTGATGGCGCGTACCCTGGAGCCTGGCAGCGCACCCGCCCCGGTAACGGCGCCGTTGGTGGACACCCCGGGCGAGATGATGGACCTGGCCAAGATTGCCGCCGAGCTGTTGAGTTCGACCTCGCCGGCACCGTCGATGAACGCCCCGCCGGCGCCGCCCGAATTGCCTGCGGTCAGCCCCGAAGTGCCGCGCACCAAGCGCACCACCGAGGGCGGTGAACGGGTATTGCGGGTGACCGCCGAGCGTTTGAACAGCCTGCTCGACCTGTCCAGCAAGTCATTGGTGGAAACCCAGCGGCTCAAGCCCTACCTTGCCACCATGCAGCGCCTCAAGCGCATGCAAAGCCAGAGCATGCGAGCCCTGGATGGCTTGAAAGACCACTTGCAGGCCAGCGAGCACAGCCCTGAAGTCCGTGAAGCCTTGGCCGTGGCCCAGGCATTGCTGGCCGAAACCCAACAAACCCTGCTGCAGCAGACTGCGGAGCTTGACGAGTTCGGTTGGCAGGCCAGCCAGCGTGCCCAGTTGCTGTACGACACCGCGCTGGCCTGTCGCATGCGCCCGTTTGCCGATGTGCTGGGCGGCCAGGTGCGCATGGTGCGCGACCTGGGTCGCGAGCTTGGCAAGCAGGTGCGCCTGGAGATCGAGGGTGAGAAAACCCAGGTCGACCGCGATGTGCTGGAAAAGCTCGAAGCACCACTCACCCACCTGCTGCGCAATGCCGTCGACCATGGCATCGAAACCCCGGAGCAGCGGTTGCTGGCGGGCAAACCCGCCGAAGGCCAGATACTGCTCAGGGCCTCCCATCAGGCGGGCTTGTTGGTCCTGGAATTGATCGACGACGGTGCCGGGGTCGACCTGGAGCGCCTGCGGCGCAACATTGTCGAGCGTCATTTGTCACCTGCCCAAACCGCCGCGCAGTTGAGCGAAGAGGAACTGCTGACGTTCCTGTTCCTGCCCGGCTTCAGCATGCGCGACAAGGTCACCGAGGTGTCGGGGCGTGGCGTTGGCTTGGACGCGGTGCAGCACATGGTGCGCCAGTTGCGCGGGGCCATTGAGCTGACCCAGGTGGCCGGGCAGGGTAGCCGCTTCCATTTGGAAGTGCCGCTGACCTTGTCAGTGGTGCGCAGCCTGGTGGTGGAGGTGGGCGAGGAAGCTTATGCCTTCCCCCTGGCCCATATCGAACACACCCTGGACCTGCCCGCTGACGCCATCGTGCAGTTGGAAGGGCGCCAGCATTTCGTTTACGAAGGCCGCCATGTTGGTCTGGTCGCGGCCACCCAGTTGTTGCAGCGCCCGGCCGGCCAGGGCGCCCAGGACGTGCTCAAAGTGGTGGTGATCCGCGAGCGCGAGACCATTTACGGCGTGGCGGTGGAGCGTTTCATCGGCGAACGGACCCTGGTGGTGCTGCCCTTGGACGAGCGCCTGGGCAAGGTGCAGGACATCTCCGCCGGGGCCTTGCTGGATGACGGCTCGGTGGTGCTGATCATCGACGTCGAAGACATGGTCCGCTCGGTGGAAAAGCTGCTGACCACCGGCCGCCTGGAACGTATCGACCGGCGCAGCCGGCACGCCACCGAGCAACCGCGCAAGCGGGTGCTGGTGGTGGATGACTCGCTCACGGTACGCGAATTGCAGCGCAAACTGCTCAGCCATCGTGGTTATGAAGTGGCCGTGGCAGTGGATGGCATGGATGGCTGGAACGCGCTGCGCAGCGAAGATTTCGACCTGCTGATCACCGACATCGACATGCCGCGCATGGACGGTATCGAACTGGTCACCTTGCTGCGCCGCGACACTCGATTGCAATCATTGCCGGTGATGGTGGTGTCGTATAAAGACCGTGAAGAAGATCGACGGCGTGGACTGGACGCCGGAGCCGACTATTATTTGGCTAAAGCAAGTTTCCACGACGATGCCCTGCTTGATGCGGTGGTGGAGTTGATTGGGGGAGCACAGGGATGAAGATCGCCATCGTCAACGACATGCCCATGGCCGTGGAAGCCTTGCGCCGTGCGTTGGCCTTCGAGCCCGCCCACCAGATCGTCTGGGTCGCCTACAACGGCGCCGAAGCGGTGGAGCAGTGCGCCCGATTGACGCCCGACCTGATCCTGATGGACCTGATCATGCCGGTGATGGACGGCGTGGAGGCGACGCGGCAGATCATGGCGGCCACCCCGTGTGCCATTGTCATCGTCACCGTTGACCGCCAACAAAACGTGCATCGGGTGTTCGAAGCCATGGGCCATGGTGCCCTCGACGTGGTTGATACCCCGGCGTTGGGCGCCGGCAACCCCAAGGAAGCTGCGGCGCCGCTGCTGCGTAAAATCCTCAACATCGGCTGGCTGATCGGCCAGCGTAGCCCACAGGTCAAGACTGAGCCCGCCCCGCTGCGCAAGGCGGTGCAGCGCCATGGGCTGGTGGCCATCGGTTCCTCGGCCGGGGGGCCCGCCGCGCTGGAAACCCTGTTGCGCGGCCTGCCCAGGGATTTCCCTGCCGCCGTGGTACTGGTGCAGCACGTCGACCAGGTATTTGCCGCCGGCATGGCCGACTGGCTCAGCAGTTCGGCCGACCTGCCGGTGCGCCTGGCCCGCGAGGGCGAACCACCGCAGCCGGGCACCGTGTTGCTGGCGGGCACCAACCACCATATCCGTCTGCTCAAGGACGGTACCCTGGCGTATACCGCGGAGCCTGTGAATGAAATTTACCGGCCCTCCATCGATGTATTTTTTGAAAGCGTGGCGCGCTACTGGAGCGGCGATGCCGTGGGCGTGCTATTGACTGGCATGGGCCGTGATGGCGCGCAAGGGCTCAAATTGATGCGCCAGCAGGGTTACCTGACCATCGCGCAGGACCAGCAAAGCAGTGCGGTGTATGGCATGCCCAAAGCGGCAGCGGCCATTGATGCAGCCGTTGAAATCCGCTCACTGGAGCTGATTGCTCCCAGACTGATGGAAATTTTTTACCCATGAACATGAGAAGCAAGCCGCCTCTGCTGACCGGACGTGACCAGGTGAATACGCATGACTGACCTGCAGATCGAAGAATTCTCGACGACCGACGAAAACAAGGCGATGGTGCTGCTGGTGGACGACCAGGCCATGATCGGCGAGGCCGTGCGTCGTGGCCTGGCCCATGAAACCAACATCGACTTCCACTTCTGTGCCGACCCCCACCAAGCGGTGGCGCAGGCGGTGCGGATCAGGCCGACGGTGATCCTGCAAGACTTGGTCATGCCCGGTCTTGACGGCTTGACGTTGGTACGCGAGTACCGAAACAACCCGGCCACCCAGGACATCCCGATTATCGTGCTGTCGACCAAGGAAGACCCGCTGATCAAGAGCGCGGCCTTTGCCGCCGGCGCAAACGATTACCTGGTCAAGCTGCCTGACAACATCGAACTGGTGGCGCGCATCCGTTACCACTCGCGTTCCTACCTCACCCTGCTGCAGCGTGACGAAGCCTACCGGGCCCTGCGCGTGAGCCAGCAGCAACTGCTCGACACCAACCTGGTGCTGCAGCGGTTGATGAACTCCGACGGCCTGACCGGGCTGTCCAACCGTCGGCACTTCGACGAATACCTGGAGTTGGAATGGCGCCGGGCCATGCGCGACCAGGCGCAATTGTCGCTGCTGATGATCGACGTCGATTATTTCAAGACCTACAACGACAACTTCGGCCACCTGGACGGCGACGAGGCCCTGCGCAAGGTGGCCACGGCCATCAAGGACTCGTGCAGCCGGCCCTCAGACCTGCCGGCGCGCTACGGGGGCGAGGAGTTTGCCTTGGTGCTGCCCAGCACCTCGCCGGGCGGCGCGCGGCTGATCGCCGAAAAGCTGCGCCAGAGCGTCGCGGGCCTTAAAATCCCGCACATCTCGCCTGCGCAAGGTTCGGTGCTGACCGTCAGCATCGGGCTGTCCACGGTGATCCCGGCGGTCGCCAGCAACTGCCGCGAGTTGATCTCGGCGGCGGACAAGGGCTTGTACCAGGCCAAGAACAACGGGCGTAACCAGGTGGGCGTGGAGTAGCCGCTTGCCCGGAGCAGGCGCCGGCTGATCCGCCAAGGGCGCGCCGCAGTGAGCCTGAAGTCATGCGGCGTGCTGCTCTATCGTTCAGTCATTCAAGGTTGAACCGCTTGGTCGCCACTGGCATAGCTGAACGGTGTGCTGGCCAGCTTGGTCAAGTCCAGCTTGACCACGGGAGCCCAGATACCGTTGCGGGCTTTAAGTTTTTGCTGAAATGCTTTTGCTTCGGCGACGTAGCCTGATTTGTAGAAGATCGCCTCGATGGGCAAGGTCGCCCCTTTGTTTTGCCCCCAGTCGGCAATCATCACTTCGTTCCACAGTGCCTCCATGTTGGCTGGGCGATTAGCCCTCACGGTGATGCTGGTCTGGAACTGCACGGGGTCATCGGTGCTGAGCGAGCATTGGTAGTCGCGATTGGGGATGGTTTTGGTGTAGTTGTACCACTGCGTTGGTGTGCTCACGCCCACCGAGGTGCAAGAGCCCAGGCTGCGTGCTTTCAGGGCACAGCCCTTGGCACCGCGGGCGCCGACCAGGGTCCCGGCGTCGTAGGCATAAATGCACAGGTACTGCGGCGTTAGATTGGGTGCGCTGACCCTGGCCTGTGGAAGCAGGATGAAGCCGCTGTGGTGGTACAGATTGCTCACGTGGGCATCCAGGCGCATGTAGGAAAACGACATCCCGCCGAGCTTGGTGGCGGACGGGCTGGGGTTCCACGGGTCATAGGCGCCGTTTTCTGTTGAGCGGATCACGATGCCGTTGCAGTAATAGGCAGGCTTATTCCCGGCGCAGCTTGCAGCGGTGTCCCGATACCCGCGCATTGAGGCTAGCGGCCACGCTTTCCCCGCTGCCCTTTCTGAGCACTTTCAAAGTGATGGGTTGTGACGTGATGGTATTGCCCAGTCCGCCGACTTTATAAGTGAAATGCAGGGTTAGTTCGCGGTTAAGGTTTTCGTCGATCCAGGCCTTGGGTATCGTAAACATCATTGGGCGTTCGGTGCCGGCCCGCTGGATGGGCGTGTCGCGAGTGACGACACCGTTCCATTTCACGCCAACGGTATCGCCCTCGCTCAACGTGGGGAATGCAACCTGGACATTGGCCTGGCCTGTAATGTCGTCTGGGTCCAGCGAGAGATTCTTGGATTCAACGACCTTGAAGTCCGAGGCCGGGGTCTGCCCCACGATCGACACTGTTATGGGTGGCGAGGTAATGACGCTGCCAACCCCGTTGACCTTATAGGTGTAGGTCAGCGTCACGGTGCGCCCGATACTCTCCTCTATCCAGGCCCTGGGGATTTGAAAGGACAACCTGCCGGGGCGATTGACTGTTTGGATGGGAGTACCTCGGGTAACGGCACCCTTCCAGCTGACGGCGACGGTATCGTTGGCTTGCATCGTTGCAAAGGCCACCTGGACATTGGCATTCCCATGCAGCGTGCTGTTATTCAACTGGCTATTGACGGCTTCGACCACTCTGAACGGCGCTGTAGTGGCCGTGATGATGGACAGTGGAAGTGTCTGGGAGTAAGTCGCGGTGCCTTGGCCGGCGACTTTAAATTCATAAAATAATCTGACAATACCGTCAATGTTTTCATTGATCCACGCCGAAGGGATGGTGAAACTTACCGGTTCGCCCTGCTTTGCAGTTTGCATGGGTGGCGTGCGGGTGGTGCTGCCTTGCCACGTCAAGGCAACAGTGTCACCTTCTTTCATTTCGGTCAGCGCTACAGTGACATGGGCGTCCTCGTTGTTACTGGCGTTTAATGTTTCACCGTCGGCTTCCAAGACCTTGAATGTCGGTGTCAAACCCTCTTGAGTAATGCTGATGGAAATAGGCGATGAGGTGATGACGCTACCGGTACCGCCTACTTTGTAGGTATAGACCAAGGTAACGGTACGGTTGATGTTCTCATCAAGCCAGGCCTTGGGTATTTTGAAGGTCAATGGGCTCAGGCTGGTGACAGTTTGAATGGAGACCCCTCTGTTGGTGATGCCCCTCAAGGTAACGGCAACCGTGTCCTTGAGTTTTAGGATAGTGTAAGAAACCTCGACAGTTGCCTGGGTATTGATCGTGTCAACATCAAGTTGCCCATTGGGGGCTTCCGTCATCTTGAAAATATTGGAGGCGGCGCTGGCTTCAAGGGCATGAGTGGTCAGTAGGCATAAACAAAGTAAGAAAATGTACAGTGAGGGGTATCTGTAAAATAATTTCATTAGAGCGTCTGCCAATTGTTCAGCGGTGCTCCCGAGTTTAAGAGCCTTTTGAATGGGTGCAACTGTCAGAAATAACAGTGAGTATTGGCAGGTTGTTTGCTTGTTCCGTTAATCTATTTTTTAAAGGGGGAATGGGGCATTAACTTAAAGCGCGGCTGTTTATAAGTGCTCCTGCAAGAGGGGTTCAGCAAGGGGCGCCGTTCCTCGAAGCCGCCACTCGCGGGAAGAGGGGCGGGCTGTCCTCGCGCAAGAAAATGGCACAGGCGACGACACACGGCTGCCGTCTGGCTGCGAGTACGTTATACTCATCGGCTTTTGACACGCTACGCACGAGTGCTGCCCGCCATGGAAATCAACCCGATCCTTAACAGCATCAAGGACCTGTCCGAGCGCTCCGAAACTATTCGGGGGTATCTTTGACTACGATCAAAAGCATGAGCGTCTGACCGAAGTCAATCGCGAGCTTGAAGATCCGAGTGTCTGGAACAACCCTGCCTACGCCCAGGAACTGGGGCGCGAGCGCTCCCTGCTGGCGCAGATCGTAGAAACCCTCGACGAGATGCACTCGGGCCTGGCCGATGCCAAGGACCTGTTGTTGATGTCTGCCGAGGAAGAAGACCAGGGCGCCGTCGATGACGTGGCCGCTGAAGTCGAGCGCCTGCGCGAGTCCCTGGAAAAACTCGAGTTCCGCCGTATGTTCAGCGGTGAGATGGATGCCAACAATGCCTACCTGGACATCCAGGCCGGCTCCGGTGGCACCGAGGCCCAGGACTGGGCCAACATCCTGCTGCGCATGTACCTGCGCTGGGCCGACAAACGCGGCTTCGACGCGACCATCATGGAGCTGTCGGCCGGTGAAGTGGCCGGTATCAAGGGCGCGACCGTTCACATCAAGGGCGAGTACGCCTTTGGCTGGTTGCGCACCGAGATCGGCGTGCACCGCCTGGTACGCAAAAGCCCGTTCGACTCCGGTAACCGTCGCCACACCTCGTTCTCGGCCGTGTTCGTGTCGCCGGAAATCGATGACAACATCGAAATCGACATCAACCCCTCGGACCTGCGCATCGACACCTACCGCTCCTCCGGTGCCGGTGGCCAACACGTAAACACCACCGACTCGGCCGTACGGATTACCCACGTACCGACCAACACCGTGGTCAGTTGCCAGAACGAACGTTCCCAGCACGCGAACAAAGACACCGCGATGAAAATGTTGCGGGCACGCTTGTACGAACAGGAAGTGCAGAAGCGCAACGCGGCGTCCCAGGCCCTGGAAGACACCAAGTCGGACATCGGCTGGGGTCACCAGATCCGCTCGTACGTGCTCGATGCGTCGCGGATCAAGGATCTGCGCACTAACATCGAACGCAGCGACTGCGACAAGGTGCTGGACGGCGACATCGACGAATACCTGATCGCGAGCCTCAAGCAGGGCCTGTAAACACCTGGTATTGAATCAAGTCCCTCGTCCACTCGGCGGGGGCAACGAACCTGTGATGGAAAATTTAAAGACATGAGCGACCAACAACTCGACCCGCAAGCCCTGCAACAGGAAGAAAACGCCCTGATCGCCCTGCGCAAGGAAAAGCTTGCTGCCGAGCGTGCGAAAGGCAATGCCTTCCCCAACGACTTCCGCCGCGACAACTACTGCGAAGACTTGCAGAAACAGTACGTGGACAAGACCAAGGAAGAGCTGGCAGAGGCTGCAATCGCGGTCAAGGTTGCCGGTCGCATCATGCTCAACCGTGGCTCGTTCATGGTGATCCAGGACATGACCGGGCGCATCCAGGTCTACGTCAACCGCAAGACGCTGTCCGAAGAAACCCTGGCCGCGGTGAAAACCTGGGACATGGGCGACATCATTGCCGCAGAAGGCACCCTGGCCCGTTCCGGCAAGGGCGACCTGTACGTGGAAATGACCAGCGTGCGCCTGCTGACCAAGTCGCTGCGCCCACTGCCCGACAAGCACCACGGCCTGACCGACACCGAGCAGCGCTACCGCCAGCGCTACGTTGACCTGATCGTCAATGAAGAAGTGCGCCAGACCTTCCGCGTGCGTTCGCAAGTCATCGCCCACATCCGCAGCTTCCTGATGCAGCGTGACTTCCTGGAAGTGGAAACGCCGATGCTGCAGACCATCCCGGGTGGTGCCGCGGCCAAGCCGTTCGAAACCCACCACAACGCCCTGGACATGGAAATGTTCCTGCGTATCGCGCCGGAGCTTTACCTCAAGCGCCTGGTGGTCGGTGGTTTCGAGAAGGTCTTCGAGATCAACCGCAACTTCCGTAACGAAGGCGTTTCGACCCGTCACAACCCAGAATTCACCATGTTGGAGTTCTACCAGGCCTACGCCGACTACGAAGACAACATGGACCTCACCGAAGAGCTGTTCCGTGAGCTGGCCCAGCTGGTACTGGGCAGCACCGACGTGCCGTATGGCGACAAGGTGTTCCACTTTGGCGAGCCGTTCGTGCGCCTGTCGGTGTTCGACTCGATCCTCAAGTACAACCCCGAGCTGAGCGCCGATGACCTGAACGACATCGACAAGGCCCGTGCCATCGCCAAGAAAGCCGGCGCCAAGGTGCTGGGCTTCGAAGGCCTGGGCAAGCTGCAGGTGATGATTTTCGAAGAACTGGTGGAGCACAAGCTGGAGCAGCCTCACTTCATTACCCAGTACCCGTTCGAAGTGTCGCCGCTGGCCCGTCGTAACGACGACAACCCGAACGTCACCGACCGCTTCGAGCTGTTCATCGGTGGCCGCGAAATCGCCAACGCCTACTCCGAGTTGAACGACGCGCAAGACCAGGCCGAGCGCTTCATGGCCCAGGTGGCCGACAAGGACGCCGGCGACGACGAAGCCATGCACTACGACGCCGACTTCGTGCGCGCGCTGGAGTACGGCATGCCGCCAACGGCGGGCGAGGGTATCGGCATCGACCGCCTGGTGATGCTGCTGACCAACTCCCCGTCGATCCGCGACGTGATCCTGTTCCCGCACATGCGCCCGCAAGCGTGATGCCATAATGAAAGCCGCCCGATGAGGCGGCTTTTTTATGCCCCCAACTTTGAACACCAAACCCTCTGTAGGAGCGGATTGATCCGCGAAAAGCACACTGCGGTTTTACAGGTACCCAGCGGTGAAGCGTTCGCGGATCAATCCGCTCCTGCAAGAGTGGTAGCAACTCAAGAGGTAAAACCGTAGTGACTCCTGCAAAGGCTCAACAAGGTGCTGCTGGCGTTGCCACAGCGGTCGCGCAAAGCGTTCAGTATCAAGGCCGCAAGGCCAGCCGCCAGGGAAGCGAGCAACGACGCCAGGAGATCCTCGACGCGGCCATGCGCATCGTCGTGCGCGATGGCGTGCGCGGCGTGCGCCACCGTGCCGTGGCGGCCGAGGCGGGTGTGCCGTTGTCGGCCACCACCTACTATTTCAAAGACATCGAAGACCTGCTGACCGATACCTTCGCCCAGTACGTGGAGCGCAGCGCCGCGTTCATGGCCAAGCTGTGGGCCAGCACCGAAGAGTTGCTGCGTTCCATGCTCGCCGATACCGACGCCAGCCCGGCCTCGCGCTCGCAATTGGCCGACCAGATCGCGCGCATGACGGCTGAATACGTGCACCGCCAATTGCTGACCCGCCGCGAGCACTTGATGGCCGAGCAGGCATTCCGTCAAGAGGCTTTGCTCAGCCCACCGCTGGCGGAGCTGGTGCGCTCCCACCAGCAGATCTTGCTTCAGGGGACCTGCCAATTGTTGCAGGTACTGGGCTCGCGTGAGCCGCAACAGGATGCCAAAGTGTTGACGGCTATCATCGGTCGGATGGAATATCAGGGCCTGCTCGATACTGCGCAGCCCCACGCCGATGACGATATGCTCGACATCCTGACGCGCTACATGCATCTGGTGTTGGCTTCGGCTTGAAGCGGGCGGCTGTTTCACACCAAGGAGGCTGGATGAAAGCCTGGCGCATGCTGCTCCTCGCTCTGTTGACCCCCCTGCTGGGTGGCTGCCTGGTGGCCTTCGATGCCCCCTTGCCGGCCAACCAGGCGGCGCCGCAGGCCCTGCTGGGCAAATGGACCAGCAAGGATGCCTGGGGCGAGCACCTGAGCCTGGAAATCAGCCGCGCCGGCACCGATCGCTATCTGGCGGTCAGCTACCCCAAGGGCCAGAAAAAAGTCCGCGACCAGGTGGCGTTCACCGTGTCGCGGCATGGCAGCCGTTGGTACGCCTCGGCCAGGATGCCTGCCGAATATGGCGGGCATTACGCCATCGCCGGCTTCGAGCTGGCCGACGACGGCGCGTTGCGGGTGTACAACCTGGATGTCGAGCGCATCGCCCAGGCGGTGCAGCAGCGAGCCCTCAGTGGCACGCCGTTCGACACCAAGGCCGGCGACGGCGTGCTGGTGTCCAGCCAATTGGACCAGGTATTTGCCTACCTGGACGACCCGGCCAACTCGGATGTCTTTACGGAAATCGCGCGCTATCAGCGCGCCAAGTAACCTCAATCGCTAGAAGGAGCTGTGGGTGGACGAGTATCAGCAAACGATACGTGCCTTGTCTGACCGGATCGTACTGGCACAGACACCCATCCGCGTACTCGACGCGGTGAAGTGGGACGACAACATCCGCCAGGGCTTTCTCAAGGCAAAAGGCAAGGAAATGCCGGCCGTGGACCGCGCCTATTACGAAGGGCGGCCGCTGTCGTTCGATTCCGGTGCGGTGAAGCTTGAATTCCAGAACATCGAGCGTGACATCACCCGCCAACTGGGCCAGTTCAACCCGGTCGGGCAAATCATGCGGCGCATGTGCAAGGAATACCGCATGGTGGTGCGCATGCTCGAAGCGCGCGGCACGGCGGATTTCGGGCTGATTTCGCAAGAACTGTACGGCGCCGCCTCCGACGCGTTCCACGCCGGTGACCCAACCCTGGCCGACCTGGGCCTGATGCTGTCCGACTACCTGAACAAGATCGATGGGCGCGGCGACCTCAAGGACGAGCCCAAGACCCTCAACGCCAAGGACGCCGTGGCCATGTTGCAAGGCCGGCTGAACAAGGTGTTTGGCGAGGCCGAGGAAACCATCCGGGTGTTCGAGTCCGACGGCATCGTCGCCGACGCCGCGGCCGGTGCCGACTACATCAAGATCCGCAGCGACGCGTTGTTCAACGAGCGTGACGTGCGCGCCTTGGAAGTACACGAAGGGCTGGTGCACGTGGGCACCACCCTCAACGGCCTTAACCAGCCAATCTGCACCTTCCTGTCCAAGGGCCCGCCCTCGTCGACCGTGACCCAGGAGGGCTTGGCCATCCTCATGGAAGTGATCGCCTTCGCCTCCTACCCCAGCCGCTTGCGCAAGTTGACCAACCGCACCCGTGCCATCCACATGGTCGAGGAGGGCGCCGACTTTTTGCAGGTGTTCGAGTTTTTCCGCGAGCAGGGTTTCGAAATGCCCGAGGCCTACGGCAACACCAGCCGGGTGTTCCGTGGTTCGACGCCCACAGGTCTGCCGTTCACCAAGGATTTGTCCTACCTCAAGGGCTTCATCATGGTCTACAACTACATCCAGTTGGCCGTGCGCAAGGGCAAGCTGGAGCAGATCCCGCTGCTGTTCTGCGGCAAGACCACCCTTGAGGACATGCGTACCCTGCGCCAGTTGGTGGATGAAGGCCTGGTGACGCCGCCCAAGTATTTGCCGGAGCAGTTCCGCGACCTCAATGCCTTGTCGGCCTGGATGTGCTTCTCCAACTTCCTCAATCATTTGAGCCTGGATCGCATTGAAGCGGATTATTCGAACATTCTTTAATGCCTTGCTGCTGGCGGGCGCGGTGAGCCTGGCCGGGTGCAGTTCGCTGCTGTTCTACCCGGACAAGGTGCAGCCATTCACCCCGCAAAAAGCCGGCTTGCAGTACCGCGACCTGACGCTCACCGCCGCCGACGGCACGCGCCTGCACGCCTGGTGGTTGCCGGCCAAGGCTGGCGTGGCGGTCAAGGGCACGGTGCTGCACCTGCATGGCAATGGCGGCAACATGGCCTACCACCTGGGTGGCAGTTGGTGGTTGCCCGAAGCGGGTTACCAGGTCTTGCTGATCGATTACCGTGGCTATGGTCAATCCGAAGGCACGCCGACCTTGCCGGCGATTTACCAAGACATCGACGCGGCATTCACCTGGCTTGCGCAACAGCCTGAGGTGCAGAACAAGCCGTTGATACTGCTAGGCCAAAGCCTGGGCGGCTCCATGGGCGTGCACTACCTGGCCAGCCACCCGCAACAGTTGCATCGGCTCAAGGCCATGGTGTTCGACGGCATGCCGGCCAGTTATCGCGATGTTGGCCGATTTGCCCTGAGCACCTCGTGGTTGACTTGGCCGTTCCAGGTGCCGTTGTCTTGGGTGGTGCCCGACAGCGACAGCGCCATCCGCTCCATCGCCCAACTCAAAGGCGTGCCGGCGATATTCTTCCAGAGCATTGACGACCCCATCGTGCCGATGGACAACGGTATCCGCCTGTACCAGGCCATGCCACCGCCCAAGGTGCTGCAATTGACCCGTGGCGGCCACGTGCAAACCTTCGGTGACCCGGTATGGCGCAAGGTCATGCTGCGCTACCTGGACGACCCGCAACATTTCAACGGCATCCGCCGCCTGGGCGAAGTGCCCAATTATCCCACCCCTGCGCCAGACAACGAGACCCCGCAATGAGCGAAGAACGTGACGCCATCCCGCTGATCATTACCGGGGTGTGCAGCATCCTAGGCACCGTGGCGTGCCTGTGGTACTACGGCTACCTGCATTTCGCCAAGCCTGAAGACGCCTTGCTGCTGACCGACTTCACCATGCTCAAGACCATCCCCGGCGAGGACTACAAGATCTCCGCCAACCCCGCCAGCGAAGTGGCCCAATGCGTCGACGGCGTGCTGGTGCTGTTCGACACGCAGCAGAAGGGCTTGAGCGGGGTGCTGGTGGACAACCAGAAGCAGGCGGTGCATTGCATGGGGCAGGAAACGCCGCAGCAATAAAATGAGGCGTTTAAAAGACCCAAAAAAGCCCCGGCACAACCGGGGCTCTTGTTTTCAACGCAATACCGATCAGTTATTCGAGCTGACCGTGTTACGCGGTGCAACCGGCTGGTTGTCGTTTGAAATGGTCACTTCCACGCGGCGGTTCATCGCACGGCCCGAGACGCTGCCGTTATCGGCAACCGGGTACTCTTTGCCGTAGCCTTGCGATACGACGCGGGCAGGGTCCACGCCCATTTTCACCAAGGCCATGCGTACCGAGTTGGCACGGCGCTCAGACAGGCTCTGGTTATAGGACGTAGCGCCGGTGCTGTCGGTGTAGCCTTCGACGATCACCTTGCGGTCCGGGTTTTCCTGAAGGAACTGGGCCAGTTTGTTGACGTTCATCATGCCGCTGTTTTTCAGCTCGGCCTTGTTCAGGTCAAACAGCACGTCGCCGAAAGTCACCAAGGTGCCGCGGTCGGTCTGCTTGGCGTTCAGGCTTTCCTGCAATTGCTTGATCTGGGCGTCGCGCGAGTCCAGGCGCGCCTGGGCACGCTGGGCCGAGGCGTTTTTCAGGTTGTTTTCGGCAGTGCGCAGGGCAATCGTCTGCTTGGCCACTTCAACGCGCTGGTTGGTCAGGTAGGCCAATTGATCGACTTTCTTGGTGTCATCCTTGTTCAGGTAGGCTTTGTCGGCCTTATCCATGTAGTCGGCGGCATCCTTGGTTTCAAGGGCGGCGACTTTGCTCGCCTGCGGGTTGCTCTGCAGGGCCGAGAAGTTGGTGCGGGCCTGTTCCAGGTTCGGGTTGGGCGGGGTGGAGCAAGCAGCCAGACCGACGCTCAGGGCCAGCAGGGCAGGGATCATCAATTGTTTACGCATGGTGTTCATCCTTTAATCAATTACGAATGGCGATGGCAACGCAGGGGCTCACTGCTGCGTATTGCGCAGGCCTTCTTCACGCAAATCCTGAACGCCTTGGCGGGCATCCTGTACGGCTTTCTCGGCCTTGGCCGCCTGCGCCTTGCGCTCGGCAACGCGGGCGTCCCACTCGGCCTGTTCGGACAGGGTGCGGGCTTCGTCGTATTTCTTGTCGTGCATGGCAAGCTCGGCTTGCTTGAGCTTGTCCTGCGCCGATTTCATTTCCACGGCGGCGTACTCGGTGCCGCCAGCGCTCACGGCGCTGTTCACGGCCGATTGAGTCACGGCGTACTGCTCGGTAGGCGGGTTGCCCGCACAGCCAGCGAGCAACACGCTGGTACCGATGGCCAGGGCGGCAAGTTTCAGTCCGCGAAATGGGCTGGACGACAGAGGGGCGGTGCGGGTCTTCATGATCTTAAACTCCATTGGAATAGCTCCCGAAAAACTCAAAACCCCATCACGGCCACAGGTTTGCAGTGATGGCTTATTGGTTCGGACCCATTGGATTTTTGGATAGTTCAGTCAGGTTTTGTTACACATTGCGATTTTTTTTGCCCAGGGGCAGGGGGTGGTTCGCAGAAAAACTCGCTCCTGCAGGGTGCTGTAGGAGCGAATGGCATCGATCAATGCTTGGGCTCGTCGGTAGCCGCCGACATGTCATGCAGGTAGCGCCGCGACAGCGCCAGGAAGCGCGGGGTAGGGCCGACGTCCTCGTAAAGCGGGTCACCCTCTTCGTCAGTGGCGATCACTTTTTGGCCCTTGATATACGGGAAGCTGGTTTCCAGTTCTTCAAGGGCGGCGCCGATCAGTTCGCCCAGCAGTTCTTCAGGGTGGTGCTTGGGGTACATCTCGGTGATGGCGGCCAGCCGCGCGGCCGACTCCACGTCCAGGTGGATGTTGTAGCCGGTCTTGCTCAAGCGGCCTTTGGCGTTTTGTTCCCAATGTTGCGCAAGTTCACGGATTTTCATGATGACCTCAGCGAAGGCCCGCTCGTGGCGGGCGTGATCCGGGCGCCAGGCGGAGCTGGCAGCAGCCTTTGTGGGGCCCTGTTTTGAGCGTAGCCCCGCTTTGCCGGTTTGAACATGGCCTTGTCAGAATGCGCCTTGGTGGGCACTCTGAGCGTAAGAGCGATTTTTCCCCGGCTTGTTCACTGTGCCGTAAAAATGACGCAGTTGGGCGGGTCGGCACCTGCCATTGAAGGCTGACCAAGGAGAGCTACGCCGATGACCGAGATCGATGCGCGCCTGCGCGAAGACGTCCACCTGTTGGGCGAGTTGCTGGGCAACACCATTCGCGAGCAATACGGCGAGGCCTTCCTGGAGAAGATCGAACGCATCCGCCGGGGCGCCAAGGCCGACCGCTCGGCCAGCCCGGATAATTCGCAGGTCAGTAGCGAACAGCTGAGTTCCAGCCTCAATGCTCTGGGTGAGGACGAACTGTTGCCCACTGCCCGGGCGTTCAACCAGTTCCTTAACCTGGCGAACATCGCCGAGCAATACCAACTGATCCGCCGGCGCGATGAAACCCAGGCATCGGCCTTCGAAGATACCGTGCTGGCCGAATTGCTGGCGCGCTTGAAAACCGAGGGCCACAGCGGCGAATCCCTGGCCCGCCAGGTGGCGCGCCTCGATATCGAACTGGTCCTGACGGCCCACCCCACCGAAGTGACGCGCCGTACGCTGATCCAGAAGTACGACGCCATTGCCGCGCAATTGGCCGCCCAGGACCACCGCGACCTGATCCCCGCCGAGCGCGCGCACATCCAGCAGCGCCTGCAACGGTTGATCGCCGAAGCCTGGCACACCGAGGAGATCCGCCGCGTGCGGCCCACCCCGGTGGATGAGGCCAAGTGGGGCTTTGCGGTGATCGAGCATTCGCTGTGGCATGCCATCCCCCATCACCTGCGCAAAGTCGACCAGGCGCTGCACGCCGCCACCGGCCTGCGCCTGCCACTGGAGGCCGCGCCCATCCGCTTCGCTTCATGGATGGGCGGTGACCGTGACGGCAACCCCAACGTCACGGCCCCTGTCACCCGCGAGGTGTTGCTGTTGGCGCGCTGGATGGCCGCCGACTTGTTCATGCGCGACGTCGATCAGCTGGCCGCCGAACTGTCCATGCAACAGGCCAACGCGGCCCTGCGCGAGGCCGTGGGCGACAGCGCCGAGCCGTATCGGCAATTGCTCAAGCAGTTGCGCGAACGCCTGCGGGCCACGCGCAACTGGGCACAGGCCTCGCTCAAGGAAAACCAGCCGGCCCCGGCCGATGTACTGCACAGCAACCGTGACCTGATCCAGCCTCTGCAACTGTGCTTCCAGTCGTTGCACGAATGCGGCATGGGTGTGATCGCCGACGGGCCATTGCTCGACTCGCTGCGCCGGGCGGTCACCTTCGGGCTGTTTTTGGCCCGCCTGGACGTGCGCCAGGATTCGTCCCGGCACACCGCCGCGCTCACCGAAATCACCGATTACCTGGGCCTGGGCAAGTATGGCGAGTGGGACGAGGAGGCGCGCATCACCTTCCTGCTGCATGAGCTGAACAACCGCCGGCCCCTGCTGCCCAGCCATTTCAAGCCTGCGGCAGACACCGCCGAGGTGCTGGCCACGTGCCGGGAAGTCGCTGCTGCACCTGCGGCCTCGCTGGGCTCCTACGTGATTTCCATGGCCGGGGCGGCCTCTGACGTACTGGCGGTGCAATTGCTGCTCAAGGAATCGGGCGTGCTGCGGCCGATGCGCGTGGTGCCGCTGTTCGAGACCCTGGCGGACCTGGACAACGCCGGCCCGGTGATCGAGCGCCTGTTGCACCTGCCGGGGTACCGCAGCCGCCTGCACGGGCCGCAGGAGGTGATGATCGGCTACTCCGACTCGGCCAAGGACGCCGGCACCACGGCTGCGGCCTGGGCCCAATACCGCGCCCAGGAAAACCTGGTGCGGATCTGCCGCGACCAGGACGTCGAACTGCTGTTGTTCCATGGCCGCGGCGGTACCGTGGGCCGTGGCGGCGGCCCGGCCCACGCGGCGATTCTGTCGCAACCACCGGGCTCGGTGGCCGGGCGTTTTCGCACCACCGAACAGGGCGAAATGATCCGCTTCAAGTTCGGTTTGCCAGACATTGCCGAGCAAAACCTCAACCTGTACCTGGCCGCCGTGCTCGAGGCCACCTTGCTCCCGCCACCGCCGCCGGAACCGGCCTGGCGGGCGCTGATGGACGAGTTGGCCAGCGACGGGGTCAAGGCCTACCGCCAGGTGGTGCGCGAGAACCCGCAATTTGTCGAGTACTTCCGCCAGTCCACCCCAGAGCAGGAACTGGGCCGCTTGCCCCTGGGCAGTCGCCCGGCCAAGCGACGACAGGGTGGTATCGAAAGTCTGCGGGCCATCCCATGGATCTTCGGCTGGACTCAGACGCGGTTGATGCTGCCGGCGTGGCTGGGCTGGGAGGCGGCCCTGAGCAAGGCCCTGGAGCGCGGCGAAGGGGCGTTGCTGGCCACCATGCGCGAGCAATGGCCGTTTTTCCGCACCCGCATCGATATGCTCGAGATGGTGCTGGCCAAGGCCGATGCCGATATCGCGCGCTTCTACGACGAGCGTCTGGTGCAGCCAGAACTGCTGGCGCTGGGTGCCGATTTACGCGACCTATTGTCGCAGGCCTGTCGCGTGGTGCTGGGCCTGACGGGGCAGAGCCAACTGCTGGCCCATAGCCCCGAGACGCTGAAATTCATCAGCCTGCGCAACACCTACCTCGACCCGCTACATTTATTGCAAGCCGAACTGTTGGCACGTTCGCGGCATCGCGAGGCAGCCCTCGACAGCCCTCTGGAACAGGCGCTGTTGGTGACTGTGGCGGGTATCGCCGCAGGCCTGCGCAACACCGGTTGAGGCGATATCGGTCGCCCGCAGCGAGCAGCTCGGCCCGCCAGAGGCCGACCTGAATGCCAGGGCAAGGTGCAGCCCAACCGGGTTGCACCTCTTGGGCCCAAGCCGTGCACGACGGGGGCAGGGCGGGTTGTTCCTACTTTGGGTGGCTTGTGTGGCTTGTGAGGGCTGTGTATCTTGATCAGCCTTTGATCGTTTTTGCGGTCAACATCCGATTTTTGGGATTGGCGTCAAGCAGTTAGCTGTTATTGAGGCGAGTCCGACGATTTCCATATAAAAAATTGAGGAGCACATCGATGCGCGTGATTCTGCTGGGAGCTCCCGGGGCCGGCAAAGGTACTCAGGCAAAGTTCATCACTGAAAAATTCGGTATTCCACAAATTTCCACCGGCGACATGCTTCGTGCAGCAGTCAAGGCCGGCACCGAGCTGGGCATCAAGGCCAAAGGCGTGATGGACGCCGGTGGTCTGGTCTCCGACGACCTGATCATCGCCTTGGTCCAGGAGCGCATCGCCCAGCCTGATTGCGCCAAAGGTTTCCTGTTCGACGGCTTCCCGCGCACCATTCCGCAGGCCGAAGCCCTGGTCACTGCTGGCGTGCAACTGGATCACGTGGTCGAGATCGCCGTTGCAGACGAAGATATCGTTCAACGCATCGCTGGCCGACGTGTCCACGAAGGCTCGGGCCGCGTCTACCACATCGTCTACAACCCGCCCAAAGTGGCTGGCAAGGACGACGAGACCGGTGAAGAACTGGTTCAGCGCAAGGACGACACCGAAGAGACCGTGCGCCACCGTCTGTCGGTCTACCATGCGCAGACCGAGCCACTGGTCGCGTTCTACAAGGACTTGTCCGCAGCTCAAGGCAAGCCGGCTTACAGCCATATCGAAGGTGTTGGTTCGGTCGACAGCATTACCGCCAAGGTTCTGGCTGCACTGAGCTGATCGACTCATTCGATTCGCCAACGGCCCGCTTGCGGGCCGTTGGCGTTTATAATGCTGCACTTTTTTCTCATGAGACCCCGCGATGACCACCCTGCTGGCCCTGGATACCGCCACCGAAGCCTGTTCTGTCGCCCTGCTGCATGACGGCAAGGTGTTGAGCCACTATGAGGTGATCCCGCGCCTGCACGCGCAAAAGCTGCTGCCCATGATCCAGACGATGCTGGGCGAGGCGGGCATTGCCCTGTCGGCGGTGGACGCCATCGCGTTCGGTCGCGGCCCGGGCGCCTTCACGGGTGTGCGCATTGCCATTGGCGTGGTTCAGGGCCTGGCCTTCGGCCTGGATCGGCCGGTGCTCCCGGTATCTAACCTGGCCTTGCTGGCCCAGCGCGCTTATCGCGAGCAGGGCGTGCGGCAGGTGGCCGCGGCTATCGACGCACGCATGGACGAAGTCTACTGGGGTTGCTACCACGAAGTGGCCGGCGAGATGACCCTGCTGGGCCAGGAAGCCGTGTTGGCACCGGAGTTGGCCAACCTGCCCGCGGGCGCCAGTGGTGACTGGTTTGGCGCCGGTACCGGCTGGGGCTATGGCGAACGCCTGGGCGCCCAGGTGGCGGCGCACGACGCGACCCTGCTGCCCCACGCCCTGGACTTGCTGACCTTGGCCCAAGGCGCCTTCGCCCGGGGTGAGGCCGTGGCCGCGGATTTGGCACAGCCGGTGTATTTGCGGGACAAAGTAGCCACGCCAAAAGCCCGTTAACGGCTATTCTGAATGATGAAGAGCACCGCTAACTGCACGTTTTTTGTGCAGTTCATCGGGTAAATGTGACTCGCGGGTAAACCTTTGCCGAGAACTGTGGTCTAGTTATCACTCGGGCATTTGCTTACTTATTTGAGTGCCGCTAAATTGCCATCATCGATTCAAGAGTAAGCCGTTATGCGTATCGACGGAATTTCATCGCATTCCTACCCCATCAAGCGTAAGCCTCGCAAAGGTCGCGCCGTGGTCGACGACAACGTCGAAGATGTGGAAGGCGAGTTCGAAGTTCAGCCCCAGGCCAGCGTCAATACCCGCTCTGCCGGTGCCAGCGGCGCGCCGTTGAGCAACGTGCCTGCCCGCCAGCAAGACATGATCTTCCCGCGTTCGGTCAGCAAACGCGTGGCCACGGCATTGTCCAGCTACCTGACCACCGCCAGTTTCGTTGAATGGGACATGGAAGTGCTGGGCCTGGACCTGCACATCTGAGCGTGTCACCCCTACCGTACTTTATCGGTTGCCCCTCCTGGAGCGAGCAAGGCTGGCGCGAAAACCTGTACCCCCAAAGCGCCAAGCCCGCCGAGTTCCTGGAACTGTACGCCCAGGTCTTCAACGCCGTCGAAGGCAACACCACGTTCTACGCCCAGCCTGCCCCAGGCACCGTCGAGCGCTGGGCGCAGAGCATGCCCGAGCACTTTCGCTTTACCGCCAAATTCCCCCGCGAGATCAGCCACGGCGGCGACCTGCGCGAGCAACTGGGCGCGGCCGAAGGCTTTCTGAACCTGCTCAAGCCGCTGGGCGGTCGGGTGGCGCCGCTCTGGTTGCAGTTGTCGACCAGCTTCACGCCGCAACGTCTGGCGGAACTGGTGGCCTTTATCGATGCGATCGACCGCCCCTTGGCCATCGAGGTACGCCACCCGGCGTTCTTTGCCAAGGGCGATGAGGAGCGCCTGCTCAATCGGCTGTTGCTGGAGCGTGGCGTGGAACGTATCTGCCTGGACCCGCGCGCGTTGTTCAGTTGCACTTCGCAAGCCCCGGCGGTGCTGCATGCCCAATCCAAGAAGCCGCGGGTACCGCCGCGCCCGACCGCCTTCAGCCAGTGCCCGCAGGTACGCTTTATCGGCCACCCCGAGCTGTTGGCCAATGACCCGTTCCTGCTGCCGTGGGTGGACAAGGTCGCCGGCTGGATCGAAGAAGGCCGCACGCCTTATATTTTCCTGCACACCTCCGACAACCAGCGCGCGCCCCTGCTGGCGCGGCGTTTCCACGACCAGCTGATGGCGCGCCTGCCAGGCTTGGCGGCCTTGCCTGAACTCTACCGCGAACCGGTGGCCGAGCAGTTGGGTCTGCTATAAAGCCTTAACCCCTTCTGCCGTTCAGGAGTCACCCGTGGTCAATCAAACCCTTCGGGCGCAAGCCTTCCAGGCGTTGCACGAGCGCGCCGGCGCCTTCGTCATTCCCAACCCGTGGGATGCGGGCTCGGCGAAAATGCTGGCCAGCCTCGGCTTCGAGGCCTTGGCCACCACCAGTGCAGGCTTGGCCTTTGCCTTGGGGCGCCCTGACGGGGAAAGCGCCATTACCCGCGAGGAAACCTTGCACAATGCCGGTGCAATTGTTGAAGCGACGAGCTTGCCGGTAGCCGCAGACCTGGAAAACTGCTTTGCCGACCGTCCCGAGGGGTGTGCCCAGACGATCCTGCAGGCGGCAGCGATTGGCCTGGTGGGTGGCTCGATCGAGGACGCCAGCGGCCTGGCGGTGGAGCCCATCTACCCCTTCGACCTTGCGGTGGAGCGGGTCGAAGCGGCGGTCAAGGCTGCCCGCAGCCTGCCGTTTCACTTCACCCTGACGGCTCGCGCCGAGAACTTGCTGCATGGGCGCCAGGACCTGGCCGACACCATTCGCCGCTTGCAAGCGTTCGCCGAAGCCGGTGCCGATGTGCTGTATGCCCCCGGTTTGCGTAGCCGCGAAGAGATTGCCGCGGTGGTGCACGCCGTTGCGCCCAAGCCTGTGAACGTGCTGATGGGCCTGGCCGGGGTCAGCCTGAGTGTCAGCGACCTGGCGGCACTGGGTGTCAAGCGCATCAGCGTCGGCTCATCGCTGGCGCGGGTGGCCTACGGCAGTTTCATGCGCGCGGCCGAGGAAATCCAGGCGCAGGGTACGTTTGGCTACGGCGAGCAGGCGATGGGGTTCGAGCGGATCAATCAACTGTTCAAGGGGTAACGGCGGATGCGTTGGCTGCGCCGCCTGTTGATCGTGGCAGCGCTGGGTGTGGCGCTTTGGCAGGGCCTGTTGGCCTTGCCCGCTGCCTGGAACCCTTGGGCGCCGCTGGATGTGCGCGAGGCGCCGAACCTGTTGACGCGTTTCAAGCTCGCCCGGCTACAGCACGACCCTGGCCTGTGTGAGCAAGCACTGGCCACTTCGGCCTTGCGCTACAGCCATCAGGCGGACAGTCCGGCACAGGCCGATTGCCCGCTGCACGACGTGCTGCGTGTCCAAGGCTCGGCAGTGGGCTTGAGCAGTTCCTTCCTGGCCAGTTGCCCTTTGGCGGTGGCGTTTGCGTTGTTTGAAGTTCATGGCCTGCAACCGGCGGCCCAGTCGGTGCTGGGCCAGGCAGTCGTACGGGTCGATCACCTGGGCAGTTTCGCCTGCCGCACGGTGTATGGCCGCCCCGGCGCACGGCTCAGCCAGCATGCCAGTGCCAACGCCCTGGACATTGCCGGCTTTGGCCTGGCCGATGGGCGACGCATCACGGTGTTGCAGGACTGGGGCAAGGACACCGATGCCGGACGGTTTTTGCAGGCCGTGCACCAGGGCGCGTGTGGTAGTTTCAATACGGTGTTGGGGCCGCAATACAACGCCGCGCATCGCAACCACTTTCATGTTGACATGGGCGGCTGGGCGATCTGCCGATAGAGGGGCTCAGGCCGCCATGCGCATGTTCTGCAGCACGATCGGCCGCGCCCAGCCGGCATCGAACTCGAAGGCTTTGTTTTGCTCGGCCAGGGTGGTGGCGTCGAACGGTACGGTCGGCTTGGTCAAGTCCCATTCGAATTCGGCGATCGGCAGGTGCAGCGGTGCGGGCGTAGGTGCAGGCCCCGGATCTGGCAGCGGCTGGCCGGCACTCAGCACGATCGGGCGAACCCAGCGGCTGTCGAAGGCCAGGTGCTGGTCCTGGGCGACGATTTCATCGGTTTCGTAGGGTGGGAAGGGCTTGTCCAGCAACTCCATCTCGAACTCGGCTTTGGGCAGGAACAGCGGCTCGGGCGGTGCGATTTCGGTGTCCTGCACATCGCACAGGCGCTGGCTGTGGATCTGCGCGAGCAGGTCGGTGCCACCGGTGGGCTCGCTGGCCGGGTCCTGGGGCAGGGCGCTATAGCTTGAGTCGGTGCCGTCTGACTGCTGTTCGGCCAAGGCTTGCGCGAAAAAATCCTGCCACAGGTGGCTGACGCCGCCCAGTGCTTGGCTATTGCGCAGGCCAAAGTCGCTGGAGGGCGAAATATAGCTTGGCGATGTAGGCAGAATGTTTGACATGGCAATCGAGGCGCGCGGGCGTCGGCAAAATACCGGATAATTTATGTATCGACCGAACGGGCCGATCATTTAATTTTTTTGAGTACAGCATTTCATGGTTGAGCAACAAGCAGGTTGTCGGATCCGCGTCGAGGCACAAAGCCCCCAGTGTCAGCCCCAGGCCGAGCAATGGGCCGCGCGCCTGGCGCTGCCGCTTGAGGTCGCCGACGCGGACTTTGCCTTGCAGGCGACCGAGGCCGGTTTGCAGTTGCAGCAACTGGGGCCGGATGCGCCGGGGCCGGTGCGGGTCGATTACGTCGAGGGGGCGGTGGCGCACCGGCGCCTGTTCGGCGGCGGCAGCGGGCAGATGATCGCCAAGGCCGTGGGTGTGCAGCCGGGCGTGCGCCCGCAGGTGCTGGATGCGACGGCGGGGTTGGGCAAAGACGCGTTCGTGCTGGCAAGCCTGGGCTGCGAGATGAGCCTGATTGAGCGCCAGCCGATCATCGCCGCCTTGCTCGAAGACGGCCTGGCCCGCGCCCAGGGTGACCTGGAAGTGGGCGCGATTGTCGCGCGCATGCGCCTGTTGACCGGCAACGCCATCGAATTGATGCAAGCCTGGGTCGGTGAGCCTCCACAGGTCATCTACCTGGACCCGATGTTCCCACACCGTGAGAAAAGCGCCCTGGTCAAAAAGGAAATGCGCCTGTTCCGGCCTCTGGTCGGCGACGACATGGACGCCCCGGCGCTGCTCGCCGCCGCGTTGGCCCTGGCCAGCCACCGGGTGGTGGTCAAGCGCCCGCGCAAGGCTCCGTGCATCGAGGGGCCCAAGCCGAGCCATACGCTGGAGGGCAAATCCAGCCGTTACGATATCTACCCCAAGAAGGCCTTGAAGTCAGGCTGACAGGGGGTTGTCATACAGGGGCAGGCGCGGATTTATCCGCGAAGGCCACGCTGCGGTATGCCTGACACACCGCGCCGCGCTGTTAGCGGTTGGATCTGCTCCTACGTGGAGCGTGGCTCCGGCTCCTGGTCTGGCCGGTAGGCCCGCACAAATAATTCCACCACTGCCCCCACGTGCCGCTCGATCGCTACCTCGTCCAGCGGCTCGCTGCACCCCAGCAACAAACGAAAATGCGGTGCGCCCTTGAGCAGCGAAAAGAAGTGTTCGGCAGCCAGGTGTGGGTCCTGGATGGCCAGCCCGCCGTTTTGATTCATGCGCTTGAGCAGCCGCTCCATCTCCTTGAGCAGCGGCAAGGGCCCGGCCTCGAAGAAAATCTGGCAGAGCTTGGGGTCCTGGCTACCCAGGGCGATGATCAGGCGGTGCAGGTTGACCGACTCCTGGCTGCTGATCAACGCATGAAAGCCGCGGCCGATATCCAGCAACACCTCCTTGATCGGCGCCCCCTGCGGTGGATCGAACAGCACCTCGGGCAATTGCGCCTGGCAGGTGGCGATCACGGCGGCGCTGAACAGGGTTTCCTTGTCGGTGAAGTGCCCGTAAACGGTCAGTTTCGACACGCCGGCCTGCGCCGCAACCGCGTCCATGCTGGTGCCTGAGTATCCATTGCTCAGGAAAAGTACCTTGGCGGCTTGCAGGATCGCCTCGCGTTTGACGAGGTCCTTGGGCCGGCCGGGGCCACTGGGAAGTGCTGGATCGTTGGGCATGTTGACGCTGGATACCGGACGCGGGTGTAGGGGCAGTATATAGGTGTAGGAAAGCCCTGCCGACCTTTCGCGTGCTTGTCTGTCGGACGTTTCCTAGGGCGTCTGTAGGCCTCGATGTAGGCGGTTTCCTGATTTTTTTCGAGACGGTTTTTGCCCCTTTTCACCGCCTAAGCTTGCCGCTCTTTTCAGGGGGGGGCAGTCATGGGATGTACAAGCAAAGCGGTATCGAGGTCGGCGCTGGGGCTGGCGATGGCTACCTGTTCATGGGGCGCCATGGCCGAGGTGGAGCTGGACGAGGTTCAGGTCCAGGGCGAGTCATTGCGTGACCCGCGGGCCCGTAGCTCGGCCTCGGTCAAGTACGTCAAGCCGCTGCTGGACGTGCCCCAGACGGTCACGGTGGTCGGCGAGCCGCAGTTCAGGGAACAGAACGCCCTGAGCCTGCGCAGCGTGCTGTCCAACGTTTCCGGGATCACCTTCAATGCCGGCGAAGGCAGCGGCGGGTCTGGCGACAGCATCAACATCCGCGGTTTCAGCGCCAACGCCAACTTGCAGCTCGACGGCCTGCGCGACAGTGCCCAGGTCAGCCGCAGCGATACCTTCAACCTGCAGGCGGTGGAGGTTATCAAGGGGCCCAACTCGGTGTTCGGCGGGGCCGGCACCACGGGGGGCACCATCAACATGATCAGCAAGGCGCCCCAGGGCGAGGCGTTTACCGAACTGGGCGCGGGCCTGGGCACCGACCATTACCGGCGCCTTACCCTGGACACCAACCAGCCGCTGGCGGGCGTCGGGGTCAACAGCGCCTTCAGGCTCAACCTGATGAGCCACGAAAACACCGTGCCCGGTCGCGATCACCTCGACCGGCAACGCTGGGGCCTGGCCCCCTCGTTGGCCCTGGGCCTGAGCGAGCAGACCCGGCTGACCCTGAGCTACCTGCACCAGCGCGACGACGCCCGGCCAGACTTCGGCCTGCCGGCGCGCGACGGCAAGATCATCGACGGCGTCAGCCGACAGGCCTATTTCGGCTGGCGCAACCTGGACAAGGATCGCGCCACCACCGACAGTTTCACCGTGCAACTGCAGCATGACTTCAACGACAACCTGTCGCTGCAGAACCTGTCGCGCTATTCGCAGGTCAAGCGCGAGGCGATGGTCTCGGCTTCCCATGTCAATCTCCAGGGCATGGCGCCCGGCCGCTACCGGCCGGCTGGCCCGCAAGCCTACGGGCGCAATATCACCAGCGACCTGTGGATCAACCAGACCACCCTCAACAGCACCTTCGATACCTTTGGGCTTGGCCATGCGCTGGTGCTCGGCATGGAGGTGTCCCGCGAGCATTACCGGCGCGATGCCTACCGTTTCAACCTGGATAAGTTCGTGCCCAAGGAAGGTTTCGAGCTGGCCAAGCCACCCGGCTATTGGGGCGGGTCCAAGGAGCGCGAGGCATTGGGCTATACCCGCAACAGCCTGGATGACAAGGCGCTGTTCGTGTTCGATAGCATTGCGTTGAACCCGCAATGGGACCTTAGCCTGGGCCTGCGTTATGACTGGATCAAGGGGCGCGGTGCCGATTACAAACCGGCTACCGGCAAGCTGATCGCCAGCGCACAAGAGGGCGCCTTGAGCAGTCGCGCCGGGCTGGTTTACAAGCCGGTCGACAACGGTCGTTTCTACCTGGCCTACGGTACCTCGTTCAACCCGACGGCCGAGCACCTGGCGTCCAACGGCTCCGGGCTCAGCGCTGGCACGCAAGATTTGGGTTCCGAGACCAGCAAGACCTGGGAGCTGGGCACCAAGTGGGCGCTGCTGGATGATCGCCTGGAACTGGATGCGGCCCTGTTCCGGGTGCAGAAGGACAACGTTCGGGAGCGGCTGCTTGACGACACCTACCTGGCGGCTGGCCGGCAGCGCGTGCAGGGCCTGGAACTGTCAGCGACGGGGCGCCTGACCGAGCAGTGGAACCTGTTTGCCAATTACACCTACCAGCAAAGCCGCACCCTGGAGTCGGCTACGACGCCCAAACGTGTTGGGCAGGCCTTAGGTAACACACCGCCCCGTTCGTTTAATGTGTGGACCACTTACCAGTTGCCGGGTGATTTCACCTTGGGCTACGGCATGCGTCATGTCAGCGAGCGCAATGTCACTTCCCAGGACAGTGCCAAGCTGGCGGCCTATTGGGTGCACGACGCAATGCTTGGTTACAAAGTCAGCAAACACCTTGATCTGCAGCTTAACCTCGACAACCTGTTCGACAAGGGCTACGTCGAGCGGGTGCGCCAGGCTACCGGCAGCCAATCGCGCTCTTCGGCGGTAGAGCTGGGCGATGGTCGTTCGGCCGTATTGAGTGGCATCTATCGGTTCTAGCGCTTCCCGGCGGGGTTTGGCTGATTTACTATACTGGCGAGTATAAATATTCCAAGCCTCACGCCTAAGGTCATTCATCATGTTGCGCCTTGCCCTGTTCTGCGCCTTTTCAGTTGTGCTGGTCGGTTGTGGTCAGGAGCAGGCGGCCGTGCCGCGCCTGCGCCCGGCCATGGTGGTGCAGCCGCAACCGGCCAGCCAGGCAGTGCTCAGCTACCCGGGCGAGGTGCGCGCGCGCTTTGAACCGGAGTTGGCCTTCCGCGTAGGCGGCAAGGTGGCGCGGCGGCTGGTCAACGAGGGGGACCGGGTCAAGGCGGACCAGCCGTTGGCCGAACTCGACCCGCAGGACGTGCGCCTGCAACTCGATGCCAGCCGTGCCCAGGTGGCGGCCGCCGAGGCCAACCTGACCATGGTCAAGGCCGAGCGCGACCGCTACAAGACTTTGCTTGAGCGCGGCATGGTCAGCCATTCGCTGTTCGACAACCAGGAAAACCTTTACCGCGCCGGCCTGGCCCGCCTGCAACAGATCAAGGCCGAAAACCAGGTGGCCGGCAACCAGGCCGGCTATGCGGTGCTGCGCGCGCCGCAGGCGGGCGTGATCGCCCGGCGGCAGGTCGAGGTCGGGCAGGTGGTAGCGGCCGGCCAGACGGTGTTTACCCTGGCGGCCGATGGTGAGCGTGAGGTGTTGATCAGCTTGCCGGAACAGAGCATCGGCCGCATGAAAGTGGGCGACCCGGTTTCGGTCGAGTTGTGGAGCCAGGCCGGCGCACGGTTTGCCGGGCGCGTTCGTGAATTGACGCCGGTGGCAGACCCCCGTTCGCGCACCTTTGCCGCACGGATCGCCTTCGAGGCGGGCAAGGTGCCGGCCGAACTGGGCCAAAGCGCCCGGGTACTGATTGCCGCCGATCACAGCGTACCGTTGTCGGTGCCGCTGTCGGCGGTAACGGCCGAGAACGGCGCGACCTACGTCTGGCGCCTGGACGCCCACGACACGCTCAAGCGCGTGGCGGTGGAGGTCGGCCCCTATGGCGAGGAAACCGTACCGGTGTTGCAGGGCCTCAAGGCCAGTGATTGGGTCGTGGCCGCCGGGGTGCATGTCCTGCATGACGGCGAGCAGGTGCGCCCGGTGGATCGCTCCAATCGGGTCGTGGTAACGGCGGACAAGGAGTAGTCCCGTGGGTTTCAATCTTTCCGCCTGGGCGTTGCGCAATCGCCAGATCGTGTTGTTCCTGATGATCCTGCTGGCGGCAGTCGGCACGCTGTCCTACACCCAATTGGGGCAGAGCGAAGACCCGCCGTTCACCTTCAAGGCGATGGTCATTCGCACGCTGTGGCCGGGTGCCAGTGCCGAAGAGGTGTCGCGCCAGGTCACCGAGCGCATCGAGAAGAAGCTCATGGAAACCGGCGAGTACGAGAAGATCGTTTCGTTCTCCCGGCCCGGTGAATCCCAGGTCACGTTCATGGCCTTGGACTCGATGCCCTCCAGCGCCATCCCCGACCTGTGGTACCAGGTGCGCAAGAAGATCGGAGACATCCGCCAGACCTTGCCAGGGGATGTGCAGGGGCCGTTTTTCAACGACGAGTTCGGTACCACCTTTGGCAACATCTACGCCTTGAGCGGCGAGGGTTTCGATTACGCCGTGCTCAAGGACTATGCCGACCGTATCCAGATCCAGTTGCAGCGGGTCAAGGATGTCGGCAAGGTCGAGTTGGTGGGCTTGCAGGACGAAAAGATCTGGATCGAGCTGTCCAACGTCAAGCTGGCCACCCTCGGCCTGCCCATGGCCGCGGTACAGCAAGCCTTGCAAGAGCAGAATACGGTAAGCACCGCCGGCTACTTCGAAACCCCTAGCGAGCGCCTGCAACTGCGGGTCAGCGGGCGTTTCAAGACGGTGGAAGAAATTCGCGACTTTCCGTTGCGGGTGGGCGAGCGAACGATCCGCATCGGCGATGTGGCGCAGGTGCATCGCGGCTTCAATGACCCGCCGGCGCCGCGCATGCGCTTTTTGGGCGAAGACGCCATCGGCCTGGCCGTGGCGATGAAGCCCGGCGGCGATATCCTGCAATTGGGCAAGGCCTTGGAAGGCGAGTTCGCGCACATCCAGCAGAACCTGCCGGTAGGCATGGAGTTGCGCAAGGTGTCCGACCAACCGGCTGCGGTCAAGACCGGCGTGGGTGAATTCGTGCGGGTGCTGGCCGAGGCCTTGGTGATCGTGTTGCTGGTGAGCTTTTTCTCGCTGGGCATGCGCACCGGGCTGGTGGTGGCACTGACCATCCCGCTGGTGTTGGCCATGACCTTTGCCAGCATGCATTACCTGGGCATCGGCCTGCACAAGATCTCGCTGGGCGCGCTGGTGCTGGCCCTGGGTCTGCTGGTGGACGATGCGATCATTGCCGTGGAGATGATGGCGATCAAGATGGAGCAGGGCTATGACCGGCTCAAGGCCGCCAGCTATGCCTGGTCGAGCACGGCGTTCCCGATGCTCACCGGCACCTTGATCACCGCTGCAGGCTTCCTGCCGATTGCCACCGCGCAGTCGAGCACGGGTGAGTACACCCGTTCGATTTTCCAGGTGGTGACCATCGCCTTGCTGACCTCTTGGGTCGCGGCGGTGTTGTTTGTCCCCTTGCTGGGCGAGCGGTTGTTGCCGGACCTGGCCAAGCGGCATCGGGAAAAGCATGGCGACGCTAACCCAGACCCCTATGCCACGCCTTTCTACCAGCGCGTGCGCGGGGTGGTGGAATGGTGCGTACGGCGGCGCAAGACGGTGATCGTGTTGACGGTGGTGCTGTTCATCGGCTCGGTGGTGTTGTTCCGCTTTGTGCCGCAGCAGTTCTTTCCGCCTTCCGAGCGGCTTGAGCTGATGGTCGACCTGAAGCTGGCCGAAGGCGCTTCGCTGAAAAACACCACGCAAGAGGTCAAGCGCCTGGAGGCGATGCTCAAGGGCCATGCCGGCATCGACAATTACGTGGCCTACGTGGGCACCGGCTCGCCGCGTTTCTACCTGCCCCTGGACCAGCAACTGCCCGCGGCCAGCTTTGCCCAGATCGTGGTGTTGGCCAAGACCATCGAAGACCGTGAAACCCTGCGCAGTTGGTTGATCGATACCCTGGACGAGCAGTTCCCCACGTTGCGCGGTCGCGTCACGCGCCTGGAAAACGGCCCGCCCGTGGGCTACCCGGTGCAGTTCCGGGTGACCGGCGAGCACATCGAGGAGGTTCGCGCCCTGGCGCGCCAAGTGGCGGCCAAGGTGCGCGAAAACGCCCATGTGGTGAACGTGCACCTGGATTGGGAAGAGCCCAGCAAGGTGGTGTACCTGAATGTCGACCAGGACCGTGCCCGTGCATTGGGGGTGACCACTGCCGACCTCACGCGGTTCCTGCAAAGCTCGTTGACCGGGGCCAGCGTCAGCCAGTACCGCGAAGACAACGAGCTGATCGAGATCCTGCTGCGTGGCACTGCCCAGGAGCGCACCGAACTGTCGCGCCTGCCCAGCCTTGCCTTGCAAACGGCCGGCGGCCAAACGGTGGCGCTGTCCCAGGTGGCGACGCTGGAGTATGGCTTTGAAGACGGCATCATCTGGCACCGCAACCGCTTGCCCAACGTGACCGTGCGCGCCGACATCTACGACAAGGTTCAGCCGGCGACCCTGGTGGCGCAGATTCTGCCGACCCTGGAAAAGATCCGCAGTGACCTGCCTGACGGTTACCTGCTGGAGGTGGGTGGCACGGTGGAAGATTCGGCTCGCGGGCAGAACTCGGTGAAGGCCGGGGTGCCGCTGTTCATCGTGGTGGTACTGACGTTGCTGATGATTCAATTGCGCAGTTTCTCGCGCATGGCGATGGTGTTCCTAACCGCGCCTTTGGGCTTGATCGGGGTGACGCTATTCCTGCTGTTGTTCCACCAGCCGTTTGGCTTCGTGGCAATGTTGGGCACCATTGCGCTGTCGGGCATGATTATGCGCAACTCGGTGATCCTGGTCGATCAGATCGAGCAGGACATCGCCGCCGGCGTTGACCAATGGCAGGCCATCATCGAGGCGACGGTGCGGCGTTTCCGGCCCATCGTGCTGACCGCGCTGGCGGCGGTACTGGCGATGATCCCGCTGTCGCGCAGCGGGTTCTTCGGGCCGATGGCAGTGGCGATCATGGGCGGGTTGATCGTGGCGACGGCGTTGACCTTGCTGTTTTTGCCGGCGTTGTATGCGGCCTGGTTTCGGGTTCGCAAGGCCGAGTAGGCGGCGTCTGATTCGCGGATGAAGCGGCGCTCCGGTTCATCCGCGAAAGGGCCCCGTCAGAGCGCCCCGAACACCTTCTTCGCCAAGCTGGTAGCGGCAGCGGCCGGGTCCTTGCGGATGGTCGCTTCTTCCTTGCCAATCATTTCAAACAGCCCGTTGAGTGCCTGCTCGGTCACGTAGCCTTCCACGTTCGCATCCTTGGCATCCAGCACGCCCAACGTCGCGGCCTGGCCGGCGAAGCTGTTGTACTGTTTGGCCAGGCCAACCTGGTCGGTGGCCTGCTTGACGATGGGCAGGAATTTCTCGCGGATCTGCTCGCGGCTGGTCTTGCTCAGGTACTGGGTAGCGGAGTCATTGCCACCGCTGAGGATGGCCTTGGCGTCGGCCACGCTCATTTTCTTCACGGCATCCACTAGCAAGGCCTGGGCCTGGGGCACGGCGGCTTCGGCGGCCTTGTTCATGCTGGCCTCCAACTGGTCGACTTGGGCGCCCATGCCGAGTTTTTTCATGGTCTTGGCGGCCTTGCCGAGCTTGCCAGGCAATTCGATGCGCACGTCCGGGTTATTGCTGAAACCGCCCGGGGTACCCAACTGTTTGACGGCCACTTGGGCACCCTGGGTCAGGGCGTCTTTCAGCCCGCCCGTGGCATCGCCTTGGGACAGGTTGGCCAACGACAGGGCCATCACGTTGGCCGAAAGCAGCAGGCCGGCGCACAGGCCGGCGAGGGTGGTGGAGCGACGAAGCATGGCAGCATCCTTATCGGGAATGGAAAGGCGGATCAGCGCGCAGGGCTCAGGCGAATACGCAAGGGTTGGGCATCGTTGCCGTCCAGTTGCACGCCGTTATGTTCGGTGCTGATAAACAATAGTTGGCCTTGTGCTTCGATGCGCGCACTGACCGAATAGCGGTGGCCAGGCTTGACCTGGGCTGGGTTGTAATCCAGATGGAAGGGCAGGGGCACCTGGCCCTTGATCGGGCCGCTCTGACGGGCCAGTTCCACCGCCGGTGCATCGGCCAGGGAGACGTCCTGCAAGCTCACGCTGAGGGTGGCGTCGGCTGGCAGGGCCATGCGTTGCAGGTAAAACACCTCGCCGTCCAAGCTTGCCTGCGTGGGTGCCTGCTGGCTGCTACAGGCGCTCAGCAGCGCGCCGAGCAGGACCAAAGACAGTTTTTTCATGAAGATCTCCGTATCGAGTGCGTCGAATTCAACGCACAGGATACGGGCAAGATCAGCTGCCGTCAGCCGCATCCTCGCTGCGGTGCAGGGCCACCTGGCGAATCGACAGGCGAATCTCGGCTGGCAACACGCGCTTGGCGGCGCCTTCGGCCAACTCGCCGAGCGCCTCGTGGTGGCTCAGTTTGCCGGCGCTGTCGCGGCGCAGCACGCCTTGGTCAAGCAAGGTCTGGATGAAGTGGCGAAACAGGCTCTTGTCGAAGAACTCCGGTGCGTTCAAACCATGCAGGATCGACAAGCGCTGGGCCATGATCGTGCACAGGTCCTCCAGCTCTTCGGCGCTCAGGGTGTTTTGCCCGGCGTTGAGCAGCAGCGCGATGGCCATGTAGAAGCGCTGCAGGGTTTGTGCGATGGAGCGCGATAGCAAAGTCAGTTGCACGAAGTGCCGGGAGCTGGGCGCCGGGCGCAGGTACACGTCGTTTTCGAAACGCAGCAGGCCCTGTTCGACGAAGGCCTCGAGCCATTGGTCGACCACGCCCTCCAACTCTTCCACCGACCAGCGGATGAACAACTCCGATTGCAGGTACGGGTACATGGCCTTGGTGTAGCGCAGCATCTGTTCGCGGCTCATGCGCGATGAGCTCTGGAAGAAGCTGGCCAGCAAACCCGGCAGGGCAAAGATGTGCAAAATGTTGTTGCGGTAATAGGTCATCAGGACGGCGTTCTGCTCGTCCAGGTAGTAGATCTTGCCCAGGGCATCGCTTTGCTCGGACATCAGCGCCATGCCCTTGACGTGCTCGATCAGCGCCCGGCCGTCCCCCTCGGGCAGGGTGGTGTGGGGCGAGTAGGGCACCTTGCGCAACAACGCCAGGTACAAGTCCAGCACCCGCGCCATGGCCCGTTCGTCCAGCGCCAGTTTGCTGCTGGACAGCAGCCCCAGGGCCACCAGGTTGACCGGGTTGATCGCCGCCGCCTCGTTCAAGTGCCGCGCCACGCGCTCGCCCAGGCGGTGGGTTGTTTCATGCAACCACTCGGGCTTGTATTGCGGGGCCAGGTCCTGTTCGCGCCAGCCGGGCTGTTGCTGGTCAAGGAACTCGGCCAACCGGATCGGCTCGCCAAAGTTGACGGCCACCTGGCCAAAGCGCTGCTTGAACGCGCCGATGACCTTGAAGATGTCGAAGATCGACTCTTTCTTCTTGCTGGCCCCGCGCAGTTCGCCCAGGTAGGTGCGGCCTTCCAGTACCCGCTCGTAGCCGATGTACACCGGCACGAACACGATGGGCATGCGCGAGGAGCGCAAAAAGCTGCGCATCGTGATCGCCAGCATGCCGGTTTTCGGCTGCAGCATGCGCCCGGTGCGCGAGCGGCCTCCCTCCACGAAGTACTCCACCGGGAAGCCTTTGGTGAACAGGGTGTGCAGGTATTCATTGAACACCGCGGTATACAGCGGGTTGCCCTTGAAAGTGCGGCGCATGAAGAACGCGCCGCCACGGCGCAGCAGGCCGCCGATCACTGGCATGTTCAGGTTGATGCCGGCGGCGATGTGCGGGGTGGTCAGGCCGTTGCGAAACAGCAGGTACGACAGCAGCAGGTAGTCGATGTGGCTGCGGTGGCAGGGCACGTAGATGATTTCGTTGCCTTGGGCGATGTCTTGCACGCCTTCGATATGGTTGACCTTGACCCCATCGTAGATCTTGTTCCAGAACCAGCTGAGCACCACTTCCAGGAAGCGGATGGCGGTGTAGGTGTAGTCCGAGGCAATCTCGTTGCCATAGCGCAAGGCTTGGGCCTCGGCTTTCTCCAGCGAGATGTTCGAGCGTTCGGCTTCCTCGCTGATGGCCTGGCGAACCTGGGCGTCGTGGACAAGGCCCTTGACCAGGTTGCGCCGGTGGGAGATGTCCGGGCCGATCACGGCGGCCTTCAGGTTGCGAAAGTGCACCCGAAGCAGGCGTTGTGCCATGCGCAGTGTGCGTTCATGGCCTTTGTTCTGGTCGACCAACTCGCGCAGGTGGATGGGTGCGGAGAACTGTACGCGGGTCTTGCGGCCCAGGATCAGGATGCTGACCAACCGGCGCAGGCGCCCGGTGACGGCCCAGCTGTCGGCAAACAATAGCTTCCAGGGGCTCGATTCGCTGGCCGGCGACTGGCCCCAGAACACGCTGACGGGAATGATTTGTGCATCCTCTTGGGCGTTGTCGCCCAGGGCGCTGACCAGGCGTGCCAAGGTGGGTGGCGTACCCCGCTTGTCCTGGCGGCCAAGCCAGTCGGGTGCAGGCGTAAGGTAGAAGAACGCTGCAGGTTCCATCAGTGGGCCGACCGCTACCGGCAGCACCGGGCGCGGCAAGCCGGCCTTGGTGCATTCGGCGTCGAGCACCGCCAGGTCGCTGATCGACGGTGACTGCAACACGTAGAACACTGGGCGGCTGCGGTCCAGGTTCAGCGTGAAGGACGACTGGTTGATGGTCTCCGAGCGTACCCAGAGGTACAGCAGCCGGCGCAGGGCGCCAAAGACAAGGCGGCGAAACGGGGAACGGGTCATAGGCACTGTGCTTAATTAAAGGAAACGAGCATGCCGGCACTCTACAGACTCGCGCCAAACGCAAAAAGTCTCGCCGTCATAATAATTATTTCGGGGGCTGACCTATACTCGGCCTCCTCACCAGCTGTTCCATAACTAAAACAACGGAGTAGTGCAGATGTCGTCTCGTGAAACTGGAAGTGTGAAGTGGTTTAACGATGCCAAGGGCTATGGCTTTATTCAGCGCGAGGGTGGGGCGGACGTGTTCGTCCATTACCGCGCCATCCGTGGCGAGGGCCACCGTTCGCTCGCCGAGGGGCAGCAGGTTGAGTACGCTTTGGTGGATGGGCAGAAGGGGCCGCAGGCCGAGGATGTCGTGGGGCTGTAGAGCGCCTCGCCACGCCTTGTAGGAGCGGATATATCCGCGAAAAGTAATCGGCGTAACACCCTGTTTACAGCGGCGTTCTTTTCGCGGATAAATCCGCTCCTACAGGGGGCGTTCGTTCAGGCGGTGCGCCAGGTGATCTCTTCTTCGCCGTCTTCGCTGATGCGCATCCAGCGGTCAGCCGTCTCTTCGCCTTCTTCTTCCACCCAGGTACCCGGTGCGCAGCGCACTTCGACCTTCAGTGCGGCAAACGCTGCGCGGGCGCAGGCGATGTCGTCGTCCCACGGGGTGCTGTCGCTTTCCAGGTACAGGCTGTTCCATTTGCCGACGGCCTTGGGCAGCCAGGTGACCGGGACGTTCCCGGCACGGCACTTCCACGTTTGGCCTTTTTGCACCCACTCGGTGCAGTCGCCCAGTGCCTGCGACAGCCACTGGGCAATCGCCTTGTGGTCGACGTCGGCGTCTTTGAGGTAAATCTCGATATCAGGTTGGCGCATGGACGTACTCGCAGGGATTCAGGGTTGGCGCACAAAATAATCGTATCGCATCGAGACGGTCACCACGAACGGCTTGGCCTGTTCGATGACCGCCGTGCGACGTTCGGCACTCGCGCGCCAACCGTGGGGCGTCATGGCCAGCAGGTTGGCGCGGGATGGGCCGTCGATCAGCTTGATCTTGAACTTTAGGGTTTCGCTGTGGGCCAGGGCCATGCCGTCGGGCACTTGCAGCAAATGTTTGTCGTCGACGTACTCGCGCACCTCGTCGTAAAGCTGCTCGCGCAACTCGATCAGGTGTTCACGGGTTGGCCCCACGCGCATCAGGCCGCCGCCAGGGCTGAGCAAGCGCATAGCCTCGTGCCAGTCCAGCGGGCTGAACACGCTGGCCAGGAACTGGCAACTGGCGTCGGCCAGGGGCACGCGCGCCATGCTGGCGACCAGCCAATTGACCTTGGGCGCACGCTTGCAGGCGCGCTTCACGGCTTCACGCGAGATATCCAGGGCGTAGCCGTCGGCGCGGGGCAGGGCTTCGGCGATTTTCGCGGTGTAATACCCCTCGCCACAGCCGATGTCCAACCAACGTTTGGGCCAATGCTGCGCCGCCAGTTCGGCCAGGCGGGTGGCGACTGGGGCGTAATGGCCTTCGTTAAGAAAGTTACGGCGAGCTTCGACCATGGCCAGGTTGTCACCGGGGTCGCGGCTGTTTTTGTGCTGGACCGGCAGCAGGTTGAGGTAACCCTGGCGCGCGCGGTCGAAGCGATGGCCGCTGGGGCAGACCATGCCGTTTTCGGCTTTGGCCAGCATGGCGGTGCAGATCGGACAAGTGAGCATCAGGCGAGCAACCGAACCAGTGTCTGGTAATAAATGTCTGTCAGCACATCGAGGTCGCTGGCCAGAATGCGTTCGTTGACCTGGTGAATGGTGGCGTTGACTGGCCCCAGTTCGACCACTTGGGTGCCCAAGGTGGCGATAAAACGCCCGTCGGAGGTGCCGCCGCTGGTCGATGGCTGGGTGTCGCGGCCGGTCACCGCCTTGATGCTGGCGGCCACGGCGTCCAGCAGGTCGCCCGGCTCGGTCAGGAACGGCAGGCCCGACAGTGCCCAGTCTATGTGCCAGTCCAGGCCATGTTTGTCGAGAAGGGTGGCGACGCGCTGCTTCAGGCCTTCCACGGTGGACTCGGTGGAGAAACGGAAGTTGAACACCGCCACCAGGTCACCGGGGATAACGTTGGTGGCGCCGGTGCCGGAATTCAGGTTGGAGATCTGGAAGCTGGTGGGCGGGAAGAAATCGTTGCCGTGGTCCCAGTGCTCGGCGGCCAGTTCGGCCAGGGCCGGGGCCACCAGGTGGATTGGGTTCTTCGCCAGGTGCGGGTAGGCCACGTGGCCCTGCACACCGCGCACGGTAAGGGTTGCGCCCAGCGAGCCGCGGCGGCCGTTCTTGACTACGTCACCCACCAGGGTGGTGCTGGACGGCTCGCCGACGATGCACCAGTCCAGGCGCTCGTTGCGTGCAGCCAGGCGCTCGACCACGGCCTTGGTGCCGTGGTGCGCCGGGCCTTCCTCGTCGCTGGTGATCAGGTAGGCGACCTTGCCCTTGTGGTTCGGATATTCGGCCACGAAGCGCTCGGTGGCCACCAGCATGGCTGCCAGGCTGCCCTTCATGTCGGCCGCGCCGCGCCCGTGCAGCATGCCTTGGTCATCGATCAGGCCCTGGAAGGGGTCGACCTGCCAGGCCTGCACCGGCCCAGTGGGTACCACGTCGGTGTGGCCAGCGAAGCACAGCACGGGGCCGTCCTGGCTGCCATGGGTGGCCCAGAAGTTGTCGACGTCCTCAATGCGCATGGGTTCCAGCGTGAAGCCGGCATCGCCCAGGCGCTGCATCATGATCTTCTGGCAATCGGCATCCACCGGCGTCACGGACGGGCGACGGATCAGGTCGCAGGCGAGTTGCAGGGTAGGCGAAAGGTCGGCGGGGGCCGTCATGGAAGACTCCGAGAAACAGTACGGGCAATAGAGGGCCGTAATGTTAAAGCAAATCGCCCGGGGTGTACGGCGATTTTGCCGATCTACCTGGCCATCTTCATTGATCTGCAAGTTGCAGCGTCAACGTTGCCTCCACCGGTGTCTGGTCGCGGCTGCGCAGTTCACCCAATGGCAGCGATGGCATGATTTTCAGGGACATGCTCCAATCGCTACCCTCCACCGGGATGCCTGCCCGGAAGGGTAGTATCCGTTGCCCAGGCCGCACTTCCAGCGTTTGCTGGGCCGGTGAGGTAGTGTTCTGGCTGGCCAGCGCCACAGGCAGGCCATCCACGCTGGCGTCCTGCAATTGCAGGCGAACGTGCCCTGAAGTGGCGAATTTCAGTTGCCCATCCTGGCTTGCACCGGCCAGCACCATAGCCAAGGGAGCGGGTTGACCACAAAAGACCCGCAATCTCACGTAACGCGGTTCAAGCGCGTGGGCTTGGCTGAAGCGGTCCATCGTTGCACCGGGGGGCAGTTGCAATGTGCCGTAGTCCAGGTGCGGCTGGTCCAATTGGATCTGGCAGGGCTCGCCTGCCAGTGCGGCAAATGGCGCCAGCATCAGGCCGGCGCAGAGGTGAATACGAAGCTTGTTCATGGTGTCGGGCTCAGGTTTGCTGGCATTGGGCATCAAGTGTTTCGTAGGGGCCGATCCGTTCGGGTTGTTCCGGCAGCTCATACAACAAGTTGCATAGGCGTGAGCCTTGGCGGTAGATACCCAGGCCCTGCGTGTCGGCGTTATCCAGAAATATCTGGCCATCATCCAGCACGACTGTCACGAAGCGGCCTTGAGCATCCAGAATGCTGTCGCCCTTGTTCAAAAGCTGCCTTGCCTGCTCGTTCAGGGTTAATAGGGCTCGTCGCGTTTGAACCACCGAAAATGCCATGTGATGCACCGAGCCTCGTCCTGCAGTGATCGACTGGTAGCCATTGACCACATCGACCGAGGTCGGAAGGCTGCGGGTAGCAACCTCAACCTGGCTACGTTGGTAGGCGGGCAGGTGGGCAATGACAGCTTGCCCGGCCTGGTCGGTCCAGACCGGGCCGCTTGGGGTTTGCAGCTTGATGCCCGCCACCTGGCCTACGCTGGCGATGGCAAAAGTGTCGCCAATCGGGTAAGGCGAGAACGTCAAGCCATCGTCGTGCCAGGCGATGCCCCCCGTGGCCTGCGCACTGGCGCTTCGGCGCCCTTCATTGCCTTGGGTCAGCGAAAACTGTGTTCTGGCGCTGTCGGTCAGCAGGCTGAGGCCGGCGGTCAGCGATTGGCGGGCATGGGGGGACTCATAGTCTGCCGTCACGTTGGTTGCCAGCCGGTCATTGATCTGGTCGTTGTAGGTGCTGCTCAGGGTTTGTCGGTCACCACGACGTGAAGCAAAGCTGCGTACGCTCGAACGCGGGCCCAGAGGCATACTGACGCTCAAGTAGGCGGCTGACTGTTGTTGGCGTTCGAAGTGGTCCGTGTCTATGCCGGTGTACCGCACCTCTCGGGTATTGCGTTCCAGCCGAACACCCAGGTTTAGCCTGCCGATGTTGCGGTTCCAGCTGGCGACGATGTAGTCACTGCGCTGCCCGTTGAATTGAACGGCGCTGGCATAGGTGGTCGAGAATGCGCCATAGGCGGGGTCGAACCAGTTAAGCGACAAGCCGTATTGGTCGTAGCTTGATCGGTAATAACTAGCCGGGTCCGAGCGGCGCGGCAAGGTGTCGGTAAGGTCCTGGTAACCTGCGGTTTCGCGGCTTACGTTCAGGCTTGTGGAAAAGCGGTAGGGCCATTTTACTTGCAGTTGGCCGTTGAACTGGGCACCGCTCTTTGCTTGGCGGCCCCCATGAGACAACAGGGTGCCAAGCCCCAGCGAGACATCCGGTGAAAGGTTTGAATCCAGTGTGAGGGCCATTGCCTGGTACTGGTTTTCACTGGCCATGCCCCCAAGCGCTAACAGGTGCCGTTGCCCCACGCGCCAGCCATTGGATGCTGTGGCGAGCATCGGCGAATCAATACCGCGTGAGTCGTAGGTGCGCACCTTGCCCAAGGCAAACGACAGGCCGGGCGCTGCCAGGGTTGCCGCACCCAGACTTATCGCCGGCACCGTGTAGCGCTGTTCACGACCATCGCCCTCGATGACCCGCACCTCCAGGTCGCTGTGGCTATTGGTCAACGGCAGGTCGCGTAGCTCGAAGGGGCCACCCGGCACCATGCGATCATGGATGAGTGCGCCGCCCTGGCGTACTTCAACTCGCGCGGTGTCCTGGGCAAAACCCTGGAATTGCACGCCGCTGGAGGCCGGGCGCTGCAGGGCGTTCTCGGGCACCCATTGCAGGCCGGTGATGGGGATGCCGGGCAGCGCGGAATGGCTGATGCCGATCTCGCCCACCTGCACGATGCCGCCATGTTCCACCAGGGTTTTCTGCCCGTAGGTGTAGAGGTGTTCGATTCGCGAGTTGTCGCCGAACGCGGTGTAACCATGGCGGCTACGTACCAGCCAATCGCCTAGGTTGAAGCCCAGTTGCACATTGGCTGCCTGGTAATGATTGGCGTCGCCGCCGTATCGATTGGTTGAGCCGTACCATTCATAGTTGAGGCTGGCGGCACGGCCGCCGCTCTCGAAGCGACTGGCAGGTGTGGATACTTGCTGCAGGGCGTCGTCACTGACGATCAGTTCGACCTGCTGGCGCGAGGGGCTCAATTTGATCACGCTACGAGGAAAAGCGACCAGGAACGCCTGGCATTTTTGTTGCTCGTTGGCCTCTGGTGCTGCTCGCAGCCCGGCTGCAGTCAGTAGTGCGCTGTCGAAACAGGGTTGCCCCTGATCGTCGAACTGTACGTTTACCGGGCCACGGGGGGAGCCGTTGACTGTCAGGTTGACACGTCGAGCACCGGGCGCGAACCGGGTGCTCTGCGCAAAGTACTGGCTTAGATCGGGATCGATGCCGCGCTGTTTCAAGGTCTGTATGTCGAACCCAGGTTCGTTGGCAGTGGTGGCCTGCGGCGCAGCGATAGCCATGGTGCTTGCCCAGAAAGTCAGGGCTGAATACTTCGGCAGGCGCGCCAAGGTCGATGCGACACTCATGGTTCACAGCCGTTGGTGGCCGGTGTGCAAGGCAGCTGTACGTCGTAGGGCTGGCCTTGGAATCCGTACTGACTTGCAGGGTATAAGCGTACCGTGCGCTGGGTTGCATCTTGCAAGGGGGTGGGGAGTTCAAGTTGCAACTGCGTATCAGGCAGTATGTAGCTGTGCGGCAGTTGAAGGCTGAGGTTGTCGGGTAACAGGTTCAACTGCTGGCTTAACCTTACGACGTATGGGCTGTCGTTTCGCACCACCAAGCCGGAGGGCTCAAGTGACCAGCTCAGTTCCTTCCAGGGCTGAGTGTTTTCCGGCAGGCCTTTGGGGTGAATAATCACCGGCAGATTCTGCCGCACGGTAACCGCGATCTCTGTATCTTCGCTTGTTTGGCGCTGGGGAAAACCCTCGAAGATCACCCGGCCCATCGTTTGCCGGGTAATGGATTGCCCGGGTTTGAGCATGAAGCGCACCAGCTGCTTTTCTCCCGGCTCCACGCGAGCAATGGGAGGACTGGCCAATAGGAATGGCTGAGGGCCCTGGTCAAGGCTGGTCAGGGAGGTGTAAAGCAGCGAGGGCGTATTGTCAGTGTTGGTCACATTGATGGTCGCCTCGCCGTCGGCAACATTGACGCGTAGCACGGTGGTGTCGGGTACCATGCCAGCAGCAATGACCTTGGTACAGAAACTGAGGGCGAGCGCGGGTGCGACCCACCAGCGCGAGGGGTTGGGCAGGTTCATCGGAGGGGCTCTGAAAGGAAAGGTTACAGGCGGTGTTTGAGGGCGACTGGCAAGGCCAGTCGCCCGTCTTTGCTTACAGGTAAACGACTTCCATCGTTATGCTGCTGTCAATTTCCAGAGCGCCGGACATGTCCATTTGTGCGGTGGGCCGCACGATTGGCTTGAGCTGCATGTCGCCGCTATAGGTAGTGAATGCCTTGGGTGTGGTCTCGCCGACGGCGGCGAACGAGGTGTAGTGAACCTTGCTGACTTGTCCGTAGGCGTTTTTTTCCCAGCTTTGTTTGTCGAGGCTATGAATGACGTCCACCGGTTCCCCATCACCCTGCGCCGTGCTACCGCGATACTGAACCCACAGGCGACCGATTGGATTGGATGACGCGTCTTTGCCAAAACCGAAATAGCTGACATGGCTAGGGATATCGTTATGGTCCGGTTTGTTATCGACCCAGGTAGTGGCCAACGCAGTCGCGCTGGTGCAGTTGATGGTGAAACCCAGATTCTTGGTAGCAAGGTTGGTGAATTTGCTTGTATCCGCGTTCAAGTCACCGTGCGACAGGTTGTCGTATTCGATAGCACCGTTGTTGGCAAAGCTTGGGGTGCAGGCGGTTGGCAACACCTGGCCGGTGACGGTTATCTGCGCGGTAGAGGCCGCCATGGCGGTGGAGCTGGCAGCCAGCAGGCAGAGGGCGAGCAAGCTCTTGTGAGTGCGAAGCATGTAAATATTCCTTTCTCGTTGTGTAAGTGGAAGCAGGATCCGGACTGGCGTGCCCAGTTGGCTCCAACGAGGAAAGTCTATTCATCTGGATTGCTTGGCCCAATCAGACGCTTCTGCTTGTATGGCTCCTGATTCTTAGGATTTTTCCTTCGCTTAAGGGGCATTCCAGCCAATCAGGATGCAAAAAAATAGCGGCCCCAGGGCCGCTATCTCGCTTGCAGATACCGCCTTTTATACCGAGGCGAGCGTTTCTGTTTCCTTGGCGCCCGGTTTGGGCAGCGAAGACAGGAACGCCATGATCAGCGCCGCCAGGTACGGCAGCGACTGCACCAGCAGCATGGTTACCCAGAAGCGCATGTCCGAGCTTGGCAGGCCCTGCACCAGGCAGATACCGGCGGCGGCGCCCCACAGCAGCAACATGATGAACAGCTCTTCACGGGCCTCGGAGATGGCCACCAGCAAACCATGGCTTTCGGCGTTCTTGGGGGTGCGGAAAAACGGGATGCTGGACGTGAAGAAGCCATACAGCACCGCCTTGGCGATGGTGTGCGACAACGCAAGGCCCGCCAGTGCGGCGGCGAAGGCATCCTTGAGATTCACGCCCACGGCGCGGCGGTACAGGAACACGATCTTGCCCACCTTGAATACGAACAGCGCCAGGGGCGGGATCGCGAAAATCAGCAGCGGCGGGTCGACCCGTTGCGGCACGATGATCATCGCCGCCGACCACAGCAAGGCGCCCCACGGTGAAAAAGATGTTCATGCCATCTGCCACCCAAGGCAGCCACCCTGCGAGGAAGTGATAACGCTGGCCACGGGTAAGCTCCGTGTCTTTGCCACGCAGCAGGCTGGCAGTATGGCGCTTGATGATCTGGATAGCGCCATAGGCCCAGCGGAAACGCTGCTTCTTGAAGTCGATGAAGGTGTCGGGCATCAGGCCCTTGCCGTAGCTGTGGTGGTAGTACGCCGCCGACAGCCCTTTCTCGAACACCCGCAGGCCCAGTTCGGCGTCTTCGCAGATGCACCAGTCGGCCCAACCCAGCTCTTGCAGCACCGAGCGCCGGGTCATGGTCATGGTGCCGTGCTGGATGATCGCGTCACGGTCGTTGCGCGTCACCATGCCGATGTGGAAGAAGCCTTTGTATTCCGAGTAGCAGAGCTTCTTGAAGGTGCTTTCGTTCTGGTCGCGATAATCTTGCGGTGATTGCACCACGGCGATTTTCGGGTCGGCGAAGTGCGGCACCATGTGCTTGAGCCAATTGGGATCGACGCAGTAGTCCGAATCGATCACCGCAATCACTTCGGCGTCGGCGGCAGTATGCGGGATCAGGTAGTTCAGCGCACCGCCCTTGAAGCCGGCCAGGGGCGCGACATGGAAGAACTTGAAGCGCGGGCCCAAGGTTTCGCAATAGGCCTGCACCGGTTCCCACACGGCCGGGTCCTTGGTGTTGTTGTCGATGATCAGGACTTCGTAGTCCGGGTAATCGAGTGCGGCCAGCGCATCCAGGGTCTGTTTGACCATGTCGGGTGGTTCGTTGTAGCACGGCACGTGGATCGACACTTTTGGCCGGTAGGCGCTGTCGCTGTTGTCGGGCAGGAACTCCCGACGGCGCTTGTGTATCCACACCGCCTCGGCCAGTTCATGGGCTTCGGTGAGCAGTACGATGAATACCCCCAGCGCGCCCAAGGCCAGCAAGAAACCCACCGTCAGGCTGAACCAGGTGCTGTATTGCTGGCTGTAGTCGTAGCCGATCCACACCAGCACCGAGCCGCACAGGAACGCGGTAAAGGTCAGGAAGGTACGCCCCCGTTGGCGCAGGGCCGAGCCGTCGATCAGCAGCAGGGCCAAGGACAGCATGGCCAATACCACTGAGCCGACCGCCAGCACCCGCCATTGTGGAATGGCCACCACCGGGCCTTCGAAATTGAATTTCTGCTGGCGCGCGGCGTTGAACACGCCCCAATAGGCGCCCACGGAGCCTTCGTCACTGGCCTTCCACGGTTGGTCGTAGGCTTCGATCACAAAATAGTTATAGCCCTGGCGGTTGAGCTTGTTAACCAGCGTGCGCAGGTAAATGGCCTGGTCTGCCTGGGTGGCATCGGCGCCACCGCGCATGCGACCGTTGCTCGGCCAGCCTACTTCAGACAGCAGCAGCGGCTTTTTCGGGAACATGCGCTTGAGTTCGCGCGCACGGTCCAGGACGAACTGGCCGGCCTTGTCCATCGGGATGAATTCCCAGTAGGGCAAAATGTGCGCGGCGATCAGGTCGACGTGCTTGGCAAGCGAGGGGTTATGCTCCCAAATGTGCCATTGCTCGGAGGTGGTCACGGGCACTTTGACCGCTGCGCGCACGCGGTCCAGGTAGGCGCTCAGGTCCTTGACCGTGACTTCCTTGCGAAACAGTGCCTCGTTGCCCACCACTACGCGCACCACGCTGCGGGTGGTGTTGGCCAGTTCGATGGCCTTGGCGATCTCGCGCTCGTTGCGCTCAAGGTCCGGGCTGATCCACACGCCCAGGGTCACGCGCAGGCCGAATTCCTCGGCAAGCTTGGGGATATCGGCTTGGGTGCCGTCCACCGAGTAAATGCGGATGCTGTCGGTCAGCTTGCTCATCTGCTCCAGGTCCTGGCGGATTTCGTCATCCGTTGGGTACTGGTCTTTCTGCGGGCTTTGGCCCAGGCGGAAAGGCGAATAAGAGAAGCCGGAAATCTGCTCGGGCCAATCAGGGGCGGTGACCGGGCGGTTGATCAGCGCCCAGAAGCCGGTGAACAGCGCGGCGATAGCCACGACTACCACCAGGTTGATACCAAATTTACGCGATGACATAGGGCTTTCGGGTTCCGAAGGGTGGAACGAGGCAAGGTCGGCGAGCGCTTTGGTCTGTAGGGCCATTTCGCAAGCGGGTGTTGGCTGGATCTTCGATTTACAAAAACAAAGGAAGTTCGTTTGTAAGAATAATCAATTATTGAGGTTTTTACTTTCAGATATTTCCTACCTCTAACCGATAAACGCAGGGGTGCCCTCGGCCGGCAACGCGCCTATAATGCGCGCCGGTTTTCAGGGTGATGGTCATGAGTACAGAAGATCCACGTTTTGCCGGTGTCGCGCGCTTGTATGGCCTTGAGGGCATGCAACGGCTGCGTGATGCCCATGTGGCCATCGTCGGCGTGGGCGGGGTAGGGTCGTGGGCGGCGGAGGCGATTGCCCGCTGTGGCGTGGGGGAAATTTCCCTGTTCGACCTGGACGACGTGTGCGTGAGCAATGTAAACCGCCAGTTGCACGCCATGGACGGCAACGTCGGCAAGCCCAAGGTCGAGGTCATGGCCGAGCGCTTGCGGGCGATCAACCCCGACTGCACGGTGCACGCGGTGAGCGACTTCGTCACTCGCGATACCATGGCCGAGTACATCACCGAGCACTTGGACTGCGTGATTGACTGCATCGACAGCATCAACGCCAAGGCCGCGCTGATCGCCTGGTGCAAGCGGCGCAAGATCCAGATCATCACCACCGGCGGCGCGGGTGGGCAGATCGACCCCACGCAAATCCAGGTGTGCGACCTGAACCGCACGCACAACGACCCATTGGCGGCCAACGTGCGCTCGATGTTGCGCCGTGACTACGGCTTTTCGCGCAACACCACCCGCCATTACAGCGTGCCGTGCGTGTATAGCACCGAACAGCTGCGCTACCCCAAGCCCGATGGCACCGTGTGCCTGCAAAAGGCCTTTGTCGGGGAAGGCGTGCGCCTGGACTGCGCCGGTGGCTTTGGCGCGGTGATGATGGTCACGGCAACCTTTGGCATGGTCGCGGCCACCAAGGCGGTGGATAAACTGGTGGCCGGAGTGCGCCGCCCCTCGGAGCGCAGCAAACCTGCCGCTGTATAGGGGCGTATTTAACCGCGCAGCACTGCGGCGTTTTTTTCGCGGATAAATCCGCTCCTACAAAAGCACGCGAATACCCCGTAGGAGCGGATTCATCCGCGAAAAGCACGCCGCCGTCTCGGTAGGAGCGGATTTATCCGCGAAGCAGTCAACGAGTTCTACCTGGAGCACCGCAGCGGCTTTTAACCGATCACAGGTTAAGCGGCCAACTCGGCCATGCGTTGCAGCACGGCATTCAAGCCGTTGCTACGCGAGGGCGAGAGCTGGCGCGACAGCCCCAATTGGTTGAACCAGCCGGGCAAATCCAGTGCCGCCAGTTCGGCCGAGGACAGCCCCTCGACGCGCACCAGTAACAAGGCCAGTAGCCCGCGAATCAACCGTGCGTCGCTGTTGGCGGTGAACTGCCAGCGCCCGTCGACCTGGCGGGCCACCAGCCAGACCTGGCTTTCGCAGCCGTGCACTTGGTGTTCAGGGGTTTTTTCTTGCGCGCTCAAGGCAGGCAGCCGCTCACCCCATTGCATCAGCAGGCGCGCGCGTTGCTCCCAGCCAGCGGCCTGGTCGAAAGCGGCCAGGGCTTCGCGGGCGTGAAGGGGCAGGCTCATCGCAACAGCTCCAGGCTTTTGTCCAGCGCGTCGAAGAAGCGTTGCAGGTCGCTGGAGTCGTTGTAGATGCCCAGCGACACGCGAATTGCCCCAGCCAGGCCCAGGCTTTTGAGCAACGGCATGGCGCAATGATGGCCGGCGCGCACGGCTATCCCTTGATCAGTCAGCAAATGGGCCAGGTCGGCATTGTGCACGCCCTCTACCACGAAGCTGGCCAAGGCCACCTGCGGTTCGCCCAGCAGGCGGATACCTTCGCGGTCGTTCAGGCCGCGTAGCAACTGCTGGTGCAGGGCTGTTTCATGGGCGTCGACGGCGTCCAGATCAAGGCTCGCCAGGTAATCCAGGGTCGCACCCAGGCCAATCACGCCGGCGATGGGCGGTGTGCCAGCCTCAAAACCCAAGGGCGCGGCGCGGAAGGTGGCAGCTTGATAATCGGCACGGTCCACCATCTCGCCGCCAAACTGCCAGTGCTTGAGCAGCCCAAGCGCCTCACTGCGCCCATAAAGCACGCCGACCCCATCGGGGCCGTACAGTTTGTGGCTGGAAAACACGTAAAAGTCGCAATCGAGTTGCTGCACGTCATGGCGACCATGCACCACCCCCTGGGCGCCGTCGACCACGGTCAACGCACCTTGGGCGCGAGCCATGGCCAACAGGGCTGGCAGCGGCTGCCAGGCACCCAGCACATTGGACAATTGGCTGGCCGCCAGCAGTCGGGTGCGCGGGCCAATCAGGCTAGCGGCGGCCGCCAGGTCAATCAGGCCGTTGGCGTGCAGGGGCAATACCACCAGTTTGAGCCCTTGCCTGATGGCGAGTTGTTGCCAGGGCAGCAGGTTGGCGTGGTGCTCCAGCGCGCTGATGACGATTTCGTCACCGGGCTTGAAGTGCGACGCCAGCCCATAGGCCAACAGGTTCAGCGCACTGGTGGCGCCGTGGCTGAAGATAATCTGGCTGGGGCTTGCGGCATTGAGCCATTGCGCGATTTTCTCGCGGCTGCTTTCGAAGGCTTGGGTCGCCAAGGCGCCAGGCAGGTGTTGGGCACGATGCACATTGGCGGCACCGTGAACGTAATAATGGTTGAGAGCATCCAGCAGGGCCTGGGGTTTCTGGGTGGTGGCGGCACTGTCCAGATAGGTCTGGTGCTGGCGTTGCAGAGCGGCGATGGCCGGGAAATCGGCGCGCCAGGGGGAGGGCACAAACATGGTCTTCGAACTCTTGATCGAGCCTGGCGCGGGTCCAGGCTCGAAAGCGCCACTTAGTTGTGAGCGTGCAGGGCTTCGTTCAGCTCGATGGCCGACTTGTGGGTCTTGCATTCCACGGCGCCGGTTTCCGAGTTGCGACGGAACAGCAGGTCGGTCTGGCCAGCCAGTTCACGGGCCTTGACCACTTTGACCAGGTTGTTGTGCTCGTCCAGCAGCGCCACCTTGGTGCCGGCGGTCACGTACAGGCCGGACTCGACGGTGTTGCGGTCGCCCAGCGGAATGCCGATACCGGCGTTCGCGCCGATCAGGCAGCCTTCGCCCACCTTGATCACGATGTTGCCGCCACCGGACAGGGTGCCCATGGTGGAGCAGCCGCCGCCCAAGTCCGAACCCTTGCCGACGAAGACGCCTGCCGAGACACGGCCTTCGATCATGCCCGGGCCTTCGGTGCCAGCGTTAAAGTTGACGAAGCCTTCGTGCATGATGGTGGTGCCTTCGCCGATGTAGGCGCCCAGGCGCACGCGGGCGCTGTCGGCGATGCGCACACCGCTTGGTACCACGTAGTCGGTCATTTTCGGGAACTTGTCCACCGAGAACACTTCCAGCAGTTCGCCCTTGAGGCGCGCTTCCAGTTGCAGTTCGGCCAGTTCACCCAGGTCGACGGCGCCGCGGCTGGTCCAGGCGACGTTCGGCAGCAACGGGAAGATGCCCGCCAGGTTCAGGCCGTGGGGCTTGGCCAGGCGATGGGACAGCAGGTGCAGCTTGAGGTAGGCCTCGGGGGTGGAGGTCAGCGCGGCGTCTTCAGCCAGCAGGGTGGCGACCAACGGCTTGTGGCTTTCGGCCAGGCGGGTCAGCAGCGCGGCTTGAGCCGGGTCGACGTTTTTCAGCGCTTCGGCCAGTTGTGAGGCCTGGGCGATGCTGAACGTGATGGCCTGGTTGCCGCCGGTGTAGCCCAGGATCTTGCTGGTTGCTGCAACCAGGTCGGCCGATGGGCTGACCAGTGGCTGTGCGTAGAACACTTCCAGCCAAGTGCCTTGACGGTTCTGGGTGCCGACGCCGAAGGCCAGGCTGAACAGGGTAGTGGACATGCAGTTACCTCTTGCAAATTAAAGGGGGCCTGGGTTGCCAGTGCTTACTGGACGGCCGCCGCATAGAGTTCTGGCTTGAAGCCAATCAGGGTTCTGTCGCCAAGGTCCAGGACCGGGCGCTTGATCATCGACGGCTGCGCGACCATCAGTTCCACGGCCTTGGCCTGGTCGAGATCGGCTTTCTGAACGTCATCAAGCTTGCGGAACGTAGTGCCGGCGCGGTTGAGTACCACCTGCCAGCCATGTTCATCGCACCATTTGTCAAGGTGCTCGCGGTCGATGCCTTGGGTCTTGTAGTCATGAAAGTCGTAGGCAACCAGCTTTTGATCGAGCCAGGTGCGGGCTTTCTTCATCGTGTCACAGGCTTTGATGCCATAGAGAATGTTAGTCATGAATGCTACTGGAGCGGACCGGTGTGTGCGGCTCGTCCTCATCTCTCCCAATGCGAATCGACGAATTATGCGGCATCGATTGTTTCAGCGCCATGACTGTCTCTTTACAGCCTGCGACTATCGTGCACAGGTGCTGTTACACCATAGCCGTTAAAATGTCGGACTTTTGCCTGAAGAAGGGAACACCGTCTTATGCAAACTGCTTATACCGTCCTCATCCTGTTGATGCTGGTCAGCGTCTCCAGGCTGGTGGCACGGGTCATACCACTGCCGTTGCCGCTGGTACAAATTGCCGCCGGTGCGTTGTTGGCCTGGCCGACCCTGGGGCTGCACGTCGCGCTGGACCCGGAGTTGTTTTTGTTTCTGTTCTTGCCGCCCCTGCTGTTTTCCGATGGCTGGCGCATGCCCAAGCGCGACCTGTGGCGCCTGCGCGGTTCGATCCTGATGTTGGCCGTGGGGCTGGTGCTGTTTACCGTGGTGGGTGCCGGGTACTTTATTCATTGGATGTTGCCCAGTATTCCCCTGCCCGTGGCCTTCGCCCTGGCGGCAGTATTGTCGCCAACGGACGCGGTGGCCGTGTCGGCGATTGCTCAGGACAGCTTGCCCACCCCGTTGATGCGCATTCTGCAGGGCGAGGCATTGATGAACGATGCCTCGGGCCTGGTGACCTTCAAGTTCGCCTTGGCGGCAGCGGTGACCGGTTATTTCTCGCTGCTCGACGCCAGCGTCAACTTCGTGCTGGTGGCCTGTGGCGGCCTGGCGGTGGGCGTGGCCTTGAGTTGGCTGGTGGGGCGCCTGCGTCGCTGGATGATCGCCCGCGGCTGGGATGACCCGGCCACCCACGTGGTGTTCATGCTGCTGTTGCCATTCGCTGCCTATGTACTGGCCGAACTGCTAGGTGCCTCGGGCATTCTCTCGGCCGTGGCGGCGGGCATGATGCAGAGCTGGCTAGACCTGCTGCCACGGCAAACCAGTACCCGGTTGCTTAACCGCAGTGTCTGGTCGCTGCTGGAGTTTGCCTTCAACGGCCTGATCTTTTTGCTGCTTGGCCTGCAACTGCCCGACATCATCAAGGCGGTGGCCAGCCACGAAACTTCGCTGTGGCCCACCTTGCTGTACCGCTGCCTGGATGTAGTGGCCATTTTTGCCGTGTTGGTGGTGCTGCGTTTCATCTGGGTGCAAAGCACCTGGCGCTTTATTGGCATGGTGCGGCGCCTGCGCGGTCACAGCGGGATTACCCAGGTACCGACCATGCGCTCGTGCTGGTTATTGACCGTGGGGGGCGTGCGTGGTGCGGTGACCCTGGCCGGCGTCATGTCGGTCCCCTTGCTGTTGGGTGCCGGCGAGGATTTCCCCCAGCGAGACTTGCTGATTTTCATTGCCGCAGGCGTGATCCTGTTGTCGCTGATCGCCGCCTGCATCGCCTTGCCGCTGTTGTTGCGCGGGGTGATCAAAAGCTCCGACGAAGCCACCCGCAAGGAAGTGCAGGAGACCTGGCGGCGTACGGCGGAAGCGGCGATCCGTGCCCTGGAGGAAGACGACCCGGCCGATAAGCTTGCCAGCGCCGATGCGGCCCAGGCCGCCCTGGCGGCAGAGCTCAAGGCGGGCTTGATGTCCGAGTACCGTCATCACCTGGACGTGTTCAACGATTCCGCTGAAGCCCAGGCCCAGGCCCAGCAAATGGATGAGCTGGAAAAGCGCCTGCGCCTGCGGGCATTGCGCGCCCAGCGGTTGGAGCTTTACAGCCTGCGACGCCATCGCCAGATCGGCGATGACGTGCTGCGCGAAATTCTTGGCGAGTTGGACCTCAGTGAAGCGAACCTGGGGCGGGGCAAGTAATCAGGCGGGGTAGGCAAGGCGCATGAACCGGCGATCCTTGCGGCTGATTTTGAGGTTTGTACCCACGGTCCAGTCGCCCTTGGTCAATGCTTGAGGGACGGGGTAGTGCATGATCGACTTGCGGTCGTAGGGCGTGTTGAGCAAGCCGGCGCGATCCAGCTTGCTCAGCACTTGCTCGTCCACGTCAGCGCGCGAAACGTTCTTCTTGGCGTAATAGGCGTACACCTCTTCCTCGTCCCAGGGGATATTGGCATCGGGGTGCTGATGCTCGTGCTCGGCGCCCAGTGCATGGCCAAATTCATGGATCACGGCGTATTGGAACTTTGGATCGGTGGGTTTGATACCCAGCACCATTGACGCGTCGGCAGCCATGCGGGCGTCGGTCCCGAACATCGAGAAATTGTCGTTGCTGTTGACCACCGCGATCTTGATATCACCATCGCGGCGATTGGCGACGCGCTCGAACTTCAGGTTGACGTAGGGCAGCCATTTGCAGCCAGCCTCGAAAATCGCCTGGCGCAGGTCTTCGGGAATCGGACCCCACGCATCCCAAAAAGAGATTTTGAGTGTGCTGCCCGGTTTCCAGAACTTGTTGACCTTGCCAACGGCACGTTTCTGGATGCGGCCCGTTGCGCGGTGGCCCGCGTTGTCGGGGTTGATGAGGATGGCATTCTCATGGGCGGCATTAAGGTCCGGCCAATGCCTGGCCGTGCAGCAGAAGGGGGTATCCATGGGCATTCACTCGTTGTGGGTTTGAGCCCTGAGTGTTCATCGCCCGGCGGGGAGGTATGCGGTAGATAGTTATCGATTGAACCGTTACCCACGGCCCAGGCAACGCAGTGCCATGGGCTGTGGGATGGCGATCAGCGGCTTTGAATAAAGTCGCGGATCCGCTCAGCTGCTTCCACGCATTCGGCCAGGGGGGCAACCAGGGCCATGCGTACGCGCCCGGCGCCTGGGTTGACGCCGTCCACGTCACGGGACAGGTAGGAGCCCGGCACCACGGTCACGTGTTGTTCGGTAAACAACTGCTGGCAGAACTGCGCATCGTCCATCGGCACTTTCGGCCACAGGTAGAAGCTGCCGTCCGGGCGTTGCACGTCCATCACCGGTTGCAGGATGGCCAATACGGCGTCGTATTTCTCGCGGTACAGGTCGCGGTTGGCGCGCACGTGGGCTTCGTCGTTCCAGGCAGCCACGCTGGCCAGTTGGGTTTGTACCGGCATCGCGCAGCCGTGGTAGGTGCGGTACAGCAAAAAGGCCTTGAGGATCTCGGCATCACCGGCCACGAAACCGGAGCGCAGGCCCGGCAGGTTGGAGCGCTTGGACAGGCTGTGGAACACCACGCAACGCTTGAAGTCGCTGCGGCCCAGTTGCGCGCAAGCGGTCAACAGGCCCGGAGGCGGGGTTTGCTCGTCGAAGTACAGCTCGCTGTAGCACTCATCGGCGGCGATCACGAAATCGTGCTCGTCGGCCAAGGCAATCAGCTTTTTCAGGGTGTCGACCGGGATCAAGGCGCCCGTGGGGTTGCCCGGCGAACACAGGAACAGGATTTGGCAGCGCTTCCAGACATCGGCCGGTACTGCTTCGAAGTCTGGGTTGAAGCCGTTGGCATCCAGGCACGGCAGGTAGTGCGGCTTGGCACCGGCCAAGAACGCTGCGCCTTCGTAGATCTGGTAGAACGGGTTGGGGCTGACCACCAGCCCGTCATCGCTGCGGTTGACCACGGTCTGGGTGAAGGCGAACAGCGCTTCACGGGTGCCGTTGACTGGCAGCACGTGGCGGGCTGGGTCGATCCAGCCGGCGGGCACGTTGAAGCGCCGCTCGCACCAGTGGCCGATGGCCTCGCGCAGCTCTGGGATACCCAGGGTGGTGGGGTACACGGCCATTTTGTCGAGGTTGGCGGCCAGCGCTTGGGCGACAAAGGCGGGCGAGGTGTGCTTCGGCTCGCCAATGGACAGGGCAATCGGGCGCTTGTCCGGGTTCGGCGTGACTGCACCCAGCAGGGCGCGCAGTTTCTCGAACGGGTAAGGCTGCAGTTGGTTCAAAGCGTTGTTCACGAACGGTCCTCTAAATGCTCAGGCGGGTCAATTCGACGCCGGGCGCCTGGCTGACACTCAGTTGGTCGACGATGGCATCCTGCAGTTTGCTGCACAGTTGCGGATCGGAAAGGGGGTGGTTGTCGGCGTCGGTGATGAAGAACACGTCTTCCACGCGTTCGCCCAAGGTGGCGATCTTGGCGTTTTGCAGCGACAGGTCGAATTCCAGGAAGATCTTGCCGATGCGCGCCAGCAGGCCGGGGCGGTCCGGGGCGCTCAGTTCAAGGATGGTCACCGGGCGCTGGGCGTCGTTGTGGATGGTGACCTGGGGCGCGAAGGCAAAATGCTTGAGCTGGCGCGGCACCCGGCGCTGGATGATGTTGGGATAGTCATCGGGATTGCGCAGCGCTTCGCTCAAGCCTAGGCGAATGTCCTTGATGCGCTGGGGATTGTCGCCGATCGAGCCGCCTTCGTTGTCGAGCACGATATAGGTGTCGAGGGTGAACTGGCTGCTGGAAGTGATAATCCGTGCGTCATGGATGTTCAGGTTGAGCTGGTCCATGGCCGCCACCGTCACGGCGAAGAAGTCGTGCTGGTCGGGCGCGTAGATGAAGATCTGCGTGCCGCCCTCGAAATCGCGCTGGGTGGTTTCCTTGATCAACACCAGTGGCCCGCCGTCGGCCGGCTGTTGCAGGATCGCGTCGGTGTGCCAGGCCACGTCGGCAGCCGTGTGGCGCAAGAAGTAATCGTCGCCCAGTTGCGCCCACAGTTGCTCGACATCGTCCGGGTCAGTGCCGCCGCGCACCAGGATGTCCAGGGCGGCGCTTTGGGTCTGACGGATCTGTTCTTCGCGTTCCAGTGGGTTTTCCAGGCCGCGGCGCAAAGCGCGCTTGGTCTCGGTGTACAGCTGGCGCAGCAGGCTGGCGCGCCAGGAGTTCCACAGGCTGGGGTTGGTGGCGTTGATGTCGGCCACCGTCAGCACGTAGAGGTAGTCCAGGCGCGTCTGGTCGTGCACCAGTTGGGCGAAATCATGGATCACCTGCGGGTCGGACAGGTCCTTGCGCTGGGCCGTGGTCGACATCACCAGGTGGTTTTGCACCAGCCACACGATCAATTGGCTGTCCCACGCCGGCAAGTGATGGCGGGCGCAGAAGGCTTCGGCGTCGATCGCACCGAGTTCCGAGTGGTCGCCATTACGGCCCTTGCCAATGTCGTGGTACAGGCCGGCCAGGTAGATCAGCTCGGGCTTGGGCAGGCGGCCCATGAGCTTGCTGGCCAGCGGGAATTTCTCTGACACGGGCGTGTATTGCAGTTTGCGCAGGTGCTTGATCAGGTTCAGGGTGTGCGCGTCGACCGTATAGATGTGAAACAGGTCGTGCTGCATTTGCCCCACGATATGGCCGAACTCGGGCAGGTATCGGCCCAGGATGCCATAGCGGTTCATCCGGCGCAGGTTGCGGTGGATACCGAACTCGCACTTGAACAGCTCGATAAACAGGCTGGTGTTGCGAATATCGTTACGGAATTCATCGTCGATCAGATGCCGGTGTTCGCGCAACAATCGAATGGTGTCCGCCCGCACGCCCTTGATCTCGGGATTTTGCGCCATCAGCACGAAAATCTCGAGTATCGCGAACGGCGTGCGCTTGAACACATTGGCGTGGGTGGCTTCGATGTAGCCGTCGTGCAGTTGGAAGCGCGAGTTGATCGGCTGCAGCACGGTGCCTTCGTCGTCGGCCAGGATCACTTCTTCGAAGTGCTGGATGATCAGGTCGCTGAGCTCGGCGATGCTCATCACCACGCGGTAGTACTTTTGCATGAAGCGTTCGATGGCCAGCTTCGCGTCACTGTCCTTGAAACCCAGCAAACCTGCGATGCTGCGCTGGTGGTCGAACAGCAGGCGGTCCTCGGAGCGCCCGGCCAGCATGTGCAGGGCGTAGCGCACCTTCCACAGGAACTCCTGGGAGGAGGCCAGCAGGTTGTTCTCACTCTCCAGCAGGAAGCCTTCGCCCGCCAAGGCGTGAAGGTTGAGCGTGCCATATTGGCGGCGGGCCACCCAGAGGATGGTCTGGATGTCGCGCAGGCCGCCCGGCGAGCCCTTCACGTTGGGCTCAAGGTTATATTCGGTGTCGAAGTATTTGTGGTGGCGAGCCTTTTGTTCGGCGCGCTTGGCCAGAAAGAACTCTTTGCTGGGCCACATCTGCGCGGTGCTGGTGACTTCCAGCATGCGCTTGCGAAGGCGCTCGGGGCCAGCCACGGTGCGGCTTTCCATCAGGTTGGTGATGATGGTCAGGTCGCCCCGGGCCTGCTCGACGCACTCGTCGATGGAGCGTACGCTCTGGCCCACTTCAAGGCCGATGTCCCACAGCAAGGTCAGAAAGCGCTCGATGGAATCCTGAAAAATTTCGTAGTCGGCGCTTTCCAGCAAGATCAGCAGGTCGATGTCGGAATAGGGGTGCAGTTCGCCACGGCCATAGCCGCCCACGGCGACCAGGGCAATGTCGGCCTCCTCGCTCCAGTCGAACTGGTTCCAGGCCTGTTGCAGGATATTATCGACGAACCAGGCGCGGTCCTCGATCAGCCGGCGAATGTCCCGGCCACTGCGAAAGCGCTCGTCGAGCTCTTCGCGGGCCTGGCGGATAGCTTTCTTGAACGCGGCGATGGGGCTCGCCTTCAGGGCCAGTTCTGCCTGGAACTGGCCGCGATCGAACAACTCCGGATCCACCTGTGGCATCGAATTGGGCCTTTGTGTGGCTGATAAATGGGTACGTGGTGGCCGTTTCGCGGATGTATCCGCGAAGGGCTCTACGCCGATACCCGCGGGATCGTGTCGTCGCTGCGCAGGGTGAAAATCTCATAACCTGTGGCCGTCACCACCAAGGTGTGCTCCCACTGCGCCGACAGCTTGCGGTCCTTGGTGATGGCGGTCCAGCCGTCGCCCAGCACCTTGGTGTCGGCTTTGCCTTGGTTGATCATCGGTTCGATGGTGAAGGTCATGCCTTCCTTGAGCTCCATGCCGGTGCCAGCGCGGCCGTAGTGCAGAATCTGCGGCTCTTCGTGGAACACCTTGCCGATGCCGTGGCCGCAGAACTCGCGTACCACCGAGAAACCGTTCTTTTCGGCGTGCTTCTGGATCACCTCGCCGATGTCACCGAGGCGGCAGCCGGGCTTGACGATCTCGATGGCCTTGTACAGGCATTCCTGGGTCACCTGGGACAGGCGTTCGGCCCACACCGGCACGGTGCCGACGTGGAACATGCGGCTGGTGTCGCCGTGATAGCCGTCCTTGATCACCGTGACGTCGATGTTCAGGGTGTCGCCGTCCTTCAATACCTTGTCGCCCGGGATGCCGTGGCACACCACGTGGTTGATCGAGGTGCAGATCGACTTGGGGAAGCCTTTGTAATTCAATGGCGCGGGAATGGCCTGTTGCTCGTTGACGATGAAGTCATGGCAGATGCGGTCCAGCTCTTCGGTGGTAACGCCGGGCTTGACGTGTTCGCCGATCATTTCCAGCACTTGCGCCGCCAGGCGGCCGGCAATGCGCATCATCTCGATGTCATCAGGGGTTTTGAGGGTGACGGTCATACAGGCTCTCTCGGCGCTCGGTGGCGCATTTAAACACGGACAAGTCGCGATTCTATCAGACGCACGGTCGCTGTTGCGGCGCACGCGATCGCTTCTCTATATAGAGTGGATAGGGGTCATTGTTGCGCGAATCAAGGCCGTGCGCAAAAGCCGTTGTTCGGTAACGTGATTTCGGGTTTCCCGAGGCGGCTTTCTATGGTATAAAATGCGCCGCTTTCCGGGGATGCCCCAGGAAGCCTAAACCCACACACGTGTCGACACGATGACCTGGGTGCCTCGGCCTGAAAGCCGTTGGTTGGTCATTGGGATACGTGGAGGCCTAACCCGACTTATCAAGGAACTATCATGTCCCAAGTCAATATGCGCGATATGCTGAAGGCCGGTGTGCACTTCGGTCACCAAACCCGTTACTGGAACCCGAAAATGGGTAAGTACATTTTCGGCGCGCGTAACAAGATTCACATCATCAACCTTGAAAAAACCCTGCCAATGTTCAACGAAGCTCTGACTTTCGTTGAGCGCCTGGCCCAGGGCAAAAACAAGATCCTGTTCGTCGGCACCAAGCGTTCGGCTGGCAAGATCGTTGCTGAAGAAGCAGCACGTTGCGGTTCGCCGTACGTCGACCACCGCTGGTTGGGCGGCATGCTGACCAACTTCAAAACCATCCGTGCTTCGATCAAGCGTCTGCGCGACCTGGAAACCCAGGCCGAAGATGGCACCTTTGCCAAGCTGACCAAGAAAGAAGCCCTGATGCGCACCCGTGATCTGGAAAAACTGGATCGCTCCCTGGGTGGTATCAAGGACATGGGCGGTCTGCCAGACGCTCTGTTCGTTATCGACGTTGATCACGAGCGCATCGCGATCACCGAAGCCAACAAGCTGGGCATCCCGGTTATCGGCGTAGTCGATACCAACAGCAGCCCGGAAGGCGTTGACTACATCATCCCAGGCAACGATGACGCCATCCGCGCCATCCAGCTGTACATGGGTTCGATGGCTGACGCTGTTATCCGTGGTCGCAACCACGTTGCTGGCGGTACTGAAGAGTACGTTCAAGACGCCCCGGCAGCTGCTGTAGAAGGCTGAGGCATAAACGCTTAGCGTTTACTCAGTACGCAAAAAGGGGGCTAGGCCCCCTTTTTGCCACCTCGAGAACCCATTGCCAGCGTAGTCATTGCATTTTTTTACGCATAGCTGGCATCTGGGCATGAATTGAGCGCCCGTGCAGACGGGTGGAATGGTTGAAAACCTATCCAAGAGGATTTTGAAATGGCAGAAATTACTGCAGCGTTGGTCAAAGAACTGCGCGAGCGTACCGGCGAAGGCATGATGGATTGCAAAAAGGCTTTGACCAAAGCCGGCGGCGACATCGAACAGGCCATCGACGACATGCGTGCTTCGGGCGCCATCAAGGCCGCCAAGAAAGCCGGTAACGTGGCTGCTGAAGGCGCTATCGCCGTCAAGGTCGCTGAAGACGGCAAATCGGCTGTCATCCTGGAAGTGAACTCGCAGACTGACTTCCTGGCTCTGCAAGACGACTTCAAGAACTTCGTCGCCGCCAGCGTTGAAAAAGCCTTCGCTGACAAGCTGACCGACGCCGCTCCACTGGTTGCTGCCCAAGAGCCGGCCCGTGAAGCCCTGGTTGCCAAGGTTGGCGAAAACGTCAACATTCGCCGCCTGGTACGCGTTGAAGGTGACGTGGTCGACGCTTACCTGCACGGTAACAAGATCGGCGTGATCGTGGCCCTGAAAGGCGGCAACGCTGAACTGGCCAAAGACATCGCCATGCACGTGGCTGCCAGCAACCCAGAGTTCCTGCTGCCATCGGAAGTCTCGGCTGAAGCCATCGAACGCGAAAAAACCGTGTTCCTGCAGCTGAACGAAGAAAAAATCAAAGGCAAGCCTGAGAACATCGTCGCGAACATGATCGACGGTCGCATCAAGAAGTTCCTGGCTGAAGCCTCCCTGGTTGAGCAGGCGTTCGTCAAGAACCCTGAAATCAAGGTCGGCGAGCTGGCCAAGAAAGCCGGTGCAGAAATCGTTTCCTTCACTTACTTCAAAGTAGGTGATGGCATCGAGAAGCCAGTCGACAACTTCGCTGACGAAGTTGCCGCACAAGTGGCTGCTGCCCAGAAGCAATAAGACGGATTCACCTCTGTCGCCCCAAAGAGGCTGCCCGCTCACGCGCGCAGCCTCTTTGTCAAAATGAAATACGGATAGAACGGCTTACGAGGCTGTTTTTCCGATGGCGCTGTAGCAGCGCCACGCTAGAGTTAGGCAGGCTGTAAAGCAGCCGCACAGAATTTTCTATACAACGCCGCAGGAGAGACTCGCATGGCTCAGCAGGTTAGTGGTCGTCAACCTCGCTATAAACGCATTTTGCTCAAACTGAGCGGCGAGGCCCTGATGGGCTCCGAAGAGTTCGGGATCGACCCGAAAGTGCTGGACCGCATGGCGCTGGAAGTCGGCCAACTGGTCGGCATTGGCGTTCAAGTAGGCCTGGTGATTGGCGGTGGCAACCTGTTTCGTGGTGCGGCCCTGAGTGCAGCAGGCATGGACCGTGTCACCGGCGACCACATGGGTATGCTGGCGACCGTGATGAACGCCTTGGCCATGCGCGACGCGCTGGAGCGTTCCAACATTCCAGCCATCGTCATGTCGGCGATCACCATGGTCGGCGTAACCGACCACTACGACCGTCGCAAGGCCGACCGCCTGCTAAAGTCCGGTGACGTGGTGATCTTCGCCGCCGGTACCGGCAACCCCTTCTTTACCACCGACTCCGCGGCCTGCCTGCGCGCCATCGAAATCGGTGCCGACGTGGTGTTGAAGGCGACGAAGGTCGATGGTGTGTACACTGCCGATCCATTCAAGGATCCGCATGCTGAGAAATTCGACCGCCTGACGTACGATGAAGTGCTGGATCGCAAGCTGGGCGTGATGGACCTGACGGCCATCTGCCTGTGCCGCGATCACAACATGCCGTTGCGGGTGTTTAACATGAACAAGCCAGGCGCTCTGCTGAACATCGTAGTGGGCGGCGCCGAAGGAACTCTGATCGAGGAAGGCGAAGAATGATCAACGAAATCAAAAAAGACGCTCAAGAGCGCATGCAAAAATCCCTGGAGTCCCTGGCTAACGCGTTCAGCCGGATCCGCACCGGCAAGGCCCACCCGAGCATCCTGGGCGGCGTGATGGTGCCTTACTACGGCGCAGACACCCCGTTGAGCCAAGTGGCCAACGTCACTGTGAAAGACTCGCGTACCCTGCAGGTCGTAGCGTTCGAGCGCAACATGCTGGCAGCGGTCGACAAGGCCATCCAAAGCTCGGGCCTGGGTTTCAATCCGACCAACCTGGGTGAACTGCTGCTGATCAGCATGCCAGCCCTGACCGAAGAAACCCGCAAGGGCTTCACCAAGCAGGCCCGTGAGGCGGCTGAAGATGGTCGTGTTGCTGTGCGCAACATCCGCCGTGATGCCTTGGGCCAGTTGAAAGACCTGGTCAAGGAAAAGGAAATCAGCGAAGACGAAGAGCGTCGCGGCGCTGACGACATCCAGAAGCTGACCGACAAGTTCGTGGCCGACATCGAAACAGCAGTGAAGCAGAAAGAAGCCGACCTGATGGCTGTATAAGGACCCGTTCGTTTCCATGGACAAGACCAAGCAGGCTGTTCCATCCGGGGTTCCGCGCCACGTCGCGATCATCATGGACGGCAATAATCGCTGGGCGAAGAAGCGCCTGCTGCCGGGCGTTGCCGGGCACAAGGCAGGCGTGGATGCCGTTCGCGCGGTGATCGAGGTGTGTGCCGAAGCCGGGGTCGAGGTGCTGACCCTGTTCGCCTTCTCGAGCGAGAATTGGCAGCGCCCGGCCGAAGAGGTCGGCGCGCTGATGGAGTTGTTCTTCACGGCCTTGCGCCGTGAAGCGCGTCGCCTCAACGAAAACCGTATCAGCCTGCGCATCATCGGTGACCGTTCGCGTTTCCATCCCGAGCTTCAGGCAGCCATGCGTGAAGCCGAGGCGGCGACGGCGGGGCCTGATCGCTTCGTGCTGCAGATCGCCGCCAATTATGGTGGCCAGTGGGACATTGCCCAGGCTGCACAGCGGCTCGCCCGCGAAGTGCAGGCCGGGCACCTGCGCCCCGAAGACATTACCCCGCAGTTGCTGCAGACGTGCCTTGCCACCGGCGAATTGCCGTTGCCCGACCTGTGCATCCGCACCGGCGGCGAGCATCGCATCAGCAACTTCCTGTTGTGGCAGCTGGCCTACGCCGAGCTGTATTTTTCCGACCTGTTCTGGCCGGACTTCAAACACGAGGCCATGCGCGTTGCGTTGGCCGATTTCGCCTCCCGTCAGCGTCGCTTCGGCAAGACCAGCGAGCAGATCGAGGCTGGAGCCCGTGCTTAATGCTTAAACAACGCATCATTACTGCGCTGATCCTGTTGCCAATCGCCCTGTGCGGGTTTTTCCTGCTCGAGGGGGCAGGCTTTGCCCTGTTCATTGGCCTGGTGGTGACCTTGGGCGCCTGGGAATGGGCGCGCCTGGCAGGCTTCGAGGCGCAGCCTGCGCGGATCGGTTTTGCCGCCGTGGTCGCGCTCCTGCTGTTTTTCCTTTACCTGTCGCCTAGCCTCGCGCCGTTCGTGCTGGGTGCGGCGGTGTTGTGGTGGGCAGTGGCGACCTACCTGGTGCTGACCTATCCGCGCACTGCCGAGCGCTGGTCCAGCGTGGCCTGCAAACTGCTCATCGGCTTGTTGATCCTGCTGCCGGCCTGGCAAGGCCTGGTGCTGATCAAGGAATGGCCGTTGGGCAACTGGCTGATTCTGTCGGTGATGGTGCTGGTGTGGGGCGCCGACATCGGTGCGTATTTCTCTGGCAAGGCCTTTGGCAAACGCAAGCTGGCCCCGCAGGTCAGCCCGGGCAAAAGCTGGGAAGGCTTCTACGGTGGCATGGCGCTGTGCCTGGCGATCGCGCTGGTGGTGGGCCTGCTTCGCCACTGGTCGCTGGGTGAGTTGGTGATGGGCTTGCTGGGCACGGCACTGGTGGTGGCCATTTCGGTGGTCGGCGACCTGACCGAAAGCATGTTCAAGCGTCGCGCCGGGATCAAGGACAGCAGCAACCTGCTGCCAGGCCATGGCGGCGTGCTGGACCGAATCGACAGCCTGACGGCGGCGATTCCGCTGTTCGCGGTGTTGCTGTGGGCTGCCAATTGGGGCGTCCTGTGAGCCACGTTCAACGGATTACCGTGCTGGGGGCCACTGGCTCCATTGGCTTGAGCACGCTGGATGTGGTGGCGCGTCATCCTGATCGTTACCAAGTGTTTGCCCTCAGTGGTTTTTCGCGCCTGAGCGAGTTGCTGGCACTGTGCATCAAGCACGTGCCGGTGTTTGCCGTGGTGCCTGATGAGGCTGCGGCCGGCAACCTGCGTGAAGGCTTGCGCACCGCCGGGCTTGCGACTGAAGTGCTGGTGGGCGAGGCAGGGCTGTGCCAAGTGGCTGCCGACCCTCAGGTGGATGCCGTGATGGCGGCCATCGTCGGCGCGGCCGGGCTCAAGCCGACCCTGGCTGCGGTCGAGGCCGGCAAGAAGGTCTTGCTGGCCAACAAAGAAGCGCTGGTCATGTCGGGCCACCTGTTCATGCAGGCGGTGCGCCAGAGCGGGGCGGTGCTGTTGCCGATCGACAGCGAGCACAATGCGATCTTCCAGTGCCTGCCCGGTGATTTTACCCGTGGCCTGGGCCAGGTCGGCGTGCGCCGCATCCTGTTGACCGCCTCGGGCGGCCCGTTCCGTGAAACGCCCCTGGGCGATTTGCAGAATGTCACCCCCGAGCAGGCCTGTGCCCATCCCAACTGGTCGATGGGGCGCAAGATCTCCGTCGATTCGGCAAGCATGATGAACAAGGGCCTTGAGTTGATCGAGGCGTGCTGGTTGTTCGATGCGCAGCCCTCGCAGGTCGAGGTGGTGGTGCACCCGCAAAGCGTGATCCACTCCCTGGTCGACTACATCGATGGTTCGGTGCTGGCGCAGTTGGGCAACCCTGACATGCGCACCCCGATTGCCCACGCCTTGGCCTGGCCTGAGCGCCTGGCCTCCGGTGTGGCCCCGCTGGACCTGTTTGCCGTGGCCCGCCTGGACTTCCAGGCACCTGACGAACAGCGCTTCCCTTGCCTGCGCCTGGCGCGTCAGGCTGCGCAAGCGGGCGGCAGTGCCCCGGCGGTGCTCAATGCGGCAAACGAAATCGCCGTGGCGGCTTTTCTAGAGCGCCGCATCCGTTACCCCGAGATCGCGAGTATGATCGAGGAGGTATTGAACCAGGAGGCCGTGGTCGCGCTGGATGGCCTGGAGGCGGTGTTTGCCGCTGACGGTCGCGCCCGCCTGCTGGCAGAACAGTGGTTGAGTCGCCAAGGGCGATAATGGGCGGCCGCATCGTCGCGGGCGCCGCGTTTCGTCGGCAAGCCATTCGGAGAGAGTTATGAGTGCGCTCTACATGATTATCGGTACCCTGGTGGCATTGGGCGTACTGGTTACCTTTCACGAATTCGGACACTTCTGGGTGGCCCGCCGTTGCGGCGTGAAAGTGCTGCGCTTCTCCGTGGGCTTCGGCATGCCGTTGCTGCGCTGGCATGACCGTCAAGGCACCGAGTACGTGGTGGCGGCCATTCCTTTGGGCGGCTACGTGAAAATGCTCGACGAGCGCGAGGGCGAAGTGCCTGCCGAGCAGCTCGAGCAAGCGTTCAACCGCAAGACCGTGGGCCAGCGTATCGCCATCGTCGCGGCAGGCCCCATTGCCAACTTCCTGTTGGCGATCATCTTTTTCTGGGCCTTGGCGATGATGGGCAGCCAGCAGGTGCGGCCGGTGATCGGCAGCGTCGAGCCCGGCAGTATCGCCGCCGTCGCAGGCGTGAGTGCCGGTCAGGAAATCGTCGCCGTCGATGGCGAGCCCACCACGGGCTGGGCTGCGGTTAACTTGCAAATGGTGCGCCGCCTCGGCGAAACCGGCGCCATGCAATTGCGGGTGCGCGAAGACGGCTCCACGGCCGATTCGCCACGCACCCTGGTACTGGATCACTGGTTGCAGGGCACCGACGAGCCCGACCCGATTCGCTCGCTGGGCATCAAGCCTTGGCGCCCGGCCTTGCCGCCGGTACTGGCCGAACTCGATGCCAAGGGCCCGGCCGCTGCCGCTGGTCTGAAAACCGGTGACCGCTTGCTGGCCCTCGACGGCCAGGTACTGGGCGATTGGCAGCAGGTGGTGGATGCGGTCCGTGTACGTCCAGATACCAAAATTGTGCTGCGCGTGGAGCGCGATGGTGCTCAAATCGACATCCCGGTCACCCTGGTGACCCGTGGTGACGGCAAGGCGGCCACCGGTTACCTGGGGGCCGGGGTCAAGGCGGTCGAATGGCCAGCATCGATGACGCGCGAGGTCAGCTACGGGCCGATCGAGGCGATTGGCGAGGGTGCCAGGCGCACCTGGACCATGAGCGTGCTCACCCTCGATTCGTTGAAGAAAATGTTGTTCGGCGAGCTCTCGGTAAAAAACTTGAGCGGACCGATAACCATTGCTAAAGTGGCGGGCGCTTCGGCCCAGTCGGGCATAGGGGATTTTCTGAATTTCCTTGCCTATCTGAGCATTAGCCTGGGGGTTTTGAATTTGCTGCCCATTCCTGTACTGGATGGGGGGCATCTGTTGTTCTACCTGATCGAGTGGGCGCGTGGTCGGCCGCTGTCGGATCGGGTACAGGGTTGGGGGATCCAGATCGGGATCAGTCTGGTCGTCGGGGTGATGTTGCTTGCCTTGATAAACGATCTGGGTCGACTGTAAAGCTTCGCTCAATTGCGAACCTGCCGCATCTGCGGCAGTTTGTTTATTGCCAGTTGGAATAAGAAAGGACTTCATGAAACGTCTGTTGCTTACTGCGGTTCTTGCCGTACTGATGATCACCGAAGTTCACGCCGAGTCCTTCAAAATCTCCGATATTCGTGTCAATGGCCTGCAGCGGGTGTCCGCCGGCAGCGTCTTTGGTGCCTTGCCGTTGAATGTTGGTGACGAAGCTGACGATCGCCGCCTGGTGGAATCCACCCGCGCGCTGTTCAAGACCGGTTTCTTTCAGGATATCCAACTGGGCCGCGACGGTAACGTCCTGGTGATCAGTGTCGTCGAGCGTCCCTCTGTCTCGAGCATCGAGATCGACGGGAACAAGGCCATTTCGACCGAGGACCTGATGAAGGGTCTGAAGCAGTCGGGCCTGGCCGAAGGCGAAATCTTCCAGCGCGCCACCCTCGAAGGTGTGCGTAACGAGCTGCAGCGCCAGTACGTGGCCCAAGGCCGTTACTCGGCCACGGTCGACACCGAAGTGGTGCCGCAGCCGCGTAACCGCGTGCAGCTGAAGATCAAGATCAATGAAGGCACCGTTGCCGCTATCCAGCACATCAACGTGGTGGGTAACACGGTCTTCACCGAAGAAGAATTGACCGATCAGTTCGAACTCAAGACCACCAACTGGTTGTCGTTCTTCAAGAACGACGACAAGTATGCTCGTGAAAAACTGTCTGGTGACCTGGAGCGCCTGCGTTCCTACTACCTTGACCGCGGCTATATCAACATGGATATCGCCTCCACCCAGGTGTCCATCACGCCTGACAAGAAAAGCGTGTACATCACCGTCAACGTCAACGAAGGGCAGAAGTACACCGTTCGCGACGTCAAGCTCAGCGGCGACCTGAAAGTGCCTGAAGACCAGGTCAAGGCGCTGCTGCTGGTGCAGAAAGGCCAAGTGTTCTCGCGCAAGGTCATGACCACCACCTCCGACCTGATTACCCGCCGCCTGGGTAACGATGGCTACACCTTTGCCAACGTCAACGGCGTGCCGACCCCGCACGACGAAGACCACACGGTCGATATTACGTTTGTGGTCGACCCGGGCAAGCGTGCCTACGTGAACCGCATCAACTACCGCGGCAACACCAAGACCGACGACCAGGTACTGCGCCGCGAAATGCGCCAGATGGAAGGCGGTTGGGCTTCCACCTACCTGATCGACCAGTCCAAGACCCGCCTTGAGCGCCTCGGCTACTTCAAGGAAGTAACCGTAGAGACCCCGGCCGTACCGGGCACCGACGACCAGGTTGACGTGAACTACAGCGTGGAAGAGCAGGCCTCGGGTTCCATCACCGCCAGCGTCGGTTTCGCGCAAAGCGCCGGTCTGATCCTGGGTGGTTCGATCAGCCAGAACAACTTCCTGGGTACCGGTAACAAGGTGTCCCTCGGCCTGACCCGCAGCGAATACCAGACCCGCTACAGCTTCAGCTATGTAAACCCCTACTTCACGCCGGACGGTGTGAGCCTGGGCTACAACGCGTTCTACCGTAAAACCGACTACAGCGACCTTGATGTCGACGTGGCAAGCTACGCGGTAGACAGCTACGGTGCCGGCATGACCTTCGGCTACCCGATCAGCGAAACGTCGCGCATGACCTACGGCCTGACCCTGCAGAAGGACACGATCAAGACCGGTATCTATACCGTTGACGAGATCTTCGACTTCACCGACAAGGAAGGCAAAAGCTTCACTAACCTGAAGGCCTCCGTGGGCTGGTCCGACTCCACCTTGAACAAGGGCGTGTTGCCAACCCGTGGTCACTCGCAAAGCCTGACCTTTGAAACCACCACGCCGGGCAGCGACCTGTCGTTCTACAAAGTGGATTACCGTGGCCAGTTGTTCACCCCGATCAACGACACCTACACCATGCGCTTCCACACTGAGCTGGGCTATGGCGACGGTTTCGGTTCTACCTCGGGCCTGCCGTTCTACGAGAACTACTACGCTGGTGGCTTCAACTCGGTGCGCGGCTTCAAGGACAGCACCCTGGGCCCACGCAGCACGCCAAGCTCCACCAACGCAGCACGCGGTACTACTGCAGACCCAGACCAGGATCCAGCCGCCTTCGGTGGTAACGTCCTGCTGACCGGTGGTGCAGAAATCCTGTTCCCGATGCCGTTCGTGAAGGACCAGCGTTCGCTGCGTACTTCCATATTCATGGACGTCGGTAGCGTATTCGATACAAACTGCGACTCTGCTGATTCGAGCTACTGCTCCAATGTCGACTTCTCCAATGTCGCCGCGTCCATGGGCCTGGGTGTGACTTGGGTCACCGCGTTGGGTCCGTTGAGCTTCAGCTTGGCCATGCCGATCAAGAAGCCGGACTATGCAGAAACCCAGATTTTCCAATTCTCTCTGGGCCAGACGTTCTAAGCGTCTGATCACAGGTAATGACAACGGATTTTGTAGGAGTGAATCGTGCGTAAGTTGACTCAACTGGTTGTTCTGGCTGCCACCCTGGCCGCCACCCCGGCATTTGCCGACATGAAAATTGCCGTGCTGAACTACCAGAGCGCCTTGCTGGAATCCGACGCTGCCAAGCAATACGCGGTAGATGCCGAGAAGAAGTTCGGCCCGCAGCTGACCAAGCTCAAAACCCTGGAAAGCAGTGCCAAGGGCATCCAGGATCGCCTGGTAGCCGGTGGCGACAAGATGCAGCAGCCAGAGCGTGAGCGCCTGGAGCTGGACTTCAAGCAAAAAGCCCGTGACTTCCAGTTCCAATCCAAGGAACTGAACGAAGCCAAGGCTGCCGCTGACCGTGACATGCTCAAAGTGCTGAAGCCAAAACTGGACGGCGCTGTTGAAGAAGTCATCAAGAACGGCGGCTTCGACCTGGTGCTCGAGCGTGGCGCAGTGATCGATGTCAAACCGCAGTACGACATCACTCGCCAAGTCATCGAGCGCATGAACCAGAAGCGTTGATATGAGCGTAACCATGAAACTCGGCCAATTGGCCGAGTTCCTCGGCGCCACCCTTCGTGGCGACGCGGAGAAACAAATCACTGGGCTAGCCACTTTGCAAGAGGCTGGCCCAGCTCAGTTGAGCTTTCTGGCAAACCCCCAGTACCGCAAGTTCCTGCCTGATAGCCAGGCTGGTGCCGTGTTGCTGAAGGCGGCCGATGCCGAAGGCCATGAAGGCGACGCACTGCTGGTGCCAGACCCTTACCTGGCCTATGCGCGTATCTCGCACCTGTTCGACCCCAAACCCAAGGCGGTTGCTGGTATCCACCCCAGCGCGGTCGTGTCGGCGGATGCGGTGGTCGATGCCACGGCCAGTATCGGCCCGTTCGCGGTGATCGAAAGCGGCGCCATCATTGGTGCTGGTGTGACCGTGGGCGCCCACTGCTTCATCGGCGCGCGTTGCGTGGTCGGTGCCGGCGGCTGGTTGGCCCCGCGCGTTACGCTGTACCACGATGTGCGCATCGGTCAGCGGGTGGTGATCCAGTCAGGCGCGGTGCTCGGCGGCGAAGGCTTCGGCTTTGCCAACGAAAAGGGTGTGTGGCAAAAAATCGCCCAGATCGGCGGCGTCACCCTGGGTGATGACGTTGAAATCGGCGTCAATACCGCCATTGACCGCGGCGCCTTGGCCGATACCGTGATTGGTAACGGGGTTAAGCTCGACAACCAGATCCAGATCGCCCATAACGTGCAAATCGGCGACCACACGGCCATGGCGGCCTGCGTGGGCATTTCCGGCAGCGCGAAAATCGGCAAGCATTGCATGCTCGCCGGCGGTGTTGGGCTGGTCGGGCATATAGAAATTTGTGACAACGTATTCGTGACCGGCATGACCATGGTAACCCGCTCGATTACCGAGCCTGGGTCCTATTCGTCCGGTACAGCCATGCAGCCAGCGGCCGAATGGCGCAAGAGTGCAGCCCGTATTCGCCAGCTCGATGACATCTACAAACGTCTTCAGCAGGCAGAAAAGCGTATCGAAGCCGTGACCCAAGGCGGTAAAACGTCATCTGATGGCTGATACCATTTCCATATCAAGTGTGCACAGCCGCTAAACTGCCTCCTTGATTTGCAATAGGAGTGCTGCGCGTCAGTCGCGCGCTCCCTATCTTTAACACAGGCTTCCCCCCCGAAATGATGGACATCAACGAGATTCGCGAATACCTGCCTCACCGTTACCCGTTCCTGCTGGTGGATCGTGTAGCGGAACTCGATGTCGAGGCCAAGCGCATTCGCGCCTACAAGAATGTCAGCATCAACGAGCCGTTTTTCAACGGTCACTTCCCGGCGCATCCAATCATGCCCGGCGTGCTGATCATTGAAGCCATGGCTCAAGCCGCCGGCATCCTGGGTTTCAAGATGCTGGACGTGAAGCCTGCCGACGGCACGCTGTACTACTTTGTCGGCTCCGACAAGCTGCGTTTCCGCCAGCCGGTGATGCCCGGTGACCAGTTGATCCTGGAAGCCAAGTTCATCAGCTGCAAGCGCCAGATCTGGAAGTTCGAATGCCAGGCCTCGGTCGACGGCAAGCCGGTGTGCTCGGCTGAAATCATCTGCGCGGAACGCAAACTATGAGTTTGATTGACCCTCGCGCCATCATCGATCCGTCGGCCAAGTTGGCCGATGGTGTCGAGGTCGGCCCTTGGTCGATCGTCGGCGCCGGTGTTGAAATCGGCGAGGGTACTGTCATCGGGCCGCACGTGATCCTGCGTGGCCCTACCAAAATTGGCAGGCACAACCGCATCTACCAGTTTTCCTCGGTAGGCGAAGACACCCCGGACTTGAAGTACAAGGGCGAAGAGACGCGCCTGGTGATCGGTGATCACAACGTGATTCGCGAAGGCGTGACCATTCATCGCGGCACCGTGCAGGACCGCGCTGAAACCACCCTGGGTGACCACAACCTGATCATGGCCTACGCGCACATCGGCCACGACAGTGTCATCGGCAACCATTGCATCCTGGTCAACAACACCGCGTTGGCCGGGCACGTGCACGTGGACGACTGGGCGATCCTGTCCGGTTTCACCCTGGTGCATCAGTTTTGCCATATCGGTGCCCACAGCTTTTCGGGCATGGGTACCGCGATTGGCAAGGACGTGCCGGCCTACGTGACGGTGTTCGGCAACCCGGCCGAGGCGCGCAGCATGAATTTCGAGGGCATGCGCCGTCGCGGTTTCAGCGATGACGCCATCCATGCCTTGCGCCGCGCCTACAAGGTGGTCTACCGCCAAGGCTTGACGGTGGATCAAGCCATCGCCGAACTGGCCGAGCCGGCTGCCCAGTACCCTGAAGTCGAAGTGTTCCTGCGCTCGATCCAGACCTCTACCCGCGGCATCACGCGCTGATGCCAATGCCTGCCCAATTGTGCGTTGCCCTGGTGGCTGGCGAGGCCAGCGGCGATATCCTCGGGGCAGGCTTAATGCGTGCGCTCAAGGCGCGCCATGGCGACATCGAGTTCATCGGTGTTGGCGGCCCGCTGATGCAAGCCGAAGGCATGGTCTCGGACTTCCCCATGGAGCGCCTGGCCGTGATGGGCCTGGTAGAGGTGCTGGGGCGTCTGCGCGAATTGCTCAAGCGCCGCAAGTTGCTGATCCAGACGCTGATCGAGCGCAAGCCCGACGTGTTCATCGGCATCGATGCCCCGGATTTCACCCTCAATATCGAACTCAAGCTGCGCCAGGCCGGGATCAAGACCGTGCACTACGTCAGCCCTTCGGTATGGGCCTGGCGGCAGAAGCGTGTGCTGAAGATCCGCGAAGGCTGCGACCTGATGCTCACCCTATTCCCCTTCGAGGCGCGGTTCTACGAAGAGAAGGGCGTGCCAGTGCGCTTCGTCGGCCACACCCTGGCCGATGCCATCCCGTTGCAGGCCGACCGCGAGGCTGCCCGCGCCGAACTGGGCCTGGCAGGCCCCGGCGCCGTGGTGGCGTTGATGCCGGGCAGCCGTGGTGGTGAAGTGGGGCGCCTGGGCGCACTGTTCTTTGACGCCGCCCAGTTGCTGCTCAAGCAGCGCCCGGACGTGCGTTTCGTGCTGCCGTGCGCCAACCCGGAGCGTCGCGCCCAGATCGAGCAACTGCTGGTGGGCCGAGCCCTGCCGTTGACGCTGCTCGACGGTCAGTCCCACAAGGCCCTGGCGGCCTGTGACGCGGTGCTGATCGCTTCGGGCACGGCCACCCTGGAAGCCTTGCTCTACAAGCGCCCGATGGTGGTGGCGTACAAGCTGTCGCCGGTCAGCTTCTGGATTCTCAAGCGTATGGTCAAAAGCCCCTACGTGTCCCTGCCCAACCTGTTGGCTCAGCGTTTGCTGGTCCCGGAATTGCTTCAGGATGCTGCAACGCCCGAAGCCCTGGTCAATACCTTGCTACCCTTGCTCGATAGCGGGAAAGAGCAGACCCGTGGCTTCGACGAAATTCACCGGACCCTGCGCCGCGATGCCTCCAACCAGGCCGCCGAAGGTGTCCTGCAACTGCTGGCGCACTGACGCCGGCGGTGCACGTAATAAGAAGGCATTGATATGCAAATGGGGCTGGACTTTACCCTGGTGGAAGAACTGGTGGCGGGCGTCGACGAAGTGGGCCGTGGCCCGCTGTGCGGCGCCGTGGTCACGGCGGCGGTCATTCTGGACCCCAGTCGGCCGATCCTGGGCCTGAACGACTCCAAGAAGCTCACCGAAGCCAAGCGCGAGAAGCTTTACGACGAGATCTGTGAAAAAGCCTTGAGCTGGTGCATCGCCCGCGCCGAGGTCGAAGAGATCGATGAGTTGAATATCCTGCACGCGACCATGCTGGCCATGCAGCGCGCCGTCGAAGGCCTGAGCATCACCCCCAAACTTGCGCTGATCGACGGCAATCGCTGCCCTAAACTGGCCGTGCCCAGCGCCCCGGTGGTGCAGGGCGATGCCAAGGTGCCGGCGATTGCCGCCGCGTCCATCCTGGCCAAGGTCAGTCGCGACCGGGAAATGGCCGCGTTCGAATTGATTTACCCAGGCTACGGCATTGGTGGGCACAAGGGCTATCCCACCCCCGTCCATCTGGAAGCCTTGGCACGCCTGGGCCCCACGCCCATTCACCGGCGCTCGTTTGCTCCGGTGCGCGCCGCCTACGAGGCGCGTGGGCTGTTGAACGCAGACGTACTCTTGAGCTGAGCCGGCTGTTGTTTTAATCGGAGCCCGGTACAATCCGGGCTTTGTTGTTTTGTGCACCTATAGGATCACCATGTCGGTTTCTTTCGTTCATCTTCGCCTGCACACCGAATATTCGCTGGTCGACGGCCTGGTGCGCATCAAGCCGCTGGTCAAGGCCCTGACGGGCTTGAACATGCCGGCGGTCGCGGTGACCGATCAGAACAACATGTGTTCGCTGGTCAAGTTCTACAAAGCCGCCCAAGGCGCTGGCATCAAGCCGATCTGCGGCGCCGACCTGTGGCTGTCGAACAAAGACCCGGACGGCCCGCTGAGCCGCATCAGCCTGTTGGCCATGAACGCCCAGGGCTACCGCAACATCACCGAATTGATTTCCCGCGGTTTCATCGATGGCCAGCGCAATGGCCAGGTGATCATCGAGCGCGAGTGGGTGGCGCAGGCCAGCGCCGGGGTGATCTGCCTGTCTTCGGGCAAGGAAGGCGAAATCGGTCAGACCTTGCTAGGCGGTAACCCGGCGGACGCCGAACAGTTGATGCGCGAATGGATGGCGGTGTTCCCGAACCGTTTTTACGTTGAGATCCAGCGTACCAACCGCACCAACGACGAAGAATACCTGCACGCCGCCGTGGCCCTGGCCGATAAGCTGGGTGCGCCGCTGGTGGCGACCAACGACGTGCGTTTCATCCGCCAGGAAGACTTCGAGGCCCATGAAACACGCGTGTGCATCGGCGAAGGCCGGGCGCTGGATGACCCGCGCCGCAACAAGAACTACAGCGACCAGCAATACCTGAAAAGCGCCGAGGAAATGGCCGAGTTGTTCAGCGACCTGCCCGAGGCGCTGGAAAACACCGTCGAGATTGCCCGGCGTTGCAACATCGACGTCAAGCTGGGCAAGCACTTTTTGCCGGACTACCCGATCCCGGATGGCATGACCATCGACGAGTATTTCCGCAAGGTATCGTTCGACGGCTTGGAAGACCGCTTGGCGGTGCTGCTGCCCAAGGACACCACCGAGGACTACGAGGCCAAGCGCCAGGTCTATGTCGACCGGTTGAATTTCGAGCTGGATATCATCATCCAGATGGGCTTTCCCGGTTACTTCCTGATCGTTATGGACTTTATCCAGTGGGCCAAGAGCAACGGCGTGCCAGTAGGCCCGGGCCGTGGGTCGGGTGCCGGGTCGCTGGTGGCCTACGTGCAGAAGATCACCGACCTCGACCCGTTGGAATATGACCTGCTGTTCGAACGCTTCCTGAACCCGGAGCGGGTTTCCATGCCCGACTTCGACGTCGACTTCTGCATGGACGGCCGTGACCGAGTCATCGACTACGTGGCCGAGAAATACGGCCGCAACGCCGTGAGTCAGATCATCACCTTCGGTTCCATGGCCGCCAAGGCGGTGGTTCGGGACGTGGCGCGGGTGCAGGGCAAGTCCTACGGCTTGGCCGATCGGCTGTCCAAGATGATCCCGTTCGAAGTGGGCATGACCCTGGAAAAGGCTTACGAGCAGGAAGAGATCCTGCGCGACTTCATCAAGGTCGATGAAGAGGCCGCCGAAATCTGGGACATGGCCCGCAAGCTAGAGGGCGTGGTGCGTAACGTCGGCAAGCACGCCGGTGGCGTGGTGATCGCGCCCACCAAGCTGACCGACTTCTCGCCCATCTATTGCGACGAGGCCGGCGACGGCCTGGTGACCCAGTTCGACAAGGATGACGTCGAGGCGGCGGGCCTGGTGAAGTTCGACTTCCTGGGCTTGCGTACCCTGACCATCATCGACTGGGCGCTGAAGACCATCAACCGCGACCGTGCCAAGGTGGACGAGCCGCCGCTGGACATCGCCTTCATCCCGCTGGATGACAAGCCGACCTACCAACTGCTGCAAAAGGCCGAAACCACCGCGGTGTTCCAGCTCGAGTCGCGTGGCATGAAGGAGCTGATCAAAAAGCTCAAGCCCGACTGCCTGGAAGACTTGATCGCACTGGTGGCGCTGTTCCGCCCGGGCCCGCTGCAATCGGGCATGGTGGACGACTTTATCAACCGCAAGCACGGCCGCGCCGAGCTTGCGTACCCGCACTCCGACTATCAGTACGAAGGCCTCAAGCCGGTACTGGCGCCGACCTACGGCATCATCCTGTATCAAGAACAGGTGATGCAGATCGCCCAGGTCATGGCCGGTTATACCCTGGGCGGCGCGGACATGCTGCGCCGGGCCATGGGTAAAAAGAAACCCGAGGAGATGGCCAAGCAGCGCGGTGGCTTCATCGAAGGTTGCGTCTCTAACAAGATCGACCCGGACTTGGCCGGTAACATTTTCGACCTGGTAGAGAAGTTCGCCGGTTACGGCTTCAACAAATCCCACTCCGCCGCCTACGGCCTGGTGTCGTACCAGACCGCCTGGCTGAAGACTCACTACCCGGCGCCGTTCATGGCCGCGGTACTCTCGGCGGACATGCACAACACCGACAAGGTCGTGACCTTGATCGAGGAAGTGCGCAGCATGAAGCTGCGCCTCGACGCCCCAGACGTGAACGCCTCGGAGTTCAAGTTCACGGTGAACGAGGAGGGCCGCATCATTTACGGCCTGGGCGCGATCAAGGGCGTGGGCGAGGGCCCGGTGGAAGCCATTACCGAGGCCCGCCAGGACGGTCCGTTCAAGGACTTGTTCGACTTTTGCGAGCGCATCGACCTCAAGCGCGTCAACAAGCGCACCCTGGATGGTTTGATCCGCAGCGGCGCACTGGACCGCCTTGGCCCGCACTTTCATGACGAGAGCAAGGCGTACCTGGCCAACATCGACCGCAACCGCGCGGTGTTGCTGGCGGCCATGGAAGAGGCCATCAAGGCGGCCGAGCAGACCGCGCGTACCCATGACAGCGGCCACTCGGACCTGTTCGGCGGGCTGTTCGTGGAAGCAGACGCCGACGTCTACGCCAGCCATCGCAAGGCCAAGGAACTGACCCTCAAGGAGCGCCTGCGTGGCGAAAAGGAAACCTTGGGGTTGTACCTCACCGGCCACCCGATCGACGAGTACGAAGGCGAGATCCGTCGCTTTGCCCGTCAGCGCATCATCGACCTCAAGCCGGCGCGCGACACGCAAACCGTGGCCGGCATGGTCATCGCCTTGCGGGTGATGAAAAACAAGAAGGGCGACAAGATGGGCTTCATCACCCTGGACGATCGGTCCGGGCGTATCGAGGCGTCGCTGTTCGCCGATGCCTTCATGGCCGCGCAGTCGCTGCTGCAGACCGATGCGATGGTGGTGGTGGAAGGGGAGGTCAGCAATGACGATTTCTCCGGCGGCCTGCGCCTGCGGGTCAAGCGCGTGATGACCATGGAAGATGCCCGTACCAACCTCGCCGAAAGCCTGCGCCTGAAGGTCAAGGCCGAGGCGTTGAAGGGCGACCGGCTGGCCTGGTTGGGCGAACTGTTCAAGAAATACCGCGGCGCTTGCCCGATCACCATGGAGTACACCGGCCCCGACGCCAAGGCCTTGCTGCAGTTTGGCGAGGGCTGGCGCATCGACCCGGCCGATGGCCTGATTCAAGCGCTGCGTGACCAGTTCGGCCGCGAGAACGTCTTCCTGCAATATCGTTGAAAATGGCGTGAGCCTGCTCGACCCGAATTTTTTAAACTCGACCTGAATGCGCCTGATCCCTTATGGTAGGGCGCTCAACGGATCAACCGGCCGGCCGCCAGGCCGTCGACCCAAGACGGATGCCTATGAACCCGAATTTTCTTGATTTCGAACAGCCGATCGCTGACCTGCAAGCCAAGATTGAAGAGCTGCGCCTGGTCGGCAACGATAACTCGCTGAACATCGGCGATGAGATCGCTCGCCTGCAAGACAAGAGCAGCACGCTGACCGAAAGCATCTTCGGCAATCTGACCAGCTGGCAGATCGCTCGCATGGCGCGTCACCCGCGCCGTCCGTACACCCTGGATTACATCCAGCACATCTTCACCGAGTTCGACGAACTGCACGGCGACCGTCATTTCTCCGACGACGCGGCTATCGTTGGTGGCGTTGCTCGCCTGGACGACCAGCCGGTGATGGTGATCGGTCACCAGAAAGGCCGTGAAGTGCGCGAGAAGGTGCGCCGCAATTTCGGCATGCCGCGCCCGGAAGGCTACCGCAAGGCCTGCCGCCTGATGGAAATGGCCGAGCGTTTCAAAATGCCGATCCTGACCTTCATCGACACCCCGGGTGCCTACCCTGGGATCGACGCCGAAGAGCGCAACCAGAGCGAAGCGATCGCCTGGAACCTACGCGTGATGGCGCGCCTGAAAACCCCGATCATTGCCACCGTGATCGGCGAAGGTGGTTCGGGCGGTGCACTGGCCATCGGCGTGTGTGACCAACTGAACATGCTGCAGTACTCCACGTACGCGGTGATCTCGCCGGAAGGCTGTGCCTCGATTCTGTGGAAAACCGCCGAAAAAGCGCCTGACGCTGCCGAAGCCATGGGCATCACCGCCGAGCGACTCAAAGGCCTGGGTATCGTCGACAAGGTGATCAACGAGCCGCTGGGTGGCGCCCACCGCGACCCGGCTGCGGCCGCCGCGCTGATCCGCCAGGAGCTGACCGCGCAGCTGTCGATGCTCAAGGGCCTGGACGTGGAGGCGCTGCTCAAGCGCCGCTATGACCGCCTGATGAGCTACGGCCTGTAAACCGAGGCCTTCGCGGATAAATCCGCTCCTACATCGAAACGCGCTTTCCCTGTAGGAGCGGATTTATCCGCAAACAGCGCACCGAGCCCAATCATGAAACACCTGCTTGAGCGCAATCTTCTTCCCTGGCGCACCGCGCCCACCTGGCACATCGCCTTCTCTGGCGGCCTGGACTCCACCGTCCTGCTGCACCTGCTAGCCACCACGGCCGACACCCCGCCCCTGCATGCCATCCACATCCATCACGGCCTTCAAGCTGCGGCTGATGCGTGGCCGGCCCATTGTCAGGCGGTGTGCGATGAGCTGGGCGTGCCGTTGAGTGTCGTGAGCGTTGCGGTGGGGCAGGGCGGCAGCGTTGAAGAGGCGGCGCGCCAGGCGCGTTACCAGGCCTTCGAACAGCAGTTGCGCGCCGGCGAAGTGTTGTTCGTGGCCCAACACCGTGATGATCAGGCCGAAACCCTGTTGTTCCGCCTGTTGCGGGGCGCAGGCGTGCGCGGGTTGGCGGCCATGGCAGGCGACAGGTCACTGGGCCAGGGTCGCCTGGTGCGGCCGTTGTTGCAGGTATCTCGCGCCGAATTGCAGCGTTACGCCCAGGCGCATGGCCTGCAATGGATCGAAGATCCGTCCAATGCCGATACACAGTTTTCGCGCAACTACCTGCGTGGTGAGGTGCTGCCGGTGATCGAGCAGCGCTGGCCACAGGCGGCCGGCAACCTGGCGCGCAGCGCCGCGCACTTGGGCGAGGCCCTGGGCTTGCTTGAGGAGTTGGCCGTGCAGGATCTGCTGGCGGCCGAACGGCCTTCGCCGTGGCCCTGGCTGGCCTTGCCCAGCTTGCAGCTGGATGCGTTGCAGGCCTTGTCAGCGGCCCGTCAGCGCAACGCTTTGCAAGCCTGGTTGGCGCCGCGTACACGCTTGCCCGACAGCCAGCATTGGGTGGGTTGGCAGACCCTGCGCGATGCGCGTGGCGATGCTGCGCCGGTCTGGCGCCTGGAGGGCGGCGAACTGCATCGCGCGGGCGGGCGTATCTGGTGGTTGAGCGGCCTTTGGCTGCAGCCGGTTCCAGCGGGCCTTGCCTGGGGGGACCCGGCCCGTGCCTTGGAATTGCCTGGCAATGGGCAGCTACGGTGCTGTGGCGTGACGCCGCAGGGCCAGGTCCAGGTTCGCTACCGCCAGGGCGGTGAAGCGTTGCAGGTGCCTGGCCGGGGTGGCCGTGACTTGAAGCGCCTGCTCAACGAGTCGGGGCTGCCACCGTTCGTCCGCGCACGCTTGCCGCTGCTGTTCGTCGACGGCCAGTTGCAAGCCGTGGCCAACCTGCCGGCAGTGGGGCGCGAGGGCCTTGAATTGAAATGGCAACCACCGACGAACGTTCAACGTTTGAGATGAAAGCCTGTTTCCGGTAGACTACGCTCCCTTCTTGATACAACTTCTGTGCATTCACCAGAATCACGGCAGTTGCCGGTTGCCAAACTGTTTTTGGCCACCGGGGGCTTCGGCCTTCCTTCGCTTTCCCCGGCGGCTCTGACCGCTTTAACGCAGACTTCTAGGGTTTTTCATGACGCGCTACATCTTCGTCACGGGCGGTGTTGTTTCTTCATTGGGGAAAGGCATTGCCTCGGCTTCATTGGCGGCCATCCTGGAGGCGCGGGGACTTAAGGTCACCATGCTCAAGCTGGATCCGTACATCAACGTCGATCCGGGCACCATGAGCCCCTTCCAGCACGGTGAAGTGTTCGTTACCCACGACGGCGCCGAAACCGACCTGGACCTGGGCCACTACGAGCGGTTCATCCGCACGACCATGACCCAGAACAACAACTTCACCACCGGCCGTGTCTACGAGCACGTCCTGCGCAAGGAGCGCCGTGGTGATTATCTGGGCGCAACGATTCAGGTGATCCCGCACATCACCGACGAAATCAAGCGTCGCATCATCAAGGGCGCCGGCGATGCCGACGTCGCGATGGTCGAGATTGGTGGCACCGTAGGTGACATCGAGTCGCAACCGTTCCTCGAGGCTATCCGTCAGTTGCGTTTCGAGGTCGGCGCCAAGCGCGCGATGTTGATGCACCTGACCCTGGTTCCGTATATCGCCACCGCAGGCGAAACCAAGACCAAGCCTACCCAGCACTCGGTCAAGGAGCTGCGCTCCATCGGCCTGCAACCTGACGTGCTGGTCTGCCGCTCCGACCACCCGATCGATGTGTCTTCGCGTCGCAAGATCGCGCAGTTCACCAACGTTGAAGAACGTGCGGTGATCGCGCTGGAAGACGCCGATACCATCTACAAGATCCCGGGCATCCTGCATTCCCAAGGCCTGGATGATTTCGTCGTCGAACGTTTCGGCCTGCAATGCGGCGGCGCCGACCTGTCCGAGTGGGAAAAGGTCGTGGATGCCAAGCTCAACCCCGAGCACGAAGTGACCATCGCCATGGTCGGCAAGTACATGGAGCTGCTGGACGCCTACAAGTCGCTGATCGAAGCGATGAGCCACGCCGGCATCAGCAACCGTACCAAGGTCAACTTGCGCTACATCGACTCCGAAGACATCGAGAACCAGGGCACCGGCCTGCTGGAAGGCGTGGACGCCATCCTGGTACCGGGTGGCTTCGGTCTGCGCGGCGTGGAAGGCAAGATCACCGCGGTGCAATACGCTCGCGAGAACAAGGTGCCGTACCTGGGTATCTGCCTGGGCATGCAAGTGGCCGTGATCGAGTTCGCCCGTAACGTGATGGGCTGGAAAGACGCCAACTCCACCGAGTTCGATCGCGCCAGCGGCCACCCGGTCGTGGGCCTGATCACCGAGTGGGAAGACGCCACCGGCGCGGTCGAAACCCGCACCGAAACCTCCGATCTGGGCGGCACCATGCGCCTGGGTGCGCAGGACTGCCAACTGGTCGACGGCTCCAAGGTGCACGATTGCTACGCCAAGGACGTGATCGTGGAGCGTCATCGCCACCGTTACGAAGTGAACAACAACCTGCTGCCGCAACTGCTCGAAGCGGGCCTGGTGGTGTCGGGTCGTTCCGGTGACGGCGCGCTGGTCGAAGTGGTCGAAGCCAAGGACCACCCATGGTTCGTCGCTTGCCAGTTCCACCCCGAGTTCACTTCCACGCCACGTGACGGTCACCCGCTGTTCAGCGGTTTCGTCAAGGCAGCCCTGATCCAGCACCAGAAGAAGGCCTGATCCCATGGCGCAGAAGATCATTCGCGTAGGCAGCATCGAAATCGCCAACGACAAACCTATGGTTTTGTTCGGCGGCATGAACGTGCTGGAATCGCGCGACATGGCGATGAAGGTCTGCGAAGAATACGTGCGGGTCACCGAGAAGCTCGGTATCCCCTACGTGTTCAAGGCCAGTTTCGACAAGGCCAACCGGTCCTCGGTCAACTCGTACCGTGGCCCGGGCCTGGAAGCCGGCCTGCGCATCTTCGAAGAGATCAAGCGTACCTTCAACGTGCCGCTGATCACCGACGTCCACGAGCCGCAGCAAGCGGCTGCCGTGGCCGAAGTGTGCGACATCATCCAGTTGCCGGCTTTCCTGTCCCGCCAGACCGACCTGGTGGTGGCCATGGCCAAGACCAATGCGGTGATCAACATCAAGAAGGCGCAGTTCCTCGCACCTCAGGAAATGAAACACATCCTGACCAAGTGCGAAGAGGCCGGCAATGATCAACTGATCCTCTGCGAGCGTGGTTCCAGCTTCGGCTATAACAACCTGGTGGTCGACATGCTCGGCTTCGGCATCATGAAGCAGTTCGAGTACCCGGTATTCTTCGACGTGACCCACGCCCTGCAGATGCCGGGCGGTCGCTCGGATTCTGCCGGCGGGCGTCGTGCCCAGGTGCTGGACCTGGCCAAGGCTGGCCTGAGCCAGAGCCTGGCCGGGTTGTTCCTGGAAGCCCACCCAGACCCCGACAACGCCAAGTGCGACGGCCCTTGCGCCTTGCGCCTGGACAAACTGGAGCCATTCCTGGCCCAGCTCAAGGCATTGGACGCACTGGTGAAAAGTTTTCCGACGGTAGAAACCGCCTGATACGTTTTTTCCGGTAAAGTACCGCTCGATTTATCGCTCTGGCCTGCGGGCCGCGCAGCTCTTGCTCTTGTAGGGGCGCGGCTGGCCGGCGATGGCGTGCCCTTGGGCCCCGTCGCCGGCAACTGCGCCGCTACAGTGTTCTAGTTAACTTTGGAGTGCTTATAACAATGGCAAAAATCGTCGACATCAAAGGTCGTGAAGTTCTCGACTCCCGTGGCAACCCCACTGTGGAAGCCGACGTGCTTCTCGACAACGGCATCATCGGCAGCGCCTGCGCGCCGTCCGGTGCTTCGACCGGCTCGCGTGAAGCGCTGGAGCTGCGTGATGGCGACAAGAGCCGTTACATGGGCAAGGGCGTGCTGAAGGCCGTTGGCAACATCAACGGCCCGATCCGTTCGGCACTGCTGGGCCGGGACCCGGTTGACCAGAAGGGCCTGGACCACGCGATGATCGCGCTGGACGGTACCGAGAACAAGGCTTCCCTGGGCGCCAACGCCATCCTCGCCGTGTCCCTGGCTGCCGCCAAGGCCGCAGCCCAGGACCAGGACCTGCCGCTGTACGCGCACATCGCCAACCTGAACGGCACCCCGGGCGTTTACTCGATGCCGGTGCCGATGATGAACATCATCAACGGCGGCGAGCATGCCGACAACAACGTCGACATCCAGGAATTCATGGTTCAGCCAGTAGGCGCCAAGTCCTTCTCCGAAGGCCTGCGCATGGGCACCGAGATTTTCCATCACCTCAAGGAAGTCCTCAAGGCCCGTGGCCTGAGCACTGCCGTGGGTGACGAAGGTGGTTTCGCCCCTAACCTGGCGTCCAACGAAGATGCACTCAAAGTGATCTCCGAAGCCGTGGCCAACGCCGGTTACAAGCTGGGCACCGACGTGACCCTGGCCCTGGACTGCGCCGCCAGCGAATTCTACGAGAACGGCACCTACGACCTGGCCGGTGAAGGCCACACATTCGACGCCGAAGGTTTCGCCGAGTACCTGAAAGGGCTGACCGAGCGTTACCCGATCATCTCCATCGAAGACGGCCTGGACGAATCCGACTGGGCGGGCTGGAAGATCCTCACCGACAAGATCGGCGAGAAGGTACAACTGGTCGGTGACGACCTGTTCGTGACCAACACCAAGATCCTGAAAGAAGGCATCGATAAAAAGATCGCCAACTCGATCCTGATCAAGTTCAACCAGATCGGCACCCTGACCGAAACCCTGGAAGCCATCCAGATGGCCAAGGCCGCTGGTTACACCGCGGTCATTTCGCACCGTTCGGGCGAAACCGAGGATTCGACCATTGCTGACCTGGCCGTCGGCACTGCCGCTGGTCAGATCAAAACCGGTTCCCTGTGCCGCTCCGACCGCGTCTCCAAGTACAACCAACTGCTGCGCATCGAAGAACAACTGGGTGCCAAGGCGGTTTACCGTGGCCGTGCCGAGTTTCGCGGCTAAGCTTTAAATGGTAAAAAGACGCCAGGGACGTATCGGGGCACATTCCGATGCGTCCTGATTGCGAACGCTACACCGCACAGAGCCTGGCCGATGCCAGGCTTCGTGCCATCAGTCGTACCACCGTCGCGACTGTCTTTTTCCACTGGATACCTTGATGCGCAGCCCCTATTGGTTATTTCTGGTTTTGCTTTTGCTGCTCGGTGGCCTGCAGTATCGCCTCTGGGTGGGCAACGGAAGCCTGGCGCAGGTGGCCAGCCTGCAGCAGCAGATCGCCGACCAGCATGCCGAAAATGAAAACTTGCTGGAGCGCAACCGCGTCCTCGATGCGGAAGTGGCCGAATTGAAAAAGGGCATGGAGACCGTGGAAGAGCGCGCTCGCCATGAACTGGGCATGGTCAAGGAGGGCGAAACCCTCTACCAGTTGGCCCAATGAATACCGCGTTGCCTGCCTTCTGGGCAGTGATCCCCGCCGCGGGCGTAGGTGCCCGTATGGCCGCAGACCGTCCCAAGCAGTACTTGCAACTGGGCGGGCGCACGATCCTTGAGCATAGCCTCGACTGTTTTCTTGATCACCCCGCGCTCAAGGGCCTGGTGGTCAGCCTTGCTGAAGACGACCCGTACTGGCCTAGCCTTGCCAGCGCCCGTGATGCGCGTATCCAGCGTGCTGCCGGCGGTCGCGAACGGGCGGACTCGGTGCTAAACGCTTTGCTGTACCTGAACGCCCATGGCGCGGGCGATGATGACTGGGTGCTGGTGCATGATGCCGCGCGGCCGAACCTGGCCCGCGCCGATCTGGACAAGTTGCTCGGAGAGTTGGCCGATGACCCCGTGGGCGGCCTGCTGGCGGTGCCGGCCCGCGATACGCTCAAGCGCGCCGACAGCCAGGGCCGAGTGCGCGAAACCATCGACCGCAGCACCATCTGGCAGGCCTACACCCCGCAAATGTTCCGCCTGGGTGCCTTGCATCGCGCGCTGGCCGACAGCCTGGTCGCCGACGTGGCGATCACCGACGAGGCCTCGGCCATCGAATGGGCCGGGCAGGCGCCGCGTTTGATCGAAGGCCGTTCGGACAATATCAAGGTCACCCGCCCGGAAGACCTTGAATACCTGAAGTCGCGCTGGTCGCTTCGCGGATAAGTCCGCGACAGTGCAGGTCAATCGCCGCAATACTCCGGCCGTTTCGCCAACCCCTCGCGCAGATAATCCACCAGCTTGCGCACCTTGGGTGACAAATGCCGTTGCTGCGGATACAGCGCCCACACGGCGGTGTTCGGCGGCTGATGGCCTTGGAGCAGCGGTATCAGCGCACCGCTCTTGAGGTGCTCCAGCACGTAGTAATCGGGTAATTGGCATAACCCCACGCCTTGCAGTGCGGCATCCAATACCGCCTGCCCGCTGTTGCAGCGCCAGTTGCCCTGCACCCGCTGCGCGTATTCCCGACCGTTTTGTTCCAGTTGCCAGATGTCGCTGCTGCCGATCAGGCAATTGTGCCGGCCCAGCTCCGACACACTGTGCGGTCGCCCGTAGCGTTCCAGGTAGCTGGGCGCGGCGCATAAATACATGCGCCGGGGCGCCAGGCGCGCTGCCACCATCCGCGAATCCTGCAAACGGCCCAGGCGAATAGCCAGGTCCAGGCCTTCGTGCACCAAGTCCAGGGTGCGGTTGCTCAATTCGATATCGATGCGCAGCTGCGGGTACAGGCCCATGAAACGCGTCACCAGTGGCACGATAAAGCGCTCGCCGTAGGCCACCGCGCAGGTCAGGCGCAGCAGGCCCTTGGGCTCGCTGGTCAAGTCGCCGACCGCCCGCAAGGCCTCTTCGCGCCCATCTTGCAAGCGTTGGCAATGCTGCAGGAAGGTCTGGCCGGCCTCGGTCAGCGTGACTCGCCGCGTGCTGCGGTACAGCAGGCGGGTTTGCAGGCGGTCCTCCAACCGGGCGATCTGCCGGCTGATGTGTGAGGAAGAAATTCCCAGGCGTTCGGCGGCGGCGGTGAATTGGCAACATTCAGCCACGGCAACGAATTCGTCGATGCCTTCCCAACGGTTGTCGGTCATTGATTGTCCCTGTACAGCAATAATGTTTTGCCTTTCACCGGATTATTCATCATTCAAGACTGAATTACACTTCATGGCTACCGTATTCCCTCAAGGAGCCTTTTCGATGATCAAGTCCCGTGCTGCCGTAGCGTTCGAGGCCAAGAAACCGCTGGAAATCGTTGAAGTCGATGTGGCCATGCCCAAAGCCGGTGAAGTCCTGGTGCGCGTCATCGCTTCGGGTGTGTGCCACACCGATGCCTACACCCTGTCGGGCGCTGATCCGGAAGGTATCTTCCCCTCGATCCTGGGCCATGAAGGCGGCGGTATCGTCGAGGCCATCGGCGAGGGCGTGACCTCGGTGGCAGTCGGTGACCATGTGATCCCGCTGTACACCCCGGAATGCCGCCAGTGCAAATTCTGCCTGTCGGGCAAGACCAACCTGTGCCAAGCCATTCGCGCGACGCAGGGCAAAGGCCTGATGCCTGACGGCACCAGCCGTTTCTCCTACAACGGCAAGCCAATTTTCCACTACATGGGCACCTCGACCTTTTCCGAGTACACCGTGTTGCCGGAAATCTCCGTGGCCAAGATCCAGAAAGAGGCGCCGCTGGAAAAAGTCTGCCTGCTGGGCTGTGGCGTCACCACCGGCATTGGCGCGGTGCTCAACACCGCCAAGGTCAAGCCCGGTGACACCGTGGCAATCTTCGGCCTGGGTGGCATCGGTTTGTCGGCAGTGATCGGTGCGGTCAAGGCCAAGGCGGCGCGCATCATCGCCATCGACATCAACCCGGCCAAGTTCGAAATCGCCCGCCAGTTGGGTGCAACCGATTGCGTCAACCCGAAAGACTTCGATCGTCCGATCCAGGAAGTGATCGTCGACATGACCGATGGCGGCGTGGACTTTTCGTTCGAGTGCATCGGCAACGTACAACTGATGCGTGCCGCGCTTGAGTGCGCGCACAAGGGTTGGGGTGAGTCAGTGATCATCGGCGTGGCCGGTGCAGGCCAGGAAATCGCCACCCGTCCGTTCCAACTGGTGACCGGTCGCGTCTGGCGCGGGTCGGCATTCGGCGGCGTGCGCGGGCGCACCGAATTGCCAAGCTATGTCGACATGGCCGGCAAGGGCGAGATCCCTCTGGATACTTTCATCACCCACGCCATGGGCCTGGAAGATATCAACAAGGCTTTCGACCTGATGCATGAAGGCAAAAGCATCCGTACCGTCATCCATTTCTGAGGTCGCCCATGAGCCTGGAAAACGTCTCCTGCCAAAAAAGCTTCGGCGGTTGGCACAAACGCTACCGCCATCGCTCCGAGGTGTTGGGTTGCGACATGACCTTCGCCGTGTACCTGCCGCCGCAGGCAGAGCAGGGCGGCACGTTGCCGGTGTTGTATTGGCTGTCGGGCCTGACCTGCACCGACGAGAACTTCATGCAAAAGGCCGGTGCGCACAAGCTCGCCGCCGAGTTGGGGTTGATCATCGTCGCGCCAGACACCAGCCCCCGTGGCGCCGATGTGCCGGGTGACCCGCAGGGTGCCTGGGACTTTGGCCTGGGCGCCGGCTTCTACCTCAATGCCACCCAGCAGCCCTGGGCCAAGCACTACCGCATGCATGACTATGTAGTGCAGGAGCTGCCAGCCCTCGTGGAGGCGCATTTCCCGGCTTCGCAACAGCGGGCCATCAGCGGCCACTCCATGGGTGGCCATGGCGCGTTGGTGTGCGCGTTGCGCAACCCGGGGCGCTATCGGTCGGTGTCGGCCTTCTCGCCCATCAGCAATCCGATGGATTGCCCATGGGGGCAGAAAGCGTTCTCGCGCTACCTGGGCGACGAGCGTTCGCGCTGGCGTGAGTGGGACGCTAGTGTGTTGATCAGCGAAGCGTCGGAAAAACTGCCGACGCTGGTCGACCAGGGTGACCGTGACGACTTCCTTGCCACCCAGCTCAAGCCCGAAGTGCTGGTTCAGGCGGCGAAGGCGGCTGGCTACCCGATCGAGGTGCGGTTGCAGCCGGGCTATGACCACAGCTACTACTTCATCGCCAGCTTTATTGACGACCACTTGCGACATCACGCCGCAGCACTGGAATCGTCCCACAAGAGCTGACACCAAGCTCTGTAGGAGCGGATTCATCCGCGAAAAGTACGACGCGTTCTATCTGACACACCGCCGAGCTTTTACCAAGCGCAAGCACCCCCAAAGTAGGTAGAATCACGCCCTGACTCAATCGGGGCGTTTTTTTATATGCGTATTGGCCACGGCTACGATGTGCACCGTTTCGCTGAAGGCGAATTCATTACCTTGGGCGGCGTGCGCATTGCACACAAATTCGGCTTGCTCGCGCATTCCGATGGTGACGTGCTGCTGCATGCCTTGAGCGATGCCTTGCTCGGCGCGGCCGCACTGGGTGACATCGGCAAGCATTTCCCCGACACCGATCCGCAATTCAAGGGCGCCGACAGCCGCGTGCTGTTGCGTCACGTCGTGTCCATCGTCCAGGCCAAGGGTTGGAAGGTCGGCAACGTCGACGCCACCATCGTTGCCCAGGCGCCGAAAATGGCCCCGCACATCGAAACCATGCGCGCGCAGATCGCCGCCGACCTGCAGGTCGAGCTCGACCAGGTCAACGTCAAGGCCACCACCGAGGAAAAACTCGGTTTCACCGGCCGTGAAGAAGGTATTGCCGTTCACGCCGTCGCCTTGTTGCTTGCCCGATGAACGAGACACAACTGCTGGGCCCGCGTGCATCGGGCGAGGCGCTGGGCAGCGCCGTGCTAAAGGCCACCGCCGAAGACTTCCAGGTCGACGAAGTGCTTGATATCCCGCTGGCCGGTGAGGGCGAGCATCTCTGGCTGTGGGTTGAAAAACGCAACCTCAACACCGAGGAAGCCGCCCGGCGCCTGGCCAAGGCTGCGGGCGTGCCCTTGCGCACGGTCAGCTATGCCGGCCTCAAGGATCGCCAGGCCCTGACCCGGCAATGGTTCAGCCTGCATTTGCCGGGCAAGGCCGACCCCGATATGTCGGCAGCCGAAAACGAGACCCTGCGTATCCTGAAAATCGCCCGTCACAAGCGCAAGCTGCAGCGTGGCGCGCACTCGGCGAACGGTTTTACCTTGCGCCTCACCGCGTTGCAGGCCGATCACCCCGCCCTGGATGCGCGCCTGGCGCAACTGAAGGCCAATGGCGTGCCCAACTATTTCGGCACCCAGCGCTTTGGCCATCAGGGCGGCAACGTCTTCGATGCCCGCCAATGGGCCGAGCGCCAGGCGCTGCCAGAGCAGCGCAACGTACGTTCGCGCCTGCTCTCCACCGCGCGCAGTTATCTGTTCAATCAGGTGCTGGGCGCGCGCGTGGCCGCCGGTACCTGGAACCAGGCGCAGGTGGGCGATTTGCTGGCGTTCACCGACAGCCGCAGTTTTTTCCCGGCAGGGGAGGCTGAATGCAGCGACCCGCGCCTGGCGATCCTGGACCTGCACCCTACCGGCCCCCAGTGGGGGGAAGGTGACTCGCCGGCCACTGGGCGCATCCATGATGTGGAACAGGAAATTGCCGCGCGCGAACCGCATCTGCGTGACTGGTTGGTTAAAGCGGGCATGGCGCACGAACGACGCATCCTGCGGCTGCCCATTGGCGGTTTGACGTGGCATTATCCCGAGCCTGACATTCTGCAACTGGAATTCGTCCTTCCGGCCGGATGCTTCGCCACCGTCGTGGTGCGTGAACTCGTCGATCTGGTGCCGGCAGGGCAGACGGACAGCCAATGCGTATTCTGATTTCAAACGACGACGGGGTCGCAGCACCCGGGCTCGCCGCGCTGTATGGCGCGCTGGCCGACTATGCCGAGTGCACGGTGATCGCCCCTGACCAGGATAAAAGCGGCGCCAGCAGTTCGCTGACGCTCGACCGGCCTTTGCACCCGCAAACATTGGCCAATGGGTTTATCAGCCTTAATGGCACACCCACCGATTGCGTGCACCTGGGCCTCAACGGCTTGCTGGCGTTCGAGCCGGACCTGGTGGTGTCGGGGATCAACCTGGGTGCCAACCTGGGTGACGACGTGCTGTATTCCGGCACCGTGGCTGCCGCCCTGGAGGGGCGCTTCCTGGGGCGCACCTCGTTCGCTTTCTCGCTGCTCTCGCGCCAGCCGGACAACCTCGCCACCGCAGCCTGGTTCGCCCGTCGGCTGGTGGAGGCGCACGATCGCCTCGACCTGCCGCCGCGCACCGTGCTCAACGTGAATATTCCCAACCTGCCGCTGGAGCGCATCAAGGGTATCCAGTTGACGCGCCTGGGCCATCGCGCCCGCGCCGCCGCGCCCACGCGCATGGTCGACCCGCGTGGCAAGGAAGGCTACTGGATCGCGGTGGCCGGGGACGCCGAGGATGGCGGCCCAGGCACTGATTTCCACGCCGTGATGCAAGGCTATGTGTCGGTCACGCCGTTGCAGCTGGATCGAACCTTCAACGAGGCCTTCAGCTCCCTTGAAGGCTGGCTGGAGGGGCTGCGCTGATGCGTGAGCACGATGACATGCTGCGTCGCGGCATCGGCATGACCTCGCAGCGTACCCGCGAGCGGTTGATCCAGCGCCTTTACGAAGAGGGCGTCTCCAGCACCCAGGTGCTCGAGGTGATCCGCCGCACGCCGCGTCATCTGTTCGTCGACGAGGCGCTGGCGCACCGTGCGTACGAAGACACGGCCTTGCCCATCGGCCATAACCAGACCATCTCCCAGCCTTACATGGTGGCGCGCATGAGCGAGCTGCTGCTGGAGGCGGGCCCCCTGGACAAGGTGCTGGAGATTGGCACCGGGTCCGGTTACCAGACGGCGGTGCTGGCCCAGTTGGTGGAGCGGGTGTTTTCCGTCGAGCGCATCAAGGTGCTGCAGGACCGCGCCAAGGAGCGCCTGGTGGAGCTCAACACGCGCAACGTGGTGTTTCGTTGGGGCGATGGCTGGGAAGGCTGGCCGGCGCTGGCGCCTTACAACGGTATCATCGTTACCGCAGTGGCCACCGACGTGCCCCAGGCGCTGCTGGATCAACTGGCCCCCGGTGGGCGGCTGGTCATCCCGGTGGGCGCCGGTGAAGTTCAGCAGTTGATGTTGATCATTCGCGAAGAAAACGGTTTTTCCCGGCATGTACTGGGCGCCGTGCGCTTCGTGCCGCTGCTCAATGGGCCCCTGGCATGAACAATGTTTTGCCGCGGCGGTGAATTCCTGCGCACTCCCTGTGTCTGAGTGCGGAACCTGCGGCGTCGGTTCATCAAGGCTACTCAATAACTTGCCGTACTTTAGAGGCAGGTAAAGTCGCAGCGGACGGTTATAATTGCGACACATACGGTATTTTCAGAACAGTCACCACTATCCAAGGGAGCGGCGGGTGAGTCTCACAGTCATTCGGCAGCGTGCAGGTATATCGAGTTTCAAGCTACTGGTGATTGGCCTTGCCCTCATTACGTCTCTGGCCGGTTGTTCGAGTACGCCCTCCAGCGGCGTGCGGGTGGTCGATCGGGCCAACGCCAAGCCGCAGAACCCCACGGTTACGACCGGGCAGTATGCGGTGCGCCGTGGCGACACCTTGTTCTCCATCGCTTTCCGCTACGGGTGGGACTGGAAGGCTTTGGCCGCACGCAACAGCATACCGGAGCCCTATACCATTCATCCGGGGCAAACGATTCGCTTTGACAGTGGCGCTGCAGCGGCTGCGCCTGTGGTCGCGGCGCAAAGCCAGACATCCAGCACGCCGTCGAGCAAGTTCACCATGACCCGCCGCCCTGCAGGCACGGCGGCACCCGTGGTCGTAGCCCCCGTTGCCGCTGCGTCAAGTGCGCCAGAGCCGACTCCAGTGCCGGCTGGCGAGAAGGTCACGGGCGGTTGGGCATGGCCGGCGAACGGCGTGTTGATTGGAAAATTTGCTTCAAACGGCAGTTTGAATAAAGGCGTTGATATCGCCGGTGAATTGGGACAGCCTGTTTTTGCTGCGTCTGATGGATCTGTGGTTTACGCCGGGAGTGGCTTGCGGGGCTACGGCGAATTGATCATCATCAAACACAGCGATACCTACGTAAGTGCCTACGGTCATAACCGCAGGTTGTTGGTTCGGGAGGGGCAGCAGGTCAAGGTCGGACAGACAATTGCCGAAATGGGTTCAACGGGGACTGACCGGGTGAAGCTTCATTTTGAAATTCGCCGTCAGGGTAAACCGGTAGATCCGCTGCAATTCCTGCCACGTCGTTGAATGCCGTACCAGCCTGTTCTTTCACGTAGAGGGGACAGGCTCAAGCGTTGCCAAGGATAGAGGCGTCGCTAGGGCTTGAGGTCGAACTCAACAAAGGACTATAACAATGGCTCTCAACAAAGAAGCGCCGGAGTTTGACATCGACGATGAGGTGCTCCTTATGGAAGCCGGCATCGTCTTGGATGCGGTAGCGGATGCAGAACCAGTTGCACCTGCAGTTCGTGCCAAGGCCAAGAACTCCACAGCACTCAAGCAGCACAAGTACATCGACTACACCCGGGCACTCGATGCCACCCAGTTGTATTTGAACGAAATCGGTTTTTCCCCGTTGTTGTCCCCGGAAGAAGAAGTGCACTTTGCGCGCTTGTCGCAAAAGGGTGATCCGGCCGGCCGCAAGCGCATGATCGAAAGTAACTTGCGCCTGGTGGTAAAAATCGCTCGTCGCTATGTCAACCGTGGTTTGTCCCTGCTGGACCTCATCGAGGAAGGCAACCTGGGGCTTATCCGCGCCGTCGAAAAGTTCGATCCGGAACGCGGCTTCCGTTTCTCGACTTACGCCACCTGGTGGATCCGCCAGACCATCGAACGCGCCATCATGAATCAGACCCGGACCATCCGGTTGCCGATCCATGTCGTGAAGGAGCTCAACGTCTACCTTCGCGCGGCCCGTGAGCTCACTCAAAAACTTGACCACGAACCGTCGCCGGAAGAAATTGCCAGCCTGCTGGAAAAACCGGTCGGCGAGGTCAAGCGCATGCTCGGCTTGAACGAGCGGGTTTCCTCGGTGGACGTCTCGCTGGGGCCGGACTCCGACAAGACCCTGCTGGACACCCTGACCGACGACCGTCCCACCGATCCCTGCGAGCTGCTTCAGGACGACGATCTGTCCCAGAGCATCGACCAATGGCTCTCGGAATTGACCGACAAGCAGCGCGAGGTCGTGGTGCGTCGCTTTGGTTTGCGCGGGCATGAAAGCAGTACCCTGGAAGACGTTGGCCTGGAGATTGGCCTCACCCGCGAGCGGGTGCGCCAGATCCAGGTAGAGGGGCTCAAGCGCCTGCGGGAAATCCTCGAGAAAAACGGCCTTTCCAGTGAATCATTGTTTCAGTAAACCCTGACGCTACTGGCCGCGAGGCCACACCGCGAAGAGCGCCCCGACTGGTTCGGGGCGTTTTCGTTTGGCAATGGCGCTAGTGCATGTACGCGTTCACTCACAAGGGGTGTAAGTGAATGTCTGTTTTGCCTGTAAAAGATGGGGCTAAAGGGCTTTTTGTTTAGCTTAACTGCTTGATTTAATATGAATATATCTACATTAATATTTTGAGAATGACTTTTCTTGAAAGCTTTTACGGGTTGCTCATCCACTCGAATTCTCTAATATCAGACCTGTGCACAGGGATGGGCACGGCCTTCACGGAAGAGGGTCAAGGACATCGCAGGAGGCGATTCATCAGGACGATGAAAAGGATTAAAGGGACTAGGGAAAAAATGTGGGCGGTTCATACCGCCCCTTTTTTTTGCCCGAAATTTAACCATCGGCTACGGCGGCGGCGGGGCAAAAAAAAAGGCCCCGGTAGGGGCCTTTTGGAGGAAGCAGAAACGCTTAGCGCTCCAGTTCCTTGATCTTGCCTTTCTTGCCATCCCATTCTTCAGCGTCGGGCATGGCTTCTCTGCGTTCGGTGATGTTGGGCCAGATCTCGGCCAACTCCACGTTCAGCTGAATGAATTCTTGCATGTCGGCCGGGACTTCATCTTCGGAGAAGATGGCAACTGCCGGGCATTCAGGCTCACAGAGCGCGCAATCGATGCACTCGTCCGGGTGAATGACCAGGAAGTTCGGGCCTTCGTAAAAGCAGTCCACCGGACACACTTCTACGCAGTCGGTGTACTTGCACTTGATGCAGTTGTCGGTGACGACGAAGGTCATTTCTAGTTCTCTCCTCAAGGCGGCAGCGAAGCCCTTACAGACAGGGCTGCTTGGTTCGGGATGGTCAGCGGCGGACCAGGCTAAAAGCCCGCAGCATTCCCAAACCGCGCGGGATTCTATCAGCTTGCACGGCTAAGCGTTAGATCCGTGTCTTCAGTGTATAGAGCAATTCCATCGCCTGGCGAGGTGTCAGGCCATCCACATCGGTGCGCGACAGCTCTTCGAGCACCGGGTGCGGCAGGCTGGCGAACAAATCGCTTTGATGGGGGACAGGGGCCTTGCCCGGTGCTGGAACCGGCATTTCGTGCGGCAGGCTGGTGGTTTCCAGGCGGCTCAAGTGCTCTTTAGCGCGCTGGATGACCACGTCAGGCACACCGGCCAATTGCGCCACGGCCAGGCCATAGCTTTGGCTGGCAGGCCCCGGCAATACATGGTGCAGGAACACGATGCGTTCCTTGTGCTCGGTGGCGCTCAAGTGCACGTTGGCCACCAGCGGTTGGGCCTCGGGCAGTACGGTCAGCTCGAAGTAGTGCGTGGCAAACAGCGTGTAGGCGCGCAGTTGCGCCAGGCGCTCGGCCGCCGCCCATGCCAGGGAGAGGCCATCGAAGGTGCTAGTGCCGCGGCCTACTTCGTCCATCAGCACCAGGCTGCGGTCGGTGGCGTTGTGCAGGATGTTGGCGGTTTCACTCATTTCGACCATGAAGGTCGAACGCCCGCCGGCCAGGTCGTCGCTGGAGCCGATGCGGGTGAAGATCCGGTCCACCAGCGATAGCTCGCAGCTTTTTGCCGGCACGAAGCTGCCGATATGGGCCATCAGCACGATCAGCGCGGTCTGGCGCATGTAGGTGGATTTACCGCCCATGTTCGGGCCGGTGATCACCAGCATGCGGGTACTGTCGTCCAGCGCCAGGTCGTTGGCGACGAACGGGGTGGTCAGCACTTGCTCCACCACTGGGTGGCGGCCTTGATCGATGCGCATGCACGGCTCTTCGACGAACACCGGGCAGTTGAGGTCCAGGGTCAGCGCGCGCTCGGCCAGGTTGCTCAGCACGTCCAGCTCGGCCAGGGCCGCGGCGGTGTCCTGCAGCGGGGCCAGGTGGCTGATCAGGTCCTCGAGCAGGGCTTCGTAAAGCAGTTTCTCGCGGGCCAGGGCACGGCTTTTGGCCGACAGCGCCTTGTCTTCGAACTCCTTGAGTTCGGGGGTGATGAAGCGCTCGGCACCCTTGAGGGTCTGGCGCCGCTGATAGTCGACCGGGGCCTGCTCGGCCTGTCTGCTCGGCAGTTCGATGAAGTAGCCGTGCACGCGGTTGTAGCCGACCTTCAGGTGCGAAAGGCCGGTGCGGGCCTTCTCCCGAGCCTCCAGGTCGATCAGGAACTGGCCGGCGTTTTCGCTCAGCGACAGCAACTCGTCCAGCTCGCTGTCGTAGCCGGTCTTCAGCACGCCGCCGTCACGAATGACCGCGGGTGGGTTGTCGATGATGGCCTTGCTCAGCAGGTCAGCAAGTTCCGGGTAAGTACCGGCGATGGTCGCCAGCAGCGCCAGGTGCGGCGCCTCGAGCTCGGACATGGCCACTTGCAGTTCCGGCAACGCGCCCAGGGCGTCGCGCAGGCGTGCCAGGTCGCGCGGGCGGGCGTTGCGCAGGCCGATCCGCGCGAGGATGCGCTCGATGTCGCCGATTTCCTTGAGCTGCGGTTGCAGGCTTTCGAAGCGGTAGCCGTCGAGCAGGCAACTGATCGAGCCTTGGCGTGCCTGCAGCACTTTCAGATCGCGCAGCGGGCGATTCAGCCAGCGCGTCAGCAGGCGGCTACCCATGGCGGTCTGGCAGCGGTCGATGACCGATTGCAGGGTGTTGTCGCGCCCGCCGGCCAGGTTCACGTCCAGCTCCAGGTTGCGGCGGGTGGCGCCGTCCAGCACCACGGTGTCGTCCAGGCGCTCGTGTTTCAGGCTGCGCAAGTGCGGCAGGGCAGTGCGCTGGGTTTCTTTGGCGTAGCCCAGCAAGCAACCTGCGGCGCCGATGGCCAGGGTCAGCTTCTCGCAGCCAAAGCCCTTGAGGTCCTGGGTGGAGAACTGCTGGCACAGGCTTTTGTGCGCGGTGTCGCGCTCGAAGTCCCACGGCGCACGGCGCCGCGCGCCGCGGCGTTTTTCCGCCGGCAAGCCTTGCGGCCAATCATCGGGGATCAGCAGCTCCACCGGGTTGATGCGCTCAAGCTCGGCCAGCAGGTTTTCCCAGCCTTTGATTTCCAGCACGCTGAAGTTGCCGCTGGTGATGTCCAGCACAGCCAGGCCGAACAGGCGTTCGTCACCCAGCACGGCAGCGATCAGGTTGTCGCGGCGCTCGTCCAGCAGCGCTTCGTCACTGACGGTGCCGGGGGTAATGATGCGCACCACCTGGCGTTCCACCGGCCCCTTGCTGGTGGCCGGGTCGCCGATCTGCTCGCAGATCACCACCGACTCGCCCAGCTTGACCAGCTTGGCCAGGTAACCCTCGGCGGCGTGGTAAGGGATGCCGCACATGGGGATCGACTGCCCCGCCGACTGCCCGCGCGCGGTCAGGGTGATGTCCAGCAACTTGGCGGCTTTCTTCGCGTCTTCGTAGAAGATTTCGTAGAAATCGCCCATGCGGTAGAACATCAGCTGGTCGGGGTGCTGATTTTTCAGGCGCCAGTATTGCTGCATCATCGGGGTGTGGCTGGAGAGATCACTCATGTAAAAACTTGGCTCGCGGTGTCGGTGTGACAATAGGCAAGCGGCTAATACTACAGGGATTTTCCAGCCGTTGCCGTAGGCGCGCCGCAGATAGGCTGCAGGCCACGGGCCGCCTGGTGTAGGGTATCGGGCAAATCCGCCTGCGCACTGGAGCCATCATGGATCAGCTCACCGAATTATCCGCCCGCCTGGGCCAGCATCTGCGTGCCCTGGGGGCCCAGGTCACCACGGCCGAATCCTGCACCGGCGGTGGTATCGGCGAGGCGATCACCCGGGTGCCGGGCAGCTCCGCCTGGTTCGAGGCGGGTTACATCACCTATTCCAACACCCAGAAGACTGCGCAACTGGGCGTGCCAAGCGAGTTGTTCACCCAGGTAGGCGCGGTCAGCCGCGAGGTGGTCGAGGCCATGGTGCGGGGTGCCTGCCAGCGCAGCGGCGCGCGTTTTGGCGTGGCGGTCAGTGGCGTGGCCGGGCCCGATGGTGGCTCGCCCGAGAAGCCGGTGGGCACCGTTTGGTTGGCGTGGGCCGATGGCGATACCGTCGTGAGTGAGCGCCGCCAGTTCCCCGGTGACCGCGACGAAGTCCGCCGACAAACGGTGAAGGCCGCGCTAGAGGGGCTGATACATCCCGTGGCATGAGAAATAGCAACACGGGGGTAGGCGTGCAGCGATCCCTGTGGAATAATACTGGCTACTTATACAGTTATCCGGCCAATCGGCCTTATTGATTTTTAGAGAGGACTTTAATGGACGACAACAAGAAGAAAGCCTTGGCTGCGGCCCTAGGTCAGATCGAACGTCAATTCGGCAAGGGTGCCGTGATGCGTATGGGCGATCATGACCGTCAGGCGATCCCGGCCATCTCCACCGGCTCCCTGGGTCTGGACATCGCGCTGGGCATCGGCGGTCTGCCAAAAGGCCGTATCGTCGAGATCTATGGCCCGGAGTCGTCGGGTAAAACCACCCTGACCCTGTCGGTCATTGCCCAGGCACAACGCGCCGGTGCCACCTGCGCCTTCGTCGACGCCGAGCACGCCCTGGACCCCGAGTACGCCGGCAAGCTGGGCGTGAACGTCGATGACCTGCTGGTTTCCCAGCCGGACACCGGTGAGCAGGCGCTGGAAATCACCGACATGCTGGTGCGTTCCAACGCCGTTGACGTGATCATCGTCGACTCCGTGGCCGCCCTGGTGCCAAAAGCTGAAATCGAAGGTGAGATGGGCGACATGCACGTCGGCCTGCAAGCGCGCCTGATGTCCCAGGCCCTGCGTAAAATCACCGGTAACATCAAGAACGCCAACTGCCTGGTGATCTTCATCAACCAGATCCGCATGAAGATCGGCGTGATGTTTGGCAGCCCGGAAACCACCACCGGTGGTAACGCGCTGAAGTTCTACGCATCGGTGCGCCTGGACATCCGTCGTACTGGCGCGGTGAAGGAAGGCGACGAAGTGGTCGGTAGCGAGACCCGCGTCAAGGTGGTCAAGAACAAGGTGGCCCCACCATTCCGTCAGGCTGAATTCCAGATCCTGTACGGCAAGGGTATCTACCTGAACGGCGAGATCATCGATCTGGGCGTGCAGCAGGGCCTGCTGGAAAAATCCGGCGCCTGGTACAGCTACCAAGGCAGCAAGATCGGCCAGGGCAAGGCCAACTCGGCCAAGTTCCTGCAAGACAACCCCGAAATCGCCGCTACCCTCGAGAAGCAGATCCGCGACAAGCTGCTGACCGGTGGCCCTGAAGCCGCCAAGGCCGCTGCTGCTGCCGCAGCCGTTGCGCAAGTCGAGCCTGAAGACGACCTGGCCGACGCCGACGCCAACTTCTAAGCTGGCCGTTCATGCCTGTCGTACTGGATACACCCGTCGCTGTGCGACGGTCTGCAATGGACCTGCTCGCGCGACGCGAGCACGGTCGGGTCGAGCTGACGCGCAAGTTGCGTCAGCGCGGCGCCTCGCCCGAAATGATCGACGAAGCACTTGACCGGCTGACGGAAGAGGGCCTGTTGTCCGAATCCCGTTATCTGGAAAGCTTCATCAACTACCGTGCCCGCTCGGGCTATGGGCCTGCGCGTATTCGTGAAGAGCTGAACCAGCGTGGCTTGCAGCGCAGCGACGTTGAGCAGGCTTTGCGCGAATCGGGTTTTGACTGGCGAGAGAAACTGATCGAGGTGTGGCAGCGCAAATTCGCCGGTGAGTTGCCCAGGGAGCCGCGCGAGCGCGCCCAGCAGACGCGCTTTCTGGTGTATCGGGGGTACTCGATGGACATGGTCGGCCGCTTGCTCAGCGGCCGTGACATGTATGATTGAGACCGCGCTTCAGGTGACCTTGAGCGGCTCGCGGTTGCGCTGGCTCTTGACCGCCTGAGCGGGCTTGGCCCAGTTTTCCGGTAGGTTGATGTAGTCGATCAGTTCGCGCAAGCGGCCCTGGTCGCGGGCCGTGAAGGTAAAGGCCAGCCGCACCAGGTGGCTGAACCGCGCCTCGTCGTGCTCTTCACCGGCATAGGCATGTTGATGGAAGTCCCCGCTCAGGCGCAGGTCGGCGAAGGCGGACTGGGCATGTTCCAGTGCCGTTTCGCTGAGGCCGTGCTGCATGCGGATCACGAACTGGTTCTTCAGCCAGCGGCTGGAGTGGAAGTTGCTATAGAACTGGTTGATCTCCTGGACCGCTTCCTCGGCGGTGTCTACCAGGCGCATCAGTTTCAGGTCGGCGGGCAAAATGTAGTGGTTGGCCTCCAGTTGCTTGCCGATAAATGCCAGCCAATCCTTCCAGAAGCTACCGCCTGGCGCGTCGATCAGCACCACCGGTACCAACGGGCTCTTGCCCGTCTGGATCAAAGTCAGCACTTCCAGCGCCTCGTCCAACGTACCAAAGCCACCCGGGCATAGCACCAGGGCGTCGGCTTCCTTGACGAAGAACAGTTTGCGGGTGAAGAAAAAGTGAAAGGGCAGCAATTTGTCGGTGCCATCCACGGTGGCGTTGGCGTGTTGCTCGAAAGGCAGGGTGATGTTGAAGCCCAGGCTGTGTTCCAGGCCAGCACCTTCGTGGGCCGCGGCCATGATGCCGCCACCGGCACCGGTGATGACCATCAGGTCAGAGCTTGCCAGGGCGGCGCCAAGTTCCCGAGCCAGTGCGTACAAAGGGTGCTCGGCCGGTGTGCGGGCGGAACCGAACACGGTGACCTTGCGCCGGCCCTTGAATTGCTCGAGCACGCGGAACGCGTGGTCGAGTTCACGCAAGGCTTGCAGGGTAATCTTGGCGTTCCAGCGGTTACTGTCGTCCTGGGCCATGCGCAGCACGGTCAATATCATGTCGCGGTACAGCGCCAGGTTGGGGCTGTCGGGGGCTACCAGGTTGAGTTGTTCTTCGACCCTGGCAAGGTCCACGCCACCGTTCTTGAAGTGGCTGGACAGGAAGTCATTCGGTTCGTAAGGCATTCAGCTTCTCCTTTTGCATGTGAACCTTTGGCAGTGCAGCGGGGGGGCTCCTCCAGGTGACCCGATCGTCGATTAAAAGACAGTCTTCTAAATCTAGACCCTGCCGGCTGTTTATGCTGACTTGATGATGTGCTCATAAGCCCCTGAACGGCAATCGCTTTCGGGCCTGAAACGTTACCAAAAGACCGTTGGTCAGCGCGGATCCAATAAGTTCGATCCTCTGATTTACTTGATATCAGAGGGCCATGGTTTCGGCGCTCGGCACGGAGGCGGTGATGCAACGATTGAGTCTGGAGCTCGACACGCAGTTATACGGATTACTCAAGCGGGCGGCGCAGGCCAATAACCTGTCCGTGGAGGAGGAGTGCATGCGCCGCCTGGAGGGCGCGGAGCGCCGATCCAGTTACATGCAGGCTTTGCTCGCCGAGTTGCGCGCTGACGATGAGCAGCAGCGCGCCAGTTCTCGGCGTAACTGATTACTTCTTCTTGGCGGCTTTGCCATCGAGCAGCTTGCAGTGCGCTTCGGTGTAGCGCTGAGTGGTCACGGCCAGGTTGGTCTTGTTCTCGGTGAACTCGTAACGCATGGCGGCACCTTTGGCCATCAGGTCACGGTAGCCTTTGTTGCTGCACACGCTGCGGCCCAGTTGTACGCGCATCGCCTCAGGGTTGGCGCGCATTTTTTCCGCTTCGCCCTGCATCACGCTCAGGTGATCGACCAGTTCGTTGCCTTCGACGGTGTAACCCTGGTCCAGGATGTTCTCGTTGATCTCCCGTGGGGTACCGACGTTGCTCTGCTCCGCGACCTGTTTCAGCAATTTGCCCAGTTCGAACTCTTGCAGGGAGGCCGCGTTGGCTGCCAGTGGCAGTACCAGAGCGAGGGTGAGGGACGGGACGATAAAGCGCAGCATGAAACTCTCCTGATTCAGTGACTGGCTGTTGGACCAGTGACCTGCCTGTGCGTTCATAAAAGCACGGCATTATAGGGGAGGGCCGGGGCTAAATGCATCGGCCAGTGCCTGTGCTCTGATAAACTGCCGCGTTTTCAGGCCGCCCGAGCCGTGGGCGGCCTAGCCTGGACCTGTGAATCGTGATGCCCCATGCCGTCTCCCGCCTGCGCGCCCAGCGCCTGGCCGCCTGCACCAAGCCGTTCGTTGCGCGAGGGTCGCGGGCACCGCGTTGCCCCGGGTGCCGGGTGATTTTCAGCTATTGCCTGTGCGCTTGGCGCCCGCGCGTCGAGGCGCAGTCGGGTATGTGCCTGGTGATGTACGACGTGGAACCGCTCAAGCCCACCAACACCGGCTGGTTGATTGCCGATGTGATCGAGCAGACCAGCGCCTTCGGCTGGTCGCGCAAGGCGGTGGATGAACAACTGCTGGCGCTGCTCGACGATCCGCAATGGCAGCCCTACATCGTCTTCCCCGGCGAGTTCGTGGCGCCCGAGCGGGTGGTGAGCCAAGTGCAGCCTGCGCCCGGCAAGCGCCCGCTGTTCATCCTGCTGGATGCGACCTGGACCGAGGCGCGCAAGATGTTTCGCAAGAGCCCGTACCTGGAGCGCTTCCCGGTGCTCAGCCTGCAGGCCGAGCAGATGTCGCGCTACAAGTTGCGCCGCTCCAAGCGCGATGATCACTTTTGCACCGCAGAAGTGGCGGCGCTGTGCCTGGAGCTGGCCGGTGACGAGCGTGCCGCCGAGGCGCTGGATGCCTACCTGGACGTGTTCACCAGCCATTACCTGGGGGCCAAGTTCCAGTTAGCGATGGATGAGGGCGATGAGGTGCACGAGCGCCTCAAGGCGTTCCTGTGACCGGCTGCTTGCGCGGCCACAACTGCGCCACCAACATGCCCACCAGCATCAAGCCGCAGCCGATGTAGCCGCGCAGGTGCAATGACTCATTGAGCAACCATGCCCCGGCAATCGCGGCGAACACGGCTTCCAGCGAGAAGATGATCGCCGCATGGGAGGCGATGGCGTCTTTCTGGGCGATCACTTGCAAGGTGTAGCCGATACCGACGGCCACCACGCCGCCATATACGATGGCCGGCATGGCCAGCATGATCGCCTGTATATCGAAGTGCTCAAAGCCAAGCGCCAGGATCAGGCTGACCAGCGAACAGGTCACGAACTGCAGGAACGCCAGGCGAATCACGTCGTGGCGGCTGGCGAAAATACCGACGATCACCACATGCCCGCCCCACACGAACGCCCCGGCCAGTTGCAACCAATCGCCGGCCGCCACCTGGAAGTTGTCGCCCACGCTCAACAGGGCCATGCCGACCACGGCCAACACCGCGCCCAGCCAGATGCCCATGCCGATGCGCTGCCCCAGCACCAGGCCAAGCAACGGCACTACAATCACATACAGGCCGGTGATGAAGCCCGAATTGGTGACGCTGGTAAACAGCAGGCCGACCTGTTGCAGGTTGATGCCGCCTGCCAGCACCAGGCCCATCAGCCCGCCGCCCAGCCACAGGCCTTTAGTCAGGAAGGGTTCGCGGGGTGCCTGGTCGCTGCCTTTGCGCAGCACCAGCGGCAACAGGCACAACGACCCTAACGCGAACCGCAAGCCGGAGTAGAGGAAAGGGCCGATGTGGTCCATGCCGGCGGTCTGGGCGACGAAACCCGACCCCCAGATGATCGCGGTTAGCAGCATCAACAGGTCGGCGCGTAAGGCTTGGCGACGCATGGGGGCTCTCTTGTTTGTCGGAAAAGGCGCGCCACGATGTAGTCTTCAGCGCAAGGCCGCGAACTGTGCCGTAAACCGTTCAACTTGACCACCCCGACAAGGGTCGGCATGCTTGGCGCCGATTTGTGCACTGGCGCCATGTAAAGTCCCGTTTAGCCCGGGCTTTGGCGTTAAAATGTGCGCAACCTTGGCAGGCGCCGCCTCTTTGCATGCCTGCACAGAACAGGATCATTAGATCGATGGCCACATACGACATCCTGATTGCCGACGACCACCCCCTTTTTCGCGGCGCCTTGCGCCAAGCTGTCACCTTGGGCCTTGGCCCGGACACCCGCCTGGTCGAAGTGGCCAGCATTGCCGAACTTGAAGTTCAGCTCAACGCCAAGGCCGACTGGGACTTGGTGCTACTGGACCTGAACATGCCCGGTGCCTACGGGTTTTCCGGTCTGGTGCTGTTGCGCGGGCAATATCCGCAAATCCCCGTGGTGATGGTATCGGCCCAGGAAGAGGCCAGCGTGATGGTGCGCTCGCGCGAATTTGGCGCCAGCGGCTTCATTCCCAAATCCAGCACCCTGGAGGTTATCCAGGAAGCGGTGCGTAATGTGCTCGAGGGTGAGGTGTGGTGGCCACCACAAGCGTTCGAACAGGTCAGCGTCTCGCCAGAGGCCAAAGCGGCCAGCGAAGGCCTGGCCAGCCTGACACCGCAGCAATTTCGCGTGCTCACCATGGTCTGCGAAGGCCTGTTGAACAAGCAGATCGCTTATGAATTGAGTGTGTCGGAGGCCACCATCAAGGCCCACGTCACGGCGATTTTCCGCAAGCTGAATGTCCGTACCCGCACCCAGGCGGCCTTGCTTCTGCAACAACTTGAGTCAATTTCGGCGTCTTGAGGCCTCTGGCCTTCACGCTTTTTTGACGATAGCTGCATTAGCTTCCTCGTTTATTTGCCCGGCAGTCGACTCACCATGTCCCCATACAAAGGCCAGACCGGCCTCAAACGTATTTTCAACGCCACCGGTTATTCGTTCGCCGGCTTGCAGGCTGCCTTCGTTGGCGAAGCGGCGTTTCGCCAACTGGTACTGCTTAACGTGGTGTTGGTGCCCGTGGCGTTCATGCTGCACGTGAGCCGTGCCGAGCGCGCCATCCTGATCGCGGTGTGCTTGCTGGCCTTGATCGTCGAATTGTTCAACTCGGCAGTGGAGGCGGCCATCGACCGCATCTCCCTGGACCGCCACCCACTGTCCAAGAATGCCAAGGACATGGGCAGCGCCGCACAGTTCGTGGCCCTGGCCATGATTGCGCTGGTGTGGGCGATCATCCTGCTTTAGGGAATGCTGGGCAGCACGATTTCATCGCTGCGCTGAACGCCGGCGGTGAATGAGCGGCACAGCTCGAGAAACTCGCGCATGGCCGAGGTCTGGTACTTCTGCTTGTGCCAGATAAAGAAGAATTGCCGGGCCAGGTCCAGGTCCGGTGTTTCCACGGCCACCAGGCTGCCCCGGCGAAAGGCGTCACGCAGCGCCAGGCGCGAGATGCAGCCAATCCCCAACCCCGATTCCACCGCGCGCTTGATCGCTTCGGTGTGTTCCAGTTCCAGGCGAATGTTCAGCGTGGAGCGGTGGTGGCGCATGGCCTGGTCAAACGTCAGGCGGGTGCCGGAGCCTTGTTCACGCAAAATCCAGGCTTCCCGGGTCAATTCCTCCATGCTGGCGCTGCCGCGCTGTGCCAGCGGGTGCTGCGGCGCACAGAACACCACCAGTTCATCTTCCACCCAAGGTTGCACTTCAATGTCCGGGTGGCTGCAATCGCCTTCGATCAGCCCCAGGTCAATTTCGTAATGGGCCACCTGTTGCACAATGTGCACGGTGTTCTGCACGTGCAATTTGACCTGGCTCTCCGGGTGCTGCTGCATGAAGCTGCCGATCAGTAACGTGGCCAGGTAATTGCCGATGGTCAGGGTAGCGCCCACCGCCAGCGAGCCAAAGCCGGATTTGCCGTTGAGCAAATCTTCGATCTCTTTGGCCTGGTCGAGCAGGGCCACCGCCTGGGGCAGCAGTTGATGGCCCAAAGCGTTGAGGCTCAGGCGCTTGCCGGCGCGGTCGAACAGCTGGCAGCTGCACTGGCGCTCAAGTTCGGTAATGGAGGTGCTGGCCGCCGATTGGGACAGCGACAGCAGGTGGGCGGCCTTGGAGACGCTTTCCTGTTGCGCGACGGCGACGAAGACCTGAAGTTGACGCAGAGTAAATCGCATATCGATATAACCGATAACCTATATCTTAATAATTCAATTCACAGATATTGTCGCTGCCACTAAACTAATATGCAATCGCGCTCATGGTCAGCGCAGGCGTTTTCGATAGGAGCCACCGTACATGAGCAACATGAACCACGAACGTGTCCTCAGTGTCCATCACTGGAACGACACACTGTTCAGCTTCAAGTGCACCCGCGACCCGGGCCTGCGCTTCGAGAACGGTCAGTTCGTGATGATCGGCCTGCAACAGCCCAACGGCCGCCCGCTTATGCGCGCCTACTCGATCGCCAGCCCGAACTGGGAAGAGCATCTGGAGTTCTTCAGCATCAAGGTGCCAGACGGCCCGCTGACCTCGCAGTTGCAACACCTGAAGGAAGGCGATGAGATCATCATCAGCAAGAAGCCTACCGGCACCCTGGTGCTGGACGACCTCAAGCCCGGCAAGCACCTGTACCTGCTGAGCACCGGCACCGGCCTTGCGCCGTTCATGAGCGTGATCCAGGACCCGGAAACCTACGAGCGTTTCGAAAAGGTCATCCTGTGCCATGGCGTGCGCTACGTGAACGAAGTCGCCTACCGCGAGTTCATCACCGAGCACCTGCCACAGAACGAGTTTTTCGGCGAATCGCTGCGTGACAAGCTGATCTACTACCCAACCGTGACCCGCGAGCCATTCGAGAACGAAGGCCGCCTGACCGATCTGATGCGCAGCGGCAAGCTGTTCAGCGACATCGGCCTGCCGCCGATCAACCCGCAGGACGACCGCGCCATGCTGTGCGGCAGCCCGAGCATGTTGGACGAAACCAGCGAAGTGCTGAACAGCTTCGGCCTGACCGTTTCGCCGCGCATGCGCGAGCCGGGTGATTACCTGATCGAGCGAGCGTTCGTCGAGAAGTAGGCCCGCGCCACACAAAAAGCCGCCTGCCCGTTTACCGGCCAGGCGGTTTTTTTGTGCGCGTTGTATCAGGCGGGCATGAGCATGATGACCTGCAGTACACAGATCAAACCGGGCTTGGGGTAATGCCAACGTACATCCACATCCCAGAACTTGGCCCCGTATTCACGTTCAGGTGCAGGCTTTTGGTACGCCGGGCGCGGGTCTTGGGCCAGGCACTGCTCGATCAGTGCCACCAAGGGCTCTGCAAGGCGCGTGGCGTGCTCGTGGGCTTGAACAAGTGCACTATCCGACCATTGCACCTCAATCAGCACCGGCGCGCCGCTGGCCATGTCGTTGCGTGCATCCAAAACGCTGTCGGCGTAGGGTACGTACGGCTTGATGTCCAGGATTGGCGTGCCGTCCAGCAGGTCGATGCCTGACAGGTGCAAGCGTGCGGCCTCGACCTTGTCCAGGCGCACCACCGACTGCCCGATGCCATTGGGCCGGTGGGTGGCGCGGGTGGCGAACACGCCCATGGAAGTGTTGCCGCCCAAGCGCGGCGGGCGCACCTTGAGCCGCGGCTTGTCCTCCAGGGCCTGGTGGAACAGGAACAGCAGCCACACGTGGCTGACCTGCTCCAAACCCTGCACCGCGTCCCCTTGATCGAACGGCGCCACCAGTTCCAGCACGCCGCGGGCAGCGGGCGCCAGTTGCGGTTGGCGAGGGATGGCGAATTTTTCCTTGAAGCAGGAACGGACGAAGCCGATGGGCGAGACGCTATGGGTCATGGTCTAGTGGTTACGGCAGCCAGCGTTGGTGTAAGGCCCGGCAATGCGCTTCCAGCCTGTGCCCGGATAGGTTTGCGTGCACACGTAGGTGCCGACCTGGGTCAGGCTTTGCCATTTGTACCAGGCGGCGGGGCCGGCACTGGCCAGTAATGGGAAGGCGAGGGCGCTTGAGAGCAGCAGAGCTTTGAGCATGGGAGAGCCCGGTAGATGGGCGGCGGTCTCTTCGCGGATAAATCCGCACCCACAGCAAACCTGTAGGAGCGGTTTATCCGCGAACCAGCCGCCAGCGTATTCAATGACCTAGCCGCGAATACGCAGTGTCAAACCCTTGAGGAAGTTGCGCAACAACTGATCGCCGCACGGGCGGTAGTTATTGTGACCAAATTTGCGGAACAGCGCGCTCAACTCAGGTTTGGACACCGGGAACTCGGCGGCCTTGAGGATCGCGTGCATGTCGTCTTCCTTCAGTTCAAAGGCCACGCGCAGCTTTTTCAGGATGATGTTGTTGGTGATCGGCAGTTCGATCGGCAGCGGCGGGCGGGTCTCGTCCTTGCCACGCTTGAAGATCACCAGGCCATCGAGGAAGTGCGCCATGACTTCGTCGGGGCAGTGCACGAAGCCTTCTTCCTCTTCCTTGGTCAGGTACGCGACCACGTCGGCCTTGGCGATCTCCAAGCCCGACAGCTTGATGATGTCGGCGACCTTGGCGTCGCTGATGTCGAGCATGTAGCGCACGCTGCGCATTACGTCATTGTGAATCATGGTGTACATCCTGATCGGGGCGCGCCGCGTGTGCGGCGCGCAAAAAGAGGGGGGTTAGAACTTTTCCTTGGTCGCCAGGTAGCGCCATTCGCCCGCCGGGACCTTGCCCAGGGACACGCCGCCGATGCGGATGCGGCGCATGCTGACGATGGTCAGGCCGACACAGGCGCACAGTTGCGCGATCAGGCCGGGGGCGGGGTTTTTCATAACCAGGCGCAGGCGGGTTTCATTCTGCCAGCTGGCTTTGACCGCAGGCAGCACCTTGCCCTTGAACGTGGCGCCATGGTTCAGGCGGTTAAGGCCGTGCTCGGACATCTGCCCGCTGACCTCGACCACGTACTCCTGCTCGATCTTCGCCGCGTCCGCGGTCAGCTTGCGCACGATTTTCCAGTCCTGGGTAAACACCTGCAGGCCACTGCCACCGGCTTGCAACTCGCCGGCACAGCTCAGGCGCAGGAAGTGCCCCTTGAGCGGGCGCTTGCTGAAACGGTGCTCCTCGGACAGGCTCTCGGCGCCGATGCTGGCCAGGGCCTGCTCGACGCTCTGGCCGGGCAGTTGGTGCAGCAGGATGGTCACCGGCTCCGGCTGTTCGGCCTTGGCGTCGGGGTCCAGCGCGACTTTTTGGCTGTCGACCTTGAACTGCGGCTCGTCGACGACCACGCCGTCCACTGTCACCCAGCCCCCTTCGATAAAGAGCTCGGCCTCGCGGCGCGAGCACCCGACCAGTTCAATGAGGCGTTTGGAGAGGCGAATGGGTTCAGACATGACAGGGGCCGTAACAAGGGAAGGGCAATAGTGTAACCGCCCGGCGCCGGTTAAGCCCGCGCAGATTGCCGCAGCGCCAGGCGCAGGTGCAGCAGTGGATAGGGTTGGTCCATGCCGTCGCGCTCGGAACGCCCCACTACCTCGAAACCTTGCTTGAGGTAGAAGCCCACCGCCTGGGTGTTTTGCTCGTTGACGTCGAGCTGGCTGGCGTTCAAGTGTTCGGTGGCATAGCCCAGCAGCCGTTTGCCGATACCCTCGCCGCGATAGTTGGGGTGAATGAACAGCATTTCGACCTTGCCGCCGGACACCCCGGCGAAGCCGTTGATGCGCCCGCGCGAGTCCTTGCAGCAGATCAGCATCACGGCGTCCAGATACTGCTCCAGCACCAGCTTGCCCAGCAGAGTGATGTAGCTGTCGGGCAAAAACGTATGGGTGGCCCGCACCGACGCTTCCCAAACCTGGGTCAGCTCGGGGTAGTCCTTGGCTCGCGGCGTCCAGACTGGGTGGTGCATGTCAGTGTTCTCCTTGTCCCTGAAGCTCAAACGATAGCAGTCAAGCGTGACTGTGGGAGCGGATTTATCCGCGAAGAGAACGCCGCGGGCTATCAGGGAGACCGCAGCGCGGCTTTCGCAGATGCTCCTACAGTCAAAAAATGCAGCGCAAAAAAAACGCCATCATCAGATGGCGCGGTTTTTTCGGCGGTGGGCTTTAGATCTTCTCGGCCCACAGGTCGTATTCGTCGGCGTCGGTCACCCGGCACATGATCTTCTCGCCCGGTTGCAAGGTACCGTCGTTTTCGATGAACACGCTGCCGTCGATCTCCGGCGCGTCGAAGAAGCAGCGGCCCACGGCGCCTTGCTCGTCGACTTCATCGATCAGCACTTCGATTTCCTTGCCGATCTTCATCTGCAGGCGTGCGGCGCTGATGGCTTGCTGGTGGGCCATGAAACGGTCCCAACGGTCCTGCTTGACGTCGTCCGGTACAACGGCGGCGTCCAGCAGGTTGGCCGGGGCGCCTTCCACCGGCGAGTACTGGAAGCAACCAACGCGGTCCAACTGGGCTTCGGTCAGCCAGTTCAGCAGGTACTGGAAGTCTTCTTCGGTTTCGCCAGGGAAGCCGACGATGAAGGTGGAGCGGATGATCAGGTCCGGGCACTGTTCGCGCCAGTTCTTGATGCGCGCCAAGGTCTTGTCTTCGAACGCGGGGCGCTTCATCAGCTTCAGGATGCGCGGGCTGGCGTGCTGGAACGGAATGTCCAGGTACGGCAGGATCTTGCCGGCGGCCATCAACGGGATGATGTCGTCGACGTTCGGGTACGGGTACACGTAGTGCAGGCGCACCCACACGCCCAGGCTGCTCAGCGCTTCGCACAGTTCCAGCATGCGGGTCTTGACCGGCTTGCCGTTCCAGAAGTCGGTCTTGTACTTGACGTCCACGCCGTAGGCACTGGTGTCCTGGGAAATCACCAGGATCTCTTTCACGCCGGCTTTTACCAGGCGCTCGGCCTCGCTCAGCACGTCGCCCACCGGGCGGCTGACCAGCTTGCCGCGCATCGAGGGGATGATGCAGAAGCTGCAGCTGTGGTTGCAGCCTTCGGAAATCTTCAGGTAAGCGTAGTGGCGCGGGGTCAGCTTGATGCCTTGTGGCGGCACCAGGTCGATCAGCGGGTTGTGATCCTGGCGCGGCGGCACCACGTCGTGCACCGCGTTCACCACCTGCTCGTATTGCTGCGGGCCGGTAACGGACAGCACGCTGGGGTGCACCTTGCGGATGGCGTTTTCTTCGACGCCCATGCAACCGGTGACGATCACCTTGCCGTTTTCCTTGATGGCTTCGCCGATCACTTCCAGGGACTCGGCCTTGGCGGTGTCGATGAAACCACAGGTGTTCACCACCACCACGTCGGCGTCCTGGTACGTGGCCACGACTTCGTAGCCTTCCATGCGCAACTGGGTCAGGATGCGTTCAGAGTCGACCAGGGCCTTAGGGCAACCCAGGGAGACAAAACCAACCTTTGGAGCGGCCGGTGCAGGAGTGGTGGACATGGCTAACCTCGGTGTAGATGGGAACACGCCTGCCGTCGAGCAGGCTGCCCTGATGGACGCTTTTCGCGTCTCTGATCAAAAAGTGCGCAATTCTAGCGACGGCAATCGCACTTGACCAGCTTTATGCAGGGAAATACGACGAGTGCTGCGCTATGCTTCGCCGCGTTAAGCCTCGCAGCATTTTGTAACACCCAAGTCTAAAGGTTTCAGGAGTGGTTGATGGTTCAGGCAAGTAGTCAGGCAGGCGCCGGTCATTCAGCGGTCAAACCGATCGGAATGCTCGTGGCAGCCGTCGGGGTCGTCTACGGCGATATCGGCACCAGCCCGTTGTATACCCTCAAGGAGGTGTTTACTGGCGGTTATGGTATCCAAGTCAACCATGATGGGGTGTTGGGCATTCTCTCGCTGATCTTCTGGTCGCTCATCTGGGTGGTCTCGATCAAGTACATGCTGTTCGTGCTGCGCGCCGATAACCAGGGCGAGGGCGGCATCATGGCCCTGACGGCGCTGGCTCGCCGGGCGGCGGCGCCGTACCCGCGCTTGAGCGCCGCCCTGGTGGTGTGCGGGCTGATCGGTGCTGCGCTGTTTTATGGCGACAGCATGATCACGCCGGCGGTCTCGGTGCTGTCGGCCATCGAGGGCCTGGAACTGGCGTTCGACGGCATCAGCCACTGGGTCGTGCCGCTGGCGCTGATCGTGTTGGTGGGCCTGTTTTTGATCCAGCGCCACGGCACGGCCAGTATCGGCAAGCTGTTTGGCCCGGTGATGGTGCTCTGGTTCGTGGTGCTGGGGGTGCTGGGCGCCTACGGGATTTCCCAGCAGCCGGAAGTGATCAACGCACTGAACCCGATGTGGGGCGTGCGCTTCTTCGTCAGCCACGTGGGCATTGCCATTGCCGTGCTCGGCGCCGTGGTACTGGCGTTGACCGGTGCCGAGGCGCTGTACGCCGACATGGGTCACTTCGGCCGCAAGCCCATTGCCCGCGCCTGGTTCATCCTGGTGCTGCCGGCCTTGGTGCTGAACTACTTCGGCCAGGGCGCATTGATCCTTGCCGACCCGGAAGCGGCCCGCAACCCGTTCTACCTGCTGGCGCCGAACTGGGCGTTGCTGCCGTTGATCGGCTTGTCCACCGTGGCCACGGTGATTGCCTCTCAGGCGGTAATTTCGGGGGCGTTCTCGCTGACCCAACAGGCGATCCAGTTGGGCTACATCCCACGCATGCACATCCAGCACACCTCCAGTGATGAGCAAGGCCAGATCTACATCGGCGCCGTGAACTGGACCTTGATGTGTGGCGTCATCCTGCTGGTGCTGGGCTTCGAGTCTTCCGGTGCCCTGGCCTCGGCCTACGGCGTGGCCGTGACCGGCACCATGCTGATGACCACCTTCCTGGTGGCCGCTGTGATGCTGCTGTCGTGGAAGTGGCCGCCGATCTTCGCGGTGCCGGTAATGACCATCTGCCTGCTGGTGGACGGCCTGTTCTTCGCCGCCAACGTGCCCAAGATCATCCAGGGTGGCGCCTTCCCGGTGCTGGCCGGTACCGTGCTGTTCATCCTGATGACCACTTGGAAGCGCGGTAAACAGCTGTTGGTCGACCGCCTGGATGAAGGCGGCCTGCCGCTGCCGATCTTCATCAGCAGCATCCGCGTGCAACCCCCGCACCGCGTGCAGGGTACCGCGGTGTTCCTCACGGCCCGCCCAGACGCCGTGCCCCATGCGTTGTTGCACAACCTGCTGCATAACCAGGTGCTGCATGAGCAGGTGGTATTGCTGACCGTGGTCAACGAAGACGACCCACGGGTGCCCAAAGAGCGGCGCTTTGAGGTCGAGTCCTACGGCGAAGGCTTCTTCCGGGTGATTTTGCACTACGGCTTCATGGATGAACCGGACGTACCGGGCGCGCTCAAGTTGTGCCACCTGGACGACCTGGATTTCAGCCCGATGCGCACCACCTACTTCCTCAGCCGCGAAACGGTGATCCCGTCCAAGCTGGTGGGCATGGCGCGTTGGCGCGAGGCGTTGTTCGCGTTCATGTTGAAGAATGCCAACGGCAATTTGCGCTTCTTCAAGCTGCCGGTTAACCGGGTGATCGAGTTGGGTACGCAGGTGGAGATGTAAGGGCCTGGTCTTTGAGCTAAAAAACGCCGCCGTGTATTCGATACACCGCGGCGTTTTTTTTTCGCGGATGAATCCGCGAAGCAAGCACCTCGGTCTACCTCACATGCCAAGCCGCTTCACGCAGCCTCCAAGCCATGCACACAAGGTTGGCAACACCAACCAGAGGCCATGGCCTGTAAGGTCGTGTTATCGATCAGGCGTGTTTGTTTTTATATCTGTGCAATAAATGAGTGTGTTTTTAATTTTTCCTGAGAGATTTAGTTGAAAGTATTTTATTTATTTCGAACTGGTATTTTTGTCAGTTGACAATGGTTGTGCTGGTTTCATACTAAAGGTGTCAGGCACTTTGTTTTTTCTTGTGGTGCTCTCTTCGCATGGTGGTGTTTCATTACGTGGGGGGAGGAGTGCTTGCTTGTCGGGTGTGCTGATAAACTTTTCACACGAGAACGTTGGTTCAATAATAAAGGTGGCTGTCATGGTGATGAATACAAGTCGTGGAATATACGATAGTAAAACATTTAAGTGGGAAGCTGATCCTTCGCTAAGTTCCGCCTTTGGGCTCGTGCTCTCAAATGCGAACGATGCAACGGGATTTGTCAAAGTAGTATTTACTATGCCGGATAAGTCGTATGAGGAGGACGGCCATTATCACTTTGAAAATAGTGTAGGGCCAGGCTGTTCTGCGAGTTTTTTTGTACGAGACGATGACGTTCGTGATGTGTCCGTGATAATTAATACTGATACGAATTTTTCAATTCTTGAGGCTGTGTTGACCGTTAATGAAAAGGGTAGTGGATTGGCCATTTACCGAGGGCGATGGTATTGAAAAAAAGCTCGTATTGATGTGAGTGCGTTGAGGCTTTCCTGATATCACCTATTAAAAGATGTTGCGCCGCACCTGCAAGGTGCGGTGTATTTTTCTGTGGCTCAAATTAAAGTTTGTCTAAAGCACTTGGTTACGGGGCTTCGCACCAGCCTAGGCATCATTTTATTTCTGTGGTAGCAGATTTATTCGCGGATCAGCCACCGCGCTCTATCTCATTGACCGCGACCTGAAACCCACCGTAGGCATTTTCCTGGTCGGACGCAGTGCCGCTCTATATTGCTGCCACCCGCCCCTTAAGCCAGGCACACAAGTCTGACAACACCAACCCCACAGGCCATGGAATGTGGGAGCAGGCAAGCCTGCTCCCAAATGGGTTGCAACGCGCCATGGTCTGTCAGGTCGAGTTGTCAGCCTTGTGTGCTCGACTCTGGATAAGGGGCAATGAGTCTTTGTACCGGCCTTCAGTAGCCGCCACAAGGTGCGCTACGATGCGCCCATGAACCTCGACACTCGCATCAAATTCCGCCACCTGCTGTGCTTTCTCGAAATTGCCCGCCAAGGCAGCTTCGCCAAGGCTGCCGATGCCGTTTCAATCAGCCAGCCGGCTATTTCCAAAACCCTGAAGGAGCTGGAAGACCTGCTTGAAACGCGCCTGTTCGAGCGCGGCAAGAGTGGCGTGGAGCTGACCCCGGCCGGTATACGCTTCATGCGCTATGCCGGGCCGTGCGTGCAGGCATTGCGCGACGGTGTGAGCACCCTGCGCACCGAGGAGCATGAGCCACCGCAGGTGAAGATCGGCATCCTCTCTACTGTAGAGAGCCTGTTGATGCCCGAGGTGATCGGCCTGTTGCACCAGCGCCACGCGGCGTTGGTGGTGAGCGTGGCCACCGGGCCCAGCGCCTTCCTGTTGTCGCAGTTGCACGTGGGCGAGCTGGACCTGGTGATCGGGCGCATGACCGACAGCCCGCAAATCCAGGGCTTGCTGTTCGAGCATCTGTACAGCGAGTCGATGACCCTGGTAGTGCGCCCTGATCACCCGTTGCTGATGCTGCAACCCACCGACCGGGCGCAGATCAGTGGCTACCCCTTGGTGGTGCCGAGCGCCGGCACCACCATCCGCAAGCACGCCGACAGCCTATTCGTACAGTGTGCGATCGTACCGTCGGCGCAGCGGGTAGAGACCCTGTCGCCCACCTTGAGCCGGCGCTACGTGCTCAGCAGTGACGCCATCTGGGTGGCGCCGCGTGATGCCGTGCTGCTGGAAATCAGCCGTGGCGAACTGGCCGAACTGGACCTGGGTGTGCGCGAGCCGGGCGGTTCGGTGGGTATTTGCAGCAATGCGGCGATGGCCTTGCCGTTGCCGGCGCAATGGATGTGCGAGGTATTGCGCGAAGTTGCGCTACGCTATCGGCAAGTCAGTCATCCCTGACGTCAACGGGCAGCTTGTGGGATTGGTCTGTCAGTTTTTTCCTAGATGTTTGTAAGGTATTTGTCAGGATGATGGCATTTTTGCTCCCGGCGGGAAGAAACCTATAGCTGACGTGAACTTATCTACATTTTCCAGCTCCTATGCCGGTAGCCACTGGTCGTGGCCGCCTGATAAGCTCGCGGCTTTACTCGATTGCCCATTTGGCGCATGAACAAGGAAATAGCATGAAACAGCATCGGTTGGCGGCGGCGGTTGCCTTGGTCACTCTGGTCCTCGCGGGTTGCGACGCGCAGACCAGCGTAGAGCTGAAAACCCCGGCGCAAAAAGCTTCCTACGGTATCGGCCTGAACATGGGCAAGAGCCTGGCACAGGAAGGCATGGACGACCTGGACTCCAAGGCTGTAGCACAAGGCATCGAAGATGCCGTTGGCAAAAAGCCTCAGAAGCTCAAGGACGACGAATTGGTCGAGGCCTTCGCCGCGCTGCAAAAGCGTGCTGAAGAGCGCATGACCAAAATGAATGCCGAAGCTGAAACGGCTGGCAAGAAGTTCCTTGAGGAAAACGGCAAGAAGGAAGGCGTGGTCACCACCGCTTCCGGCCTGCAGTACCAGATCGTCAAGAAAGCCGATGGCCCACAGCCTAAGCCGACTGACGTGGTCACCGTTCATTACGAAGGCAAGCTGATCGACGGCAAGGTCTTCGACAGCTCCATCGAGCGCGGTAGCCCGATTGACCTGCCAGTGAGCGGTGTGATCCCAGGTTGGGTCGAAGGCCTGCAACTGATGCACGTGGGCGAGAAGGTCAAGCTGTTCATCCCGGCTGACCTGGCATACGGCGCGCAAAGCCCAAGCCCGACCATCCCGGCGAACTCGGTACTGGTCTTTGACCTGGAACTGTTGGCCATCAAGGACCCGGCAAAAGCTGACGCCGAGCCTGCGGCCCCGGCAGCCGACGACGACAAGGCTGCGGCCAAGTAAGTCGACGCCCTGCTGCACCCGAACGCCCCGTCTCGACGGGGCGTTTTCATTGGTGCATTCGATGAAACAATTTTCATCGAACTGGCAGCGCACAGGGCAGTCATACCTGCACATGGGCTGATCTAGCCGCAAACGCTTGCCCGGTCAACGATATTTTGCGTTTTTTAATGTGTGTAAAAAACGCCCGATCTAAGCCAACCCCTTGTAAAACGGGGCTTTCAGGCTGCGCAAGCAGCTCTGTTCACAAGGTTATCCACAATATCTGTGGATAACCTTGCCTGCCTGTCCTCTCGGAGACCCTATGAAAGCACCTTGGAGTTACGTCCGCTTCCTGCCACTGGCCGAACGCCTGTTGGCACGCGGCCGATTGCCCGCGCTGATTTTTGCCGTGGCCCGCAAGGGCAGGGGCGAGGGCAGCCGCCTGGGCAAGCTCAAAGACGATGTGAAACTGCTGCAGGCGCTCTGCGTGGCCTATTGGCGCGGTGAGTACCGGGCCATTAGCCCGCGGGCGCTGCTGTCCATCGTGGCGGGCTTGATGTACTTTGTTAGCCCCATCGACGCCATTCCTGACTGGATACCGGGCATCGGCATGCTCGACGACATCGCGGTGCTGGCGTGGGTGATGAGCACTCTGGAATCGGAACTGAACGCCTTCCGCGCCTGGCGCAGTGCCCTGGCCCCGGAAAAGCTGCGGGTGGTGGAACGCCTGCCGGCCAGCCCCAAGGCCTTGACGCTGGAACATCACAAGGACTGAAAGCGTCAATTGTATGAGCATTGAAATACTCCGCGCCCGCAAACCCCTGCGACTGTTACTATATTTGGCATAAGGAATATGCCGACAGATTACTTAGAGTAATCCTACATGGGGGTTGTCATGGGTGTTCAGGTCATCAGCCGCGATGGCAAGCCGGAGTATGCGGTGTTGCCGTGGGACCAGTATCAAGCACTGCTGGCTGCTGCAGGCGCGCCGCAGGCCACTGTCGAGCCGCAAGTAGCCGCCAATGCCAATGCCGAAGCCGCTTCGCCAGTGGGCTTCGACCAGCTCAAGCCGCTGCGCGAAGCCAAGGGCCTGGCCCTGGAGGCGTTGGCCCGCACGGTGGGCATCAGCCCCTCGTACCTGGCCATGATCGAAAGTGGCGAGCGGGTACCGGACGCGGCCATCCGACGAAGCCTGGCCTGGGAACTGGGGGTTCCCGGCTGGGAAGAACCGTCATGAGCGTGCGTATCAGTCGCCAGCAATGGGATGGGCTGCTGAGCGAATTGGATCATGCCCGCCGCCAGCGCCACCTGTTGACCTACCGCGCGCTGTTAGAGCGCCTGGAGTTCCCGACCCCGGCCATGCAAACCCTGACCGCCGCCCTGGAGCACTTGGCGGCTTTGGATGCCCGTGCCGAGCAGCCCCTGCGCAGTTCGCTGGTGATCAGTCAGGGGGCCAGCCGTTTGCCGCGCCCGGGCTTCTTCGAGTGCGTGGAGCGCCTGGGGCGTTTCTCCGGGCCCTCCGATGGAGTAGCCGCCGCCTCCTGGCACGCCTCGGAAGTGGTGCGGGTATTCGAATACGCCTACCCCGAGGAGTGTGCGTCGTGAAGCCATGGCTCTGGCGGCTGCGCGCCAGGGTCAGCTATTGGGTGGCACGGCAACTGTTTGGCTGGCCCTGGTTCGTCAAGCAACCGCAGGGTTGGCACTGGCTTGAAGGCCAGTTCGCTCGCATGGCGGCCTTGGGCGATGTTCAGGCGCAAAGCTTTTACGGGCATATCCTGGCCTTTCGCGGCGTGGGCATCGGGGCCCGCGAGGAGGGGGGGCGGCTGTTACGCCTGGCCGCCGAAGCCGGCGACGCCAAGGCCGCCTATCAACTGGGGGTGATGTGCCTGGCAGGCACGGCCAGTATCGCCCCGGACGCAGTGGCCAGCGTGCACTGGTGGACCTTGGCACTGAACGCGGGCCACCCCATGGCCGCGCTCAAGCTTGCGCAGCTGTACCGCCAGGGTGGCCCGGGCCTTGCGCCGGATCCGCAAGCGGCACAGCGCTATGAGCAAGGTCGGCACTGAGCGAGTCGATCACGTACAGGCTGTAGCCGGGAATGTTCTTGGCGTGATGCTTGGCCTGTGAAGCCAGTTCGGCCAGTTGGCTGGCATCCAGCGTCGCGCAGGCCGCGGGGTGCAGGTGCACCACGCCGATCGACAACGACAGCAGGGCAAACTCCTGGCGCTGGCCCTGGCGGTTGGTGGCAATGAAGCAGCCTTCGTCCAAGTGTTCGGCGCGGTAGAAGCGCCGGCATTGGCTCTGGAAGTCTTCCTGCAGATGAATGAGGCGCTTGCGCCAGTCTTGCGCACCCAGCACCAGCAAAAAGTCGTCGCCGCCAATATGGCCGACAAAGTCACGGCTGGGGTCGACCCGTTCGTTCAGGCATTGCGCCAGGCACAGCAGCACTTCATCGCCGCGGCCGTAGCCGTAGATGTCGTTGAAGGGCTTGAAACTGTCGATGTCCACGTAGCAGATCAGCGACTCGCGGCCTTGCTGCAGTAGCCGCGTCAGGCACTGCTGGATCGGTACGTTGCCGGGCAACAGGGTCAGCGGGTTGGCGTAGCGCGCCTGCTGGATCTTGAGCTCGGTGATCAGCTTGAGCACATCGATCACCCTTCCCAAGCCCACGTAGCGGCCGTTGAGGGTGATGATGAAGTCTTCCTCGATGCGCTGGCGGGCGCGGCTGGTCAGCAACCGGCTGACCTGTTGCAGGGACTGGTTGATCTCCACGGCCAGGAAATCCTCGCTCATCAACCGGCTGATCGGCTTGCGTGCGAACAGGTCGGTGGCAAAGGGCTTGAGCAGCGCTTCGGACAGCGAGTAGCGGTGCACGATGCCGCAGGGCTGCTCGTCGGCGTCCAGCACCGCCAGGGAGTTCAGGTTGGCTTGGCGGCGGAAGGCCTCCAGCACCCGCGCGGTGGGCATGTCGCAGTGCACCGAGGGTTGCTCGATCAGCAGGGCGCTCAGGTCGCTGCCGTCATCGTTCAGGGCCGGGCTGCTGGTTTCAAGTTTTGGCAGCATGGCGCGGGCGTCGTGCGGGGGATGCTCCTGCGGTCGGCACAGCAAATAGCCCTGGACCAGGTCCACGCCCATCTCGGCCAGCACGGCCAGCTCTTCCACCAATTCGATGCCTTCGGCGATCACCTGGGCCCGCGAGGCCTTGGCAATTTGCAGGATGGAGCCGACGAATTCGCGCTTCACCGCATCCTGGTGGATACCGTCGATGAAGTGCCGGTCGATTTTCACGTAGTCCGGGCGCAGTTCGGACCACAAGCGCAGGCTGGAGTAACCGGCACCCAGGTCGTCCAGGGCGATGGAAAAGCCCATGGCGCGATAATGATGAAGGGCGTTGAACAGCAAGCCGAAATCGTCGGTGGGCGTCTGTTCGGTCAGCTCGATCACCACTTCGCTGGGCGGGATGCCGAAGCTTTGCAGCAGTTGCAGGGTGCGGCCCGGTTGGTGCGTGGGTTCCAGCAACGACTCGGGCGAGACGTTGAGGAACAGCTTGCCTGGGAGTTTTTGCTCGCTGAAACGCCGGCAGGCGCTTTCGCGGCAGGCGATCTCCAGCTCGCTGAGGCGCCCGGCCTGGCGGGCCACGGCAAATAGGTTGATCGGCGAATGCAGCGCGGAGTTGGACGGGCCGCGGCTCAGTGCCTCGAATCCGAGGATGCGCCGTTCCGACAGCGAGACGATGGGCTGGAACAGGCTGTGCAAACCGCCGTGCGCCAGGATGTTGCCCAAGGTGCCGATCTGTTCGGTGATGGTCATGGCCGTCGCTTACCTCCAAGTGGGTAGCCTGGGCGTGCGGGGTGTTGGCTTCGCGGATGTATCCACTCCTACGGGGAATGTGTAGGGGCGGGTTGATCCGCGAACCACCGGCGGCAGGCAAAAAAAAGGCTGGGCGCTTGCGGCGCCCAGCCTCTTATTTCACGACAGGTTGATGACGTTTTGATGACCAATGGCCATCACTGCATCAATGTTTTGCCACCGTCGAGTTCAGCTTCAGGTAGTCCAGCAGGATGCGCCCGGTTTCGGCCAGGTAGGCATCGTCTTCCGGCTTGGTCTTGTCGGGCTCGGCCGCCAGGGCGTCTTCGTCCTCTTTCTTCATTTCCTTGAGCGGCTCTTCGCCCTTGGCCTTGCGACGGGCGTTTTCCAGCGCCAGTTGCTTGGCTTCGATGTCGGTGTGCTGGGCACGACGATCGGCTTCGTTCAGGCTCACGGTTTTTTCGTTCATCAGCTTCTCGGCCAGCGCCAGGCGGTCGCGAATGTAGATGAACTCGGCGTCCTTGTCGGTGCGCGCGTCGTGGTCAGCCTTGAGCTGGGCAATGAACGGTTTGAACGGGTCGACCGCAGGCTTGATCGAGGGGCGGATGGTGTCCCACGGCATGGCTTCGGGCAACGCGCTTTCGCCGATTTCCTTGGTGTCGATGATCGACGGGAAGGCCACGTCCGGCAGTACACCCTGATGCTGGGTGCTCTGCCCGGAAACCCGGTAGAACTTGGCCAGGGTCAGTTTCAGTTCGCCATGGTTGAGCGGCTGAATGGTTTGCACGGTGCCTTTGCCGAAGGTCTGGCCGCCGATGATCAGCGCGCGGTGGTAGTCCTGCATGGCGCCGGCGAAAATCTCCGAGGCCGAGGCCGACAGGCGGTTTACCAGCAGCGCCATTGGGCCTTTGTAGAAGGCGCCCGGGTTCTCGTCCTCGAGCACGTCGACGCGGCCATCGGCGTTGCGCACCAGAACGGTCGGGCCTTTCTCGATGAACAGGCTGGTCAGCTCCGTGGCTTCCTGCAACGAGCCGCCGCCGTTGTTGCGCAAGTCGATGACCACGCCGTCGACTTTTTCTTTTTGCAGTTCGGTCAGCAGCTTCTTCACGTCACGGGTGGTGGACTTGTAGTCCGGGTCACCGGCACGGAAGGCCTTGAAATCCAGGTAGAAGGCCGGGATCTCGATCACGCCCAGCTTGTATTCCTTGCCGTTCTCGGTGAGGTGCAGTATGGACTTTTTGGCCGCCTGCTCTTCGAGCTTCACCGCTTCACGGGTGATGGCGACGATCTTGCTGGTCTGGTCGTTCGGCGCATTGGTATGCGGGATGACTTCCAGGCGTACCACGGAGCCCTTGGCGCCGCGGATCAGCTTGACCACTTCGTCCAGGCGCCAGCCGACCACGTCGACCATTTCCTTGTCGCCCTGCGCCACGCCGATGATCTTGTCGGCCGGGGCAATCTGCTTGGTCTTGTCGGCAGGGCCTGCCGGTACCAGGCGTACCACCTTGACCTGATCGTTGTCGCTTTGCAGCACGGCGCCGATACCTTCGAGCGACAGGCTCATGTTGATATCGAAGTTTTCCGCGCTGTCAGGCGACAGGTAGTTGGTGTGCGGGTCATAGGACTGCGCGAAGGTGTTGATGTAGGCCGAGAACATGTCTTCGCTGCGGGTCTGGTCCAGGCGCGCCAACTGGTTCTTGTAGCGCTTGGTCAGGGTGTCCTGGATCTGCTTGGGATCCTTGCCGGCGATCTTCATGCGCAGCACTTCGTCCTTGACGCGTTTGCGCCACAGGTCGTCAAGCTCCGCTTCGCTTTTGAGCCACGGGGCATCCTTGCGGTCGATCAGCAAGGTGTCGTGGGTGGTGAAGTCCATCTTGTCGACGCCCTTGTCCAGTTCTGCCAGGGCGAAGTCCAGGCGCGACTTGACGCGGTCCAGGTAGCGCTTGTAGATGGTAAAGCCTGGGTCCAGGTCACCGCTCTTGAGGAAGTCGTCGAACTGCGTCTTCCACTTGTCGAATTCGGTGATATCGCTGGCCAGGAAATAGCTGCGCGAGGGATCCAACAGCTTGAGGTAGCTGTCGTAGATGATGACCGAACGTTTGTCATCCAACGGCGGCTTGCTGTAGTGATGACGCTTGAGCAGCTCGACGACATTCAGGCTGGCAATCACCTCGTCGCGGTCAGGCTGAAGTTTATCCCAGCTGTTGGCGGCGAATGTGTAGGCAGACATCGACAGTGAGCCGAGGCCAATGCACAGTGCAAGGGCGGAGCTGGGTAAGAAATGCTTCATGCTGATTCGACGTGGGGGCAATTGATAACGCATATTAGGCCGTCTTTGAATTCGCCGGTTCCATTGAAACCGGTCGCATAATGCAAAAAAGCCCGGTGCTTTAAGCTCCGAGCTCAGTCATGAGTCAACTATGGAGGCACTGTGAAGGCATTGCAAGGCGTTGAAGGACATGTGGAGTGGGTAGACCATCCGAGCTTGGAATGCGACGTAGGTCAAGTGAAGATTCGCGTGGCGGCTGCGGGCCTGAACCGCGCCGACCTGTTGCAGCGCGCCGGTTTGTATCCGCCGCCGCCGGGGGCCAGTGAAATCCTCGGGTTGGAATGCTCGGGGGTTATCAGCGAAGTCGGTGCCGGTTCCTCCTGGCAGGTGGGTGATCGGGTGTGCACCCTGCTCGCCGGTGGCGGCATGGCCGAAGAAGTGGTGGTGGACGGTCGTCACGTGTTGCCGGTACCCGAGGGCCTGACCTTGGTGCAAGCGGCGGCGATCCCCGAGGTGTACGCCACGGTGTGGCTGAACCTGTTCCAGTTGGCCGGGCTCAAGCCGGGCGAAAAAGTATTGCTGCATGCGGGTGCCAGCGGCATCGGCTCGGCGGCGATCCAGCTGTGCAAGGCGTTTGGCAACCCGACCTGGGTCAGCGTGGGTTCCAGCGAGCGCCTGGAATACTGCGTGCAACTGGGGGCACAGGGCGGCGTAGTGCGTACCGACGGCCTGAGTGCCCTGAATGATTTTGGCCCCTTCGACGTGATCCTCGACCCGGTGGGCGGCGGCGAGTACGCCAAGCTCAACGTGAAGCTGGCGGCAGTCGACGGGCGCTGGGTGCTGATCGGCCTGATGGGCGGTCGCGATGCGACGCTGGACCTGGCCCAGGTGCTGGGCAAGCGGGTGCAGTTGCTGGGGTCTACCCTGCGCACCCGTGATGACCAGTTCAAGGCTGACCTGTTGAGTGACCTGGGTCAGCATGTATGGCCACTGTTCAGCGAAGGGCGGCTCAACCCGCAGGTGGCGCGCACCTTCGCGGTCACCGATGCAGAAGCGGCGTTCGCGGAATTGGCGGGTAACCAGGTGTCGGGCAAGGTGGTGTTGATCGTGGATGCCTCGTTGGTTTGATTCAAGCTCCGTAGGAGCGGATTTATCCGCGAAAAGAACGTCGCGGTGTACCTGATGCACCGCGGCGCGGCCTTCGCGGATGAATCCGCTCCTAGAGGGAGCGCCGCGAATCACCGCTCGCGCATCGCTTCGGTCCGCGCTTTCAATACGGGTTTCAACACGTAATCCAACACGCTTTTCTCCCCGGTGATGATGTCCACTGTGGCGGTCATGCCGGGGATGATCAGCAGCGGCTTGCTGTCGCCGCCCAAATGGTTTTTATCGGTACGCACCTGGATCAGGTAGAAGCTGTTGCCCTTGTCGTCGGTGATGGTGTCGGCGCTGATCAGCTCCAGCTTGGCCTTCAGGCCCCCGTAGATGGTGTAGTCGTAGGCACTGAACTTGACCATGGCCGGTTGGCCGGGGTGCAGGAAAGCCACGTCCTGGGGGCGCACCTTGGCTTCGATCAGCAGGTTGTCTTCCAGCGGCACGATCTCGACCATGTCGCTGCCCGGCTGCACCACCCCACCGATGGTATTGACCTTCAAGGTCTTGATGATGCCGTGCACCGGTGACACCACCGTGGTACGGCTGACGCGGTCGTCGATGGCGATGCTGGTGGCGGTGATCTTGGACAGGTCGGTGCGCTTGCTGTTGAGGTCTTTGGAGGCGTCGGAACGGAAGGTCTGGATCGACTCGTTGAGCTTGCTCTTGATCTCGTTGATGGCCGCATCGGCGCGCGGGATGGCCAAGGTGGTGGCGTCCATCTGGCCGCGGGCTTCGACCGCGCTGCGCTTGAGGCGCAGGATCTCGACCGGTGAAATCGCCCCGGTGCCCACCAGCGGCGCCGACATGTTCATCTCTTGCTGCAGCAGGGCCAGGCTTGAGCGGTACTGCTCCTGCTTGGAGCGAAACTCTGCCAGCTCCTGGGTTTTTTGCCGCAGTTGCTCGGTGAGGGTGGTTTGCTCACTGGCCAGCCGGCGCTGGCGCGAGGTGTAGAAGCTCATTTCGTCCTCGGCCACTTGCGGGGCCTTGGTGCGGACCTCGTCGGACACCACGAACGGCTTGCCTTCGGCTTCTGCCGACAGCCGTTCCACCTGGGCCATCAGCGCATACCGGTCGGCCTCGCTTTCGCCCTTGTTGGACAAAAAGCGTGTGTCGTCCAGGCGTATCAGGGTGTCGCCCTTGTTCACCATTTGCCCTTCGCGCACGAAAATCTCGGTGACGATGCCGCCCTCCAGGTTCTGGATGACTTGCACCTTGCTCGACGGGATGGCCTTGCCTTCGCCCATGGTCACCTCTTGCAGCACGGCAAACTTGGCCCATACCAGCGCCGCCACGATCAGCGCGGCGCACAGCCAGACCGTGAGCCGCGACAGGCGCGGCGAATCCTGCAACGACGCGCTGGCGAGCTCGGGCATGAACTCGCTTTCCGCGGTTTTACCGAAGCTTGAGAAGTAGCCTCGCGGACCTGAAGATGCTGCCATCGATGACTACTCCTAAACCGCTGTTGAGCCGACACGGCCCTTGCGCAATGCGTCGATTACCGCGTCTTTCGGGCCATCGGCCACGATCCGTCCGTTGTCCAGCACCAACAGCCGATCCACCAGGCTGAGCATCGAGGTGCGGTGGGTGACCAGCAGCAGGCTTTTGCCCTGCACCCAGCTGTGCAGCTTGAGGCGCAGGGTGTCTTCGCTGCTGTTGTCCATGTGGCTGGTGGGTTCGTCGAGCACCATGATCGGTGGGTCCAGTAGCAGTGCCCGGGCCAGCAGCACGGCCTGGCGCTGGCCACCGCTGAGCAGTTGGCCGCGTTCGCCCACCGGGCGGTCGAAGCCGGCCGGGTGCTGGCGGGCCAGTTCGCTGACGCCGGTCATTTCGGCCACTTCCAGCATGCGTGCGTCACTGACGTAACGCGCGCCCAGGGTCAGGTTGTCACGCAGGCTGCCCGCCAGCAGCGGCAGGTCGTGGGCCACGTAGCCGACTTGCTGGCGCAGGTCGCTGATGTCCAGTTGGCGCAGGTCCAGGTTGTCCAGCAGCACCTGGCCTTCGTCGGGTTCGTAGAAGCCCAGGACCAGCCGCGCCAGGGTGCTTTTGCCCGAGCCGCTGCGGCCGATGATGCCGATGCGTTCGCCCGGCTTCATGCTGAAACTGATGTTGCTCAGGGCCGGGGCGTTTTGCCCGGCATAACGGAAGGTCACCTGGCTGACCGCCAGGGCTCCTTGCAGGGTGGTGCGTTCCAGTGGCCGCTGTTGCGGGTCGCGCTCTTGCGGCAGGGCCATCAGCGCGTCAGTACTACGCATGGTCAGTTGGGCCTGCTGGTAGCGGGTGATCAAACCGGCGATCTGCCCCAGTGGCGCCAGCACGCGGCTGCCGAGCATGTAGCTGGCCACCAGCGCGCCCACGCTGAGGTTGCCGGCGATGATGCTGTAAACCCCGGCGACGATGATCGCCATGCCGGAAAACTGCTGGATGAACAGCGTGCCGTTGGTGGCCATGGCCGACAGGTTGCGCGCATGGCTGTCCAGGCGGGTGAGGGCGCCGTGGGTGTTTTCCCACTGGTACTGGCGCTCGCTCTCGGCGCCACAGGCCTTCAGGGTTTCCAGGCCGCTGAGGGTTTCGATCAGCAGCGCCTGGCGTTCGGCGCCCAGGGCCAGGCTTTTTTGCACGGTGTCGCGCAGGCGCACCTGGATGATCAGGGCAAAGATGATGGTCAGCGGGAAAGCCAGCATCGGGATCACCACCAGCCAGCCGCCCAGCAGGCCGATCACCAGCAGCATCAGCACGGCGAAAGGCAGGTCGATGATGCTGGTCAGGGTGACCGCGGTGAGGAATTCGCGCAGGCCCTGGAAGTCGTGGATGCTTTGCGCAAAACCGCCGATGGTGGCGGGGCGGGCTTTCATCGCCATGCCGGTGATGCGCTCAAACAGCGTGGCGGACAGGATCAGGTCGGTCTTCTTGCCGGCGGTGTCCAGTAGGTGCGCGCGCACCACCCGCAGCACCAGTTCGAACAGCGTGCCCACCAACAGCCCGATCACCAGCACCCACAAGGTCGAGGTGGCTTGGTTGGGCACCACCCGGTCGTAGGTTTGCATCACGAACAGCGGCACCATCAGCCCTAGCAGGTTGATCATCAGGCTGGCCAGGATGGCGTCGCTGTACAGCCAGCGGGACAGTTTGAGCGTGTCGCGAAACCAGGCATGCACCCGTGGCATCAGCGGCGAGCGCAGGTCTTCAAGCTCGTGGCGGGGCCGTGCGAACAGCGCTTGGCCGCTGTAGGCCGCTTGCAATTCTTCAAGGCTGACCCATTGCTCGCCACCCTCGGCTTCGCTGGGCAGGATCAGCGCCTGGCCGTCCTCGCCCCAGCGCCTGAGCACCGCGCAGCGGCCCTGGTCGAGGATCAGCAGCACCGGCAGGTTGAGCGGCGAGATCGCCGACAGTTCGCGGCGCAACAGGCGCGCCTGCAAGCTGGCCCGGGCTGCGGCACGGGGCAGCAGGTCCAGGCTCATGCGTTGCTCGGCCAGGGGCAGGCCGGCGCTTAGGCTGGTGCGGCTGACGGTGCAACCGTGCAGCTTGCACAAGATCAGCAAGCCGTCGAGCAGGGGGTCATCGAAGCTCAGGCGCGGGTCCACGCCCGGGGCTGCAGGTTGCATGCTGGTCAAAGGCAGTACTCCAGGCGACGGTCGATTACTTCATGTCCGGCAGGCGCGCTTCGCTTTTGACTTCCGTCTGGGCGATGGCTTCTGCTGGCAACACGACTTTTTCCTTGTTCAGCAACTGGCCCATGTTGGCCAGCACGCGGTACATCGAATACTCCTCGGTGTAGCGCACCTCGGCGTAACGACGGTTGGCGTTGTACAACTCGTTCTCACTGTCCAACAGGTCGAGCAGGGTCCGTTGGCCCAGGCCGAACTGGTCTTGGTAGGCAGCACGCACCTTGGTGGTGGTCTCGGCGTATTCGCGGGCGTAGGGGGTTTGCACGCGGGCGTTGTTCATGGCGTTCCAGGCCAGCGACATGTTCTCGTTGAGCATGCGCAGGGCGTTGTTACGGATGTCCATGGCCTGGTTGATCTTGTGCGCATCGGACTGCAGGCGGGCCTTGTCGCTGCCGCCGCGGAACAGGTTGTAGTTCATTACCACGCCGGCGCGCCAGTTGTTGTCGCGGCCTTCTTCGCCGGAGATGTTGTTGTTGGCGCCCACCGCCAGCTCCGCGTCCAGGCGCGGGTAGAACGGCGACTTGGCGGTTTCGTACTGGCTTTCGGCAGACTGCACGTCGGCTTGGGCCGATTTCAGGTAGGGGTTGTTCTCCAGCATCGACTGGCGGGCGGACGCAAGGTCTGTGGGCATTTCGCCTTTGACCGAGGCTGGTGATTCCAGCTCGTCGGGCATGCGCCCCACGGCGCTGAAGAAGTTCGCCTCGGCGTCCGACAGGTCTACTTGGGCGGTGTAGAAGTTGTTCTCGGCCAGGGCGCGACGGGCTCGCGATTGGTCGACGTCGGCGGTGCTGCCCACGCCGCGCTCGCTGCGCAGGCCGATCTGGTCGTTGACCCGCAGGTGCGCCTGCAGGTTATTTTTGGCCAGGGTCAGTAGCTCGCGACGCTTGAGCACTTCCAGGTACACCTCGATGGCGCGCAGGGCCAGGGTTTCCGAGGTACCGCGCACGTAGTAGGCGCGCGAGTTGACCACGCCCTTGGTGCGTTCCACTTCGTTGGGGGTGTTGAAACCGTCGAACAGCATCTGCCGCAGCCGCAGTTCCGACTGGGTGTAATTCAGGGTTTCGGTGTTGTTGCCGGTGAGCGCGCGGGTGGTCGGGCTGTCGGTTTTTTCCCGGCCGTAACCGGCCACCAGGTCAACGCTGGGGTAAAACCCGCCCTTGGCGACTTTCTCGTCCTCATCTGCCGACAGCCGGTTGTTAATGCTGGACTGGATCTCCGGGTGGTTGTCGATGGTGCTCTGGATCGCGTCGGTGAGCGACATGGCTTGGGCTTGAGCGCAGGCCATCGCCAACAAAACCGCGCTGTAGATGGGGTTCAAAACGCGCATTGGGTGGATCTCCCTAAGGTCTTCGAAGTGAAGCAATCGCCAAAAAAATGACGAAAAATAAAGGTCAAACCGTTTCAGGCCTGTAACAACAGAGCTAAGAACATCTTTAGGAAGAGCTAAGAAGATTTTTTCATAACAGTTATGCGGAAAAAAACTTATGCGCTCTGGAAAATCCAAGACATTGTTCTCTCAAGCCAGCCCGCCAAGCGAAGTAACAACAAGGCTTTAGGGCTGAACAAGAAAAGTTCAGAATTTATTTGCGACATAGGGCGGGGATGTAGCGGAGGGGAGGGAACGCGTGAGTCTTTGGCGACAGAAAATTGTCACTTGCAGGGTAAAGACTCATTCGCCACCTCACCAAAAGCGCTCGAAAACGGATCAAACTGATTTTGTTCAGGTTTGTCCGCGCGAGCCGCCGGCGGTTGTAGGTCAGTTGGATTGGCTGTGTAGCATGAAGCATCCGAATGGGTCGGGTGCCGTGCCGCATGGCGTCCGGCCGTACCTCCACGCACACCCCTGTGCACTGTGCGCAAACACCTGATGCCGCGAGCGGCAGTGGAGAATGCACATGGCTACATTGATCGGGACTGTCACCAAGGTCATCGGGCAGGTATTCGCTGTTGGCGGCGACGGCAGCCGCCGGGCGCTGGTCGAAGGCGACCGGGTGTTTGCCGGCGAGCAACTGGACACCGGCGCCTCGGGCGCGGTGGCGGTGCACCTGAACAACGGCAACGAGCTGACCCTGGGCCGTGACAGTAGCCTCAAGCTGTCCCCCGATCTGCTCGCCGGCCATGCCCCTCATGTGGATGCTCCCGAGGCGGTCGCCCCCAGCGAGTCGCAACTGACCGACGTGCAAAAGCTGCAACAAGCCATCGCCGCGGGTGCCGACCCGACGGCCGATGCCGAGGCCACTGCGGCCGGCCCCACCCTCACCACCAACACGCCCGGCGGCGCGGCCGGTGGTGGCCACAGTTTCGTGTTGCTCACTGAAGTCGGTGGCGCGGTTGATCCGGTCACCGGTTTCCCCACCGCAGGCTTCGGCGGCGTGCCGGAACTGGCCATCCAGGACGTGCTGCCGCAGCCCAACACCAATGCCCAGGACACCGCGCCTATCGTGATCACCCCCCTGCTGCCGGTACCGGTGGACAACGGCGTGACCATCAACGGCCTGTCGGTGCAATCGGGTGAGATCAACGTCAACGAGGCCAACCTGCCATTGGGCTCGGCCAGCAATGCGGCGGCCCTCACCCAAGCCAACAGCTTCACCGTGAGCGCGCCGGACGGCCTGAGCAACCTGACCGTCGGCGGCATCAACGTGCTCACCAATGGCGTGCTCACCGGCCTCGGCCAGTCGATCACCACGGGCCTGGGCAACACCCTGACTATCACCGGCTACAACAACGGCCAGGTCACCTACACCTACACCCTGGACGGCAACGAAAGCCAACCCGCGGGCAACGGCGCCAACACCATCAGCGAAAGCATCACGGTCACGGCCACCGACAGCAACGGCACCACGGCCACCGGCACCATCGACGTCAACGTGACCGACGACGTGCCCCAGGCCATCAACGACCTCAACCCGGTGGCCGCCACCGAACAGCACCTGGTGCTGACCGGTAACGTGCTGACCAATGACATCCAGGGCGCCGACCGCATCCCGGTCACCGGCACCAGCGGCCCCATTACCCCCGGCACCTACACCGGCACCTACGGCACCCTGGTGCTGACCGCCGACGGCAACTACACCTACACCCTCAACAGCAGCGACCCGGCATTTGTCGCCCTGCATGGTGGCGGCAGTGGCACCGAAACGTTCACCTACACCCTCAATGACTCGGACGGCGATACCAGCACTGCCACGCTGACGTTGAACATCAATAACATCAACGACCAGGTCTTGATCAACGGCTTGGACGTGAGCGGCGGCGAACAAACCGTCTACGAGAAAAACCTGGCCGACGGCAGTAGCCCCAACGCTGGCGCGCTGACCCAGAACGGGACCTTCACCATCAATGCCGCCGACGGCTTGCAGACCTTGACCGTGGGCGGGGTGAACATCGTGACCGGCGGGGCGGTGACCGGCGTCGGCCAAGTCATCACCACCACGCTCGGCCAGCAGTTGACCATCACCAACGTCAACCTCACCACCGGCGTGGTCACCTACAGCTACACCCTGGCCGACAACATCCAGCACCCGCTGGGCCAGGGCGCCAACGATAAGGTCGACCACATCAGCGTGGTGGCCACCGACACGGACGGCAGCACCGCCAGCGCCAGCCTGGACGTGAACATCATCGACGACACGCCCAAGGCGATTGCCGACACCACGCACGTGGTCGAAGGCGGCACCGTGGTGGGTAACGTGCTGGCCAACGACGTGCCCAGCGCTGATGGCCCCAGTGCCTTTGGCGCGGTGATCGGCGTACGCGCCGGCGGCTTTACCGCACTGCCTGCGGTGGGCGGCGTAGGCACCAGCGTTACCGGCCTGTACGGCACGCTGACCGTGGCGGCAAACGGCGAAGCGGTCTACCACAGCAACCCCAACGCCGTGACGCCGCCAGGCGCTTACGATGTGTTCACGTACACCATCGCCGACGCGGACGGTGACCTCAGCACCACCACCATCACCATCGGCATCGCCGACAGCGGCCTGGTCGCGCTCACCGACAGTGACGTGACGGTGTACGAGAAAGACCTCGACAAATTCCAGGACCACAACGACCTGGCGCCGGGCACCGTGACCGGCAGCACGCCTGCGCTGACCGGCGAGACGGCCAGCGGCTCGCTGGCGGGCTCGGTGACCGGCGGCGTCGGCGCCCTGACTTACAGCCTGGTGGGCGCCACCAATGGCAACCTGACCGGCACCTATGGGCAAATCCACCTCAACAGCGATGGCAGCTACACCTACACCCTGAACCTCGGCCCCGCACACCACGCCGGCGGCCAACGATGGCAACAACACCCTCAGCAACGAGACCTTCACCTACCAGGCCACCGACGCCAACGGCAACACGGTCACCAGCACCATCGTCATCAACATCGTCGACGACGTGCCCACGGCCAACCCAGACACCGCGCACATCGCCGAAGGCCAGACGGTACAAGGCAACGTGCTGCACAACGATGTGTCCGGCGCCGATGGTTTCTATGGCGTGGTGGGCGTCAAGGCCGGCAGTGATACCTCGCAGCCAGTCATTGGCGGGGTGAACACGGTGATCAACGGCCAATACGGCCAATTGGTGATCCTGGCCGACGGCACCTCGGCCTACCATGCCTACGCCAACTCGGTGACCCACGGCACGGTCAGCGACGTGTTCACCTACTCGGTGGCCGACGGCGACGGCGACATCAGCACCACCACCGTCACCATCAAAATCAGCGATGCGGGCCTGCAAGCCTGTGACGTGAATGGCGTGACCGTGTTCGAAGCGGCGCTGGACCTGAACAAAGACCATAACGATTTGGCCGCGGGCACTTCCACCGGCAGCCATCCGGATTCGACCGCCGAAACCGCCAGCGGCACCGTGGCCGGTTCGGTGACCGGTGGCGTCGGCGCGCTGACCTACAGCCTGGTCGGCGCCACCAACGGCGACCTGACCGGTACCTATGGGCAAATCCACCTCAATGCCGACGGCACCTACACCTATACCCTGACGTCGGCACCGCATGTCGGCCCAGGGGCCTCCCTGGGCACCACCGAAAGCTTCACCCTGGTGACCACCGACAGCGTGGGCAACACCGTCACCAGTGAATTGACCGTGCGCATCGTCGATGACAAGCCGACGGCCTACCCGGACTATGCCCACATCGTCGAAGGCCAGACGGTCCAAGGCAATGTGCTGCAAAACGACGTGTCGGGCGCCGATGGCTTCTATGGCGTGGTGGGCGTCAAGGCCGGCGGCGACACCTCCCATTCGGTGATTGGCGGCGTAGGGACGGCGATCATTGGCCAGTACGGCGTGCTGATCATTGCCGCCGACGGTACGTCTGCCTATCACGCCAACGCCAACTCGGTGAGCCATGGCACGGTGAGCGATGTGTTCACCTACTCGGTGGCCGACGGCGACGGCGACATCAGCACCACCACCGTCACCATCAAGATCAGCGACGCGGGCCTGCAAGCCTGTGACGTGAATGGCGTGACCGTGTTCGAAGCGGCGCTGGACCTGAACAAAGACCCTAATGATTTGGCCGCGGGCACTTCCACCGGCAGCCATCCGGATTCGACCGCAGAAACCGCCAGCGGCAGCGTGGCCGGTTCGGTGACCGGCGGCGTCGGCGCGCTGACCTACAGCCTGCAGGGCGCCACCAACGGCAACCTCACCGGCACCTACGGGGTCATCCACCTCAACGGCGACGGCAGCTACACCTACACCCTGGTCTCGGCCCCCCATGTGGCGCCGGGCGCGGTGCAAAGCACCACCGAAAGCTTCACCCTGGTGACCACCGACAGCGTCGGCAACAGCGTGACCAGTGAGCTGACCATCCGCATCGTCGATGACAAGCCCACTGCCTACCCGGACTCGGCCCACCTCTACGAAGGCCAGACGGTGCAAGGCAACGTCTTGCAAAACGATGTGTCCGGCGCCGACGGCTTCTACGGCGTAGTGGGCGTCAAGGCCGGTGGCGACACGTCCCATTCGGTGGTTGGCGGCGTGGGCACGGTGATCACCGGCCTGTATGGCCAACTGGTGATTTTGGCCGACGGTACCTCGGCCTACCATGCCAACGCCAACTCGGTGAGCCATGGCACGGTGAGCGATGTGTTCACCTACTCGGTGGCCGACGGCGACGGCGACATCAGCACCACCACCGTCACCATCAAGATCAGCGACACCGGCCTGCAGGCCTGCGACGTGCATGGCGTGACCGTGTTCGAAGCGGCCCTGGACCTGAACCAGGATCACAACGACCTGGCACCCGGCACGGTGGTGGGCAGTCACCCCGATTCCACCGGCGAAACCGCCAGCGGCAGCGTCGCCGGCAGCATCAACGGTGGCGCCGGGCCGATCACCTATAGCCTGGCAGGCGCGACCGATGGCACCCTGGTCGGCCAATACGGCACGCTGCACCTCAACAGTGACGGCAGCTATACCTACACCCTGACGTCGGCGCCTAAAACCACGCCGGGGGCCAACAACGGCGCCGACCTGACCCACGAGACGTTCACCTACCAGGGCACGGACTCGCTGGGCAACACCATCAGCAGCCACCTGACCATCAACATCGCCGACGACGTGCCCAAGGCCGGGCCCATCGAGCAGGGCGCAACGGTGTCGGGCATCAACACCAACCTGCTGCTGGTGATCGATGTGTCCGGCAGCATGAACGAAGACTCCGGCGTCGGTGGCAGCCGCCTGGACCTGGCAAAATCGGCCATCTTCACCTTGCTCAACAAGTACGATGACATGGGTGACGTCAAGGTGCAGGTGGTGACCTTCAACAGCAGTGTCGACGTGGCCAGCAGCGTCTGGGTCGACGTGGCCACTGCCAAGGCCTACATCGCCGGGCTGCACGCCGAGAGTGGCACCAACTACGACTACGCCTTGAGCGGCGCGCAACAGGCGTTCCAGACCAGCGGCAAGATCGAGGGCGCGCAGAACGTCAGCTACTTCTTCTCCGACGGCAACCCGACCCTGTCCGATACCAATCCCAAGACCGGCCACGGCCAGTCGGGCAGCGAAACCAACGTCGACAAGGGCGATGGCATCGACCCAAGCGAGGCACAAGCCTGGGCCAACTACCTCACGGCCAACGACATCAAGTCCTATGCCATTGGCCTTGGCACCCACGTCAACAGCCAGTACCTGGACCCGATCGCCTACGACGGGGTGGCCAAGGTCGACACCAACGCCACCGTGGTCAAGAACCTGGGCGACCTCGACGCGGTGCTCAGCGGCACCGTGCAGGGCGTGGCACTGACTGGCAGCCTGCTGGCCCACAGCACCTTCGGTGCCGACGGCGGCTTCATCAAGGCCATCCTGGTGGATGGCGTGACCTACACCTACGACCCCAAGGCCAACAACGGCGCGGGCGGCATGAGCACGTCCGGCGGTACCAGCCACGGCAGTTTCGACACCACCACCAACAGCATCAGCGTGGCCAGCAGCCATGGCGGCACCTTGGTGGTGGACATGGACAACGGCGCCTACAGCTACACCTCGTCGGCCAATGGCACCACGGTGGCGATCAAGGAAACCGTGGGCTTCGTGCTAGCCGACAATGACGGCGACCTGTCCAACCCCGCCACCCTGACCATCAACCTCACGCCTAACACCGCCCCGGTGGCCGTGGCCGACCACATCATCACCAATATCCTGTCCTCGACCATCATCGTGCCCAGCGACGGGCTGGTGGCCAACGACACCGATGCCAATGGCGATCAGTTGACCGTCACCAACATCGGTTTCGTCACCGGCTGGGCGCCCAAGGGGGCCGACTTCAGTGCGGCCAGCACGCAGACGATCCTGTTCAACGGCACCGGCAACACCAGCGCCAACCAGGTCAAGACCATCGACCGCAGTGACTTCAACGCCAACACCGGCAACATGACGGCGTTGCTGGTGGTCAGCGGGTTCCTCGGCGCGGCGGCGTTTGTCAGCAATGCCAATGCGTCGGACTCGATCACCGTGCACCTCAAGGCCGGCGAAACCCTGAACCTCAGTGACGCCAGCAACAGCCACCTGGACCTGTCCTGGAAGCTGGGCAATGGCGGTTCGACGCCGTTGGGCGATGGCGGCTCGATCCACGCCACCACCGACGGCGACTACACCATCCACGTCAGCCATGCGGCTGGCCACGCCAGCGCCACGGCCTACACCCTGGACATGGCGGTCAACTACGCAGGGGCGGCCGATTACACGCCCAACCTGCCGGCCACGTACACCGTCAGCGACGGCCATGGCGGCAGCGACACGGCGGCTGCGCTGATCACCTACCAGGCCGGGCATACCCTGACCGGTACCACGGGCGATGACATCTTGCTGGGCGATGACAGCGGCAACACGCTGATCGGCAAGGGCGGCCATGACTTCATGATGGGCGGCGCGGGCAATGACACCTTCATCGGCGGTACCGCCGCCGGTGACGTGACCACCGTCAGCTACCACAACGCCAAGGGCCCGGTGACCGTGGACCTGCGCATCGAGACGGCGCAGGACACCGGCGCCGGCCACGACACTTTGCACAATATCCAGAACCTGATTGCCTCGGACTACGGCGACCATCTGACCGGTAACGATCAGGCCAACGTGCTCAGCGGCGGCCTGGGTAATGACGTGCTGGTGGGCGGTGGCGGCAACGACACCTTGATCGGCAGCTTCGGCAACAACACCCTGACCGGCGGCGCGGGCGAAGACACCTTCAAGTACGGCCCCAACAACGCCGGCCACGACACCATCACCGACTTCAGCCCGGGCACCGACAAGCTCGACCTGTCGCAACTGCTGCAGGGCGAGAACGCCAACGCCACCTCGTTGGACGATTACCTGCACTTCACGGTAACCGGTGTGGGGGCGGGGCTGGTGTCGTCGATCAGTGTCAGCGTCACGGCCGGCGCGGCGCCGACCCAGACCATCGACCTGCAAGGCGTGAACCTGGCCAGTCACTACGGCGTGACGCCGGGGGCGGGCGGGGTGGTGTCGGCGCATGACACAGCGACGATTATCAATGGGATGCTGGGCGATCACTCGCTGAAGGTCGATACCGTGTGAGCAGGCTTTAACGGTAGCCCCCGTCCTAACCCTAGCGGGTTGGGGCGAGGGCGATCTTCACAGCGCCGGCGCGGGTGCTCCGATCAACCTGCCCATCGCCCCGTGCAAGCCCAACGCCTTGAGCACCTCCAACTCCCCTTGCGTCTCCACCATTTCCGCGATCAACGGCATGTCGATGCTGTGGGTGGCGCGGTAGATGGCTTCGATGAACAGGCGCTTGTCGCCCTGCTGGTCGATGGCGCGGATGTAGCTGCCGTCGATTTTCAAGTACGCCAGGCCCAACTGCGTCAGGTTGCCGATCTGGCTGAAGCTGCCACCAAAGTGCTGCAGGCCGAAATGAAAGCCGGTGTCGCGGATCGACTGGCTCAGCGCTGGCAGTTCGGCGGGGCCGGGCAGGTGGCGTTCGTCGGCTTCCAGGGTCAGTAGGTGCGCCTGGCCTGGGCAGCTCTTGAGCAGGTCGATGATCTGTTGCAGGTTGCCGGCCTCGCGCAAGGTACTGCCCGACAGGCTCAAGGCCAACGGTTGCGGATGCTCGGCCAGGTAGGCCAAGGTGTGTTCGAGCATGGCCATGTCAAAACGCGTCGACCAGCCCAGCCGCTCGATCCAGGGTAGGAAGTGCCCGGCGGCCACGGCTTGGCCGTCGGCATCGAGCAGGCGTGCCAAAACTTTTTGGTGGATCACCTGGCCGACATCGTCGCAGGTCACCACCGGTTGGAAGTACAGCCTGAGTTTGCTTTCCTTGAGCGCCTCGTCGATCCAGGTGCGCCACTCGCGTGGGTTTTGCAGCGGCGCGCCGGTGAAATTGGCGACGATCGCCCAGGGCTGCCGGGGGGTGTTCTGGGCCTGTGTCAGCGCCTGGTCCAGGTGCATGTAGGCGGCGGCCGTGGTTTCCCCAGGCTTGTAGGCCACCACCCCCAGGTGGGCCACCGGCTGCACGTCGCTGGCGCCGGTGTGGTGGAGGTTTTCCAGGCTGGCGCTCAGTTCGCCGGCCAGGCGCGCGGCGTCGTCGTGGCCCAGGCCTGGGGCCAGCAGGCTGAACTCGCCACCGCGGTTGCGCGCCGCCAGCCACCGGTCGCGACCTGGCTGTTGCAGCAGGCGCTTGAGCAATTCGCCGGTTTCGCTGATCAGCGCATCGGTGCGTTGCCCGCCCAGGCGCTGGTTCAAGCCGGCCAAGTCATTGACCCGCAGCATCAACAGGTAGCCTGCGCTGTTCTGTTCGGTCACCAGCAGGTGGTTGGTCAATCGCTCATCGAACAGCCGGCGGTTGGCCAGCCCCGTGAGGTTGTCCAGGTAAGACTCCTCCAATAGCTTTTCGCTGCGGCTGGCCTCTTCGGCAAACAGCGCCTTGAGTTTTTCCACCATCTGATTCATCGCCAGCACCACCCGGCGCAGTTCCGGGGTACGGGGGATTTTCGGCAAGGTCAGGAATTCGCGCTGGCTGATGGCCTGGGCCTGTTTTTCCATCATGTCCAGCGGGCGCAATTGCTGGCGCAACAACCAGCCACCGAATACTGCGCTGAGCAGGCCGCACAGGGCCAGCCAAACCAGGCTGCCCAAGGCTGCGTCCCACAGCTTGGCCAGGGCGAATTGCGGATGGCTGAGCACTTCCACCTTCGCCGCCTGCTCCCAGCCACGCATGATCAGCGCATCGGCGCCTTGGGGTTTGAGGTTGACCATGTGGATAAACCAGGCGGGCACCTCTTCGTTGGACGGGTCGGCCGTGCGCTCGACCAGCACGCTGTTGTCTTCCAGGTTGACCACGCGGATGTTGGCAAAATAGCCGCTGTCGAAGATCGAGCTGACCATCAGCTCCATCATCGCCGGGTCGTCGATGTGCGGCGCCAAGGACAGCCCCAGCGCCGTGGCGGCGTCCTGGGCGTGGGAGCGCAATTGGCCCACCAGTTGCTCGCGAGAGCTTTCCAGGCTGACGAAAAAACTGCCGCTGAAGGCCACCACCAGGAACAGGCAGATCGCCAGGAAGAGCTGTTTGAGTAAAGACATCAGGCACTCCTATCCGTCGCCGATGGCAAAGCCTTCGGCCTTCATTTTTTTCAACAGGTCTTGCCAGCGCGACAGTTTTTTCGTGTCGCTGGCCTTGTTGCCCGACGCCGCCCCCGGCATGTAGATGCCTTCGGCATTGAAGGCGTACACCGGCAGCAGGTCCTTGCGTTGGGAGGCAGGGCGGATCTCGCCAATCAGGTTGTCCAGCACCAACGGGTCGGCGCGGTCGCTGCTGTAGTAGGTCAGCACCATGTGGGCCTGGTTCTGGGTCAGGGCCTTGACGTAGGTGATGCGCAGTTTCTGGCTCGGCACGCCCAGGCGGCGCAGGCTGAAGTACTTGGCAATGGCGTAGTCCTCGCAATCGCCGGCACCCTTGATCAGCGCTTCTTCGGGGGTGGCCCAATAGTCCACCTGGTGCCACACGGTCATGTCGTCTTCAAAGCGCAACTGGCGGTTGAAAAAGCTGTTCACGGCGTCCAGTTGCTGGCGTTCGGGTTGCTGGGCTGCGCTTTGCAGCAGTTTGGCCCAGTCTTGCAGGCGGTCCTTGGCCGAGCCCAGGCCGTTGTTGCGCTGCTCGGCGGTCTTGATGATTTGCGCAAAGTCCCATTCGGGCCAGTCCTGGCCGGTGACCACCAGCGAAAGGCCAAGCAAGGCCGCGCACCACCAGGCCATGAGCCGGCGCGTAGGCCATCCTTGACGACGCGGGCGTGCAGCCATGGCAGCGACTCGGGTTCGATGGGCTTGAGTCTAGGAGAAGTACTGCCGAACGCCATGGCTGGGTGTATTTTCGAGCGGGCGCCGCTGGAAAGCTAGACCGCGTAGCCCGCTTGGCAAGCAAGCTTGCTCCCACAGGGGCCGTTCTACCATCCGCAAAAAAGCCAGCGCAAGGCTGGCTTTTTGTAGCGGTGGTTTCAAGCGATGGGCGGGCTACAGATCGAAATCGTAATCGGCCAGCTGGCGCTGCAAGCGGCGCTCTTCCAGGAGATTGTCAATGGTGCGGCGTTTGTTCAGATTGGTTTTCGCCACTTCAACCGGTGCTTCGGTTTCTTCGTCGTCGGCAGGCGAAAGTTCGTCTTCTACATCCAGTTCTTCTTTACCGGTGCTCATAGAGTCAACTCCAGGCTTGGAATGCCATTGGCGCACCTTATAACGATAAATTCGGGTCCCGTAAAAAAGATTTTTTCAATCGGCTTATCAGTATTTTCTATAGCCGCTCAATCGTCCGAGGTCTTGTGCTTGTATTCGCACAGGTCTTCGATCAAGCAACTGCCGCAGCGTGGCTTGCGCGCCTGGCATACATATCGCCCCAGCAGGATCAACCAGTGGTGCGAGTCCAGCAGGTATTCCTTGGGCACGAACTTCATCAGGCCCTTTTCCACCTCCACCACGTTCTTGCCGGGGGCGATGCCGGTGCGGTTGCTGACACGGAAAATGTGCGTGTCCACGGCCATGGTCAATTGGCGGAAAGCGGTGTTAAGCACCACGTTGGCGGTTTTACGGCCCACCCCGGGGAGCGCCTCCAAGGCCTCGCGGGTTTGTGGTACTTCACCGCCGTGCAGTTCGACCAGCAGGCGGCAGGTTTCGATGACGTTTTTTGCTTTGCTGTTGTACAGGCCGATGGTCTTGATGTACTCCGACAAGCCTTCCACGCCCAGGGCATGGATCGCTGCCGGGGTGTTGGCCACCGGGTACAGCTTGGCCGTGGCCTTGTTCACGCCGACGTCGGTGGACTGCGCCGAGAGGATCACGGCGATCAGCAATTCGAAGGGCGTGGTGTAGGCCAGTTCGGTTTTAGGCTCCGGATTGTCCGCGTGCAACCTGCGAAAGATTTCCCGGCGTTTGACGGCGTTCATGGGGCACACGCTTCCTGTCTAGAGTACGGCCGGCAACAACGTGGCCAGGGTTTGCTCGGCCGCTTGGTACTCGCGGTCCAGCGCTTGCAGTTGCAAGTGTTGCTCGAAGGTGGGGGGCGAGCCAAAGGCCTTGAGCGATTTGTGCAATTGGGCTCGGCTCATGGCCACGGCAATCTTGGCCTGCTTGAGGGCGGCGTCGGCGCCAGCGGCCTTTTGCGCCTTGATCCGCTCGATGGCCGACAGCACCGGGCTGGCCGTGCTGGCTTGCACGGTCGCTTGGGCCTGGCGCGCCAGACGGGCGGCGTGCTTGCGTTGCTCTTCGCGCTCCAGGCGCAGGTTGCGCCGCTCGAAACGGCGCCGGGCATGGTCGCGCTTGCTGGTGCGTGCGGCCAACTCGGCGGCATCCCGGGCCAGGCCACCGACGATCGGTACCACGTTGCTGGCTGGCAGTGGCAACAGGTCGATGCAGTCCACAGGGCAGGGCGCCACGCACAGGTCGCAGCCGGTGCACTCGTCGACGATCACGCTGTGCATCAGCTTGGCAGCGCCGACGATGGCGTCCACCGGGCAGGCCTGGATGCACTTGGTGCAGCCGATGCATTCGGCCTCGCGAATGAACGCCACCTGGGCCGGCGCGCTGCCGCGTTCAGGGTCCAGGGCAATGACGGGGATGTTGAGCAGGTGCGCCAGCGCGGCGATGGTTTCGCTGCCGCCGGGTGGGCATTTGTTGATGGGCTCGCCATTGGCGATGCCTTGCGCATAGGGTTTGCATCCGGGGTGCCCGCACTTGCCGCATTGGGTTTGCGGCAACAGGGCATCGATGCGTTGTATCACACTCATGGGTTGGTCGTTCCAGTCAAAGCGCAGCGGCTAAAGCCGCGCCACCGCGATGCCTGAAGCATAGCGGTGGCGCGAGGGCTTTACTTGATGCGTTGACCCGGCTTGGCGCCGCTGTCAGGGCTCAGCAGGTAGATCTCTTTGTCGCCGGGGCCGGCCGCCATGACCATGCCTTCGGAAATACCGAAGCGCATTTTACGTGGCTTGAGGTTGGCGATCATCATGGTCAGGCGGCCTTCCAACTCGCTGGGGTTGGGGTAGGCGCTCTTGATGCCGGAGAATACGTTGCGTTGCTCGTCACCGATGTCCAGGGTCAGGCGCAGCAGCTTGTCGGCACCCTCCACGTGTTCGGCCTTGACGATCAGCGCTACGCGCAGGTCAATGGCGGCAAAGGCGTCGAAATCGATCTCGGCCGACAGCGGGTCCTTGGCCAGTTCGCCGTTGCCGGCAGGCGCTGCCGGTTGGCTGGCTTCCAGGTCTTCCTTGGAGGCGTCGACAATAGCTTGCACCTTGACCGGGTCGATGCGGCTGAGCAGCGCCTGGAACGGGTTCAACTGATGGTTGGCCAGCAAGGTGGCGTGGTCGTCCCAGGTCAGCGGCGCCACGTTGAGGAACTTCTCGGCGTCGGCGGCCAGCAGCGGCAACACCGGCTTGAGGAAGATCACCAACTGGCGGAACAGGTTGATACCCGCGGCGCACACGGCCTGCACTTCGGCCTGCTTGCCTTCCTGCTTGGCCAGCGACCACGGCGCTTTTTCGGCGATCCAGGCGTTGGCGCGGTCAGCCAGGGCCATGATTTCGCGCATGGCACGGGCGAAATCGCGGTTTTCGTAGGCTTCGGCGATGCTTGGCGTGGCAGCCAGAAAGGCGTCGGTGAGTTCGGGTGCGGCGTTTTCCGCCACCAGCACGCCGTTATTGCCCTTGTGGATAAAGCCTGCGCAGCGGCTGGCGATGTTGACCACCTTGCCCACCAGGTCGGAGTTGACCTTTTGCACGAAGTCTTCCAGGTTCAAGTCCAGGTCGTCGACGCCGCGGCCCAGTTTGGCTGCGTAGTAGTAGCGCAGGTATTCCGGGTTCAGGTGGTCCAGGTAGGTGCGCGCCTTGACGAAGGTGCCGCGTGACTTGGACATCTTCTGGCCGTTGACGGTCAGGTAACCGTGCACGTTCAGTGCGGTCGGCTTGCGGTAGCCCGCGCCTTCGAGCATGGCCGGCCAGAACAGGGCATGGAAGTTGATGATGTCCTTGCCGATGAAGTGGTACAGCTCGGCGGTGGAATCCTTGGCCCAGTAGGCGTCGAAATCCAGTTCCGGGCGGCGCGCGCAAAGGTTCTTGAAGCTGGCCATGTAGCCGATCGGCGCGTCCAGCCACACATAGAAATACTTGCCCGGCGCGTCCGGGATCTCGAAGCCGAAGTACGGTGCATCGCGGGAGATATCCCACTGTTGCAGGCCGCTGTCCAGCCATTCGGCAATCTTGTTGGCCACGGCGTCCTGCAGGCTGCCGCTGCGGGTCCAGGTTTTCAGCATGTCCTGGAAGTCAGGCAGCTTGAAGAAGAAGTGCTGCGAATCCTTGAGCACCGGGGTTGCACCGGAGATCGCCGATTTCGGGTTCTTCAGTTCGGTGGGCGCATAGGTGGCGCCGCACTTCTCGCAGTTATCGCCGTACTGGTCTTCGGTGCCGCACTTGGGGCAGGTGCCCTTGATGAAGCGGTCGGCCAGGAACATTTTCTTTTCCGGGTCGAAATACTGGGTCACCGAACGCTGGTCGATATGGCCGGCGTCACGCAGCTTGAGGTAGATGTGCGCGGACAGTTCGCGGTTCTCTTCGGCGTGGGTGGAGTGGAAATTGTCGAAGTCCACCAGAAAGTCGGCAAAGTCGGCGCTGTGTTCAGCCTGCACGTTGGCGATCAGTTGTTCCGGGGTGATGCCTTCTTTTTCGGCACGCAGCATGATGGCCGAACCGTGGGCGTCGTCGGCACAGACATACGTGCACTGGTTGCCACGATGCTTCTGGAAGCGCACCCACATATCGGTCTGGATGTATTCCAGCATATGGCCAAGGTGGATCGAACCATTGGCATAGGGCAGGGCGCTGGTGACGAGAATCTTGCGGGGCTCGGACATGGGGCTCGGCTACTTGAAGTGAAACGAAGATCGGCCACTATAAAGGCCCGGGGGATTTTTTTCATCCTACCTGCAATATCGCGTCGACAGGCTTGGCGGATAAAACCGCTCCTGCAGACAACCGCGTCCCCCTGTAGGCGCGGATTTATCCGCGAAGGCGGCTGCGACTGCTACGATAGCCGTCTGTTTTACTCAGTCTTTTTACGGGAGTGCCCATGAGCGCCGTCAATCGCGCAGCGGTGGAAGCCGTGCTTCGCCAATACACCGACCCCTATCTGAACCAGGATCCGGTCAGCGCCGGCTGTGTGCGGGCCATTGATGTGCAGGGTGACCGGGTCACCGTGCAACTGGAGCTGGGCTACGCCGCCGGGCTGTTCAAGAACGGGTGGGCCCAGGTGCTGCAGATGGCGCTGGAGGGCCTGGACGGCGTGGCCTCGGCCAAGGTCGAGATCAACTGCGTGATTGCCGCGCACAAGGCCCAGGCGCAGATCCCGGGCATGGCCAACGTCAAGAACATCATCGCCGTGGCCTCGGGCAAGGGCGGGGTGGGCAAGTCCACCACCGCCGCCAACCTGGCCCTGGCGCTGTCACGCGAAGGCGCCAAGGTAGGCATCCTCGACGCCGACATCTATGGCCCAAGCCAAGGCGTGATGTTCGGTATCCCGGAGGGCACCCGCCCGCGGGTCAAGGACCAGAAGTGGTTCGTGCCGCTTGAGGCCCACGGCGTCGAAGTGATGTCCATGGCCTTCCTGACCGATGACAACACGCCCATGGTCTGGCGTGGGCCAATGGTGTCCGGTGCCTTGCTGCAACTGATTACCCAAACGGCCTGGAATGACCTGGATTACCTGGTGATCGACATGCCGCCAGGCACCGGTGACATCCAACTGACCCTGGCGCAGAAAGTGCCGGTGGTGGGTTCGGTGATCGTCACCACCCCGCAAGACCTGGCCCTGCTGGACGCGCGCAAGGGCGTGGAGATGTTCCGCAAGGTCAACATCCCGGTACTGGGGGTGGTCGAGAACATGGCCGTGCACATCTGCTCCAACTGTGGCCACGCCGAGCACCTGTTCGGTGAGGGTGGTGGCGAGAAGCTGGCCTCGCAATACGGCGTGGAGCTGCTGGCCTCGCTGCCGTTGTCGATGCTGATCCGCGAACAGGCTGACAGCGGCAAGCCCACTGCCATTGCCGAGCCAGAAAGCCAGATCGCCATGGTGTACCAGGAGTTGGCCCGCCAGGTAGGCGCGCGGATTGTGTTGCAGGAGGCTGCGGCGCCGGCCATGCCGAGCATCACCATCAGCGACGATTGAGGGGTAGGGCCGGTTCGCGGATGAATCCCCGCCTATAGGGGGGATTCACCCGCGAAAACCAGCGCTGCAAATATTGCAGGCATAAAAAAACCCGCTCGAAAGCGGGTTTTTTTGAAAGCGTCAGAACAAGTTATGCAACTTGAACTTCTTCAGCTTGCATGCCTTTCTGGCCGCGGGTAGCGACGAAAGTCACTTGCTGGCCTTCTTTCAGGCTTTTGAAGCCGTCAGCCTGGATGGCTTTGAAGTGTACGAACAGGTCGTCACCGGATTGTGGAGTGATGAAGCCGAAGCCTTTTTCATCGTTGAACCACTTAACGGTACCGGTTTGGCGATTGGACATGGTGTATCTCCTTGGACAAAGTTAACTGCGGTTCAGGAAACGCCCTGGCCGAGACTGAGTGCAAAGAGCAGGAAAATTCATGAAGATGTAAAACATCGGGTAGAGATTCTCAGTGACACAAGCAACACAGTGGCGCCACCTTAACCCTTTTTCCAGAACGTGCCAATGGTCTTTGTGAGGTTTCTCGCAAATCATGACTGACGGCAGTTAAACGCACCTTCATGCAGCGGTTTTCAAGGGTTGCGCACCACCCAATGACCGTTCGGTTCCGTACAATCGGCACAAATGTAGCGCAGTCTTTGAATGGCGAGCCCCGGCCCGGTAAGATGGCCGGCAGAATTTCATCACCTCGCTATTCAGGACACCCCCGCCATGAGCATCAAATCGGACAAGTGGATTCGCCGCATGGCGCAAGAGCACGGCATGATCGAACCTTTCGTCGAGCGCCAGATGCGCGGTGAAGGCGCCAACCGGGTGATCTCCTTCGGCGTGTCCAGCTACGGCTACGACGTGCGTTGCGCCGACGAATTCAAGGTGTTCACCAACATCAACTCGGCCACCGTGGACCCGAAGAACTTCGACGAAAAGAGCTTTGTCGACGTGAAAAGCGACGTCTGCATCATCCCGCCGAACTCCTTCGCCCTGGCACGCACCGTCGAGTACTTCCGCATCCCGCGCAACGTTCTCACCATCTGCCTGGGCAAAAGCACCTACGCGCGCTGCGGCATCATTGTCAACGTCACCCCGCTGGAACCTGAGTGGGAAGGCCACGTGACCCTGGAGTTCTCCAACACCACCACCTTACCGGCCAAGATCTACGCCAACGAAGGCGTGGCACAGATGCTCTTCCTTGAGTCCGACGAAGAGTGCGAAGTGTCGTACAAGGATCGCGGCGGCAAGTACCAGGGCCAGCGCGGCGTCACCCTGCCACGCACCTGATTCGACGAAGGGCGCTGAACTCGGCCGGTAAACGGCACTCTATTGGTGGAACGCCCAGGTTTGCTCAAGCAAGCCGGGCCTACGTCAAGGAGTGCCCTATGAAAATAGACCCGACTATCAGCGCCAAGCTAGCCTTGCTCGAGCCCAACCACATTGGTGTGCTGGCCTGGTCATTGTTGGCAAATCCACTGGCCGCGCAAATGGCCGGCGGCATTCCGGGCCAACCCGATCCGGACACCCCGCAACCCAACCAGCCCACCGAACCCGGTGAGCCGATGATCCCCGACGAGCCGCCACCTGCCCCCGTGGCGTGATAGCAGTCGCACTGGCCGGGCCTGACAGGTAATCTCTGGGGATTACCCCGACAATAAGGCCCGCCATGTCTGTTCTCGCATTCAGTCGTTTTGCCCACGCCTGCGCCATCAGCCTGATGTTTGCAGCGCCGGTTTTTGCCGCAGACAATCACCTCGAGCAGATCCTTGCCCATGGCGTGCTGCGTGTCGGCACCACGGGTGACTACAAACCTTTCAGTTACAAGGACACTGCCACCGGCACGTTCATTGGCCTGGACATCGAATTGGCCCAGTCATTGGCCGATACCTTGGGTGTGAAACTGCAAATCGTGCCTACCACTTGGCCTAACCTGATGAACGACCTGGCCGCCGACAAATACGACCTGGCCTTGAGCGGCGTATCGGTGAACCTGGAACGGCAGAAAAAGGCGTTTTTCTCGACGCCCTACCAAACCGATGGCAAGACCCCGATCACCCTGTGTAAAAACGTCAGCCAATACCAGACCCTGGGGCAGATCGACAAGCCGAACGTGCGCGCCATCGTCAACCCGGGCGGCACCAACGAGAAGTTCGCCCGCGCCCACCTCAAGCAAGCGCAGATCATCGTGCACGATGACAACGTCACCATCTTCCAGCAGATCGTCGACGGCAAGGCCGACCTGATGATGACCGATGCGGTGGAAACGCGTTTGCAGCAGAAGATCCACCCGGAACTCTGCGCGGTGCACCCGGACAAACCGTTCGACTTCTCCGAGAAAGCCGCGTTGTTGCCGCAAGACATCGCGCTCAAGCAGTACGTCGATCAGTTCCTGCATCAAGACCAGGCCAGCGGCAATTTCAAACAGCGTTTCCAGCGTTGGTTGGACTACCCGTGGCAGCCGGCCCACCAGTGACCGGCCAAACCTGACCGTCACCCACCACGAACACTCGCTCGCCAGGGCCGCAGCGCACCGGATGGCCGCCGGTAAAGGCCCCGAAGGCGGGCAGCAGGCTGACGTCGCGGCCGATGTGGTAGCACGGCAGGCGCAGGCTTTGGCGACCTTTGCCGACCAGGCGGTACACCGGGTGCACGTGCCCGGCCAGCACCGGGTAACCAGGGCAAGGCGCAGGCTCGTGTTGCAGTGCCAACGCACCTAGCAGCAAAGGCTCGGCCACCACCTCGAAGCCCAGGTGGGCGGGCGGGTCGCCAGCGGCGTGGTCGTGGTTGCCGCGGATCAAGGTGATGGTCAAGGCGCCATGCCGGGCTCGCCACTCACTCAGTGCCGCCAAGGTGGCCGGTGCATGCGAGCCACGGGCGTGCAAGAAATCCCCGAGAAAAATAAGCCGCTGGCAGTCGTGCTGTCGCAGCAAGTGGTCGAGCACCTGCACGTTGCTTTGCGTGGTGCCGCGGGGCACCGGCTGGCCCAAGCGACGGTAGGCGGCGGCCTTGCCAAAGTGCGCGTCGGCGATCAGCAAGGCCTTCTGTTCGGGCCAATACACGGCCTTCTCCGGTAGCAACCAGAGCTCGCAGCCGGCCAGTGTCACGGTCTGATGGGTCATGTGTTGTCCTGGGGGCCGGCGGCTTTTTCCAGTTCGCCGACCATGCGTGCGATGCGGTCAGCCAGTTTTTCCGAACTCAGGCTTTCGCGAAACCGTTCCACCAGCAGTGGGAAGGCCAGCGGAGTGGGGCGTTTTAGTGCGTGCAGGTCCAACCGTCGCGAGGCGATACGCTGCAGGGTGTGGGTCAGGCGGTCGACATCCAGTTCCTGGCGCAGCACTTCTTCCTGGGCCTGGGTCAGCAGCAGGTTGCCGGCGTCGTATTGTTTGAATACTTCAAAGAACAGCCCGCTGGACGCTTGCACCTGGCGGGTGCTTTTTTGCGAACCGGGATAGCCACCGAATACCAGCCCAGAGATGCGCGCGATCTCACGGAAGCGCCGCAGGGCCAGTTCGCCGGCATTCAGGCTGGCCAGCACGTCTTCCAAAAGATGCTCGGGGCTGAGCAGGGCACCGTTCAACCAGGTGGCCCAGTCCACCGGAGTAGCGCTGAGCAGTTCGAAACCATAGTCGTTGACCGCGATGGAAAACGTTAGCGGCTGGCGTTGGCTCATGCGCGAGGCCAACAGGCTGGCCAGCCCCAGGTGCACCTGGCGGCCGGCAAAGGGGTACAGAAACAGGTGCCAGCCCTCGCGAGACTTCAGGGTTTCGGCCAGCAGGGTGTGCTCGGTGGGCAGCGCCGACCAGTGCTGTTGCACCTCCAGCAAGGGGCGTACGGCCTGCATCGGGGCGCTGTGGTATTCGCCGCGCGCCGCCAGGCCCAGTTGCGCCACCAAGGCATCGGCCAATTCGCTGGACAGTGGCATGCGCCCGCCATTCCAGCGCGGCACGGCGGCCTTTTTGCCGGTGCTGCGCTTGACATAGGCGGTCATGTTTTCCACCCGCACCAGTTCCAACGTGCGCCCGGCAAACAGAAAACCGTCGCCGGGGCGAAGGCGGGCGATGAAGGTTTCCTCGACACTGCCCAGGCTGCGGCCGCCGCCGCCCTTGCTCCAGAACTTGAGCTGGATGCTGGCGTCACTGACGATGGTGCCGATGCTCATGCGGTGGCGCCGGGCGATGCGCGCATCCGGCACGCGCCAGCGGCCATGCTCGTCGGGTTCCACGCGCTGGTAGTCGGGGTAGGCGGTCAGTGAGTCGCCGCCATGGTGGACAAAGGCCAGGGCCCAGGCCCACTCCTCATCGCTCAGGTCGCGATAGGCCCAGGTGCTTTGTACTTCCGCACGCAGTTCGTCAGGCAAAAAACCACCGCCCAAGGCCATGCTGACCACATGTTGTACCAACACATCCAACGGCTTGTGGGGCGATTCACGCGGTTCGATACGGCGCTCGGCCACCGCGACCTGCGCCGCAGCAGCTTCCACCAGTTCCAGGCTGTGGGTCGGCACCAGCGTCACCCGGGACGGGCGCCCCGGTGCATGGCCGGAGCGCCCGGCACGCTGCATCAAGCGCGCCACGCCCTTGGCCGAACCGATCTGCAACACCCGCTCCACCGGCAAAAAGTCCACGCCCAGGTCCAGGCTGGAGGTGCACACCACGGCTTTCAACTGGCCGGCCTTGAGCGCGCCCTCGACCCAGTCGCGGGTGTCCCGGGCCAGGGAGCCGTGGTGCAGGGCGATGATGCCGGCCCAGTCCGGGCGCTTGTCGAGGATGGCCTGGTACCAGATCTCCGATTGCGCGCGGGTATTGGTAAACACCAGGCAACTGCTGCTGTGGTCGATCTCGTTGATCACCGGTTCCAGCATGCGCAGGCCCATGTGCCCGGCCCAGGGGAAGCGCTCGATATTACCCGGCAGCAGGGTGTCGACGTCGATGCGCTTGGCGTCGGCCCCTTGCACGCTCACCCCATTGCCAGCAGGTAGCAGCACGGCCTGGGCATGTGCCTGATTGCCCAACGTGGCGGAAATACCCCACACGATCAACGCCGGGTTCCAGCGCCGCAGCCGCGCCAAGGCCAGTTGTAGCTGAACGCCGCGCTTGTTGCCGATCAGTTCGTGCCATTCGTCCACCACCACCATCTGCAGGCTGGCCAGTTCCGTGGCGGCGTTGGCGCGGGCCAGCAGCAAGGTCAGGCTTTCCGGCGTGGTGATCAGGGTGGTAGGCAGGCGACGGCTTTGCCGGGCACGTTCGGCGCTGCCGGTATCCCCGGTGCGCAGGCCCAAGGTCCAGGGGATCTGCAGGTCGTCCAGGGGCGCTTGCAGGGCTTTGAGGGTGTCGGCAGCCAGCGCGCGCATGGGGGTTATCCACAACACGGTCAGTGGCGCCTTGGGCTTGGCCTTGACGGCATAACGTTGCAGGGCGGCGAACCACAGGGCGTAGGTTTTGCCGGCGCCGGTGCTGGCGTGCAACAGGCCTGATTCGCCGCGCTTCACAGCCGACCACACGGTTTTCTGAAAAGCGAAGGGCTTCCAGTTGCGCGGGGCGAACCATTGTTGGGCGAAGGAGGGGGGCATGCCGGGGCATCCTGAAGGGGTACTTCAGTGACAGCGGCGGCGGGGAGTTAGTTTTAATGAGTTGGGATTGGCGCTGTGGCCTTCGCGGATGCTCCTACAGGCCACCTGCGCCTGTAGGAGCGGATTGATCCGCGAAAAGATCGACGCGGTCCTACTTCAGGTTACCGCTCAAAAACTGCCGCAACCGCTCGCTCTTCGGGTTACCCAACACGTCGGCCGGCACGCCTTCTTCCTCCACCAGGCCCTTGTGCAGGAATACCACCTGGCTCGACACCTGGCGGGCGAAGCTCATTTCGTGGGTGACCATCAGCATGGTCCGGCCTTCTTCGGCCAGGCCCTGGATCACCTTGAGCACCTCGCCGACCAACTCCGGGTCCAGCGCCGAGGTGGGTTCGTCGAACAGCATCACCTCCGGCTCCATGGCCAGGGCCCGGGCGATGGCCACGCGCTGTTGCTGGCCACCGGACAGGAACGCCGGGTACTGGTCGGCAACGCGTGCCGGCAGGCCCACCTTGTCCAGGTAGCGGCGGGCGCGGTCCTCGGCTTCGGTCTTGCTCACGCCCAACACGCGGCGTGGGGCCATGGTGATGTTTTCCAGCACCGTCATGTGGCTCCACAGGTTGAAGTGCTGGAACACCATGGCCAGGCGGGTGCGGATGCGTTGCAGCTCATCGGGGTCGGCCACGCGCATGCCGTGCACGTCGTGCACCATTTGGATCTGCTTGCCGTCCAGGCTCATGGCGCCGTCGTTAGGGGTTTCCAGAAAATTGATGCAGCGCAGGAAGGTGCTTTTGCCCGAGCCGCTCGCGCCGATCAGGCTGATCACGTCGCCCGTCTTGGCCTTGAGCGAAACACCCTTGAGCACTTCGTTGTCGCCGTAGCTTTTGTGCAGGCCGTCGATGGTCAATTTATACATGTGCAAAAGGCCTCAAGGCGAAAGGAGGTAGCCGCTGCGAAAGGCTTCGCGGCCGGCGACATGGGCGATGACCATGCCGGCGGTGGCAAAGCGGCGCAGTGAGCGGGCGTACATCAGGCCCGCTTGACGGTTATGGACCGGGGTGACCTGGTCGGTCAGCGGGTCGATGATTTCGGCGATCAATTGGCCGGCTTCCAGGTACTCGCCGGGCAGGGCGCAGAACACCAGCAGGCCGCCATTGGGGGTGGCCACAGGCTCCACGGCGGCCAGCTCGGTGGCCGGGTACAGCAGTTCGGGCAATGCTTGGGGGGGACCGTCGATAGCGCCGAAATGGGTCAGGTAGTTCAGGATCGCCTGGGCATCGCGGGTGGCCAGGGCGTGGTTGACGTCGCCTTGGCCGCGCAGTTCGAGGGTCACCGAGAAACTGCCCATGGGGATCTCGAACAGGTGCTTGAAGCGCTGTTGCAACTGCCACCACACCAGGGTGAAGCACTCGTCGAACGATTGCCCGCCTGAATCGGTTGCCAACAGGCTGGCCTGCGAGCCGATATAACGCGACAACGGCTCGACCTTGTCCCACGCCTCGGGGGTGGTGTACAGGTGCTCCACTGCCTCGAAGTCGCAGTGCAGGTCCAGCACCATGTCGGCATCGCAGGCCAGCCGTTGCAGGGTCAGGCGTTGGGACTGCAACTGGGTGGCGGGCACTTGTGCGTTCAATGCCCGCAGCAGCGCTTTGCGCACCAGGGCGACGTTGTGCTGGGGGGCGTCGCTCAAGTGCGCTTCGATCTCGCTGCCCACCTGATCGCTGAGGTCGACGAAGGCGCGGTTGAAGTTCTGCCCGCTCTCCAGTTCGTAGCGGCCCAGCGGCACGTCCATCAGTACCTGTTCCAGGCCCACCGGGTTGGCGACGGGCACCAGCACCACTTCACTGCGCAGTTGGCCGGCCGCTTCCAGTTCGGCCAGGCGCTGCTTGAGGTGGAAGGCCACCAGCATGCCCGGCAGTTCGTCGGCGTGCAGCGACGACTGGATGTACACCTTGCGCCCAGTGCCCTGCGGGCCGTAATGGAAGCTGTGGATTTGCCGGGCCGTGCCGGGTACGGGGGCAAGCAAATCATGAATCTGATGTTGCATGGTTCAGTCCTAGTGCGCAGGGCCGAGGAAGGCCAGCCAGCGTCGTTCTGCCAGGCGGAACAAACCCACCAGGGCAAAGGTGATGGTCAGGTAGATCAAGGCCGCGATGCCGAACGATTGGAAGGTCAGGAACGTCGCCGAGTTGGCGTCGCGGGCCACCTTGAGAATGTCCGGCACGGTGGCGGTAAAGGCCACGGTGGTGGAGTGCAGCATCAGGATCACTTCGTTGCTGTAGTAGGGCAGCGAACGGCGCAGGGCCGAGGGCATGATCACGTAGGCGTAGAGCTTCCAGCCGGTCAGGCCATAGGCCTTGGCCGCCTCGACTTCACCATGGGCCATGCTCTTGATGGCGCCGGCGAAAATCTCGGTGGTGTAGGCGCAGGTGTTCAGCGCAAACGCCAGGATGGTGCAGTTCATGGCATCGCGAAAGAACGAATCGAGTATCGGTTGCTCGCGCACCGCGGCGATGCTGTAGATGCCGGTGTAGCAGATCAGCAACTGGATATACAGCGGCGTGCCACGGAACAGGTAGGTGTAGAACTGCACCGGCCAGCGGATGTAGAAGTGCGGCGAGACGCGGGCGATGGACAGTGGGATCGACACCACGAAGCCAATGGCGATCGAGGCGCTGAGCAACCACATGGTCATGGCAAGGCCGGTGATGTGCTGGCCATCGGAGTACAGGAACGGGCGCCAGTATTGCTGCAAGAGTTCAATCATCGGACGGCCTCCCGGGTACCGGCGCTGTAACGTCGTTCGGCCCAGCGCAGCACCCAGTTGGAGGCGCTGGTGATCACCAGGTAGATCAAGGCCGCAAGGACCAGGAAGTAGAACAGTTGATAAGTGCTTTTACCGGCATCCTGGGCGGCCTTGACCAGGTCGGCCAGGCCGATGATCGACACCAGCGCGGTGGCCTTGAGGATCACCATCCAGTTGTTGCCCAGGCCCGGCAGGGCGTAGCGCATCATCTGCGGGAACACCACCAGGCGAAAGCGCTGGCTGCGGGACAGGCCGTAGGCCGTGGCGGCCTCGACCTGGCCACGCGGCACCGCCAGAATCGCCCCGCGAAAGGTCTCTGTGAAATAGGCACCGTAGATAAAGCCCAGGGTGATGACACCCGAGGCGAAAGGGTCAATCTCGATGTAGTCCCAATCCATGGCATCGGTCAGATTGCTCAGCCAGGTCTGCAGGCTGTAGAAAATCAGCAGCATCAGCACCAGGTCGGGTACGCCACGGATCAGCGTGGTGTAGATCTGTGCCGGGATGCGAAAGAACTTGACGCTGGAGAGCTTGGCGCTGGCGCCGATCAGGCCGAGCAGGATACTGACCGCCAGCGACAGGATCGCCAGTTTGATGGTCATCCAGGTGCCCAGCATCAGGATCGGGCCGAAGCCCTTCAAGCTCAAGGCCGAGAGGCCGAGGTGTTGCAACAGGTCATCGAGCATGAATCAGGCCTTTGACGGTAGAAAAAACGCCCACTCCCCAGGGAGGAGTGAGCGTTGTCACCAAATGTTACTTGCCGCTGTACAGGTTCAGGTCACCGAAGTGCTTCTTCTGGATTTCAGCGTAGGTGCCGTCTTTGTGTAACGCTTCGATACCTTTGTTCAGGAATACCTGAAGGTCTTTGTTACCCTTTTTGATACCGACGGCGGTCTTGGCCGGCAGCAGTGGGTCATCGACCGGCTTGCCCACTTCGTAGTCGGCGCCCTGTGGCGACTTCAGGAAGCCCAGTTCAGCTTGCAGCATGTCCTGGATGGAGGCGTCGAGGCGGCCCGACACCAGGTCGGCGTACACCTGGTCCTGGTTGGCGTAGGCCTTGGTGGTCACGCCGGCCTTGTCCAGCACGGCCTTGGCGTAGGCTTCTTGAATGGTGCCTTGCTCATAGCCCACGGTCTTGCCTTTGAGCGACTCGGGGGTGGTGAAGTTAGCGCCTTTCTTGAACACCAGCGAGGTCGGGCCGGAGAACAGTTCGTTGGAGAAGTCGATGGTTTTCTGACGGGCTTCGGTCACGGTCATCGACGAAATCACGCCGTCGAATTTACCGGCGTTCAGGCCCGGGATCATGCCGTCGAAGTCGTTTTCGACCCACTTGCACTGAACCTTGAGTTCTTTACAGATGGCATTGCCCAGATCGATGTCGAAGCCCACCAGGCTGCCGTCGGCGGCCTTGGATTCGAACGGTGCATAGGAAGGGTCAACCCCGAAACGCAGGGTTTTGTATTCCTTGGCCATTGCGGCGCCAGCAGACAAACATAGAGCCAGTGCAGAAAGGGTCAGCAATGCTTTTTTCATTGTGCAGTCCTTAGAACCAGATATGAGCGTACGTCTTGGTACGCGACGTTCGTTACCGGCAAATGCCAGACATCATTTTGATAGCAAATTTCGCACCACAGTACCCAAACAAGCGTTTAAATGGATTCGTATGAGGGGCTCTGGTGCGCGACTGTGCCCAAATCCGGGCAGTCGAAATATGGCGCACCAAAAAAGAGCTTCACTTTAAAAGGTCTTGCAGGGTGGCAAGACAATCCGCCTCTTCCACAGGCTTGTCCAGTCGCCAGCGCAGCATGCGCGGAAACCGTACGGCAATGCCGCTTTTATGTCTTTTTGACAGGGAAATGCCTTCGAAGGCCAGCTCGAACACCAAGGTCGGGGTGACGCTGCGCACGGGGCCGAATTTCTCGACGGTGGTCTTGCGCACGATGGCGTCGACCTTGCGCATTTGCTCGTCGGTAAGGCCCGAGTAGGCCTTGGCAAACGGCACCAGGCTGCGTTCGGCGCTGCCGGGCGGGTTGTCCCATACCGCGAAGGTGAAGTCGGTGTACAGGCTGGCGCGGCGGCCATGGCCGGCCTGGGCGTAGATCAGCACCGCGTCGACGCTGAAGGGGTCGACCTTCCACTTCCACCACACGCCCATGTCCTTGGTACGGCCCACCCCATAGAGCGATTCGCGGGCCTTGAGCATCATCCCTTCGACGCCCAGGCTGCGGGAGGCTTCGCGTTGCACGGCCAGATCGTTCCAACCTTCCCCGTGGAGCACCGGGGACAGGCGCAGCACCGATTCGGCGCACGCCGCCACCACCTGATCCAACTGCCCGCGGCGCTTGTGCTGGGGTTCGCTGCGCCAGTCCTCGCCCTGCCATTCCAGCAGGTCGTAGGCCAGCACGGCGACGGGCACGTCCTCAAGGATCTTCTTGCCCAGGGTCTTGCGGCCGATGCGCTGTTGCAACAGGGCGAAGGGCTGCACCTGGTCGTCCTTCCACACCACGATCTCGCCGTCGATCACCGTGCCGTCGGGCAGCCGCTGCTGCAAGGCCATGAGTTCGGGAAAGCGTTCGCTGACCAGCTCCTCGCCCCTGGACCAGATCCACAGGCGGCCATCGCGCTTGACCAGTTGTGCGCGGATGCCGTCCCACTTCCATTCCACTTGCCAGTCGCTGGCCGGCCCCAGCAGTGCGTCGAACTGATCCACCGGTTGTTGCAGGGCATGGGCCAGGAAAAACGGATAGGGCTGGCCGCCACGCTGAGCGTGTTCGTCAGCCGATTCCGGGGCGATCAGTTTGAGGTAGCGCTCGGCCTTGGGCGTGTGGGACAAATCGGTATAGCCCACCAGCCGCTGCGCCACGCGCTTGCTGTCGACCCCGGCCAGTTGCGCCAGCGCCCGGGTGACCAGCAGCTTGGACACGCCGACGCGAAAGCTGCCGGTGATCAGCTTCAGGCACACCATCAGGCTTTGCTGGTCCAGTTTTGCCCACAGGGCCGGCAGCCGCTCGGCGAGGGTTTCCGCTGGCAGGCCGCGCAGGGGCAGCAGGTATTCCTGAACCCAGTAGGCCAGGCCTGCGTCGCTGCTGTGTGGGCTTTGCGGCAGCAACAGGGAGAAGGTTTCGGCCAAATCGCCCACGGCTTGGTAGCTCTCCTCGAACAACCACTCGGGCAAGTTTGCGGCCTTGATCCCCAGTTCCCGGAGCACGCGGCTGGGCACCAGTTGGCGGGGGCGGCCGCCGGCCAGAAAGTACACCGCCCACGCCGCGTCTTCGGGCGTCGCCTTGGCGAAATAAGCCTGCATGGCGGCAAGCTTGGCGTTGCTGGACGTGGTGGCATCAAGGTCGCCATACAGTTCGGCGAAGGCTTTCATGAGGCCTGCTGCTCGTCTTCGTCACCGTATTGGGTGGTGAAACCCTGGGCTTCCAGACCCAGTTCGCGCAGGTAGCGCACCAGCACCGCGACCGAACCGTGGGTGACCATCACCCGTTCGGCGCCCGTTTGCTCGATGGCCCAGAGCAGCCCGGGCCAGTCGGCATGGTCGGAGAGCACGAAGCCGCGGTCCACGCCGCGCCGCCGGCGGGTGCCGCGCAGGCGCATCCAGCCGCTGGCAAAGGCGTCGCTGTACTCGCCGAAGCGGCGCATCCAGGTACTGCCGCCGGCCGAGGGCGGGGCCAGGATCAGGGCTTGGCGCAGGGCTGGGTCGGTTTTCTTGAAGTCGCCGGCGTAATGGGTTTCGGGAATGTACACGCCACCTTCTCGGTACACCCGGTTCAACGGCTCGACGGCGCCATGCACCAGGATCGGCCCGATGTGTTCGTCGATGCCATGCAAAATCCGCTGGGCCTTGCCGAAGGCATAGGCGAACAGCACGCTGGCGCGGCCCTGCGCTGCGTTGGCTCGCCACCAGTCGTTCACCTCGTTGAAGATTTCAGCCTGGGGCTGCCAGCGGTAGATGGGCAAGCCAAAGGTCGATTCGGTGATGAAGGTGTGGCAGCGCACCGGCTCAAATGGCGCGCAGGTGCCGTCGGCTTCCACCTTGTAATCGCCGGAGGCCACCCAGACTTCGCCCTGGTATTGCAGGCGCACCTGGGCCGAGCCGAGCACATGGCCGGCAGGGTGAAAACTCAAGGTGACGCCGTGGTGTTGCAGACGCTCGCCGTAGGCCAGGGTTTGCAGGTTGATGTCCTGGCCCAGCCGCGCGCGCAGGATACCTTCGCCTGGGGCGGCGGCCAGGTAGTGGGTGTTGCCGGTGCGGGCGTGGTCGCCGTGGCCATGGGTGATCACCGAGCGTTCCACCGGGCGCCAAGGGTCGATGTAGAAGTCGCCAGGCGGGCAGTAGAGGCCTTCGGGGCGGGCGATGACAAGGTCCATGGAAGGCGTGGCCTGCGTGGGGGGCTTGTCTGTTATGAGGGGGGTGGGGCGAGGTAAGTTCGAATTTTGCGTACCCGTATGTAGGGGCGGATTCATCCGTGAAAAGATCGCTGCGGTTTACCTGCTGCACCGCGTTACGGCCTTCGCGGATGAATCCGCTCCTACAGTGGGGCTTATTTGCCAGGGGTCAACGTGAGGCGCTTGTTGCCGTAGGCCCTTTCGAAGTTTTGCGGCTGCATCGGGAACGACACGTACTGCCCCTTCAACCACGGGTCAATCCCGTCGGCATAGTGCGGGCTGGCCGGGTTGGAAGACTGGCCGGTGCCGTTCATGCCCATCATCGGTTCGGCCTGGCCGAAGTCGACGATCAGGCGCATGGCCGGGACCAGGGTCACGTCGAAGTTGTCACCCCAGGCGTAGGCCGCGGCGTTCAGGGTGGTGTGGTCGCCACCGGCCGGGCGTGGCCCGCGGTTGAACAGGTTGGCGCTGCCGACCGGGCCCTTGGCTTGCGAGGTCCAGGTGTAGTGGTGCAGGTTGCCCCACTGCCAGGCCTTGTGATCGGCGCCCAATTGGCTGTCGCCGGCGGTCACGGCGGCGGCCAGGCTGCGGGCCAGGATGGCGGGCTTGTCCTCTTTTTGTGGCGTGCGAATGTCGTCCCAGAACGGGCTGTCTTCGCGTGCCAGCAAGTGATCGGCCTGGGCCGAGTACGACAGGTTGCCGTTGGCCACGAAGGCCTTCCAGCTCGGGCTGTTTTCCGGGCCCAGTTCGTCCAGGAAGATCTGCCGGGTGCTTTCCTGCAGGAACAGTTCGTACAGCGCGGCATCGGCCGAGGTGGCCGACAGGTTGCCGTTGAAGGCCAGCAGGCGGGTCAGCGCTTCCTGAGCCTTGGCGCGGTCGGCGGCGGGCAGGGCGTCGATGGCCTTTTTCAGCGGCTGGGCCATGCCGGGGGCCTGGAGCATCGCTTTGAGCTTGGGGGCGAACGTGGTGGTCTGGTCGTACTGCATGGCGATCATGCTGCGGCTGTCCTGCTTGCCGTTGGCTGCCAGTTGCGCCATGCGCTCGCTGCGCTCCGGGTAGTACCAGGAATTGGACAACTGCATGCCATAGCCATGGGGCACGGTGCGCTGGTTGGCAGTGCCCAGCCAGCCTTGCGGCGGGTCCTGGTCATAGGGGTGCAGCATCGCATCGGCATAGCCGTCCCAGTCATAACGGCTGTCCCAGCCCGGTGACGGGACCAGGCCCAGGCCTTCGCGACGGTTGGGGAAGCGCCCGGTCACCTGCCAGCCAATGTGCTCGGCATCGGCAAACACCATGTTCACCGCGATGGCGCGGATCTCACGGCTGGCGTCGGACGCCGCTTCAGCCGATTGCGCACGGGACAGGTCGAAAAACGCATCGAGAGTTTTGTCGTCCTTGTAGTCCGGCATTTGCAGCGCCAGGCCCAGGCCGCTGTTCAGGGCCATGGGTTGCAGGGCGTTCTTTTTTTCGCCCAAGGCGCTGTTGAGCAGGGGGCCGTGGCGAGTTTCGTACACGGTTTCGCGGATTGGCCGCTGGCCCTTGATGAAAAAGGTTTCGTTGCGGGCCATCGCAGGCAGCCATTTGCCGTCGGCCAGGTACAGCAGGCGGCCGCCTTCGCGCTTGACCTTCTCCAGGAAGATGTCCTGGTTGTCGCCCATGGCCATGGTCATGCCCCAGGCCACTTTGCCGTTGAAACCGCTGAGCACGCCGGGGAAACCGGCCATGGACACGCCGGCCGCCTGGTATTTGGGCGCGCGGATCTGCACGTAGTTCCAGGCCGAAGGGATGGCGATGGGCAGGTGCGTGTCGTTGGCGAACAGGCTTTTGCCACTGCGGCTACGCTGGGGCGAGAAGGCCCAGTTGTTGGACGCGGCGACCCCAAGCATGTTCATGTCGGCAAGGCTTGCGGCCACGGTGTTCAATTCGCCCAAGCCTGCGATTTGCCCGTTCAAGGTCAGGCCCTTGAGCTTGTCGGTTTCGGCAAACGGCAGCGGGTCGTCCGGGTAGGTGGGCATCAGCCAGGCGAGTTTGTCCGGCCCGATCTTTTGCGCCAGCACCAGTGAGTTGATTTCTTCCTGCAGGTTTACCGACAGGCCGAAGTTCATCAGGCAGAAGATCAGTGCCGAGTCTTCCGGTTGCCAGTATTCAGGCTTGTAGCTGGACTCGGCGAGGTCCATCGGCAGTTTGTCGCGGTAGCGGAACAGGTAGGCGTTGACCCCGCGTGCGTACACCTCGAAGAAGCGCTTGAGGCGCGGCGACGAGCCGGCATAGAGCTCGGCGGCACTCTTCCTGAGGTTGACGGTGCGCATGAACCGGTCGATTTCCAGAGTGTCGGGGCCGGCCATCTCGCTCAGGCGACCCTGGGCCAGCAGGCGCATGCCGACCATCTGGCTGATGCGGTCGGTGGCCGCGATGTAGCCTTGGGCAAACAATGCATCGTGGAAACTGTTGCTCTCGATCAGCGGCATGCCCATGGCGTTGCGGCGCACTGATACGTTTTGGGCCAGGCCCTTGAGCGGTTGCACGCCACTGTCGGGGGGCAGGGTGTCGGCGTAGCGGTCGTCGAGCCAGTTTTGGCAACCCGTCAGGCTAAGCAGCCCAACCATTGTCGCGGCGGCGCCGAACCGGGGGATGAAGGTAAAAGGGGCTGGCGAGGCCATGGCAAGGCTCCTGCGGGGGTGACAATCGGAAAGGCGCTACGTTAGTGAGCGCGCGGTCGCCACGCAAGCGGGTACAGCCCCTTTATTTGCACGTTCGTCCGGTCAGGCCTTGGGCGGGTTGATCTTGTCGGTCCAGGCGTAGGCGCGAACGGTGGCCGGCCGGGCCTTGACGCTGTCGAACCAGCGCTTGAGGTTCGGGAAGCTGTTCAGGTCCTGGCTTTGGCGCTCGTACGGCACGATCCACGGGTAGATGGCCATGTCGGCGATGCTGTAGTCGTTGCCGGCGACGAACTCGCGGTCGGCCAGGCGCTTGTCGAGCACGCCATACAAACGGGCGGTCTCGTCGATGTAGCGCTTCATGGCGTAGGGGATTTTTTCCGGGGCGAATGCGTTGAAGTGGTGGTTTTGCCCGGCCATCGGGCCCAGGCCGCCCATTTGCCAGAACAGCCATTGCAGGGTTTCTTCACGCCCGCGCAGGTCTTGGGCGATGAATAGCCCAGTCTTCTCGGCCAGGTACAACAGGATCGCCCCGGACTCGAACAGCGAAATCGGCGCGCCGCCGTCGGCAGGCGCGGTGTCGACGATGGCCGGGATGCGATTGTTGGGGGAAATTTTCAAGAAGGCCGGCTCGAACTGCTCGTTCTTGCCGATGTTGACCGGGTGCACGTTGTAGGCAAGGCCGGCCTCTTCCAGGAACAGGGTGATCTTGTGGCCGTTGGGGGTGGTCCAGTAATGCAAGTCGATCATGGAGTGCTCCTAGGGTATGCCGTACCCGGTAGGAGCGGATTTATCCGCGAAGGCATCGCCACTGTGTGTCAGGCGTATCTCAGCGCTGCTTTCGCGGATAAATCCGCTCCTACAGGGGAGGGGGGTAAGCAAAAAAACGGCCCGCAGGCCGTTTTTGTCATTCAATTCAAGCGCCGTGGCACTTCTTGAATTTTTTCCCGTTGCCGCATGGGCACGGGTCGTTGCGGCCCACGTCTTTCAGGGCGTTGCGCACTGGCTCTTGCGGCTCGTGGTTGCAATGCGGGCCGTGCACGTGACCGTGGTCGTGTTCGTGGTGGTCATGACCATGGTCGTGATCGTGGTTGCAGTCAGGGCCATGGACATGGGGTTGTTGGGTCATTGCGGGTTACTCCGGAATTAGATCGCCGGGAATTATCTCACCACTGCGCGAAAGCTGCTGGGTATGGCCGAAAAATAATCCGGTACTCAACTCGCCCTCCAGGCGGTAGGGGATGGGGCGGTCGGGGTGGCGCAGCAGTTTGACCACGTCACGCAGGTGCTGCCACAGGTTGGTGCGGATCGGCACTTGGAAATAACCACGGCTGTTGGCGGCCACGGTAAACCATTCGTCGTAATCGCCATCGGCGAGCAGGATGTCGGCCAGATGGATGCGGTAGCGCAGGCCGCGCACCGGCAGGCTTGAATCGTTGGGGTTGTCGATGGAAAAATGCAACACGAATTGTTGCTGCAACAGCTTGGCCTTGACCACCTCAACCTTGACCAGGTGCACTTGCGCGTCCTGGAAGCCGCCAGTGAACCACGTCGAACAGCCGCCCAGGCTGAGCAGCAAAAGTAGAGCGACTGTGCGTAACGCGTATGCCTGGGCAATCATTGGCGGGCTCCGTGCTGTGGCGTCAGTCTACTAGCCCTTTGCCCTTGTGAGCGAAATTCCTCCTGCGCCATACTGCACGTTCGTGCTGATCGGTGTGCGCCCAGCCGGCAGGAGTGTGCCCTTGAGTCTTTATGAGATCGTGTTTGCCGGTGAGTTGGTTCCCGGCGCCCAGTTGCAACTGGTCAAGAACAACCTGGCCAAGCTGTTCCAGGCTGACGACCAGCGCATCGCGCTGCTGTTTTCCGGGCGCCGGCTGGTGCTCAAGAACAACCTGGACGCCGCTGCCGCGGAAAAATACCGGGCCACCCTGGAGCGCGCCGGGGCCCGGGCCTGGGTGGTGGCCATGGCCATGGAGATCGAAGAGATCGAAATGGCGCCACCGCCGGACGAGCCAGGCTTCGTGCGCAGGCCTGCGGCGAAGCTGCCGAGCAAGGTGGTGCCCAGGGACCTGTACATGGCCGCGTTCGTCGACGTGCAGGCGCCAGACTTCGCCATTGCCGAGGTGGGTGCCGACCTGCAGGACGCCAAGCCGGCCGCCCGCCCGCCCGCTCTGGACCTGAGCCAGATGAGCCTGGCCCCGGCAGGCGCCGACATGGGCCAGGTCAAGGCCGCGCCGGCCCCTCAGGCGCCGGACACCTCGCACCTGAAGATCATTTCGTGAGGTAGGCGCTGCAGCATTTCTTGAACTTTTGCCCGCTGCCACAGGGGCAGTTGTCGTTGCGCCCGGCCTTGAGCGCCACGGTGGGGTCGATGAAGTACCAACGCCCGGCGTTCTGCACGAATGAGGATTTTTCGCGGTGGCTGTGTTCGCCGGCGCTGTCGTGCCAGCGAGCTACGAACGTCACGAAAGCGTGCTCCGGCTGGCCGCCGAATACCTCGGCGTTTTCCACCTCAAGCCCCAGCCAGGTGCTCTGCAGGCTCCAGTTACTGATGGCCTGGCGGTCTAGGCCGGGCTGTTGCACGGGCAGGGTGGTAGCGATCAGGTAGTCGACCTGGCCCAGCACGTAGGCGCTGTAGCGCGAGCGCATCAGGGTTTGCGCGTCGGGTGCCGGGTGGCCGGCGTGGTAATGCCCGCAGCAGGCGTCGAGCAGGTTGCCGCTGCCGCAGGGGCAAATGGAAGCACTCATCGGGTCACCACCAATACTTGCCGAAGTTTTCCGGGTTGGCCCAAAACCTGGCGTTCAGCCAGTCCGGCACCTGTTTGTACTCGCGCAAATCATAGGTAAAGAGGGTCAGCACCTGTTGGTCGCGCTTGAAGCGTTCGCTGGCCTGCAAGGCCAATGAATAAAAGTCGGTGTCGCTCCAACCGCTGGCGGCCAGGTCGACCAGCACGGCAATGCGGCTGGCGTTAAGGTTGCGGATGCCACCCAGTAGTTCAAGGCCGGTGCGCTTGGGCATGTGCTCCAGGCCACCGACCACCAGAGCCAGGTCGAAACGCTGGCCTGCGAGCTCCGAAGGCAGGGCGCCGGGCGCGGTCTGGGCCACGGTGGCCGCCGGGTGTGCATCCTGAAACGCTTGCAGTGCCGGGAAGCTGGCATCACCCACCAACAACACCCGCGCCGGTGCGTAACGGTCCAGTAGCGCCGCCAAGGCTTGTTGCGGCGTACGTGTAGAAAAGCTGTCAGTCATTGAAAACCCTCGATCAGACCGACAAGACTAGCCCGGTTCGCGCTAGCGGTACATGGCAGATGAGTGGCGCAGAACCCAAGGTCCGTCTTTACTCCCTGAACATCGGTGTCAAACCGATTTTTCCCCCCTTAGGAGAGTGACTTGATGAGCATACTTCGGACAGCATTACCCCTGGTGTTGATAACCAGCGTGTTGACTGGTTGTGCCGGCCTGCAAAAAACCGACTGGCCCAAGTGCGCCGCCGTCGGGGGCGTGACCGGTGCCGCGCTGGGTTCCATCCAGAACTCCACGTGGGCTGGTTGGGGCGTATTGGTGGGCGGCGGCGTGGCAGCGGCCTATTGCTGGGTGCATGGTGATGGTGACGAAGATGGCGACGGCGTGCCGGACAGCCGTGACAAGTGCCCGCACACCCCGGCAGGTACGCCGGTAGATGCCACCGGTTGCCCATTCCCACCACCACCGGCGCCTGTGGTTGAAGAGCCGGCGCCGATGGCCAAGCAAGAAGTGATCGTGATCCGTGACGTACACTTTCAGTTCGACTCGGCCAAACTGACCGGCCCCGACAAGATGCAGTTGGACAAGGTCGTGACCAAACTCAAACCCGAAGCCAGCACCACGCAACTGACGGTCACCGGCCACACCGACAGCGTCGGCCGCGATGCCTACAACCAGAAGTTGTCTGAGCGCCGTGCTCATTCGGTGGTCGATTACCTGATCAGCCAGGGTATTCCACGGGCCAGTTTCGTCTCGGTCAGCGGTGCGGGTGAAACCCAGCCGGTTGCCGACAACAAGACGGCCGACGGTCGCGCCCTGAACCGCCGCGTTGAAATTCGTATCGATCGTCAATAACCTCTCCGCCCGCAGCTTGTGAAGTGCTGCGGGCCCGTCTTTACTCCTGTGTGACCGGTATGGGCCGGTGACACAGGAGCATATAATTATGAGAGTCCTCTCGCGGGCGGCTTTGCCCGTTCTTGTGGTCAGTAGTGTTCTTCTTGCCGGTTGCGCCACCCACAGTGATGGGACAGCGCCGCTCAACCAGGGGAACTGGCCGATTTGCAGCGTGATTGGCGGTGTGGTTGGGGGCGGATTGGGGGCGTTGGAAAATTCGAGCTGGGCCGGTGGCCTGGGTGTGCTCGGAGCCATTACCGGCGGCTTGATCTGTTATGCCCACGATGGGGATGAAGACGGTGATGGGGTATTCGACCGTCGCGATCGTTGCCCAGGAACACCTCCCAATACACCCGTCAGCCACAACGGCTGCCCATTGCCGCAATACCCCGCAAGCGTGAAAGCACCCGAACCTGCGCCGGCCGAAGAGGTGATTACCCTCAGCGATGCGGGCAACGTGCTGTTTGCGTTCAATTCCTCGGACCTGACCAATGATGCCCGCAGCGCGCTGTCGGGGTTGATGGACAAGTTCAAGAGCGCCGACGTGGTCAGCATCAAGGTGGTGGGCCATACCGACAGCGTGGGCAGCGATCAATACAACCAGAAGCTCTCTGAACGGCGCGCCAACAGCGTGGCCCAGTACCTGCTGAGCCAGGGCCTGGCGCCCAGCAAGCTGAGCAGCGAAGGGCGCGGCGAAAGCGAGCCCATCGCCGATAATTCCACCGACGAAGGCCGTGCGAAGAATCGCCGGGTGGAGTTGCACATCAACCGGTGATTGCGTCCCTGTGTAGGAGCGGATTGATCCGCGATAAGCCCACCGCGGTTTACCTGATACACCGAGGCGCTCTTTTCGCGGATAAATCGGGGCGCCGGACCGTCGCTCCTGGAGACGGTAAGGGTTAGCGGCGAACCTGCTTCAACGTCTCGGCAATCATGAACGCCAGCTCCAGCGACTGGTCGGCGTTCATCCGTGGGTCGCAATGGGTGTGGTAGCGGTCCGACAAGCCGTCTTCGGTGATCGGGCGGGCGCCACCGATGCATTCGGTGACGTTCTGCCCGGTCATTTCGATGTGGATGCCACCGGCATAGGTGCCTTCGGCCTGGTGTACCTGGAAGAACTGTTTGACCTCACTGAGGATTTGCGCGAAGTCGCGGGTCTTGTAGCCGCTGCTGGCCTTGATGGTGTTGCCGTGCATGGGGTCGCAACTCCATAGCACCTGGCGGCCTTCGCGTTGTACCGCGCGGATCAGCGCCGGCAGATGGTCGCCCACCTTACCCGCGCCCATGCGCGCGATCAGGTTCAGGCGGCCAGGGTCGTTGTCCGGGTTCAGGGTGTCGATCAGGCGGATCAGGTCTTCGGGGTTCATGCTGGGGCCGACCTTGACCCCGATCGGGTTGTTGACCCCGCGCAGGAACTCGACGTGGGCGCCGTCCAGTTGGCGGGTACGGTCACCGATCCAGAGCATGTGCGCCGAGCAGTCGTAGTAGTCGTTGGTCAGGCTGTCGCGGCGCACGAAGGCTTCTTCGTAATTGAGCAGCAGGGCTTCATGGGCGGTGAAGAAGCTGGTTTCGCGCACGTGGGGCGAGCTGTCCATGCCGCAGGCGCGCATGAAGGCCAGGGTTTCGTCGATGCGGTTGGCCAACTGATGGTACTTGTCGGCCAGGGCCGAGTTGGCGATGAAGTCCAGGTTCCACTTGTGCACCTGATGCAGGTCGGCGAAGCCGCCCTGGGCGAAGGCGCGCAGCAGGTTCAGGGTGGCGGTGGCCTGGTGATAGGACTGCAGCAGGCGCTCGGGGTCGGGGATACGGCTTTTTTCATCGAAGCCTATGCCGTTGACGATGTCGCCGCGGTAAGCGGGCAGGGTCACGCCATCAATGGTTTCGTCATTGGCCGAGCGCGGCTTGGCGAATTGCCCGGCCATGCGCCCGACCTTGACCACCGGGCAGCCGGCGGCGAAGGTCATGACAATGGCCATTTGCAGCAGCACCTTGAACGTATCGCGGATCTTGGCAGCAGAAAACTCGGCGAAGCTCTCGGCGCAGTCGCCGCCCTGCAGCAGGAATGCCCGGCCCTGAGTCACTTCGGCAAACTGGCGGCGCAGTTCGCGAGCTTCGCCGGCAAATACCAGCGGCGGGTAGCTGGCCAATGTCTGTTCGACGTGGGCCAGGCGCGCGGCGTCGGGGTACTGCGGTTGCTGCTGGATCGGCAGGGCGCGCCAGCTGTCAGGGCTCCAGGGAGTGGTCATGTCAGGCTCGGTCTTGTTCTGGGAAGCGGACCGTCATGTTAGCACTGGGCCTGCGGCCAACGCCTGGGCAATAAAAACCCGGCACTGAGGCCGGGCCAAAAAAGGCGCTGGTATCAATCGTTCTTGGAGGGTTTGACAAGGCGTTTCTCCAGTTCCTGACAGGCATCCTGAATCATGTCTTCAGTGATCGGGACTTCCTGCCCCTGGGCGTCGATGATCGAGCCGCCCACCGCTTCGTGCGGGTGGATACGTTTGACCGCCACGGTTTGCTCGGTGCTGTTCTGTAAGCCCATGGTCCTCTCCTCATCAGGTTGTAATGACCAAAACACCCACGTGACCGCGCTGTGACCCGTCCTTGCGCGGTTACGCAGCTACTCCAGTCCACCAGAGACCCACGGCAAATGCCAGTGGTTCATTAGAACAAAACCCTCTAGCGCCTGCTGCCGTCAGTCATATTCAGCTGACTTTGCCCGCGCCCTGGAGTTCCTGAGGGAGAAAGTGGGCGACAGGGTGTACGCTGGGCAGACTCTTTTCCCGTGCGCTGGCAGGCCCATGATCTCGATTCTCCCTTCACGTTTTCGCCGGGCATTGCGCCTGGCCAGTCGTTTCGTAAAGCCTTACCGCTGGCAGGCCATGGGTGCGCTGTTGGCGCTGGTCATCACAGCGGGTATTACCCTGTCCATGGGCCAGGGCATCAAGATGCTGGTCGACCAAGGGTTCATGACCCAGTCGCCACACCTGCTCAACCAGTCCATCGGCATATTTCTATTGTTGGTGCTGGCGCTGGCAGCGGGTACTTTCACGCGCTTCTACCTGGTGTCGTGGATCGGCGAGCGCTGCGTGGCCGACATTCGCAAGCAGGTGTTTGACCACCTGATCTACCTGCACCCAGGCTTCTACGAAAACACCCGCAGTTCCGAAATCCAGTCGCGGCTGACCACCGACACCACGTTGCTGCAGTCGGTGATCGGCTCCTCCCTGTCCTTGTTTTTGCGCAATGCGCTGATGGTGATCGGTGGCGTGGTGCTGTTGTTCGTGACCAACCCCAAGCTCACCAGCATCGTGGTGATCGCCTTGCCGCTGGTGCTGGCACCGATCCTGATTTTTGGCCGGCGGGTGCGCGGCCTGTCGCGCTTGAGCCAGGACCGTATCGCCGATGTGGGGAGTTATGTGTCCGAAACCCTGGGCCAGATCAAGACCGTGCAGGCCTACAACCACCAGGTCGAGGACCAGCGGCGTTTCGGACTGACGGTGGAAAGCGCCTTCGACACCGCGCGCAAGCGGATCCTGCAGCGCTCCTGGCTGATCACCTTGGTGATCATTTTGGTGCTGGGGGCGGTGGGCGTGATGTTGTGGGTAGGCGGGATGGACGTAATCGCCGGCAAGATCTCGGCCGGGGAACTGGCGGCTTTCGTGTTTTACAGCCTGATCGTGGGCAGCGCCTTTGGCACCTTGAGCGAAGTGATTGGTGAGCTGCAACGGGCTGCCGGCGCCGCCGAGCGTATTGGCGAGTTGTTGCAGGCGCGCAATGAAATCAAGGCGCCCAGCGACGGCCTGCAGCGTTTGCCGCCGCGCGCCGAGGGCCGCCTGGCGCTGGAAGCCGTGACCTTCGCCTACCCCTCGCGGCTTGAGCAACCGGCCATCAATGGCATGAGCTTGAGCATCCAGGCCGGGGAAACCCTGGCGCTGGTCGGGCCATCGGGGGCGGGCAAGTCGACGGTCTTCGACTTGTTGCTGCGCTTTTATGACCCGCAACAGGGCCGGCTGACCCTCGACGGCATCGACCTCAAGGCCCTGGACCCCAGCGACCTGCGCCGGCATTTCGCCCTGGTGTCGCAAACCCCGGCGCTGTTTGTCGGCACCGTGGAAGACAACATCCGCTACGGCAAGGCTTCGGCCACCTTGCAACAAGTAGAGCAAGCGGCCCGCATCGCCCATGCGCACGAGTTCATCCTGCAGTTGCCGCAGGGCTACCAGACATTGCTGGGCGAGTCGGGGATGGGCTTGAGCGGCGGCCAGCGCCAGCGCCTGGCGATTGCCCGGGCCTTGTTGGTGGACGCCCCGGTGCTCTTGCTGGACGAGGCCACCAGCGCCCTGGACGCGCAAAGCGAGTACCTGATTCAGCAGGCGTTGCCGACCCTGATGGCCGGGCGCACCACCTTGGTCATCGCCCACAGGTTGGCCACGGTGCAGAACGCTGATCGGATTGCGGTGATCGAAGCGGGGAGGGTGATCGCGGTGGGCACTCACCGGCAACTGGTTGCCGGCAATGCCTTGTATGCCCGGCTGGCGGCGTTGCAGTTCGGTTAGAGCTGCAAGCTACAAGCTACAAGTCGAGCAGCGTTCAGCTTGCAGCATGGAGCTGCTCCTCAGCGGTATTCGCAGAGGTAGGCCGTTTCGACGCTGACCTTCAGCTGGAACTTGCTGTTGGCAGGCACATTGAACTGGCTGCCAGTGGCAAAGGTTTCCCAGTCGGTGCTGTCGGGCAGCTTGACGACCAGTGCGCCTGACACCACGTGCATGATTTCACGCTGCGCGGTACCGAATTCGTATTCGCCCGGGGCCATGACGCCGACGGTGGCAGGGCCTTCAGTGCCTTCGAAGGCAATCGACTTGACGGTGCCGTCGAAATATTCGTTGACTTTAAACATGGGCGATTCCTCGAAAAGGTCAAAAAAGGGCGGCCAGTATGCCCTTGCCTATCGAGGCCGTCACTTGCTTTTGTACTGCCTGGTTAGCCTGGCAATGTCAGCGGCAACAGGCGCGCGGTGTTGCGTGCATCTTCCAGCGCGCGGTGCTGCTGGCCCTTGAACTGCAGGCCCGCCAGCTCCAGCGCGCCTTTGAGGCCCAGGGGCCGGGACAGCTTGCGTGCCTTGGCAAAGCGCTGCTTGAGGTTGGTGTGCGGCACGTCGGCCAGCAGGCTCTGCAGGCTGTGTTGCTGCCAGGCCAATAGCAGTTGCTGGCGGTCGTAGTCGCCCCAGCTCACCCACCCTTGCAAATTGGCGCGATGGTGGCCCAACCAGCGCTCGAAGGCTGGCCAGACCTCGCTCAGGTTCAGTGCCGCGTCGATATTGGCCTGGGTGATATGCGTCAGCTCGCGGCAAAATGGCGTCAGGCAGGGCCGCCGCACCGGCCGCACGAACCGTTGGAAGTGGTCCACCTCGCGGCCGTCCCGGGTCACCAGGCTGGCGCCGATCTCGATAATTTCCATTTCGGCGACCGGCCAGCCGCCTTCATCGGTGGTGGCTTCCAGGTCAATCACCAGCCAGTGCGGCATAGCAGGCTCCAGTCAGGCATGGGTGTCCATTCTGGCTAGAGCGTAGCGAACCTTGAATAGTTCCGATATCCCCGTAGTTGCACTGAATTTCACGCTGGCGGCCAAGCGCTTGCTTGGTTTGCCCGAATGCGCCTAAATTGCCCACGTAGGCCGGTCTAAAGGATCGGCCCATGTCGCGGTCAGCCGCAGGAGCAAGGTGTGCAGGAACACGTGAAGCCAGAGGTGATGCAGGCGCTGATCGCCGCAGGGCACTTGACCGATCCGCAGAGCGCGCGCGGGAAACTGCTGCAGACCGCTGCGCACCTGTTTCGCCACAAGGGCTTCGAGCGCACCACGGTGCGTGACCTGGCAGGTGCCGTGGGCATTCAGTCGGGCAGTATCTTCCATCACTTCAAAAGCAAGGATGAGATCCTGTGTTCGGTGATGGAGGAAACCATCATTTACAACACGGCGCTGCTACGGGCGGCCCTGGCGCAAGTGCACGACCTGCGCGGTCAGTTGCTGGCGTTGATACGCTGCGAGCTGCAGTCAATCATCGGCGGGCGCGGCGAAGCGATGGCGGTGCTGGTGTTCGAGTGGCGATCGCTGTCGCCGGAAGGTCAAGCCCGGGTATTGTTGTTGCGCGACGTGTATGAGCAGATCTGGTTGCAGCAGCTGGCCCAGGCCCACGACGCGGGCTACATCGCCGGGGACGTGGCGATTGTCCGGCGCCTGCTGACGGGCGCGTTGTCCTGGACAACCACCTGGTATCGTGCGGACGGGGCGCTTAACCTCGACCAGTTGGCAGATCAGGCATTGAAGTTGCTGCTAAAGCAGGATTGACGTTGTAAAAACTTCCGGAAAACCCATAATTTCGGGTGATATCAAAAAACCATCATTCCAGAGGTAGGACACCTTGATGTGTACGCCAATGCTCAGGGCCCTGCGCGTCATAATCGCTGCCAGCGCACTGCTGTTGACCCTGCCAGGCTGGGCTGCCACGGTGATCAAGATCGGTGCGGCGCATTTTCCGCCCTACACGGTACGGCCCGAATCAGGGGCAGATACCGGCTTGTTGCCGCAATTGGTCGAAGATTTGAACAAGGTCCAGGCTGACTACACCTTTGTGTTGGTGCCCACCTCCATCCCGCGGCGCTTTCGTGACTTCGATGATGGTCGGGTCGACATGGCGATTTTCGAGAACCCGGAGTGGGGTTGGGCAAAAATCCCCCACGTGAGCGTCGACATGGGCCTTGAGGATGCCGAAGTGTTCGTGGCCCGGCGCCTTGACTCGCGCGAGCAGGACTACTTTGCCGACTTGTCCGGCAAGCGCCTGGCCTTGTTCAGTGGTTACCACTACGCCTTCGCCGACTTTAATGCCGACCCGCAGTTCCTGGCCGAACATTACAACGCCAGCCTGACCTATTCCCACGACAGCAACCTGATGATGGTGCTGCGCGACCGGGCGGACATCGCGCTGGTGACGCGCTCCTACTTGTACGACTACCTCAGCCGCAACCCGGATGTGATCGACAAGCTACTGGTGTCCGACCGGGTCGACCAGGTGTACCACCACTACGCGCTGATTCGCCCGCAAGCGCCGATCACGGGTGCACAGTTCAATCAATACTTGCAGCAGTTGCGCGACAACGGCGACATGCTCAAGGTGTTCGAGCCTTATCGTATCGCGGTGCGGCCATTGCCGGTGGAGACCGTGGTGGTGCATGCGGGCCGGTAGACGGCGTGCGCATCAAGGGGGCGGCGCATCGAATACCTTGAGCGCATCGGTCAGGCTGGCCCTGGACAATTCGCCCAGGTGGCTGCCGAGCAGTTGGCCATCGGCACCGAAAAACAGCGTGGTCGGCAAGGCGGCAGCGCCCAATTGGCGTGCCAGTTCGCTCTCGGGGTCGAACACTACCGGGCTTGCCGAAAGGCCGGCGGCGTCGAGGAAGTTCACCACCACGGCGGCGCTTTCCCCCTGGTTGACGAACAGGAACCGCACGTCCGTGCGGGCCAACCGCGCTTGTTCCAATACCGGCATCTCGCGCCGACAGGGCGGGCACCAGGTGGCCCAGAGGTTGATGACCAGGGGTTGGCCCTGGTAATCACTTAACTGCACCGGTGCTCCCTTGGCGGTGCGCAGCACCAGGTGCGGCAGTTCGGTCGTGGCTTGTTGGTGCCCGACCCAGGCCTGGCCCGCCGCCCATACCAGCAGCCCGGCACAGGCGCCGGCCAGCAGGGGGCGCCGCATGGCCGGCCGGCGCAAGGCGGTGATGGCAACGACCAGCAGGCTGGCCGCAAGCCCGGGCCAGAGCGCGAAGCCACCGTCGCGGATGTCGATGACCCGCCACAGGTCGCTGCGGTACTGGTCGGCGTAGCGCAGCACGAACGCCAGCCGCGCCACCAGCAAGCCACCGATGAAGGCGTTGAACAGCATCGATTCAGGGCTTTGGCCGCGGGTACGGCGGGCGGTCCACAGGCCGATAAGCAGGCTGCTGGCCAAAGCCGCTAGCAAGATCAGGTGCGCTATGCCCATGGCCAGCGGGCCAAGGTTGAGGCTTAGCATGGGCGAGTCCTTTGTGCTGAAAGAGAGAAGCAGGAGGGCAGTGTGCAATGCTGACGTTAAGCGGCGATTAATCATCGCCACGATAACCGGATACCGCCCAGGTGCTTGCGGCGCCCGGCAAGCTGGTGCTTTGTGAGGAGCGTTCACATGGGCACCACGTTGATACTCGATGACCATTCCCGGCTCAACAGCATGGCCCGCCAGTGGGCGGCGGCTTATCCGGATATTTACGCCCAGGCCCTGGCCCTGGCCAGGCGCATCGTGACCCAACTGACCGGGTCGGCCATTGATCCGCGAGGCATCTATTGGCACCGGTTCGACAGCGCCCATGGCAGCCCTCGCACCTTCAGTGGGTGGGAGCATAACGGCCATCCGGTCGAGTCGATGAGCTTGGTGCAGTTAGTGATGCGCAGGTTCCCAGCCTCTGATCAGGACAGCCTGGATTACCTCGATACCTTGAGCGGCTTTTACACGCAGGGGCCCGAGCACACGGTGTTCGATGAGCGCAATGAGGTGCGTCTGCTGGTGCAGGACGTTGCCCAAGCGTTCTGGGCGGCCGACTTTGCCACCACCTATACCCAGAGTGTCGAGCGCTTCTGGCGTGAACAGAGCAGCCAGTTCGTGGTGCTGGCCAAGGTCGCGTTCGTCGCCAGTGTGGCCGAGGCCGTCAAAAGCGCCGAACTGACGCCGGCGCAATTGCAGTTGCTGCGCCGCGGCATGGCCGGCAGCCTGGAGGCGGGCATCAGCCTGGACACACTGAGCCAGCCATTCACGCCGGCCGCTGGGGTGAGCGTGCGCAGTTTTGACCTGGCCGGGCACGTGGCCAGGGACATTCTGCGGGTGGTGGACGAGCAGGGCCGCCAGGTGCTTTACCTGCCAGGGCAAGCGCGCGCCTTGCGTGGTTTCGACGATAAACTGGAGCTGTACCACTGGCTTCAGGCCTGCGCCAAAACCGCCGGCCCACGGCAGGCGCTGCTGGCCCACTTCAGTGCCGACGGCCGCTTGGGCGGGGCTCGGGACGCTGCGCTGCAGCAGGTACTGGACCGGGTGCGGGACGATCCTGGCCGCCGCGAAATGAGCGTGCTCAACCAGCAGGACACGGCCATCAGCGGTGACCCATTCATGCACCTGCGCGATCGCGCGCGCCGTGAGATGAGCGAGCAGGCCAGCCTGCTATTAACGAGTAATCATGACCTGCGCAGACGCATCTGGATCAATGACCTGGCAGCTTTTCTGAGCGTTGCCGGGGCATTGGCGCCGCTGGCCTGGCCGATTGCCCTGAGTATGGTGGGGGCAGGGTTGACGCGAATGTTGCTCGGCATTCAGGTGGCCACCAGCACCCATGACCCGCAGGAGCGCCACCAGGCCATCCTCACCGCGGTGTTCAGCGCCATACAAGTGGCCCTGACGGTACCGTTCATTTTCACCGGTGCGGCGGCCGTCGACGAGTTCGAACTGGCCGGCGTGTCGCCCCGCGAGCCCTTGGCCGCCGAGGCGGATGCGCGGGTGCCGTTGCTGGAACCGGCGCTGGAGGCGCAACTGGCCAGCAGTGGCGGGGTGCTCAACGGCCTGGGCCTGATCGAGCGGACCAACCTGGGCACCTTGTACCGGGTCATGGCCTTGACGCGCGGGGCCGACCCCGACGTGCCGCTGCGCCAAGGCTTTGCCGCAACCCGCCGGTTTGACTGTGCGCGCAAAATGCTCGAGGGCCCGGTGCTGCGCACGTTTGGCTCCCCGGAAGGCGCCATGGAATATGCCAAGGCTGCCTTTGACGGGCCGTTTGCGCTCTATGCCATCGATAGCGACGGGCTGGCGGCGGTATCGCTGCGCGAAAACCTGCAGTTCAACACCGCTTTTACCTTGGGCCGCGAGGAGTACCCGGAAAACTTCGTGAGCCAACGCCTGCTGGCCGGGCGGGGCCTTGAAGACTTTGCCAATGACGGCTGGCGCTATGACGAGGTGCACCTTGAGCATGCTGGGCTGCAAGGCTCGCGCATCCGGCGGGTGCCCCAGGACGCGGTCGAACCTTTGGCGGGCGCAGTAAAACCGTGGAAAACCACGACCACAACTTCCGTGCTGCAAGGCGTCAAGGTGCGCCGTGGTGGCAGTGGGAGCTCGCAGTACAGCATTCAAGTGCACGGCTATCCCCAGGCCGTGAGCTACGACCCCTGGTCTGACACCTGGCGCACGCTGGCCGGCAAGGCCTACCGGTTCGATACGTTCAGCCAGCAGTTCCTTTTGGTGGCGCAGCCTGAAGGGTCGCGTACGACGGTGCAGATGAGCGAAGCACTGTGGCAGATGGGCATCAAGGTGCGCTTCCCGCTGCAGATCCAGGCCTTGCCGACCGAGGGGGCCTTGCCCATCCCACGGGTCATTCACCACGTCTGGGTCGGCGGGGCGCTGCGCAGCCGCTTCATCAGCCGGGTACTCGCCAATGCGCGCCTGGCCGCACAGGGCGCGCAGCCGTTCAAGACGCGCCTGTACCTGTCGATCAAAGACCCGGTGGACCTCGACCGAACCCTACTGGGGCTGACGGCGGGCAAGGTCGACAGCCTGGAAGTGGTCACGCTGGAACACACCGATTTTTACCGCGCGTTTGCCCGCACCCCCCAGCACGCCCAGTACCTGGCGGCCCGCAATGGGGCCGGGGCCAATAACGCCAGTGCGGTGGACGTGCTGCGCTTTCCCCTGATCGACAGTGAAGGCGGGTTCTACCTGGATGTGGACGATGCCATCGTGCCGCCGGGGGCCGATGAAACGGGGTTTGCCGACGAGGCGTTCGAGGTCGCACCGGGCCAATTGCTGCTTAACGGGCTGGTTTCCCATCGGCGCCTGGGCATGTTCCTGGATTTCAATACCAGCCAGTTCGGTTCGCTGCCAGGCAACCCCTTGCTCAAGGCCATCTCGGCCGAAAGCTTGAGCCGCTACAATGCCAACCCGGATCTCTATGCCAGCCGCCCGTACGAGTTTTTCAACAGCGATGCGCAACTGGATGCCTACGCCCGGCGCATCAGCGAGACTACCGGCCCCGGGATGTTCAACGACGTGATCGACTGGCAGTCACCGAGCTTTCGTCAATTTCGCGCGATCAACCGCCTGGCCAAGGGTGAGATTTATCTGCGCCCCGGGCAACTTGAAGAAATGAAACAGCAGGTCAGCCGCTGGGGCCTGGCGTACTGCCCCCTGGCAGGGCTGATTCGCATCGGGGCCACGGCCAGCTGGTTGAACATGCGATAGAAGGGCGGGCCAGGCACGTCGATTGGCGGCATAATCCACGGTTAATCGGCGCTTGCCATACTGATGTTTTACCACTTCGAGTTCATCATGCACGTACTGCTCTGCGAGGACGATGACCTGATCGCCAGCGGCATTGTCGCTGGCCTCAACGCCCAGGGTTTGACCGTCGACCGGGTCGCCAGTGCCTCGGCGGCCGAGGCCATGCTGCGCGCCGCGCACTTCGAGGTGATGGTGCTGGACCTGGGGCTGCCTGACGAGGACGGGCTCAAGCTGTTGCAACGCTTGCGCCAGCAGGGCGAGGCCTTGCCGGTGCTGGTGCTGACCGCGCGCGACACGGTGACCGACCGGGTCGCTGGCTTGCAGGCCGGCGCCGACGATTACCTGCTCAAGCCGTTCGACCTGCGCGAGCTCAACGCACGCCTGCACACCCTGCTGCGGCGGGTGGCGGGGCGGGCGGTCAACCTGATCGATCATGGGCCGCTGCGCTATGACCCCAGCAGCCGGGAAACCTGGCTGGGCGACCAGCCTGTCGATCTGTCGCGGCGCGAGCAGGCGCTGCTGCAGGCCTTGCTGCACAACCGTGGCCGGGTGTTGTCCAGCGAGCAACTCAAAGACAGCGTGTATGGCTTTACCGACGAAGTGGAAAGCAACGCGTTGAACGTGCACATCCATCATTTGCGGCGCAAGTTGGGCAATGGCATTGTCGAAACCGTGCGCGGCCTGGGCTATCGGCTGGGCCCGGCGCAGTTGCCGGAAAAGGTGCAGGGATGAGCCTGCGCCTGCGCCTGAGCCTGATCCTGGGGACCGCCTTCGTGGTGATCTGGGCCTTGGCGGCGGCCTGGATGTTCCGCGACCTGCGCCAACAGATGATGTTCTCCCTGGACCAGCGGCTGGTGGCCTCGGCACGCATGGTCGCAGGCCTGATCGACCAGATGCCACCCTTGGCCAGCCAGGGCGAGGGCACCCGTTTCAGCGCCGATCAATTGACCATCCCCGACGGCATGGCCTGCCAGGTCAGCTCGTTGCGCGGCGAGATATTGGCCCGCAGCCACGCCACGGTAGACAACCCGCTTGAGGACCAGCAAAGCGGTTTTCACGAACAACTGATCGATGGCGCGCGCTGGCGCAGCTTTACCCTGGAGCGTGGGGACGTGCGCATCACCACCGCCGACCGCCATGAAGAGCGCGAAGCCTTGAATTACTCGGTGTTGCTGGCCGCCTCGGTACCGGTGCTGGTGGCGCTGTTGGGCAGCCTGGGGGTGCTGTGGTGGGGCGTGGGCCAAGGCCTGGTGCCGCTCAACCGCATGCGCGATGCCCTGACCCAGCGCCACGCCGATTCGCTGGAGCCCCTGCACGTGCCCTCGCTGCCTGCCGAACTGCAACCGTTGTTGGAAACCCAGAACCAGTTGCTGCAGCGTATCGGCCAGACCCTGGAGCGCGAGCGCCGGTTGACCGGGGATGCGGCCCATGAACTGCGCAGCCCGTTGACGGCGATCAAGACCCACCTGCAGGTGGCGCGCATGACCGAGGGGGCGCCACGCGAGCAGGCCCTGGCCCATGCCGAGGAGGGCGCCGACCGCCTGCACCGCACGCTGGAACAACTGTTGCTGCTGGCGCGGGTCGAGGGCAGCCTGTCGTTTGACGATGGCGTCAGTTGCACGCCGGAACAGGTCGCCAGGCTGGCCATCCAGGACGCCAGCCACGGCGACCGCGACCGGATCGTGCTGAGCGTGCCGCCCGCGCCGTGCGACGCCAGCCTTGAGATGCCGTCGGCGCTGGCCGTGGCCGCCTTGCGCAACCTGCTCGACAACGCCCTGCGCCATGGGCCACCGGCAACGCCAGTGGAGCTGACCGTGCACACCCAGGCCGGCCAGGCGCATTTTTGCGTGCGCGACCACGGCCCGGGCATTGCCGGCGCAGACCTTGAACACTTGACCCAGCGCTTCTGGCGCAACGGCCAGAGCGCCGGTTGCGGGCTGGGGCTGGCGATCGTGCAGGCCATCGTTCAGCGCTTTCGCTGCGACCTGGCCTTCGACAGCCGTACGGACGGTTTGCGGGTCGCCTTGCTGATGCCGCTGCGCCCCCAGGGCGCACATCAGAGGTAACGGTGCGGCGGTCGATTTGCATCGGTGACGGGGCTAAGGTGGGGGCTGCCCGTGCGGCATTTCCACCCCAAGGATCGAGGTGAAGCGATATGGATATCCCGGTAACCGTGTGCCCGGCGTCAGTGCGTGATGCGGCAGTGATCACCCGCATCCTCAACCGTTCCATCCAGGCCGGCTGCGCCGCGGACCACCGTAACGATGCGCGGGTGATCGCCGCCTGGTCGCGCAACAAGTCACTGGAGCATGTGTGCACCTGGCTCGATGACACCAATCTCTACCTGCACCTGGGCCTGCTGGCGGGTAAGCCGGTGGGCGTGGCATTGGCCAGGGCCACAGGCCAGGTGTACCTGTGCTACGTGCAGCCGGAGTGCTTTCGACGAGGCGTGGGCCAGGCCCTGATGGCATCGCTTGAGCAGCGCCTGGCCCAGGCAGGTCGGTTGTGCGCCGGCCTCTACAGTTCACCCTCGGCGCGGGCGTTTTACCGTCGCCTGGGTTACCGCGAAACGGGGCCGGCGGTCAGTGTGTTCGGCTTGTTTTTCTGGCCCATGGCCAAATCGTTGGCGCGTGTCGCATAGGCAGCTCATTGCGATGTCCGGCTGCCACGCGAGGCGTGGGTGGGCGTATGCTCGACGGATCTTCACGCCGACTGTCGGTAAAGTTTAAAGTTTGGGGGCGCTTGCTTGATTTGTAGGCCAACCCCGTCAACTATCAAGACAGCCTGGAAAGGGTTGCGCTCATGGTTGGCGCTGCAAGGGTCAGGGATGGCTTCCGTGCTCTATGCCTTGGTCACCGATGATGCCAAACAAAGCACTGCGTATCCTCATCGCCGATGAGCATCACGTGCAGTTGATGCAAGTCGAGAAGATGCTCAACCAGATGGGCTACTACCGCGTGGCGCCGGTGCAGTCTTTCGACGAACTGCTGGCGCTGATCCAGTGCGCCATCGAACCCTTCGACCTGCTCATAGCCAATACCGAGCTCGCGGCCCGAGTGGGGGTAGACCTGCCGCGCTTTTGCAAAAGCAGCCCGCAAATCCATCACGCCATGCTGTACGAAAACCAGCACGTCGAAGTGCCCGCCATCGCTCCCAACCAACGCCAGGCCGTAAGCGTGTGCCTGCCGCGCCTGCCCGACACCGACGCCCTGAAAACCCTGATGGACATCGTTGATGTACCCGCCGCGTTGAACGAGCCGCAACATGGCATCGTGCGCAGCCACGCCAAGCGGCGCATGAGCCACCATCGCGAGCCGGCGTTCGTTCGCCATTCCTGAAGGTTGGTTTCAGTTGCGGGGCCCTGCAGGCCCCCGCTTCACTCGCGTTTGCCCAGGATCATGCAGGTGGTGCTTCCCGTGGCGTACAACCGCCCCTCGGCATCGTAGATCCGCCCCTCTGCCAATGCCGTTGAACGCCCCAGGTGCACGATTTTACCTTCGGCCCGGATCGGCCCAGTGCTGGCTGTCAGCGCCCGCACGTAACTGACCCGCAAATCCAACGTGGTGTACCCCTGGCCAGCCGCGAGGCGGGTGTGGATCGCGCAGCCCATGCAGGAGTCCAGCAGGGTGGCGGCATAGCCACCGTGCACGCTGCCCAGTGGGTTGTAGTGGCGGGTGTCCGGGGTGCCCTGGAAGATGAACAGGCCGTCGTCCCATTCGATGGGTACGAAGTCCATCAGCGCGCCAATGGGCGGGCAGGGCAATTCGCCTGCGCCGATCCCGCTGAAGAACTCATGGGGCGACATGGCGCTGGCCTGGGCCATGGTCAGGGTGCCCGGTTCGCCGAGGCGAGCCCGTACGGCCTGCTCCTGTGCGAGCCAGGTGGCCAGGGTCTGTTGTTTGGACGGCGTCTGCATAGTGGCTGTACTCGCATGAGGTTTGTTCAATAGTATTACGCTTGAAATATAAATCAACCCTGCACCTTTCCGAGTATCCGGCGGGCCCTGGTGCACCATTTTCAGGCGCGCCCCTATCAGTGGCAGGGCGCGGTTAAAATAAGCCGGGCCGCTCTAGAACAAGGCTTTCCGGCATTCAGTAACGCATTGGCACAGCTTCTGCTACAGCCTGGTTGAGTAGAAGCGGTTAGCGCCGGCCACCCTGGCCTGCGTGGGACATTGCTCTTGCGGCATTCGCCGCACACCCGTGATGCGGGTGCTTGAACCTGACCTAGGGTCATGTGCGAGAGAGAATAGTCATGCTGCTGGCGACTCGTTTCCCCATCTGCCGTGCCCACGCCCGCCTATTTGTGCGGTCGTCTCTCGCTGTGCCCCTCAGGTTTTCACGCCCCGCATCGCGGTTCCGCTCGTTGGCCGACCTTCGTCTGCCACGGCTTTCTCTGTGCGTTCCTTTGGGAGATACCCCCATGCAAACAGCTGATGCCTCGAGTTTGACCGCTTCCCTGCGCCGCCTGCCTGGCATGAGCCTGTTGGCCCTGGCGCTACTCGCAGCCCCCCTGGCCCAGGCCGCCGACAAGGTGGTGTTGTTGACCTCCTGGTACGCCCAGGCCGAACACGGTGGCTTCTACCAGGCCGTTGCCGAGGGCCTGTATGCCAAGCAAGGCCTGGACGTGACCATCAAGATGGGTGGCCCGCAAGTCAATGGCATGCAATTGCTGCTCAACAAGCAGGCCGACGTAATCGTCAGCTATGACCTGCAGGTGCTCAAGAGCCGCGAGCAGGACCTGCCGGTGGTGGCCATCGCCGCGCCGTTCCAAGGTGAGCCGCAAGGCTTGCTGACCCATGGCGATGTCACCAGCCTGGACGGGCTCAAGGGCAAGACCGTGCTGGTGTCCACCTCCGGGCAAAGCACCTGGTGGCCCTGGCTGAAAAAACGTTATGGCCTGACCGATGCCCAGGCGCGGCCCTACACCTTCAACCTGCAACCGTTCCTCAGTAACCCCGACGCCACCCAGCAGGCCTACGCCAGTTCCGAATTGTTCCAGGCGCTCAAGGCTGGCGATAAGCCGCACTTCTTTCTGTTCGCCGACGCCGGCTACCCGCCCTATGGCAGCACCCTGGTCACCCGCCAGGACGTGATCGAACAGCGCCCGGAGGTGCTCAAGCGCTTCGTCGACGCCACGATGCAGGGCTGGCGCGACTACCTGGCCAACCCGGCGCCCGGCAACGCGCTGATCAAGCAGGACAACCCGGCCATGAGCGACGACCTACTGGACTGGGGCGTGGCCAAGCTCAAGGAATACCACCTGGTGGACGGCGGCGATGCAGCAACCCAGGGCGTGGGCGTGATGACCGATGCGCGCTGGCAGGCCACCCGTGACTTCATGGTACAGGCAGGCTTGCTGAGTGCCGACGCCGATTGGCGCAAGGCCTACAGCACCCAATTCGTTCAGCCGGCGGCGCAGCCCGCCACTGCCAGCACCGCGCAGTAAGCCTGATAAAAAGAACCGAGGAGAAATCTTATGCTGGTCACCCAACAACCTGTATTGCGCCGTTTCTGGTACGCCCTGATGCCTGTTGCCACCCTGGAGGCGGGGCCGCAACCGTTCATGCTGCTGGGCGAGCGCCTGGTACTGTTCAATGGCAAGGAGGGCCCGGTGGCCCTGGCCGATCGCTGCTGCCACCGCACCGCGCAACTGTCCAAGGGCTGGGTGGAAAACGGCACCATCGTGTGCGGCTACCACGGCTGGCGCTATGACCAGAGCGGCGCTTGTGTGTGCATCCCGCAGCAGGCCGAAGGCGCGCCCATCCCCAGCGCCGCGCGCACCACGGCGTACCACTGCCAGGAAAAATACGGCTACGTGTGGGTATGCCTGGGCGACCCGCTGCAGCCGATCCCCACCTTTGAAGAGGACGGTGCCCCGGCCTACCGGCGCATCTTCCAGTTTTACGAAGAATGGAAGACCAGCCCGCTGCGCTTCATGGAGAACTCGTTCGACAACTCGCACTTTTCGTTCGTGCACAAGGCCAACTTCGGCATGCTCAGCCAGCCGCAACCGTCCAAGTACCACCTGCAGCAAACCGAGTGGGGCTTTGAAGCCGAAACCATCGTGCCGATCAACAACCCGGCGGCCGGCCACCGCGTGACCGGTACCGACACCCCGACCACTACTCGCCACCTGTTCAACCGTTGGCACCTGCCGTTCGTGCGGCGCTTTGGTTGCACCTACCCGGACAGCGGCGTGCACCACATCATCTACAACTGCGCCACGCCCATCGATGACAAACGTATCCAACTGGTGCAATGGTTGTATCGCAACGACGATGAAGCGGCGTGCAGCAGCGAGGAACTGATCGCCTGGGACGCGCCCATCACCCGTGAAGACCAGGAGATCCTGGAGGCCACCGACTACGACGCCTGTGTCGATACGCGCCGGCGCGTGGAGTTTCACATGGAGTCGGACAAGCCGGGGCTGATCATGCGCAAGATGCTCTTCGACCTGCTGCAGGCCCACGGCGAGGAAGAGATGTTCCGCCCTGCGGACATGCCGCTATGAACGCCGCCATCGACAGTCGCCAACTGATCGAGGCGCCGGTGCTGTTGGCCAACCAGGTGGAAAAGACCTACGGCAACGGCACCCAGGCCTTGCAACGGATGAAACTGAGCGTGGCGCGGGGTGAGTTCGTCTCGCTGCTCGGCCCCTCAGGCTGCGGCAAAAGTACTTTGCTGAAGATGTTCGCCGGGCTGGAGCAACCCTCGGCCGGCCATTTGCGCTGGTGGGGCAAGGGCCAGATCGAGCAGGCGGAAGTGGGCCGCAAGTTGGCCATGGTGTTTCAGGAAGCCACCCTGATGCCGTGGGCCAAGGTAGCGGATAACGTGCGCCTGCCGCTGGATCTGGCCGGCGTGCCCAAGGCAAGCAGCGTGCCGGCCGTGCAGGCGGCGTTGGAGTTGGTTGGCCTGGGGGCGTTTGCCCAGGCTTACCCGCGCGAGTTGTCGGGTGGCATGCAGATGCGCGCCTCCATCGCCCGCGCCCTGGCCATGCAACCCAATCTGCTGCTGATGGACGAGCCGTTCGGCGCCCTCGACGAGTTCACCCGCAACCGCCTGGACAGTGACCTGCGCCAGTTGTGGGCGCAACGCGACCTGACCGTGGTGTTCGTCACCCACAGTATCTACGAGGCGGTGTACCTGTCGTCGCGGGTGGTGGTGATGGGCGCGCGGCCGGGCAGGGTGTTAGCTGACGTGGCCATCGATGGGCCGGCGGTACGTGACGAAGCGTTTCGTACCTCGGCCGGTTTCATCCAGCAATGCGCGCATCTTTCCAGCCTGCTGGCCGAGGCCAATGGCGATTATTCGGGAGTGGCCCTATGACCCACGTGAAACCTTGGTTGCAGCGCCCAGCCGTGCAGCGCATCGTGGCCCCGCTTATAGTCGGCGCCGTGCTGCTGACTTTATGGCAACTGATCTGCGTGCTGGGCAAGGTCCCGGTGTACCTGGTACCCAGCCCACTGGCCATTGGCAAGACGCTGGTCAGTGATGGGCCGATGCTGTTGGGCGCGCTGTGGATGACCTTGAAAATCACCTTCCTGTCCTTCGCCCTGGCGGTGGTGCTGGGAGTGATCGCCGCCTTTGTGTTCGTGCAGAGCCGGTTGCTGGAGGCCAGCCTGTTCCCCTACGCGATACTGTTGCAGGTGACGCCGGTGGTGGCCATCGCGCCGCTGATCATTATCTGGTGCAGCAACACCACCTTGGCGTTGGTGATTTGCGCGACCCTGGTGGCGATCTTTCCGATTATCTCCAACACCGTGCTGGGCCTGCGCAGCGTCAACCCGGGCCTGCTCAACCTGTTCCAGCTCAACCGCGCCACGCGCTGGCAAACCCTGCTGCGCCTGCGCATTCCCAGTGCCTTGCCGTACTTTTTTGGCGGCCTGCGCATTGCCAGTGGGCTGGCGCTGATCGGCGCGGTGGTGGCCGAGTTCGTCGCCGGCACCGGCGGTACCGGCGCGGGGCTGGCCTATCAGATCCTGCAGGCCGGTTTTCAATTGAATATCCCCTTGCTGTTCGCAGCCTTGGTGCTGATCGCCTTGACTGGGGTGTTGCTGTTCAGCCTGATGGCCGCCCTGGCGCGGGTCAGCCTCAGCCACTGGCACGACAGCGAGCGGGGCTGACCCATGGAGACCGTGATGAACAACCTGCTGATCCGCAATGCCAGCGCCATCCTCACCGGGCGACGGGGCGCCGCCGCCCGGCACCCAGGCCCGGACATCCGCGTGCAAGGTGGGCGAATCGCCGCCATCGGCCACCTTCAGCCATTAGTTGGCGAGGCGCAGATCGATGCCCGCGATTGCGTGATATACCCAGCCTGGGTGAACACCCACCACCACCTGTTTCAATCCCTGCTCAAGGGTGAACCGCAAGGCCTGAACCAAAACCTCACGGCCTGGTTGGCGGCCACGCCTTATCGCTTTCGCGGTGCCTTCGACGAACAGAGTTTTCGCCTGGCTGCCCGTATTGGGTTGGTCGAGTTGCTGCGTTCGGGCTGTGCCACGGTGGCCGACCACCACTATCTGTATTACCCCGGCATGCCGTTCGACAGCGCGCAGATCCTGTTCGAGGAAGCTGAAAGTTTGGGGATGCGTTTTGTGCTGTGCCGCGGTGGCGCCACCCAGACCCGTCAATTGGAAGCCGAATTGCCCCAGGCCCTGCGCCCGGAAAAGCTGGATGACTACCTGGCCGATGTCGAACGTCTGGTGGCCCGCTACCACGACCCGGCCGCCGATGCGATGCGCCGGATCGTGATGGCGCCGACCACGGCACTGCATTCAACCAGCCCGGCCGAACTGCGCGAGACTGCCCGGGTGGCGCGCCAATTGGGCATTCGCCTGCACAGCCACTTGTCGGAAACCGTCGACTACCTGGACGCCGCTCGGGCCAAGTTCGGCATGACGCCGGTGCAGTTTTGCGCCGAGCATGACTGGCTGGGGCCGGACGTGTGGTTCGCCCACCTGGTCAAGCTGCTGCCCGAAGAAGTCCGCCAATTGGGCGACACCCGCACCGGCATCGCCCATTGCCCGCAAAGCAATGGCCGGCTGGGCAGCGGCATCGCCGACCTGTGTGCCCTGGAAGCCGCCGGGGTGCCGGTATCGATCGGTGTCGATGGCGCAGCGTCCAACGAGGCGGCCGACATGCAATCCGAAGCCCACGCCGCCTGGCTGTTGCAGCGGGCGCGCAAGGGCCAGTTGGCCGAGCCGCGCTATGCCGGTGGCCAGTTCGAAGGCGGCGCAGATGCCGCAACCATCGAGGACGTGCTGCGTTGGGGCACCGCTGGGGGTGCCCAAGTGCTGGGTTTCGAAGCGTTGGGCACACTGGCAGTGGGGCAACTGGCCGATATCGCGATCTACCGGCTGGATGACCCGCGTTACTTTGGCCTGCACGACATGGCCATCGGGCCGATTGCCTGCGGTGGCCGGGCCAGCTTGAAAGCGCTGTTGGTCGCAGGCCGTGCCGTGGTCGAGGACGACCGAGTGCCGGGCCTGGACATGGGCGAACTGGGCCGCCAGGCCAGTGCTGCAGTGATCGCCCTGCAGCAGCGCGCGGGAGTACGCCGATGAGCTGGGTAGAATTGAAAGTGCGCGGCTTGCGTGAAGAGGCCGACGGTATCCTGGGCATTGAACTGGCTCCTTTGGCGGGCACGCTGCCGTTTACCTGGCAGGCCGGGGCCCATGTCGACGTACAGGTCGAAGGCGGCCAAGTGCGCCAGTACTCGCTGATCAATCGGCCGGAGGAGGGCTGCGTGCGCCTGGCGGTCAAGCACGCGGCGGATTCGCGTGGCGGTTCGCGTTGGCTGCACCGCCAAGTGCGGCTAGGCGATCGGCTCAAGGTGGGCACGCCACGCAATGTGTTCCCCCTCAAGGCCGGGACGGGTGAAGTGGTGCTGGTGGCAGCGGGCATCGGCATCACGCCGTTGTTGGCGATGTACCGCGAGTGTCAGCGGCAATCGCGCCCGGTGCGCCTGTGGTACTTCGTCCGTGAGGCGGCGCAGTGGGCGTTTGTCGAACAGTGGCGCAATGATGCGGCGGTCAGCCTGATAAGCGGTTTGCCTTCATCGGCCGTGATCGACCGCTTGCGCGGCGAGCTGCCGGCTTGGCAAACCGACGCCCAGCTCTACACGTGCGGCCCCGAAGGGTTCATGGCGGCGGTGCTGGGCCTGGCGGGCGAGCGGGGTTGGCCGGCCGAGGCCTTGCATCAGGAGCATTTTCAGGCACCCAAAGCTGCCAGTGATCCGTTGCCGGCAGGGCAGCAACTGGTGCTGGCGCGCAGTGGCAAGACGGTCGAGTTGCGCGCCGGGGAAAGCCTGGTCGCGGCGGCCGAACGGGTGGGGGTGAGCATCGCCACCTCGTGCGGCATGGGCATGTGCGGCGCTTGCATGACCCCGGTGCTGGGCGGTGACATCGAGCACCGCGATCAGTACCTGAGCGAAGCCGAACAGGGCAGTGGGCAATGGATCATGCCCTGTGTGTCTGCCTGCCGTCGCGGCACATTGACCCTGGACCTCTGAGCTTTGCTATCCTTGGCGTCTTTGGCAGGCGCCAGGATAGGCGCCGCCGGCTGACCGAGCGGATACCTTTATGACTGCCAAGCCCCCTGCACGCCCGTTGCTGCTGTCCCGGGCTGACCACAAGACCCTGGGCCTCGCGGCCTTGGGCGGTGCGCTGGAAATCTACGATTTCATCATTTTCGTATTTTTCGCCCTCACTCTAAGCCAGCTGTTCTTCCCGCCGCAGATGCCCGAATGGCTGCGCCTGCTGCAAAGCTTCGGGATTTTCGTCACCGGCTACCTGGCGCGGCCGTTGGGCGGCATTCTGATGGCGCATTTTGCCGACCACCTGGGGCGCAAGAAGGTGTTCAGCCTGAGCATCCTGATGATGGCCCTGCCGTGCCTGCTGATCGGGGTGATGCCCACCTACGCCGACATCGGTTATTTCGCCCCGTTGATCCTGCTGGCGCTGCGCATCCTGCAAGGCGCCGCCGTGGGCGGCGAAGTACCCAGCGCCTGGGTGTTCGTGGCCGAGCATGCGCCGGTGCGGCGGCGCGGCTACGCCTTGGGCTTTCTGCAGGCGGGGCTCACCTTCGGCTATCTGATTGGCGCACTGACCGCCACGGCCCTGGCCCAACTGTTTACCCCCCAGGAAATTCTCGACTACGCCTGGCGCCTGCCGTTTCTGGCTCGGTGGCGTGTTCGGCGTGATCGGCGTGTGGCTGCGCCGCTGGCTCAGCGAAACCCCGGTGTTTTTAGCGCTGCGCGAACGCCGCGAGGCGGTGGTGGAAATGCCGCTCAAGGCGGTGTTGCGTGACCACCGTGCGGCCCTGCTGCCCGCGGCCATATTGACCTGCGTGCTGACTTCGGCGGTGGTGGTGCTGGTGGTCATTACCCCGACGGTGATGCAGCAACGCTTTGGCATGAGCGCCAGCCACACCTTCGCCCTGAGCAGCCTGGGCATCGTCTTCCTGAACATCGGCTGCGTGCTGGCCGGCTTGCTGGTGGACCGCATCGGTGCCTGGCGCGCGCTGATGTTCTACAGCCTGTTGCTACCGCTGGGGATCGGCGCGCTGTACGCCAGCCTGATTGGCGGCTGGGGCGTGCCGGGCATCGGTTATGCCTTGGCCGGCTTGAGCTGCGGCGTGGTGGGGGTGGTGCCGTCGGTGATGGTCGGTCTGTTCCCGGCGCGGATTCGCGTGTCGGGCATTTCGTTCACCTACAACATCGCCTATGCCCTGTGGGCCAGCGTCACCCCATTGGCGTTGATCGCCCTGATGCCGTGGAGCCCGTGGGTGTGCGTGGGCTTCTGCGCAATCATGGGTACCGTGGGGCTGGTGACTGCGCTGGTATTCAATGCGCGCAAAGTGTTGGTGGGGGATGGCGTGACAGTGGGCTAAGCCTGTCGCTTGGCAAAAGAACCGGCCCAGCGCCGGTTTTTTTATGGCGGCCATAAACCCGTGTAGGAACGGTTTCATCCGCGAAAAGGACACTGCGGTGTGCCAGGCAAGCGGCGGCGGCTGCTTGGCGGATAAATCCGCTTGAACCCAGGGATAAATCCCACTATATGAAACTGATAATTATATATTGAGATTTTACTGCGCTCAGGTTTATAGTTTCCCCATCAGCTCTACGCCCTCACTCTCAAAAAACAATTCAGGTGAAGCGATGCAGGCGCAACTTATCGCGCTCGATTGGGGGACCACTTCCCTTCGAGCTTATCTACTCGGCCACGCTGGCCGGGTCCTGGACCAGCGCTCGCTGAGCCTGGGCATCATGCAACTGCCTACCGAACCGCGCACCCTGGCCGGGCAAACGTGCAGCAACGGCTTTGAGCTGGCATTCGATGAAGCTTGCGGCGATTGGCTGCGGGCGCAACCCGGGTTGCCGGTGATTGCCTGCGGCATGGTCGGCAGCGCCCAAGGCTGGCGCGAGGCGCCGTATTGCCCGACGCCTGCCCGGGTGTCGGACTTGGGCGCGAGCCTGCAGCTCATCGAGAGCATCAGCGGCGCGGTCATTCACGTGGTGCCCGGGGTGGTCCAGCATTCGCGGCTGCCCAACGTGATGCGCGGCGAAGAAACCCAAGTGCTCGGCCTGATGCAGAACCTGCCGCTGGATACCCGCCCAGACACCTTGCTGATCGGCCTGCCCGGCAGCCATTCGAAATGGGTGAGGGTGGTCGACGGCTGCATCCAGCACTTCGATACCTTCATGACCGGCGAGGTGTACGCCGCCCTGTGTGCCCACACCATCCTGGGCCGCACCCAACAGCGCGGCTTGCCGTTCGATGGGCGGGCCTTTGATCGTGGCGTGCAGGTGGCCTTGTCCAGCGAAGGCGACATCGGCCTGCTGTCGACCCTGTTCAGTGCCCGCACCCTGGGCCTGACCGGCCAGCTCAGCGGCGCCGAACAGCCGGACTATCTCTCGGGCCTGATGATTGGCCACGAATTGCGCGCGTTGGCGCACACCAGCCAAGCGCCCTTGCCACAGGTCATCCTGATCGGTAATGACCAGCTGTGTGGTCGCTACAGCCGTGCATTGGGGGCGTGTGGCTTTACCCAGGTGTCGTTGGCCGACCAGGCCACCGAACGCGGATTATGGAGCCTGGCCCTGGCGGCCGGGCTCGTTGCTCAACTGCCAGAAGAGGTTTGACATGCTCAAGCAAGCGCTCGCGCAAAACGGCCTGATCGCCATCCTTCGCGGCTTGGTGCCGTCCGAGGCGGCGGCCATCGGCGAGGTGTTGTACGCCGCAGGTTTTCGGGTGATCGAGGTACCGCTCAACTCGCCGCAGCCCTACGACAGCATTCGCATCCTGCGTGACACCTTGCCCGCTGATTGCCTGATCGGTGCTGGCACGGTGCTCACCCCCGAGCAGGTCGCGCAGGTAAAAGCGGCGGGCGGCCAATTGATCGTGATGCCCCACAGCGACGCCAAGGTGCTGCGCGCGGCCAAGGCTGCCGGGTTGTACCTGTCGCCTGGCGTGGTCACGCCCACCGAGGCTTTCGCGGCACTGGAGGAGGGCGCCGACTCGCTCAAGCTGTTCCCCGCCGAAATGCTCAACCCTGGCGTGGTCAAGGCCTTGCTGGCCGTGTTGCCCAAGGGCACGGCGTTGATCCCGGTGGGCGGCATTACGCCAGACAACATGCAGCCATTCGTTGACGCCGGGGTGAAGGGTTTCGGCCTGGGCTCAGGCCTGTTCAAACCGGGCATGAGCGCGGCGGACGTTGCCGAGCGGGCCAAGGCCTACGTGGCTGCCTGGACCCGCCTTCACTGATTGAGCGAATTTTCGCAGCCCCGTGGGGCGCAACATCGACAAGAGAGACAAACGATGAAAATCACCAAACTGACCACCTTTATCGTGCCGCCGCGCTGGTGCTTCCTGAAAGTCGAAACCGACGAGGGCGTGACCGGCTGGGGCGAGCCCGTGGTCGAAGGCCGCGCCCACACGGTGGCGGCAGCGGTAGAAGAGTTGGCTGACTACCTGATAGGCAAAGACCCACGCAATATCGAAGACATCTGGACTGTGCTGTACCGCGGCGGTTTCTACCGTGGCGGCGCCATCCACATGAGCGCGCTGGCCGGTATCGACCAGGCGCTGTGGGACATCAAGGGCAAGGCTTTGGGCGTGTCGGTCAGCGACCTGCTGGGCGGCCAGGTACGTGACCGCATCCGCGTGTATTCGTGGATTGGCGGCGACCGCCCGGCCGACACCGCCCGCGCGGCGAAGGACGCCGTGGAACGTGGCTTTAGCGCGGTGAAAATGAACGGCACCGAAGAACTGCAATTCATCGACACCTTTGACAAGGTCGAGCTGTGCCTGGCCAACGTCGCCGCCGTGCGCGACGCCGTGGGGCCCAACGTCGGCATCGGCGTGGACTTCCATGGCCGCGTGCACAAACCCATGGCCAAGGTGCTGATGAAGGAGCTGGACCCCTACAAACTGATGTTCATCGAAGAGCCGGTACTCAGCGAAAACTACGAAGCCCTGAAGGAACTGGCACCGCTGACCAGCACGCCGATTGCCCTGGGCGAGCGGTTGTTCTCGCGCTGGGACTTCAAGCGCGTGTTGGCCGAGGGTTACGTCGACATCATCCAGCCCGATGCATCCCATGCCGGGGGTATCACCGAAACCCGCAAGATTGCCAACATGGCCGAAGCCTACGACGTGGCACTGGCGCTGCATTGCCCGCTGGGCCCGATCGCCCTGGCCGCCTGCCTGCAGCTGGACGCGGTGTGCTACAACGCCTTTATCCAGGAGCAAAGCCTGGGTATCCACTACAACGAAAGCAACGATTTGCTGGACTACGTCAAACACCCCGAGGTGTTCGACTACGACAAGGGCTTCGTCAAGATCCCCAACGGCCCGGGCCTGGGCATCGAGATCAACGAAGAGTACGTGATAGAGCGTGCGGCCATCGGCCACCGCTGGCGCAACCCGATCTGGCGCCACGCCGACGGCAGCTTTGCCGAGTGGTGACAGAGCGCTGAGCTGCCTACCGCTGTAGGAGCGGACTGATCCGCGAAAAGATCGCCTCGGTATTTCAGGTGCACGGCGGGGTCTTTTTCGCGAATTAATCCGCTCCTACAGAAAGGGCGGCGGCACTGGTTTCAACTGTCCTCATACAACGATAAAAAGAGGCCTCCCATGCAATCTCCTGCCATCGCGGGCGCCGCGTCGTTGGCGACGCCCAGCCGCAAGCGTTTCTTCATCATGGTGCTGCTGTTCATCACCGTGGTGATCAATTACCTGGACCGCAGCAACCTGTCCATCGCCGCCCCTGCCCTGACCAGCGATCTGGGCATTGATCCGGTGCACGTCGGCCTGGTGTTCTCGGCCTTCGGCTGGACCTACGCCGCCATGCAGATCCCCGGCGGCTGGCTGGTGGACCGCGTGCCACCGCGCATTCTCTACAGCGTCGCCCTGGCGCTGTGGTCAGTGGCAACGATCATGCTGGGCTTCGTTGGCAGCTTCGTCGCGCTGTTCGTGTTGCGCATGGCCGTTGGCGCGCTGGAGGCGCCGGCCTACCCGATCAACAGCCGCGTGGTCACCACCTGGTTCCCGGAGCGTGAACGGGCCACGGCCATCGGCTTCTACACGTCCGGGCAGTTCGTCGGGCTGGCGTTCCTGACCCCCGTGCTGGCCTGGCTGCAGCATGAGTTTGGTTGGCACATGGTGTTCGTCAGCACCGGTGTGGTCGGTGTGGTCTGGGCCTTGGTGTGGTACGCGGTGTATCGCGAACCACGTGATTTCAAGGGTGCCAACGCGGCGGAAATCGACCTTATCCAGCAGGGTGGCGGGCTGGTCGACATGCAGTCGGCCGCTAAAACGGCCAAGCCTGGTTTCAGTTGGACGGACCTGGGCATCGTGTTGAGCAAACGCAAGCTGTGGGGCATCTACCTGGGCCAGTACTGCCTGAACTCCACCCTGTGGTTTTTCCTGACGTGGTTCCCCACCTACCTGGTGAAGTACCGGGGCATGGACTTCATCAAGTCCGGCTTGTTGGCGTCGCTGCCGTTTCTGGCGGCCTTCGTGGGCGTGCTGTGTTCGGGCTTTTTCTCTGACTGGCTGATCCGTCGCGGCTACAGCGTGGGCCTGGCGCGCAAGCTGCCGATCATTGGTGGCCTGCTCATTTCCACCTGCATCATCGGCGCCAATTACGTGGACTCTACCGCGCTGGTGATCGCTTGCCTGGCCGTGGCGTTTTTCGGCAATGGCCTGGCTTCGATCACCTGGTCGCTGGTGTCCACCCTGGCCCCGGCCCGCCTATTGGGCCTGACGGGCGGGGTGTTCAACTTCATCGGCAACCTGTCGGCGATCACCACGCCGATTGCCATTGGCTTTCTGGCGACCGGTGATTCGTTTGCCCCGGCCATCACCTATATCGCTTTGATGGCATTGATCGGCGCGCTGTCCTACATCCTGTTGGTGGGTAAAGTGCAGCGCATCGAGCTGTAAGCGACTGGCACCACGAGAGGCAGGCGAACATAATGCGCCTGCCTTTTCATATGCACACACGACACAGGGTTTGCCATGCAGGATGAAGTCACCCCGCCGGCCAAAGACGCCGCGCCCACTGGTACCCAAACCTTGCTGCGTGGCCTGGCCGTGATCCACGCGGTGGCGGCCGGCGCCCGCGACCTGAAGGCCATCGCCCAGCAGATTGGCACCACCCGCAGCACCACCCACCGCCTGGCCAGCGCCCTGGTGGAGGAACGCTACCTGCGGGTACTGCCCCAGGTCGGTTATCTACTGGGCCCCAAGCTGATTGAGCTGGGGTTTCAGGCACGCGAGGAAGTGCCCCTGGTGATGCTGGCCACACCGTGGCTGGACGAGTTGTCGCGCCTGACCGGCGACACCATCCACTTGGGCGTGCGCGACGGTGACGAGGTGCTCTACCTGCACAAGAACCCTGGCCGCAATGGCCCGGAGATGCGCTCACGGGTGGGCCACCGCATGCCATTGGCCCGCACCGGCATTGGCAAGGCCCTGTTGCTGGATGCCACGCCGCAAGAGTGGCAACGCCTGTACCAGATCAGCTTGCCGGCGGCCGGTCACAACCCATTGTGGCCTAACCACCCGGAGCAAAGTTGGGAGCAGGTGTTCGCGCGCATGCAGACGTACGTAGCGGGGGGGTATTCCTTTGATCTGGAGGATAACGAACCGTCGATCCGCTGTGTCGCCGCCCCGATTCGCGATGCCAGCCGGCAGATCATCGCCGCGATCAGCATTGCCAGCACCGTGCCGTACATGCCTTTGGAAAAAATGCAGCAGTTGATCCCGCTGGCGCAGAAAGCGGCGGCGGGGATCTCCGCAGAGTTGGGCGGTAAAGCCTGACACGCTCGTGTGGAGCATCGCTGGCAAGCCATGCTCCCACACGGTGTGGCAGTGTTAGCGGATAAAGGCCGCCACGTCGCTGTTCAGCTTGTTGATCGCGGCCTTGAAGTCGTTGGTCGTGATGCTCTGGCTGGCGTTTTCCAGCGTGGTGCCCAGCACCTTGCGCACCACCTTGGCCACGGTTTGGTTATTGCTTGCATCGATCAGTTCGGCTTCGATGTACAGCGCCGTTTCCTGATCACGATGGCCGCTGGCGGCAGACACGCCACCAATCACGGCGGCCACGGGGATCACCTCATACCACTTCATGCCCTCGTTGGACGCGCTGACGCCGGTGATCGCTGCGCGCAGCACCAGGGTTTTGGCGCCCGCCGGGGCGGAGTTCACGTCAGGTACCACGCGGTATTTTTGCCCCAGCGTGGCTTTGCCGTTGCGGGTCATGTAGCTCTGTAGCTCGTCCAGCGTGTTGCGGTTGACCCGCTCATCGGGGCGCGGTGCCGGGTACAACTCAAGTTGCTTGAACGCGATGGTGTCGTAGGCATTCGGGTTCCACGACGGGCTGACCCAACGCATGGCCTTCTCGCCGCTGGGCGTGGTCACTTCCTGCAGGTTGTTGTAGTTGGGCAGGAAGCCGGAGTAGCGGTCTTTTTCCGTGACTTGCGAGGTACAGCCAACCAGCAACAGGCCGGTCAGTGCGGCGCCAATGAGTAATTGACTGGGCAGTTTCATGCGCGAGTGCTCCCTGTTTCTCGGTGTGATTACGAGTGGTAGAGAGAGCGTAGGGGGCAATCGGGAAATAGCCAGCGGCGCTGAATACACGGCGCAAGGTAGGGCCGCTTTGCGCTCCCGTCGCAGCCTTGGGCAGCGAGGACGGGAGCACAGCGCCAGCGTCGCTTACATATTCGGGTAAGTCGGCCCGCCCGAGCCTTCCGGGGCTACCCAGGTGATGTTCTGCGAAGGGTCCTTGATGTCACAGGTCTTGCAGTGCACGCAGTTCTGGGCGTTGATCTGGAAGCGTTTTTCGCCGTCTTCCTTGGTGACCACCTCGTACACGCCGGCTGGGCAGTAGCGTTGCGCCGGCTCGTCGTAGAGCGGCAGGTTGGTGCCGATCGGGATGCTCGGGTCGGTGAGCTTGAGGTGGCAGGGCTGTTCTTCTTCGTGGTTGGTGCTGGAGAGGAACACCGAGCTCAGCTTGTCGAAGCTCAGCTTGCCGTCGGGTTTGGGGTAGTCGATCTTCTTCGAGTCGGCCGCCAGCTTCATGCAGGCGTAGTCCGGCTTGGTGTCGTGCAGGGTGAAGGGCAGCTTGCCGCCGAAAATGTTCTGGTCCATCCAGTTGAAGCCAGCACCGATGATAGGGCCGAACTTGTGCATGGCCGGGCCGAAATTGCGGCTGGCGAACAGCTCCTCGTACAGCCAACTGGCCTTGAACGCGTCCACGTAGCCAGTCAGCAGGTCGCCGCCTTGTGCGTCTGCGAACAGCTTGTCGGCCACCGCGTCGGCGGCCAGCATGCCCGACTTCATGGCGGTGTGGCTGCCCTTGATCTTGGCCACGTTCATGGTGCCCAGGTCACAGCCGATCAGTGCGCCGCCATTGAAGATCATTTTGGGCAGCGAGTTCAAGCCGCCCTTGGCCAGGGCACGGGCGCCGTAGCTGATGCGCTTGCCGCCTTCCAGGTACTGGCTGAGCACCGGGTGGTGCTTGAGGCGCTGAAACTCATCAAAGGGGGACAGATAAGCATTGCTGTAGGACAGGTCGACGATCAAGCCGACTACCACCTGGTTGTTTTCCAAGTGATAGAGGAACGAACCCCCGGTGTTCTCGGTGCTCATGATGTCCAGCGGCCAGCCAGCGGTGTGCACAACCAGGCCGGGTTTGTGTTTGGTTGGGTCGATTTCCCAGATTTCTTTTAGGCCAATGCCGTAGTGCTGTACATCGGCGTCGCTGTCCAGGTTGAAGCGTTTGATCAACTGCTTGCCGATATGCCCGCGGCAGCCTTCGGCGAACAGCGTGTACTTGCCGCGCAGTTCCATGCCGGGGGTGTAAACGCCGTCTTTTGGGTGGCCTTCGCGGTCCACGCCCATGTCGCCGGTGACGATGCCGCGCACGGCGCCGTTCTCATCGATCAATGCCTCTTGGGCGGCGAAGCCTGGGTAGATCTCTACGCCCAGGTTCTCGGCCTGTTGCGCCAGCCAACGGCACAGGTTGCCCAAGGAGATAATGTAGTTGCCTTCGTTGTGCATGGTCTTGGGCACAAACAGGTCAGGCACCTTGGTGGCACTGTCGGCGCTGCGCAGTACGTAGATGTCGTCGCCCGTGACCGGGGTATTGAGCGGTGCGCCCAATTCTTTCCAGTCCGGGAACAGTTCGTTCAAGGCACGCGGTTCGAACACCGCACCGGACAGGATGTGAGCGCCGACCTCGGAGCCTTTTTCTACCACGCAAACGCTGATTTCCTTACCGGCTTCGGCGGCTTTCTGCTTAAGGCGGCAGGCAGCGGACAGGCCAGCGGGGCCTGCCCCGACAATGACCACGTCGAATTCCATGTATTCGCGTTCCACAGGTTATCTCCTACTCAAGGCTCACAGTTCTTATCGGATAGGGCGTTGCGGTTGTTGCCTGCCGGCACCGGCGCTGTAGCGCGGGCGCAAACGGACTACACGGCAATCTCGTTGGTGGCGCATTATATCTACACCAGGCCGGGGGTCCAATACAAACGTTTGTTTGAATTTGCTCCAGCCCAGTAAAATCAAAGTCGCGAAGGGCATGACTGGCCGGTTTCGCGTATTGACCGGCTAAGTCGATGCGGTCAAGATACGGTCGGTTTTGCGTTTGCCGTAGGCTGACCTTCGGCTGCAAGCGCATCTCTAAAAACCCGCCGCAGGCCCGTAATGGCTGCCTTGCCCTTGTGTAGCGTCGTCGTGTAGTGAAGTTTACACGTCGCGACAGCGAAAAACTTGTGCGTTTTTGTCGCGCAAGCCACTGAATTCATGGGCAATGGCTAAACAAACACGGCTTGCGAACGTTTTTTAAAGGTGCCTTTGCGCCCACTGAGCAATCGCCTGGCCTGCCTGGGCGACATTCTTTTCACCGGAGAGTAACGAGGAATCCATGAAGGTTCTTGTAGCTGTCAAACGAGTGGTCGACTATAACGTCAAGGTCCGTGTCAAAGCGGACAACTCCGGCGTCGATCTTGCCAACGTCAAGATGTCGATGAACCCCTTCTGCGAAATCGCCGTGGAAGAAGCCGTTCGCCTGAAAGAGAAAGGCGTGGCGACCGAAATCGTCGTCGTCACCATTGGCCCGAGCACTGCCCAGGAACAACTGCGCACCGCCCTGGCCCTGGGTGCCGACCGTGCCATCCTGGTTGAAAGCGCCGAAGACCTGACCTCCCTGGCCGTGGCCAAGCTGCTCAAGGCCGTTGTCGACAAGGAACAGCCTCAGTTGGTGATCCTGGGCAAACAGGCCATCGACAGCGACAACAACCAGACCGGCCAGATGCTGGCTGCGCTGACCGGTTACGGCCAGGGCACCTTCGCCTCCAAAGTCGAAATCTCGGGTGACTCGGTTGCCGTGACCCGTGAAATCGACGGCGGTGCACAAACCGTTTCGCTGAAACTGCCAGCGGTGGTCACCACTGACCTGCGTCTGAATGAGCCTCGTTATGCCTCGCTGCCTAACATCATGAAGGCCAAGAAGAAACCGCTGGAAACCGTGACCCCAGAAGCCCTGGGCGTTTCCACCGCCTCCACCAACAAGACCGTCAAGGTTGAAGCCCCGGCTGCCCGCAGCGCTGGCATCAAGGTCAAGTCGGTTGCAGAACTGGTCGAGAAACTGAAAAACGAAGCGAAGGTAATCTAAATGACTATCCTGGTTATCGCTGAACACGAGAAGGGCGCCATCGCACCGGCTACCCTGAACACCGTGGCGGCTGCCACCAAAATCGGTGGCGATGTGCACGTGCTGGTCGCAGGCCAAGGTGTTGGCGCTGTTGCCGAGGCCGCTGCCAAGATCACTGGCGTGGCTAAAGTGCTGGTGGCCGACAACGCTGCCTACGCCCACTTCCTGCCGGAAAACGTCGCGCCGCTGGTGGCCGAGCTTGCCGCCAACTACAGCCACGTACTGGCCCCGGCCACTTCCAACGGCAAAAACGTGCTGCCGCGCGTTGCAGCCCAATTGGACGTTGACCAGATCTCCGAGATCATCTCGGTGGAATCGGCTGACACCTTCAAGCGCCCGATCTATGCCGGTAACGCCATTGCCACCGTGCAATCGACCGCCGCCATCAAGGTCATCACCGTGCGCGCCACCGGCTTTGATCCGGTTGCCGCCGAAGGTGGCAGTGCCTCGGTTGAAGCCGTGGGTGCCGCTCACGACGCCGGTAAGTCGGCCTTCGTTTCCGAAGAGCTGGCCAAGTCCGATCGCCCGGAACTGACTGCCGCCAAGATCGTCGTTTCCGGCGGCCGTGGTATGCAGAACGGTGACAACTTCAAGCACCTGTACGCCCTGGCCGACAAGCTGGGCGCAGCCGTGGGCGCATCGCGCGCCGCGGTCGACGCAGGCTTCGTGCCCAACGACATGCAGGTCGGCCAGACCGGCAAGATCGTTGCGCCACAGCTGTACATCGCGGTCGGTATCTCCGGCGCGATCCAGCACTTGGCCGGCATGAAAGACTCCAAAGTGATCGTTGCGATCAACAAGGACGAAGAAGCGCCGATCTTCCAGGTGGCGGACTACGGCCTGGTCGCTGACCTGTTCGAAGCCGTGCCGGAGCTGGAGAAGCTGGTTTAATCCAGCCGCTTCACTTATAAAGAGCCCGGTCGTGCCGGCTGCCTTTCAGGTAGCCTGGCCCGGCCGGGTTTTTTATTGCCGTTCATTTTGTATAAGGAAGTCTGCATGGGGTGGCCAGGACGATGGGGCACATTCATGGCATTGGGCGTGGCCTTGGTGCCGAGCCTGGCGCTGGCGGTGGGCAAGTGCGAGCGCGTGGTGGCCACTGGCAGCCCGGACGCACCGCCTTACTTGTGGCGTGACCCGGCAGACCCGCGCCACCTGATCGGTGCCAGCGCCGACCTATTGGCGCAGGTGGCCGCAGAGCTTGGCTTGAAAGTCGAGGTGCTATACGCCGGCAAACGCTCCCAGGCCATGGATGAGGTGCGCAGCGGGCGCATGGACCTGCTGGTGGATGCGCCCATGGCGCTGGACGATCTGGACAGCCTGGATTTCATCCACCCGCCGCTGGTGCTCAATGACTACCTGGTGTGGACCCAGCAAGGTTCGGCGCTGGTCTACAACACTGTCGGCGACTTGCACGGCCATTTGGGTGCGGTCTCTGCCCGTGCACGGCTGACGGCTTCGTTCGAAAGCTTTGCCCAGGAAAACCTCAGCCTGGCCCACACCGAAAACCTCACCCAGGCGTTCCAGCAGTTGATGCTGGGCCAGGTCGAGTACGTGGTGGCCGGGCGTTATGCCGGGCTGGCCATGGCTCAGACCCTAGGCTTGGGCAAAGATCTGGTTGCCCATGAGACACCGCTCGACCGCCCGGGCCTGTACGTGGCCCTGTCACACAATTCAGCCTGCAATGACCCGTGGTTGCGCGGACAGCTGGCGAAAAAAATGACAGAATTGCCGGCCTCCGCACAGGCGCAAGTGATCGTGCAGCGCAATGTCGAACGCTGGAAGGCACAAATGCAGCAACCGCCTGGTGCCCCAAAACAGTAGGAATAGCGTGTGAGAATTCAACCTTTATTCGTCGCGGTGGCCGTGTTGGCCCTGGCCGGCTGCGCCAACGATCCGGCGCCCACCCAACAGCTGCGCCTCACCGAGCAGGCCGTCGATCAGGCCAAGGCCGTGGGCGCCACCGATGAAGTGCCGTCCATGAAACTGGCCAACGATAAGCTGGCCACGGCCCTGGCCGATGCCGGCAACCAGTCCAACCGCGCCGCGCGCATGCAGGCCGAGCAGGCCGAGTTGGATGCGCGGCTGGCCGAGGCGCAAGTGCTGACCCAAAAAAGCAAGGAACAACAAAGCGTGCTCGACGCCCGTATCGTACGTCTGCGCAAGCAGTTGGGGGGCGTGCAGTGAGCCTGAAATCTTCGATTGGCAGCGGCCTGGTCGTCCTGGGTTGCGCGGGGCTGTTCGGTTGCGCCGGCCAACAGCCGGGGGATGTCACCCTGCAACAGGCCAGCGCCAGCTTTCAAAAGGTCAAGGATGACGCCAACGTGCTGCGCAGCGCGCCGCGCGATGTGATCCGCGCCGGTGAGTCGCTGGCCCGTGCCGAGCGCTTGTCCAACTACTGGGGTTCGCGTGACGACGTGGCGCACTACGCCTACCTCAGCCAGCGTTACAGCGACATCGCCCGCGAGCACAGCGAGTTGGCCTTGAGCCAGGAGCGTATCGCCAAGCAGGAACTGGAGCGCCAGCGCCTGCAGTTGGCCTTGCGTGAGTCCAAGCTTGCCAGCGTGCAGGCGCAGGGCAAGTGGCTGGAAGAGCAATTCGTGAGCATGGCCACCACCGAGACCGATCGCGGCCTGGTGCTGACCTTGGGTGACGTGCTGTTTGACACCGGCGAAGCCGACCTGGCGCCGTCGGCCAACCGCATGGTCCTCAAGCTGGTGCAGTTCCTGCAATTGAACCCCAAGCGCCTGGTGCGCATCGAGGGTTACACCGACAACACCGGCGACAAGGACTTCAACCTGCAACTGTCCCGCGACCGTGCACAGTCGGTGGCCGATACCCTGGTTGACCTGGGCATCGACGACAAGCGCATCAAGGTCGAGGGTTACGGCGACCAGTATCCGGTCGAGGCCAATGCCTCGGAGCGGGGCAGGGCGCTGAACCGTCGGGTGGAAATCGTGTTCTCCGACGAAAAAGGCGTGCTCGGCGCCGCGCGCTAACCGCCAACCCGGTAGGAGCGGATTCATCCGCGAAGCATCCAGCGCGGTCGGGTCTGTCTGAACCACCGAGGCGTGCTTTTCGCGGATGCTCCTACAGATGAGCGGGCGGTGGACGCTTCTTGCGAACTGTCCCCGTACAGTTCTAGACTGTATCGGTTGCCTGCCTCACAAGAATAACGCGCCACGCGAACCGAGAGCCGCCATGACCAACCTTTTGCTGTACCAACGCATCGCCCAGCAACTGGCCGAGGATATCCGCCGCGGTGTCTATCAGCCGGGGGAGCGGGTGCCCTCGGTGCGCAAGATGAGTTCGCAGCTCAACGTCAGCCATGCCACGGTGTTGCAGGCGTATGCCAACCTCGAGGATCAGGGCCTGATTCGTGCGCGGCCGCAGTCCGGGTACTACGTGCACCAGACGCCTGCGCTGACCGCGCCCACCCCGGACATCGCCCGGGTCGAGCGGCCGGGGTTGGTCACGCGCAGCAGCATCATCCAGCAAGTCCTCGACGAATCCCGCCGCGATGGTGTGTTCGCCCTGGGCGCTGCGGTACCGCATGTCGATTACCTGCCGGTGCGAGCGCTGCACCAGCAGATCGCCAAGGTCACGCGATTCCAAAGCCCGCGGGCGTTCAGCTATATGTTCAGCCCGGGTTTCGAGCCGCTGCGCCGGCAAGTCGCCATCCGCATGCGCGATGCCGGCGTGGTGGTCGACCCCTCCGAGGTGGTGATCACCCACGGCTGCGTCGACGCCCTGCAGATGTCGTTGCGGGTGCTGACCCGGCCCGGTGACCTGATTGCCGCGGAGTCGCCCACCTATTACGGTTTGCTGCAACTGGCCGACCTGCTGGGCCTGAAGGTAATCGAGATACCCAGCGACCCCTCCACCGGCGTGAGCGTCGAGGCATTGCAACTGGCTGCCAACCAATGGCCAATCAAGGCGATGGTGCTGACCTCGCGCCTGAGCAACCCGCTGGGCGGTACCATGCCTGAAGAGCGCATGAAGCAGTTGCTGCGCCTGGCCGCCGACTTCGATATCCAGATCGTGGAAGACGATATCTATGGCGAACTGATGTTCGAGCAGGGTAAAAGCAAGGCTTTGAAGGCCTATGACCGCCTGGGCCAGGTGATCTATTGCTCCAGCTTCTCCAAAACCTTGTCGCCGGGCGTGCGCATCGGCTGGATGATCGCCGGCAAGTACCAGGCCGACATCCAGCGGCTGCAAACTTTCAGCACCCACTCGGCGTGCAGCGTGACGCAGATGGGTATTGCCAGTTACCTGGAAAATGGCGGTTACGATCGCCACCTGCGCTACATCCGACATGAATATCGGAAAAATCTCAGCGCCTATCAACTGGCCGTGCAGCAATACTTTCCGGAAGGCACGCAGATGACCCGGCCCACCGGTGGGTTCATCCTGTGGGTCAGCCTGCCGGGCCGGGTCAATACCCAAGAGCTGCATGTGCGGGCGCTGGAACAAGGTATCAGTATTGCGCCTGGGCTGATTTTCAGTAACACCGAGCAGTTCAACCACTGCATCCGCCTGAACTGCGGCATCCCCTGGAACAAGGAGGCCGAGCGGGCCCTGATGACCCTGGGCATGCTCTCCAGCCAGCTGTGCCAAGAGGTGGCGGCGGGCGGTTTTCACTAGCGGGCTGACGATTTAAGCGTTTAGCCCTTGTCAGGGCCGGCGCTAACGGGGAGCATATGGCCATATTGATGCCATTGCCTGCCTTGTCTATGAATGCCTTGCGTAGTGTCTGCCTGCTGTTCTGTGTCGGCCTTGCCGCTGCCGTTGCCCCTGTTCAGTGGGCTGCGGCGACCGAGTCGCACCCATCGCCTGTGTCTATCACTGCCAAGCCTGCAGTGAAAAAGCCTGTGCAAACGGTCAAGAAGCCGGTGGCGAAGAAGAAGGCCGCAGCCACCAAGACCAAGGCACGCAAGAAATCGGATGCGATCGCTACGCCAGTGCCCAAGGCCAAGCTTGACCTGCGGCTGCCCAAGGCCATGGTCGACGACCTGCAGCCTGCGAAAAAAACCGAGGCCCAGGCTGCCGCTAAGCCATTGCTGCCGGCGATGTTTGGTGAAAAAGCCCCGGATGACGGTAATTTTCAACTTAACGGTCGCCTGTTGAGCAACGAGATGAAGCTTAACCTGCGCAACGAAGCCCACCAGGAAGTCGACGGCGCGGCGCTGGAGTTTCAGTTCAAGCAATAGCCCTGCAAAGCATGTGGCGGGTAAATTCTGTTGCGGGCAATTTCAAACAGCCGTTTAACCGGTTACTATCAGGCTTCATCCAGACACTGCCTGCTCGAGGATTTTGCTCGTCATGAACTGCCGTGAAGGCTGCGGCGCCTGCTGCATAGCCCCCTCTATCTCATCGCCCTTGCCCGGCATGCCCGAAGGCAAGCCGGCCGGGGTGCGCTGTTTCAACCTTAATGCGGCCAACCTGTGCGCCATTTTCGGCCAGCCAGATCGCCCTGCGGTGTGCGCGGCTTTCCAGGCAGACGCAGAGGTGTGCGGGGGCAGCCAGGAGGAGGCTATTCGCCTGATCGGCTGGTGGGAGCAGATGACTTCGGCGGCCTGAAGGGCAGGGCGGGTGTCCGGTGATTCGATCTACACAATAAGGAAAAGACAATGGGATCGCTGCATCGCTTGGCTGTGGTATGTGGACTGACTGCCCTGGTGGCAACGGCGGCGCACGCCGAAAACTGGCAAACCGCCAAGGATGAGGACGGCATCAAGGTGTCCCTGAGCGAGGTGGCCGGTTCCGATTACAAGGCCTATCGCGGCGAAACCGTGATCAAGGCGCCCGTCGCGAAATTGCGCGCATTGCAGGAAGACGTGGCCGGTGCCTGCGCCTGGATTCATGAGTGCAAATCGCAGAAGTTGTTGAAGACCGAGGGTGATCACAGCTGGACCTACACCCAATTCAACACGCCGTTCCCCGTAACAGCTCGTGATTCGGTGCTGGAAATCACAACTGTACAGGGCGCGGACGGGTCATTGACCCGAAATTTGAAGGGTGTACCGACCTATATTCCGGAAGAAAAGGGCTTTGTGCGGGTCGCCCAAGTGCAAGGTTTCTGGAAATTCGTGCCCAAGGACGCCAACACCACCGAAGTGACTTACCAGGTGCATACCGAGCCTGGTGGAAGTGTGCCGTCGTGGTTGGCCAACAAGTTCGTGGTGGAAGCGCCGTTCAATACTTTGAAGGCCCTAAAGGAGCGCGCGGAAAAGTAACTGTATAGTTACTTTAGCTGAATCGTTTCTTCTACGTAATTGATGGGGCGGATTCATCCGCGAAAATATCGACTCGGTATCACGGTGATACGCAGTTGTTCTTTTCCGGTATAAATCCGCTCCTACCGAATAGAATTGTTTGTGATTAAAACTGCTTTCTACAAACTGTATCGGTAATAAAAAAAGGCTGCCCGAGGGCAGCCTTTTTTTGCGTTGGGCCAGTGGCTTACTTGCGGTCTTCCAGTTTGCTGACGTCGCGTTGCTCATAGCCGGTGTACAGTTGGCGCGGGCGGCCGATCTTGTACGGGCTGGAAAGCATTTCCTTCCAGTGCGAGATCCAGCCCACGGTACGTGCCAGGGCGAAAATCACGGTGAACATGCTGGTTGGAATACCGATCGCCTTGAGGATGATCCCCGAGTAGAAATCGACGTTCGGGTACAGCGAGCGTTCGATGAAGTACGGGTCGGTCAGGGCGATTTCTTCCAGGCGCATCGCCAGTTCCAGCTGTGGATCGTTCTTGATCCCCAGTTCCTTGAGTACTTCGTCGCAGGTCTGCTTCATGACCGTGGCGCGCGGGTCGCGGTTTTTATACACGCGGTGGCCGAAGCCCATCAGCTTGAACGGGTCGTTCTTGTCCTTGGCCTTGGCGATGAACTTGTCGATGTTGGACACATCGCCAATTTCATCGAGCATGGTCAGCACGGCTTCGTTCGCACCGCCGTGGGCAGGGCCCCACAGCGCGGCGATGCCGGCGGCGATACAGGCGAACGGGTTGGCACCCGAAGAGCCTGCCAGGCGCACGGTAGACGTCGAGGCGTTCTGTTCGTGGTCGGCGTGCAGGATGAAAATGCGGTCCATGGCCTTGGCCAGGATCGGGCTGATCGGCTTGATCTCGCACGGGGTGTTGAACATCATGTGCAGGAAGTTTTCCGCGTACGACAGGTCGTTGCGCGGGTACATCATGGGCTGGCCCATGGAGTACTTGTAAACCATCGCTGCCAGGGTTGGCATCTTGGCAACCAGGCGCACGGCGGAGATCTCGCGGTGCTGAGGGTTGTTGATGTCCAGGGAGTCGTGGTAGAACGCCGACAGGGCGCCCACTACGCCGCACATCACGGCCATCGGGTGTGCGTCACGGCGGAAGCCGTTGAAGAAGGTTTTCAGCTGTTCGTGAACCATGGTGTGGTTCTTGACGTTGCTGACGAACAGGGCCTTCTGCTCTGCCGTCGGCAGTTCGCCGTTGAGCAGCAGGTAGCAGGTTTCCAGGTAGTCCGATTGCTCGGCAAGCTGTTCGATCGGGTAGCCGCGATGCAGCAGGATGCCGTTATCGCCGTCGATGTAGGTAATCTTCGACTCGCAAGAGGCGGTCGACATGAACCCAGGGTCGAAAGTGAAGCGGCCCGTGGCCGTGAGGCCCCTTACATCGATAACATCGGGACCAACGGTGCCGGTTAAAATGGGCAGCTCGACGGGGGCTGCGCCCTCGATGATCAACTGCGCTTTTTTGTCAGCCATGTGGCCTCCTATTAATGCTTGAAATCATCAGACAGACCCCCCACGCAGGGCCCGCACCACTATAGTGAGATAAATTCTAAAGTCAATTTGCTTAAAGTCGGTGTTTACACGGCTTGGGCGAGTAGTTTTCCGCGACATTCCCTGCCATTTACGCCTTTTATCCGGGTTGCGCAATGCGCTATTTGGGGTAGGCCTTTGCGTTGTCATTAGTATCCTAACTGTCTATACTCGGCAGCCGACCGTCAGGGGCTTTTTTGCCCGTTCTAATGGCGTCGTCACTCCCTGGGTGGTGGGTACCTGACCAGTACACTTCCCGACAACTTGCCCTGCTTGCTAGGGGCTCTTCAGTGTGAAAAAAAGCCGTGAATAGCCAACGACCTGTAAACCTAGACCTAAGGACCATCAAACTCCCAGTCACCGCTTACACGTCCATTCTCCATCGTATTTCCGGTGTCATCCTGTTCCTGGGCATCGCCATCATGCTTTATGCATTGGGCAAATCCCTGGGTTCCGAGGAAGGCTTCGGCGAGGTGAAGGCGTGTTTGACCAGCCCGCTGGCCAAATTTGTGACTTGGGCATTGCTGTCCGCCCTGCTGTACCACCTGGTGGCCGGCTTGCGCCATCTGATCATGGATGCGGGCATCGGTGAGACGCTGGAAGGCGGCAAACTGGGCTCCAAAATCGTTATCGCCGTATCCGTGGTGGTAATCGTTCTGGCAGGAGTTTGGATATGGTAACCAACGTAACGAACCTCTCGCGTTCGGGCCTCTATGACTGGATGGCGCAACGTGTGTCTGCGGTCGTGCTGGCGGCTTATTTTCTGTTCCTGATCGGGTACCTGATCGCCCACCCTGGCATCGATTACGCCACGTGGCACGGCCTGTACTCCTCCAATGCCATGCGCATCTTCAGCCTGCTGGCCCTGGTTGCCCTGGGCGCTCACGCCTGGGTCGGCATGTGGACCATCGCCACTGACTACCTGACGCCGATGGCGCTGGGCAAGTCGGCGACGGCAGTGCGTTTCCTGTTCCAGGCCGTATGTGGTATCGCGATGTTCGCGTACTTCGCCTGGGGTGTGCAGATTCTTTGGGGTATCTGATTCATGGCTAACATCAACACTATGTCTTTCGACGCCATCATCATTGGTGGTGGCGGTGCCGGCATGCGCGCAGCGCTGCAGCTGGCCCAGGGTGGTCACAAGACCGCCGTTGTAACCAAGGTGTTCCCGACGCGTTCGCACACTGTATCGGCCCAGGGTGGCATCACTTGCGCCATCGCTTCTGCCGATCCGAACGATGACTGGCGCTGGCACATGTACGATACCGTCAAAGGCTCCGACTACATCGGTGACCAGGACGCTATCGAGTACATGTGTTCCGTAGGCCCTGAGGCTGTGTTCGAACTGGAACACATGGGCCTGCCGTTCTCCCGTACCGAACAGGGCCGCATCTACCAGCGCCCATTCGGTGGCCAGTCCAAGGACTTCGGTAAAGGTGGCCAGGCTGCCCGTACCTGCGCAGCCGCCGACCGTACCGGTCACGCCCTGTTGCACACCTTGTACCAGGCCAACCTGAAAGCCGGCACTGTGTTCCTCAACGAATACTACGCCGTAGACCTGGTGAAGAACGCCGAAGGCGCCTTCGTCGGTGTGATCGCGATCTGCATCGAAACCGGTGAAACTTCGTACATCCGCGCTGACGCGACTGTACTGGCCACCGGCGGCGCTGGCCGTATCTATTCGTCCACCACCAATGCCCTGATCAACACCGGCGACGGCGTGGGCATGGCCCTGCGCGCTGGCGTGCCGGTGCAAGACATCGAAATGTGGCAGTTCCACCCAACCGGCATCGCCGGCGCAGGTGTACTGGTCACCGAAGGTTGCCGCGGTGAAGGCGGTTACCTGATCAACAAGCACGGCGAGCGTTTCATGGAACGTTATGCGCCGAACGCCAAAGACCTGGCCGGCCGCGACGTGGTTGCGCGCTCCATGGTCAAAGAGATCATCGCCGGCAACGGCTGTGGCCCTGATGGCGACCACGTGATGCTCAAGCTCGATCACCTGGGTGAAGAAGTTCTGCACAGCCGCCTGCCTGGCATTTGCGAGCTGTCCAAGACCTTTGCTCACGTTGACCCGGTGGTAGCACCTGTACCGGTCGTGCCGACCTGCCACTACATGATGGGCGGCGTTGCCACCAACATCCATGGCCAGGCCATCACCCAGGACGCCGAAGGCGTCGACACCATCATCCCTGGCCTGTTCGCAGTGGGTGAAGTGGCGTGCGTATCGGTTCACGGTGCCAACCGCCTGGGCGGCAACTCGCTGCTGGACCTGGTGGTCTTCGGTCGCGCCGCCGGCCTGCACCTGGAGCAGGCGCTGAGCGCCGGCGTTGAGTACAGCCGTGCCAGCGACACCGACATCGAAGTCGCCCTGGCCCGCCTGAACGGCCTGAACACCCGCACCACAGGCGAAGACGTCGCCACCCTGCGTAAAGAACTGCAGCAATGCATGCAGAACTACTTCGGCGTGTTCCGCACCGGCGAATACATGCAGAAGGGTATTGCCCAGCTGGCTGGCCTGCGCGAGCGCATCGCCAACGTCAAGATCAACGACAAGAGCCAGGGCTTCAACACCGCCCGGATCGAAGCGCTTGAACTGCAAAACCTGCTGGAAGTGGCCGAAGCTACGGCGATCGCCGCCGAGCATCGTAAAGAGTCCCGCGGTGCGCACGCTCGCGAAGACTTCGAAGACCGCGATGACGAAAACTGGCTGTGCCACACCCTGTTCTTCCCGGGTGAGAAGCGTGTTGCCAAGCGTGCCGTGAACTTCTCGCCAAAAACCGTTCCGACTTTCGAACCAAAAGTCCGGACTTACTAAGGGTGGCCGCCATGTTGAAAGTCAGTGTTTATCGCTACAACCCGGACGTGGACAGTGCCCCGTCCATGCAGGAATTCGATGTCAATACCGAGGGCAAGGACCTGATGGTCCTGGACGTGCTGGCGCTGATCAAGGAACAGGACGAGGGTTTCTCTTACCGTCGCTCCTGCCGTGAAGGCGTCTGCGGCTCCGACGGCATGAACATCAACGGCAAGAACGGCCTGGCGTGCGTCACGCCGCTGTCCGCTGTCGTAAAAGGTAACAAACTGATCGTGCGTCCTCTGCCTGGTTTGCCGGTTATCCGTGACCTGGTCGTCGATATGAGCATCTTCTACAAGCAGTACGAGAAGGTGAAGCCATTCCTGCAGAACGATACGCCGGCTCCGGCCATCGAGCGTCTGCAGTCGCCCGAAGAGCGTGAGAAGCTGGACGGTCTGTACGAGTGCATCCTGTGCGCTTGCTGCTCGACCTCCTGCCCATCCTTCTGGTGGAACCCGGACAAGTTCCTGGGCCCTGCTGCACTGCTGCAAGCCTACCGTTTCCTGGCTGACAGCCGTGACACCAAGACCACTGAGCGTCTGGCTTCCCTTGATGACCCGTTCAGCGTATTCCGCTGCCGCGGGATCATGAACTGCGTGAACGTCTGCCCCAAGGGTTTGAACCCTACCAAGGCGATCGGTCACGTACGTAACATGCTGCTGCAAAGCGGCGTTTGATGCACCTGTTGTACCCGTAACCCCCTGAGGTGCAGGTCTTCTTCAACCTGCGCCTCAGTGACAGCCATAGCGCGGCCCATAAGGCTTCGCTTTAATTTTGAAGCAATGAGTCCAGCAGGGGCATCCGGGCTGGTACCCGGACTATCTGTACGATGTTGAGTCGCCTGGTTCAGCCGCCAAAGTGGGGTTGTCCGCGCAGGCTTTGCATTCGCGCCGGTGGTGGGCCCCTAACCGAGGGTGACCAAGCATGCAAGAAAGCGTGATGCAGCGCATGTGGAACAGCGCCTACCTTTCAGGTGGTAACGCTGCCTATGTGGAAGAGCTCTACGAGCTTTACCTGCACGACCCTAACGCTGTGCCAGAAGAGTGGCGCACCTACTTTCAGAAGTTGCCCGCAGAAGGCAGTACTGCCACCGACGTTTCGCACTCCACGATTCGCGATCATTTCGTGCTGCTGGCCAAAAACCAGCGCCGCGCACAACCGGTATCCGCCGGCAGCGTGAGCAGCGAGCACGAGAAGAAGCAAGTTGAAGTGCTGCGATTGATCCAAGCCTACCGTATGCGCGGCCACCAAGCGGCCCAGCTCGACCCGCTGGGGTTGTGGCAGCGCCCTGCGCCGGCAGACCTGTCGATCAATCATTACGGCATGACCAATGCCGATCTTGATACGACCTTCCGTGCCGGAGACCTGTTCATCGGCAAGGAGGAGGCGAGCCTACGCGAAATTATCGAGGCTTTGCAGCAGACATATTGCCGCACCATCGGCTCCGAGTTCACCCACATCACTGATTCCGAGCAGCGCAGCTGGTTCCAGCAGCGTCTGGAAAGCGTGCGTGGGCGTCCGGTGTTCTCCGCCGAAATCAAGAACCACGTGCTCGAGCGCGTCACCGCTGCCGAAGGCCTTGAAAAGTACCTGGGTACCAAATACCCGGGCACCAAGCGTTTCGGTCTGGAAGGTGGCGAGAGCCTGATCCCGATGCTCGACGAGATGATCCAGCGTTCCGGTTCCTACGGCACCAAGGAAGTCGTGATCGGCATGGCGCACCGTGGCCGTCTGAACGTGCTGGTGAACACCTTCGGCAAGAACCCGCGCGACCTGTTCGACGAGTTCGAAGGCAAGAAGAAGGTTGAGCTGGGCTCCGGCGACGTGAAATACCACCAGGGTTTCTCGTCCAACGTGATGACCCCGGGCGGTGAAGTTCACCTGGCGATGGCGTTCAACCCCTCGCACCTTGAAATCGTGTCGCCCGTGGTCGAAGGTTCGGTGCGTGCCCGTCAGGATCGTCGCAACGACGCGGTCGGTGACAAGGTACTGCCGATCTCGCTGCACGGTGACGCGGCCTTCGCAGGCCAGGGCGTGGTGCTGGAAACCTTCCAGATGTCCCAGACCCGCGGTTTCAAGACCGGCGGCACGATTCACATCGTGATCAACAACCAGGTCGGTTTCACCATCAGCAACCCACGTGACGCGCGCTCCACCGAGTACGCCACCGACGTTGCCAAGATGATCCAGGCGCCGATCCTGCACGTGAACGGCGATGACCCGGAAGCGGTGCTGTTCGTCACCCAGATGGCCATCGACTACCGCATGCAGTTCAAGCGCGACATCGTGATTGACCTGGTGTGCTACCGCCGTCGCGGCCACAACGAGGCCGATGAGCCAAGTGGCACCCAGCCACTGATGTACCAGCAGATCGCCAAGCAGCGCACCACCCGTGAGCTGTACGCCGAAAGCCTGGTCAAGGGCGGTTCGCAAGACGAGGCCAGCGTTCAGGCCAAGGTCGACGAGTACCGCAATGCGCTGGACAACGGCCTGCACGTGGTCAAAAGCCTGGTCAAGGAACCGAACAAAGAGCTGTTCGTGGACTGGCGCCCCTACCTGGGCCACGCCTGGACGGCGCGTCACGACACCCGCTTTGATCTGAAAACCTTGCAGGAACTGTCTGCCAAGCTGCTGGAAATTCCAGAAGGCTTCGTGGTTCAGCGCCAGGTCGCCAAGATCTACGAAGACCGTCAGAAGATGCAAGCCGGCGGCCTGCCGATCAACTGGGGTTACGCCGAAACCATGGCGTACGCGACCCTGGCGTTCGAAGGTCACCCTGTGCGCATGACCGGCCAGGACATCGGCCGCGGTACGTTCTCGCACCGTCATGCCGTGTTGCACAACCAGAAGGATGCGGCAACTTACATCCCTCTGCAAAACCTGTATGCCGGCCAGCCACGTTTCGACCTGTACGATTCGTTCCTGTCCGAAGAAGCGGTACTGGCGTTTGAATACGGCTACTCCACCACCATGCCGAACGCATTGGTGATCTGGGAAGCCCAGTTCGGCGACTTCGCCAACGGTGCGCAGGTCGTGATCGATCAGTTCATCACCAGCGGCGAGCACAAGTGGGGCCGCTTGTGCGGTCTGACCATGCTGCTGCCACACGGTTACGAAGGGCAAGGTCCGGAGCACTCCTCGGCTCGCCTGGAGCGTTACCTGCAGCTGTGCGCCGAGCACAACATCCAGGTTTGCGTACCGACCACCCCGGCTCAGATCTACCATCTGTTGCGCCGCCAGGTGATCCGTCCGCTGCGCAAACCGTTGGTCGTGTTGACGCCCAAGTCGCTGCTGCGCCACAAGCTGGCCATCTCGACGTTGGAAGACTTGGCCGAAGGCTCGTTCCAGACCGTGATCCCGGAGATCGACAAACTGGATGCGGCCAAGGTCACTCGCCTGGTCCTGTGCAGCGGCAAGGTCTACTACGACTTGCTGGAAAAACGCCGTGCCGAAGGCCGCGAAGACATCGCCATCGTGCGTATCGAGCAGCTTTATCCGTTCCCGGAAGACGACCTGATGGAGGCCATCGCGCCTTACACCAACCTCACGAATGTCGTGTGGTGTCAGGAAGAACCGATGAACCAGGGTGCCTGGTACAGCAGTCAGCATCACCTGCGTCGCAGCATCGGTAACCACAACAAGGCCTTGAGCCTTGAATACGCTGGCCGCGACGCTTCTGCCGCGCCTGCCTGTGGTTACGCATCAATGCATGCCGAGCAGCAGGAAAAACTGCTGCGAGACGCATTTACTGTTTAAGCCTTCGCGCTACTGAACCGAATTAAAGGAACCACTGATAATGGCTATCGAGATCAAAGCCCCTACTTTTCCGGAATCGGTTGCCGATGGCACCGTTGCCACCTGGCACAAGAAACCGGGCGAAGCCGTCAAGCGTGACGACCTGATCGTCGACATCGAAACCGACAAGGTCGTGCTGGAAGTGCTGGCTACCGCCGACGGCGTACTGGGTGCCATCGTCAAGAACGAAGGCGACACCGTTCTGTCCGACGAAGTCCTGGGCTCTATCGAAGCGGGTGGCGCCGCCGCCGCTGCTCCGGCTGCCGCTGCTGCCCCTGCGCAAGCTGCTGCTGCCCCGGCTGGTGCTGACGAAGACGCCATCGGCGCGCCAGCTGCTCGCAAGCTGGCCGAAGAAAACGGCATCAACCTGAACAACGTCAAGGGCACCGGCAAAGACGGCCGCGTGACCAAGGAAGACGTGGTTGCCGCGATCGAAGCGAAGAAATCCGCGCCGGCCGCAGCACCTGCTGCCAAGCCTGCCGCTGCTGCCGCACCGGTTCTGGCTGCCGGTGATCGCGTTGAAAAACGCGTGCCGATGACCCGCCTGCGTGCCAAGGTTGCCGAGCGTCTGGTTGAAGCCCAGTCCAACATGGCGATGCTGACCACGTTCAACGAAGTCGACATGACCGAAGTCATGGCCCTGCGTTCCAAGTACAAGGACCTGTTCGAGAAGTCCCACAATGGCGTGCGCCTGGGCTTCATGTCGTTCTTTGTGAAGGCCGCCACCGAAGCGCTGAAGCGCTACCCGGCAGTCAACGCCTCGATCGACGGCTCGGACATCGTTTACCACGGTTATGCCGACGTCGGCGTTGCCGTGTCCAGCGACCGTGGCCTGGTAGTACCGGTACTGCGTAACGCTGAACTGATGAGCCTGGCTGAAATCGAAGGCGGCATCGCCACCTTCGGCAAGAAAGCCCGTGACGGCAAGCTGTCCATCGATGAGATGACTGGCGGTACCTTCACCATCACCAACGGTGGTACCTTCGGTTCGATGATGTCGACTCCGATCGTCAACCCGCCACAAGCCGCGATCCTGGGCATGCACAACATCCTTCAGCGTCCGATGGCCATCAATGGCCAAGTCGTGATTCGCCCGATGATGTACCTGGCACTGTCTTACGATCACCGCCTGATCGACGGTAAAGAAGCCGTGACGTTCCTCGTTACTATCAAAAACCTGCTTGAAGATCCGGCACGCCTGCTTCTGGATATCTAATAAGCAGCCACGAGCTGCAAGCTGCAACCCTCAAGCCATGCGCGGTGAGGCTTGAGCTTGCGGCCCGTAGCTTGCAGCTTGCAGCTAAAAGGAACCTTTTATGACTCAGAAATTCGACGTGGTAGTGATTGGCGCAGGCCCTGGCGGCTATGTAGCTGCTATTAAAGCTGCGCAACTTGGTCTCAAGACTGCCTGCATCGAGAAGTACGTTGACGGCGAGGGCAAGCTGGCCCTCGGCGGTACTTGCCTGAACGTTGGCTGCATTCCATCCAAGGCGCTGCTGGACAGCTCCTGGAAGTTTCACGAAGCACAAGACGGTTTTGCCATCCACGGTATCGGTCACAGCGGCGTGACCATGGACGTGCCTGCGATGGTCGGCCGTAAAGCCGGCATCGTTAAAAACCTGACCTCCGGCGTCGCCACCCTGTTCAAAGCCAACGGCGTGACGTCGCTGCAAGGCCACGGCAAGCTGTTGGCCGGCAAGAAAGTCGAAATCACCAAGCCAGACGGTTCGGTTGAAGTGGTTGAAGCCGACAATGTCATCCTGGCGTCCGGCTCGCGCCCGATCGACATTCCGCCGGCTCCGGTCGACAACAAGGTCATCGTCGACTCCACCGGCGCCCTGGAATTCCAATCCGTGCCTAAGCGCCTGGGCGTGATCGGCGCTGGCGTGATCGGCCTGGAGCTGGGTTCGGTATGGTCCCGCCTGGGCGCCGAAGTCACTGTGCTGGAAGCCCTGGACACGTTCCTGATGGCTGCCGACACCGCAGTGTCCAAGGAAGCGCTGAAAACCCTGACCAAACAAGGTCTGGACATCAAGCTGGGCGCACGCGTCACCGGTTCCAAAGTCAACGGCGAAGAAGTGGTGGTGACTTACACCAACGCCGAAGGCGAGCAGACCATCACGTTCGACAAGCTGATCGTTGCGGTCGGCCGTCGCCCGGTGACCACCGACCTGCTGGCTTCTGACAGCGGCGTGAACATCGACGAGCGCGGCTTCATTTTCGTCGACGATCACTGCACCACCAGCGTGCCTGGCGTGTATGCCATCGGCGACGTGGTACGTGGCATGATGCTGGCCCACAAGGCCTCGGAAGAGGGCATCATGGTTGTCGAGCGCATCAAGGGTCACAAGACCCAGATGAACTACGACCTGATCCCATCGGTTATCTACACCCACCCGGAAATCGCGTGGGTCGGTAAAACCGAACAAGCCTTGAAGGCTGAAGGCGTTGAAGTTAACGTAGGCACCTTCCCGTTTGCCGCCAGTGGCCGTGCCATGGCAGCGAACGATACCGGCGGTTTTGTAAAAGTCATCGCTGACGCCAAGACTGACCGCGTGTTGGGCGTTCACGTCATTGGCCCAAGCGCTGCAGAACTGGTTCAGCAAGGTGCAATCGGCATGGAATTCGGCACCAGCGCCGAAGACCTGGGCATGATGGTCTTCTCCCATCCAACCCTGTCCGAAGCCCTGCACGAAGCTGCACTGGCAGTGAATGGCGGCGCCATTCACATTGCCAACCGTAAGAAGCGTTAAACAATAAGAAACCACGGCGGACGGCCCGTCGTGAGCCTTGCGTGCAAGGCTCACCGCGGAAAGCCCGCCGGACTCGACCTCGCCCCGCAGACCCCCACGGTACATGCCTGGGGGATGCGGGGCGAACAAGCAGTCACAGGTGGCGCGGCACTTTTACAGCGCAGCGCCGAAAGCGCAGTACCTAACGAAGACGGTAAAAAGCATGAATCTTCACGAGTATCAGGGTAAGCAGCTGTTCGCTGAGTACGGCCTGCCAGTATCCAAGGGTTACGCGGTAGACACCCCGGAAGCAGCAGCAGAAGCGTGCGACAAGATCGGCGGCACCGAGTGGGTCGTCAAAGCCCAGGTCCACGCCGGTGGTCGCGGTAAAGCGGGCGGCGTCAAGCTGGTTCGCAGCAAAGAAGACGCCAAGGCCTTCGCACAGCAGTGGCTGGGCAAGCGTCTGGTGACTTACCAGACTGATGCCAATGGCCAGCCTGTTACCAAGATCCTGGTTGAATCCTGCACCGATATCGCCAAAGAGCTGTATCTGGGCGCAGTGGTAGACCGCTCCAGCCGTCGTATCGTGTTCATGGCTTCCACCGAAGGTGGCGTGGACATCGAGAAGATCGCACACGACACTCCTGAAAAGATTCTGAAAGCCACCATCGATCCACTGGTTGGCGCTCAGCCATTCCAAGGTCGCGAGCTGGCTTTCCAGCTGGGCCTGGAAGGCAAGCAAGTCGCTCAGTTCGCCAAGATCTTCGTAGGTCTGGCCAAGCTGTTCAAGGATCACGACCTGGCTCTGCTGGAAGTGAACCCGCTGGTGATCAAGGCTGACGGCGATCTGCACTGCCTGGACGCCAAGATCAACATCGACGCCAACGCCATGTACCGTCAGCCTAAGCTGAAGACTTTCCACGATCCGTCGCAAGACGATCCGCGCGAAGCGCACGCTGCCAAGTTCGAACTGAACTACGTGGCCCTGGAAGGCAACATCGGTTGCATGGTCAACGGTGCTGGCCTGGCCATGGGTACCATGGACATCGTCAACCTGCATGGCGGCAAACCAGCCAACTTCCTCGACGTAGGTGGTGGCGCTACCAAGGAACGCGTTACCGAAGCGTTCAAGATCATCCTGTCCGACACTAACGTGGCGGCCGTATTGGTCAACATCTTCGGCGGCATCGTTCGCTGCGACATGATTGCCGAAGGCATCATTGGCGCCGTTAAAGAAGTCGGCGTGAAAATCCCGGTTGTTGTTCGCCTTGAAGGTAACAACGCTGAGCTGGGCGCTAAAGTACTGGCAGAAAGCGGTTTGAACATCATCGCTGCTACCAGCCTGACCGACGCTGCTCAACAAGTTGTCAAAGCTGCGGAGGGCAAATAATGAGCGTCCTGATCAATAAAGACACCAAAGTTATCTGCCAGGGTATTACCGGTTCGCAAGGTAGTTTCCACACCCAGCAAGCCATCGAATACGGCACCAAGATGGTCGGTGGCGTTACCCCTGGCAAAGGCGGCACCGAGCACCTGGGCCTGCCCGTGTTCAACACCGTCAAAGACGCGGTCGCGGCCACTGGCGCTACCGCCAGCGTGATCTACGTTCCGGCTCCTTTCTGCAAAGACTCGATCCTGGAAGCTGCTTTGGGCGGCATCAAGCTGATCGTCTGCATCACCGAAGGCATTCCTACCCTGGACATGCTGGACGCCAAGGTTAAGTGCGACGAGCTGGGTATTACCCTGATCGGCCCTAACTGCCCAGGCGTGATCACCCCAGGCGAATGCAAGATCGGCATCATGCCAGGTCACATTCACTTGCCAGGCAAGGTCGGTATCGTGTCGCGTTCCGGCACCCTGACCTACGAAGCCGTCAAGCAAACCACTGACGCCGGTTTCGGTCAGTCGACTTGCGTCGGCATCGGCGGTGACCCGATCCCAGGCTCCAACTTCATCGACATCCTGAAGCTGTTCCAGGAAGACCCGAAGACCGAGGCGATCGTGATGATCGGCGAGATCGGCGGTTCGGCTGAAGAAGAAGCCGCTGCCTACATCAAGGCACACGTGACCAAGCCGGTTGTTTCCTACATCGCTGGTGTGACTGCTCCTCCGGGCAAGCGCATGGGCCATGCTGGCGCAATCATCTCCGGCGGCAAAGGCACTGCAGACGAGAAATTCGCTGCACTGCAAGACGCAGGTGTCAAAACCGTGCGTTCGCTGGCAGACATCGGCAAGGCCCTGGCCGAGCTGACTGGCTGGGCCGTCAAGTAAGCCTCGTGCTTAACTGACAGCGCTGCTGACAAAAGCCACCTTCGGGTGGCTTTTGTGTTTTTGCACTTTCCCACAATTTTCTGTCTGTAATGCGACATGCCGGTGCGTTCATCGGACACTGCGATCGGTATCAGTGCGTTTATCGTGCAAAAACGATACCCTGTACGCCATTTTTGTGAGTCGGCCCCACAAGGGCTGAACGAACAACTCAAGACGCCCTCATCCAGGCCGTCTGTATTTCCCTCATCCAAGGGGAGATCCCTCTCTAATTCCGATTCAGCAGTGTGGTTTCCTTAAATGAAAGTGTTGAAAGGCCAGGACATCCTGGCATTGGGCTTCATGACGTTCGCCTTGTTCGTCGGTGCCGGTAACATCATCTTCCCGCCTATCGTCGGTTTGCAGTCCGGGCCACACGTCTGGATGGCGGCGCTGGGCTTTCTGATCACGGCCGTGGGCCTGCCGGTCATCACCGTTGTCGCGCTGGCCAAGGTCGGTGGCGGCATGGACGCGCTGAGCAGCCCGATCGGCAAGGTCGCCGGTGGCTTGCTGGCCGCCGTCGCCTACCTGGCCGTGGGCCCGCTGTTCGCCACCCCGCGGACCGCCACGGTGTCGTTCGAAGTGGGCCTTGCGCCCCTGACCGGTGATACGCCGCTGGCCTTGTTCCTGTACAGCGCGGTGTACTTCCTGCTGGTGTTCTTCATTTCGCTGTACCCCGGCCGCTTGCTGGACACCGTGGGGCGCTTCCTGGCGCCGCTGAAGATCATCGCCCTGGCGGTGCTGGGCATTGCGGCATTCGCACTGCCAGCCGGTCCCGTTGGCGTGGCAGAGCCTGCCTATGTGGCAGCGCCGTTCTCCCAAGGCTTCATCAATGGTTACCTGACCATGGATACCTTGGGCGCGCTGGTGTTCGGCATTGTCATCGTCAACGCCATCCGCTCGCGCGGCGTCGAATCGCCGGTGCTGATCACCCGCTACGCCATCATTGCCGGCCTCATCGCTGGTGTCGGCCTGGCGCTGGTGTACATCAGCCTGTTCCGCCTGGGGGCGGGCAGCCCATCAGTGGCCGCCGGTGCCAGCAACGGCGCCATGGTGCTGCACGCTTATGTGCAGCACACCTTCGGTTCGTTGGGCAGCGGTTTCCTGGCCGTGCTGATCTCCCTGGCGTGCCTGGTCACGGCCGTGGGGCTGACCTGTGCCTGTGCCGAGTACTTCAGCCGCGTGTTGCCACTGTCCTACAAGACCCTGGTGGTGTTGCTGGCCGCGTTCTCGCTGCTGGTGTCCAACCTGGGCTTGACCAAGCTGATTGCGTTCTCGATTCCAGTGCTGACCGCCATCTACCCACCGTGCATCGCCTTGGTGGCGTTGAGCTTCTGCAATGAGTTCTGGCGCTCGCCCACCCGCGTGGTTGCGCCGGTGATGGCTGTGTCGTTGCTGTTTGGCTTGATCGACGCCCTCAAGGGTGCAGGCTTGGGCGACTGGCTGCCGGCCTCCTTGGCGCACCTGCCGTTGAGCGACCAAGGCCTGGCCTGGTTGGTACCTACCGTGGTGGCCCTGGCTGGCGCGGTGGTGTTCGACCGCGTGATGGGTAAGCCTGCCGAAGCGATCGCGTAAGCCTTCCCCCTCATAAAAATACCCCGCCAAGTTGCGGGGTATTTTTTTGTCCGGTGACCTGTTTTTGATCTGCCCTTGATCTGCCCTTGATCTGCTCTTGATCTGCTTGGTTTTTGATCTTGATTGTATGCCCCATTAAGCGCCCGGGCCGACTGGAGGCGTCGATCAAGCGGCCGGAGGCGTAGCCGCCGGAGACGGAGCCGGAGACGCTTCTATTCCGGGCCGTCGTCCGCTTGAGCGATGCCGGAGGGAGGGGACCCGTAGCGCAGCGTAGGGCCCAAGCAGGGGCAAGCCTTTTTTGCTTATTTTTTGGCTGGGCCGGCACACCGGGCGTTTGACAAAAAGTGAGCCGGCGTAAGGCCGGAAAGGTGATTCGGCATCACCCTAACCAATGGATATGTTCACCGTTTTAAGAGCAAGCTTCAAAGATGCGTGAACATATCCATTATCAATGGCGCGATCACTTCACCTTTCCGCCCTTACGGCGTCTTACTTTTTGTCAAACGCCACAAAAAGTAAGCAAAAAAGGCTTGCCCCTGCTTGGGCCCTCCGCTGCGCTGCGGGTCCCCTCCTTCCGGCGTCGCTCAAGGGGCAGACGGCACCGGCTATAGAAGCTTGCCGGCTGCCGTCTTCCTCGGCTGCGCCTCGGGCCCTGCGGGCTGCCCCTTGAGCGACGCCTCCAGTCGGCCCGGGCGCTTAACGGGGCATGCCATCAAGATCAAAAGCAGATCAAGATCAAGATCAGGATCGAGAGCCAAAACCAAAGCCAAAGCCAAATTCTGCTCTTGATCTGCTCTTGATCTGCTTGGTTTTTGATCTTGATTGTATGCCCCATTAAGCGCCCGGGCCGACTGGAGGCGCCGATCAAGCGGCCGGAGGCGTAGCCGCCGGAGACGGAGCCGGAGGCGCTTCTATTCCGGGCCGTCGTCCGCTTGAGCGATGCCGGAGGGAGGGGACCCGTAGCGCAGCGTAGGGCCCAAGCAGGGGCAAGCCTTTTTTGCTTACTTTTTGTGGCGTTTGACAAAAAGTGAGCCGGCGTAAGGCCGGAAAGGTGATTCGGCATCACCCTAACCAATGGAATGTTCACCGTTTTAAGAGCAAGCTTCAAAGATGCGTGAACATATCCATTATCAATGGCGCGATCACTTCACCGTTCCGCCCTTACGGCGTCTTACTTTTTGTCAAACGCCACAAAAAGTAAGCAAAAAAGGCTTGCCCCTGCTTGGGCCCTCCGCTGCGCTGCGGGTCCCCTCCTTCCGGCGTCGCTCAAGGGGCAGACGGCACCGGCTATAGAAGCTTGCCGGCTGCCGTCTTCCTCGGCTGCGCCTCGGGCCCTGCGGGCCGCCCCTTGAGCGACGCCTCCAGTCGGCCCGGGCGCTTTACGGGGCATACCATCAAGATCAAGAGCAGATCAAGATCAAGATCAAGATCAAGATCAAGATCAAGATCAAGAGCAGATCAAGATCAAGATCAAGATCAGATCAAGAGCAGTGGGCACGAAATCGTTCGGGCAATGGTCTATACCCATCACATGCCCGACTGCCCGGGCGCTCAAGGGAGAGACGCGAATGAGCATACCGTTCTGGTGTGTGTTTATCAGTGCACTGCTGATCTATATAGCCCGGGCGCCAGTCGCCAAGGCAATGAAAGAGCAGGGCGGCTACAACAACCATGAGCCGCGAGCGCAGCAGGCACAGTTGACCGGCTTGGGCGCCAGGGCCGTGGCGGCGCATCAAAACAGCTTCGAGGCGTTCATGCTGTTCGCGGTGGGGGTGTTGATGGCGCATACCACCCAGACCCAAGGCTACTTGATCGACTTGTTGGCGATCATCTTCGTGATCAGCAGGGTTATCTACCTGTTCCTGTACTGGAACGACAAGCCGTCGGCCCGAAGTGCGGTGTGGGTGGTGGGCATACTCTGTTCGTTATTGTTGATGTTAAGCCCGGTGTATCGCTACCTGGTCATGATGTAACAGGCATGAAAAAGCCCGACGCAACGGTCGGGCTTTGTGCATCCGTCGCAACAGGCTTAGTTTTTGGCCGGTGCGTCAGTTGCTGGAGCTGCGGTAGAGCCGTCGGAGTTTTCCTTGGCGCGCTCTTGTTGCGCTTCAGTACTGGATTTGGCCGCTTCAGCGTTTTCTTTCGCTGCATCGTTCACTTTATCCTGAGCATCGTCCATTTTCTGCTGGGCGTTCTCGGCGTGTTGCTGCGCGTCCTGAGCCTTGTCCTCGGACTTTTTATCGCAGGCGGCGAGGCCCAGGGAGGCGGCCAGCATCAAGGCATAAGCTAAAGTTTTACGCATGGGGTGTTTCTCCTTATTGAATAAGTCTACGTGCCTTTCGAGCGTCGACCCTGGAGTTAAGTTCCGTTGCATTGAAAGATATATAAGTGCTGGATCCATATCGACTTTTTATACGCGGTGTGTCTTTTCGGAAAATAATAAACACAAGGTTCGCGCCCATGAATGACAGACCGCTGATGGAACAGGCTCGACGCTTTATAGGTGCATTGCGCCACTGCCAAGTACTGCGCATGCGTGTTGAAAGTATTGATGCAGACGGTGTGACGCTGTTATTGCCGTACTCGCCAGCGATCGTTGGCAACCCCCAGACGGGGGTGATCCATGGCGGTGCGCTGACCAGCCTGATGGACACCACCTGCGGCATGGCCACGCTGTGTGTGTTGCCCACGTTCGAGGTGTGCCCGACCCTGGATTTGCGCATCGACTACATGCACCCCGCGCAGCCAGGCAAGGACCTGCATGGTTTTGCCCGTTGCTACCGCGTGACGCGTGACGTGATTTTCGTGCGTGGGCATGCCTACCAGGACGATCCCCAGCAGCCCGTCGCCCAAGTGGTCGGCACATTCATGCGCCTGGGCAAGGCGGTCAAGGGTTCGCAGGCCTTTGCCGGTGCTCTCAAGGGGGGACAGCCATGATCAGCCAAGCGTTGCGCGAACAGGTACGCCAGGCCCATTTGAACGATGATTTTGCCGATTTGCTGAAGATCATTCCTTATGCCGGGTTGATCGGTATCCACTGCCAGCGTGAGGGTGACAGCCTGTTGTTCAGTTTGCCGGCCAACCCGGACAACATTGGCAACCCTTTGCTGCCAGCGATTCACGGTGGCGTGATTGCAGGCTTCATGGAGTTGGCGGCGGCCCTGCACCTGATACTGTTCACCGACACCGGGCAGGTGCCGAAGATCATCGACTTTTCCATCGACTACCTGCGTGCCGGCCTGGCCCGTGATACCTACGCCCAATGCCGGCTCTGGCGCCAGGGGCGGCGGGTGACCAACGTTGCGATCACCGCCTGGCAGGCCGATCGCGAGGAGCCGATTGCCACCGCCCGCGCGCATTTCAAAATCGACGAAGCAACAAGCCCTTGAAATCCTTCCCCATGCCCCCATCTCTTGTGCATCCCGCCGCCCATGCACAGCGCAAGCGGCCTGCCATCTGATTGGAGTTTGATGACCATGAGTGTGGAAACTCAAAAAGAAACCCTGGGCTTCCAGACCGAGGTGAAGCAACTGCTGCACCTCATGATCCATTCGCTGTATTCCAACAAGGAAATTTTCCTTCGCGAATTGATCTCCAACGCCTCTGATGCCGTCGACAAATTGCGCTTCGAAGCCCTGTCCAAGCCAGAAATGCTGGAAGGTGGCGCCGAGCTCAAGATCCGCGTGAGCTTCGACAAAGAAGCCAACACCGTGACCCTGGAAGACAACGGCATCGGCATGAGCCGTGAAGATGTCATCACTCACCTGGGTACTATCGCCAAGTCCGGCACCGCCGACTTCATGAAAAACCTCAGCGGTGACCAGAAGAAAGATTCGCACCTGATCGGTCAGTTCGGCGTTGGCTTCTACTCGGCCTTCATCGTGGCCGACAAGGTCGACGTATTCAGCCGCCGTGCCAACCTGCCGGCCGGCGAGGGCGTGCACTGGTCGTCCAAGGGCGAGGGCGAGTTCGAAGTCGCCACCGTTGAAAAAGCCGACCGTGGCACCCGCATCGTCCTGCACCTGAAAAAGGGCGAGGAAGAGTTCGCCGATGGCTGGCGCCTGCGCAACATCGTCAAGAAGTACTCCGACCACATCGCCTTGCCGATCGAGCTGCCCAAAGAGCAGGAAGCAGCCGAAGGCGAAGAGAAGCCTGCACTGGAATGGGAAACCGTCAACCGTGCCAGCGCCCTGTGGACTCGCCCGCGTACCGAGGTCAAGGACGAGGAATACCAGGAGTTCTACAAGCACATTGCCCACGATTACGAAAACCCGCTGAGCTGGAGCCACAACAAGGTCGAAGGCAAGCTCGAATACAGCTCGCTGCTGTACGTGCCGGCCCGTGCTCCGTTCGACCTGTACCAGCGTGAAGCGCCGCGCGGCTTGAAGCTGTACGTGCAGCGTGTGTTCGTGATGGACCAGGCAGAATCCTTCCTGCCGCTGTACCTGCGTTTCATCAAGGGCGTGGTCGATTCCAACGACCTGTCGTTGAACGTGTCGCGTGAGATCCTGCAAAAAGACCCGATCATCGACTCGATGAAGTCGGCGCTGACCAAGCGCGTGCTGGACATGCTCGAGAAGTTGGCCAAGAACGAGCCTGAGCAGTACAAGGGCTTCTGGAAAAACTTTGGCCAGGTCCTGAAAGAAGGCCCGGCAGAAGACTTCGCCAACAAGGAAAAAATCGCCGGCCTGCTGCGCTTTGCCTCGATCAGCGACGACGGCGGCGAGCAAAGTGTTTCCCTGGCCGACTACCTGGGTCGCGTCAAGGAAGGCCAGGACAAGATCTATTACCTGACCGGCGAGTCGTACGCGCAGGTCAAGAACAGCCCGCACCTGGAAGTCTTCCGCAAGAAAGGCATCGAAGTGCTGCTGTTGACCGACCGCATCGACGAGTGGCTGATGAGCTACCTGAGCGACTTCGACGGCAAAAACTTTGTCGACGTGGCTCGCGGTGACCTGGACCTGGGCAAGCTGGACTCCGAGGAGGACAAGAAGGCCCAGGAAGAAGTCGCCAAGGACAAGGAAGGCCTGATCGAGCGCCTTAAAGCCGCCCTGGGTGATAGCGTCAGCGAAGTGCGTGTGTCGCACCGCCTGACCGACTCGCCGGCGATCCTGGCCATCGGTGAGCAGGACCTGGGACTGCAGATGCGTCAGATCCTGGAAGCCAGCGGTCAGAAAGTCCCGGATTCCAAGCCCATCTTCGAGTTCAACCCGGGCCACCCGCTGATCGAGAAGCTGGATCACGAGCAGAGCGAAGACCGTTTCGCCGACTTCTCGCACATCCTCTTCGACCAAGCGGCACTGGCTGCTGGTGACAGCTTGAAAGACCCGGCGGCCTACGTGCGCCGCCTGAACAAGCTGTTGGTTGAGTTGTCCGTTTAAGCAGTTGAAGAAAAAACCCGCTTCGGCGGGTTTTTTCGTTTGAGTGACCATCGCTTTTCATTGGGGAGACAATCATGACCGTTACCGTTCAATCCGTGGTCTATCAGATCGATGGCAAGCCGTATGAAAGCCGCTTGGTGTATGACGCCGCCGTGGTATCGCCGCGTCCGGGGCTGTTGATGGCGCCCAACTGGGTAGGTGTGAGCGAAGGCGCCGAGCGCATCGCCCAGGCCGTCGCCGCGCAGGGTTACGTGGTGCTGTTGGCCGACCTGTATGGCCAGTCGGTCCGCCCGAGTGGCAATGAAGAGTGCCTGGCGGCAATGATGCCGCTCAAAAATGACCGTGCCGAACTGCGTAAGCGCATGCAGGTGGCTCTTGAGCAATTGCAGGCGCAAACCACCGCGGCGGTGGACAAGGATCAGTTGGCCACCTTTGGTTTCTGCTTCGGCGGTTGCTGCTCGTTGGAACTGGCCCGCACCGGTGCGCCGCTCAAGGCCGCCGTTTCGTTCCACGGCACGCTGGACACGCCGAACCCGGCCGATGGCAAGAACATCGTGGGCAAGGTCTTGGTGCTGCACGGCGCGGCTGATCCATTGGTACCCAAAGAGCAGTTGCCTGCCTTCGAGAAAGAAATGGACGACGCCGGCGTCGACTGGACCCTGATCAGCTACGGCGGTGCCTACCACTCGTTCACTGACACCGAAGCCAACAACCCAGGCGTGCAGATGTACAACAAGACCGTCTCGGACCGCGCGTTCAAGACCATGCAGAACCTGCTGGAAGAAGTCTTCAAGCCCGCCGTCTGATCCAGCCGCGTGCCGGTGCAGGAGCGCATTGATCCGCGAAAAGGTCACCGTGGTATATCAGTTGTACCGGGTCGCTTTCTTCGCGGGTGCTCCTACAACGGGCAGGGCGTCACGGCAACTCGATGCGGCCGGTCTCGTTGGGTACGGTTGGCCAATCGCCCGCCGCCCAACGCGCTCTGGCCGCCTCGATCAACGCCAGGTCGCTGGCAACGAAATTCCAGTTCATCCGCCGTGGCCCGTCCAGTGGCGCGCCGCCGATCAGCACCAGGTGGCAGCCGGTTTCGGCGCACAGGGTAAACGTCTCGCCGCCGGGTAATACCGCCAGCGCTTGCACCGGCAACACTTCGCCTTCCAATTGCGCATCCCCCTCCAGCACATACACCGCCCGTTGCTCATGCTCCGGCGGGATCAGCAGCGTACTGCCTGCCTGCAGGTGCACCTCGGCATACAGGGTGGGGGAGAGCACCGGTACCGGCGACTTCAGGCAAAAGCCTTCGCCGGCGATCATGCGGATACGAACGCCCAGGGTCTCGCTCACGGGCAGTGATGCTTCTGGGTGGTGACTGTAGTGGCCTTCGCCCTGTTCGGCGCTCAACGGCGATGCCAGCCATACCTGCAGGCCATGCACGCTTGAGCCACTGTCCCATAAGGGCCGGGGCGTGCGTTCGATGTGGGCAATCTGCTTGCCGGCCGTCATCCAACTGACCTCGCCCGGCCCCACCACCTGGTCGGAGCCCAGGCTGTCCTTGTGCAGCAACTGGCCGTCGAACAGGTAAGTCAAAGTCGACAGGCCGATGTGCGGATGCTGGCGGATATCGATGCCGCTGCCCGGTGCGTACCGGGTGGGCAGCATGTGGTCGAAAAACACGAATGGGCCCACGCTGCGGCAGCGCGCCGAGGGTAGGGGGCGCAGGATGGGTTGGCCCTCGACCGACTCGGCCTTGGGCCTGATGAGCAAGAGGTTCATTGGCTGAACGCGCCTTCGGCGAGTTGGGTGTCGATGCTGACCTCGGCGGTGGTCATCAGTTTGTGCACCGGGCAGCGGTCGGCCACACGATGCAGTTCGGCGCGCTGCTCGTCAGTGAGCACGCCCTTGAGGGTTAGCTTGACGTTGAGCAGGTATTTGCCCTTCTGCTCCTGGCTGGCATCGTGCTTGACTTCGACGGTGACGCCGGTCAGCGGGATGCCCTTTTTCTGCGCGTACAGCTTCAGGGTCAGGGCCTTGCAGGCACCCAGGGCGGCATCGAAGTAGTCATGGGGGGAGGGCGCCGAATCGTCGCCGCCCAGGGAGGTCGGCAGGTCGGTGAACAGCTCGTGGTCGTCGATCTGCAGGCTGTGGCGAAAGCTGTCGGTGGCGAGGGTGTTGAGGGTAATGGTCATCGCGGCGCTCCTGATGGCTGATCAGGCAGCATAGCGGTTTTCAGGCAAACAAAAACGGCGCCCTGAGGCGCCGTTCTCGTTGGAGCGGATTGACCCGCTACAGCCTTACTTACCCTGCCAGCGCTTGAGTACCAGCGTGGCGTTGGTGCCGCCGAAACCGAAGCTGTTGCTCATCACGGTGTCGATCTTGGCGTTTTCCTGGGTATTGAGCAGGATTGGCATATCGGCAACGGCAGGGTCCAGCTCGTCGATGTTGGCGGAGCCGGCAATGAAGTTGCCTTCCATCATCAGCATGCAGTAGATCGCTTCGTGAACGCCGGCGGCGCCCAGGGAGTGACCCGACAGGCTCTTGGTGGAGCTGATGGCCGGAGCCTTCTCGCCGAACACTTCGCGCACACCTTTCATTTCCGCGACGTCGCCGACCGGAGTCGAGGTGCCGTGGGTGTTCAGGTAGTCGATCGGAGTGTCGACGGTGGACATGGCCATCTGCATGCAACGGATGGCGCCTTCGCCGCTTGGCGCGACCATGTCGTAGCCATCGGAGGTAGCGCCGTAGCCAACGATTTCGGCGTAGATCTTGGCGCCGCGGGCCAGAGCGTGTTCCAGCTCCTCGACCACCACCATGCCGCCACCGCCTGCGATGACGAAGCCATCACGGTCGTTGTCGTAGGCGCGGGAGGCCTTTTGCGGGGTGTCGTTACGCTTGCTGGACAAGGCGCCCATGGCGTCGAACAGGAACGACTGGCTCCAGTGCTCTTCTTCACCGCCACCGGCGAAGACGATGTCCTGCTTGCCCATCTGGATCTGTTCCATGGCGGTACCGATGCAGTGGGCACTGGTGGCGCAGGCAGAAGCGATGGAGTAGTTCAGGCCCTTGATCTTGTACGGGGTGGCCAGGCACGCCGACACGGTGCTGCTCATGGTGCGGGTGACGCGGTACGGGCCGACGCGCTTGACGCCCTTCTCGCGAAGGATGTCCAGTGCTTCCATCTGGTTCAGGGTCGACGCGCCGCCGGAGCCGGCGATCAGGCCGGTACGCGGGTTGGAGACCATCTCGTCGGTCAGGCCCGAGTCCTTGATCGCGTCGCCCATCGCCAGGTAGGCGTAGGCAGCAGCGTGGCCGACGAAGCGGAACACCTTGCGGTCGATCAGTTCTTCGAGGTTAAGGTCAATGGAGCCGGAAACCTGGCTGCGCAGACCCATTTCGGCATATTCCGGGTTGAAGCGGATGCCAGGGCGGTTTGCACGCAGGTTTGCGGAGACGGTCTCTTTGTCATTGCCCAAGCAGGAAACAATGCCCAGACCAGTGATAACGACGCGGCGCATGCGGATAACCCTTAGAAATTTTCGGTGGATGTGAAGACGCCGACCCGAAGGCCTTCGGCGGTGTAGATCTCTTTGCCGTCCACGCTGACCGAACCGTCGGCGATGGCCAGGTTCAGCTTGCCGCGCAGGACGCGCTTGATGTGGATGTTGTAGGTGACCTTCTTGGCGGTCGGCAGGACCTGGCCGAAGAATTTCACTTCGCCCGAACCCAGGGCGCGGCCGCGGCCCGGCAGTTCTTGCCAGCCCAGGAAGAAGCCGACCAGTTGCCACATGGCGTCCAGGCCCAGGCACCCTGGCATTACCGGGTCGCCTTCGAAGTGGCAGGCAAAGAACCACAGGTCTGGATTGATATCCAGCTCGGCGACCAATTCACCTTTGCCGTACTTGCCGCCTTCGTTGCTGATATGGGTGATGCGATCCACCATCAGCATGTTACCGGCGGGCAGTTGCGCGTTACCTGGGCCGAACAGCTCGCCGCGGCTGCAGCTCAGTAGTTCTTCCCGAGTAAAGGCGTGTTGTTTGGTCATGCGAGCTCCTCAATAGTCCCCGTGTCACAGGGGGCAAGTCTTCCTGGCCGAGCCCGATCAAAATAGGCATTTGGGTCGGCAGCCTACACATAGACTATTGCGTTGTGGTGAAAGTCACAGCACAGGGGACACAGATGTACACTTGTGCACTGAAAATTTGTTCGAGGCCCTTCGATTGGCCTCGCGCAAGGTCTTAGACTGCCGCACTTTAGCATTTATCGCCAGTCACTGTTGCCCATTGGCGTAGATTGGCCGGCAATCGCCCCGACTTTCTATCACAGCCAACGTTGCAGTATTTGTTGCAGGTCCACGCGCTTGAACGGTTTGGCCAGGTAATCGTTCATCCCGGCGCTCAGGCAGGCTTCGCGATCGCCCAGCAAGGCGTTGGCGGTCAGGGCGATGATCGGCAGCGCGTGCAGTTCGGGCAACTGGCGAATCTTGCGGGTAGCCTCGTAGCCATCCAGGATCGGCAGCCGGCAGTCCATCAACACCGCATCGAAGGGCTGGGTGGCGGCTTCATGCACCGCCAGCGCGCCATCGCCGACCACCGTGACGCGAAAACCCAGGCTGCGCAGCATGGCGTCGATCACGGTCTGGTTGACCGGGTTGTCTTCCACCAGCAGCACGCGCTGGCCGTCGCTGTGTTCGCGGGCCGGGTCCACCGGGGTGTGGATCGCCATGGGCGCGCGTTGGCTGCGGGCCAAGGGCAGTTGCAGGGTAAAGCATGAGCCGTGGCCCTCTTCGCTGTGGGCGGTGAGGGTGCCCCCCATGCGCTCGGCCAGGGTACGGGCAATCGGCAGGCCCAGGCCTGTGCCCCCATAGCGGCGGGAGATCGACGTGTCGGCCTGCTGGAAGGCCACGAACATCATCTCCAGGCGTTCGGCGCCGATGCCGATGCCAGTGTCGCTGACGCTGCAACTGAACCAGATCAATTGATGGTCGAGCACCTGCCAGCTGGGCCGCACCTGGATGCTGCCGACCTCGGTGAACTTCAGGGCGTTGCCGATCAGGTTGACCAGGATCTGGCGGATGCGCGTGGGGTCGCCTTCCACCTGCAAGTGCTGGAAGTGCTCGGGCAGTTGCACCTCCAGCGCCAACCCGCGCTGCTCGGCGCTGTGGTGGAAGGCCTGGGTGCAGTTGCCGATCAGTTCGCCCAGGTTGAACGGAATATGTTCAAGCTCCAGTGCCGCGCGTTCGATGCGCGAAAAATCGAGGATGTCGTTGATCACCTTGAGCAGGTGTTCGGTGGATTCGGTGGCCAGGGCCGCGTACTCGATCTGCTCGTCGGTCATGGCGGTAGTTTCGAGCAATTGCAGCATGCCCAATACGCCGTTCATCGGGGTGCGCAGCTCGTGGCTCATCATCGCCAGGAAATCCGACTTGGCGCTGTTGGCCTGTTCGGCCTGCTCGCGGGTGCGGGTCAGTTGCTCGATGATTTGCCGTTGTTCCTGGCTGGCCTGGGCCAGGCCCTCGGCCAGGTTGTTGATGTGCCGTGCCAGGTCGCCCAACTCGGCATCGTCGACCTCTGGCAGCGCCCGCGTGAAATCACCGGCCTGGATCGCCTTGACCGCCTGGCCCATGTCGCTGATCGGTTGCGCCAGGCTTGCGGCCAGGCGCCGGGCCAGCAGGTAGATAGTGGCCAGGGCGAACAGCGCCAGCAGCGCCGCCTTGAACAGGATCTCCTGCTGGCGTTGGCTGAAGGCGTCATTGGACATGCCTACCAGCACCTGGCCCAGGTAGTCCTGCTGGTTGCCCGTGCCTTGCAGGCGGATGGGGGCCTGGAATATCTCGATCGGCTCGTGCGGGCGCGCCAGGCCCTCGGCCTGTTCGACGCGGTTGAGCACCCGGTCCTGGCTGTCCTGTACCTCCAGGTAGCGCACGTTGGGGATCGACAGGGTGCCGCGCATCAGGCTGTCGAGGATATTGGCATTGCCGGTCAGCACCCCGTATTCCGACGCGGGCGCCAGCTGGTTGGCGATCAACTGGCCGGTACGGTTCATTTCCTGACGCAGGTCCTGGAGCCGCATCACGGTGAAAAAACCGATCAGCAGCGCGGTCAGTACCAGGGCCGGGCCCAGGCACAGCAATTGGGTGCGGCCGTGGATGTCTGAGGTCAGGCGCTTCATAGGGCGGTTGTCAGGTAGGCGAGGTACACGGGTGATGCCTTGAATACGAAAAATATCGGCGCATCTTAACCGAGCGTCGCGACATTTTCAGTCGCTGGACGGTCAACTGTGCAAGCCCGTGCGATCAATGGGCGCATGGGACTGGCCGCAGCGGTGTCGCTCCGTATAATGCAGGCATCGCCACTTTTTTTGGTTTGGAACGGATTGGATATGACTCAACAGCAGCCGGTTGCAGTTCTGGGAGGCGGGAGTTTCGGCACCGCCGTGGCGAACCTGCTGGCGGAAAACGGCCATCAGGTCAGGCAATGGATGCGCGACCCGGACCAGGCCGAGGCGATTCGCACCAACCGCGAGAACCCGCGCTACCTCAAGGGCATCAAGATCCTCGAAGCGGTGACCCCGGTCACCGACCTGCTGGCCACCTTGCAGGGCAGCGAGCTGATTTTCGTCGCCTTGCCTTCCAGTGCCCTGCGCAGCGTGTTGGCGCCCCATGCCCAGTTGCTGGCCGGCAAGATGCTGGTCAGCCTGACCAAGGGCATCGAGGCCCAGACGTTCAAGCTGATGAGCGAGATCCTCACCGACATCGCGCCCCAGTCGCGCATCGGCGTGCTTTCGGGGCCTAACCTGGCCCGCGAAATTGCCGAGCATGCGCTGACCGCGACCGTGGTCGCCAGCGAAGACGAAGCGCTGTGCCAGTGCGTGCAAAAGGCCCTGCACGGCCGGACCTTCCGCGTTTATGCCAGCGCCGACCGTTTTGGCGTGGAGCTGGGCGGGGCGTTGAAAAACGTCTACGCGATCATCGCCGGCATGGCCGTGGCGCTGGGCATGGGCGAAAACACCAAGAGCATGCTGATCACCCGCGCCTTGGCCGAGATGACGCGCTTTGCCGTGAGCCAGGGCGCCAATCCCATGACCTTCCTGGGCCTGGCCGGGGTGGGCGACCTGATTGTCACCTGTTCTTCGCCCAAAAGCCGCAACTATCAGGTGGGTTTCGCCCTGGGCGAAGGCCTGAGCCTGGAAGAGGCGGTCAGCCGCCTGGGCGAAGTGGCCGAGGGGGTTAACACACTCAAGGTGCTCAAGGTCAAGGCCCAGGAGCTGGGCGTGTACATGCCGTTGGTGGCCGGGTTGCACGCGATCCTGTTCGAGGGGCGTACCCTTAACCAGGTCATCGAACTGCTGATGCGCGGCGAGCCCAAGACCGATGTCGATTTCATTTCCATCAGTGGTTTCAATTGAGTGGTAAAGGAGTGTCACATGAACCAATCGCCCCTTGAGCCGCGCCACGAATCCATCGTGCTGCGCATTGTCTGGATGCTGGTGTACGTGCTGGTGTGGCAGGTCTCGCAATTCTTGCTCGGTGCCCTGGTGCTGGTGCAGTTGATCTACCGCCTGATCTACGGCGCGCCGAATGCCAGCCTGATGAACTTCGGCGACAGCCTCAGCCAGTTTTTGGCGCAGATCGGCCGCTTCGGCAGCTTCCACACCGACCAGAAGCCCTGGCCGTTCGCCGACTGGCCGGCGCCCCGGCCATACGAAGGTGAAGCCCCGCACGCCGTGCCGGCAGCGCCACACCCCAGCCGCGACGAAGAGCCCAAGTTATGAAGCTATGGGTACTGCGCCATGGTGAGGCCCAGGGCCATGCTGCTCGGGACGATTTGCGCGAGCTGACCGCCCACGGCCGCGAACAGGTGTTGCGCAGTGCTGCGCAGTTGTTGGGGCAACCGCTGGACGCGATACTGGTCAGCCCCTATGTGCGTGCCCAGCAGACCGCAGCCCTGGTGCACGATGTGCTGGGCTTCGAGCAGCCGCTGGTGACCGTGCCCTGGCTGACCCCAGAGAGCGACCCACAGGTCGTCATCGATCATTTGGGCGATCACGCCCAAGGCAATGTGCTGTTGGTCAGCCATCAGCCGCTGGTGGGGGCCTTGATCGGCCTGTTGCAACATGGGCATTATCACGATCCCCAAGGCATGAGCACGGCCAGCCTGGCAGAGCTTGAGGGTGACTACCCCCTGGCGGGCCTGATGAGCCTGGCGAGTGTTCACCACGCCTGAGTGTTCGAATAAAAAAAGGACGACCTGATGACGTTATGGCGCACCACCCCGGACCTTGAACAGATCAACGCCGCGCAGAAGAACACCATCGGCGAGCTGCTGGACATCCGCTTCGAAGCCTTCGACGACGAGTCGCTGACCGCCAGCATGGTGGTCGACCATCGCACTCACCAGCCCTTCGGCCTATTGCACGGCGGGGCCTCGGTGGTGCTGGCCGAGTCCGTCGGCTCCACGGCCAGCTACCAGTGCCTGGACAAGAGCAAATTCTACTGCGTGGGCCTGGAGATCAACGCCAACCACCTGCGCGGCGTGCGCAGCGGCCGGGTGACGGCGGTGGCCAAGGCCATCCACATTGGCCGTACCACCCACGTCTGGGACATTCGCCTGAGCGACGACAGTGGCAAGACCAGTTGCGTGTCGCGCCTGACCATGGCCATCGTGCCGTTGGGCGAGCAGCCACCGAGCCGTTGATTGTGTCGATAAGGCCAGTCCATGGCTGATATGCCTTGCTTGATGACCATTACAAAAGTTGTTCGCGTGCCCTGGGGTACGCAGAATTGATGCAGTATTTGTCATGGATCGAACGGGTATGTCACAGCCGCTGTTTTTCGCTCACGCCAACGGGTTTCCGTCGGGCACCTACCGTAAATTGTTCGACGCGCTGGCGCCGGACTACCGGGTCATGCACCTGCCACAGCACGGCCATGACCCGCGCTTTCCGGTCACCGACAACTGGCCCGAATTGATCGACGAACTGATCCATCACCTGGAGGCTGGCGAAGGCCCGGTGTGGGGCGTGGGGCATTCGTTGGGCGGGCTGTTGCACCTGTATGCGGCCCTGCGCCGGCCCGAGCTGTATCGCGGCGTGATCATGCTCGACTCGCCCGCCCTGACACCGTTCGACCAGTGGCTGATACGTGCGGCCAAGCGCTTTGGTTTCATCGACCGGTTGACCCCGGCCGGCCGCACCCTGGGCCGCCGCGAAGCGTTCGACGACCTGGCGGCGGCCCGCGCGTATTTTGCCGGCAAGTCACTGTTTCGCAGCTTCGACCCGGACTGTTTCGATGCCTACCTGCAACACGGCCTGCACCCGGTCGACGATGGCCTGCGCCTGCGCTTCGATGCCGCCACCGAGATCGACATCTACCGCAGCGTGCCCCACGTAAGCCCGGCCAGTACCCGGCAATTGCGCGTGCCCCTGGCGCTGCTGCACGGTCAACGCAGCGCGGTGGTGCGCCGCCATCATGCCGTCGCCGTGCAGCGCCTGCCCCAGGGCGAGGCCCATCAAGTGGAAGGCGGGCACATGTTCCCGCTTGAGCAACCCCAGGCGACGGCCGAACGGATCAAGGCTATCGTTGCCCGCTGGCACCTACAGAGGACTCATTGCGCATGACCATGCAGGTAGAAGAAATCCGCTTGAGCCTGGACCACATCGAGCTGGCCGCCCACGTGTTCGGCCCGGCCGACGGGCAGCCGGTGATCGCGCTGCACGGCTGGCTGGACAACGCCAACACCTTCGCCCGCCTGGCGCCCAAGCTTGCAGGGCTGCGCATCGTCGCCCTGGACATGGCCGGGCATGGCCTGTCCGGCCACCGCCCGCCGGGGGCCTTGTACGCGTTGTCGGACTACGTGCACGACACCCTGCAGGTGGCCGAGCAACTGGGTTGGCAGCGTTTCTCGCTGCTGGGTCATTCCCTGGGCGCGATCATCTCGGTGATGCTGGCCGGGGCCTTGCCCGAGCGGGTCGAGCGCCTGGCGTTGATCGATGCGGTCACCGCGCAAACCTCGCCACCGGCCACGGCCGCCGAACGCCTGGGCAACACCTTGCGTCAGCAATTGGCGTTGCCGGCCAAGCGCAAGACGGTCTACCCCACGCTTGAACAGGGCGTCGAGGCGCGAATGAAGGGCATGGTCGCCGTCAGCCGCGAGGCCGCCGAGCTGCTGGCCCAGCGCGGCCTGATGCCGGTGGTGGGTGGCTATTGCTGGCGCAGCGACAGTCGGCTGACGTTGCCCTCGGCGGCGCGCCTGAGCGAAGAACAGGCGCTGTCGTTCGTCAAGGGCGTGACCTGCCCCGCGCAGTTGATCGTGGCGCACGAGGGTATGCTGGCCAAACACACGCAGATGCTTTCGCAGCTACCCTTTGGTCACGAGATGTTGCCAGGCGGCCACCACTTGCACCTGAATGATGAGGCCGGTGCCGATCTTGTCGCAGCCTGTATCAATCGCTTTTTCGCCACGGCTTGACTTGCAGCCGGCAAGTGCCGAGGCTTGGCGGGTTGAAAGGGAGACAACCATGACCCACCTCTGCACTGCTGCGAGCCTCCATGGACGTATTGATTTGATTCGCACCCTGGCCCTGCCGATCCGATGAGGGCCTCCATGTCCGTTTCTCATGCCTTGCCCGCCGCGCTGCTGGCGCTTTGCGTTGCCACCGGCAACGCCTGGGCCACCGACCTCGCCGGCGTGGCCGCGCCCACCGATGCCAAGGTCGTCAGCCAGCGCGCCCCGGCCGAGCAGGAGCGCATCTACCCCCTGGCGGCCGTGCGCAAAATCAGTAACCAACTGCGCATGGACAGCCAGGTCAGCGCCCGCGGCCAAGTGAGCTCGGTTACCTACGAGTTGCCTGCGCAACTGAGCGCCGGCGAGGCGTTCGACCAGGCCCGCAAGGCCTTGCAGGCCCAGGGCGGGCAGATCCTGTTCTGGTGCGTGGCCCGTGACTGCGGCGAAAGCAGCCTGTGGGCCAACGACATTTTTGGCAATGCCAGCCTGTATGGCGCCGACGAGCAACAGGCCTTCCTGGTGCTGCGGCGGGCAGCGCCTGCCCCAGACACCCTGGAGGTGCTCTACAGCATTACCCGGGGCAACAAACGCGCTTACCTGCATGTCGAGGAGTTCGTCTCGGCCAGCCCTTTGGGTGAGCTGCTGCCCACGGCGCCGACGGTGCTGCGCGAGCTCAAAAGCACCGGCGCGCTGGATTACCCGGAATTGACCGACGCGCCACCGCCACCTTGGGTGACGTTGCTGGCACGCAGCCTGAACCAGGACAGCACGCTGCGGGTGAGCCTGTCGGGCAAGAACGCCAAGGCTTGGCGCCAGGCCCTGATTGACGGTGGCGTGCGTGCGGCGCGGCTGGAGACGGGTGACGAGGGTCGGGCCGGGTTACATGTAGAATGGATCCGCTAAATTCCTGACGAGTAACCCTGGATGCTGAATAACGATCGCCTGCTGGTGCAGATCCTGCTGTTCGCGCTGCTTGGCGCTTGCCTGTGGGTGATGGCACCGTTCATCTCGGCGCTGCTGTGGGGGGCGATCCTGGCCTACGCCAGTTGGCCCCTGATGCGCCTGCTGACACGCTGGCTGGGTGGCCGCGAAACCTTGGCCGCCGCCGTGTTGACCGGTTGCTGGATGCTGTTGGTGGTACTGCCGTTGGTATGGCTGGGGTTCAACCTGGCCGATCACATCCGCGATGTACTGGCGTTCGTCAAGGACGTGCAGGTGGACGGGCTGCCGGAAGCGCCGAGCTGGCTGGGCAGCATTCCCTTCGTCGGTGAGCGGCTGGTGGTGCTCTGGGACACTATCGACCAGCAAGGCGCGGCGTTGCTGGTCAGCATCAAGCCCTACCTGGGGCAGGTGGGCAACTGGTTGCTGGCGCGCAGCGCACAGATTGGCGGCGGCATCCTGGAACTGACCCTGAGCCTGGTGTTCGTGTTTTTCTTCTACCGTGACGGCCCACGCCTGGAGGCCTTCGTGTTGCGCTTGCTGGAGCGCCTGATCGGCCAGCGCGCCAGTTATTACCTGGACCTGGTGGCCGGCACCGTGCAGCGGGTGGTCAACGGGGTGATCGGCACGGCGGCGGCCCAGGCCATCCTGGCGCTGATCGGTTTCCTGATCGCAGGGGTGCCGGGCGCGCTGGTGCTGGGCATCGTCACCTTCCTGCTCAGCCTGATTCCCATGGGGCCGCCCTTGGTGTGGATACCGGCCACGGCGTGGCTGGCCTGGAAGACCGAATATGGCATGGCGATTTTCCTGGCGATCTGGGGCACGTTCATCATCAGTGGCGTGGACAACGTGCTCAAGCCTTACCTGATCAGCCGTGGCGGCAACCTGCCGCTGGTGATCGTGTTGCTGGGGGTGTTCGGCGGCTTGCTGGCGTTCGGCTTCATCGGCCTGTTCATTGGCCCGACCCTGTTGGCGGTGGCCTACAGCCTGCTGCTGGACTGGACCCGTAGCAACCAGTCGGACCTGAACAAGGCCTGAGACGGGCAGCCCTCAGGCTGCCCGCCGGTTTGCCTTAAGCGGCCACGCTCAGGTTGTTGCCCACGGTTTGCGCCGTGTCGGTGGCGTACTGCTTGGTCAGGTTGGCAATCATCTTGCTCAACGCGGCCGCGGCATCGCCCTTGGCGTTGCTTTGCGAGCTGCTGCTGTTGTCGTCCGACGACTGCAGGGCGGCGGCCAATTCGGCGCTGCTGACGGTGCCGTCCTGGTTGGTGTCCAGTGCACTGAACACCTGGGTGCTGTCGGTGCTGCTGGTCGACGTACCGCTGGCGCTCAGGGCGCTGCTCAGTTCGGAGGCGCTGATACCGCCGCTATCGTCCGAGTCCAGGGCGCTGAACAACTGGGCGCTGCTGTCCTGGGCCGGTGGCGGCGGAGGCGGTTGCATCGCGGCGGCCAGTTCGTCCTTGCTGACCGAGCCGTCGCCATTGGTGTCCAGCGCCGAGAACAGCGTGGTGCTGTCATCGGTGGTATCGCCGGCACTGCTCAAGGCACTGCTGAGTTCGTCGCTGCTGATCGAGCCGCTGCCGTCGCTGTCGATGGCGCTGAGCAGGTCGTCCACCGCATCGGTGCTCGACCCGTCCTGGGCCGGGGGAGGCGGTGGCTGCAGGGCCGCCATCTCGTCCAGGCTCAGGCTGTCATCGGAGTTGCTGTCCAGGCTGCTGAAGTTCTTGCTCAGGCTGACCAGGATACCGTTGTCGCCACTGCTGCTGTCACTGTTGGACAGGGCGGTCTTGAGCTCATCGCTGCTGACCGAACCGCTGCCGTCGGTGTCCAGTGAGGCGAACAGCTGTTCCTGAAGTTTCTTCAGTTCCGCGCTGGTCTTGGAGGTGCTGCTCGTGCTGAGGTAGTTCGAATAACTGCTGCTGCTGCTGACGCCGCTTATCATTGGAGTCGCTCCCTGTGTTGGGCCGGTGACATTCCACCGGCTTGTACAGAATCGGGCGCATTGATGTCGGGAGTGTGCAGGGTTTGTATCTGTGGGGGTACGGCGTGGTAGTGCGGGGCCGGGCTCAGGCCCGTGGCAACTCGATGATCGCCGTCAGCCCGCCACCTGGCGTCTCTTCCAGCCGTAACTGGCCGCCCAACCGTTGCGCCGCTTCCCTGGCGATGGTCATGCCCAGGCCCACGCCGCCGGAGTTGCGGTTGCGCGAGCCTTCCAGGCGGTAGAACGGCTCGAACACCGCTTCACGCTTGTCGGCGCTGATGCCCGGGCCATGGTCGATCACCTTGAGGGTTACTCCGGTGCGGCTGTCGAGGATTTCCACCACGGTGGCGCCGCCGTAACGCAGGGCGTTGTCCAGCAGGTTGCCGATGCACGAGCGCAGCGCCATGGGTTGCACCAGCACCGGTGCGCAGGTGCCGACGGCCTGTACGTCGGCGCCGTGGTCCTGGGCGTTTTCGCACAGCGATTCCACCAGGGCCTGCACGTCGTACCATTGTTGGGCTTCACTGGTGCGTTGCTCGTGCAGGTAGGTCAGGGTGGCATCGAGCATGCCGATCATGTCGTCCAGGTCCTGGCGCATCTGAGTTTGCAGCTTTTCGTTGTCGAGCTGTTCCAGGCGCAGCTTGAGCCTTGATAACGGGGTACGCAGGTCGTGGGACACGGCGCCGAGCATGCGTGCGCGCTGCTGGACCTGTTCGCGGATACGCCGCTGCATCTGGTTGAAGGTGTGCGCCACCTGGCGGGCCTCGCGCGGGCCGGTTTCCTCCAGTGGCGGGCTGTCCAGGTTCTCGCTCAGGCGCTCGGCGGCGTCACTGAAACGCTGGATGGGCCGCGACAAGGCCCTGGCGCCGAACCAGGCCACGGCCACCAGGGTAATCAACTGGAAGAACAGTGGCACGACCGGGCCGCCGAACCAGGGGCGGGGTGGGCGCGGCATGTGCTCTGCGGGCTGCTCGCCACGCTCGAAGTCCTGCATCTGTTGCTCGGACATGTTCGGGGGCGGCGGTGGCGGTGGAAAGCCGTATTCCTGGAACCACAGGAAGGCCAGCAGGTGAGCGAAGATGATGGCGACCAGTGATACGCCGAACAGGCGGGCGAACAGCGTATCCGGGGTGCGCATCAGCCGATGTCTCGTGCGTCGAACAGGTAGCCCTCACCGCGCACGGTCTTGATCAGTTGCGGGGCCTTGGGGTCATCGCCCAGTTTCTGGCGCAGGCGCGACACCAGCAAGTCGATGCTGCGGTCGAACGCTTCGATGGAGCGGCCACGGGCAGCGTCCAGCAATTGTTCACGGCTCAAGACCCGGCGCGGGCGCTCGAGGAACACCCACAGCAGGCGGAACTCGGCGTTGGACAAGGGCACCACCAGGCCATCGGCAGCGATCAGCTGGCGCAGCACGCTGTTGAGCCGCCAGTTGTCGAAACGCACGTTGGCGCGTTGCTCTGTGCGGTCGTCGCGTACCCGGCGCAGGATGGTCTGGATGCGGGCCACCAGTTCGCGCGGCTCGAACGGCTTGGCCATGTAGTCATCGGCGCCCAGTTCCAGGCCGATGATGCGGTCGGTGGGTTCGCAGCGTGCGGTCAGCATCAGGATCGGGATGTCCGATTCCGAACGCAGCCAGCGGCACAGCGACAGGCCGTCTTCGCCCGGCAGCATCAGGTCGAGCACCACGACGTCGTAGTTCTCTTCCACCAGGGCCTGGCGCATGCCTTCACCGTCGCTGACACCAAAGCCCAGGATGCCGAAGCGGGCCAGGTAGTCGATCAGCAGTTCACGAATCGGCACGTCGTCATCGACGATCAGGGCGCGGGTGTTCCAGCGTTTTTCGTCGTCGCCGACCGTGGCTTTGCTGGCATCGCTGAGTGTGTGCGGAGTGTTGTGCATGCTTGCGTTCATCTGCCTGGTGTCGCTGCCAGTTTCAGTGCCGGGGCCGCGTCGTCATCCGTGAGGATAGGCGTTCGCCCGGCGGGCTGGAAGTCATGTTCGGATTAAGAGCGGGTGCGAGAGTCGCTGTTGTGAGTGTCGCTGGGATGTCGTCTATGTATCGTGATTGATACAAAGCCGGGCCCAAGCCCGTTGATCGTCTGGCGGCAGCTCTATAACGGCACTCTTTACGATTTCTTTATACCCCGTGCGTTTCTCTCGTCTCGAACCTTTACACCTTCCTTACCGACAATGGCCCCAAGCGGCAAGTGCCGTATGACGGAGTAAAGGCCATGAGCGTTCTGGATGGGGTGTCACTGCTGCTGGCGGCAGGACTGTTCATTTATCTAATGGTGGCGCTGCTGCGCGCCGACCAACTCTAGGAAACGGCCATGCACAGTTATGACTACGGCCTGCTCCTGGCTTTCTTTGCCTTGGTGCTGGTGCCGGCACCCTTACTGGGGCGTTTTTACTACAACGTGATGGAAGGCAACCGTACGTGGTTGAGCCCCGTGTTGGGCCCGCTCGAGCGTACCTGCTACCGCCTGTCGGGCGTGGACGAGCACGCCGAACAGAGCTGGCAACGCTACGCCCTGGCCCTGCTGGCGTTCAACCTGGCGGGGTTCGTGCTGTTGTTCGCCGTGCTGCTGTTCCAGGACCTGCTGCCGCTCAACCCACTGAAACTGCCGGGTATGGAGTGGACGCTGGCATTCAACACCGCCGTGAGCTTCGTCACCAACACCAACTGGCAATCCTACAGCGGCGAAGCCTCGCTGAGCTACTTCAGCCAGATGGTCGGCCTGACCGTGCAGAACTTCGTCAGCGCCGCCACCGGCATCGCCGTGCTGGTAGCGCTGTGCCGTGGCATCGGTCGCCGTTCGGCGCAAAGCCTGGGCAACTTTTGGGTCGACATGACCCGTGCCACCCTCTACGGCCTGTTGCCGCTGTGCCTGGTGCTGGCGCTGTTCCTGGTGTGGCAGGGCGTGCCGCAAACCTTCGCGCACTATGTCAACGCTGTGACGATGCAGGGCGTCGACCAGGTCATCCCCCTGGGCCCGGCCGCCAGCCAGATCGCCATCAAGCAACTGGGCACCAACGGCGGCGGCTTCTTTGGCGTGAACTCGGCGCACCCCTTTGAAAACCCCACGGCGTTGAGCGACCTGTTTGAGATGGCGTCGATCATCCTGATACCGGTGGCGCTGATCTTCACCTTCGGCCACTACGTTAAAGACCTGCGCCAGAGCCGCGCCATCCTGGGCTGCATGTTGGCCCTGTTCCTGATTGGCGGCGCCACCTCGCTGTGGGCCGAGTACCAGCCCAACCCGACCCTGGCCAGCCCCATGGTCGAGCAAAGCGCGCCGATGGAAGGCAAGGAAGCGCGCTTTGGCACCACCGCCACGGTGCTCTGGTCGGTGACCACCACGGCCGCGTCCAACGGTTCGGTCAATGGTATGCACGACAGCCTCAACCCGCTGGCCGGCATGGTCGCGCTGGCCAACATGATGGTCGGCGAGGTGATTTTCGGCGGCGTCGGCGCGGGCCTCTACGGCATGCTGTTGAACGTGCTGATCGCGGTGTTCTTGGCCGGCCTGATGATTGGGCGTACGCCGGAGTACCTGGGCAAGAAACTGCAGGCCCGCGAAGTCAAGCTGCTGGTGGCCACGCTACTGGTAATGCCGATCGGCGTGCTGGTGCTTGGCGCCATCGCTGCCAGCCTGCCAGGCCCGATGGCGGCGGTGAGCAACCCCGGTGCCCATGGTTTCAGTCAATTGCTGTACGCCTACACGTCTGCCAGTGCCAACAACGGATCGGCGTTCGCAGGCTTCAGCGCCAACACCGCGTTCCACAACCTGATGCTCAGCCTGGGCATGCTGCTGGGGCGCTTCGGCTACATCCTGCCGGTACTGGCCTTGGCCGGCAGCCTGGCGATGAAGAAGAGCGCGCCGCAAGGCCTGAACAGTTTCCCGACCCACGGCCCGCTGTTTGTCACCCTGCTGACGGTGACCATCCTGCTGGTCGGCGGCCTGAGCTTCCTGCCGACCCTGGCACTGGGGCCGATTGCCGAACACTTGAGCATGGGTTTCTAAGGACTCGATCATGAATATGCCAATTCCAGTCGCAAAACCTGCTGAAAAGGCCGAAGGCGTGCAAGCCCGCACCTCGTTCGCCTCCCTGTGGCGCCCAGCGGTGGTCCAGGCCTTCGTCAAACTCGACCCGCGTCAGTTGCAGCGCGCGCCGGTGATGCTGGTGGTGGAACTGACCGCCATGCTCACCACGGTGCTGTGTTTCATCCCCGAGGCGGGCGTGTCCACCAGCGCGGCGGTGCAGATCGCCCTGTGGCTATGGTTCACCGTGCTGTTCGCCAACTTCGCCGAAGCCTTGGCCGAGGGGCGCGGCAAGGCCCGCGCCGATAGCCTGAAGGCCGGCAGCAAAGGCTTGGACGCCCGCCGCCGTGAGGCCAACGGCAGCTTCCAGACCGTGGCCGCCAGCAGCCTGCGCAAGGGCGATGTGGTGCGCGTCGAGGCCGGGGAAATGATCCCGGGCGACGGCGAAGTCATCGAAGGCATCGCCGCGGTCAACGAGGCGGCGATCACTGGTGAATCGGCGCCGGTGATCCGTGAGTCCGGCGGCGACCGTTCGGCGGTCACCGGCAACACCCGGCTGGTCTCCGACTGGCTGCTGGTGCGCATCACCGCCAACCCCGGCGAGTCGACCCTGGACCGCATGATCGCGTTGGTGGAAGGCGCCAAGCGGCAAAAGACCCCCAACGAAATCGCCCTGGACATCCTGCTGATCGGCCTGACGCTGATCTTCCTGCTGGTGGTGGTTACCCTGCAGCCGTTCGCCCACTTCGCCGGGGGCAGCTTGCCGCTGGTGTTCCTGGTGGCGTTGCTGGTGACCCTGATCCCCACCACCATCGGTGGCCTGCTCTCGGCCATTGGCATCGCCGGCATGGACCGCCTGGTGCGGTTGAACGTGATCGCCAAGTCGGGCCGTGCGGTAGAGGCCGCCGGCGACGTGCACGTGCTGTTGCTGGACAAGACCGGCACCATCACCTTTGGTAACCGCCGCTGCACCGCGCTGTACGCCGCCCCTGGCGTCACCGCCAAGGAACTGGCCGAAGGCGCGCTGCTGGCCTCGCTGGCCGATGACACCGCCGAAGGCAAGTCCATCGTCGACTACATCCGCCAGTTGCACAGCATTGTTGAACCACCGGCCAGCCAACTGACCCCGGTGGCCTTCAGCGCCGAAACGCGGCTGTCGGGGGTGGACTACGCCGAGCGTATCTACCGCAAAGGCGCGGTGGACTCACTGCTGGCGTTCATCGAGCAGAAACGCCTGGACATGCCGGCCACCCTGGCCAAAGAGATCGAGAAAATCGCCCAGAGCGGCGGCACGCCCCTGCTGGTGTGTGGCAACAAGCGCCTGCTGGGCGCCATCCACCTCAAGGACGTGGTCAAGCCAGGCATTCGCGAGCGTTTCGATGAACTGCGCAAGTTGGGCATCCGTACCGTGATGGTGACCGGCGACAACCCGCTGACCGCCGCCGCCATTGCCGCCGAAGCCGGCGTGGACGACGTGCTGGCCGAAGCCACGCCCGAGAAGAAACTGGCACGCATCCGCCAGGAGCAGAACGACGGGCGCCTGGTGGCCATGTGCGGCGACGGCGCCAACGACGCCCCCGCCCTGGCCCAGGCCGACGTGGGCATGGCGATGAACGACGGTACCCAGGCGGCGCGCGAGGCGGCCAACATGGTCGACCTGGACAGCGACCCCACCAAGCTGCTGGACGTGGTGCAGATCGGCAAGGAGCTGTTGGTGACCCGCGGCGCGCTGACCACCTTTTCCATCGCCAACGACGTGGCCAAGTACTTCGCCATTTTGCCGGCCTTGTTCGCGGCGATTTATCCACAGCTGGGCGTGCTCAACGTGATGCACCTGGCCAGCCCGCAGAGCGCGATCCTCTCGGCGATCGTGTTCAACGCGCTGATCATCGTGGTGCTGATCCCGCTGGCCCTGCGCGGCGTAAGGGTGCAGGCCGCCAGCGCCGCGCACCTGCTGCGACGCAACCTGTTGATCTACGGGGTAGGCGGGATTGTGGTGCCGTTCGTGGGCATCAAGTTGATCGACCTGCTGCTGACCGCGCTGCACCTGGTCTGAACCACTACTTGAGGATTCGATGATGTCGACTTATTTGCGTCCGGCCCTGAGCCTGATCGTGTTGATGACCCTGATCACCGGCGTCGCCTATCCACTGGCAGTGACTGCGGTGGCCCAAGCGGCCTTTCCCGACCAGGCCAATGGCAGCCTGGTCAGTGACGCCGGCGGCAAGGTGCGCGGCTCCAGCCTGATCGCCCAGGACTTTAGCGGCGACAACTGGTTCCACCCGCGCCCCTCGGCCGGGGCCTTTGCCACTGTGTCCAGCAGTGCCAGCAACCTGGCGCCGAGCAACCCGGCCTTGGCCACGCGGGTCAAGGACGACGCCGCCAAGCTGTATGTAGCCGATCAGGGCCCGGTGCCGCAGGCGTTGCTGACCACCTCGGCCAGCGGCCTGGACCCGCATTTGCCGCCATTGGCCGTGGAGTATCAGGTGGCGCGGGTGGCGGCGGCGCGGCATCTGCCGGTCCAGGCGCTGCGCAGCCTGGTGGCCAGCCACACCGAGACCTCGCTGTTTGGCCCGCCGGTGGTCAACGTGCTGGCTTTGAACTGGGCGCTGGATCAGCTACCGTCAACTTCCCAATGATCGACACGAGCTTTTGCATGAGCGCTTGCCATGAGTGATGCCCAACGCGCCGACGCGCTGCTGGCCGAGCTGCCCCGCGAAGGTCGCGGGCGGCTCAAGGTGTTTTTGGGCGCAGCCCCCGGGGTGGGCAAGACCTACGCCATGCTCCAGGCGGCCCATGCCCAGGTGCGCCAAGGCGTGCAGGTGCTGGCTGGGGTGGTGCAAACCCATGGCCGCGCCGAGACCGAAGCCTTGCTGGGTGGCTTGGCGCAGCGCCCCCAGTTGCGCTCCGAGTACCGTGGCGTGGTGCTTGAAGAGATGGACCTGGACGGCCTGCTGCAGGCCCGCCCGCAACTGGTGCTGGTGGACGAGTTGGCCCACAGCAATGCCCCCGGCAGCCGCCATGCCAAGCGCTGGCAGGACGTGCAGGAGTTGCTGGCGGCGGGCATCGACGTGTACACCACGGTCAACGTCCAGCACCTGGAAAGCCTGAACGACCAGGTTCGCGGCATCACCGGCGTGCAGGTGCGCGAAACCTTGCCGGACTGGGTGCTGCAGGAATCCTATGAGCTGGTGCTGATCGACCTGCCGCCGCGCGAGCTGCTCGAACGCCTGCGCGACGGCAAGGTGTACGTGCCAGAGCAGGCGCGCGCCGCCATCGACGCCTTTTTCACCCAGACCAACCTGACGGCGCTGCGCGAACTGGCGATGCAGACGGCCGCGGCGCAAGTGGATGCCGACCTGGCCCAGGGCTACCAGCAGTTGGGCCAGGCGGCGCCGGCCTTGCGTGGGCGCCTGCTGGTGGGCATCGACGGCGACGCCCAGGCCGAACGGCTGGTGCGCCACGCCAGCCGTGTGGCGCAGCGTCGGCACTTGCCCTGGAGCCTGGTGCATGTGGACACCGGCAAGCTGCGCGACGAACACGCGCGCCTGCGCCTGCAGAGTGCCCAGCAACTGGCCGAACGCCTGGGGGGCGAGGTGGTAGTGCTGCGCGCCGGCGAGGTGGCGCGCACGTTGATCCAGCATGCCGCCGAGCGCCGTGCCAGCCTGGTGCTGGTGGGGCAGTCGGGCGGCAGTTGGCGCCGGCGCCTGTTCGGTGGCGGCTTGGCGGCGCGTTTGCTGGGCAATGCCCGGGGCCTGGAGATCAACGTGCTGGACCGCGACGACGCGCGGCCCAACCCCACGCTGCGCGCGCCAGGGGCATGGGTGTGGTTCGACTACGGCCTGGCCCTGTTGGCCACGGTGGCTGCCAGCGCCTTGGCCTGGGGCGTGGCCAGCGTGATGGCGTTGCCCAACATTTCCCTGGTGTTTCTGGCGGCGGTGCTGCTGGTGGCGGTGCGCAGCAGCCTGGGCCCGGCGTTGGCCTGCGCGGCGCTGTCGTTCCTGGCTTACGATTTTTTGTTTATCCCGCCCAATTTCTCGTTCAGCATCCAGCGCGAAGAAGACGTGCTGACGCTGATGTTCTTCCTGTTGATGGCGGCGCTCACCGGCAACTTGGCCGCCCGTCAGCGGCGGCAACTGCAAGCGCTGCGCGACACCCAGGAAGAAACCAGCGAACTGCTCGACCTGTCGCGCAAACTCACGGCGGCCACCGACCGCAAGGCCGTGCTCAGCGCGGCCGGCCAGCACTTGGATGGCTGGAAAGAACTGCGCCTGTGCCTGCTGGATCGCAACACCGATGGCAGTTGGCACATCGCCAATGGCACCGCCCTGGACCTGACCGAAAACGAACAAGCCGCCGCAGACTGGGCCTGGCAACACGACCAGGCCGCAGGCATGGGCACCGGCACGTTGCCGTCGGGGCGCTGGTGGTGGTGGCCGGTGTCGGTGGAGGAGGGGCCGTTGGCGATGCTCGGTGTGCGCGACCGTGAAGGCCGCCCGCTAAGCGCCCAGCGTCGACGCCTGCTCAGTGCCTTGAGCCAGCCGCTGGCCCAGGCCTTGGCCCGCGCACGGCTGGGCGAAGACCTGGAGGCGGCACGCCTGCACGGTGAAACCGAACAATTGCGCAGTGCGTTGCTGGCCTCGGTGTCCCACGACCTGCGTACGCCGCTGACCGCCATGCGCGGCAGCATCGACAGCCTGTTGTCGCTGGGCGATGCGATCCCCAAGGCCGACCGCGAGGAACTGCTGGAAGGTACCCGCGATGAAGCCGAGCGCCTGGACCGCTACATTCAGAATCTTTTGGACATGACCCGCCTGGGCCACGGTGCCTTGAAGCTTTCCCGCGATTGGGTGTCGCCGGCGGACATCGTCGGCAGCGCGCTGAACCGCTTGCGTGCGGTGTTGGCGCCGCTGCAGGTAAGCGTCCAAGTCCCGACCCAATTACCGTTGCTGTACGTACACGCGGCGTTGATCGAGCAGGCATTGGTCAACGTGCTGGAAAACGCCGCGCGCTTTTCGCCGCCCCACGGGCGCCTGCAGATCACCGCCGGCGGTAGCGAGCAGGAACTGTACTTCGCCGTCAGCGACCAGGGCCCGGGCATCCCGCTGGCCGAGCGGGAGAAAATCTTCGACATGTTCTACACCGCCGCCCGTGGCGACCGCGGCGGGCAGGGCACGGGCCTGGGCCTGGCGATTTGCCAGGGCATGATCGGCGCTCATGGCGGGCGCATCCTGGTGGGTGATGGCCTGGATGGCCAAGGCACGTGCATCACTCTATGCTTGCCGGTGCAAACCCAGCCCGGAACCGAAGAATGAGCCAGACCGCCACCATCCTGGTCGTGGACGACGAACCGCAGATCCGCAAGTTCCTGCGCATCAGCCTGGTGTCCCAGGGCTACAAGGTGCTGGAGGCGGCCAACGGCGCCGAGGGCCTGAGCCAGGCCGCGCTGAACCGCCCCGACCTGGTGGTGTTGGACCTGGGCCTGCCCGACATGGACGGCCAGCAGGTGCTGCGCGAACTGCGTGAATGGAGCCAGGTGCCGGTGCTGGTGCTGTCGGTGCGCGCCAGCGAGATCCAGAAGGTGGAAGCCTTGGACGGCGGTGCCAACGATTACGTGACCAAGCCGTTCGGTATCCAGGAGTTCCTGGCTCGGGTGCGTGCGCTGTTGCGCTTGCTACCGGCGGGCGCAGCCCAGGAGCCGGCCGTGAGCATCGGCCCGCTGACCATCGACCTGGCCTTGCGCCGGGTATTGCTGGACGGTGCCGAGGTGTCGCTGACCCGCAAGGAGTACGCGGTGGTCGCGCAACTGGCGCGTTACCCGGGGCGGGTGATTACCCAGCAACAGTTGCTCAAGGACATCTGGGGGCCGACCCACGTCGACGACAGCCACTACCTGCGCATCGTGGTGGGGCATGTGCGGCAAAAGTTCGGCGATGACCCCACGGCGCCGCGGTTTATCGTGACGGAACCGGGGGTGGGGTATCGGTTGGCGCAGGGGTGAAAATCGGCGGCGCCGGGTTCGCGGATAAATCCGCGAACCCGGCGCCGCAAATCTCAGCGTGGCAAGTGGCTCACATAGATCCCGGTACCATCCAGGATGTTGCGCAACGTCTCTTCAACCTCTGGCAAATCCACCGCGCTGCTGTCGTAGGTGATGGCCAGTTCGGTGTCGCCATTGAGCACGTCGCCGTCTTCGGCGGCCAACTCGATCAGCAGGGTCTTGTCGTCCAGGGTGATCTTGAAATCGCGAACGAAGCAGGGGTCCTCTTCCCCCAGGGTCAGCTCGACATCGTTGTCGTCGGCCATGCGGGTCAGCATGAACAGTTTGCCGTCGGCATCATGGCAGCACAGCAGCGCCATGTTGTCTTCTTCGTCATCGCACGGATTGACCATCAGTTGGCTAGCTTGAAATTGCATGGGGTCATTCCGTTATTAGGGGCAGAGCCTGGATTCTGCCACTGTTTGACCCCGATCTGAAAATAAAGCGCCCTTGGAAGCGGTGATCGTGTCAAAACCGACAAACGGTTTTGCACGCCCGTACCAGCTGGCTCGTACGACAACTCCTCAATGACCGAATATGTCGCAGGGCCGCAAGCACACGGTCATACCCACTCGTTAAGCTGAGCAGTTATGGGCGCAGTGCAATGTGCCCGTGCCGAGACCCGGCGGGCCCTGCCCGATGTTCCGGCTCGCCGTTTTTCGGTTTTTCCTCCCCTGTGGCAGCGGGTTGGCTATGGTTGATCCCAACAGGGGAAGCACGCGACGCTTCATTCAATAACAAGCCCAAGCGGAGTACCACAGATGGCGTTCTTCACCGCGGCCAGCAAAGCCGATTTTCAGCATCAACTGCAGTCGGCCCTGGCGCAGCACATCAGTGAACAGGCACTGCCACAAGTGGCGCTGTTCGCCGATCAGTTCTTTGGCATCATTTCTCTGGACGAACTTACCCAGCGCAGGCTTTCGGACCTGGCTGGCTGCACCCTGTCGGCCTGGCGCCTGCTGGAGCGTTTCGACCACGCCCAGCCCCAGGTCCGCGTGTACAACCCCGACTATGAGCGCCATGGCTGGCAATCGACCCACACTGCGGTCGAAGTGCTGCATCACGACCTGCCTTTTCTGGTGGACTCGGTACGCACCGAACTGAACCGTCGCGGCTACAGCATCCATACCCTGCAAACCACCGTGCTCAGCGTGCGCCGTGGCAGTGGCGGCGAGCTCCTGGAAGTGCTGGCCAAAGGCACCCAGGGCGAGGGCATCCTGCAAGAATCGCTGATGTACCTGGAGATCGACCGCTGTGCCAACGCCGCCGAACTGAACCTGCTGGCCAAGGAGCTTGAGCAGGTGCTGGTGGAAGTGCGCGTGGCCGTGGCCGACTTCGAGCCGATGAAGGCCAAGGTCCGCGACATGCTTGCGCTGGTGGATCAGACCGCCTACGCCGCCGTGCCGGCCGATGAAAAAGCCGAGATCAAGGTGTTCCTCGAATGGTTGGTGGGCAACCACTTCACCTTCCTGGGTTATGAAGAATTCGTCGTCAACAACGAAAACGGTGGCGGCCAACTGGTCTACGACGAGTCGTCGTTCCTGGGCCTGACCCGCCTGCTGCGCGCCGGCCTCACCGGCGAAGACCTGCGCATCGAAGACTATGCCGTCAATTACCTGAACGAGCCGATGCTGCTGTCGTTCGCCAAGGCCGCGCACCCCAGCCGCGTGCACCGCCCGGCCTATCCGGACTACGTATCGATCCGCCAGATCGACGCCGACGGCCGGGTGGTCAAGGAATGCCGCTTCATGGGCCTGTACACCTCCACGGTGTACGGCGAAAGCGTGCACCAGATCCCTTACATCCGCCGCAAGGTCGCCGAGATCGAAAACCGCTCCGGTTTCGACGCCAAGGCTCACCTGGGCAAGGAGCTGGCCCAGGTGGTCGAGGTGTTGCCGCGCGACGACCTGTTCCAGACCCCGGTGGACGAGTTGTTCAGCACCGTGATGTCGATCGTGCAGATCCAGGAGCGCAACAAGATCCGCGTGTTCCTGCGCAAAGACCCGTATGGCCGTTTCTGCTACTGCCTGGCCTACGTGCCGCGCGATGTCTACTCCACCGAAGTGCGGCAGAAAATCCAGCAAGTGCTGATGGAACGCCTGAAGGCCAGCGACTGCGAGTTCTGGACCTTCTTCTCTGAGTCGGTGCTGGCCCGTGTGCAGTTGATCCTGCGCGTGGACCCTAAAAACCGCATCGACATCGACCCGCTGCAACTGGAAAACGAAGTGATCCAGGCCTGCCGCTCGTGGCAGGACGACTACGCCAGCCTCACCGTCGAGAGCTTTGGCGAAGCCCAGGGCACCAACGTGCTGGCCGATTTCCCGAAAGGTTTCCCGGCCGGTTACCGCGAGCGCTTTGCCGCGCATTCGGCGGTGGTCGACATGCAGCACTTGCTGGCCCTGTCGGAAAAACGCCCGCTGGTGATGAGCTTCTACCAGCCGCTGGCGCAAACCGGCAAACAGCAACTGCACTGCAAGCTGTACCACGCCGACACTCCGCTGGCGCTGTCCGACGTGTTGCCGATCCTGGAAAACCTGGGCCTGCGCGTGCTGGGCGAGTTCCCGTATCGCCTGCGCCACAACAATGGCCGCGAATACTGGATTCATGACTTCGCCTTCACCGCGGCCGAAGGCTTGAACCTGGACATCCAGCAGCTCAACGACACGCTGCAGGACGCCTTCGTGCACATCGTGCAGGGCGACGCCGAAAACGATGCGTTCAACCGCCTGGTGCTGACGGCCGGCTTGCCGTGGCGCGACGTAGCCCTGCTGCGTGCCTACGCCCGTTACCTCAAGCAGATCCGCCTGGGCTTCGACCTGGGCTACATCGCCAGCACCTTGAACAACCACACCGACATCGCCCGCGAACTGACCCGGTTGTTCAAGACCCGTTTCTACCTGGCCCGCAAGCTGGCCGCCGACGACCTGGATGACAAGCAGCTGCGCCTGGAACAGGCCATTCTCAGTGCCCTGGACGACGTGCAGGTGCTCAACGAAGACCGCATCCTGCGCCGTTACCTGGACCTGATCAAAGCCACCCTGCGCACCAACTTCTACCAGCCCGATGCCAACGGCAACGCCAAGTCGTACTTCAGCTTCAAGTTCAACCCCAGGCTGATCCCCGAGCTGCCTAAGCCGGTGCCCAAGTTCGAGATCTTCGTTTACTCGCCGCGTGTGGAAGGCGTGCACTTGCGCTTTGGCAACGTGGCCCGTGGCGGCCTGCGTTGGTCGGACCGTGAGGAAGACTACCGCACCGAAGTGCTGGGCCTGGTGAAGGCGCAACAGGTCAAGAACTCGGTGATCGTGCCGGTGGGCGCCAAGGGCGGCTTCCTGCCGCGTCGCTTGCCGTTGGGCGGCAGCCGTGACGAGATTGCGGCAGAGGGCATCGCCTGCTACCGCATTTTCATCTCGGGCCTGTTGGACATCACCGACAACCTCAAGGACGGCGGCCTGGTGCCACCGGCCAACGTGGTGCGCCACGACGATGACGACCCCTACCTGGTGGTGGCGGCCGACAAAGGCACCGCGACGTTCTCCGACATCGCCAACGGCATCGCCATCGACTACGGCTTCTGGCTGGGTGACGCGTTTGCCTCGGGCGGCTCGGCCGGTTATGACCACAAGAAGATGGGCATCACCGCCAAGGGCGCGTGGGTCGGCGTGCAGCGCCATTTCCGCGAGCGCGGCATCAACGTGCAGCAAGACAACATCACCGTGGTCGGTGTCGGCGACATGGCCGGCGACGTGTTCGGCAATGGCTTGCTGATGTCCGACAAGCTGCAACTGGTGGCGGCGTTCAACCATCTGCACATTTTCATCGACCCCAACCCCGAAGCAGCCGCAAGCTTCGCCGAGCGCCAGCGCCTGTTCGACCTGCCGCGTTCGGCGTGGACCGATTACGACGCCAGCCTGATTTCCGCCGGTGGCGGGATCTTCTCGCGCAGCGCGAAAAGCATCGCGATCTCCCCGCAGATGCAGCAACGCTTTGACATCAAGGCCGACAAGCTGACCCCCACCGAGCTGCTGAACGCCTTGCTCAAGGCGCCGGTCGACTTGCTGTGGAACGGCGGCATCGGTACTTACGTCAAGTCCAGCGAAGAAACCCATGCCGACGTCGGCGACAAGGCCAACGATGCATTGCGCGTGAACGGCAATGAATTGCGCTGCAAAGTGGTGGGTGAGGGCGGCAACCTGGGCATGACCCAACTGGGCCGCGTGGAATTCGGCCTGCAGGGCGGCGCCACCAACACCGACTTCATCGACAACGCCGGTGGCGTGGACTGCTCCGACCACGAAGTGAACATCAAGATCCTGCTCAACGAAGTGGTGCAGGCCGGTGACATGACCGAGAAGCAGCGCAACCTGCTGCTGGGCAGCATGACCGACGAGGTCGGCCACCTGGTACTTGGCAACAACTACAAGCAAACCCAGGCCCTGAGCCTGGCGGCCCGTCGCGCCTATGAGCGGCTGGCCGAGTACAAGCGCCTGATGGCCGACCTTGAAAGCCGGGGCAAGCTGGACCGCGCCATCGAGTTCCTGCCCACCGAGGAGCAACTCACCGAGCGCCTGGCGGCCAAGCAAGGCCTGACCCGTGCCGAGTTGAGCGTGCTGATCTCCTACAGCAAGATCGACCTCAAGGAAGCCTTGCTCAAGTCCCAGGTGCCGGATGACGACTACCTGACCCGCGACATGGAAACCGCGTTCCCGCCGTCGCTGGTCAGCAAGTACGCCGAGTCCATGCGCCGCCATCGCCTGAAACGCGAGATCGTCAGCACCCAGATCGCCAACGACCTGGTCAACAACATGGGCATCACCTTCGTGCAGCGCCTCAAGGAGTCGACCGGCATGAGCCCGGCCAACGTCGCCGGGGCCTACGTGATCGTGCGCGACATCTTCCACCTGCCGCACTGGTTCCGGCAGATCGAGGCGCTGGACTACCAGGTGGCGGCCGACGTGCAACTGGCACTGATGGATGAGCTGATGCGCCTGGGCCGCCGCGCCACGCGCTGGTTCCTGCGCAGCCGTCGCAACGAACTGGACGCGGCCCGCGATGTCGCGCACTTCGGTCCGCACATCGCCGCCCTGGGGCTCAAGCTGGACGAACTGCTGGAAGGCCCGACCCGCGAAGTCTGGCAAACCCGCTACCAGGCGTACGTCGAGGCTGGCGTGCCGGAGTTGCTGGCGCGCATGGTGGCCGGGACCAGCCACCTGTACACCCTGCTGCCGATCATCGAGGCGTCTGACGTCACCGGTGAAAACGCCGCCGAGGTGGCCAAGGCGTTCTTCGCCATCGGCAGTTCCCTGGACCTGAATTGGTACCTGCAGCAAATCAGCAGCCTGCCCGTGGAAAACAACTGGCAGGCCCTGGCCCGCGAAGCATTCCGCGATGACATCGACTTCCAGCAACGGGCGATCACCATCTCCGTGTTGCAAATGGCCGATGCCCCGCAGGACATGGACGCGCGCGTGGCGTTGTGGCTAGAGCAGCACAAGGCCATGGTGGCGCGCTGGCGTGCCATGCTTGAAGAGCTCAAGGCGGCAACCGGTACCGACTACGCGATGTATGCGGTGGCGAACCGGGAGTTGATGGACCTGGCCTTGAGTGGGTCGTCCAACCCATAACGCCTTTGCGCCATAAAAAAACCCGCCGTCATGGCGGGTTTTTTTATGGCTGTCATCCCGGCGGCGCTGTTTTCGCGAATACATCGGCGAAAGGAACAGCAAGGGGCACGGCTGGGTCGCTGCTTATTTTTCGCTCAACGAAAACGCTGTCAGGCTGAAGGCCGGCACGCCCATGTCACGCAAGCGCTGGGAGCCGGCAAGCTCTGGCAGGTCGATGATCGCGGCGGCCTCGTGCACGCTGGCGCCCATGCGGCGTACCAGGTTGGCAGCGGCGATCAGGGTGCCGCCGGTGGCGATCAGGTCGTCGAACAATACCACCGAGTCGCCTTCGCACAGGCTGTCGGCATGCACTTCCAGGAATGCCTCGCCGTATTCGGTGGCGTAGCCTTCGCTGAGTACGTCGGCCGGCAGTTTGCCTTGTTTGCGGAATAGGATCAGTGGCTTGTTCAGCTCATGGGCAATGATCGAGCCGATCAGAAAGCCGCGGGCATCCATGGCGCCGATGTGGCTGAAGTCGGCGTCGATGTAGCGGTGCACGAAGCTGTCCACCACCAGGCGCAAGGCTTTGGGCGACTGGAACAGCGGGGTGATGTCGCGAAAGATCACGCCCGGCTTGGGGAAGTCCACCACGGGGCGGATCAGGGATTTGAAGCTGAGTTCGTCGAAAACCATTGTCTAGGTGCCCACAGGAAGCTGAATGCGCGCCAGTATACCTGTTCGATCGGTCAGGTCGAACTCAGGCGTCGAGGGTGCCGCCGGCCAGGGCACAGAGCTGGATCGGGTCCAGGATGTGGATCTCTTTACCTTCGGCGGCGATCAATTGGTTTTGCTGGAAGCGCGTGAACACCCGCGATACGGTTTCCACCGCCAACCCCAGGTAGTTGCCGATTTCATTGCGCGACATGCTCAGGCGGAATTGGTTGGCTGAATAGCCGCGCGCCCGGAAGCGTGCCGAGAGGTTGACCAGGAAGGTCGCGATCCGCTCGTCGGCGGTTTTTTTCGACAGCAGCAGCATCATTTGCTGGTCGTCGCGGATCTCTCGGCTCATCACCCGCATCAGTTGGCGACGCAGTTGCGGCAGTTGCACGGAGAGCTCGTCCAGGCGTTCGAACGGAATTTCACACACCGAGGTGGTTTCCTGGGCCTGGGCGGTCACAGGGTAGGCCTCGGTGTCCATCCCCGACAGCCCGACCAGTTCGCTGGGCAGGTGGAAGCCGGTGATCTGCTCTTCGCCGTTGTCGCTCAGGCTGAAGGTTTTCAGGGCGCCGGAGCGCACTGCATACACGGAATTGAAATTGTCGCCCTGGCGGAACAGGTACTCGCCCTTCTTCAACGGGCGGCCGCGCTTGACGATATCGTCCAGCGCATCCATGTCTTCCAGGTTCAGCGACAGCGGCAGGCACAGGGGCGCCAGGCTGCAATCCTTGCAGTGGGCTTGAGTGGCGGCGCGCAGTTTGACTGGCTCGGACATTTCATCAAATCCTTCTGGAAATTCACACAATACCTGTAAGGGTACCCCAGCTGGAGGTTGGCGGCCATGCACTTTATCAGGGCGGCGCCTCAAGACTCATGTGTCAGGGCCGATACAAAGCTACCCCCAAAGCGCACGGAGCCTTTCGCGATGATCAGCCTAGACGTCAAGTTCAACGGTGCAGCCCCATGGCAGGCAACGGATACGCCTGCCAGTACGCAGACCGCCGTCGATACCCTGGCGAGTGAAAGCCCAGCAGCGGTGACGGGGATCAAGGTCAGCCTGTCGCGCGAAGGCGTGGCAAAGGCCGGGGGTGCCAACCAGGACATCGAGCAAAGCGGCCTGCCGCCGACCATCCAGCAAACCCTGAAAATTATTCGCGAGTTGAAGAAGCAGCTCGAAGAGAAGATGAACGAACTCAAGGCGCTGATGGCCAATCGGCAGATCAGTGACAGCCAGCGCCAAGCCCGTGCCAGCGGTTTGCAGGCCGCCATCGGTGCGCTGCAGGGTGCGTTGGCCACTGCGAATGCCAGCCTGGCCAAGGCGATGAAGGACAGCGGCCTTTCCGTCGAACAACTGGGCAAAGTGGCCAGCCTGCTGGGTAACTGACTCAAATCACCCGCGAAAACCGCTGACGGTCCTGGGGCAGGTGTGCATCGAACAGCATGCACACCGAACGCACCAACAGACGCCCCGGCGGCAACACGCGGATCACCCGCTTATCGATCTCGATCAGGCCATCGGCGGCCATGGCCTGCAGTTGCGGCCAGATATCGGCGAAGTAGCCGCGAAACTCGATGTCGAACACCTGCTCGATCACTTCGGTGTACAGCTCGAAGTGGCAGATCAGTTGCTGGATGACCGCCCGGCGCACGCGGTCGTCGGGGCTGCATGCCAGGCCGCGGCGGGTGGCCAGTTGGGCGCCGGCCAGGCTGTTCTGATATTCGTTCAGGTCACTGCTGTTCTGGCAGTACAGGTCGCCGATCTGGCTGATGGCCGACACCCCCAACCCGATCAGGTCGCAATGGCCGTGGGTGGTGTAGCCCTGGAAGTTGCGTTGCAGCGTGGCGTCCTCCTGGGCCATGGCCAGCTCGTCGTCGGGCAACGCAAAGTGGTCCATGCCGATGTAGCGGTAGCCGGCTGCCGTCAGTTGCTCGATGGTGCCTTGCAGCATCGCCAGTTTGTGCGCGGGCGAGGGCAGGTCCTGCTGGGCGATGCGCCGCTGGGGCATGAAGCGTTCGGGCAGGTGGGCGTAATTGAACACGGACAGGCGGTCGGGTTGCAGCTGGATGATCTCGTCTATCGTACGGGCGAAACCCTCCACAGTCTGTTTGGGCAGCCCGTAGATCAGGTCGATGTTCACCGAACGAAACTGCAGGGTGCGGGCCGCGTCGACGATGGCCCGGGTTTCTTCCAGGCTTTGCAGGCGGTTGACCGCACGTTGCACGGCCGGGTCCAGGTCCTGCACGCCCAGGCTGACCCGATTGAAGCCCAGTTCGCGGAGCAGGCCCATGGTCGACCAGTCGGCCTCGCGCGGGTCGATTTCGATGCCGTAGTCGCCGGCGTCGTGCTCAAGCAGGTTGAAGTGCCGGCGCAGGGTGGCCATCAACTGGCGCAATTGAGCAGGGCTGAGAAAGGTTGGCGTACCGCCACCCAGGTGCAGTTGCTCGACCACCTGGCGAGGGTCCAGGTGGCAGGCGATCAGCTGGATTTCTTGCTCCAGGCGCTGCAGGTAAGGCTGGGCGCGGCCACGGTCCTTGGTGATGACCTTGTTGCAGGCGCAGTAGTAGCAGATGTGTGCGCAGAACGGCACGTGCACGTACAGCGACAGCGGTTGCAGGGCCTTGCGGCTGTCGCGCAGGGCATGCAACAGGTCGAACGAGCCGATCTGGCCATTGAACTGCGCGGCCGTGGGGTAGGAGGTATAGCGCGGGCCGGCCTGATCGTAGCGACGAATCAGGTCGGTGTCCCATTCAATGGCGTCGAGCATGCGGGTATTCCCTGGGGGAGCAATGCCCGCAGTCTAGGGTGCGCTCAGGCCTTGGGTGTTGACCTGCATCAAGGCCCCGTTCAGTGGCCCATCAGCCAGTGCTGATGCGGGCCGGGCAGGGTCCACAGGCCAAACAGCATCACCAGCAGGCCACCGGCGATGCGCACGCCGCGTTGGCGCAGCAAGGCGCGAGTGCGTTCGGCGGCCATGCCGGTGGCCAACAACACCGGCCAGGTGCCCATGCCGAAGGCCAGCATCAACAGCGCACTGTGGGCCGCGTTGCCTTGGCTTGCCGCCCACAACAACGTGCTGTAGACCAGCCCGCAGGGCAGCCAGCCCCACAGGGCGCCCAGCAGCAGGGCCCGGGGCACGCTGGACACCGGCAGCAGGCGGGTGGCCAGTGGCTGGATATGCCGCCACAGCCCCCGGCCCAAGGCTTCGATGCGGGTCAGGCCGCTCCACCAGCCGGCCAGGTACAGGCCCATGGCAATCAACAGCAACGCGGCTACCACGCGCAACGCCATGGCCGCAGGGCTGGTGGCCACGGCCCAACCGGCCAGGCCGATGATCAGGCCGGCACACGCGTAGCTGCAGATACGCCCCAGGTTGTAGGCCATCAGCAGTTGCAGGCGGCGGCCGCGTTGTTCCGGCGGTATGGCCAACGTCAGCGCGCCCATCAGGCCGCCGCACATGCCCAGGCAATGGCCGCCACCCAGCAGGCCGAGAATCAGCGCGCTGGCCAGCAATGGCAACAGGTCAGCCATGGGGCGGCTGCTTGTTGTCGGTGGTGTGGTTGGCCTCATCGACTGCAGCCTTGTGCTGCGGGTCCTGGTCGTCGAACAGGATGCTATGGGCCGGGCCGTCGAGGTCGTCGTACTGGCCGCTGTCCACTGCCCAGAAGAATACATACACGGCGATGGCGACGATCAGCAGCGCGGCGGGGATCATGATGTACAGCGCTGGCATGGTGGCTCCGGCGAACTCAGGCGGTGGCGGGGTGCAGGGGCGCTATCGCGGCCTGGCTGCCCGGCAGTGGTTTGATGCGGGTCAGGCGCAAGGCGTTGAGCACCACGGTCAGCGAGCTCAGGGACATGCCCAGTGCGGCCCAGATCGGGGTGATCAAGCCTGCCGCGGCAAACGGCAGCATCAGCCCATTGTACAACGCCGCCCAACACAGGTTCTGGATGATCACCCGGCGAGTGCGTCGGGCCAACGCCAGGGCCTGTACCAGTGCCGACAGGCGGTTGCACAAGAGCACCGCGTCGGCGCAGGTCTTGGCCAGGTCCGTGGCCGAGCCCATGGCCACGCCGATGTCCGCAGCCGCGAGCATGGGCACATCGTTCACCCCGTCCCCCAGCACCAGCACCTTGCGCCCGTCGGCCTGCAAGCGTTGCAGCATCGCCAGCTTGGCGTCTGGCGGCAGGCCGCCGTGGGCTTGCCCGATGCCCAGTTCGGCGGCGACGCTGGCGACCATCGGCGAACTGTCACCGGACAGCAGCAGGGTTGTGCAGCCGCGTGCGTGGCAGGCATCGACCAGCCCCTGGGCATCGTCACGCAGGCGGTCGTCCAGGCCGAACCAGGCCAAGGGGCCCTGTTCGTTGCCCAGCAGCAGCCATTGCCCCGCCTGGGACGGCATGGCTGGCGGGGCCTGGCCGCTCAGGGCACACACATAGGCCGGCTGGCCGATGCGCAGGCACTGGCCATTGACGAGCCCTTGCAAGCCCAGGCCCGGTGCGCTGCTGACGTCGTCGGCCAACAATGCGGTGTGGCCGAATGCGCGGGCGATCGGGTGTTCCGAGCCCAGTTCCAAGGCGGCAGCCAACGCATGGCACGCATCGGCATCGGCTTGTGCAAGTGGCTGAATCTGGCGCAGTACCAAGCGCCCTTCGGTGAGGGTGCCGGTCTTGTCAAAGATCACTGTGTCGATCTGGTTCAGGCCTTCCAGCACATGCCCACGGGTCAACAGCAGGCCCAGGCGGTGCAGCGTGCCGGTGGCGGCGGTGAGCGCGGTGGGGGTAGCCAGCGACAGTGCGCAGGGGCACGTGGCGACCAGCATTGCCAATACCACCCAGAAGGCGCGTGCGGGGTCCAGTTGCCACCAGACCAGGCCGATGATCAGCGCCAGGGCCAGGGTTACCAGCAGAAACCCTTGCGCGGCGCGGTCGGCGATTTCGGCCAGGCGCGGCTTTTCTGACTGGGCGCGGTCGAGCAGGCGCACGATGGCCGACAGCCGGGTGTCCTGGCCCAAGGCAAGTACCTCCACGGTAAGGGCGCTCTGCACGTTCAAGGTGCCAGCGGTGACTGCCTCGCCTGCACCGCGTGGCTGGGGCAGGTACTCGCCGGTGAGCAGGGATTCGTCGATGCTCGACTGCCCCTGCAGGATCCGTCCGTCGGCCGGGATCACCGCGCCGGGCGGGATCAGCAGGTGGTCATGGCTGCGCAATTGGCTCAGCAGAATTCGCTCGCCGTGGCCCTCGGCATCCAGCCGCAGGCATGAAGCCGGCAGCAGGTTGACCAACTGGGCGGTGGCCGCAGCGGTGCGTTCGCGGGCGCGGCGCTCCAGGTAACGGCCGGCCAGCAGGAACAGCGCGAACATGCCGACGGCGTCGAAATACAGCTCGCCCACCCCGGTGATCGCGGTCCAGATACCCGCCAGGTAGGCCCCGCCAATGGCCAGCGACACCGACACGTCCATGGTCAGGTGCCGGGTGCGCAGGTCGCGCAAGGCACCGCGAAAAAAGGGCGCGCAGCTGTAGAAAACAATGGGCGTGGTCAAGAACATCGCCACCCAGCGCAGGATGGTGTGCAGCTCCGGGCTCAGGTCGATGTTGAACTCCGGCCAGGTGGCCATGGTTGCCATCATCGCCTGGAACCACAACAGCCCGGCCACGCCCAGTTGGCGCAATGCCCGGCGGTTGTCGCTGGCCAGTTGTTCGGCGGCGCGGTCGGCCTGGTAGGGGTGGGCGGCGTAGCCGATCTGGCGCAGCTCACCCAGCAGGCGGCTCAGCGGCAACTGGCTGTCGGCCCATTGCACCAGCAGGCGGTGGTTGGACAGGTTGAGCCGGGCTTGGGCAATGCCGGGCACTGCGCGCAGGTGTTTTTCAATCAGCCAGCCGCAGGCGGCGCAACTGATGCCTTCGATCAGCAGGGTAGCCTCGCTCAATTCACCCTGATGGTTGACGAATGGCTGCTGGACATCCGCGCGGTCATACAGCGCCAGTTCATCGGGCAGTTGGCGGGGCAGGGTCTGCGGGTTGGCCGAGGCCTCGCTTCGGTGCTGGTAGTAACTGCCCAGGCCGCCGGCGACGATGGCTTGGGCAACGGCCTGGCAGCCAGGGCAGCAGAACGCGCGCAGCTCACCCAAAACGTTGGCGCGAAAGGGCTGGCCCGCAGGCACGGGTAGGCTGCAGTGGAAGCAAGGGGTCGGGGTGTCCATGGTTCAGTTGCGCAGGTCTTCGGCACCCTGCAACGGCTCATCGCCCAGCACCAGGCCCTTGTCGTGGCCCACTTGTTCTTCTTCGAACATGCGCCAGGTCCGGCCGTTGTCTTCGCCCAGCAGTTCGACGAAGCGCCGACCTTCGATTTTCTCGTCCAGGTGGCCCACGTAGCGGCCAGGTTCGGACGGGCTCAGGGCCAACTCCACCTTGCGGTCCTTCTCTGGCTGGGTAGGCGACATCAGGTTCAGTTCCAGCGATTGCGGGTTGCTGTTGCCGGTAAGCTTCAAGTCCACCTCGCCGGTCAGTTCGTCCAGGTGAACGTTGGCGCGCAGGGCGAGGTCCTGGGCCAGGCGTTCACGGTCCAGGGAGCGATTGATGCCCTTGCCGGCTTCGTAGTAATTATCGTTGACCAGGTTATCCGGGTTCTCCACGGCGATCGTGACCATGGTCAGGGTGAGGGTCACCGAGCAGGTCAGGATACCGATGATGATCCACGGCCAAAGGTGTTTGTACCAGGGGCTGGTGGCGGTCGCTGCAAACATTGCAAGGGTTCCTTAACGTACTTGGGGGCCGATGAACCGGCTCTTGGCTTCTATGTGTATGTCGCTGTCATCGGCATCGCGCAAGGTGAACTTCACCTCGTTGGTGCTGGAGGGCAGTTTTTCCGGGGCCACCGACAGTTCGGCCGGTACGCTGACAATGTCACCGGCCGCCACGCGGATTTCGTTGCGGCTTTGCAGCTTGAGGTCGGGCAGGCCGCTGGCTTCGATCAGGTAGACGTGGTCGCGCTGGTCCTTGTTCATGATCTTCAGGCTGTAGACGTTCTCGATTCGCCCTTGGGCATTCTCGCGGTACAGCACGCGGTCCTTGCTGACGTCGAAGCCCACCAGCGCACGCATGAAAAACGCCCCGGCCAACAGCCCCATCATCACCAGCAGTACCACCGCGTAGCCGATCAGCCGCGGGCGAAACTTATGGGTTTTCTGCCCGGACAGATTGTGCTCGGTGGTGTAGCTGATCAACCCGCGTGGGTAGTTCATCTTGTCCATGATGCTGTCGCAGGCGTCGATGCAGGCTGCGCAACCGATGCACTCGATCTGCAGCCCGTCGCGGATGTCGATGCCGGTGGGGCACACCTGCACGCACATCGTGCAGTCGATGCAGTCCCCCAGGCCCATGGCCTTGTAGTCCACATCCTTTTTGCGCGGCCCGCGTTGCTCTCCGCGGCGCGGGTCGTAGGACACGATCAGGGTGTCCTTGTCGAACATCACGCTCTGGAAGCGCGCGTAGGGGCACATGTAGATGCACACCTGCTCGCGCAGCCAGCCGGCGTTGCCGTAGGTGGCCAGGGTGAAGAAGCCGACCCAGAAGTACGACCAACCGTCGGCATTGCCGGTAAAAAAGTCGGTGGCTAACTCGCGGATCGGCGAGAAGTAGCCAACGAAAGTCATGCCCGTGACAAAGCCGATCACCAGCCACAGGCCGTGCTTGGCCAGCTTGCGCATGAATTTGTTGGCGTTCATGGGTTCTTTGTCCAGCTTGATCCGCTGGTTGCGGTCACCCTCGGTGACTTTTTCGCACCACATGAAAATCCACGTCCACACGCTTTGCGGGCAGGTGTAGCCGCACCACACGCGGCCGGCGAACACGGTGATAAAGAACAGGCCAAAGGCGCTGACGATGAGAATGCCCGACAGCAGGATGAAGTCTTGCGGCCAGAAGGTGGCGCCAAAGATGTAGAACTTGCGCTCCGGCAGGTTCCACCACACCGCCTGGTGCCCGGCCCAGTTCAGCCACACGGTGCCGAAATACAGCAGGAACAGAAACGCCCCGCCGGCCCGGCGCAGGTTGCGAAACACGCCGGTGAATGCCCGGGTGTAGATTTTTTCCCGCGACGCGTACAGGTCCACGCTCTGCCCTTTGGTTGAGGGCGGTGGAGTGACGTCGTGTACCGGGATCTGCTTGCTCATCATTGAGTCCCGCGGCAGTGGAAGGTGCCGCTGTAGGCGTGGATTTATCCGCGAAGGGTGCGCTGCCGTATACCTGATACACCGCAGCGGCTTTTTCGCGGATCAATCCGCTCCTACAGGGGGGCGCTGGCTTATTGCTCCTGCGGCTTGGCCTCGCCATGGGACAGGCTGTACACGTAGGCTGCCAGCAGGTGGACCTTGTCCTTGCCCTGCAGTTGCTCTTGCGCCGGCATCTGGCCCTGGCGGCCGTAGCGGATAGTTTGCTGCAACTGGGCGAAGCTTGAACCGTAGATGAAGGCCTGTGGATTGGTCAGGTTCGGTGCGCCCATGGCCGGAGTGCCCTTGCCTTCTGGGCCGTGGCAGGCCACGCAGTTGGCGGCGAAAATCTTCTGCCCGGCAGCCGGGTCGGCCTTGGCGTCATCCGGTAGCTTGCGGCCATCCAATTGGGTAATCACAAAGGCTGAGACATCGGCCACGCCTTGTTCACCGATCACTTCGGCCCAGGCCGGCATCACTGCATGGCGGCCGCCCAGAATGGTGGTTTCGATGACCTGCGGGTCACCACCCCAGCGCCATTCGGTGTCGGTCAAATTAGGGAAGCCGTAGGCGCCCTTGGCGTCGGAGCCGTGGCACACCGAGCAGTTGGAGGCGAACAGGCGGCCGCCCATTTTCAACGCTTGCGGGTCTTTGGCGACGTCTTCGATCGGCATGGCGGCGAACTTGGCGAAAATCGGGCCGAAGCGGGCGTCGGCACGGGCCATTTCCTTTTCCCACTCGTGCACGCCGGTCCAGCCGGTCTGGCCGTTGGCGAATTCGATCTTCTTGTCGTTATCCATGTAGTTGTAGCCTGGCAGCAGGCCTTTCCAGTTGCCCAGGCCTGGGTACAACACCAGGTAGCCCAGGGCAAAGACGATGGTGCCGACAAACAGCATGAACCACCATTTGGGCAGCGGATTATCGTATTCCTCGATGCCGTCGAAGGAGTGCCCCACGGTTTCTTCGGTGGCTTCGCTGCGCTGGCCGCGGCGGGTGGAAAACAACAGCCAGGTCAGGGAAAAGATGGTGCCCAGCGTCAGGACGGTGACGTACAGACTCCAGAATGTACTCATTGTTTTTTGCTCCTGGCCGCTTCAGCTTGCGCTTTGAGGTGCTCGATGGCATCGGGGTCGTCTGCGAACGGCAGCAAGGTCGCTTCGTCGAATTCTTTTTTGCGCCGCCCACTGAACACCCAAAGCGCCAGGCCGATGAACGCCACCATCACCACGACGGTGCCCAAGCCCCGGATCAGTCCCATGTCCATAGTGGTCACCGCTTGCTTTTGATAATGGTGCCCAACCCTTGCAGGTAGGCGACCAGGGCGTCCATTTCAGTCTTGCCCTTCACGGCAGCCTGGGCACCGGCGATGTCTTCGTCGGTGTAGGGCACGCCGAGTGTGCGCAATACTTCCATCTTCTTGCCGGTTTCCTTGCCGTCCAGCTTGTGCTCGACCAGGAAGGGGTAGGCCGGCATTACCGACTCGGGCACCACGTTGCGCGGGTTGTACAGGTGCGCGCGGTGCCAGTCATCGGAGTAACGCCCGCCCACGCGGGCCAAGTCCGGCCCGGTGCGCTTGGAACCCCACAGGAACGGGTGGTCCCACACGCTTTCGCCGGCCACCGAGTAGTGCCCGTAGCGCTCGGTTTCGGCGCGGAACGGTCGGATCATCTGCGAGTGGCAACCCACGCAGCCGTTGGCGATGAACACGTCGCGGCCTTCCAGTTCCAGAGCCGGGCGTGGCTTCATGCCTTCGACGGGCTTGTTGGTCACGTCCTGGAAAAACAACGGGACGATCTGGGTCAAGCCACCGATGGCCACGGCGATGACCATGAACAAGGCCAGCAGGCCGATATTCTTCTCGAGTACTTCGTGTTTCATCAGTGAGCCCCCACGACGACGATCTGAGCCGCAGCTTCAGCCTCTTCAGGCGTGGCGGCACGCACGGTGCGCCACACGTTGTAGGCCATCAGCAGCATGCCGCTGGCGAAGAACGCCCCGCCCAGCGCGCGCACGATGTAGCCCGGGTGGCTGGCTTGCAATGCTTCGACGAAGGAGTAGGTGAGCGTGCCGTCATCGTTGATCGCCCGCCACATCAGGCCCTGGGTGATGCCGTTGACCCACATCGAGGCGATGTAGAGCACCGTGCCGATGGTGGCCAGCCAGAAGTGCGCGTTGATCAGGCCGATACTGTGCATCTGCTGGCGGCCGAAGATTTTCGGGATCATGTGGTACAGCGCGCCGATGGAAATCATTGCCACCCAGCCCAAGGCACCGGCGTGCACGTGGCCGATGGTCCAGTCGGTGTAGTGCGACAGCGAGTTGACGGTCTTGATGGCCATCATCGGGCCTTCGAAAGTGGACATGCCGTAAAACGCCAGGGACACCACCAGAAAGCGCAGGATCGGGTCGGTGCGCAACTTATGCCAGGCGCCCGAGAGGGTCATCATGCCGTTGATCATGCCGCCCCAGCTGGGCGCCAGCAGGATGATCGACATGGCCATGCCCAGGCTCTGCGCCCAGTCTGGCAGGGCGGTGTAGTGCAGGTGGTGGGGGCCGGCCCAGATGTACAGGGTGATCAGCGCCCAGAAGTGCACGATGGACAGGCGATAGGAGTAAATGGGCCGCTCGGCCTGTTTGGGCACGAAGTAATACATCATGCCCAGAAAACCCGTGGTCAGGAAAAAGCCCACGGCATTGTGCCCGTACCACCACTGGATCATCGCGTCGGTGGCGCCGGCGTAGGCCGAATAAGACTTGAACAGGCTCACTGGCAGGGAGATGTGGTTGACGATGTGCAGCATCGCCGTGACCAGGATGAACGCCCCGTAGAACCAGTTACCCACGTAGATGTGCTTGGTCTTGCGCTTGACGATGGTGCCGAAGAACACCACCGCGTAGGTGACCCAGACAATCGCCAGCAGGATGGCGATCGGCCATTCAAGCTCCGCGTATTCCTTGGTGGTGGTGTAGCCCAGCGGCAAAGTGACGATGGCGGAGACGATCACCGCTTGCCAGCCCCAGAAGGTGAATGCCGCCAAGCCATCGGAAATCAGCCGTGTCTGACAGGTACGCTGCACGACGTAGTAAGACGTGGAGAACAGTGCGCAGCCGCCGAACGCGAAAATCACCAGGTTGGTGTGCAAGGGGCGCAGCCGGCCGAAGGTGGTCCAGGGCAGGTCGAAGTTGAGCTGCGGCCAGACCAATTGCGAGGCGATGAACACGCCCAGCCCCATGCCAACAATCCCCCAGACCACCGTCATGATGGCGAACTGGCGGACCACCTTATAGTTATAAGCAGTCGGACTGATTGCTGTGCTCATTCTAAGGTTCCACGGTTTAGGTGTTGTTATTAAATTATAAAAACGGCCGCAAGTATGGGCAAAGCATCAGGTCATTGCAACGCGAGAGCCCCGTGCTAGAGGCTCTGCGGCCCAGTGTCGCGGTCATTTCAGCCATCTTCCCAAGGCATAAATGCAGCCTGTTGCGCGGTACAATGGGCGCCCTGCAAAACGGGGAATGCTTGAACCCCAGCGAAGGCGGCATTTTGTGCTTTCAATCCGCTTGGTGGGCGGTAAAAGTGCCATTTCAACAAGGCATTTACGCCGCCCTACAGCGTTGAAAAAAATGTATACATTTTTGTTCTACATCGAGCCAATGGGGCTCGACCGTTATGGCAATCAGCTTAGACCCAGATGGCAGCGCTGGAAAGGCGAAGCCCCCACAACGCTTGTGGCTTAGCAAAATCCACCCCTTAGACGAGTAACGAGGCAAGCATGAACAAAGGCAAGGGCGCGGGTATTGACGCCGATCAAGGTGCAGCGCAATGGGCACGCAATGGCTGGCTGTGGGACGCCCCGGTGGGCGGCAAGGGCGATGCACCCTGCCTTATTCTGGCCCACGGCGCCGGTGCACCGATGGACAGCGAGTTCATGAACGCCATGGCGCAAAAACTCGCAGCCCGTGGCATAGGCGTGCTGCGCTTCGAATTTCCCTACATGGCCCAGCGCCGCATCGACGGTGGCAAGCGCCCGCCCAACCCGGCGCCCAAGCTGCTGGCCTGCTGGCGCGAGGTGTATGCCCAGGTGCGTCCGCAGGTGGCCGGGCGGTTGGCGGTGGGCGGCAAGTCCATGGGGGGGCGCATGGCCAGCCTGGTGGCCGATGAATTGGGCGCTGATGCGCTGGTGTGCCTGGGGTATCCGTTCTACGCGGTGGGCAAGCCGCAAAAGCCGCGAGTGGAGCATTTGGCTGATTTGGTGACGCCGACGTTGATTGTTCAGGGCGAGCGCGATGCATTGGGTAACCGCGCGGCGGTGCAAGCGTACACGTTGTCGAAGGCCATCGAGGTGTGCTGGCTGGTGGCGGGGGATCATGACCTCAAGCCGCTGAAGGCTTCAGGGTTTACTCATGAGCAGCATCTGGACGCGGCGGCGCAGCGGATTGCGACGTTCTTGAACTGAGCGCCAGGGGCGGATTGAACCGCGAAAAGCGCACCCCCGTATGCCTGGCAGACGGGGTGTGCTTTTCGCGGATGAAGGCGCTCCTACCCCATTAATGCGTGTGGTCGCAGTACGTGTCAGCGGTTGAAGCGCTCCACCAGCGAGTATTGGCTGTTGGCGGTCTTGGTCAGCTCCTCACTCAACAACGCCGAGCTTTGCGCTTGCTCCGAGGTTTGGTCGGCCAAGGTGGCGATGGTGCTGATGTTGCGGCTGATCTCCTCGGCCACCGAGCTTTGTTCTTCGGTGGCGGCAGCGATCTGGGTGGTCATGTCGGTGATGTGGGCCACCGCTTCGCTGATGCCCACCAAGGCCTGATCGGCCTGTAGTACCCGCGCCACGCCTTCTTCGGCCTGGCGGTGGCCGGCGTCCATGGTCTGCACGGCGTTGCTGGCGGTGTGCTGCAGCTTGGCGATCAGGGTGTGGATCTGCCCGGTGGATTCGGCGGTGCGCTGCGCCAGTTGACGCACTTCGTCGGCCACCACGGCAAAACCGCGGCCCATTTCGCCAGCGCGAGCGGCTTCGATGGCCGCGTTCAGTGCCAGCAGGTTGGTTTGGTCGGCGATGCCTTTGATCACATCGACCACGCCGCCGATTTCTTCGCTGTCCTTGGCCAGTTGGGTCACGGTCTGGCCGGTTTCCCCCACCACCACCGACAGGCGCTGGATGGCGTCGCGGGTTTCACCGGCGATGGTGCGGCCCTGGCTGGTCAAGCGGTTGGCTTCCTGGGTGGCGTCGGCGGTGCGTTGCACGTGGCTGGCGACTTCCTGGGTGGTGGCGGCCATCTGGTTGACCGCAGTGGCCACCTGTTCGGTTTCCACGCGTTGGCGTTCAAGCCCGGTGGAGCTGTTGTGCGCCAGGGTGTCGGACTGCCGGGCTTGCTCGGTGAGGTGCTCTGCGGTGTCCTGCAGGCGGGTCAGGCAGGTTTTCAGGCGGGCTTCCTGGCTGAGGATGGACATTTCCAAACGTGCCTGGGCGCCGCGGCTGTCGGTGTACATCTGCGCGATCAGCGGGTCGGAGGTGGTCTGGTCGGCCAGGCGCAACAGGCGCTTGAGCCCGCGTTGCTGCCAACTGATGCCCAACAGGCCCAAGGGCACCGACAACGCTGCGGCCAAGGCGAAGCCCCACGGCGAATTGAGCCATATGCCGATCAAGAAGCTGATCTGGCTGACCAAAATAAAGGGCAGCCAGTCCTGTACCACCGGCACCCAGCTGTCGCGACGCGGGATCGCCGGTTTGCCTTGGTTCAGGCGCAGGTAAAGGCCCTGGGCGCGGGTGATTTGCTCGGCGGTGGGCTTGATGCGCACCGACTCGTAACCCACGACCTGTTTGTTGTCGAAGATCGGCGTGACGTAGGCGTTTACCCAGTAATAGTCGCCGTTCTTGCAGCGGTTCTTGACGATGCCCATCCACGGCTCGCCTTTGCGCAAGGTGGCCCACATGTGCTCGAACACTGCAGTCGGCACGTCGGGGTGGCGCACGGTGTTGTGCGGGGCGCGGATCAACTCATCGCGCGAAAAACCGCTGATCTCGACGAAGGCATCGTTGCAGTAAGTGATGACGCCTTTGGCATCGGTGGTCGAGATCAGGCGTTGCTGGGCCGGGAACGACCGTTCGCGCTGGGTGATGGGCTGATTGTTACGCATGAGAGGCTTCGATCCGCAGGGCTTTGACGGGATATCGGCAGCGCGGCGCAACAGTTGAGTATTTTTACCCGGGTCAATTCGACAGCGGATAGGTGAACAGGGCGAAATGCAAGGTATTGACCCCTGCATGGGTGAGTACTGCAGCGCCCAGCCCGCCCTGCCGATAGGCCAGGCCATAACCGATACCGGCCAGGGTCGCGACCACCACCATTTGCCAGCCAGCACCGATGTGGGCCAGGCCGAACAGCAGGCTGGCGACCAGCAGGGCCAGCCCTTCACCGTAGCGGTAACGCTGCAGGCAGCGGGCCAGGCCGCCTTGCAGGTAGGCGCGGAAGATCAGCTCCTCGACCAGGCTCACCAGCAGCAAATTATTGGCCAGCCACAGCCCACCCTGGGCTGGCCATTTGGGTGCCCAGGCGATCAAACCCAGCGCCACCGCCATGCCCAGCACCAGGATCGGGGTGCCCGGTACGGTTAGCCATAACCGCTTGGCTTGGCCAGCACGCCGCAGCAATAGCCAGGGGCACGCCAGCAACAGCCAGAAGCCAATCAGTGGTTTGTCCAGGTTGAGGTGCATGGAAAACGGCGCGCAGGTGCCGCAAAACCGCTGGGCATCGAACACTTGGGCATTTTCAAACCCTGGCAGCCAGTGCGCGCTCAAGCCGACCGCGAGCAGAATGAACACGCCATGCCCGACGATGGCCAGGTGCGCACGCAATACCAATGCCCCGGTCAGTAGCAACAGCGCAAATACGGGCAGTGTCGCAAGGCCCAGTTGCCCGTAATACAGCGCCAGGGCATAGCCCAGGGAAAGCAATGCGAGGAAATGCCAGCGATTCATGTCGGCCCTTGGGCAAGCGATGGGGAGCGGGCAATTCTACGTTTTAATGCAAGGGAAAGATGTCAGGCGCAAGGCGCCAAAGCAGGCAGGAAAGCTCCTACAAGATGGGGCTTTCCCGCCACTCGCCGTTACTTGGCGATCAGTTGGCGCAACACGTAATGCAGGATGCCGCCGGCCTTGAAATACTCCACTTCATTGAGCGTATCAATGCGGCACAGCACCTTGACCTGTTCCTGCAGGCCGTTTTCACGGGTGATGCGCAGGGTCAGGTCCATGCCAGGGTGGATCTCGGCGCCGGTCAGGCCGCTGATGTCCAGGGTTTCCTTGCCGCTCAGGTGCAGCGACTTGCGGCTTTGGCCGTCCTTGAACTGCAAGGGCAGCACGCCCATGCCCACCAGGTTGGAGCGGTGGATGCGCTCGAAGCTTTCGGCGATCACCGCTTTTACGCCCAGCAGGTTGGTGCCCTTGGCTGCCCAGTCGCGGCTCGAACCGGTGCCGTATTCCTGGCCGGCAACCACCACCAGCGGCGTGCCGGCTTTCTGGTAGGCCATGGCCGCGTCGTAAATGGCCAGTTTTTCCCCGGTGGGGATATAGATCGTGTTGCCGCCTTCTTCCCCGCCAAGCATTTCGTTGCGGATGCGGATATTGGCAAAAGTGCCGCGCATCATCACTTCGTGGTTGCCACGTCGCGAGCCGTAAGAGTTGAAGTCGCGCGGCTCCACGCCTTTTTCCCGCAGGTAGCGCCCGGCCGGGCTGTCGGCCTTGATGTTGCCTGCCGGCGAAATATGATCGGTGGTGACCGAGTCGCCCAGCAGGGCCAACACCCGTGCGCCCTTGACGTCGGCGATCACCGGCAGGGGGCCGGCGATGTCGTCGAAAAAGGGTGGGTGCTGGATGTAGGTGGAGTCGTCCTGCCACACGTAGGTCGCGGCCTTGGGCACTTCAATGGCCTGCCATTGCGCGTCGCCGGCGAACACTTCGGCGTATTCCTTGTGGAACATCGCGGTGTCGACCTTGGCCACCGCGTCGGCGATTTCCTGGCTGGTAGGCCAGATGTCGCGCAGGTACACCGGTTGCCCGTCGCTGCCGGTGCCCAGGGGTTCGCTGCTGAGGTCGCTGCGCACCGTGCCGGCCAGTGCATACGCCACCACCAAGGGCGGCGAGGCCAGCCAGTTGGTCTTGACCAGCGGGTGCACGCGGCCTTCGAAGTTGCGGTTGCCGGACAGCACCGAGGCCACGGTCAGGTCCGACTGCTGGATGGCTTTCTCGATCGGCTCGTCCAGCGGGCCCGAGTTGCCGATGCAGGTGGTGCAGCCGTAACCCACCAGGTCAAAGCCCAGGGCGTCGAGGTATTGGGTCAGGCCGGCGGCCTTGTAGTAGTCGGTGACCACCTTGGAGCCGGGGGCCAGGGAGCTCTTGACCCAGGGTTTGCGCTTGAGGCCCTTTTCCACGGCTTTTTTCGCCACCAGCCCTGCGGCCATCATCACGCTGGGGTTGGAGGTGTTGGTGCATGAGGTGATCGCGGCAATCACCACGGCACCGTGCTTGAGGTTGTAGGTCTGGCCCTGCCAGGTGTACTCGGCCTCGCCGGCCTGGTCGGCATTGCCCACGGCCACGCCGCCACCGCCTTCGCTTTCCAGGCGGCCCTCTTCCTTGGAGGAGGGCTTGAGTTGCAGGCCGATGAAATCGCTGAAGGCCTGGGGCACCTTGGGCAGGGCTACGCGGTCTTGCGGGCGCTTGGGCCCGGCGAGGCTGGCTTCGACTTCGCCCATGTCCAGCGCCAGGCTGTCGGTAAAGGCCGGCTCCATGCCGGGCAGGCGCCACAGGCCTTGGGCCTTGCAGTATGCTTCGACCAGCTTGACGGTGGCATCGGGGCGGCCCGACAGGCGCAGGTAGTCCAGCGTGACGTCGTCCACCGGGAAGAAACCGCAGGTAGCGCCGTATTCCGGGGCCATGTTGGCGATGGTGGCGCGGTCGGCCAGCGGTAGGTCGGCCAAGCCGTCGCCGTAAAACTCGACGAATTTGCCCACCACGCCTTTCTTGCGCAGCATCTGGGTGACGGTCAGCACCAGGTCGGTGGCGGTGATGCCTTCCTTGAGCTTGCCGGTGAGCTTGAAGCCAATGACTTCGGGGATCAGCATCGACACCGGCTGGCCGAGCATGGCCGCTTCCGCTTCGATACCGCCCACGCCCCAGCCGAGCACGCCCAGGCCATTGATCATGGTGGTGTGGGAGTCGGTGCCCACCAGGGTGTCGGGGAAGGCGTAGGTGCGGCCGTCCTCGTCCTTGGTCCACACGGTACGGCCCAGGTATTCCAGGTTCACCTGGTGGCAGATGCCGGTACCCGGCGGCACCACGCTGAAATTGTGAAAGGCGCTTTGGCCCCAACGCAAAAAGGCGTAACGCTCGCCATTGCGCTGCATTTCGATGTCGACGTTTTCACCGAACGCTTGCTGATCACCGTACTTGTCGACCATCACCGAGTGGTCGCATCACCAAGTCCACCGGCGACAGCGGGTTGATGCGCTGCGGATCGCCACCGGCCTTGGCCACGGCGGCGCGCATGGCCGCCAGGTCGACCACCGCCGGTACCCCGGTGAAGTCCTGCATCAGCACGCGTGCGGGGCGGTACTGGATCTCGCGGTCCGAGCGTCGCTCGTTCAGCCAGTTGGCCAGGGCCTGCAGGTCGGTGCCGGTGACGGTCTTGCCGTCTTCCCAGCGCAACAGGTTTTCCAGCAGTACTTTGAGCGACATCGGCAGTTTTTGCAGGTCGCCCAACCGTGCGGCGGCATCCGGCAAACTGAAATAGTGATATTGCTTGTCGTCGACTTGCAGGGTCTTGAGGGTTTTCAGGCTATCGAGGGAGGGCATTGACTCAACTCCTTGGCAGGGGCGACGCAAACCTGTTCCCTTGGTTCTACTGAGGTTTGGCCGCCGCTGTAGACGTCCGCACGGCACGGACCAGACATGAAGCTTAGCTGACTATCCATATACTGGACCGGTGCGGCATGACGCAGGTTCCCAACTTCCTTTATCATGCGCCGATTTCGGCGACGCGCCATGGGTGCGTGCGCCGTGGCGGCGGGCCAATCCTTGGCCGCTCGTCCAGGAGTGGTGAATGAATACGCTGTTTATGCATTGTCGGCCGGGCTTCGAAGGCGAAGTCTGCGCAGAAATTTCCGAGCACGCGGCACGCTTGAACGTGGCCGGCTACGCCAAGGGCAAGGCCGCTAGCGCCTGCGCCGAGTTCGTCTGCCACGAACCCGATGGCCCCCGGCGCTTGATGCAGGGCCTGCGTTTTGCCGACCTGATCTTCCCGCGCCAGTGGGCCCGCGGGCGTTTCGTCGACCTGCCGGAAACCGATCGCATCAGCGTGTTGCTGGAGCAGTTGGCCGACTATCCGACCTGCGGCAGCCTCTGGCTCGAAGTGCTGGACACCAACGATGGCAAAGAGCTGTCGACCTTCTGTCGCAAGTTCGAGGCGCCGCTGCGCAAGGCCCTGCTCAAGGCTGGCAAACTGGTGGACAACGCCGACCTGCCGCGCCTGCTGTTGACCTTCAAGAGTGGCCGCGAAGTGTTCCTGGGGCTTGCCGAGGCCGATAACCAGGCGATGTGGCCCATGGGTATCCCGCGCTTGAAGTTTCCGCGCGAGGCGCCCAGCCGTTCGACCCTGAAGCTGGAAGAGGCCTGGCACCACTTTATCCCCCGCCAGGAGTGGGACGAGCGCCTGCACAGCGACATGACCGGCGTGGACCTGGGCGCCTCGCCAGGCGGCTGGACCTACCAACTGGTACGTCGCGGCATGCTGGTGACGGCCATCGACAACGGCCCGATGGCCGAGAGCCTGATGGACACCGGGCTGGTCAAGCACTTGATGGCGGACGGCTTTACCTACCAGCCCAAGCCGCCAGTGGACTGGATGGTGTGCGACATCGTCGAAAAGCCGGCGCGCAACGCCGCCTTGCTGGAAACCTGGCTGGGCGAAGGCTACTGCCGTGAAGCGGTGGTCAACCTCAAGCTGCCGATGAAGCAGCGCTATGCCGAAGTGCGGCGCCTGCTGGATCGGATTGCCGATGGCTTCAAGGAACGTGGCATTCGCGTATCGATCGGCTGCAAGCAGTTGTATCACGACCGTGAGGAAGTGACCTGTCACCTGCGCCGCCTGGAGTCGCCGGCCACCGCTAAAAAAGCACCCCGTAAGCACTGAGGAGTATGTGATGAGTGATTCGACCCTGGCCGAAGACGCCGTCCTTGACGCCACCGGGCTGAACTGTCCGGAACCTGTGATGATGCTGCACCAGCACATCCGCGACCTGCCGGCCGGCGGCCTGCTCAAGGTGATCGCCACCGATCCGTCGACGCGCCGGGATATACCCAAGTTCTGCGTGTTCCTGGACCATGAGTTGGTGGGGCAGGAAGAGGCGGCGGGGACTTACCTGTATTGGATACGCAAGAAAGCCTGACACCGCCCCCCTGTAGGAGCGGATTTATCCGCGAAACGCCCACCTCGGTTCAGACGCCCGCCCGGATCCGCTTGCGGGCACTGCGCATCAACCGGAACAACAACATCACCGCCGCGCACGTCAGCCCCACGATCAACCCCTGCCACAGCCCGCTCGGGCCGCTGGGCGCGCCGAACCAGTCGGTCAGCCCCAGCAGGTAGCCCACCGGCAAGCCGATGCCCCAATAGGCGAACAGCGTCAGGATCATGGTCACCCGCGTGTCCTGGTAGCCACGCAGGGCGCCGGCGGCCGTCACCTGGACCGCGTCGGAAAACTGGAACAGCGCCGCGTACACGATCAGCATCGAGGCAATGCGCAGCACGTCCGGGTCGGCGGTGTAGATGGCCGCGATGTGTTCCCGGGTCAGCAGCATCAAACTGGCGGAAAAGCACGCGTAGGCCAGCGCCGTAGCCATGCCGATGCCTGCGGCAAAGCGCGCCTCGCGTGGCTGGTTGCGGCCCAAGGCCTGGCCAACCCGCACGGTCACGGCCATCCCCAGCGAGAAAGGCACCATGAACACCATCGAGCTGATATTCAGGGCGATCTGGTGCCCGGCCACCACGGTGGCGCCCAGGCTGCCGATCAGCAGGGCGATCACCGCGAAGATGCTCGACTCGGCAAACACCGCGATGCCGATCGGCAGGCCGATGTTCAACAAGCGCTTGATCACCGCCCACTGCGGCCACTGGAACTGGCCGAACACTGCCGCGCCCTTGTAGGCCGGTGCCCAGCGAATCCAGCCGGCCATGCCCAGCAGCATCATCCACATCACGCTGGCCGTGGCCCAGCCACAGCCGACGCCACCCATGGCCGGCACGCCGAAATGCCCATAAATGAACACGTAGTTCAGCGGGATGTTCAGCAACAAGCCGCACAGGCCCAGCACCATGCTTGGCCGGGTGCGGCCCATGCCGTCGCTGGTGCAGCGCAACACGTGGTACAGCGCCACCGACGGCAGGCCCGTGGCGATGCCGCGCAGGTAGCCCATGACACGGCGCGATCAGCTGCGGGTCCACCTTCATCAGGTGCAGGATGGGCTCGGCATTCAACAGCAAGGCACAGGCGCCGGCGCCAGCAGCCACCGCCAGCCACAAGGCCTGGCGTACCAGAGGGCCGATTTCGGCGGTTTGCCCGGCGCCGTGACGTTGCGCGACCTTGGGCGTGGTGGCCAGCAAAATACCGGTCATCAACAAGAACACCGGCACCCAGATCGAGTTGCCCAGGGCCACTGCGGCCAAATCCCGCGGGCCAACCCGCCCGGCCATCACCGCATCGACGAAGCCCATGGCGGTGTGCGCCAGTTGCGCGATGATAATCGGCACGGCCAGGGCCAGCAGCGTGCGCAGTTCCAGGCGGATGCGGGCAGGGCGGTTGAGCGGTGGGGCGGTAGCGGTGGCGGTGGTCACAAAGCGGCTGTCCATAATGGGTATACAAAAGGACCGCCGATTGTACGCCTTGACGCTCAGGTCAGGAAACACACTTGATCGCGGCTGGCCCTGCGGCCCGGCTACGCCTACACTGCCGCCCAAACCTGGGAGCTTGCCATGCTGATTGTCGCCGACGAAAACATTCCACTGCTCGATGCCTTCTTCGCCGGCTTTGGTGAAATCCGCCGGGTGCCCGGCCGGTCCATCGACCGCGAAACCCTGGAAGGCGCCGACGTGCTGCTGGTGCGTTCGGTGACACAGGTCAATCGTGCCTTGCTCGAAGGCAGCGCAATCCGTTTTGTGGGCACCTGCACCATCGGCACCGATCACCTGGACCTGGATTATTTCGCCGAGCGCGGCATCCAGTGGTCCAGTGCCCCGGGTTGCAACGCCCGTGGGGTGGTCGACTATGTGCTGGGCAGCCTGCTGACCCTGGCCGAAATCGAAGGGGTGGACTTGGCCCAGCGCCGTTACGGCGTGGTGGGGGCTGGCCAGGTCGGCTCGCGGCTGGTCAAGGTGCTGCGCGAACTGGGTTGGGACGTACGCGTATGCGACCCGGTGCGCCAGGCGGCCGAAGGCGGCGACTTCGTCAGCCTGGAGGAGGTACTCGACTACTGCGACGTGATCAGCCTGCACACGCCGCTGACCCGCACCGGGCCGCACGCCACCTGGCACCTGTTGGGCGAAGAGCGCCTGGCGCGCCTGCCGTCCGGCGCTTGGCTGATCAACGCCGCCCGGGGGCCGGTGATCGATAACGTGGCCCTGCGTGAGCTGTTGCTCGCCCGCGACGACGTGCAGGCGGTGCTCGACGTGTGGGAGCACGAGCCACAGGTCGACCTGGAACTGGCTGACCTGTGCGTGCTGGCCACCCCGCACATCGCCGGCTACAGCCTGGACGGCCGTCAACGCGGCACCGCGCAGATCTACGATGCGCTGTGTGTTTGGCTTGAAGTGGCCAATGACATCAAGTTGGCCGACCTGCTGCCGCGCCCCTGGCTTGCCGAAATGGCGTTGCAGGGCCAGACCGATCCGGCCTGGGCCCTGGCGGCGCTGTGCCGTGGCGTGTACGACCCGCGTCGCGACGATGCGGACTTTCGTCGCAGCCTGAGTGAAGACCCGACGAAGCAGAAGGCGGCGTTCGATGCCTTGCGCAAGCACTACCCGATTCGCCGCGAAATCGAAGGGCTGAAGGTGCGCATCGACGGCTATTCGCCGGATCTGCGTAAAATCGTGTTGGCGTTGGGCGCTGAACTGGTTTGACCCTTCGCGGATAAATCCGCGAACCGGCCACCGCTTCTTTCGAATTAACACGTGACCCACCCCGTCATCTGTCCGACAATCACCTTTTTGGCGCTTCGTGATGAGCTGCGTGGTGGAAGAGATCGAAACTGAAGTACCCCGCGAGCGCGTCGAGCGTTTGCTGGCCGAAGTGCACGATGCCTACGGGATGATCCGGGTGTTGGAGGTCGAGGATTACCGTTTCCTCGAGTTTGGCGATGCCATCGAGCAGAGCTGCACCTTTACCGCCGATCCCAGTTGGCTGGAGTACGACTATACCCGGGCCATGCTGATCGGGGCCTTGTGCCACGAACAGCCGGACAGCGCGCTGTTCCTGGGCCTGGGCGCCGGTACCCTGACCCAGGCCTGCCTGAAATTCCTGCCGCTGGAAGACGTCGAGGCCATCGAGTTGCGCCCGGACGTGCCGCGCCTGGCAATCGAATACATGGGCCTGGACGATGACCCGCGCCTTTATATACGCGTGGGCGATGCGCTTGAGCTGCTGCCGACGGCGGAACCGGCCGACCTGATCTTCGTCGACTTGTACACCGACCACGGCCCGGCAGTCGGGCACCTGGCGTGGGGCTTCCTGGAAAACTGCCAGAAACGGCTGAACCCGGGCGGCTGGCTGATCATCAACCAGTGGGCCAATGAAGACGACGGCAAGCCCTTGGGCGCTGCGTTGCTGCGCGGCCTGTACCACCGGCATTACTGGGAGCTGCCGGTGAAGGAGGGCAATGTCATCCTGATGGTGCCCGCCGACCTCGACCAGGCACTCGACCTGCCGGGCCTGAGTGCGCGTGCAGAGGCCTTGGCGCCGCGCCTGGGCTATTCGTTGCAGTCGCTGATCGGGCAGATTCGCCCAGCCAGTTGATGGGTGCTGGCCTGGGCTGCGATGCGCTCGGCCAGTTGCAGGGCGCGCGGCATCAGGTCTTCGCTGGCCATCACCTCTTGCACCAGGCCCAGGCGCAGCGCTTCGTGGGCGTCGAACTCATCGCCCGTCAACAACCAGCGCATCGCGTTGCCGCGCCCGGCAATTTCCTGGAAGCGCGCGGTGGCGCCGCCGAACGGGAAGTGCCCGGGCGTGGCCTCCAAGTGAGCGTAGCGGGTATTGCTGGCGCACAGGTTGATGTCGGCGGCCAGCATCAATTCGATGCCCAGTGTCATGCAGTAGCCTTGCGTGGCCACGATCACAGGCTTGGTCACGGCCGGGCCGTTGCCCAGTTGCCAGGGGTCGCAGCCGCCGGGTGGCACCGTCCAGCCCTGCAGCAGGTTGTCGTTGGCCTCGGGCAGTTCAAGGCCTGCGCAAAAATGCTCGCCCTGTGCATAGACCACGGCGGCGCGGGCGGCTGGGTCGCGCTCATACTCGCCATAGGCCAGGCACAGTTGCTCCAGCATGGCCAAGTCGAAGGCGTTGCGCTGGGCGACCCTGTCCAGGCCGATCAGCATCACGGCGCCACGCAGTTCTCGACTGACGTGGCCAGGGCAAGGTGGGCTCATTCGGGCATTCCTCAACAGGCAGACGGATGGGGGTTGGGCGCCTTCAGGTGAAACGATTTAGCCCACGAGCCAGCCCCGCGTGCATTAAGCAAAGTAGACGTCTTGTGGATTATCCGCAAAGCCTGTGTCATTCAGGTGTACAGCCGTCCGATAGTGTGAAAAAACTCTCACGGGATCGGCGATTTCAGGTATAGTGCGCGCCGGTCTTTAATCAGGCCACGTTTAGGTAGCGCAATCCCCCGAAGACAGCTTCGGCTGCATGTCCGTTCCGCGGACTCTCCCTAACGATTCTTTCATTCAATCGTTTTCGCAAATCCCCGCCGACAAAGCTGCCAGGGTGACTCTCGAGTCTTACAAGGCATGCGCAGCTTTGGAGCATGGGTCTTTGCGGATGCACTTAGAGGCAGACCCATGACCCAGGAAACCGGCGGCTTCGCCGCTCTCGGACTTAACCCGAATATTGTTGCAGCCGTCGTCGCGACTGGCTACGAAGAGCCGTCGGCTATTCAGCAGCAATCGATCCCAATCATCCTGGAAGGTCATGACATGATCGGCCAGGCGCAGACAGGTACCGGTAAAACCGCTGCCTTCGCACTGCCGATTCTGAGTCGCATCGATCCGAACAAGCGCGAGCCGCAAGCCCTGATCCTGGCGCCAACCCGTGAGTTGGCGCTGCAAGTAGCCACTGCATTCGAAACCTATGCCAAGCAAATGCCTGGCGTAACCGTAGTGGCCGTGTATGGCGGTGCCCCGATGGGCCCGCAGTTGAAAGCCATCCGTAACGGCGCGCAAATCGTCGTTGCTACCCCTGGCCGTCTGTGCGACCACCTGCGTCGCGACGAAAAAGTGCTGGCGACCGTGAACCACCTGGTTCTCGACGAAGCTGACGAAATGCTCAAGCTGGGCTTCATGGACGACCTGGAAGTCATCTTCAAGGCCATGCCGGAAACCCGTCAGACCGTATTGTTCTCGGCGACCCTGCCGCAGTCGATCCGCGCGATCGCCGAGCGTCACCTCAAAGACCCGAAACACGTCAAGATCCAGAGCAAGACCCAGACCGTTACCGCGATCGAGCAGGCTCACCTGCTGGTTCACGCTGACCAGAAAACTTCGGCTGTCCTGCGTTTGCTGGAAGTGGAAGAGTTCGACGCCCTGATCGCTTTCGTGCGTACCAAGCAAGCGACCCTGGACCTGGCCAGCGCCCTTGAAGCCAAAGGCTACAAGGCTGCTGCCCTGAACGGTGACATCGCTCAGAACCAGCGTGAGCGCGTAATCGAGTCGCTCAAGGATGGCCGTCTGGACATCGTTGTGGCCACCGACGTTGCTGCTCGTGGCCTGGACGTTCCGCGCATCACTCACGTGTTCAACGTTGACATGCCGTACGACCCGGAGTCCTACGTTCACCGTATCGGCCGTACCGGCCGTGCCGGTCGCGAAGGTCGTGCACTGCTGCTGGTAACTCCGCGCGAGCGCCGCATGCTGCAAGTGATCGAGCGTGTTACGGGTCAAAAGGTTGCTGAAGTTCGCCTGCCGAACGCTCAAGCCGTTCTGGACGCCCGCATCAAGAAGCTGACCAACAGCCTCGCGCCGCTGGTGGCTGACGCCGAAGCAACTCACGGTGAACTGCTGGATCGCCTGACTGCCGATATCGGTTGCACCCCGCGTGCCCTGGCTGCCGCCCTGCTGCGCAAGGCTACCAATGGTCAGGCCCTGACCTTGGACGCCGTTGAGCGTGAACAGCCGTTGGTTCCGACCAACAGCGCACCACGTGAGCGTACTGGCGGTGATCGCCCTGAGCGCAGCGGTGGTGAGCGTGAGCGTCGTGCGCCAATGCCACTGGCCGAAGGCCGTGCGCGTTGCCGTACTGCCCTGGGTGCTCGCGACGGTATCGCCGCGAAAAACCTGCTGGGTGCCATCCTGAACGAAGGCGGCCTGGCCCGCGAAGCAATCGGCCGCATCCAGGTGCGCGACAGCTTCAGCCTGGTCGAGCTGCCGGAAGACGGTCTGGAAAAACTGCTGACCAAGCTCAAGGACACTCGTGTTGCCGGTAAGCAGCTGAAGCTGCGCCGTTATCGCGAGGACTGATCACTGCCTGGCAGTTGATTAGCGCTTGAAAAAATCCCCGACTGGTTCGGGGATTTTTTTTGCCTGCTTCGCGGCGGTCTGGTGATCCCGCCAGTTCTGTTTTTTCGGGGGGGGGGCTGAGGCGATCTTTTCGCGGATGAATCCGCTCCTGTTGTGGTCTGTAGGAGCGGATTTATCCGCGAAAAGAACAGCGCTTACTCAAACCGATAGATGTCCATTCCCAGCGCCCCCAGGGTAAACCCCTGGTGCTCGATACCGAATGCCCCGCCTGCGCCACGTGCGAAGTACAGCGGCAGCAAATGCTCATCGCTCGGATGGTTACGCACCGCGTGCGGCGCCTGCTCCCGGTAGCCCAGCAGCGCCGCTGTGTCCTCGGCCGCCAGCTTTTCCACCATCCAGTCGCGAAATTCCCGCGCCCAGGGGGTGATGCGTTCAGGCCCTGCGTGCCAGTCCAGTTCACGCAGGTTATGGGTAATGCTGCCGGAGCCAATCAGCAAAATGCCCTGTTCGCGCAGGCTGTTCAATGCCTTGCCAACGGCCTCCTGAAGGGCCGGGCCCTGGCGGCTGGGCAGCGACACTTGCACCACGGGAATATCGGCCAACGGGTACATCAGCGACAGCGGCACCCACACGCCGTGGTCGAACGGGCGCTGCGGGTCCAGGCGCACCGGCAGGCCGGCATCAGACAGGCGTTGCGCCACCTCGGCCGCCAGTTGCGGTTGGCCGGGCGCGGGGTATTGCACGGCGAACAGCGCCGCCGGGAAGCCACCGAAATCGTGCCAGGTTTCCGGCTGTTCGCCACTGGAGACCACCAGGTCGCGGCTTTCCCAGTGCGCCGAGACAATCACGATAGCCTTGGGCCGTGGCAGTTCGGCAGCCAGGCGCGCGAGTGCCGGGCCGCTTTCGCCCGGTTGCAGTGCGAGCATGGGTGAACCGTGGGAAATAAACAGGCTGGGGAACATGGTCGAGGTCCTGAGCGTTAAGATGGGATTATCATCCGGCAGATCATTGATCTAATTCCAATATAAGTTTTAACCCTTTTTAATCGATTTATTAAAGGTGAACCATGCAGCCAGAGTTTTGGTATTCCCGCTGGCAGAACAATCAAATCGGCTTCCACCAGCGCGCGGTCAACCCCTACCTGCAACGGTTCTGGCCTGGGCTTGAGGTGCCCGTGGGCGCACGGGTGCTGGTGCCGTTGTGTGGCAAGAGCCTGGACCTGGCCTGGCTGGCGGCGCAGGGGTATGGCGTGCTCGGGGTCGAACTCTCGCAGACCGCCATCGAGGGCTTCTTCGAGGAGCAAGGCCTGACCCCTGTCATTGAGCAGCAGGGGGCCTTCAAGCGTTATCGCACCCATGGCCTGGAGTTGTGGTGTGGGGATGTCTTCGCACTCAGCCCGGTGGACGTCGCCGATTGCGTTGGGGTGTACGACCGCGCGGCACTGATCGCCTTACCGCCCGAGATGCGCCAGCGCTACGCCGCCCACTTGGCTGCAATCCTGCCCAGGCACTGCCGTGGGCTGCTGGTGACCCTGGACTACGATCAGGCCGTGGTCGCGGGGCCACCCTTTGCGGTGGCACAGGATGAGGTGCAGGCCTTGTTGGCTCGGCGCTGGCAACTGGACCTGGCAGACGACCAGGACATCCTGGGTCAAAGCCCCAAGTTCCAGCAGGCCAGTGCCCAGTGGCTGCGCGAGCGCGCCTACCGGTTATTGCCCTTGGGTACGCTGTAGCTGGCGCACGAAACTGTCGGTGTCATTGATGGCGCGTTGCATCGTCGTCAGCAGCGGCTGGATATTGCCCTGCAAGGTGCTGTAGCCGTTGTCCAGGTTGCTGATGGTTTGTGCGTTGAGGTGGTGCTTGAAAAACAGCAGCTGGTCGCGCATGGCTGCCAAGGCGGGGTCTATGTGGCTTTGTGCGTCGCGCATTTTGCCCAGCAGGTCTTGATACTGCACCTGGGTGGCCTGCAACTCTTGCTGGCTGGCCTGCTTGAGGCCCGGGTCGCTGTAGCGGCCCAGCTCGTCTTGCCATTCGTCAAACAGTGCATCGGCCACCTGCTCGACCGTGTCGACGCGCGGGCCGACGGCGCGGGCGGCTTTCTCCGTGTCGCGGTAATCCTGTTCCAGTGCCGCGTATTGTTCGGCCGGCGCGTCTTTGGCCTGCAAGGCGCGGCGGTAGTTGTCCAGGGAGCGGCTGAACTGGAAGCGCGCGCGGATTTGCGCCTGGCGTGCGTCCTCCACACGGTTTTGCAGGATCTGGCGTTTCGGGATGCCGGCCTGCTCCATGGCGGACAAGTAGGTGTTCTGGCAGCCAGCAAGGGCGAGCAGGGCGGTCAAGGCCAGGAAAAAGGCGCGCATCCGGTAGGGTCCTTTGCAGAGGTGTTTACTTCAGACAAAAGAAAAGGGCGACTTGCGTCGCCCTCCGAAGATTTTAGCGGATGGGATCAACCACGGCGGCGCAGGGCCTCGATGCGGTCTTCCAGCGGCGGGTGGCTCATGAACAAGCCCGCCAGGCCGTGCTTGAGGCCGCCATTGATGCCGAAGGCGCTCAGGGTGTCGGGCATCTGCACCGGGATGCCTTGCTCGGCACGCAGGCGTTGCAGGGCGCCGATCATCGCCGCAGTACCGGCCAGCTGGGCACCGGCCTCGTCGGCGCGGAACTCACGCTTGCGCGAAAACCACATCACGATGGTGCTGGCCAGCACGCCCAGTACCAGTTCGGCGACGATGGTCGCGATGTAATACGCCATGCCCTGGCCTTCTTCGTTCTTGAAGATGACCTTGTCGACGAAGTTGCCGATGATGCGGGCAAAAAACATCACGAAGGTGTTCACCACGCCCTGCACAAGCGCCATGGTCACCATGTCGCCGTTGGCCACGTGGCCGATCTCGTGGGCCAGCACGGCGCGCACCTCGTCGGGCGAGAAGCGTTCCAGCAGGCCCTGGCTCACGGCGACCAGCGCGTCGTTCTTGTTCCAGCCGGTGGCAAAGGCGTTGGCTTCGTAGGCCGGGAAGATACCGACCTCGGGCATCTTGATGCCGGCTTCGCGGGACAGCTCTTCAACGGTCTGCATCAGCCATTGTTCGTGGCGGGTGCGGGGTTGGGTGATGATCTGGGTGCTGGTGCTCATCTTCGCCATCCATTTGGAGATGAACAGCGAAAACAGCGAGCCTGCGAAACCAAAGACAGCGCAGAAAATCAGCAGCTGATTGAGGTTCAGATCAACCCCGTTGGCCGCCATGACCCCATTGAAGCCGAAAAGGCTCAAGGTGATGCTGGCAATCAGCACGACCGCAAGGTTAGTGGCCAAGAACAGCAAAATGCGCATCATGGTTGTAGCGTTCTCCTGGTGGAAATTAGTCTAGCGATGACGGGTATATAAGGTGCGGCCTGAAGCGATTCAACAACGGGACTATTTCAAACTGTGTCCATCATTGAATTCTAGCCACAGGTGCACCCCAGGCGCGTCGAGGCGTCAGGCGGTAGGCTCAGGAGAAGTGTTACCAGATAAATAGCTGACGCTCGCCCAAGTGGGCGAGCGTGCGGGGAGGGGTGTTACTGGCGGTAGGATTTGAGGAAGCTGCCGATACGACCGATCGCCTGTTCCAAGTCATCGACCCGTGGCAGGGTGACCACGCGGAAGTGATCCGGGTGTGGCCAGTTGAAGGCCGTGCCCTGTACCACCAGCAGTTTTTCCGAGAGCAGCAGGTCGAGCACGAACTTCTCGTCGTTGAGGATCGGGCAGACTTTTGGGTCGATCCGCGGGAAGGCGTACAGCGCCCCCATGGGCTTGACGCAGCTCACGCCCGGGATGTCGTTGAGCAATTCCCAGGTGCGGTTGCGCTGCTCCAGCAGGCGGCCCTGCGGCAATACCAGGTCGTTGATGCTCTGGTAGCCGCCCAGTGCGGTCTGGATGGCGTGCTGGCTCGGCACGTTGGCGCACAGGCGCATGTTGGCCAGGATGTCGATGCCTTCGATGTAGCTGGCGGCGTTGTGCTTGGGGCCGGAAATGGCAATCCAGCCGGAACGGAAACCCGCCACGCGGTAGGATTTGGACAGACCGTTGAAGGTCAGGCACAGCAGGTCTGGCGCCAGGGAGGCGGTGCAGATATGCACGGCATCGTCGTAGAGGATCTTGTCGTAGATCTCGTCGGAGAACACCACCAGGTTGTGCTGGCGAGCGATTTCCAACATGCCCAGCAGGACTTCCTTGGAGTACACCGCGCCGGTTGGGTTGTTGGGGTTGATGATCACCATGGCCTTGGTGTTCGGGGTGATCTTGGCCTTGATATCATCCAGGTCTGGCCACCAGTTGGCCTGTTCGTCGCACAGGTAATGCACGGCGTTGCCGCCGGCCAGGCTTACCGAGGCCGTCCACAGCGGGTAGTCGGGGGCTGGGATCAGCACTTCGTCGCCGTTGTTGAGCAGGGCCTGCAGCGACATCACGATCAGTTCGGACACGCCGTTGCCGAGGTAGATGTCTTCGATGCCAACGCCTTCTACCTGCTTTTGCTGGTAGTACTGCATCACCGCCTTGCGCGCGCTGAACAGGCCCTTGGAGTCGCTGTAGCCTTGGGAAACCGGCAGGTTGCGGATCACGTCCTGGAGGATTTCGTCCGGCGCTTCGAAACCAAAGGGCGCCGGGTTGCCGATGTTCAGCTTGAGGATGCGGTGGCCTTCCTCTTCCAGGCGCTTGGCGTGCTTGAGCACTGGGCCGCGAATGTCATAGCAGACGTTGGCGAGCTTGTTCGATTTGCTGACCTGCATGATTTGATCCCAAGAAGAAAAGATCGCTGCGCGTGGCGCGGTGAAATTGAATTTGAATGCGCGGTGCGCGGGTGACAGACTGAAGTACAAGTTGGCGCATCATACGTGCCGCCTGATCCCTGGAAAAGGTACAGATCAGGTTTTTCATTTGCCGAGGACAGCCGATGACCCAGTTCAGCAAAACCGATGAAGAATGGCGCGCCATGCTCGACCCCGAGCAGTATAACGTGTGCCGCCTTAAAGCCACCGAGCGGCCCTTTACCGGCAAGTACAACAGCACCAAGACCAAGGGGGTCTACCACTGCGTGTGCTGCAACGAGCCGTTGTTCAGTTCCGAAACCAAGTTTGATTCCGGCTGCGGCTGGCCCAGTTTCTACGCGCCGATCGGTGAAAGCGCGATGGTCGAGATCCGCGATACCACCCATGGCATGATCCGCACCGAGGTGGTCTGCGCCACCTGCGACGCGCACCTGGGCCACGTGTTTCCGGACGGCCCGCCGCCAACCGGGCTGCGTTATTGCATCAACTCGGTGTGCCTGGACCTGGTGCCGTCCGAATAAACCCTGTGCGAACGGTAGGGGCATCCGCGAAAAGGACGCTGCGCGGTGTCAGGTAAGCGGCGTTGGCTGCTTCGCGGATAAATCCGCTCCTACCGGGGGATGCAGCGATTATATGGATTGTGTGCAATTCAATTGCGCGCTATGTTGGTGACTCATTTCATAAAAAGAGCGCCACTGACCATGAGCGACACCTTGCTGAGCATCCCGTGCACCACCATCACCGGCGAGCAGAAAACCCTCGGTGACTTCGCCGGCAAGGCCATTTTGGTGGTCAATACCGCCAGCAAGTGCGGCTTTACCCCGCAATACAAAGGGCTGGAGCAGCTGTGGCAGGACTATAAGGACCAAGGCCTGGTGGTATTGGGGTTCCCGTGCAATCAGTTCGGCAAACAGGAACCGGGTGACGAAAGCGCGATCTCGCAGTTTTGTGAACTGAACTTTGGTGTCAGCTTCCCGCTGTTCAAAAAGATCGATGTGAACGGCACCGACGCCCACCCGCTGTTTGTCCAGCTCAAGCAGCGCGCCCCGGGCCTGTTGGGGTCCAAGGGGATCAAGTGGAACTTCACCAAGTTCTTGATCGGCAAGGACGGCTTGCTGGTCAAGCGCTTCGGCCCCACCACCAAGCCTCAGGACCTGAACGCCGAGATCGAAGCCCTGCTCAAATGACCGACCTGCGCCTGGACAATCAATTGTGCTTCAAGCTCTACGCAGCCTCGCGCGCGGTCACCCGTGGCTACAAGCCGATGCTCGATGCATTGGGCCTGACGTACCCTCAGTACCTGGTGATGCTGGTGCTGTGGGAATGGCGCGATGAGCCGCTCCAGCAGCCCACGGTCAAGGCCCTGGGCCAGCGCCTGAGCCTGGATTCCGGGACCTTGACGCCGTTGCTCAAGCGCTTGCAGCAGTTGGCGCTGGTGGAGCGTGCGCGTGCTGTGGCAGACGAGCGCGAGGTGCACGTGAGCGTGACCGCTAAAGGCCTGGCTTTGCGCGCGCAGGTCGCGCCGTTGCGCGAACGCCTGATCTGCGATAGCGGGGTAGACCTTGACCGGGCCCAGGCCTTGGCGCAGGGGTTGGACGCACTGTTGCGTCAGTTCAACTGAGCGCGGGGCCCAGCGGCACCCAGTGGTCGAGCAGGGTGATCAGCTCTTCGCGGCGGAAGGGTTTGGCCAGGTAGTCACTCATGCCGGCGGCGCGGCAGCGTTCGCGTTCCTCGGGCATGGCGTTGGCAGTCAGGGCGACGATTGGCAGGTTGTGCCAGCGACCGCTCTGGCGGATTCGCCGGCTGGCCTCGTAGCCGTTCATGACCGGCATGTTGCAGTCCATCAGCACCAGGTCGAAGCTCTTCTCTTCAAGCTCAGCCAAGGCTTCGCCGCCGTGGGCCGCGACGATCACCTCGCAGCCCAGCTTGCTCAGCATGCCCTTGGCCACCAGTTGGTTGACCGGGTTGTCTTCCACCAGCAGGATCCTCGCGCGGCACTCCAGCGAGTGCTCGGCGCGCAGGGCGTCCAGTGGCGAGGGCTCGTCGCCCATCAGCGTGCGGCGCAAGCTCTGGTACAGCGCGTTGCGTGCCAGCGGACGCGCTTGTTGCTGTAGCGGGCTCAAGGCGGTGGCCTGTTCGGTGGGCAAGAAGTTGCCATAGGCAGTCACCAGCAGGATCGGCGCGCTGATGGTGGGGCGCAGGCCGAACAGGCAATCCAGGCAGTCGGTGATCAACAGGTCCGGGGCCAGGCCCTGCAAGTCATCGTTGAGATCATAGCGCCGATAACTCAGGCCCCAACCCGGCAGCAGGCTCTGGAGCAGTTCGCTCAGGCCACTGGTTGCCGAACTGACCGCGATCACCTGGCCGTTGAGCGGCGCAGGCGCGATGGCCGGCGTATGGATCAATAATGGCAGGTCGGCGCAGAACTGGCTGCCAAACCCGCTTTCCGAGCTGATGCTCAGGCGGCCCTCCATGGCTTCGCACAGGTTATTGGTCAGTGCCAGGCCCAGCCCGGTGCCGCCAAACTGCCGGGTGATGCCGGCGCCAGCCTGGGTGAAGGGTTGGAATATCTTGACCTGGGCTTCCTGGGGGATGCCGATGCCGGTGTCGCACACCTCGACGCGAACGCCGCCAGGGTAGTGGCTCAGGCGCACGTCCACGCGGCCGAAGCGGGTGAACTTCAAGGCGTTGGACAGCAGGTTGCTGACGATCTGCCGCACCCGGGTCGGGTCGCCCAACACCATCGAGGGGAATTGCGGGTCGATCAGGCACGTCAGTTCGACGCTGGGCGCAGCGTTCTGCGACAGCAGGTTGGCAGTGTCTTCCACCAGCGCGCCGAGGTCGAAGGGGATGCGTTCGAGTTCCAGTTGGCCGGCGTCGAACTTGGACAGGTCGAGGATGTCGTTGAGCAACTCCACCAAGACCTTACCCGAGTCGTGGGCGATCGACAGTTGCTGGCGCTGCTCGGCGGTCAGCGTGCTGTCCAGTGACAACGCGATCATGCCCAGCAAGCCATTGAGTGGGGTGCGGATTTCGTGGCTCATGTTGGCCAGGAACGCGGCGCGGGCCTGGGCCATGTCCAGGGCGGTGCGGCGGGCGCTTTCCAGTTCCTCGTTGGACAGGCTCAGGCGAATGTTGCTGGCCTTGAGCTCGGTGGTGCGCGCCGAGACGATGTTCTCCAGCTCGTTGAGGTAGTCGGTGAGGCGGTTTTCGGCGGCACGGCGCTGCTGGATCTCGGTGGCCATGCTGACGAACTGCTGGTTGGCGACCTTCACCAGCACGCCGATCTCGTCCTTCTCATGGCCGGGTGGGAACGCCAGTTTGCTCGGTTTTGGGCCGTGTGGGTCGCTGCTGCTCAGGGCGCTGATGACCTTGATCAGCGGCTTGGTCAGCATCGTGTAGAACAGCGCCAACAGGATGCCAGTCAGGATCAGGCTGCGCAGGAAGCCGCTGAGCAGGGTGATCTCGGCTCGGCGCAAAAAGCGCTGGCCAAATGCGAAAGTGTCGACCTCGATGATCAGGGTGCCGAGGCGCTCGTTGGGCATGTGGCTGAGAAACAGCGGGTCTTGGAACTCGCGGTGTTCGCCAAACAGGCAGTCGCTGATAAATCGATAAGGGCTTTCGTTACGCGGCCGGCTGACGTTGGCCAGTACCGTGTTGGTGTTGTCCATCAGCCGAGCGCCAGTGATGGAGCTTGAGTGCAGCAGGCCGCGGGTGAGTTCCTTGGCCAGCTCGCTGTCGATGTTGTAGGCGATGCGCGAGGCCGGATTGTGGCTGATGTCCAGCAGCGAAAGCATCTCGCGGTTGATCGCCTCGTCGACACTGGCATAATCGATGCCGATCTGCACCAGGCTGAGCAGGAAGCCCAGGATAAAACCGACCAATACCGTCAGTCGTGCTTGCTTGTATGACAGGCGATTGGTGAATTTTATATCCATGGGTACTGAGCCAATTTCTCGTTCCGTGCGCTGGGCAAGCATAGCCGAACAACTCCGTGTTTCGGCAAGCCCGTCATTTTATCTTTATTTAGCCGCGCGTGCTGTTTGCGTTGCCGTCGAGGAGCCGTCATGGATGCCCGTTTGAACGCCTTTCTGGAGCGTGCCGAGTCAGTGCTGGCACGCCTGGAGCCCTTGTTGCCAGCGGTGCGTGCGCCGGTAGACTGGAATACCTGCGTGGCCGCGCGCTGGCAGCGCGAAGGCCGCAGCGGTTATTTGCAGGCACTTTCCGTTAGCCTGGAAACCCGTTTGAGCGACTTGATCGGCGTTGATCGGCAGTGCGAACAGTTAGGCCGCAACACACGCCAGTTCCTCGATGGCATGCCGGCCAACCATGCCTTGCTGTGGGGCTCGCGAGGCACCGGCAAGTCTTCGCTGGTGCGCGCACTGTTGGCCGAGCATTGTGGTGAGGGCCTGCGATTGATCGAAATCGAACGCGACCACCTGGCCGACCTGCCGCGCATCGTCGAGCAACTGGTCAAGCTGCCGCAGCGCTTCGTGTTGTTCTGCGATGACTTGAGTTTCGAGGCAGGGGAGGGTGACTACCGCATCTTGAAAAGCGTGCTGGACGGCTCCCTCGAACAGTCGCCCGACAACGTGCTGCTGTACGCCACGTCCAACCGCCGCCACCTGGTGCCGGAAAAACTCAGCGACAATGACCATTGGCAAACGGTGGATGGCGAGGTGCACCCCAGCGAGGCGGTGGAAGACAAAATCGCCCTGTCTGACCGTTTCGGCCTGTGGTTGTCGTTTTACCCCTTTACCCAAGAGCACTACCTGAACGTGGTCGAGCACTGGATCGGTGCGCTGGCAGCACCTTCCGGGCTTGCCTGGCAACGTACCGAAGAGCTGGATATTCTTGCCGCGCGTTGGGCCACCGGGCGCGGCAACCGCAATGGCCGATGTGCCTACCAATTCGCCCGTTACTGGGTGGGTCTGCAATTACTGGAGCAAGGTAAATGATTGATTTGAACAGCGCAGGGCAGGGGCTTGAGGGCTACTCGCTGCTCTGTGCGCAACTGGAGTCGTTGCTGGCCGATGAACGCGACTTCATCGCCAACGCCTCGCAGTTTTCCGCGTTCCTTTATCACCAGGTCGATGACCTGAACTGGGCCGGTTTCTACCTCAACCGCAACGAGGAGCTGTTGTTGGGCCCTTTCCAGGGGCAAGTGGCCTGCGTGCGTATCCCCTTCTCCAAGGGCGTGTGCGGCGCGGCGGCGGCGACCCGGCAAACCCAGCGGGTAGAAGATGTGCACGCGTTCCCTGGGCACATCGCCTGTGACAGCGCGTCCAACAGCGAACTGGTGGTGCCGTTGGTCAAGGAGGGGCGCCTGTTGGGCGTGCTGGACTTGGACAGCCCAAAGGTGGGGCGTTTCAGCGAAGTGGATCAGCGGGGGGTTGAAGCCTTGGTGGCGATCTTCTTGCGGTTGACTGAATGCTGACGTGGGTTTTATAGGGTACCGGCTGTAGGAACGGATTCATCCGCGAAAAGCACACCGCGTAAACCTGATGCATCACAGTGGCCAATTCGCGGATGAATCCGCTCCTACCTGTGTAGGAGCGGCGTCCGATGATCCCGGATCAATCGTACGCTTTCTTCTTTCTCCAATTCTCTTCGTCGTCGTCCTTCAGCCCGTCGGTCAGCTCGCTCTGCTCGGCTTCAACCTGCGCTTCGCGGCTGCTCAGTACCATGGAGTTGGAGCGGCCCAGCAGTTTCTCCATATACGCCAATTGCTCGGCATACAACGCGGGCTCCGGTTGCTTGCGCAAGTACTGCACGCCGCGCTCGAACGCCAGGCGCGCCTGGCCTGGCTGCTCTTGTTGCAGCGCCTGTTGGCCCAGGTTGTTGAAAAACTCGATATGCAGCAGCACCAGGATATGGCGGATCTCGCGAATCCAGTGCTTGGCCTCGTTGGCCGGCAGAAAGCCGTCCTGGGCGGCGCGGGTGATTTGGCTGTGCAAGGCTTCGAGCTGGAAACGCACGTCCTTGGCCTTGATTTCAGTCTGGATCGGCATCGGCGGGTTGTTGATCGAGATCGACTCGCCCTTGGCGATTTCCGCCTGCAGCTCGGCCAGGCGCGCCTTGGTGCCGGTATTGTTCTTGTCATGGGCCAACAGGCGCTGGTTGAGGTTCAGCTCCAGGCGCGTGAGCAACAGCTTCAGCGCCGGCGTCATGTATTGGCCGGGAAACGTCTCGGTGATCTCGCCGCAACGGCGCAAGCGGTCGTTGAGCTCGATCTTGAGCCGTGACTTCTCCAGTTTGTTGTTCTCCACCACGTTGTTGAGGTAACCGATGGCAATCAAAATAACGATCCCCGCTACTATAAGCAGGGTGATCATGAGTGGTGTCACGGTCTAAAGCCTCGTCAGGATGGTTTTCATTCGAGTGTAGTGGCTTCGTCTATAGGCGCATAGAGGGGAAAGCCTGATAGCGGCTTACGGCCATCGCGCGACGGATGGACGGGGCCGGGATTGGCAGTGAAGTCATTGATTTAAATAAATTTATCACAAGGGGTTGACGACTTCCCAAAGCATCCCTAGAATGCGCGCCACTTGCAGCGTAAAGCACACAGCGAAGCGCAGCGAGTAGTGAATGTTGTAGTGTGTCCCCTTCGTCTAGTGGCCTAGGACACCGCCCTTTCACGGCGGTAACAGGGGTTCGAGTCCCCTAGGGGACGCCATTGCGGGAATAGCTCAGTTGGTAGAGCACGACCTTGCCAAGGTCGGGGTCGCGAGTTCGAGTCTCGTTTCCCGCTCCATTTTTAAACGGTGTGGCCTTCGGGCGGCACTGAGTGAAACCAGGGCCAAGTCTTCGGGCTAGGGTCTGGGCACTGAACCACACACCATGTGTTTCAGTTAGCGTGTCCCCTTCGTCTAGTGGCCTAGGACACCGCCCTTTCACGGCGGTAACAGGGGTTCGAGTCCCCTAGGGGACGCCATTTGCGGGAATAGCTCAGTTGGTAGAGCACGACCTTGCCAAGGTCGGGGTCGCGAGTTCGAGTCTCGTTTCCCGCTCCATATTCGTCAAAAACGCCGCTCATTGAGCGGCGTTTTTGTGTGTGAGGGAAAATTTTTGATTGAAGGGCTTGCCAAGCTCGCCAAATCAGTCCAAAATCGCCTCCATCGAAAGTGATGAGTAAAAACTCAACGTTTTCAACAAGATACGCGGGAATAGCTCAGTTGGTAGAGCACGACCTTGCCAAGGTCGGGGTCGCGAGTTCGAGTCTCGTTTCCCGCTCCAAACATGGCAGCAAAGCATTCAGCAGAGTGCTTTGATGATCGAAAAAAGGCCCCTTTTGGGGCCTTTTTTTGTTGCCTGTACATAAATATACATATCCTTCGGTTGCTACCTCTAATTTTTGAGGTGTTCGTACGTCAGATCGCAATGGCCGACAACAGTTGATTTCAAATAGACCATCCTGTCTTTAAGTATGCGCAAGAAGCTTTGCTTGTTTGACGCAGATTGCGGAATAGCCCAGTTGTTCGCGGTCGAGCGCTGTTGTAGTACTATTTTCGGCTCTGCTGGATGACGACTACTGACAATAGGTTTGCGCTGCCATCATATTGATATCCTTATAACCAGTAACTTGATGCTCTGGCTGAGGTGACCACAAGCATCGTATCGTTAGCATGCTTCGCCGTTGGAGCAGTCGCAGTACTTGAGCAACTACCGGTGCGCGCTTAAACCCAGGTATCTGTCCTTGCCGAAAACGCCGGTAAAACGCACAATTCGGCTTAAAGTCATATGTGTTATTATAAACTTCCTAAATGTTCTTCCATTCCGTAACCCACGGGTGATGGATGATCGTCGGAGATAGTTCGGTCATTATTGTGATGAATGTACGTTTAATGTTGCTAAATATGTCTATTAGCTCTGAGGCATGAATTTTTTCGATCTTCGGGTCGGGTTTCCAATCAGTATTGCTTGTACAGGAAATTTCATAAAAGTCATTAATGTTTGAATAGTCGAGTTTTAGATATCTTTCTATTCCTTGTTCATAAAAATCTATATTGGCGGATTGCCTGATTTCCAGTGCTTTAATTGTGGCAGGTAATTGCTCGAGAAATACCGGCAGGTCAGTTCCAGTGTCAACGGGCCAGTGGTCCTGTCCGAATCCAGAGACTTTAAAGTCTACTTGATGCTCTATGAATCGACATACGTCTACTAAAATTGATCGGATATCATCTTCCTCCGTATTGTAGGTGCGAGGAATAAAATCACCGAAACAGCGATCTTTAACGAATATTTCTATTTCCATTTAAACTATTCCAGTACTGGGTATGCGGTTTTAAGTCCGCCGGGTTGGGCATTAACATTGCAGCTCTTACGGTGATGATATCTCCGTTTAGCGTGATCACTTGACCAAGATCAGGTGGGATTTGTATTTTTGTTGGTTCATTAATTTTTATACTGCCAATGATTTGCGAGGCTTGATCATTGTTAAGCCATTGTCGTTGGTTTTTGCCAGTGCCGCGTGCCCGGTCAAGTAGACGTTGGGTATTCCTGGCTTCAGCACCATGCTCACTGAATGTATGGCCAAATTGTTTAACGCTTTTCCAGTTGAATTTATCTGTTGAATCGCAGTTCAGCCCCCACGGATCAACCCACCCAACCGCATTCGGCGCGTACTGATAAAAGATTGATCCCACCAGCAATCCAATCTGATCAGTCTGTGTAAGCCGCCCAACATCCGGATCATAAAACCTAAACGTGTTGTGGTGCAGCCCGGTTTCGCGGTCAAGGTATTGGCCCTGAAAACGTAGGTTCTGTTCCTGCCCACCCTGAGTACGATGCCATTCGTCGCGGCTGTTGCCCCAGGCTTTGAATTCGCCGTGCCATACGCTCAGGCCGTGTTCGTCGGTGAGTTGTTCAGGTAGGCCGGCGATGTTGGTGTGGAAGTAGTAGATCTGATCGCTACCAGGGTTGCCGTCGATTCGAGCGAGTGGCTCGTAGTTGTTGGTGCCGGCGTAAAGATAGAGGCTGGGCCGTCCATCCTGGACTTCCTGCAGCAGGCGTAGGCCTTGCCACTGGAAGTCGGTGCGCTGGTAAGGCTGGTGATCGTCGTTTCGGTAGATCTGTTTGCCGATGCGCCGGCCCAGCGGGTCGTACCGGCAGTGGATGCGCAGACGTTCGCCGTGTTTGCTCTGTCGCACAAAGATCAAGCGCTGTTCGGCGTCGTATTCAAAAAACGTTGCACAGTGTGGCTGCGGACGCGTTTTTCGCTGAGGCGCCCGAAGTGGTTGCATTTGTCTTCGAGCACCTGCACGCGGTTGTGTTTGACGTAGCCACGCAGCACGCCATTCTGAGTCAGGTTGGCGGCGGTGTCGTAGTTTAAGGTTTCACTATTATGATCGGCATCTGCGGTGTCGCGCTGATAGCGATCGACGCATCCGCCAGGCAGTTGGCTATCGATTTGCTCGCCTCGATAGGGTAATATGCTGGCGTAGCAATACATAAAAATACTCAAAATGTTTAAAGTTTTTAAATTAATTGTTGCGCTATGTTTTTAGCTTTGTTCTGGAAAAGGACAGCGTTCCAGCGATAACTTCAATATAATGTTTATTGCTTTGAATTATAAAATGTTTGTATTCTGTTCTGTCATATTCTTTCCAGTCAGGGAAATAGCTCTTTCTTTCTGTAGTTAGTTTCTTAAGCCAAGAAGATTCACTGACTACCCAATAGCAAGAATTGAAATCATCATCTTCCCTGTTGGGGTAGTAATTTAGTCGCTTGTGTCTTTCAAGTTTTATTCCCCATACTTGCTTGAGATTTAACGCTCCAGCAAGCTTTGAGTATCTGTTGGCACTCAGCCAAATTTTAAATAAGATTTCTAAGTTGTCACCTTCGTTGTTAATGCAAACGTCATCATTGGGGGCTTGCTAAACTGGTAATTCAATAGGCGTCGCTCTATCTTGGTTGCTCATGCGTCATCCATTATATTTCGGAACTTTCGATGTCCCTTTGTAAGGTAGTCCATTTTACGTCATCGTATGACGTCAGTCGGTCAGAACAGCATTTATAATTGTTAGTATTCATTTTAGTTTGCCTGGGTTTAGAGCCTGTTTGATGACGCCAATCACTGCGGAGACTTGTCCTCCGCTTGAGCTAAATTTTAAAACTGTTAGTTTTACCTGTTGTGTATGTTATTAATTTTACTTGGTTGTATAAGATTTAAATATAATGCCCATTATTTTTAGTGGAGGTAGAGCGTTCCCTCATCTTTGCTTTACATAAAACGTGTTCGAGCCCTCCTACCCATATCGTCAAATAGATAAAATGTAGAAGTTTCTTTGTTTGATGTCCTATTGGTATCTCCATTACCTTGGTGGTGCAGATAACATTATAAATGTTTATTAATATGCTAATATATTTAATGGGTTTTCATCATTTCTAGGCTAAATATTATTTATGCTAAATTATTATGTTTGCTTGTCTAGTCTATTTAGAAGCTCGGTGATCTCATACTTATTTTTATCATATGGCGGTCGCCAAAGTATAATGTCATTTTCGATCCATTTGTCATATTCATAGCTTCCAATTTTCTCGGATAAGCTATGGCTAAGGGTTTTTCTTGCGGCAGCTAATTTATTAAGAATATCGTTCTCTCTAAAAAATAATAATAACGCTAGCGCAGTATTTTCTCTTTCTTCAAAACCAGAACCTATTTTGTCAATTGTAATCACCATTTCGTCCAAGTGGCTCAAAATTCTCTTTAGCGTTGAAGTTTTAATTTTGCACATTCCGCTCATATCGTCTATGTCTTTTTAGTAAAAGAGGTTTGTCTGGTTAATATCGCATTTTTACTTTGAGTCTCTCAAAGCCTATATTGTTTCTTTCTATGTGCGGCTCTTCAGCGTCTTATATTAAATTCAACATGGTTGCAAGATCGGTATGGTTTGATTCTAAATTTTTCATTTGCGTCGGCCATGCCAGTGGCTTTCCTTCGGTTTTTAGCAAAAACTGAGAGCGCGCGTTAACGGTCTGGCTGAGGTGGCCAAGAGCATCGTATGGTTAGTAGGCTTCGGTGTTAGCATCCGCAGTACTTAAGCTACTGCCCGCACGCGCTTAATCTCAGATATCTGTGCTTGCCGAGGGCGTCGAATTGCGCTCGATCCGGGTTGAGCGTGATACTTGCTCTCATAAAATACCGAATTTTTTATTCCGTAACACACGGATGATTGATAATCGTCGAAGACGGTTCGGTAATTATTTAATAAATATTCGATTCACGCTGGTAAATATCTCTATTATTTTTGAAGTGTGATTTTTTTGATCTGTAGATGGTTTTTAATTCCGATGGGTCGGGGCTACTCTGATAACACTACTGGCTGTCGTCTAATGCGCCAAATTCTATATCATTTTCAAATGAAAGATTTATGCACCAAGACACGTCCTTTGCTAATAAGTAATGAGATTGAGGGATTTCGATGAAGCAGGATATAAATTTTATTAAATTTGTGTTTGAAGTCAAGTACGCGTTTTCGGTTAGATTGTCACCTAAATAAATTAACTCGCTTGTTTTAGCGATTAACCCTTGTAATGGCTCTATGAACTGAACCATGTCTGAAATCGCCCTATTGTTACTGGTTTTGGCGTATTTATAGTTGTTTAATTTACAAAAGGCAACTCTGTTCCCCGAGAAAGGATATTTTTTTTCAATCAATTCAAATAATAAATCGGCTGGGCCGAGGTTGCTCACATGAATTTTCTTTCGGCGGCACAGGTCAATTAAATCTGAATCATAGGACATGGATTTTTAACCTTCGCAACTAGATGGTTTTCTGAAATTTTTCTGAATTTTAGTCACGGTTTTTTGAGTGGCTTCAAATAGAAAGTGCGGACCTTTTTCTTTTCCGGACCAAGTATTTATGTGAGCCTTGTTTTTCTCGTCAAATTCAACCCTGAAACCTATTTTGCCATCTGCGGTCTGCATTCCGATCGGTTGTCCTTTGATGTCACTGAAGCGGCCTAGGGTTTCCTTCTCAGCTTTGAATCCTCTTTCTTCTAACCACTTAATGGCAGCGTTTCGAGCTCGCTCATAAGTTTCGAGTTTTTTTACTTCCAACCCTAACGGATCAACCCACCCAACCGCATTCGGCGCGTACTGATAAAGATTGATCCCACCCAGCAATCCAATCGGATCAGTCTGTGTAAACCGCCCCACATCCGGATCATAAAACCTAAACGTGTTGTAGTGCAGCCCGGTTTCCCGGTCAAGGTATTGGCCCTGAAAACGCAGGTTCTGTTCCTGCCCGCTCTGGGTATGATGCCATTCGTCGCGGCTGTTGCCCCATGCTTTGAATTCGCCGTGCCATACGCTCAGGCCGTGTTCGTCGGTCAGTTGTTCGGGCAGGCCGGCGAGGTTGGTGTGGAAGTAGTAGATCTGCTCGCTACCCGGGTTGCCGTCGATTCGAGCGAGTGGCTCGTAGCTGTCGGTGTTGGCGTAAAGATAGAGGCTGGGCCTTCCATCCTGGACTTCCTGCAGCAGGCGTAGGCCTTGCCACTGGAAATCGGTGCGCTGGTACGGCAGGTGATCGTCGTTTCGGTAGGCATGTTTGCCGATGCGCCGGCCCAGCGGGTCGTACTGGTAGTGGATACGCAGGTGTTCGCCGTATTTGCTCTGCTGCACGTAGATCAAGCGCTGTTCTGCGTCGTACTCAAAACGTTGCACGGTGTGGCTGCCGATGCGCTTTTCGCTGAGGCGCCCGAAGCGGTCGTAGCGGTAGCGTTTGTCTTCGAATACCTGCACGCGGTTGTGTTTGACGTGGCCACGCAGTACGCCGTTCTGCATCAGGTTGGCGGCGGCGTCGTAGTTGAAGGTTTCGCTGTGCTGACCGGGCGTTTGTGGGGTGTGTTGGTAGTGCTGGCGGATGCGCTCGGTGGGGTCGTAGCGGTACTGCTGGCTGAGGGTGTGGCTTTTGCCGTTGCCCCTGGCGGGCTCGAAGCGGCCGATCACGGCGTCTTTGGGCGAGTGTTTGTTATCCCGGCGTTGGGTTTGGGTGAGTACTTCGGCAATCAGGTTGTCGCAGGCGTCGTACTCGTAGTCCTTGCTCAGCAGCGGTAATTCTTCGCGGGCGGCGTTGTGGTAGTGCAGGGCCTTTTGCGCGAGTCGGCCGTTGCGGTCATAGCGGGTGCGGGTGTGCAGTTGGCCCTGGGTACGCAGCACTTCTTCATGGAGGTTGTCGCGCTCGAAATCACAGATTACTCGGCCACCTAGGTTGATCTGGTGCAGGTGGCCGCTGCCGTAGTACAGGTGGTTGATGGTGCGCTGGTCGGGCAGGGTCAGGGTTTCGAGGTTGCCCAGTTCGTCGTAGTGGGATTTCAGCTCGCCGGTAGCGCTGGTTTCACTGAGCAGGTGCCCGGCCTTGTCGTAGCTGAACGCCAGTGGTTGCTGCTGGCCGTTGAGGTCGGTGAAGGTGATCGACAGTAGGTTGTCGGCGTTGTCGTAGGTGTAGTCGGTGACGCCGTCGGCAGTGTTTTTTTTGATCAAGCGCCCGGCGGCATCACGTTCGAAACGGTGTTTGAGCGGCGGGCAGTCATCGTCCTTCGCGTCGCTGTCATCGGCCGCTGAGGCTGGGACAGGCACATGATCCACGCCGCAGACATCGCCGACGGCGTTATAGTGGTAACAGCACCCGCTGCCGTCCAGGTCGCGCTGGGCCACCAGCCGATCCAGTGGGTCCCAACCGAAGGCGTAGGCTTCGTTGTTTTCGTTGGTCAGCTTTTTCAGGCGGCCATAGGCGTCGTAGCTCAAGCGCACACTGTGGCCCTGGGCATCGGTACGCTGTTTGACCCGGCCACTGAGGTCGTACTGGTAGCAGGTGGTCTGCTGGGCGGGGTCGGTGTAGCCGATGATCTGGCCTGCGCTGTCGCGCTCGTAGCGGTCGAGACGGCCGTCCGGGCGTTCGCTTTCAATCAGTAGGCCGCGCCGGTCATAGCGGTAGTGCTGGCTTTCACCGCGTGCGTTGATGCTCTGGCTGAGCTGACCGCGGGCATCGTAGCGGTAGTGGGTTTCGGCGTTGGAGCAGTCGCGGTAGCTGAGCAGTTGACTGTGCGTGTTCCAGCCCAGGGTTTTGTGTTTGCCTGTGGCGTCGGTGATGGACACCACCCGGCCTTGCGGGTCGTAGCCGTAATGGGTGGTGTGCCCGAGCGGGTCTTGTTCGCTGAGCAGGTTGCCGCGTTCATCGTAGCGGTAGGTGCGGGTGCAGCCGCCGCGGTCGGTGATGCTCAGCGGCAGTGCCCAGTGCTCGGTGTAGTAGAGGCGCTCGCTGCGGCCCAGCGGGTCGCGGGTTTCGATCAGGCGGCCGATTTCGTCGTAAGCGTAATGCCACTCGCCGCCTTGTGGGTCGGTGGTTTTGAGCAATTGCCCCGCCAGCATGTCGTCCCGCCAGCATTGGCCCAACGGGTCGATATGCTGATAGACCTCGTACAGCGGGCCCCAGAAATAATGATCCGTGCGGCCGAGGCTATCCACGACACGGGTTTCGCCTTTTTCCAGGTCATAGCTGAAGTGGTAGTCCTCGCCATCGCTGCCCCAGTGCCGCACCACGCGCCATTCATGGTCGGGTTGCGGTTCGAGCAAAGGCGGCAGGGTGTACGGAGTGCCATCGGCGCGCACGGGTTGCGGACGGTATTGCGGGACGGCGAATATGGCCCATTGATAGTGGCGGGTGGCGCCGCTGGCCAGGGTGTGGCTACTCAGGTAATGCTCGGGGGTATAGGTAAAGCGCCGCACGACTTGGCCATTGGCATCAAGTACCGCGCTCAAGTTACCCTTGTCGGTGTACCGGTAATTCACCAACGCTTCTCTGCGTTCAATCTGACTGGGTTCGTTGGGCTTGAGGAATAGGCGATCGACTTGGCTGACCCGATTCGTGTGCAGGGCGTCGTAGTGCAAGTGGACGGTCAAATGGCTGACGGGGTCGACCACCAGTACCAGTCGAGCAGTTTCGTCATAGAGCAGATTGAGCAGGTTGCGATTGCGATCACCGAGGCGCACCAGGCGTGAGCGTTGGGCGTCGTGCGGATCGACTTCAAAGACTTGATAGAGCCCCTCGTGAATGTCTTCGACCACCGTCAGGCCTTCGCCCAGCTGATAGAAACTCAGGCCGTCGAGGATGCTGACAAAGCTGTCGCCGGTGTTGAGGCGACCCAGTTCCAAACGGCTGCCCTGGGCGTCGATATACACCCACAAATCACCGCCGTCAGGGTGCGGAACACGGACGATCTCGACTTCGTAAAACACACTCCAGCCTGGCCCAAACAGGCCGCTGGTGCGCAGGTCCTCACTGTTGTATTGGCGGGCCCAGTCAATCGGCAAAATGCCCGGTAAAGTGAAATCGACGTCTTCAGGGCCATTTTGGAATTTGCTGCCGGTGGAGACTGAGACCGGGTTGCCCTTGCAGCGGCGGCCGGCGACTTTTCTGGACAGCAACATGCCGATAATCAGCCCGGCAATCATCCCCAGTTTGTTCTTGCCGCTGCGGATTTCGCGCACCACCAACGACTCCCCACCAATGCGCACATCAGGGGAGATGGCAATATCCGCGTTGATGGTCGCTTCACACGTGGTACGTTCGCTATCCCGCGCGGCCGGCTGGCTATTGATGAAAACGTCCCGTGAGCCTTCCGCGATGTATTGCAGCGGCATGGGAGGGTGCCGGATGCAAGCCACTTCGTCCTGTTCGGCAGCGGTTGTGCCAGGGTTGGGTTGCGTGACAACGGGCGGGTTGATGATGGTATCCGCCGCCTGATACCAGCCGTAGGGCGTCAGCCCCACGACCAGTGCCCCAAGTGTTTCCAACACGCCGGGTTTTGCCGGTTCCGTGTCCGGTACATCGGTGATTTGATACCCGGCAGCACGTGCCGCAGGCAAGGCATTGATGAATGTGTCTTGGGAGCCTGATGCGATGATTCCGGCAGGTACGGGCGGGAAAATCATATTGGCCACTGCATCGCAGCCATCACTGATGTGTTCGGTGATGCTTTTGCCGCCGACCGGGATCAAGCTGGTCGCGGCGCCCAAGAGCAACCCGGCCCCGACGGCCACGGCGGTTGCACCTACCGCCGCCACCAAGGTACACGGTGCTGCCGCCACCAATGCCGCCGTTGCCGCGGCGTAGATGACACCTTGTGCAACGACACTCAAAATTTCAGCCCACACCGAGATGTGGATTATTGCGTCGCCTTTGCGGGCGGCTTTGACTTTGTCTGCCACTAAATGCTCCTACTGCGCGATGGTCACCGGTGCGTTCAGACAAACCGCAAAGTGTGTTTGATGGCGCGCCAGTGGTCGCAGTCGGCATCGGTCAATACGCTTTTCTTACTGTAAGTGAGGGCCAACATGCGCGGCTCACCGGGCACTTGGCAGACCAGTTGGTATTGGTATGAGGGGCTGCTCCCCTGTATGAATTGGGTAACGACTTCCAAGCCTTCCAGATGATCGTCCTCACCTGTCATGACGGCCTTTGGCCCGGTGTATTGAAGGGCTTTGACCTGGTGCTTGAGAACTTTCAACTGCAGGGCATAGGTGCTGGCGAGGGTGGTGCCTTCCTCTATTGCGCCGCGAGCAATCACCAAGGTGGTTTGCCGTTCCTTGAAGATGAACACGTTGAGGCTGTTGTCATCCGGTTGGTCGCCCTGGAAGCCAATCAGCAGATCATTGGTGCGGTAGTGGGTCATGCAGCAAATTCCTTGAATCGATAGGTCGTCTGGATGTTCAGGGTCAGCCTTTGCTGAAATGGCGATCGACATCACCCTTGATTGCCGCATCGCTGACGCCCACGGCGCTGATGTTTGCTGCTTTACCGGCCATGTTCAGGTCAAGCTTGGCGCCGAGGGTGTTGAGCTTTCCGGCTTGATTGGCAGTGATATTGAAGTTTTCGCAGGTGATATTCAGGTCGCCGTTGGCGTTCAGTTCAATCACGGTTTTGCCGCATTCAAGCCGTAGTTTTGAACCGACACCGATGTAGTACTCACTGGCGACGTGATCGTTTTTGTTGCCGCCCACCTTCAGCGTGTCGTTGGTTTTCACCACGCGTAAGCGGTTGCGGCCCACGGTGATGGTTTCGTCTTGGCCCACTGCGTGGGTGCGGTCAACGCCCACGCAGTGGGTCTCGTCGTTGTTGACCATCACGTTCTGGTCTCTCTGCGCATGCAGGTAGACTTCTTCCAACCCCTTCTCATCCTCAAACCGCAGCTCATTGAAGCCATCCCCCTTGTGGGTCTGGCTTTTGATGGTCATGCGGGTTTTGTGCTTGGGCAGTTCGTAGGGCGGCAGGTTGGCTTCGCGGTAAGCGCGGCCCGTGGCAATGGGCTGGTCTGGATCGCCGTCGAAGTACTGGATGATCAGTTCCTGACCGATGCGCGGAATGGCCATCGCGCCCCAAGTGGTGCCAGCCCAGCCCTGGGCTACCCGGATCCAGCAGGAGCTGTGCTCGTTGTTTTGGCTGTTGCGGTCCCAGGGGAAGCTGACTTTGATGCGGCCCCATTCATCACAGAAAATCTCTTCGTCGGGCGGGCCGACCACCGTGGCGGTTTGCGGGCCGTCGATGCGCGGTTTGGGGCATAGCGGGGCCTTCCATTCGAAGGCGGCGGGCGCCAGGGTGGCCTCAAGGTTGTAGTGGGTGCCTGAGGCGCTGGCGGCCGCTTCTTCCTGTTGGCTGCTGTGCTGGATGCCGGTGTGGAAGACGCTCACGGTGCGCCAGCGGATGTTCATGTCGTCGCGTGGGTGGTCGATCAGGTCGAAGGATTTTCCCGGTTGCAGGCGGGCATCATCCCCTTCGACCTTAGCGATGCGGGCGTCGCTGCGCAGGGCGTTCAGGCGTGTCTGGGTGAAGGGCTTGCCGGCGATGTCGCGCTTATAGCGGCCGGGATAATCGAAGCGTTCATAGTCGCCCCCCTGATGCTCTAGCTGGGTACCGTTGGCGATGTGTTCCAGGTCGTAGCGCGGGTGGGTGAAGGTGTAGTCGCGCTGCACCTGGCGGGCAGTGCGGACGTGTTCGGTGTAGTGGAAGCGGTGCAGGGCTGGTTCCGGTTGATCGCCGCCACCCATGGCCTGGTACAACACGGTGCAGGCGTCTTTGGGGGCGATGGTGCCGAGTGCGCTGACACGGTCGGTGATGATCAGGCGATGGCCGTCGGCCCGGTGTTCGAAGGTGTAGAGCAAGCCTTCTTCGGCGGCCAGCCGGGCGATGAAGGCCAGGTCGGTTTCGCCGGCCTGGACGCAGTATTCTCGGGGTTGGTGGCCGTAACTGATGGTGTGTTCGTAGTCGCTCAGGCGATGGGCCTTGAACACGGCGTCGAGGATTTGCGGCACACTTTGCTGCTGGAAGATCCGCCAGTTGGAACACAGCCCGGTTCTGGCCAGCGCGGGTTCAACCACGGCGCTATAGCGGGTGCGGCGAAAGCCGGTATCGCCTTGAGTCAGGGAACTGATGAGGCCATGCACGTAACGCACCGGCGTTGCATCGCGCCAAATGGTCAGCAACGCGGGTTTGTCCAGCAGCGTGCCGAAGTCCAGTTCAGCATCGGGGCTTGCCAGTTGCAGCGCCAATTTGAAGGGCCGGGAAAGGCCTTCGTCGAGGGTGAATTCGATGACCTCGAAGTCGGTGCCGCCGCTGGGTTGGAAGGTAAAACGTAAGTCGCTTTGGCGGGGCATGAGGCCCTCCTTGGGGCACGCTACCGCCCAGCCCTTGGTCTGGACGGGCTGGAGGGTAGCGAACAGTGAAAGCCTTGCCCAATCAGTGGGGCAGAAGGAATGGCAGTTGTTTAAACTGGGCTGCGCCAGTCGTCCGAGCCCTCGGTGCCGGATATAACGTGTTCCCAGATGATCTTGCGATACGTCATGCTGACTTCAACGATCTGGGTGTAACTGGCACTGCTCGGATCCTGTGCATGAGGAAGAGTGGTATCGATGGAGACGATGGTGGCGTCTTCAAACAGGGTGCGATAAAACTTTTCCTGCTTGCCGTCGGTTGAAGTGCGGTACCACTCCACCAGCACATTGGTCAATGTTTCGCCGGTGGCCAGCGCTACGTTGAGCAGTGGGATGGCTTTGTTCATGGAACAGCTGAAGATGAAAGGCGAGTGCACGCGAGGCCCGGCGGGTTGGCCGCTTTGTGGGTCTGTGGGCGTTTTGATCGAATGTTTGATCGCCTGGACGAGGATTTCGTCCTCATGCCCTTCGACAAAGACATTGCCCACCGAGTCGGCGGTAAAGGCGCCTTTAGTGATGAGCCCCTGGGTTTTGCCTTCGATCGTGATGTACGCGGGTGTAGACATGAAAAACTCCTGTAACGCTTAAAAAACGACCCGAAGGTCGCCACTGTCGATCTGACAGTGGGTACTGGCGCATAGGCGCCAATTCGTGGTCCGCGCTCTGCCGTCAGGGCTGGAAGCGATAGCACTCGGCGGGGGCAGGGCTGATCCGGGCTATAGAGTGAGAATTCCGTCCAGTGCACGCAGCACTTGCTGGGTGGTGCTGTTCAGGCGCACGGCGTAGATCGTGTAGGCGACCATCAGCACGACCGTGGCCACGGCCCATGGCGTCCACCATGGCCATTGCTGGTTGACTCTGTAATGACGAGGGGCGACGTTGATCATCGGGTCGGTCAGTCGCTCGGGCGCGGGGCCGCGCAGTTGACGGAGGATGCGGTGCAGTTTGGTGATGATCTTTTGTCGCTCGGCATCACCGTTGGGCTGCAGTGCGTATTTGCCTTTAAGGCCCATGCATAGGCATAGGTACATGCATTCCAGCAGGTGCTGGTATTTGGCCGCGTCCATTTGCAGGCGCGAGAGCACGGTGAAAAATTTCTCACCGCCCCAGGTTTCCTTGTGAATGTCACTGAGCAAGGAACAGCCGCTCCAGGTGGAATGTTTGCCCCAAGGCGTGGCCATGACTGTTTCGTCCATCAACAGGCACAGGCTGTAGGAGTAGGCCAGCCGGGTCGCGTCGTCGTAGTCGCGTTGGCGTACTTCTTCCAGGATCGTGGTGATCTGGTTGTGCACGCTGCGGTACAAGGCGGGCACGTCGTTGCATCGATCCAGCGAGCGCAGGCGCATGACCAAGCCGAACAACGGCATCGCGGCGTCGGCCAAGGGGTTGTAAGCCAGGCCGCGCAGCTGGAATTCAGGGTCTGCTAGCGCTAGCTGCTGCTCGGGCTGCGGCGCAGTGGCCGACGCGGCATCGGTTACTTTATGCAGTAGCGCGCTTAGTAACGGGGCAGGCTGCTCGGCGGGGCGCGGTGTGATGGGGTCTGTCATCTCATTGGCTCCTGATGGCCCAGAACTGCAGTTCCAGTTCGGGGAAGTCGGCGGCAATGTGGAAACCGAAGCCGGCCGCGCCGGTCAGGCTCTGCCAGGCGGGGTGATGGCGATCGAGTTCGAAGTAGCTGAACCCGGCATGGAAGGGCAGGTGTCGAGGTGCCACCGGCAGCGGGATCAGCGGGATGCCTGGCAACTGCAAGCTGACCAGTTTGCTGAGTTGCTCCAGTGAGCTGACCTTGGTCTGTTGCAGGAACTGTTGGCGCAATATTTCCAGAGGCATCTGCGCGCGCACCGCGAGGATGAACTCGGCGTCCTTCAGTAGCAGGCTGTCATGCACGGCAGCGGTCAACACCCCGTACTGCTGGGTTTCGATCGGCAACGAAACAGCGCGCGGTTGCAGCACGGTGCCCAAGGCTCGGCGCAGGGTGTCCTGCAGAGGCTTGAGTGATTGACGCAGGCTGTCATGCTGGTAGGCCGGATATTCCAGGGGCAAACGACCGTCGTCGGTAAAGGTGACCAGTTCGCCGCAGGCCTGACTGAAGGCAATGTAGAGCTGCTCCGGATGCACATGTGGGCGCCGGGCCAGATGCTGGAAAAGCGGGTAGAGGCGGTTGAGGGTCTGCAATAGGTTGAAGTCGGTGACGTCCGCTACCCCGGACTGGCTGGTCGAACCGATACGCTCGGCAATGGCGCGGGCACGTTCGCGCATCAGCCCGGCAATTTCCCCGAGGTAACGTTTTAGCGGTGGTACGGCATGCACCGACACGCTGGTGGGATAGAAATCTTCATCCATCACCACGCTGCCGTCTGGTCGTTTGTCCAGGATCCGCCCCAGGGCAATTCCGGTAAATGCACTGCGGTCGTTGCGGGCCAGCATCATTTGCAAGTTCGGCACAGCCAGCTCCATAGCGACTTGGTCGCCGTCCTCGCTGTGGGTGTCGTGCACTTCGCTACGCTGGGCGCTGTAACGACTGTTGGCATAGTTTTCAGGCCATTGCACCTCTAGGACCCCATCGCTGCGTAATAGCAGGCAAAGGTGGACGACCTGGTTGACCGCCGAGCTGTCAGGGATGTCCAGCGGTGGTGGGGGGGGCTGGTCATTGGGAATATCAAAAACGCTGCCATCGGGCATCAGGCCGCGGGCGCGGATGATGGCGATCTTGCCGAAGCTCAGGTACTCGGAGTTAAGCTCCAATTCACTGAAGCCATACAACGTGTCATTAAGGCAGTTGAGGCGTTGCTGCAGTTGCGACTCAGCTGCACGTGCCTGCTGTTGAAAGTGCTGGGGTTTGACGAACAAACCTTCGTACCAGATCACGGGGTTGGAACTCATCGGCAGGCTCTCTGTAAACGTAGGGAAAGGGCAGACTTTGCCGGGCAGACCGGACGGACGTGGACGGTCACGGCGTCTCGTCCTTGAACTCGACACGGGCGGAATCCAGATGCACCAGTAGGGCGTACTGATGCCCTTTGGGCTGGATGCGCAGGATTTGCTTCCAATGTGTGCTGTTGGCTTCGTGGTAGCGGGCAATCACCGCCAGGTAGCGGGTTTTCTTGTCGAGGGGCTGGTAGTTGATGAACTTGAATTGACCGGGGAGCAGAACGTAGTCATCTGCATCGATATAGGTGCTGCCCAGCGCCAGCTGCAGATCCTGGGTCAGGGCTTCCAGGTTGGCGTTGCGCAGCAGAGAGTCGTCTTTCAATTGCACGATCTTGAATGCAATGGGCGTTGCGATGTCTGCGGGCGTGGGCGCTGTGGAGACCTGTTGGCTAGGCGTCGTGAAGCCAATCTGCAGGTCGGTATAGTCACCGAGCACGTAGCGTTCGAGGGGGGACATCGCCGTGGCATTGGCGGTAGGCGTTTGGGCGGAGTAAGCAGGGGGCGTGGTGTATAAGTGGTCGAGCAGGGCCTGCAACTTGTCGGTCAGCTCAAGCGGGTTGCTGGCGTTGAGGTTTACCGTATAGCCGGAGGGCTTTTGAACCATAGGGCCTTCTGGCCCACCGGTGGGTATATTGCGCACGCTGCCAGCGTTCGGGTTGACGGTGTTGGTGGCGTACAGGCTCAGAGCAATCAGAGAGGGCTGATCGTCAGGCCCGCCCACCGGCGTAGAGGGGTTCATGATGACGTGTCCGAGTTTGCCCAGCATCGTGCAGCCCCCCAACAGCAAGCAGGCCAGGATCAGGGTGAGGGTGCGTGCGACCACAACCGGATGTCGCGCCGAGGGAGGGACGGGCGAAACGGGTTGTGGTGTCAAGGGGGCGTCTCCAGCGGTGAGGCGGCAAGAAATAGGGGGGACGTGGTGGGCGTGCTCGAACGTCGCCAGGGTCAGTTCTGTGGGAGCGCACACCGGTTGGGTGGCGTCCAGCGCTCGCAAAGGGTCATGCTGCTCATGTAGCCCCAACGGTGTGCTCAGGCGTTCGAACTCTGGGGAGTGCGCCGGGGTGTCGGCATCCGGCTCCGGCACGGGTTGATGCCCCTCCAGCAGCGTTTCCAACGGGCAACGGCTTTCATTGAACAGGGCACTGACCGCGTGCTGGCTGAGGTACCGGTGGGCCAGGTCATCCGTGCCTGCACGGTCTTGTTGCAAGTACACGTTGAGTGTGTAGGCGCCCACATGCAGGCTGTCGCCGTCGTTGAGCTTAACTGTGGTGTTGCGCCCTATGGCCAGGTCATGGCCATTGAGACGGGTTTGCCCACAGAGGTCGATGACGCAGAAGCGGCCTTCCACCAGACGTATTTCGCAATGCAGAGGGTGAATTGCGTGTTGACGGTCATCGAGCAGCCAGTCGCAGGCAGTGTTGCCAATGCTGCCGCCAGCGTGGTCAAACTGTCTGTTGGCCGTGCAGCCATGCATCAGGTGCTCGGGGTTGCGCACTACCAGGGTCATTCGGGAAGCCGACGGGGTCATGAGCGCCCCTTGATCCGTACCATGGGGGTATGTCGGTGGTGCTGTTTGTCAAGAAAACTGGTCCAGCCTAAGTGGGTACCGTTTTGGTTGCCGAGGTTGAACGGGGGCACATCCTCCTGGCGCAAGCCCAGTTCCACGTCGTAGGCAATCACGTCCCGCAACAACACATTCATCAACGTGCGCAGCGCTGGGAACTGCTGGCCGCTAGGCAAGAACTGACGAAAGCGCGTTTGATCCAGATCCGGGATGACCAAGGTAAATTTGCTGCGTCGGGTCTTGACGCGAGCGCCGACCACAAAACTGTCGCCGAGTACGCCTTTATCCGGATTTCCCAATGCCAGTTGTTGCTGGGGCGGGAGCTTGACGTAGCGCGCCTCGAATTCACGAATATGCACCCCGTGCAAATCAAAACAGTGGCCGACAATCCCGGCGACGATGGTAGGTGAGCGGCTGCGACTGGCGATTAGCCCGGCAAAGCTCAATAACCGGCTCCATGGCAGCGCCGTGGCCCCGCGCAGTTCACTGTCGTTGAGGCCTATCAACGAAAATACACAGCGCGAAAAGCCGTCGCGAGCCTCGGACTGGAAGCGGATGTAGTAGCGATAGCGACGCCAGCTGTCATGCAGCAAGGTCAGCAGGCGGTGGTTGAAAAAATCCAGAAACGCTGGCCGAATGCCCCGACCCTGAGCATCTTCATAAGCGACCAGATCCAGGTAGTAGCCAGGCAGGGGCGAGTCGCTTCCGTGCAGGCCAAAGAACGTGGTTTGCACGCGGTAATGGTCTTCATCCAGGCGTTCGGCCATGGCCACGTCTGAGGCCGGAAACCCTAGCCCAGGGTGGCTCTGCAAGCGCACGCGACGATGCTTGGCCGCACGTGGCGCATCGGCTTCCAGGTCGTCGCCATGCAACGCATGCAAGTGCTCCAGCAGGCGATAGAACGAGTAGTTCCGCGCGTCGGCCAGCAGCGTGTCGGTCAGATCACGGGTTGTTTGCCGGTCAGCAGGGGCCATTGGTAGTGCTCGTTGTTGGTGGTGTTGGTCACTTCCAGTTGATGGAAGGAGTTGATGCTGGCGTAGAGTGCGAAAAAGTGGGAAAGCACGGTGCTGAACAGGTACAGATCGCCCTCGCACACGAAGGCCGATTGATCTAGCTTCAGGTGCGTGGCCAGGCCGCGGATGGGTAGGCCCTTCATCATCAGGTCGATGGGGCGGGTCGTTGCCTCGCACAATGCCATCCAGGCGCTTGCGCGTAGCACGGGCCTGTTGCAGGTCATGCAGCGCGGCGAAATCATAGGCACGGATGACAGCCTTCAGCGGCTCGGCCGACAACAGCGACAGGTAGTTCAGTGACAGGTTGGAAATCAGTGTCCAGTGCAGGCTCGCATCCAGCACGGGCGGGTAACTGCGGGTGGGCGCAGTGAGGTTGGTGTAGGTGGCCAGGGTTGGGGTGTGCTCGGTAGTCATGCAAAGATCGCCCACGGCTAGTGCCTGGGGCAAGTCACGGTTGCTGCAGGTCAATTCCAGCGAAACGGTTTCTCGCCGGTCGATAGGCGCGCTTTCATTGCCATGGACGAAAGCGATGCGATGCACGACGCCCTCGCGGCCCAGCGAGTCCTCGGCACGCACACGGTAATAAAGCGCTGCGCGATGTTGGGCATGTTCAATTTCATGCTGGAACGACTCGAAAGGCGTATAGGTGCGCACGGGCTGGCCTTCCGCCCGGCCTGTGACCCGGTCGATGCTGAACACCTCGAAGGCGTCCGGGCGCTGGCCACCGGGCTGGACACGCTGATCCACTGTCCGCCCGTTGAGGTGGATGGGTTCAGCGTCGTGCTGGAACAAGTTGACTGCCGGTGCGCAGTACAGGCTGATGTCGCTTGTTTTCAAGCGAACCATGGACGGCATGGGCCTGGAGAACTCGAACTCCAGGCGCAGAGTCTGGGCTTTAACGGCTGGCCAAATCCCTAGCAAACGAGTCAGGCTGAAAAAATGAAAACGCTGGGGGAAAACAAAGTATTCCTGCAGGATGCGATAGCCGTCGAATACGTTGCGCGGGTAAGGCAGCAAGGCGTCCTCAGCGCTGAAACCCGGAAAGGCCAAGTCTTTGCTGGACAGGCTGTGACGCGTACCGTCGATCTGGACATGTACTGACTTCAGGTATCGGGCGATCCACAGGTACAGGGTTAAGGCGGTGCTATTGTCGCCACTTAGATGAAAATCCAGACAATCGCAGGCCATCTCATTGAGTGGGTGTTGGGTCAGTACCTGGAGGTCAATGCGCATTACCGATTTTTCACGGCTGTGTGCATCGCTGACCTCGATCAATGACAAGGGATAGAGCGTCACGTCGGTGCAGGTACGAAATTCGCAACGAATACCGTCCACCGCCTTTGCGAATAGACGGGTGCCCTTAGGCAAGACCTGACGTTGGGTCACTGATTGCTTGACTGGATCGAAGCGCACCATGGTCATGCTGGGCAGCGGCCGCAGGTAGTTGGGCCAAAGCATTTGCAGCATTGGATGGGTCAGCTCCGGAAAATCACTTTCAATCTTCAGGCGCAATTTGGCGGTCAGGAAGGCGAAGCCTTCCAGCAGCCGTTCTACGTCCGGGTCGCCGGCCTCGTCACCGAGAAAGCGCGCCAATTGCGGGTTGTCCTGGGCAAACTCGCGACCCAGTTCTCGCAAGTAGCGCATCTCGTCGCTAAACATGTCGCGTAAATTCATAGTGTCCTCAGGTGACGCGGGTATAACGACGACCCTGCCCGTGCATGTCTACGGTGAGCTGCACCAGTTCCTCCTTGTTGTTCAGTCGTACCTGGCAGTCCAGCCTGAACGACAATTCCAGCGGCCGTTGCGGGTTGGGCTGGTACCGTACGCTGCGCACCTTGATCCGCGGCTCGAAGGCCTCCACCGAACGTCGGATATCGGCGCTGATATGGATCACCAGGTCAGCAGTGCCAATCGCACCGCCATTGAAATCGCTCAAGCCCAGTTCGGGGCTGCTTTGTGAGCAGCCCCTTCGGGCATTAAGCAGGTATTCCACGTGCTGTTTGATAGCTTCAACTTGCTGACGCGCCAGTTGCTCGCGTGTCAGGTGGCGACGCAGTGGCCCGTCGGGCTCAAGTCGTTCGAACAAACTGGCCATCAGGGCGCTCCGTCACTGCATGTCCAACCGCCCGACCAAGGAGATCTCAAAATTCGCGCCCATATATTTAAAATGCGGACGTACAGCCAACGAGACTTCATACCAGCCTGGATTGCCCTCAACGTCATGCACCTGGATCTTTGCGGCACGTAATGGACGGCGGCTGCGTACGTCGCTGGAGGGGTTTTCCTGATCTGCAACGTACTGCTTGAGCCAGGTATTGAGTTCGCGCTCCAAGTCCTGGCGCTCCTTCCAGCTACCGATTTGTTCGCGCTGCAACACTTTGATGTAGTGGGCCAGACGGTTGACGATGAAGAGATAGGGCAGTTGTGTGCCGAGCTTGTAATTGGTCTGGGCTTCTTGGCCTTCGCGGGTTTTCGGGAAGTTCTTCGGCCGCTGCACGGAGTTGGCCGAAAAGAACGCCGCGTTGTCGCTGTCCTTGCGCATGGTCAGCGGCATGAAGCCTTCTTCGGACAGCTCGAATTCCTTTCGATCAGAGATCAGCACTTCGGTCGGAATCTTGGCCTGCAACTGACCGAACGCCTCGTACAGATGGACCGGCAGATCTTCGACCGCGCCACCCGATTGCGGACCGATGATGTTGGCGCACCAGCGATAACGGGCAAAACTGTCGGTGATGCGGCTGGCGATCAGGTAGGCGGTGTTGCCCCACAGGTAATGGTCGTGTTGGCCATCGATGGTCTCGTCATACATGAAGCTGCTGGTCGGGTTTTCCAGCGTGTCGTAAGGCTGGCGCAGCAGGAAGCGCGGCAGTCCCAACACAAGATGACGAGCATCTTCTGAGTCGCGCAGACCTCGCCATTTGGTATGGCGTGGCCCGTCGAAAATGTCTTTCACTTCCTTGAGGTTGGGCAGGTTCTGAAACCCATCCAGGTTGAAGAATTCCGGGCCAGCGGCGGTCACAAACGGGGCGTGGGCCATGGCGCCGATCGAGGCCATGTAGCTGAGCAGCTTGATGTCTGGCGAGGATGGGCCAAAGGTGTAATTGCCGACGATGCTGGCAATCGGCTCGCCCCCGAATTGGCCGAAGCCGGCGGTGTAGACATGCTTGTACAGCCCGCTGCGGGTGATGTCGCCAGCGTTGTCGAAGTCTTCCAGCAACTCGTCTTTGGTAACGTGTAGTACTTCCAGCTTGATGTTTTCGCGAAAGTCGGTGCGATCAACCAGTAGCTTCAGGCCGCGCCACGCCGATTCCAGTTTCTGGTAGGCCGGCTGGTGTAGGATCACGTCCATCTGTTTGCCCAGAGCGTAATCCACCTCGGCAATCATCTGGTCGACCCGGTGCTTGTTGATCAAGTGATCGGTATTGTCGCTCTTGAGGATTTCGCTGATAAAGGCGGCCACGCCCTGCCGGGCAACGGCATACCCTTCGTGGGTGGGCTGGAGCATGGTTTGCAGCATGATCTGATCAAGCAAAGTGCCTTCCATGGGCGCGTTCTGGACGTCCAATGTAGGGGCGAGCGGGCTTTCCGTGTGCATGACAATATTCCGTTCGAATCGGATGGCAGGGAAATAAACAACTCAGATGGCCTTAGGCCGTGGGCGGGGGGGCGTCCAGCGCCACGTTCAACTCGCTGATCAGACGGGCCCGCGTGTGTTCATCGCTCAGCAGGTGCTGCAGTTGCTTGCGAAAGGCAGGGACATTGCCCATCGGCCCTTTAAGGGCAACCAAGGCTTGGCGTAGTTCCAGCAGCTTATTTAACTCCGGTACCTGACGCGCCACGGCGTCCGGGTTGAAATCGCTGATGGTGTTGAACTGCAGGCTGACCTGCAGGTCGCTGTCGCGGTCGGTATTCAGTACGCAAGGCACCGCCATTTCCAAGCCGATGTTGGCTTTGGCCAGCACCTCATTGAACGTGTCTTTGTCGATGCGAACGGCTTGCCGCTCCTCAAGAGAAGTTGCTTCGCCATGACCTTTGAAATCACCGGTGATTAGTAACTTCAATGGAAGTTCTACTTCGGCCTGTTGATCGCCAGTGGCGGGAACGTATTTTATGTTGATGCGTTCTTTGGGAGCAACTGAGCCCAGGTTTTTTGACATGCGAAACATCCTTTTCAGAAGGTGAGGTATTAAATGCATATAAAATAGTATCTGTATTGTCGTCCCGGTATCTGTTTTATGTAGGAATATTTACCCGTAAAGGGGTTTAGCCTTTTTCCGGAGTTCGATGATGTCGAGTTTTTTATAATGCAGAAAACTCCTACAGATAAAAGTCTTTTGTCTGGCTGTCATGGGTCTTTGCTTGCTGTATGTTCCGCGGTTTTGTATTGGGTAATGAAGTGCACAGGCGTTACTGTTACGTCACTGTTGGTTGCAGGCTTCGTGTGTGAGCATGAGTTTGGTGCAAGTTGTGTTTGTTTGATAATCAATATTGTCAATTCCCCTAAACATGAACATCAGCTGTGATTGATTGCCCTTTTAGTGTTGCACCTTGCAAGTTTCAGGGGCGCCGCATGGCGCAGTGGTTCGCCCAATGGCGTGCAGCGCAGGGGTGTAATGGACAACCGAATGGATGGAACTGTATTGATTAAAAGCGCCGGGATATGGGTGTTGGGTAGCATGGTGGGATGGGCCGTACAGGCCCAGGTTAAGCCCACGCAGGACTGCACCTCGGTGGTGTCGGCTTTGGAGCGTCTGGCCTGTTTCGACCAGGCTGCCGGTACACCTGCAGGGGTGCCGCTCGGCTCGCCCTCCCGTTCTACCGTCGAGCGCCCTGCGCAAGTGGCCGGCTGGGTACAGGCGAACGAGGCGCAGCGCCTGGCCGAGGACAGTCGATTTTTGCTGTCACGCTGGCCGGTCTCTGGCGATCCTCTTCAACCGCAATTGTTGATCTCTGCGCCTGCGTTAGGCGCTGTTGGCCTGCGACCTTACCTGATCATCAGTTGCCGGTCGGGTATCTCAAGTCTGCAACTGCTGACGGCCGAACCTGTGGCGCCCAACCGCATGCGCTTGCGGATTTACAAGGATGACCGGCCGCTGGCTGCCGCGCGCGAGTGGCGAGTACTTGATACCGGTCAGGTCATTGATGCCGGGCGCGGGTTGCCATCCATTGACTTGTTGCGTGGCATGGGAGGCGGACAGCGCTTGCGCCTGGAAAGTGATTACCCACCTCTGGACGGTTTGGTGTTCGACGCCGACGGGTTGGGCGCTTTAATTGAAAAGGAGCGCCAGCTATGTCGCTGGTAATAGATGTGCCACCAGGGGTCGTAGCCTTGTTGTTGGCACCAATCGATCCGCAACAGCCTGCCGGCCACTTTGATGTCGAGGACGAAACCTATCAGGCTATCGATCAGGAAATGGTCAAGCTCGGCGGCCTGCACGAGGCGCGTATCGACTGGCCGTACATCGACGAGGCGGCGCGACAGTACCTAGTGACACAGTGCAAACACTTTCGCATTGTTGCTCATTTGCAAACGGTGTGGCTGCGTACCCAGCAATGGCAGCGGTGGGCAGATGCGCTTAGCCTGCTGGCGGGGATGGTTGAGCGGTATTGGGACCGCGCCTATCCCAAGCCTGGACCGACGGGCTTGCTGGCCAAACGCAAGCAGGTCAAGGCGCTATTGCAGCGTTTGGATGAAGCCTTGCCCGCCCTGGATCGACGTAGTTTTAATCCAGCGCTTCAGGTGCTGGCAGAGCAAGCGTTGTCCCGCCTGCAAAGCAGCTTGTCGGCTGCACAATTGGATCAACCGACGCTGGATACACTGCATTTGGCGCTGGGTAAGTACGCTGGGCAGGCGGTAGCGCCAACCCCGGACAGTGCCGATGGGGGGGCTCGTTCGCAAGGGGGGAGCGCGTTCAGTCCGTCGTTTTTATCCAGTCACAACGCAGTGCCTGCGGGCAATGAGCGCGAGCAGCGCCGTGCCGTATTGAACATGGCCGAGTTGGTCAACCAGCAGGATGTATACGACCCGACTGGCTATCAGTTGCGGCGGTTTGGCCTGTGGGCGCATCTGCATGCGGCTCCCTCTGTGACCTGTGACCGGCGTACCGAGTTGATGGCGGTGCCGCGTGACATTGTCGTCAGCTATGAAGACGCGCTTGTGTCCAACACTATTGATCCGGGTTTGCTGCTGCGCATTGAAAAAAGCGTCAGCGCTGCGCCGTACTGGTTTCGTGGCAGCTTTCTGGCTGCCAGTGTCGCTGCCCGGTTGGAAATGGGTGAGGTGGCGGCGGGTATTCGCCAAGCTTGCGCTCGCTTTGTGCGACGGGTTCCTGCCCTGATGGAGTTGTGTTTCAGCGATGGCACTGCCTTCGTGGACATGCCCACAAAGGCGTGGTTAACCGGCAGCGACGGGATTGAAAGCAGCGGTAGCCCGGTACAGGAGTACGCCGGATTGCGCGACGAACTGGTGACTCAACTCAATCAGGAAGGCGTGGAAGTGGTGTTGTTGCGCTTGCAGGAACTGCAAGCGGCTTACCGTGCGCCACGCCAACGCTGTTACGCCACTGTCATCGCCGCTGATCTGTTGGAGGCCCGTGGGCTGGGCTGGCTGGCCACCGATCTGTACGCCAATGTTGCCCGGGTTATGCAAGCCACGCAGGCCGCGCAATGGGAGCCGGAGCTGTATCAGAAGCTGGCACGGCAACCCGTCGAGCCCACCGTCGCTATTACCGCTGTCAAGGATTAGGAGCCTCCCATGGGGAATGTCTGGAGTTACATCAAACGTTGGGGGCTGCCGATACTGCGCCAATTCAACAGCGCAGCGCCCATGCTTATCGGGCTGGCAGCGCTGTTTGTGCTGGTCGGCATCTGGTGGTTGGGGCCGCAGTGGGTTTGGCGCGAGCATCAGCCACTGGCCGAGCTGCCGATGCGTGTGGCCGCCAGCATTGGGGTGCTGCTGATACCCATCGTCATTTGGGCTTGGTGGACCCGACGCCGTTATCAGCAATGGCATGCGGAGCGTCAATACGAGGCTGCGGTGCAGGCCGATCCCTGCCTGCCGTATGTCCAGGCGCAGGAACGGGCGTTGAACCGCAGCCTGGCCAGCCTGCTGGACAATATGGAACATCGTCGTTCGCTCTATCAACTGCCGTGGTACCTGGTGCTGGGAGAGGAGAATGCTGGCAAGACCAGCCTGATTAACCGTTCCAATCAAAGCTTCGCGCTTTCCCATGTAGCCAAGGCCGGGGCACGTGCTTATCACGACGAGATGTTGGCGTACACCGTGGACTGGTGGATCGGCCATGAAGCGGTATTGATTGACCCACCGGGGGAGTTCATCAGTCATTCGCAGGTGATGCCAACCACCGACTCCGTTGCGACGAGCGGGCCGGTGAAGCATTGCGCCGATAAAGAGAAACCGATTCTGCCGGCCGGGACCCATCCGCGGCTTTGGCTGCACCTGTTGGACTGGCTGAGCCGTAAACGCAGCCGGCGTGCCTTGAACGGCGTCGTGTTGGTAGTAGATCTTCAGGCCCTGCTTACGCAGCGTCCGGAACAGCGCAAGGCGCTGGCGACGGTGCTTCGCACGCGTGTCTATGAGTTGACCCGGCAACTGGGCACGCGTTTGCCGTTGTACGTGGTGTTGAGCAAGCTCGATCTGCTGGAAGGCTTCGAGGAGTTCTTTGCCCGTTTACCGCGCTCAACGCGTGAAGCGCTGTTGGGCTTTACCTTCAGCTTGGAGGCAGTGGACGACTTTGATGCGTGGCTAGCGGAGTTGAGCACGCGCTTTAACCACTTTATCGAACGGTTGAATGATCAGGTGCTAGACAGCCTGAGTGATCTACGTACGCAGGACGAACGGGATCGTATGCTGGCCCTGGTGGGGCAATTGTCGGGGTTGCGCCCAGCGTTGCTCGGTTTTCTCACCGAAATGCTGGGCAGTGATCGCTTCACGACCCCGGCTTTGGTGCGGGGGCTGTATTTGTCTTCGGTCTGCCAGCAAGGTGAATCGAGCAACGCGTTTGTCCGTGAAGCGGCATTGCCACACGGCCTGGCTGCACCACTGCCGGAGGCGAAGCCGGCCGGCGGTACCCTGGTCTATTTCGCCCAACATCTGTTCCAGCGCATTATTTATTCCGAAGCAGGTTTGGCGGGCGATAACGTCAAGGTGACGCAGAGCAAACGCCGATTACTGCTGGCGGGCTCCATCGTAGCGGCGCTGGGTGGAATGCTGGTGGTCGGCGGTTGGCAGTTTTACTTCGGTATCAACCGCGACAAGGCCGACAGCGTTCTGCTCAAAAGCCGTGAATTCAGTAGGCATGATATCGACAGGCGGGAGGATGTTACCGGGCGTAATCTGTTGGCATCGCTGGACCAGATCCGTGATGCGGTGGCGGTCTATGGCGATTACCGCCACACCTGGCCTTTGTTGTCCGAGATGGGGTTGTATCAGGGCCGGGCGATTGGCCCTATGGTGGATGCGGCCTATCTCAATTTGTTGTCCAAACGCTTTCTACCGGCGATTGCGGGTGGTGCGATGAATGTGATCGATACCGCGCCGCCAGGCAGTAGTGCCCAGTTAGCGGCGCTGCGTGTGTACCGGATGATCGAAGAGCGGCAAAACCGTCGACCGGCGATGGTCAAGGAATGGATGGCCGGCCAATGGCAGCGGGCCTATCCCGGCCAGGGCCAGGTGCAGACCGATCTGATGCGACACCTTGATTACGCATTGCAGTACGCCGACGCCGATCTTCCACAGTATCAGGGGCGAGTTGGCGAGGTGCAGCAGCAGTTGCGCAAAACCCCTCTGGCGCAACGTGTGTACGCACGTATGAAGGAGCAGGCTCAAGAGCGTTTACAGGCACCCTTGGATTTACGTAACGAGGTAGGGCCTACCTTCGATATTGTGTTCCAGCCGCCGACAGGCGAAGGCGTGACCAATAGCCACGCTGCGCTGACCCTGGCGTCCTTGCTTACAGCCAAAGGCATGCGGGACTATTTCGAGGCTAATACAGCACAGGTGATGGAGCTGGCTATGATCGACGCTTGGGTGCTGGGCGAGCGACAGAACCTTGACTACTCCGAGGAGGATCGCAAGGTACTGACCGAGCGTGTGCGTACGCTGTATAGCGCCGATTACGTGGACAGTTGGCGGCGCGCTCTGAACGCGTTGGCAGTCACTGACTTCCGTGACCTGATTCATGGCGTCGCGGTGCTGGAGCAGGTCACCGGCCCGGCCGCACCGCTACGGCGCTTATTGGAAAGCGTGCGTGACAACACGGTGATCTACCCGCCGCTCTCGGCGGCAGGTGTTTCGCTGCCTGAGGTTGAGCCCAACCAGATGTTTTCCGACGAGGCAAGCCGGCGCCAGGCGGCGAATATTCGACGTGCCTTTTCCGGGCTGTCGGATCTGCTCACGGACAAAGGCGAACGCCCTTCCTACTACGACGAGACCCAGCAAGCCATCGTGGCAGTCTACGATTACGCCAAGGCCGTGCAAGACCAGCCGGATCGGGGCAAGGCTGCGCTCAACGCCGTGCTCAAACGATTCTCGCTGAGCGGCCCGGATCCGATTGCAACCTTGCAGCGGGTCGCCACCGGCTTGCCCGAGCCTTTGAACCAACAGGTCAAGCACCTTGCGGATCAAACCTCACAGGTGCTAGTGCTTGAAGCCTTGCGCGAACTTGAAAAACGTTGGGATTCTGAGATTTACAGCTTCTATCAGCAGCGGCTGGCCGGGCGCTATCCATTCGTGGGCAGTTCGGCGGATGCTTCCCTGGACGATTTCGAGGCCTTCTTCGGGCCGCAAGGCCGGTTGCAGCAGTTCCAGGATCAGTATCTCAATGTGTTCATCAAAGATAACCTTGACGCCCTGTACTCCAGTCAACGCGGCGGCTACCTAGTGCGCACCGATGTACTCACGCAGTTGGAAACGGCCCAGCGTATCCGCGACACCTTCTTCAATCAGCGTGGTGCCCTCAGCGTGCAGATGTCTCTGGAGCCTCTGGCCCTGAGCGGCAATCAGCGCAGCAGCCTGCTGAGCAGCGACGGCCAGTTGATCCCTTATAGCCACGGCCCCAGTCAGAACATCGGCCTGATCTGGCCCAACGTTCTGGGTGATGCCAGTGGCAGTCGGTTGACCTTGGTCAACGGCGCGGGCAACAGCGTCAGCCTCGGCTATCGTGGGCCGTGGTCGCTGTTTCGCTTACTCAACCGGGGCCAGCTAAATGGGCGCACTGCCACCAGTGTTGACCTGAGCTTTGTCGCCGGCGACGGCATGATGCGATACCGTATCAGCGCTGAGAAAACCAACAATCCGATCACCCAGCGCAGTTTCGAGGGATTTGTCTTACCCCGAACTTTGCTTCAGGATCGGCCGAAGGCGAGTGTGGGAGAGAACACGCAGCGCTAAGAACCGCTTGGCAGCTAGATCGCGAGGCCTTACGGTAAGGCAGGACGGTGATTTGGGTGCGCTCTGTCCCAACCTTCCATTTGATCAAACAAGATAGGCCCGCCGGCACGGCGGGCCCCGCCAACCTTCAGAGCTTAGGCAACTGCCCAACCCGCCCCATCATTTCGGTCACGATCTGCAAGTCCAGCAGAAACTGGTCGACCGTCTTGAACTCGTTGTCGGTGTGGCCGGTGTACTTGACCTCAGGCCTGGCCAGGCCGAACTGCACGCCGTTGGGTAATTCGTGCACCGAGGTGGCCCCGGCGGAGGTGCCGAACTTATGCTCCATGCCCAGGTTCTCGGTGGCCACGGCCAGTAGCGCCTTGACCCATTCGCCCTCGGGGTTGCGGTACATCGGCTCGGCGATCGAATAGTCGAAGGCCACGGCGATGTGGTTTTTCGCACTCCAGGTGCTCAGCTTGTCGGCGATCTCTTTCTTGAGCACGTCAGGTGACTTGCCCACCGGCACGCGCAGGTTCACCGCGAGTTTGAACGTCTTGTCATCCATGCCCACAAAGGTCGGCGAGGTGGTCAGCGGCCCCATGAACGTGTCGCTGAAGCCGACCGCCAATTTGCCACCCAGGTAATCCAGGCCCCAGTTGTCGGCCGTGTATCGCGCCGCGTCGGTGATGTGGTTGTGCTTGAGCGCAACCTTACCGTCCAGGCTGTTGATGAACACCAGCATCCTGGCCACAGGGTTAACGCCAGACTGCGGCTCGGAGGAGTGGGCAGACACGCCGGTAACGGTCAGTTTGACGTTCTTGCCGTCGACCTTGGCCGCCACGCTGAAGTCGCCACCCTGTTGCTGGGCGAACTCACTGCCCAATTGCTGCAAAGCGGCCGCAAGTTCTGCTGGCTTGTCTGTTACCAGGGTGGCCACGGACGCCGAAGGAATCTGGTTGGTGGCCATGCCGCCCGTCATCGAGATGATTTCGGCGCCTTGGCCTTCGCCTGCGCGGCGGGCAAAGTTGGCCATGACGGTGCCATAGCCTTTTTCCGCGATCACTACCGGGTAGCCGCCGTCCAGCGCCAGGTTGTACTGGGGCGTGGGGTTGTGTTCGAAGTAGTAGGGGATGGCGTCGCCGCTGGTTTCTTCGGTGGTGTCCACCAGCAACTTGAAGTTGCGCGCCAGCGGCAGCTTTTCTTCCTTGATGACTTTCATGGCGTACAGCGCCACCACGATGCCGTTCTTGTCGTCCTCGGTGCCACGGCCGTACATGCGGTCGCCGATCAGGGTGACTTTGAACGGGTCCAGTTGGGTGCCGTCTTTCAGTACCCAGTTTTCGGGGGTAACCGGTACCACGTCGGCGTGGGCGTGGATGCCTACCACCTCATCGCCAGCGCCTGGCAGGGTGATTTCATAGACGCGATTGTCGACGTTGCGATAGTTCAGGTTGAAAGCCTGGGCGAGGCTTTTGATCTTGTCGGCGATCTTGATGAACTCGGGGTTGTCGTGCTGGGCAACGCCTTCTACCTGGAACGTGGGGATGGCCACCAGTTCGCGCAGGGTTTGGGTGGCGGCGGCGCCGTACTTCAGGCGAGTGTAAATGCCCAACAAGCGATTGACCTGGTCTTGCTGGTCAGCGGACAGGGGCTTGTTGCCCAGAAAGTCGCTGATTGCAGGCTTCAGGTCGTCGGTTTTCGCCAAATCGCTCTTGCCCAGGCGCCCGAGGAAGTCCCTGAAATCCTTGATCGATGCATCGCTGAACGTCTTCAGAATCTCGGCGCTCTGCTGCGGCGTCACGTTGGCCTGTGCTTGGCTGGCGAACATAGAAAGGCTGGCCAGCATGAGGGTTGTCGCGGCCAGGTGCTTAAGTGAAAAATCCATTGCGGGGAACATTCCTTTGCAGGTGGTAAGTAAGAGTTTTCTGATCGATGAATCAGAAAACTCTCACAAACTACCACCACTCGGCTGCTTGGATCAGCTTTTACTCGCCGCCAGGTAGGCCCCCAAACGCCGTCCCATTTCATCGCCCAATGCCTGCAAGCCGCTCAACGGTCGCACCATCACTTCAAATTCGACGATCTTGCCGTGTTCGTCGAAGCGGATCAGGTCGATGCCCTTGAGCGCCTTGCCGGCGACCGTGGCGCTGAACTCCAGCACCACGCTCAGGCCGTCCGCGGTCCACAGTTCGCGGTGATAGGTGAAGCCTTCGAACACACTGGACACCGTGTTGAGGATCATCGACACCACGGGTACGCCGGGGTAGGGCGCATGGGCCATGGGCGAGCGGAACACGACCTCTGGGGCCAGCAATTGTGGCAGGGCCTTGAGGTCGCCTTGGGCGATCATGTGGTGCCAGTGTTTCAGGGATTCGGCGGCGTTGGGGTGCATGTCGGGTTCCTGAGTGCTTGTTTTGAGCCTCCAGCATAGTCGGGTTGAACGGGCCCCTCGCCACTCAGTGAGAATGCCGCGGCTCACCACTGCGCGCGATCACCCGCAGGTGCAAGGTGGCCGGTTCCAGGCAACCCCCCGTGGATAGCTGGCCCACCAGTTGCCGATACAGCTCCTGCCAGGGGGTTTGCGAGGCCGGGATGTTCGGCTGCCACAGCGCCCGGCGGCGATCCAGTTCGGCTTGGTCCACCAGCAGGTTGACCTTGCGTGCGTTGAGGTCCACCACCAGCCGGTCATTGGTTTGCAGCAACGCCAGGCCACCGCCGATGGCGGCTTCCGGCGACATGTTGAGGATCGACGGGCTGGCCGACGTACCGCTTTGGCGGCCGTCGCCCAGGCACGGCAGTGAGTCGATGCCTTGCTTGATCAGTGCGGCGGGCGGGGCCATGTTCACCACCTCGGCGCTGCCCGGGTAGCCCACCGTGCCGACGCCACGGATCACCAGGATGCAACGTTCGTCGATGTCCAGCGCCGGGTCGTTGATGCGCGCGTGGTAATCCTCTGGCCCTTCGAACACGATGGCGCGCGCCTCGAAGCTGTTTTCAGCGCCTGGCTCGGACAGGTAGGTCTTGCGAAACGCGTCGCCCACTACCGACATTTTCATGATCGCGCTGTCGAAGAAGTTGCCGCTGAGCACAATGAAACCCGCGCGGTGCTTGAGGGGCGCCTCGAAGGGGTAAATCACCTCGGCGTTACTGGTTTGCGTCGTGCGTACGATGTCACCGATGGTCTGGCCGCTGACCGTGGCGCAGTGTTCATGCAGGCGCCCGGCTTTCTGCAGTTCGTGCATCACCGACGGCACGCCCCCGGCGCGGTGGAAGCCTTCGCCCAGGTACTTGCCGGCGGGCATGCAGTTGACCAGCAGCGGCACGTCTTCGCCGATGCGTTGCCAATCGTCCAGGCTCAACTCCACGCCCATGTGCCGGGCGATGGCGATCAGGTGCGGCGGGCAGTTGCTGGAGGCGCCCAGTGCCGAGGCCACGGCGATGGCATTTTCGAACGCCTCGCGGGTCATGATCTGCGATGGCCGCACGTCCTGGCGCACCAGTTCGCAGATGCGCTTGCCCGTGGCATAGGCCATTTGCCCGCGCTCGCGGTACGGCGCCGGAATGCTCGCGCAGCCGGGCAGCGACATGCCCAGGGCTTCGGCCAGGGCGTTCATCGACAGGGCCGTGCCCATGGTGTTGCAGTGGCCCACAGAAGGGGACGCGGCAGTGGTCATTTCCATGAAGCCTTCGTAGTCGATCTCCCCGGCGGCCAGCAGGTTGCGTGCATGCCAGAGCACGGTGCCGGAGCCGATCAACTCGCCCTTGTGATGGCCGTCGAGCATCGGCCCGCCCGACAGTACGATGGCTGGCAGGTCCGTGGTGGCGGCGGCCATCAGGCAGGCCGGGGTGGTTTTGTCGCAGCCGGTGGTGAGCACCACGCCGTCCAGCGGGTAGCCGTGCAAGATCTCCACCAGGCCCAGGTACGCCAGGTTGCGGTCCAGTGCGGCGGTCGGCCGGCGGCTCTGCTCGGCGATGGGGTGCACCGGGAATTCCATGGGAATGCCACCAGCGTCACGGATGCCGGCCTTTACCCGCTGGGCCAGTTCCAGATGGTGGCGGTTGCAGGGCGTGAGGTCACTGCCGGTTTGCGCAATGCCGATGATCGGGCGGCCCGATTGCAGCTCTTCACGGGTCATGCCGTAGTTCATGTAGCGCTCCACGTACAGGGCGGTCATGTCGGCATGGTCGGGGTCGTTGAACCATTGTTCGCTGCGCAGGGGGCGCTTGGGGGTGTCGCTCATGATTGAGGTCTCTCTTGTAATTGGGATCAATCAACGCTTGGCTCAGTGTGCCAGCAAGCCGCGTGAGGCCAGGTTGCGCAACAGGGCGCCGACACCAAAGGTCCAGGGCCAAGCCTGGCTTGAGTGTGTCACCTGATTGTGCAGGCTGCCGAGCAACGGGCTGCTGATGCTTACCCGGTCACCCAGCTTGTGGGTAAAGCCACCCCCGACGGTGTCGCGGTCTTCGGTGGGGGCGAACAGCGTACCCAGGAACAGCACGAAGCCGTCGGGATATTGGTGGTTGGCGTTCAACGTCTGCCGGGCCAGGTCTTGCGGGTCGCGGCTGATCTGGTCCATGGAGCTTGCACCCTGCAGGTGGTAGCCGTCTTCGCCGTGTACTTGCAGGTCGACCACGCAGCGGCGCACGTCGTCCAGGCTGAACTGTTCGTCGAACAGGCGAATGAACGGCCCGATCGCGCAGGAGGCGTTGTTGTCCTTGGCCTTGCCCAGCAACAGCGCACTGCGCCCCTCGACGTCGCGCAGGTTGACGTCATTGCCCAGCGCCGCACCCAGGATGTGCCCGCGGCTGTTGACCGCCAGCACCACTTCAGGCTCGGGGTTGTTCCATTGCGACACCGGGTGAATACCGATCTGGCTGCCGCTGCCGACGGCGGCGAGCACGGGCGCCTTGGTGAAAATTTCGGCGTCTGGGCCAATGCCCACTTCCAGGTATTGCGACCACATGCCCTGCTCGATCAACAACGCCTTCAGACGCATGGCCTGTTCGGAGCCGGGCACGATGGCCCGCAAGTTATCGCCAATCACCCCCTGCACGATGGCGCGCACGGCCTGGGCCTTGCCAGCGTCACCCCCGGCCTGTTCTTCGATCACCCGCTCGATCATGCTGGCGGCAAAGGTGACGCCGGCGGCCTTGATTACCTGCAAGTCCACGGGCGCCAGCAACGAGGGCAGGGCGGGGTCGGCATGGGTGCCGGTGTTGCGCAGCAAGCTGTCGACGCTGCCGATGAAGGTGCCGGGTGTTTCGCGTACGGCCTGCAATGGGGCCTGCGATTCGAGCAGTTCGCTCAAGGTTGCAAAGCGTGCCGAAAGATCGAACACGCCGTCGGCGCGCAGCACGATGGGAGAGGGGCCGGCCACTTGACCGGGCACCCAGGCACGGCCGATCAAGGTGCCGGCCAGGCCATCGGTGGGCAAGGTATTTTCGGGCGTCAGCAGTATCGGCATGGCAGTTATCCTGGTCGGTAAAGATTTCACGCTAGGGTTGCCGGCCGATAAACTCCAATGAGATATTTTCAGCAATCGATAACGCCGGGTTATTGTTGTTTGCGGAGCGCCCATGTCCGATCTGTCGTTTTCAAGCGTGTGCAATTGGCTCAAATTCAAGCATCTGGTGTTGATCGATACGTTGGGCCGCACGCGCAACATGCACGTGGCGGCGCAGCAGATGAACCTCAGCCAGCCGGCCATCAGCAAGATGCTCAAGGAAATCGAGAATCTGCTGGGTTTTGCCTTGTTCGAGCGCCAGCCGCGCAGCATGCCGCCCACGGCGTTGGGCGAACATGTGTTGCGTTACGCACAGATCGCCTTGAACGATGCCCGAGCGTTCGTGGAGCAGATCAGCAGCCTGCGCGAAGGTGGCCACGGGCACCTCAAGGTCGGTGGGATCTTCGCCGCCACGGCGGTGGCGTTGCCCGAGGCGATTTTGCAGATCAAGCAGCGCTGGCCGTTGTTGTCGATCGAGGTGGTGGAGCAAACCAGCAACCACCTGATGGACATGCTTGAAGAAAAAAAGCTCGACCTGGCCGTGGCGCGTTTCACCGAGCAAAGCCAGCAGCAGCGCTATGACTTCCAGGCGCTGGCGCCCGAGCCGTTCTGCATCGTGGTCAACAGCCGGCACCCGTTATGCACCGCAGCGCCTGCGTCGTTGCAGCAACTGGTGGAGTGGCCGTGGATTCTTTACCCGGTGGGCACGCCCATTCGCGCACGCATGGAACTTGCCTTCGCCGAGGCCGGGGTGGCCATGCCTCGTAACACGGTGGATACCATCTCCATGCAAACCTTCCTGCAGGTGCTGCAACGCGGCCCGATGATCGGCATGCTGCCAGACGCCATGGTCGAGCCGTTGCTGGAACGCGGCCAACTCAAGACCCTGGACACCCCCTTGCGCCTGGTACCCCAAGACTACGGCATCCTCACGCGCAAGGGCGAACCACTGGTGGGCGCGGCGCTGGAGTTTGCCGAGATCCTGCTAGCCAATGCACGGCTAGCGAAAGATCTGGACGGGTAAAGGGGGAGCCTGGTCAGCAACGATGGCCCCAGGGCAGTCCCTGTGGTAGCAAGCTTGCTTGCGAAGCGAGCGACGCGGTTTGTTGTTAGAAAATAGGCTCGTCAAGTCAACAGCCAGACTGCGATGCCCCATCGCAAGCAAGCTTGCTCCCACAAGAGCGAACAAAGCTTGCTCCCCCAGGGCGAAACCGCTGGTGTGGGAGCAAGCTTGCTTGCGAAGCGAGCGACGCGGTTTGTTGTTAGAAAATAGGCTCGCCAAGTCAACAGCCAGACTGCGATGCCCCCATCGCAAGCAAGCTTGCTCCCACAAGAGCGAACACTGTCTCAAGTCAGCAAGCTTGCTTGCACAGGAGCTTTCCTGGCCCAAGTCAGCAAGCGCTGCCCCAAGGTCTATCCGTCAGCAAAAATCGATAACCTCGCGTTATCAATCAATCCATAAATGCCATTGGGAAAGCATCGATCCAGCCCCGTAGAGTACGTTTGCCAAGCCCATCCGATAAAAACAATCCGGCATGCCCGACATGCCCAGGGGTTATCTGCATGCAAACGCTCTCTGAACCCGACTTCGAAGACCGTACCTACCGCAAAGTCATCCTGCGCATTTTGCCCGTGTTGCTGCTGTGCTACATGGCCGCCTACCTGGACCGGGTCAACATCGGTTTTGCCAAGCTGGACATGCTCAACGAACTGCAATTTAGCAACACCGTCTACGCCCTGGGCGCGAGCATGTTCTTCTGGGGCTACTTCCTGTTCGAGGTGCCCAGCAACCTGCTGCTGCATCGCTATGGCGCGCGCTTCTGGATCGCCCGCATCATGTTGAGCTGGGCGGTGATCTCCATGGCCGTGGCATTCACCGTGCCACTGGCAGCGTTTTTCCACCTGCAATCGAGCACCATGTTTTACGTGCTGCGCTTTCTGCTGGGTATCTGCGAAGCCGGGTTCTTTCCCGGCGTCATCCTGTACCTCAACTACTGGTTCCCCACCCAACGGCAAAGCCGCGTGATGTCGGGCTTTCTGATGGCCATGCCGATCAGCCTGGTGCTGGGCGGCATTCTGTCCGGCTGGTTGATGAACAGCCTGCAAGGCGTGCATGGCCTGTCGGGTTGGCAGTGGATGCTGCTGATCGAAGGCGTGCCCTCGGTGATCATGGCCGCCGTGGTGATCGGCTGCCTGGCCAACAATATCGACTCGGCCAAGTGGCTGAACGATCGGGAAAAGGCCCTGCTCAAGGCCAACCTGCACAGTGACAGCCATGGCAAGGCCAGCCGCCTGAGCGAGGTGTTCTTCAACCCGCGGGTATGGTTGCTGGTGCTGATCCTGCTGACCTTCAACACCGGCTTCTACGGCCTGGCATTCTGGATGCCGTCGATCATCAAGAGCACCGGCATCACCAACAGCCTGCACATCGGCCTGCTGACGGCAATTCCTTATGCGGTGGCGATGGTGGCCATGCTGCTCAATGCCCGGCATTCCAATCGCACCGGTGAGCGGCGCCTGCATGCGGCGATCCCGGCCTTCATCGGTGGGGTGGGGCTGATCCTCAGTGCGTACTTTGCCAGCAACCTGGTGCTGTCGGTGCTGTTCCTGAGCGTTGCCGCCTCCGGCATCCTGAGCCTGATGCCGATCTTCTGGACGCTGCCGGGCACCGTACTGTCTGGCGTCGCGGCGGCTGCCGGCATCGGCATGATCAATGCCATCGGCAACCTGTCCGGGTTCACCGGCTCGATGATCACCGCCGTGGCCGAGACCCTGACCGGCAACATCAACAACGGCACCTATGTATTGGCGCTGTGCCTGTTCGTCAGCGGCGGGCTGATTCTGGCGATCCCGCGCTCGATGCTGGGCCGGGCGGACAAGCCTGTGGCTACCCAACTGAAAATGGAGGCGGTATGAACCTGCGCAACAAGCGCGTGCTGATCACGGCGGCGGGGCAGGGCATTGGCCTGGCCAGTGCCATCGCCTTCGCCCAGGCGGGTGCCCAGGTGTACGCCTGCGATATCGACATCAAGGGGCTTGAAGGGCGCGAGGGCATTACTGCGCTGGTGCTGGACGTGACCTCGGCCAGCGCCATTGCCCTGGCCTGCGAACGTATCGGCAGCCTGGACGTGTTGTTCAATTGCGCAGGCTACGTGCACAGCGGCACTGTCCTTGAGTGCGACGAAGCGGCCTGGGCTCGCTCAATGGACCTCAACGCCACGGCCATGTACCGCATGATCCGTGCCTTCCTGCCCGGCATGCTGGCCCAGGGCGGCGGCTCGATCATCAACATGTCGTCGGTGGCCTCCAGCGTCAAGGCCGTGCCCAACCGTTTCGCTTATGCTGCCAGTAAGGCGGCGGTGGTGGGGTTGACCAAGTCGGTGGCCGCCGACTTCATTGGCCAGGGCATTCGCTGCAACGCGATCTGCCCCGGCACCGTGGAGTCGCCCTCCCTCACTGTGCGCATTGCCGAACAGGCGGCGCAGCAGGGCGTGGATCAAGCGCAGGTTTACCAGCAATTCATCAATCGCCAGCCCATGGGGCGCTTGGGCAGGGCCGAAGAAATCGCCCAACTGGCCTTGTACCTGGGCAGCGATGCCTCCAGCTACACCACCGGCGGCGTGCACGTGATCGACGGCGGCATGAGCCTCTGAAGCCGCATTTTTCAGCTCTAGGAGTACCTTATGAAATTATTGCGTTACGGTGAAAAGGGCGCGGAAAAACCCGGCCTGCTGGATGCCGAGCAGCGTATTCGCGACCTGTCTGGCCACGTTGCAGACATCGCCGGGGCAGCGCTGAGCCCGGCCAGCCTGGCCGCATTGGCAGCCATCGACCCCAACAGCTTGCCGATTGTGCCGGGCCAGCCGCGCATGGGTGCCTGTGTCGGGCAAGTGGGCAAGTTCATCTGCATCGGCCTGAACTACGCCGACCATGCGGCCGAGTCGAACATGCCCGTACCCAAGGAGCCGATCATTTTCAACAAATGGACCAGCGCCATTTGCGGCCCTAACGATGCCATCGAGATACCCCGCGGCTCGCTCAAGACCGACTGGGAGGTGGAGTTGGGCGTAGTGATCGGCAAGGGGGGGCGCAACATCGATGAAGCCAACGCCTTGGAGCACGTGGCCGGTTATTGCGTGATCAACGATGTGTCCGAGCGTGAATGGCAACTGGAACGCGGTGGCACCTGGGACAAGGGTAAGGGGTTTGACACCTTCGGCCCGTTGGGCCCGTGGTTGGTGACCCGCGATGAGGTCGCAGACCCCCATTCCCTGGACCTATGGCTGGAGGTGGACGGCCATCGCTACCAGAACGGCAACACCCGCACCTTGATCTTCAGCGTGCCGCAGCTGATCGCCTACCTCAGCCGCTGCATGAGCCTGCAACCCGGTGACGTGATTTCCACCGGCACGCCGCCAGGCGTGGGCCTGGGGGTCAAGCCTGCGCCGGTGTTCCTGCGCCCGGGCCAAACCCTGCGCTTGGGCATTGCCGGGCTGGGCGAGCAGCTTCAAGTCACGGTGCAGGCCGACTGACTCACGCCTGGCTGCGGTTCAACGTGGCGCCAGGGGCGGGGCGGGCGATCACCGTCAGCACCGCCAACGCCGCGATCACCAGGCCCGGCGAGGTGGCTAGCAGCACGCCGGTGGTGCCGGCCCCTGCCGCCAGAATCTGCCCGGCTGCCAGGGGGCCGGCCACCGAACCCAGCCGGCCAATGGCGACCGCCGCGCCCACGCCGGTCGCCCGCACCGACGTCGGGTAGCGCGGGGGTGCCAGTGCATACAGCACCAACTGCGCCGCCATCACGAACAACCCTGCGGCAAAACCTGCCGCCGCCATCGGCACAATCCCCACCGACAGGCCGACCCCTGCCAGCGCGGCCAGCAGGCCTGCGTAGACGCACAGCACGACTTTGAGGGTGTTGCAACGGTCCAGCAGCACGCCGCCGAGCAACGAGCCCAGGGTGCCACCGATGTTGAAAAGCATCTGCACCATGCCCGCCTGCGGTTTGCTGAAGCCTTGCTCCAGCAGCAGCGAAGGCAGCCAGTTGAGCAGCATGTACATCACGGTCAGGGTGAAGAAATAGCTCAGCCACAGGGCCAGCGTAATGCGCGCACGGCCTTCGCCGAACAGTGCCTGGCCGGTTGACACCCGCGCGGCGCTGCTTTGTTGGCGGAAGGCGCTGGATTCGGGCAGCAACCAGGCCATCAACGGCACCACCAGCAGCGGCGCCAGGCCGCCGAACAGGAAGGTGGCCTGCCAGTGTTCGGTGTACAGCATGGCCACCACGGCGGCCAGTGCGCCGCCCAGCGGTACACCCGAATACATGATGCTGATGGCGGTGCCACGGCGTTGTTCGCCCACCGCTTCCGCGCACAGGGCGATCAGGTTGGGCAGGGCGGCGCCCAGGCCCAGGCCGGTCATGAAGCGCACCAACAGCAGCGTGGTGTACTGCTCGACATAGGCGGTGCTCAGGGAGAACAGGCCGAACAGCAGCACGGCGGCGATGAGGATTTTCTTGCGGCCGATGCGATCGGCCACCCAGCCGCCGAAAAAGGCCCCGGGCAACAAGCCGATGATCCCGGCGCTGAACACCCAGCCCATCATGCGCGGGTCCAGCGCAAAGGTCTGGCGCAAGCCGGCTGCGGCGGTGCCGGCGGACTGCAGGTCAAACCCTTCGATCAGGGCAACGATAAAACACAGGGCGATGGTCAGCGTCGAACGACGCGATGGACTGTCCATGGAGCAACCTCGTTATTGTTTTTGTGGGTGTGCCGGTATCCGGCGACCTGTGGTCAGGCCTTGGATTAAGATTAACAAGAATAACTAAAAAATGAAGAGGCTTTGTAGATCGCCTTTTTTAGCCATTAATCTGTTTTAAATCAATTAGATGTTGATGCGTCATGGATGAACTCAATAAATAGTTAATAATATTAATGTTCGATTATCGGTCACTATGGATTGACGAACCCCTTCGCCTGTTTCCATTCTCAGCGCTGTGACCCGGTCGCGCAGCGGCTGGGCTCAATCAAAAAACAACAACAATAAGTGGGCTTCGAGCATGCAGAACCTTCCTGATGGCGCCTTCGCGGCGAAGTCGGCAGTACCCCGGTGCGTGAGCAAACCTGGGCTTTCCCTGGCAATGATGGGCCTGAGCCTATGTGCCACGGACCTGATGGCCGAGGGCTTCGTGGATGACAGTCACGCCACCCTGAGCCTGCGCAATTACTACCTGGACCGCGACTACAAGGACGACGGCGCCAAGACCGCCGCACGAGAGTGGGCGCAGGGTTTTATCCTCAACATGGAGTCGGGCTACACCACCGGCACGGTCGGTTTTGGCTTGGACGTGCGGGGCTTGCTGGGGGTCAAGCTGGACTCGGCGCCCGACCGCAGCGGCACCGAATTGCTGCCGGTGTCGAGCAGTGACAAGCGCGCCGCCGATGATTACTCGCGCCTGGCGCCTACCGCCAAGATGCGCTTGAGCCAGACCACGGTGAAGACCGGGGATGTCTCGATCTTTTTGCCATTCGCCTTCGCCAGCCCCTCGCGGTTGTTGCCGCAGACCTTTCGCGGCACCACCGTCAGCTCCAAGGAAATCGATGGCCTGACGATCAACACCGGTTACATCGACCGCATCAACAAACGTGATTCCACCAGCTACCAGGCGATGGCGATCGCCTCGCCCAACGGCCGTTTCAAGGGCGCGGCGACCACCTCGCACATGGCCTATGCAGGCGGCGATTACCAAGTCACCAAGGACCTCAGCCTGCGCGCCTACCATGCCGAGGTGGCCGACCTGTACCAGCAGGATACCTTGGCGCTGCTGCACAAAATGCCGCTGGGTGACGGCGCGCTAACCACCGACCTGCGCAGTTTTTTCAGCCGCGAAGATGGCAGCGCCAAGGGCGGCAAGGTGGACAACCAGAACCTCTCGGGGCTACTGGGGTATCGCCTGGGCGGGCAGACGTTCAGCGTTGGCTACATGCATTCGAGCGGCGACACCGCCACGCCTTACCTGTCGGGCACCGAGTTGATGGGCATGAGCGAGCTGACCATGAGCTCGGACTTTCTCAACGCCAAGGAGCACACCTGGCAGGCGATCTATGACTACGATTTTGCCGCCGTCGGGCTGATGGGGCTCAAGAGCCGCTTGCGCTACGTGCGTGGCGACAACATCGACCTGGCGGCCTTGGGCGCGGACGATCGCAAGGAGCGCGAGTTCCAGATGGAGCTCAGCTACGTGATCCAAAGCGGGCCGCTGAAGAACCTGGGGTTCCTGGCGCGAAAATCCATCTACCGCAATGACTTCCCGGCCGGGGCGGCGTTTCGCGACGAGAACCAGACACGGTTTTTGGTGCTGTACACCTTGCCAATCTGGTAGAACGGCGGTGTTTTCTTAGCGGATGAAATCCGCCCCTACGGGAGCGGGCTCATTCCTGATACACCTTCTTCAACAACCGCAGCAGCTCTTCACGCTCTTGGGTGTCGAGGGCTGCCGTGGCGTCCAGGTCGCTTTGCGCGGCAATCTGCTTGAGCTCCTTGAGCAGGGTTTCCCCAGGTTTGCTCAAAAAAATCCCATAGGAACGTTTGTCGGGCTTGCAGCGTACTCGCACGGCCAGCGCGCGCTCTTCCAGCTTGTTGAGCAGCGGCACCACTTGGGGCGGCTCGATGGCCAGGGCGCGGGCAAGGTCGGCCTGCATCAGCCCGGGGTTCTGGTCGATGATCGCCAGGGCCGAGAACTGCGCTGGGCGCAGGTCGTGAGCCGAGAGCCGGCCAATCAGGTTTTGGAACAGCTTGAGCTGGGCGCGGCGCATGGCGTAGCCGATCAACTCGTCCAGGGCGGCGTCCAAGGGGGGAGCGGCGTCGGCAAGGGGGGCAGGCTTGGCCATCGGGCGTAAACATCCTCAAGGTTATTAACAAGGCTATCCAGTTTGCCGGGGTTGGCCGGCGATAGCTATCGACAGGTTCTCATCCTGCCTGAAAGCCGCTGGGCCGGGCAGGAAAAATATTTGGTTAATTTTATTAATGGTTAATTGACATAACTAATTTTGCCGGTTAATTTTTGCTCATCGACAAGCCAAGAACAAGAGAGCAATCACCATGAGCAATTACGAAGGCCGCTGGAAAACCGTCAAGGTCGAAATCGAAGAAGGCATTGCCTGGGTGATCCTCAATCGTCCGGAAAAGCGCAACGCCATGAGCCCCACCCTCAATCGCGAAATGGTCGATGTGCTCGAAACCCTGGAGCAGGACCCGGCTGCCGGCGTGCTGGTGCTGACCGGTGCCGGTGAAGCCTGGACCGCAGGCATGGACCTGAAGGAATACTTTCGCGAAGTGGACGCAGGCCCGGAAATCCTCCAGGAAAAAATCCGTCGCGAAGCCTCCCAGTGGCAGTGGAAACTGCTGCGCATGTACGCCAAGCCAACCATCGCCATGGTCAACGGCTGGTGCTTTGGTGGTGGCTTCAGCCCGCTGGTGGCCTGCGACCTGGCGATCTGCGCCGACGAGGCAACCTTCGGCCTGTCGGAAATCAACTGGGGCATCCCGCCGGGCAACCTGGTGAGCAAGGCCATGGCCGACACCGTGGGCCACCGCCAGTCGCTGTACTACATCATGACCGGCAAGACCTTCGGCGGGCAGAAGGCCGCGCAGATGGGCTTGGTGAACGAAAGCGTGCCGCTGTCGCAACTGCGTGAAGTGACCGTGGAGCTGGCCCGCAACCTGCTGGAGAAAAACCCGGTGGTGCTGCGTGCCGCCAAACATGGTTTCAAGCGCTGCCGCGAATTGACCTGGGAGCAGAACGAGGATTACCTGTACGCCAAGCTCGACCAGTCGCGCCTGCTCGACACCGAAGGCGGCCGCGAGCAGGGCATGAAGCAGTTTCTGGACGACAAGAGCATCAAGCCCGGCCTGCAATCTTACAAACGCTGATAGCTGCTCTTGCAGGCGCAAGGCTTGCCCGCGATGGGGCCCTCGGGTACGCCATCGCCAGCAAGCCGTGCTCCTAAAAAGAATATCTGCGTCAGAGCACCATTCCCGACAACTAAAAGAACGAGGAAGGCTCCATGTTTGACGTCTCTTTACTGATCGGCGGCCAATCGCGAGCCGCCGCAAACGGGCGTACGTTCGAGCGCCGTCACCCGGTTACCGGCCAGGTGGTTTCGCGGGTGGCCGCGGCCACGCTGGAAGACGCCGATGCCGCCGTGGCCGCCGCCCAAGCCGCTTTTCCGGCCTGGGCCGCGCTGTCCCCCAACGAGCGCCGTACCCGCTTGTTGAAAGCCGCCGAGCAATTGCAGGCCCGTGCTGGTGAGTTTATCGCGGCCGCCGGCGAGACCGGTGCCATGGCCAACTGGTATGGCTTCAACGTGCACCTGGCAGCCAACATGCTGCGCGAAGCGGCGTCGATGACCACCCAGATCAACGGCGAAGTCATCCCCTCCGACGTGCCCGGCAACTTCGCCATGGCCTTGCGCCAACCGTGCGGCGTGGTACTGGGCATTGCCCCCTGGAACGCCCCGGTGATCCTCGCCACCCGCGCCATCGCCATGCCCCTGGCGTGTGGCAACACCGTGGTACTCAAGGCCTCGGAAGTGAGCCCCACGGTGCACCGATTGATCGGCCAGGTGCTGCAGGACGCAGGCTTGGGTGATGGCGTGGTCAACGTCATCAGCAATGCCCCCGCCGACGCCCCGGCCATCGTCGAGCGGCTGATCGCCAACCCGGCGGTACGGCGGGTCAACTTCACCGGCTCCACCCACGTGGGGCGCATCGTCGGCGAGCTGTCGGCACGCCACCTCAAGCCTGCGTTGTTGGAACTGGGCGGCAAGGCGCCGTTCCTGGTGCTCGATGACGCCGACCTCGACGCTGCGGTAGAAGCGGCTGCCTTTGGCGCCTACTTCAACCAGGGCCAGATCTGCATGTCCACCGAGCGCCTGATCGTCGACGCCAAGGTGGCCGATGCCTTCGTCGCCAAACTGGTGAAAAAGATCGCCACCTTGCGCGCTGGCAATCCCGAGGCCGCCGATTCGGTGCTCGGTTCGCTGGTGGACGCCTCGGCGGGCGAGCGCATCAAGCTGATGATCGATGATGCCCTGGAAAAGGGTGCGACCTTGCTCGCGGGCGGGCAACTGGCTGGCAGCATTTTGCAGCCAACCCTGCTGGACGGCGTGACCGAAGCGATGCGTTTGTACCGCGAGGAGTCATTCGGCCCGGTGGCGGTGGTGTTGCGCGCCGAGGGTGACGAGGCCTTGCTGCGCCTGGCCAACGATTCGGAGTTCGGCTTGGCGGCGGCGATCTTCAGCCGCGACACAGGGCGCGCCTTGGCGCTGGCCCAGCGGGTGGAAACCGGCATTTGCCATATCAACGGGCCGACCGTGCACGACGAAGCGCAGATGCCCTTCGGTGGGGTCAAGTCCAGCGGCTACGGCAGTTTCGGCGGCAAGGCATCCATCGAGCACTTCACTCAATTGCGCTGGGTGACGGTACAGAACGGGCCGCGTCACTACCCGATCTGATCGCCCGCGCAGGCAAGGCATAACAATAACAAGGGTGCGGCCACCGGCTGCCACGCGTCGCTGCCTCCGCCTTCGAGCGGGCAGGGCTGCGGCGTGCCTTGAGGGAGGAAGACCACGTGAGTTCCGAATTCAGATCGCAAGCCCCGGCCGCCACGGATGGGCCGCGTTACCGCCAGGTTTCCATCGGCCACCCCCAGGTAGAGGTGAGCGAGGAGGGTGGCGTGCTGCACATGCGTGCCCTTGAGCCGCTGGCGCCATTGCCGGCGCGGCTGCTTGATCGGCTGGTGTACTGGGCGCAGACCTGCCCGCAGCGCACCTTTATCGCTGCCCGCGAGGCGGGAGGGGAGTGGCGGCGGGTCAGCTACGCGCAGATGCTTGAAAGCGTGCGCAGCGTTGCGCAAAGCCTGCTGGGCTACGGGCTGTCGGCCCAACGGCCGCTGGCTATCCTGTCGGGCAACGACATCGAACACCTGCAAGTCGCCTTGGGCGCGATGTACGCCGGCATTCCCTATTGCCCGGTGTCACCTGCCTATTCGCTGCTGTCCCAGGATTTTGCCAAGCTGCGCCATGTGTGCGAGGTGCTGCAACCGGGGCTGGTGTTCGTCAATGATGCACAGGCTTACCAGCGTGCGATCGACGCGGTGCTGCCGGCCGATACGCCGCTGATCTGTGTCCGCGGCCAAGTGCCGGGCCGCCAACAGGCGAGCTTTGCCAGCCTGCTCGAACAACCCGGTGGCCTTGAAGCCCACGCCGCATTCGCGGCCACTGGCCCCGACACCATTGCCAAGTTCCTGTTTACCTCAGGCTCCACCAAACTGCCCAAGGCGGTGGTGACCACCCAGCGCATGCTCTGCGCCAACCAGCAGATGCTTTTGCAGACCTTTCCGGTGTTTGGTGAAGCGCCACCGGTGCTGATGGACTGGCTGCCGTGGAACCACACTTTTGGCGGCAGCCATAACCTGGGCATCGTGCTGTACAACGGCGGCACCCTGTACCTGGACGATGGCAAACCCACCCCGCAAGGCTTCGCCGAAACCCTGCGCAACCTCAAGGAAATCTCGCCCACCGCCTACCTCACCGTGCCCAAGGGCTGGGAAGAGTTGGTCAACGCACTGGAAACCGACGGCGAACTGCGTGAGCGTTTCTTCGCCAACATGAAGCTGTTTTTCTTCGCCGCCGCCGGGCTCTCGCAAAGCGTGTGGGACCGCCTGGACCGGGTCGCAGAACAGCACTGCGGCGAGCGTATCCGCATGATGGCTGGGCTGGGCATGACCGAAGCGTCACCCTCGTGCACCTTCACCACCGGGCCGCTGTCCATGGCCGGCTACATCGGCTTGCCGGCGCCGGGCTGTGAAGTACGCCTGGTGCCGACGCAGGGCAAGTTGGAGGGGCGCTTTCGCGGGCCGCACATCATGCCCGGCTACTGGCGCTCGCCCGAGCAGACCGCCGAAGTGTTCGACGAGGATGGTTTCTACTGCTCCGGCGATGCCCTAAAGCTTGCGGACGCGACACAGCCGCACTTGGGGCTGATGTTCGACGGGCGCATCGCAGAAGACTTCAAACTGTCGTCGGGAGTGTTTGTCAGCGTCGGGCCGCTGCGCAGCCGTGCGGTGCTGGAAGGCTCGCCCTACGTGCAGGATTTGGTGATCACCGCGCCAGACCGCGAGTGCCTGGGCGCGTTGGTGTTTGCGCGATTGTTCGAGTGCCGCCGGCTGGCCGGTTTGCCCAAGGCTGCCAGCGATGCCGAGGTACTGGCCAGCGAACCGGTGCGCCAGTGGTTCGCCGACTGGTTGCAGCGCCTGAACCGCGACGCCACCGGCAACGCCAGCCGCCTGGAATGGATTTGCCTGCTCGATGAGCCGGCCTCCATCGACCGTGGCGAAATCACCGACAAAGGCTCGATCAACCAGCGCGCCGTGTTGCAGTGGCGCGCGGCCAAGGTGGAGGCCTTGTACCGCGGCGAAGAGCCGTCGATTTTGCGTGCCGGGCCGCGGCCATGAAAGGGCAATACGCAGCGTTTACCGACGTGGCAATCATGGCGGCCGTGCGCACGCCCTGGGTCGACCTGGGTGGCGCGCTGGCGCAGGTATCGCCCATCGACCTGGGCATCAAGGTGGGCCGTGAGGTGCTGGCTCGCGCCGGGGTCGACCCGCACGCTGTCGACAGCGTGCTGGCCGGCTCCATGGCCCAGGCCAGTTTTGACGCTTACCTGTTGCCACGGCATATCGGCCTGTACAGCGGCGTGCCGCAACACGTGCCGGCACTGGGCGTGCAGCGCATCTGCGCCACCGGGTTCGAGTTGCTGCACCAGGCGGCGGGGCAGGTGCAAGGCGGGGCTCAGTTGGCGCTGTGCGTGGGCACCGAATCCATGTCGCGCAACCCGATTGCCGCCTACACCCACCGTGACGGTTTTCGCCTGGGCGGTGAGGTAGCGTTCAAGGACTTTCTGTGGGAAGCCCTGCACGACCCGGCACCGGGGCTGGACATGATCGCCACCGCAGAGAACCTGGCGAAGGAATACGGCCTGAGCCGCGAAGCCGTGGACCGCTATGCGCTGCTCAGCCACCAACGCGGGCTTGCGGCGCAGCAGTGCGGGTGGCTGGCCGAAGAGATTGTCGCGGTCGGCAACCAGGTTTTCGAACTGGACGGCTATCAACCGCGGGGCATCCAGTTGCCGCGTCGCATCAACGAGGTCAGCCAGGACAGCCATCCACGAGCCAGCGACCTGATCGCGCTGTCGCGCTTGCACGCCGTGCATGCCGGTGGCGTGCAAACGGCGGGCAACAGTTGCGCCGTGGTTGACGGTGCGGCGGCGGCTTTGGTTGGACCGGTGTCGAGTCATTCACCGTCGCCGTTGGCTCACCTGTTGGCCAGTGCGGTGGTGGGTGTGGCACCGCAAACCATGGGCATCGGCCCGGTGCCGGCGATCCGCTTGCTGCTGCAACGCAGCGGGCTGACGCTGGGCGATATCGGCCGTTTCGAAATCAACGAAGCCCAAGGGGCGCAAGTGCTGGCCGTGGCCCAGGCGCTGGAACTGGACCACGAACGCTTGAATGCCCGTGGCGGCTCCATCGCCTTGGGCCACCCGCTGGCCGCCACCGGGTTGCGTCTGGTGATGACCCTGGCCCGGCAACTGCGCGAGCACAACCTGCGCTATGGCATCGCTGCGGCGTGCGTCGGTGGTGGCCAGGGCATGGCCGTGCTGATCGAAAATCCGCTCCACCACTGAGCCGGGAGGCTGTTTATGTGGCAATACCAAGCGCCCCTGCGTGACATGCAATTTGTCCTCGAACACTGGTTGCAGGCCCCAAAGGCTTGGTCCCAGACAGAGGCTTTCGACACCCTGGACTTGCCTTTGGCGCTGCAGGTGCTGGAAGAGGCCGCGCGCTTTTGCAGCGGCGTGCTGGCGCCACTCAACGCCTCGGGTGATCGCCAGGGCTGTCGCTTTGACGGCGGTCACGTGCGCACCCCGGACGGCTTCGTCCAGGCCTACGCCGCCTACGTCGAAGGCGGCTGGCCGGCCTTGGCCTGTGCCGAGGCCGCGGGCGGGCAGGGCTTGCCGCAGGTACTGGACGCCGCGTTGCAGGAAATGCTCTACGCCAGCAACCACGGTTGGGCGATGTACACCGGCATCGCCCATGGCGCCTACCTGTGCCTGAAAACCCACGCGCCGCAATGGATACAAGACTGCTACCTGCCCCAAATCGTCAGCGGCCAAACCTTGCCCACCATGTGCCTGACCGAGCCCCAGGCCGGCAGCGATGTCGGCCTGTTGCGTTGCCGTGCCGAGCCGCAGGCCGATGGCAGTTACCGGTTGACCGGCAACAAGCTGTTCATCTCCGGTGGTGAACATGACCTGACCGAAAACATTCTGCACCTGGTGCTGGCGCGCTTGCCCGATGCTCCCGCAGGCAGCCGCGGTATTTCGCTGTTCCTGGTGCCCAAGCGCCTGGACAGCGGGGCGAATGCGCTGCGGTGCGACGGCATCGAACACAAGATGGGCATCAAGGGCAGCGCCACCTGTTCGTTGGTGTTCGACGGTGCCCAAGGTTGGCTGATCGGCGAGGCCCATCGCGGCCTGGCGGCGATGTTCGTGATGATGAACTCGGCGCGCCTGCACGTTGGCCTGCAAGGCTTGGGGCACACCGAGGCGGCGTTGCAGAACGCCTGGGGTTATGCCCAGGAACGCCAGCAGATGCGTGCTCCCTTGCGCCCGGCAGGTGCAGCGGCCCAAGCGGCAGACCCCATCCACTACCACCCGGCCATGCGCCGTACCCTGCTCACCCTCAAGGCCAAGTCCGAAGGCATGCGTGCCATTGGTTACTGGGCCGCGCACCTGCTCGACCAGGGCGATCTGCAGTTGGCGGAACTGCTGACGCCGATCATCAAGGCCTATTTCACCGAACAGGGCTTTGAACAGGCCAGCCAGGCCTTGCAGGTGTTCGGCGGCTACGGCTACGTGGCCGAGTTCGCCATCGAGCAGACGCTGCGCGACAGCCGCATCGCGATGATCTACGAAGGCAGCAACGAGATTCAGGCCAATGACCTGTTGGTGCGCAAGGTACTGGGCGACGAAGGCCAGGCGTTCGAGCGTTTGTTGTCAGTGATGCGCGAAGAGGCGCCATTGGCATCGCTATGCGAGCGGTTGCAGGCCGTGGTGGCGCAGGTGCGCGACGACAGTATCGAAGACCCCGAGTACCCCTATCGCGCGGCGGGGGAGTTTTTGCGCTTGTGTGGCGTGGCCTTGCTGGCGTTTGCTTGGGCACGCACGGCGCGGGTCGCCGAACAATTGCCCGAGCCGCAGCGGGCGGAAAAACTCGAAACGGCGCGGTTCTTCTTTGCCTACTTGCTGCCCGAGGTCGATCAGCGCATTGCCTTGATCCGTGCCGCCAGGGCGCCCTTACCCTTCCTGGCCTAACCCTGCGCACCACGCCGGGCTTGCGTTACTATGGCGCTTCACGTGTTCTGGAAGTGCCTGGATGAGCAAGCCTGGTCAAATGGTGCTGGTGGCGCTGCGCAAGATGATCGCCTCGGGCGAACTGGCGGCCGGCGAGCGGCTGATGGAAATCCCCACCGCCGAGCTGTTCGGCGTGTCCCGCATGCCGGTGCGCATGGCGTTCCGTACCTTGGAGCAGGAAGGCCTGTTGGTGCGTTTTGGCGCCCGGGGCTTCCAGGTGCGTTCGGTCAGCGCCGAGGACATCGCCGGCGCGGTCGAGGTGCGTGGGGTGTTGGAAGGCCTGGCGGCGCGGCAAACGGCCGAACGCGGCCTGTCGGCCGAGGGGCGAGTCATCCTTGAGCAGTGCTTGATCCAAGGCGATGAACTGTTCGATAAAGGCTTCGTCACTGAAGACGATCTAGAGGTGTATCACGACCTCAATATGCGCTTTCACCAGGTGATCGTGGCGGGCAGCCACAACCCGGCCATCGCCGATGCCTTGGCCCGCAACGACCACCTGCCATTCGCCTCGGTCACCGCGCTGGCCGTCGATCGCAAGGACATGGCCCGGGAATACAAGCGCTTCAACTACGCGCACATGCAGCACCACTCGGTGTTCGACGCCTTGGTCAATGGCCAAGGTGCCCGGGCCGAAGCCTTGATGCGCGAGCACGCCAATGCCACCTTGCGCTACGCCGAGACCTTTGGCTCGGCGGCGGCCACGGAGCGGATGAAGGTCATTCATCGCGCCCAGTAATCAGATGTCCAGCACCAGCAGCGGGGTTTTCGAGCGCGAGCAGCACGGCGTGAATTGATCGTTGAGCGCCTGTTCGGCTGGCGTCATGTACATGTCGCGGTGTTCCGGCACGCCCTCCAGCACGCGGGTCAGGCAGGTGCCGCAGATACCCTGTTCGCACGACAGTTGGATCTCGACGCCGTGGCTTTCCAGCACCTGGGCGACGCTGCGGTCTGCCGCCACGTCGAACACCTGGCCGGTACTGGCGACCTTGACCTTGAAGCTGCCGTCGTTGGCCGTGTCGGTGGGGGCAGCGGCAAAGTATTCGCGGTGCAGTTGCTCTTCGGCCCAGCCCTGTGCCCGGGCGCTGTCCAGTATGTGCTGCATGAAGCCACCCGGGCCGCACACGTACAGATGCCGCTGCGCGTGCGGGCCGGCCAGTACCTGCGCGGCATTGAGCGCGGTGGCGGGCTGTTCGTCGAAATGCAGGGTTACCCGATCGGCAAAGGGCGAGGCTTGCAGGCGCTCGACAAAGGCTGCGCGCTCGGCGGAGCGGGCGCAGTAATGCAGCTCGAATTGCGCGCCGCTGCGGGCCAGGTGCTCGGCCATGCACAGGATCGGCGTAATGCCGATGCCGCCGGCAAACAGCAGGCTGCGCTGGGCGTTTTCGGCCAGGGGGAACAGGTTGCGCGGCGCGCTGATGGTCAGGCGCGCACCGGCTTGCAACTGCTGGTGCACGGCGTGGGAACCGCCCCTTGAGGCTGGGTCCTTGAGCACGCCGATCAGGTAGCGATGCCGCTCCCCAGGGTGGTTGCACAGGGAGTATTGGCGCACCAGCCCGCCAGGCAGGTGCACATCGATATGCGCGCCGGCGCTGAACGCCGGTAGCGGGGCGCCGTCCACGGCGGCCAGTTCCAGGCTGCAGATGTCCAGCGCCTCGTCGTTGCGGGCCAGCACGGTGACCTCGATCATTGCGCGACTCCCGTTGGGATCAGTTGCGGCGTGGCGTGTTCCCGGGCGATCAGGCGGTCCAGCACTTTGCGCGACTGCACACCGCCGGCGTCGATGTTGAGTTTGAGCAGGTTGCGCTGGGGGTGTTTGAGCAGGTTCAGCTGTTGGCGTTCGAGCATCTCCAGGTCTTCGCTGAAAATTTTGCCTTGGCCTTCGCGGATGCTCGCGGTGAGCGCTTCGTCCCGTGGGTTGAAGTGGCGCGCCATGCCCCAGAAGTACCAGATGGAGGTGTCGGTTTCCGGGGTGATGAAATCGACCACGATGCTCGAGGCCTTGAACTGGGCGGGGGCGTTGTAGCCACCCTTGCCGGCGTGGGCCACGCCCACCTCGATCAGTACGTGGCTGGGCGGGCTGAAGCGGCAGATCTGCCAGCGGTCCACCGGCACGTCATCGGCCAGGTTGTTGCCGCGCAGTGCCATGCGCCAGAAGGGCGGGGCCATGATGTTTTCCATGTGCCGGGCAGTGACTACTTCGTCGCCTTCGACGGTGGTCACCGGGGCGGCCTCATCGATTTCCTTTTGGCCGATGCTGGAAGCGTGCACGTAGGTCTCGTGCGTCAGGTCCATCAGGTTGTCGATCATCAGCCGGTAGTCACAGCCGATGTGAAACAGGCCGCCGCCATAGGCCCATTCGTCGCTTTCGGCCCATTCCAGGTGGTGGATCAAGGCCGGGTCGGCTTGAGCCTGGTTACCGGGCCAAACCCAGATAAAACCATGGCGCTCCACCACCGCGAAGGTTTTGTTGCAGGGGAAGCCGCGTACGCGTTGGCCGGGCATCTCGACGGTCTTGCCGTCACAACCCATCACCAGGCCGTGGTAGCCGCACACCAGGTTGCCGTCTTGCACATACCCAAGCGACAACGGCGCCCCGCGGTGGGGGCAGAAATCCTCGACGGCAGCGACTTTGCCTTCCAGGCCACGGTAAAAAACGATGCGCTCGCCACAGATCTGCCGGCCCAGGGGCTTGCTGTCGATTTCATCGGGGGTGCAGGCGACGTACCAGGTGTTTTTTGGATACATGGAGGTTCTCCAGGCTTAGATTGTTTTTATAGTTGCTGGATCCATTGAAGTGGTTTTTGTGGCTTTTTGTCAAGCTATTGGATTTTTATGTATCCATTGTGAGGGCTATGGGTCACAAAAAAGCCCGCGAGGAAACCAGGCGGGCTTTGGGTCGTGCGGGTTTGGCTTAGTGCTTGCTGTCCTGCGCCGACATCGCCAGCAGGTGTTTCTCCTGGTTCCAGTCGAACGGCTCTTCGTTCTCTTGAGCTTCGAAGCGGCGCTCTTCCAGGGCCTGGTACAGGTCGATCTCGTCATCCGGCATGTAGTGCAGGCAGTCGCCGGCGAAATACCACAGCAGGTCGCGTGGAATCAGGTGGGCGATCTGCGGGTAGCGGGTGATCACCTGGCACATGATGTCCTGGCCCAGGTACTGGCTCTCGATCGGATCGACCGGCAACTGCGCGCGCAGTTCGTCGAAACGCTCCAGGAACAGCGCGTGGCTTTCTTCCGGCACCTGTTCGGCTTCACCCAGGGCCACGAGGATGGTACGCAGGTGATCGAGCAGAATCAGATGGTGCTCGAGGTGGGAATTGGCCATGGTGTGATCCTCTTGAATAAAACAGGCGCGCGAGTATACGGCTCCACGCGCCCGGTGTCTGCGCGTGGCGACTACCGTACCGTGTCGGTAACGCGTTGCAGTTGCTCCTTGCTGAAGTCATCCACGTCGATCACCTTGCGCCGCGCGGCCTCGGCGCGGCGCAGGGTTTGGGCTTCGCCGGCCTGCAACACGCCGGCGTTGAGCGCCGCGTCGATCGGGTGTTCGCCGGCGGCCGGGGTAAACTGGCCGGCCTTGAGCGCCACGTGGAGTTTTTTCTGCAGCGGCTGGGCCGCGAGCAGCAGGTCGCAGGCAACCTGCAGCGCGCCGACCGGGTCGTCTTCGCCTTGCGGGCGGTAGCAACCGGCAAGCAGCTCTTCCAGCGCCGGATCGCCCTTGGCGCGGCCGATGATGCTGGCCACCTCGGCGTCCAGTTCATCCGAAGGGCCGGTATGCCGGCGGCCAAACGGGAACACGATCACCCGCAGCAGGCAGCCGAGCACGCGGCTCGGGAAGTTTTTCAACAACGCGTCCAGGGCGTGTTCGGCCTGGCCCAGGCTTTCTTCCATGGCCCAGCACAGCAGCGGGCGCAGGTGCTCCGGCGAGTTCAGGTCATGGTAGCGCTTGAGCGCGGCGCTGCTCAGGTACAGGTGGCTGAGTACGTCGCCCAGGCGCGCCGACAGCCGTTCGCGGCGTTTCAGTTCGCCGCCCAGCAGCATCATGCTCAGGTCTGCCAGCAGCGCGAACGCCGCCGCCTGGCGGTTCAGGGCGCGGAAGTAGCCTTGGCTCAGGCTATCACCGGGGGCGTGTTCGAAATGCCCCAGGCCCAGGTTCAAGACCAGGGTGCTGGCGGCATTGCTCACGGCAAAGCCGACGTGCTTGAGCAGCAAGGCGTCGAACTCCACCAGCGCCTGGGCTTTGTCTTCGCGAGCGGCGAGGGCCATCTCCTTGAGCACGAAGGGGTGGCAGCGAATGGCGCCCTGGCCGAAGATCATCAGGTTGCGCGACAGAATGTTCGCGCCTTCCACGGTGATGAAGATCGGCGCGCCTTGCCAACTGCGCCCCAGGTAGTTGTTGGGGCCCATGATGATGCCTTTGCCGCCGTGCACGTCCATGGCGTGGCTGATGCATTCACGGCCGCGTTCGGTCAGGTGGTACTTGAGGATCGCTGACAGCACCGAAGGTTTTTCGCCCAGGTCCACGGCGTTGGCGGTAAGCATGCGCGCAGCGTCCATCAGCCAAGCGTTGCCACCGATGCGGGCCAGGGACTCCTGGATGCCCTCGAAGGCGGCGAGGGGCACGTTGAACTGCTCGCGCACCTGGGTGTACTGGCCGGTGACCAGGCTTGTGTACTTGGCCGCGCCGGTACCGACCGCGGGCAGGGAGATCGAACGGCCTACCGACAGGCAGTTCATCAGCATCATCCAGCCCTGGCCAAGCATCTTTTGGCCACCGATCAGGTAGTCCAGGGGGATGAACACGTCCTTGCCCCAGTTGGGCCCGTTCATGAACGCGGCGCCCAGAGGCAGGTGACGGCGGCCGATCTCGACGCCTTCGGTGTCGGTGGGGATCAACGCCAGGCTGATGCCCAGGTCTTCTTCCTCGCCCAGCAAGTGGTCTGGGTCATAGGCCTTGAACGCCAGGCCCAGCAGGGTGGCGACCGGGCCCAGGGTGATGTAGCGTTTTTCCCAGTTCAGGCGCAGGCCCAGGACTTCTTCGCCTTGCCACTGGCCTTTGCAGATGATCCCGGTGTCGGGCATGGAGCCGGCGTCGGAGCCGGCCAGGGGGCCGGTGAGGCCAAAGCAGGGGATTTCTTCACCGCGGGCCAGGCGCGGCAGGTAGTAGCTGCGCTGTTCGTCGGTGCCGTAGTGCAGCAGCAACTCGGCCGGGCCCAGGGAGTTGGGCACCATCACGGTGGACGCCAGGTCGCCGCTGCGGGTCGCCAGTTTCATCGCCACTTGGGAGTGAGCGTAGGCAGAGAAGCCTTTGCCGCCGAATTCCTTGGGGATGATGAGCGCAAAAAAGCCTTGATCCTTGATAAACGCCCAGGCTTGGGGCGGCAGGTCCAGGTCTTGGCCGATCTGCCAGTCACTGACCATGGCACACAGTTGCTCGGCGGGGCCGTCGATAAAGGCCTGTTCCTCCTCGCTCATTTGCGCCTTGGGGTAGGCCAGCAGGGTGTTCCAGTCGGGGCGACCGCTGAACAACTCGCCGTCCCACCACACGGTACCGGCGTCGATGGCTTCGCGCTCGGTTTGTGACATCGGCGGCAGGGTGCGCTGGAACCAGGCGAACAGCGGCGCGGTGAACAGCTTGCGGCGCAGTTCCGGCAGCAGTATGGGTAGCGCGGCGGCCACCAGCAGCAACCAGAAAATCGTCAACAGCCAGCCCGGCGCGCGGCTAAATACACCCATTGCCACCAGGTACACCGCCACGATGGCCATGGCCGGTAGCACGGCGATGCGCCGATGGGCCAGCCAGGCAATGCCGATCACCAGCACCACAATCCACAACACGAGCATATGCTTTCCTCCATGACCACAGGGCGATAGCACAAGAGCGTAGACGCCCCGGTGCCTCAGTAGTGACCGTGGTCGGGGCGGGGAGTTCTGCCATGCGACAAGGGGCAGGACTGCACGCGATGCTCTAGCCCTGTTGCCAGCGCGGCGTTGACTGCGTTCGACGTTCGCGTTTGATGGGCAGTGAGCAAAGCAGATGTACCTGCAGTACACCCCAAGGCAGTCAACCCCTCTCCCACACAAAGCCCTGAAAATGCACCTGCAGTACCCCCAAGGCAGGCAACGCCTCTCCACCAGACTGCGGCACGTTGCAATGGGAGCAAGCCTTGCTTGCGATAGGCCGCGCGGGCGGCCGGTAGTGGCCGCTATTGAGTCGCCAACCAAGCCCATCGCAACCAAGCTTGCTCCCACATTCATTACACCTAAAAAAATGTATACACGCAGGCGTTATCCCGGCTGGCGGTAGTAGACTGTGGGATCATTCCTACAGGGAGATCTTCATGCTTAAAGTCTGGGGTCGTAAAAACTCTTCCAACGTGCGCAAGGTGCTCTGGTGCCTTGAAGAGCTCAACCTGCCGTATCAAGCCATCGATGCCGGCGGGGCGTTTGGCCTGGTCAATGAGCCTGAATACCGCGCCAAGAACCCCAACGGCCGGGTGCCGACCCTGGAAGACGGCGATTTCGTGCTGTGGGAATCCAACACCATCGTGCGCTACCTGTGTGGCCAATACGCGGCAGACTCCGGCTGGTATCCCGCTGACGCGAAACAGCGCGCCCAGGCGGAAAAATGGATGGATTGGACCACCTCATCCCTGGCCGACCCGTTCAAGCCGCTGTTCTGGGGCATCCTGCGCACGCCGCCCGAGCAGCAGGACTGGGTGCAGATCAACGCCGCGCACGAGGCCTGTTCGGAACTGTTGGCCATGGCCGATCAAGTCCTGGCCACGCAACCTTACTTGTCGGGCGATGAGTTCGGCATGGGTGATATACCCTTGGGTTGTTTCATCTACGCCTGGTTCGAGATGCCCATCGAGCGTGCATCCATGGTGCATTTGAGCGCCTGGTATGAACGATTGAAACAACGACCTGCCTACCAGAAGGCGGTGATGACCGCGTTGACCTGATAGTTATTATCAACCGGCATCACTGTACTTGCGTTGCGGGGCCAAGCAACATGGTCCCGTGGTTCGCGTGTCCGTTTTATTACGCTACTTTCATTTTTCTTTTTCGGTGCATGGTTTAGTTATGAATTCTGCTCTGTCCATTCGGCAGTTGACCAAAACTTACGGCAATGGCTTCCAGGCCCTCAAGGGGATCGACCTGGATGTAGCCGAAGGTGACTTTTTCGCCTTGCTGGGCCCTAACGGCGCCGGCAAGTCCACCACCATCGGTATTCTTTCCACCCTGGTGAATAAAACCAGCGGCACGGTGAATATCTTCGGCAACGACCTGGACAAAGACCCGGCGGCGCTCAAGCGCTGCATTGGCGTGGTGCCCCAGGAGTTCAATTTCAACCAGTTTGAAAAGACCTTCGACATTGTCGTGACCCAGGCCGGTTACTACGGTATCCCGCCGCGCATCGCCAAGGAGCGCGCCGAGCAATACCTCACCCAACTGGGCCTGTGGGACAAGCGCGACACGCCCTCGCGCGAGCTTTCTGGCGGCATGAAGCGCCGGCTGATGATCGCCCGCGCGCTGATTCACGAGCCGCGCCTGCTGATCCTCGACGAGCCTACCGCCGGTGTCGATATCGAACTGCGCCGCTCGATGTGGACGTTCCTCACCGAGCTCAACGAAAAAGGCATCACCATCATCCTCACCACCCATTACCTGGAAGAGGCTGAACAGTTGTGCCGCAACATCGGCATCATCGACCACGGCACCATTGTCGAGAACACCAGCATGCGCAAGTTGCTCGGCACCTTGCACGTGGAGACATTCCTGCTCGACCTCAAGCAGGACTTGCAGGCGCCGCCACAGTTGGTCGGCTACCCGTGCCGGCTGATCGATGCGCACACCCTGGAAGTGCAGGTGGATAAAGCCGAGGGCATTACCTCGCTGTTCGGCCAGTTGGCCCTGCATAACATCGAAGTGCAAAGCCTGCGCAATAAAACCAATCGCCTGGAGGAGCTGTTCGTGTCCCTGGTGGAAAAAAACCTGGCGAAGGTGGCCGTATGAGTTTCGAATTCCATGCCAACCGCGTCGCGCTGAACACCATTGTTTACCGCGAAGTGCGTCGCTTTACCCGTATTTGGCCACAAACCTTGCTGCCCCCGGCCATCACCATGGTCTTGTACTTCGTGATCTTCGGTAACCTGATCGGCCGGCAGATCGGTGACATGGGTGGCTTTACCTACATGGAGTACATCGTGCCGGGGCTGATCATGATGTCGGTGATCACCAACTCCTACGGCAACGTGGTGTCCAGTTTCTTTGGCAGCAAGTTCCAGCGTTCTATCGAAGAACTGATGGTGTCGCCGGTATCGCCGCACATCATCCTGATCGGCTACGTGCTCGGCGGCGTGCTGCGCGGGCTGATGGTCGGGGTCATCGTGACCATCCTGTCGCTGTTTTTCACCCATCTACAGGTGCACCACCTGGGCATCACCTTGCTGGTGGTGATCCTGACCGCGACGATCTTCTCGCTGCTGGGGTTCATCAACGCGGTGTTTGCGCGCAACTTCGATGACATCTCGATCATTCCGACCTTCGTGCTCACGCCCCTGACTTACTTGGGCGGGGTGTTCTACTCGATCACGTTGCTGCCGCCGTTCTGGCAGACCGTGTCGCTGGCCAACCCGGTGCTGCACATGGTCAACGCCTTCCGCTACGGCATCCTCGGCGTCTCGGACATCAAAATCAGCGTGGCCGTGGCGTTCATGCTGGTGGCTACCGTGGTGCTGTATGTTGGGTGTGCACGCTTGCTGGTTAGTGGGCGTGGGATGCGCACCTGATCCACGTAGGAACGGGGGTTGATCCGCTAAAAAACACGCCGCAGTGTAGCTGATACACTGCGGCGTTCTTTTGCCGTCATCGGTGCCGATGTTCGCGACGATTTCTCCACTGCCGCCCCACCCACCAGCGCCAATACCCCATCGTCATTGCATACCCTGCCACCCCCATCACCACCCCCATCACCACCGAGCCCAACACAAACGGTTGCCACAAGGTAGACAGCTGCCCGCTGACCCATTCCCAGGTCAGGTCGTCTGGCAGGCTGCGCGGCGGGGTGCCCAGCAGCCAGGCGCCGAGGCTGTAGGTTACGAAAAATATCGGCGCCATGGTGAAGGGGTTGGTCAGCCAGACCAGGCTCACCGAAATCGGCATGTTGCCGCGCACCATGATCGCCAGTGCCGCGGCCAGCAGCATTTGCAGGGGCATGGGCATGAACGCGGCGAACAGGCCCACCGCCATGGCCCGGGCCACCGAGTGACGGTTCAGGTGCCAAAGGTTGGGATCGTGCAGCAGGCGGCCAAAGAAACGTAGGGACTTGTGCTCGCGAATGCTGGCGGGGTTGGGCATGAAGCGTTTGATAAGGCGCCGCGGCATGTCAGTTCTCGGTGGCCCTGCTGTCGGTCGATTCAGTATGCACAGATTCTACAAAGCGTAGATTCAGACTTTGTGACAATTATTGAGCAGCCAGCGGGCTGTTGCCGGTTGATCCTGTGCAGCAATTGCCAAGGAGGGCAGGTGGATGCGCACAGGTTTTTTCGCACTGGCACTGGGCTTGTTGGCCTTGCGCTGGCTGCCCGCACTGCCGCCGGCCTGGCTGCTGGGCGTATTGGCGCTGGCGGGGGTGGCCAGCTTGCGCACGCGGCTGTACCCCGTGGGGTGTTTGCTGCTGGGTTTTTGCTGGGCCTGCCTGTCAGCGCAATGGGCGCTGGATGATCGCTTGGCGCCGGGCTTGGACGGACAGACGGTGTGGTTGGAAGGGCGCGTCAGCGGCTTGCCGAGCACCGCTGGTGGTTCGGTGCGTTTTGAACTCGTCGAGGCGACGTCGCGGCGCGGCGAGCTGCCCAAAACCTTGCGCCTGAGCTGGTTCAACGGCCCGCAGGTCAGCAGTGGCGAGCGCTGGCGCCTGGCGGTGACGCTCAAGCGAGCGCGTGGGCTGGTCAACCCAGGCGGGCAGGACAGCGAGGCATGGATGTTGGCCCGGCGCATTGGCGCCAGTGGCAGCGTCAAGGATGGCCAGCGGCTGGAGCAGGCACGCGATGCCTGGCGTGACAGCGTGCGGCGACGCTTGCTGGCCGTGGATGCCCAGGGGCGGGAAGGCGCGTTGGCGGCGTTGGTGCTGGGCGATGCCTCGGGTGTGTCCCGCGAGGATTGGGAGGTGTTGCAAGCGACCGGCACGGTTCACCTGTTGGTGATTTCGGGTACCCATATCGGCCTGCTCGCCGCGCTGATCTACGGTTTGGTGGCGGGCCTTGCGCGATGGGGGCTATGGCCGCGCCGTTGGCCATGGCTGCCCTGGGCCTGCGGGCTGGCCTTTGCGGCGGCGCTGGGTTATGGCCTGTTGGCCGGCTTCCAGGTACCGGTGCAGCGGGCCTGCATCATGCTCGGCATGGTTTTGTTGTGGCGGTTGCGCTTTCGTCAGTTGGGCGTGTTCTGGCCCTTGCTACTGGCGTTGAACACGGTGTTGCTCATCGAACCGTTGGTCAGCCTGCAGCCGGGGTTCTGGTTGTCATTTGCGGCGGTCGGGGTGTTGTTGCTGGTGTTCGCCGGTCGCCTGGGCGCGTGGCCCTGGTGGCGAGCCTGGAGTCGCGCGCAAGGGTTGATTGCCATCGGTTTGCTGCCGGTGCTGCTGGTGTTGGGCCTGCCGGTCAGCGTCAGCGGGCCCTTGGCCAACCTGCTGGCCGTGCCCTGGATCAGCCTGGCGGTGCTGCCGACGGCACTGTCGGGCAGCGCTTTATTATGGCTGCTGCCGCCACTGGGCGAAGGTTTGCTCTGGCTGGCGGGCGGTTTGATCAACCTGCTGTTTGCCGGGTTGCAACTGTTGGCGGCGCGCTTGCCGGCCTGGGCGCCACCCACCTTGTCACCGATAGCGTGGGGCTTGATGGCCACCGGTGCCTTGCTGGTGTTGTTGCCCAGTGGCGTGCCGATGCGGGTGCTGGGGTGGCCGCTATTGCTGTTGGCGCTGTACCCGCCCGTGGCGACGCTGCCGGCCAACCGGGCGCAGGTCTGGCAGTTGGACGTGGGGCAGGGCTTGGCGGTTTTGGTGCGCACCCAGCATCACGCCTTGCTCTACGATGCCGGGCCGCGCACGCCTGGGCTGGATGCCGGCGAGCGTATCGTCTTGCCCGCGTTGCGCCACCTGGGTGTGCGCCGGCTGGACCGCATGCTGATCAGCCATGCGCACCTGGACCATTCCGGCGGTGCCGCTGCCATCCGCCGCGGCCTGCCGGTGGGGCAGGTACTGGCAGGTGAGCCGGCGGCAACCCGCGGTGCACACGCCTGCGAGGCGGGCGTCCAATGGCAGTGGGACGGCGTGACGTTCACCACCTGGCGCTGGGCCGATGCGCGGGACAGCAATTCGTCGTCCTGCGTACTGTTGGTCGAAGCCAACGGCGAGCAACTGCTGCTGGGCGGTGATATCGATTCGGCCGCCGAGCGGGCGTTGGTCGCCAGTGGCTTGGCGCTGAAGTCGCGCTGGCTACAGTCGCCGCACCATGGCAGTCGCACCTCCTCGACTCGGCTATTGCTCGATGCGGTGCAACCGGACGGCGCGCTGGTGTCGCGTGGCCACCGCAATTCCTTTGGCCACCCGCACCCGCAGGTGGTGGAGCGCTACCAGGCGCTGGGCATCGAAATCCACGACAACGCCTTGCACGGGGCACTGAAAATCGAACTGGGGGCGTTTGCCGACGTGTGGCACGAGCGCAAGCGACGGCGCTTCTGGCGTGATGACGTTTTGCCAGCCGAGTGAAACCCTGCCTGCCAGCCGACATGACGGCCTTCGACCGCCGGGCCCCCTATGTTAGAGTGGCGGACTTTTTCGAGGGGGTCGTTACTGTGTGGGAATTGGTCAAGTCCGGCGGCTGGATGATGTTGCCGATCATTTTGAGTTCCATCGTAGCGCTGGCCATCACTGCCGAGCGCCTGTGGACCCTGCGCGCCAGCCGTGTGACCCCGCCGCACCTGCTGGGCCAGGTGTGGCGCTGGATCAAAGACAAACAGCTGAACAAGGACAAGCTCAAGGAGCTGCGCGCTGATTCCCCCCTGGGTGAAATCCTCGCCGCGGGCCTGGCCAACTCCCGTCACGGTCGCGAGATCATGAAGGAGTGCATCGAAGAGGCCGCCGCCCGGGTCATCCACGAACTGGAGCGCTACATCAGCACCTTGGGCACCATCGCCGCCATGGCCCCGTTGCTCGGCTTGCTGGGCACGGTACTGGGCATGATCGACATTTTCAGCTCGTTCATGGGTACGCAGATGACCACCAACCCGGCGGTCCTGGCCGGTGGTATTTCCAAGGCGCTGGTCACCACGGCCTCGGGCCTGATGGTCGGTATCCCGGCAGTGTTCTTCCACCGTTTCCTGCAACGGCGCATCGACGAGCTGGTGGTGGGCATGGAGCAGGAAGCGATCAAGCTGGTGGAAATGGTCCAGGGTGACCGCGAAGTCGACCTGGCCGAGGAAAAAGCGTGAAATTTCGGCGCAAACAACGGGAAAACATCGACATCAACCTGGTGTCGCTGATCGACGTCGTGTTCGTGCTGTTGTTGTTTTTCGTTGTCACCACCACGTTCACCAAGCAGACCGCCTTGACCGTGGACCTGCCCGAGGCCGCCAGTGGCGTGCCCGAGCAGGACAGCAACCTGAAAAACCTGGACATCGCCATCAGCGCCGACGGCGTGTATTCGCTGAACAACCAGTTGCTGCCCAAAAGCGACCTGGCGACCTTGATGGATGCGCTGCAGAAGGAGTCCGGTGGCGACACCAAGCTGCCGTTGTCGATCAGCGCCGATGGCAAGACCCCGCATCAGGCGGTGATCACCGCCATGGACGCCGCCGGCAAGCTGGGCTTCAGCCACCTGAGCATGACCACGGTCGAGGTGCAGTAGGCATCCATGGCGTTCTCCGACCGGTTGTTGAATGCCTGGTACCAGGGCCATCCGGCGCTGGCCTTGTTGCGGCCCCTCGAAACCCTGTACCGGCGGGTGGTGCAGCGCAAGCGCGAGCGCTTCCTGGCAGGTGAGGGCAGCATCTACAGGGCTCCGGTGCCGGTGGTCGTGGTGGGCAACATCACGATCGGCGGCACTGGCAAAACCCCCCTTATTTTGTGGTTGATCGAGCACTGCCGGGCCCAAGGCCTGCGCGTGGGCGTGGTCAGCCGCGGTTACGGTGCCAAGCCGCCGCAGTTGCCGTGGCGCGTGCAGCCCGAGCAAGCCGCCGAGCAGGCCGGTGACGAGCCGCTGCTGATCGTGCAGCGCACCGGCGTGCCGCTGATGATTGACCCGGACCGCAGCCGGGCCGTGGCCGCCTTGTTGGCGCAAGAGCCGCTGGATTTGATCCTGACCGACGACGGCATGCAGCACTACCGCCTGGCGCGGGACCTGGAATTGCTGCTGATCGATGCCGCGCGCGGCCTGGGCAATGGCCGCTGCCTGCCCGCCGGGCCCTTGCGCGAGCCCGCCGAGCGCGTGCAGTCGGTGGATGCGGTGCTGTACAACGGCGCCAGTGCCGACCGCGACGCAGGGTTTGGCTTTACCCTGCAACCGGCAGCGCTGGTGAATGTGAAAACCGGCGAGCGCCGCGGCCTTGAGCTGTTCGCGCCGGGCCAGGCGCTGCACGCGGTGGCCGGCATCGGTAACCCGCAACGTTTCTTCAATACCCTCGAAGCGCTACACTGGCGCCCTGTGGCCCACGCTTTCGCCGACCACGCGCAATTCAGCGCCCAGGCGTTAAGCTTCACGCCACACCTGCCATTGATCATGACCGAGAAGGACGCGGTGAAATGCCGAACCTTCGCGGCCGACGACTGGTGGTACCTGGCGGTCGACGCGCTGCCGTCCCCGGCCTTCGTGGCCTGGTTCGACAACCAGCTGTCGCGCCTGATCCCCGCTCGTACGCCGCACTGACTCTCGCCTTACACGTCAAGGACACCCCATGGACACCAAACTGCTCGACATCCTCGCCTGCCCCATCTGCAAGGGCCCGCTGAAGCTCAGCGCCGACAAGACCGAGCTGATCAGCAAAGGCGCAGGCCTGGCTTACCCGATTCGCGATGGCATCCCGGTGATGCTGGAGACCGAAGCGCGCACCCTGACCGACGACGAGCGCCTGGACAAATGAGCCAGGCTTTCACCGTGGTCATTCCCGCGCGCTTTTCCTCCACGCGGCTGCCGGGTAAACCGCTGCAGTTGATCGCGGGCAAGCCGATGGTGCAGTGGGTGTGGGAACAGGCCTGCAAAAGCAGTGCGGCACAGGTGGTGGTGGCCACCGACGATCAACGCATCGTCGACGCCTGCCAGGCCTTTGGCGCGCAAGTGCTGCTGACCCGTGCCGACCATGAGTCGGGCACCGACCGTCTGGCCGAAGTGGCCAGCGCCCTGGGCCTGGCGGCGGACGCCATCGTGGTCAACGTGCAAGGCGACGAGCCGTTGATCCCACCAGCGGTGATCGACCAGGTAGCCGCCAACCTGGCGGCCCACGCTGAAGCCGGCATGGCCACCTTGGCCGAGCCGATTGAAGACGTTGATACCCTGTTCAACCCCAACGTGGTGAAGGTGGTCAGCGACGTCAACGGCCTGGCCCTGACGTTCAGCCGGGCGACCTTGCCGTGGGCCCGCGATCAGTTCGCAAGCCAACCGGATCAGTTGCCAGTTGGTGTGCCATATCGTCGGCACATCGGTATTTACGCCTACCGCGCCGGTTTCCTGCAGGATTTCGTGGGCTGGGGGCCGTGCTGGCTGGAAGTGACCGAGCGCCTGGAGCAACTGCGTGCCCTGTGGCATGGTGTGCGTATCCACGTGGCCGATGCAATCGAATTGCCGCCCACCGGCGTCGACACCCCGCAAGACCTGGAGCGCGTGCGGCGCTTGCTGGAGGCCTGATGCGGGTTTTGTTCGTGTGCCTGGGCAATATCTGCCGTTCGCCGACCGCCGAGGGCGTGTTGCGTCATCAACTGCGTGAAGCGGGCCTGGCGGGCCGGGTGCAGGTGGCTTCGGCTGGCACCGGTGACTGGCACGTCGGCAAGGCGCCGGATACCCGTACCCAGCGCGCGGCGTTGCTGCGCGGCTATGACCTGTCGGCCCAGCGCGCGCAACAGGCTGTGGCCGAGCATTTCAGCCAGTACGACCTGATCCTGGCGATGGACCACGGCAACCTGGGCAACCTGGAACGCTTGCGCCCTGGCCATGCCACGGCGGAGCTGGACCTGTTCCTGCGCCGTTACGACGGTGCGGTGGATGAAGTGCCAGACCCCTATTACGGCGGCGAACAGGGTTTCGAGCGGGTGCTGGACCTGATCGAGCGGGCCTGCGAAGGCCTGGTGCGGGAAATCAGGGGGCGCCTGTGAGCCTGGATATTCAACAGGGCGTGTCCCTCAAACCGTTTAACACCTTCGGCATCGACGTGGCGGCGCGCTGGTTCACCCAGGCCCATAGCGACGCCGAGGTGCGCGAGGCGCTGGCCATGGCGGCCGAGCGCCAGTGGCCGGTATTGGTGATCGGCGGGGGCAGCAACCTGTTGCTCACCGCCGACGTCGACGCGCTGGTGCTGCGCATGGCCAGCCGCGGTATTCGCCTGCTCAGCGACGACGGCGACCAGGTGGTACTGGAGGCCGAGGCCGGCGAGCCATGGCACCCCTTCGTCGAGCACAGCCTGGCGCTGGGCTTGTCGGGCCTGGAGAACCTCAGCCTGATCCCCGGTACGGTCGGCGCGGCGCCCATGCAGAACATTGGTGCCTACGGCGTCGAAATCAAGGACGTGTTCGCCGGCCTCACCGCGCTGGACCGCCAGAGCGGCGAGCTGCGTGACTTCAGCTTGCAGGAATGTGCCTTCGGTTATCGCGACAGCCTGTTCAAGCGTGAGCCGGGGCGCTGGTTGATCTTGCGCGTGCGCTTCAATCTGCAACGCCACGCTACCTTGCACCTGGAATACGGCCCGGTGCGTCAGCGCCTGAGCGAGCAGGGTATCGAAATACCGACGCCAGGCGATGTCAGCCAGGCGATCTGCAGCATCCGCCGGGAAAAACTACCGGACCCGGCCGAGCTGGGCAATGCCGGCAGCTTTTTCAAGAACCCGGTGGTACTGGCCGAGCTGGCTGCACGCATCAAGGTCGATCATCCAGGCTTGGTCGCCTACGCTCAAGCCGACGGGCAGATGAAACTGGCGGCCGGCTGGCTGATCGAGCAGGCCGGTTGGAAAGGCTTTCGCGAGGGTGATGCTGGCGTGCATCGTCTGCAATCGTTGGTACTGGTCAATTATGGCCAGGCCAGTGGCGGCCAGTTGCACGCCCTGGCCCAGCGTATCCAGGCCGACATCCTCGAACGCTTCGGCGTGAACTTGGAAATGGAACCGAACCTGTATTGATTTGCCAGAAAGGGATGGCAGGGGAGTAACCATGGACAGTGTGGATCTGAATGTATTGCGCAGCGTGCTCCGATGGCGTGAAGCCGGGCGCGGCGTGCTGCTGTACACCGTGGTGCAGACCTGGGGCAGCGCACCTCGGCCGCCAGGGGCGATGCTGGCCTTGCGCGACGACGGCAAGGTGATCGGCTCGGTGTCGGGCGGGTGCATCGAAGATGATCTGATTGCCCGGTTGCACGACGGGCGCATCGACACCGCCGCCCCGGGCGTGGGGTGGATCACCTATGGCGTCAGCCGCGAAGAGGCGGCGCGTTTCGGCTTGCCGTGCGGCGGCACCCTGCGCCTGATCGAGGAGCGCGTCGGCGACCCGGCCTGGGTCGGTGAACTGTTGCGCCGCTGTGATGATCACGTGCTGGTGGCGCGCGAACTGGACCTGCTCACGGGGGCTGTCAGCCTGCATCCGTCATCGGCCGACGAATCCCTGTGCTTCGACGAACAGCGCCTGCGCGCGGTGTATGGGCCGCGCTGGCGCCTGTTATTGATTGGTGCCGGGCAATTGTCGCGCTACGTGTCTGAGATGGCCCGCATGCTCGATTTCGACGTGCTGATTTGCGACCCCCGTGAGGAATTCAACGAAGGTTGGGACCAACCCCATGCGCGCTTTGTGCCGGGCATGCCCGACGACGCCGTGCTGTCGATCCAGACCGACGAGCGCACCGCCATCGTCGCGTTGACCCATGACCCGCGGCTGGATGACATGGCGCTGCTCACGGCGCTGGACTCGCGTGCCTTTTATGTCGGCGCCCTGGGCTCCAGGGTCAACAGCGACAAACGCCGCGCCAACCTGGACGAACTTGGGCTCAGTGCCCAGGCGATCGAGCGTTTGCACGGGCCGATCGGTGTGCACATCGGCAGCCATACCCCGGCGGAGATCGCCTTGTCGCTGATGGCTGAAATTGTCGCCATCAAGAACGGCGTACGCCCATGAAGCCCTGCGCGGTGGTGTTGGCGGCGGGTGAGGGCCGGCGATTCCGCCAGGCGGCCGGCAGCGGGCAAAACAAATTACTGGCTCTGTGCAGGGGGTTGGACGGCATCGAGCGACCGGTCATCGAGCAGGTGCTGTTCAGTTTGCAAGGCGTGGCCGAGCGCATTCTGGTGGTCACCCGCCCAGGCCCGGTGGCGCAATTGGCCTTGGCCTGTGGCTGCGAGGTGCTGGCGTTCGACTCTTCGGGCATGGGCGAAAGCATCGCCGGCGCGGTGGCGGCGTGTGCCGATGAGGCGGGGTGGTTGATGGTGCTGGGGGACATGCCGTTCATTCGCCCGGATACTTTTCGCGCCGTGGTAGCGGCCTCTTCTGAAAGCGTCATTGCCGTGCCTGAGGCGCAGGCCGGTTACGGTCATCCGGTAGCCTTTGGCAAAGCGTTCGGCCCGGCGTTGATGGCGCTGCAGGGTGATCAAGGCGCACGCAAGCTATTGGCGCCTGAGGTGGTGCGGGTGGTGGCGGTGTCTGATTCGGGAATTTATTGGGATGTGGATGTGCCTGAGCGGCTGGTGTTTCAGTAGCAAGCGCGGCCCGTGAGGGCCCCAGGCAGCACAAAACCGGAAGACATAAAAAAGCCCCCGCTGCATCACTGCAGCGGGGGCTTTTTCATGGCCGGTGGAGTCAGGCGAGTGGTTTAGGCTCGTGGGCTTCTTCCAGGGCTTTTGGGTGGTGCTCGATCACGTCTTCAACCGACTGCAGGTTCTCGTCGAACGATGCAGCACTGGCGTCTTCGACAACTGGTGCGGCGCTTGGCTGTGCAGCGGCGGCAGCGGCGGCTGCTTCGGCTTCACGCTTGCGACGACGCACTTCGCGAGGGTCGTTAGGGGCGCGACCATTGCTCAGTACTACCGGAGCGGCTTCTACTGGAGCTGCCTCTACGACTGGAGCAGGCTCGGCGGCCACAACGGCTTCTTGAACCACTGGGGCTTCTACGACCGGCGCTTCGACGACCACAGGGGCCACTTCGACGACAGGCGCTTCAACCACCGGTGCAACCTCGACCACGGGGGCCGGGGCAGGTTCGGCTTCGATCACGGCCGGGGTGAACTCAACCGTTTCTGCCTTGGCAGGTTCCGGTTGGAATTCAACCACGGGGGCGGCGACTTCTTCGGCAGCGTGGGGCGTGGCTGCTTCAAAAACCGCGGCAACCGGTTGCTCCACCACAGGTGCGGGGCTGAAGTCCAACGGGTGCTGGATTTCGGCAGGCTTGCTGGTTTCGACCACAGGTGTTGCTTGGGCAACCACCGGGGCTTGGACGGCAGGTACTTCCACGACCGGTGCTTGAGCTACTGGCGCTTCCACGGCAGCCGGCTCGAACACTTCAGGTTTGGCTTCGACAGCAGCGGTGGCGCGTTCAGCTTCAACGTGGGCCTGGGCCTCGGCTGGGGCGCTGATCACGCTGCTGGCAACGGCGGCGGTCACGGCCAGGCCTGCAGCCAGTTCGTCGCTGGAAGCTTCGCCCGACTCATTGCCTTCTTCCGAACCTTCCACTTCGTTGCCGTTGGCATCACGCTGACGCTCACGACGGTTGCTGCGACGACGCTGGCCACGGGAGCGGCGGCGTGGGCGATCACCTTCGGCGCCGTCCTGACCATCATCCTGCAGGGCTTCTTCGTTCGGCAGCAGTTCTTCGTCCAGTGCTTCGGCTTTTTCAGCTTGCTCGGCCTGTGGCGCACGCTCTTCACGTGGCGGGCGCGGTGCGCGCTCTTCACGTGGGGCACGTTCTTCACGCGGTGCACGCTCTTCACGTGGTGCGCGTTCTTCACGCGGTGCACGTTCTTCGCGAGGGGCACGTTCTTCACGTGGTGCACGTTCCGGGCGTTCTTCACGTACGGCTGGCGCTACGGCGTCCAGCGGCTCGCGCAGTTCGCGTACCGGGCGGTCTTCACGTGGGCGACGCTCTTCGCGCGGGGCACGGGGCTCGCGAGGTGGGCGTGGCGCGCGTTCTTCACGGGCAGCCGGTGCATCTTCGCGGGCTTCGCGTGGCGCACGTTCTTCGCGCGGGGCGCGTTCTTCACGTGGCTTGCGCTCTTCGTCGCGACGACCGTTGCGGTTACGGCTTTGCTGGCGGCCGTTACGGCGTTCTTCGTTGCGCTGCGGGCGCTCGGTGGCCGGCTTTTCGACCACGGTGGCGGCCGGTGCAACAGGCTCTTCCTTGGTGGCGAACAGGCTGACCAGCGACTTTACCAGGCCCTTGAACAGACTTGGCTCAGGCAGGGCAGGGGCGGCAACGGGTGCGGCGACCGGTTGTTCAACCGAGGCCGGAACTGGCGCGGAAGTGCGCGGCGGTGCGGTTTTGACCGCTGCTTCCTGGCGAACCAGGGTGCGAGTGGCGGCGACCGGTTGCACTTCTTCCACTTCGGCTGCGGCGATCTCGTAGCTCGATTGGCTGTTCTGGGCTTCCGGGCTGTCGTCGCGCAGGCGCTGAACTTCGAAATGCGGGGTTTCGAGGTGGTCGTTCGGCAGGATAACGATGCGCGCACGGGTGCGCAGTTCGATCTTGGTGATCGAGTTGCGTTTCTCGTTGAGCAGGAAGGCTGCGACCGGGATCGGCACTTGCGCGCGAACTTCGGCGGTGCGGTCCTTCAGGGCTTCTTCTTCGATCAGGCGCAGGATGGCCAGCGACAGCGATTCGACGTCGCGGATGATGCCGGTGCCGTTGCAACGCGGGCAGACGATGCCGCTGCTCTCGCCCAGGGAAGGGCGCAGGCGCTGACGGGACATTTCCAGCAGGCCGAAGCGCGAGATGCGGCCGACCTGGACGCGGGCGCGGTCGGCTTCCAGGCATTCGCGGACTTTTTCTTCCACGGCGCGCTGGTTCTTGGCTGGGGTCATGTCGATGAAGTCGATCACGATCAGGCCGCCGATGTCACGCAGGCGCAATTGGCGAGCGATTTCTTCGGCTGCTTCCAGGTTGGTCTGCAGCGCGGTTTCTTCGATGTCGCTGCCTTTGGTGGCGCGCGCCGAGTTGATGTCGATGGACACCAGGGCTTCGGTCGGGTCGATCACGATGGAGCCGCCGGAAGGCAGTTCGACCACGCGCTGGAAAGCGGTCTCGATCTGGCTTTCGATCTGGAAGCGGTTGAACAGCGGTACGCTGTCTTCGTACAGCTTGATCTTGCTGGCGTACTGCGGCATCACCTGGCGGATGAAGGTCAGGGCTTCTTCCTGGGCTTCGACGCTGTCGATCAGCACTTCGCCGATGTCCTGGCGCAGGTAGTCGCGGATCGCGCGGATGATCACGTTGCTTTCCTGGTAGATCAGGAACGGCGCGGAGCGGTCCAGCGAGGCTTCTTTGATGGCGGTCCAGAGCTGCAGCAGGTAATCCAGGTCCCACTGCATTTCTTCGCTGCTGCGGCCAAGGCCGGCAGTGCGCACGATCAGGCCCATGTCGGCGGGGGCGACCAGGCCGTTCAGCGCTTCACGCAGTTCGTTGCGTTCTTCGCCTTCGATGCGGCGCGAGATGCCGCCGGCACGCGGGTTGTTCGGCATCAGTACCAGGTAACGGCCGGCCAGGCTGATGAACGTGGTCAGGGCGGCGCCCTTGTTGCCACGCTCTTCTTTCTCGACCTGCACGATGACTTCCTGGCCTTCGCTCAGGACGTCCTTGATGTTGACGCGGCCTTCGGGGGCTTTCTTGAAGTATTCGCGGGAGATTTCTTTGAGGGGCAGGAAGCCATGGCGCTCAGAGCCGAAATCGACAAAGGCAGCCTCAAGGCTCGGTTCGATGCGAGTGATTCGGCCTTTATAGATGTTGGCCTTTTTCTGCTCGCGTGCACCGGATTCGATGTCCAGGTCATAGAGGCGCTGGCCATCTACCAGTGCAACACGCAACTCTTCGGGTTGAGTTGCGTTAATCAGCATTCTTTTCATGTAGTACCGTCGGTTTCCGGGCTGCCGGAAACGGCGTTCGGCACACACGACTTCTCACGGTCGGTGTCAGGTGCGTCAGCAGTGGCGGGGCCACTCCAGTGTCTAGCGATGTTCGACCAATGGGGGCGAAGTCGCGACGACGCGTCCTGCTTGCTGTGGTGTCAAAAGCACTCAGTCAGGAGGAGGAATCAAAGGTCTTGCCGTGGACGCCGATAAGCGTCTTGATCAAGGACCGGGTCCGTTCGATCAGTGCCTGGGGCGCCTGGTCGATCTGAGCCGGTGCTACACGGTCCGACAATTGTGCATCTCCACCCTACACGTATCCCTGATAATTCGGGTGCTGCCGCGCGCTGAATCCGCAACGGGTTGGCATTTATCGCAGGCAGTTGTCGGTTGCCTGCGCATTATGGCTAAGGCTTTGTGTTTCCGAAGCAGTCGCCAGTACCGAGTGAAAACGACCACGCTATCAAGGAGAGGCATCGAAAAAAAACAGAAAATGAGTGCACGAACACCGCTCTTTTTGGTCTTTTTCCGGTCTTCTCTCATCTGCGCCGGCTACGTTGCAAAGCACTCCGTAAACTAGCGAAAACCCCGTCGGACGGCCTCGCGTCCTCAATGAATTGCGTCGGCAAGGGCCGGTTAATGACCGCTTGTCCACTTGCCAGCCGCTTATGGCGGCGTTCGCGACTATAGCAGCAATCATTAAGTGCTTCAAATCCATAAAAAATTGTTATCATTCCCGCCATGACGACTACAACCTCTCCAACCTCCGGCGTCCAGCTGATCGAGGTTGCGCCGGAACTTGCCGGCCAACGTATTGATAACTTTCTGATTAACGTGCTCAAGGGTGTGCCTAAAACCCTGGTCTATCGCATTGTTCGCAAGGGCGAAGTGCGCGTTAACAAGGGAAGGATCAAGCCCGAGTACAAAATCCAGGCCGGGGACATCATCCGCGTGCCGCCCGTTCGTCTGCCCGAACGCGACGAGCCGGTGCCGGTTGCCCAGGGTTTGTTGCAGCGCCTGGAGGCGGCCATTGTCTACGAGGACAAGGCCCTTATCGTGCTCAACAAGCCGGCCGGCATCGCCGTGCATGGCGGCAGCGGCCTGACCTTTGGCGTGATCGAGGCCTTTCGTCAGATGCGCCCGGATGCCAAGGAGTTGGAGCTGGTGCACCGCCTGGACCGCGACACGTCGGGCCTGTTGATGATCGCCAAGAAGCGCAGCATGTTGCGCCACCTGCACGCGGCCTTGCGTGGCGATGGCGTGGACAAGCGCTACATGGCGCTGGTGCGCGGCCATTGGGCTACGGCCCAGAAGTCGGTGCGCGCGCCGCTGGCCAAGAGCAACCTGCGTTCGGGCGAGCGCATGGTCGAGGTCAACGAAGAAGGCAAGGAGGCCCTGACGATGTTCAAGGTACTGCGCCGCTTCGGTGATTTCGCCACCATGGTCGAGGCGCGGCCGATTACCGGGCGTACCCACCAGATTCGTGTGCATACCCTGCATGCCGGGCACGCCATTGCCGGTGACAGCAAATACGGCGACGAAGACTTCAGCCGTGAGATTCGCGACCTGGGCGGCAAACGCCTGTTCCTGCACGCCTACCAATTGACCGTGCCGCTGCCCGATGGTGGTGAGCTCAAGCTCGAAGCGCCGGTGGATGAAATGTGGGCTAAAACCGTGGAGCGTTTGCTTGCGCCGTGATTACCAACTGCTGATTTTTGACTGGGACGGCACCCTGGCTGACTCCATTGGTCGGATTGTCGAGGCCATGAAGGTCGCGGCGCGCGCTGCCGGTTATCCGGAGCGGGGCGACGAGGCCATCAAGGGCATCATCGGCCTGGCGCTTCCAGAGGCAATTCTTACGCTGTATCCGGAAATGGATGACGGACAAGTCATTGCCTTTCGTCAACACTATGCCGATTGCTACATGGCCATGGATGCCGAGCCTTCGCCGCTGTTCCCAGGCGTGCTGGAGTCGCTTGAAGCGTTTCGCGCGGCCGGCTATCGCCTGGCGGTGGCCACCGGCAAGGCCCGTCGCGGGCTGGACCGGGTGTTGCAGGCGCACGGTTGGGAGGATTATTTCGACATCACCCGTGCTGCCGATGAAACCCGCAGCAAGCCGCACCCTCTGATGCTGGAAGAGATCCTCGCCCATTGCCAGGTAGCCCCGCAAAAGGCCCTGATGGTCGGTGATTCGGCGTTTGACTTGTTGATGGCCAACAATGCGGGTATGGACAGCGTGGCGGTCGGTTATGGCGCCATGGCCCTGGATGCGTTGCGGGTTCATCAGCCCAGGTTGGCGATTGAGCGGTTCACGGATTTGCACGCCTGGCTGAACCAGCCGGCGCCCTGATTTTTGTCGGAGAAGCTGAACGATGTCGGATGAATGGAAAGCGCCGAGCGCGGAAAAAAGCAGTGACGACAAGAGTTGGCAGCTGCTGGAAAAAACCTTGCTGGCCAGTGTCCAGGAGCAGCGCCGCTCGCGCCGCTGGGGGATTTTCTTCAAGCTGCTGACCTTTATTTACCTGTTTGGCGCGCTGGTGTTGTTCACCCCGCTGATGGACATGGAAAAAAGCGCTACGCGCGGCTCGGGCTATACCGCGCTGATCGAGGTGCGCGGCATGATCGCCGACCAGGAGGCCGCCAGCGCCGACAACATCATCGGCAGCCTGCGTGCCGCCTTTGAAGACACCAAGGTCAAGGGCGTGGTCCTGCGCATCAACAGCCCGGGCGGCAGCCCGGTGCAGGCCGGTTACGTCGTCGACGAGATCCGCCGCCTGCGCAAGGAGCATCCAGACGTCAAGCTGTACGCGGTGATCACCGACCTCGGCGCTTCGGGGGCCTATTACATTGCCAGTGCCGCCGACCAGATCTACGCCGACAAGGCCAGCCTGGTGGGTTCCATTGGCGTGACGGCGGCCGGCTACGGCTTTGTCGGTACCATGGAGAAGCTGGGTGTGGAGCGCCGCGCCTACACGTCGGGCGAGCACAAATCGTTTCTCGACCCGTTCCAGCCGCAGAAAGCTGACGAAACCAAGTTCTGGCAGGGTGTGCTCGACACCACCCACAACCAATTCATCTCGGTGGTCAAGCAGGGCCGTGGTGATCGCCTGAAAGACAAGGAGCACCCGGAGCTGTTCTCGGGGTTGATCTGGTCGGGCGAGCAGGCGCTGCAACTGGGCTTGATCGATGGGCTGGGCAATGCCAGTTCGGTGGCCCGCGATGTAATCGGTGAAAAAGAGCTGGTCGACTTCACCGTTCAGGATTCGGCGTTCGACCGTTTCTCCAAAAAGCTGGGCACCAGCGTGGCTGAAGAGCTGGCCATGCGCCTGGGCTTCAACGGTCCAGCCTTGCGTTAACTTCTTTCGCGGATGAATCCGCGCCTACGAACCCCTGTAGGCGCTGATTTATCCGCGAACGCTTCACGGCACCGCCACACCTTCCTGAATCAACATATCCACCAAGCGAATCAACGGCAGCCCCACCAGGCTGGTCGCGTCCGGCCCGTGGGTGCTTTGGAACAGGCTCACGCCCAATCCCTCGGCCTTGAAGCTGCCAGCACAGTCATACGGCTGCTCGGCCTGCAGGTAGCGCTGGATGGTCGCCAGGCTCAATTCGCGCATCTGCACGGTGAAGGGGATGCAATCGACCTGGCACTCGCCCGTGGCGCTGTTGAGTAGCGCAAGGCCGGTGAGGAAGGTCACCTGCGTGCCGCTGGCCTCCAGCAGTTGCGCGCAGGCGTTGTCGAAAGTGTGCGGCTTGCCAAGAATTTGCTCGCCCAATACGGCGACCTGGTCTGAGCCAATGATAAGATGTGCCGGATGGCTGCCCGCCAGGGCTCGGGCTTTCTCTTCGGCCAGGCGCCGCACCAGTTTTTCCGCGGGCTCGTCGGGTTGCCGGCTTTCGTCGATATCCGGCGAGCTGCAGGTGAACGGCAAGCGCAGGCGCGCGAGTAATTCGCGGCGGTAGGGGGAGCTGGAAGCGAGGTGCAAGGGCAGCATGCGAGACTCCTGATGATGAATGGTGATTCTAACACCGCTATCAGGCCGAATTTCCTTTGACACACGATGGGGTCCTCCCTAGAATGCTGCGCCTATGTTGAATGACCCGATTCCACCTCACGTTGACCCGCGCAAATTGGCTGACCGTGGCACCACCCTTCAAGGTGAACTGCTGCTGGCCGATTTGGAGAGACTCTGCGACCCGCTTTCCGACACTGTCGGTACGGTGCAGGCTAAATTCGTTTTTGAACGAGATGAACGTAAGTCTGTGGTAATCCACAGTTTTATCGACACCGAAGTCAAAATGGTTTGCCAGCGTTGTCTTGAGCTGGTCACCCTGCCGATTCACAGCGAATGCAGTTACGCTGTGGTGAAGGAGGGTGCGAATACCCAGTCGTTACCGAAAGGCTATGACGTGCTGGAACTGGGCGAAGATCCATTGGATCTGCAGGCATTGATCGAGGAGGAGCTTTTGCTCGCCTTGCCCATTGTGCCTGCTCATCATCCGGAAGAATGCCAGCAGCCGGCGGGTCTCGATGAGCCCGAGCCGTGCGAGGACGAGGTAACGCGGTCCAACCCGTTCAGTGTATTGGCGCAGTTAAAGCGTGACCCAAACGTTTAGGAGTTAATCAATTATGGCTGTTCAGCAGAACAAAAAATCCCGCTCTGCCCGTGACATGCGCCGTTCGCACGACGCACTCGAGGCTAGCACCCTGTCCGTGGAAAAGACCACTGGTGAAGTTCACCTGCGTCACCACGTATCGCCAGAAGGCGTATACCGTGGCCGTAAAGTGATCGACAAGGGCGCTGACGAGTAAGTCTTGTCCGCTCAATCGATTGCGATTGACGCAATGGGCGGGGACTTCGGTCCCCGCAGCATTGTCCAGGCCAGCCTTGCCTGCCTGTCTGCCACACCCTCGCTGCACCTGACCCTCGTCGGTCACCCTATCCTCCTTGAAGAATTGATTGCCGGGCATTCCGGTGTCGATCGCGCGCGCCTGCAGATTGCTGCGGCCAGCGAAGTCATTGGCATGGACGAGCGGCCCTCCCAGGCGCTGCGTGGCAAGCCGGATTCTTCGATGCGGGTGGCGTTGCAGTTGTTGCGCGATGGCCAGGTGCAAGCCTGTGTCAGCGCCGGCAATACCGGGGCGCTGATGGCGTTGTCGCGTTATGTGCTCAAAACCCTCCCAGGCATCGACCGCCCGGCGATGGTGGCTGCCATCCCCACGCAGGCCGGCTATTGCCAGTTGCTGGATTTGGGCGCCAACGTCGATTGCAGTGCCGAGCACCTGTACCAGTTCGCCGTGATGGGCTCGGTGGCCGCCCAGGCGCTGGGCGTGCTGCGCCCGCGCGTGGCGCTGCTCAACGTGGGCACCGAAGACATCAAGGGCAACCAGCAGGTCAAGCTGGCCGCCAGCTTGTTGCAGGGCGCGCGCGGCCTTAATTACATCGGGTTCATCGAGGGCGATGGCCTGTATCGCGGTGAAGCCGACGTGGTGGTATGCGACGGTTTCGTCGGCAATATCCTGCTCAAGTCCAGCGAGGGCCTGGCGACCATGATCGCCGCGCGCATTGAAACCCTATTCAAGAGCAGCCTGGCTTCGCGCCTGGTGGGTGCGATGGCGATGCCGTTGCTCAAGCGCCTGCAGGACGACCTGGCGCCGGCGCGTCACAATGGCGCAAGCTTTCTCGGGTTGCAGGGTATCGTCGTCAAAAGCCATGGCTCTGCTGGGGTTCAGGGCTTTCAGAGTGCGATTCAGCGCGCTTTGATCGAGATTCAGGAAAACCTTCCGCAGCGCCTGCATGGGCGTCTGGAAGACTTGTTGCTTTAGGCAGAATCGCTCAACAGTGCTTAAATGTGACCACCCGGTTCTATTTGCCATCCAACTGTCAGTTTCTTGCGCCAGGCTATGCCCGGTGTCAACTCTCCGACGACAAGATCATTAAGGGCTTGTTTAATGTCTGCATCCCTCGCATTCGTCTTTCCAGGACAAGGTTCACAGTCCCTCGGCATGTTGGCCGAGTTGGGCGCTCAGTATCCGCTGGTTCTGGATACCTTCAAGGAAGCGTCTGACGCACTGGGTTACGACCTGTGGGCGTTGACCCAGGAAGGTCCGGTCGAAAGCCTCAACCAGACCGACAAGACCCAGCCGGCGATCCTCGCCGCTTCCGTGGCGCTGTGGCGCCTGTGGTTGGCCGAAGGTGGCGAGCGCCCGACGTTCGTCGCCGGTCACAGCCTGGGCGAATACAGCGCCTTGGTGGCTGCCGGTTGCCTGAGCCTGGGCGACGCGGTCAAGCTGGTGGAGCGCCGCGGCCAGTTGATGCAGGAAGCGGTGCCGGCCGGGCAGGGCGCCATGGCGGCGATCCTCGGCCTGGACGATGCCGTGGTGGTCAATGCCTGCGCCGAAGCGGCCCAGGGTGAGGTTGTCAGCGCGGTGAACTTCAACTCCCCGGGCCAGGTGGTGATTGCCGGTTCCAAGGCCGCCGTGGAGCGTGCCATCGAGCTGCTCAAGGCTGCTGGCGCCAAGCGTGCGCTGCCGCTGCCGGTCAGCGTGCCGTCGCACTGCGCCTTGATGAAGCCGGCTGCCGAGCGCTTTGCCGAGTCGATCAACGCCATCGACTGGCAAGTGCCGCAGATCCCCGTGGTGCAAAACGTCAGCGCAGCCGTGCCGGCTGACCTGGACACCCTCAAGCGTGACCTGCTCGAGCAGTTGTACAAGCCTGTGCGCTGGGTCGAGTCGGTCCAGTACCTGGCGGCCCAGGGCGCGCCGCGCCTGGTCGAATGCGGCCCGGGCAAGGTGCTCGCCGGCCTGAACAAACGCTGCGCCGATGGCGTCAGCACTGAAAACCTGAACACCCCAGACGCCTTCGCCGCCGCCCGTGCGGCGCAGGCTTGATTAAGGAGAGCTGGCATGAGCCTGCAAGGTAAAGTTGCACTGGTCACCGGTGCGAGCCGTGGCATTGGCCAGGCTATCGCCCTTGAACTGGGTCGTCTGGGCGCTACCGTGATCGGTACCGCCACGTCGGCTTCCGGTGCCGAACGTATTGCCGCCACGCTCAAGGAGCACGGTGTCACCGGTACTGGCCTGGAATTGAATGTCTGCAGCAACGAATCGGTGGCCGCGGCCCTGGCCGCCATCACCGAGCAGTTCGGTGCGCCGACCATCCTGGTCAACAATGCCGGCATCACCCGCGACAATTTGATGCTGCGCATGAAGGATGAGGAGTGGCATGATGTCATCGATACCAACCTCAACAGCCTGTACCGCCTGTCCAAGGGCGTGCTGCGCGGCATGACCAAGGCGCGCTGGGGCCGAATCATCAGTATCGGTTCAGTGGTAGGTGCCATGGGTAACGTTGGCCAAGTAAACTATGCTGCAGCCAAGGCTGGCCTCGAAGGCTTCAGCCGTGCGTTAGCCCGTGAAGTGGGCTCGCGTGCGATCACGGTCAATTCGGTGGCACCAGGCTTCATCGACACCGACATGACCCGTGAGCTGCCTGAGGCTCAGCGTGAAGCGTTGCAGACCCAGATCCCCTTGGGGCGTCTGGGCCAGGCGCAGGAAATCGCCAATGTGGTGGCTTTCCTGGCCTCTGAAGGTGCAGGTTACGTGACTGGCGCTACAATCCCAGTCAACGGCGGCATGTACATGTAAGTGAAATGTGACGGATTGCTTCAAAAAAATGTCATACGAGCTGTCTAAAATCCGTTATAAAGCTGCAACCAAATTCTAGGCGGGGGGCAGGTGTGATAGGTGGGCCAAGCTTTCAGCTTGAAATGCGGCAGCCTTCCTATAAACTTACACACCGGCCAGCTGCCTGACTTATGTCCATTTAGGAGTGAAAACAAGGTATGAGCACCATCGAAGAACGCGTCAAGAAAATCGTCGCCGAGCAACTGGGCGTTAAAGAAGAAGAAGTGGTCAACACTGCTTCCTTCGTTGAAGATCTGGGTGCCGATTCCCTTGACACCGTTGAGCTGGTGATGGCTCTGGAAGAGGAATTCGAGACCGAAATCCCGGACGAAGAAGCTGAGAAGATCACTACCGTTCAAGCGGCCATCGATTACGTCACTAGCCACCAGGCTTAAGATTTTGTAATCGTCGCTTCTTGTCATGGAAAAAACCGCACTGCCTTTGCCGGCGTGCGGTTTTTTCTTTAGATGAGCTGTAAAGAGTTGTTCCTAAAATAAGGAGAGCGCTGTGTCGCGTAGACGCGTCGTGGTCACCGGTATGGGTATGCTGTCGCCACTGGGCACGGATGTGCCGAGCACCTGGCAGGGCATTCTGGCTGGCCGCAGTGGCATTGGTCTGATCGAGCATACCGACCTTTCTGCCTACTCCACCCGTTTTGGCGGCTCGGTCAAGGATTTCAAGGTCGAGGAGTACCTGTCGGTCAAGGAAGCCCGCAAGCTCGATTTGTTCATTCAGTACGGCTTGGCGGCCGGCTTTCAAGCGGTGCGTAACGCAGGCCTTGAAGTCACCGATGCCAACCGTGAGCGCATTGGCGTGGCCATGGGCTCGGGGATCGGCGGCCTGACCAACATCGAAGAAACCAGCCGCATCCTGCACGAGCAGGGGCCTCGGCGTATTTCGCCGTTCTTCGTGCCGGGTTCCATCATCAATATGATTTCCGGCTTTCTGTCCATCCACCTGGGTGTACAGGGGCCTAACTACGCCATTGCCACGGCCTGTACCACGGGTACGCACTGCATTGGTATGGCGGCGCGCAACATTGCCTACGGCGAAGCCGACGTGATGATTGCCGGCGGTGCCGAAATGGCTGCCTGCGGGCTGGGCATGGGCGGCTTCGGCGCGTCCCGTGCGCTGTCGACCCGCAATGACGAGCCGACCCGGGCCAGCCGCCCGTGGGACAAAGGCCGTGATGGCTTCGTGTTGTCCGACGGTGCCGGCGCCCTGGTGCTCGAAGAACTGGAGCATGCCAAGGCCCGTGGCGCGACCATCTACGCCGAGCTGGTGGGCTTTGGCATGAGCGGCGACGCCTTCCACATGACCTCGCCGCCGGAAGACGGCTCGGGCGCCGCGCGCTGCATGACCAACGCCTTGCGCGATGCGGGTGTGGCTCCAAGCGATGTCCAGTACATCAATGCCCACGGCACCTCGACCTCGGCTGGCGACATGGCTGAAGTCTCGGCCATCAAGTCGGTGTTCGGCGAGCACGCGCATCAGTTGGCCGTCAGCTCGACCAAGTCGATGACCGGTCACCTGCTCGGTGCCGCCGGCGCCGTGGAAGCGATCTTCAGCGTCATGGCGATCCAGGATCAGGTGGCGCCGCCCACCATCAACCTGGACGAGCCGGACGAAGGCTGCGACCTGGACTTCGTGCCGCACGAGGCCCGCCGCATGCAGATCGACGTGGTGTTGTCCAACTCGTTCGGTTTTGGCGGTACCAACGGTTCGCTGGTGTTCCGCCGGTTCGTCGGTTGATGCACAGTTGGGTCGACGGGCAACCGGCCGACGCGCTTGCGCTGAAGAGCCGGGGCCTGGCGTATGGCGATGGCCTGTTCGAGACCATCGCCGTCAAGGCGGGCCAGCCGTTGTTGCTGGCGCGCCACCTGGCGCGGTTGGCCGAAGGCTGCCAACGCCTGGCGATCATCACGGACCTGCAGCAGGTCGGCGATGAAGTCCAGGCCTATGCCCGGGCCATGGGCGAGGGTGTGCTCAAGCTTATCCTCGCTCGCGGCGACAGTGCCCGTGGCTATGCCGCCGACCCGGTGGCGCCGGCCCGGCGTATCCTGCAGGCCAGCCCCTTGCCTCAATACCCCAGCGCTCATGCCGAGCAAGGCGTACGATTGTTCCCCTGCACCACCCGCTTGGCCGAGCAGCCTCTGCTGGCCGGCCTCAAACACCTCAATCGCCTGGAACAAGTATTGGCCCGTGCCGAATGGCAAGGCAGCGAGTTTGCCGAAGGGTTGATGCGCGACACCTCCGGGCGCTTGATCGAGGGGGTGTACAGCAATCTGTTTCTGGTCAGGCAGGGCGTGCTGCTCACCGCCGACCTGAGCCGTTGTGGCGTGGCCGGGGTGATGCGCGCCGAGCTTATTGCACAGGCGCAGCAGGCGGGCATTGCGGTGCAGGTCAGGGACCTGTGCATGGCTGACCTCGAGCAGGCCGATGAAGTGTTTGTCTGCAACAGCGTCTATGGCCTGTGGCCGGTACATGGTTTTACATCACTGAACTGGTCGCCGGGTCCGCTCACCCGTAAACTGCAGGGCATTGCCTGCGCGTTATTGGATGCTTGATTCGTGAGACGTAAATTCTTGGTGCTGCTGGAAACAGGTCTGATTCTGGCAGGGCTGCTGTTGGGCTTCGCCGCCTGGAAGGTGCAAAGTTCGGTCGATCAACCCCTGACCCTGGCCCAGGAGCAACTGCTGCAAGTGCCCGCCGGCTCCACCCCCACCGGGGTGTTCAACCGCATGCAGGCCGACGGCGAGTTGCAGGGTGCCTTCTGGCTGCGGGTGTACTGGCGCTTCAATCTAAAGGGCCAACCCTTGCACAGCGGCGAGTACCGCATGACGCCCGGCATGACCGTGCGTGATCTGCTGGGCGTGTGGCAGCGTGGCGAAGTGGTGCAGTACAGCCTGACCCTGGTCGAAGGCTGGAACTTCCGCCAGGTGCGTGCCGCCTTGGCCAAGCAGGAAAAACTGCAGCAGACCCTGGCTGGCCTCAGCGATGAACAGGTAATGGAAAAACTCGGCCACGCCGGGGTGTTTCCGGAAGGGCGGTTTTTCCCGGACACCTACAAGTACGTGCGTGGCATGACCGACGCCGAACTGTTGGGCCAGGCCTACAGCCGCCTGGAAGACGTGCTGGCCAAGGAGTGGGGCGCGCGCGACCCTCAAGCGCCGTACGCCCAGCCTTATCAGGCGCTGATCATGGCCTCCCTGGTCGAGAAGGAAACCGGCGTACCCCAGGAGCGCGCGCAGATCGCCGGCGTGTTCGTGCGGCGCCTGGCCTCCGGCATGCTGCTGCAAACCGACCCGACCGTGATCTACGGCATGGGCGAGCATTACAACGGCAAGCTGACCCGCGCCGACCTGCGCGAGCCGACGGCCTACAACACCTATGTGATCAGCGGCCTGCCGCCCACCCCCATCGCCATGGTGGGCCGCGAGGCGATCCATGCCGCGCTCAACCCGGCGCGGGGTAGCAGCCTGTACTTCGTTGCCCGTGGTGACGGCAGCCATGTGTTTTCCGATGACTTGGATGAGCACAACAACGCCGTGCGCGAATACCAGCTCAAGCGCCGTGCCGACTACCGCTCCAGCCCGGCGCCCGCGCCAGCGCCCACCACGGATCCGGCGGCTACGCCCGACGCGGCGCCCGCCGACGATGCCGAGCCGAGCGCCCAATGATTTTTGTTAAGGACTGCCTGTGAGCGGACTGTTTATTACCCTTGAAGGGCCCGAGGGCGCCGGCAAGAGCACCAACCGTGACTACCTGGCGGCGCAATTGCGTGCGCTGGGCATGGATATCGTGCTGACGCGTGAGCCCGGTGGCACGCCGTTGGCCGAACGCATCCGCGAACTGTTGCTGGCACCCAGCGAGGAGGCGATGAACGCCGACACCGAGCTGTTGCTGGTGTTCGCCGCCCGGGCCCAGCACCTGGCCGAAGTCATTCGCCCGGCCCTGGCCCGCGGGGCGGTGGTGTTGTGCGACCGCTTTACCGATGCCACCTACGCCTACCAGGGCGGTGGCCGCGGTTTGTCGGTGGCGCGCATCGCCACGCTGGAGCAATTCGTCCAGGGCGACCTGCACCCGCAGCTGACCCTGGTGTTCGACCTGCCCGTGGAAGTGGGCCTGGCCCGCGCGTCTGCCCGTGGCCGCCTGGACCGTTTCGAGCAAGAAGGCCGCGCCTTCTTCGATGCCGTGCGCAGCACCTACCTGGCCCGGGCCCAGGCCAACCCGGCACGCTACCGGCTGATCGATGCAGCCTTGCCGCTGGCCGAGGTGCAGCGCTCGCTGGACGCCTTGTTGCCACAGATCCAGGGCTTGCACCGTGGCTGAGGCCTACCCGTGGCAGGACGGCCTCTGGCAGCACTTCGCCAGTCAGCGCAACTACGCCCACGCCTATCTGTTGCATGGCCCGCAGGGCATCGGCAAGCGCGCGCTGGCCGAGCGCTTGATGGCCTTGCTGCTGTGCCAGCGCCCGGAGGGCGGCAATGCCTGTGGCAGTTGCAAATCCTGTCACTTGCTGGCGGCCGGTAGCCACCCGGACAACTACATCCTGGAGCCGGAAGAAGCCGACAAGGCGATCAAGGTGGACCAGGTGCGTGACCTGGTCGGTTTCGTGGTGCAGACCGCGCAACTGGGCGGGCGCAAGGTGGTGTTGATCGAGCCGGTCGAGTCGATGAACATCAACGCCGCCAACGCCCTGCTCAAAAGCCTGGAGGAGCCTTCCGGCAACACCGTGCTGCTGCTGGTCAGCCATCAGCCAAGCCGGCTGCTGCCCACGCTCAAGAGCCGTTGCGTGCAACAGGCCTGCCCGCTGCCCAGCCAGGCCATGAGCCTGGAATGGCTGGCCACGGCGCTGCCAGACAGCAGCGCCGAGCAGCGCGCCGAGTTGCTGGCTCTGGCCGCCGGTTCGCCCTTGGCGGCCGTCAAACTGCAGGCTCAGGGCGTGGTCGAGCAACGTGCGTTGGTGGTGGAGGGGGTCAAGAAGCTGCTCAAGCAGCAGGCCTCGCCCACGCAGTTGGCCGAGGGCTGGAACGCCATCCCGCTGTTGCTGCTGTTCGACTGGTTCTGCGACTGGTCCAACTTGGTCCTGCGTTATCAGTTGACGCAGGACGAGGAGGGGTTAGGCTTGAGTGACATGCGCAAAGTGCTGCAATATCTGGCGCAGAAGAGTGGCCAGCACAAGGTATTGGCCCTGCAGGACTGGATTCTTGCCCAGCGCCAGAAGGTGCTGGCAAAGGCCAACCTGAACCGGGTGTTGCTGCTTGAGGCTTTGCTGGTGTCCTGGGCCAACCTGCCTGGGCAGGCCTGAGCCATTTTTGTGGTCGTGACCACAACAAGGAAATTCGAATGAATGAGCCCGTCAGTCCTGGCCCGCGCAACGGTATCTTGTCCCTGACCATCAAGGACAAGTCCGTGTTGTACGCGGCCTACATGCCCTTCATCAAGAACGGCGGCCTGTTCATCCCCACCAGCAAGAGTTACAAGCTGGGTGACGAGTTGTTCATGCTGCTCAACCTGATGGATGAAGCCGAGAAGATACCGGTGGCCGGCCGCGTGGCCTGGATCACCCCCAAGGGCGCCCAGGGCAACCGTGCCGCCGGCGTGGGCGTGCAGTTCAACGACGGCGACAACACCGCGCGCAACAAGATCGAAACCTACCTGGCCGGCGCCATCAAGTCCGACCGCCCCACCCACACTATGTAAGTACCTGTGTTTCAATGCCCATGAATTCCCCGCTGCTCGTCGATTCACATTGCCACCTTGACCGCCTGGACCTTGCCGAGCACGGCGGCTCGCTGGACGCCGCCCTGCAAGCGGCGCGCGAGCGCGGCGTGGGGCATTTCCTCTGCATCGGCGTCAGCGCCGACAACGCCGCGGCCGTGAAAGGCCTGGCCGAACAGTACGCCGACGTCGACTGCTCGGTGGGCATCCACCCGCTGGACCTTACGCCCGGCGCCGAGCCTGCGCTGCAGTGGCTGCTGGACGAACTGGATCACCCGCGGGTGATTGCCATCGGCGAAACCGGCCTGGACTACCACTACGAACCGCAAGCGGCCGAGCTGCAGCAGGCCTCTTTCCGCCTGCACTTGCAGGCGGCCCAGGCCACGGGCAAGCCGGTGATCATCCACACCCGCGCCGCGCGGGCCGATACCCTGGCGTTGCTGCGCGAGGCGCAATTGCCCCAGGCCGGCGTGCTGCACTGCTTTACCGAAGACTGGGACATGGCCAAGGCGGCGCTGGACCTGGGGTATTACATCTCGCTGTCGGGCATCGTCACCTTCCGCAACGCCGACGCCTTGCGCGATGTGGCGCGCCAGGTGCCGGCCGATCGTTTGCTGGTCGAGACCGACTCGCCGTACCTGGCGCCCATCCCCTATCGTGGCAAGCCCAACCTGCCGCAGTACGTGCGCGAAGTGGCCGAGTACCTGGCCATGCTGCGGGGCGAATCCTACGAGCGCCTGGCCGAGCAGACCACGACCAACTTCAAGCGCCTGTTCCCCATGGCTCACGTTGCTGGCTGAATCGCAGGCAAAAAAAACCCGGGTTCTGGGGGGTGAATCCGGGTTAAGACCATTAGGAGTAAAACAAAGACGTACGGTCCGTTGACGTCTTTATCGGCGCGTCACTTGGGGGGTATGGTGCGCCGACTCTTCAAGTATTGGTCAGGTTGGGCGCTATTCCACTGGCGATTGCTCGTTTTTTAAACAGATTTGGAATACGTCCGCTTCCAATACGCACTCATCGCCTGAAGTGGCACGCCGGCAGGTGTCGCCAAGTGCTTAAAACTCATCAAGAAACACAGATATGCTCGCAGATCCGTGCAATTTGCTGCAAGTTAGGCATAATACCGGGCTTCGATTTTGATCCAGTTCCCTCTTATGCAGAAAGAACCTCGCAAGGTCCGTGAATTTCGTCGCCGTGAGCAGGAGATCCTCGACACCGCACTCAAACTGTTCCTTGAACAGGGTGAAGACAGCGTCACCGTCGAAATGATCGCCGATGCAGTGGGCATCGGCAAAGGCACGATTTACAAGCACTTCAAATCCAAGGCAGAGATCTACCTGCGCTTGATGCTCGATTACGAGCGTGATTTGAACGAATTGCTGCATTCCGCCGATGTGGACCGCGACAAGGAAGCCCTATCCCGGGCCTACTTCGAATTCCGCATGCGCGACCCCCAGCGTTATCGGCTGTTCGACCGCCTGGAAGAGAAGGTGGTCAAGGGCAACCAGGTGCCGGAGATGGTCGACGAACTGCACAAGATCCGCGCCTCCAATTTCGAACGCCTGACCTTGCTGATCAAGGGCCGCATCAGTGAAGGCAAGTTGGAAGACGTGCCGCCTTACTTCCATTACTGCGCGACCTGGGCGTTGGTGCATGGCGCGGTGGCGCTGTACCACTCGCCGTTCTGGAGCAATGTGCTGGAAGACCAGGAAGGCTTCTTCCAGTTCTTGATGGACATCGGCGTGCGCATGGGCAACAAGCGCAAGCGCGACCCCGAGACGCCCGCCAGCTGAGTGATTCAACGGCTGTATAACGCTGTTGGTCGTCATTGCCCAGGAATATACTCAGGTATGGGGCTTGCAAAAACCTGATTTTTGAGTCAGGTTTTGCAGGCCCGAGTTTCCCCATGCCGGAGTCACCATGATCGTCGATCGCCAAGGCAGACGTTTTCGCAACCTGCGTGTCAGCCTGACCTCTGCCTGCAACTATGCCTGTACCTATTGTGTGCCCAACGGTAAACGCCTGGTGGCCGCACAGGACGAGTTGTCGGCCGAAGCCATGGTGCGCGGCGTGGCCTACCTGATCGAGGCGGCCGGCATCGAACGGCTGCGCATCACCGGGGGTGAGCCACTGGTCAGCCCGCGGCTGGAAACCTTCTTGCGTGGCGTCACCCCCCTGGGGCTGGACGACATCAGCCTGACCACCAACGGCCAACTGCTGTCGCGCAAGCTGCCGCTGTTGCTGGAAGCCGGCATCCGCCGCCTCAACGTCTCCCTGGACACCCTGGACCCGGACCATTTCCGCCAGATCGCCCGTGGCGGCGACTTGGCCACGGTGCTCGACGGCCTGGAGCGAGCGCGGGCGGCGGGGCTTAAAATCAAGGTCAACATGGTGCCTCTGCGCGGGCAGAACCTGGACCAGGTACTGCCCCTGCTGGACTACTGCCTTGAGCGCGGTTTTGAGCTGCGCTTCATCGAACTGATGCGAATGGGGCATTTGGCGAGTGACGCCAATGGTTTCCTGACGCAGTTCGTCAGCTTGCCGCAATTGCTCCAGGTTATCGGCGAGCACTATGAATTCCTGCAAACCGGTGCGCCGGTCGACGCGACGGCCCTGCGCTACGAAATCCCGGGGCAGGGTGTGTTTGGCGTGATCGCCAACGAAAGCGTGCCGTTCTGCCGCACCTGCTCGCGCCTGCGCCTGTCTTCCACGGGCTGGCTGCATGGATGTTTGTCGTCCAGCAACCGTCATTTTGTCGGCGACTTGCTCGACAAGCCGCGCCATCAGGCTTTGCCGGCGCTGCAACGGCTGTTGGTCAAGGCCTTGGGCGACAAGCAGGAAGTGGCGTTTTCCGGCGGCGCCACGGTGATGAAGATCATCGGCGGTTAGCGCCTGCACGCAATCAACCGCACAAATCACCAGACTGGCGCAAAAGCTGCATCAGGCGGCTATTCGCCGGTTTTCCGTCACCGGCCTCTGGAGGAAAGATGCGTAGTCTGGTCTTGTTGCTGGCGCTGGTGTCGCTGGGCGGCTGCATGAGTGTCAGTGACATGGGTGACGTTGCCCATTACCAATTGAGCGATGCCGGCGTGCTGGATCACAGCGAGACGCGGCGCTCGAACAACTTCCGCTTGCAGCCTGACTCGTTCATTTACATTGGCCAGGGCGCCTTTGCCCCAGCGGGCACCTACCCGCGGCCCAACGTGGTGGCCGAGGAAGCCTTCAACGGCTTCGTGCAGTATTTTCCCATGGTGCGTCGCGCCCGTACCCCCCTGGGGCTGGAAGAGGCATTGGGCGAGGCCCGTTCTGCCGGTGCCAGTTACCTGCTGTACACCCGTTTTGCCCGTGCCGATGATCGCATCGGCAACAGCGACGAATTCGTCGACCAGGAGTCCGGTCGCCTGGGCATCGACAGCGGCGTAATCCAGGTGATGCTGATCGAGACCAATACCCGCTACCTCATCGACACGGCGACCATTCGCAGCCGCGGCGGCCTGCTGACTTTTCACAATAACAAGCCGGAAGATTTGATCGGCCCACCCCTTGAGGATTACGCTCGTCGTTTGTTGGGCGTCAGCCGTTGAGGAGAACGTTATGAGTGGTCCGGGCAAGGCCAATGATCTGTTGGCGCAGATCCCCAAGACCGAGAAGGGGTTGCCGCCGGTGCACCTGTGGAACCCGACGTTCTGCGGCGACATCGACATGCGCATCGCCCGCGACGGCACCTGGTATTACTTGGGCACGCCCATCGGCCGCAAGCCGATGGTCAAGTTGTTCTCCACCATCATGCGCCGCGATGGTGATGACTACTTCCTGATCACGCCGGTTGAAAAGGTCGGCATCACCGTTGACGATGCCCCGTTCGTGGCGGTGACGCTGCAAGTGCTCGGCGAAGGTGAGGCGCAGGTGCTGCGTTTTACCACCAACGTCGAGGATGTGGTCGAGGCCGGCCCCGAGCATGCGCTGCGGGTTGAGACTAACCCCGCGACGCAAGAGCCTGCACCTTACGTGCATGTTCGGGTCAACCTGGAAGCGTTGGTGCACCGCAACGTGTTCTACCAACTGGTCGAACTGGCCGTGCCCCGCGAGGTGGACGGCCAGCGTTGGCTGGGGGTGTGGAGCCATGGCGTGTTTTTTCCCATTGGCCTTGACCCTGCCTGACGTACTGCGCTGCTCTTTTCGCGGATAAACCGGGACGCCGGGTCGCCGCTCCCGTAGGAGCGGATTCATCCGCGAAGACCGCCCCGCGGTCTCAGAAGTCCAGCGTTGCCGAGACCTTCAACGTCCGTGGCGCACCTTGGGTGATGTAATTGTTCGCCGTCGATGCCGACGCCCAATACGCCTTGTTCGCCACGTTCTCGACGTTGGCGCGCAGGGTGATGTCGTTCTCGTCCAGCTTGAACCGGTAGCGAGCGCCCACGTCGACCCGGGTCCAGGCCGGGATGTTCAGGGTATTGGCGGCATTGACGTACTGCCCCCCGGTACGCAGCAGTCGAGCATTCAAGGCGGCACCCTCGATACCTGGAATATCCCAGTCACCGCCCAGGTTGAACTGGAAGCGCGGCACCCCTGCAGCGCGGTTACCGTCGTTGGCGCCGGCCGACGTGTTTTCAAGCCGGGTGTCCATCCAAGTCGCGCCGGTCAACAATCGAAGGCCGTCGATCGGCTGGCCGAACACATTCAGCTCGATGCCACGGTTGATCTGCTCGCCATCCACCGAGAAAGTGCCCAGGGTATTGCCCGCAGCCACCGAGGTGCTGCTGGCCGGCTGTTCAATGCGGTACACACCCACCGTCGCGCCGACATGTTCGGTGTCGAGCTTGACCCCGGCCTCCACCTGCTTGCTGCGCGACGGCGCGAACACTTCGTTGGGGTTGGTCACGCCGCTGGCCGGCGCGGTCGGCCCCTGCGCCAGGCCTTCGATACGGTTGGCGTAGAACGATACGTGCTCCCAAGGCTTGATCACCAGGCCGTATACCGGGGTGGTGATGGACGCTTCGTAGTTGGCCGTGCGATTGCCCGACACCGTGTTCCAGGCATCCACGCCGATGGATTGGCGGCGCACGCCGACGGTTAATAGCACGCGGTCATCGACAAAGCCCAGGGTGTCGGAGACCGCCGCGCTGCGGATGCGATTCTTGCCGACGATGCCTGGGTCATGGATGTCGCCGCCGAACGAGGTGGCCACCGGTTGTGGGCGTTGCACCGGGTCGTACAGGTTACTCGCATAGCGGCCGGCCGTGGCGATGGCCTGGTAAGCCGAGCGCTGTTCGCCCCACAGGCCCGATACGCCCAGGTTCAGCTGATGGGTCAGCGGCCCCGTGGCGAAGTGCCCGTTGAGGCCGGCCATGGCGCTGCGGTTGTCTTCATCGTGGGGTGAATAGAGCATGCCGCCACGCGCCGTGCCGTTGGCATCGCTGACGTAGAGCGAGGAGTACACGCCATTCTCCCGCGTGTGCTTGGCGCCGCCGGCCACGTAGGCGGTCCAGTTGTCGCTCAAGTCATATTCCATGCGCGCCATGCCGTAGGTGTCTTCCAGCTCCGACCAGCTCCAGTCCTGGGCATAGTTGTGCCGGGCGGACGGCGCATCCGGTACTTTGCTGCCAGTGGGGTAGACCACTGCGCGGCCTTCATTGATGCGCAGTTTCTGGTAGCCCAGGTCGGTGGAGACGCGCAGGCGTTCGCCGCGATAATCCAGGGCGAGGGTGGCCAGCACCGAACGCTTGTGTTCGTCATCGACGCCGGTTTCGCCTTCGCGTTGCGCCAGGTTGACCCGGGCGCCGAGCTGGTTGTCTTCGCCAAAGCGCTTGCCCAGGTCCAGATGGCCGCCCACCTGGCTGGCGCTGGTGGAATCCAGGGTCACGCTGCGGGTGGGGGTATCTTCTGCGCGCTTGGGTTGTAGGTTGACGCTGCCGCCGATACCACTGCCTTGCGGCGACACGCCATTGAGGAAGGCATTGGGGCCCTTGAACAGCTCCACCCGCTCCAGCGCCTCGGTGTCGACGATCTGCCGTGGCAATACGCCGTACAAGCCGTTGTAGGCAATATCATCAGAATTGAGCGGCAGGCCGCGGATGATAAACACCTGGGAAAAGTTACCGAAGCCCGCCGACTGGCGCACGGCGGCATCGTTGAGCAGTACATCGCCGACGGTTTGCGCCTGCTGGTCGCGGATGGTCTGCGCGGTGAAGCTGGTCACGCTGAACGGCACGTCCTGGATCGACTGGTTGCCCAGCACGCCCAATTGCGCGCCACGCGCCACCTGGCCACCGGCATAGGTGGCCTGATCCTGGGTGAGCAGCAGGCCATTGACATTGGTGGCGCCCAGCTCCAAGGCCGCGCCTTGGGCAACCACGGGTGCCAGGGTGTAGCCGCCATTGCCGGCACCGATCAAGCTGAAGCCACTGCCATCGAGCAGGGCAGCGAAGCCCTGGTCGACGCTGTAGTCGCCCTGCAGGCCCTGGCTCTGGCGGTTGTTCAACAGTGCCGGGTCAAACGACAGGGGCACGCCGCTCTGCGCGGCGAACTGCGCCAGCACATGCCCCAGCGGGCCCGGGCCGATGCCGTAGTGCTGCACGCTGGGTGGGCTTTGCGCGGCCTGGCTGCAGGCCATCACGGTCACGCCGGCAAGGCCCATGGCCAAGGTCAGGGCAGTGCAGCGAAGGCGGGAGGGGAGGGTGCGAGGCGGCCGGGTCATGGTGGGCTTTCCTGTCGGGCACGTGGATAAGTGGGCGTTATCCAGTTCACCGAGCGAGAACGGAAAAGGTATCAGGGGCGTACGATTTTTATCGCCTCAGCTGGCGCGCGGCCCCACCGTGACCCAGTAACGTGTCAGCCGATTGATGGTCAGCGGCAGAGTGTCTTGCAGCAGGCGCAGGCTGGCATCGCTGTCGCGCAGGGAAAACGCCCCGGAAACCCGTAGCTGCGCCGCCGCCGGGTCGCAGCGCAGTACGCCGGGCCGGTAGCGCGCCAGCTCACTGAGAACGTCGGCCAGGCGCATGTCGCGGGCCACCAGCATGCCTTTCTCCCAGCTGAAGGCATTGGCGTCCAGTGCTTGCAGGGGCTGACTGCGCAACTCGTCGAACGTGCTCTGTTGGCCGGCATGAATCGTCGCGCCGTTGTCCTGCATGCCGCTGCGCGGCTGGACCCTGACCGCGCCTTCCATCACCGCCACGCGGCTGCGCTCGCCCTCGCTGCGCACGCTGAAATGGGTGCCCAGCGCTTGGGCAGTGCCCTGCGGGGTTTCAACGATAAATGGGCGGTGCGCCGGGGCCGGGTCTTTCGCCGTGCTGATCAGGATCTCGCCGTTGAGCAGTGTCAGCCGGCGTTGCTCGTCGCTGAAGGCGATGTTCACCGAGGTCGCAGTGTTGAGCAGCAAGCGGCTGCCGTCCGGCAATTGCAGCGGCTTTTGCTCGCCGGTGGCGGTGTGGGCATCGGCGCTCCATTGTTGCCACGGGGTTTCGCGCCAGGCGGCCCAGGCCAAGGGGCCCGCCAGCAACAACAGCCCCAGGCGGGTGAGCATCTGGCGTCGGCCAACACCCTGGCTGCGTTCGGCACGTTTGAGGGTATCCAGGGCAATGCTGCCGGGCACGCTGCGCAAATCGCCCAGCAAGGCTTCGGCTTTCTGCCAGGCCAATGCATGCTGGGCGCTGCGCCCGCGCCATTGGGCCACGGCGCGATGATCCTCGGCGGTCGCGCTGCCCGATTGCAACTGCACCAGGAAGTCCGCCGCCTCGCCGAGGATCTGCGGGTCGATGGCCGGCTTCATTCATTGATGCTCAGGCAGGCGATGAACGCGGCGCGCATGTGCCGCTTCACCGTGATCAGCGAGACGGCCAGCTGTTCGGCGATCTGCCCATAGGTCAGCCCTTCGAGCTGCGACAGCACAAACGCCTGACGCGTGATGTCCGGCATTTCCCGCAGCATCGCGTCGATACGGCACAGCGCCTCAAGGATCAAGTGGCGGCTTTCCGGTGACGGCGCATGCTGTTGCGGCACGTGCGCCAAGGTCTCAAGGTAGGCGCGCTCCACTGCCTGGCGGCGCCAGCGATCGATCATCAAGCCTTTGGCGATATGGGTCAGCAACGCCCGCGGCTCATTGCCCAGGTTTTGCAGCAATTGGCGCGTCAGCAGGCGCACGAAGGTGTCCTGGGCCAGGTCTGCTGCATCCCAGGTGTTACCGATTTTGCGCTGCAGCCAGCCTTGCAGCCAGCCGTGATGCGCGCTGTAAAGCGTGTGGAGCTGAGCGGTGGTGGGCTGTTCGGCGGGCGACATGGGAACCGATACGCGTGAGTTGGCAGTCCGTGCCAAAGATGTAATTAAGAATTGATCGCATTCTATCCATGCCTCGGGCGGTTTGTCGATTGGCCTGCCGAACTTCGCGCCGATTGGCTATTGGCCCCATCGGTTGCCAGGCCTAACGTGGATTCTTCTTTAATCCCTTACAGGTGCCTGCCATGAACCCACTCAAACTAATGACCTGCTTGCTGGTGCTCGGCGCTTCGCTGAGCGCACACGCCCATGAAGCCGGCCATGAAAACGTCCAGGTGCTGCAAGAAAAGCCCTTGGTCAACGCCCCCGGCAAAGTCGCCACGATGCTCACCGTCGACTACGCCCCCGGCCAGGCCTCCGCCGCTCACCGCCACCCAGGCTCAGTGATGGCCTACGTGCTGCAAGGCACGGTGGTGTCGCAGCTCAAGGGCGAGGCGGCGGTTACCTACAAAACGGGGCAGTATTGGTATGAACCGGCCGGGGCGGTGCATGTGGTGTCGCGCAATGCCAGTAAGACCAAGCCGGCCAAGTTGCTGGTGTGGGTGTTGAAGGATGAGGGGCAGGCGGTGTTGGAGCCGATGAAGGAGTGAGGGGCAATATTCTGCTTGTTTGAGGCCGGGTTGTCCAAACCCCAGAAACAACAAAGCCCCTGCAAGAGGGGCTTCGTTTGATGTTTGGCTCCGCGACCAGGACTCGAACCTGGGACCCAATGATTAACAGTCATTTGCTCTACCGACTGAGCTATCGCGGAATCTGCAGCCTATGTTACTGATTCAAAAGGGGAAGTCAAGCGTTGCTGACTTCCCCTTTCAAATTACAGTACCGCGACGATCGCTTTGTTCACCGCATCGATGTTGCTCTGGTTCAGCGCGGCCACGCAGATGCGGCCGGTGTCCAGGGCGTAGATGCCGAATTCGCTGCGCAGGCGTTGGGCCTGGGCGGCAGTCAGGCCCGAGTAGGAGAACATGCCGACCTGGCGGCCGACGAAGCTGAAGTCGCGGTTGGCGCCGTGGGCGGCCAGGCCTTCGACCATTTGCATGCGCATGCTGCGGATGCGCAGGCGCATTTCGGCCAGTTCCGCTTCCCACATGGCGCGCAGTTCAGGGCTGTTGAGCACCGAGGCGACAATGGTGGCGCCGTGGGTGGGCGGGTTGGAGTAGTTGGTGCGGATCACGCGCTTGACCTGGGACAAGACGCGAGTGGCTTCTTCCTTGGAGTCGGTGACGATCGACAGGGCGCCGACGCGCTCGCCGTACAGCGAGAACGACTTGGAGAAGGAGCTGGACACGAAGAAGTTCAGGCCCGACTCGGCGAACAGGCGCACGGCGGCGGCGTCTTCGGTGATGCCTTCGCCGAAGCCTTGGTAGGCCATGTCCAGGAACGGGATGTGGCCCTTGGCTTTGACGGTGTCCAGCACGTTCTGCCAGTCGGCCGGGGTCAGGTCGACGCCGGTCGGGTTGTGGCAGCAGGCGTGCAGCACCACGATGGAGCCCGACGGCAGGGCGTTCAGGTCTTCCAGCAAACCGGAACGGTTGACGCCGTTGCTGGTCGCATCATAGTAGCGGTAGTTTTGAACCGGGAAGCCTGCGGCCTCGAACAGGGCGCGGTGGTTTTCCCAGCTTGGGTCGCTGATGGCGACCACGGCATTGGGTGCGATCTGCTTGAGGAAGTCGGCACCAATTTTCAGTGCACCGGTACCGCCCACGGCTTGGGTGGTGATCACGCGGCCAGCGGCGATCAGCGGCGAGTCGGCGCCAAACAGCAGTTTTTGCACGGCCTGGTCGTAGGCGGCAATGCCGTCGATCGGCAGGTAGCCGCGCGAGGCGTGCTGTGCAACGCGCAGGGTCTCGGCTTCGACAACGGCGCGCAGCAGGGGAATTCGCCCTTCTTCGTTGCAATAAACGCCCACGCCCAGGTTGACCTTGTCGGTCCGGGTATCGGCGTTGAATGCTTCGTTGAGGCCCAGGATAGGATCGCGGGGTGCCAATTCGACAGCGGAAAACAGGCTCATTTTTTGTAAAGCTCTGAATGGAAAGTGAGGGGATACACCGCTCCATTCGAGTGCACTAGAGCGGTGCACAAACGGGGAGTCAGTATAAAGAGCCTTGCCGCAGTGTGCGACAGGTTGCACTGGGTTTTACCGTGCTTTGACGGATTTTTTTTCGACCGTTAGTCATTTAGAAGTGCTGGTAAGCAACGCGTAGCGTAGGACGCGTCTTGAAACTGGCGTCCGATGGCACAACTTGGGTATAAGTACTGTCTATAAATACAGGCGAGGTTCGTGCCTGTCAGCTTTTCACCTGCGCCTGCGTGGGTGGCTCAAGAGGTTTCCCATGTCCGAGTTTCAGCTCGTTACCCGTTTTCAGCCGGCCGGCGACCAACCGGAGGCCATCCGCCAGTTGGTCGAAGGCATCGACGCGGGCCTGGCGCACCAGACCCTGCTCGGGGTGACTGGCTCGGGCAAGACCTTCAGCATCGCCAACGTGATTTCCCAGGTACAACGCCCCACGCTGGTGCTGGCGCCAAACAAAACCCTGGCCGCGCAACTGTATGGCGAGTTCAAGGCGTTCTTCCCGAACAACGCGGTGGAGTATTTCGTTTCCTACTACGACTACTACCAACCCGAAGCCTATGTGCCGTCGTCCGACACCTTCATCGAGAAGGACGCCTCGATCAACGACCACATCGAGCAGATGCGCCTGTCCGCGACCAAGGCGCTGCTGGAGCGCAAGGACGCCATCATCGTAACCACGGTGTCGTGCATCTATGGCCTGGGCAGCCCGGAAACCTACTTGAAGATGGTGTTGCACGTAGACCGCGGCGACAAGCTCGACCAGCGCGCCTTGCTGCGGCGCCTGGCTGACCTGCAATACACCCGCAACGACATGGACTTCGCCCGTGCCACTTTCCGGGTGCGCGGTGACGTGATCGACATCTTCCCGGCCGAATCGGACCTGGAAGCCATCCGCATCGAGCTGTTCGACGACGAGGTGGAAAACATCTCGGCGTTCGACCCGCTGACCGGCGAGCTAATCCGCCGCCTGCCGCGTTTCACCTTCTACCCGAAAAGCCACTACGTGACGCCCCGCGAAACCCTGCTCGACGCCATCGAAGGCATCAAGGTAGAGCTGCAGGAACGCCTGGAGTACCTGCGCGGTGCCAACAAGCTGGTGGAAGCCCAGCGCCTGGAACAGCGCACCCGGTTTGACCTGGAGATGATCCTGGAGCTGGGTTACTGCAACGGCATCGAAAACTACTCGCGCTACTTGTCCGGGCGCCCGGCCGGGGCGCCGCCGCCTACGCTGTACGATTATTTGCCGGCGGACGCGCTGCTGGTGATCGACGAATCCCACGTCAGCGTCCCGCAGGTGGGCGCCATGTACAAGGGCGACCGTTCGCGCAAGGAAACCCTGGTGGAATACGGTTTCCGCCTGCCGTCGGCGCTGGACAACCGGCCCATGCGTTTCGATGAGTGGGAAAGCATCAGCCCGCAGACCATCTTTGTATCGGCCACCCCCGGTAACTATGAAGCCGAACATGCCGGCCGCGTGGTCGAGCAGGTGGTGCGCCCCACCGGCCTGGTCGACCCGCAGGTGGAGGTGCGCCCGGCGCTGACCCAGGTCGACGACCTGCTGTCGGAGATCCGCAAGCAGGTGCTCAAGGATGAGCGCGTGCTGGTCACCGTGCTGACCAAGCGCATGGCCGAGGACTTGACCGATTACCTGGCCGACCACGACGTGCGCGTGCGCTACCTGCACTCGGACATTGATACCGTGGAGCGGGTGGAGATCATTCGCGACCTGCGCCTGGGCGCCTTCGATGTACTGGTGGGTATCAACCTGCTGCGCGAGGGCCTGGACATGCCCGAGGTGTCGCTGGTGACCATCCTGGACGCCGATAAAGAGGGCTTCTTGCGCTCCGAGCGTTCGTTGATCCAGACTATTGGCCGCGCCGCCCGTAACCTCAACGGCCGGGCGATCCTGTATGCCGACCGCATGACCGGCTCCATGGAGCGCGCCATCGGCGAAACCGAACGCCGCCGCGACAAGCAGGTTGCCTTCAACCTGGCCAATGGCATCACCCCTAAAGGCGTGATCAAGGACGTCGCCGACATCATGGAAGGCGCCACCGTGCCGGGTTCGCGCAGCAAGAAGCGCAAGGGCATGGCCAAGGCGGCCGAAGAAAGCGCCAAGTACGAAAACGAACTGCGCTCGCCGAGCGAGATCACCAAGCGCATCCGTCAGTTGGAAGAGAAAATGTACCAGTTGGCCCGCGACCTGGAGTTCGAGGCCGCGGCGCAGATGCGCGACGAGATTGGCAAGTTGCGCGAGCGCCTGCTCAAGGTGTGACACACCCGCGTAGGCGCGGATCAATCCGCGAAAAATCATCGCGATTTTCCAGGCATATCGCGGCGTTCTTTTCGCGGATCAATCCGCTCCTACAGGGGTTAGTGCGCTTCGCCGGCCTTGATGCCTGCCGGCAACGCCTTGGTCAGCAACACCGCCACCATGCTGATCGCCAGCCCAATGCCGACAATATGAAAGGCGTCGTCATAGGCCATGATCAGCGCCTGCTGATGGGCGATCTCGCTGATCTTGCCCAGCGCTGCGGTTTCATTGCCCAGCCTTTCTGTCAGTAGCGCCATGCGCTCGGCCACCTGCGGGTTGCTGGGCACCACCGCCTCGCGCAAGTAATCGAAGTAGACCTTGGTGCGCGCGTCCAGCAGCGTCGCCAGCAAGGCAATGCCGATCGCGCCGCCCAGGTTGCGCAGGATGTTGAACAGGCTCGATGCAGAGCCTGCGTCCTGGGCTTGAATGTAGGCGGTGGCGATCAGCGAAATGGTCACCATGATCAGCGGCTGGCCCAGCGCGCGAATGATCTGGATCTGGTTGAACTGCGGCCCGGCGAAGTCCGGGTTGAGCACCCCGGAAGAAAAGCTCGCCAGGCCGAACAAGCCAAACCCCAGGGCGCATAGCCATTTGGGCGAGACAAAGCGCATCAGCATCGGCACCAGCGGAATCAGGAATAGCTGCGGCACGCCCATCCACATGATCACTTCGCCGATCTGCAGCGCGTTGTAGTTCTGGATCTGTGCCAGGTACAGCGGCAATAGGTAAATGGAGCCGTACAGGCCCAGGCCCATGCCGAGGCTGGCGATGCTCGACAGGCCGAAATTGCGGTTGCGCAAGATACCCAGGTTGATCAGTGGGTTGGCCCGTGACACCTGCAAAATCACGAAGGTGGTCAGGCTGAGCAGGGCGGTCACGGCCAGCACCACGATCTCGGTGGACTCCAGCCAGTCCTTGCGGTGGCCTTCTTCCAGGAACACTTGCAGGCAGCCCAGGCCCAGGCCCAAGGTCAGGATGCCGGCGTAGTCGGTGCTTTTGAGCAGCTCCCAGTGGGCTTCTTTCTTTTCCAGGCCGTAGAGCAGCCCGGCGATCATGACCAGGCCGGGCGGGATGTTGATGTAGAAGATGTACTGCCAGCCGAAGTTTTCCGTCAGCCAGCCGCCCAGGGTCGGGCCGATGGAGGGGGCGAACGTGGCCGTCATGGCGAACATGGCCATGCCCTTGGCGCGGTGGTGCTCGGGCAGCTTGATCAGGGTCAGGGTGAACGCCAGGGGGATCAGCGCGCCGCCGGTAAAGCCCTGCAGGGCGCGGAAGATGATCATGCTCTCCAGGTTCCAGGCCATGGAGCACAGCAGGGATGCAAACAAAAAGCCCACCGACACCCATACCGCCAGGCGCCGCGCCGAGAGCAACTGCACCAGCCAGGCGGTGAGCGGGATCATGATGATCTCGGCCACCAGGTAGGAGGTGGAGATCCACGAGCCTTCCTCCAGCGTCGCGGACAGCGCGCCCTGGATGTCCTTGAGCGATGAGTTGGTGATCTGGATGTCCAGCACCGCCATGAAGGCGCCGAGCATCACGCTCATCACCGCGATCCAGTCGCGCCGGGTCGGCTCGCCGACCGGGCGGACCAGTTGATCACCGGCCATCTTTGGCGTCGATGTTAACGCTCACGGTCACCGACATGCCCGGGCGGATCTTGCCGTGCAGCGGGTTGTCGGAGCTGAAGGTCAGTTTCACCGGGATGCGTTGCACCACCTTGGTGAAATTGCCCGTGGCATTGTCGGGCGGCAGCAGGCTGAACTGCGCGCCAGAAGCGGCGAACAAGCTGTCCAGGCGGCCGTCGATGGGGGTGTCGGGGAAGCTGTCGAAGGTCAGCGTGGCGCGCTGGCCGGGCTGCATGTGGCCGATCTGGGTTTCCTTGAAGTTGGCCTGCACCCAGATGTCCTGGTCCGGCACGATCGACAGCAGGTAGGCGCCGGCCTGCACATATTGGCCGTTGCGCGCGGCGCGCTGGCCGATCAGGCCGCTGATGGGCGCATGGATTTCACTGCGGGCCAGATTGACCTGGGCCTGGGCCAGGTCGGTGCGGGCGTTGGTGATCTGGGCGTCGAGGCGCTTGATCTCGGCGTTCAACGCATTCACTTGCTGGCGCTGGCCCTGGGCGTCAGCCTGGGCCTTGGTGACCTGAGAGCGGGCGATGCGGTTGTCGGCCGACAGGGTGGTGACGCGCTCTTCGGACACATAGCCCGGTTTGCGCAGGGTTTCGGCGCGGTTCAGGTCCAGTTGCGCGCGGCCCAGGGTCGCTTGGCTGGACACCACCTGGGCTTCACTGGCGGCAATCAGGCTGGCCTGCTGGGCCAGTTTGCTCTGCGCCTGCTCGCGCTCGGCCTGGCGCGTGGCCAGCGTGGCGTTGGCGCGCTCCACGGCAAAGCGAAAGTCGTCGGCATCCAGGCGCACCAGCAAGTCACCCTTGGCCACGTGCTGGTTGTCGTCCACCAGCACCTCCTCGATACGCGCGCCCAACTGGCTAGACACCCGGGTGATCTCGCCCTGCACATAGGCGTTGTCGGTGGTCTCGTAGAAACGCCCCTTGAAATACCAGTGGGCCAGGAAGGCGAGGGCGATGCACAGCACCAGAAAGAGAAAAATCAGCAGGCGACGCTTGAGGGGCGCGGGCATGGTCGGTCCGTCGGGAAAAGGGGCTGGCAGAGTGCCAATAAGCAATCATCCGTAACACTCGGGCCCCCGGCAAGCGGCAATCATGCCGTTGATGCCCAGTAATATGGCGCACCGCTGGAGCCCGATGCGCAAGCCCTGCTAACATCCGCCCTTTGATTCACTCTGCTCGAGACCATTCATGACCACCGTTCGTACGCGCATCGCCCCATCGCCCACCGGCGACCCCCATGTCGGCACGGCTTACATCGCCCTGTTCAACTATTGCTTTGCCAAACAGCATGGCGGCGAATTCATCCTGCGTATCGAAGACACCGACCAGCTGCGCTCTACCCGCGAGTCGGAACAGCAGATATTCGATGCCCTGCGCTGGCTGGGCATCGAGTGGAGCGAAGGCCCGGACGTGGGCGGCCCGCATGGCCCGTATCGCCAGAGCGAGCGCGGCGACATCTACAAGCAGTACGCCCAGCAACTGGTCGACCTGGGCCACGCCTTCCCGTGCTTCTGCACGGCCGAAGAGCTGGATCAGATGCGTGCCGAGCAGCAGGCCCGGGGCGAAACCCCGCGTTATGACGGCCGTGCGCTGCTGCTGTCGCCCGAAGAAGTGGCCAGCCGCCTGGCTGCCGGCGAGCCCCACGTGATCCGCATGAAGGTGCCGACCGAGGGCGTGTGCGTGGTGCCGGACCTGCTGCGTGGCGAAGTCGAGATCCCGTGGGATCGCATGGACATGCAAGTGCTGATGAAGACCGACGGCCTGCCGACGTACTTCCTGGCCAACGTGGTGGACGACCACCTGATGGGCATCACCCACGTGCTGCGTGGCGAAGAGTGGCTGCCATCGGCGCCCAAGCTGATCAAGTTGTACGAGTACTTTGGTTGGGAGCAGCCGGTGCTGTGCTACATGCCGCTGCTGCGCAACCCCGACAAGAGCAAGCTGTCCAAGCGCAAGAACCCGACCTCGGTGACCTTCTACGAGCGCATGGGCTTCATGCCCGAAGCCATGCTCAACTACCTGGGCCGCATGGGCTGGTCCATGCCGGATGAGCGCGAGAAGTTCTCCCTGGCCGAGATGGTCGAGCATTTCGACCTGTCCCGCGTGTCCCTGGGCGGGCCGATCTTCGACATCGAGAAACTGTCCTGGCTGAACGGCCAGTGGCTGCGCGAGCTGCCAGTCGAGGAATTTGCCGCGCGCGTGCAGAAGTGGGCGTTCAACGCCGACTACATGATGAAGATCGCGCCGCACGTGCAGGGCAGGGTAGAGACCTTCAGCCAGATTGCACCGCTGGGCGGGTTCTTCTTCGCCGGTGGCCTGCAACTGGATGCCAAGCTTTTCGAGCACAAGAAGCTCTCGGGCGACCAGGTTCGCCAGTTGATGCAGTTGATTTTGTGGAAGCTCGAATCCCTGCGCAGTTGGGAGAAGGACAACATCACCGCCACCATCCAGGCCGTGGTCGAATCCCTGGAGCTGAAGTTGCGTGACGCCATGCCGTTGATGTTTGCCGCCATCACCGGGCAAGCCAGCTCGGTGTCGGTGCTGGACGCCATGGAAATCCTTGGCCCGGACCTGACCCGCTTCCGCCTGCGTCAGGCGCTGGACCTGCTGGGTGGCGTGTCGAAGAAAGAAAACAAAGAGTGGGAAAAGCTGCTGGCGGCCATTGCCTGACGCAGGTTTTTACCCTCCCTGCAGGAACGGATTGATCCGCTAAAACGTCACCGCGCAGTGCCAGGCATTGCGCGCTGGCTGATTCGCGGATGAATCCGCTGCTACAAGTGGGTGGGGCCCAAACCCTGTGTTTATTGGGCTAAAGGCGCATTGGAGAGGTAAGTGATTGTAAAGCTGGAAGATTTTTTTAAAAATTTTCAAAAATAAGTTTGACAGCCTACCGATCCGGTCTTAATATGCGCCCCGTCCACACAGCAACACGCAGAAATGTGAAGCGCTGAAGATTGTGGGGCTATAGCTCAGCTGGGAGAGCGCTTGCATGGCATGCAAGAGGTCAACGGTTCGATCCCGTTTAGCTCCACCAAATTCCAAGCTTGAAGTTGAAGTTTGACTTCAAGCAGATCAGATCCAGACTGATCGAATGGTAAGAAGGTTTTGTCCCCTTCGTCTAGTGGCCTAGGACACCGCCCTTTCACGGCGGTAACAGGGGTTCGAGTCCCCTAGGGGACGCCAGTTTTACAGAAGCGCTGCTTGCACAGGTCGCTCCGCCGCAAGGCGATAAATTTGGGGCTATAGCTCAGCTGGGAGAGCGCTTGCATGGCATGCAAGAGGTCAACGGTTCGATCCCGTTTAGCTCCACCAATTTGCCAGGGTTCGTGAAAACGGATCTGCTCGAAGGTTTGCGTCCCCTTCGTCTAGTGGCCTAGGACACCGCCCTTTCACGGCGGTAACAGGGGTTCGAGTCCCCTAGGGGACGCCACGATTTGCCCGCTTTGCGGGATTTATAAGGCTCATTCGATTATTGAATGAGCCTTTTGTTTTTCTGGCGTTTGCTAAAATGCCTGTCCTTGCAAATCCCCCTCCTCATGCACCCGCCGACCAACGGCAAGCCTCAACCCTTGCAGAAAAATATTACCAGCATAATATTACTTCCATAATATTTGGAGGTCGCCATGCTCGATAAAAAAGCCCAGACCCGCGACAGGATTCTGCAAGCCGCTCGCGCCGCGGTCATCCAGCGTGGCCCGCTGGACCCCAGCGTCAATGACGTGATGGGTGCCGCCGGGTTGACCGTGGGCGGCTTTTATTCGCATTTCGAGAACAAGGACGCCTTGATGCTCGAAGCGTTCAGGCAGTTGCTGGGGCAGCGGCGCAACTTGCTGGAGGCCGTCGACCCGGCGCTCAAGGCTCAAGAGCGGCGCCAACTGATGGCGCGCTATTACCTGTCGCGCAAGCATCGTGATGCCACCGACTCTGGCTGCCCCTTGCCGACCTCCTTGGGTGAATTGTCACGCCTGCCCGAGGCTTTTCACCAGGCGCTGGTCGAACACATTGAGCTACTGATGACGCAATTGGTGGACAGCCCGCAGGAGGGTGACAAGGCCCTCGCCGACATCGCCCTGATGGTCGGCGCCCTTGCCCTGGCCAAGGCGCTGGGCACCGGTGAGTTGTCTGACCGAGTACTGCAGGCCGCCAAAGCGGCGGTGGTCTGATCGTTTCTGGTGGGAGATAGGCACATGAGCACCTTGAACTGGATACGTGGCATCAATGGCACCCTGGGCCGGCTGGCGCCAACCCATGTGGCGCGCAACATGCACCAGGCGTTCATGACCCCGCGCACGCTGCCGCCCCGTGAGTGGGAGCTGGCCGTGCTGGCAAAAGCCGAGCGCGTAACGCTGCGCTTCGGGCTTTCGGCGCTGCGCTGGGGGCAGGGCCCGGCGGTACTGTTGATGCACGGTTGGGAAGGGCGCCCCACGCAGTTCGCGGCCATGATCGAGGCGCTGGTCAGCGCCGGCTACACGGTCATGGCGCTGGACGGCCCAGGCCATGGTCGCTCACGGGGGCACAAGGCGCACGTGGTGCTGTTTGCCCAGGCGTTGCTGGAGGCGGCTGGCGAATTGCCGCGGTTGCAAGCGGTCATCGGCCACTCCATGGGCGGTGCCGCAGCCTTGCTGGCCAGCCAATGGGGGTTGCGGTGCGAGGTCATGGTCAGTATCTCGGCCCCCGCCCGGGTGTTGGCTGTGTTGCGTGGCTTTGCCCAGCGGGTCGGCCTGCCGCCCAAGGCGCGTTCGGCGTTCATTGCCCAGGTGGAGCGGGACGTCGGCATGCCGGCGGCGCACCTGGACGTGGGTCGTTACCACCTCGACATGCCGGGTTTGGTGGTGCACGCCGCCGACGATCATGTGGTCGACGCCAGTGAAGCGTTACTGATCCACGATGCCTGGTTCGACAGCCGCCTGTTGACCTTGCCCCAGGGCGGCCACCAGCGCCTGTTGGCCGATCCGCAGGTGATCGAGGCGGTACTCGGCCTGCTTGAACGCAGTGGCCGGCAGGCGCGGCAAACCGCCTGAGGTTCCGTTACACTGGCGCCACACTAAGGCTTTCGTGAGTGCGCGCATGAACTGGGATCTGGCAACGCCATTCGTCATCGACCTTAAGGTCGCGGCCGAAGACATCGATGGATTGGGGCACGCCAACAATGCGGTGTATGTCACCTGGCTCGAGCGGTGCGCCTGGCGCCATTCCCAGCGCCTGGGCCTGGACCTGGCCGAATACCGGCGCCTGGACCGGGCCATGGCCGTGGTGCGGCACGAGATCGACTACCTGGCCAGTGCCTACGAAGACGACGAACTGCAACTGGCCACCTGGATCGTCGACTCCGACCAGCGGCTGAAGATGACCCGGCGTTTCCAGTTGGTGCGCCCGCGTGACGGCGCCACCTTGCTGCGCGCGCACACCTCGTTTGTTTGCATCGAGCTGTCCAGTGGCAAGCCCAAGCGCATGCCGGTGGAGTTTCTCCAGGGCTACGGGCCGGCGTTGCACGCGGTCTGATACACTGCCGGCCTTTTTTCGCTCGAGACTTAACCATGCAAATCGCTCTGGCACCCATGGAGGGGTTGGTCGACAACATCCTGCGTGACGTGCTGACCCAGGTCGGCGGCATCGACTGGTGCGTGACCGAATTCATTCGGATCAACGACCAGATGCTGCCTGCGGCGGTGTTCCACAAGATGGCGCCAGAGCTCAAGCACGGTGCCGCCACGGCCGCCGGCACGCCGCTGCGCGTTCAGTTGCTCGGCTCCGACCCTGCCTGCCTGGCCGACAACGCCGCCTATGCCTGCACCCTGGGTGCGCCGGTGATCGATTTGAACTTCGGCTGTCCGGCCAAAACCGTCAACCGCTCGCGCGGCGGTGCGGTGCTGCTCAAAGAGCCTGAGTTGCTGCACGACATCGTCCGCGAGGTGCGCAAGTCGGTGCCCGCGCACATCCCGGTCACCGCCAAGATGCGCCTGGGCTTCGACAGCCCCGACGGTGCGCTGGTGTGCGCCATGGCCCTGGCCGACGGTGGCGCCGAGCAGATCGTGGTGCACGCGCGTACCAAGGTCGACGGCTACAAGCCGCCGGCGCATTGGGAGTACGTGGCGCGGGTGCAGGAAGTGGTCAAGGTGCCGGTGTTCGCCAACGGCGAAGTCTGGACCGTCGACGACTGGCGCCGTTGCCGCGAAGTCAGCGGGGTCAAGGACATCATGCTCGGCCGCGGCCTGTGCTCGCGGCCAGACCTGGCCCGGCAAATAGCGGCGGCTGCGGCCGGTATCGAGTTGCCGGACATGACCTGGGCCGAGTTGATGCCGCTGATCCAGTCGTTTTGGCGCCAGGCCGTGGTCGACCTGACCCCGCGCCAGGCGCCGGGGCGGCTGAAGCAGTGGATGGCGATGCTGACCCGCACCTACCCCGAGGCGGTGGCGATGTTCACCATTTTGCGCCGCGAGACCGATTGTGAGCGGGTGGGGCAGTTGTTGGGTGTGGTGCAGAGCGAGGCGGCCTGATAAACCGTAGTGGTCTAGAGGTGTATTGCGCTCTCTATTCGCGGCCTTGGCCGCCAATGTCAGCGCGCCGTGCAGGATTATCCTCGACAGCCCCATCGCAAGCATTCAGCCCAGGCGCGGCGCCTCATCGATCAACATCTGCCGGAACTCGCTTAGCGGTAACGGCCGGCTGTGCAGGTAGCCCTGATAGAGGTGGCAGCCCAGGCGCTCAAGAAACTCCAGCTGCTCGGACAACTCCACGCCCTCGGCAATCACCGTTAAGTCCAGGCTGCGGGCCATGGCGACGATGGCGCGGATGATTTCCGCGTCGTTGGGATCGTGGGTGGCGTCGCGCACGAACGACTGGTCGATCTTCAGCGCATCCACCGGCAAGCGTTTGAGGTAGGTGAGCGAGGAGTAACCGGTACCGAAGTCATCCATGGCAAAACTCACGCCTAGCTTCTTCAGGCTGCGCATCTTGCCGATGGTGTCTTCCAGGTTCTGGATCACGATGCCTTCGGTGATCTCCAGTTTCAGCAGGGTAAACGGCAGGTTGTTCTGCTTGAGGCTGCGCTCCACCCGTTGCACGAAATCGTTCTGGCGGAACTGGCGCGGGCTGATGTTTACGCACAGGGCAAAATCAGTGGCATCTATCAGGCCCTCCTTGAGCAGTTGCGCGCAGGCCTTGCAGGCCTCGTCGAGGATCCAACTGCCCACTTCCAGGATCAGCCCGCTTTCCTCCAGCACCTGAATGAACTGCGCCGGCGATTGCTGGCCGAGGATCGGGTGGTGCCAGCGCAGCAGCACTTCGGCGCCGACAATGCGGTCCTCGCGGGCGTCCACCTGGGGCTGGAAGTGCAGGCTCAGTTCGCCACGAATCACCGCCGAGCGCAGGTCGTTTTCCATGCGCAGGCGTTCGCTGGCAGCCTTCTGCATGGTGTTGTGGAACATTTGCGTGGTATTGCGCCCCGAGTCCTTGGCCCGGTAAAGGGCGATGTCGGCGCGCTTTAGCAGGTCGGCCGGAGTCGAGCCATGGTCGGGGATCAGCGCGATGCCGATGCTCGGCGTTACTTGCAGGCGCTGCCCATCCAAAGACATGGGTTCGGCCAGCAGTTCGCGCAGTGTGTCGGCCAGTTCGCGCACTTTTTCCGTGACTTGCCCGCGGGTGCCCTCCAGGCCGCTGAGCAGCACCACGAATTCGTCGCCGCCCAGCCGCGCCACGGTGTCTTCCAGGCGCACGCTGGCTTCGAGGCGAGCGGTGATGATCTTCAGCACCGTGTCGCCCACCGGGTGGCCCAGCGAGTCGTTGATGTGCTTGAAGTGGTCCAGGTCAAGGAACAGCAGGGCGCCGCGCAGGTTGTGGCGCTTGAGCAGGGCGATCTGCTGGCTCAGGCGGTCCATCAGCAGGGCGCGGTTAGGCAGGTTGGTCAGGGGGTCGTGGTAGGCCAGGTGGCGGATCTGCGCCTGGGCGTTTTTCAACTGGCTCACGTCGCGGGCGGTCAGCAGCAGGCAGGCGGCTTCGTTGAGGGTGATGGGCTCCACCGACACCTCGACGGTCACCAACTCGCCGGCCTTGTTGCGCCCCAGCATCTCACGGTGATTGACCCGGCCGTTTTCCTGCAATTCGTTCAGCAGCAGGGCGCGCTGTTTTTCATCGGCCCAGATGCCGATGTCATCGATGGTGCGCCCCACCACTTCGCTGGCGCTGTAGCCGGACAGCTTGCAAAAACCGTGGTTGACCTCCAGGTAGCGGCCGCTGTCGCGCTCGGTGATGATGATGGCGTCGGGGCTTGAGTGGAACGCCTTGGCGAATTTCTCTTCGCTGGCTTTCAGTGCCGCCTCGGCGCGTTGCTGCTGGGTGATGTCGCGCAGGGTGGTCACCGCGCAGGCCTCGCCGTCCACGGTGATGGTGCGGCTGGAAATCAGGCACGTCAGGCTTTGGCCGCCCTTGTGTTGCACCAGCACGGCGACGTTGTTCAAGGCGCGGTCACGGATTACTTGGCCAATGCGTTGCAGGCGCGTCGCCGAGTCCGCCCAAAAGCCAACGTCTTCAGCGCTTTTACCCATGATTTCACTGGCACTCCAGCCAAATACCTGGGTAAAGGCGGGGTTGATCTCGATAAATTCGCCGTCGCGCTGGCGGGTCACGCAGATCGGGTCGGTGCTGGCCTGGAACAGGCTGGCGAATTTTTCCTCGGAGCTGCTCAGGCGTTGCTCGCGTTCGACCTGCTCGGTGATGTCCAGCAGGGTGCCGGCCATGCGCAGGGGTTGGCCATTGTCGTCGCGGTACAGGCGCGCACGGCTTTCGATGTAGCGCGAGGCGCCGCTGGGCAACTGAATGCGATAGGTGATCTGGTAGTTGCCCGCCGGGCCTTCGCGAAGGCTGCGGTAGGCTTGGCGCATGCCGTTGCGCTCGTCCTCGGGCACGCCCTCGAAAAACGCTTCGAAGGCTTCGTGGAAGGGCACCGGGTCCAGCCCGTGCAACTGCGCCGCGCGGGCCGAGCCATAGAGCATGCCGCTGGGGATGTGCCAGTCCCATGTGCCCAGTTGCGCCGAGTCCAGGGCCAGGTCCAGGCGCTCCTGGCTGTCGATCAATGCTTGCTCGGCGCGTTTGCGCTCGCTGGTGTCGATGAAGGTGCTGAGCAGGTAGGTGCCGCCGTCCAGTTCGATGTTCTGCGTGCAGAGGATGCCGTCATGGATCTGCCCGCTGCTGGCGCGCAATTGCACCTCCAGGTTGATCGGCTCATTGGTTTCGCGGGTGGCTTGCAGCATTTGCAGGCGCTGCTCCGGGCGCGCCCACATGCCCAGTTCCAAGGTGGTCTTGTTAATGATTTGGTGGCCTGCCCAGCCGAGGATCTTCTCGAAGTGCTGGTTGACCTCATAGATCAGCCCGTCGCTGCGCCGGGTCAGCAGGATCACGTTGGGGCTTAGGTGGAACAGCGTGGCAAAGCGCTTTTCGGAGTTGATCAGCGCGCTTTCCCGTTCCCGCTGGCGGGTGATTTCGCGAATCACCCCGACCATCTGCGGGTTGCCGAGTTTGCCCTTGACCAGGCTGCCGTTGATTTCCAGCCAGTGCAGGCTGCCGTCGGGCCAGATGATGCGGTGGCGCATGGCCTTTTCGATCGGCTCGCCGCGCAACACCGCCTGGAACGCCTGCAGGGTTCGATTGCGGTCCTCCTGGGGTAGCAAGTCCAGGTATTCCACGTCGTTGGGCAGCGGCGCCTGCGGGTCGAAGCCGAACAGCGCCTGGGTGCCCCGTGACCAGCTGATCTGGCCGGTCTCGATGTCCCAGAGCCAGGCACCCAGGTGCGCGCCGTTGAGCGCGGCCAACAGCTGCGGCGCGCTTTCCCAGGTTTGCTCCGATTCCTGTGGGTCTGCCGCATGGATGCGCGGCAGGCGCGGGAAGCGATTAGCTGATTTGGGCATTGGAACCAGACCTTTGGGCAATGGCGCTTCCTTAAGGTAGATCTTTTTCGCGAACCTGCCGCTGAAAAGGCCGATTCAGCTGGCCTGCGCGTCCAGCAAGGCCATGAACGCGCGGGCGGCGTTGGAGAGTGTTCGTTCGGTGTGCACGATGTAGCCTAGCTGGCGACTGAGCTCAATGCCCGGTAATGGCAGGCTTGTCACCTGTTCATCGAGCATCGTGCGCGGCAGCACGCTCCAGGCAAGGCCGATGGACACCATCATCTTGATGGTTTCCATGTAGTTAGTGCTCATGGCGATGTTGGCCGTCAGCCCCTGGGCTTCGAACAGCCGTCGCACGATATGGTGGGTAAAGGTATTGCCACCGGGGAAAACCGCCGGGTGATGGGCGATATCGGCCAGGGTCACCGCACCGTTGGTCGCCAAAGGGTGCTCCGGGGCCACCACGAAATCCAGTGGGTCTTTCCACACCGGCATTGCCCTCACCAGGCCGTGGGGCTCGGGTGCCAGGGTAATCACTGCAAGTTCGGCACGGCCATGGAGGATCTCTTCGTAGGCGATTTCCGAATCGAGAAACTGAATATCCAGCGCCACCTTGGGGTATTGCCGGGTAAAAGCGCGCAAAATAGGTGGCAGGCGATGCAGGCCGATGTGATGGCTGGTGGCCAAGGTAAGGCGCCCGGTGACCTCGCCATTGAGATTGGTCAGCGCCCGGCGGGTGTCGTCCAGCACGTTCAGGATCTGGTAGGCCCGTGGCAGCAAGGCGCGCCCGGCCTCGGTCAGGCTGACCTCGCGGCCCAGCCGGTCGAACAGGCGCATGTTCAGTTGCTGCTCAAGCCCGGCGATGCGTTTGCTGATGGCCGGCTGGGTCAGGTGCAGCCGTTCCCCAGCGCCCGAGAAGCTGCCGCTCTCGGCGATGGCGATAAAGGCGTTGAGATTCGCCAGGTCCATTGTTCAGATTCCTGTTGGTTATCCAAAGCATAAAAAATATGAATTTGAGTTATTCAATGTAACCCCATAGCATCACCCCCACAAGCCACGGGGCCATTGACCACCGGTCAACGCCACCTGGGCATAGAAAGACAGTGATGAGGAAACGTCTGATGGCCGGCAAAACGCTCTACGACAAGCTCTGGGATTCGCATTTGGTCAAGCAGCGCGACGATGGTTCGGCGCTGATCTACATCGATCGTCACATCATCCACGAAGTGACTTCGCCGCAAGCCTTCGAAGGCCTGCGCCTGGCCGGGCGCAAGCCTTGGCGCATCGATGCCAACATCGCGACCCCGGACCACAACGTACCGACCACCCCGGAGCGCAAGGGCGGCATCGAGGCCATCGCCGACCAAGTCTCGCGCCTGCAGGTGCAGACCCTGGACGACAACTGCGATGAATACGGCATCACCGAATTCAAGATGAACGACGTGCGCCAAGGCATCGTCCACGTGATCGGCCCGGAGCAGGGCGCCACCTTGCCCGGCATGACCGTGGTGTGCGGTGACTCGCACACGTCCACCCACGGCGCCTTCGGTGCACTGGCCCACGGCATCGGTACCTCGGAAGTGGAGCACGTGCTCGCGACCCAGTGCCTGGTGGCCAAGAAAATGAAAAACATGCTGGTCAGCGTCGAAGGCACCTTGCCGTTCGGCGTGACCGCCAAGGACATCGTGCTGGCCGTGATTGGCAAGATCGGCACCGCCGGCGGTAACGGCCACGCCATCGAATTCGCCGGCAGCGCCATTCGCGACCTGTCCGTGGAAGGCCGCATGACCATTTGCAACATGTCCATCGAAGCCGGCGCGCGCGTGGGCTTGGTGGCGGCAGATGAGAAAACCGTGGCTTACGTGGAAGGTCGTCCGTTCGCCCCCAAAGGCGCCGAGTGGGCGTTGGCCGTCGAGGCCTGGAAAGACCTGGTGTCGGACGCCGACGCCAGCTTCGACACCGTGGTCGAACTCGACGCCGCGCAGATCAAGCCGCAAGTGAGCTGGGGCACCTCGCCGGAAATGGTATTGGCCGTGGACCAGAATGTGCCGGACCCGGCCAAAGAGGCCGACCTGGTCAAGCGTGGCTCCATCGAGCGCGCCCTCAAGTACATGGGCCTGAGCGCCAACCAGGCGATCACCGATATCCAGCTTGACCGCGTGTTCATCGGCTCCTGCACCAACTCGCGCATCGAAGACCTGCGCGCCGCGGCCGTGGTAGCCCAGGGCCGCAAGGTAGCCAGCACCATCAAGCAAGCCATCGTGGTACCGGGCTCGGGCCTGGTCAAGGCGCAGGCCGAGAAAGAAGGCCTGGACAAGATTTTCATCGAGGCGGGTTTCGAATGGCGTGAGCCTGGCTGCTCCATGTGCCTGGCCATGAACCCCGACCGCCTGGAGTCGGGCGAGCATTGTGCGTCCACCTCCAACCGCAACTTCGAAGGCCGTCAGGGCGCCGGTGGGCGTACCCACCTGGTCAGCCCGGCCATGGCCGCCGCTGCTGCCGTGACCGGCCGCTTTATCGACGTGCGTGAATTGACCCAAGGGAGCGCAGCATGAAAGCCTTTACCCAGCATCAGGGCCTGGTCGCGCCCTTGGATCGCGCCAACGTCGACACCGACCAGATCATCCCCAAGCAGTTCTTGAAATCGATCAAGCGCACCGGCTTTGGCCCCAACCTGTTCGACGAGTGGCGCTACCTGGACGTGGGCCAGCCTTACCAGGACAATTCCAGGCGCCCGCTGAACAAGGACTTCGTGCTCAACCACGAGCGTTACCAAGGCGCCAGCGTGTTGCTGGCCCGCGAGAACTTCGGGTGCGGCTCCAGCCGTGAGCACGCGCCGTGGGCGCTGGAAGAGTACGGTTTCCGCACGATCATCGCGCCGAGCTACGCCGATATCTTCTTCAACAACAGCTTCAAGAACGGCCTGCTGCCGATTATCCTCAGCGACGCGCACGTGGATGAGTTGTTCAAGCAGGTCGAAGCCGAGCCTGGTTACCAGTTGACCGTCGACCTGGCCGCGCAAACCGTGACCCGGCCTGACGGCAAGGTCTACAGCTTCGAGATCGACGAGTTCCGCAAACACTGCCTGCTCAACGGCCTGGATGACATTGGCCTGACCTTGCAGGACGGCGACTCGATCGCCACGTTCGAAGCCAAACACCGCGTCAGCCAGCCTTGGTTGTTTCGCGACGCGTAAATTATTGGAAACACCGCCGGCCGGTTCCCGTAGGAGCGGATTTATCCGCGAACCGGCCACCCGCGATCATGAGTGAAACGAGGAAAGCATGAGCAAGCAGATTCTGATTCTCCCAGGCGACGGCATTGGCCCGGAAATCATGGCCGAGGCGGTCAAGGTGCTGGAATTGGCCAACGACAAGTTCAGCCTGGGCTTCGAACTGCAGCACGACGTGATCGGCGGCGCCGCCATCGACAAGCACGGCGTGCCCCTGGCCGACGAGACCCTGGAACTGGCGCGCAAGGCCGATGCCGTGCTGCTGGGCGCCGTGGGCGGCCCGAAGTGGGACAAGATCGAGCGTGACATCCGCCCTGAGCGCGGCCTGCTGAAAATCCGCGCGCAACTGAGCCTGTTCGGCAACCTGCGCCCGGCGATCCTGTACCCGCAACTGGCCGACGCTTCCAGCCTCAAGCCTGAATTCGTCTCGGGCCTGGACCTGCTCATCGTTCGCGAGCTGACCGGCGGTATTTACTTCGGTGCCCCGCGCGGCAGCCGCGTATTGGAAAACGGCGAGCGTCAGTCCTACGACACCCTGCCGTACAGCGAGAGCGAAATCCGCCGTATCGCCCGTGTCGGTTTCGACATGGCCCGCGTGCGCGGCAAGAAGCTCTGCTCGGTGGACAAGGCCAACGTGCTGGCTTCCAGCCAACTGTGGCGTGAAGTGGTCGAGGAAGTGGCCAAGGATTACCCGGACGTCGAGTTGAGCCACATGTACGTGGACAACTGCGCCATGCAACTGGTGCGTGCACCCAAGCAGTTCGACGTGATCGTCACCGATAACATGTTCGGTGACATTCTGTCGGATCAGGCTTCCATGCTCACCGGTTCCATCGGCATGCTGCCCTCGGCGTCCCTGGACACCCAGAACAAAGGCATGTACGAGCCGTGCCACGGTTCGGCACCGGACATCGCCGGGCAGGGCATTGCCAACCCGTTGGCGACTATCCTGTCGGTATCGATGATGCTGCGTTACACCTTCAACCAGGTGGCCGCCGCAGACGCCATCGAGAAGGCGGTCAGCCTGGTTCTGGACCAGGGCTTGCGCACCGGCGACATCTGGTCGGCCGGTTGTGCCAAGGTCGGTACGCAGGAAATGGGCGACGCAGTAGTCGCCGCGCTGCAGAATCTGTAATCTCTTGGGCCCGCTACAGCAGTAGCGGCCCACTTTTTTGTCAAAGGTGTAGTTGCGATGAAACGTGTAGGTCTGATCGGTTGGCGCGGTATGGTCGGTTCCGTGCTCATGCAGCGGATGCTGGAAGAGCAGGACTTCGACCTTATCGAGCCGGTGTTTTTCACCACTTCGAATGTCGGCGGGCAAGGCCCGGCAGTGGGCAAGGATATTGCGCCCCTGAAGGATGCCTACAGCATTGAAGAGCTGAAAACCCTCGATGTGATTCTGACCTGCCAGGGTGGCGACTACACCAGCGAGGTTTTCCCCAAGCTGCGCGAAGCCGGCTGGCAGGGTTACTGGATCGACGCCGCCTCCAGCTTGCGCATGCAGGATGACGCGGTGATCGTGCTGGACCCGGTCAACCGCAAGGTGATCGACCAGCAGTTGGACGCGGGTACCAAGAACTACATCGGCGGCAACTGCACCGTCAGCCTGATGCTGATGGGCCTGGGTGGCCTGTTCGAAGCGGGCCTGGTGGAATGGATGAGCGCCATGACCTACCAGGCGGCCTCGGGTGCCGGCGCGCAGAACATGCGTGAACTGATCAAGCAGATGGGCGCCACCCACGCCGCTGTCGCGGACGACCTGGCCAATCCGGCCAGCGCGATCCTGGACATCGACCGTCGCGTGGCCGAAGCCATGCGCAGCGAAGCCTACCCCACCGAGAACTTTGGTGTGCCGTTGGCGGGCAGCCTGATCCCGTACATCGACAAGGAACTGCCTAACGGCCAGAGCCGCGAAGAATGGAAGGCCCAGGCCGAGACCAACAAGATCCTGGGTCGCTTCAAAAGCCCGATCCCGGTCGACGGCATCTGCGTGCGTATCGGCGCCATGCGCTGCCACAGCCAGGCGCTGACCATCAAACTGAACAAAGATGTGCCAATCGCCGACATCGAAGGCATGATCAGCCAGCACAACCCTTGGGTGAAACTGGTGCCGAACACCCGTGAAGCGAGCATGCACGAGCTCAGCCCGACCAACGTCACGGGTACCTTGAACGTGCCGGTTGGCCGCCTGCGCAAGCTGAACATGGGTTCGCAATACCTCGGTGCCTTCACCGTGGGCGACCAACTGCTGTGGGGTGCCGCTGAACCGCTGCGCCGCATGCTGCGGATCCTGCTGGAGCGTTGATCGCTTTGGTGCTGTAAACAAACCCGCGCCCTGGTGAACATGGCGCGGGTTTTTTCATCTGCGTGTCATGATTTTTCCGGATCCCCAGCCTTGCCTGTAGGAGCGGATTCATCCGCGAAAAGGCCGCCGCGGTGCATCAGACATACCGCGTCGCGGCCTTCGCGGATAAATCCGCTCCTACGGGATACTGCGGTCGGTAGGAGCGGATTCATCCGCGAAAAGGCCGCCGCGGTACATCAGACATACCGCGTCGCGGCCTTCGCGGATAAATCCGCTCCTACGGGATACCGCGGTCGGTAGGAGCGGATTCATCCGCGAAAAGGCCGCCGCGGTGCATCAGGCATGCCGCGTCGCGGCCTTCGCGGATAAATCCGCTCCTACGGGATACCGCGGTCGGTAGGAGCGGATTCATCCGCGAAAAGGCCGGCGCGGTTCATCAGGCATACCGCATCGCGGCCTTCGCGGATAAATCCGCTCCTACGGGATAATGCGGTCGGTAGGAGCGGATTCATCCGCGAAAAGGCCGCCGCGGTACATCAGGCATACCGCATCGCGGCCTTCGCGGATAAATCCGCTCCTACACTAAAGTGCGCTGATCCAGTACAGTGCCGCCCCCCTGTTTCCCCCTCTTGAGGAGTGTTCCATGACCCAGTCTTTCGATATCGCCATCGTGGGCGCCACCGGCACCGTTGGCGAAACCCTGGTGCAGATCCTCGAAGAGCGCAATTTCCCGGTGGGCAACCTGCATCTGCTCGCCAGCCTGGAATCGGCCGGTGCCTCGGTGCCGTTTCGCGGCAAGAACGTGCGGGTGCGCGAGGTGGAAAAATTCGACTTCGCCCAGGTCAAGCTGGTGTTTTTCGCTGCCGGCCCTGCGGTCAGCTTAAGCTTTGCCCCGCGCGCCAGTGCCGCCGGGTGCACGTTGATCGATCTGTCGGGTGCATTGACCGTGCCGCAGGTGGTGCCTGAAGCCAACGCCCAGGTACTGGCTGGCCTGAAGGCGCCAGTGCAGGTCGGCAGCCCAAGTTCCAGCGCCGCCGCCCTGGCCGTGGTACTGGCGCCGTTGCGCGCCCACCTGGACCTGCAACAGGTCAGCGTGACCGCGTGCCTGGCCGTGTCGGCCCAGGGCCGTGAAGCGGTCAGCGAGCTGGCGCGGCAAACCGCCGAGCTGCTTAACGTACGCCCTCTGGAAACCGGTTTTTTTGATCGCCAGATGGCGTTCAACCTGCTGGCTCAGGTCGGTAAGCCCGACGCCCAGGGCCATGTTCCGCTGGAACGACGCCTGGTCAGCGAGCTTCGCGAATTACTTGGGCTACCTTTATTAAAGATTTCCGTGACTTGCGTTCAAGCTCCGGTGTTTTTTGGCGATAGCTTCACTGTAGCGTTGCACAGCAGCCGTGCCGTCGACCTGGCCGCCGTGAGTGCCGCCCTGGAAGGCGCAGAAAGCATCGAGCTGGTCGAGGCAGGTGATTATCCGACCCCGGTCGGTGACGCAGTGGGCCAGGATGTGGTCTATGTTGGTCGCGTACGCACAGGAATTGATGATGCGTGCGAACTCAACCTCTGGGCTACAGTCGATAACGTGCGCAAGGGCGCGGCGTTGAACGCTGTGCAGTTGGCTGAATTGTTGATAAAAGACCTTGTGTAAAAGATACTTGGCAACAATTTGCATAATGTTTCTAGTCTGGCCCTGACGGCCAGGCTTCTTCTCGCTTGCCGAGGAATGTTCAAACAAGGATTAGGCCATGGTTCAAGTTCGCAAACTGGTGTTAGCAATAGCCGCCGCCACGGCGCTGTCATCCGGTATGGCGCGTGCCCTCGACCTGGGGGAAGTGACCCTCAAGTCGGCGGCGAACCAGCCCCTGGTGGCTGAAATCGAGCTACTCGACGTGCGTGACCTGACCGCCGCCGAGATCAAGCCGAGCCTGGCAACCAGCGACGAGTTCACTAAGGCTGGGGTGCAGCGCAAGCCTTTCCTGACCGACCTGACCTTTACCCCGGTGATCAACGCCGGCGGCAAGAGCATCATCCGGGTAACCTCCAGCCAGCCGCTTACCGAGCCCCTGGTCAAGTTCCTGGTGCAGGTGCAGTACCCCAGCGGTCGCCTGATGCGCGACTACAGCGTGTTGCTCGACCCCTCCAAATTCTCCCCGCAGGCGGCGCAAGCGGCCAAGGGCGGCGCCACGCCGGCCGTGACCGCGCCGAATGCCGCGGCGGCTGGGCAGTTCACCACCAGCAAGCGTGACACGCTGTGGGAAATCGCCCAGAAAAACCAGCAGCAAGGTGCCACGGTGCAGCAAACCATGCTGGCCATCCAGGCCCTCAACCCGGATGCGTTCATCGATGGCAACATCAACCTGCTGAAGGTCGGCCAGGTGTTGCGCCTGCCGGACGTCACCCAAAGCACCGCGCTGGCTCAGCCCCAGGCGATCGCCGAAGTGGCCCGGCAGAACGCCGCCTGGCGTGAAGGCCGCCGCCTGGGCCCGCGTGCCCAGCAGTTGGACGCCACTCGCAAGGCCGGCCCTGGGCTGGCGCCTGCGCAAACCGACAACCAGGACAAGCTCAGCCTGGTGGCTGGCAGCGCCGGTGCCGGCAAGGGCAAGGCCGGTGAAAAGCTGGCCGTGGCCCAGGAAAAACTCGACACCACCAAGCGTGACAATGCCGAGTTGAAAGACCGCATGGGCGACCTGCAAAGCCAGCTCGATAAACTGCAAAAGCTGATCCAGTTGAAAAACGATCAACTGGCCAAACTGGAAGCGGCGGGGGCCACCGACGGCGCCGCCACCCCTGCGCCGGTGCCACCGGTTGCCGATGCGCCAATCAATGCGCAATTGGCCCCGGCTACGCCAGAGTCTGCGGCAACGCCGGTTACCCCACCTGCCGACGTCGCGGCCCCGGCGCCCGCGCCGGTCACCACCGAGCCTGTCGCGCCAGCGACGGCCGATCAGTCGCCGGGTGCCATCGAAAAACTGCTGGCCAGCCCGCTGTTACTGAGCCTGTTGGCCGGCGCTGCCATCGTCATCTTCCTGCTGTTGCTGCTGTTGTTGGCCCGTCGACGCAAGGCGCAACTGGAAGCGGAAAAACACATGCGCATGGCGCGTGCCCTGGCCGAGGAAACCGACTTCAAGGAAGACCTGGACCTGCCACAGGACAGCTTCGAAGGCCTGGGCACCCCGGCGCCGAACGTCAAGCTGGCACCGGCCATGGTCGCCGCCTCCGCAGCCGCAGCCACGGCGGCTGAAGAAGTGCCGGCCCAGGTGGTGCAGGCGCCGCCTTCGACGGTGATCCCAACCCCGGCGCTGCGCCCGGCGGCCGAAGAAGTGGGTGTTATCGGCCAGGCCGACAAGGCCATTGCCGAGGGCCATCTGAATGAGGCCGACGACCTGCTGGAAGCCGCCGTGGCCCGCGAGCCACAGCGCAGCGACCTGCGCCTGAAGCTGATGGAAGTCTATGCACGGCAGGGCGACCGCGATGCCTTCGTCGCCCAGGAGCGCCAACTGGTCGCCAACGGCCAGAACCACGCGGACGTCGAAGACCTGAAAAGCCGTTACCCGGCAATGATCGGCGTGGCCGTGGCCGCCGCCGGTGCCGCGGCGCTGGCAGCCGAACTGGATGCCCAGTACGTCAAGGACCTGCTCAACGATGAGCCGGGCGCTGCCGACCCACTGGACTCGTTCGACAGCGATTTTGACCTGAGCCTGGACGATGACGACCTTGACGCCGACGACCTCAGTGTCGCGGAGCCCGAGCTGAACGTCGCCGACTTTGCCGATGACCTTGAACTGGACGCGCCCAAGGCCCCGGACGACCTGGACTTCGATGCCATCTTGAAGGAACAGGCTGCCCAGGCCGAGCCGGTCGATGACCTGGCCGACTTCGACCTGGACATCGGTGCCGACCAAACCCCGGCCTTGAGCGATGCAGAGCTGGATGCACAACTGGCGGAACTGGACGATGTTCCGGAGCTGGACGAGCCGTTAAAGGCACCGCAGGCCATCGACGAGCTGGAGCTGCCGGAAGACTTCGACCTGTCCCTGGCCGAGGAAATGGACGCCACGCCCGACAAGCTCGCCACCGAGCGCGACGACGTGAGCGCCGAGCTCGATGCCCTGTCCAAGGACCTCGAACGCCCGGCCATCGACGAGCCGTTCAGTAAGCCCGATGCCCTGGACAATCTGCATGACCTGGATGACGAACTGGAGTTCGACTACCTGGCCGGCACCGACGAGACCGCGACCAAGTTGGACCTGGCGCGGGCCTATATCGACATGGGCGACCATGACGGTGCTCGGGACATTCTCGACGAGGTGCTCAAGGAAGGCAGCGAAGGCCAGCGTGGCGAAGCCGAGGAAATGCTCTCGCGCCTGGTCTGATGTTTTCAACGCTCCATTGATCGCCACAACGGCAGCCCCCAAGGCTGCCGTTGTCGTTTCTGCCGGCGGCACCCGTATAATGCCCGCCATTGCGCTTATCGACAGGCTGGACAGACTTGGAAATCATTGAACAATCGGCGGCCGAAGTGGCGGCCGATGGCTTTTACCGCATCGCCCTGGGCGTGGAATACAAAGGCTCGCGCTACCGCGGCTGGCAGCGCCAGGCCAGCGGCGTGACCACCGTGCAAGAGACCCTGGAAAAGGCCCTGTCCAAGGTCGCCGACTCGCCTGTGTCGCTGATGTGCGCCGGGCGTACCGATGCCGGCGTGCACGCCTGCGGGCAAGTGGTACATTTTGACACCCGGGCCGAGCGCAGCATGAAAGCCTGGGTCATGGGCGCCAATATCAACTTGCCCCACGACGTCAGCGTCACCTGGGCCAAGGTCATGCCGCCCAACTTTCACGCGCGCTTCAAGGCCATCGCCCGGCGTTACCGCTACGTGATCTACAACGACCAGATCCGCCCCGCGCACCTGGGCGAGGAGATCACCTGGAACCATCGCCCGCTGGACGTGCAACGCATGGCCGAGGCCGCCGCGCACCTGGTCGGCACCCACGACTTCAGTGCCTTTCGCGCTGGGCAGTGCCAGGCCAAGTCGCCGATCAAGCAACTCCATCACTTGCGGGTTAGCCAGCACGGCAAGATGATCGTGCTGGATATCCGCGCCAACGCTTTCCTGCACCACATGGTGCGCAACATCGCCGGCGTGCTAATGACCATCGGTGCCGGTGAGCGCGAGCCAGCCTGGGCCAAGGAAGTGCTGGAAAGCCGCATACGCCGCACGGGTGGGGTCACGGCCCACCCTTTCGGCCTGTACCTGGTGCAAGTGGAGTACCGTGACGAGTTCCCGTTGCCCGAGCGCTACATCGGTCCGCACTTCCTGACGGGCTTTGACACACTGCCGGGCTGACGTTGCCGGTGGCATTTGCTAACATCCGGGTCTTTCGTGCCCCGCTCGAGGTTTTCCACCCATGTCAGCCGTTCGCAGCAAAATCTGCGGAATTACCCGCATTGAAGATGCGCTGGCCGCGGTCGAGGCGGGTGCCGACGCGATCGGCTTCGTGTTTTACGCCAAAAGCCCACGGGCGGTCACGGCCGAGCAGGCGCGGGCGATCATTGCCCAGCTGCCGCCGTTCATCACCACCGTGGGCTTGTTCGTCGATGTCAGCCGTTGCGAACTGACCGAGATCCTCGAAGTGGTGCCGCTGGACCTGCTGCAGTTTCATGGGGCCGAAACCCCGGCGGACTGTGACGGGTACCACCGGCCCTGGATCAAGGCGCTGCGGGTACGCCCCGGCGATGACCTGGAAGCCGCGTGCAGGGCCTACCACAAGGCCAGTGGAATTTTGCTGGACGCCTACGTGGCGGGCATTCCAGGCGGTACCGGCGAGGCCTTCGACTGGGCGCTGATCCCGGCGCACCTGAGCAAGCCAATCATCCTGGCCGGTGGGCTGTCGGCCGATAACGTGGCCCAGGCCATCCGGCGAGTGCGGCCCTACGCTGTGGATGTGAGCGGCGGCGTCGAGGCGCAGAAGGGCATCAAGGATCACGGCAAGGTCGAGGCCTTCATGGCCGCGGTGCGAGGAGCGTGAATCGATGTGACGGTTGGCAATCGGCCACCGTCCATAACTTTTGCAGCGTGATGGCGGCCACGGGCCGGGCATCCGTAAAAATTGAAGATGGCGCGAGCGCACCCAGGGTGCAGTTCCCCGTCTGATCATGAATTGAGCTCAAGGGCATACACGGGATACGTCATGGCTAACGCGTGCGGTCCCCGGTACTGGAGAAAGAAAGCATGAGCAACTGGTTGGTAGACAAACTGATCCCTTCGATCATGCGTTCCGAGGTGAAGAAAAGCTCGGTCCCTGAAGGCCTGTGGCACAAATGCCCATCGTGCGAGGCCGTGCTGTACCGTCCGGAGCTGGAAAAGACCCTGGACGTCTGCCCGAAATGCAACCACCACATGCGCATCGGCGCACGTGCGCGCCTGGACATCTTCCTGGACGCCGAAGGCCGGGCCGAACTGGGCGCGGACCTGGAGCCGGTCGACCGTCTGAAATTTCGCGACGGCAAGAAGTACAAGGACCGCCTGGTAGGCGCGCAGAAGCAGACCGGCGAGAAAGACGCGCTGATCTCCATGAGCGGTACCCTGCTGGGCATGCCCGTGGTGTGCAGCGCCTTCGAATTCAGCTTCATGGGCGGTTCCATGGGTGCCATTGTCGGCGAGCGCTTCGTGCGCGCGGCCAACTATGCCCTGGAAAACCGTTGCCCGATGATCTGCTTCGCCGCCTCCGGTGGTGCACGCATGCAGGAAGCGCTGATCTCGCTGATGCAGATGGCCAAGACCTCCGCCGTGCTGGCACGCCTGCGCGAAGAGGGCCTGCCGTTTATCTCGGTATTGACCGACCCGGTGTACGGCGGTGTATCGGCCAGCCTCGCGATGCTGGGTGACGTGATCGTCGCCGAGCCAAAAGCGCTGATCGGCTTTGCCGGCCCGCGCGTGATCGAGCAGACCGTGCGCGAGAAGCTGCCAGAAGGCTTCCAGCGCAGCGAGTTCCTGATCGAGCACGGCGCCATCGACCTGATCATCCCGCGCCAAGAGCTGCGCCCGCGCCTGGGCAGCCTGCTGGCTCAGTTCATGAACCTGCCGACGCCGACCTTCGTCGCCACCCCGATCGAACCGATCGTGGTACCGCCGGCGCCAGCCACGATATGACCGCACGCACCCTTGGCGAGTGGCTCGCCTACCTCGAGCAGTTGCACCCGGTAGCCATCGACATGGGCCTGGCGCGCTCGCAACAGGTAGCGGCCCGGCTCAAGCTGGGCAAGCTGGCGCCTCGGGTGATTACCGTGACCGGTACCAACGGCAAGGGCTCCACGTGCGCCTTTGTCGCCTCGCTGCTCAAGCAGCAGGGGCTCAAAGTCGGCGTGTACAGCTCGCCGCACCTCATTCGCTACAACGAGCGGGTGCTGATCGATGGCGTCGAAGCCAGCGACCAGCAACTGTGCGACGCCTTCGCCGCCCTTGAAGCGGCGCGCGGCGATATTTCCCTGACCTACTTCGAAATGGGCACCCTGGCGGCGTTCTGGCTGTTCGAGCGCTGCCAGCTCGATGCGGTGGTGCTGGAAGTGGGCCTGGGCGGGCGCCTGGACACGGTCAATATCATTGATCCGGACCTGGCGCTGGTCACCAGCGTAGGCCTGGATCACGCCGATTACCTGGGCGATACCCGCGAGTCGGTGGGTTATGAGAAGGCCGGGATCTTCCGTGCCGGCACGCCCGCCCTGTGCGGGGACCAAGACCCACCGCACACCCTGCTCGACAAGGTGCGCGAGCTGGATTGCCCGTTCTACCTGCGGGGTCGGGACTATGACCTGCGCATCAGTGCCAGCGATTGGACGTGGCGCGGTCTCGACGGCAATGGCCAGGTACTCGAGCTGGGGCCGATGCCGTTGCTGAACCTGCCGATGGAAAACGCCGCCCTGGCGCTGCAGGCCTATGCCTTGATGGATTTGCCCTGGGAGGCAGGGCAGGTGCAGTCGGCCTTGCGTGCCGCGCATATCACCGGTCGCCTGGACCGCCGTAGCCTGGTCTGGAAGGGCAAGCGCTTGAACTTGATGCTGGACGTGGGCCACAACCCCCATGCCGCTCAGTTTCTGGCCAAGCGCCTGGCCAGCCAGCCACCGGCCGGCAAGCGCCTGGCGGTGTTCGGCCTGCTTGCCGACAAAGACCTGCCCGGCGTGGTTGCGCCCCTGGCCGACCTGGTCGCGCAGTGGGCGGTTACGCCCCTGGATACCCCGCGTACACGCCCTGTTGCACAATTGCAGGCCGAGCTTGAGAACCTTGGGGCGTCGGTAGCGTCCTATGGCAGTGTCGCCCTGGCGTTGGAAGGGCAGTGCGACCAGGCGACGGCCGAGGACGAAATTCTGCTGTTCGGATCATTTTTCTGTGTCGGCGAGGCCCTGGAATGGCTGTCGCAGCACGCCAAGGAGGAAGCTGCACATGGCTTTGCTGGATAAAGTGTTCAAGCAGCGGATGGTCGGTGCACTGGTGTTGATCGCCCTGGCGGTGATCTTTTTGCCGATGCTGTTTTCCCGGCAAGATGAACTGCGCCAGGTACGCGTCGATGCGCCTGATGCGCCGGCGGCGCCGGTGATGCAGCAGGTCAAGGTCGAGCCGGTCGAAGTGCCGCAGCCCCAGGCCCTGCAAGAGCCGGTGCCCACTGATGAGGAGGTGGCCCAGCAACAGCCGCCCCAGGCGCCGAGCCAGCCGGTTGCGCCGGCCCCGCCTGCGCCGGCCAGCAAGCCTGTCGCGCCTGCCAAGCCGGCGCCTGCCCAGGCTCCGGTGGCCGCTGCCAAGCCGGCCGCGCCGGTGCAGCCAGCACCGGCAGCGCCCGCCAAGGTCGACCCTAATGGCCTGCCGGTCAGTTGGTCGGTGCAACTGGCCAGCCTGTCCAACCGTGCCAGCGCCGATGCGCTGCAAAAAAGCCTGCGTACCCAGGGCTACAATGCCTATGTGCGCTCTGCCGATGGCATGAACCGGGTGTTCGTCGGGCCGCTGATCGAACGTGCCGAGGCCGACCGCCTGCGCGATACCCTCAGCCGCCAGCAGAACATGAAAGGTTTCGTGGTGCGTTTTCAGCCCGAGCGTGGCTAAAGCGATGGGTTTAATCTAAAAGCACGGGCAATCGCCGCTTACCGGCGAGCCACCGCTCTGTTAAAATGCGCCGCCTTATCCGTCTGCAGGCTGCACCGTGGCATTTACCTGGGTTGACTGGGCGATACTAGCAATAGTCGCCATCTCCGCTTTGATCAGCTTGAAGCGCGGCTTCGTCAAGGAAGCCTTGTCGCTGCTCACCTGGATCGTAGCCGGTGCGGTCGCCTGGATGTTCGGAGGCGCATTGTCCCAATACCTGGAAGGCTACATTCAGACGCCTTCGGCCCGTGTGATCGCGGGTTGCGCCATTCTGTTCGTCGCCACGCTGCTGGTCGGCGCGATGGTCAATTTTCTTATAGGCGAACTGATTCGCGTCACCGGGCTTTCCGGGACCGATCGTTTTCTGGGCATGGCCTTTGGCGCGGCGCGCGGTGGCCTGCTGGTCGTGGTGGCCGTCGGGCTGTTGAGCCTGGGGCCGGTACAACAGGATCCATGGTGGCAGCAATCAAGGTTGCTGCCGCAATTTCTATTGGTTGCCGACTGGTCGAAGAACCTCATTCTGGGGATGTCCAGTCAGTGGCTAGCCAGCGGAATCAGCGCACCGGCTGACATTCCGTTCAAGGAGCAGCTCTTTCCTGCCGCCGCCAAGGGGCAGTAAGGCTGTTCAGTACAGATTCATTAAGTAGGGGTTGTGTCGCATGTGTGGCATCGTCGGTATCGTCGGCAAGTCGAACGTCAATCAGGCGCTGTATGACGCGCTCACCGTCCTCCAGCACCGCGGCCAGGACGCCGCCGGTATTGTAACCAGCCATGATGGGCGGTTATTCCTGCGCAAGGACAACGGGTTGGTGCGTGACGTCTTCCAGCAGCGCCATATGCAGCGCCTGGTCGGCCACATGGGTATCGGCCACGTGCGCTACCCAACCGCAGGCAGCTCGACCTCGGCCGAGGCGCAGCCGTTCTACGTCAACTCGCCTTACGGCATCACCCTGGCCCACAACGGCAACTTGACCAACGTCGAGCAGCTGGCCAAGGAGATCTACGAGTCAGACCTGCGCCACGTCAACACCAATTCCGACTCGGAAGTGCTGCTCAACGTCTTCGCCCATGAGCTGGCGGTGCGCGGCAAGCTGCAGCCTACCGAGGAAGACGTATTCGCCGCCGTCACCGACGTGCACAACCGTTGCCGCGGTGGTTACGCGGTAGTGGCGATGATCACCGGTTACGGCATCGTCGGTTTCCGCGACCCGAACGCGATCCGCCCGATCGTCTTCGGCCAGCGCCACACCGACGAAGGCGTGGAATACATGATCGCCTCCGAAAGCGTGTCCCTGGACGTGCTGGGTTTCACCCTGATTCGCGATTTGGCGCCGGGCGAAGCGGTCTACATCACTGAAGACGGCAAGCTGCACACCCGTCAGTGCGCGACCAACCCGCAATACAACCCGTGCATCTTCGAACACGTCTACCTGGCGCGTCCGGATTCGATCATCGACGGCATCTCGGTGTACAAGGCGCGCCTGCGCATGGGCGAGAAGCTGGCCGACAAGATCCTGCGCGAGCGCCCGGACCACGACATCGACGTGGTCATCCCGATCCCGGACACCAGCCGCACTGCGGCCCTGGAGCTGGCGAACCACCTGGGCGTCAAGTTCCGCGAAGGCTTCGTCAAGAACCGCTACATCGGCCGTACCTTCATCATGCCCGGCCAGGCCGCCCGTAAAAAGTCGGTGCGCCAGAAGCTCAACGCCATCGAGCTGGAATTTCGCGGCAAGAACGTCATGCTGGTCGACGACTCGATCGTGCGCGGCACCACTTGCAAGCAGATCATCCAGATGGCCCGTGAAGCCGGCGCCAAGAACGTCTACTTTTGCTCGGCGGCCCCGGCCGTTCGCTACCCGAACGTCTACGGCATCGACATGCCGAGCGCCCACGAGCTGATCGCACACAACCGCAGCACCCAGGACGTGGCCGACCTGATCGGCGCCGACTGGCTGATCTACCAGGACCTGCCGGACTTGATCGATGCGGTCGGTGGCGGCAAGGTCAAGATCGAAAGCTTCGACTGCGCGGTGTTCGACGGCAAGTACGTGACTGGCGACATCGACGCCACTTACCTGCACAGGATCGAACAGGCGCGCAACGACGCCTCCAAGGTCAAGACCCAGGCGGTCAGCGCGATTATCGATCTGTACAACAACTGATTAGGAGCACGCGGCATGACACAGGAATGGGATGCCGGGCGACTGGACAGCGACCTCGAGGGCGTGTCTTTCGACACCCTCGCGGTACGCGCCGGCCAGCACCGCACGCCGGAAGGTGAGCACAGTGACCCGCTGTTCTTCACCTCCAGCTACGTCTTCCGCACCGCGGCTGATGCCGCGGCGCGTTTTGCCGGCGAAGTGCCGGGCAACGTCTACTCGCGCTACACCAACCCGACCGTGCGTTCTTTCGAAGAGCGCATCGCCGCCCTGGAAGGCGCCGAGCAGGCCGTTGGTTTCGCCACCGGCATGGCCGCCATCACGGCCGTGGCCATGGGCCTGTGCAGCGCTGGCGATCACGTGTTGATCTCGCAAAGCGTGTTCGGCTCCACCATCAGCCTGTTCGACAAGTACTTCAAGCGCTTCGGCATCGAGGTCGAGTACGTGCCGTTGGCCAACCTCGATGGCTGGAAGGCCGCGATCAAGGCAAACACCAAGTTGTTGTTCGTCGAGTCGCCGTCCAACCCGCTGGCCGAACTGGTCGATATTGCCGCATTGGCCGACATCGCCCACGCCAAGGGCACCTTGCTGGTGGTCGACAACTGCTTCAGCACCCCGGCCTTGCAACAGCCGTTGAAGCTGGGCGCGGACATTGTCGTGCACTCGGCCACCAAGTTCATCGACGGCCAGGGCCGTTGCATGGGCGGCGTGGTGGCCGGCCGTGCCGAGCACATGAAAGAGATGGTCGGCGTGGTGCGCACCGCCGGTGCCTCGCTCAGCCCATTCAACGCCTGGATCTTCCTCAAAGGCCTGGAAACCCTGAACCTGCGCATGCGCGCCCACTGTGCCAGTGCCCAGGTCCTGGCGCAGTGGCTGGAACAGCAGGACGGCATCGAGAAGGTGCATTACGCCGGCTTGCCCAGCCACCCGCAGCACGAACTGGCCAAGCGTCAGATGCGCGGCTTCGGTGGCGTGGTGAGCTTTGAGGTCAAGGGCGGCAAAGAGGGCGCCTGGCGCTTTATCGACGCCACCCGGTTGATCTCGATCACCGCCAACCTGGGTGACAGCAAGACCACCATCACCCACCCGGGCACCACCTCCCACGGGCGCTTGTCGCCACAGGAGCGTGAAGCGGCCGGTATCCGCGACAGCCTGATCCGCGTCGCCGTGGGCCTGGAAGACGTCACCGACCTGCAGGCCGACCTGGCCCGTGGGCTGGCGGCGTTGTGATCGACTGGACCGCTACGAGCGCGAGCAGCCATAACGGCCGCGTCGCGCTGGTCACCGGTGCTGCTCGCGGGATCGGCCTGGGCATTGCCGCCTGGCTGATCAGCGAGGGTTGGCAGGTGGTGCTCACCGACCTGGACCGCCAGCGCGGGCCCAAGGTCGCCGGTGCCCTGGGCGACAATGCGGTGTTCATCCCCATGGATGTCGCCGACGAAGCCCAGGTCGCCTCCGGTGTGGCACACGTGCTGGGCCAGTTCGGCCGGCTCGATGCGCTGATCTGCAACGCAGCCGTCACCGACCCGCACAACACCACCCTTGAAAGCCTGACGCTTGCCCATTGGAACCGGGTGTTGGCGGTGAACCTGAGCGGGCCCATGTTACTGGCCAAGCATTGCGCGCCTTACCTGCGTGCGCACTGCGGGGCCATCGTCAACCTGGCGTCAACCCGTGCCCGTCAGTCAGAAGCGGACACCGAAGCTTATGCGGCGAGCAAGGGCGGGCTGGTGGCCTTGACCCATGCCCTGGCGATCAGCCTGGGCCCGGAAATCCGCGTCAATGCGGTCAGCCCGGGCTGGATCGATGCACGGGACCCGGCGGCGCGTCGTGCAGAGCCCTTGAGCGAAGCCGACCATGCCCAGCACCCGGCTGGGCGTGTGGGCACCGTTGAAGATGTGGCGGCCATGGTGGCCTGGTTGTTGTCGCGCAATGCCGGCTTTGTCACGGGCCAGGAGTTCGTGGTGGATGGCGGCATGACGCGCAAAATGATCTATCAGGAATAGAAGAGGGGGCCTGTGCTTCTATATAGGCAGCACGGGAGCGAAAGCGGGGAAATCACTTTTTTGAAAAAAACTTCAATAAAGTTATTGACTTACCTTCGATAGCTGCGTAAAGTTCGCGTCATTGGAGAGGCAAGCGGGTGATTAGCTCAGCTGGGAGAGCATCTGCCTTACAAGCAGAGGGTCGGCGGTTCGATCCCGTCATCACCCACCACTCTGATCCTCTTCTAAACAAAGAGGGGAGGCCTTGTTACTGAGAAGGCATCCAACACTGCGCAGCGGTAGTTCAGTCGGTTAGAATACCGGCCTGTCACGCCGGGGGTCGCGGGTTCGAGTCCCGTCCGCTGCGCCATTTTTACCTGATTCGGCTATGCCGTGTCAGAGATCGAGCGGCTACTCATGCTTGGTCAGACCTGATTCAAACGGACGCAAGTCCGAGCGATACGCAGCGGTAGTTCAGTCGGTTAGAATACCGGCCTGTCACGCCGGGGGTCGCGGGTTCGAGTCCCGTCCGCTGCGCCATACAAAGCGTCGAAGCCTTGAACTCTTCGATGCACAAGAAAAGCGACCTTCGGGTCGCTTTTTTTGTTTGTGCAGTTTGTCGGGCAGACTGGCAACCTTTATCCGCAGGGAATGTCGTAGTAGGGTTGTAAACCATCTGAGACCTATTTCATGCGCTTCTTCCGCCATTGTGATGCACAATAGCCGCGGATCGTATTACCCGGGATGTGCAATGTTAAAGTCAATCGGCCTTGGTGCCTGCGGGCTGGCGGTAGTGATGGCCGGCCTCAGCGGTTGTTCGTCAAAGAAACCCGCCATGTACGAACACGAAAACTTCGATGATGCCGGTACCTTCTCGCGCACCTACCCGGTCAGTGATGCCTCGGTGTGCGAAGCCGCGCGCCGTGCCTTGCTCAGCCAGGGCTATATCATCACCAGCAGCGACCCCAAGCAGTTGGCCGGCCACAAGAGCTTCCAGCAGACTGGCGAGACGCACATGGAGATCAGCTTCTCGGTCACCTGTGCCTCCGATGGCAGTGGTGACCAAAGCTCGACCATGTTTGCCAACGCCTTGCAGGATCGCTACGCGCTGAAAAAGGTCAACAACTCGGCCAGCCTGGGTGTCGGCGTGTTGGGCTCGGTGTCGATGCCGATCGGCTCCACCGACGATTCGATGGTCAAGGTGGCCAGCGAGACGGTGGCCTCGTCCAAGTTTTACGATCGCTACTTCGCCTTGGTGGAAAACTTCTTGCCTAAAGAAGTGAAGAAGAAGGCCCACATCCCCGACAAGCCGAAGGATGAACTGGGCATTCCGGAGCCTTCGGCCAAGCCTGTGCCTGCACCGGCTGCCGCAACAGCAGCGCCTGCGCCTGTAGTCGCAACGCCTGCGGCACCGGCGGCGCCGGTGGCCACCGAAGCGCACCCGGCTGCCGTTGAAAGCCAAGGCTCGGAACCGGTGGCGCCACCGGCCGAAGCGGCGCCGATCACCCCGGCAACGCCTGCGACCACCGCAGAGCCTGCCGCTGCCGAGCCGGCCAGCAGTACGACGCCGGCCACCACCACCACCACCGAGCCCGCTGCGGCCCAGTGAGTGCAAGCCTGTGGCCCCGAGCGGGCTGCAGGCTTCACTAAATTCATGCTCGCGTGCTACGTTTAACCCAGACCATTTGGTCATCTTTTCTTCATGGGGCTGCGATAAGCTGCCGATGAAGGCCAGGTGAGCCGATGGCCTGTGTTTAACCGTAAGGAACGCGAAAATGGATGACTATCAAGAAGAGCTGCTCGAGTACCGGGCCTTTGAGCTCGACCCCGTGGAACCTGCTGAAGACGCGACCGAGCTTTAAGGTCGCGCACCCCTTTCCAGCGTACGGCAGCGAACCAAACAGCGTCAGCCACCCCGCCGAAACGCCCCCGGTGTTTGCCCATTCCAGCGCTTGAATGCCCGTTGGAACGCCTCTGGCGAAGCAAACCCCAGCAAAAATGCAATCTCGCCAAACGCCAGGTCCGTGTCGCGGATATAGGCCATCGCCAGGTCTCGCCGCGTCTCGTTGAGAATGACGCGGAACTGCGTGCCTTCGTCGGCCAGTTTGCGCCGCAGCGTCCAGGTAGGCAATTTCAGGCGCGCAGCCACTTCCTCCAGATCTGGTTCGCGGCCGCCATTCAGCAGCGGGCCGAGGAGTTGGGTAATGCGTTCGCGCAAGGTGCGGGTGCGGGTCTTGTGTTCCAGTTCCTGCTCGCAAAGCTGCAACAACTGGCGAAAGGTGCTGGGGCAGTGGTCGGGGTTGCGCAGCCCGAGGCTTTGCTGGCTCAGGCGTAGTTGATTATGTTCGGCGCCAAAGCTGATAGGTCCCAGGCTCAGGCCCTGGTACTGCACGGCGTAGACGGGCGCCTCGAACTCGATATCGATGCGCTCGGCCAGCACTGCCGTGGCGCTCAGCTTGGACAGCTTGGCCACCCAGCCGGACAGCACCGAGTCCACCACGAAGCGGTTGTAGGCGTTGTAGGGGCTGATGGAGTAAAAGCGCAGCCAGGCGCCGTGGGCATCTTCGTGAAAACTCGACTGGCCACGGTAATTGGACGCATGCAGTGGCTCGAAGCGGATCAGCGTGCGGGCTGCCTCGCGCACGGTAGGCGCCTGCGCCGCCGTCACGCCGGCCAGGCCTGCTTGGGCCAGGCGGCTGGCGTTGCCCATGCGCAAACCCAGTGCCGCATCATTGCACAGTTGCATCGCGGCAAAGCCCAGGCGCATGTAGCGCGGGATCGACAGCCGTGCACCCGGTTCGGCCAGCCGAGCGCTGTCCAGTCCGTACTGTTCAAGCAACTCGGTGGGGTCTTGGCCATGGCTGCGCACGGCATCCGCCAGGCTCTGGATGTAACCTACGGACAAGTCACCCAGGCGAATACGGGTCGGGTTCATGGGCTTATAACCATAGGTTGATCAAGCGCGCGCCGCGCCCGCCATCACTGCCGCGGGCAATGCCGGCATGGCTGGCGAAACCCTGGCCGTCGCTGAACTGATCCCAGAACTGCCCCCGCAGGAACACGCTGACACTGGCCGGGCCCAAGTTGAGCCGTTGCCAAGCCTGGCCCTCGGTGACTTCGCCGGGCTTGAGGGTGGCATCTTCAGGAATGTGCCGGCGGTTGAAACCGCGCCAGGGCAGGTTCCAATGGCCCTTGTCGGCAATCGAGGCCGGCACGGCAATCAGTTGCGCGGCCTGGCTGTTCAACTGGACGTAGTTGGCGGCGTACCAGCTGTCATTGCCAATCAAAATGCCCAGGCGCCCGGCCGGGGTGTCCAGAACTTGCAGGTGCTGATCCTTGCTGGCCCGTATGTAATTGCGTGTCTCGTACAAAGGGTAGAGCTGGCGTTGCGGTTGGCCCAGCGGTTGGCCGTCGGCGCCAAATACCACGCTTGCGTTGTACAGCGCGCCGCGGCCCACGTGCAGTTGCCCGCCAGCGACAATCGGTTCGGGCAGCACGATGGAGCCGGCCACCAGGGTTACGCCGAACTCCTTGGCCAGCCCCCCGAACAGCGCTTGGTAATCGCTGGCCATGGCCTCGGCTTTCATGCGCAATTGCGTGTCTTGCAGGCGGTCCTTGCCGCTGGCCCGCAGCCAGGCGCGGGCAAAGCGCAGCGGGTTGCTCACCGCCAGCCAGTTGAACGCCTCTTCTTCGTGGGCTGCCTGATACAACTCGTCCTTTTCGCCGCGTGCCCACAACCAGGTGCCGATGTGTTCGGGCAGCACCACCACGGTTTTTGCATTGAGCAGGCCCAAGTCGCGAGCCCCCTGCAGATAGGCCCCCAGTTTGCGGTGCAGGCGGTACAGGCTTTGATAGTCGGCGGGGTACAACTCAGGCTGGATGCCCAGCAGGTTGCCGTTACCGGCAGGCACGCCTTCGTTGACCGCCACCTTGATGCGCAAGTCAGACAGGTACAGGCCGGCAGGGCGTTGGGTGGTCCACAGCGCGTAACTGCCCAGGGCAACCAGCAGGACGAGTGAGGCGATGGAAATCAGCAATGTGCGCATGGTGAACTGGCAGTGCGTTTGGACAAGCTTCGAGACTACGGGAAAACAACGGGTTAGCGAAAGTATTTGGCTGAGCAAAGGCCTCGTGACGCTGGCCCTGTGGATGGCTGGAAGATCATGCACCCCACCCTGTAGGAGCGGATTTATCCGCGAAAAAAACACCGCGTAATACCTGACACTACGCGGTGTTCTTTTCGCGGATAAATCCGCTCCTACAGTGGGCTCAGGGGGCAGCTGACTTTGCGCATGGTGTATTCGCGCACCAGTGCCTCACCGCGTCGTAAGTTCTACGGGCTTAACGGTATCGATACAATTAGGCGGTTATGAGACTCATTGTTTCTATATTTGGGACAGATCGGCCAGGTTTGGATACTCTTGGGTGAGATGTTCGTTTGGATCATTTACTTGTTACATTTGGTCATTGAGCGCTGCGGTCGCGGACCTTATTGTCATCAGCACAAACGACGGCCGCCCACGCTGCACACGAGGCGCCCGCATACCGTGATGTGTACGATGGAGATAAAAATGGCCGCTGCTCACTACCCGCACCTGTTGGCCCCGCTGGACTTGGGTTTCACCACGTTGCGCAACCGCAGCCTGATGGGCTCGATGCACACGGGCCTGGAAGAAAAGCCCGGCGGCTTTGCGCGCATGGCGGCCTACTTTGCCGAGCGTGCCCGTGGCGGTGTCGGCTTGATGGTGACGGGCGGCATCGGCCCGAACGAAGAGGGCGGCGTGTACGCCGGTGCGGCCAAGCTGAGCACCCCTGAAGAGGCCGACAAGCACAAGGTGGTGACCCAGGCGGTGCATGAGGCGGGCGGCAAGATCTGCCTGCAAATCCTGCATGCCGGGCGCTATGCCTACAACCCCAACCAGGTCGGCGCCAGCCCGATCCAGGCGCCGATCAACCCGTTCAAACCGCGTGAGCTGGACGAGGATGGCATCGAGAAGCAGATCCGCGACTTCGTCAACTGCTCGCAACTGGCCCAGGTCGCCGGGTACGATGGCGTCGAGATCATGGGTTCGGAAGGTTATTTCATCAACCAGTTCCTGGCCGCGCACACCAACCAGCGCACCGACCGCTGGGGCGGCAGCTACGAAAACCGCATGCGCCTGGCGGTCGAGATCGTGCGCCGCGTGCGCGAGGTCGTGGGGCCCAACTTCATTATCATTTTCCGCCTGTCGATGCTCGACCTGGTGGAAGGTGGCAGCAGTTGGGAAGAAATCGTCCAGTTGGCCCAGGCCATCGAAGGCGCGGGTGCGACGCTGATCAACACCGGCATCGGCTGGCACGAGGCGCGCATTCCCACCATTGCCACCAAGGTCCCGCGGGCAGCCTTCAGCAAAGTCACGGCCAAGCTGCGCGGCTCGGTGAAGATCCCGCTGATCACCACCAACCGCATCAACACCCCGGAAGTGGCCGAGCAGATTCTGGCCGAAGGCGATGCCGACATGGTCTCCATGGCACGGCCGTTCCTCGCCGACCCAGACTTCGTCAACAAGGCGGCGCAAGGGCGTGGCGATGAGATCAACACCTGCATCGGCTGCAACCAGGCCTGCCTGGACCACACCTTTGGCGGCAAGCTGACCAGTTGCCTGGTCAACCCGCGGGCTTGCCATGAGACCGAGCTCAATTACGTGCCCACCCAGCACATGAAAAAGATTGCCGTGGTGGGCGCAGGCCCCGCCGGGCTGGCCGCTGCCACCGTGGCCGCCGAGCGTGGCCATGCGGTGACCCTGTTCGATTCGGCTGAACAGATCGGTGGCCAGTTCAACGTGGCCAAGCGCGTGCCGGGCAAGGAAGAGTTCTACGAAACCCTGCGCTATTTTTCGCGCAAGCTGCAAACCACTGGCGTGGACCTGCGCCTGAACACGCGGGTAGCGGTGGCCGATCTGTTGGCAGGCGGCTATGACGAGATCATCCTGGCCACCGGTATCGCCCCGCGCCTGCCTGCGATCCAGGGCATCGAGCACGCCAAGGTACTCAGCTACCTGGACGTGCTCAAGGCCGGCAAGCCGGTGGGGCAGAAGGTGGCGGTGATCGGCGCTGGCGGCATTGGCTTTGACGTCAGCGAATTTCTCGTGCACCAGGGCGTGTCCACCAGCCAGGACCGCGAGGCGTTCTGGAAAGAGTGGGGCATCGACACTGCGCTCCAGGCGCGCGGCGGCGTCGCCGGGATCAAGGCCCAGCCCCATGCGCCGGCGCGCCAGGTGTACCTGTTGCAACGCAAGAAAACCAAGGTGGGCGACGGCCTGGGCAAGACCACCGGCTGGATCCACCGCACGGGCTTGAAGAACAAGCAGGTGCAGATGCTCAACAGCGTCGAATACCTGAAGATCGACGACGCCGGCCTGCACATACGCATCGGCGAAGGCGAACCGCAACTCCTGCCGGTGGACAACGTGATCATCTGCGCAGGCCAGGATCCGCTGCGCGAACTGCAGGATGGCCTGGTGGCCGCCGGCCAATCGGTGCACCTGATTGGCGGCGCCGACGTGGCCGCCGAACTGGACGCCAAGCGCGCCATCAACCAGGGCTCGCGCCTGGCGGCCGGGCTCTGAGCCCAAGCGTTATGTAACACCGTGGGCGCACCGTCGTTGGGCATTCTGGGCGTTTTCCAGAACCCAAGAGGTGCGCCCATGCACGCTTTGATCACCGACCCCAAGCCCTGGGTGGCAAACCTGCCCGAAGGGCTCCCCGACCTGACCGCGCTACCGCGCCTGGCCCCAAACGATCACCCGGGGTTTGTCGTGGCTGCCCTGGCTTATTGGCAGTTGCCGATTGATTCGCACCACGTGACCCGGCAGTTGCGGCAAGAACTTCGCCTGCGCGATCACTTCCTGGAACAGGCGACTTTGCAGCACCTGTTCGGTGGCCTGGCGCACTCGGCCCTGCAGCTGGTTGAGGAGTATGTTCGCCAGCCGCGCTGGCAGGATCGCGTCAGTGGCCGCGAGGCGTATAGCCTGCACTTGCTTGACGACAGCGGCATGCGCAGTGCGCCGCTGGCAGGTTTTTTTGTCATCAGCCAGCGGCCCGCCGGCGTCGACTACGCCCTGGGCCACGTCACCGAGCGCCAGGCTGCGACGGGCCAAGCCCTGCTGTACAACTGCGGCGAGGACGGCTACCTCAAGCGTTTTGATCATTTGCAGGCGGCTCTGGACAGCCTGGCCCGGGGCCTTGTGCGTGACCGTCGCCAGCGTCAGTTGGTGCTGGCGCGCCAGGCGCCGCTCGATCAAATGCAGCTGCTCAAGGCGCTGGTCGATGGCCGGGTCACACTGGTGGCGGTGCCCCTGCGCGAGAACCTTTTCAGCGCCGTGGTGGCGCATCAGGTCGCAGCCTGGAAAGCCTGCGAGGAGTCTGCCCAAGCCTCCCAGTGGAATGCGCTGATTGGCCTGGATGTTTCCTGCAATCGCTGGGCGCAGCGGCTACGCCAGTACCGCACCTACCGCGACGCATTGCGTGGGAGCTGGCCGAGCGCCGTGCGTGAGCCGGACCCAGCGCTGGACGCCTTGGTGGCGCGGCAGTGGGCCTTGGGCAAGGTCGTCGATGACTATTTTGGCCCATTGCCCAGCTTCCAGGACTACGCGCGCGGGCGGGTTAGCGCTGAGCTGGCGAAGCTTGGGCTGGTGGCCGATGTTTCGAGCGTGGGGCTGATGGTCCATGGCCGGGTGTTCTCTGACAACACACTGCTCATCGAGCTGGCACCCAGCCTTGAGCCGGACCGTGGGCACAGTCAAGAGAGCAGTGAGTACGTGTCGATGCTCGAATACCTGGCGCTGCGGGTGGATCGCCAAGGCGATGGTCACAGGCGCCTGGAGTGGGTGGGTTTGAGTGATGAGCAGCAGGCTGTTTTCAGCTTCCGGCAACTGGATGAACTGGCCGCGCGACTGAAGCTGGAAGAAGGCTACCAAGCCATGCTGAGCGCCCGGCTGGTGCGCCCGGCGGAGGCGGCCCGTCAGGGGCGATTCGACACCGCCAAGGGCGCGGCGCTGGACTTGATTGCGAGCCAATTGCGCCTTGCCGCGCAGGTGCATTTCAAGGCCGGGCTGCTGGATGCCAGCGGCCTGGCTTGCGTGATGCACGTGCTCGATTACCCCTCGGCTGCCAGCCGGCCCTTGCGCCAGGGGCGCACGGTAAAGGTGCAGGGTTGGGTTTTTGACGGCAACAGCGCCCGCGATGTGTTTTTTTTCAGTGAGTCGGGCGAGTCGTCGGTATTGCTCTACACGCCAGGCTATCCCGGTGATCGCGCGTTCACCCGCCACAGTTCGTTCGGCGCCGCCCGTGCCGCTCTGGAGCGCGACCTTCAAGAGCTGGCACTGATGCCGTCGCAATGGAGCCCAGTGGTGCGTTACTGGGTGGGGCGCTTTGGCGGGCATCAGCAAAACGCCGCGCTGCGCTTATTGCAGGCGTTGGCCAAGGGCAAGGCCGGTGCCGAACTCAAGGCGCCGGAGATTACTGGCCCATGGCCGCAGTTTTGCTTTGATTATCGAACGCGTTTCCTGTTGGCCGAGGCCGATAGCCAGTCGGTGTCCCACGGTGAACTGGCGCGCGAGCAGGGCCTGGCCATTGCCGCGCTGGTGTTTCGCGTGATCAGCGTGGTGGTGCCGGGGCGCTTGATGACCGCCTTGGACCTGGCAGAGCTGGCCTATCTCTCGTTCAGTGGTTACGCCGCTTATGCCGCAGGGCAGCGCGAAGAGGCCGCCGATTACCTGCTTGAAGCCCTTAGCAGCGTGTCAGGGCTGGCCAACGCCAACCTGTCCTTGCCCCGTGCCAAGCGGCTCAGGGTGGGCCCTTCGCGGCTGCAGCAAGCAGCGGCCACGCCGCAACTGACGCTGTCGGCCATACACGCCAGCGCTGCGCAGGCCGAACGTTTTACCTTCAGCCAGGGGCCACGCCGTGGCCTGTACGTGGTTCGGGGGGGCGTTGTATGTGCGGCTTGAAAACGGGCTGGACTATCAGGTCTACGAAGTGCGTGACGCCCTGGCGGGGCACTCGACCTTCCGCCTGGGCGACGGCTTGGCCCTGACGCGCACGTCGGTTTTTTCCAACCCGGACCCGCTCATCGTCAGCGACGGAGCAGGCCGCTGGCGCCTGGCTGCGCGGGCTGCACTGAAGGGCGGAATGAACGCCCACCAGAACCCGCGCAAGGTGGATGCGCTCTATGTGCTGGCGGGGGTGCGCTGCAACCGTGAAGCCTTCCAGCAGCGCTCGGAAATGTTCTTTACCCTACGCGCCGATGGCCTGGACCACGTGGTGAAGTACGACCTGAACAGCCATCAATGGTTTTGTGCGGACAACCAGCACTATTACCGCCTGGACCGTGCCACCGGCCGTTTCGTCGCCAGTCGCGAAGGCCACTTGGTGGCCAGCCCCGTGGAACGGCAGATGGCGCGCCGGGCCTTGGGCTGCAGTGAGCTGCCGCCCATGCCGCCGCTGCGCCTGGCCGGTGAGGTGGAGCCGCTGCCACCCACGGTGCATCAGGTGTGGATCGGCAGCGCCGATGAGCTGATCGCTCGCCATGGCCAGGTGATCGACGGCAACAGCCAACGCACGCGCCTGACCCCGACCACCCTGACCGTGCATGTGTTGCCCAAAGGCGGGGTGACCAGCCCCCAAGCGCAATTGGAGCAACTGCGCGAGCGCTTCAAGTACGTGAAATTCCTCGCCCTGGAAAATGAACCGTTCTTCAAGGCCTTCCTCGATAGCCGCCACGCCGAACCCTTCGAGTTTTTCCTGCAGGCGGCCGAGCGCAATTACGCTGCTGCCTGCGACGTGCTGCGCTACCGTTTGATGTTCGCCTTCGATGGGACTTACCTTGACCTGGACGACGAGTTGCTCGAGGGCTTGCCCGCGCTGAACATACAGCGCGGGCAGGTGTTCACCGGCGGGGCGGTGTCCCATGTCTTGCTGGGGCTGGACTCGATTCCCAACAACAGCCATTTTGCCACGCTCAAGGCCAACCCATTGATGGATGCGGTGTCCGAGGAGTTGCTGCGCCGCTTTGCCCAATACAAGTCGGCATTGCAGCGGCGGCCGTGGGCCGGCGACCCGACCATGGTCGACTACATGAGCCATGTTTCCCGTACCACGGGGCCGGCGATGTTCAATGACGTGCTGCGCTTGGCCGACCCTCGTCACGTCCAGTATTGGCAGGCCAGGCGCTATCTGTTTGAGCTGGAACTGCGCGGGGTGATCCCCGAACAAGAGGTGATTGTGTGGGCCCGCTCGATGCGCTCAGCGGTGGCCCCTCTGGAAGGGGTCATCAATGGCGGCAGCTCGCACAGTTGGCTGACCGGGCGGTGATACACTGGCCCGCCCCGTTCGTGTGATCGTTACCTATGCAGGCAGGCCTCAGTGATCTCCCTCGCGCCCCGTTGCAGCCGCTGCACCTGCCGTGGCTGCAACAGGCAGGGGTGCAGGTCGCCATTCTGCGCCTGGACCTGGTCGACCCGCTGATCAGCGGCAACAAAGGCTTCAAGCTGCAGGGCTACCTGCGCCAGGCCCAGGCAAGCGGCGCCGCGGGCCTGATCAGCCTCGGTGGCGCGCATTCCAACCACCTGCACGCCCTGGCCGCCGCCGGCCAGCGCCTGGGCTTTGCCACGGTAGGGCTGGTGCGTGGGCATCCGGTAGACACCCCCACGGTGCGCGACCTGCAGGCATTGGGCATGCAACTGCATTGGCTGGGTTATGCCGGCTACCGTGCGCGTCATGCGCCGGGGTTCTGGGCGCCGTGGCAGGCGCAGTACCCACGGCTATTGCCAGTACCCGAAGGGGGCGCGGGATGGTGTGGCGCGCAAGGCTGCGCAGTGTTGCTGGACCAGGTGGCCGAACAACTGCCCGCGTTGGGCTGGGACGATTACGACGGCTGGTGGCTGGCCGCCGGCACTGGCACCACCTTGGCCGGGCTGGTGGTGGCCGAGCGGGGGCGGCACCCGGTGTACGGCGCCATGGCGGTGCCGGCAGGCCATGGCGTGCCGCAAATGATTGCGTCGATCCTGCAAGAGGCCGGGGCGCAGAATCAGGGCTATGAACTGATCGACGCCAGCCGGGGAGGGTTCGCCAAGGCAGATGATAGGTTGCTGGCCTTCATGGCCGACAGCGAGCGTGAGTCTGGGGTGCCGTTGGAGCAGGTGTATACGGCCAAGGCGCTGATGGCGTTGCGCGACTACGGGTTTGCTCCGGGGGCGCGCTTGGTGTTTGTGCATACCGGGGGGTTGCAGGGGCGGCTTTGACCCGCCCCCCCATCCAGCATTAACCCCGGCGCGGCAACATCCTCACCAACGTGTTATCCCGCACAAAGTAATGGTGAAACACCCCCGCCAGCGCATGCAGCCCGATCAACCAATAGCCCCAGGTGCCAATCTGCTCGTGCCAGTGCTTGATCTGCTTGGCGGCGTCCGGGTTGGGCGCGATCAGGTGCGGCAACTCCAGCCCCCAGAAGGGTACCGGCTTGTCGGCGGCGCTCAAGGTCAGCCAACCCAGCAGCGGCATCGCGATCATCAGGGCGTACAACAGCGCGTGCATCAGGTGCGCCAGGCCGATCTGCCAAGCTGGCGGCTTGGGCACGATGGCGGGGGCGGCGCCCATGATCTTTGCCAGCAGGCGGATCCACACCAGCACGAAAATGCTCAGCCCGGTGACGAAGTGCGCCTCGACGATCAACGCCCGTCCGCCGCTGCCTTTGGGCAGAAAGCCACGCAATTCGATGCAGGCGTAGACGATCACGAACAGTATCAGCATCAGCCAGTGCAGGGCGATCGACACGCTGCCATAGCGTGCCTCGGTGTTTTTCCAGGTCATGGGTGTTTCCTCACGGTCATCTCGTTATTTTTTATCAATTGCCCGGTACGTTCGGCCACAGGTCAGACACCAAAAACAGCCGTTCGGCTTCGTCCCAGCCACCGGCGTCATCGGGCACCAGGCGCACCAGCAATTGTGCCGGTGCCAGCGGGTCCAGCACTGCCAGCCACTGCTGCAAGCGGTGTGCCGGCCAGCTGTCAGCATCGGTAAAATGCGCCGGTGCCAGCCAGCTTGCGCGCGGCAAAGGCTGCCAACGCCCCGATGAGCTGACGGCGATGAACGCCGGCCAGTCACGCTGGTGCAGCCAGCGCCCGCGCAAATGTTCGGGGTGGGCGCCCATCGGGGCCTGCGCCTGCCCCGGCCAGGGGTACAGCAGGTAGCCGCCCAGCCACAGTTGCGCGCTGAACTCCTCGATACCGAAGGCGGCCAGGGCCTCGCGGCTTTCCGGGCGAGCGGAAATCGGTAATTGGTGCTGCGTCAGGTGGGCCAGCTTGCGGTCCAGCCGGTCATGGCAACCGGGGCCCAGCCACAGCGTGGCGTCGCTGCCATTACCGGCTTGAGGCCCCAGGTACAGCTTGATCGCCAGTTCAAGATGGTGCACCCCGTCGGCGTCACGCAGCAGCACGTCCAGTTCGCCCAAGGTGTGCCCGGCGCGGCGGATCGGCAGGTTGGCGGCAATCAGCGCAACGCCCGGGGCGTGCTGCAGGGCGAACTGCCACAGGCGTTCGTAATACAGGCCCAGGCGCCGCGTCGCGCCCTTGGCCAGCCAGGCCAGCAGTGGGGTACTGTCTTCATCCAACCGGCATAACCAGTGTTCCAGGGCGTCGGGTGCCTGCACCCAGGCGCTGCCGGTGAGCGGGTGGCGCTGCGGCCACGGCGTGCTGGCGAGCATGGGCGGGGCCAGGATCACCCACGCCAGGTCGCGCACTTCGGGGTGGCGCAGGCGCCGGGGCAAGTGTTGCAAGGTCGGGAACAGGCTCATCCTGCGAGCATAGCTGTTCGCCCGCAGGCTGAAAGGATTTTGTCCTGCCGGTTGCTTTCGCCCATAATCGACCCCACGTTTCATTCAGGGCCCCGCCGCGCTAGCGTTCGCCCGTTTCAGATTCAGCAGGAGCCCCATGGAGCAATTTCGCAATATCGGTATCATCGGCCGCCTCGGCAGTTCCCAGGTGCTTGATACCATTCGCCGCCTGAAAAAATTCCTGCTCGAACGGCACATGCACGTGATCCTCGAAGACACCATTGCCGAAGTGCTGCCCGGCCACAGCCTGCAAACCTCCTCGCGCAAGATGCTCGGCGAGGTGTGCGACATGGTCATCGTGGTGGGCGGCGATGGCAGCCTCCTGGGCGCGGCCCGCGCCCTGGCCCGGCACAACGTGCCGGTGCTGGGCATCAACCGCGGCAGCCTGGGCTTTCTCACCGACATCCGCCCCGACGAGCTGGAAGTCAAGGTGGCCGAGGTGCTCGACGGCCATTACCTGGTGGAAAACCGCTTCCTGCTGCAAGCCGAAGTGCGTCGCCACGGCGAAGCCATCGGCCAGGGCGATGCGCTCAACGACGTGGTGCTGCACCCCGGCAAATCCACGCGCATGATCGAATTCGAGATCTACATCGACGGCCAGTTCGTCTGCAGCCAGAAGGCCGACGGCCTGATCGTCGCCACGCCCACCGGCTCCACGGCCTACGCGCTGTCTGCCGGCGGGCCGATCATGCACCCCAAGCTCGACGCTATCGTCATCGTGCCGATGTACCCGCACACCCTGTCGGGCCGGCCCATCGTGGTCGACGGCAACAGCGAACTCAAAATCGTCGTGGCCAAGGACATGCAGATCTACCCGCAAGTGTCCTGCGACGGCCAAAACCACTTCACCTGCGCGCCGGGCGACACCATCACGGTGAGCAAGAAGTCGCAGAAACTGCGCCTGATCCACCCACTGGACCACAACTACTACGAAGTCTGCCGCACCAAGCTCGGCTGGGGCAGCCGGCTTGGTGGTGGAGGCGACTGATGCTCGATCCCGCACGCAGCTACGATTTGATCGGTGACGTGCATGGTTGTGCTCATACCCTTGAGCATTTGCTCGACACCCTGGGCTACCGCCGCCACGGCGGCGTGTGGCGCCACCCCCTGCGCCAGGCGTTGTTTCTGGGCGACATCATCGACCGTGGCCCGCGCATCCGCGAGGCGTTGCACATCGTCCACGACATGGTCGAGGCCGGCCAGGCGCGCTGCATCATGGGCAACCATGAATTCAACGCCCTGGGCTGGAGCACGCCGGCGGCGCCGGGCAGCGGCAAGCAGTACGTGCGCGAGCACAACCCCAGGCACACGCGGCTGATCGAGGAAACCCTGGACCAGTTCGCCCACCACCCCGGCGATTGGCACGACTTTCTCGGCTGGTTCTATGACATGCCGCTGTTCCTCGACGCCGGGCGCTTTCGCCTGGTGCACGCCTGCTGGGACGCCGACCTGATCCAGTCGCTGCGCGGTGCCTACCCCGACGGCTGCATCGACGAACACTTCCTGCAGGCCTCGGCCGTGCATGGCAGTTTCGCCAACATGGCCTTCAACCGGCTGTTGCGCGGCACCGACATGCGCCTGCCCGATGGCCTGACGCTGACCGGCGGCGATGGCCTGACCCGGGCGTTCTTCCGCACCAAGTTCTGGGAAGACGACCCGCAGACCTACGGCGACATCGTCTTCCAGCCCGACGCATTGCCCGCCCAGGTGGCCAGCACCCCGCTGACCACCACGCAAAAGGACACCTTGCTGCGCTATGGCGTCGACGAGCCGTTGCTGTTCGTCGGTCACTACTGGCGCAGCGGCAAACCCGCGGCCATCCGCCCCAACCTGGCCTGCCTGGACTACAGCGCGGTGCTGTATGGCAAGCTGGTGGCCTACCGCCTGGACCAGGAAACGCGCATCGACCCGCACAAATTCGTGTGGGTCAATGTCGAGCGCCCGGAGGCCTTGGCATGACAGGCTTTACCCCTATTACTTGGCGACAGGCTGCAACCCATGGATGATTCCACCCTGGAACAATTGGAGGCGGCCCTGCGCGCGTCTCCCGGCAATGCCGCGCTGATCACGCTGCTGCTCAAGGCCTGCCTTGAGCGCGGTGAATACGAGCGCGGCCTGGCCCTGGCTGAAGGCGATGACGCCGGCGTGCGCCTACTGCGTGCGCGCCTGTTGGCAGCCCTGGGCCGGCTGAAGGAGGGCCAGGTCGAGTACCGCGCCGCCATCAGCGACAACCCGGCGCTGGAAGACATGGACCTGTGGCGCACGCTGAGCGTGACCGTGGTCGAGGTGCCGACGGCGGCCGGGCGGCCCAAGCTGCGGGTCATCTCCAACGATGACACCGACCACACCGAAGTCACCCGCCTGCTGGAGCCGAACAAGGAAACCCTGACGTTCGACGACATCGGTGGCCTGGATGAGTTGAAAAAGACCATCCACAAAAAGATCATTCTGCCGTACCAGAAGCCTGGCCTGTTCCAGCGCTTTCGCAAGAAGGTCGGCGGCGGCGTGCTGCTGTACGGCCCGCCCGGCTGCGGCAAAACCCTGCTGGCCCGGGCCACGGCGGGGGAGTGCAAGGCCACCTTTTTCAATATCGCCATCTCCGACGTGCTGGACATGTACATCGGCGAGTCCGAGCGCAAGCTCCACGCGCTGTTCGAGCAAGCCCGCGCGCAGGCCCCGGCGGTGATGTTCTTCGACGAAGTCGAGGCCCTGGGCGGCAAGCGCTCCAACACCCGCGAGGCCACCTCGTCCAAGCTGGTCAGCCAGTTCCTGTCCGAGATGGACGGCTTTACCCATGACAACCATGGCGTGCTGATTCTGGCCGCCACCAACGTGCCGTGGTCGGTGGACTCGGCCTTTCGCCGCCCTGGCCGCTTCGACCGCGTGCTGTTCGTGCCGCCGCCCGATCGCCCGGCCCGCGAAGCCATGTTGAAGATGATGATGGCCGACCGGCCGAGCGCCGACGACATCGATTTCGCCTTTCTGGCCAAGAACACCTCGGGTTTCTCCGGTGCCGACCTGAGCGAGCTGATCGAAACCGCGGCCGATGAAGCCATCGAGGCCTCCATCGCCCAAGGCGCCGAACAGCCGATCAGCGACAAGCACCTCAAGCTGGCCTTGAAAGAGGTGCGCGCCACTACGCTTGAATGGCTGACCACGGCGCGCAACTACGCCCGCTACGCCAACGAAGGCAACCAGTACGACGAAGTGCTGGCCTTCCTCGACAAACACGGGAAGGACCGCTGATGGCTGCGCGTGGGGGTTACCGTATCGATGACGAGCCGCGCCCGGGCACCCTGGCGCGGTTCGCGGTGTCGCCACTGTGGCCGCTGCTGGGCCTGATGCTCGGCGGTTTCTGGCTGGGCCTGCCGTGGTTTGCCTTCAACGCCGTGGCCGTGGGCAGCCCCAACCGGGTGCGCGAATGGCTGCTGGTGATAGGCGGCCTGGTCGGCAGCGTGGTGTTGGCCCTGGTGCTGATGCAACTGCTCAGCGCTGGCATCATCGCCACCGACGCCGATGTGCAGTACGCCTTGCTGGCGCTGCTGATCTTCAAGCTGGGCATCGGTTACCTGCTGTTCAACCAGCAGAGCGCGACCATCGAGATCTATCAGTATTACGGCGGTGTACTCAACCGTTTCGGGCTGCCCGTGGTACTGGTCGGCGCCTTCTGGCTCAAGGGGTACGTGCTGCACCTGGTGCCGGCAACCCTGTGGTACCTGGTGGTGAGCTGATGAATACCGAAACCTTGCTGCACCTGGCCTACCAACGCCTGCAAAGTGGCCACCACGATGGCGCCATGGACAGCCTGCGCCAACTGCTGGCCGAAGACCCCGACTGCGCCGAGGCCCACGCCCTGTTGTCGGTGTGCCTGTTGAACATGAAACGCGTGCACGCCGCCCGCCACGAGGCGCAACAGGCCCTGGGCGCCGACCCGCAACTGCCGTTGGCGCATTACGCGGCCGCACAAGTCGCGATCGCCCAGCGTCAGTTCAAGGCGGCCGAACAGCACCTGTTGCAACTGCTGGACATGGAGCCGTTGAGCCCCACCAACCATCGGGCCCTGGCTGAACTGTACCAACTGACCGGCCGCGAGGCCCAAGCCTTGGCACCGCTGGAAAAAGCCCTGGAACTGGACCCCGACAGCGCCGCCAACCTGGTCGCCCTGGCGCAGTACCACCGCGCCGGTGGCCATTGGGAACTGGCGCAGACCTTTGCCCGCCAGGCCTTGCAGGCTCAGCCAGGGCATAGCGGCGCGGTGGTGGTGCTCGGCCATTTGCTGCTGCGCGAAGGCGACACTGCGGGTGCCCGCGAGCATGCTATCTGGGCCCTGCAAGAAAACGCCAACGACATCGCCGCCCTGCACCTGCTGACGGCGGTCAAGGCCCGCGAAAGCCTGTTCATGGGCCTGTGGTGGCGCTTCAATTCCTGGATGACCGAACGCGGCAACGCCCGCGCCATCGTCATCCTGCTGGCAATGTTCGTGGTGTACCGGGTCACGGTGATCGCGGTCGCCCAGCACGGCTACCCCCAGGCAGCGCAGTTCATCGACTGGGCGTGGCTGGCCTTCGTGGTCTATACCTTTGCCGCGCCGCAGATGTTCCGGCGCTCACTGGACAAGGAGCTGGTGCAGGTCAAGTTGTCCAAGCACTTCTGACCCGGCCGGGCCGTGCGCCCGTCCGGTTGCGCAAGGCGCCCCGTGCACTCGGCCGGGCGCCTCGTTAAACTAGCGGCATCTACTGGAGAGTGCCCCGCATGTCGACGTTTGCCCACATGATCGAAAACATCACCCCCGACATCTACGAGAGCCTGAAACTGGCCGTGGAAATCGGTAAATGGTCGGACGGCCGCAAGCTCACCGCCGAACAGAAAGCATTGTCCCTGCAGGCGGTCATCGCCTGGGAAATCCAGAACCTGCCCGAAGACCAGCGCACCGGTTACATGGGCCCGCAGGAATGCTCGTCCAAGTCGGCGCCAGTGCCGAACATCCTATTCAAGTCGGATGCGGTCCATTGAACGAGATTGGTCGCGGTGCCATCAGTAAAATGTCCACCCGCCTCGATGACGGCGCGGTGCAGTACGGGTTCCGCCTGGGCGAACTGGATATCCCGGTCAATGCGCTCATCGGCAAGACCGTGCGCCTGGAATACCTGGGCGCCATCCATTGCAGCCATTGCGGGCGCAAAACCAAGACCAGCTTCAGCCAGGGCTATTGCTACCCCTGCATGACCAAGCTTGCCCAGTGCGACGTGTGCATCATGAGCCCGGAACGCTGCCACTACGAGGCCGGCACCTGCCGCGACCCAGCGTGGGGCGAGCAGTTTTGCATGACCGACCACGTGGTGTACCTGGCCAACAGCTCCGGCATCAAGGTCGGCATCACCCGCGCCACCCAGTTGCCCACCCGCTGGCTGGACCAGGGTGCCAGCCAGGCGTTGCCGATCGTGCGCGTGGCCACCCGGCAGCAGTCGGGGCTGGTCGAAGACCTGTTCCGCTCGCAGGTGGCCGACCGCACCAATTGGCGCGCATTGCTCAAGGGCGACGCGGTGCCGGTGGACCTTGCGCAAGTGCGCGACATGTTGTTCGACACCTGCGGCGTCGGCCTCAACATGCTGCAGGAACGCTTCGGCCTGCAGGCGATCCAACCGCTGCATGACAGCCAAGTCCTGGACATTCGCTACCCGGTCGAGGCCTACCCGGCCAAGATCGTCAGTTTCAACCTGGACAAGAATCCGATCGCCGAAGGCACGCTGCTGGGCATCAAGGGGCAGTACCTGATCTTTGACACCGGCGTGATCAATATTCGCAAATACACGGCGTACCAGCTCGCCGTGCATCAGTAGAAGGATGTCAGCATGCGTACCGAACAGCCGAAAATGATCTACTTGAAAGACTATCAGGCGCCCGAGTACCTGATCGACGAGACGCACCTGACCTTCGAGTTGCACGACGACCACACGCTGGTCCACGCGCAGTTGGTGATGCGCCGCAACCCGGCCTGCGGCGCCGGCCTGCCGCCGCTGGTGCTCGACGGCCAGCAGTTGGAACTGCTGAACGTGAGCCTGGACGACGCCGAACTGGCTGCCGCCGACTACACCCTCACCGACAGCCACTTGACCGTGCAACCCAAGGCCGCCGCGTTCACCCTGGACACCAGCGTGCGCATCCACCCCGAGACCAATACGGCGCTGGAGGGCCTGTACAAGTCCAGCGGCATGTTCTGCACCCAGTGCGAGGCCGAGGGCTTTCGCAAGATCACCTACTACCTCGACCGCCCGGACGTGATGAGCAAGTTCACCACCACGGTCAGCGCCGACCAGCATGCCTACCCGGTGCTGCTGTCCAACGGCAACCCGATCGCCAGCGGGCCCGATGAAGACGGCCGGCACTGGGCGACCTGGGAAGACCCGTTCATGAAGCCGGCGTACCTGTTCGCGCTGGTGGCCGGTGATTTGTGGTGCGTGGAAGACAAGTTCACCACGATGTCCGAGCGTGAAGTGACCCTGCGCATCTACGTCGAGCCAGAAAACATCGACAAGTGCCAGCACGCCATGACCAGCCTGAAGAAGTCCATGCGCTGGGACGAAGAGACTTATGGCCGCGAGTACGACCTGGACATCTTCATGATCGTCGCGGTCAACGACTTCAACATGGGCGCCATGGAGAACAAGGGCCTCAACATCTTCAACTCCAGCGCCGTGCTGGCCCGCGCCGAAACCGCCACCGACGCCGCGCACCAGCGGGTCGAGGCGATCGTGGCCCACGAATACTTCCACAACTGGTCGGGCAACCGCGTCACCTGCCGCGACTGGTTCCAGCTGTCGCTCAAGGAAGGCTTCACCGTGTACCGTGATTCGGGCTTTTCCGCCGACATGAACTCGGCCACGGTCAAGCGCATCCAGGACGTGGCCTACCTGCGTACCCACCAGTTTGCCGAAGACGCCGGCCCCATGGCGCATGCCGTGCGCCCGGACAGCTTCATCGAGATCTCCAACTTCTACACCCTGACCGTGTACGAGAAGGGCAGCGAAGTGGTCGGCATGATCCACACCCTGCTGGGCGCCGAAGGCTTTCGCAAGGGCAGTGACCTGTACTTCGAACGCCATGACGGCCAGGCCGTGACCTGCGATGACTTCATCAAGGCCATGGAAGATGCCAATGGCGCTGACCTGAGCCAGTTCAAGCGCTGGTACAGCCAGGCCGGCACGCCGCGTTTGGCTGTCAGCGAAAGCTACGATGCGGCCGCCAAGACCTACAGCCTGACGTTCCGCCAGAGCTGCCCGGCCACCCCGGACAAGGTCGAGAAACTGCCCTTCGTGATCCCGGTGGCCTTGGGCCTGCTGGACGCCAACGGCCAGGACATCCCCCTGCGCCTGCAAGGCGAAGCCGCTGCTGCGGGCACCAGCCGGGTGATCTCGGTGACAGAGGCCGAGCAGACCTTCACCTTCGTCGACGTGGCGGCCCAGCCGTTGCCGTCGTTGTTGCGCGGTTTCAGCGCGCCGGTGAAGCTGAGCTTCCCGTACAGCCGCGACCAACTGATGTTCCTGATGCAGCACGACAGCGATGGTTTCAACCGCTGGGATGCCGGCCAGCAACTGTCGGTGGCGGTGTTGCAGGAATTGATTGCCCAGCATCAGGCCGGCCGGCCGTTGGTGCTCGATCAACGCCTGGTCAAGGCCCTGGCCAGCGTGCTCGGCAACGCGCAACTGGATCAGGCCATGGTCGCCGAGATGCTCTCGCTGCCCAGCGAAGCCTACCTCACCGAAATCAGCGAAGTGGCCGATGTGGACGCCATCCACGCGGCGCGCGAATTCGCCCGCCAGCAACTGGCCGACAGCCTGTTCGATGCCTTGTGGCAACGTTACCAGGCCAACCGGGCGATCTCACGCGGCACCGAGTACGTCGCCGAGGCCGAACACTTTGCCCGCCGCGCCCTGCAGAACATCGCGCTGTCGTACCTGATGCTCAGCGGCAAGCCAGAGGTAGTGGCTGCCACCCTTGAGCAATTCGACGCCGCCGACAACATGACCGAGCGCCTCACCGCGCTGGCCGTGCTGGTGAACTCCGACTTCAGCGCCGAGCGAGCCAAGGCCCTGGAGGTGTTCGCCGAGAACTTCAAGGACAACCCGTTGGTGATGGACCAGTGGTTCAGCGTACAGGCCGGCAGCACGATGCCCGGCGGCCTGGCGCGGGTGCAGGCGTTGATGGAGCACCCGGCGTTCAACTTCAAGAACCCGAACAAGGTGCGTGCGCTGATCGGTGCCTTTGCCCAGCAGAACCTGATCAACTTCCACGCCGCCGACGGCTCGGGTTATCGCTTCCTGGCAGACCTGGTGATCCGCCTGAACGCGCTGAACCCACAGATCGCTTCGCGCCAACTGTCGCCCCTGACACGCTGGCGCAAGTACGACGGCGCCCGCCAGGCGCTGATGAAAGGCGAACTGGAGCGCATTTTGGCTTCCGGTGAGCTGTCCAGCGATGTGTACGAAGTGGTGAGCAAGAGCTTGGCGTAACCCATGAGGGCGGTGGTGCCTGCTTCCCAGGTGTGCCTGGGAAGCAGGCACCGCATTATTAAAAGGTGTTACCTGTTACTTGCAGGTAACACCTTTTTTGTTACTGGTTAAAAAGTCTTACAAGGGCCTCGGAAACTTCCGAAACTATGCAGTTACAAGTTTTTGCTTGTCTCTTTTTATGCGTTGATTCAGAACTTGAGTGGTTTTTGATTGATGTGCGCCTTTAATTGTATTTTTTGCGCCTGACTGCCAAGTCATGCCCCGTATTTAAGTGTGTGCTTATATTTCTCCCTGATTATTTCCCTGTTTGGCACCCGGGTTGCAATTGCCCCTGCGCTGCCACATTAAACAGGGAGAATGACGATGGGGATCAAATCAGTCAGGGCACGCCTGCGCCTTGCTCCAGCCAAGGCGGGCTTTGGCCTGGCGGGCTTGCTGCCGTTGCTGGCGTGCGGGCCGGTATCGGCAGTGGAATTCAGTTTTCTGGAGGATGAAATCAAAGGCTCGCTGGACACCACGGTATCCTATGGGCAGTTGTGGCGTACTCAAGGGCGGGATAAAACCAACGATGACGTCAATATCAATGATGGTAATCGAAACTTTGATCCGGGGCTGGTATCGGAGGTCTATAAGATCACCAGTGAGTTAGGTGCTTCCTATAAGAACTACGGAATATTCCTGCGCGGCACGGCGTTTTATGACACGCAGATAATGGACCGGGGCAATGACTACTATCACAATAACAACCCCGCGCAGCCCAGCCAGAATGCACCCAGGGACAATCGCTTTAGCCATGCCACCCGGCAAAACGCCGGGCGCAACGCCGAACTGCTTGATGCCTACGTCTATGGCGACTGGGATGTTGGCAACATGCCGGTGCGCGGCCGCCTGGGCCGGCAAGTGTTCAACTGGGGCGAGGGCATGTTCTATCGCGGTGGCGTGAACACCACCAACCCCATCGACGCGAGCAAATTCCGCCTGCCAGGCTCGGAGCTCAAGGAGGTGCTCAAGCCAGTGGAGGCGTTTAACCTCAGCCTGGGCCTGAGCGACAACCTGTCGCTGGAAGCCTTCTACCAGTTCAAGTGGCACGAAACCGACATCGATCCGGTTGGTACCTTTTTCTCCGAAACCGATCTGTTCGCCAAAGGCGGCGATTCGGCCTACGCGGCGTTGCCGCAACTGTCAGCGGTAAATGCGCTGTACAGCGGCCTGAGCGCCATCGGCGCGGGCGGGCTGCAGGGCGGCAAGGGCGTGGATGCCAATGGCAACCTCAAGGTCGCCTCTATTGGCCCGGACATCAACGCGCGTAACGACGGCCAGTTCGGCCTGGCGATGCGCTACGTGGCCGAACAGCTCAACGCCACCGAATTCGGCTTCTATTTCGTCAACTACCACGCCAAGGAGCCGACCATTCACGCCGACCTCGGGGCGTACAAGGGGCTGGACATGCAGCAGTTGGCCGCCGCCGCCGCGCCGGGCATACAGCAGAGCGTCGCCAGTGCCGCCGGCATCAGCGTGCAACAGTTGCAAGCCGCCCTGCAAGCGGCGCCCAACGGCCCGCTGGCGCAGGCCTACCAGGCATCCCTGAACCAGGCGGTGGGCGGCCTGGCCACGCTCGACGTGGCCAACCAGGTGCGCGGCCGGCGCGATTACGCCGAAGACATCCGCATGCTCGGCGCCAGTTTCAATACCAACCTGGGCAAGGCTTCGCTGTTCGGTGAGTTGACCTATCGGCCGAACATGGTGATTGGCCAAGCCACTACCGCTGACTTGCTCAACGACCTGTTTGTCCAGGCGCCTCAGTTGGCGGCGGGGCAAACGGTCAATATTGGCGGTCAGCACGTCAAGCTGGGCGACACAGTGCGCAGCAGCGAACGGGTAGAGATGTTCAACGCATCGCTGGGCACCCTCTACAACTTCGGCCCCATGGTCGGTTTCGACGGCTTGACTGCCGTGGCCGAGGTGGCCTCCGAGCACTTGCGTGGCAGCAGCCTGCACTACACCGCCTTCGACGGTACCCGCCGGTATTACTCCAGCCGCGCCAATGGCGGCTATGTGGCAGGTTTCAAGGACAGCGACCAGATCTCACGCAATGCCTTTGGCGCCACGGTCATGCTGATCGGCAACTGGAACGACGTGTTCGCCGGGATCAACCTGTCGCCCTTCATCACCTACAAGGACGACTTCAAGGGTAACTCGCACCAGACCGGCAACTTTATCGAAGGCCGCAAGGCTTACTCGGTGGGCATGAAGGCCAGCTACCAGAACCGCCTGGAAGGCGAGGTGCAGTACACCGAGTTCTACGGCGCCGGGCAGAGCAACGCCATACGCGATCGCGACAACATTGGCATGAACATCAAATACTCGTTTTGACCGCCACCGGCCCCCACGCCGCTGGCGGGGCGGGCCCGGCTTGATCAGGAAGCGCACCCATGCTCAACCGATTCAGATTCACCAGCCTTGCGCTGTTGCTGGCCGCCACCAGTTGGCAAGCCCAGGCCGCCGACACCCGCGGTGTCGAACAACTGGGCAGCGTGCTCACCCCGCTTGGCGCGGAACAGGCTGGCAATGCCGCCGGCACCATCCCCGCCTGGACCGGCGGCCTTACCCAGGCACCGGCGGGGTACAAGGGCTCTGGCAGCCATCACGTCGATCCTTACCCCGACGACCAGCCGCTGTTCACCATCACTCAGGCCAACCTTGCGCAGTACAAGGATCAACTCACGCCCGGGCAACTGGCACTGTTCGCGGCCTACCCAAACACCTTCCAGATGCCGATCTACACCACCCGGCGCAGTGGCGCGGCGCCGCAATGGGTTTATGACAACACCCGCCAGAACGCCGCCAGCGCGCGACTGACCGAGGGCGGCAGTGGCTTTGTCGGGGCCAGCGGCGGCATTCCGTTCCCGCTGCCGCAAAGCGGCGTGGAGGCGGTGTGGAACCATATCGCCCGCTACCGGGGTACCTATGTGATCCGCCGCAGCGCCGAGGTGGCGGTGCAGCGCAATGGCAGCTTCCTGCCGATCATTTCCCAGCAGGAAGGCCTGTTCCGCTTCTATGACCCGAAACTGACGGACCCTGCGAACAACAACATCCTCTTCTATTACCTGTCGCAAACCCGCAGCCCGGCGCGCCTGGCCGGTGGCGCGGTGCTGGTGCATGAAACCATCGACCAGCTCAAGGAGGCCCGCCAGGCCTGGGCCTACAACGCCGGGCAGCGGCGGGTGAGAAGGGCGCCGAGCCTGGCCTATGACACGCCGATCGCCGCGGCCGACGGCCTGCGTACCGCCGACGACACCGACCTGTACAACGGTTCGCCCGACCGCTACCAATGGCAGCTGGTCGGCAAGCAGGAAATCTACATCCCCTATAACAACTACCGGGTCACCAGCCCCACGGTGAAATACCAGGACCTGCTGCAGGTCGGCCATCTCAACCCGGCCCATACCCGTTACGAGTTACACCGCGTGTGGGTGGTGGAGGGCACCCTCAAGCCAGGCTCCCGGCACCTGTATTCCAAGCGCCGGCTGTACCTGGACGAAGACAGCTGGCAGGCCGCGGTGGTCGACCAATACGACGGTCGTGGCGAATTGTGGCGGGTGTCCATGGGCTACCTGAAAAACTTCTACGAGTTGCCCACCACCTGGTCGGCGCTGGACGTGTACCACGACCTGCAGGCGCGGCGTTACCACGTGCAGAACCTGGACAACGAAGAGCCCAACACCATCGCCTTCGACCAGCCGGTGCCGGATGTCGGCGAGTTCACCCCAGCGGCCTTGCGTCGCCAGGGCACGCGTTGATCGATTGCCGATCAGGGCAGATGATGGGGGTATATTCAGCCTGAGGCGGTGCCTGCCGCAGGCCCAGGCGCGGGGCGATTTCGTCGAGCGCTCTGGGCCGGTTGCGGCAGCGCCGTTGCCGGGCTTTGCCAAGGTTGGATCAGCCGTAGGGCGCAGGCTGTGTTAACAAAAGATAACGTCGTGCGCGTTGTCAGGCGTTTCCAAAGCTGGATAGGATAGGTCAGCTTCCGCGGGGCTCTAGAGTGCAGGTTTCAGGCGGTCACGCCGGCCTTGGCCAGGTTACTGGCAGCTTCCCGGAGCAGAGCTGATCTAATAAAAATAAATCGGGAGAGCTCAATGGGTCATAGGCCTGCAGTGGTAATGGGCGTCACACGCCCGCTGATGGCGCCCCGCTGGGTGGCACTGTCGACCGGGCTCGCGCTGTGCAGCGCACTCTGGATCACGCCGGCTGCCGCCCTGGATGCGGGCGCAGAGGCAGACACTTTTTCCATCGAGTCAGCCAAGGCGGTCCGCAGCCTGATGCTCGATGTCGTTCACGCCGGTAACCGGCTGGTGGCGGTCGGTGACCGCGGCCACATCCTTTTTTCCGATGACCAGGGCAATACCTGGACCCAAGCCAAAGTGCCTACCCGGCAACTGCTCACGGCGGTGTTTTTCACCGACGACAAGCACGGTTGGGCGGTGGGCCATGACGCGCTGATCCTCGCCACGAGCGATGGCGGCGCCACTTGGGCCAAACAGTATGAAGACCAGAAGCGCGAAGCGCCCTTGCTGGACCTGTGGTTCAAGGACGCCAGCAATGGTTTTGCCGTGGGCGCCTACGGCCAGTTGCTCGCCACCACCGATGGGGGGCAGCACTGGGAAGACGCCAGCGCGCGCATTACCAACGAAGACCAATTCCACTTCAACGCCATTGGCGCGGTGAAGGACGCGGGCCTGTTCATCGTCGGCGAACAGGGCAGCCTGTTCCGCTCCGCCGACTGGGGGCAAACCTGGGAGCGCGTGCAAGGCCCGTACGAGGGCTCGCTGTTTGGTGTCATCGGCACCGCCCAGGCGCGCACGCTGTTGGTTTATGGGCTGCGCGGCAACCTGTTTCGCTCCACCGATTTTGGCGACAGCTGGGAAAAAGTCCAGCTCAAGGGCCCCCGTGGCCCGCTGGAATTCAGCCTCTCGGGCGGCACCCTGCTGGCCGATGGCGGCCTGGTGCTGGTGGGCAACAGCGGCAGCATCTTACGCAGTGACGACAATGGGCTGACCTTCAGCGTGGCCAACCGGCCCGACCGCCTTTCCTTGTCTGCCGTCACCGGCGGTGCCAACGGTACCTTGATCCTGGCAGGCCAGGGCGGGGTACGCAGCACGGACGCCAAAGGTGCCGACCTCGGCCCACAGGTAGGTCAACAATGACCAGCCGGGAGAAGTTTTCGATGAATCAACACCACCAGGACAAGGCCACCTTCCTTGAACGCCTGATCTTCAGCAATCGCCCCTGGGTGATCCTGATCTGCCTGTTGGTCAGCTGTTTCCTGTTCTACCAGGCCACGCTGATCCGCCCCTCCACCAGCTTCGAGAAAATGATCCCGCTCAAGCACCCCTTCATCGAGAAGATGATGGAGCACCGCAACGACCTGGCCAACCTGGGCAACACCGTGCGTATTTCGGTGGAAGCGGTGAACGGCGACATCTTCAACAAGGACTACATGGAGACCTTGCGCCAGATCCACGACGAGGCGTTCTACATCCCCGGCGTCGACCGCTCGGGCATGAAGTCGCTGTGGAGCCCCAGCGTGCGCTGGACCGAGGTGACCGAGGACGGTTTCGCCGGTGGCGAGGTCATCCCGCAAAGCTACGACGGTTCGCCCGACAGCCTGGAGCTGTTGCGCAACAACATCCTCAAGTCCGGCCAGGTGGGGCGGCTGGTGTCCAACGACTTCAAGTCGAGCATCATCGAGTTCCCGCTGCTGGAGACCTACCCCAACCCCGATGACCAGGGCAAACTGGAACACCTGGACTACCAGAAGTTTTCCCACAGCCTGGAAGACAAGATCCGCAGCAAGTTCGAGGCGCAAAACCCCAACATCAAGGTGCACATCGTCGGTTTCGCCAAGAAGGTCGGTGACCTGATCGACGGTTTGATCATGGTGGTGATGTTCTTCGGCGTCGCCTTCGTGATCACCCTGGTGCTGCTGTACTGGTTCACTCACTGCATCCGCAGCACCGTCGCGGTGTTGAGCACCACCCTGGTGGCGGTGGTCTGGCAGCTGGGGCTGATGCACTTTTTCGGCTTCGGGCTGGACCCGTATTCGATGCTGGTGCCGTTTTTGATCTTCGCCATCGGCATCTCCCACGGCGTGCAGAAAATCAACGGCATCGCCTTGCAGTCCAGCGATGCCGACAACGCCCTGACCGCCGCGCGGCGCACCTTCCGGCAGCTGTTTTTGCCGGGCATGGATCGCCATCTTGGCCGATGCCGTGGGCTTTATCACCCTGCTGATCATCGACATCGGCGTGATCCGCGAGCTGGCGATCGGCGCCTCCATCGGCGTGGCGGTGATCGTGTTCACCAACCTGATCTTGCTGCCGGTGGCGATCTCCTACGTGGGCATCAGCAAGCGCGCCATCGAGCGCAGCAAAAAAGACGCGGTGCGCGAGCATCCGTTCTGGCGTGCGCTGTCCAACTTCGCCAGCCCCAAGGTGGCGCCGGTGTCGGTGGTGTTGGCGCTGCTGGCCCTGGGCGGTGGCCTGTGGTACGGCCACAACCTGAAGATCGGCGACCTGGACCAAGGCGCGCCGGAGCTGCGCCCCGACTCGCGCTACAACCTGGACAACCAGTTCATCATCAATAACTACGCCACCAGCTCCGACGTGTTGGTGGTCATGGTGAAAACCAAGGCCGAGGGCTGCTCGGCCTACGACACCATGGCGCCGATCGACGAACTGATGTGGAAGATGAACAACACCCAGGGCGTGCAGTCGGCGATCTCCCTGGTGACCTTCTCCAAACAGATGATCAAGGGCATGAACGAGGGCAACCTGAAATGGGAAACCCTGTCGCGCAACCCCGACGTGCTCAACAGCTCTATCGCCCGCGCCGACGGCCTGTACAACGGTGACTGCTCGCTGGCACCGGTGCTGATCTTCCTCAACGACCACAAGGCCGAAACCCTGGACCGCGCCGTGACGGCGGTCAAGGACTTCGCCAAGACCCACGACCACGAAGGCCTGGAGTTCCAACTGGCGGCGGGCAACGCCGGCATCGAGGCGGCCACCAACGAGGTGATCAAGACCAGCGAACTGACCATCCTGGTCCTGGTGTACATCTGCGTGGCGGTGATGTGCATGATCACTTTCCGCTCGTTCGCCGCCACCTTGTGCATCGTGCTGCCGCTGGTGCTGACCTCGGTGCTGGGCAACGCGCTGATGGCCTTCATGGGCATCGGCGTCAAGGTCGCGACCTTGCCGGTGGTGGCCCTGGGCGTGGGTATCGGCGTGGACTACGGCATCTACATCTATAGCCGCCTGGAAAGCTTTTTGCGGGCCGGGCTACCGCTGCAAGAGGCTTACTACCAGACCCTGAAATCCACCGGCAAGGCGGTGCTGTTCACCGGCCTGTGCCTGGCGATCGGGGTGTGCACCTGGATCTTCTCGGCCATCAAGTTCCAGGCCGACATGGGCCTGATGCTGACCTTCATGCTGCTGTGGAACATGTTCGGTGCGCTGTGGCTGCTACCGGCGCTGGCGCGGTTCCTGATCAAGCCGGAGAAAATGGCCGGCAAACAGAGCAAGTCGCTGTTCGCCCATTGATCGGTTTCGCGGATTCATCCGCGAAGCCCGCGCCACGGAATGCCTGATTCACCGTGTTGGCCTATCGCAAGCAAGCTTGCTCCCACATTGCCTGCAACTGTGGGAGCAAGCTTGCTTGCGAATGGACGCCAGAAAACCCCAGCCACACTATTTGTCTGTAGGAGCGGATTCATCCGCGAAGCAGGCGCCGCCGATCTATATCCCCAACTCCTGCCCCAACACCATCCCCAGCGCATTCCTCGCATCATCCAACTGCACCAAGGTCGCATGCCGCGCCGCCAAGGCGTCGCGGTTTTCGATGGCGGTCAAGATTGCCTTGTGCCGTGGCATGGCCAGTTCATGCAGGTTGGGCCGTTGGTTGGAGTGCTTCAGCGCTTCGCGCAGCGCCAATGACAGCATGTTGCACAGGTGTGCCAGCAGGTCGTTGTGGGTGGCGTCGGCAATGCGGCTGTGGAAATCCAGGTCCGGTTGCAGCAAGGCGTCCGGGTTGGGCGCCGCCTCCATGCGTTGGTAGGCTTCGCCGATCAGGGCGATGTCTTCAGGGGTGGCGTGCTGGGCGGCGAGGGCGGCGGCGGCCGGTTCGATGATGGCCCGCACGCTGGTCAGCAGGGCGAAGAACTCGTTTTGCGGGGAGCTTTGCATCAGCCAATGCAGCACGTCCGGGTCGAGCAGATGCCAGTCGCGCCGTGGTTTGACCACCGAGCCTACCCGCGGCTTGGAATACACCAGCCCCTTGGCCACCAGCACCCGCGTGGCTTCACGCAGCACCGGGCGGCTGACCGCGTACTCCTCGCACAACAACGCTTCGGCCGGCAGGCGGTCATCGGGCTTGAGTTGGCCCGAGACGATCTGCATGCCGATGTCCTGGACAATGCGCGCGTGCATGCTTTTGCGGTCGGAGGGTTTGCGGTAGTCCATGGGGAGGGGGGCGGTCCTGAGCAATGATGGGCGCGATCATAGCATCGGGTAAATCGCGGCGTGGCGGTTCGCGGTTAAATCCGCCCCCGCAGGAGCGGATTTATCCGCGAAAAACTCACCCCCCGTCAATGCGAATGCCGCGGCACCTCCGACCCCCGGCAACCCACGAGGAAGTCAAAGTCGCAGCCTTGGTCGGCCTGCATCACGTGGTCGATGTACAACTGCCGGTAACCACCGATCAAATTGTGCTTGGGCGGCTGAATATCGGCCAGCCGCGAAGCCAATTCGGCGTCGCTGATGTCCAGGTGCAAGCGCCCGGTCGCGCAGTCCAGCTCAATGTAGTCACCTTCCTGCACCGCCGCCAAAGGCCCGCCGGCCGCCGCTTCCGGCGCCACGTGCAGCACCACGGTACCGTAGGCGGTGCCGCTCATGCGCGCATCCGAGATACGCACCATGTCGGTCACGCCCTGGGCCAGCAGCTTGGCTGGCAAGCCCATGTTGCCGACTTCAGCCATGCCCGGATAACCCTTGGGCCCGCAGTTTTTCATCACCAGGATAGAACTGGCGTCCACGTCCAGTTCCGGGTCGTTGATGCGCGCCTTGTATTCGTCGAAATTCTCGAACACCACGGCTCGGCCACGGTGCTTCATCAGCGCGGGGGTGGCGGCCGATGGCTTGAGCACGGCGCCCAGCGGGGCCAGGTTGCCGCGCAACACGCAGATGCCGCCGTCGGCCACCAAGGGGTTGTCGATGGCGCGGATGACTTCGTCGTCGCCATAGATGGGCGAGTTCTGCACGTTGGCCCACAGGCTCTTGCCGTTCACGGTCAGGGCTTCGGGGTGCGGGATCAGGTTGTTTTCGCCCAGGCGGCGGAGCACGGCGGGCAGGCCGCCGGCGTAGTAGAACTCCTCCATCAGGAAGCGCCCGGACGGCTGCAGGTCCACCAGGGTGGGGGTGCCGCGGCCGATACGGGTCCAGTCGTCCAGTTCCAGGTCTACGCCAATGCGCCCGGCAATGGCTTTCAAGTGGATGACCGCGTTGGTCGAACCACCGATGGCGGCGTTCACGCGAATGGCGTTTTCGAAGGCCTCTTTAGTCAGGATTTTTGACAGGCGCAGGTCTTCATTGACCATCTGCACCGCGCGCATGCCCGACATGTGCGCCAGCACGTAGCGGCGCGAGTCCACCGCCGGGATTGCGGCATTGTGGGGCAGGGAGGTGCCCAGGGCTTCAGCCATGCAGGCCATGGTCGAGGCGGTGCCCATGGTGTTGCAGGTGCCGGCCGAGCGCGACATGCCGGCTTCGGCTGAGAGGAATTCGTCCAGGCTGATCTGCCCGGCCTTATAGGACTCGTGCATTTGCCAGACGATGGTGCCGGCGCCGATGTCTTTGCCCTTGTGCTTGCCGTTGAGCATCGGCCCGCCAGTGACGACGATGGCCGGCACGTCGCAACTGGCCGCGCCCATCAACAGCGCCGGGGTGGTTTTGTCACAGCCGGTGAGCAGCACCACGCCGTCGATGGGGTTGCCGCGGATGGCTTCTTCCACGTCCATGCTGGCCAGGTTGCGGGTGAGCATGGCGGTGGGGCGCAGGTTGGATTCGCCGTTGGAAAACACCGGGAACTCCACCGGGAAGCCGCCGGCCTCGATCACGCCGCGTTTGACGTGTTCGGCGATGGTCCGAAAGTGGGCGTTGCAGGGGGTGAGCTCCGACCAGGTGTTGCAGATACCGATGATCGGTTTGCCTTGGAACTGATGGTCGGCGATGCCCTGGTTCTTCATCCAGCTGCGGTACATAAAGCCGTTCTTGTCGGCGGTACCAAACCATTGGGCCGAACGCAGGGTAGGTTTCTTATCAGACATGGTCGCTCTCTTATTGTAAGACTTAATAGCGTTTCTGAAGGCTAAAATAGGCCTAAACGAGCGTCTTGTGAAGAGGTTGTTCGCTAAATAGTAATACTATATAGTCGGTCGCAACCGAGGGCAGCATGATCCTTGGAGGTTCCATAACAACAACAATCGGAGACCACTCCCATGAGCCAGGAACTTGCGCTTATACGGCGCATCACCCTCAAACTGATCCCGTTTCTGATCCTGCTGTACCTGGTGGCCTACGTGGATCGCTCGGCAGTGGGCTTCGCCAAGCTGCACATGGGCAGCGACATCGGCATTGGCGATGCGGCCTATGGCCTGGGCGCCGGGCTGTTCTTCATCGGCTACTTCCTGCTGGAGATCCCAAGCAACCTGATGCTCGACCGCTTCGGCGCCCGCCGCTGGTTTGCGCGCATCATGATCACCTGGGGTGCCATCACCATCGGCATGGCTTTCGTGCAGGGGCCCAACAGCTTCTATGTGATGCGCTTTCTGCTGGGCGCGGCCGAGGCGGGCTTCTTCCCCGGCGTGCTGTACTACATCACCCAGTGGTTCCCGGTGCGCCACCGCGGCAAGATCCTGGGCCTGTTCATCCTTTCGCAACCCATCGCCATGATGGTCACCGGCCCCGTGTCGGGTGGCCTGTTGGGCATGGATGGCATCCTCCAGTTGCACGGCTGGCAGTGGCTGTTCATCGCCATTGGCACCCCGGCCATCCTGCTGACCTGGCCGGTACTGCGCTGGCTGCCCGACGGCCCGAAAAACGTCAGCTGGATGAGCCAAGCGGAAAAGGACTGGCTGGCCGGCGAGCTGCAAAAGGACCTGGACGCCTACGGCCAGACCCGCCACGGCAACCCGCTGCATGCCCTCAAAGACACGCGCGTGTTGCTGTTGGCGTTGTTCTACCTGCCGGTCACCCTGAGCATCTACGGCCTGGGCCTGTGGCTACCGACGCTGATCAAGCAGTTTGGCGGCAGTGACCTGACCACCGGCTTCGTTTCGGCGGTGCCGTACATCTTCGGCATCGTTGGCCTGTTGATCGTGCCGCGCAGCTCCGACCGCCTCAATGACCGTTATGGCCACCTGGCCGTGCTCTACGTGCTGGGCGCGGCAGGCCTGTTCCTCAGTGCCTGGTTGAGTGTGCCGGTGCTGCAGCTGGCAGCGTTGTGCCTGGTGGCCTTCGCGCTGTTTTCCTGCACGGCGGTGTTCTGGACCTTGCCCGGGCGGTTTTTCGCCGGCGCCAGTGCCGCCGCCGGTATTGCCTTGATCAATTCGGTGGGCAACCTGGGCGGCTACATCGGCCCGTTCGTGATTGGTGCGCTCAAGGAGTACACCGGCAACCTGTCCAGCGGCCTGTACTTCCTCACCGGCGTGATGCTGTTCGGCCTGCTGCTGACCGGCGTCGTCTACCGCTTGCTGGAGCGCCGCCACGTGCTGCCGGCCGAGCAATTTGCCGCCAGTGCGCGCAGCGCGCACCCCGGCGCCCGTTCCTGATTTGCCAAGGAGAGATCTGCCATGCGTCTAGTACAGTTTGAATTGAACAACGGCGAACGCCGGGTTGGCCTGGTCAACGACGGCCACGTGCACGAAGTGCAGGGCGCCACCAGCGTGCGCGAATTGGCCCTGGCGGCCATCAAGGCCGGCACTCGCCTGGCGCACCACGTCGACACCCTGGGCCTGGGAGCCAACCACGATTACCGGCAGTTGCTGGATGAGCAACGCATTCTGCCGCCCCTGGACCACCCGGACCCGGCGCACATGCTGGTGACCGGCACCGGCCTGACCCACCTGGGCAGTGCGGCCACCCGCGACAAGATGCACCAGCAGGTGGGCGAAGAAGCGGCTGTCACCGACAGCATGCGCATTTTCAAGTGGGGCCTGGAAGGCGGCAAGCCTGCGCCCGGCACTGCTGGCGTGCAGCCGGAATGGTTCTATAAAGGCGATGGCAGCATCGTGGTGCGCCCCGGCGCCGATTTCCCGGTGCCGCCCTTTGCCGAAGACGCAGGCGAAGAACCTGAGCTGGGCGGGATGTACGTCATCGGCCACGACGGCCAGCCTTACCGCCTGGGTTTTGCCTTGGGCAACGAGTTCTCCGACCACGTGATGGAGCGCAAGAACTACCTGTACCTGGCCCATTCCAAACTGCGCAGCTGCGCCTACGGCCCGGAGTTGCGGGTGGGTGACCTGCCCGAGCACCTGGCCGGTACCAGCCGCATCCTGCGTGATGGCCAGGTGCTGTGGGAGAAGGAGTTCCTGAGCGGCGAAGCCAACATGTGCCACAGCTTCGACAACCTCGAGTACCACCACTTCAAGTACGCGCAATTCCTGCGCCCGGGCGACGTGCACATTCATTTTTTCGGCACCGCCACCTTGTCCTTTGCCGACGGCATCAGCACCCAGCCGGGCGACCAATTCCAGATCAGCCTGGCGGAGTTCGGCGAGCCGCTGGTCAATGGCGTGGGCGAGAGTGCCGCGGTGTTTGCCCCGGGTGGTATCGGCAAGCTCTGACTGCCCCCAGCCCAACTTTCTGGTTGGCACAAAACTGCTCCCCCTCCCTCTGGGGGAGGGCTGGGGGGAGGGGTTTGTGCGCAACACCCCAACAATAACAAGAGGTGCACCATGGCCACTCAAACCGCAACGCTAAGCGCTACCGTCGACGCCCTGGAAGAGCAGCTCTACCGCAAGGTCAACTGGCGCATCGTGCCGCTGTTCATCCTGTGCTTTTTGTTCGCCTACCTGGACCGCGTCAACATCAGCTTCGCCAAGTTGCAGATGCAAAGCGACCTGGGCTTCAGTGAAACGGTCTACGGCCTGGGCGCCAGCCTGTTTTTCGTTGGCTACTTTCTGTTCGAAGTGCCCAGCAACATGCTCCTGCACAAGATTGGGGCGCGGGTGTGGATCGCGCGCATCATGATTACCTGGGGCATCACCTCGGCCTGCATGATGTTCGTGCAGAACGAATTCTGGTTCTACACCCTGCGCTTTCTGATCGGCGTGATGGAGGCCGGTTTCGTGCCTGGCGTGCTGTACTTCTTTACCCAGTGGTACCCCAGTGACCGCCGCGCGCGGGTCAATTCCTATTTCAAAAGCTCGATCTGCCTGTGTGGCATCATCGGCGGGCCGCTGGCCGGGCTGATATTGGGGCATTTGGACGGTGCCTACGGGCTGGCCGGCTGGAAATGGCTGTTTGTGTTGGAGGCCGTTCCTTCGGTTATCCTCGGTTTTGTGGTGTTGTGGCTGGTCAGCGATCGCATCGAGCAGGCCCCCTGGCTTACGTCGCAAGAGAAGCAGCTGATGCTGGCGCGCATGGCCGCCGAGCCCGCCACCGAGGCCTCGCATTCTTTCGCGGGTTTGTGGAAGCACCCCACCACCTACGTGATGTCGGCCATTTACCTGTGCCTGGTAATGGCGCTGACCGGGTTGTTGTTCTGGATGCCGCAACTGATCAAGACCGCCGGCGTCAATGACACGCTAAACATCGGCCTGTTGACCATGGTGCCGTACCTGGGGGCGGTGGTGTTCAACCTGGCCGTCGGCCGCAGCTCCGACCGCCAGGGTGAACGCCGTTGGCACATGGCGGGTTGTGCGTTGTTGACCGCTTTGGGCTACCTGCTGTGCGCCAGTTTTGCCGGCCAACTGGCCCCGCTGATGGTGGGCATGACCTTGATCATGGCCGGGATCATCGCCTGGATGCCGATCTTCTGGACTATCCCGCCGCGCTTTCTCAGTGGCATGGCCGCGGCTGCCGGCATCGCCCTGATCAACTCCCTGGGGCAGTTGGGCGGGGTGATCGCGCCGTTCATGATCGGCCGGGTCAAGGACCTCACCGGAGCTGCCACGCCGGCCCTGTACCTGCTCAGCGCCGTGAGCCTGTTGGCAGTGGGGTTGATCCTGTGGGGCATACCGAAGCGCTACTACACCCCTGTAGGAGCGGATTTATCCGCGAAAAATAGCCTGCGGTCTAACTGAGACACCGCGGCGTACTTTTCGCGGATGAATCCGCTCCTACAGGTGAGGGCCTGTCAATAGCACTGAAGTCAGCCTGGGATGAACCGATTTAGCGCTATCATAGGCACTTTCCTCCAAGCGAATGATGGTCATGACCGGCGTTACCGACACCCTGCTCAGCGTTTTAGAAACCAGCGACATGCTGGAGATCAATGGCCTGCACTGCTTCGATTTCAGCCTGGAAGCCGGCGGGCTGCGGGTGGAGTGCGTGGATGGCCGTGACCTGAAACGCTGGTGGTTCAGCGCAGCCCAAGTCGACGCCGCGCGTTTTGACGGGCAAGCCTGGGACATTTCCGATGACGGCGCTGTCCATCGTCTAGTCTGCATGAGTGCTTTTACCTGCAAAGATGACGACGACGCGGACGAAGACGAGTAACTCCCTTCAGGATAAACAACAATGAAAAAACCCTTTATGCCCCTGTTGCTGGCCAGTGCGATTGGCCTGATGTCTGCCCACGCCATGGCCCATGACGGCGCCGACCTGTTGGTCGGCACCTACACGGGCAATACCAGTGAAGGTATCTATCGCTACAACTTCGACACCAAGACCGGGCAGATCGGCGCCAAGCCGTTGCAGGTGGTCAAAAGCGAAAACCCTTCGTGGCTGACCCTGAGCAAGGATCAGAAGCACTTGTTCGTGGTGAATGAAAACGGCCCCGGCGGCAAGGACGTGGTCGGCAAGGCCAGTTCCTTCACCATCGACCCCAAGACCCATGACCTGACCCAGATCAGCCAGGTCGAAACCAAGGGCGACGAGCCGACGTTCTCAAGCCTGGCCAAGGGCGAGCAGCACCTGTTCGTGGCCAACTACGCGGTGCAACCCGACCCGGGCGGCAGCCTGGCGGTATTGGGCATCGACAGCAAGGGCCAGTTACAGCCCGTGGTGCAGCAAGAGCGCCACGAAGCCTCCAAGGTGAACCCCGAGCGCCAGGCCAGCAGCCACGTGCACTCGGTGGTGTCGAGCCCTGATGGGCGTTTCGTCTACGTTCAAGACCTGGGCGCCGACAAGGTGTTCATCTACCACTACGACGCCAACAACAAGGCCCACCCGCTGACGGCCGCAGCGCCTGGCTCAGTGCAACTGCCCCCGGGTAGCGGCCCGCGCCACCTGCTGTTCAGCAAGGACGGCAAGCACGCCTACCTGACCATGGAAATGAGCGGGCAAGTGGCCGTGTTCGACGTCAAGACCGGCAACCTGGTGCGCAAGCAGTTGGTTGACCTGGCCGCAGGCGCCGCGGCAGACCACAAGGCAGGTGCCGCGCTGCACTTCTCGGCCGACGGCAAGTTCTTGTACGTGACCAACCGCGGCAAAGCCAGCGAAGTGCTGGTGTACAGCGTGAACAAGGCCAGTGGCGAATTGAAAGAGCTGCAACGCCGCTCGGTGGAAGGCGTTGAACCGCGCGAGTTCACCTTCGACCCGTCGGGCAAGTTCCTGCTGATCGCCAACCAGAAGAGCAACCAGATCGTGGTGCTAAAGCGTGACCCGGCCAGTGGCAAGCTGGGCGAGACCGTGCAGAAGTTCGACATCGATGCGCCATCGGATGTGAAATTCCTGGCTCATTGATCGCTGTATGCCCTTGTAGGAGCGGATTTATCCGCGAAAAGAGCGCCGCGGAGTATCAGCTACACCGCGGCGCTCTTTTTCGCGGATAAATCCCCTCCTACGGGCGCAGGCAATGCAATTATCAATCGCGGTGATATTCGCTACTGCTCCAATGAATTTCTAGCGCAGCCACCCCGGGCGTAAGTTTGATCCATGGCCTTACCGGCCACCCAAACCTACCGAATCCGAGGAACAGCGCCATGAACTTCAACCTCTTCTCCATCATCGCCGCTTCTGCCGTTTCCGCCACCGTGGCCCTGCCAGCCCACGCCAACGCGCCCATCAACGAGCAAAAAGCCCACGCCCAGAGCTACACCCAGCAGTACCTGCAGAAAAGCGCCAACTTCTACGCAGCCCTGGACCACAAAACCCAGCACTGAGCGCAGCCAGGCGCGATCCATCGGAAAGCGCCAGCCGTTCGATAAGCAAAACCGATCAGATGCATTGAGAAACGCGACTGGTATTTTTTGACCGGTTGGACGATTCTTCAGGCCTGACAATCGTCGAAGGGGATCCTTCATGGCCAGTTCCATTCTGTCTTCCGCCAAGCACGGCGCCTACCTTGCCATTGGCGTCTACGTCGCGGTGATGTTGGCCGCAACGCTCGCTACCCAGTTCGTCATTTCGCCATGATGGCCTTGAACAGTGTCGTATCGAGGAACGCCTTGATCCATTGTTCCAGCGCACCGTAGGGCGACTGTACGAACCACTGCGGGTCAACCGCACGAAACTGCCGGATGAACGGCGCCACGGCCACATCGGCCAGGCTCAGGTGTTCACCAAACAGAAACCGGTGCTGATGCAAACGCTCGTCCAGTTGCCGGAGGAACACGCAACCCTGCTCGCGATAATGCGCCATGGGCTGTTCCGGGTAGCGCTCGGCGTATTTGTAGTGGTTCAAATGCCCTTTGAACACTTCGTCGTTGTAGCGGATCACATCGGCCATTTCCCGCTGAAGCAATGGGTTGCCGATGCGCTGCCAATCCTCGGGGTCATTCTGGCCTAGCGCCCAGAGCATGATCTGCAAGCTCTCATCGATCACCCCTTCAACGCCCAGGTCCAGCACCGGCACCGTGCCCTTGCCTGACAGCGCGAGCATTTCGGCCGGCTTGGCCTTCAAACTCACTTCGACGACCGAGATTGGCACCTGGCTGTAGCGCAATGCCATGCGCGCACGCATGGCGTAGGGGCAGCGTCGAAAAGAATACAGGATCACCCGCTGACCTCCACCGTGCTCAAGCCATTGCCCTGGCGGCGCACCTGGATCTGCACCGGGATGCGTTCGTGCATTTCTTGCACGTGGGAGATCACCGCCACTTTGCGGCCTTGGGCCTGCAGCCCGTCGAGGGCGTCCATGGCCAGTTGCAGGGATTCGGGGTCCAGGCTGCCGAAGCCTTCGTCGATGAACAGCGATTCGATCTTCAACGTGCTCGAAGCCATGGAGGCCAGGCCCAGGGCCAAGGCCAGGGACACCAGGAAAGTTTCGCCGCCCGACAGCGAATGCACCGAACGGGCCTCGTCGCCCATTTCGGTGTCCACCACCAGCAGGCCGAGCATGCTGCCGCCGCGTTTGAGGCGGTAGCGGCGCACCAGCTGGCGCAGTTGCACGTTGGCGTGGTGTACCAGCAGGTCGAGGTTGTAGGCCTGGGCGATCTTGCGGAAGGCGTCGCCGGTGGCCGAGCCGATCAAGGCCGCCAGGCGTGCCCAGCGCTGGTATTGGCCCAAGGCGCTGTCGATCAATACTTGCAGGTGCTGATTGGCGGCCAGGCGGCGCTGGTCTTCGGCTTGAGCGGCGCGCAGCTCGGCGCAGGCGTCTTCGCAGGCCGCGCAGTCGGCTTGCAGGGCCAGCAGGGCAGTGTCCAGTTCATCGCTGGGCAAGGCGCCATTGGCCTGGGCCTGGTGGGCCTGAAGTTTCTGCTGGCGCTCTTGCAACAAGGTTTTCGCCTGTTCCAGGCCAGTGTCGCTTTGCTGCAGTTGCTGGCGCAGGGCGGCCAATTGTTGCGCGTCGAAACTCAGCAGGGCGTGCAAAGCCTCGTCGGTGAGTTGGGGGTGCTGGCTGCGCCACTGGTCGATGATGGCGTGCAGGGCTTGCAGGCTCTGTTGTTGGTTGAGTTGCTGCTCGGCCAGTGATTTGAGCTCGCTGGCCACCTGTACGGTTTCGGTCAACACCGCTTGCAGTTGCTGGCCCGCCTGGTGGTCACTGTGACGGGCGTGCTGCACCGACTGGTCCACCTGGGTTTGCCAAGCCTGTGGGTCGGCGTGGTCGCCCAACAACTCGCCGAGCCGTTGTTGGCAGGCCTGGCGTTGCTGCTGCGCGTGCTCGGCCTCTTGGCGCAATTGCAGCAGACTCTGTTCGCGGCCTTGTTGCAGCAACTGCTGCTGGTCGATCCGTTGCCGACGCTGGTCGTTCTCCTGTTGTTCGCCCTGGCGCTGATCGAGCTGTTCCAGGCGCGCGGCCACGGCCTGGTCCAGGTGCAGGAAGGCATTTGCGGCGTCCTCGACAAACGCTTGCACGCGGGGAGGCGGCAGCACGCTGGCGAAGGCGTCGAGCTCTTCGTCCAGGCGTTGCTGGTCGTGCGCCATTTGCTGGCGTTGTTCGGCCAGTTGCTGCTGGCCGGTGTGTTGGGCCTGCTGGCTGGCCTGCAGTTGTTGCGCCAGGCGGCCCGTGTCTTGCTGCAGGGTGAGCAGGCGTTGTTGCGCGTGCTCGTCGGCGCCAAGCTCGGCGGCCAGCTGTTGCAGATGATCGTTCAAACCGGCCCGGGTGGCGTACAACGGATGGGTCTGCACGGCAGGCAGCAAGGCTTCCTGCTGGGTTTGCAGGGGTTGTTCCTGAGCCTTTAGCTGCTTTTGCTGGTCGATCAGGCCGGCCACTTCGGCGCGTAGCTCGGCCAGCCGTGCCGCGATCCTTTCCACTTCATCTCGGGCCTTGCGCTCTTCGCTGTCGTCATGGCCGGCCAGCGCCTCTAGCAGCGCTTGCGGCTCATGCCACGGGTGCTCGGCGCTGCCGCACACCGGGCACGGCTGATCGCTCTGCAGTTGCCCGCGCAACTCCTCGACGCTGGCACTGCGCGCCAAGCGCTGGCGTTGCAGCAGTTGCACGGTCAGGTCCAGGGCCTGCACCGCCGCCTGGTGGGCGCTTTTCAGTTGCAGCCCTTCGCGGGTGCGCGCGTCGCGTTGTTCCAGAGCCTGTTGCTGCTGGCTGCGCAGGGCTTGCTGGCGTTGATCCAACTCGTCCAGGCGTTGCAGTTGGCGCTGCAGTTCTTCAGCGCTGCGCAGGTGCTGACGATTGCCCTGCAGGCGGGTGGTCAGTTCGGCCAGGCGCGGCACCAAGTCCTGGGCGCTGCATTGGGCGTCGGCATACAGGGCATCCAGACCTTGCTGTTGTTCAGCCAATTGTCGCTCGGCATCGGCTGCGCGTTGGGCCAACAGTGGGAGTTCTTGCTGGCCTTTGCGCAGGCGCGCACTCAGGGTCAGGCTTTGTTGCAGGCGCGGGCGCCAGGCGCTCCAGGCGTCAGCCAGGGCGGCAAGGTCGGTGCTGTGGGTAAGTTGGGCGGCGATACGCTGCAATTGTTGGTCGCTGGCGGCCTGGCGTTCTATCAGGGTGTGCAACGCCTGCTGGCCGTCGCCATTGGCCTGCTCGGCGGCTTTCAGGGCCAGGCCTTGTTCGACGCTTTGCTGGTTGAGCCGGCTCAGGTGGCTGTGCTCATCGAAGGCCTGGCGCAGGCCAGGTGCGGCGGCTTGTTGCGTCGCCAACGCGTGCTCCAGGGCGGCTTGCGCTTGTTGGCGCGCCTGTTGCAGTTCGGCTTGGCGATGTTGCAGGGTATGCGCCGTGGCCTGCAGTAGGGCCGTGCGCTCGGCCAGCGGTGTCAGCGCCTGCTGCAGTTCATCGCGGCGGATAAACAGGTGGCGCTGTGGCGCCAGTTGTTCCAACTGGCTGAGGTTTGCGCGCGCCTCGCTCAAGTGCTGCCAGGCCTGCTCGGCACTGTGCAACTGCTCTTGGGCGGCGTGCTGTTCGCCCTGCAGGCGCAGGCTTTCACGGTGCCAGTGTTGCTGCTGTTCGAGCTGCTTGCCTTTGGCTTGCTGCTCACGCAGCTGCTGCACGGCGTGGTTGTACTGCGCATCCAATTCGGCCCGCGCTTGCGGCTCCAGTGGGGCAATGCCGCCGGCCTGGTCCTGCAGCTGCTTGTGCGCCTCGCGGGCCTCGCGGGCCTTCTCGTAGGCGCGCTTGCCCAGGCGGGTGTAGAGCGCGGTGTCGGTGAGCTTCTCCAGCAGTTCGCTGCGCTCGTTGTCGTCGGCCTTGAGGAAGGCGCTGAATTCGCTTTGGGCCAGCAGCACGGCACGGGTGAATTGTTCGAAATTCAGGCCCAGGCGCGCTTCGAGCAGCGTCTTGTATTCGCCTTTCTGGCTGGCCAGCAATTGGTCGTTGTCCAAGTCGCGCAGGCTCTGGCGGCTGGCCTGCAGCTTGGCGCCAGCCTTGTCGCGGGCGCGGTTGGCTTCCCAGCGGGCGCGGTAGCGGCGCCCGTCGATGCCGACGAAATCCACTTCGGCGTAGCCCGCACCGGTGCCACGGCGCAGCAGGGTGCGCGGATCGCCGGTGGCGATCTCGCCATCGGCGTCCGGCACCTTGGCGTCGCGGCCGGTATTGTTCAGGCGCGGCACGGCGCCGAACAGCGCCAGGCACAGGGCGTCGAGCAGGGTGCTCTTGCCGGCGCCGGTGGGGCCGGTGATGGCGAACAGGCCGGCGCTGGCCAGCGGCTGCGCGGTGAAATCGATTTCGAAGGGCCCGGCCAGCGAGGCGAGGTTTTTCAGGCGGATGGCGAGAATCTTCATGGCTGCTCGGCCTCCTGTTGCACGTCTTGCAGCAGTTGGGCGAAATCGTCCAGGGTGCCCTGGTCCACCTCGTTGCCGTACTGCGCCAGCCAAGCGCGGCTGAACAGCTCTTGCGGGGTCAGTTGGTCCAGGTCGATCAGCGCGGCACTGTCGTTGCCATCGGCGTGGGCGCTACCGGCGTATTCGGCCGCGATGCGCACCAGGCGCACGGCCTTGTTCGAAAGGGCCGTCTCGATCTGCTGGCGCAGGTCGGGTTGCGGCTCGTCCAAAATCACGCGGACTTCAAGCCAAGGCTGGCGGGTGACTTCGGCCAACAGGTCGAGCTCCGGCAGTTCGGCCAGTTGCGCCAGCAGTTGGGCCAATGGCAACGGGCCGATGCGCTTGAGATCGACGGCGCGGGGGATCAGCAGCGTGTCGACGCTGACCAGTTGCTCGCCCTGGCACACCACGTCGAGGATCTGGTGCGGGTAGTCGATCTCTGAGAACGACAGCGGGATGGGCGAGCCGCAATAGCGAATGCGCTCCTCACCGTTGACTCGCTGCGGCTTGTGCAGGTGGCCCAGGGCGACGTAGCTGATGGCTTCGCCGAACAGGCTGGCCGGCAGCGCTTCGGCAGTGCCGATGATCAGGCTGCGCTCCGAATCCTGCGACACCGAGCCGCCGGCCATGTGTGCGTGGCTGATGGCAATCAGTGCCTGGCCAGGCTGGCGCTTGGCTTGGGCTGCGGCAATCAGCCGTTCATGGACCTGGCCAATGCCCCTCAGATAGTCGTCGCCCAAGTGTGCGCCGGTGACTTCGGCCGGGCGCAAAAACGGCAGCGCCAGGCACCAGGCGGCGGTGGCGCCGCTGGCATCGGGCAAGGGGATCAGCAAGCGCTCGCTGTCGAGCACGCCGTCCTCCAGCCACAACACCCGGCCCAGGGCGTGGGTGCGCAAGCGGCGCATCAAGGGTGCCGGCAGCTCGATGCGTGAGCCGGAGTCGTGGTTGCCGGCGATCATCACGATGGTCAGCAGCGGCAGTTGTTCATGGGCGCCGACGATGAAGTCGTACAGGCGCTCCTGGGCTTTGACCGGCGGGTTGACCGTGTCGAAGATGTCCCCGGCGATCAGCAGCACGTCGGGCTGGCGCTCGCGCAGTTGCTTGAGCAGCCAGTCCAGAAAACAGGCGTGCTCGAAGTCGCGGTCTTGGCCATGGAGGCTTTGGCCCAAGTGCCAGTCGGAGGTGTGGAACAGACGCATGAGTCAACCTGAAGAAATTATTTGGGATAAAGCGGCGGTAAATCACTCACCAACGCCTGCTCGCGGTCGGCGGCGGGGATAGTGCCGATGGCGCGCCACAGGTCTTCGCCTTGCCAGAATTGCCCGGTTTCGCTGTACAGCGCACCGTTCAAACCGTCCAGGGCATCGGACAGCGGCACATAGCGTGCGGCCAGGTCAGCCAGGGTTTCCGGTTGCTGGCGGGCCCAGGCGTCCAGCGCCTGGCGGGTGGCCTGCGGGTCGTTGGCCAGGCAGGCGCGCTTGAGATCATCCAGCAGCGTGCGCGGGCTGGGCCCGGCTTGTACCACGCGGGCCACGGCTGGCTGGGAGCGGGCGCGCCACCACAACACGAAGCCGATCAGGGTGGTCAGTGCCAGTAGCACGGTGCTCAGTTGCCAAGGCCACAGTTGTGCGTTGTCCAGGGCGCTGCCATTGGCCGGGGCGTCCACCGCCATGGTTGGGTTGTCCACTACCTGCAGGGTGCGCGCGGGCAGGGTGCTGTGTTCCAGGTGGTCTTCGTGAGTGTTCCACCACACCACGTCGATGCTGGGCAGCGCCAGCGCGCCACTGCGCGTGGGCACCAGCGCCTCGCGCTCGGCACGGCTGCCGATCAAGCCGCGTTCACCGTCCTGGTTGCTCAGTTGCGGCTGGTCGGGGTAGCGGCGCAGGCCATTGACATCGGTGCCCGGCAGCGGTGGCAACTGGGCGCTGGACAGGCCGTCGGCCTTGAGGGTCACGGTGCGGGTCAGCGAATCGCCGACCTGCGGCTGATTGGGCTCGGGGTTCCAGCTTTCGTTCAGGGTCAGGCTGCGGGTGGGCAGCCAAGGGGCATCGGCCGGGTACACGTCGGGCTTGGGCTTGACCGTCAGGGTCGTGGCGGGCGAGCTGACCTGGATGACCTTGCCGGGCTTGGCAGACGCGTCCTGACCGGTGCCGGAATCGACCTGGGTGGCGCTGAACGAAAGGGCAGGGATCGTCAGCACGCCACTGTGCTGCGGGTACAACGCATAGCGGGTCTCGATCACGCCGTGACGCACGCCGTTGATCATCTTTTCGTAGGTGCGCGCATCGCCCAGTTGCTGGATCACCGTATCGGGAAGCTGCAGCGGGCTGAGGCTGCTGTCGTCGTACAGCGACACCGAATGGTAGACGCGCACCGTCAGCACGGCCTGGGCCTGCACGTAGACGTTGTCGGTGTCCAGGCTGGCTTCCAGGGTCACCGGCGCCTGGCTGTCGGCCGCCGGCGCTTCGCTTTGCAGCACCTGCAGGGTGATGGCCTCGCTGTGCACCTCGCCCAGTGCCAGGGGCGGGATCACCACGCTACCGGTCTGGCGCGGCATCAGGGTGATCAGCCAGCGAGTAGTGGCCTGGTCGTTGCCGCCCAAGGTGGTCAGTTGGTTGACCTGGCGCGTGTCACGCACCTCGAACTGACTGTTCAGGGGCGCCAGGTCCGGCTTGCCGAACTGGGTGGCATCGCTGCTTTCCAGGGTCAGGGTCACGGTCTCGCCAGAGTCGAGCCGCGTGCGGTCGACACTGGCGACCAGCGCCGCTGCCTGGCTGGCTGGCGCCAGCATGATCAAGGCAGCGGTGATAAAGAGGGCGCTTGCGCGGCTCATCGGGTCTTTTCCTGATGCTGTTGCTGTTCGTACCAGAATTTGCGGCGCAGCAGTTCCGACGGGTTGTCCGGGATCTGTCGCAGCCATTGCTCCAGCGCCTGGCGCTGTTCGCCGTCCAGGGTATCGCCCGTGGGCCGTTGCGGGGCGAAGGCAATCGGTTCGTCCGCCGTTTTGCCGGCGCCGCCTTCATCCTTGGGGCTGTCACTGGCCGGCGCTGGCTTGGCGTTGTCGCCGGGCTGTTTGTCTGGGTCTGGCTGGGCCGCAGCATCGGCCTCGTTCTGCGCTTGCTGCTGGCTGGCGGCGGCGTCGGACTGAGCGTTCTGCTCGGCCGGCCCCTGGTTTGCCTGTTGTTGGGCCTGCTGTTTTTGCGCAGCCGCCTGCCTGGCCTGTTCGCGCTCGCGGTTTTCCTTGAGCAGGCGCTCCACCAAGGCCTTGTTCTGCTGCGCCACGCTCAGGTCGGGTTGGCGCTCCAGGGCCTGCTCGTAGGCATCGAGCGCCGCCTCCAGTTCACCGCTCAAGGCCAGCGCGTTGCCACGATTGTAGTGGTCGGCGGCGCTGTTGCCTTCGGCGAAGCGCTGGGCGGCACCGGCAAAGTCGCCGGCCTGGTACAGCGCCACGCCCTGCCATTGCGGATCTTCGAAGCGCCGTGCAGCTTCGGCGGGCTGGCCGTGCTCCAGCAGATACTGGCCTTGCTGGTCGGGGCGCCGCCAGAGGTCTTCAAGGCTTGCGGCATAGCTCGGTTGCGGCAGGCACCACAGCAGCGGCAGGCAGAACAGCCAGCCACGCCGCCCGGCGCAGGCGGCCAGCAACAGCAGTGGGACCAGGAACCAGTAGCCCTGGTCGGCCCAGCTGTCCAGTTGCACGGTCTGGCCGTTGCTGCGCAGGGCTTGCGGGCCGTCCAGCAGGCCCAGTTCGCGCAAATCGTCATTGTCCGCGCGCGCCTGGCGGTACAGGCCGCCCACTTCGCCAACGAATTCCTTGAGCGCTGCGCTGTCGAGTTTGGGCATCAGGATCGCGCCCTGGGCGTCCTTGAGAAAGCCACCGCCCTCGGCTTTTACCGGCGCGCCCTCGCGGGTGCCGATGCCCAGCACCAGCAGGCGCGGCGCCTGGCTGTCGAGGCGCTTGAGGATGCCTTCGCGCTCCTGTTCATCCAGTGACGAGGTGATCAACAACAGGCGGCCAACGCCCAAGTCGCTTTGGTGCAGCAGGGTCAGGCCTTTCTCCACGGCAAGGTCGGCGCGATGGCCGCTTTGCGGCATGATCGATGGCTTGAGCGCGTCGAGCAGGTTGCGGCTGGTGGCCAGGTCGTCGGACAGCGGCACCAGCACGTGGGCGCTGCCGGCGTACACGATCAGCGCGGTCTGCGCGTCGCGGCGGCTTTGCAGCAGGTCCATGAGCTTGCGCCGGGCCTGTTCCAGACGGCTGGGCACCAGATCGTCAGCGAGCATTTGCGGGGTCAGTTCGAGCATCACCACCAGCGGATCGGCCGGCTTCTGGGTGGTTTGCTCCACCCGTTGCCAGCTGGGGCCCAGCAGCGCCAGCAAGGCCAGGGTCCAGGCCAGGCCCAGGGCCACCCACGGCAGTTTGCTGCTGTGGCCGCGGCCGCCGCCCAGCAACACCGCATGGAAAGCCGGCGGCAGGATCATCTGCCAGCGCCCGGCACGTTTTTCCCGGTGCCACAGCAGCCACAGCAACCAGCCGAACAGCGGCACCAGCAGCAGCCAGAGTGGGCGGAACCAATGCGGCCAGAAGTCGCTCATCGGCGCCTCCGCAAGCGCAGGCGCTTGAGCCGTTCACGCCAGTGCGGCGAGGGTTGCAGCAAGCCGCGCTTTTCCAGCAGGCGCTGCAACGGGTTGCTTGGCCAGTGCACGCGGGCCACCAGCAGCAGGCTGATCAGCACGGCGCAGGCCAAAGGCCAACTGTACAAGGCGTGGGTGGGGCGGGCCTGGGTGGGTTGCTGGGTCACCGGTTCGAGTTTGTCCAGGGTTTCGCCGATCAGCTTGAGTTCCTGGCCGTCGCGTGCGCGAAAATATCGGCCACCGGTAACCTGGGCGATTTCCTGCAGGGCGGGCTCGTCCAGGTCCAGGCTGGGGTTCAGGCCCAGGCTGCCCAGCGGGCCATCGGCAGAGGGGTCGGCGCCAATGCCGATGGTGTAGATTTTGACCTGTTCTTCGGCGGCCAGGTGCGCGGCGGTCAAGGGGTGGATTTCGCCGCCGTTGTTGGCGCCGTCGGTTACCAGGATCAGCACGCGGCTTTGCGCCGGGCGTTGGCGCAGGCGTTTGAGGCCCAGGCCGATGGCGTCGCCAATGGCGGTGTTCTTGCCGGCGATGCCAATGCGCGCTTCATCCAGCCACACGCGCACCGTGCGCCGGTCGAACGTCAGCGGCGCTTGCAGGTAGGCCTGGCTGCCAAACAGGATCAGGCCCACGCGATCGCCCTTACGGCCTTCCAGAAAGTCGCCGAGCAGGTGCTTGACCAGCGCCAGGCGGCTGATTTCGTCGTCTTCCCAGTGCATGTCGGGGTAGTCCATGGAGCCGGACACGTCCACCGCCACCAGCAGATCGCGGCCGCTGGCGGCAATCGGCAGCGGCTCGCCCAGCCATTGCGGGCGTGCCGCGGCCGTGAGCAGCAACAGCCACAGCAGAATAAACGGGGCTTGCTGGCGCCAGGTCGGCAGGCTGATGCGCGCGCGGCGCCCGGCCAGGCCTTCCAGTTCGTCCAGGAAGCTGACTTTCAGCGCTGGCTCGCCGCTGTCGGCCACCGGTAGCACCAGGCGCATTAGCCAGGGCAGGGGCAACAGGGCGAAGATCCACGGCCAGGCGAACTCAAACATGTTTGCGAATCCAGGTTTCGATCGACTGGTTGAGGCCGGCGATGGCCTTGTCGTCGAGCTTGCATTCGGGTTTGTAGGCGCCTTCCACCAGCACCATCCAGCGGGTCAGGCCGGCGGCCGGGCAGCGGTTGTCGAGAAACGCCAGCCATTGGCGGCCATTGAGCGTGTGGCTGTGGGCATTGGGGTAGTGGTTGCGGCACAGGCGTTTGAGCAGCGCGTTGATTTGCTGCAGCCAGGCCCCGGCCGGTGCGCCGTCGTAGGGTTTGGGCAAGCGTGCAAGTTCGGCCAGGGCCTCCTGGCGAATCGGGTCCAGCGGTTGCTCGACCTTGAGCTGGGCCTTGGGCTTGGGCAAAAAACGCCGCGCCAGCCACAGGCCCCAGCCCAACAAGGGGATCAGGGCCAACAGTAGCCACCAGCCCGGCGCTGGTGGCCAGGCGCTGATGGGCGCCGGGTCGATCAAAGGTTGCAGGGCGTCCAGGGCGCTCATCGGCTTTTGCCCGGGCGCTGGGGGTTCAGGTATTCACGCAACTGTTCGATCATTTCGCTCTGGGTGCTCAGGGGCATCATCAGTACCCGCAGTTTCTGCGCCAGCAGTTCCCAGCGGGCGATGCGCGCCTCGCCCTGGGCGCGGTAGGCCTGGCGCAGTTCGGGGTTCAACGTGTCGATTTCCAACTGTGCGCCGCGCTGGGCGAAACGCAGCAAGCCGGCGGCGGGCAGGGCGTGGTCCAGCGGGTCGGACAGCGGCAGCAGCAACAGGTCGCAATGGCGCGATAGCAGGCTCAGTTGTTGCTCGGCGGCTTCGTTCAAGGCGCGCTCATCGCAAATCACGATGGCCAGGCTGCCGGGGCGCAGCACCTCGCGGGCGCGGCGCAGGCCCATGTCCAGGGCGCCGGGTTCGGGCACGCTTTCGGTGTGCAGCGACTGGTTGACGCGCACCAGGCGGTTGAGCAGTTGCAACAGGCTTTGCTTGCTGCGCCGCGGCTTGACCTCGTAGTGCTCGCCATCGCCGAACACCAGGCCGCCAATGCGGTCGTTATGGCCCAGGGCGGCCCAGCCGATCAAGGCAGCGGCCTGGGCGGCCAGCACCGACTTGAACATTTGCCCGGAGCCGAAGAACAGCCGGCGGCTTTGCTCCACCAGGATAAAGATCGGCCGCTCGCGCTCCTCGTGGAACAGCTTGGTGTGCGGCTCTTGGGTTCGCGCGGTCACGCGCCAATCGATGCTGCGCACATCGTCGCCGGCCTGGTACACCCGCACCTGGTCGAAATCCACCCCCCGCCCGCGCAGCTTGGAGTGGTGCAGGCCGATCAGCGGGCTGCGCTGGCCGGGGGTGGAAAACAGCTGCACCTCGCGCACGCGATGGCGCATCTCGATCAGCTCGGCCAGGGTGACGCGTACGCCAGGTTGAACGGGCAGGGGGGCGCTCATGGTCAGGCGACGGCTACGACGTCGAGGATGCGCTGGATCACCCGGTCCTGGTCGATGCCCGCCGCTTCCGCTTCGAACGACAAAATGATGCGGTGGCGCAACACGTCGAACAGCACGGCCTGAATGTCTTCGGGGCTGACAAAGTCGCGCCCGGCCAACCACGCGTGGGCCCGCGCGCAACGGTCCAGGGCAATGGAACCACGGGGGCTGGCGCCATAGGCGATCCATTCGGCCATTTCCGGGTCGAACTTGCCGGGGGTGCGGGTGGCCATCACCAGTTGCACCAGGTATTCCTCCACGGCATCGGCCATGTACAGGCCGAGGATCTCTTTGCGCGCGGCGAAGATGGCTTGCTGGCTGACCCGGCGTTCAGGCTTGGTTTCGCCGTTCAGCGCCTCGCCACGGGCCTGCTGCAAAATGCGCCGCTCCACGGCGGCATCCGGGAAGCCGATTTTCACGTGCATCAAAAAGCGGTCCAGCTGCGCTTCGGGCAGCGGGTAGGTGCCTTCTTGCTCAATGGGGTTTTGCGTGGCCATCACCAGAAACAACGGGCTCAGCTCGTAGGTGCTGCGGCCCACGCTGACCTGGCGCTCGGCCATGGCCTCCAGCAACGCCGATTGCACTTTGGCCGGCGCCCGGTTGATTTCGTCGGCCAGCACCAGGTTGTGGAAGATCGGCCCCTGCTGGAACACGAAACTGCCGGTTTCCGGGCGATAGATCTCAGTGCCGGTGATGTCGGCCGGCAGCAGGTCGGGGGTGAACTGGATGCGATGGAACTGTGCTTCAACGCCTTCGGCCAATTCCTTGATGGCCTTGGTCTTGGCCAGGCCCGGGGCACCTTCGACCAGCATATGGCCGTCGGCCAGCAGCACGATCAGCAAGCGGTCGATCAGTTTTTCCTGGCCGAGAATTTGCGTTGAAAGAAAGGTTCGCAGCGCAATCAGCGCCTCACGATGTTCCATCGATGACGGTTCCTGGAGAAGGGGGCCCCAGGCGTTGGCGCCGGGGGGGTTACTTTAATCTATCCGGGGGGGTGGCGACTAATGGTGGCGGGGTTTTTGTTTGGAAGGAGGGGGGGGTGGGTGGCTCAAGACTCAAGGAGGGGGGGCAGACCGGGTGGCCGCCTGGGTTGGCTCAGCCCCCCTTGAATCTCAACCCAGCCCGCGCGCTTGACCGGCAGTGGCCCACCCCCCCCCATTCACCGCTTCTCACTCTCATAATTATCCAACGTATCGCGGGCAATCTCGCGCCCCAGCGCGATCAGCTCCGGCGCCTTGTAGAATTCGAAAAAACGGCACACCCGCTTGGGCACGTTGATCAGAATATCCGGCGGGTAGCCGGCGATCTTGTACTGGGCCAGGGAGGTTTGCATCACCTCGAAGCTCTGGTTGATCAGATCCAGCAGGGAGGCGGGCCCCACGTTATCGATGATCACTGAGCCGGTGGCAGAACTTGGCGCGCCTTCGTTCTCTGGCGCTGCCGCCGGTTGCTGGACCTGGGGCTTGGCGGCATCGGCCAGCCAGGGGTTGGGCAACACGGCGGCCGCCGGTTGCAGTGCCTGTTGTTCCAGGCGCAGCATTTCCTCGGCCTGTTTGCGCCGGAACGGCAGGTGGGAACCCAGGGAGTTGAGCAGGTGGTCGAAACGGCTTTTGAACGCAGGTGGGCGCTCGATCACCGGCAGTTGGTAGTGTTTCTGGTTAGTGGAGTTGAGGTTCACGGCAATGATCAGGTCGCAGTGGCTGGACACCACCGGCACGATGGGCAACGGGTTCAACAGGCCGCCGTCCACCAGCATGCGGTTGCCTTGCATCACCGGGGTGAACAGGCTGGGGATCGCGGCCGAAGCACGCATGGCCTGGTGCAGGCAGCCTACCTGGAACCAGATTTCCTGCTGGTTGGTCAGGTCGGTGGCCACGGCCGTGTAGGGAATGCGCAAATCCTCGATGTTCAGTTCACCGACGATCTTGCGGATTTGCCCGAACACCTTTTCGCCGCGGATGGCGCCCAGGCGAAAACTCACGTCCACCAGGCGCAGCACGTCCAGGTAGTCCAGGCTTTCGATCCAGCGCCGGTATTCGTCCAGCTTGCCGGCAGCATAGATACCACCGACCACCGCGCCCATGGAGCAGCCGGCGATGCAGGCGATGTCGTAGCCACGGCGCTCGATTTCCTCGATCACGCCGATGTGGGCGTAGCCTCGGGCACCGCCGGAGCCCAGGACCAGTGCGACACGTTTTTTCATGGGGGGCGGGCTCCAGGGCGCTAGTGGGTTAACAATGCACCGTTGGGGCAGCGTAGGGCAAGGGCCGGTTGCCCTGTGAGGCGCGCATGGCTTCAATGCACCCCGCGCTTGGCGACGGGCCTAGCTATTTACCGCTCGCTCGGCCGGGCGGTTTGTTCCACTGGCCCAGGCCCGGCATCCCGCCGCAGCCCTCCAGCGGAGCGTGCCATGAACGCCAACCCCTATTTGCTTCCCACCCCCGCCGAACACATCGCCAAGGCGCTGCCCAGTTGGCTGAAAAACGCAACGGTTGCACAGCGCGACGAATTCCAGCAGCGCCTGCATAAGAGTCGGGCCTCCCGGGCCAAGGCGTTGGCAATTGCCCAGCGCCTTGCGCAGCCGGTCGACTTCTGCAGGCCGCTACTGGCCAAGGCGTTGCAGGATGAATACAACCTGGACCTGGACCTGGACCAACACCAGTTGGTCGAACTGCAGCACTACGCCCATTTTCAGCGGCCTTTGCTGAAAAATCCGCCGCGCTCGCTGCTGGCTGCGGCCCTGAGTAACTTTGCCGAGGATGCGCAGTTCGAGCGCGATTCGGCAATTCTGCCAGCGGGTTCGCTGGTGCATTACTGGAACAGCTACGATCCAGGCAAGGCGGTGCACATCAGCCCCGCGCAGTTCGCGGCCACCTGCCGACGCCTGGACCTGGGCGCGCGCTACCAGGCGCACGTCGACCACATCTACCCGCCGTTGCCCACCCCGAGCCAACCGGCGGATAGCCTGCGGGACTGGGCACGTGCCGGCCTCTGCGCGAGCCTGGCCGATGAGCTGCGCACCCAGGTGCAGCGCGCGCGATTGCAGCGCTGCTTGAGTGAAGAAGATGCCGTGCTGGTCGAACAGCTATTGGCCGGGCAAGCGCCGCGGTGGGACGGCTATGTGGTCCAGGTGTGCCAGCTTTACCTGGCCGCTACCTGGACCTCCCTGGGTATACCGCTGCACCGGGCGACGGTCCTGCGCCAAGGTGACAACCCGGCTTCGCCCCACCTGGTGTACTTGCCCGGTGACCCGGATCGGCCACTGTGGCGCTACGCCCGGCTAAGTGACTTCGAACACTGGCTGCGCCCGCGCCTGAACAGCGCCGAGCAGTGCCAGCAATGGGCACTGCTTGCACCGATCGATTCGCGCAAGGCGCTTGCCGAGCAGCTTTACCATCGGCTCAACCCGCTGCCGCTGCTTGCCGCCAGCGATGAGGATCGGGTCCATAACCCTGATGCCGACCTGGGCGCCCGGGCGATCTCGCAAGAGCATTCGTTGGCGCAATGGCTGTACCTGGAGGTGCGCAACCAGGTCACCGCCTATGCCGGGGCCTGCGTTGTCAGTACCGGGCAGGCCGATCGCGTGCGCCACGCGCAGCGCATGGCTCGGTGGCAAACGCTGGGTTTTGATGCGCTGAACATCGGTGCGTTGGTAGTGCCCGGCCTTGATGTACTGATGGCAGCGGTCATGGCCGGGCAGCTGTTGGGTGAGGTCTTCGAAGGGCTCGATGACTGGACCCACGGGCAAACCGAGGAGGCGCTGCAGCAATTGTTCGAGGTGGCGGCCACCGTCGCGCAGGCCGCCGTGCTGGCGCCATTGCATTCGGCGTTCGTCGAAAGCCTGCAGCCGGTGCTCGATACCCAGGGCCAGGCGCGGTTGTGGAGCCCCCGCCAGGCATTGCGCAACTTGGGGCCGGAGGTCGAGGGGGTTGGCGATGAGGCGCTGGAGCAGGCACGCCTGGCCTGCGGCCTGAGCGAGGCCGCCGTGCGCCGCTTGCAGGTCGAGCGACTGCCGTTGCCCGCGGCGTTGCTCGAATGCCTGGCGGATGTGCGTGCCGGGGCATCGGTTGCTGACCCCGTCGCGGTTGTGGTTACACCGCTGCAGCGCGATTTTCCCCGGCTCAGCCCGCACGCGGCGCAAGAGATTCAGGCCCAGGCCAATGATCGCGAACGCCAACTGCTTGGCCTCGGGCAGGTACCGTTGCGCCTGGCCGAATTGGCGCGCATGGCCCTGCGCGAGCGGCAATTGAACCGTGCCCTGCTGGGGCTGGTGATACCGGGCATGGCCAGTGCCGACAGTGCGCGGCTGGCTGCCGGCCTGGTCGCGGACGGTGCGCCGCTGTTCGAGCAGGCCGTGGCCAACCGCGCCGTTGCCGCGCGGCTGATCGGCCAGCAACGCGCCCCCGCCTGGCTGCGCCCGCCCACGCGGCAGGCCAATGGCCTGATTGGCTACGAGCTGAGTGGCCGGCCGGGCAACCTGCGCCGCCAGGACCGCTTGGCGCGGCTGTACCCACAGGCCGACGAAGACCAACTGCAAAGGCTGCGCCAGGAACTTGAGCCGGCAGTCGACCTGAACCTGGGCCTGCGGGAGTTGGAGTACCGTCGGTTGCAGGCCACCTTGGTGGATTGGACAGAAAGCCCCGACCTGATCGTCGATGAAAATGGCAACCAGGAACCGGTCCAGGCGCAAAGCCGTGCCAATGCCGCTCAACTGATCCTCGCGGCCTGGCGCCGTGAAGCGCCCACCATGCAATCGGCGCGCAACCGTGGCCGGGGCCATGAGCTGGACCTGTCCGAATACCGCATCGGCCGCCTGCCTGCCTTGAACCTGCGCATGAATCACGTGTACAGCTTGAGTTTGGCCGGCACCGGCCAGGTCGAGGATCCCTCGGCGTTCCTGGCGGCGTTCCCGCGCTTGGAGGCGCTGGAGTTGCAAGACAATCAATTGAGCCGTATCCCCGTGCAGGTCGGCCTGCTGAGCGAGCTGAACGTGTTGGCCCTGGACGAAAATCGCCTGCAAGGGTCTGACCACCTGTTCGATGGGCTGGTCAACCTCAACGATTTGCAGATCCTGACCTTGCGCAACAACCCCTTGCAGACCCCGCCGGCGGCGATGGCAGTGCTCGGTGGCTTGCGCAGCCTGCAAGACCTGTCGCTGGCCAGCACCGATACCGTGTTAGATGCCCGCGCGCTCGACCAGTTGGCCCGTCTGCCCGACCTCAATAATCTGTGGCTCAGCGATAATCACCTGGTGTTGAGCGCCGAAAGCCTGCAGGCGCTGGCACGCATGCCGCGCCTGGATTTGCTCAACCTGGACGGCAACCCATTGGGCGAGCACCTGGACCTTGCCAGCTTGACCCAACTGCGCACGCTGTACCTGCGTGACTGCGACCTCACGCAATGGCCTGCGGGCCTAAGCGAACTGATCAACGCCCCGGCGCGACGCCTGGCGTTTGTCAATCTTGAAGAGAACCCGCTGCAGGAGGTGCCCGTGCTGCAGCCCGGGCCTTTTTTCGAGCGAGCAACGGGGCGCAGGCAACGCTTGAATATCTCGGCAGAGCACCTGACGCCACAGAGCCTGGAGCACCTGCGCCAGGTCAATATCCTGCCCACTTGGGCCAATGACCAGGCAGACTGGCTGAGCGGCGCCTGCGACGAGGTCCGTCAACAGGTCGCAGCCCTACGCGCGCTGCCCCAGGCCCGGTATTTTCTCCAGGCGTTGGAGCACATCGAAGATACCGAGCAATATCGCCACGATCCAGGCAGCGGGCGCCGACGGGCACAGCAACTGATCAGCGATATCAGTGCGCCCGTCCCAGGCGACGATGGCCAGGGTCTTGAGCATCTGCGCAGGCAGGTATTCGATATTGGCGAGGAGGAGATGACCACTTGCGTTGACGGTTTTGCACTGATCTTCAACCGTTTTGAAACCCGCGTGTTGATTTATCGCGTCGCGGGCAGTGTCATCATGCCCGAGCAGGCAATGACCCCGTTGCTGAACCTGAGCCGGCAGTTGTACCGCGCCGACCGCCTGGACCTCACGGCGGTGGCCATCATGCAGGCGCGCATGGTACGCCGCGCCGCGTTGTTCCCCCAGGCCATTGGCCGTCACGCCGAACCCGGCGAGCTGGCCCTGGTCACCGCGTTGGTCGAACGCGGCGCCCCGCCGCTGGACCCGCTGGATGATGCCACCCTGGAGGAGTTGGCCAACTTGCCTGATGAAATCGAAATGTGCCTGCGCCTGCGCATGGAACTGGCCGAAGCCCTCGACCTGCCTCCCCAGCCGACCGACATGCGTTATCACCAACCGCTGACCGACAGCCTGCGCGAGCGCATCCGCGACCATGTCCGCAGCCTGGACACCGACAGCCGCTGGGTGCAATGGGCGATTGCGCAAGACTGGTGGTGCGACCTGCTTGAGCGTCGCTATGCCTCCCGCCTGGAGGCCTTGCGCGAACACTGGTACGCCGGCCATGAATACCTCTGGGAACTGGGCCGGCCCAGCCCTGAGATAGGCAGCGTCGCGACCGACGTGATGGCCGTGCTGCAAGCGCAGTATCCCCAATACACCTGGCTGCGCGAGGGCATGCCGCAGGTCCTGGCCTTGACCCCTGTCGAACTCGATGGTGCCATCCAGCGCTTGAGCGCCGGGGAGCGAGCAGCACGTAACCAGTTGCTAGCCTTACTGTCGCAAGAGCTGTTGGACGACAGCCGGCAATGATTTCCATGGGGCGGCGGCTTGGGTGTGGCACCTCAAGCCCGCCTTCCAACCGGGTCAGGCTTGCGCTCAGGTGAATACGCTGCGCCCAAGCAAGGTGAACAGCAATGTCAACGAGTCGGCATTGGCCAGGATGATCGCCAGGCGCTTTTGCGGGTCGCTGTAAAAGTCCTCGCGGGCTTCGTCGAGGGTTGCGCGGTCACAAATCTTGAGGATCTGTTTGGCCGCATCCCCCATCACGTCTCGCGGCTGGCCATCGGATGGCAGAGTAAACAGTTCGTGCGGTGGCGTATCGACGGACAGCTTGCGCAGTTGCAGGCGCTCGGTTTCGGCTGTCAGTTTGCGGGCTGCCGGGGTTGTGGCCATCTGATCGGTGAAGGGCGCTGCAGACTCCAGGTAGGCGATGTCCAGGGTCTCGATTTCCTGGTGGCTCAGTTCATGGATCAGGGTGCTGGCCTGGTAGTGCGTGGTCACGTCAAAGCCGCTCTGGCTGTGCTGAAACATCCACGAGGGGGCCAGGAAAAAGCGCTCGGTCAGGAAGATCCGGCGTGCGGGATCGTCGTGCGCGGTGAAGGCAATGAGGTTCAGCTTGGGCCGTTTGCTACGGCCCAGGATGATCCTCGGTGAGGTCACGGGGTTCAATGAGGGGGCTAGCAGCGCGCTGTAGATTTTCCGGGCTCGGGTGCGCAACTGCAACAACACCGTGGGCGTGATGGGGCCTGCGTTCAGGTACTGGTTGAGTATCCTGAGGGTGGGTGCGGCAAGGGGGCGCTCGCCTTGGGCGGCATTGAGGTTCTGCAGGCAGTTGCGCAGGTAATCCAGTGCCAGGCGGTGCGCCAGCTTGACCTGTTGGCCTTCGAGGTTGAAATGGCGATGGATCTCGCCCATGCCCTCGGCCTGGGGTTGCAGCAGGTCGTCGATGTAGCTGTCCAGTTTGGCTTCTTCGCGGCTCAGTTCGCCGCCTCGACGGCGGCGCCCCCAGTTGATGTCCAGCTCCCAATCCTTGAGCAGGTTCAGGCGTATGCGTGGGCCGCGGCGCTGGTTTTGCACGATGTACCAGTACTTGCCCAAGCTCTGCACCTGATACACCTTGCCTGCGACGGCGGCGTAGCAGGGCGCCACGCCGTGCAGGGTGTAGAGCTGGGTGAGCGGATCCTTGCGCAGGCCGCTCAAGGCCTGGTGCACTTGCTCGAATGGCAGCAGCCGCGCCTTGAACTCTACCGGCAATTGAGGGTGGCGCCCCTCGAAACTGCTGGAAGGCATGACGGATGACAGGGCTCTGACAGGGGCGCGCATGGGCAATACCAATGCCGGGCGGTCGACGGCGGCTGCCGCGCGACGGTGGGCCGCCAAGTGGGCCAGCGCCGCGCAAAACGCTGCCAAGGCCTCGCCCCAATTGTCTTCCAACGTTGGCTTCACGCCGCACCTGAGCAACTGGTCGCTCTGCCACGTGCTGACCATCAACCCTAACTCGCCGGGCAGGAACAGGCTGGCCTGTTCCAGGCACCGCGTGCCCAGGGTGATGAAGGCTTCCCAGTCGGCTTCGCCGCAGCCGGCGGTTTGTTGGCGAGCCATCATCTGCAACAGGTGCAGGTTGTCATCAAACAGGAACGTCAGGGCATTGCCCAGGACCGGGTCGTCATCCAACTGCGCAGGCGTTGGCACTGGCAGGTCCAGGCTCGATCCAGCGCTCCATGGCAGGTGCGGCGCTTTCAGGCCGCCCTTGTCGTAGATCCGCCGCGCCCCATCCTCCAACCGCCACACCATCAACGAAGCCAGTGTTTCGTTGCTTCGGGCATGATCAAGGAAATCTTTTTGGTCGCTGAACTCCAGCAGGCCGAAATCCTTGCTGTAGGTCGCCAGCAGCAGCACCGGACCTTGCTCGACGTTGCGCGGCCCGATCAGGTACATGCCGCTGACCGGGTCGGGTTTCATGCCCGCCTGGGGAATCAGGCGCACTTGCCGCAAAACGATTTCCTGGCCATTGACCGGTTGCCGAGCCAAGCCGTCCGGCATGCTCAATACGTTGTCCAGGTAGCTGTAGGCGGTGGGGGTCAATTGTTGCTGCAGCAGTTTGCGAAAGCCCAGCTCGCGCAGTTGTGCACACAGCGTGCGGCCGTACAGTTGCTTGCGCTCGCTGTAGCGCGGATCGGTGGGTTGCAGCAGAGGGGTCAGCAGTTCCAGGTACTGCTTGCCCAGGTCCAGGGTGCGCATCTGTTCGATGATTAGCTCAGGCGTCAGCCAGGCCGGTGGCGCGATGCCGTTGGCCAAGCTCACGCTTGCCACCGCGCTGCGACTGCCGTTGAACTGCTTGAGCGCCGCGTCTACCAGGTTGAGCGTGATGGTGAGGTTGGTCTTGAAGGCAATGCGCACCTGGTCCAGGTCCAGGTCGAGGGTGTCGTGTTCCTGCGCCAACGCCTGTTGCAGTTTTTCCAGGGTGAACTGCTTGAGGTCGGGGATACCGTCCAGGTAGTAGTTTGCCGGTGTTTGCACTTCCAGGCATTCGGACAGCAGGCCGGCGTACCGTTGCTGTTGTTCCGGGGTGGTGTCGCGGGCCCATTGGGGCAGGGTTCGCTGCAGTTCGTTGTTTTTCACTGAGCCTTGCAGGTACTCAAGGTCCGGTTGCACGCTGTCACCCTGCAGGCTGTGGGTGATCAGGTTGTCGAACAACTGCGCGTCGAAATGCCCGCCCAACGCTTGCGACCAGGCGCAGTCGACGGCGCTGCGTACCCAGCGCTGGCGGCCGTCGAGCAAGGCCTGGATCAGGTTGCCGCGGATGGCGTGCGTCTGCACGCTCAGGGTGGGCGGGCTGGCATGGGTCAGCGCGTCGCGCAACAGCGAGCGCTGTGCTTCAACCGCCAGGCTCAGGACCGATTCGCGATAGTGCTGGTGTTGCAGGTCGTTCAACAAGCGTGAGCGCAGCAGCGTCAGCGACGGCAAAGGTTGCAGGCCAGTGGCCGGTGACCAGAGCGTCACGGGGCCTTGCTCGGCGGTGGCGGTTTGGGCCACGAAGCAGCCTTGCAAGGGGATGAGCAAGTTGCCATTGAGCACCAGGTCAAGGCGATGCACATCGACACGGGCTGCGCCCCATTGTTGTCGGGCCTGGGCAGTCGGCAGGTCGAGCACCTGGTCTAGCTGGACGCTCGTACCTGCCGGCCCCTGGCTGTCGCGCAGGCTCGCCGATTCAATACGCAGGGCCTGTTCGAACAATGTGTACAAGCCAGGGCAAGGGGGGCAGCAGGCGCGCAGCAGTCGGCCTTGCAACAGCGCCGTGGCGTGCTCCAGCAACGTGTCGAGTAGCGTCGCATCGAGCTGCTTGGCCGGCATCGGCTGCCGCTGCCCATCGGCCACGATCAGTTGCGCGCCACTGCCTTGGGCGTCGAGCGGCGCGCAACCGCTGACGTGCTCCAGGAACGCATCGGTCAGCAGGCGTGTTTGTCCGGGGGCGGTCGCAGCCCCCGTTAGTTTGATCAGCAGGGTATCGGCTTTCAGGGGCGGCCAACTGAGCGCTGCCAGGTGCTGGTCCAACAAGGCCTGGGCACACTCGCGCAAGCTGGGCTGTTGCCATTGCCAGTCGTTGAGGCGGTCACCCAAGGCGTCGAGGCGCGACAGCCAGGCGTCGCTGGGCGGTGGTTGGAGGGCGGCCAAGGGTGGGCGCACGGGTGCCGGTGGCAAGCGCGGGTCCAGCAGTGCGCGAATGTCCAGGGCCTGCTGCACCGCGTGGGTGCTGTCTTGGGCCTGGCCCAGGGCTTGCAGCAGGTTGTGCGACTGCCTTTGCTTCAACGCGCTGGTCCACTGTGCGAACGGTGCTTCGCGCAGCGGCGTCAAGGTCAGGTGCAAGGTGCCCATGCTCATGAAACTGATGGCGTCGTCTGGCGACAAGCCGGGTGGGGTTTGCAAATGATCGTTCATGGCCTGGAACAGGGCGCAAAGGTGGTCGCGATCAGTGAACGCTTGCAAGCCGTGGGCGGCGCTGTACAGGTAGCCATCGGTGGCGCTCGGCGTGCGGCGAATGACCCGCATGGCCTCAAGTGTCAGCGGTTGCTGGACATCATCGGCCAGGGTAATGCCTTCCAGTTGCACGCTGCTGTCGGCCCGCAGCAGGCCGCGCAGCCACTGCAAGGCCGTGGCCTGCAGCGTGCCGTCATTGCGCTGGCGCAGCAGCGTGGCCTGGTAGTGGTCGGCCAGGCATTGGGCCAGGTAGTCGCAGCGTCTGGGGTAGCCGCAGGCAGGCGCCAGCCAGTAGCTATTCAGGGCTTCGTCGTAGGGGCTGTGCAAGTCATCCGCGTGGCTCACCAGCGCGCTTTCAAACGTACGTGCCGCCACTTCAGCCAACGGTTTGCCGTCCGTGCCCAGCCAACGTCGCGACTGGCCAGGCGCAAGCGCCTGTTGCTGGTAATGTTCCAGCAATTGCTGTTGCAGGGTCAGGGTGCGTTGCACCCGGTCGCCTTCGATGTGTTGCAACAGCAACTGGCCGGGTACCTCGAGGGTGGCGGCCTGCTGCAGGCCAATTTTTTGCATGAACAGGCTGACCAGCACCTCGGGTAACCGGGGCTGATGCGCAAGTTCTTCGGCCAGGTCGTCCAAGGCCTGCACGCGGGCCTTGAGCAACGCCTTGGATTGCCCGGCAAACAGCGCGCCCTGCAGGGGCTGGGCCGTGAGCGCGAGGGTGCTGTCGAGCAGCCCCCGGCGTTGGCGCAGGGCGTTGTGCAAGGTGTTGCGGTCGCTGAAGCGTTCCAGGCCGCCCACTGGGGTATGCAGGTAGAGCACCGACGGCGCCACGCCATTGTCGATGATGACCAACGCGTCTGCCAGCGCGCCAGGGTGGCCGGCAAGTGCTACGCCTGAGACTTTCAGGGTGGGCGCCAGTTGATCGCTACACAGGGTGTGCAGGCGTTGATGGCTGGTAAGGTCGATCGTGCCATCGCTCAGTGCTTGCGCGAGGTCCTGGGCCAGGTGCTCGCGCAAGGTGTCGGGGTGGATGTCGGGTTTAAGGGGGGGGCTCATCGGGGCGCTACCTCGTTCGGTTGACTGCCGGGGGCCGGCCCCGACGTTGGAGGCGCCACCTTACGTTTGCCCTGTTTGCCGCCTGCGGTAGATAAAGCAGGCCTGTGCCGGTTACGCACACCTGCTAACCTTGGCATGAGGGCACTTTTTGCCCCGCAAGCCGTCTATACCCGCACTATCCCCTTTGAGGTTCACCTACATGAAAGCCTGGATCTGCCTGCCGTTGTTTGCATTGGTTCTGACAGGTTGTGCCGGTAAGACGGCCTATCGCGACACCTGCGCCACCCAGTTGGATGCCGCCTGGCATGAACTGGACCTGGCCAAGGCCGAAGGGTTTGCCGGTACCGTGAGTTATTCCAAGGCGCTGTCATTGCTGACCGGGGCCAAGACCCAACAGCAGTTCGAAGCGTACGAAGGCTGTAGCAGCAAGGCCGAGAAAGCCCGTTTCTACATCAAGGAATCCCGCGCCGGGCGTTGATTTCCAGGCCTAACGGCTGACCTGACAGGGAGCGTCGCTGCATGCGCACTCAACTGCAAGCGTGTCTGCAAGCCGTCAACGAAGTGCTATTGGGCAAGGAAACCCAGGTTCGCCTGGCGCTGACTTGCCTGGTGGCCAACGGTCACCTGTTGATCGAGGACTTGCCCGGCATGGGCAAGACCACCCTGAGTCAAACCTTGGCCCGCGTGCTGGGCCTGAGTTTCCAGCGCATCCAGTTCACCTCCGACCTACTGCCCAGCGACATTCTGGGCACCTCGGTGTTCAACAAGGACAGCGGGCAATTCGTGTTCCACCCGGGGCCCATCTTTGCCGAACTGGTGCTGGCCGACGAGATCAACCGCGCCACGCCCAAAAGCCAAAGCGCGTTGTTGGAGGCCATGGAAGAGGGCCAGGTAACCATCGAAGGCGCTACCCGGCCATTGCCACAACCCTTCTTTGTCATCGCCACGCAAAACCCCGTCACCCAAGGCGGCACCTTTGCCTTGCCTGAATCCCAGCTCGACCGCTTTTTGATGCGCTTGTCCCTGGGCTACCCGGCCAAGGCGGCAGAAAAAGCCTTGCTGCTGGGCGAGTCGCGGCGCGAGCTGTTGCCGCGCATGGAAGCGGTGCTTGATCACGCCCAGTTGGCGGCCTTGCAGGCGGCGGCGCGGGCGGTGCGGGTCAGCGATGCGCTGGTTGACTACGTGCTGCGCCTGGTGGAAGCCACCCGTACCCAGGCGCAATTTGCCTGGGGCTTGTCACCGCGTGCCAGCCTGGCCTTGCTAGCGGCGGCGCGCGCCTGGGCGTTGCTGGTGGGGCGCGATTACGTCATACCCGAAGACGTCCAGGCAGTGCTGCCGGCAGTGGCCGGGCACCGCCTGCGCGAGCGTGCCGACCCCACCGGGCAGGGCGGTGGCGCGCTGGTGCAATGGCTGCTCAAAGAGGTGCCGGCGCTGTGATCGCCGGCCTGCGCCTGGGTTGGCGGCGCTGGCAGGAACGCCGGGTGCCGCCAGCATCGCAGGTGGTGTTGGGCCGGCGGCAGATCTTCATCTGGCCCAGCCGCGCCGGCATGGGCTTTTGCCTGGTGCTGTTGCTTATCCTGCTGGCCGCCATCAACTACCAGAACAGCATGGCCTATGCCTTGGTGTTTTTGCTGGGCTCGGTGTTTGTGTTGGCGATCTTGCACACCTACCGTAACCTCAGCGGCCTGCGGGTCAAGGGCGCGGGCGCAGCGCCGGTGTTCGTCGGCGAGCAGGCACGGTTCGTGCTGCGCCTGGAAAGCACCGGCCGTGAGCACCAGGCGATCGCGGTGGGGTGGTCGGCTGCAGACCTGCAAGGCGTGGACCTGGCCGCCGAGCACGTGCTGGATCTGGAACTGGCTCTGCCCAGCCCCCAGCGCGGCTGGATGCCGGCACCCCGCATCCGCCTGGAAACCAGCTTCCCGCTGGGCGTGTTACGCGCCTGGAGTTGGGTCGACGCAGGGCAGGCGGTGCTGGTGTACCCGCGGCCACTGCAAGGCGAGTTGCCGATTGCCGCCCGCGACCTGACCGACATCGAAGACCAGGGCCAGCGCGTGCAAGGGCAGGGCGTGGATGACTTTCAGGGGCTCAAGGTGTACCACCCCGGCGACTCGTGGCGGCGCCTGCACTGGAAAGCCTGGTCGCGAGGTGGGCCGCTGCTGCTCAAGGAGTTTGCCGACCTGCGCGGGCGTGACCTGTGCCTGGATTTCGAGGCCTTGGGCGGTGACCTCGAACAGCGGTTGTCGCGCCTGTGCTACTGGGTGCTGGAGCTGACGCGGCAACAGCGGCCCTTTGCCTTGCGATTGCCGGGCAGCCACCGCCCCGCCGAATGCAGCGAAGCCCACCGCGACGCCTGTCTGCGCGCCCTGGCGGTGTACGGGCAGGGCGCATGACGGCCGCGCAACCGATCCCGCGCATCAGCCTGGGTTGGCTGTTGCTGGCGCAGACGCTGGTAATACTGCCGTTCTGGCTGCACGTGCCGTTGTGGATGATCGTGCCGTGGCTGGGCTGCACCCTGTGGCGCATCCAGATCTTTCGCATGCGCGCGCCTTACCCGCGTCGCTGGCTCAAACTGCTGTTGGTGGTGGCCACGGCGGTGGGGGTGTTTTTCTCCCGGGGGGTACTGATTGGCCTGGACGCGGCGGCCGCCTTGCTGGTGGCCGCGTTCATCCTCAAACTGGTGGAAATGCGCACCCAGCGCGACGGTCGGGTGTTGGTCTACCTGGGCTTTTTCTGCGTGGTGGTCGGCTACCTGTTCGATGCCAGCCTGCCATGGGCGTTGTACAGCCTGTTGCCCATCGTCGCGCTGCTGACGGCGATGATCGGCCTGCAGCACACCCGTTTCATCGCCCGGCCCTGGGCCACCCTGAAGCTTTCGCTAAGGCTGTTGGCCCAGGCGCTACCGTTGATGCTGTTGCTGTTCGTGTGCTTTCCGCGGCTGGACCCGCTGTGGTCGCTGCCGCTGCCCAGCAACAAGGGCACCACGGGCCTGAGCGACAGCATGAGCCCGGGCGACATCGCCGACCTTGGGCGTTCGGCAGAGCTGGTGATGCGCGTGAGTTTTGACGGCGCGCCGCCCAAGCGCTCGACGCTGTATTGGCGGGCACTGACCCTGGACCGGTTCGATGGCGTGCACTGGAGCCAGTCTGGCCAGGGCCAGGTGTCGCCGTCACCCAGTTGGCAACCGGTAGGCCCATCGCTCAACTACCGGGTGATCCAGGAGCCCACGCAGCAACCCTGGCTGTTTGTCCTGGACGTGGCCAAGACCGACTTGCCCGACGTGCGTCAGTTGGCCGACTACCGCCTGCAACGCAAGCGGCCGGTGGACCAGGCGCTGCTGTATTCGGTGAACTCCTGGCCCCAGGTGATGCGCGATCAGGAACTGGCCTCCTGGGCGCGCCGGCAAACCCTGCAACTGCCCAACCAGGGCGACCCCCGCAGCCGCGACTGGGCGCGTCAGCTGGCAGCGAAATACCCCCGGCCCGACGCTTTGGTGGATGCTGTGTTGCGGCATTTTCGCAACGAAAATTACTACTACACCCTGCGCCCGCCGCCCTTGTCGGGCGACACCATCGACGGTTTCCTGTTTGGCAGCCGTCGTGGCTTTTGCGGGCACTACGCCGGCGCCATGACCTTTGTGCTGCGTGCCGCGGGTATCCCGGCGCGGGTGGTGATCGGTTACCAGGGCGGCGAGTTGAACCCCGACGGCAACTACCTCACGGTGCGCCAGTTCGACGCCCACGCCTGGGTCGAATACTGGCAGGCGGGGCAGGGTTGGCGCAGTGTCGACCCCACGGCGGCGGTGGCGCCACAGCGTATCGAGGCCGGGCCTGAAGCAGCGCTGGCCGCCGATGACGGCTTCCTGGAAAACTCGCCGTTTTCGCCCCTGCGCTTTCGTCACCTGGGGTGGCTGAATGACGCGCGCCTGGCCTGGGACAACGCCAACTACCTGTGGCAGCGCTGGGTGCTGGGCTATCAGTCGGCCACGCAACTGGACATCCTGAACCGCTGGTTCCAAGGCTGGCAGCAGTGGATTTTACCGGCGGGGCTGGTGCTGATATTGCTGGTGTTGGCGCTGTTGATCCTCAAGCCGCGGCGGCGCCAGGCCGATGCGCAACTGCGTCAGTTCGAGGTGTTCGAACGGCTGCTGGCGCGCTATGGTCTGCTGCGTGAAACCGGGGAAGGCGCCCAGGCGTTCGCTGCGCGCGCGATGCAACGGCTGCCGCACCAGGCCCCGGCGATCCAGGCCTTTGCCCAGGCTTTTGCGGCCCAGCGCTATGCCGGCGCGGCCGCCGATCCCAAGCAGCTCAACGTTCATATCAAGGCCTTGCGCCGCCGCTTGAGTGCGGCGCCACGGCCCAGGGGGTAAACCATGTCTGCCATTGTCGACCATGTCATCGCCCAGGTAGTGGGGCTGGAAATCCGCCTGCTGGCCTGCCAGGCCCGGCTGCAGGCCCACACCGACCCCGAGGCGTTGCACGACCTGCGCACCAGTGTGCGCCGCCTGCGCAGCCTGATCCGCCCGTTGCGCGGGCTGCCCGGCGTAGACCAACTGGAAGACGCCGCCAAGGCCGTGGGCCAACTGACCACGCCGCTGCGCGACCGCGAAGTGCTGGCCGCGCACTTGGCCAAACAGGGCCATGAGCAAGCAGCGGCGCGTCGGGTGGAATTGATGCATGGGGTGTTCGCCCAGGTGGCAGCGGCCCCTGAAGTGGAGCGGCTGGCGCGTGTGGTGGATGGGTTTCCGCGCTTCGCCCGTGCCGCGCAGCGGCAAAAATTACTGCGTGGGCTCAAGGGCACCATCGACAAGCGCCTGGGCAAACAATGGAAAAAGCTCGCCGAGGCCTTGAAGGATCCGGCCCACGATCGCCATCGCCTGCGCTTGCTGATCAAACGGGTGCGCTATGCGGCTGAGGCCTACCCGCAACTTGACCAATTGCCCGCCGAGGTGATGGCGCGCTTGAAAAAGGCCCAGGGCACGCTGGGTGACTGGCACGACCTGTGGCAGTGGTTGCTGCGCGCCCAGCAAGAAGCCGACCTGCAACCGTGCGTGGCGGGCTGGCAGCTGTCGCTCAAGCGCGCCGAGCAGCGCTGCGACAAGACGCTGGACAAATTGCTGGCGGCCATCGTGTGACGCCTGATGCCCCGTGCATTTGGCGTAATCAGGCGCTGCAGGTTGCTTGCGGGCTGGTTAAGATCAGCGCATTGACGACAACCCCGAGGTGCCCATGACTTTTTCCGACCTGCTCCATGCGGTGCGCCAGCAGCCTGACAGCGTGATCGTACCCAGTGACTGGGCCCAGGGGCGTGCCGGTTATGGCGGGCTGATGGCGGCATTGCTGTTCGAGGCCATGCGCGCCAAGGTGCCAGCCGACCGGCCGGTGCGCTCGCTGGCGATCAGCTTCGTGGCCCCGGCGCAGACCGGCATGCCGATCAGTTTCGAAGTGGAGCTGTTGCGCGCCGGCAAGTCGGTGGTCTCGGTGCTGGGCCGGGCGGTGCAAGAGGGCGGGGTAGTGACGATGATCCAGGGCAGCTTCGGTGCGCCGCGGGTGTCGGAGGTCAACGTGCCGAGCCTGCCGGCCACCGAGATGAAGAGCCTGGAGCAGGCCACCGCGCTGCCTTACATCAAGGGCGTTACCCCCGAGTACATCCAACACCTGGACATGCGTTGGGGCATCGGCGCGTTGCCGTATACCAACACCCCGGCGCGGCAGATGGGCGGTTGGATGCGCTTGCGTGGCGAGGTGCCCAAGGAGCCCATGACCGAGGCGCACCTGCTGGCGCTGGTGGACACCTGGCCGCCGGCGGTATTGCCCTACCTGAAGACGCCGGCCGCCGGCAGCACCCTGGCCTGGACGATCGAGTTCGTGCAGCCGGTGCCCAGCATGACCACCCATGACTGGTGCCGCTACTGCGCCACCGTCGAATATGCCCGCGATGGTTATGGCCACACCGCCGCCGCAGTGTGGACGGCCGAAGGGGCGCTGTTGGCCATCAGCCGGCAGACGGTGACGGTGTTTGCCTGACCCCGGTAGGCGCGGATTCATCCGCGAAAGCCCATCGCAAGCAAGCTTGCTCCCACATAAAGCCCTGAAAATGCACCTGCAGTACACCCAAGGCAAGCAACGCCTCTCCACCAGAATGCGGCACGATGCAACAAATGTGGGAGCAAGCTTGCTTGCGAATAGGCCGCGCGGGCGGCCGGTAGTGGCCGTTATTGAGTCGTCAGCAGATAAATCCTACGCATTAGTTGCGGCCATCACTGGCGCTCCAGCCCTAGCGCCGCCGCCACGCCAATAATGCCCACGGCCACCATGGTGAAGCTTGCACCGATTACGCCGCTGGCCACCAGCAGGCCGCCCAGCACCAGCAGCGGCACGGCCAGTTGGTGTTGCACCTGGGCATCGGGGCTGCGGTTCCAGTGGGGCAGGTGATGCATCAATTTGTTCATGGTGGGGCTCCTGTCTAATATCGGTGAGGCATGGGTTCAAGCGTAGTGCCAGCGTGTGCGCACTGCGAATGAGAACTGCCTATGGCACCGATAGTCAGAGCCTGATCCCGTGGGAGCGATGTCCCGCGAGACTCATGCGCAAGTATTGACCTGTATCAACACCCCCCTGCAGGAGCGGATTTATCCGCGAAAAGAACATCGGGGTGATTCAGGCAAAACGCGTCGCGGCCTTCGCGCAGGCTCTACACAACCGCCGGTAGGTTGAAGAAGGCGCGCGCCGTGGCGGTGCTGTGCTCGGCCAGGTCTTGCGCGCTTTCGTCGCGGTGCAGCGCCACTTCACGCAGCACTTCGCCAAGGTAGCCCGGTTCGTTGCGCCCGTTTTTCGGTTTGGGCCTCAGGGTGCGCGGCAGCAGGTAGGGTGCATCACTTTCGAGCATCAGCCGCCCGCGCGGGATGTCGCGCACCAGCGGGTGCAGGTGGGTGCCGCGCCGTTCGTCGCAGATCCAGCCGGTAATGCCGATGTGCAAGTCCAGGTCCAGGTAGCTGAACAAGGCCTTCTGCTCACCGGTAAAACAGTGCACCACGGCGGCCGGCAAGCGGTCGCGATAATCGCGCAAGATCTCCAGCAGGCGCTGGTTGGCGTCACGTTCGTGCAAAAACACCGGCAATTGCAGGTCCACGGCCAAGGCCAGGTGTTCCTCCAGGACTTTTTCCTGTTTGGGGCGCGGCGAGAAATCGCGATTAAAATCCAGGCCGCATTCGCCCACCGCCCGGACCCGATCTTGCATAAGCAAATCACGCAACTGACGAGCGGTATCGCTGTTCCAGTCGCTGGCGCTGTGGGGGTGAATACCGGCGGTGCTGAACAACCGCTGGCCACTGTCATCGAGCTTAAGACACAGGGCCTGCGCCTGTTCGCTGCCTTCAACGCTGGTGCCGGTGAGCATCAGTTGGCACACGCCGGCAGCGTACGCGCGTTCAAGAACGGCCTCGTGTTTGCCGTCGAAGCTTGGGTTGGTCAAGTTGACGCCGATGTCGATGAGTTGCATGGTGCTACCTCAGGCCAGAGGCCGGAAAGCATACCAGAGCTGGATAATTATAAATAAAGCCAAGAACTTCAAGATGTTATAGCTGTCTCTTGATGCCCGTTATGGCTTTAGCTGGAGAATGGATGACGCGTTCCGCGCTGTTGACCGTGCTTTTCCTTGGATTGCTGGCGCCCTTGCCTGCGATGGCGCGCCTGGCTGGCCCGCTGGAAGTGGGGCAGCCGAGCCAGGTGCGCGACCTGGCGGCGATCCGCAGCAGCCATGTATTGCGCGTGCTGGTGAACCAGAGCCGCAACAGTTCCGGGGAGGTGCCAGGCGAGTCCATCGGCGTCGAATACCACCGCCTGCGAGCCTTCGAACACTACCTCAACGGCCATGCCCGCGACGGTCAGCAAATTACCCTCAAGATCATCCCCAAGGCCAAGGCACAGCTGATCGGTGCGCTGCAGCGTGGCGAAGGTGATTTGGTAGCGCCCGGTGAATTGATCGATTTGCCTGAAGTGCACGCGGTCGATGCCACCGACCCTGTGGTGGGCAACGTGCCGTTGGTGCTGGTGGGTGCCCGGGGCGAGCGACGTTTCAACAAAGTCGAACAATTGGCCGGGCATACCCTGGCGTTGCCCACTGGCAGCGCTGCTGGCGAGGCCATCCACACGCTCAATCAGAAACTGGCCTTGCGCAAACTGCCGCCCATCAAGGTGGAATGGGTAGACCCGAGCCTGGCGGTGGAAGACGTGCTGGAGATGGTGCAGGGCGGGATCTTCCACCTGACCGTGGTCGAGCAACCGATCGCCGAGCGTTGGGCCAAGGTGATGCCCAAGCTTACGGTGCAAAGCCGCGTGAAATTCAGCAGCCCCCAAGGCATGGTCTGGTACGTGCGCCGCGATGCCTCGATGCTGCACGCCACCGTCGACCGGTTTTTACAAACCTACCGCACCCCGTCCGACCAGGACGCCGCGTTCGTGCGGGTATACCGGCGCTTGTACCAGGTACATTACCCCTTGGCCAAGGACGACCGCCAGCGCCTGGAAAAACTGCGCCCGGTGCTGCAACGCCACGCCCGCGAGCAGGGCATGGACTGGCTGAACCTGGCGGCGCTGGCGTTCAAGGAGTCTGACCTGGACCCTACGGTGCGCGGGGCAGGGGGTGCCACCGGCTTGCTGCAGATCACCCCGTCGGCGGCGCAGCGGGTGGGCGTGAGCAACATCCAGAATGTCGATAACAATGTGCAGGCCGGGGCCAGATACTTGTCGATGATCCGTCGCAAGTTCTTTGCCAGCAACCAACTCAACGAACGCGAACGCATGGCCTTCACCCTGGCGGCCTACAACATCGGCCCGGAGCGGGTGCAAGCGATGCGCGCCGAAGCCAAGCGCCGCGGGCTGAACCCCAACCAGTGGTTCTTCCAGGTGGAGCGCGTGGCCATGGAGCAGGTGGGCATGGGCCCGGTGAGCTACGTCAACAGCGTCAACAAGTACTACCTGGCGTTCGATCGCGAGCGCGATTCCCTGGAACCTCAGGCGCCTTTGGGGCGTAGGGTTGCGTCGACTAGATAATCAGTTTTTTAGATAGATATAAGCGTTTAATTGCGCTTTTATCATTTGTTTAACCGATTAATATGGCGGCCATCTCCTCCTACCTCCTAAAAAGGAATGCCCCATGAACGCTTCGATCAAATCCCTGTTTGCCTCCCGCGCCGGCCTTGGCATCACCCTGGTACGTGTGCTGGTGGGTATCATCTTCATGGCCCACGGCTCGCAAAAACTCTTCGGCCTGTTTGGTGGCTACGGGCTGGTGGGCACCGGCCAGTGGATGGAAAGCATCGGCCTGCCGTTCGGTACCTTGATGGCGTTCCTGTCGGGCAGTGCCGAGTTCTTCGGCGGCCTGGCACTGGTGGTCGGCCTGCTGGTGCGCCCGGCGGCGGTGGTGCTGATCTTCACCCTGGTGGTGGCGATCTTCTCGGTGCACATCCATAACGGTCTGTTCATGGCCAACAACGGTTACGAGTTTGCCCTGGCGCTACTGGGCGGCACCTTGGCGGTGCTGTTGGAAGGGGCTGGCAAGCTGTCGCTGGATCGGGTGATTGCACGCTGATGGGTGAGCGCGGTGGGCCTGGCTCACCGCGTTGCCTGGTTCGCGGATAAATCCGCTCCTGCACGGTAGGAGCGGATTTATCCGCGAACCAGGCACCTGAAATCTCGATTTAATCCCCGGGCCGCGTTGACAGAATCTGACACAATTCTTTAGGATGCCGACCAAGCGCCGATTTAAACAGCTACTTGCGGGGCGCCGGAAAACCTTACGGGGTGTTCCCAAATACCGCTAAAGCGCTGGAACGGTGCCGCCTCCCACCGCTTCCCAGCGGGAATTGGAGGCCGAGAAATCACCATGAGTTGCCCACGCCCTATCGTTTGCCTGGCCCCCCTTGCTGCCAGTGTCCCTGCCCGTACCCCCCGAATCCTGCTTGCCGGCAACCATCAGCCAACGCTGTTGCGCTGCCTGGACGGCTGGCCCCGCCGTAATGGCAAGGCCAGCGCCCTGTTGATCGAATTCATCGATCAAGTGCAGCCGCTGACCGCGTTTGCCAACAACCGCTTTGACCTTGCCGTGGTGCAGTCGCCCAGCCCCGAACACGCCAGCGAGGTGATCCGTCACCTCACCCGCGTGGCGCGCCAGGGCCTGATCACCTTCGGCGGTCGTTAAGCCGGGTTGATTTCTGGCAAGGTCGCGCCACCGTCGACGACGATGGTTTGCCCGGTGATGTAGCGTGCCAGGTCGCTGGCTAGAAACAGCATGGCGTTGGCAATGTCTTCAGGTTCCCCCAGCCTTCCCAACGGCACGCCCCGGGCGATGTTGGCACTGTGCGTGCCATCCCCCAGGTTACCCATGGCGGGGGTGCGGATCATGCCGGGTTCCACGCCGTTGACCCTGACGTTGCGCCCGGCCAACTCCACTGCGGCGTTGCGAATGAAGCCATTGACCCCGGCCTTGGACGCGGCGTAATGGCTTAGCCCCGGGTACGCCACCCGATTGCCAGTGACCGACGAGGTGACCAGCACGCAACCGCCGCCCTGGCGCTCGAACAGTGGCAGCGCCGCCTGGGTCAGCCAGAAGGGCGCGGCCAGGTTGACCGCTAACGTGCGCTCCAGCACGGTGGGGCTGATCGCTTCGAAGGCGGTCAATGGAAAATATCCGGCGTTGTGGATCAGCACGTCGAGCCGCTCAAGGCCGGCGATCATCCGGGCGATGGCTGCAGGGTCTGCCAGGTCAACCCCCACGCCCTGCGCATCGGGCAAGCTGGCCGCCAGTTGCTCGGCGGTTTCCCGTTGCAGGTCGGCGATCAGCAGCCGGGCGCCACAGCCGGCGAAGCGCTCGACGATGGCCCGGCCAATGCCTTGCGCACCGCCGGTGACCAACACCGTTTGGCCGCTGAAATCCAGGTTCATGGCAAGGCTCCCAATTGGCTGTAGGCCAGGGTCGGCACGTCGACGATGCTTGAACCGCCATCGGCGACCAAACTTGCACCGGTGATGATCGAAGCCCGCGGGCTGATCAGAAAACAGCACAGCTCGGCGATCTCCGCGGCACTGGCCGGGCGGCGCAACGGCACCTGTGCGGTGACTCGGGCGTAGGCGGCGTCCAGGCTCTCGTGGTAGTGGGCCATCAACGGCTGCATCTCGGCGTCGGCCATGGGCGTGCGGACCCAACCGGGGCACACCATGTTCACCCGCACGCCTTGGGGGCCGTAGTCGCGGGCCAACGAGCGGGTCAGGCCGGTCAGCGCATGTTTGGCGGTGGTGTAGCCGCACACCTCGGCGCCGGCGGCCAATGAGGCGATCGAGCCGAGCAGCACGATGCTGCCTGCGCGGGCGATCAAACCCGGCAGGCAAGCCCGCGCACTGTGGAACGCGCTGTCCAGGTTGCTGCGCAGGGCGGCCTGCCACTCGGCGTCCGAGGTGCGCGTGGCGCTGCCCAGGCCGTGGCCACCGGCGCAGGCGATCAGCGCGTCGATGTCACCGATCTCATGGGCCCAGTCCGCCCAATGGGCGCTGCTGGCCGCATCGCCCACCAGGACCGTGGCGCCGGTCAACGCCGCCACCCGCTCCAACGGTTCGCGGCGCCGGCCCACCAGTATCAACTGCGCACCTTCGGCCGCCAGTTGCCGGGCGCAGGCCTCGCCGATGCCACTGCCGGCACCGGTGATCAGCACGCGGCGCGGCTTATTCATCGCCGTGGTCCGTGTGGTTGAGCAGGTCGCAGTACGAGCTGACTGGGAAGTTGGACAGCTCGTCGAAACCGCCGTTGGCGTAGCCGAAGATCTTGCCGTCGCTGCGGTGCTGCAGCAGGTCGATCAATACCAGGCCCAGGGTGGGGATGATCTTTTCCCGCCACACGAACAGGTACAACTGGTCGGCGATTTTGTAGTAGTCGCAGCGGTCGGTGTCGCACAGGTCGGCTTCCACGCCCTTGAGGCACTGCCAGGTGTAGTACTGGCGGTTGAGGTAGATGTGCTCGTAGACCTCGGTGGGGCTGTAACGGTAGCGGTTGCGAATGCCCACCAGTTCGTCGGTGGGCGCATGGGGGCAGGCGCCGGTTTGCCAGGGGCGGTCGAGGCTGCCGTGCAGGAAGTCGACGCAAACGCCAGTCAAGGGCTTGCCGTTGAGGGCCTTGGTGTACAGGCCTTCGTCGGCCGTCGCGGCATCCGGCAGTTGGCCGATCACGGTGGTGAACGATTGGCTGGCGGTGTCCAGCACCAGGCTGATGGAATAGGCCTGGCCATGTTCGTGCTTGAGAAAATCCACCAGGTACAGGCCTTCGCGAATCGAGGTGGCGCGGTAAGCGGCGCTGCCGCTGGAGTGCCCGTCGGCGGCGGCCCAGTGCACCTGTTCGGCATCAAAGTGATGGGGGATCTGCCAGCCATTGGCAAAATTCAGGGTAAAGCGCTGGCCGGCCAGGGTCGCCAGGTTGGGCAGGATGAAGGCGTGGGCGGCGAAGCCGTCGGCCAGGTCGCCGACGGTGATCCAGTCTTTGGAAGTGCTCATGGTGGGTGATTCCGTTGAGGGGGTGTGGGCCCATCATCGGCAGTTGGCCGCCCGCGCGGCATCCACCAGAAGGTTGAGACGGCTACAGGTACAGGCGGCTGACCAGCTCGGTGCGGTTGCGCACGCCCACCTTGCGAAACAGGTGAATCAGGTGCGTCTTGACGGTGGCCAGGCCCAGGTCGAGTTGGCGTGCCAGGTCTTTGTTGCTGGCGCCTTGGCTTAGCAACAGGGCGATCTGCTGCTCGCGGGGTGTCAGCGCCGGCTGAGGGGCGGGCAGGGTGGCGACGGCCATCTCCAGCAACCCCTGCAATGCGTGCAACTGGCTCAGTTGCGCGACCGTGAAGGCGCCCTGTTCCGGCCCGCGCAGCATGGAAATCGCCGCGTGGGGCTTGCCGTCGCGTTGGGCGATGATTTCCACCACGTCCACCACCCCGTAGTGCGTCAGGAAGCGTTGGTAGCGTTGCCCGTCGGCGGGCCGTTGCTGTTGCCGGGCCACGTGCAAGGGCACCACCGCCAGGCCGCTGGCCAGGCACCGGCGCGGGTGCAACGGATCGACCTGGCGGTAGTTGGCCAGGTAGTCGCGGTGCATGGCGTCGTTCATGTGCAGCAACTGGAAGTCGCAGGCCTGCAATTGCTCATCGATGCAATAGAACGCCGCTTGGCGGGCAGGCACCAGTTGGGTGAAGGCTTGCAGGCAGCGTTGGGCGACTTCGAGGTGCACGATGGAGTCCTCCGGTAAGGGTTTATTAGGCAGCAAGGCAGGCGGGATGTCTTGTCGGTGCGTGACGTGCGGATTGATCGGGGCTGCCACCACGAAAAGTACAATCTCCCCTCTGGAACGTGCATTTTCCACCCGGCGCCGGCCTCACATACTGAACCCACTCATCCAATAATAAACAGAGTGGCCCCATGAAAAAGCCGAACCCGTTGCTCGAAGACCTCAAGCCCCTGCTGCCGGCCATCGCCGCCAATGCCTTCCAGGCCGAAAAGGACCGCCAGGTCCCTGCCGAAAATATCACGCTGCTCAAAAGCATCGGCTTGCACCGCGCCTTCCAGCCCAAGGCGTTTGGCGGCATGGAAATCTCCCTGCCCGAGTTCGCCGACTGCATCGCCTTGCTGGCCGGTGCCTGCGCCAGCACGGCCTGGGCCATGAGCCTGCTGTGCACCCACAGCCACCAGATGGCGATGTTCCCGGCCAAATTGCAGCAAGAGGTGTGGGGCGACGACCCGGATGCCACCGCCAGCAGCAGCATCGCGCCGTTCGGCCGTACCGAGGAAGTCGAGGGCGGCGTGACCTTTAGTGGCGAGATGGGCTGGAGCAGTGGTTGCGACCATGCCGAGTGGGCCATCGTCGGCTTTCGGCGCAAGAACGCCGAGGGTACCCAAGACTACTGCTTCGCGGTGTTACCCCGTGGCGACTACCAGATCCGAGACGACTGGTACGCCATCGGCATGCGCGGCAGCGGTAGCAAAACGCTGATTGTCGATAACGCGTTCGTGCCCGAGCATCGCATCCAGAAAGCCCGGGACATGATGGAAGGCAAGTCGGGTGGCTTTGGCCTGTACCCCGATAGCAAGATTTTCTACTCGCCCTATCGCCCCTATTTTGCCAGTGGCTTCTCTACCGTCAGTTTGGGTGTGGCCGAGCGCATGCTGGAGGTGTTCCGCGAGAAAACCCGCAACCGCGTACGTGCCTACACCGGCGCCGCGGTCGGTGCTGCCACGCCGGCGCTGATGCGCCTGGCCGAGTCGACTCATCAGGTGGCCGCCGCTCGGGCCTTCCTGGAAAAAACCTGGCAGGAGCATGCCGAGCACAGCGAAGCCCATCGCTACCCGAGCCGCGAGACCCTGGCCTTCTGGCGCACCAACCAGGGCTACGCCACCAAGATGTGCATCCAGGCAGTCGACCGCCTGATGGAGGCGTCTGGCGGCGGCGCCTGGTTTGAAACCAACGAGCTGCAGCGCCTGTTCCGCGACGCCCACCTCACCGGCGCCCATGCCTATACCGACTATGACGTGTGCGCGCAAATCCTCGGTCGTGAGCTGATGGGGCTTGAGCCAGACCCAAGCATGGTCTGAGTCACCGGCAACCGCCTTTTATAACAACAATCAGGGCAGCCCTAGGTGGCAGCCCGGGAGTCTTGCATGTCCGAATTCGATACCCGCGCCTTCCGCCGCGCCCTGGGCAACTTCGCCACCGGCGTTACCGTGGTCACCGCCGCCACTGCCAATGGGCGCAAGGTGGGCGTCACCGCCAACAGTTTCAACTCGGTGTCACTGGACCCGCCGTTGGTACTGTGGAGCATCGACAAGCGCTCCAACAGCCATGAAGTCTTTGAAGAGGCCAGCCACTTCGCGGTCAACGTGCTGGCGGCGGACCAGATCGACCTGTCCAACAACTTCGCCCGGCCCAAGGACGATCGCTTTGCCGAGATCGAGTACCAGCCGGGGGAGGGCGGCTCACCGGTATTCGCCGATTGCGCGGCGGCGCTTCCACTGCGAAAAATTCCAGCAGGTGGACGGTGGTGACCACTGGATCATGATTGGCAAAGTGCTGGCCTTCGACGACTTCGGCCGCTCGCCGCTGCTTTATCACCAGGGCGCCTACTCCATGGTGCTGCCGCACACCCGCATGACTAAACGCGAGGAGGGCCAGGCCGCCAGCAGCCACTTGCAGGGCCGCCTGAGCCACAACCTGTATTACCTGATGACCCAGGCCTTGCGCGCCTACCAGGCCAGCTACCAACCCCGCCAGTTGTCCACCGGCCTGCGCACCAGCGAGGCACGCATGCTGATGGTGCTGGAGAACGACGCGGGGTTGAGCCTGTGCGACCTGCAGCGCGAAGTGGCCATGCCTGCGCGCGAGATTGAAGAGGCGGTGGCCAACCTCAAGCGCAAGGGCCTGGTGGTGGACACCGATGAGCGCGTGCGGCTGACGGCCAAGGGGGTGGATGAGACCGAAGCGTTGTGGACCATTGCGCGCGAGCAGCAGGAAAAGGTGTTTGGCGAGTTCAGTGACGAGCAGGTCGGGGCCTTCAAGACCGTCCTCAAAGCCGTCATCGCCCACTGACCCCTGGCGCAAGCCTCAAGTGCTGCACACACCGGTCGCCTGCGGCCTATCGCAAGCAAGCTTGCTCCCACACTGGCTGCAACGTGCCGTGCCTTTCAAAAGCGTCAAAAGCCGGTGCAAAACATGTGGGAGCAAGCTTGCTTGCGATAGGCCGCGCGGCCGGCCGGTGGTCGCCGTTATTAAATCGCCAGGGCAGCATTGGCAGCCTGCTCCAAATTGGCCGGCAGCCATTGGCAAGACCCTCGCCAGCCCCTGCGCGCAGAGTAGCCCCACTATCTGCTGGAGGGCACCTGCGATGTCGAACAACAAAACACTCACCGACCACCTGAACCGGGGCACCGTGGGCTTTCCCACGGCGCTGGCCAGTGCCGTGGGGCTGATCATGGCCAGCCCCGTGATCCTTACCGCTACCATGGGTTTTGGCATTGGCGGCAGCGCCTTTGCCGTGGCCATGCTGATTGCCGTGGTGATGATGCTGGCCCAGGCCACCACCTTTGCCGAGGCGGCGGCGATCCTGCCCACCACCGGCTCCGTGTACGACTACATCAACTGCGGCATGGGCCGCTTCTTCGCCATCACCGGCACGCTGTCGGCCTACCTGATCGTGCACGTGTTCGCCGGCACCGCCGAGACCATCCTGTCCGGGGTAATGGCGCTGGTGAACTTCGAGCACCTCAACACCTTGGCCGAATCCGCCGGTGGTTCCTGGCTGGTGGGGGTGGCGTTCGTGGTCATCTTCGGCGTGCTCAATGCTTTTGGCGTCAGCGTGTTCGGTCGCGCCGAAATCATTTTGACCTTCGGCATGTGGACCACCCTGACGGTGTTCGGCGTGCTGGGCCTGATTGCCGCACCGGCGGTGCAATTGGACGGTTGGTTCGGCGAGTCGCTGGTGGGCACCGACCTGATCACCATCCTGTCGCTGGTGGGCATGGCGATGTTCATGTTCGTCGGCTGCGAGTTCGTCACGCCGCTGGCGCCGGACCTGCGCAAGTCGGCCACGGTGATGCCCAAGGCCATGATCCTCGGCCTGCTGGGGGTGGCCGCGTGCATGTTCATCTACGGCGCGGCGATGAAGCGCCAGGTGGCCAACGTGCTGCTCGATGCCGCCAGCGGCACGCACTTGCTGGACACGCCCATGGCCATCCCCAAGTTCGCCGAGCAGGTGATGGGCAGCGTCGGCCCGGTGTGGCTGGGCATCGGCTTTCTGTTTGCCGGCGCCGCCACCATCAACACGCTGATGGCCGGCGTGCCGCGCATTCTCTACGGCATGGCGGTGGATGGCGCCCTGCCGAAAATGTTCACCTACCTGCACCCGCGCTTCAAGACCCCGCTGCTGTGCATCCTGGTGGCGGTGCTGATCCCGTGTCTGCATGCCTGGTACCTGGGCGGCAACACCGACAACATCATGCACCTGGTATTGGCGGCGGTGTGTGCCTGGAGCACGGCCTACCTGCTGGTGACGCTCTCGGTGGTGATCCTGCGCATCCGCAGGCCCGACCTGCCGCGTGCCTACCGCTCGCCGTGGTTCCCGCTGCCGCAGATCGTCTCCAGCATCGGCATCTTGCTGGGCATGTGGTTCATCACCCCGCCGGGCATGAACGCGGCCGATATCTATGTGCCGTTTGCCGTGATGCTGGGCGGCACCGCACTGTATGCACTGGTGTGGACGCTGCTGGTGCAGAAGGTCAACCCATTCAAACCCGCCCGCGTCGAAGACGTGCTGGCCAAGGAGTTCGCCCATGAGCCTGTCATTGCCCACCTTGAAATGCCCGGCCAGGCTGCAAAGGCTGTTTGACCGGGCGCCCAGCGGTTACCGAGCGGGCGTTACCCTGGAGCAACTGCGTCGCAACCTGGGCATCGGCGACTTCCAGGTGACCGCGCCAGGGCAGGCCCAGGTGCGTTTGGGTGACTGGCTGTTCGAGGTGCACGAACAGGTCCAATCGCAGCTGCTGATGCACGTGGTCACCACTGAATTCGTGTTGCGCGTACCTGCCTCACGGCAGGGTGTGGCGCGCTTTGAGGTGCACCACAGCGGGTCGCTACGGCGTACCGGGTTGGCCTGCCGCCATCGCGGCGGTGAAGTGGAAAGGGTCGGGTTTCTTCAGCAGCGCTTGAGCGAAGAGGGGCACTTGAAGCGTGCCCTGATGCCGCTGGACTTCAAGCGCCTGAGCATCGAGCAGGGGCAGGGCCAATGGACCGTGCGCCTGGAGCACCTGGGCGGCAGCGAAGTGGTCAACCGCCTGCCAGCCTTTCGTCGCTACATCAGGCTGAGCCTTGGGCAACGCGACCACTTGCTGCAAGGCCTGATCTGTCTAGGGCAAACCTTGCACGGCGTTTGACGCCAACTGGCACGTAACCTGCCTCCCACTAGCGCATCGAAATACAGTTGTAGGGCAATTGATAACATGTTAACAATTACCCTACAAAAACAAGATGCCAGAGTGGAGGTATTCATGAGCATGCACCACGCAGCCCAAGGCTCGCTTGAGCATTGGACCGACACCATGCGCGCCATTTGCGGGCACTTCGACACGCAACTGGCGTTCAACCGCTCGCTGTTCATTGGCGAAATCTCGACCTGGTCGCGTGCCGGGCTGCTGTTGGCCAACATGCGCACCAACGCCGGCAACATCGTGCGCCAGGGGCACAACGCCGACCATGACAACGACCAGCACTGCTACCTGGTCAGCCAGCGCACCGGGTTTTCGCAGATCACCCAGAACGGCGTGTGCCTGCAACTGGCGCCCGGTGACATGCTGCTGATGGATTCGGTCGGCGCCTGTGAAATCACCCCCTTCGGCCTGATCGAGCATGCCTCGCTTTCGCTGTCACGGGCGCAAGTGATGCGCGAACTGGACACCGAAAGCCCTTTTGGCAAGATCTCCTCCACCAGCGCCTGTGGGCGCGTGCTGCACTTGATGATGGACCAACTGTGCAAAGAGACTGAGCTTGATGACGATGCCGAAGGCCGGGCGCTGCAGAACGCCTTTGTCTCGCTGTTGCCTGCGGCATTCGAGCGCAATGACACCCAGGCCTGCGACCCTGCGTTGCTCAATGGCGCCAACCTGCGCAGTTACGCGCAGAAGGTCATTGATGAGTCACTGACCCAGCCAGGCCTCAACCCTGCAGGCCTTGCCAGCCGCCTGAACATTTCCGTGCGCCATTTGTATCGGTTGTTCGAGGAGCAGGGTGACAGCGTGTGCCGGTATATCCAGCGTTCCCGCTTGCAACGCAGCGCCGACGACCTGGCCAACCCGATTTTCAAGGGCGAGTCGATCACGGCCATTGCCTACAAATGGGGCTTCACCGACTCGGCGCATTTCAGCCGCTCGTTCAAGAAGCAGTTCGAGCGCTCACCCAAGGATTTTCGCGTAGGCAGCCAGCAGTAACCTGTGGGGGCAAGCCAAGTGTGAGCAAGCCTTGCTTGCGAACAGTTCCACAGCCAAATGAGCTCATGTGGGAGCAAGCCTTGCTTGCGAAGAACTCCATAGCCAATTGAGCTCATGTGGGAGCAAGCCTTGCTTGCGAAGGACTCTACAGCCAAACAGCATCCCAAAGCGGATAGTCCCCACAACGTTCCACCAGCCCGGCCCGCAGGGGATTAGCCACGATATACCTTGCGGCCGCCTTCAAGTCCTCTTCCTTGCGCATCGCTCGATCATGGAAGGTTTTTGCCATACCCCACCTGCACGTCCCGATGACCGGTTCACTAAAATTGTGGACCGTGATTTAACTCGCTGCATCAGAGAAGACAGATCGCCTGATTTCAGTTCGACAAGCCAATGAAAGTGATCGGGAATAATCACCCAGGCGAGCGAATGGGTTGCACCGCTTTCTTGCTCCCGCTTGAACTCTTGCATAACGAGGCGCCCAAGTTTCCAATCGGCAAATACCGGTTCTCGGTCTTTGGTTTGCGTCGTTAGGAGATAGATCCTGCCGATCTCGGAGAACCGGCCAATGCGCAGGCGATGGGTTTGGGAGAGAGACATTCCGTTGTCCTCAATGCTGAAGGACAACAATTTAGTGAATTTCACGGCTTGATGGGAATGCAGTCCATTGCAGCGTGTTTCATTCGAGCTTTCGCAAGCAAGGCTTGCTCCCACAGGGTGGGGTGCATGTTGGAGCGAGGCTTGCTCTCACAAGGTGAACTCCATGTGGGAGCAAGCCTTGCTTGCGAAGGGAAAGAGCCGCCTAGATCAGGCGATGGCGAGGTAGTGCTTGACGAAGCCATCACCCGGCACGTCCCACACCACCTCGGTGCCCTTGGTCACGAACCAGCTGTCGCCCACCTTGTAGGTGTGGGTGGTGCCGCTGGCGATGTCGGTCAGGGTTACTTGGCCAGTGACCACGGTGGCCTGTTCGTTGAAGGGGTAGGTCATGCGGAACTTGCCGGCGGTGGTGCCGAAATAGGCGCTGCTGATCGCGTCGGTGGGCGCGCCGAAGGTCATTTTGCCGAAGACTTTGACGTCGCCTTCCAGCACCTCCGAGCCCAGGTCTGCTATCGAGCCCCAAGCGTCGAGTTCGTTGAGTTGGATCTGTTGTTTGATCGTGGTAAGGGTCATGGCAGGTTTCCTGAGGGTGAAAAGCAGGCGCTCAGCGGCGCCCGTTGAAGTAGCCGGACAGCTGATGCAGGCTTTTGCCGGCCGTCAGCAGTAGCGGGCGAATGTGGTCCTTGCCCAGGATTTGCGCGTGCTTGACCGAGCTGATCAGGTTGTAGCGCTGCGAGCCTTCGCTCATGCCCTCGGCCAACACCTTGCAAATGATATGGCTGGGCGTTACGCCAAAGCCTGCGTAGCCCTGAACGTAAAAGGCGTTGGGGCGCCCGCTGAGGGTGCCGATCTGCGGGAACAGGTTGGCGCCGGTGGCCATCGGCCCGCCCCAGGCCAGGTCGATCTTCACGTCCTTGAGGTACGGGAAGATCTTCAGCATCAGTTGGCGGTTCCAGGCTTTCAGGTCGTTGGGAATGTGCTCGACGAAGGGCGTGGCAGCGCCGAACAGCAGGCGGTTTTCGTTAGTCACGCGGTAGTAGTCAATCACCGGGCGGATGTCGCTGTAGGCACCGCGGATAGGGCTGATGCGCTGGATCATTTCGTCAGACAGTGGCTCGCTCATCATCTGGAAGGCGTAGGTGTTGACGGTGGTCTTGTGCAGCTCCGGTTCCAGCTTGTTGAGGAAGCTGTCGCAGGCCCACAGCAACTTGCCGGCCTTGACCGAACCGCGGCCGGTACGCACGGTGATGGTGTCGCCGTACTGCACTTCCAGTGCCGGGCTGTGCTCGTAGATGCGCACGCCGTGGCTGGCCAGGGCCTTGGCTTCGCCCAGCAACAGGTTCAGCGAATGCACGTGGCCGCCGCCCATGTGCAGCAAGGCACTGCTGTAGGCGTCGGAGCCGATGATCTGCTTGACCTCGTTGCCTGCCAGAAAGCGGATCTCATCCTTGGTGTTGATCGACTTGAAGTCTTTTTCCCAGGCGCGCAGGGTGTTTGCCTGGCGGGCGTTGAAGCCCATGTAACCGTAGCCGTGGCAAAAATCGGCGTCGATGCCGTATTTGGCAATGCGGTCCTTGATGATGCCGGCCCCCAGTTCGGCGATCTCGAAGATCTCGCGCAGGCCGTGCTCGCCGACGCTGCTTTTGATTTTTTCCAGGTCGTGGCCGATGCCGGCCATGATCTGCCCGCCGTTGCGGCCAGTGCCACCAAAGCCCAGGTAGCGCGCTTCCAGCACGACGATGTTGGTGATGCCTTTCTCGGCCAGCTCAAGCGCGGTGTTGATGCCGGAAAAGCCGCCGCCGATCACTACCACGTCAGCGTTAATGTCGTCTTCGAGGGTGGGGAAGGCCAGGTTGTATTTTTTGGTGGCCGTGTAATACGTGGGAGTTTCGATGGTAATCATGGGGCAGCCCGGAAGGTGGAGAAGCAACTCGACTTCAATGTCGATATTAAGGGCCTTCCGGGCGGTGGGTGTCTTGATCTTGCGTGCCGTTGAATTTGTCCGAGGTTGCCAGTGGCGAACTCAGTACACCTGCGGTCCACTCGCCACAGGCTGCACGTCCTTGAACTTGCCTGCCAGGCCTTGCAAGCCACGCATCAGCACCGTGGTGTCCACGCCCACGGCGACGAAGGCCGCCCCCAGTTCCAGGTAGCGCCGTGCGAGCGCCTCGTCGGCACTGAGAATACCCGCCGCCTTGCCGGCTTTTTGAATGCGCACGATGGCATCCTCGATGGCCGCCTGTACCTCCGGGTGGCCGGGGTTGCCGCGCTGGCCCATGGCGGCGCTGAGGTCGGCCGGGCCGATGAAGATGCCGTCCACGCCTTCCACGGCGGCGATGGCATCGAGGTTGGCCAGGCCTTCGCGGTTTTCGATTTGCACCAGCAGGCACATCTGTTCATCGGCCTGGTCGAGGTAACCGGGCACGGTGTTCCAGCGCGAGGCGCGGGCCAAGGCGCTGCCCACGCCGCGGACGCCGTTTGGCGGGTAACGGGTGGCGCGTACCAGTTGGCTGGCCTGCTCGGCGGTTTCGACCATGGGCACCAGCAGGGTTTGCACGCCGATGTCCAGCACCTGCTTGATCAGCGCAGTGTCGCCGATCACCGGGCGGATCACCGGTTGGCTGGCGTAGGGCGCCACGGCCTGGAGCTGGCCGAGCAGGCTGCGCAGGTCGTTGGGGGCGTGCTCGCCGTCGATCAGCAGCCAGTCGAAACCGGCGTTGGCGGCCAGTTCCGCGCAGTAGGGGTTGGCCAGGCCGAGCCAGAGGCCGATCTGCGGCTGGCCGGATTTAAGGCGTTGCTTGAAGGTATTGATTAGCATGAAAGGCTCCTCGCACGACGAGACGGTGGTTAGACGAAGCGGCAGGCGATGGAACCGAGCATGTCGTAATCTACATGGAAGGTATCGCCCGGGTTGGCCGCCACCGGCCGGGTAAACGAGCCGCTCAGGATGATTTGCCCTGGTTGCAGCGTCACGTCATAGGGCGCCAGTTTGTTGGCCAGCCACGCCACGCCCTTGGCCGGGTGGTTAAGCACGGCGGCCGACACCCCGGACTCCTCGATCACGCCATTGCGGTAGAGCACTGCCGGCACCTTGCGCAGGTCGATCTCGGTAGGGCGCACGGCGCGCCCGCCCATGACCACGCCGGCATTGGCGGCGTTGTCGCTGATGGTGTCGAACACCTTGCGGGTGGCCTGGGTGTGCGGGTCTACCTGCTGAATGCGCGCATCAATGATTTCCAGCGCCGGGATCACCCACTCGGTGGCGTCGAGCACGTCGAACACGGTCACGTTGGGGCCCTTCAGTGGTTTGCCGAGGATGAACGCCAGCTCGACTTCCACCCGTGGCACGATGAAGCGGTTGAAGGGGATGTCGGTGCCCTCGTCAAAGAACATGTCGTCCAGCAGCGCGCCGTAGTCCGGCTCGGTGATGTTGGAGGACACCTGCATGGCGCGTGAGGTCAGGCCGATCTTGTGGCCGACCAGCTTGCGCCCGTCCTTGATCTTTTGCGCCACCCAGGCGCGCTGGATGGCGTAGGCATCCTCAATGGTGATGTCCGGGTATTGCAGCGAGAACTGGCGCACCTGTTCGCGCGAGCGTTCGGCGCGGTCCAGGTGGGCGGCGGCTTGCAGAATCAGGTCGTGGTCGAGCATGGGCTAAGTCTCTTACTGTGGGTTGACGATGGCTGCCCGGGTGCGCAGCACCAGCAGGCCGCCCAGGGCGATAAACAAGGCCAGTACGTACAGTGCCAGGCTGGCGCTGTGGGTGGTGTCGCGCATCCAGCCAATCAGGTAGGGCGCCAGGAATGAGGCGATGCTGCCAAAGGAGCTGATCAACGCGATGCCGGCGGCCTGGGTGCCGTTGGACAGGAAGGCCGGCGGCAGTTGCCAGAACATCGGCAAGGCCGCGCTGGCACCCATCCCGGCGATGACCAGGCCGCCGAGCACCAATGTGGCGTTGGCCGGGGCGATGCCGGCCAGGGCGATGCCCACGGCCGACATCAGCAATGGCACGCACAGGTGCCAGCGACGTTCACGCTGGCGATCCGAAGAGCGCCCGCAGGCAATCATGAACACGCAGCCGGCCAGGTATGGCACCGCGCTGAGCAAGCCAACCTGGCCATCGCTGCCAATGCCGGCACCGTGGATCAGCGTGGGCATCCAGAACGCCAGGGTGTTGACCGCCAGCATCACCGCGAAATACACCGCCACCAGCAGCCACACCTGTGCATCGCGCAGAATTGCGCCAAAGGTGGTGATCGACTTGCGTTGCTCTTCGCTGGCCATCTGCTCGCGCAGTTGCTGCTTCTGCTCGCCGCTGAGCCAGTTCACGCTTTCGAAGCTATCGGGCAGTGCCTTGAGCACCACCAAGCCCAGCAGCACCACCGGTGCGCCTTCAATCAGGAACATCCACTGCCAGCCGCGCAGGCCGCCAAAGTCATGGAACATCTGCAGGATGCCCCCCGACAACGGGCCGCCCACCACGCCGGCCATGGGCACGGCAATGGCAAACAGCGCGGTGACCTGGGCGCGGCGGCGGGCGGGGTACCAGCGGTTGAGAAACACCAGGATGCCAGGGAAAAACCCGGCCTCGGCCACGCCGAGCAAAAAGCGCAAGGTGTAGAACCCGCTGGCGCTTTCTATCCACAGCATGCTGGTGGACAGCACGCCCCAGACGATCATCAGCGTGGCGATCCAGCGCCGTGGGCCGACGCGGTCCAGGGCCATGTTGCTGGGCACGCCGAACAGCGCGTAGGCGACGAAAAACAACCCGGCGCCGAAGCCGTACACGGTGTCACTAAAGTGCAGGTCCGAACTCATCTGCATCTTGGCAAAGCCGATGTTGATGCGGTCCAGGTGGGCGAACAGGTAGCAGATCAGCAACAGCGGCATCAGCCGCCAGGTGATCAGCGAATGGGTACGGTCACTGGTCGCCGCGAGGGCGCCGTGGGCGGTGCTGGCTGTGCTCATGATGTTGTACTTTTTGTGTGAGAGGCCGTGGGTGGTCGGGCGGTGTCAGCCCGCCTGGTTTTTTAGAAACGCGTGCACGTTGTTCTGTTTGAAGTTGAGTTGTGGGTGCAGCTCGGTCATCTCGAACGAGATCGCCAGCAGCCGCTGGGCCTGCAACGGCGCAAAGTGTTCGGTGATGACTTCGAAAAGCGCTTGGGCTACCTGTTCTCGGGTAGCCAGGTCACGCCCGCTGCCGACCTTGAGGGTCATGTGCACGAAGGCGTAGTCATGCTTGCCGTCGGCCATGCGCCAGGTGTCCAGGCGCACGCCACGGCTGCGAATGCCGCCCAGCGGGAACACGCCGCTGGCGCCCAGGTTGGCGTGGACCTTTTCAAACAGGCCGGGCAAGTCGGCTTGGGCTTCGAGGTTGTTGGTGTACTCGGCGATAAAGTGCGGCATGGTCGCCTCGGCTCAGAGCGGGAAGATGGCATTGATCTGGCCGGTGCCAGAGCTGCCGAAGGGTTCGGTGATGATTTCGGCCGGCTTGTTGTAGTCGGGGCCGCCGAGCAGGCCCAGCAGCATGGCGGTGTCGTGCATCTTGCCCTCGCCAAAGCAGTGTTCGGCGTAGTCCGGCAACATCGCGCAAAACTCCTTGAAGCGGCCTTCGCGCCACAGCTGGACCACGTGCAGGTCGACCTGTTTGTCGAACTCGCGGGTCCAGTTGTGGATGTTGGCTTCGGCGTTGCGGTCGTCCGAGAAACGGTGCGACAGGGAACCTGAGGCCAGCACCAAGACCTTGTGGTCGCTTTTCTCGATGGCCCGACGCACCGCGGCGCCGAAGGCGAAGCTGTCTTCAAGGCGGTGCCAGGCGCACCAGGCGGCGATGGAAATGACCTTGAGTTTTTCGTTGTCTGGCGTGCCCATGTGCATGTAGCGCATGGGCACCAGGGTGCCGTATTCAAGCTCAAGGCTTGGGATGTTGTGGGCCATGGTGCGCACGCCGGCCTCGACCGCTTCAGCGGCGATCAGCTCGCCCAGGCCTGGGTTGCCCGGGTACTCGTAGGCCATGTCCTTGATGAAATGCGGCAGCTCGTTGCTGGTGTAGATGCCCTTGAAATGCTCGCCACAGTTGACGTGGTAGCCACTGTTGACCAGCCAGTGCACGTCGAACACCACGGCGGTGTCGGCGCCCAGTTCGCGCGCGCGGCGGCCGATTTCCTTGTGGCCGGCGATGGCTGCTTCACGGCAGCCGTGGTGCTTGCCGGGCAGCTCGGACAGGTACATGGAGGGTACGTGGCAGATCTTGGCAGCGAGGACGACTTCGCCCATGGTGGAACTCCTGAAAGTATTGTTGTTGTGGTTCAGTGGCGGCTGGCTTGGTGGGAGCCAAGCTTGCTTGCGACGGCGCCTGGTGGGCCTCATCGCTGGCAAGCCATGCTCCCACACAGGGCGCGGTCGGTTACACGCCCCAGCGCGGGATGTGGTGGCTGCCCATAGAAATACACACGTTCTTGATTTCGGCGAACACCTCGAAGCTGTACTGGCCGCCTTCACGGCCGGTGCCGGAGCCCTTCACGCCGCCGAACGGCTGGCGCAGGTCGCGCACGTTCTGGCTGTTGATGAACACCATCCCCGCTTCAATGCCATAAGCCAGGCGATGGGCCTTGCCGATGTCCTGGGTCCAGATGTACGAAGCCAGGCCGTACTCGGTTTCGTTGGCCAACTTCAGTGCCTCGGCCTCGTCCTTGAACGGGATCAGGCACACCACCGGGCCGAAGATTTCTTCCTGGGCGATGCGCATGTTGTTGTTCACGTCGGCGAATACCGTGGGCTGGATGAACTGCCCGCGAGCCAGGTGCGCCGGCAGGTTGGCCGGGCGTTCCAGGCCGCCAGCCAGCAGGGTGGCGCCTTCCTCGATGCCGATCTTGATGTAGCCGGTGACCTTGTCGTAGTGGGCCTGGGTGATCATCGAGCCGACTTGGGTTTTCGGGTCTTGCGGGTCGCCCACGATCAGGCGCTTGGCCCGCGCCGCAAACTGGGCGACGAACTGCGGGTACACGCTTTCCTGAATGAAAATACGGCTACCCGCGGTGCAGCGTTCGCCGTTGAGCGAGAAAATGGTGAACAGCGCGGCGTCCAGTGCACGCTCAAGGTCCGCGTCTTCAAAGATCAGCACCGGCGACTTGCCGCCCAGCTCCATGGAGTACTTTTTAAGGCCGGCCGTTTGCATGATCTTTTTGCCGGTGGCGGTGCCGCCGGTAAAGGAAATCGCCCGCACGTCGGGGTGGCGCACCAGCGCATCCCCGGCCGTGGCGCCGTAGCCCTGGATCACGTTCAGCACGCCGTTGGGGATGCCCGCTTCAACCGCCAGGCGGCCCAGTTCGTTGGCGGTCAGCGGCGACAGCTCGCTCATCTTCAGCACCGCTGTGTTGCCCAGCGCCAGGCACGGCGCGGTCTTCCAGGTGGCGGTCATGAACGGCACGTTCCACGGCGACACCAGGCCACACACGCCCACCGGCTGGTACAGCGTGTAGTTGAGCATCTGGTCGTCGACCGGGTAGCTGTGGCCGTCCATGCGCGTGCACACTTCGGCAAAAAAATCGAAGTTGTGCGAGGCACGCGGGATCAACACGTTCTTGGTCTGGTGGATGGGCAGGCCGGTGTCCAGGGTTTCGAGTTCGGCCAGGTGCGGTACGTTCTGTTCGATCAGCTCGCCCAGCTTGCGCATCAGTTTGGCGCGCTCCTTGGCCGGGGTGCCGGCCCATTTGGGGAAGGCTTCCTTGGCGGCCGCGACCGCCTGGGCGACCTCTTCGGCGCCACCGCTGGCGACCTCGCCGATGGCCTCGCCGGTGGCCGGGTTGTAGTTGACGAACACGTCTTTGCTTTCGACCTCACGGCCGTTGATCCAGTGCTTGATCATGCAGTTTGCGCCTCTTTGCGGGATGCGAAGTACTCGGCTTCGCTGACAATTCGGTTGACCAGGCGACCCACGCCTTCCACCTCCACCACCACTTCATCGCCGGGCACGACGTCGGCCAGGCCTTCGGGCGTGCCGGTGGCGATCATGTCGCCCGGTTGCAGGGTCATGAAGCTGGACAGGTATTCGATCAGGTAGGGGATATCGAAAATCATGTCGGCGGTGCTGCCTTCCTGGCGCAGCTCACCGTTGATCCAGGTGCGCAGCTTGAGGTTGGAGGCGTCGGGCACGTCGGCCACGTCGACGATCCAGGGGCCGACCGGGGTGGTGGCGTCACGGTTTTTCACGCGCAGGTTGGGGCGGTAGTAGTTCTCCAGGTAATCGCGGATTGCGTAGTCGTTGCACACGGTGTAGCCGGCCAGGTATTCCAGGGCGTTTTCGCGCTTGACGTTGCGGGCCGGCTTGCCGATCACGGCCACCAGTTCGCACTCGTAGTGCATGTACGCGACGTTGTCCGGGCGCCAGGTGATTTGGTGATGGCCGGTGTAGGTGCCGGGCGACTTGACGAAGGCCAGTGGTTCAGTAGGCGGCGCAAAGGCGAGCTCGGCGGCGTGGTCGGCGTAGTTCAGGCCCAGGGCGAACATGCTGCCGGTGGCCGGTGGCAGCCACTGCACCTGGTCTTCGGCCAGCAGGCGGCCGTCGGCCAGGCGCACGGCGTTGTCGGCCTCTACGGTGACCGCATGATCGCGGCCTTCAAAACGGATACGGGCGTGTTTCATGACAGCTCCTTTACTCGGCCACAATCGTGTTGGTGAGGCGGCCGAGGCCGGTGATTTCAACGTCCACGGTGTCGCCTGGCTGCACGTCGACGCGGCCTTCGGGGGTGCCGGTGATCAGCACGTCGCCGGCGTGCAGGGTCATGAACTCGCTGATTTCGGCGATCAGTTGGGGGATGCCGCGCACGAAGTTGGCCGTGGTGTTTTGCTGGCGCACTTCACCGTTCACCAGCAACTTGAGGGTCAACTGGTGCGGGTCCTTGATCTGCTCGACGGGCACCAGTTCCGGGCCCAGGGCGCAGAAGCCGTCACGGCACTTGGCTTTGACGGCGGGGCGGTAGTAGCTGTCTTCCGGCAGGCTGAATTCGTTGACAATGGTGTAGCCGGCCACGTAGTCCAGCGCCTCGCTGGCGCTGACGCGGCTGGCGCTCTTGCCGATCACCACACCCAGGGCAGGGCCAGGTTGCAGGTGTTCGACGCCGCGCGGGTACACCACGGCGCCACCGTGCACGTTGCGAGTGTTGGGGGTCTTGATGAACAGCACGGGCTTGACCGGCGGCTGCTTGTAAGGCGCCTGTTCGAACTCGGCTAGGCGTTGTTGCAACAGCCCCTGGTAGTTCAGCGCAACGCCGAACAGGGTGCCGGTCGCAGTGTCATGCAGGGCACGGCTCATGCTTTTCTCCTGGCAGGGCAGGGTACGGAGCCCCTGCGGGTAATTGTTAATGTGTTAACGTTTATAATTAATATATTAACGATCGTCAAGCGTGGCACAATCGACCCGGGTGCCGAAGCACCCTTCCAATAACAACAATGAGTACGCCGTGATGAGTGATCGCCAGCCGATCCCCAACATCAACATTGGCCAGGTTTACGACCAGCGCTACAGCGACGCCGAGGTGCATTACGACCGCCTGGGCAACCTGGCGGGGTTTTTCGGCCGTAACATGCCGGTGCACCGCCACGATCGGTTTTTCCAGGTGCACTACGTCAAGACCGGCGTGGTGCGGGTGTACCTGGACGACCAGCAGTTCGTGGAGCGTGGGCCGATGTTTTTCCTGACGCCGCCCACCATTCCCCACGCGTTCGTGACCGAGGCCGACGCCGACGGCCATGTGCTGACGGTGCGCCAGCAACTGGTGTGGCAATTGATCGACGCCGACCCAAGCCTGGCACCGGGCCCGCAGTTGCCAGCGGCCTGCGTGGCGTTGACGCCGTTGGGCGCGGAAGGTGAAGGGGAGGCGGCGCGCCTGGATTACCTGTTCGAGGAGCTCAACGGCGAGATCATTGCCACCCAGCCTGGCCGTGGCGCGGCGCTGGACAGCTTGACGCGGTTGATCATGACCCGTCTGCTGCGCCTGTGCGCCAACTCCCTGCCGGCGCGGCCGGCGCGGCACGAAGACTTGAAAATCTTCCATCGCTTCAATGAACTGATCGAGGCGCACTACCTGCAGCACTGGCCGTTGTCGCGTTACGCCGATGGCATCGGCGTGACCGAAGCGCGGCTCAACGACGTGTGCCGACGCATCGCAGACCTGCCGTCCAAGCGGCTGATCCTGGAGCGCCTGATGCAGGAGGCCAAGCGGCTGTTGTTGTTCACCGGCAGTTCGGCCAACGAGATCTGTTTTGCGCTGGGGTTCAAGGACCCGGCCTATTTCAGCCGGTTCTTCCAGCGCTACGCACAGATGACGCCCGGCGAGTATCGCCAGCGGCAATCGGGTTTGCGTTGATAGGGTCATGGCGATTCTTATTGTGTGCCTTTGTCGCCATCATCAAGGTTGCCCGCGGTGCGAAGAATGGCTTTTAGGTTGAACCGCTTGTACTTTCCATGGCGTTACCACAGGGCCAGCGTGTAGCCGATGATCACCCGGGTTTCGTCGATGTCGCTGGTCAGCCCGTTGCTGGAGCGAAAGGTGGCGTTGCGCAGGCGTACGTTGACGTTCTTCAGCGGGCCGCTTTGCACGGTGTAGGCAAGGTCGGTGTCGCGCTCCCATTCGCGGCCGTTCGTCACCGTGGCGGTGTGCACGTGATTACCGTCCACGTAGCGGGTCATGAAGGTCAGGCCGGGGATGCCCAGGGCGGCAAAGTTGTAGTCGTAGCGCGCCTGCCAGGCGTCGGTTTGAGCCTTGGTGAAAACGTTGACCGTGACCAGGTTGACCGAATACGGGTCCAGGCCCGGGTAGGCGAAGTCGCCGTCGCCCGAGAGGTTCTGGTAGCCCAGGCCAAATTTGTGCGCGCCGGCGCTCAGGGTGAGCATGCCGTTGAAAAAGCGGTTGTCGATTTTGCCACCATCCACCCGGCTGGCCGAGCGCAGGTCGTGGTCGCCTTGCTCGCGCGTATCGAAGTAGCGCAGGTCGCTGCGCAGGCCCAGGCCTTCGCCCAGCGGCAGGTCGTGTACCAGGCCAACGAACTGCTGGCGGTAAATATCCTGCATGCGCGCGTAGTAGTAGGTGGCGGCCAGTTGCGGGCTGATCGCGTAGGTGCCGCCGGCCAAATCCAAGTGGTTACTGTTGACGCCTGAATAGCTCATGTCGTCGTTGCTGGAGGAGTCGCGCAGGTTTTGCCGGGTCAGCCGGCCGACATTCAGCGTCAGGTGCTCGATGTCCTGGGAAGTGACCAGGCCGCCGGTATAGGTGGATGGCAGCAGGCGCACGTCGTTGTAAGCGGCCACCGGCAGTTGCGGCAGCAAAGTGCCCACCTTCAGCACCGTTTTGGACACGCGCGCCTTGGCGGTCAGGCCCAGCTCGCTGTAACTGTCTACCGGCTCCTGGCTGGCGCCGTAGGGCAGCAGGCCGGTGCCGCGGTGATCGCGGCTGGAGTCCAGCTTGACCCCCAACTCGCCCAGGGCATCGGCGCCGAACCCGACCAGCCCCTCTGTGTAGCCCGACTCCATGCGCAGGATAAAACCCTGTGCCCATTCGTCGGCCATGTTCTGCGGGGCATTGGTTTGGCGAAAATCGCGGTTCATGTAGAAATTGCGCAGCTCAAGGCTGGCCTTGCTGTCCTGGATGAAGTCGGCGTGGGCGGTCAGCGGGGCAAGCACGGAGCACAGGCCAGCCGTGGCCGCTGTGCGAAGGCGCAGGTGCATGGGGCGATTCCTTGTTGTTTTTGTTGGGATCGGGGACCTCTCTGGGGAGGGCTATTTATATTGTTAACATATTATCTTTTTTATCGTGAAGTGCTATTTGCTGCTTTTGTGATTTTTGTTAATGAATTAATATTTTTTGGCGGGGGCGCCTTGCACCGCCGGGCCTGCGACTCTAAGCTGCCGACTTGTCCTTTTTATGCGTGAACCATGGCCATCCCCAGACCTTCCCTGACCCTGACGCTGCTGCAAGCCCGCGAGGCGACCATGGCGTTCTTCCGCCCGGCGCTCAACGAGCACGACCTCACCGAACAGCAATGGCGGGTGATCCGCATCCTGCGCCAGCAAGGTGAATTGGAAAGCCACCAGTTGGCGCAGCAGGCCTGCATCCTCAAGCCCAGCATGACCGGCGTGCTCGGCCGCCTGGAGCGCGACGGCCTGGTACGCCGCTGGAAGGCACCGCAGGACCAGCGCCGGGTGTTCGTGGCGTTGACGGAAAAGGGCCAGCAGAGTTTCGTGGCCATGAGCGAGGGTATGGAGCGCAACTACCTGAAGATTCAGCAGCAGTTTGGCGAAGAAAAGATGCAGCAGTTGTTGGGCTTGTTGAATGAGTTGAAGAACATCAAGCCTTGAGCGGTGTGATGCGGTGAGGGTGCTCAAGCCTCCACCGCCTGGCGGTTGATATTCGCGACCAAGGTCGCTCCCACATTTTTCGCGGCTGTTTGCTCAATGACGCAAAGCGGCCCGCTTGCCTACTTCAATAGCTGCGGCGAATGGTGTGGGAGCGACCTTGGTCGCGAATCGAGAGGCCAATGCACCTCTAACAGACAGTTGCTACCGTGGCGGGCATCGGCATCGCTCAGGGCTTTGCAACCCCCGGCTCCAGCATCCACTCCGCGCTGTCATTCCACACGTCCATGTGCGTGATCTTGCCATCGCGCACTTCGAACCGGTCCAGGTAGCGGTTGCCGCTGAAGCTGCGGCCGTCCAGCCATTGCCCGAACAAGGTGCCGTTGGAATACACCACGGTGTGATCACCACGGTCCATCCAGTCGAAATTGCCCAGCGCCTTTTTCACCCACGCGTAGCGCGCACCGTTGAAGGCGGTGATGGTTTGCGGGTCGGGCATGGCGCGCCCGCCAGTGAAGGTGATGCGCACGTCGGCCGCCATGAAGGTGGCCGCGCGCACCGGGTCGGGAGCCATGGACGCTTCCAGAAAATTGCTAACAATCTGTACGGCGGGGTTGTCGGTGGTCATCGGTGTACTCCTGTAGAGGGTGCGTGAATCTGGTGCGCAACGCCCAGCTTCTGTGCGTGGAGGTTTAATCGCCGCTGGTTTTGCCCAATCAATACGGGCTTTTACCATGTGGCATCCAGTTTGCTAGCAAATACCGTACAAACGCTAGCAATCAGGAGAAAAGAATATGTCTTCACTGCATGCCCCGTTCAAACGACTGTTGTCCAGCGCGGCCCTCGCGATGGCATTCAACCTGGTGCTGGGCCAGGCCGCGCAAGCCGTGGAGCCGATCAAGGTCGGCCTGGTGGCGGCGCTGTCCGGGCAGTCGGCCAAGTCGGGCGAAGCGCTGACCCGTGGCTTGAGCATCGCCATCGACGAGGTGAACGCCGCCGGTGGCGTGCTGGGCCGGCCGTTGGAACTGGTGCGCCGTGACGACGAAAGCAACCCGTCAAAGGGCATGCTGGCCGCCCGTGAACTGGTGCAGCGCGAAAAGGTCACCGTGTTGTTCGGCGGGTTGGACACGCCGGTGTCGCTGGCCATCGTGCCCTTGGCCAACCAGTTGAAAGTGCCGTTCATGGGCATCTGGGCGGCGGGCACCAAGATCACCGAGAACGGCGCCAAGGACAATTACGTGTTCCGCGTGTCGGCGGTGGACGAGTGGGTGGACGAGGCGCTGGTGGACTATGGCGTGCGCACCCAGGGCATGAAAAAGCCGGGGCTGATCCTGATCAACAACCCGTGGGGTGAGTCCAACGAAGCAGGCTTCAAGCGCGCCTTGGAAAAACGCGGCCTGGCCAACGCCGGTGTCGAGCGTATCCAGGACAGTGACCTGGACGTCGTGCCGCAATTGACCCGCCTGAAAGAAGCCGGCGCCGACTCGCTGTTGATGGTTGGCAACGTCGGCCCCTCCGCCCAGGTGGTCAAGTCATTGGACCGCATGGGTTGGAACGTGCCGGTGGTGTCGCACTGGGGCCCGGCGGGTGGTCGCTTTGGTGAACTGGCCGGGCCCAATGCCGGGCGCGTGCACTTTATCCAGACCTTCGTGTTCACCGACCACAACTCGCCCCGTGGCGATGCCGTGCTCAACGCGCTGAAAGCCCGCTATCCGGAAGTCAAAAGCCTGGCCGACGTGACCCCGGCCGTGGGCATCGCCAATGCCTACGACGCCTTGCACTTGGCCGCCCTGGCCATTGCCAAGGCCGGCAACACCGACGGGCCGGCCGTGCGTGACGGCTTCTATGGCATTACCGATTACGCCGGGCTGATCAAGGACTATCGCCAGCCATTCAGTGCCGACAAGCACGATGCGCTAGGCGCCAATGACTACGTGTTCAGCCACTTCGTGGGCGATCAGATCGTCCCGATCGCGCCCTGAGGACTTCGCCATGTTCACCGCCACTCTCCTTTCCGGCCTGGGCCTGGGCAGCATGTACGCGCTGCTGGCCCTGGGGTTTCACATCACCTTCGTGGTGTCGCGCACGGTCAACTTTGCCCAGGGCAGCGCCATGATGGTGGGCGCCGTGCTGGGCTACAGCTTCAGCGTCAGCTGGGGCTGGCCGTGGTGGTTGGCCTTGCCCGCCACCTTGGCCCTGGCCGCGGTGTATGGCTTGGTGATCGAGCGCTTTTTGGTGCGGCCTTTCCATGAACGTGGCTCCCAAGCCTGGCTGCTGGCGACCGTGGCGGGCGGCATCCTGATCGACAATGCGGTGCTGTTTACCTTCGGCAAGGAGCCGCGCCAGTTCACCAGCGCGCTGGCCAACCAGAGCTTCGACCTGCTGGGCTCGCACATTGGCCTGTTGCAAGTACTGATCCCGCTGGTGGGGGCGGCGGTGGCCCTGGCGCTGTACCTGGTGCGCCGCTACACGCGCCTGGGCAAGGTGCTGGAAGCCTGCGTGCAAAACCCGCGTGCGGCGATGCTGATGGGCATCCGCGTGAAGCGGGTGGTGGCGGTGGCCTTTGCCTTGTCGACGGTGTTCGCCGCGGTGGCCGGTTTGCTGATCGCGCCGCTGTTCAGCGTGAACGCCGACATGGGCACGTTGTTTGGCCTCAAAGCCTTCGCCGTGGCGATCCTGGGCGGCATTGCCAGCGCTGGCGGAGTTTTCGCGGCCGGGTTGCTGTTCGGCCTGGTGGAAGCGTTGATCACCTTGTACTTCGGGTCGGCCTTCACCCAGATCTTCACGTTTGCACTGGTGATTGTGGTGTTGGCGATCCGCCCTGACGGCCTGTTCGGCCAAAAGACCTTGGTGAAAGTATGAGAGCGGCAAGCGCAATTATCGCCCCCGTGGCTTTGCTGGCATTGGGGGTGACCTGCGGGGTCGCAGCCTTCGTGCTCGACAGCTATTCGCTGCTGGTATTTACCCTGTGCGCCCTGGCCACCGTGGTGGGCGTGGGGCTCAATATCCTGATTGGCTTGAGCGGGCAGATCTCGTTCGGGCACATCGCCTTTTACGCATTGGGTGCTTATCTGTCGGCGTTGCTGACCCTGGCCGGTTGGCCGCTGGGCGTGGCCATGCTGGTGGCGGCGCTGGGCAACGGGTTGGTTGGCGGGTTGCTGGCGATCCCGGCGTTGCGCGTGAAGGGGCCGTACCTGGCGATGATCACTATCGCCTTTGCCTTCGTGGTGCACCACAGCTTGATCGAGTGGCGCGAGGTGACCGGCGGCTCGAACGGGCTGATGGGTATACCGATGCCGATGTTCGGCAACCTGGACCCCTCTATTGCGCTGGCGCTGATGGCCACTGCGTTGATGGTCGCGGCCCTGGCGTTTTACCTGCGCTTGCGCGGCAGCGGTTGGGGGTTGGCGATGCAGGCAGTCAAATCCACCGAGATCGCCGCGCGCTCGCTGGGCTTCAACCCCATGCACACCAAGACCCTGGCATTTGCCTTGTCGGCGGCGCTGACCGGGCTTGCCGGCGCGTTGGTGGCGCCGCTGATGATGTTCATCAACCCCGAGTCTTTCCCGTTCAGCCAGTCGATCCTGTTTGTATTGGCGGTGATTGTGGGGGGCAGCGGGATGCTGTTCGGCCCGTTGCTGGGCGCGCTGTTGATTGTGCTGTTACCGGAAATGCTCTCCAACTTTGCCGAGTACCGCTTGCTGATTTTCTCGGCGCTGCTGTTGGTGGTGCTGTGGGTGGCGCCCAAAGGCGTACTGGGTGCGCTGGCGCGACGCTGGATCAAGCCGCCGACGGTGTGCCCGCCAGCGGCCGCGGATGCGCTGCGCCTGGCGGGCTTCTTTACCCAGTGCGGGCAAGGTGCGGGCCTCAAGGTGCAGGATATCGGCATCCGCTTTGGCGGCGTGCAAGCCGCCCAAGGGGTGAGTTTCGATGCGCCAGCGGGCAGCATCACCAGCATCATCGGCCCCAATGGCGCCGGTAAGAGCACGGTGCTCAACTTGATCAGCGGCTACTACACGCCAGACCAGGGCCGCATCGATTTGGGTCGCCCCTTGGCTGGCCTGGCGCCTTGGCAGATCGCCCGCGCGGGCATTGGCCGCACTTACCAGACCACCCAGCTGTTTGGCGAACTGTCGGTGCTGGACAATGTGTTAGTGGCCATGCAGGGCGGCCACCTGGGCTCGCCGTTCAAGGTGGCCGGCAGTGACCGGCGTGAACTGGCCCTGGACCTGCTGGCCCTGGTGGGCTACCGCGGGTCGGTCAACCTGCTGGCCGACGAGTTGCCCCACGTGGACCGCCGCCTGGTGGAAATTGCCCGGGCGCTGGCGTGTCGCCCTGCCGTTTTGCTGCTCGACGAACCCGCTGCCGGATTGGGTCGTGCCGACACCGATCGCCTGGCCGGGTTGTTCCGGCAACTGGCCGGCTATGGCCTGGCGGTCATTTTGGTGGAGCACGACATGCCGTTGGTGATGGCCGTGTCCGAGCGCTTGCTGGTGCTGGACGCCGGCAAGCCCATTGCCTGGGGCGAGCCGGCCACGGTGCGGGCCGATGACAAAGTTATCGCCGCCTACCTGGGCGGCGTCGACTATCAAGCCACGCCACGCCAGCAGGCTTGGGATGGCAGCCGTGACGCGCGGTTGTTCATTAAGCAGCTGACCATCGATTACGGCGCGGCACCCGTGGTGGAGGGCGTGGACCTGGTGGTCAACCCAGGCGAACTGGTGGCCATCCTCGGTGCCAACGGCGCGGGCAAGTCGAGCATCCTGCAGTGCCTGGCCGGGCTGCATCGGGCTCGCAGTGGCAGCATCCTGCTGGACGACCGCGAAATCGCCCAGTGCGATGCCAGCCAGATCGCCGCCTTGGGCCTGGCGCTGGTACCGGAAGGGCGCCAGGTGTTCGGCCAGTTGAGCGTGCGTGACAACCTGCGGTTGGGCGGTTATTCGCGGCGTGAAGCGTTTGATGAAGACGCCGAGATCGAAGCGATTTTACGGCGCTTCCCGCGCCTGCGTGAGCGTATCGACAACCCCGCTGGGTTGTTGTCGGGCGGCGAGCAGCAGATGGTCGCGGTGGGCCGTGGGCTGATGGCCAAGCCGCAGATCCTGTTGTTGGATGAACCCACCCTGGGCTTGTCGCCAGCCATGATTGGCGAGCTTTATGACGCCCTGGCCGGCCTGCGCGATGAAGGTGTGACATTGCTGCTGGTGGACCAGATGGCCAACCTGGCGTTGCAGGTGGCTGACCGTGCCTACGTCTTGGAAAACGGCCGCATCGTCAAGGCCGGCACCGCCGCCGAACTGCGCGACGACCCGGCACTGGAAGCCGCCTACCTGGGTGAAGGGGCCGTGGCATGAAGGCACTGAAACTGATCAATGCCGTGCAGGGCGAGTTGCTGATCGAGGACGGCGTGTTCGTCGCCTCGTTCAGTGAAGGCGTGGCCTTCGACACCCTGGACCTGGCCGGTGGCCTGGTGCTGCCGGGGCTGGTGGAAACCCATATCCACCTGGACAAGGCCTGCATCCTGCACCGCTGCCACTTGCAGGCCGGCACCCTGGCCGAAGCCATCGCCCAGACCCGCCAGGCCAAGGCTGATTTCACCGAAGCCGACGTCTACCAACGCGGCGCCCAAGTGCTGGACATGGCCATCGTGCAGGGCACCACGCACATGCGCACCCATGTGGAGCTGGACCCGCAGATCGGCTTGGTCGGCTTTAACGCCATCCGCCGCTTGCAGGCCGATTACGCCTGGGCTGTCACCCTGGAAATCTGCGTGTTCCCGCAAGAAGGCCTGCTCGACAACCCTGGCACCGAGGCCCTGCTGTGCTTGGCCCTGGAGCAGGGCGCCACGGTGCTGGGCGGCTGCCCGTACATGGACCGCGACCCGGCCGCGCAGATCCGCCGGCTGTTTGAGCTGGCCGCGCTCTACGACTGCGACCTGGACTTGCACCTGGATTTTGACTTGAACCCCCACGGCATGACCGTGCAGCAAGTGATCCGCTGCACCGAGCACTACGGCTGGGGTGGCCGCGTGACCATCGGCCATGCCACCAAGCTGTCGGCCTTGCCGCTCGATGAGCTGTTGGACGTTGGCCTGTCCTTGGCCAAAGCCGGCGTGCAGGTGACCTGCCTGCCGGCCACCGATCTGTTTCTCACCGGGCGCGAGACTTTCGAACTGAAGCCGCGCGGGCTGGCACCGCTCAATCACCTGCACGCGTGCGGGGTGACCTGCTCGGTGTCGAGCAACAACATCGGCAACCCGTTCACGCCCTATGGCGATGCCTCGTTGGTGCGCCAGGCCAACTTGTTCGCCAACGTCAGCCAATTGGGCACCGAGGCTGAGTTGCTACGCTGCATGGGCTGGGTGTCCCACCAGGCCGCGAAGGTGTTGCGGCTCAAGGGGTACGGCCTGGAGGTGGGCTGCCACGCCGATTTCATGGTGTTCGATGCGCCCGATGCGGCGGCGGTAGTGGCGGGCATTCGCGCGCCGCGCCTGGGGTTCAAGGCCGGGCGGCAGACGTTCGAGCGCCCGGCAGCGCGCTTGTTGCGCGCTTAGAGTCCAGCCAGGGCCTCCTTGAGGTTTTACCTCGGGGGCGTCCTGTTCGTCCAGGGCCAGTTGGTTTTCAAGCTCATCAAGGTGCTCCAGCATCACCGCCACGGCCTTGGCCTGGTCGCCGGCCTCAAGCGCGGTGATGATCTGCTGGTGTTCGTCGGAAGCGCACGAGGGCACGTCGTTGCGTTGGTACAGGGCCACGATCAAGGAACTGCGCACCATCAGGTTGTCGAGGATTTCACTGAGCACGCGGTTACCGCACAGCTCTCCCAACATCAGGTGAAACTCGCTGAGCTGGCGCACGATCTCGCGTCGGTCGGTGGCGTTGGTGGCGTGGCGCTCGCAGGTCAGGTGTTGGCCCACGCGCTCGCGGTGCTTGTGCATCATGGCCGGGGTGATGCATTCCACGATCGCCCGCTCGATGGCGCGGCGCGCGGCGAACACTTCGCGCGCCTCAAGGGCAGAGGGCTGCGACACCATGGCGCCACGGTTGGGTTCGATGGTGACGATGCGCTGCATGGCCAACCGCTGCAGTGCCACCTGCACGTGATTGCGGTTGGCGTGCAGGGTCTCGACGATCTGCGCTTCGATGAGCCGGGTGCCAGGCCGCAGGCGATGTTGGGCGATAGCCTTGGACAGCACATCGACGATGCGCTGGACTTCGAGTTGCTTGGCGGTGACGGTAGTGGAGCCCATCTTTTCCTCTATGGCGGCGGCAGGGCGGAGCGAACGGGGGGCATTATCCGCCCCGGCCGCGTAATGGGCAAAGGTTGCGATTAATCCACTTGTGCCAGGGCGCAACCTTCGCCACGCGGGTCGTGCAGCGCGTGGCGCAGGCCGTCGGGCTGGATGCTGATCGCGCCCGCCTGTCCGGTAAACGGGTTCAGTGGTGCGATGGTTTCGACGTCATGGCCTTTGTGGGCCAAGCCATCGATCACGGCCTGGCCGATGTCGGCTTCAAGTTTCAGGTTGTCGCTGCCATCGAAGAAACTGCGGCCCAGCAGGAAGCGTGGCTGACGCAGGGCCTGGTCGATGGGCTGGTCAAAGTCGATCAACTGGGTGGCGAGCACCATTTGCGTTTGCGGCTGGCCGTCACCGCCTTGAGTGCCGAAAAACCACTGGCGGCCGTTGTCGGCCAGGTAGCACGAAGGGTTGAGCGTGTGCGCCGGCCGCTTGCCCGGCGCCCAGGCGTTGGGGTGGCTGGGGCTTGCATTGAAGCCTGCGGCGCGGTTTTGCCAGAGCACCCCGGTGTCGCCCATCACGCAGCCGGAGCCGAAGTCGTGGAATAGGCTCTGGATCAGGCAGGCGGTGCGGCCCTGCGCGTCGGTGGCGGCCATCCAGGCGGTGTCGGCAGGGCGGCCTGGCTCGTTCCAGGGCGCCGCGTGGTCGGGGTCGATGGCGATGGGGGTATTGAGCCGGGCGGCGTAGTTCCAGTCGCTGAAACGCGGGTCGTGCAGCTCGGCGTTGCGGCTCAGCAGGCCTTGTTTGATGGCTTCCACCAGGTGGTGGTAATAGGCGGCGCTGCCGTTGCCCAGGGCGTTGAGGTCAATAGTGTTCAGGGCGTTCATCGCTTGCAGGGTGTACAGCCCCTGGCAGGGCGGGGCGACGTTGAACAGGTGGCCCTGACGGTAGCGGATCGACAGCGGCGCTACCATGGGCGCGCGGGTGTCCTTCAGGTCTTGCAGGGTAAGGCCGCAGTCCAGTGCCTGGAAATGCTCGGCAAAGGCATGGGCCAGTTCGCCGCTGTAGAAGTCCTCAAGGCCGTGGCGGCCCAGGTGCTGCAGCGTGTTGGCCAGGGCGGGTTGCTTGAGCGTGTCGCCGTGTTCGAGCCAGCGACCATCGGTTTTGCACAGCGCGTGCAGGTCGGGCAGGGTATCGATCAGGGCGTGGCGGTGGCCTTGCCAGAACAGTTGCGAGGCCGAGATGGCCACTCCGGTCCTGGCCAGGTACTCGGCGTCTTCAAGCAGGTGGTTGAGCGCCAGGGGCGAGCCCCATTCGTGTTCGCTGATGCGCCGCGCCGTGGCCCAACTGGCCATGGCGCCGGCGGTGGTGGCGACGCTCGATGGCCCGCGCAAGCCGATCCGTTGGCTGCCGGGTAGGCGTTGCCCGGCCTGGCCGATCCCCACGATGGTGCGCACCTGGCTGTCATGGAGCAACCACAGGGCATCGCCGCCAATGCCGGTCATGTGCGGGTACACCGCCGTGAGGGCGGCGCTGGCGGCGATCATGGCATCGATGGCCGTGCCGCCGGCGTCCAATATCCGCAGGCCTGCGGCGCTGGCGTCGGGGTGTGGGGTGCAGAGCAGGCCGCGGTGGGTGGTGGCGATCATGGGTAACCTTGCTAGCTGTTTTGGTTAAATTGCTAGCAAAAAGCGGTCCAGTGTGGGCTGCACGTTCTTAGGTGATCTGCGAATAGGTAATTCGATTGATGTACCAGGTCGCCTCGCCACTGGGCGTTTGCACCACCACCTCGTCACCTTCCTCTTTCTTCAACAAGGCACGGGCCATGGGCGAGTCGATGGAGATGTAGTCATTGCGACCGTAGATCTCGTCATAGCCCACGATGCGAAAGGTCTTGCTCTGGGCGTCGTCGTTTTCAATTTCCACCCAGGCCCCGAAAAACACCCGGCCTTCCTGCTGCGGCGAATAGTCCACTACCTTCACGTCTTCCAGGCGCTTGCGCAGGTAACGCACGCGCCGATCAATCTCGCGCAGCAGCTTCTTGTTGTACTGGTAGTCGGCGTTCTCGCTGCGGTCACCCAGGGAGGCGGCCCAGGCCACCTTTTGGGTAATTTCCGGGCGGTACACCCGCCACAGGTGGTCGAGCTCCGACTTCAGGTCTTCGTGGCCTTTGCGGGTGATGATGTTTGTAGCCAAGCAGCCTCCAAGGCGTTCAGATGCCTGGATGAAAGTAATGGCGAGACTTTACTGGTTTTTGAGCGGGCGTGCTCGACGCCTGCGGCAACTACTACGTGACCTGTGATCAGGGTCAGGCCAAAAACGTCTCGGCGGGTACTGCAAACCTAGTCTTCGATCCTAAAGGTATTCAACCTGCCCCTTGGCCGCCACCAACGCCGCCCGTGCCCAGGCCTCCACGCCCATCTGCGCCACCCGCACGTCATGGGGGATCTCCACGCTCACGGGCAAATCCTGTGGCAGCGCTTGCCACAAACGCTTGAGGTCGATCGCGCCTTCCCCAGGCAACAGCCGCTCGCTGCGCGCCGCCTTGATCAAGCCTTCATTAGTGGTGGGCCGTTGCGCTGGGCCGTCGCAGATCTGGGCGTAGTGCAGCCAGTGGGCAGGGATATCGGCCAGTTGCTCAATGCGGCTGTTGGAGCGGTCAAAGTGCAGGGCGTCGACCAGGATGCCGCCGTTAGGCCGATCGGCGGCATTAACGATGTGCAGGGCCGTATCCAGGTCGCGCACGGCGGTCCAAGGCATGAATTCCAGGTCTGCGCTCAGGCCATAGGGCTGCATGGCATCGCACAGGGCGGCGTAATGGTCGACCATGCGGGCGTGGTCCGGGTCGTCTCCGGCCACCAGCACCGCTTGGGCGCCTAGCCTTGCACCGACTTCGAAGAACGGCAGGTAGCGCTCCACGTCAAAGCCTTCGCCGATGCGGATCAGCTCCAGGTCGAAAATTTTCACGCCGGTGTCGTCCATGCGCGCCAGTGTTTCGCGCAACAGGGCCGGGTCGTCCATCAGGTTGTAGGCCACGGCGCCGGGGGCGACGGGCAGCAGGCGCACGCCGGCCTGGTCGTAGCCGGTGCGGGCGGCCAGGTCGACCATCTGCGCGGGGTTGCAGGCCAGGGCCGTGAGTTGGGCGAGGGCGTAGGTAGGCATAGGGGGGGGCTCCGAAAAAAAAGCGGGGCGGGCAGGCCCCGCGCAAGGGTCAACGTACGGCAGTGATGTTCAGGTGCGTGCGGTGTTGGCGGCTCTTGATCACCAAGGCGGTGATGCCCAAGGCTGCGGGCACGGTGAGGAACAGGAAAACCTGGGCGAAGCTCCAGTTGGCCGCGAGCATCAACGCCCCCACCCCGGCACCGCTGATGGCGCCGAAGCGGCCCATGCCGGTGGCCCAGCTCACGCCCGTGGCGCGGATCTGGGTGGGATAGAACTGGGTGGCCAAGGCGTAGCTGCCGGTGTTCACGCCGTTAATGAAGTAGCCCAGCAGCACGATCAGCGGGCAGAGCACCTGCATGGTCGGTTGTTGCAGGGCGATCAGCACGGCGCTGATGGCGCCGCCCAACAGGGTCAAGCCGACCACTTTATGGTGGTCCCAGCGGTCCATCTTGATGCCGATGGTGAAGTTGCCCAGCACCCCGCCGGCCTGCAGCAAGGAGCCGATGATGGCGGCCTGGGACAGGCTCAGGCCGGCGTCGCGGCTGAGCAGCGGCAACCAGCTTGCCAGCAGGTACATGGTCAGCAGGCCCATGAACAGCGTGACCCAGATCATCAAGGTACCCAGGCGATACTGCGGGGCGAACAGGGCGCCGACCGAGTTACGCGCCTGCAGTTTTTCTTCCGAGCTGTAGAACACCGTCGAGGCGTTGGCCAGGCCCGGTGCGACCTTGTTGATGGCCTGCAGCAACTTGTGCTTGAGCGCCGGCTTTTGCGCCAGGAAGTTGATCGACTCGGGCAGCGTGAGCAGCAACAACGCGGCAAATGCCATGGGCAGCACCCCGCCGGCCACCAGCACCGAGCGCCAGCCAAAATGTTGGATCAGGTACTCACTGCCCAGCCCGCCCAAGGCCGCACCAATGGTGAAGCCGCAGTAAATGCCGGTGACCACCTGCGAGCGTCGGCGTTTGGGGCCGTACTCGGACACCAGGGTCGCGGTGTTGGGCATCGATGCACCCAGGCCCACGCCGGTCAGGAAGCGTAATACGGTCAGGCTGGCGATGCCGGTGGCGTAGGCCGAGGCCAGGCTCCACACGCCGAAAAAGAATACAGAGCCGATGATCACCCACTTGCGCCCGAAGCGATCGGCCAAAGGGCCTGCGACCATGGAGCCGGTGGCCAGCCCAAACAGGCTGCTCATCATCACCGGCCCCAGGTCGTGGCGGGCCACCCCCCAATCGTCGATCAGCGCCGGGGCGACGAAGCCGATGGAGGTGGTATCGAAGCCGTCGAAGGCCAAGACGATAAAGCCCAGCAGCACCACCAGCCATTGCCGGCGACCCATGGGCCTTGAATCGAGGAACGTACTGACGTCCACGCGAGCGGAGTGGGGCATGACGAGTCTCCCGTCTTTTTATTGTTAGGGGTTGCGACGGTGAAATTAACATTATTGGAATTACATTCCAATAATAAATTTTGTTCCGTGATTGAATCTTCAGGAACGGATTCATCCGCGAAAAGCCCGCCGCACACTGGCTGATGCACCGCGTTGTGTTCTTCGCGGATAAATCCGCTCCTACAGGATTGTGCAGCGGCGTATGGGGCAGATTGTGCAATGACGAGTAGGAGTGGATTTATCCGCGAAAAGACAGCCGCGCACTGGCTGATGCACGGCAACGGGTTTCACGGATGGGGTCCGCTGAGTCGGTTAGATCGCCGTCGCCGTCATGGTCGACAGCTTGGGCACGCTGCCGATGTCGGTGCCGGCCAGTTCCTTGGCGGCGCCCAGCAGGGCGGGCACCAGTTCGTCCATGCGCGCCTGGGTGAGGCGCACGTTGGGCCCGGCGATGCTGATGATGCCGGCAGGCACAGTGTGGCCAGGGTGGTAAATGGCGGTGGCCATGGCCGAGGCGCCGGCTTCGAAGGTTTCGTCGACACAGGCGTAGCCCAGTTGGCGGGCGCGTTGCAGGCGGGCCAGCAGGTCGTCGATGGTCATGGGGGCGTTGGGGCCGTATTCGCCGGGTTTCGGCAGGCCTTGGCGGTACACCAATTCCAGCGCTTGCTCGTTGCTCAGGCAACTCAGCCAGGCCAGGCCCGAGGCGGTGCAGGCCAGCTTGGCTTCGGCGCCGGCGTCGGGGTCGTAGCGCAGGCCGGTGCGCGTGCCTTGGGCCTTGGACACCCAGACCAAGTGCTCGCCGTCGACGATGCCCAGGCGCACCAGTTCACCGGACTCGCCCGCCAGGTGATCGAGGATCGGCCGCGCCAAATCGACCAATCCGGTGTGGGACAAATGCTTGAGGGCGATGGAAATAACTTTCAGGGCCAGGATGTAATTGCCGTATAGCGGGTCCTGGCGCACGTAGCCCTGTTCCACCAGGCAGGTGAGCATGCGGTGGGTGGCGCTGGGGGCCAGGCCCAAGGTTTGCGCCACCTGTTGCAGAGGCAGGCCAGCGGTTTTCCCGGCCAGCAGTTCGAGTGCGTTCAGGCCGCGTTCCAGTGCATTGCTCATAAACAGGTTCCGCCGTGCCAGTCCTTGTTGGGCAAGAACTGGGAATAGAGTTGAATCGTGGAATCTTATTCTGCAGCAGGCTGCGCTGCAAATCCGTCGCGGGCAGCCCGTTGCGCAGCCTCTACCAAGGCCAGGGTTTTAGCGGCATCCGCAGCGCTGACGAGGGGGGCACATTCGCCGCGGGCCAGTTGCACCAGATGGCGCAGTTGGTTGTGCATGGCCAGGCTGTCGGCCGGCGCGTGTTGTTGGCACAGCAGCGGGTGATGCCAGCCCTGTTGCTCGCCGTAGCGCCACAGCTTGAGCTGTGGAATGCTCAGCGAGCCCTCGGTACCCGCCAGCAGGTAGCAGGATTGATCGGCTTGCTGGGCGAACACGCTGGGGTTCTCCCCGGAATTCTGGTCCCAGCCCCAGGGCGCGACGGTGGCGTCGGAACCGGTCAGCGTACCCAATGCGCCATTGGCAAATTGCAACAACAGCGCGGCACTGTCTTCCACGGCCAACTGCCGGGCGCCATGGCTGGTGATGGCTTGCACTTGGCCGACCTCGCCGCACAGGTGGCGCAGCAGGTCCAGGTCGTGGATCAGGTTGATCAACAGCACGCCGGCACCGGGTTCGCGGCGCCAGGCCACATCGAAATAGGCATCGTCCTTGCGCACTTGCCACAGAGCAGTGACGGTGGTCAGCCGGCCCAGGGCGCCGGAGTCGATGATCGACTTGGCGCGGGTGACGATGGGGTTGTGCCGACGGTGATGGCCGATCAGCAGCGGCACGCCGGTGCGCTGTTCCACGGCGACCAACTCAAAGGCTTCGGCCAGGGACGTGGCCACGGGTTTTTCCAGCAGGGTAGGGATGCCTGCCTGCAGGCAATCGGTGGCGGTGCTGACGTGCAAGTGATTGGGGTTGGCGATGATTACCGCGTCTGGGCGGATATGCTCAAGCATCTGCCGATGATCGGTGAACGCCGGCACGCCGTAATCGGTGGCCAATGCCTGGGTGAACGGGTCGGCAATGGCGACCAGGGTGGTTTCGGGCAGTTGCTGGATGTACTGGGCGTGTTGGCGGCCCATGACGCCAGCGCCGATAAGGGCGATGCGCACTGCGGTCATGACGATTTTCCCTGATTGTTTTTGTGGGGTTATGAAGGTTAATTCATAATTGGAATTTAATTCCAAAAAATCGTCATGGCAACCCTAGCCTTCGCGCAGCACGGTCAACGGGCTGGCATTCAGGGCGCGGCGGGTGCCGAACACCCCCGCGCCACCGATCAACAGCGCGCCGATCACCGGCAGCACCAGCAACCAGGGGTGTGGATGCCATTGCAGGTCGAAGGCGTAGCGGTACAGCACCAGGCTGATCAATTCGGTGCCCAGCGCCGCGAGCAGGCCGCTGGCGGCGCCCAGCAGGCCGAATTCGATGCGCCGGGTCTTGATCAGCAGTTGCCGCTGGGCACCCAGGGCACGAAGCAGGGCGCCCTGGCGGATGCGTTCGTCCAAAGTGGCCTGCAGGCCGGCAAACAGCACGGCCATGCCGGCGGCCAGCACGAACAGCAACACGTACTCGATCGCCAGAGTGACCTGGGCAAGGATGCTGCGCAGTTGTTCGAGCAGGGCCTCCACCTGCAGCAGGGTCACGGCCGGAAACGCCCGCGACAGTTCGACGACCTGCTGGTCGTGCCCCGGCGCCAGGTAGAAGCTGGTGAGGTAGGTGGTGGGCAGATCCTTGAGGGTGCCCGGCTGGAAGATCATGAAGAAGTTGGGCTGGAAGGTATCCCAACTGACTTGGCGCAAGCTGGTGACCTGCACTTCGCGCAGGCTGCCGCCGATGTTGAAGGTCAGGTGGTCACCCAGTTTAAGCTTCAGGCTTTGCGCCAGCTTGACCTCCACCGAGACGCCCGGTGTCGCGTCGCTTTGCGGCGCGCCCCACCAATTGCCGGCGGTCAGGGTATTGCCCACGGGCAGGTCCTGGGCCCAGGTCAGGTTGAGGTCGCGCTCGGTGGCGTTTTCGCCGCGCGAATCTTCGGTGACCACCCGTTGCACCGGTTCGCCATTGATGGTCATCAAGCGCCCCGGGATCACCGGGAACAACGGCGCGGCCTGGGCGGAAAAATCCGTCAGGCGTTCGGCAAACTGATCCTTGTCGGCGGGCAAGATGTTCAGCGCGAAATAGTTGGGCGCATCCTTGGGCAACTGGTTTTGCCAGGTGTCCAGCAGTTCGCCGCGCAGCAGGGCGATGAGTGCCATCGACAGCAGGATCAGGCCGAAGGCCAACGACTGCCCGGCGGCAGCCAAGGGGTGGCGCAGCAGTTGGCCCAGGCCCAGGCGCCACGGCAATGAGGCGCGCGCCAATAGCCGGCGCAGGCTTTGCAGCCCCAGCAACAACAGGCCGCCCAACACCAGCGCGGCTATCAGGCCGCCACCCAGCAGGGCGAAGGTGAGCAGCAGGTCCAGGCTCAGGCGCCACATGATCAGGCCCAGCGCCAGGATCGCGGTGCCGTAGACGAACCAGGTGCTGGAGGGGATGGGCAGCATGTCGCGGCGCAGCACGCGCAGGGGCGGCACGCGGCCCAGCGCTGCGAGCGGCGGCAGGGCAAAGCCGCCCAGGGCGACCAGCCCCGTGGCGATCCCGGCGAGGGCCGGCAGCAGGCCACCGGGTGGCACGGCGCTGGGCAACAGGCCTTGCAGCAAGGCGAACAGCCCCAGTTGGGCGAGCCAGCCGAGCAGGGCGCCCCCCAGGCTGGCGAGCAGGCCAAGGATGGCCAACTGGATGCAGAAGATCCACAGCACCTCGCGCCGGGACAGGCCCAGACAGCGCAGCAGGGCACTGGCGTCGAAGCGTCGGCTGGCAAAGCGGCTGGCCGACAGCGCCACGGCCACGCCCGACAACAGCACCGCCACCAGGCTGGCCATGTTCAGGTAGCGCTCGGCCTTGCCCAGGGCGCCGCCGATCTGCCGGTTGCCGTCGCGGGCGTCCTGCAGGCGTTGGTTGGGCGCCAGGCCCGGCTTGATGAGTTGTGCGTAGGTTTGCAGTATCTCGGGTTTGCCGGCCCACAGTTCGCGGTACGTTACCCGGCTGCCGGGCTGGATGATGCCGGTGGCGGCCAGGTCCGCCAGGTTCATCATCACCCGTGGCGTAAGGCTGTAGAAGTTGCCGGCACGATCCGGCTCGTAGGTCAGCACGCGAGCCAGGCGCAGGGTTTTCATGCCCACGTCGATGCTGTCGCCGATCTTCAGGTTCAGCGCGGCCAACAGTCGTGGTTCTACCCAGGCTTCACCCGGTTGCGGTTCGCTGCCGGCGGTTTCCGGGCCATAGGGTTGCGCCGCGCTCTTGAGTTCGCCGCGCAGGGGGTAGGCAGTGTCCACAGCCTTGACGCTGGACAGCTGGATGCCATTGTCGGTGGCAATGACACTTGAAAACTCGACCACCTGCGCATGGGTCAGGCCCAGCTCGTTGCCCACCTTTACCTGTTCGGGGCGGGCCTGGGCGCTGCCTTGCAGCACCAGGTCGGCGCCGAGGAATTCGGTGGCGCGCAGCATCATCGCGCCATTGAGCCGGGCCCCGAAATAACCGATGGCCGTGCTGGCGGCGACCGCCACCAACAGGGCGAAGAACAATACGCGCAGTTCCCCGGCGCGGGCATCACGCGATAGCTGGCGAGCGGCGAGGCTGAACAGGCGGGGCAGCGGCAGGCTTACCATCAGGGCTCCAGGGGCGCGACCAACTGGCCGGCGTCGAGGCGGATCTGGCGCCGGCAGCGATGGGCCAGGCGTTCGTCATGGGTGACCAGCACCAGGGTGGTGCCGCGTTCCTTGTTCAATTCAAACAACAGGTCGCTGATGCGTTCACCGGTGTGGCTGTCGAGGTTGCCGGTGGGCTCGTCGGCGAACAGTACGGAGGGCTCGGCGGCGAAGGCCCGGGCGATGGCCACCCGTTGTTGCTCGCCACCGGACAACTGGCGCGGCGAGTGGGTCAGGCGTGCGCCCAGGCCCACGCGTTCAAGCAGGCTCTTGGCATGTTCGCGGGCGTCCTTGCGGCCGTCCAGTTCCAGCGGCAGCATGACGTTTTCCAGCGCGTTGAGGCTGTCCAGCAACTGGAAGGACTGGAATACGAAACCCACGTGCTCGGCGCGTACGCGGGCGCGCTGGTCTTCATCGAGCAGGCTCAGGTCTTGCCCGGCCAGGGTCACGCTGCCGGCACTGGGCAAGTCCAGCCCCGCCAGCAGGCCCAGCAAGGTAGACTTGCCGGAGCCTGAGGCGCCGACGATGGCCAGGCTGTCGCCCTGGCGCAGGTCCAGCGAGAGTTCGTGCAGGATGGTCAGGTCGCCTTCCGCGCTGGGGACCACTTTGCTAAGGTTGCGCGCAACGAGAATGCTAGGGCCCATGGAGAATCCGATGCGAGTGTGGTGGTTGAGTGCTGGCCTGGCTTTGATGCTGATGGCGCAGAACGCAGCGGCAGGTACTGTGCTGATCGTGGGGGATAGTATCAGCGCCGGTTTCGGCCTGGATACCTCGAAGGGGTGGGTTGCGCTGTTGCAGCAACGCCTTGAGCACGAGGGTTTCAGCGATAAAGTGGTCAATGCCTCGATCAGTGGCGACACCTCGGCAAATGGCCAGGCGCGGCTGCCGGCGCTGCTTGCAGCCAATAAGCCGTCGCTGGTGGTGTTGGAATTGGGCGGCAATGATGGCCTTCAGGGGCACCCGCCGGCGCAATTGCTACAGAATCTTTCAACGATGATCGACAACGCCCAGGCGGCCGGTGCCAAGGTGCTGTTGCTGGGCATGCGTTTGCCGCCCAACTACGGCGCGCGCTACACCACCGCCTTTGCCCAGGTGTACAGCGACTTGGCCGAGCAGAAAAACATCGCCCTGGTGCCGTTTTTCCTGGAAGGCATCGGCGGCATCCCTATGATGATGCAGGCCGATGGCATTCACCCCGCGTTGGTGGCCCAGGGCAAGTTGCTGGAAAATGTCTGGCCGGCAATGAAACCGCTGCTTTGACGCTTTTCTAGCGGCGGGCTTTCGGCTAATGTGGCGCCCCCGCTCTGGAGCACCCAATGCCGCGTCCCGCCTGGTCCCTGTTTGCCTATCAACTGATCGAGCCTGACGAACAACTCGACCTGTTCGCCTGCCAGGAAGTGCGCGTGCACCTGACCGCCCGCCAACTGGAGCTGGGCGGTTCGGTCGACCGTACGCTATGCGGTACCCTGCTGCCCGCGCAGCCACGCTGGTCGCCGGTGGAGCGCTCGATTTTCCGCGACCGGCGCCTGTGTTCGTTGTGCAAGGCCATCCTGTGGGCGCAGCGCAAGGGCACGCGGCCGGTGTGGCCGCAGCTGTGACCGTAGCGTAAGGCCAGGGGGCCAATCGTCACGTTCTGCAATGTGAAATCTCTGTCAGCCGCCCGGATGCCTCCCTCATTACAGGGCAGCGGTGTACAATCGTCCAATTATCCCTATTAGTTTTGCGAAGGATCCTCGGATGTTGCCGCGTTTTTCCGTCGTCACCCGTTGCCTGTCCCTGGCGGCTGTCTTTGCTGCTGGGCCTGCTGCAGCCCTGGAATTCCCCCTGCCGCCGCCTGGCCAGGATGTCGTCGGCCAGGTCAGCGTGATCAAGGCCAAGTACGAAGACACCTTCGCAGACCTGGGTGAGGCCAACGACCTGGGCTACCTGGAAATGATCGCCGCCAACCCCGGCGTCGACGCCTGGTTGCCGGGTGCCGGCACCGAGATCGTACTGCCGACGCGTTTCATCCTGCCGCCCGGCCCGCGTGAAGGCATCGTGATCAACCTGCCCGAGTACCGCATGTATTACTACCCGAAAGGGCAGAACGTGGTGTACACCTACCCGATCGGTATCGGCCGCGAAGGCTGGGGTTCGCCCGTGGTGCAAACCAAGATCACCGGCAAGATCCCCAACCCGACCTGGACCCCGCCGGCCTCGATCAAGGCTGAACATGCCGCCGATGGCGACCCGTTGCCCAACGTGGTGCCGGCCGGCCCGGACAACCCCCTTGGCCCGTTCAAGTTCACCCTGGCCACACCGGGTTACCTGATCCACGGTTCCAACAAGAAGTTCGGTATCGGCATGCGCACCAGCCACGGTTGCTTCCGCATGTACAACTTCAACGTGCTGGAACTTTCCAAGATGGTGCCAGTGGGTACCCCTGTGCGTATCATCGATGAGCCGTACAAGTTTGGCGTGAGCGAAGGCAAGGTCTACTTGGAAGCGCACACCCCGCTGGACCTCAAGGGCGACCCATCCAACGTCGACAAGCACACCGCGGTGATCAACGCGTTGCTCAACCGCAAAGACATGTCCAGCAGCATGCAAATGAACTGGGATGCGGTGCGTGACGTAGTGGCGGCCGAAGATGGCATGCCTGTGGAAATCGCCGTGCCCCAGGGTGGCGCGGTGATTTCCAGTGCGCCTGCCGCGTTGGCGCCGCAGCAGTAAGCCTCACGGTCGTGAAAAACCGCCCCTGTGGGAGCAGCACTTGCTCGCGATGGGGGCGACGCGGTCTGGCGTTTAAGCTGGAGTGCCTATTGATCGGGTGAATTGGCCCGCCCAGTGGGTTGATGGCGCGTAGGATCGTTACGCCCCCTTCGCGAGCAAGCTCTGCTCCCACAACAGCTGTGCTTCCAGGCATAAAAAAGGCCGCCCCACCAAAGTGGGCCGGCCTGATAACAAACCCGAGGGTTTATTACTTACGGCTAGCTTTGTCCAGCATGCGCAGAGCGCGCTCGTTGGCTTCGTCAGCAGTCTGTTGTGCTTTTTGAGCAGCAGCCAGAGCTTCATCAGCCTTACGATAGGCTTCGTCGGCGCGAGCCTGGGAGCGAGCAGCAGCGTCTTCAGTTGCAGTCAGACGAGCTTCGGTTTCTTTGGAGGCGCTGCTGCAACCGGTAGCCAGGACGGCGGCCAGAGCCAGAGCAGAGAATTTCAGAACGTTGTTCATCGTGATCCCCTTCAAGGACTTTCTATTAAAGCCATCTCTCGTGAATGAGAAAATAGCCGGCGTACATAGTACCCATTACTTGTAGTAAGTAAACTGACCTAACGCAAGAACGAAAGAAAATTCTCTTGAATGAGGGCTTTTCTCGGAACTGTTCATGCGCTTGTATGAAAAGTGTGCAGCAGCCCCTCTGTGTCAGGCGTAGGGCTTTTCGCCATTAAAGTTGGGAAAGTGACCGCGTTCACGTTTTGTAACGCCAGGTTAATACTTAAGCAAGGGTGGCCCCATGTTGCATGCCGAGGCCGGCGCGGGCTTTTTTTGCTGAACTAATAGTGACTTGAAGTGTCCACGCTCGTCATAGGCTATAACAATAGGCAATGTTCGGGCGCAGGGCCGATCGGATCTTCGGTCACGTCAAATGCTGGCCATTGAGCGGGCGACTTGAGCAGGGGTGGCAATGGCGCCTACTATTTGCAGACGTGCTCATGGGTCGAGAGAACGAGGCTGTTCTCCCTGGTGTCCAAAATGGCACGAGGTGGCGTAGAGGTTCCTTCGCCGGAAAAACAGCGGTAAGGTAAGGGTCAAACACCAAGACCCGCGAGGAGTAGTGATGAGCGAGGCGTTGTCCATCCACCATGACCAGGCAGGTCATCAGTTCGAGACCAATGTGGACGGTCATCGTGCCTACCTTACGTACATGGACCTGGGTAAGCAGACACTGGATATTTACCGCACCTTCGTACCCAACGCATTGCGAGGCCGGGGGATTGCTGCTGCCCTGACCGAGCAGGCACTGGAATACGCAGACCGCATGGGCTACACGGTCATCCCGTCGTGTTCCTATGTGGAGCGCTACATGGAGCGTCACCAGAAGCACGCTGCCAAGATCTGAACATGGCGTGTGGGGCTCGCGGTTCACTGCGGCCCTGCACCAATGAAAACGCCGGGCAATGCCCGGCGTTTTCGTGCCTGCTGTAATTAACCGCGATCGCGCTTGGGCAGCACGTCCTTGAGTTTGGCGTGCATGCTGCGCAAGGTTTTCTCGGTGCTGGCCCAGTCGATGCACGCATCGGTGATCGACACGCCGTATTCCAGGTCCGCGAGGTCCTTGGGAATGGCTTGGCAGCCCCAGTTCAAGTGGCTTTCGACCATCAGGCCGATGATCGACTGGTTGCCTTCCAGGATCTGGTTGGCGACGTTCTCCATCACCAGTGGCTGCAGGGCCGGGTCTTTGTTGGAGTTGGCGTGGCTGCAGTCGACCATGATGTTGGCTTTGATCTTGGCTTTGGCCAGCGCCTGCTCGCACACCGCGACGCTCACCGAATCATAGTTGGGCTTGCCATTGCCGCCGCGCAATACCACGTGGCCGTAGGCATTGCCCTTGGTGGTGACGATCGACACGCCACCTTCCTGGTTGATGCCCAGGAAGCGGTGCGGGCTGGACACCGACTGCAAGGCGTTGATGGCCACGGTAAGGCCGCCATCGGTGCCGTTCTTGAAGCCCACGGCCGAGGACAGGCCCGAGGCCATTTCGCGGTGGGTTTGCGATTCGGTGGTGCGGGCGCCGATGGCCGACCAGCTGATCAGGTCTTGCAGGTACTGCGGCGAGATTGGGTCCAGTGCTTCGGTGGCGGTGGGCAGGCCCATCTCGGCCAAGTCCAATAGCAATTGGCGACCAATGTGCAGGCCGTCCTGGATTTTGAAGGAGTCGTCCAGGTACGGGTCGTTGATCAGGCCTTTCCAGCCCACCGTGGTGCGCGGTTTTTCAAAGTACACGCGCATCACCAGGTACAGGGTGTCGCTGACTTCGGCGGCCAGGGCCTTGAGGCGCTCGGCGTACTCGTGGGCGGCCTTGATGTCATGGATCGAGCAGGGCCCGATGACCACGAACAGGCGATGGTCCTTGCCGTCGAGAATGTCGCGCACCACTTCGCGGCCGCGGGTCACGGTCTGCAGGGCAGCGGGGCTCAGGGGGATTTCTTTCTTGAGCTGATCCGGCGTGATCAGGGTGTCGTTGGAGGCAACGTTAAGGTCGTCGATCTGTAAATCAGCCATCGTGTTACTCGTCAGGTCACGGGTGCCGGCCGCCAGCGATCCCCGCGCGGCGGAGCACAGCTTGTTTTAGGCGCAGCGGGGAGCGGAACCATAGCGCGTTGGGCGCTGCCTGCCAAGGTCAGTCTGCGGGCAGGGGCAATGGCGCCGGCAGGTTGAGGCTGGCGTGGGAGAACTCGCTGGCGTGCAGGGCCACCCATTGCTGGGCCAGTTGCTCCAGGCCAGCCTGTTCGGCGTTGTCTTCGCAATACTGGCGAATGTGGCACAGCTGTTCGCCCATGCGGGCGCCAAACAGTGTTTGTTCGTCGGTGAAGGCGATCGCCACCCGATAGCCGTCTTCCTGTTTGCGGCACCAGGCCACGTAGCCGGGGTAACAAGCATCGTTGCCCAGGGTGGGCATGCGCAAGTTTACCGCCGTGCCGCTGCGCAGCGCGCGTGGGTAATTGCATGCGACGCCGCCCAGGCTGATAGTGTGCAGGCGTTGACGGGTAAGTGAAGGTTGCGGACGTTGGCTGAGTTCAACGGGAACATTGAAAGGATGAGGTAGAAAACGACCCATGAACACTGGCTCCGAATGCCGACGTATTGACGCTGCGCCCGGCGCCGCCTTGGCGGAACTGGAACTGTCTGATTTGAATGTAGATCAAACCTTGCTGTCGATGAAAGGTATTTCCTTGCTGATTTTTACCTGGCGCCGGCTGTGCGAACTGCCGGGTGGCCCGTGCGCAACTGCCAGGCATGCCCTTGGGCGTGCATCGCCTATGCTGGATCGACGCCGGTGACAGCTACGGCGCCGTGCAGCGTTATGAAGTGTTTCACCTGCCGGCGATGTTTGTGATTCGTGACGGCGAATTTTTCGGCGAGCTGGCGGCGCAGCTGCTGGCCACCTCCCTCAACCACGGCCTGGCCGAGGCGCTGCGGCGCCCGCCCGAGGAGTTGCCATGACTGAACCTACCCTGCGCATCGGCATTATCGGCACGGGCGCCATCGGTGGCTTTTATGGGGCGATGTTGGCCAAGGCCGGCTTCGACGTGCATTTTTTGCTGCGCAGCGAGTTCGCCACGGTGGCCGCCCACGGCCTGCAGGTCAACAGTGCGGTGCATGGCGCGCTGCACCAGGCGCCGGTGCATGCCTACGCACGGGCTGAGGAAATGCCGCCCTGTGACTGGTTGCTGGTGGGCGCCAAGACCACCAGTAACGCGGCCCTGGCGCCGGCGATCATTGCGGCGGCGGCGCCGGGCGCCAAGGTGCTGTTGATGCAAAATGGCCTGGGCGTGGAGGAGGCGTTGCGGCCACTGTTGCCCGACAGCCTGCACCTGCTGGGCGGCCTGTGTTACATCTGCGTGCACCGCGCCGCGCCCGGCGTGGTGGTGCACCAGGCACTGGGCGCAGTGCATGTGGGCTACCACAGCGGGCCCGCCACGGCGCAGGCCTGCGTGCAGGTGGCCGAGCAGGGCGCGGGGCTGTTTCGCGCAGCCGGCATCGACTCCCTGGCGATGCCTGACCTCGCCCAGGCCCGCTGGCAGAAGCTGGTGTGGAACGCGCCCTACAACGGCCTGTCGGTGCTGCTGGATGCCAGCACCACGCCGTTGATGGCTGATGCCGCCAGTCGCGCACTGGTAGAGGGGGTGATGGCCGAGGTGGTGCAAGGCGCCGCGGCGTGCGGGTACCCGATCCCCGCCGGTTACGCCGAGAAGATGTTCGCCTCCACCCGGTACATGCCCGATTACCAGCCCAGCATGTACCTGGACTTTCGCGAGCAGCGCGCCATGGAGTTGGAGGCCATTTACGCCCGGCCACTGGAGGCGGCGCGCGCCGCCGGCTGCGAGATGCCGCGCTTGCAGGCCTTGTACGAGGCCTTGCAGTTCATTGATCGGCGCAACCTGAACGAGGGGGCCGTGCATGGCTGACAAACTGGTGGTGGCGATTTCCTCGCGGGCACTGTTCGACTTGAGCGAGAGCCACAAGGTGTACCTGGCCGAGGGGGTGGAAGCCTATCGGCAATACCAGATCGAGCATGAGGATGAAGTGCTTGCGCCAGGGGATGCGTTCCTGCTGGTGCAAAAGCTTTTGCAACTGAATGTCAGCCTGGGCCTGCCCCGGGTCGAGGTGGTGTTGGTGTCACGCAACAGTGCCGACACCGGCTTGCGCGTGTTCAACTCCATCCAGCACTACGGCCTGGGTATCACCCGTGCCGCGTTTGTCGGCGGGCGCGACCCGCATCCGTACCTGGCGGCGTTCAACAGTCAGCTGTTTCTCTCCACCCATGCCGAGGATGTGCGCAGCGCGCTGGATGCCGGTTTTGCCGCGGCGACCATTTTGTCGGGGGGTGCCAAGCGTGCCGAAAGCGCCGAGTTGCGCATTGCCTTCGATGGCGACGCGGTGATTTTCTCCGACGAGTCGGAACGCATCTATCAACTGAGCGGGCTGGAGGCGTTCCAGGCCAGCGAGCGAGAATCGGCGCGTATGCCGCTGCGCGGGGGCCCGTTCAAGGCGTTTCTGGCGGCGCTCAACCTGCTGCAGCGCGAGTTTCCCGAGGGCACCTGCCCGATTCGCACGGCGCTGGTCACGGCCCGTTCGGCACCGGCCCACGAGCGGGTAATCCGCACCTTGCGCGACTGGGATATTCGCCTGGACGAATCGCTGTTTCTCGGTGGCCTGGAAAAGTCGGCGTTCCTGGAGGCCTTTGCCGCCGACGTTTTTTTCGATGACCAGGCCGGCCATTGCGAAAAGGCCCGCGAGTTCGTCGCCACGGGCCACGTGCCCCATGGCATCAGCAACGAACCAAAAGTTTGACCGTCTGTTTATTTGGTTATGAGTGGCTCATCCGACCGCCAAAGGCGCTGCTAAGCTCAAGCAAGCTCTGCCGTTTTGGCAGTCGAGGAGATCACATGATCCGTTCGATGCTGTATGCCACTGACCTCGGTCTGTATGCGCCTTATGTGATGCAACATGCGTTGGCCCTGGCACGCACCTTCAAGGCCGACCTGTATGTGATTCACGCGGTGGAACCCATGGGGTTGTTCGCCGAGTCCGTGCTGCAGAGCTACCTGGGGGAGCCTGCGCTCAGTGAACTGCACAGTGAGGGCTTGAACACGGTCATGGCGGGTATCGAGCACAAGGTGCTGGACGGTTTTCGCGAGGAGTTGGACAACGCCGAGGACGACCTCAAGCTGATCAGCGCCGTGCGGGTGCGCCAGGGGGACCCGGCGGAGGTCATTCTGGACCAGGCCCGGCGGTTGTCGGTGGACCTGCTGATACTCGGCAGCCACAGCGGCGGCGCGGGCGCCGACGTGCCGCTGGGGCGCACTGCAGCCCGGATCCTGCAGCTTTCCACCGTGCCGGTGTACATGGTGCCGCTGTCCCAGCATCTGGGTCGACGCAAGGCTTGACCCGCTAAAGATGCATTCACGTAGAAAATTTGATAAAAAGTTCTAGATTTATTGCCCAGACCATTAATATAGTTATAACTCGTCGCTGACGGCGTCTACTTGCTTTGAGGGATTGATATGAAGCTTCAACAACTGCGCTACATCTGGGAGGTGGCGCACCACGACCTCAACGTCTCCGCCACGGCGCAAAGCCTGTACACCTCGCAGCCGGGGATCAGCAAGCAGATCCGCCTGCTGGAAGACGAGCTGGGGGTTGAAGTCTTCGCCCGCAGCGGCAAGCACCTGACCCGCGTGACCCCGGCCGGTGAGCGCATCATCACCACCGCCGGCGAGATCCTGCGCAAGGTGGAAAGCATCAAGCAGATCGCCCAGGAGTTTTCCAACGAGAAAAAGGGCACCCTGTCGATCGCCACCACCCACACCCAGGCCCGCTACGCGTTGCCGCCGGTGATCAGCAATTTCATCAAGCAGTACCCGGACGTGGCCTTGCACATGCACCAGGGCTCGCCGATGCAGATCGCCGAGATGGCCGCTGACGGTACGGTTGATTTTGCCATCGCCACCGAGGCGCTGGAGCTGTTCGGCGACCTGATCATGATGCCGTGCTACCGCTGGAACCGTTGCGTGGTGGTGCCACAAGGCCACCCGCTGACCAAGTTGCCGAAGCTCACCCTGGAAGTGCTGGCCGAATACCCGATCGTGACCTACGTGTTCGGTTTTACCGGCCGCTCCAAGCTCGACGAAGCCTTCAGCCACCGCGGCCTGACGCCCAAGGTGGTGTTCACCGCCGCCGACGCCGACGTGATCAAGACTTACGTGCGCTTGGGCCTGGGCGTGGGCATCGTCGCCAAGATGGCGGTGGATGCCAAGCTTGACAGCGACTTGGTGGTCCTGGACGCCGACCATCTGTTCGAGTCGAGTGTCACCAAGATCGGCTTCCGCCGGGGCACCTTCCTGCGTGGCTTCATGTGCGATTTCATCGAGAAGTTCGCCCCGCACCTGACCCGTGAAGTGATGGCCAAGGCGATTCAGTGCCACAACAAGCAAGAGCTGGAAGAGCTGTTTGATGGGGTGGAGTTGCCGGTGCATTGATTGGGATTGGGGGCTTTTCCCCTCACCCCAACCCTCTCCCCAAGGGAGAGGGGGCTAAAAGCCGAGTGGCCTGAGCGGCCGCTTTTCAGGCTTTCTGGATCAGGTTGCCGGCATGCAGCCCGCATTCCTTCTGCGTGGCCTCTTCCCACCACCAGCGCCCCTCGCGCTCGTGCTGGCGCGGTAGCACCGGGCGGGTGCAGGGTTCGCAGCCGATGCTGATGAAGCCGCGCTCATGCAAGCTGTTGTAGGGCAGCTCCAGCATGCGGATGTAGCCCCACACCTCTTCGCTGCTCATCTGTGCCAGCGGGTTGAACTTGTACAGCGGGCGCTCGGGGGTGGAGAACGCGCCGTCGATCTCCATCACCGCCACGTGGCTGCGGGTGCCGGGGCTCTGGTCGCGGCGCTGGCCGGTGGCCCAGGCCTTGACGGTGGAAAGTTTGCGGCGCAGCGGCTCGATCTTGCGGATGCCGCAGCACTCGCCATGGCCGTCCTTGTAAAAGCTGAACAGGCCCTTTTCCTTCACGAACGGCTCAAGCTTGGTGTGGTCCGGCGACACCAGTTCGATGGCGATGCCGTAGTGCTCGCGCACCTGGTCGATAAACCGGTAGGTTTCCGGGTGCAGGCGGCCGGTGTCCAGGCTGAATACCTTGACGTTCTTGTTCAGCTTCCAGGCCATGTCCACCAGCACCACATCCTCGGCGCCGCTGAACGAGATCCACAGTTCGTCACCGAAGTGCTCGAACGCAAGCTTGAGAATGTCCTGGGCGGACTTGTTGGCGTAAGTCGCCGCGAGTTCGGCGACGTCGAGGTTCTGGCTCATCAGACGGTTTCCTGGTTCAAATGGCGCTGGGCGCTCTAGTGGGCCAATGGTAACAAAATCTTTGCCGCCACGGCTTACAGCGCCTGCAACGTTTCCATCAAGACCCGGACCTTGGTGATCGACTCTTCGTACTCCGCTTGCCATTGCGAGTCGGCGACGATCGCGCCGCCGCCCCAGCAACTGACCTGGCCGTCCTTGATCAGCAGGCTGCGGATGGCGATGGAGCTGTCCATGTTGCCGCGCACGTCCAGGTACAAGAGCGAGCCGCAGTACAGCCCGCGCTGGGTGGGCTCCACTTCGTCGATGATCTGCATCGAGCGGATCTTCGGCGCGCCGGTGATGGAACCGCCGGGGAAGCTGCCGGCGATCAGGTCCAGGCAGTCCTTGCCCGGCGCCAGCTCGCCGGTGACGCTGCTGACCAGGTGGTGCACGTTGGGGTAGCTTTCCAGTTGGAACAGTTCCGGCACCCGCACCGAGCCAATGCGGCAGCTGCGGCCCAGGTCGTTGCGCAGCAGGTCGACGATCATCAGGTTTTCCGAACGGTCCTTGGCACTGGCCAACAGTTCGGCGCCGTTGGCGGCGTCTTGCGCCGGGTCGGCGCTGCGTGGCCGGGTGCCCTTGATCGGCCGCGTTTCGACCTGGCCTGCGTGCACCTGGATGAACCGTTCCGGCGACAGGCTGAGCAACGCGCTGCCGTCGGCCAGTTGCTGGAAGCCTGCGAATGGCGTGGGGCAGGCCGCGCGCAGGGCGCAATAAGCTGCCCAAGCATCGCCCTGGCACTGGCCGCGAAACCGTTGGGTGAGGTTGACCTGGTAGCAATCGCCGGCCTGGATGTAGGCCTGGATGCGCTCGAAAGCTGCGCGGTAGTGCGCCGCGCTGATGTCGCCCTGCATGGGGGTGGTCAGGTGGAAGGTGGCGCTTGGCGCCAGCGCCGGTTGGCCGAACAGCGTGATCAGGCGCTGGCGTTCGGTGTCGGCCAGGGCCGGGTGGAACACCAACTGGCTGGTCTGCTCCAGGTGATCGCTGATCAGCGCCCAGGCGTACAGGCCCAGGCGCGCTTGGGGCAGGTGCAGGTCATCGCGGTTGGGCGACGGGAAGTGCTCCAGGCGCCGGCCGAAGTCGTAGCTCAGGTAGCCGATAAGGCCGCCGGCGAACGGCAGTGTGCAATCGGCCGGCCCCAGGCGCGCCAGGCTGTCACGCAAGCGTTGCAAATACGCTTCGCCGCGCTCGCCTTCGGCCACGTCCAGGGTCTGCAGCGGCCAGGCGCTGAGGATGTCGTAGCGGCCGCGCGTGGCCACCGGGCGGGCGCTGTCGAGCAGCACTGCGCCGGGAGCGTGGCGGATCGCGGCGAAAAAATCGGCGGGGTCGGCGGCGTAGGGCAAAGGGTGCAGGGTGCAGGTTGGCATGCGCGGTGTGAACGGCCATCGAAAGCGAGGGGCGCGATTGTATGCCCGGCGAGCGCCCCTGTCAGTAGGGTTCAGGTGCTGGGCACGTGCCCGAACAACGCCTGGGTAAAGCGCACGCGCTCTTCGGGGGTTTCGGTGCGGCCATCGGCCGCAAGCTCGGCCAAGTGTGCTTCCACCGCCTGGGTGCGGTGGTTGAGGCCGCAGTCGTTGGCAATCTGGATGTTCAGGCCGGGGCGGGCGTTGAGTTCGAGGATCAGCGGGCCCTTTTCCTGGTCCAGCACCATGTCCACGCCAATGTAGCCCAGGCCGCACAGCTCAAAACAGCCGGCCGCCAGCTTCATGAAGCCGTCCCAGTTGGGCAGTTGCACGCCGTCCACCGCGTTGGTGGTATCGGGGTGCTTGCTGATGATGCTGTTCAGCCAGGTGCCTTGCAGGGTCACGCCGGTCGCCAGGTCCACGCCCACGCCGATGGCGCCCTGGTGCAGGTTGGCCTTGCCGCCGGACTGGCGCGTGGGCAGGCGCAGCATGGCCATCACCGGGTAGCCCATCAAGACGATGATGCGGATGTCGGGCACGCCCTCGTAGCTGATGCTTTTGAAAATCTGGTCGGGGGTGACGCGGTATTCGATCAGCGCCCGGTCGCGGTGGCCGCCCAGGGAGTACAGGCCGGTGAGGATGCTGCTGATCTGGTGCTCGATTTCTTCATGGCTGATGATCTTGCCCGACACCGTGCGAAAGCGCTCCTCGAAACGGTCGGCCACCACCAGGATGCCGTCCCCGCCGGCGCCCTGGGCCGGCTTGATGACGAAGTCGCTGCGCCCGCCGATGATCTCGTCGAGCTTTTCGATCTCTTTCTCGGTGGAGATCACCCCGTACATTTCCGGCACGTGGATGCCCGCGGCGATGGCCCGTTCCTTGGTGATGATCTTGTCATCGACGATGGGGTACAGGCTGCGCTTGTTGTACTTGAGCACGAAGTCAGGCGTTACGCCGGTTGATGCCCATGATGCCGCGGGCCTCCAGGGCCTTCCAGGTCTTGAAAAAGCCAAACATGTCAGCTTTCCGCCTTGACGAAGGCTTTGAAGCGTATCAACTCGGTCAAGCGGTAGCCGCGGTAGCGCCCCATTGCCAGCATGAAGCCGACCATCACCAGCAGCACGGCCGGGAAGGTGAACACGAAGTACACCAGTTGCGGCACAGTCATCAGCAAATGCGCCAGGGAGGCGGCGAACAGCGTGCCGATGGCCACCTTGATGGCATTGCTGCCGCCGCGCTCTTCCCAGGTGATGGACAGGCGTTCGATGGTCATGGTCAGGATCACCATCGGGAACAGCGCCACCGACAGCCCGCGCTCCAACCCCAACTTGTGGCTGAACAGGCTGATGGCGGCGATCAGCACCACCACGAAGGTCAGTACCACCGAGAGCCTGGGCAGCATTTGCAGCTTGAGGTGCTCAAGGTAGGAGCGCAGCGACAGGCCCAAGGCGGTGATGATGGTAAACAGCGCGATGCCGAAGCCCAATTGGGTTTCACGGAACGCCAGGGCGATCAGCACCGGGGTAAAGGTGCCCAGCGTCTGCAGGCCGATCAGGTTGCGCAGGATCAGGATCACCAGCACGCCGATCGGGATCATCACCATGATCATGAAGGTTTGCTGGGTTTGCAGCGGCAAGCTGTACAGCGAGTACTCGAGAAAGTCGGCGTCGGTGTTCTCGTCGGTCAGTTTCGCCAGGCGAATGGCGTTCATTTCGCTGTTGTTCAGGGTAAAGGTCACGGCGGCCTTCTTGCCGCCATCCACGGTGATCAGGTTGTCATCGCCGGTCCACCACAGCAGGCGGTCGGTGGGCAGGCCTTGCTCGCCGGTGTCAGGGTTGAAGTACAGCCAGTTGCTGCCATTGAAGCTGCGCAGCCAGAGTTCGGGCATTTGCGGTTGGTCGGCCACCAGGCGGATGGTGTGCACCTTTTCCATTGGCACGTGGGCAATGGACAGCAGCAAATCGATGATCCGCGCCTTGTGCGCGGTGGACGGGTCGCCTGCCAGCAGCAGCTTGACGTTATCGTCGGCCAGGTTGTTGACCCGCTTGATGGTTTCGCTGACAAAGGTCTCGACGTCGGCCGAGTGCTGGCGGATCGGCGCCAGCAGGGCTTCGGCGGCAATTTTTTCCGGGCCATCGATGGTCATGCTGTCGCGGAAGATCGGGCCCTTGATCTTGGTCTTTTCACCGCTGTAGCGCTTGGTCAGCACCAGGCGGTAGTACAGCGTCTGGTTGCCGGTGGCACGGCGCGCCGACCAAGTCACCTTGCGGTTGCCGTCGATGCGGTTGACGCTGACCCCGTAGTTGTTGGAGATGAAGCTCTCGTTGAGGCTGACGTAGTCGCGGGTCAGCGGCGGCACGAACATCTGGATCTTGACCGGGTCCTTGGGGTTGGCGACGAACTCGACCTTCGCGTCGATGTTCCACAGGTCGTCGGTTTCGTCTTCGGTCACCGGGATGCCGAGCACGAGGATCTGATAGGCCGTGATCGCCAGGCCCAGAGTCACCAGGACGCCGATCAGGATTTTCAGATGAAGGGTAAGAGAGCGCATTCAAATTACTCTGCGGTTTGAGCGTTTGTGGCGCAGGCAGGTTTGCCAGCAGCGTATTTTAGGCTGGGGTCGACCAGGGCGTCGAAGTGCTTGAGGGCTTCGGAGCCGATCAGCAGCGGGTACTGGAAGGCGCTGCGGTCGGTGAGGTTGACCTCGATGCTGCGCAAGGCGGTGCCCATGCAGATGTCCAGCGCGATGACCGGTCTTGCAGTGTAGTGCTTGCCTTCGTCCGGGTCATAGTCACCGGCGCGGCGCTTGATCTTGCTGACCCGGGCCAACGGGCGTTCGATGGGATGCTCGTGGGCGGCGTCGATGGCCAGGTAGAAGCGCACCCAGGACTCGCCATCGCGCTTGAAGCGCTTGATGTCGCGGGCGCTGAGCGAGGCGGTCTTGGCCCCGGTGTCGAGTTTGGCCGCCACTTCCAGGTCTATGTCGCTCAGGCGGGCGTATTCGTTAAGCCCGTACACGGATTTGTCGGCAGCCGCGCTCAGGCCTGGCATCACCAGCAGGCAGAACAAGGAGGGGAAGGATTTGAGTCTCATAAGGTCCGGGTGCGGTGCAGGGCGATCTTTTGAGCGGGGCCGCCGGTGTTGGTTCACCACGGGCCGGAAAAGCCTGCCATCCGGATCAAGGGCGCAGCATTCTATCACGCAGGTTTATTGGCGCCAGCGTTGGGCGCCGAGGGACACGTTGCAAGTTGTAAGCGGGGCTACTTGAAACGCCGCTCCACGCCTTTTTCAACGAGGATCTTCGCCGAGATCTCTTCCACCGAGAAATGCGTGGAGTTGATGTGCGGGATGTTCTCGCGGCGGAACAGGCTTTCCACCTCGCGCACTTCGAATTCGCACTGGGCGAAGCTGGAATAGCGGCTGTTGGGCTTACGCTCGTGGCGGATAGCGGTCAGGCGATCGGGGTCGATGGTCAGGCCGAACAGCTTGTGCTGGTGGGCCTTGAGGGCCGCCGGCAGTTGCAGGCGCTCCATGTCATCCTCGGTCAGCGGGTAGTTGGCGGCGCGGATGCCGAATTGCATGGCCATGTATAGACAGGTAGGCGTCTTGCCGCATCGCGAAACACCGACCAGAATCAGGTCAGCCTTGTCGTAGTAGTGGGTGCGGGCCCCGTCGTCGTTGTCCAGGGCGAAGTTGACCGCCTCGATGCGCTCCATGTAGTTGGAGTTGTGCCCAATGGAGTGGGATTTGCCCACCGAGTACGACGAATGGGCGCTGAGTTCCATTTCCAGCGGTGCCAAAAAGGTCGAGAAAATGTCGATCATGAAGCCGTTGGAGGTGGCCAGTATCTCGCGGATTTCCTGGTTGACGATGGTGTCGAAGATGATCGGGCGAACCCCGTCCTTCTCGGCCGCGACGTTGATTTGCTGGACCATGGCCCGGGCTTTGTCGACGCTGTCGATGTACGGGCGCGTGAACTTGTTGAAGGTAATGTTTTCAAATTGAGCCAAGAGGCTTTGCCCCAGGGTCTCGGCCGTGATGCCGGTGCCGTCGGAGATAAAGAAAGCAGATCGTTTCATTTGCGCCTTGGGCCTTAAGCTGGTGACGATTCTTGGATATGATAGGCCGGATTTGTCGGTCTTGAATGGCCAGCATTCTCACTTATTTTCCAGGTCCAGGCCATCATCGCTCGGAACGCTCCCTCTGGAGCCTCCGGCGTCCTGAGCTTTTCCAACACAGTTAGTGGAGAGATCACCTTGGTAGAGTACGTAGTTTCCCTCGATAAGCTCGGCAAACATGATGTCGAACACGTAGGGGGCAAGAACGCATCCCTGGGCGAGATGATCAGCAACCTTGCCGGTGCTGGCGTGTCGGTACCCGGTGGCTTTGCCACTACCGCTCAGGCTTACCGTGACTTCCTCGAACAGAGTGGTCTCAACGCCCAGATTCACGCGGCGCTCGATGCCTTGGACGTGGACGACGTCAACGCCTTGGCCAAGACCGGCGCGCAAATCCGCCAATGGATCATGGACGCCGAGTTCCCCGAGCAACTGAACGAGGAAATCCGCACGCATTTCGCCGAGCTGTCCAAGGGCAACCCGGACATCGCCGTGGCGGTGCGCTCCTCGGCCACCGCCGAAGACTTGCCGGACGCCTCCTTCGCCGGCCAGCAAGAAACCTTCCTGAACATCCGTGGCGTCGAGAACGTGATCCGCGCGGCCAAGGAAGTGTTTGCCTCGCTGTTCAACGACCGGGCCATTTCCTACCGTGTGCACCAGGGTTTTGACCACAAGCTGGTGGCCCTGTCGGCCGGCGTGCAGCGCATGGTGCGCTCCGAAACCGGCACCGCCGGCGTGATGTTCACCCTGGACACCGAGTCGGGCTTCCGTGACGTGGTGTTCATCACCGGCGCCTACGGCCTGGGCGAAACCGTGGTGCAAGGTGCGGTCAACCCAGACGAATTCTACGTGCACAAGCACACCCTTGATGCCGGTCGCCCGGCCATCCTGCGCCGCAACCTGGGCAGCAAGGCCATCAAGATGATCTACGGCGATGAGGCCAAGGCCGGCAAGTCGGTCAAGACCATCGACGTGGACAAGGCCGACCGTGCGCGCTTCTGCCTGAGCGATGCCGAGGTCAGCGAGCTGGCCAAGCAGGCGATGATCATCGAGAAGCACTACCAGTGCCCGATGGACATCGAATGGGCCAAGGACGGTGACGACAACAAGCTGTACATCGTGCAGGCCCGCCCGGAAACCGTGAAAAGCCGCTCCCAGGCCAATGTCATGGAGCGCTACTTGCTCAAGGAAACCGGCACCGTGCTGGTGGAAGGGCGTGCCATTGGCCAGCGCATTGGTGCAGGCAAGGTGCGCATCATCAAGGACGTGTCGGAGATGGACAAGGTCCAGCCGGGCGACGTGCTGGTGTCCGACATGACCGACCCGGACTGGGAACCGGTAATGAAGCGCGCCAGCGCCATCGTCACCAACCGCGGCGGGCGCACGTGCCACGCGGCGATCATCGCCCGTGAACTGGGCATCCCGGCGGTGGTGGGTTGCGGCAACGCCACCCAACTGCTGCAGGATGGCCAAGGCGTGACCGTGTCGTGCGCCGAAGGCGACACCGGCTACATCTTCGAAGGCGAACTGGGCTTCGACATCAAGAAGAACTCCGTGGACGCCATGCCGGAGTTGCCGTTCAAGATCATGATGAACGTCGGCAACCCCGACCGCGCCTTTGACTTCGCGCAACTGCCGAACGCCGGCGTGGGCCTGGCGCGGCTGGAGTTCATCATCAACCGCATGATCGGCGTGCACCCCAAGGCGCTGTTGAACTACGACAGCCTGCCGCCGGAAATCAAGGACAGCGTCGACAAGCGCGTGGCCGGTTACAGCGGCCCGGTGGACTTCTATGTCGACAAGCTGGTCGAGGGCATCAGCACCCTGGCGGCGGCGTTCTGGCCGAAAAAAGTGATCGTGCGCCTGTCGGACTTCAAGTCCAACGAATACGCCAACCTGATCGGCGGCAAACTCTACGAGCCCGAAGAAGAGAACCCGATGCTGGGCTTTCGCGGTGCTTCGCGTTACATCAGCGAATCGTTCCGCGAGTGTTTCGAGCTTGAGTGCCGCGCCCTCAAGCGCGTGCGCAACGACATGGGCCTGACCAACGTCGAGATCATGGTGCCGTTCGTGCGTACCCTGGGCGAAGCGAGCCAAGTGGTCGACCTGCTGGCTGAGAACGGCCTGGGCCGTGGCGTCAATGGCCTGCGCGTGATCATGATGTGCGAGCTGCCGTCCAACGCCATCCTGGCCGAGGAGTTCCTGGAGTTCTTCGATGGCTTCTCCATCGGCTCCAACGACATGACCCAGTTGACCCTGGGCCTGGACCGTGACTCGGGGATCATCGCCCACCTGTTTGATGAGCGTAACCCGGCGGTTAAAAAGCTGCTGGCCAACGCCATTGCCGCCTGCAACAAGGCCGGCAAGTACATCGGCATCTGCGGCCAAGGCCCTTCGGACCATCCGGACCTGGCAAAATGGTTGATGGAGCAGGGCATCGAAAGCGTTTCGCTGAACCCCGATTCCGTGCTGGAAACCTGGTTCTTCCTGGCAGAGGGCGAAGGCGCGGCCTGATAGCGACTGAACAGGGCGCCCGCGGGGCGCCCACTCCTGTGGCAGCCGCTTTTGCGGGAGCATGGCTTGCCAGCGATGGCGCCCTTGAGGGGGCTATCGCTGGCAAGCCATGCTCCTGCAGGGGCGGCTGCTACAGGCGTTTCTAACTTCCAATTTTCCTGTGCAAGAAGCCTTATGCAAAGCAGTAGTGATCTTTTCCCGGTCGCCTTGCTCAGTGCCGAGCGTCGCGGCGACCTGAGTGAAGACGTGTATCGAATCAAGGCCGCCAATAGCCCCGACGCCAGCGTCGAAATCGCCGTGACCCGCCTGGGGTTCGCCGACCAGCAGGCCAGTGGCGTGCCGGTCATCTTGCTGCATGGCAGCTTTTCCAATCGCCGGTTCTGGTTTTCCCCCCGTGGCATCGGCCTGGGCGCATGGCTTGTGCGCGCCGGTTTTGACGTGTGGGTGCCGGAAATGCGCGGCCACGGCCTGTCGCCCCGCAACCTGGACTATCGCCAGAACCGTGTGGCCGATTACGCCCGTTACGATTTGCCGGTGATCGGTGCCTTTGTCCATGAAATAACCGGGCAAAAGCCTCACTGGGTAGGGCACTCCCTGGGCGGGATCACCCTGGCGGCGGCCTTGGGCGGCCATTACCTGGACGAAGCCCATGTGGCCTCGGTCGCGCTGTTCGGCAGCCAGGTCAGCCGCAGCTACTGGCCGCTGAAAATGCCACCGGTCGCGTGGGGTGGGCGTTTGCTGCTCAAGCGCTTGCCGCACATTTCTGGCTCGCGGCTCAAGCGCGGCCCGGAGGATGAGCCCATTGGCGTGGCCTTGGAGGCGCTGCGCTGGAACGGGCTGTTCGGTCGCTTCGGTGATGGCAAGGACGATTGGTGGGCTGGTTTGCGCGAGGCGTCGGTACCCGTGCTGTGCGTGGCGGCCGCTGGCGATCACCAAGACCCGATCTGGGCCTGTCGCAAGCTGTGCGAGCAGTTTGGATCGGCCCAGCGCCAGTTCCTGGTGCTGGGGCGCGAGCAGGGCTTCAGCGAGAATTTCGGCCATGTCGAAATGCTGGTCAGCAAGGCCGCCCAGGTTGAGGTGTGGCCACTGGTGGGGCGTTGGTTGAAGGATTCGAACGCGCCGTTGGTGGCGCAGCCTGAAGGGGTGCCGGTAGGGGCGTAACGGCGGAAACCTGAAGTGACTAAATGTATGATCTTGGTCATAATTGTGGCGCGATAACGTGTTACGGTTAGTTGTGAGCTAAACGTCGGCCCGCCGAATTCGTCTGCTTTACTGTAGGAGCGGATTCATCCGCGAAGGGAGCTGCGCGGTGCAGCAGGCATATGGTAGCGCAGCCTTCGCGGATCAATCCGCTCCTACGACGAATAGATGTGAATACCTCATTTCCTTCGACTGACAGGAGTTACCCATGCACTACCTCACTCCCGATTTGTGCGACGCCTACCCAGAACAGGTCACCGTGCTGGAACCTATGTTCAGTAACTTCGGCGGGCGCGACTCGTTTGGTGGCGAAATCGTCACTATCAAGTGCTTCGAGGACAACTCCCTGGTCAAGTCGCAGGCCGACCTGCCCGGCAAGGGCAAGGTGCTGGTGGTCGATGGCGGCGGCTCGCTGCGCTGCGCGCTGCTGGGCGACATGATCGCCGAGAACGCCGCCAAGAGCGGTTGGGAAGGCCTGGTTATCTACGGCTGCGTGCGCGACGTGGACGTGCTGGCGCAAACCGACCTGGGCGTGCAGGCCTTGGCCAGCCACCCGAAGAAAACCCAGAAACGCGGCGTGGGCGAACTGAACGTGCCGGTGACCTTTGCCGGCGTCACGTTCAAGCCGGGAGAATTCATCTACGCCGACAACAATGGCGTTATCGTGTCGCCCAGCGCATTGAAGATGCCTGAATAAACGTTTGCAACAGCCAGCGGGGTGAGGATGTTCGAGGAAGAAAACGCTCAGTGGGGGCTGGTACATGCCCTGGTGCTGGATGGTAAAGGCGGTGCGCGTTCGATTGCTCGAACTGAACTGGATGACCTGCAACTGCAGCCCGAGGAAAGCCTCTGGCTGCATTGGGATCGCAGCCATCCGCAAACCCAGACCTGGCTGCGCCAGGCCAGCGGGCTAAGTGAATTCAGCTGTGACCTGCTGCTGGAAGAGAATACCCGCCCACGGTTGTTGGCCTTACCCGATGCCGAGCTGCTGCTGTTCTTGCGCGGGGTCAACCTGAACCCCGGCGCCGAGCCTGAAGACATGGTCTCGGTGCGCATCTTCGCCCAGGCCCAACGGGTGATTTCCCTGCGTTTGCGCCCCCTGCGCGCCACCGACGAATTGCTCGGCCTGCTGCACGATGGCAAGGGCCCGCGCACGGCATCCGAACTGATTCTGTACTTGGCCCAATTCCTGACCGAGAAGGTCCAGGCGCTGGTCACCCAGCTCAGCGAATTCATCGACGATGAAGAAGACAAGATAGATGCCGACGAACGGTATGCGCCCGAGCATGGCAGCTTGCTGCACGTGCGCCGGCGGGCCGCCGGGCTCAAGCGATTTTTGGCGCCGCAGCGGGACATCTTCGGGCAGTTGGCGCGTAACAAGCTGCCGTGGTTCGTGGACGACGATGCGGATTACTGGAACGAATTGAACAACAGCCTGACCCGCTACCTCGAAGAGCTGGAATTGATCCGCGAGCGCGTGGGGCTGGTGCTCGAGGCCGAGGATCGGCGCTTGAACGAGCGCATGAACCGCACCATGTACCGCTTCGGTATCATCACCGGGATTTTTCTGCCGATGAGTTTTCTCACAGGCTTGCTGGGCATCAACGTGGGGGGGATCCCCGGACAGACCAGCCCGTACGGGTTCATTTTTGCCTGCCTGATGATGGTTGCCGTGGCGGTGGGGCAGTGGTGGCTGTTCCGACGCCTGCGATGGGTATGAAGCTGAACCTTGCCTTAACGGGGTTGCTAGAAGTGGCCCGTGATGTGACCCGCGCTGGACAGACCACGTCTTTGACTGATATTTCGTGAGGTTGTGTATGCACGATCCGTTTGAAGAGTCACTGCGTGACATGCTCAAGGCCTCGGCGTCTGCTCGTGATGACGACGCCGTGCTGGGCCGCGTATTGAAAACCGCCAACCGTCAGGTGGGCGCGGGCGATCTGTTCAGCTTGATGGGCCGATGGCTGCAGGCGTTCATGATTGCCGTGAACAATGGATCGGGCCATGTGGCACCGGTTTCTCGACGTAATTCGACTGCGCGCGATGCAGATAAGGCTGATTGAATATGGAACTTGATCCCTGGACCACGAGCCTGGTCGCTGCGATGACGGCGTTGTGGACGAAAGTGGCAAGCTTCATCCCCAACCTGTTTGGCGCGTTGGTGGTGGTATTGCTGGGCTTCGTGGTGGCCAAGCTGCTCGACACCCTGCTGTCCAAGCTGCTGGCCAAGTTAGGCCTGGATCGCCTGATGGCGGGTACCGGGCTGACCAAGTTGATGAGCCGCGGCGGCATGCAGGTGCCGATTTCCACGGTGATCGGCAAGATCGTCTACTGGTTCGTGTTGCTGATTTTTCTGGTGTCGGCCGCGGAATCACTGGGCTTGCAGCGAGTTTCAGCTACGCTGGATGTGTTGGCGTTGTATCTGCCAAAAGTCTTTGGTGCCGCGCTGGTGCTGCTGGTGGGCGTGTTGTTGGCGCAACTGGTCAATGGCGTGGTGCGTGGTGCCGCCGAGGGCGTGCGTCTGGACTATGCCGCGGGGCTTGGGCGAGTGGCCCAGTGGCTGGTCATCATCATCAGTATTTCGGTTGCAATCAGTCAGTTGGAAGTCAAGACCGACCTGCTGAACCATGTGATTGTGATCGGTTTGATTACCGTTGGTCTGGCTGTTGCGTTGGCCATGGGCCTGGGCAGCCGGGAAATAGCCGGGCAGATCCTGGCCGGAATTTACGTGCGCGAATTGTTCCAGGTGGGGCAACAAGTGCGGGTTGGAGAGGTCGAAGGGCAGATCGAGGAGATCGGCACGGTCAAGACGACGTTGTTGACCGACGAGGGTGAGCTGGTCTCGTTGTCGAATCGGATCCTTCTTGAGCAGCGTGTAAGTAGCCGCTGACCCGGCAAATCCTGCTAATGTATGCCGCCGAAAAAGGCCCGGTGTTCGGGCTTTGGCGGAATTGACCTGACTGTCGGCCCGACTTGTTTTGAATAAAGTACATTCGCTGCCCCTGCGTTACGACCCACGCGAGCTTACCGATGAGGAGCTGGTGGAGCGTTCGCACGGGGAGCTGTTTCATGTGACGCGCGCCTATGAAGAGTTGATGCGGCGCTACCAGCGCACCCTCTTCAACGTGTGTGCACGTTATTTAGGGAACGATCGTGACGCTGACGATGTCTGTCAGGAGGTGATGTTGAAGGTGTTGTATGGCCTGAAGAATTTCGAGGGTAAATCGAAGTTCAAGACCTGGCTCTACAGCATCACTTACAACGAATGCATCACGCAGTACCGTAAGGAAAGGCGCAAGCGTCGACTGATGGATGCCCTGAGCCTCGACCCGCTCGAGGAAGCATCCGAAGAGAAGACGCCCAAGCCTGAGGAGCGAGGTGGGCTTGACCGCTGGCTTGTGCATGTGAACCCGATCGATCGTGAAATTCTGGTGCTACGGTTTGTCGCCGAGCTCGAATTCCAAGAGATTGCAGACATCATGCACATGGGTCTGAGCGCGACCAAAATGCGATACAAACGCGCGCTCGACAAGCTTCGTGAGAAATTTGCAGGCATTGCCGAAACTTAGTGAGGCGCAAATATCTCTAACGTTGGGCAAGTTCTGCTAGACTTGCCGCCGAGTTGTCCCCCTTTCAATGTGGGACTGCTTAACAATCACAGATGGGGATTTAACGGATGAAACTGAAAAACACCTTAGGCATGGCCATTGGTTCTCTTGTTGCCGCAACTTCTTTCGGCGTATTGGCGCAAGGCCAAGGCGCGGTCGAAGGTGAAGCCTTCTACCAGAAGAACTACAACGACAGCGTCAAGCACGTTGAAGACGGCCGTACCGCTGGCGGTTCGCTGGGCTACTTCCTGACTGACGACGTTGAGTTGATCCTGGGCTACGGCAAGACCAACTACACTCGTTCGAACGACGGTACTGGCAGCCAGAAAATCCACGGCGACACCGGTTCCCTGACCGGCATGTACCACTTCGGTACCGTAGGCGACGCTATCCGTCCTTACGTTTCCGGTGGTTTCGCTCACCAGAGCCTGAGCAACGTAGAAGCTGACGGCCACAGCGGTCGCGACAGCTCCACTTTCGCTACCATCGGCGCTGGCGCCAAGTGGTACATCACCAACAACCTGTACGCTCGTGCCGGTGTTGACGCTTCCTACAAACTGGACAACGGCAAGTGGGACTACGCTCCTACCGTTGGCCTGGGTGTGAACTTCGGTGGCGGCGACAAAAAAGTTGAAGCAGCTCCAGCTCCAGTAGCTGAAACCTGCACCGACAGCGACAACGACGGCGTGTGCGACAACGTCGACAAGTGCCCTAACACCCCAGCCAACGTGACCGTTGACGCTGACGGTTGCCCGGCAGTTGCTGAAGTGGTTCGCGTTCAGCTGGACGTGAAATTCGACTTCGACAAGTCGGTTGTGAAGCCAAACAGCTACGGCGACATCAAGAACCTGGCTGACTTCATGAAGCAGTACCCACAAACCACCACCACTGTTGAAGGTCACACTGACAACGTCGGTCCTGACGCTTACAACCAAAAACTGTCCGAGCGTCGCGCTAGCGCCGTTAAACAGGTTCTGGTCAACCAGTACGGTGTTGAATCCAACCGCGTTAACTCGGTTGGCTACGGCGAAACTCGCCCAGTTGCAGACAACAAAACTGAAGCTGGCCGCGCTGTTAACCGTCGCGTAGAAGCACAAGTAGAAGCTCAATCCAAGTAATTGGACCCAGCCTCTAGAGAAAAGCCCGGCTTAGGCCGGGCTTTTTTTTGCCTTGAATTTGGCAGTGCCGTTCAGACCGGCTTCAATGCTGTCAACAAAGGCTGCGCTGCCAGGCTCAAGGCGTTGATGTTGCCCCGGTTGGCCGCCACCACGATGCCGGCCACCGCATTGATGGCGCTCAGCCCCCTCAGCTTAGAGGCCGCTGCCATGCGGCCCCAATGCGACGTACAGTTCAGCTCAAATAAAAATCTCTGCAGTCAGGTACTTATCCTTTCAAAAGGCAAAATATCAACAGTATGTTTACAGCCAGCGAGGCCAGGGCGAGGGCCTGCCATACCTTTAACGGTTCGCGCTCCAGCAAAGGGCGTGAACGGCGCTGAGGTTGATGGCGCTCGCCCTGATCCAAAGCCAGCAACCATTCTTCGGCCGTCTCGAAGCGTTGCTGTGGATCACTGTGCACGCTGCGCATGATGATTGCCTCCAGCCAATCCGGAAGGTCCGGCCGGTAGCGATTGGCACTGGCAGGCGTTCCAAAGCGCGGGTGCTGGAACGCTTCGATCTCACCATAGGGGTAGTGCCCGGTTAACAGGTGATACAGGGTGACGCCGGCCGCATACAGGTCTTGCTGCGGGCTGGGGGCGGCACCGGCAAACGCTTCCGGGGCGAGGTAGCTTGGGGTGCCGGGCAGCTCGTTGGGCGGATCTGCCGACAGGCCGGGGCACCAGGCCAGGCCGAAATCCAACACGCGCAGCTCTTGGTCATCGCCCAGCAGCAGATTGTGCGGCTTGATGTCGCGGTGCAGGATGTTGCGTCGGTGCAGCATGCCAAGGGCACGAATCAAACGCGCAGCCAGGCCTTGCCAGTCCGCCAGGGGCAATGGGCCGCTTTCGGCCAGGCGCTCGGCCAGGGTTTGGCCTTGGTATTCGCGCATCAGGTAATACAGGTGCTGGCGCTCTGGCAGCGAATGCACTTGGGGAAAGTAGCGGCCAGCCACGCGCTTGAGAAACCACTCCTCCAGCAGCAGGCCTTGTTGCGCGCCGGGCTCGTCGTGGCGCCGGGCGGGCAAGGTCTTGAGTAGCCAGGAGTGGCCCTGGGCATCGCGCACGCGGTACAGGACGGATTGACGGGTTTGGCTCAGCATTGCCAGCACGGTCAGGCCCTCGAAGGCCTGGCCGGTTTTAAGTGACGGGGGCAGGGGCAAGGTGTGCAGGTGCAGCAAGCGCTCGGCCAAGCTGGCCTGGCCCAGTTGTTCGACGTGCACCAGCACGGCACTGGCATTGTCCTGGCTGCCTGCCAGGTGCGCCGCCTTGACCAACGTGTTCACCACGCTCTGGGCGTCGCTGTGCTCGCGCAGCGTGGCACTGATCTGGTGGTCATTCAGGGTGGCCCAGACGCCATCGCTCAGCAGCAGGAAACGCTCGCCCTGGCGCAACTCCCCTTCCAGATAGTCCACCACCAGGTGCTGATCCAGGCCCATGGCGCGCTTGAGCACGTGCTGCATCTGGGCATGTTCCCATACATGGTCTTCGCTGATGCGCTGCAGCGCGCCCTGATACCAGCGGTAGGCACGGCAGTCGCCGACGTGGGCGAGGGTGAAGCGCTGCCCGCGCAGTACCAAGGCGCTGAGGGTGGTAAGCAGCGGCTGGCCACCGCCGTTGGCTTGCAGCCAACGGTTTTGCGCGCTGAGCAGCCGGTCCAGGGCTTGGGGCACGGTCCAGGTTTCGGGGGTGGCGTAATAGTCCAGTGCCAGCGCCTGCAGCGTGGAGCGGGCCGCCAGGGCGCCATCGGCGCAGTGGCTGACGCCGTCGGCAAGGGCAAACAGGTAACCTTTGCTGGCGGCCAGGCCCGGGTTTGGGGTAACCAGGCGCACCGCGTCCTGGTTTTGTGCGCGCGGCCCGCAGGCGCTGGCGTGGGCCATGCTCAGTTGCAGGGCCATGCTCAGACGCGGGCTGCAGTAACAGCGGCCGAACCCCACGTGGTGCGCCACCGACGCTTGACCCCGTGCAGGCCGAACCAGGCCACCACGGCCAGCGCGGCGAACAGCCAGAGGCCCGCCTGGTAGTCACCGGTGTGCTGCTTGATCGCACCCAGGCCCGCCACCAGCAGGAAGCCGCCAATGCCACCGGCCATGCCGATCAGGCCGGTCATCACGCCGATTTCCTGGCGAAAGCGCTGTGGCACCAACTGGAACACTGCACCATTGCCGGCACCCAGGCCGAGCATGGCAATGACGAACAGCGCCAGTGCTGCGTAGGAACTTGGCAGGTGGAAGCCCACGGCGGCGACGCAGATCGCGGCCAGGGTGTACATGGCCAGCAGCGTGCGGATGCCGCCGAAACGATCGGCCAACGCACCGCCCAGGGGGCGCATCATGCTGCCGCCGAACACGCAGGCCGCCGTGTAATAGCCGGCGGTCACCGGGCTCAGGCCGTATTGGTCGTTGAAGTAGCCGGGCAGGGCGCTGGCTAAGCCCATGAAGCCGCCAAAGGTGACGCAGTAAAACAGCATGAACCACCAACTGTCGCGGTCACCCAGGGCCTTGAGGTAATCGCCCACGGATTTGGCCGCTGGCCGGTTGGGGGCGTTGCGGGCCATCAACGTGAAGGTGATCAATACCAGCACCAGCGGGATCAACGCGAAGCCGAACACGTTGCTCCAACCGAAGCTGGCGGCCAACAAGGGGGCGAACAGAGCGGCGAACACGGTGCCCGAGTTACCGGCCCCGGCGATGCCCATGGCCTTGCCCTGGTGTTGTGGTGGGTACCACTGCGAGGCCAGGGGCAGGGCCACGGCAAAGGAGGCACCAGCCACGCCCAGGGCCACGCCCAACAATAAGGCTTGCTCATAGCTGTGGATACCGAAATGCCAGGCGCAGAACAGCGACGCGATCACCACGCACTGGCCCATCAGGCCGGCGGTCTTGGGTGACAGGCGATCGACCACCACGCCCATCACCAAACGGAGGATGGCGCCGGCGAGCAGGGGCGTGGCGACGATCAGGCCGCGTTGCTGGGTGGTCAGTTGCAGGTCGGCGGCGATCTGCACGGCCAGGGGGCCGAGCAGGTACCAGACCATGAAACTCAGGTCGAAATACAGGAAGGCCGCGAACAGGGTAGGGGCGTGGCCGGATTTCCAGAAAGATTTATTCATCAATGCCTCGACGATGCTTGGGGGCCAGAAACGCAAAAACGCCGCAACCCTTCCCGCGTATGTGCGAGGGGGGTGCGACGTCTTTGTCGGTCAATGTGGGGCAACCGCCGTTGGCTACCTGGGTATTGTATTAGCAAGGGTTGGGCCAAGATGCAGGCCTTGCCCTTACCCCAGCATTTCATTCATGGCGATGATTTGCTCGGCGACCTGAATCAGCTTCTGCTGGCGGCTCATGGCTTGCCTGCGCATCAGGGTATAGGCCTCTTCTTCCTTGCAGTCCTTCATTTTCATCAGCAGCCCCTTGGCCAGTTCGATGCGCTTGCGCTCGGCCAGTTGCTGATCGCGGGCGTGCAGCTGCGCGCGCAGGGCCTGGTCGCTTTCAAAGCGCGCCATGGCCACGTCCAGGATCGGTTGCAAGCGCTGGGCATGGATGCCTTCGACGATATAGGCGCTGACCCCGGACTTGATCGCCTGGCGCATCACCCCTGGGTCGTGCTCGTCGGTGAACATCACAATGGGCCGGGGCTGGTCACGGCTGACCAGCACCACTTGTTCCATGACGTCGCGGCTAGGTGACTCGGTATCGATCAAAATCACGTCCGGGCGCACCGTTTCGACGCGTGCGGGCAGGTCGATGGTCAGCCCCGACTCGTCGATCACCTCGAACCCGGCTTCGCTGAGTGCGACTTTCAGGCGGCCGACTTTTTTCGCGGTGTCGTTGATCAACAGGATGCGCAGCATGGGTGACCTCCGCTCATCGGCTGGCCAGCCGCGGCGTACCGCCAGCCAGCGCGTGCAAAGGGAAGCTGCGGGCGTAGCCGGCAGGGTCCTGGCCATCCCAGACCTTGCCATCGATCAGTTGACTGCTGCGCAGTTCGGCATCGTCGCACGGCACGCCCAAGGCCTGGGCGGCCTCGCGGTACAGGCCCAATTGCTGCACCTGGCGGGCCACGCCGAGGTAGTCCGGGTCGTCGCGCAAAAGGCCCCAGCGGCGAAACTGCGTCATGAACCACATGCCATCGGACAGGTAAGGCAGATTGACCTGGCCGTCGCCATGGAAGCGCAGCGCGTGCGGGTCCTGCCAGGTATTACCCAAGCCGTCGGCGTAGTGGCCCATGAAGCGCGGCTCTACGCAATCAAGCGGGGCGTCGAGGTACTCGCGCGCGCTGATCAGTTGCGCGCTGGTGCGGCGGTTTTCCGGGCTTTGTTCGATGAAGCGGCTGGCTTCCAGCACGGCCTTGACCAGCGCCCGGGCACTGTTGGGGTGCTGCTGGACGAAGGCGTGGGTGCAGCCCAAGACTTTTTCCGGGTGGTTGGGCCAGATCGCCTGGGTGGTTGCCAGGGTAAAACCCAGGCCCTGGCGCACGGCACTGTCGCACCAGGGCTCGCCCACGCAAAAACCGTCGATGCGCGCGGCCTGCATGTGGGCGACCATCTGCGGCGGCGGTACCACCACGCTGTTGACGTCCTCCAGCGGGTGGATGCCTTGGCTGGCCAGCCAGTAATAAAGCCACAAGGCATGGGTGCCGGTGGGAAAGGTCTGGGCGAAGGTCAGTTTTGTGCGGCTTTGGTGCACGTGGCGGCGCAATGCTTCAGCATCGGTCACGCCTGCCGTCATCAGGGCCGGTGACAGGTTCAGGCTCTGGCCGTTCTGGTTAAGCCCCATCAGCACCGCCATGTCGGTGGCCGGGCCGCCGCCGATCCCCAGGTGTTCGGCGTACACCATGCCATACAGGCAGTGGGCTGCATCCAGTTCGCCACTGACCAGTTTGTCCCGCAGGTTGGCCCACGAGCTCTGGCGTTTGAGGTCAAGGGTCAGCCCGTGGGGTTGGGCGAAGCCTTGGGTGGCGGCCACCACCACCGAGGCGCAGTCGCTCAGGGCCATGAAGCCGATGTTCAGGCTGCGTTTTTCCGGAGCATCGCTGCCGGCCACCCAGGCCAGGGGGTCTGCTGGAATGTCTGTCATCTACTGTTCGCCCTTGCAAAAAAAAGCGCCGCCCGCCCGTCAGCTGAAAAGCCGCGGGTGTGACGACGCCATTGTCGACGGCCTGCCGCTGCAAGGGGGCAGGCACTGATGAAGGATGACAAGCAATGCATATGCCATCGGTCCCCACAAACGCCGGCTGCGCGGTTATAATCGCCGCCATCGAATCGTCCCATAGCCGAGCTTAGCCCGCCCATGTATACCCTGGCCCGCCAGCTGTTGTTCAAACTCTCCCCGGAAACCTCCCATGACCTGTCCCTGGACCTGATCGGGGCCGGTGGCCGCCTGGGCATCAACAGCCTGTTGGCCAAAAAGCCGACGAGCCTGCCGGTGACGGTGATGGGGTTGCAGTTTCCCAACCCGGTGGGCCTGGCCGCAGGCCTGGACAAGAACGGCGCGGCCATCGACGGCTTCGCCCAACTGGGCTTCGGCTTCGTCGAGATCGGCACCGTGACCCCGCGCCCGCAGCCCGGCAACCCCAAGCCGCGGATCTTCCGCCTGCCTGACGCCACGGCCATCATCAACCGCATGGGTTTCAACAACCTGGGCGTCGACAACCTGCTGCACCGGGTGCAGGCCGCTCGCTACAAGGGCGTGCTGGGCATCAACATCGGCAAGAATTTCGACACCCCGGTGGAACGCGCGGTCGACGATTACCTGATCTGCCTGAACAAGGTCTACGATCACGCCAGCTACGTGACCGTCAACGTCAGCTCGCCCAACACCCCGGGCCTGCGCAGCCTGCAGTTCGGCGACTCGCTCAAGCAACTGCTGCAGGCCCTGGCCGAGCAGCGTGAGGTACTGGCCGCCCAGTACGGCAAGCGCGTGCCGCTGGCGATCAAGATTGCCCCGGACATGAGCGACGAAGAAACCGCCCTGGTGGCCAGTGCCTTGCTGGAGTCGGGCATGGACGCGGTAATCGCCACCAACACCACCCTGAGCCGCGAAGGCGTCGAAGGCCTGGCCTTTGGTGACGAGGCAGGGGGGTTGTCGGGCGCGCCGGTGCTGGAAAAAAGCACCCATATCGTCAAGGTGCTGGCGGGCGAGCTGGGCGGCAAAATGCCGATCATCGCGGCCGGTGGCATTACCGAAGGCAAGCATGCGGCCCAGAAGATCGCCGCCGGTGCAAGCCTGGTGCAGATCTATTCGGGCTTCATCTACAAGGGGCCGGCCTTGATCCGTGAGGCGGTGGACGCAATCGCCGGGATGCCGCGCAAGCCCTGACAAAAAAAGGGCCCCTTGAAGGGGCCCTTGGGCCGAAGCCCGCCGCTCGGAGGGAGCGTGCGTGGTTAATGTGAATTCAGAGGTGTGAAATAAGGGGTTCCTGTTCAGCCGACGGCGCGAATTTCGTTGAGTCTATGGATGCCCGCAGTGCCGGTCATACCGTCCCAGTTGTCGCCGCGTCCCTCGCGCCAGCCATTGATCCAGGCCTGACGAACTGACGGTAGAGTAAAAGGGCAAAGCTCACGGGATTTGCCATGGATGCCGTACTGGTATCCGCGTAAAAATGCTCGTTCCAACGGATCACGCTTAAGTCTTCTCATAGGGTGTTGCCCTCGTCTGTTGACTGTTATGTCCCGTCGGCCTCGTCTGAGGCCGGGCAGAATCGTTCTGCCGGTGTGCGCCCGCTGCCGGCGTGGCGGGCATTGGTGTCGTCCCGTCGCGGGACAACCTGTGTAGATTTCTAAACAATGCGCAGACCGATGTGAATGATCGTTTTGTCATAAGGGCGTAACGTTTGAGGTATCCAGACCATAAGTAAATAAATGCTTCTGGGGTGGAAAGCAGTCAAAGCCCGCTATGATGAGGGCTGCATTGATAAAGGGACGCATTTGCCGGGCAGGGATGATGGCAAATTGGCGTCAGTGAATAAGCGACGAAGGGTCATTGTTGCCCCTTTTGTCAGGCAGAATTATTTTCTGCCCGGATGATCAAAGCCTATTTGGGCAGGTTTGTCCGGGTGGTACGGCACCGCGGTGGTGCCACGCGGGCGCTCTTTTAGAAAAGCGCCTGATTAAACTCTGGTGGGGTGACGCGTTGCCCCTCCACTCATTGCTCAAGGCCCTGGATTACCCATGTCGGACCGTTACGAACTCTTTCTCACCTGCCCCAAGGGCCTCGAAGGCCTGCTCGCTGAGGAAGCCACTGGGCTGGGCCTTGAGGACACCCGCGAACACACCTCGGCGGTGCGCGGCATGGCCGACATGGAAACGGCCTACCGCCTGTGCCTGTGGTCGCGCTTGGGCAACCGCGTTGTTGCTGGTACTCAAGCGCTTCAACATGGCCAACGCCGACGATCTGTACGACGGGGTCAATTCGGTGGACTGGCAAGACCACCTGCTGCCCGACGGCACCCTGGCGGTGGAATTCAGCGGCCATGGCTCGGGCATCGACAACACACACTTCGGCGCCCTGAAGGTCAAGGACGCCATCGTCGACAAGCTGCGCACCCCCTCGGGCGAGCGCCCCAGCGTCGACAAGCTCAACCCGGACCTGCGCGTGCACCTGCGCCTGGACCGTGGCGAGGCGATCCTGTCCCTGGACCTGTCCGGCCACAGCCTGCACCAGCGCGGCTACCGCCTGCAGCAAGGCGCGGCACCCCTGAAGGAAAACCTGGCGGCGGCGATCCTGATTCGCGCTGGCTGGCCGCGCATCGCTGCCCAAGGCGGCGCGCTGGCCGACCCGATGTGCGGCGTGGGGACCTTCCTGGTCGAGGCGGCGATGATCGCCGCCGACATCGCGCCCAACCTCAAGCGTACCCGCTGGGGCTTCAGTGCCTGGCTGGGCCACGTGCCGGCCCTGTACCGCAAGCTGCACGACGAGGCGCTGGCCCGCGCCGAGGCGGGCCTGGCCAAGACCCCAGCGTGGATTCGCGGCTATGAAGCCGACCCACGGCTGATCCAGCCGGGGCGCAACAACGTCGAGCGCGCCGGCCTGAGCGACTGGATCAAGATCTACCAGGGCGAAGTCGCCACCTTTGAGCCGCGCACCGACCAGAACCAGAAAGGCCTGGTCATTTGCAACCCTCCCTACGGCGAGCGCCTGGGCGATGAGGCGAGCCTGCTGTACCTCTACCAGAACCTCGGCGAGCGTCTGCGCCAGGCCTGCCTGGGCTGGGAGGCGGCGGTGTTCACGGGCGCGCCTGACCTGGGCAAGCGCATGGGCATCCGCAGCCACAAGCAGTATTCGTTCTGGAACGGCGCGTTGCCGTGCAAGCTGCTGCTGATCAAGGTACAGCCCGACCAGTTCGTCACCGGCGAACGCCTGACCCCCGAGCAGCGCCAGGTGCAACGTGAGCAGGCGCAATTGCAGGCCGAGCACGCCGAGCAGCCGGTGCAGGCCCCGGACCCGTACGCGCGCCTCAACAAGAACGGCAACCCGATCAAGCCCACCCCGGCGCCAGCGCCGGTGGTCGAGCAGGCGCGCCTGAGCGAAGGCGGGCAGATGTTTGCCAACCGCCTGCAGAAAAACCTCAAGCAATTGGGCAAGTGGGCGCGCAAGGAGCAGATCGATTGCTACCGTGTCTACGATGCCGACATGCCCGAATACGCGCTGGCCATCGACCTGTACCACGACTGGGTGCACGTGCAGGAGTACGCAGCTCCACGTTCCATCGACCCGGAAAAGGCCCAGGCGCGTCTGTTCGACGCCCTGGCTGCCATCCCCCAGGCGCTGGGCATCGACAAGAGCCGGGTGATCATCAAGCGTCGCGAGCGCCAGGCCGGCACCAAGCAGTACGAGCGCCAAAGCGCCCCAGGGCCAGTTCACCGAAGTGCAGGAAGGCGGCGTAAAACTGCTGGTCAACCTGACCGACTACCTGGACACCGGCCTGTTCCTTGACCACCGGCCCATGCGCATGCGCATCCAGCGCGAGGCGGCGGGCAAGCGTTTCCTCAATCTGTTCTGCTACACCGCCACCGCCAGCGTGCACGCGGCCAAGGGCGGCGCGCGCAGCACCACCAGCGTGGACTTGTCCAAAACCTACCTGGACTGGGCACGGCGCAACCTGTCGCTCAATGGTTTTTCCGACAAAAACCGTTTGGAGCAGGGCGACGTGATGGCCTGGCTGTCGGCCAGCCGCGATGAATACGACCTCATCTTCATCGACCCACCGACTTTCTCTAACTCCAAGCGCATGGAAGGCGTGTTCGACGTTCAGCGCGACCACGTGCAATTGCTGGACCTGGCCGTGGCGCGCCTGGCGCCAGGTGGCGTGCTGTATTTCTCCAACAACTTCCGCAAGTTCCAGCTCGACGAGCACCTGGGCGAGCGGTATGCCGTCGAGGAAATCAGCGCTAAAACCCTGGACCCGGACTTCGCTCGCAACACCAAGATCCACCGCGCCTGGAAAATTCAGGCCCGCTAAACGATTGCGCCATGAGGCGTGCGTTGGCTGATCAAATCAAGGGCTCTTTAAGAGCCCTTTTTTGCGCCTATGCATTTAAATTTTAACTGCATGCGTGACTAGGCAAGTTGGTGGCAAATAGCTATAACTGAAGCTGAGCCACACTGTTTCTTTTTGCCCGTCGGCGTTGTGAGTTTTGCTTATGTCGTTGCACGCCGTTCGCCCCAAGATACTCGGCTTCATCAGTGAAGACGCTTCCGCCTGGTTGGTCGCAGGCCTGGCGCTGGTGGCTGGCACGCTGTTGACCAGCCTGCTGGCGGTGGGCACCAGCGAGATGTACCAGCGTCAGTTGCGCCAGCGTTTCGAATTGCTGGCTGGGGAGCGTTTTAGCCGCATCGAAGAACGCTTTCAGGATCAGGCCCAGCGCCTGGATGGCCTGCGGCGTTTTTTCGTCTATTCCGACGATATTACCCGCAATGAATATGACGGTTATGCCGGGCCATTGCTGTTGCGCACCCAGGCCTATTCCTGGTCGCCCCGCGTGCTGCAGGCACAGCGCGGCGATTTTGAGCGTGATGCACGGGCGCAGGGCGACGCTGACTTTGCCATTCGTGAGCTCGACAGCCACGGCAACCTGGTGCCGGCGCCGGAACGGGCCGAGTACTACCCGGTGCTTTATACCCAATCGCAAACCCACCGCAAATTGCCCCTGGGCTTCGACATTGCCTCCCAGGAGCCGCGGCGCTTGACCCTGGCCAGCGCGTTGGCCAGTGGCAGCCTGGCCGTGTCGCCGCCGATCAACCTGGTGGGCGTGGACCCGCAATATGCCCGTGGCGTGCTGATGGTCGCACCGGTGCTGGCACCGGACGGCAAGGGCCCGGTCAAGGGTTTCGTGATGGCCGTGATCAGCCTGCGCCAGTTGATGGCCGATGGCTTGCCGTCGCAAAGTGACGACAACCTCAACGTACGTATCCTCGACCTGTCCACCGAAGGCAGTCACGAGGTGTTGTTCGAGTCGGCCGAGGCGCCGGCTGAATCGCCGCTGGCGGCCACCCACCTGTTGCGCCTGGCAGACCGTGATTACCAGTTGGACATTCGCCCCAGTACTGCCTTCATGCAGGCCAACCAGGGCTCGGCAGTCAATATGGTGGTAATGCTGGGCGGTCTGCTGAGCATGTTGCTCAGCGCGCTGCTGTACAGCCTGGTCAGCCAGCGCCAGCGTGCTCAGCGCCTGGTGGAGCAGCGCACCTCGCAGTTACGCGCCAGCGAGCAGGCATTGCGCGGTACGCACAACCAATTGCGCAGCGTGCTCAATGCCGCCACCCAGGTGGCGATCATTGCCACCGACTTGCGCGGCATCATCACCACGTTCAATGCCGGTGCCGAACTGATGCTCGGCTACACCGCCAACGAGGTGGTGGGCCACCTGACGCTTCAGGACTTGCACCTGCATCAAGAGTTGCAAGCCCGCGCACGCACCCTCAGCCACTACTATGAACGGGATATACCGCTGGCTCAGGCCATGCTGGTGGAAACCCCGGGCGAAGGCGCGCAAGAGGCTCGCGAGTGGACCCTGGTACGCCGTGACGGCACCTTCCTGGCCGTCAACATGCTCGCCACCACGGTGCTGGATGAGCAGGCGCAGTGGATTGGCCACCTGGCGATCTGTATCGATATCACCGAACGCAAGCGCGTGCACGAAGCCCTGGCTGCCAGGGACCGGCTGTTGGAAAAGCTCAGCGCCGAGGTGCCCGGCGGTATCTTTCAGCTACGCCTGGACGGTAATGGCACGGCCAGTTTCACCTATTCAAGCAAAGGCCTGCGGGACATTTACGAGCTTGATCTGGAACTGTTGCACGAGGATGCCCGGGTGGTGTTCCAGCGCATCCACCCCGAGGATCAGGAGCGGGTGTTGCTGTCCATACGCTTGTCAGCCGACCAACTGAGCCCCTGGCGTGAAGAGTATCGCGTGCAGTTGCCCACGCGCGGCCTGCGTTGGGTGCGTGGTGAGGCCACGCCTGAGCCGTTGTCCGAAGGCGGTACGCTGTGGCACGGTTACCTGACCGATATCTCCGACCTCAAGCGGGTCGAGGAAGAACTGCGTGCCCTGTCGGTGACCGATGCCCTGACCGGCATCCATAACCGGCGCTATTTCCAGGAGCGCCTGAAGTCGGAACTGGATCGGGCGCAGCGCGACCGGCTGCACCTGTCGGTGATCATGCTCGACATCGACCATTTCAAACGCATCAACGACCAGCACGGCCATGCCGTCGGTGATCGGGTGTTGCAGGGGATTTGCCAGCAGATCAGCCATCGGCTGCGCCGCACCGACGTATTTTGCCGCCTGGGGGGTGAAGAGTTCATGGTGCTGTGCCCAGGCAGCGACGCGTTGCAGGCTTACACGCTGGCCAGCGAGCTATGGAGTGGCCTGCGGGCGACCTCCATCGACGGCGTCGGCGTGGTCACGGCCAGCTTTGGCGTTGCCTGCTGGCGCCCGGACGAGGGCGCGGACGCCTTGCTGCTGCGCGCCGATTCCGGTGTGTACGCCGCCAAGCAGGGCGGGCGTGATCGGGTGGAGCCGGAGCTGGCTTGACGCTCCTACCGGCATACCCAACCCCGGAGCGAATTCATCCGCGAAAGCCTATTCGCAAGCAAGCTTGCTCCCACATTTGTTGCACCGTGCCGCATTCTGAGGGAGAGGCGTTGCCTGCCTTGGGTGTACCGCAGGTGCTCCTAAAAACGAACAGCGCCGCTCTCACAGGCATAGGCACGTTTCAACCAATGTGGGAGCAAGCTCGCTTGCGATAGGCCGCGCGGGCGGCCGGTCTCAGCAACACTTGACTCTTGAGCCAAGCCGCGCGGGCGACTGGCCTTCCCGTGCGTTTTACACAGATTCGCTCAGGAATAAGGCGCGGCCGCGATAGGCCTGCCTGGTGATTCAAGTGAGACCGGCCGCCCGCGCGTTCAGAGCATAGATAGGTTTAGGGCCGCAACGACACGCTGGTATCGGCCACTGGCGGCTGTTTGTAAAGGTCCAGCAAGGCCTGGTCGAGCACCGAGTGGGCGCCCCAGGGTTTCGGGTCGTTGAGGATCGCGACCACCGCCCAGGTGTTGCCGTTATCGTCGCGGCTGAAGCCGGCGATGGCGCGCACGGTGTTCAGGGTACCGGTCTTGATGTGGCCTTCACCGGCCATGGCCGTGCGCTTGAGGCGCTTGCGCATGGTGCCGTCCATGCCGACGATGGGCATCGAGCTCATGTATTCGGCGGCGTAGGGGCTTTTCCAGGCGGCCTGCAGCATGGTCGCCATTTCGCGGGCACTGACCCGTTCGGCGCGGGACAGGCCCGAACCGTTTTCCATCACCAGGTGCGGCGCGGTGATGCCCTTTTTCGCCAGCCATTGGCGCACCACAGCGCTGGGCCGCCTTGGCGTCGTCGCCGTCGGCGTCGGTGCGGTATTGCGCGCCCAGGCTCAGGAACAACTGCTGGGCCATGGTGTTGTTACTGTATTTGTTGATGTCGCGGATGATCTCGGCCAAATCCGGCGAGAAGGCGCGGGCCAGCAACTTGGCGTTGGCCGGTACCACGGCCTGGCGGTCCTGGCCCTGGATGCTGCCGCCCAACTCGTTCCAGATGGCGCGCACGGCACCGGCGGTGTAGGTCGGGTGGTCGAGCACCGACACGTAGCTCTGCGAGCTGCAGCCATCGCCCAACTGGCCGCTGACCACGATGCTGACGCCATCGGCCTGGGTGACCGGGTTGTAGCGCACTTCACCGGTGCACTGCTTGCCAGCCAGCGGCTTGACCTGGTTGTCGATACGCACACTGGCAATCGGCGGTTCGACCGACACCAGCACCTTGCCACCGTCATTGCGGGCGATCACGCGAAGGGCCTTGAGGTTGACCATCAGGGCGTCGGGCTTGACCAGGAACGGCGCGTTCTCGTCGCCACCGTCATCGTTGAACTCCGGCAATACCGGTTGCTTGAAGTAGCTGCGGTCCAGCACCAGGTCGCCGGTTACCTGCTGCACGCCGTTGGCACGCAGGTCGCGCATCAACAGCCAGAGTTTTTCCATGTTCAGCTTGGGGTCGCCGCCACCCTTGAGGTACAGGTTGCCGTGCAGGATGCCGTTGTTCAGCGTGCCGTCGGTGTAGAACTCGGTTTTCCACTGGTAGGTAGGGCCAAGCATTTCCAGGGCCGCATAAGTGGTGACCAGCTTCATGGTGGAGGCCGGGTTAACCGACACGTCGGCGTTGAACACGGTAGGGGTGCCGGGGCCGGTCAGTGGCACCATCACCAACGACAGGGCGTTGTCTTGCAGCTTGCTGGCTTTCAGGGCCTGCTCCACCTTGGGCGGCAGGCTGGTGTTGATCGGTGCGGCAGAAACACAAACGGCCAGCGGCAGCAGCAGGCCGGCCAGAACGAGGGGGCGTAGGGATTTGATCATGTGCGTTGGAAACCCTTGCAAAGAGGGGTGAAAAGGGCGGGGGCGAGAAAAGATGAAGGCCCCCTGCAATAAAGTGTCGGCATTATGCCCCAAGCTATCGAGGCTTGGCCTGCGTCAGGGCACCTTCGATCAGGTTTTTTTTGAGTGCGGCGCCGTTTCGGTGCAGAGAACCGGGCAGATGGGCGCTTAAACTGCTAAAGTGCCGCGCGTTAATACTTAAGAGGATTGTTTCATGGCCACTAACCGTTCCCGCCGTCTGCGCAAAAAACTCTGCGTGGATGAATTCCAGGAACTGGGTTTCGAACTGAACCTGGGCTTCAAGGAAGATCTGGACGAACAGGCAATCGATGCTTTCCTCGATGCGTTCCTGGAAGAAGCAATGGACGCCAACGGCCTTGACTACGTCGGCACCGACGACGTCGGCCTGGTGTGCACCGTAGAGCGTGGTTCGGTCAACGAAGCACAACGCGCTGCGGTCGAAGCCTGGTTGAAAGGCCGTGCCGAAGTGACCAAGGTTGAAGTCAGCCCGTTGCTGGACGCCTGGTACCCGGAAAAGCCGATTAATCCGGTTGCCTAAAAAATAGCTGCAAGTTGCGAGCTGCAAGCTTCAAGTGAGGTTTGCAGCTTGCAGCTTATAGCTCGCAACTCTTCGCTTCACCCTCTAACCCCGCCTTTTTCAGCACCTGCTGGGCATCGACTTCGTCGATTTGCGCCGGCGCCAGGTACTGCTGCGCGTACTCGCGATAAATGCCGCTTTCGACGAACAGCCTGAACAGGTCTGGGTCGATGTGCGCGTCCTTGCACATGAACGCCATGATGCCCAACGCTTCGCTCAAGGTCTTACCCTTCTTGTAGGGGCGATCGGCCGCGGTCAGTGCTTCGAAGATGTCGGCGATGGCCATCATCCGTGCCGGCAGGCTCATCTGTTCGCGGGTCAGGCCCTTGGGGTAACCGCTGCCATCCATTTTTTCGTGATGCCCGCCGGCGATCTCGGCCACGTTCTGCAAATGGCTGGGGAAGGGCAGGCGGCTGAGCATCAGGATGGTTTGCACCATGTGATGGTTGATGATGTAGCGCTCCTCGTTAGTGAGGGTGCCACGGCCAATGCTCAGGTTGTACAACTCGCCCCGGTTGAACTTGTGCTCGGGCACTTTCATATTGAAGCCCCAGGGGTTGTCCGCGGCGATGCGCTCGGTGGCGGGGCGCTCGAACAGGTGCTCTGGGCGATCGACCAACAGCGGTTCGCGCACCGGCAGGGTCACGGCGGGGCCGCGTTCCTGGCGCTTGTTCTCCTCCCACGACACGCCCAGGCGGTCGTCCAGGGTGCGCAGCCAGGTGCGCTGGGCGATCTGGCGCAGGCGCGCCAGGCTGCTTTCGTCCATGAACTCGCCGCCCAGGTTACTGCGTGCGACAAAGGCAAAGTCGTCGTCCAGTGCCTGCAATTCCGCATCCCGCGATTGGGCCAGGCCAAGGGCCGGCTGGCCTTGCGCCAGGCCTTGCCAGTAAGCAATCCAGGCATCGCGCTTGAGCACTTCAAAGCGGGTGCGGATCTCGTGGATGCGGTCGTACAGGGTTTCCAGCTTGGTGGCTTTGTCCACCACGTATTCAGGCGTGGTGACCTTGCCGCAGTCGTGCAGCCAGGCGGCGATGTGCAGCGCCTCCCAATCTTCGTCAGTGGGTTGGTAGTCGCGCAGTGCCGGTGCATCGCTGGCGGCCGCGGCGGTGGCGATCAGGTGGGTCAGCACCGGCACCCGCTGGCAATGGCCGCCGGTGTAGGGGCTCTTGGCGTCGATGGCGCCGGCAATGATCTGGATAAAAGCGTCCAGCAGTTGTTGCTGGCGCACTTGCTGGCGTTGGCCCTCGATGCTGGCCGCGGCCACTCCCGACACCGCCTGGATGAAGGCGATGCGGTCAGGGCTGAATTTTTCCAGGTCGCTGGCCTGCCCGGTGTCGTGGTGCAGCAACACCAGCAGGCCGATGGTCTCGCCCCGGCGGTTGCGCAGGCGCACGCCCACCAGGTCCAGGCGCGGGCAATCGAGCTTGAGCATGATTTGCTTGAGCTCACCGGCATGGTCGAAACCGATGGGCGCGACCAGGCTGTCGCGCTCGGCCAGTTGCAGCAGCCAGCCAGGTGAATGGCTGTCGTTCAGGTCGTGGCCGTGCAGGCCGTAGGCGCGGACTTTTTGCCGGTGGCCGTCGATGATCAGGCCGCTGGGCTCCATGCGCCGGCTGTCGTGATCGTACAGGTAGATGATGCCGGCCTGGGCCTGGCTCAGGCTCACGGTTTCGTGCAGCACCCGCTGCAGCAGTGGCTTGAAGCGGGTTTCGGCGGACAGGCTGGCGGTGATTTCGAAGAAGCTGGCCAGGGTGCGCTTCATGCGCTCCATGGATTCGGTCAACTGGTCCACCTCCAGCACCGGCGAGCGCCGTGGCGCGGGTTTCTTGAAGTTAAAGCTGCGAATGGCGTCGGCTTCCAACACCAGGGCCCGCAGCGGCTTGACCAGCAAGCGCGAGGTCAGCCAGCCCAGGGGCAGGCACAGCAACAGGATGGTCAGGGTAATCAACCCGCCTTGCCAGCGCAGTCGGTAGGCATCGGCCAGCAGCTCATCCTCAGGCACCAACAGGGCCAGTTGCAAGCCCTCGGGGCCGCCTTCGGCGATGGTGCTGCGCGACACCACCCACTCGTGGTTGTCGACGGTCAGGCGGTTGTCGTTACCGCTGCCCTGGTTGATCAGTTCTGCCAGGGCCGGGTGCAACTGCGTGACCTTGACCAGGTGCGCGGTGCCGCTCTGGGTGATCAGCCGGCTGCTGTCGGGGTAGGCCACGGCATTGCCGGCATGATCGAACAGGGCAATCTGGGTGTTGGGCGTGACCTTGTGCTTGCCCAGGGTGGCGCTGAGGTCGTCCAGGGTCAGGTCGGCGGCGATCACCACGCGGTTGTTCAGCCGCCGCGCCAGGGTGGTACCCACCGCATGGCTTGAGAAAAATACATAGGGGTCGGTGGTGATCTGGTCGCTGTCCTGGTTGGCCCGGCTGAACCAGCTGCGGGTGCGCGGATCGTAGGTCTCCTGCTGCACGTCGGTGTGCGACAGCAGGTTCAGTTGCCCGTCGAAAAACAGCGACTGGGAATGCACGCTGGCGTCGGCGCCGTGTTCGATGCTCCAGACCTGATAGGCCGCGTCGGCGGGGGCCTGGAAGGTGGCCTTCAGGGCCGGGGTGCGCAGCGGCCGCACCATGAAGAAATCGCCATTGCTGTAGCCGGTGTACAGGGCCGCCAGGTTGGGGTTGTCACGCAGCGCCTGGCTGAAGGGTTCCAGCAGCGCGAGGCGCTCTTCCAGGGTGCCCATTTGGGCGGCGTCATTGAGTGCCAGCAGGCTGAGCAGGTGGCGAATGGGCTGATAGGTGCCCATCAGGTCGGTGCGCACGTCCTGGTCAATGCGGCTGAACAGCTTCTCGCTGCTCGAGAGGATGATCTGCGAGGTTTGCCGATAGTTGAACAGGCCCAGGATCGCGCCGGTCAGCAGCAGCAGCAAGGTGAACATGGCGCTGATGTGCACGTGCAGCGGAAACCGGCGTTTTTCGGGCCTTGGCATCGCAGTTCTCTCCTTGGTAGTGCGGTCCACCGCTGAGCAAGCATAGTTAAAGGTGGGGTTGTCGCATAGTGGCAAATTAATGTCATTGCTGTGCGGGCGGATCCTCGGTATTGGCCTGCGCGATGGCGGCCTTCAGGGACTGTTCGAAGGCCTGCAGGCAGGCAACCAATTGCTGGCGCCGCGCGGTGACCAAGGCTGCGACGGCACCTTGTTCCAGCGCCGCTTCCAGTGCCTCGCAAGCCTGGGTCACCTCGCGTGCCTGGACGATTCTGGCGGCGCCCTTGATGCGGTGCGCCAGCTCGATCAGGGCCTGGTGCTCGCCCGATTGCGCGATGGCCTGCAGGCTCTGGCGATCGTGTTGGCTGCTGTCGAGCATCTCGGCCAGCAAGCGGCGCTCGAACAGCGGGTTGCCCCCGGTCAGCAGGTGCACGCCTTGCAGGTCATAGGGCACCACCGCTTGGCGAGGTGCGAGGGTGTTGAGGTGCGCGGCCAGTTCGGCCAGGCTGATGGGCTTGAACAGGCATTCATCCATGCCGGCGGCCAGGCAGCGCTCGCGCTCCTCGGGTTGGGCGCTGGCGGTGTAGCCCAGCAGGGTGCAGGGTGGCCAGCCGGCCTGTCGTTCATGGTGGCGGATGCTGCGGGCCAGTGCATAGCCATCCATCACTGGCATGTTGCAGTCCACCACCACCAGGTCGCAGGGTGCCTGCAACCATTGGTGCAAGCCCTGTTCGCCATTCTCGGCGGTGCTGGCGGTCAGGCCCAGGTATTCCAGTTGCTGGGTCATCAGCAGGCGATTGGCCGGGTGGTCATCCACCACCAACGCCTTCAGGCTGCCCAGCGCCGGCCCCGGTGCCAGGGGCGCAGGGGGTGGCACGTCGATCGGCTCCAGGCGCAGCACACTCAGGTCGATGCCGACCTGGGTGCCCTGGCCCGGTTGGCTGCTCAACTGCAGGGTGGCCCCCATCATCTCGCACAGGCCCCGGCAAATCACCAGCCCAAGCCCGGTGCCGCTGCGCCCTTGGCTGGCGGTGCCGGCCTGGACAAACGGCTGGAACAGCCGCTGCTGGTCGGCCTGGCTGATGCCGATGCCGCTGTCCTGCACCTGCACGCGCACCTGAACCCGCTGGCGGTCGTGGGCCACGTCCACCTGCAGGCTCAGGGCCACCTGGCCCTGTTCGGTGAACTTTATCGCGTTGCTCACCAGGTTACTCAGCACCTGCTTGAAACGCAGGGGGTCGAGCAATACGTCCAGGTTGGCCTTAGGGTCGATGTCCAGTACCAGGCTCAGGTGTTTTTGCCGGGCCAGGCCGTCGAACACCCGTGCCACTGACTCCACCAGCTCGCGCAGGTTGGTGCGCTCGGGGCTCAGGCGCAACCGCCCGGATTCGATGCGGGCGATGTCCAGGATGTCGCCGATCAGCTCCAGCAGCTCGCGGGCCGACGCGTAGGCCACCTCGATGGCCGCGCGGTCCAGGGTGTCGTTGTCGGCGCGCTTGAGGGCCAGTTCGAGCATGCCGATCACCGCGTTCATGGGCGTGCGGATTTCATGGCTCATGGTCGCCAGGAAGGTACTTTTCGCGGTGTTGGCGGCATCGGCAAGGTCCTTGGCCTGATGCAGCGCTTGCAGCAGTTCGCGCCGCTCGCTGATGTCGATCCAGCCGCCGATGATGCCCTGCACCTGGCTGCTGCTGTCGCGAAACGCCAGGATCCAGTGGTAGATGGTCAACTGCCGGTCGCCCAGGTTGAGCGGTCGATCCATGATCAGGGCTTTGCCACTGGCCATTACCTCGCGGTAGTCCTGGGCAAAGGTGCTTGCCTGGTCCAAGTCCACCAGCAGGCCATCGGTCACGCGCTTGCCGATCACCTCTTCGCGGCGGGCAGCGAAGGTGGTCAGGTAGCTGTCGTTGCAATCTTGCAGGCGGCCCTCGCGGTCGCGCACATACACCGGGTGGGGCGTGCCGTCGACCAGGGCGCGCATCAGCTCGAGCTGGTCGCTCAATGCGCGTTCGGCCCGGATGCGCTGGCGTATTTGCCGGCGCATGTAGCCGATCCACAAGAACGACAGTAACAACAGCCCGCCAGCGGCGGCCAGGATCTGGTAGATCAGTTGGTGATAGTTGCGCCAGTAGGCGTTGGCGTCCGGGCTGTAGCCGCGCCAGCGGCCATTGATGATGCCCAGTTCGTCCGGGCCGATGCTCAGCAGTGCCTTGTCGATGATCGAGCCCAGTTCGATGTCGTTGCGGGCCATCGCCAGTGCGTAGGCGGCCGGTTGGGTGGGCAGGCTGGCACGAATCTGCAGGCGATCCTGGTACAGCGGCGAGGCCATGAAATAGTTGGCGATGACCAATGAGTTGACGGCTGCGTCGGCCTGCCCTTGGGCCAGCAGGTCCATGGCGGAAAACGCATCCTCGGTTTCGATCAGGTGGATATCGGGGTAATGCTCGCCTAGCCAGGCGACCAGCGGGTTGCCATGGGTCAGGGCCAGGCGATGGCCCTGCAGTTGCTCAAGTGAACCGAACCCCAGCGCATCCTTGCGGCTGACCAACACGTAGGAATTCTCCAGGTAGGGCCGGCTGAATTGCAGGCGTTGCTCGCGGCCCTCGCTGGGTATGATCGCGGCGATGAGGTCGGCCTTGCCCTGCGTGACCTGCTCGATCATGGCCTCGACACTGCGCGCCCGCTGTATCTCCAGGCGCAGGCCGGTGCGCAGGCGGATCAGTTCGAGCAAGTCGGCGGTGATGCCCCGCAGGGTGCCGTCGCGATCCAGGAACGTCAGCGGGGCGAAGGTTTCGTTGATCACCACCCGTACCACGGGGTGGTCGGCCAGCCAGCGTTCCTCGCGCGCCGACAATTGCAGCTTGTGGTCGGTGAGCAGGATGTCGCTGCCCGCGCTCCAGCGTTTAAAGATGCGTTCGCGCTCGCCAGCCGGTACCGCGTTCAAGATATCGTTGACCAGGCCAAGCAGCACCGGGTTCTGGCGGGCCACGGCAAAGCTGAAACCGTTGGGTTCGTCCTTGCTGAAGTTGGCCATCTGCACATTGGTCAGCAGGCCCTGATTGATCAGGTAGTGGGCCGAAATGGTATCGCCCAGGAACACGTCGGCCTGGTCGAACGCCACTGCATTGAGCGCGGCCTGGTAAGAGCGGTAGGTCTGCCGCAGGGCATCGGGGTAGTTGGCCTGCACCTGCTGCGCCGGCAGGTAGTGGTCCACCATGCTCAGGCGCAGGCCGGCCAGGCCCTCGCTCAGCGAGCGGGTTTCACCAATGCGCGTGACCAGCACCGGCCGGTCCACCGCGTAGGGCTGCGACAGTTGCACCTCTGGGGTGTCGGCCTCATAGCCGTTGGCGCTGCCCAACAGGTCTATATGCCCATCGCGCAGCGCGGCCATCGCCTGCGAGCGGTTGGCGTAGCGATTGACCCGTATCGGCAGGCCCAGCACCGTGGCGAGGATGCCGGCATAGTCGGCAGTCAGGCCTTCATAGTCCTTGCCACTGACCGTGATATCGAACGGCGGGTAGTCCGGGGCGGACGTGCCCAACACCAGTTGGCGGCGGCCGTGCAGCCAGCGCAGTTGTTCATCGTTGAGCGTCACGTTAAGCCTGGGCGCAACCGACCGCCCCAGCAACGCCAGGTGCTCGGGTTCGGCCCGGGCAGGAAGGCTCAGCACGGCCACTAGCAGCAGCACCGTGCAGTGCATCAGGCGTGCTGGCAAAAACCTGTTCACACCAGGGCGTTCCGCTTAGCCATTTCGATCAACTCCACCAGAGAATCGGCCTTGAGTTTTTGCATCAAGCGTTTTTTATAGGTGCTCACGGTCTTGTTGCTCAAAAACATGCCTTTGGCGATTTCCTTATTGGTGCGCCCTTGGGCAAAGAGTTGCAAGACCATCAGCTCGCGGTCGTTCACCAACTTGAAAAGTTCAGCTTCGGTAGGTTGCTCATTGCCGCTGCGTGGCGATGTGAATACTTGGCTGGGAAAGTAATTGTAGCCGGATAATACAGCCTTGATCGCACTCATTAGTTCGCCAAGGCCTTCGCGTTTGCTGACATATCCGGCCGCCCTTGATTGCATGCAGCGTGCGGCAAAAAGTTTCGCCGGCTGAGTGGTAAGTACCAGGATTTTCAGCGAGCTGTGCAGCGAACTGAAACGCGCCAGCACTTCCAGGCCGTCCAGTTTGGGAATGCTGATGTCCAGGATCATCAGGTCCGGTGGGTTGTCCCGCACGGCTTGCATGGCGTCCGCACCGTTATCCGATTCGCCCACCACGGTGTAGCCATCGTTTTCCAGGAGCATGCGAACCCCCAGCCGGCAGAGCGGGTGGTCATCGACAATATAGACTGTGTTCATAATTAACTTCCCATACAGGCTGCAACAAAGATGCGCACATTAGCCCAGTTGGGGGAGGGGGCACATGAGGGGGTTGCTCCATCCGGGCTATATAGGAAATTTCCTACAAGAATTGAAGGGTTGGAATACACCAGAATGATGTTTCATGCATGTCAATGCCTTTAATGGCTACGCTTTGTGTCTTGGCATCTGCGGTGCCAAGTGGAATGCTTATCAGTAAGCGAGCGCTGAATAAATTAATTATCGTAGTCGGCGTGTGTAAGGGTTTTTACAGTTGAAGTGTATGGGTCAACTTCCTATGTCTTACATTATTGATAGACGATCCTTACAGAACAGCGGGGATTATTCCGGTAGGCAAAGTCTTTCTCTAGCGGCTAATTCTGATAGAGGTGTCGGAAATTTCTGACAAGGGGTGAGCCCGAGGTGGGCTCACCCAGGCCCGTCACAGGGGGCTTGAGCGCCCCGTCATCTCGCGGGCCATTTCGGTGGCATAGCTGTCGGTCATGCCGGCGATGAAGTCAATCATGCGCATGAACGCTGCGTGCAGCGAGCCGTGCGGGTCGGGCGCGCTGTTGCCCAGCAGGTCGAGGATGCGACGGTTCTTGAAGGATGGCGTGCGCCCGCCGTGCTGTTCCAGCGCGGCCCCGCAAAAGGCATTCAGCAGGATTTCCAGCGTGGTGTAGGCGCCGATTTCGTGCAGGGTCTTGCGTTTGTCCTGGAAAATTTTCTTGCGGGCCATGTCCTTGGCATTCAGCACGCAGCGCTTGGCCGGACCGTGCATGTGCTCCACCAGGTCCCCCGGCAACTGGCCGGCCAACAGGGCGTCCTGTTGTTCGACGAAGGCCCGGGCGGCGGCGTTGGTCAGGTGCTCGATGGCCTTGCCGCGCAGGATCGCCAGTTTGCGCCGGCGCGAATCCTGCGGGCCCAACTGGCGGTACGTCTCCGGCAAGTCGTCGCCGACCAGCCCTAGCAGCAAGGACTCGACCTCGGCGTAGTCCAGCAACTCCATCTCCAGGCCGTCCTCAAGGTCGATCAGGGCGTAGCAGATGTCGTCGGCGGCCTCCATCAGGTACACCAGCGGGTGGCGTGCCCAACGCTGCTCTTCAAGTTGCGGTAGGCCCAGTTTGTGGGCGATCTGTTCGAGCAGCGGCAGCTCACTCTGATAGCAGCCGAACTTGTGTTTCTTGTAGCCCAGGGAGTCGGCGTGCCGTGCGGTCCAGGGGTACTTGAGGTAGGTGCCCAGCGTTGCGTAAGTGAGCCGCGTGCCGCCGTCGAACTGGTGATATTCCAGTTGCGTGAGCACACGAAAGCCCTGGGCATTGCCCTCGAAATTGAGGAAGTCGTTGCGTTCCACTTCGCTCATGCCATCCAGCCAACCACGCCCGGCAGCCTGCTGGAACCAGTGGCGAATGGCGTCTTCGCCCGAGTGGCCAAAGGGCGGGTTACCAATGTCGTGGGCCAGGCAGGCCGACTGCACCACCATGCCCAGGTCGCTTGGTTCGCACCAGTCAGGCAGGTTGTCACGCAGGGTTTCGCCCACGCGCATGCCTAGGGAGCGGCCCACGCAGCTGACTTCCAGCGAGTGGGTCAGGCGGGTGTGGATGTGATCGTTGCTGGTAACCGGGTGCACTTGGGTCTTGCGCCCCAGGCGGCGGAAAGCGCCCGAGAAAATGATCCGGTCGTGGTCTTTGTGAAAAGGGCTGCGGCCTAGTTCTTCCGGGCTGTGCAGGGTTTTGCCGAGGCGTTCGCGGGTGAGCAGGGTATGCCAATCCAAGGCCTATTCTCCTTCAGGTGACCAGGCCCCTAGCTTCCCGTTTCAGGCTGGGTGCTGCAAGCTAAACTACCACTCAGAGCCCGGCGGCATCTATGTCGATCAGTAACAGGCGCTGGCCGTTGTCGAAAAACTGCCCGGCCGTGAGGCAGTACTGGTTGCTGGTGGCGTCGCGGTAGGTGTTGGACAGGATCAGCCGGCGCTCATCCCAGCCCTCGGCCAACAGATGGTAGAAGTAGGGTCGCCAGGACCAGTTGTGGCCCAGGTAGCTGGTGTCGGCGTGCCAGCGGTTGTTGCGCCATTCCAGGTTGGGCGTCAGTTGCGTGCCGTGGCGATCGCACTGGTAAAAGCGCAGCAGCCAGGGGTAGGCGTCCAGTTGCGGCAGTTCGCTCAACGGCGCGCCGGCCTGGGCCCAGGGGTGCAGGATGGCCATCAGTTGGACCAATTGTTGGCGCAGGTTCATGAGCCGCGCGCGCTCGCCCAGTTTCTGTTGCACATAGCGTTCGCGCAGGTGGGCAAAACGTGGCACGAAGGCATCGCTTGCAAAGAAGTCAGGTTCGGCACGGGCAAACAGGTAGCCCTGTACGTAGCGCGAGCCGCATTCCAGGGCGAAATTGAGCTCGGCCTCGGTTTCCACGCCTTCGGCAATGATCCAGCACCCGGTTTTCTCGGCCATCTGTGCCAGGGCCTTGACCACTTCGCTGCTGGGCCCACCGCGGGCGGCGGCTTGGAACAGGCGCATGTCCAGCTTGAGGATGTCTGGCTGCAAGGCCAGCACCCGGTCCAGCTGGGAGTAGCCAGCGCCAAAGTCATCGATGGCGATACGTGCGCCGGCGTCGCGATAATGGCGCACCACTTCACTCAGGCGCTGGATGTCGCCGCCAAGCTCGGTGATCTCGAAAACCACCCGTTGTGGCGGCACGTCATGACGTTCCAGTTGGCGCAGGCTAGGGGGTGGCTGGCCCGGGCGCAGGCGGCTGATCCAGCGTGGCGACATATTCAGGCTCAGGAACCACTCCGGCGGTGCCTCGCGCAGGCGGCTCAAGGCGTTGTCGCGAATCAGCCGGTCCAGGCGCCGCAGGGCGGTGGCGGTGGTGCGTGGGTCGGCGAACAGAGGGCCTACCGATTGCACTTGGCCGTCAGGCTGGCGCAAGCGCCCCAACGCCTCGATACCGGCAATGCGGCCGGTCGCGGTGTCAATGAACGGCTGGAAATAGGCGAGCGGTTGCCCGTCGAACACGGCGACTCCTTGGTTGTTCGGCATTAGGGAGTCGGCCTGCCAGGCCGACACGTCTCGACCGGGCAGAAACCTGGCGGTCGAGGGTGTCGTTACATTGCAAGAATGTAGCCAAATGATGGCACTGCGGGTGACCGGGCTAGTTTTTACGCCCCGGCCCTTGCATCACCAACTTGATCAACGGCATCAGGCTGGTGCTCAGGCGCACCAGGCGGGTCAATCCGCCGCTGCCGCCACCGCCAGTGCCGCGGCCGGTCAGGAAGCCCAGCAACACCACCCCGGCCATGCCCCACAGTGGCGCATGCTTGATCCCCAGGCCTTGTTGGAACTGGCGAGTCATGCCGCGCATGCGGTTCAGGGGGTTAACCAATTCGCGCGATTCATGGCGAATTTCCTGGCGGTGCATTTCCATGCGCAGGCGGATCAGCGCCTTGCGCATTTCCCGCCGGCTCTGGTTCTGTTTCAGTTCGGGGGCGCTCATGGCAACAGTCGCTCGCGGTCGTTGGCCAGTTCTTCCAAGGTGCCGCTGAAAGGTGACGACTCATCGAAAATCGCCGCTTTCAGACGCATTGCACAAAAGATTCCCGCCAATACATAGAACAGGCACAGGCCAATCATGCCCACCATGCGGTAGTTGTCCCACAACAGGATCAGAATCAGCCCAGACAAGGCCACCAGCGCCAACAGGGCAAACACCAAGGCTAGCCCGGCGAACAACAGCAGGCTGACGGTGCGCGATTTCTGTTCCTGCAACTCGATGCCGAACAGTTCGACGTGGCTGTGCAGCAGCCCCAGAAGCGCTGCGCCCAGGCGCCGCGAAGAAGCACCGGCGCCCGGCGCGTTCGATTCAGAGTCCAGTGCCATGCTTAGCGCCTTGTAGCCAACAAGCCCAGGATGAACCCTACGCCGGCAGCGATGCCGACGGACTGCCAGGGGTTGGCCTGCACGTAGTCCTCGGTGGCCACCAGGGCTTCACGACCGCGTTCGCGCAAGGAGTTCTCGGTGTCTTTCAGGGTTTCACGGGCGCGCAGCAGGCTCTCGTGGATCTGCGAGCGCAACTCGTCTGCCTGATCACCGGCCAGGGTCTTGGTGTGGTCGAGGAGTTTTTCGGTGTCGCGTACCAGGGTCTGAAAATCAGCCATCAGTACATCTTGAGCAGTCTTTGCCGTGGTGCGGGCCATGGGTCTCTCCATTAGTGGCTTCTGGATGGTTCGAGTGTGCGGGGCCACCGAAGGTTCAGTGTATTTGCCCGGCACAGCTTTTGCTTTGGATTGGTGCATGAAACGGGGTGGATGCGCTGCATTCGGGCATGGGATCTGGCCTGGGTACAACCCCCTCCCTCTATTGGAAACTCACGCGACCCAAAAAAATCGATCGGGCTCGACTTCGCCACAAGGAGTGCGCCAAAGCAGGTCATCTGTGCCAAGCCTGAGCTTGCGCGGTGTTCCAATTTGGTGCGAATAAATGGCGAGCGATCCTGTTTGGTGCTTTTTTATCGCTTCAGGCCTGCCTTTTACATGGAAAATCTGCAAAGCGCCGTGGAAACATTGGTCCACGGCTCCAATACCCTGTTCTTGCTGTGTGGCGCTGTGATGGTCCTGGCTATGCACGCAGGTTTCGCCTTCCTTGAAGTCGGCACCGTGCGCCAAAAAAACCAAGTCAACGCGCTGTCCAAGATCCTCAGTGACTTTGCCGTGTCGACCCTGGCCTATTTCTTTATAGGTTACTGGATTTCCTACGGCGTGACCTTTCTGCAACCGGCCGCAGTGATCAGCGTCGACCATGGCTACGCGCTGGTCAAATTCTTCTTCCTGCTGACCTTTGCCGCAGCGATCCCGGCGATCATCTCGGGGGGCATTGCCGAGCGCGCCAGGTTCGCGCCGCAACTGTGCGCCACCAGCCTGATCGTAGCGTTCGTCTACCCGTTTTTCGAAGGCGTGGTGTGGAACGGCAACTTCGGCGCCCAGGCTTGGCTGCTGGCGAATGTTGGCGCTACCTTCCACGATTTCGCAGGGTCGGTGGTGGTGCATGCCATGGGCGGTTGGCTGGCGTTGGCGGCGGTGTTACTGCTGGGGCCACGCCAGGGGCGTTTTCGCGACGGCAAGGTGGTGGCCTTTGCGCCGTCGAACATTCCGTTCCTGGCGCTGGGTTCCTGGATCTTGATTGTGGGCTGGTTCGGTTTCAACGTGATGAGCGCGCAAAACCTGCAGGGCCTGAGCGGCCTGGTCGCCGTCAACTCATTGATGGCCATGGTGGGTGGCACGGTGGCCGCATTGATTGTGGGCCGCAATGACCCAGGCTTCCTGCACAACGGCCCGCTGGCGGGGTTGGTGGCAGTGTGCGCGGGCTCCGACCTGATGCACCCGGTGGGCGCCTTGGTGACCGGGGCCATTGCCGGCGTGCTGTTCGTGAAGTGTTTTATTGCCGCCCAGGGTAAATGGAAAATTGACGACGTGCTGGGGGTATGGCCGCTGCACGGCATTTGCGGCGTGTGGGGCGGCATTGCCTGCGGCATTTTTGGCCAGACCGCACTGGGCGGCCTGGGGGGCGTGAGCCTGGTCAGCCAGTTGCTGGGCACGGGCGCAGGGGTATTGATTGCCCTGGCAGGGGGCTTTGCGGTGTACGGCGTGCTCAAGGCCAGCTGCGGGATACGTTTGTCCCAAGAGCAGGAGTATTACGGGGCGGATCTGTCGATTCACAAGATCGGGGCGGTGAGCCACGATTGAGGCGCGCCAGGTAATGATTCACGCGTTGACTCTATCACCAGGCGCAACACTTGCTATGCTGATGGCGCAGGGCCAGACTGCGCCCATCAAGCAGGCCTGTTCCAAGGATCGATACACCGACGGAGACGAGTATGGAGCGCCTGTTTTCGCTTCAGGGCATCAGGGGGGCGGCGGTACTGGGGGTGGTCCTGTTTCACATGGCCGCGGTAGAACTCAAGTATTCCGGTGGCGACCGTCTGCTGCCTGCGATGGTCGATTTTTTCCAGCTGGGCGTTGATCTGTTTTTTGTCATCAGTGGCTTTGTGATGGTGATCGTCACACGCGGGCGCCATCAGGATTGGGTGCAGGGCCTGCGCTTCGGCTTCAACCGACTTTCACGTATCTACCCCAACTACTGGCTGTATTTCTTCATCACCTTGCTGGTTTACCTGTGGCAGCCGGGCATGGTCAATTCCTCACACGGCGACTCCAACCTGTGGATGTCATTCGCGCTGCTCCCCAGTGAGAAAGTGCTGTTGGTGATGGTGGCCTGGTCGCTGGTGTTCGAGCTGTGGTTCTACCTGGTGTTCGCCGTGTTCCTGTTTTTACCCGAGCGCTGGCTGGCGTTGCTGCTGGCCGCCTGGGCGCTGGTGCTGGTGGTATTTAACCTGGTCGATGATTGGCAGGCCCATGGCCCTGCACTGAGAATAATGCTGCACCCCTATGCGCTGGAGTTCATCACCGGCGTCGCCGCTGCCCGCTTCTTCTATTCACGGCATAGCGCACGGGTACCCACGGCAGTGGTGTGGGCCGGGTTGTGCCTGGCCGTGTTCGGTGGTTTTCCGTTGATTGCCGGTTTCCAATTGTTCAACAGCGAAGGGCTGGAGCGCATGCTGCCGGTGGCGCTGGTGTTTGGCGTGTTGGTGCTTTCGCTGGTGTTGCTGGAGCGTCGCGGGTTGATCCGCGTGCCGGGGTTCATGGTGGTGGTGGGGGATATGTCCTACACCTTGTACCTGTCCCATCTGCTGGTGCTGGGGGTGGTCGGGCGTGCGTGGGGCATGCTCGGGCCGCGACCGGACAGCCTGTGGGACAACCTGGTGTTCATTGTCTTGATGATGGCGGCGGTTCTCACCTACGGCTGGGTGGCGTACCGCTGTTTCGAAAAGCCTTTGCTCGATCGCGCCACGGCCCTGTGCAAGCGTATGTTCCATGCGTCCACGCCGCGCAAGCGGCTGGACACGGTTTGATTTTGATGGTGAGTGGGGATGGGGGCAGGGGCACATGGCACGAGCAGTGAACGGAAATCTGGACGTATTAAAGATGGTCTTGGCCATCATCGTGGTGGTGGGGCACAGTAAATTCCTGGGGGGCAATACGACAACCATCGGCTACCTGCTGAGCGCAGGCTTGCTGCGTGCGGCAGTCCCGGTGTTTTTTATCATCAATGGCTACTTCATGGCGCGCGCCATGAGCAGCGGCCCGTCGATGCGTCAGTGGTTGGTGCGGGTGCTCTGGTTGTACCTGTTCTGGATGTTGGTCTACAGCCCGTTCTACGTGGACGATTTCTCGTTGGCTACCCTGGTCGGGGTGATCAAGAAACTGATCATCGGTTACTTCCACCTCTGGTACCTAGTGGGCATGATCGGTGGTGGCGTGCTGGTCTACCTGTTGCGCCAACAGTCCAGTCGGGTGATCCTCACGCTGGCGCTGACCTGCTTTGGCATCGGGCTGGTGCTGCAATACATGCGCGTCTATGTGGTGGTGCCCAACGAGTTCGCGCAGCACTGGCTGGAACAGGATTACACGGCGCGTAACTTCTTGTTCATGGGCTTTCCGTTCGTGGCAATCGGTTACCTGATGGCGCGGCACGATATTCCGCAAAAAGTCAGCCGCGCCCAGGTCTGGTGCTTCCTGATCGTGGGGTTGTTGGTGCTGGAGTTGGAGTCCTGGCGCAACATGCATCATCAGGTCAACCTGGACCTGAATTTCGACTTCCTGTTCGGCATCATCCTGGTTGCGCCGGCGGTGTTCCTGCTGCCGTTCTGCTACCCGCGCCCGAGTCAGAACCGCTGGCTGGGGACGTTGTCGTCGGCGGTCTACTTCGTGCACCCGCTGTTTTTGTTCGGCTTGACGGCCATGGGCATGCCCTTCGGCAACTTGCTGGCAATCTCGGTACTGGCATTGGCGCTAGTGGTGTCGCCGCTGATTATCCTGGCCGGTCGGCGCTTCCCCTTCATTCTGTAGCGGTCGACGCCTGCACCGCGTGGGCATAGAATTTGATATTCCTTGCCCACGACGGTGCATGAACATGCCTGCCGAATGTCAGTTGCTTGGCACCCTGGGGTGCCACCTGTGCGAGTTGGCCGAAGACGAGCTGATGCCTCTGGTCGAACATGGCCTGATGGTAGAACTGCTCGATATTGCCGACGATCCTCATTTGTTCGAGCGCTATTCCCTGAGCATCCCGGTGCTCGTGCGCGTCGACAACCAGGCTGAGTTAGCCTGGCCCTTCGATACCGAACAGGTCGTGGCTTTTTTGCGCCGATAGCATCGCCTTTCCCCGCCAAACCCCTATTTTTGAAACGCTTATCCACGTGCGTCGGCCTGGTGTGCGCGGCAGTATGGGCCTGTGCGTTGTAGACGAGCCGCCGACAAGGCCAGTCGCGTGCACGCGGCTCGCCGGTCATTCAGACTTTTAGCCCCTACCAAGGAAGGTAAAGCATGCAGATCAGTCAGCATTTCAGCCTGGAGGAGTTGGTGCGTTCCGGCACCGCCGCGCGCCAGGGTCTCGACAACACGCCCGATGACACCGCCCTCGCCAACCTGCGCCGATTGGCCGGCACACTGGAGGCGGTGCGCGCGCTGGTGGGCCAGCCGCTGCGCATCAGCAGTGGCTACCGGTCGGTGGCGGTCAATGCGGCCGTCGGCGGTTCGCGTGGCAGTGCCCATGCCTTGGGCCTGGCCGCTGATTTCAACGTGCAGGGCCTTGCGCCGCGGGCGTTGGCGCAATTGATTGCCGACAGCACGTTGGACTTCGACCAGTTGATCCTGGAGTTCGACCGCTGGGTACACCTGGGCCTTAGCACAGGGCCTGCGCGACGCCAGGTACTGACGGCCCGCAGTAGCAGCGGCTACCTGGCCGGGCTGGTGTAGCCCCGACCTTCCATCAACCTTACGTTGACGGGTAAAAGGCCTGTCGCCTATGCTGTATATAAATACAGTGTTAGCGTACGGCACCAGCGGTGTGTGAAGGACAAGAAGCCAGCCCGGGCTGGCTTCGGCTCAAGAGGATTTTTGCAGTGGTCAATGTCGAACAATTGAAGTACACCGTCAACCGCATGCCGGTGGAGCGTATCCAGGAGGCGGTGCTGGAACTGCGCTTGGACGGGCTGGTTACCGAGGGTAAGACGCCCTTCAACAAGGTGCATTTCAACACCTGCTTTGCCGAGGTCGAGGCGTTGTTCCAGCGCGCCGGTTACCATCGCCCGCTGGACGTAGTGGGTTACCAAGGCCTGTTGTACGCGCTGTACGACCCCACGCGCTGGGAGGCGGTGGACGTATTGCGCTGGCTCAAGGAGTTCGTCGAGGCGGCGCAGGTCGCCCACTCGCAATGACAGGCCGGGCAGGGTGGGCGATAATCGTCGGCTGCATCGACCGTCGAGCCTGCCCATGTCCGTACCACCGTTCAATCCTGCCGATCAACAAGCCAGCACCCTGTGCCTGCCACCGGGCCCTTGGGTAACGGTGCTGGACTGCCTGAGCGAGCACTTCAAGGCCATCAGCCGTGAACAGTGGCTGGACCGCATCGCCCGGGGCCGAGTGCTGGACGCCACGGGGCAACCCATAGGCGTCGACCTGGCCTACAAGCAGGGGCTGCGCATTCATTACTTTCGCGAAGTCCCCAACGAAAGGCCGATTGCCGCCCAGGAGAGCATCCTGCACGTGGATGAGCATCTGGTGGTGGCCGACAAACCGCACTTCCTGCCCGTGACGCCGACCGGTGAGTACGTTGAGCACACGCTGCTACGTCGGTTGATCAAGCGCTTGGGCAACCCGCACCTCGTACCGCTGCACCGTATCGATCGGCACACGGCAGGGTTGGTGCTGTTCTCGGCCAACCCTGCGTCGCGCGCGGCCTATCAGCAGCTGTTTCCGACCCGGCAGATCGACAAGACCTACGAGGCCATCGCCCCCGCCTTGCCCGACCGCGTGTTTCCATTGACCCACAAAAGCCGCATGGTCAACGGCGAGCCGTTCTTTCGCATGCAGGAAGTGGCTGGCGTGAGCAACAGCGAGACCCGGGTCGAGGTGGGGGAGTGCAATGGGCAACTGTGGCGCTACGTGCTGCACCCCATCACCGGCAAGACCCACCAACTACGCGTGCACATGACCGCGCTGGGGGCGAGCATCTGCAACGACCCGTTCTACCCCGAAGTGTTGCGTGACATCGAAGATGACTACCAGCGGCCTTTGAAGCTGCTGGCCAGGCATTTGCGCTTCAACGACCCGTTGACGGGCGAAGTGCGCGAGTTCGAGAGCGCGTTGCGCTTGGACTGGTGATGCCCCGGTAGCCGCCTTGGAAAAATACCGGGGTACACCAGGCCATTCGCGGCGGCCTCTTCGCGGATAAATCCGCTCCTACGCGCCTGTGCGGTAGGAGTGGATTCATCCGCGAAAAAAAACGCCGGGGTACATCAGCTAAACCACGGCGGTCAAAAGATTTGGGTAAACACCCAATATAACCCGCCCGACAACAGGATCGCCGCCGGCAGCGTCAACACCCAGGCCATCAGCAGGTTGCGGATGGTGCGCATCTGCAGCCCGGAGCCGTTGGCAACCATGGTGCCGGCGACCCCGGAAGACAGCACGTGAGTGGTCGAGACCGGCAGGCCATACATGTCTGCCGCACCGATGGTGATCATCGCCACCACTTCGGCGCTGGCGCCCTGGGCATAGCTCAAATGGGTCTTGCCGATCTTCTCGCCCACCGTGACCACGATGCGCTTCCAGCCGACCATGGTGCCCAGGCCCAACGCGATCGCCACGGCGACCTTGACCCACAATGGAATGAACCGCGTGGCGCTGTCGATCTGTTGCTTGAACAAGTCGACCTTGCTTTGGGTATCGGCGTCGAAGCCGCCGACCTTGTCCTTGCTCATTAGGCGGATGGCTTCAGAGGTCAGGTACATGTCGTTACGCACGTTGGCCATGGCCGCCGCCGGTATCTGCGCCAGGGAGCCGTAGCCTTTCACGTCGGTGCCGATCATGCCGGCCAGCGCGGCCAGCGACGGCACCAGTTGTGCGCTGGCCTGCTTGGTGCGCACGTATTCGGACAGTGTCTGGCGCGGGTCGCCCGCCACGGGGGTCGGGTCGGCCTTGGCCAGGGCCTGTTGCGTGGCCTCGGCCACCACCGAGAAATGCAGCGCCTGATCGGCGGGCATGGTGCGGTTCAGCGCGTAGGCCATCGGCAGGGTGCCGACCAGGATCAGCATGATCAGGCCCATGCCTTTTTGCCCGTCATTAGAGCCGTGGGCAAAGGACACGCCGGTGCACGTCAGGATCAGCAAGCTGCGGATCCACCACGGCGGTGGCGCATCGCCTTCGGGCGCCTTGTACAGCGCGCGGTTCTTGACCAACATGCGCAACACCACCACCAGCATCGCGGCAAAGAAAAAACCGATCAGGGGCGAGAGCAACAGCGAGTAACCGATCTTCAGCGCCTGGCCCCAGTCGACGCCACTGGTGCCGTCGCGGCCGTGCATCAGGGCGTTGGCCACGCCCACGCCGATGATCGAACCGATCAGGGTGTGCGACGAGGACGCCGGCAGGCCCAGCCACCAGGTGCCCAAGTTCCACAGGATGGCGGCAATCAACAGGGCGAAGATCATCGCGAAGCCTGCCGAGGAGCCCACCTGCAGAATCAATTCCACCGGCAGCAGCGCGATGATGCCAAAGGCCACGGCGCCGCTGGACAGCAGCACCCCGAGGAAGTTGAAGCAGCCGGACCACACCACGGCGAAATGCGCGGGCAGTGAGTTGGTGTAGATCACCGTGGCCACCGCGTTGGCGGTGTCGTGGAAGCCATTGACGAACTCGAAGCCCAAGGCGATCAACAGCGCCACACCCAGCAACAGGAACGGCGTCCAGGTGGTGACGGTGGTGCCCATGTCGTCAACGTCGCTGACCAGGCTCCAGGCGCTGTAGGCGAGCCCCAGGGCCAAAACCAGGAAAAACAACACCAGGGTGCCGCGCCCAGGCTTGCGTCCCAGTTGGGGTCGCCCTTGGGCAGGGGAGTCAATGGATGAAGGTGCCAGCGTCGGAGTGGCCATGTCAGGCAATCCAGTGTGGGGGTAGGGATTACCAGTGTGGTTACAAGATGTTACAGATGTAGGACAGTCCCGCTCGGCCTATGTGTCAGTAATCCGTGCGTTTGCGAAAGGCCCAGCGCCCCGCCAGCACGGTGAAGGTCGCCACCAGCGCCACCAATATCCAGAAACCTTCCGGGTCGCTGGCCAAGGGGATGCCGCCTACGTTCATGCCGAAAAAACCGGCGATGATGTTGATCGGCAAGGCCAGTACCGTGACCACCGTCAAGGTGAACAGCGTACGGTTGCTCTGTTCATTCAGGTTGGCGGCGATCTCTTCCTGCAACAGCTTGATGCGCTCACCCAGGGCGGTGAGGTCGCTGATCACCAGGGCGAACTCCTCGGTGGCCTGGCGCAGCTCCTGCACGTCGGCTTCCTGCAGCCAGGCCGGCGGGCGGTTGAGCAGGCGCAGCAGCGAACCGGGCTCCAGGGCCAGCAGGCGCTGCAGGCGTACCAGCACCCGGCGCATGCTGCCCAGTTCCGCGCGGTTGTTGCTGACGCGCAGCGACAGCAGTTGGTCTTCGATCTGATCGACGTTCAGGCTGGTCCTGCGCACGATCTGGGTGAGCACTTCGGCCTGGTCGCGAAACAGGTGCACCAACAACTCCATGGGCGAGCGGAAGCGCTCGCCGTGTTTGACCGAGGAGCGCAGTTTGTCCACCGAATGCAGCGGTTGCAGGCGCGCACTGACCAACAGGCGGCGGTCGGCGCACAGCCACAAGGTGGAAATGTCGGAGGAGACCATGCCGAAATTGAACACCACATCGTTGACCACCGCCAGCAGGGTGGAATCGACGTGTTCGATACGGGTGGACCGCGAGCCTTCGTGCAGGGCCTCGTAAAAATCGTCCGGCAGGTTCAAGTGTGCGCGCATCCAGCGCTCGCAGCCGGCGTGGGCCAGGTTCAGGTGCAGCCACAAGAAGTCATCACTGTGCTCGGGGGCCTGCAAGGTGTGCAGCACGGTTGCCGAATCCACTTCCAGCGCAGGCATGTCAGGGCCAAAGCGATACCCATACAGCAAGCCGAACAGGTCGCTGTCCTGGTGACTCTTGATAATGCTGGAGTTCATGCGCGCTCACGGGCAGGGGGATGGCTGCCGTCGATGATGGGCGTGGCATCTTGCAGTTTTGTGACAATTTATATGCGCGGCAAATTGTTATCTGCGCGCAAAGGCTTGCGGGGTTGGTCGGGGAGACAGGATTCGAACCTGCGGCCTTCTCGTCCCGAACGAGACGCGCTACCTGGCTGCGCTACACCCCGGCTGTCAGCCTATTTTAGTTCACCGAGGGGCACTGGCAAGGGGGGTTGGGCCACGGTGGGGAGCCGTGGCCCGCTTGGCTCAGAGTTCCTTGACGGTGCGTACCTGATCCTTGTTGATGCGGGTTTCCTTGCCGTCCAATTGCTTGATTTCGTAGAAACCCGAATCTTCATCGAATTTTGGGGTGTCAACCGCCTGGATTTCGCGACCGTCGTTCAACGTGATCACGGTGGGCGAGGAGCAACCCGCCAAGGTCGCCAGGGCGGCTGCCAGGATCAGTGCGGGAAGGGTCCGTTGTGTCATTGTCTTTCTCCAGAGGGAAATAATTCTGTCGTTACTCACGTTGAGACGTAAGTGCCAATCGCAAAGTTCCTTTTTTTGTGCACGGGCGGTGCAATCGGCCGCTGTGATATAACGGAGCCATTCAAACACACCACCGGAACGAGCCTATGAAAGCCAAGGCTGATGTACCTTTTGTGCCGCTTAATATTGCGGTGCTGACTGTCAGTGACACCCGCACGCTGGAAACCGATACCTCGGGGCAGGTCTTTGTCGACCGCTTGACCGCCGCAGGCCATGGCTTGGCCGCGCGCGTGCTGCTCAAGGATGATTTGTACAAGATTCGCGCCCAGGTGGCCACCTGGATTGCCGACGACGTGGTGCAGGTGGTGTTGATCACCGGCGGCACCGGCTTTACCGGCCGCGACAGCACCCCGGAAGCGGTGGCCTGCCTGCTGGATAAGCAAGTGGATGGTTTCGGCGAACTGTTCCGGCAGATCTCCGTGGCCGACATCGGCACCTCCACCGTGCAGTCCCGTGCCCTGGCGGGCTTGGCCAACGGCACCCTGGTCTGCTGCCTGCCGGGCTCCACCAATGCCGTGCGCACCGGTTGGGACGGCATCCTGGCCGAGCAACTGGATGTGCGCCACCGCCCTTGCAACTTTGTCCCGCACCTCAAGCAGGCCGAGCCCTGCCAGACCCGTGGCTGAGTTGGCTGCGGCCAAGCCGCTGATGCCGTTGGAGCAGGCGCTGGAACGCCTGCTGAGCATGGCCGGGCAGTCGCCGGTGGTGCAAACCCAGCGGGTGCCGCTGGCCCAGGCGGATGGCCGGGTATTGGCCTGTGGATTGGTTTCGACCCTTGATCTGCCACCCTGGGCCAACAGCGCCATGGACGGATACGCGTTGCGCCTGGGCGACTGGACCGGCGAGCCGCTGGTGGTCAGCCAGCGCATCCAGGCCGGGCAAGCCCCAGGGCCGCTGACGCCTGGCACCTGTGCGCGGATCTTCACCGGGGCACCGCTGCCCGAGGGTGCCGACACCGTCGAGATGCAGGAAAACGCGGTGGTCGAGGCCGATCAGCGCGTGCGTTTCATCGAACCCATGAGCGTTGCGCAAAACGTGCGCCCGCAAGGCCAGGAAACCCGTGTTGGCGAGCAGGTGTTGGCCGCTGGCACGCGCCTGGGGCCGATCGAACTGGGCTTGGCGGCGTCCCTGGGGCACGCCGAGCTGACCGTGGTACGGTCGATCCGCGTGGCGGTGCTGTCGACTGGCGATGAACTGGTCGAACCCGGCTTGCCGCTGGGCCCGGGGCAAATCTACAACAGTAACCGACGGGTGCTGTGCACGTGGTTGCAGCGCATGGGCTGCGAGGTCGTCGACGCCGGCATCCTGCCCGACAACCTGGAACAAACGCGGGCCAAGCTGGCTGCACTCAACGGCGTCGAGCTGATTTTGTCGACTGGCGGGGTGTCGGTGGGCGAGGCGGATTTTCTCGGGATTGCCCTGCGTGAAGAAGGCGAACTGGACCTGTGGAAGCTGGCGATCAAGCCAGGCAAACCGCTTACCTTCGGCCATTTCCGTGGCGTGCCGGTGATTGGCCTGCCGGGCAACCCGGCCTCCACCCTGGTGACTTTTGCCTTGCTGGCGCGGCCGTACCTGTTACGGCGCATGGGCGTGCAGGCGGTTACCCCTTTGCAGTTCAGCGTGCCGGCAGGTTTTACCTGGGCCAAGCCTGGCAACCGCCGCGAGTACCTGCGCGGGCGCCTGGAGCAAGGCCGTGCGGTGATCTACCCCAACCAAAGCTCCGGCGTGTTGCGCAGCGCCGCCTGGGCCGAAGGGCTGGTCGAAGTACTGGAAGGCCGCACACTGGAGGAAGGTGACCTGCTGAACTTCATCCCGTTGAGCGAGCTGCTGGGTTAAGGCTGCGCTACTACACGCGGTGGATGAAAATTTCACCGCCGTATTTATTTACATTTTCCCTTGGCCAGTAAGCTAATCTACAGAGGCTGTAACGTTTCTGAGGCACCATTCGGGGGGCCATAAAAGGGTTTCGGGAAGAGAGGGGTAAGCCATGGAGTCTTTGAGGGTGGCCTGCGTGATTCCTACGTATAACGGCCGCAAGGATCTGCAACGCTTGCTCGACTCACTGGACAGCCAGACAGCGAAATTCGACACGTTGATCGTCGATTCTTCCTCGTCAGATGGCACCACAGAACTCGCGCAGTCTCGCGCCGACCACTTCGTCGGCATCGCGAGCAAGGATTTCAACCATGGTGGCACTCGGCAGATGATGGTCGAGCGCTTCCCGGAGTACGACGTCTACGTCTACATGACCCAGGACGCCTATCTGGAAGACCCCGCGGCGCTGGCCAATATCGTGCGGCCGTTCGCCGATGCTTCGGTGGGGGCGGTGTGTGGGCGGCAATTGGCGCACAAGGATGCCAACCTTCTGGCCGAGCATGCACGCCTGTTCAACTACCCCGAGACCTCGCGCACCAAAAGCCTTGAGGATGCGCCGGACCTGGGTATCAAGACCGCGTTCATGTCCAATTCCTTCGCCGCTTACCGGCGCCAGGCCTTGGCGCAGATTGGCGGCTTCCCCCCGCACGTGATCCTGGCCGAAGACATGTACGTCGCGGCGAAGATGCTGCTGGCCGGTTGGAAGGTTGCGTATGAAGGCAGCGCGTGCTGCCGGCATTCGCACAACTACACGGTCAAGGAGGAGTTCCGCCGCTACTTCGATATCGGCGTGTTCCAGTCCCGTGAGTCGTGGATTGGCGAGCACTTCGGTGGCGCCGGCGGGGAAGGGTTGCGCTATGTGATTTCCGAGCTCAAGTACCTGGGCCTGCGCAGGCTGTGGCTGTGGCCGGTGTCGCTGTGGCGCAACGCGATGAAACTGCTGGCCTACAAGTTCAGCAAACAGGAGAAGCACTTGCCCATGCCAATCAAGAAAAAAATGGGCATGCACAAGCGCTTCTGGGACAGCCCTCACGGCTGACTCAAGTGCCCCTCAGGCCTGCCGCCAAGGCCGCAACCATGCGGCCAGAGCAATCAGCAGCACCAGCCCGCACACACAGCTGATGATCAGCTGAAACCAGATGCCCGGCAGTGGATGCACCAGCAACGCGGCCAACAGCATGGCGCCCACCCCCAGCAGCCAATGGCTGCGCCACGGCAACTGGTCGAGCAGGGCCTGGCGGCGCATCAACAGCACGCCGGTCAACAACACCCCGCACAGCGCCGCCATGGCGATGCCGATCAGGCCAAAGCAATACGGCAGCACCGCCAGCAGCACCGCGTTGAGCAAGCTGCCGGCCAGCTCGCATTTGAGCGGCATGCGCGTATCGCCGGCCGCATAGGCATAACGGGCGAGCAGGGCGTTCCAGGCGCCGAACATCAAGGGAACGCAAAACCAGGCCAGCAGCTCCGGCAATGGGCTGCCAGCCGACTGTTGCGGCAACAGCAACGCGACCAGGGCTGCCGACGCGCCGATCAAACCGGTCACCGCCGGTATGGTCAGCAGGGTGGCACTGCTCAGGCCCTTGCGCAGCAGCGTCAGGCGTTGTTCACCGGCGCTGCCGCTCATCAGGCCCAGCAGCACCTGGTTCAGGCTCATGAGGGCGATCAAGGGCAGGTTGATCAGCTTGCGCGCCAGGTTGATCCAGGTCACGGCGCCTTCGCCGAGCAACGACGCCACCATGCGTTCCAACAAGGCCAGGCCTTGGCTGGCCAGGTTGCTGCTGAGTAGCGGGCCGATGCGTTGCAGCAGTTCGCGCACCGCGCCGGGCGCCGGTTGAACGCGCCACGGCCGCCAGCCATCGCGCATCACCGTGGGCAACAGCACGGTCGGCATCAGCAGGCTGCCGCCGACGCAGGCCCACGCCAGGCCCGTGGGGTTGGCGTCGTGGCGCATCAAGGCCAGGTACAGCACCGGTGGCAGGTTGAACAGCAGCGAGCCCAGCCCGGCCAGCACGAAGCGCGAGCGTGCCTGCAACGGCACGCACAGCAAGCCATGCAGCAAGAAACCGGGAGCACACCAGGCCAGCCATTGCAGCGACGCCCCTGCTCGGGCATAGCCGGCCTCATCCAGCCCCGGGCCGATGGCGCGCACCAGCAGGGGCGCGGCCAGGCACAGCACCAGGCTCAAGGCCAGTCCAAGGCTCAGGATTCTTGGCGCCAGGGCGCCCAGCCAGGCCTGTTGCTGCACCGCCGAGCGTTGCTGGTAGAGGGGCAATGCGGCGGCGCTGAGCACGCCACCGGCCAGGGCCATGCGCAAGGCCTCGGGTAGAAACAGTGATACCAGGAACGCATCGCTTTGGGCGCCGGCGCCCCAGGAGGCCACCAGTAACCATTCCCGGGCAAAGCCTGCGGCCAGGCCCGTGAGGGTCGCCAGGGTCAGCCACAACGTTGATCCAAACATGGCGGCGGGTCAGTGGAACAAGGTGAACAGGCCTTTGCCGCCCACCTTGTAATTGAGCCCACGAACCCGTTCACCTTTCACCGCCGCATCGGCGCCACCGACAATGGTGTAGGGCGCGATGGGTTTGCTCACCACGGTATTGCCGCCCACCACCGCGCCCTCGCCGATCTCGGCACCGTATGACAGCAGGGCGCGGCTGCAGATCCAGGCGTAGTCATGAACGTAGATAGGGCCCAGCACGGCCCAGAATTCCGGTGCCTGGGTGTCGTGGCCGCCGGCAATGATCAGTACGTAGGATGCGATGGTCACATGGTCGCCGATGATCAGCCCGCCGCGCGCATCAAGCTGGCCGTGCCAGCCCACGACGCTGTCGTTGCCGATGCGCAGGCGGTCCATGCCAATGACTTCGGTGTTGCGCCACACCGAGGAGCCCTTGCCGATCTTCGCACCGCCCAGGCGCAACCAGGCCAGGCGAATGGTGTGGCTGGGGATCTTGCAGATCAGGATGTTGTAGACCTGCTCCCAGGCACGCAGCGCCCGGTCACGCAGCGTCACCCAGTTGATGCCGTACAGCGGCACCAGCGCGCCCTTGATCTCCCGGCCCAGCAATGCGTAGAAGCGCCGGGGCAGTGACGGCTCGATGCGGCTTTCGATATTGATCATGGAGATGAAACACAGGGTGTTGCCTTTGAGTTCCTGTTCAAAACACACCTCGTTGGCCAGCATCCATTGGTAAGCCTCCTCCAGCTCAGCCAACGTCACCCCCATCTTCTGCGCATACAGGCCCAAGTGTTGCCCCAGGTTGTTGGAGTGAAAAATCCGGTGCTTCATGGTTGGCTTCCTGCGGGTGTCTGAGGTTGGGCGGGCGCGGCGGCGAGGCGCTTGGCCTCGCGCAGGCTGAGCCCGAGAAACAGCCAGAACAGGGCGATCAACACCGTGGTAAAGCTGAAGTAGTGGTCGAACAGGCCGCTGACCAGGGCGGCCATGACGCCGCTGGTGCAGCCCAGCCAAATCGCGTTGTCATGGGTCAGTATCAGCGACTTGGTTTGCGGCCGGCTGTGCTTCCACCAACTCCAGATCACCGCGCAGAAAAACAGCATGCCCAGCACGCCGAGTTTGTACACGTAGTTGAGCCAGAGGTTGGAAATACCGTACAGGCCGCTGTCAGGCACCGGCGGGTCGACTTTGAAGCCGATGCCGAACGGATAGCGCGCCATGGCCTCGGGGAAGTTGGCGTACTCATCGAAGCGCACTGAAGTACTCGCGTCATTGCTGGAGAACAGCGCCAGCACGCGCTCTTGCAGTGGTGGGTATAGCACCAGCGTCAAGGCACCGAGTACCAGCGCGGTCATGAGCACGCGCCCGGTGTACGGCACCTTGCGGCTGGCCATCCAGAGCAAGACCACCGCCAGGCTCAACAGCGCGCCGCGCGAGCCGGTCATCAGCAACCCAAGCCCGCCCAGCAACGTGACGGCCAAGCCCAGCGCCCGCGGCCAACCCTTGCGGGTCAGGCCGAAGCAGGCAGCCAGCGGCAGCAACATGGCCAAGGCACCGCCGGTGACGTTGGGGTGCATCCAGGTCGACCCCATCCGCGAGTTGAAACTGGCCAGGCCTTTCTCCACCGCCTCGGTGGAGCTGTAGCCAAGGCTCTCCAGGATCGGCGTGATGGAGGAGGCCGTGCCGTTCTTCAGGTACACCGGAATCGACAGCAGCAGCATGGCCAAGGTGCCCAACAGGATGCCGATGATCATCTGCTCGCGCGCCTGGCGGGTATCAAGCAGGCGCGGCACCAGGAACAACGTGGACAGGTTGAACAGCCAGCGCACCCAGTTCACCGGCCCGTTGCCGTCGGCCTTGATCACGATCAGGCCGATAATGAACGGGAACACGCTGAACAGCATGAACGCGATCAGCAGGCGTTCGGTGGGCAGGCGCTGGCTGCGCGGCCCGGTCTGGCCAAACAGGGCCTGGGCCATCAGGCTGGCCCAGACCAGCATGATCAAGGCCTCGGAGACGGTGGTGCGAATGCCGACTTCGACGGTGGTGTAGGGCAGGAAGGTGGCGATCACGGCAAACAGCAGCAACCCCCATAGCGGCTTTCTGATGACCGTGACAATGGCGGCAATGCCGACCAGGGCGGCAGCCACCTTGAAGGCAGGCAGCAACCAGGCCATCACGCCAAAGACCAGGCTGAAAATCAGGGCGAGCGGGAACGCCAACGGCATCAGCACAACTCCTCGAACAATTCGTTGAAACGCAGGCGGTAGGCTTCCAGGCCATAGCCTTTGGCCCAGGCTTTCAATGCCTCGCGGTCTTCAACCGGTGGCGTGGCCAGGCTCAGCATCAGGTCGACCAGCGCTTGCGTGTCGGTCGGTGAAAAACGCGGGCTGCCTGGCGGGGTTACTTCATCCAGCGACGAACCGCTGGCCACCGCCACCGGCGTGCCCTGGCCCAGGGCCTCGACCACTGGCAAGCCGAAGCCCTCGGCGTACGAGGGTTGCCACAGGCGCTCGGCGTGCCGGTACAGGCCCTGCAGTTCGGCATCGCTGACACCTTCGATGAAGTGCACGCCATACAGGTGCTGCTGGTTGATCGGCAGGTGCGGGGCGGGGCCCACCAACACCAGTTCCGGTACCTGCGGGTCGCGTTGGCGCGCCTGTTGCCAGGCGTCGATGAACCACGGCATGTTTTTGCGCGGCTCGCGGGTACCGACCGCCAGCCAGTAGCGTGCCGGCAAGGCCAGGTGCCCCAGGTCAGCCGGCTCGCCGGTGAATTCGCTGACCAGATTGGGCAGCACGCGGACCTTGTCGCAGGCCTTGGGGAAGTGCTTCACCAACTCGTCGGCCGTGAACTGCGAGGGCGTCCAGATGCGGTCCGCCACCTTCACCGACCAGGCGATGGACAGGCGGTCGGTGACCCCGTACACCCATTTGCGCAGGCGCGAGGCGTGGCTATTGGTCAAGGTCAGTTGGAACAGGTCGTGCAGTTGCAGTACGTAGCGCAGGCCGGCTGGCTTGCGGCCGATGGGCAGGCCCATGTTCACGTTGCACATGTACAGTTCGATCTCGGCTTGCTGCAAGGCCTTGGGTAGGAATAGCGCCTCGAACTTGAACCGCTCTGGCAGCCGGTGGAAGCCGTTCAACGGCGTGCCCCAGCGGGGGCAGTGGACCTTGCGGCGGATGGGGTGGTCTTCGGGGGCAATGCCGAACAGTTGCACGCTGTTTTCGGGGCGTGCGCGAAAGGCTGCTTCCAAGGCTTTGTTCTGGCGGCCGATGCCGCTGTCGGGAAAGCAGGTGGCGAGGCGGTAATCCAATCCTATGCGCATACGCTGGCATCTTCCATGGGGTGCAACAGGCGAGAGTAAACCTGCTCCAGTTGGGCGGCGGCCACGCTCCAGTCGTGCGCTTGGCGCACGTACTGGCGGGCGGCCTGGGAAAGCCGGGTCAAGCGCTGTGGATCGCCCAGCACTTGGGCAAGCTGGTTGGCCAGGGCCATGGGGTCATCGCTGCCCAGGTAATGCTCGCCTTGGGTGACCGCAAGGCCCGATACGCCCTGGGCCGTGGTGACCACCGGCAGCCCCGCGGCCATGGCTTCCAGTACCTTGAGCTTGGAGCCACCGCCTTGGCGCAGGGGCGCGAAAAACACCGTGGCCGTGGCTTGCAGTGCCCGCAGGTCGGGCACGAAACCTTGCCATTCGATGCGCGGGTCTGGCCAGCGCTCGCGCCATTGCTCAGGTTGGGCATAACCGCAGATGGCAAAGCGCACGTCGGGGTTGAGCCGCCAAAGGTGCGGCATGATGTGCTGCAGGGCCCACTCCACGGCGTCCAGGTTGGGACTGTATTCATAGTTGCCGATAAACAACAGGCGCTGGGCGTTCAGGTCCGGTTCGACCTGGGCGTAGTAGGGGCAGTCCACCCCATTGACCACTACGTGCGCCGGGCAGTTGAACAGGCGTTGCATGTCGCTGGCGTCTGCCGGGGTGACGGCCACCAACGCCGTGGCCTGGGAAAACACCCGGTGCTCCCAGCGCCGATAGCGCCACTGGTCATAGGCTGTGAATGGCTTCATCCAAGTGGGCAGGCGATCGTAGCTGGCCGCGCCTAGGGCCGACTCGATGTTGTGCTCAGTCAACACGAAAGGTTGACGCGCGCGCTGCAGGGGGCGTTCGTAAGGCTGGAAGCTATAGCTGTGCTCGACTTGTACCACGTCCCAGTGCTCTTGCAGCAAGGTGTCGAATTGCTGCTGCAAGTCGGGTGCCAGGCCATTGATGCTGGCCAGCATCGGATAGGGTGCCGCCGCCACTGCCAGCAGGGTCTTCAGGCTGCGCAAGGGCCGGCGCGGCAGCACGATGAGGCGTTCGAGCCAGGGTTCCAGGGCGGCGCGGGTGGGTTCATCCAGCGCGGCTTTCGATTGCACCAGCAAGGTGATGCGATGCCCGCGCGCGGCCAGGCTGCGCAGCAGGTGATATTGCCGGGTCTTGCCGCCGCTGGTGGTTGGCCAAGGCAGGTAGGGCAAGGTCCAAAGAATGCGCATGTCGTTGTACTCCGTTACCACACCAGCATCTGCAGGCTGCTTTTGACCGGCACATTGATGCCTTTTTCATTGGCCAGGTCGCTGCGGCTGCCGGTCAGCGGATTGAACAGCGCGGCAGTCGTCACGCCGGGCAGTGTCACCGATGTGCCGCTGGCACTCCAGAACAGCCACAAGTGCGTGCCGTCGTTGCGGGTCCAGGCCACGCTGAACAGGTCGTCCGGTGCGCCGCTCAGCGCCGGGCCATCGGCTGGCTCCAGGCGCGGGCCGCTCACCTTGAGGAAGTTTTGCAACGCGTTGTAGACCGGCTTCGGGTTGCCGTCCAGGTCCAGCAGGCCGTAGTACTGGTCGCGCGGGCTGGCGCGTGCATCCAGGTCAGCCAGGTTGAACAGGAAGATGCGCTGGAAGTCCATGGCACTCATCATGGCCAGGCGGCGCAAGGTGAAATCAGCCTGGCCGTCGGTACCGATCAGTTTTTGCATTTCCACGGGGCCTGCGTAGCTCGACCAGCCCCATTCGGTGGCCCATACCTGCTGCACGCCCTTGGCGTGCAACACGCTGTTGAGGTAGTTGGCCCGGGTCAGGAAGTCTTGGGCGCTGATGTCGTCGCCCTCGGGGTATTCGGAGTAGGGGTGATAGGCGGCGATGATGTTCTTGCTTGCCAGCCCTTGGCTCAGCAGGGTCGACAGCATCAGCCCGTCGGTGCTGCGCATCTGGCTGTAGTAGGCCATGCCTGCGGTGGCCACCGGTTTGCCGGGCAGTGCCGCACGAATGGCGTCGGCGGTGGTGAACAGCAGGTTGCCGTACGCCACGGGATCTTCCTTGGGCCGCCAGATGATGTTGGGTTCATTCCACACTTGCCAAGTACCTACCTGGGGGTAGCGTTTGGCAAGCATGACCATGCGTTCGGCATACACGTTGAAATCGCTGGGCGGATATTGGTCAGTGTTGCTGGCCCCGGCCGGCGCGCTGGTGGCAAAGGGCGCCGAACCGACCATGTAGGCCAGGATGTTGTACTTGTGGCTGGCCATGGCAGTCATCGCACCATCCAGCGCGGTCAGGTTGTACACCGCTTGTTCAGGTTCCAGCATGGCCCAATGGGTGGTCAGCCGTACCCAGTTCAGGCCCAGGGCGTCGAGGTTGTCCATCTGCTTGTTGTAGACGCTGCTGTCGTAATACTGAAACTGCGCGTTGACCCCCAGAAAGTCTTTCCAGACCACCGCGCGCGGCCCGCGCAGGGTGGTCTGGGCCTCGGCCTTGGTGCTCCATTGCAGGCTGGCGGCGCTGATCGCCGCGACCAGCAGTAACGGTACCCACACGATCGGTTTTCGCCACATGTTCAATGCTCCGTGCATGCTGCTGCAAATACCTTGAGGAAACGTTCTGCGGTGTGTGGCCAGACGCGCTGGCTGCCGATCAGGCTGGCGTGTTCGGACCAGCGCTGGGCCAGCTCCGGGGTGGCGCACAGGTGGCTGATCTCGGCGGCCAGCGCGGCGACATTGCCTTGGGCAAAAATCACCCCATTGCCACCGGCCACTTCTTCGGCGAAGGAGCGGGCGTCGGAGGTGATTGCCCCGCGCCCACAGGCCACCGCCCAAGACAGAGCACCGCTGGTGCCGCGCTGGGTGCCGAGCAATTTGAGCTTGCTCGATTCACGGTACGGCAACACCATCACGTGATGCGCCTGGATGACCTTGGCGATGTCGGCAGCGGGCAGGTCCAGCTGCCAGTCGATGTTGCCTTCCAAGCCTGCCTGGGTAATGCGTTGGCGCAGTTGGCCGATGTAGCCACCGGAAGGGCCGAAGGCCATTTCCGGTTCACTGCCGCCGGCCAGGGTCAATCGGATGGTGCTGCGCAAGGCTGGCTGCTGGGCAAAGGTCAGCGTCAGGGCATCAAGCAGGTCCTCGATCCCCTTGCCGCGGTAGATGAAGCCGAAATACAACAGGCGCAACGGTTCCAAGGGCGGCAAAGGCGCGGGTGGGATCAGCAAGTTGCCGTGGGGCACCACGGCCATTTGTTCTTCGCGCAGGCCCATGCGTTTGCGCAGGGCATGGCCGCCCGACTGGGTCAGGGTGATCAGCCGGGTCAGGCTGCGGGCCAACTGGCGTTCTTCGTGCAAGCACAGCGGGTCGGCCAGCACGGTGGCAATCTGCGGGACCGGGGAGGGCATGCCACTGGCCATCGACAGCGGCCAGGGCAATTGCGCCCGGCGCCATACCAGGCGTTCGGGGTCGTGCACGGTGGCAGTGATTGGCAAACCCGGGAAACGCCTGCGCAACTCGCGCAGGGCATTGAACTCGGCCAGGCGCCCGCCACCGATCTCGGCGTGCACCAGGTCGATGCCTTGCCAGTCCCACTGCGCCACCCGCTCCAGGGCCTTGTCGACGTCGTTGCCAACGCCGAGCAAGGGTGTGCTGATGGTCACGCCCTGTTGCTCGAGCGCACTTTTCAGATGCCCGGCGTAGTCGGCGATGCCATTTTTTTCCGGAGGCAAGGGCGCCAGCAGGGCGATGTGCATCAGGCTTTGCTCCGGGCCCGGGCCATGAAGTTCAGCACCTTGTCGGGAATTTCAAAGCGACGACGGTTGATGATGATGCCATCGACCCGCTTGAACGCCGTGGTCAAAATCGACAGGGCGTTTTCCAGTACCGGCACCGTGGTCTTCTCGGCTTCTACCACCAGCGCGATCAGGTCGGCGTTGTGCAGGGTCACGAAGGCCTCCTGGTTCGAGAAAAAGCCGCTGGCGTCCAGCAGCACGATCTCGCCGGGGGTGGCCGCGCCGTCGCCACCGATGCGCACCTGATGGCCGCGCTCTTGCAGCAGGTTGCGCAAGTGTTCGATGACAAAGCTCACGCCCTCGCCCTTGCGGGCCGAGGTCAGGCCAATGCTCAAGCCCGAGATGCCAACCTGTTTGAGCGGCAACAGGCCATATAACCGGTACATGCTCGCGGTGAAGGCGCTCATGCGGTCCGGGTGCTGGCGGCTGAGGTCCTGCAGGCTGGTCCACACCTTGACCCCGAAACGCTCCTCGATCTTGTCGCCATCGTGGATGCGCTGGTCCAGCAGGTAGAAGAAGTACAGGGCCAGCAGGCCCACGGCCAGGCTGATCGGGATGGCAAACAGCAACATCAGCAGGCTTTTGGGGAAGACGCGGCTGGGGTTGAAGGTTGCCTGCTCGATGACCGCGATGTTGCTGATCTGGCTCTTGTCCAGCTCACGGTCGATGCGGGCTTTTTCCAGGCTGTCGCTGTACAGGGCGAAGCTTTTCTCGCTGGCATCGAGTTCACGCTGCAGGCGCGACAGCTCCGGCTCCAGGTGCATGGCCTGCAGGCGGTCGCTTTCCAGTTTGGCCAGTTGGGTGTCTTGCTGCGCGGCCTGGGTTTTCAGGCGGCTGAGGCTGGCGTTCTGGTCGGCGTAACTGTTTTGCAGGCGTGTGTAGATCGGGTTGGGCGCCATGTTCTGCGAGCGTTGCACAGTGGCGACTTCGCCGTTCATCAAGGCTTGCAGGTTGCTGATCGCCGTGTTGATGGCCAGTACCGGCGGCGCGTCATCCTTGAACGTGCGCAGCAGTTCCTGGCGCTCGATCTGCTTGGTATTGATGCGTTGCGACAGGTCTTCGCGGTCCGGGTTGCGGGCGATTTCCCGGGCGATGCTGATTTCCTTGGGTTGATCGACGAGCTGCTGCTTGATGATGTCCAGGCCGCTTTGGGTCGAGGCAATCGAGCGCAGGGTATTGAGGTGTTCGCCCTTGAGGTCGTTGAGGTTGCGCGACACGTCGGCCAGGCGGTCGGCAATGCTCACCGCGCCCAGTTGGTCGAGGTTGGCCTGGATCTGTTTCTTGTAGTCGAAGATACGCGCCTGGGTCGCCGTGCTTTCGGTTTCATAGAAGGTGTACAGGCTTTTGCGTCCCAAGGTACGGGTGCGTTCATCCTCATACTGTTCGATCCAGGTCTTGACCACTGCTTGGGCGACCTTTGGGTCGTTCCACACAAAGCTGATTTCCATCACCGCCGAGCCCGTGGCATGGGTCACCTTGAAGGCTTTTTCCAGGTCTGCCGCCAAGCGCTCCACCGGTGTTTCCTTTTCCACCAGGCCGACCAACTGCAGAAAGCCGCGACCAATCTCGATGATGCTGCCGATGGCACCCTTGACGGCGTTTTTTACCGAGGCAAGCGCGCCTTGTTCCGGCGGGATGCGGGACAGGTCATCCAGGTATTTCTCGGCCACCAGGCGGGTGATGGGGCGGCCACTGAGCATGGTTTCTTCGTCGATGATCGGGTCGCGCTGGGCGCTTGGGATCACCAGCGCCTGGCGATCGGCAATCTCGATCGGCAGGGTGCTGGTGTCACGCCCTGGCTTGACCAGCAATTGGGCGGTGGACTCATACCGGTTAGGCAGCAGGAAGGCGCCCAGCAGAATGATGACGAAGGTCGCCAGCACCGTGATTTTGACCTCGCGCTTGAAGATGAAATACAAGCGCAGCAGATCGCGGAAGGAACGGATATTGATCATGTCTGGTGTCCTTGACGATCAGTTGTTGTTGGAGCGCAAGTCGTAGGTAGCACCCAGGCCCAGTGATTTCGAGAACGGAATCAGCTGGTTGAGGTACAAATCGACCCATTCGATGCCGTTCCCCACATGGGATTTGGGCACGAACACGACATCACCGCGCTGCAACAGCACCGGGCCCCGGCCGGCGTCCGCCAGCATGAAATTGCCGTAGTCCAGAAAGTACGTCTTGTAGCGGCCGTCCTGTTCCTGGCGAAGCAGGGCGACGTTGTGGCTGTCGGCCTGGGACAGCACGCCACCGGCGCCGATGATGGCCTGCTCCAGGGTGGTGGCCACGTTCACCGACAATGCGGTGGGGTTACGCACCGAGCCGCCGATGAACACGTTGTTGCCGGGCGCCGCGTTGATGTTGATGGTCAGCGCGGTTTCCCGGTAGATGGTTTGCAGTTTGCTCTCCAGCACCGTCGTCAGTTGCTCGGTGGTCAACCCGGCGGCCTTGATCTGGCCGATGTAGGGGTAGGAGAAGCTCCCGTCGTTCTGCACCTGGAACAGCGTCAGTTCATAAATGGTGTTGGCGGTGAACGCCGAGATCGACGGCGCTTCACCGGTATTGCGCACGATACGCAAAGTGTCGCCCGGGCGGATCAATTGGGGGGGCAAGGGCTTACCGGCCAATGCGCTGCCAGCCTCATGGGCGGCCTTGAGTTGATCGTTGTCGGGCAACTGCACCTTGGACGCATTGCTGCAGGCACCCAGCATGATAAAACCTAGGATCAGCAGGACTTTCTTCATTGGGCGGTCTTCCTGTCGTGCATGGTTACAGCTCCCTGAAATCACGGGGTCGGGCGTTAATGGCGGTTGGTGGAGCGCGTCAGGATTTAACAGGCTCAGGCACCCTTCCATAGATGTCGGTAAAGCGGACGATGTCATCCTCGCCCAAGTACTCGCCGCTCTGCACTTCGATCATCACCAGGTCGATGACCCCGGGGTTGACCAGGCGGTGCGTGCGGCCGGGCTTGATGAAGGTGGATTCGTTGGTGTCCAGCAAGAATTCGTTTTCGCCATTGGTGACCATGGCCATGCCGCTGACCACGATCCAGTGCTCGCTGCGGTGATGGTGCATCTGCAGTGACAGCGAGGCCTGGGGGCGAACCACGATGCGCTTGATCTTGAAGCGCTTGCCTTCCTCCAACACCGTGTAGGTGCCCCAGGGGCGCGTGACGGTGCGGTGCAGGCGATAGGCGTCGTGGCCTTGGCGCTTGAGCTCCTGGGCGATGTATTTCACTTCCTGGCTGCGCGCAGAGTCGGCGATCAGCAGCGCGTCGGGGGTGTCGATAATGATCAGGTTGTCCAGGCCCACGCCGCCCACCAGGCGCTTGGGCGAGTCGATGTAGCAGTTGCTGACGTCATGCAGCACGGTTTCGCCGTTGCACTGGTTACCCTGGGCGTCGGCGGGGCTCAGGGCACGGACTGCCTGCCACGAACCGATGTCGCTCCAGCCCAGGGAGCAGGGGATGACCGCGACCTTCTGTGAGCGCTCCATCAGCGCGTAGTCCACGGAAATGTCCGGGGCCAGGGCGAAGGTGGTGCTGTCCAGTTCCAGTTGCAGCTCCTTGTTGCCATCCTTCTTGTGGCTGCTTGCAAGGCAGGTGGCCACGCTGGCCAACACCTCCGGGGCGTGGGTTTCCAGTTCGCGCAGCACGGCGTCCACGCGCATGCAGAACATGCCGGCATTCCACAAGTGCAGGCCGCCCTCCAGGTATTGCTTGGCGGTGGGGGCGTCCGGCTTTTCGACGAAACGGGCTACCTGGTAACCGCCGTTGTTCAGCGCCTGGCCCTTCTGGATATAACCAAAGCCGGTTTCGGCGCTGGTGGGCACGATGCCAAAGGTCACCAGCCAGCCCTGTTCGGCCAACTCGCGCGCAGAGGCCACGGCGGCTTTGAACGCCTCGACGTCCTGCACCAGTTGGTCGGCAGGCATCACCAGCAGTTGTGCATCCTCGCCATAGAGCTTGGCCACGTGCAGCGCGGCGGCGGCGATGGCCGGGGCGGTATTGCGGCCGAAGGGCTCGAGAATGAAGTCCAATGCCGCACGGCCTTTGTTCAGCAGGCGGTAGTCGTCCAGGGTGCGGAAAAACACTTCCCGGTTGGTCACGGTCAGCAGGCGGTCAACGTCGTCAAGGCCTGCGGCACGCAGAAACGTCTTCTGCAAAAGGCTCTCGCCGTCGGGCAGGCGCATGAACGGCTTGGGCATGGCCTCGCGTGAAACCGGCCACAGGCGTGTGCCGGCACCGCCAGCGATGATGCAAGGGATGAGGGTGCCCATTTCAGTAAACCTCGCGGGTCAAAAGCACTGCCGGGACAGTGCGCAAGAGGATGTAAAGGTCAAACCAGACCGACCAGTTCTCGATGTATTCCAGGTCGAACTCGACGCGCTTCTCGATTTTTTCCAGGGTGTCGGTTTCGCCGCGATAGCCGTTAATCTGCGCCAGCCCCGTGATGCCTGGCTTGACCCGGTGGCGGGAGGTGTACTCCTTGACCGCTTCCTCGAACAGGATGCCGGCAGCCTTGGTGGCCGTGGCGTGGGGGCGTGGGCCAACCATCGACATGCTGCCGCCGAACACATTGAACAGTTGCGGCAGCTCGTCCAGGCTGGTCTTGCGAATGAAGCGTCCCACCCGGGTAATGCGCGAATCACCGCGGGTGGTCTGCTTGTCGGCGTTGGCATCGGCCTGGTGCTGGTGCATCGAGCGGAACTTGTACACCTCGATCAGGCGGTTGTTGTAGCCATAGCGTTTTTGCTTGAACAGCACGCTGCCAGGGGAGTCGATCTTGATCGCCAGGGCCACCAGCAGCATGATCGGCGACAGCAGCACCAGGGCGAAAAAGGAGATGACCATGTCTTCCACCCGCTTGAAAAACGGCGACCAGCCGCGCAACGGCACTTCGGAGGCGTTGAACATCGGCAGGTTGGCGACTTCGGTGATGCGGTTGTGCGAATGGCGGAAAGCGATCATGTCCGGCACCAGCAACACATTTACCGGCAGGCGGCGCAGCTCGCGGATGATGTAGTCCATGCGGTTTTCCGCAGACCAAGGCAGGGCCACCAGCACCTGGGTGACTTTCTCGTCGCGGATCAGTTGCTCCAGGTCCCGCGAGTTGCCAAGCAGGGGCAGGTTGAGCAGGGTTTTGGGCAGGCGGCCGATGCGGTCGTCGATAAAGCCGATGACCCCGGAGCGAATGTCCTGGTGTTGCAGCAAGTACTCGGCCAGGCGCTGGCCGTTCTCGGTCGCGCCCAGGATCACCGAGTTCTGCAGGAACACGCCGCGCTGCATCAGTTGCTGGAACACGGTCAGCAAGATCATCCGTTCGATGCCCAGCAAAAGGAAACTGCCGAAAAACCAGATGATCAACTCGGTGTTGGAAATGGTGTCGAACATCTGCAGCGCGCGGTGCATGAACAGCAGCAGGCAGAAGGCCGAGGACCAGGCAAAGAAGGTGATTTGAAAGCGCAGGCGGTTACTGAAGATCGATTCGGCGTAGACGCCCAATGCCTGGAAAATCAGCACGCTGATGAAGCCGAAGAAAATCAACACCGCCAGGTAGTTCTTCAGCAGGGTCGGTTCGGTGATCTGGCCGATGGAAAGGATCAGCAGCCCCGGCAAAATGGCGGTCAGGCCATGCACCAGGCGTATGACGAACAAAAAATACTCGACCATACTCGGCCGTGTGAGCAGCAAGCTGTCCACGGGTTGCAAGCGCATAAGACCCCTCCCTCCAGACCACGAACCCGTGGCCACTGCAAAGCATTGCGGCAGACTTTGATCCAGTAAAAGTCAAAAACATGACTTTTTTGCGCTCGTTCCGTCCATGGTGGCAAATTTTTGTCGAGTTGTGTATAGGCGGTGATGGCAAATGCACATATTTAGATGAAAAGGACGGTTGGCCAGCGCAAAAATGCCAGCCTGCAGCATGGTTTTACCTCCGATGAACGGCATATCCCAAGTAAAGCTCATGAAACAACTGGAAGCGAATGCGCTGACAAAAAATAATATTTTTACGAGTGCGGACTTTCGGCTGGCTTTTTCGGAGAGTGAGCGGTCTATAGGGGTTTGGTCACTAACTACCTGGGGTAAACACATGGGCGAGCGCAAGGCACTTTTGATTTTGCACGGCAAGCAGGCGCTCAACGACACCGTGCGGGAAGCCGTGAAGGCGCAACGCGAGGCGGGCTGGGATTTGGCGGTGCGCCTGACCTGGGAAGCCGGCGATGCGCAGCGCCTGGTCATCGAGGCGTTGGCAGCCGGTTACCAGACCATCATTGCCGGTGGGGGTGATGGCACCTTGCGCGATATCGCCGAGGCATTGGCACAGGCACAAAGCAGTGCCAGCCTGGTCCTGATGCCGCTGGGCACGGCCAATGATTTTGCCCGGGCCGCCGGCGTACCCCTGGAGCCTCTGGCCGCGCTCGGGTTGCTGGAGGTGGCACCGCGGGCCATCGACCTGGGCGAGGTGGGCGGGCAGTTGTTCCTGAACATGGCCACGGGGGGCTTTGGCAGCCAGGTCACGGCCAGCACCTCCGAAGACTTGAAGAAGGTGTTGGGTGGCGCGGCCTACCTGTTTACCGGGCTGTCACGCTTCAGCGAGCTGGAGCCAGCCTTTGTCAGCCTGCACGGGCCGGACTTCCAGTGGGAAGGGCAGTTGCTGGCGCTGGGCATTGGCAACGGTCGCCAGGCCGGCGGCGGGCATGTGCTGTGCCCGCAGGCGTTTGCCGATGATGGCTTGCTGGACTTGAGTATCCTGCCGGCGCCAACCGAAGTGGTGAGTACCTTGAAAGACCTGCTGGCCGGGGGGCTGGGCCTGGACAATATGTTCGTGCGCGCGCGCCTGCCGTGGGTCGAGATCAAGAGCGCCGAAGGCCTGGACATCAACCTGGACGGGGAGCCGTTGACCGGCGCCGACTTGCGCTTCAGCGCCCGGCCTGGGGCGCTGAACGTGCATTTGCCGGCCCACTCGCCGTTGCTCAGTCATCAAGGCTGATGATGCGCTCGCGCACGGCGAACAGGACCAGCCCCGCCACGTCAAAGATCTGCAAGCGTTTCATGATCTGCGAGCGGTGGGTTTCCACGGTCTTGATGCTCAGCCCCAATCCGTTGGCGATCTCGCGGGTGGATTTGCCGCGCACGATCAACCGCAGGATTTCCAGCTGCCGTGCGGTGAGGTTGTGATTGTCGACGGCATCGGCCTTGCTGCCTTGCGCGCGAACCAGCGCCTGGTTGATCACCGTGTGGGCGATCGCCGGGCTCAGGTAGCGTTCGTTGCTGCGCAGTGCGTCCAGCGCCTGCTCCAACTCGATCGCCGTGGTGTCCTTGAGCAGGTAGCCGTGCGCGCCCATTTCCAGCGCTTGCATGATCAGCGCAGGGTCGGTGTGCATCGACAGGATCAACACCTTGCTGCGTGGGCGAATCTGCTGCAGGTGGCCCAAGGCTTCGAGGCCGCCGGTGTCTTTCATGGAGATGTCCAGCAGGATGATATCGGGGTCCAGCCGTTGAACCATGGTTAACAGCTGCGAGCCATCACTGGCTTCGCCGATCACCGCGTACCCGGGGATGTCCGATACCAGGGCGCGCACGCCCGCTCTGATCAGTGAATGATCATCTACAAGAAGTAAGTTGCAGATCATAGGCCTTTGCTAAGTTTGGCCCTTTCCAGGGCGCGTGGTGCCCATGGAAAGAGTGCTTCAATTTGAGTGCCGTGGCCAGGCTGGCTGCTGATGCTCAAGTGCCCGCCCAGCAAAGCCGCGCGCTCATGCATGCCACTGGTACCGCGCTGGCCGGCGTGTGCCGGGTTGGCGGCAACGGTGAACCCTGCGCCATCATCGGAAATATACAGCGACAGGCCTTCCTGCAGGCGTTGCACGCGGACCAGCAGGTTCTGTGCCTGGGCGTGGCGCAGCACGTTGGTCACCGCCTCCTGGACGATGCGAAAGGCCGCCACGGCCATTTCCTCGGGCAGCCCGGTCAGCCGCTGATGGCATTCCAGGCTCCAGTGCAGCGGGGTATTTTCCAGGGTGCGCAGCAGGTGCGCGCGCAGGCTCGCCTCCAGCCCCAGGCTGCTCAGTTGGCGGGGGTTGAGGATGGCCGAGACATCGCGCACCTTGGCCAGGGTTTCGTCGAGTGTTTCGTTCAAGGTGCCGAAGTGCCCCTGCAGCTCTTCGGGCTGACGGCGCTGCAGCCAGTCGGCCTGCATTTTCGCGGCGGTCAGCAACTGGCCGATGTCGTCGTGCAGTTCGCGGCTCAGGCGGTGACGTTCGTTTTCCTGCACCTCGAGCAAGCGGTCGGCCAGCTCCTGAGGCTGGAAGCTGATGGCTTGGCGCCAATGCCGGTGCTGGTGCCAGACGCCGTACATGGCCGCCACGTTAAGCAGCAACAGCGGCAATGGCAGCGCGACAGCACTGAAATAAACGGCCAGGTTGCCCAGCAGTGAAACAATGCACAGCGCCAGGCTTAGCCAACTGATGTGTTGTGTGCCCAGTGGCCAAACCTTGTGTTTCTTGAAACTGGCAGACATAGAGAATGGAGCCAATGGATGTTCGCTGGAGTGACCGGTAAAGGTGTATGTAAAAAAATGTACAAGCGCTGGGCGCGATGTAATCCACCGCATCATCGATAAATATCCAGCTCGTTTAAAACTCAACTTTGGCAATTCCCACGCCCACGAATAAAGGCAAGTACTGCGCCGTCAATGACACGTACCAGGTGGGGTGGCGTCCAGCCAATGTTAGGTTTGGTCAGCATAGGGTAACACTTTGCAGGCGAGGGGTCGCCTGTAAACGCAGGGCCGTTTGTGGGCGTATGTTGCGCCATGGAACGTTTGTTCCATTTACCGATGATTGCTTATGGCCATCATTGAATGCTTCGGCCAAGCGTTGCTCATTGAGCGTTGCAAGTGCACAGGAATGGGGCATTTGTGTCGATTCGGCAACTTTATGTAAAGCCAAAGTTACAGTAACGGAACAGCACTTGTACCTAAGGGAATTACTGATAACGCTTAAGCGAAATGCTGAGTAATGGGAGCGCGGGCGTGAAACTTTTTTTAGAGTTGCACGGCGAGATTGACGACCCGGCAGCTCAAATGGCTTGATTGTAGCCGTCCTGCGAAGCTCTCGAACCGAGCACTCGCAGGCGTTGCGCGCCTTCGGTTTCGATGCAGGCGGCCAAGGCCTGCACCAAGGTGTTTTGCTCATCGTCATCCAGGCACAACTGGCCGGTGCACGGGTCGATCAGTTCAACTTGCCAGGCCAGCAGGGTCAGGCACTGATGCAGCGCACCCAGGGTTTCGCCTTGCAACCGATTGCGCGGTTGCGCCAGGCGTAGCAAGTGTTCGACCTGGTGGCAGAAGGCAGCGATCTCGGGCTGCGACCGGCACTGCGCTTGGGCCGAGAGCGTGCCCAGCGTGTTGAGCAGGCAATCAGCCGCGTCCTGATCGTTGCAGATCAGTTCCAGGTGGCTGAGGCACTCCTGCAACTTGCACAGCAAGGTCTGCGCCTGGTCGAGGAAGTCGGGCAGTGCGCCTGGCCATTGGTTGGAATTCATCATTTCATTACCCCACAACTCCGTGCGGACTCCGTGTACTCACGCGTTTCGGGTGAGCGTCCGTTCAGTTCGATCAACAAGCATGGCCGAGAGATGCGGGCAGGTATCTGCCGTGGCACATTAAAGCGCGATAGCCAGCTTGGCGGCCCCAACCATGCCCGTCTACACGGGTAACGAAATGGGTAGTTAGCCAATCTGAATGCGCCAGATTCCATTCATGCAATGAGAATGGCGTCACATTAATGGCTATTGGATATCGCGAAAATCAGGTTAATCCCGATTGCCTCTAGGGGATTCCCTGATAAAGGGGGAGTGTTTTGGTTGATTTTGTATCTGGAAGTAACGGCTACATCACGCTTTCAGTTAACCATGATGTTATTGTGACATCAATGCCATCTGTCGGTAATTTGTCGCAGTCAAGATCCGCCGGCAGCGGCCGATATGGGTAACAAGTCCCTCACATGTCCCTCACACGATCAGGCCCTGGAGCTTTTAATGGCTGGCATTCTCGACACGGTAGACCAACGAACGCAACTTGTGGGTGAGAACCGCCTTGAAATCCTGATGTTCCGCCTGGCCGGGCGGCAGTTGTTTGCCATCAACGTGTTCAAGGTGCAGGAAGTGTTGCAGCTGCCCAAGCTGACCCTGATGCCGCAACGCCACGCCTACGTGTGTGGTGTGGTCAATTTACGCGGGCAGACCTTGCCGGTGATCGACCTGTCCCAGGCCATTGGCATGCGGCCCCTGCAACCAGGGCCCAATAGCACCATCATTGTCACCGAATACAACCGTTCGGTGCAGGCGTTCCTGGTGGGTGGCGTGGACCGCATCGTCAACATGAACTGGGAGGCGATCCTGCCGCCGCCGGCCAGCGCCGGTCGCCAGCACTACCTGACGGCCATCAGCAAGGTCGACGACCAGTTGGTCGAAATCATCGACGTGGAGAAGGTGCTGGCCGAGATCGTGCCCTACAGCGCCAAGGTTTCCCGCGACAAGTTGGAAGACCCGGTGCTGGCACGGGCACGCGGCCGGGAGGTGCTGCTGGTGGACGACTCCACGGTGGCGCTCAGCCAATTGCGCGACACCCTGTCCCAGTTGGGCGTGAAGATGCACGTGGCCAGCGACGGCCTGAAGGCGCTGAACATGCTCAAGGCCTGGGCCGATGCCGGTGAGGTGCTGACCGAGAAGTTGCTGATGGTGTTCACCGACGCCGAGATGCCGGAGATGGACGGTTACCGGCTGACCACCGAGATTCGCAACGACCTGCGCCTGCGTGGCCTCTACGTGGTGCTGCATACCTCGCTGTCGGGTAGCTTCAACGAGTCGATGGTCAAGAAGGTGGGGTGCGATAACTTCCTGTCCAAGTTCCAGCCCGACAAGCTGGTGGACGTTGTGCGCGAGCGGTTGATGCAGGGCCTCAGCTGAATTGGGCCGTGGCCCGCGGTGCAGGCTTTGTATAAGCTGGCAGCTTTCTACCAAGGGAGCTGGCCATGCTGCGTCTCAGTGCGCTTTACCGATACCCGATCAAGTCGGCGATCGCCGAACCGTTGCAAGCGTCGGCACTCGATGTGCTGGGGTTGGCAGGCGATCGTCGCTGGATGTTGGTAGAGGAGAGCAGTGGGCGCTTCCTGACCCAGCGTGCCTTGCCGCACATGAGCCAGCTATCGGCGGCCTGCCGCGGCGAGCAGGGGCTGGTGCTGAACGGCCCTGGCTTGCCCGAGTTGAACGTCGCGGTGCCCGGCCCGGATGCCCCGTTGCGTGGCGTCACGGTGTGGCGTGACACCCTGCGGGTGCCCGACGCCGGCGATGCAGCCGCAGCCTGGGTGACTGAATTCATTGGCAAGCCCACGCGCCTGGTACAGGTGCCGACCGAGCGTGCGCGCAGCACCCAATCAGGCTATGGCCTGGACACCGATAAAGTCGGCTTTGCCGATGGTTTTCCGATTCTATTGATTGGCCAGGCCTCGCTGGACGACTTGTCCGCGCGCGTGGGGTGGCCCTTGGAAATGCTGCGCTTTCGGCCCAACCTGGTAGTGGAAGGCAGCGAAGCCTTTGCCGAGGATGGCTGGAAGCGCATCCGCATCGGCGAGGTGGAGTTTCGCGTGGTCAAGCCGTGTTCGCGTTGCATCCTGACCACCATCGACCCGCAAACCGGCGTGCGCAGTGAAGACCGCGAGCCGCTGACCACGCTCAAGACCTATCGCGAACAAGGCGGTGAAATCATGTTCGGGCAAAACCTGGTGAATGATGGGGTTGGGCAGGTAGCGGTAGGGATGCCCGTCACGATCCTCGAATAGCGCGTGGGGAGCATGGCCCCCCACACACAAAAGCGTCCTGATTACTGATCGTCGAAGAAACGCTCGTGCCAATCGACGATCGGCTGCGGCGTGTTGAGCTTTTGCCCGTAGATCACCGCATACGACAGCACGTTCTGCACGTACTGGCGGGTTTCATCGAATGGGATCGATTCTACCCACACGTCGAAACTCAAGTGGTTGGCGCCCCTCAGCCATTGCCGAACGCGGCCTGGGCCGGCGTTGTAAGCGGCGGTGGCAAGCACGCGATTGCCATTGAACTGGCTTTGCACCTGGCTCAGGTAGGCGGCGCCCAGCTGGATGTTTTTGTCCGGGTCGATGGCCTGCTGTGGCGATGCCAGCGGGATGCTGAATTTGCGTGCGGTTTCCTTGGCAGTGCCCGGCATCAGTTGCATCAGGCCCATGGCGCCGGCGCCGGAGCGGGCGTCGTCCATGAAAGCACTTTCCTGGCGGGTGATGGCGAACACCCAGCTCGAATGCACGCCACGGTTGGCAGCCTCGCGCACCAGCGCGTCGCGGTGGGCCATCGGGAAACGGATGTCCAGGTCGTCCCAGTACTGCGCCTGGCTGATGGTGCGGATTGCCGGGAAGTACCACTGCAGGTCGTAGGCAAGCTTGGCCTGGGCGACCATTTCATCGCGGCTGAACAGGCGGCTCACGTGGTACCACTCGCGGCGGCCATCGACGATCTGCCCGCGGGCATGCAGCTCCAGGGCGCGGCGGATGCCCGGGGTGTTGCGCACCTTATTGATCAGCGCCTGGGTGAGCACAAGAGGCTTGTTGGTGAGCTGGTACGGCGCCTGCGTGCGGTCGGCGGCCAGGAAACCATAGAAGTCACGCTCGCGTGCCACGTTGCGGTACAGCTGGGGCACCAGCGGGTTTTGCGGCTGGGCCAATTCCAGGCTGCGGGCCTGCCAGTATTTCCAGCGGTTGGTGGTGGCCAGGTCCGCTGGCAAGCGTTGGCTCAGCTCGTAGGCCTCTTCCCAGCGTGCCAGGCGCAACAACAGGCGCAGGCGCCACTCGGTCACGGTGTTGTCGCGCAGCTGCGGGTCGTAGCGGGTCATCAGGTCCAGGGCGCGAGGGTCATAGTTACGCGCCAGGGTCAGGCCGATCTCGCGAGCGATGGCCACCTTTTCTTCACTGGAAAAGTGCATGCTGCTGGCATAGCCGTCGAGCATCTGCATCGCCTTGTCCGGGTCTTGCTTGGCCAGGCGGCGCAAGCCCAGGCTAACCACGTCGGACATGGCTTCATCGGCCGGCAGAAAGCGCGAGGGGTCGCTCAGCAGGTCGGGCTTCTGCCCGACGTCCACCAGCAGGCGGCCTTCAGGCGCCAGGGTGGTGAGGGTCTTGACCAGGGCGTTGGCCAGTGGATAGTTGCGGGCCTGCACCGCCAGCTTGGTGCGCTGCCAGCGTTTTTGCTCGGTTAACTGGCCCTGGGAGGCCCACAGGTCGAACAGGGCGTCGCACGCCGCCGGCTGGGTCTTGCCGGTGAGCCAGAGTTTTTCGGTGTTGGCGTAGCCTTCGGCGCGCAAGTCATGGCTGAGTTGATACTGGCCGTTCAGGCAGTCCAGTTCAGTGAAATTGAGCTTGGGGTCGTAGTACTTGACGAAGGTGGCCCAGTCGCCGCGGTCGGCCAGCCAGCGCAACCAGCGCAATTTCATCCAGTTGGCCTGGGGCAGGTCACCGTGCTGGGCGAGGAATTTCTCGATCTCGTCGTTGCTGGCGGTTTTCAGCCGGGCGGTGAGTTCGTCGTAGGCCAGGTACGGCTCCAGCGGGTAATCGGCGAGGGCCGGGGCGTAGCGAAAGTAGGGGCCCGAGTCGCCCTTGGCCAACGCACGCTTGGCTTCGTCGTAATACTGACGCTGGGTGGTGAGGTCGGTGGCCTGAACGGACCCGACGGTCGACGCGCAGAGAAGCAGGCAGGATACAAGGCTGAACAGGCGACTGCGCATGAGACTTCCGGGCAGATGAAACGTGACGAGTGCGGTAAGGCCCGCACTGATGATGACCCTAGCTTAGCCGGTTGGGGGTGTGCGATGAAAGCATTGTGCTTGTATCTGCGTGTGAACGAGGCTGAATCACCCGGCCAGCGGCATTTACTGTGATTGGCGCGAGAGTCAGGTAGAATGCGCGCCCGGTTTTTGGAGAAATACATGACCCTGCTCAAATTAAGCGATGTGTCCCTCGCTTTCGGCGCGATGCCGTTGTTGGACAAAGTGTCCTGGCAGATCGCCCGTGGAGAGCGGGTCTGCATCATCGGCCGCAACGGCACTGGCAAGTCCAGTATGTTGCGCCTGGTCAAGGGTGACCAGAAGCCCGATGAAGGCGACGTTTGGCGAGCCCCGGGCCTGAAGATCGGCGAGTTGCCGCAAGAGCTGCCCACGGCCGATGGCCGCACGGTGTTCGACGTGGTCGCCGAAGGCCTGGACGGTGTCGGCGCGCTGTTGGCCGAATATCATCACCTGAGCCAGAACATCGTCACCGACGAAGACCTGACCAAGCTGATGCACGTGCAGTCGGACCTCGAGGCCCGCGACGGCTGGCGCCTGCAGCAATTGGTCGACAGCACCCTGAGCCGCCTGCAACTGCCGGCCGACAAGACCCTGGCCGAACTGTCCGGTGGCTGGCGCCGCCGTGTGCTGCTGGCCCAGGCACTGGTGTCCGAGCCCGACTTGCTGCTGCTCGACGAGCCCACCAACCACCTGGATATCGGTGCAATTGCCTGGCTGGAAGAGGCCCTGAGCAATTTCGGCGGCGCCGTGCTGTTCATCACCCACGACCGCTCCTTCCTGCAGAACCTGGCCACGCGCATCCTGGAATTGGACCGCGGCGGCCTGATCGACTGGAACGGCGACTACGCCAGCTTCCTGGTGCACAAGGAAGCGGCACTGGCGGCCGAAGAAACCGCCAACGCGCTGTTCGACAAGCGCCTGGCCCAGGAAGAAGTGTGGATCCGCCAGGGCATCAAGGCCCGCCGTACCCGTAACGAAGGCCGCGTGCGCGCCCTGAAGGAGTTGCGCGTGGAGCGCAGCGAGCGCCGCGAGCGCACCGGCAAGGCGAACATCCAGCTCGACACCGCGGAGAAATCCGGCAAGCAGGTCATGGTCATCGAGAACGTCAGCTTTGCCCACCCGGGCGGCCCGTTCCTGGTCAAGGACTTCAGCATGGTGCTGCAGCGCGAGGACCGTATCGGCCTGCTGGGTGCCAACGGTACCGGCAAGACCACCTTGCTCAAGCTGATGCTGGGCGATCTTGAGGCCAGCAGCGGCAAGGTTGAGTCGGGCACGCGCCTGGAAGTGGCTTACTTCGACCAGTTGCGCCACCAGTTGAACCTGGAAAAAACCGTGATCGACAACCTGGCCGAGGGTCGCGATTTCATCGAGATCGACGGCCAGAGCCGCCACGTGCTGAGCTACCTGGGCGACTTCCTGTTCAGCCCGCAGCGTGCCCGCACGCCGGTCAAGGCGCTGTCGGGTGGCGAGCGTGCGCGCTTGCTGCTGGCCAAGTTGTTCAGCAAGCCGGCCAACCTGCTGGTGCTCGACGAACCGACCAACGACCTGGACGTGGAAACGTTGGAGCTGCTCGAAGAAGTGCTGTCCAGCTTCAAGGGCACCGTGTTGATGGTCAGCCACGACCGGGCATTCCTCGACAACGTGGTCACCAGTACCCTGGTGTTCGAAGGCGATGGCAAGGTGCGTGAGTACGTCGGCGGCTACCAGGACTGGATTCGCCAGGGCGGCTCGCCAAAACTGCTGGGCGTGACCGAGAACAAATCGGGCAAGGCTGAGCTCAACAGTGCGGTGGTCGCGCCTGCAGCCACGCCGGCACCGGTGGCAGAGCCTGCCAAAAAGAAGCTCAGCTACAAGCTGCAGCGCGAGCTGGAAGCCCTGCCGGGCGAAATCGATGCTCAGGAGCAGAAGATTGCCAGCCTGCAAGCGCAGATGGCTGATGGCGGCTTTTACCAGCGCCCGGCAACAGAAACGGCTGCGGTGATCGCCGAACTGGAGCAGGCCCAGGCCAAGCTCGACGGCATGGTGGAGCGTTGGGCTGAGTTGGACGCCTAAGATCGGTTGCGAGCGTCAAGCTGAAAGCTGCAAGTTGGGCGTGTGCGCCCACTTGCAGCTTTTTAGCTTGTGGCGTGCAGCTTTTTAGTTTTCGACCTTTTTCAGGCGCACGGCCAGCACGTCACATGGCGCGCCATGCAGCACGTCGTTGGAGGTGGAGCCCAGCAGCAGGGCCAGGCCGTGGCGGGCATGGCTGCCGACCACTACCAGATCGCAACCCTGATCCTTGGCCAGGCCATGGATTTCCTGCTTGGGCTGGCCGTAGGTCAGGTGGCAGTTGTCTTTGCTCAGCTCAGGGTATTTGGCGATCAGGCGCTCAAGGCGTTCCTTGGCTTGGTCCAGTTGTTGTTGCTGCAGTTGCGAGAGGTCCATCGGCACGTCGCCGCCAAACGCCATGGCGATGGGTTCGACGATGTGGATCAGGGACAGCTTGGCTTCATTACTGACTGACAGTTCGCGAGCACGGTGGATCACCGGGTCGCATTCTTCTGTTAGGTCCACGGCGACCAGAATATGGTGGTAGGGCATGAGAAGCTCTCCTGAACGGTTGCAATAGCCTAAGTATGGCCGGTTTCAAGCGGGTTGGTTCAAACGCTTGTTAACCCACTCTTTTAAAAAGCTTTGTAGGGCGCACAGTGATATGACGGTCTGGATAGTGGTGTCAATCCTTGCAGTGGTTTTAAGCCCCTTGGTGTGGCTAAAACCGTCGCGCAACCAGAGCGGGCAGATGGCCCTGCGCCTGGAGGCCCGGCGCATGGGCCTGGCGATGCAACTCATGCCCCAGGAGTGGCCGCACTGGCTGGCCAAGGAGCCCCCCAGCCCCTGCGCGCAGTACTGTCGGCCACGGCGCGGCAGCCTGCCTGCGGTGTGGTGCTATTGGCAGTCAACGCCTGGCGTGTGGCTCAATCGCTGGCGCGAGCCGTGTGAAGACCCGGCGCTGCTGCAGCATTTTGCGACGTTGCCGGGCAATGTCTACAAGGTGGATGCGGGGCCGCAACTGATTGCGCTGTATTGGGGCGAGAAGGGTGACGTGAGCGTGCTGCAAGCCATTGATGGGGTGCTAAAGGCACTGGCTTGAGGTGTATGGGCGGATTTATCCGCGAAGGGCGTCAGGGTGTTTCGGCGTTCTTTTCGCGGATTAATCCGCTGCTACGGGGGCAATGGCCAAATCGCAGGCATTAAAAAGCCCGATATCAAGCGTCGGGCTGGGGTTGGCCAGGCAGGCCGGTAATTCTGTGGCTACTGTGCAATGCAGTCGCCCTTGGAAGCGATGGGCACAGTGTAGCTGTGGTCGCATGTTACGCCCGAAAATCGCAAAAATCTTTCATTTTTTTTAAAAGTGCCACCTTTGGGTGCGCCTGGTCGACGAGCGCATGGCTGTAACCCTTGCAGGCTATGGTCTGCGGCAAAAGCGCGCAGGTCGTGCGCACTCATTTGGAGCGTAAATGACTGCAAGGTCGCGATTTAGCCGCTGTTTCGGGTGTTTGACAATTACCTGATTTTCGCAGAAGGTGGTCGTACCCAAATCAAACGGGCGTATGAATTGAGCGTTTGCCTTGTAGGAACGCTCTTACAGAATCCCGAATATCGCGCTGGAGGGTGTGCCTGGGCAGGTGATGGAGGCAGTGGTGAATAGCCCGTCGACGTCCAGCTCAGCTTACGGCGTGTACTGTTCAGCTTCCATATCGTGGAGATCAGTTGATGATTTACGAAGGTAAAGCCATCACGGTTACGGCTCTTGAAAGTGGCATCGTCGAACTGAAGTTCGACCTCAAGGGTGAGTCCGTCAACAAATTCAACCGTCTGACCCTGGGCGAGCTGCGCCAGGCCATCGACACCATCAAAGCCGATGGCTCGATCAAGGGCGTAATCGTCACCAGCGGCAAGGACGTGTTCATCGTCGGCGCCGACATCACCGAATTTGTCGACAATTTCAAGCTGCCAGAAGCCGAGCTCGTGGCCGGTAACCTTGAAGCCAACCGCATCTTCAGCGACTTCGAAGACCTGGCCGTGCCTACCGTGGCGGCCATCAATGGCATCGCCCTGGGCGGCGGCCTGGAAATGTGCCTGGCGGCCGACTATCGCGTCATGTCCGCCACCGCCAAGGTCGGCCTGCCGGAAGTCAAGCTGGGCATCTACCCAGGCTTTGGCGGTACCGTGCGCCTGCCGCGCATCATCGGTGCGGACAATGCCATCGAGTGGATTGCCTCCGGCAAGGAAAACCGTGCCGAAGAGGCCCTCAAGGCCGGCGCCGTGGACGCCGTGGTCGCCCCTGAAAAGCTCAGGGAAGCAGCCCTGGACCTGATTTCGCGCGCCATCAGTGGCGAGTTCGATCACAAGGCCAAGCGCCAGCCGAAACTGGACAAGCTCAAGCTCAACGCCATCGAGCAAATGATGGCCTTCGAAACCGCCAAAGGCTTCGTTGCAGGCCAGGCCGGCCCGAACTACCCGGCCCCGGTCGAGGCGATCAAGACCATCCAGAAGGCCGCTAACTTCGGGCGCGAGAAGGCCCTGGAAATCGAGGCCGCAGGCTTCGTGAAAATGGCCAAGACTGCGGCCGCACAGAGCCTGGTCGGGCTGTTCCTGAATGACCAGGAGCTCAAGCGCAAGGCCAAGGCCTATGACGAACTGGCCCACGATGTGAAGCAGGCTGCGGTACTGGGCGCTGGCATCATGGGTGGCGGCATCGCCTATCAGTCGGCTGTCAAAGGCACGCCGATCCTGATGAAAGACATCAACGAGAAGGGCATCGAGCAAGGCCTGGCCGAAGCGTCCAAGCTGCTCGGCAAGCGCGTCGAGAAAGGCCGCCTGACCCCGGCGAAGATGGCCGAGGCACTCAGTGCCATTCGTCCGACGCTGTCCTACGGTGATTTCGGCAGCGTCGACATCGTCGTCGAAGCCGTGGTCGAAAACCCCAAGGTCAAGCAAGCGGTACTGGCCGAAGTGGAAAGCAAGGTCAAGGACGATGCGATCCTGGCCTCCAATACCTCGACCATTTCCATCAGCCTGCTGGCCAAGGCCCTCAAGCGCCCGGAAAACTTCGTCGGCATGCACTTCTTCAACCCGGTGCACATGATGCCGCTGGTGGAAGTGATCCGGGGCGAGAAGTCCAGCGAAGTCGCTGTGGCGACCACCGTGGCCTACGCCAAGAAAATGGGCAAGAACCCGATCGTGGTCAACGACTGCCCGGGCTTTTTGGTCAACCGCGTGCTGTTTCCCTACTTCGGCGGTTTCGCCAAGCTGGTCAGCGCCGGCGTTGACTTCGTGCGCGTCGACAAGATCATGGAGAAGTTCGGCTGGCCCATGGGCCCGGCTTACCTGATGGACGTGGTCGGCATCGACACCGGCCACCATGGCCGCGACGTGATGGCCGAAGGCTTCCCGGACCGCATGAAGGATGACCGCCGTTCGGCCGTCGACGTGCTGTACGAAGCTGATCGCCTGGGCCAGAAGAACGGCAAGGGCTTCTACGCCTACGAAGTAGACAAAAAGGGCAAGCCCAAGAAGGTCGCTGACGCGTCGGTGCTCGAAGTGCTCAAGCCGATCGTCTACGAGCAGCGCGAGCTGAGCGACGAGGACATCCTCAACTGGATGATGATCCCGCTGTGCCTGGAAACCGTGCGTTGCCTGGAAGACGGTATCGTCGAAACCGCCGCCGAGGCCGACATGGGCCTGGTCTACGGCATCGGTTTCCCTCCGTTCCGTGGCGGTGCGCTGCGTTATATCGATTCCCTGGGCGTCGCCGAGTTCGTTGCACTGGCCGACCAGTACGCCGATCTGGGTCCGCTGTACCACCCCACCGCGAAGCTGCGCGAGATGGCCAAGAACGGCCAGAGCTTCTTCGGTTAAGCGACCCATCAGAGTGAGAGTGAATTTATGAGCTTGAATCCGAGAGATGTGGTGATTGTCGACTTCGGTCGCACGCCAATGGGCCGCTCCAAGGGCGGCATGCACCGCAACACTCGCGCCGAAGACATGTCGGCGCACCTGATCAGCAAATTGCTGGAACGCAACGTCAAGGTCGACCCCAAGGAGGTCGAGGACGTGATCTGGGGCTGTGTCAACCAGACCCTGGAACAAGGCTGGAACATCGCGCGCATGGCCTCGCTGATGACCCAGATCCCGCACACCGCAGCCGGGCAGACCGTCAGCCGCCTGTGTGGCTCGTCCATGAGCGCCCTGCACACCGCGGCGCAAGCGATCATGACCGGTAACGGTGACGTGTTCGTGGTCGGCGGCGTGGAGCACATGGGCCACGTGAGCATGATGCACGGCGTGGACCCTAACCCGCACATGTCACTGTACGCGGCAAAAGCCTCGGGCATGATGGGCCTGACTGCCGAAATGCTCGGCAAGATGCACGGCATTACCCGTGAAGCCCAGGATGCATTCGGCTTGCGCTCGCACCAGCTCGCCCACAAGGCAACCCTGGAAGGCAAGTTCAAGGACGAAATCATCCCGATGCAGGGTTATGACGAGAACGGCTTCCTGAAAATGTTCGACTACGACGAGACCATTCGTCCGGACACTACCCTGGAAAGCCTGGCGGCCCTCAAGCCGGCGTTTAACCCAAAAGGTGGTACTGTCACGGCGGGTACCTCGTCGCAGATCACTGACGGCGCCTCGTGCATGATCGTGATGTCGGCGCAGCGCGCCCAAGACCTCGGCATCCAGCCATTGGCGGTTATCCGCTCCATGGCGGTGGCCGGTGTGGACCCGGCGATCATGGGCTATGGTCCAGTACCGGCCACGCAAAAAGCCTTGAAGCGTGCAGGCCTTTCGATCGGCGATATCGACTTCTTCGAGCTCAACGAAGCCTTCGCTGCACAGGCCCTGCCAGTGCTCAAGGATCTGAAAGTGCTCGACAAGATGAACGAGAAGGTTAACCTGCACGGCGGCGCCATTGCGCTGGGTCATCCTTTCGGCTGTTCGGGTGCGCGTATTTCCGGCACCTTGCTGAACGTGATGAAACAGAACAACGGCACTCTCGGGGTGTCCACCATGTGTATTGGCCTTGGCCAGGGCATCACCACCGTCTTCGAACGCGTCTAACCGGTTCGGTAGTCGGAAACCGGGGCCCTGTGCCCCGGTTTTTGTTTTACAGAATTTTTTTATAGCGAGGCGCAACATGCAGTTACAGCCAGGGCTCTACCGGCACTACAAAGGGCCCCAATACCGCGTCTTTGGCGTTGCCCGCCATTCCGAAACCGAGGAAGAAGTGGTGTTTTACCAGGCGCTGTATGGCGAATTCGGGCTGTGGGTACGGCCTTTGCGCATGTTCCTGGAGTCCGTCGAGGTTGACGGCGAGCGCGTGCCGCGCTTTGCTTTGGTCGAGGCCCAGCCAAGCCTGTTTTCAGGCGACGGCGAGAGTGCCGTGTGAAGACCCGCGCTTGACCTCACTCTGTTGCCACTATATATAGCGGTGCCTCAAAGGCATCAATCGCCTTTCATTTTCAAGTATTCAGGAATTTTCTGATCCATGGGCAAATCGCTGGTCATTGTGGAATCCCCGGCTAAGGCCAAGACCATCAACAAGTATCTGGGCAACCAATACGTGGTGAAGTCGAGTATCGGCCATATCCGAGACCTGCCCACCAGCGGTTCGGCTAGCGCCAGCAAAGAACCGGTCAAGCGGGGCAAAGCCGCGGCCGCCGAGGCGCCTGCCTTGTCGCCCAAGGAAAAAGCCCGCAAGCAATTGGTGGCGCGAATGGGTGTGGACCCCGAGCACGGCTGGAAAGCCAAGTACGAGATCCTTCCCGGCAAGGAGAAGGTGATCGAGGAGCTGCGCCGGCTCGCCAAGGATGCTGACACCATCTATCTCGCAACCGACTTGGACCGCGAGGGGGAAGCCATTGCCTGGCACCTGCGCGAAGCAATCGGTGGGGATGACAGCCGCTACAAGCGCGTGGTGTTCAACGAAATTACCAAGAAAGCCATCCAGGAAGCGTTCTCGCAGCCTGGCGAATTGGACATCGCCCGGGTCAACGCCCAGCAGGCGCGGCGTTTCCTGGATCGCGTGGTGGGCTACATGGTTTCGCCACTGCTGTGGGCCAAGATCGCCCGTGGCCTGTCGGCTGGCCGCGTGCAATCGGTGGCCGTGAAGCTGGTAGTGGAGCGTGAGCGCGAGATCCGTGCGTTCAACCCGGAAGAGTACTGGGAAATCCACGCCGACCTTGGCACTGCCAAGAGCGCCAAAGTGCGTTTCGAAGTGGCTCGCGAAAAGGGTGAAGCCTTCAAGCCGTTGAACGAAACCCAGGCCATGGCCGCCCTGGAAAAGCTCAAGGCGTCCAGCTACAGCATCGTCAAGCGTGAAGACAAACCGACCAGCAGCAAGCCGTCGGCGCCTTACATCACCTCGACCCTGCAGCAGGCGGCAAGCAACCGCCTGGGCTATGGCGTTAAAAAGACCATGATGATGGCCCAGCGTCTGTACGAAGCCGGCTACATCACCTACATGCGTACCGACTCCACCAACCTGTCGACCGATGCCGTGGAAATGGCGCGCGCCTACATCGAGAGCGAGTTCGGCAAGAAGTACCTGCCTGAGAAGCCGCTGGTTTACAGCAGCAAGGAAGGCGCCCAGGAGGCGCACGAAGCAATTCGCCCCTCCGACGTGAATACCCACCCGAGCAAGCTGTCGGGCATGGAACGCGATGCTGAGCGCCTGTACGAGCTGATCTGGCGCCAGTTCCTGGCCTGCCAGATGCCACCGGCGCAATACCTGTCGACGACCGTGACCGTGGCCGCCGGCGACTTCGAGCTGCGCGCCAAGGGCCGTATCCTCAAGTTCGACGGTTACACCCGGGTGATGCCGCAGATGGCCAAACCGGGCGATGACGACGTATTGCCGGAAATGGACCAGGGCGAAGTCCTCAAGCTGATCGAGCTGGACCCCACCCAACACTTCACCAAGCCGCCAGCGCGTTACTCCGAAGCCAGCCTGGTCAAGGAAATGGAAAAACGTGGCATCGGTCGTCCATCGACCTACGCCGCCATCATTTCCACTATCCAGGACCGCGGCTACGTGGCGCTGCACAACCGTCGCTTCTACTCCGAGAAGATGGGCGACATCGTCACCGAACGCCTCAGCGAGAGCTTCTCCAACCTCATGGACTACGGCTTCACCGCCGGCATGGAAGAGAACCTCGACGACGTGGCCCAGGGCGAGCGTGACTGGAAGAGCGTGCTGGACGAGTTCTACGGCGACTTCAAGGGCAAGCTGGAAGTGGCCAGTGCCGCCGACAGCGGCATGCGCGCCAACCTGCCGACGCCAACCAACATTGCCTGCCGCGAGTGCGGCCGGCCAATGATGATCCGTACCGCGTCCACCGGCGTGTTCCTCGGCTGCTCGGGCTATGCCCTGCCGCCCAAGGAGCGTTGCAAGGCCACTATCAACCTGGTGCCAGGTGATGAGATCGCCGCCGATGACGAGGGCGAGTCCGAGTCGCGAGTACTGCTGGGCAAGCACCGCTGCCCGATCTGCGCCACGGCCATGGATGCCTACCTGCTGGATGAGAAGCGCAAGCTGCACATCTGCGGTAACAACCCTGACTGCACCGGCTACGAGATCGAAGAAGGCAACTATCGCATCAAGGGCTATGAAGGCCCGAGCCTGGAATGCGACAAGTGCGGCAGCGAGATGCAACTGAAAACCGGCCGTTTCGGCAAGTTCTTCGGCTGCACCAACCCGGAATGCAAAAACACCCGCAAACTGCTGAAAAGCGGTGAGGCAGCGCCACCGAAGATGGACGCGGTGAAAATGCCGGAACTCAAGTGCGAGAAGGTCAACGACACCTACGTGCTGCGTGACGGTGCATCGGGCTTGTTCCTGGCCGCCAGCCAGTTTCCGAAAAACCGCGAGACCCGTGCACCGCTGGTGATCGAGATCGTGCCGCACAAGGACGAGATCGATCCCAAGTACCACTTCCTGTGCGAAGCGCCGAAGAAGGACCCGGACGGCTTGCCGGCCGTTATCCGCTACAGCCGCAAGACCAAGGAGCAGTACGTGCAGACCGAGATCGACGGCAAGCCGACCGGCTGGCGCGCGTTCTACGACGGTGGTAGCTGGAAAGTCGAAGACAAGCGCACCAAGGACGTCAAGGAAGCCAAGGTCGCCAAAGAAAAAGCCTAAGGCGGTATAAAAAACGCGCCTGCTCCCTTTGGGGGCAGGCGCGTTTTTTTATGCCTGCTGAATTGCCTTGCCCCACCCGCGTAGTTCCCTGAAACTGTGTGCCTGCCCGAACCCCGTTTTTGTCGGAGGGTGCCAGCATGGCCCACGAACTCTATACCCGTACCAATCAGAAAATTTACTTTGCTGGCCTGGCGCTGGAAGCCATGGGCAAAGCCCAGGAGGGGCGCGCGATGAACGCCCAGGCGCTGGAGCAGGCCGAGCGCGAATCGTCGCTGTTCCACCTGTACGGCGCGGTGCTGGGGTTGTGCCATGAGATTGCCGGCTTCTATCGGCTGCCGCAGGCCAATTCTCCACGGGCCGAAACGTTCCTGGTGCCGGAAATTCTGGCCAGCATCGCCATCCCTGAAATGGCGGAACTGGTGGAGCTGGCACAAAACCGTGAAACCTGGCTGGCGCGACTGCTGGCTGAGCACGCGGCCCTGTTCCAGCCGCCACGGGCGCCGAAAAAGCCAAAAGGTGACGTGACATTGCCCTTGATCCAAGCCGTGAGCCTGGACGAAGAGCCCGCGCCGGAATTGACCCGTGAAGAAATGGAAGGCTGGCGCAAAGAATTGAAGAGCCTGGCCATTCGCTACCGCGACGGCCTCAGTGAGTGCTGATTGCGCCAGTCGCTGATACAATATCGGCCTTTCGTGGAGAACCCTTTTTTATGCCAACGTCCTTTCTAGAAATTGTCGAGCTGCCTGACGGCCGAATCGAACTGCGCCGTGCTGAGGACGAGGGTTCCCTGGTGACCCTGGATTTTTCCGAGGATGCCAAGGTGTTCCTGCAGGGGCAGCATGTCGAGGTGGCCAAGGCCATGTTGAGCGTCGGCGTTCAGATGGCTGGCAAGCTGGTCGAAGGCGAAATCGACAAAGATGACGGCCCGCGCGTTCTGCACTAAGCCCGTTAGTCGGATTGTGAAATGTGCGTTACGCGGATGCGGTCGCTCCTTGTAGGAGCGCATTCATCCGCGAAAAGAGCACCGCCAATACTGGCCCATCACCCCATCCTGATATTCAAACTCTGTGCATCCCCTTTGCGGGCTGCGGCGATCAACTGTTGCCGCGCGCTGGCCCCCAGCGGGTTCAGCCAACTCACCACGGTGTGGCTGCGGCCTAGGCGCAAAGCTTCACAGGTCAGTTGCAGGGCGCTTTGAGCGCCGGTGGGTTGTAACAACAGGATGCGTTCGCGGTTCAGGCCGGCGTCACGTAGCCATGCCTGGGTCAGGCTGGCAGGCGGGGCGATCAGGGTGAGCCAGCGGTTATCCAGCTCTTCGCTCAACTCGCGCAGCATGGGGGCCAGCAGGCTCAGGCAGTTTCCGGCGGCGCCGCGCAGGGACAGTTCACTGAAGGCGTCGGGTTCATTGCCGCCCCAGGATGAATCCACCGCTTCCTTGACGAACAGAGGCGCGCTTGGCTGAGCCATGAAGGCCTCGAACAACGACAGCTGGGCTTGTTGTGGGGCGTACTGTTGCGAAAGGGGAAACTGCATGATGCCTCCTTTTTATCGGCGAATGACGCCGACGCTCAAACCTTCGATCACCAGATCCTGATCCTTGAGGTTGACCTCGATCGGCGCGAAATCCGGGTTCTCGGCGATCAGCCAGACCTTGCTGCCATCGCGCTTGAAGCGCTTGACCGTCACCTCGTCACCAATGCGCGCCACCACGATCTGGCCGTTGCGGGCCTCGCGGGTGGTGTGCACGGCCAGCAGGTCGCCGTCGAATATGCCGACGTCTTTCATGCTCATGCCGTGAACCCGCAGCAGGTAGTCAGCCCGTGGGTGGAAGAAGGTCGGGTTGATGTTGCACGACTCTTCGATGTGCTGCTGGGCCAGGATCGGCGCGCCGGCAGCGACCCGGCCAATGATCGGCAGGGTGGACTCGTCGGCCTTGGCCTCGAAGCCTGGGATGCGAATGCCGCGCGATGCGCCCGGGGTCATCTCGATGGCGCCTTTGCGCGCCAGGGCCTTGAGGTGCTCTTCCGCCGCGTTCGGCGACTTGAAGCCCAGCTCCTGGGCAATTTCCGCCCGGGTAGGGGGGAAGCCGTTGTCGTCGAGGCAGCGTTTGATGAAGGCCAGAATCTCTGCTTGGCGTGGCGTCAGTTTTAGCATTTGGCTCGCTCTGTCTTTTTATACAGTGACTGGGATTATATACAGTATGTCGGGGTTGGCAATCCTGCATTTTTCGCCGGTCGTCGCAAAGGGCAGGTGATTGAAAAGCATGCTCGCGCGAACGGCTTTCTAAAGGCCTTGCCGATTGTGGTTAAATACGTGACCGGCCAGGCAGAAACCGGCCGTTCAGGCTTGACAAAAGGCCACCATGAAACGTATGTTTCAAACAAGTGTTTGTCAGGCGGAGTAGCCATGGCCCAGTCGGAAACCGTTGAACGCATTCTGGATGCTGCAGAACAGCTGTTCGCGGAAAAAGGTTTTGCCGAAACCTCATTGCGGCTGATTACCAGCAAGGCCGGGGTTAACCTGGCGGCAGTGAATTACCATTTCGGCTCCAAGAAAGCGCTGATCCAGGCGGTGTTCTCGCGCTTCCTCGGGCCGTTTTGCCTGAGCCTGGACAAAGAGCTGGAACGCCGCCAGGCCAAGCCGGAAAACAAGGCCAGCCTGGAAGAGCTGCTGGAGATCCTGGTCGAGCAAGCCATGGTGGTGCAGCCACGCAGCGGCAACGACCTGTCCATCTTCATGCGCTTGCTGGGCCTGGCCTTCAGTCAGAGCCAGGGCCACCTGCGGCGTTACCTGGAGGACATGTACGGCAAGGTATTCCGCCGCTACATGGTGCTGGTCAACGAAGCCCGCGCCACGCATCCCGCCGATCGAGTTGTTCTGGCGCGTGCATTTCATGCTCGGTGCCGCGGCGTTCAGCATGTCCGGCATCAAGGCGTTGCGCGCCATTGCCGAGACTGATTTTGGCGTCGACACCTCGATCGAGCAGGTGATGCGCCTGATGGTGCCGTTCCTGGCCGCGGGCATGCGCGCCGACAGCGGCGTCACCGACTCGGCCATGGCCGCCGCGCAGTTGCGCCCGCGTACCAAGTCGGCGCCGGCGCTGGCCAAGGCCTGAAACAATTGACGGTGGGCGCGGCGCGCGGCTTGGGCTAAGCTACGCGCCCATGCCTACCCCCAATTTGCCGCGTTCCCCCTGCACTGATCCTGCCCCGCCATTGAGCGGCACTCGCTTGGCCCTGCGCCAAGTGGGCCGGAGCGCGCGCACCCGCGAATCAAGGATTGCCCCATGAGTTCCAGCCTTCAAGGCTCGTTGATGGTCGATATCGCCGGTACCTGGCTGACCGCCGAGGACCGTCACCTGCTGCGCCAGCCGGAAGTGGCTGGCCTGATCATTTTTGCCCGCAACATCGAGAGCCCGCGCCAGGTGCGCGAACTGACCGCCTCGATCCGTGCAGTGCGCCCGGACCTGATCCTGGCCGTTGACCAGGAAGGCGGGCGGGTGCAGCGACTGCGCCAAGGGTTCGTGCGCCTGCCGGCGATGCGCGCCCTGGCCGACAACCCGAATGCAGAATATTTGGCCGAGCAATGTGGCTGGGTGATGGCCACCGAAGTGCTCGCGGTGGGCCTGGACCTGAGCTTCGCCCCGGTGCTGGAACTGGATCACCAGCGCAGCGCCGTGGTGGGCAGCCGGGCCTTCGAGGGTGATCCCGAGCGTGTCACGGCACTGGCGGGCGCCTTTATCCGCGGCATGAACGCCGCCGGCATGGCCGCTTGCGGCAAGCACTTCCCTGGCCATGGCTGGGCTGAAGCGGACTCCCACGTGGCCATTCCCACCGATGAGCGCAGCCTTGAACAGATTCGTGCCCTGGACCTGGTGCCCTTTGCGCGCTTGAGCGGGCAACTGGCCGCGGTGATGCCGGCCCATGTCATCTACCCGCAAATCGACAGCCAGCCGGCCGGGTTTTCCCGGCGTTGGCTGCAGGATATCCTGCGCGGCGAATTGAAGTTCGACGGCGTTATTTTCAGTGATGACTTGTCCATGGCCGGTGCACACGTGGTGGGCGATGCCGCCAGTCGTATCGAGGCCGCGCTGTCGGCCGGTTGCGACATGGGCCTGGTGTGCAACGATCGCGCCGCGGCCGAGCTTGCCCTAAGCGCCGCGCAGCGCTTGCAGGTCAAGCCCTCGCCACGCATCGCGCGCATGCGCGGGCAGGCCTACAGCAACGTCGAATACCGTCAGGACCCACGCTGGCTCAGCGCCTTGGGTGCCTTGCGCGAAGCCCAGCTGATTGATTGAGGTGTTCTAATGACGGTTTACGCGATTATCGGCGGCACCGGGCTGACCCAGCTCGAAGGCTTGAGCATTCGTCAGGCACTGCCCATGAACACGCCCTACGGGGCGACTTCGGCAGACATCCTGCAGGGCGAGTTTGCCGGGCGTGAGGTGCTCTTTTTGGCCCGTCACGGCCACCCACACCGGGTGCCACCGCATCGGGTGAACTACCGGGCCAACCTGTGGGCGCTGAAGCAGGCCGGCGCCACTTCGATTCTGGCGGTGAATGCGGTCGGTGGCATCCACTCGGCCATGGGTACCGGGCATTTTTGCGTGCCGCACCAGCTGATCGACTACACCAGTGGGCGCGATCACACCTTTTTCGCCGACGACCTGGAGCATGTCACCCACATTGATTTCAGCTACCCCTACACCGAAAGCCTGCGCGGGCAACTGATTGCCGCGCTGGTGGCCGAGGGTGTTGCCCATAGCGGCGAAGGCGTTTACGCCTGCACCCAGGGGCCGCGGCTGGAGACGGCGGCCGAAATCGTGCGCCTGGAGCGTGATGGTTGCGACATCGTCGGCATGACCGGCATGCCCGAGGCGGCCTTGGCGCGCGAGCTGGAGTTGGATTACGCCTGCCTGGCGCTGGTGGTGAACCCGGCGGCGGGCAAGGCAACGGCGGTGATTACCATGGTCGAGATCGAGGCGGCGTTGCATCAGGGGATGGGCAAAGTGAAGGCGACGTTGGCCAGGGTTTTAGCCGGCTGATTTCGTGGTGTCCGGTTCGCGGATAAATCCGCGCCTACAGAGACTTGTAAGAGCGAATTTATCTGCGAACCACTATTTTCGTCTGCGCCCCGGCAGCGGCGCAAACAGCGCCTCGATGTCCTCGTTCGCCAGCTTCCAATCCCCCGCCTCGCGCCCCTCGAGAATACCCGCTGCCAAGGCTGACTTCTCCAACTGCAAGTGCTGGATCTTCTCCTCGACCGTGCCCCGGGTAATCAGCTTGTAGACGAACACCGGCTTCTCTTGCCCGATGCGGTAGGCTCGGTCCGTGGCTTGGTGCTCGGCGGCTGGGTTCCACCAGGGGTCGTAGTGGATCACGGTGTCGGCCGCCGTCAGGTTCAAGCCCACGCCGCCAGCCTTCAGGCTGATCAGAAAGATCTGCACTTTGCCCTTCTGAAAGTCCTGCACGGGTATCCGCCGATTTTTCGTCGCCCCGGTCAGCAAGGCGTATTCCACGCCGCGTTGCGCAAGCTCGGCCTCGATCAGGCTGAGCATCGAGGTGAACTGGGAAAACAACAGGATGCGCCGGCCTTCCAGCAATAGCTCCTCGACCATCTCCATCAGGCTACTGAGCTTGCCCGAGCTGCTGCCGCGGGCGGGCGGGGCGATGCTGTTGACCAGGCGCAGGTCGCAACACACCTGGCGCAGCTTGAGCAGGGCTTCCAGGATGATGATCTGGCTGCGGGCCACGCCCTTGCTGTTGATTTCGGCCCGCACTTTCTGGTCCATGGCCAGGCGCACGGTTTCGTACACGTCGCGCTGGGCGTCATTGAGCTCTACCCAGTGGACGATTTCGGTCTTGGCCGGCAGCTCGGTGGCCACCTGTTCCTTGGTGCGGCGCAGCAGGAACGGTTTGATTCGGGCATTGAGGTGGTGCAGGCGCTCTTCACTGCCATGACGTTCGATGGGCACGCGGTAGTCCCGGTTGAACGCCTTGGCATCGCCCAGCCACCCCGGCAGCAGGAAGTGAAACAGCGACCAAAGCTCCCCAAGGTGGTTTTCCAGGGGTGTGCCACTCAGGCACAGCCGTTGCCGCGCGTTGAGTTGGCGCGCAGCCTGGGCCGCCTTGCTGTTGGGGGTCTTGATGTACTGGGCTTCGTCCAGGATCAACACGTGCAGCGGCAGCTTGGCGAGTTTTTCCAGGTCCTTGGGCAGTAGCGCGTAAGTGGTCAGCAGCAGGTCGTATTCAGCCAGGCTGTCGAAATGCTTTTTGCGGCCCGGGCCATGCAGGGCCACCACGCGCAGGGTAGGCGCGAAGCGTGCGGCTTCGTCCTGCCAGTTAGGGATCAAGCTGGTGGGCATCACCACCATGGCCGGGCGGTCCAGGCGCCCGGCGTTTTTTTCGCTGAGCAGGTGCGCCAGGGTTTGCAGGGTTTTGCCCAGGCCCATGTCGTCGGCCAGGATGCCGCCCACGTCCAGTTCGCGCAGCGCCTGCATCCAGCTCAGGCCTTCGACTTGATAGGGGCGCAAGGTGGCCTTGAGGTCGGCCGGGATCTCGGCCGGCTGGGTGCGAATGTCGCGCAGGCGTTCGGCGAAATTGCGCAGCCGCTCGCCACCTTCCCACACCATCGGCAGGTCTTGCAGGGCGTTGAGCCGGGTTGCATCGGGGGTGGGCAGGCGCAGTGTGGTTTCGCCCGGCTCGCGCAGGTAGAAGTCGCCCAGGGTGGCCAGCACCGGCTTGAGCCGGCCGTAGGGTAGGGCCACCTGCAGGATGCGCGGCCGGTGCGGCTGGTTGCTGTGGATCGGAACCAGGATTTGTTCGTCATCGCGCCGGCGCGCCAGTTGCGCCGGGTTGAGCAGTTCGGGGTGGCTGCGCAGCAGGTTGAGCAAGATGGGCAGCAGGCTCAGGCGCTCGCCGTTGACCACGATGCCCAACTCCAGGTCGAACCAGTCGCGCTCCGGGGCTTCGTCAATCACCGCGTACCAGTCGTCCACCGGCGTCAGGTCGAAGGCAAAGTCTTCCGAGTATTCCACTTCCCAGCCCTGTTCGCGCAGCCCGGGCAGGTCATTGATGATAAAACGCAGCCAGGCGCCATCGCTGGGCAGTTCGAAGATGTCGCCGGCGCTTTCCGGCAGGGCTTTGCTCTGGCGCGTGGCGATCTTGAAACCAAAGGTTTGCAGGGTGTCGCGAAAGGTCTTTTCGGTGATCGGCTGGCGCTGAATGCGCAAGGTCTGGTCGTGCTCGTGCTTGAGGATGTTGCCATGGCGCGCGCCGGACACGTATTCGCCGGCGTAGCCGAACGCCAGCGCGGCGCGGTGCTGGATATGGCGTTGCATGCGCCCATTTGCGCGGTTCAAACGCACTGAACTCAATGCTGCCCAGCCACAGGCGTGGCCGTGGCTGGAGGTCGTCGATCAATTGCTCGTGCATATTAGAGTGAGCACGCCTTGCGCCGAGGGTCGGGGTTCATGGCTAATCCTTATCAGGCGGTTTTCGGGGCCAGGCGTTCCAGCAAGGCTTCCAGGGTGTTGAAGCGCTCTTCGGGGCGCTCCATCGGCACCATGAACTTGAACAGCGTTGCACCTTCGAACTTGTAACGCTTGGGCTGGCTTTGAATCAACTTGATCAGCGTCAGCGGATCGACCGGCGTGTCGGCGGCAAATTCCAGGCGACCGCCTTGCGGGCCGGCGTCGATCTTTTTGATGCCGAGCTTTTCAGCCTGCAATTTCAACAGCGTCAGGCGGATCAGGTTTTTGCTTGGCTCGGGCAGCAAGCCGAAGCGGTCGATCATTTCCACCTGCAGGTCTTTCAAGCCGTCTTCGTCCACCGCCGAGGCAATGCGCTTGTACAGGATCAGCCGCGCGTGCACGTCGGGCAAGTAGTCTTCCGGGATCAATGCTGGCAAGCGCAGGTTGACCTCCGGGCCGCCGCCCAGGGGCTGGTCCAGGTTGGGTTGTTCGCCCTTGCGAATGGCCTTGACCGCGCGCTCGAGCATTTCCATGTACAGGGTAAAACCGACCGCCTGGATCTGCCCGCTCTGGCCGTCGCCGAGCAACTCGCCGGCGCCGCGGATTTCCAGGTCATTGGTGGCCAGCACGAAACCTGCGCCCAAATCCTGGGTGTTGGCGATGGCTTCCAGGCGCTTCTCGGCGTCCGGGGTGATTTGCTGGCGCGGCGGCGTCAGCAGGTAGGCATAGGCCTGGTGGTGGCTACGCCCCACGCGGCCGCGCAATTGGTGCAACTGGGCCAGGCCGAACTTGTCGGCACGTTCGATGATGATGGTGTTGGCACTGGGCACGTCGATGCCGGTCTCGATAATGGTCGAGGCAATCAGCACGTTGAAGCGCTTGTGATAGAAGTCGCTCATCACCTGTTCCAGATCGCGCTCGCGCATCTGCCCGTGGCCGATGCCGATGCGCGCTTCCGGTACCAGTTCGGCGAGGTCGGCGGCGCACTTCTCGATGGTCTTGACGTCGTTGTGCAGGTAGTACACCTGGCCGCCACGCAGCAACTCACGTAGCAACGCCTCCTTGATGGTGCTCTTGTTCTGCTCCATCACGAAGGTGCGTACCGACAGCCGGCGGGCGGGCGGTGTGGCGATGATCGACAGGTCGCGCATGCCCGACACGGCCATGTTCAGCGTGCGCGGGATGGGCGTTGCGGTCAGCGTGAGGATGTCGACTTCACTGCGCAAGGCCTTGAGCTGTTCCTTCTGGCGCACGCCAAAACGGTGTTCTTCGTCGATGATCACCAGGCCTAGGTTCTTGATCTTGACGTCGTCCTGCAGCAGCTTGTGGGTGCCGATGACGATGTCGATCTTGCCTTCGGCAAGGTCGTCGACCGCCGCGCTGATTTCCTTGGCAGACTTGAAGCGGCTCATCACCTCGACGGTGACGGGCCAGTCGGCGAAACGGTCGCGAAAACTGTTGTAGTGCTGCTGGGCGAGCAGCGTGGTGGGCACCAGGATGGCCACCTGGCGGCCGCCATGCACGGCGATGAACGCGGCGCGCATGGCCACCTCGGTCTTGCCGAAGCCCACGTCGCCACACACCAGGCGGTCCATGGGCTTGGGCGCGAGCATGTCATCGCGCACCGCTTCGATGGCCGACTGTTGGTCGGGGGTTTCTTCGAACGGGAAGCCGGCACTGAAGGTGGCGTAGTCCACGGTCGGGTCGGCAAAGGCGTAGCCTTCGCGGGCGGCGCGGCGGGCGTAGATGTCGAGCAGCTCGGCGGCCACGTCGCGCACCTGTTCGGCGGCCTTGCGCTTGGCTTTCTGCCAGGTTTCCGAACCCAGCCGGTGCAGCGGCGCCAGGGCGTCATCGCTGCCGGTGTAGCGGGCGATCAGGTGCAGGTTGGCCACCGGCACGTAGAGCTTGGCGTTCTCGGCGTATTCCAGGGTGAGGAACTCGGCCACCTGGTTGTCGATTTCCAAGGTGGCCAGGCCCAGGTAGCGGCCCACGCCGTGGTCGATGTGCACCACCGGCGCACCTTCGCGCAGCTCGGTGAGGTTCTTGATGACCGCATCGTTGTTGCCATCGCTGCGTTTGTCGCGGCGCCGGCGTTGCATCACGCGTTGGCCAAACAATGGGCTTTCGGCGACCAGCGCCAGGGCCGGATCGTTCAGCAGCAGGCCTTCATCCAGCGGGGCGATGGTGATCGCCAAACGCTCCTTGCCCGCGGCGAAGTCGGCCCAGCTGTCCACCGTCTTGGGTTTGAGCTTGAGCCGGTCGAGCAGTTCCAGCAGCACTTCGCGCCGGCCCGCCGACTCGGCGGTGAACAGCACGCGGCCTGGGAACTGGTCGAGGAAGCCCGACAGCGCGGCCAGCGGCTGGTTGGCCTTGGCTTCGATGGCCAGGTTGGGCAGCGGCTGGGCCGGGAAACGATCACGGCCTGCGCCGGTTTCGATATCGGCTTGGCTGGCGACCACCCGTGGCCAGCGCTTGAGCTGGGCGAAGCAGTCTTCCACCGGCATGAACAGCTCGGCCGGCGGCAGCAGTGGCCGGGAAGGGTCGACGCGGCGCTCTTCGTAGCGGTTGCGCACGTCGCTCCAGAAGTTTTCGGCGGCTTGCTCCACGCCCGGCAGCGAGAACACCTGGGTGTCTTGGGGCAGGTAATCGAACAGGGTCGAGGTGCTGTCGAAGAACAGCGGCAGGTAGTACTCGATACCGGCCGGGGTGATCCCGCTGCTCAGGTCCTGGAAGATCGGGCAGCGGCGGAAGTCCACGTCGAAACGCTCGCGAAAGCGCGCCTTGAAGCGCGTCACGGCATCTTTTTGCAGCGGGAACTCGCGGGCCGGCAGCAGGCGGATCGACTCGACCTTGTCGATAGAGCGCTGGTTTTCCGGATCGAAGGTGCGCAGGGTCTCGATTTCATCGTCGAACAGGTCGATGCGATAGGGCAGTTTGCTGCCCATCGGGAACAGGTCGATCAGCGCGCCGCGCACGGTGAACTCGCCATGCTCGTACACGGTGTCCACGTAACGGTAGCCGCTGGCCTCCAGGCGCCCGCGCATCTGCTCAACGTCCAGCTTCTGGCCGACGTCCAGCACCAGGCTGCTGCCCAGCAGGAACTGGGTGGGCGCCAGCCTATGTAGGGCCGTGGTGATAGGCACTACCAAAATGCCGTGATCGAGCTCCGGCAGGCGGTACAGGGCGGAAATACGCTGGGAAATAATGTCCTGGTGCGGCGAAAACAGGTCGTACGGCAGGGTTTCCCAGTCAGGAAAATGCAATACGGGCAGTTGCGGCGCAAAAAAACGCAGCTCCTGTTCCAGCCGGTCGGCGCTTTGGCTGTCGGCGGTCAGTAGCAAGGTGAAGCGCTTCGCGGCGCTGGCGGCCTCGGCAATGGCCAGGCTCAGCGCAGCGCCCGGCAGGTTGCCCCAGGTGGATTTGCCTGCACTTGCAGGGAGTAGCGGTAGACGCAGAACTGGCACGGGAGGTTGAGCTCCAAGCGTTGCGACAAAGATCAACGATTGTACCGGGCGCAGGTGGTGGCTGTCAGTTTCGCACGCGCAATTCGAAACCTTGTGCCGTCAATCCGGTCTGTTAACGGGTGTCGACAGGCGCGCATTGCTCCAAATGGCGCGTGAAGTCATAATGTAGCCCCTTTTTTCTGTCCCTACATGTGGAAGGTTCCCGTGACTCAGAAGCCCGACCAGTGTCTCGGTGAGTGGATTGATCGTGAAGCACTTGCTGAAGCGATGATTCCTCTTATCGGTCAGCTCTACCGCAATAATAACGTGGTGAGCTCGATCTACGGCCGCAGCCTGATTAACCGTTCCGTCATCCAGATCCTCAAGGCCCACCGCTTTGCTCGTCATCGCCAGGCCGACGAACTCGAATTGTCTGTCCACGAGACATTCCCTTTGCTCAAGGCCATGAGCGAACTCAAGCTGGGTGCCGCTTCGGTGGACCTCGGCAAGCTGGCCGTCAAATTCAAGGAGGCCGGCAATGGCCGTACTCCTGAGCAATTCGTACGCGAAGAAATGGCCGACGTGGTTGGCCAGCAGAACGTCGCCGCACGCAAAGGCACCGACGTCGTGCTCTACGGTTTTGGTCGCATCGGCCGCCTGTTGGCGCGCATCCTGATCGAAAAAACCGGTGGCGGCGACGGCCTGCGCCTGCGCGCCATCGTCGTGCGCAAAGGCGCCGACAATGACTTGGTCAAGCGTGCCAGCCTGCTGCGCCGCGACTCGGTGCACGGCCCGTTCGATGGCACCATCACCATCGACGAAGAAAACAGCACCATCAGCGCCAACGGCAACCTGATCCAGGTGATCTACGCCAAAAACCCATCGGAAGTGGACTACACCCAGTACGGCATCAACAATGCCCTGCTGGTGGACAACACCGGTGTGTGGCGTGATGCCGACGGCCTGGGCCAGCACCTGGCCTGCCCGGGTATCGACCGCGTTGTCCTGACCGCACCGGGCAAGGGCAAGCTGAAGAACATCGTTCACGGCATCAACCATGGCGAAATCACCGCCGACGACAAGATCGTTTCTGCGGCCTCCTGCACCACCAACGCCATCGTGCCGGTACTCAAGGCGGTCAACGACAAGTTCGGCATCGTCAACGGTCACGTCGAAACGGTTCACTCGTACACCAACGACCAGAACCTGATCGACAACTTCCACAAGGGTTCGCGCCGTGGCCGAAGCGCCGCGCTGAATATGGTGATCACCGAGACCGGCGCCGCCACCGCTGCTGCCAAGGCCTTGCCTGAGCTGGCCGGCAAGCTGACCGGTAACGCGATCCGTGTGCCGACGCCAAACGTGTCGATGGCCATCCTCAACCTGAACCTTGAGAAGCCGGCCACTCGTGAAGAAATGAACGAGTACCTGCGCCACATGGCGCTGCATTCGGACCTGCACAAGCAGATCGACTACGTCAGCAGCCAGGAAGTGGTGTCCACCGACTTCGTGGGCTCGCGTCACGCCGGTGTGGTCGACGCCGAAGCCACCATCTGCAATGACAACCGCGTTGTGCTGTACGTATGGTACGACAACGAATTCGGTTACAGCTGCCAGGTAGTGCGCGTGATGGAAGACATGGCCGGGGTCAACCCGCCTGCGTTCCCACGCTAAGCGACAGCGCAATGAAAAACGCCCCGGCCTAGGCCGGGGCGTTTTTGTTTGGGGATTGAGGCGCCTGTTTCGCGGCTAAATCCGCCCCGTCAGGCGCGGATTGAGCCGCGAAAGGGCCCTCAAGCCCGCGCCGCCTCTGCGGTGCGCAACTCATGCTTGTTGCCACGAAACAATACCAGGGTGGCAACCAGGCCCAGAACGGCTGCGCCGCTTAGCCAGATGCCCGGTGCGGCCTTGTTGTCCAGCACATGGATCAAGTAGGTGCACGCAACCGGCGTAAAGCCGCCGAAGGTTGCGGTGGCCAGGCTGTAGGCCAGGGAGAAGCCGGTCGTGCGCACTTCAACCGGCATGATTTCGGTCAGGGCCACCACCATCGCGCCGTTGTAGGAGCCATACAGGAACGACAGCCACAGTTCGACGATCAGCAAGCGCTCGAAACTCGGCGCTTGCACCATCCAATTCAGTGCCGGGTACGCGGTGAGGATCGCCAGAATGGTCGCGCCCAACAGCAGGGGCTTGCGGCCGATCTTGTCCGACACCGTGCCCATTACGGGCAGCCAGATGAAGTTGGAAATACCGATCAGCACGGTCACCAGCAACGCGTCGAAATCCGACAGGTGCAGTTCGGTCTTGCCGAAGGTCGGGGTGTAGGCGGTGATCAGGTAGAACGACACGGTGGTCATGACCACCAGCGCCATGCCAGCCAGCACCAGGCCGAAATTGGCGCCGATCGAGCGGATGATTTCCTGCAGGGTAGGGCGATGTTTGCGCGCCTGGAACTCGGGCGTCTCTTCCAGCGAGCGACGGATCATGAAGATCGCCGGGACGATGGCGCAACCAACCAGGAATGGCACGCGCCAGCCCCAGTTGCTCATGTCTTCGGGGGTCAGGAAGTGGTTCAGGCCCACGCCCAGCAAGCCTGCGAACACCACGGCGGCCTGTTGGCTCGCCGACTGCCAGCTGACGAAGAAGCCTTTGCGGCCCGGGGTCGAGATTTCGGCCAGGTACACCGAAACGCCGCCCAGTTCCACGCCGGCCGAGAAGCCTTGCAGCAGTCGCCCCAGCAGCACCAGCAGCGGCGCCAGCACGCCCAGGGTCGCGTAGCCCGGTACGCAGGCAATCAGCACGGTGCCCATGGCCATCATCGCCAGGGTCACGATCAGCCCTTGGCGGCGGCCGTGACGGTCGATGTAGGCACCCAGAAAAATCGCACCCAAGGGGCGCATCAGGAAGCCGGCACCAAAGGTGGCCAGCGACAGCATCAGGGAGGCGAAAGCGCTGTCGGTGGGGAAAAATGCCTTGGCAATGGCCGTGGCGTAAAAGCCGTAGACCATGAAGTCGAACATTTCGAGGAAGTTGCCACTGACAACGCGAAAGATCGCCTTGCCTTTGCCTGAATTAGAGGCCATGGGGGTGCACTCACTTTTTACTGTTATGGGTAGATCCTTGGCCAGAAGCGTGTTGCGTTCCTGATAAGGCGCCCGTTCTGTGCAGGACGGATTTTGTAACAATATGTGTAAGTGTAGACCGGGGCAACAGAAAAGAGGTGTTGACTGGATCGTTTCAGCCTTGTCACTTATCGCAGCAGCTCCCTTTACGGTTGCAGCAGGGCGGTGCGCAGGCTGTCCGACAGGCCGTTTGGGGCCAGCCAGATGCCCAGGTACGCACGGGCCAGGTCCGGGTTGTCGCTGTGGAAGAACGCCTGGCCATTGCGCTCCAGGGTCAATTGGCCGGGGCGCCGGTAGACCAGGGCATAGCGGTCGCCTTGGCGGATGTTCTGGAAACCTTCGTGCAGGCGGTCAAGCTCGGCCTGCAGCTTGGCCAGGCGGGCGGGGTCGAGTTGGCGCTTGATGGTGACGGTGGCCGCCTTGATCACATCGTTGCGGTCGATGTCGCGAAAGTAGTAAAGCTCCAGGCGCAGGTCGCGCTTGTCGTTGAAGGCCTGGGCCGGGCTGATGGCCGCTTCCGTGAACACCGCGGCTGCGTACACGTCCACCCACAGGTAGTTGAGCAATGCTTCGCTTTTGCGCTGCAGGGCAGGGCTGTTGTCGCTCCACTGCGCGGCGAAGTTGGCCTCCTTGAGTTTATCGGCGGGGCTTGCCTGTACCAGCGTGCAGCACAACAGCAAAAGCAGGGCAGGCAACTGACGCATAATGGACGACTCGGCAGGGTAGTGACCTGAGTTTAAGAGCAAATCCTGGTTGACGCGGGCATGCAGACAAAAATAGCCTTCGACGCGACCAAGGGTTAATGTTCGCGGCACCAAAGCTTCTATAGACTGCACCCCGAGTTTTTGATGCCGTCAGCGGCATATTGCGCCAGAGGTGCCAGAGTGGTGTCTCGGCCTGTTCTGAAGGAGTACGCATGGCTGTCTACAACTACGACGTAGTGGTGTTGGGTTCCGGCCCCGCAGGAGAAGGGGCGGCAATGAACGCCGCCAAAGCAGGGCGCAAGGTGGCCATGGTCGACAGCCGTCGCCAGGTTGGCGGTAACTGCACCCACCTTGGCACCATCCCGTCCAAGGCCCTGCGTCACTCGGTGCGCCAGATCATGCAGTTCAACACCAACCCGATGTTCCGGGCCATTGGTGAGCCGCGCTGGTTCTCGTTCCCGGACGTGCTTAAAAGCGCCGAGAAAGTCATCTCCAAGCAGGTCGCTTCCCGTACCGGCTTCTACGCGCGTAACCGCGTCGATCTGTTCTTTGGCACCGGCAGCTTCGCCGACGAGCAAACCATCGAAGTGGTCTGCGCCAACGGCGTGGTCGAAAAGCTGGTGGCCAAGCACATCATCATTGCCACCGGCTCGCGCCCGTATCGCCCGGCGGACATTGATTTCCACCACCCGCGTATCTACGATAGCGACACCATCCTCAGCCTGGGCCACACCCCGCGCAAACTGATCGTCTACGGCGCCGGCGTGATCGGCTGTGAATACGCCTCGATCTTCAGCGGCCTGGGGGTTCTGGTAGAGCTGGTGGACAACCGCGACCAGTTGCTGAGCTTCCTGGACTCGGAAATTTCCCAGGCGTTGAGCTACCACTTCAGCAACAACAACATCACCGTGCGCCATAACGAAGACTACGAGCGAGTCGAGGGCCTGGACAACGGCGTGATCCTGCACCTTAAGTCCGGCAAGAAGATCAAGGCCGATGCCTTGCTCTGGTGCAACGGCCGTACCGGCAACACCGACCGGCTGGGCCTGGAAAACATCGGGGTCAAGGTCAACAGCCGTGGCCAGATCGAAGTGGACGAGAACTACAGCACCTGTGTGCCGAACGTCTACGGTGCCGGCGACGTGATCGGTTGGCCGAGCCTGGCCAGCGCCGCCCACGACCAGGGCCGCTCGGCCGCTGGCAGCATCGTCGACAATGGCAGCTGGCGCTACGTGAATGACGTGCCGACCGGGATCTACACCATTCCCGAAATCAGCTCCATCGGCAAGAACGAGCACGAACTGACCAAGGCCAAGGTGCCTTACGAAGTGGGCAAGGCGTTCTTCAAGAGCATGGCGCGCGCGCAGATCGCCGGCGAGCCCCAAGGCATGCTGAAGATCCTGTTCCACCGCGAAACCCTTGAGGTGCTGGGCGTGCATTGCTTCGGCTACCAGGCTTCGGAGATCGTGCACATCGGCCAGGCCATCATGAACCAGCCCGGCGAGCTCAATACCCTGAAGTACTTCGTCAACACCACCTTCAACTACCCGACCATGGCTGAAGCCTACCGGGTAGCGGCCTACGACGGCCTCAACCGGCTTTTTTGAGCGGCTCCGGCCGGTGGCCTGAGCCGGCCGGGGAGACCGATTTCAGAGATTCCCGAGGGTGGCGGTGGCCAAACCGGGAAAGTCTGTAATCAGGCTGTCGACGCCGAAGTCGGCGAGCCTGCGCATTAGCGCGGGCTCGTTGACTGTCCACACGGACACATGCAAACCCTGGCGCTGGGCCTTGATCAGGCGCTCAGGGGTGCACAGCGTCCAGTTCAATGCAAGCAGGTTGCAGCCGTAGTTCTGGGCGACCTTCAGCGGGTCAAGCCAGGCGTACTCCGCCACCAGGCCGCGGGCGATGTCCGGGGTCAATTCGGCCGCTGCACGCAACACTTCCCGTGAGCTTGAGGTGATGCTCACCTTGTCCAGCAGCCCGTATTCCTGAGCCAATTCGCGAATCGCCAGCACTGTGGTGGCGGCGCGCATGCGCGAGGCACTCTTGACCTCCAGTTGCCAATGCTCGAAGTCACAGGCCTTGAACAGGTCTTCCAGCGTGGGGATGGGGCAGGGCTTGACCCAGCCCGGGCCGCCTTTGCGCGCGTCATAGGTCACGAGTTGCGCAGCGGTGTGCTCCACGACCTTGCCGCGCCGATCGGTGGTGCGTTTGAGCGTGGGGTCGTGGATCACCATCAATTGGTTGTCCTGCGACAGGTGCAGGTCCAGTTCGCAACGGCGCACGCCGTGCTTGAGGCATTCCTGGAAACTGGTCAGGGTGTTTTCCGGTGCTTCGCCCTTGGCGCCGCGGTGGCCGTAGATTAGGGTCACGTCTGTTCCTTCAAAAAGTGGAAAATTGCGAGCTTCAAGCTTCAAGCGAGCGGCTCATGGCTTGAAGCTTGGAGCTTGGAGTCAGGCATCCTGTTCCCGGGCCAGGCGGCGTTCCTGAGCCTGTTTTTGCAGAATGTAGCGTGCCAGCAACTGACGTTGGGCATCGCTGATGGCCTCGAATTCGGTGCCGATCTCAAACTGCCCGTCGGGTTTTTCGTCGCAGTGGGTCACCTTGGCCCGCAGCAGCAAGCCGAGCGCCTGTGGCATCAGGGCCATTTTGACCGACAGCAGTGTGCCCGGGGTGTACGCGGTGGGGGAGGTGTACTCAAGGCCGCCTTCGGAAATCACCACCGGTTGCGGCGTGCCGATCTGGCCGAGGATGGTTTGCGCCACCACTTGGCTCAGCAGGTCGATGCGCTTGTTCTGCGCCTTCAGAAAGTTGCCCAGGGTGCGGTCGCCGTCAGCCAGGCTGCGCAGCAAATGCTGGGATTCGAACTCGCTCAGATGCAATTCGCTGAGCAGATTGAACAGTGGCGACGCATCCTGCAACAAATCCGTGCCAGACACATCCGCACTTGCAAGAGGGCTAATTTCCAGTGCGATCCGGTCCTCGATACGGTAGTATTCGCGGCGATCTTCTTCATCTAATGTCGACATGGCGAACCCATGGTAGCGGCGGTGGTCTGAGTGTAAAGCTGCTCGTCAAGCCCCGCCACAAGGACGTTCCTCTTTCACTCGAACAAGCCCCGACATGTTCAGACCCCTCTTCGTATTTATCGGCGCGCGTTATACCCGCGCCAAGCGTCGCAATCATTTTGTGTCATTCATTTCCCTGACCTCGATGATCGGCCTCGCCCTTGGCGTTGTCGTGATGATCGTGGTGCTCTCGGTCATGAACGGCTTCGATCATGAGATGCGCACGCGCGTGCTCGGCATGGTGCCCCACGCGACCATCGAATCCACCCAGCCGATCAACGACTGGCAAGCCTTGGCTACCAAAGTAAAGCAGAATCCACAGGTGGTGGCGGTTGCGCCGTACACCCAGATGCAGGGTTTGCTGACCAACGATGGCAAAGTCCAGAAGGTGTTGCTCAACGGTGTCGATCCGGCGCTGGAAGGCAACGTCTCGATCATCGACAACTTTGTCCAGAAGGGCAGCCTGGCTGACCTGAAATCGGGCGAGTTCGGCATCATGATCGGCGACAAGGCGGCCACCAAGCTGGGCGTTGGCGTGGGCGACAAGCTCACCTTCGTTGCCCCCGAGGTGACCGTCACTCCGGCCGGGATGTTCCCGCGCATGAAGCGCTTCACCGTGACCGGCATCTTCCATGTCGGCGCCGGCGAGATCGACGGCTACCTGGGTATCACCAATATCCAGGACCTGGCGCGCCTGCATCGCTGGCAGCCGGAGCAGGTGCAGGGCATTCGCCTGAAGTTCGAAGACCTGTTCCAGGCCCCCCGCATTGCCTGGCAACTGGCCCAGCAGTTGGGCGAAAATGACTACTACGCCCGCGACTGGACGCGTACCCACGGCAACCTGTACCAGGCCATCGGCATGGAAAAATCCATGATCGGCCTGCTGCTGTTGCTGATCGTGGCCGTGGCGGCGTTCAACATCATTTCCACCCTGGTGATGGTGGTCAACGACAAGCGCGGCGACATCGCCATCCTCCGTACCCTGGGCTCGACGCCTGGGCAGATCATGGCCATCTTCATGGTGCAGGGCACGGTGATCGGCGTGGTCGGCACCTTCATTGGCGCCGTGGTCGGGATCCTGGCCGCCCTCAACGTCAGCGCCGCGATCGCGTTGCTGGAGAAGTTGATCGGGCACAAGTTCCTCAATTCGGACGTCTATTTCATCGACTACCTGCCTTCGCAACTGATGGCCAATGACGTGATCATGGTCTGCGGCGCAGCACTGGTCCTGAGTTTCCTTGCGACCCTGTACCCCGCTTGGCGTGCCGCGCGCACCCAGCCGGCAGAGGCGCTACGTTATGAGTGAGTCGGGTATGAGCGAAAAAGCAGTCTTGAGTTGCCGCAACCTGGGCAAAGCCTACGAGGAAGGCCCGGAATCGGTGGTGGTGCTGGACAACCTGCAGTTGGAGCTGTTCGCCGGCGAACGCGTGGCCATCGTCGGCCAGTCGGGCTCGGGCAAAAGCACCCTGTTGAACATGCTCGGTGGCCTCGACACCCCAAGCAGCGGCAGCGTGTGGCTGGCCGGTGAAGAGCTGTCGGCGCTGAACGAGAAGGCCCGCGGGCTGTTGCGCAACCGCGCGCTGGGCTTCGTGTACCAGTTCCACCACCTGTTGCCGGAATTCACGGCGCTGGAAAACGTGTGCATGCCGCTGCTGATCGGCAAGACGGCCATCCCCGAGGCGCGCCAGCGTGCGACGGCCCTGCTGGAACGCGTGGGCCTGGGCCATCGCCTGGCGCACAAGCCATCGGAGCTGTCCGGTGGTGAGCGCCAGCGCGTGGCCATCGCCCGCGCCCTGGTCAATACCCCCGGCTTGGTCATGCTCGACGAGCCTACCGGCAACCTCGACCAGCACACTGCCCAGGGCATCCAGGACCTGATGCTAGAGCTGAGTACCTCGCTGCGCACGGCGTTTTTGGTAGTGACCCACGACTTGAACCTGGCCCGGCAGATGGACCGCGTACTGCGCCTGGAAGAGGGCCGCCTGGTCCCGATCTGATCCGTCCGGTACGGCGCCCCTGGTCAAGCGGGGCGCCGGTTCAACAGTCTTTTGCACGGTGCTTCGCGAATGTTCAGACCCATATCCATTTTTATCGGCGCGCGCTACACCCGTGCCAAGCGCCGCAACCATTTCATCTCGTTCATCTCCATGACCTCGATGATCGGCCTCGCCCTGGGCGTGCTGGCGATGATCGTGGTGCTGTCGGTGATGAACGGTTTCCAGAAAGAAATGAGCAACCGCGTGCTCGGCATGGTGCCCCACGCCTTCATCCAGGGCGTGAAGCCGGTGGATGACTGGAAGCCCCTGGCCGCCGCCGCCATGAAAAACCCCGAGGTGCTGGCCGCCGTGCCCTTCACTGAAATGGACGGCATGCTTTCCTACAAGGGCTTGATGCAGCCAATCCAGATCAGCGGCGTGGACCCGGCCCAGGAAGGCAAGGTGTCGATCGTGGCCGACCACATCGTCCAGGGCAAGCTGGCAGACCTCAAGCCCGGCGAGTTCGGCGTGGTGCTGGGTGAGATCACGGCGCGGCGTTTTCGCTTGAACGTGGGCGACAAGATCACCCTGATCGTCCCGGAGCTGAGCAGTGCCCCAGGCGGCATCACCCCGCGCATGCAGCGCCTGAACGTGGTCGGCGTGTTCAAGGTCGGGGCGGAACTGGATGGCACCATGGGCCTGATCCACATGGCCGATGCCGCCGAAATGCAGCGCTGGCAGCCTAACCAGGTGCAGGGCGTGCGGCTCAAGCTCAAAGACCTGTACACCGCGCCGGCAGTATCCAAGGCCATCGCCGATGGCCTGGGCGATCAGTACAAGGCCGATGACTGGACCCACACCCAAGGCAGCTTGTTCAGCGCCATGAAAATGGAAAAAACCATGATCGGCCTGTTGCTGCTGATGATCGTGGCCGTGGCCGCGTTCAACATCATCGCCACCCTGATCATGGTGGTGAACGACAAGGGGGCCGACATTGCCATCCTGCGCACCATCGGTGCCACGCCGCGGCAGATCATGGGCATCTTCATGGTCCAGGGCACGGTGATCGGTGTGGTCGGTACCTTGATCGGCGGGGTGCTGGGGATTCTCGGCGCGCTGAACGTCAGCGCCATCGTCGGCTGGGTGGAGCGGGTGACCGGGCAGCATATCTTCACGTCGGATGTGTACTTCATCAGCAATTTGCCGTCGGATCTGCAGGCGGGGGACGTGGTGATGATTTGCAGCGCGGGGTTGATCCTAAGCTTCCTGGCGACGATTTACCCGGCGTGGCGAGCGGCGCAGATCGAGCCGGCTTACGCCCTGCGTTACGAATGACCCTTGCACCTGTAAGCGCGGCGCACGCCGCGTTTACAGGCTGGTCGACTCGCGTGGAAGCTCCACGATAAACCGCGTCCAGCCTCCCGAGGATTCACAGCGAATCTGCCCTCCATGGGCCTGCACGATTGACCGTGTAAGCGCCAACCCCAACCCCGCGTGCTCACTGCTGCCCTCGCGGCGCGCCGGGTCTGCGCGGTAGAAGCGATCAAACAGCCGGGGCAGGGTCTGGGGTGCGATACCCTCGCCACTGTTTTGCACCTCGATGCGCACCCCTGCCGCGTCCTCCTCGATCTGGACACACACCTCGCCGCCGCTGGGGGTAAATCGCAGCGCGTTGTCCAGCAGGTTTGACAGCGCGCGACGCAGCATCGTGCGGTCGCCGGCCACGCGGCCCTGGCCGTCGCGGCTGAGCAGCACGTTGGCGTCTTCGGCCACCGGCGTGAAGTAGTCCAGCAAGGCGTCGACTTCATCATCCAGTTGCAAGGGTTCGCGATCGGGCAGCAACAAGCCATGATCGGCTTTGGCCAGGTACAGCATGTCGTTGACCAACTGCGCCATCCATTGCAGCTCTTCAAGGTTGCTGTGCAGCGCCTCGCGGTAGTCTTCCAGTGGGCGCGGGCGGGTCAAGGTGACTTGGGTGTGGGTCAGCAGGTTGGACAGGGGCGTGCGCAGTTCGTGGGCGATGTCGGCAGAGAACGCCGACAAGCGCTGGAAGGCGTCGTCCAGGCGTTCCAGCATGGCGTTGAACGAGGTGGCCAGGTCGGCCAGTTCCGCCGGCATGTTTTCGGCGGGCAGGCGGGTGGTCAGCGAGCGCGCAGAGACGCCACCGGCCACTTCGCTCATCAGCCTTAGCGGCCGCAAGGCGCTGCGGGCCGCCCAGGCACCGAGCAGGGCGGTGGCCAAGGCGCTGAGGCCGACCGTCAGCCAGATCAACTGTTGCATGCGTTGCAAAAAGTGCTGGTGGTGGGTGATGTCCAGCAGCAGGGTCAGTTGCAGCCCTTGGGGTTGGGCTGGGTCCAATGGCACGCTGTAAGTGCGAAAGGCCTGTTGCTCGGTATTGAGTGTTTGCAACTGCGCCGACGCTGGGCTGGCGGGCAGGGTGGGGGCGCTGTCGAACCAGACCTGTTGGTCGGCGGTTTGCACGCGCAGGCGCAAATCGTTCTGGTGGGCCAGTTCTGCTTCAAGGGCCGGCAGGCGGTTGAGCAGGTCGTCCTGTTCGCCGAGCCCAGCCAGGGCCGAGCGCAGGCCCGGTACGCGGCTGTCGAGCAGTTGCTGGTCCAGTTCGATGAAGTGCGCCTGGCTTGCGTGGTTGAACAATACCCCCGCCAGCAGCGAAACCACTGCTGTGCAGGCGGCGAACAGCAGCGCCAGGCGCGTGCTCAGCGACAATCGGCCAGTCAATGGGCACGCTCTTCTAGCACATAGCCCATTCCGCGCACGGTATGGATCAGTTTGTGCTGATGGCCGTCGTCGATTTTCAGCCGCAGGCGGCGGATGGCGACTTCGATTACGTTGGTGTCGCTGTCGAAGTTCATGTCCCACACCTGCGAGGCGATCAGCGACTTGGGCAGCACCTCGCCCTGGCGGCGCAGCAGCATTTCCAGCAAAGCGAACTCCTTGGCGGTCAGGTCGATGCGCTGCTGGTTGCGTTCCACCCGGCGGCGGATCAGGTCCAGGCGCAGGTCGCCAAGGCCCAGGCTGGTTTCCTGCTGTGCGCTGGCGCCGCGGCGCAACAGGCTGCGCACCCGTGCCAGCAGTTCGGAAAACGCGAAGGGCTTGACCAGGTAGTCGTCGGCGCCCAGCTCCAGGCCCTGCACGCGGTCTTCGATGGCATCGCGGGCGGTCAGGAACAGCACCGGCAGGTCCAGGCCGGCGGCGCGCACGGCTTGCAGGATCTGCCAGCCGTCGCGGCCAGGCAGCATCACGTCCAAAATCAACAAATCGAAATCGCCACTCAAGGCCAGGTGCTGGCCGGTGGTGCCGTCGGCCACCCATTGGCTATTGAACCCGGCTTCACTCAGGCCTTGGCGCAGGTATTGGCCTGTCTTGGCCTGGTCTTCGACGATCAGCAGTTTCATGTGGGGCTCGTAGACAGCGTTCACTCAAGGGGGGGGCTTTATACCGTGGGCAAGCCTTGCGCAGGCCAAGCTGACAAAGTTGTAATCTGCGCGACAGTTGGTTGCCAGCGGTGCCGCGCTACAGTGTGGCACAGCCTTGAACGTGCCCACAGGAAGAGCAACATGTCGTTATACAAGTACGCAGCCCTGGCCGCGGCGCTGCTGGCCAGCGTGCCGGCGTTGGCCGATCAGTTCAGCTTTGGCCACCCGGCGCCGGCGGCGGCTGCCACGCGCACGGTGCAAGTGACCCTGGGCGATATGTATTTCGAGCCTAAGGCCTTGGAGGTCAAGGCTGGCGAAACCGTGCGCTTCGTGCTGACCAATAAGGGCCAGTTGGCCCACGAATTCACCTTGGGTGATGCCGCCCTGCAAGCGGCGCATCAAAAAGAGATGCTGGCCATGGACCATTCCAGCATGAGCCACGATGCCATGGCGGGCATGCACGATGACCCCAACAGCGTGAGTATCGGGCCTGGCAAGACCGCCGAGCTGACCTGGGCGTTCACCCAGGCCACCGCGCTGCAGTTTGCCTGCAACGTGCCGGGGCATTACCAGGCGGGCATGGTCGGCACGCTGAAGGTGGACAAGTAGTCGCGCCATTGCCAAAACCGTGGTCAAACCCGATAAACTAGGCGGGTTTATTCAGCCAGGTTTCCGCCATGCACCCCGCAGCCGAACATTCGCCACTGGGCAAGTCCAGCGAATACATCTCCACCTACACGCCGTCCTTGCTGTTCCCGATTCCACGGGCGGCGAAATGGGCCGAACTGGGCCTGAGCGCAGACACCTTGCCGTACCAGGGTGTCGACTTCTGGAACTGCTTCGAGCTGTCCTGGCTGTTGCCCTCGGGCAAGCCGGTGGTGGCCATCGGTGAATTCAGCATTCCGGCCCACTCGCCGAACATCATCGAGTCCAAGTCGTTCAAGTTGTATTTGAATTCGTTGAACCAGACGCCGTTTGCCAGCGTGGACGAGTTGGTCGCCTGCCTGGTCAAGGATTTGTCCGCCGCTGCCGGCAAACCGGTGGGGGTGCGCGTGCGCAGCCTGGCCCAAGTGCAGGCCGAGGGCGTGGCGGCGTTGCCGGGGCTGTGCATAGACGACCTGGACGTGAGCATCAGCGAATACGAGCACCCGCAACCGCAGCTGTTGCGCTGCGATGCTTCGCAGGTGGTGGAGGCAAGCTTGCACAGTCACCTGCTCAAATCCAACTGCCCGGTCACCGGCCAACCGGATTGGGGCAGCCTAGCGGTGGAGTACAAGGGCGCGGCGCTGGACCCTGCCAGCCTGTTGGCGTACCTGGTGAGTTTTCGCCAGCACGCAGACTTTCACGAGCAGTGCGTGGAGCGGATATTCCTAGACCTGCAGCGCTTGCTCAAGCCAGAGAAATTGACCGTTTATGCGCGGTATGTGCGCCGCGGCGGGTTGGACATCAACCCGTACCGCAGCACCGAGGCGTTGAACCTGGCCAACCTGCGCCTGGTTCGCCAGTAACGCCGAGCGCTTGCAGGGGCGGATCGATCCGCGAAAGATTCGCCGTGGTTTGTCAGGCAGACTGCGGCGCAGGTTTCGCGGGTAAATCCGCTCCTACAGATGGATCGAATCAGATCCCCATGCCGCCCAGGGTTTGCACGATATTGCGCAAGGTCCCGGCCAGGCCTGGGTGCTCCACTTCAAAACGTTCCACGGCAAGGTTCACGCCGTCGGCCAAACTTGCATCGTTGGTGGCACTCTCCAGCTGGATCTGAGCCTCGATCTGGTTCATCAGGTCGTGCAGGTTCGCACGCTCATCGTCATTCAACGGCGGGTTCTGCTCCAATTGCTCGCGCAATGTGTTCAGTTGCTCTTGCAGTTCGCGGGCAGGCATAGCGATCTCCCTTCAATGATAGGCACAGCCATTGACCGCGGCAGTCAGCCAAAGGTCCGTGACTGACCTTTAGATTAATCCACTCCCGCGCACTGTGCATGATCTTGATCAAGGCAGTCGGTATCAGGGTTTTTCACCCTTGTGCCGGCGCAGGCTGATGTCCGCCAGGCAGCCGGCCAGTTCTTCCAGGTGGTCGATCACCGAGTGCACGCCCAGGGCGAACAGTTGCAGGGTTGCCTTGCCGCGTTTGAGGTCGCGTTGGGCGGGTGGCAGGGCCAGCCACTCGTTGGCCGACAACCCGCACAGCGGGCCACAGGAGGCCAGCCCCACTGTCCATAGCCCGGCGTTAAGGCCAGCCTGCAATAGGCGCGGGTCACCGCTGACCAGCACGCAGCCGTCCAGGCGCGCCACGTTGAGTTGCATCAGTGCTTGCCAGCAAGCATCCGGGGCAGGCCAGGGCGCACACCGGGTGGTGTCGGCCGGGTGCAGCCAGGCGGGCAACGCGGCGGTCAGCGGTTGGCTGAGGGTGGTGGGCAGCTCATCCAGCCAGGCACAGGGCACCCGCTGCTGGCGCAACAGCTCGAGCACCTCCTTGGCGCCCGGTGTCAGCCCGCAGGCCTGGGTGCCCCCGTCACGGGCACGGGCGCCAAAATCCACCAGGCAGCCGCTGAGGCCGAACAGCAGTGCGGTTGGGGTCGGGGTAGTGGTGCTGGAATCTGGCATGTCGGCGTCCCTGAAATGACGACCTGAGCCTACGAACATTCGATGACACTTGCATGAATCTGCGATGACGGATGCTCGATGTTTACGCTGGCGTAGAACACCGGGTCTCGTCTAAGCTGCCTAATTGCGCGCGGAGGCTTTATACTGGGCCACTTTTGTCGCTGGGCTCGTTGCCCGCCACACGGATTTTCAAGGAGCTAACCTATGCGCGTGTTCGATCGTCTGGCCAAGGCCTGTCTGATTGCCGGCGTGATGTTGTCCCCGCTGGTCGCCCAGGCGGCGGACGAAGACCCGTGGGAAGGGGTCAATCGCGTCATTTTTCGTTTCAACGACACCGTCGATACGTATGCCTTCAAGCCATTGGCCCAAGGCTACCAGTACATCACCCCGCAGTTCGTCGAAGACGGCATCCATAATTTCTTCCGCAACATCGGTGACGTCGGCAACTTTGCCAACGACGTGCTGCAGGCCAAGCCGCGTGCTGCCGGCATCGACGTGACCCGGGTCATCTTCAACACCACCTTCGGCGTGCTCGGCTTTATCGATGTAGGCACCCGCATGGGCCTGCAGCGCAACGACGAAGACTTCGGCCAGACCCTTGGCAAGTGGGGCGTGGGCAGTGGCCCTTACGTGATGCTGCCGCTGCTGGGCCCAAGCACCGTGCGTGACGCGATCGCCAAGTACCCCGACAGCTACACCCAGCCGTACCCCTACATGGACGACATGTCGCTGCGTAACTCGGTGTTCGGCCTGAACATGGTCGACACCCGTGCCAGCCTGCTGTCGGCCGAGAAGCTGATCAACGGTGACAAGTACATCTTCATCCGCAATGCCTACCTGCAGAACCGTGAGTTCAAGGTGAAGGACGGCAAGGTGGTCGACGATTTCTGATACACCGGCATGAAAAAGGCGACCTGCGGGTCGCCTTTTTTTGTGTATCAATTCATGTGCAAAATGCTCAGCCCCAAGCTCTGCACACCGCCGCCCAAGTCCTTGACCCGCACCACCTCGGCGTCGGCATTCAGATCCTTGAGGGCCGGGTGGTCGGAGGGCATGTGCACACTGATCCGTTCACCTGCCTTGAAGGCGCTGCGGGCCTCTACTTCAATCTGCATGCCGGAGCTCGACAGGTCACGGCAGATGGCGTCGAAGGTATGTTCGCCCAGGCGTAGCTTGACGTTGGCATTCACGGTCATACGGATGAAATTGCGTTTTTCGCTGTAGTCCCGATCTGTTTGACTCATGGGATCCATCCTTCTATTCCGTTGCTGTTCAAGGGGTTTTTATAACTCTGAGTGATTTGCGGTGTAAAGACCTCAAGCGACCATCGGCGACTGCTTGAAACGCCCGGCGGATGGGAGTACCGTCTGCGCCTTAAAGGGCACCTCTGTATCCGGCCATGCAGGTTTTATGACCGCTGGCGTTTCAAGAGTGGCTAGAAGTGAATCCAGTAAGTACGCTCAAGGCAACAGTTGAGTCGCTTATGCCAACCAATTTCTGGCGCCGTTTGCCCACATGCAGAAAACCAGTGCCACGCTGCTGATAATCGATGATGACGACGTAGTGCGTGCAAGCCTTGCAGCCTACCTTGAAGACAGCGGCTTCAGCGTCCTCCAAGCCAGTAACGGCTTGCAGGGCCTTCAGGTATTCGAGCAGAAAAAGCCCGATCTCGTGATCTGTGACTTGCGCATGCCGCAGGTCGGCGGGCTCGAGCTCATTCGCCAGGTCACCGAGCGCGCACCGGACTTGCCGGTCATCGTGCTGTCGGGTGCCGGGGTGATGAACGATGCGGTCGAGGCCTTGCGCCTGGGCGCCTCGGACTACCTGATCAAGCCGTTGGAAGACTTGGCCGTGCTGGAGCACTCGGTGCACCGTGCGCTGGATCGCGCGCGCCTGCTGCTGGAAAACCAGCGTTACCGCGACAAGCTCGAAACCGCCAATCGTGAGCTGGAGGCCAGCCTGCATTTGTTGCAGGAGGACCAGAACGCCGGTCGCCAGGTGCAGATGAACATGCTGCCGGAAAGCCCCTGGGTGGTGGACGGTTTCAAGTTTGAACACCAGATCATCCCGTCGCTGTACCTGTCGGGGGATTTCGTCGACTGTTTTCGCGTCGACGAGCGTCGCGTCGCGTTCTACCTGGCCGATGTCTCGGGCCATGGCGCATCGTCGGCGTTCGTCACGGTGCTGCTCAAGTTCATGACCACGCGGTTGATGTTCGAGTCGCGGCGCAGCGGCACGTTGCCCGAATTCAAGCCTTCAGAAGTACTGGGCCATATCAATCGTGGCCTGATCAACTGTAAGCTAGGCAAACACGTCACCATGGTCGGTGGCGTGATCGATGAAGACACAGGATTGCTGACCTACAGCATCGGCGGGCATTTGCCCTTGCCGGTGTTCTATACCCCGGGCCAGGTGCGTTACCTGGAAGGGCGTGGTTTGCCAGTGGGGCTGTTCAACGAAGCCACCTACACCGACCACGTGCTGGAATTGCCAGAGAGCTTCAGCTTGACGCTGTTATCTGATGGCATTCTGGACCTTTTGCCCGGCGAAACACTCAAAGATAAAGAGGCGGCCTTGCCTGAGATAGTCAAGGAAGTCGGCGGCAGCCTGGATGGCCTGCGGCAGAAGTTTGGACTGGCCACGCTAGGGGAGATGCCGGATGATATCGCCTTGTTGGTGCTGAGCAGGAACATTGAATGAGTACCGGTAGAATCCAGTTTGCCGAACAAAGTGGCACATTCGTGCTGAAATTTGTCGGTGAAGTGCGCCTGACCCTGTGTTCGGCGTTGGATGCGACTATTGAAAAAATCTTCACTGCGCTTAATTTTTCGGCGATCGTTATCGATCTGACGGAAACGCGCAGTATCGATAGCACGACGCTTGGCTTGCTGGCCAAGTTGTCCATCTTGTCGCGGCAAAAAGTCGGCCTGTTGCCGACCGTCGTCACGACCCATGAAGACATCACCCGGCTGCTGCAGTCGATGGGTTTCGACCAGGTGTTCAACATCGTCGGGCGGCCGATCCCGTGCCCGGAATGCTTGACCGACCTGCCGTCCCAGGACCAGTCCGAGGAAGTGGTGAGAGCCAAGGTGCTGGAAGCGCACAAGATCCTCATGGGCTTGAACGATTCCAACCGCGAAGCCTTCCACGACCTGGTCAACGCCCTGGAGCGTAGCTGACCTACGCCGTTGGCCCGGGCATGAAAAAGGCGACCCCAGGGTCGCCTTTTTGCATTTCAGCCTGCTATCAAGCCTTGGCCGACAGCAGCGCCTCCAGTTTCTCCTGGTCGCGCGCGAACTGGCGAATACCTTCGGCCAGCTTCTCGGTCGCCATGGCGTCCTCGTTGGACTCCCAGCGGAACTGCGCCTCGGTCAGCGGGTGGCGTGGCTCGCCGCCTTTGCCTTCGCTCAACTTGCGGGCCAACGTGCCCTGGTCTTCCGACAGCTTGTGCAACAGCTCAGGGCTGATGGTCAGGCGGTCGCAGCCCGCCAGTTCTTCGATCTGGCTGATGTTGCGGAAGCTGGCGCCCATGACTACGGTCTTGTAACCATTGGCTTTGTAGTAGTTGTAGATACGAGTGACCGACTGCACGCCCGGGTCTTCGCCGCCGGTGTAGTCGGTACCGGTGGATTTCTTGTACCAGTCGTAGATACGGCCCACGAACGGCGAGATCAGGAACACCCCGGCATCGGCGCAGGCTGCGGCCTGGGCGAAGGAGAACAGCAGGGTCAGGTTGGTCTGGATGCCTTCCTTTTCCAATTTCTCGGCAGCGCGGATGCCTTCCCAGGTTGATGCCAACTTGATCAGCACACGGTCGCGGCCCACGCCAGCCTTGTCGTACAAGTCAATCAACTGGTGAGCCTTGCCCAGCAGCGCTTCCTGGTCGAACGACAGGCGCGCATCCACTTCGGTGGAGATCCGGCCTGGGATCACTTTCAAAATGCCGCTGCCTACCGATACGGCAAAGCGGTCGCAGGCCAGGCCCACGTCACCCTTGGCGTCTTTCACGGCCTGGTTCAGCAGATCGGCATAGCCTGGCATCGAAGCAGCTTTGAGCAGCAGGGAAGGGTTGGTGGTGGCATCTACCGGCTTGAGCTTGGTGATGGCGTCAAGGTCACCCGTGTCGGCAACGACGGTGGTGAATTGCTTGAGTTGTTCCAGCTTGGAAGTCATGAGCGTGCTCTGTCCTGTGCGATTAGGATGACATTACCCGAGCGCCGCCTGTCGCTCAAGAGCGGCGTAGGCCGAGGCGCGCGGGCACATAAAGACTAGCCATTGGAGCACCTGCAACGGTTCAGGTTCCTGTGGAAACGGATTTATCCACGAACGGGCACGAGCATCAGCGTCCTTCCAGCAAAACCCCGGCTTGATCCAGCAACGCCAATGGATCGGCCGCCTTGTGGATATCCACCGACAACAGCTGGCGAAACTTGCGCGCCCCTGGAAATCCGCTGCCCAGCCCCAGGATGTGCCGGGTAATGTGGTGCATCGCCCCACCCGCCGCGATATGCGCCGCGATATAAGGCCGCAACGCAACCAATGCCTCGGCCCGAGAAATGACCGGTGCCGTACTGCCAAACAGATCCTGGTCCACCGTGGCCAGCAGGTAGGGGTTATGGTACGCCTCGCGGCCCAGCATCACCCCATCAAACGTCTGCAAATGCGCCCGGCACTCCTCCATCGTCTTGATGCCGCCGTTGAGTACGATCTCAAGGTCGGCAAAATCAGCCTTCAACTGCGCCGCCACGTCGTAGCGCAACGGCGGGATGTCACGGTTTTCCTTGGGCGACAGGCCTTCCAGGATGGCAATGCGCGCATGCACGGTAAAACTGCCGCAACCGGCGTCGCGCACCTGGCCGACGAAATCGCACAGTTGCTCATAGCTGTCGCGCCCGTTGATGCCGATACGGTGCTTGACCGTCACCGGGATCGACACCGCATCACGCATCGCCTTCACGCAGTCGGCCACCAGGGCTGGGTGCCCCATCAGGCAGGCACCGATCATGTTGTTCTGCACCCGGTCGCTGGGACAGCCGACGTTCAGGTTCACTTCGTCGTAACCGGCTTGCTCGGCCATGCGCGCGCAAGCGGCCAAGTCGGTCGGGGTGCTGCCGCCCAATTGCAGGGCCAACGGGTGCTCGGTGTCGTCGTGGCGCAGGAAGCGCTCGTGATCACCGTTGAGCAGGGCGCCGGTAGTGACCATTTCGGTGTAGAGCAGGGTGTGGGCGGACAGCAGGCGCAGGAAGTAGCGGCAGTGGCGGTCGGTCCAGTCCATCATGGGCGCAACGCTGAAGCGCCTGGAGGGCTCAGGCCTTGTTTTTGCTGGGTTTGAGGCTGATTTCATTTGCATTTTGGTCTGCGTATTTTGTAGCATTTTCGGGCGATTTCAGGCATTTTTTCCATGACGTTGGTACAACGTACCAACTGAACGAAGGCGTGTACCAATTCCATGGCCACTATCAGAGCTCGTAAAAGAGCTGACGGTACAGTCAGCTACACCGCCCAGATCCGGATCAATCGCGATGGGGCGCAAGTCTATCAAGAGACGCAGACCTTCGCGCGCAAACAGGCCGCTCAAGCTGGATTCGACGACGTGAGGCTGAGCAATACGAGCCTGATGCAATTCGAGAAGGCAAACCGAGTAGGTGTGCCCTTGTCTGAAATCATCGACCGGTACCTAGTGGAGGTTGAGAAGCCCGCCCGCTAGGCAAGACCAAGCGTGCAACATTGAAGGCCATTTCATTGACCACCTTGGGGCAGGTGGTCGATTCGCAGATCAATAGTCAGCAATTGGTCGAGTACGCGCTTTGGCGGACGAGTAAGGCTGGCGGAGATGTCCAGCCTCCCAGGCGGCGATCCAACTCATCGCAGCGCTTTGCAGGTATCGATCAACAGCGAGCGCACCCAGCGCTGGCCCGGGTCGTGATGGGTGCGTTCATGCCAGGCTACGCTCTTGTTGAAACCCTGAATGGCCAAAGGTGGTTCGCGCAGCACAAGGTCGTCACTGTTCACGGCAAGTCGGCGGGGCACCACGGCGATGAGGTCGCTGATCCTCAGGATCTCTGGCAGTACCAGAAAGCTGGTGACCGAGATCGTCACCCGGCGTGACCGGCCCAGTTCAGCCAGCGCCTCATCGGTCACTCCGCTGAAGGCCCCGCCGGATGAAGACACTAGCACATGATCCAATTCGCAGAAACGATCAAGCGACAGTGTCCGCTTCTGGGCGGCAGGGTGGCCGGAACGCATCAGGCATATATAGCTTTCGTCGAACAGAGGCGCGGCGTGCAGCCCCGGTGGCGTGCTGTCAGGGGTAACCAGGGCAAGGTCAACATCGCCACGGTCCATCTGCCCAGACAACGCCTGGTTATCCACGGGCTGCACCGCGACACGAATGTTCGGCGCTTGCTGGCGCAGGGCGCTAAGAAAGGGCACCACGACCGCCCGCAAGGCGTAGTCAGTCGACGCGATGTTCACGGTCATGCTCGCCGAGGCTGGCTCGAAGGCCTGCGGCTGGAGAATAGCCTCGATATCACTGAGCAGTTGCTTGACCGGGCCCGCCAGTTGCTGGGCGCGCAGCGTGGGCACGATGCCCCGTTGGGCACGTACAAACAACGGGTCGCCAAAGCTTTCCCGCAGTCGCGTGAGCATGCCGCTGACGGCCGGCTGGGTCAGTGCCAGCCGCTCGGCCGCACGGGTCACGCTGCGTTCATCGAGCAAAGCGTCTAGGGCTTTCAGCAGATTGAAATCAAGGTGTCTGATATCAGAATTCATGATGCTCTGAATAAAATATGACGATTGGCGTGATTCCAGCGTAGCAGCCATCATTAGCCCGGTCCATCACATACGGAGTACATCACATGCACGAAATCATCTGGCCCGAAGGCTTTCTTCCAGGCTTCACCGAGAACTTCGTTTCCAACGAAGTCATCGTCGCCGGCCTGCAAACCGCTGACATCTGGCCCTTGCTCAGCCAGGCACCGCGGTGGCCGACTTACTACGCCAATTCGGCGAACATCCGTTTCCACGACACCGGCCGCGAACTGGCGAATGGCGTGCGCTTCTACTTCGAGACCTTCGGCTTCCCGGTCGAGGCGCAATGCAATGAGTACGTCCCTCCGGTTGGCGACCAGCCCGGGCGTATCGCCTGGCACGGTTGGGCGGGCGAGGGCGACACCCGTTTGGATGTCCATCACGCCTGGCTGATCGAGAACCTCTCCGGTGGCCGTGTGCGCATCCTGACGCAAGAAACTCAAAAGGGTAAACCCGCCGAAGAGTTGGCCAAGGCCAAGCCGAACCCGATGATCAATGGCCATCAGGATTGGCTCGACGGCCTGGTCGGCGCCGCTGGCAAAACCAAGGTGTAACCATAAAGGGGTCGCGGTGTTACATCAGGAACGCGGCAAAAGCCCGTAGTTATTGATAAGCACCGGCTGCGTACGTCAGCTCGTAGCTGTGGCTATAGATCTCAAGAATGATGCCGAACGGGTCTTCCATGTACACCATGCGAAAAGGCTTCTCGCCCGGAAAGTACTCGCGCACCGGCATACGCTGCTTGCCGCCCGCGGCGACGATCTTCGCGGCCAGGCCTTCGACGTCGGGGTCCTGAACGCAGAAGTGGAACACGCCGGTTTTCCAATATTCGAAGTTGTTTTCGGGTTTGACCGAGTTGGGGAATTCGAAGATCTCCACGCCAATGCGATCGCCCGTCGACAGGTGGGCGATTCGGCAGGAGGCCCTGCCGGCGCCGAACACGTCGGTGCACATGACGCCCACGGCGGTGTCGTCTTCAACGATGGTGGTGGGCGGCATGATCACGTACCAACCCATGACCTCTGTGTAGAACTTGACGGCGGCATCGAGATCAGTGACCGACAGGCCAATGTGGGAAAAGCTGCGGGGGTATACCTGGGACATGATGGTCGACCTCATCAGAATGAACAGGTCTACAATCTACGGCGCCGTCGCTATAATGAAAATAATCTGCCGCTGATGGTTTCGATAAGAGATATTTATGCTAAACCTGCAATGGCTGCGTACCTTCAGCACCTTGGCCGAGCTGGGCAACTTCACCCGTACTGCCGAGCGGCTAGACCTCACGCAGGCGGCGGTAAGTCAGCATGTACAGCGGCTGGAGGCTGAACTGGGGCCACTGCTGATCCGCCGGCCGCGGCAGCTGGAACTGACCCCGGCCGGCGAAGCGCTGCTGTACTACTGCGCCGAGGTTGGCGCTGCCAGCCAGCGTTTGCAGCAACGCTTGTCATCAGCCGATGCCGAACAAGGTGATATCAGCCTGATCAGCCCCGGCAGTATCGGCCTGGCACTGTACCCTCACTTGCTGGAGCTGCAGCGCACCTATCCAGGGCTGCATGTGCGCCACCGCTTCGCACCAGACAGCGAGGTCCTGGATGCCGTCCTCCAGAACCGTTTCGAACTTGGGCTGCTGACCCTCAAGCCTGACGACAAGCGTCTGTCGGTGCAGCAGTTCGCCGAAGAACCGTTGGAGCTTGTGGTGCCCGCTGGCGTCCACGTCGACAGTTGGGCTGATCTTGAACGCTTGGGTTTCGTCGACCATCCCGACGGCCAGGCCATGGCGGCACGGCTATTAAGTCGGCGCTTTCCAGGGGCGCCGGGGGTGCGTAGCTTGCCCAGTGCTGGATTCACCAATCAGATTTCGCTGATATTGGAGCCGGTGTCTCGAGGGTTGGGCTTCTCGGTGATTCCCAGGTACGCCCGCCTTTCATTTGCGCGGCCAGAGTTGATCCAGGTGATCCAGGGCGGCCAGGAAGTCATCGATACCCTGTGGCTGATCCATCGCGCGGAATGGCCATTATCGGCCCGCGCGGCACGCATGCTGGAGTGGCTGAACGGTTATTTTTGATCGACCTGCCTTGTCGTTGTGCGGGTGCGGGAGCTGATCCTGCAAGTTGCGGCTGACGCTGGAGGATGACCGGTTCACCTATGGCAATACGTTGCACCTGGGCGGGATGTGGGGACTGCTAACTTCTCACTGCAAAGTCATCAGACGCTCGACAGCTAGCAGCACGGCAATCACGACCATTGCAGCTCCCGAAACCCGGCTCACGAGAATGGCCGCCGCTGGCCTGGAAGCGAGCACCGCACGGGCACCGAAACCGACCAGTAAATACACGACGCCACAGCTGAAGGCATGCAGCATTCCCAGCACGATGATCTGCGCTGGCACGGGTAGTGCTGCTTGGGGCTGGGTAAATTGCGGGAGTAGGGCGAGGAACAGCAGGACCACCTTCGGGTTGAGTCCGCTGACGCACAGCCCCTTGATCGCCCAACTCGACCAGGTGCCCTCATCGGGGGATTCCCCTTGCACCGGCGCAGAAGGCTTGAGCAGCATGTTGACGCCCAACCATAGCAAATATCCTGCCCCGGCCAACGTAAGCGCGGTGAGCGCGTAAGGAATTCTCACCAATACGCCGCCCACGCCCGCAGCGACAATCAACGTTGCCAGAAGATGACCCGAAAGCATACCCGCTACGGCAGGCACTACCCTTCGCCCTTTGATTCCCGCAGAAATAGCGTAAGCCCAGTCGACGCCCGGCGTGATGACGAATAAAAAAGATACGGCCCAAAACGCCGCCAGAATGTTGAAACTCACAAATTTTTCTCCACCCGTTCACCGAGCCTATGGAGGACGGCTCGGTGTTGAGTGGCAAGAATATTAAAAACTACCGGGCATTTTCTTTTTAAAGCGACACTATACTGGTCTAAAAATAGAAGGTTATTTGAAATGGATCGCATAGACCGCAAGATTCTTGCTGAGCTGCAGAAGGACGGTCGTCAATCGCTTACGGAGCTTGCAGAACGCGTGGGGCTAAGCCTGTCACCCTGCCATCGACGAGTGCGGGCGCTGGAGGATAGCGGCGCCATTCTTGGCTATCGGGCACAGCTGTGTGCATCGCGGCTGGATCTCAATTTTTCGTCCTTGGTGTTTGTGACTTTGCGCGAGGGGCATCAGGAGGCCGTCGCGGATTTTGAAGCCGCTTTGCCGGCCATCCCCTACATCGTTCAAGCGCAGCGGCTGTTTGGTGATCCCGACTACCTGTTAATGGTGGTTACGCAGGATTTACCCGCGTTTCAAAAGCTCTACGACGCGCAGTTGTCGAAGCTGCCCAACGTCCAGCGGTTGACCTCTACTCTGGTGATGAAACAGGTGATTGCTGATCGGCACCTTCCGATATAACGCATGGCTATTCCAGTGCCCACCGCAACCAGTACTGCCCTTACAAATATCCAAGGCCCGATGTTCTTTCACCGAACGCAGTGGAAATCCCTCTAGCTAATGCCCGCGTGGGCGGCGACCCTTTCATTCTGATTGCCACGAGCCCGAGACATACCTGCTATGCACTTGGCGCCATTAGTCCGAGCGCCTCTCTCTTGCATACTGGCTGCAGGCTGTCGCCCAGCGCGACAGCAATCCAGACTCCAAAAACAACAGCGCTATAGCGCGATGGGCTACATGGACGTCGCTCCCAGCGGCCCCGCCAATGGCCGCACCGCGGTGCTGCTGCACGGCAAGAACTTTTGCGGCGCCACCTGGGACGACAGCATCAAGGCCCTGAGCACTGCCGGCTACCGGGTCGTGGCGCCAGATCAGATCGGCTTTCGGTGCCGAAGGCATCCGCAAGTATGATCAGAGCACCTATTACGTCGGGCGCTGGAAGCCTGAATACGATCGTTGGGTAGACATGCTCGCCGGCCTCAACAAGGGCCCGGGCCATGAGCGGGTGGCGTGGAACTCGGCGCTGATCTACGACATGATTTTCACCCAGCCAGTGTTCTACGAACTGCCCAACCTCAAGGTCCAGACGGTGCTGATGATAGGGGATGCTGACACCACGGCCATCGGCAGCGACATCGCCCCGCCCGAGGTCAAGGCGAAGATCGGCCACTGCGATGTGCTGGGCAAGAATACCCGGGGATGTCGGCAGCCGCACGATGCTGGCGTGGTGAAGCTCGCGGCTCAGGAACAGGTCGTAGGCGCTGCCCTTGCTGACCGCCAAGGTCGTGCCTGGCTGGTCGACTTGGTTGTTGGTGGTGATCGGCGAGTCGTTGCGCACTGCATACACCCCCTCGATCAGCACATAGGGCCGCGTGAACTCAATGATCTGCCCGCGCCTGGGGTCGATGGCGAAGAAGCCAACGACGGCCTTGTCTTGCTCGACGTTTTCCACCGAGGCGCCTGCTGAGGTCACGGCTATCAACTGCAGCGGCATGCCCAAGCGTTTGGCCAGTTCGCCCGCCAGGTCGACCGATACGCCGACCGGCTGGTGCGTGTGTGGGTCAAGGGTGGCGAGAATCGGGTTGCCGAGGTTGATCGAGACGCGCAGCGTGCCGGAAGGCGCGAAGGCCGCGACCAGTTCGGCACTGGCCGTGCGCGCGTCTTGGGTGCCGGCGCCTGGTGGCGATGCCGCTTGCGCCAGCGCCGCGCCGCCGCTCAACAGCCAGGCCAGCGCCGAGATCGCCAGGCGCCGTGGGGTAGCTGCCAGGATCGTCTTCATTCAAGCGCCCTCAGGCAGCAAGCTACGCAGCCGCTCGTCGAAGGAGCTACCCAGCAGCGGCTGCAGGGTCGATCCGCGACTTGCCGCTAAACAGCGATGACCTCTCCTAGGGCGGGCTGTACGGCGTGCTGCCTCGGAAGATCATCGGCATCGAAGCCATCGATCGGGTAGAGGTGTTCAAAGGCCCGAGCGCTTTCGTGAATGGCGTGACGCCCGCGGGCAGCGGATTGGGCGGGACGGTCAATCTTCAGCCTAAATATGCCAGCGACACGCCAATCCGCCGCTACACCCAAGACATCAGCAGTGATGGCCGTATCGGTGAGCACCTCGATATAGGCCAGCGCTTCGGTGAAGACTGTGCATTGAATAGCCCGTTTTATCGGTATTTTCGGGTGACATTAGCATCAGGAATCCCAGCCAGCCGGCCCTCAAGGCCTTGGTCGAAAACGAAAAAGCAGCCCTCGCTGGGGGGGCAGACCGACGGGCAATGGCTGAGCTTCGCCCGCTAACGGGCGAACGATCTACGATCCCATCGGTACCTGCCGCATGGGCACGTATGAGCTGGTTGATCCAGGTATTCCAGGGTGACCAGGAAGTCATCGATACCCTGTGGCTGATCCATCGCCTGGAGTGGCCATTATCGGCCCGCGCGGCACGCATGCTGGAGTGGCTGAACGGTTATTTTTGATCGACCTGCCTTGTCGTTGTGCGGGTGCGCAAGCTGATCCTGCAAGTTGCGGGTGAAGTGGCGCATCGTGGCGCAGTGGTCAAACCCTGCGTACTGGAGATATTGTGCCTGCCGGCACCCTGTGCGAGCCTTTCGAAAGCGAACGCACAGCGCTGCGGCGCTCTACTAGCGACTCACAAGCCACGCGCTATCGTATTCCCTTGCCCCCCGACACCACAGGAGCTCCATGCGCTACGACCTGACCAGCCTGGACATCTTCATTGCCGTTGCCGAGGAGCGCAATCTCACGCGCGTAGCGCGCATCAAACACTTGGCGCTGTCCGCCATCAGCAAGCGCATTGCGGAGCTTGAGGCCCAAGCTGGCTCGGCATTGCTGGTACGCAATGCCCGCGGCGTGGACCTCACCCCGGCCGGCCAATCCATGCTGTTCTATGCGCGCCAACTCCAGCAGACCCTCACCGCCCTGGACGATGAACTGGGCGATTACGCATCTGGCGTCAAAGGCCACGTGCGTATCCATGCGATCACCTCGGCACTGTCGCAGTTTCTTCCCACAGACATCGCCCGCTTCGTGCAACTGTACCCGCAGATCAAATTCGATATCGAAGAACGCGTCGGCTCGGCGGTGATCCGAGCGGTTGCCGATGGCCGCGCAGATTTGGGTATCATCGCCGACCAGACCGCCGCCCAAGGTTTGGAAACCGTTCCTTACCGCCACGACGAACTGACGCTGGTGGTACCGCAGGGCCACCCCCTGAGCGGAGAGAAGGCCGTACGGTTTCGCGACGTGCTCGAGCACGAATTCATTGGGCCGCATCTCGAGAGCTCGGTGCACACACTGCTGACCGGCGAGGCCGACAAGCTTGGCAAGTCACTGAAGCTGCGTATCCGCATCAGCAGCTTCGACTGCATGTGCCGAATGGTTTCGACCGGATTGGGGCTGGCGGTATTGCCACGCTCAGTGGTGCAACCGTACCTGCGCAGCCACCGGCTCAAGGCGCTGACCCTGCAAGAAACCTGGGCTCAGCGGACCTTGCTGCTGGCCTTTCGGAAATACGAACTGGCGTCGCCGACGCTCAAGACCTTGATCGACAATCTCAAGGAGAAAGTCGACTGACCCAGCAAGGCGAGCCTTCGCGCTTTGCGAAGGCTACCTTGGTAAACCGGCAATTTTCATCTGCGCTTCGCCATTCTAGTATCCAACCACCAGCGGTAAGCGGGCCCGTTGCGGCCCCTGCCGCGAATACTATAAGAATGAGCGATGCCAGCATGACCGAGATAGCGACCGACCTGCTCGACACCTTGACCCTCCAGGGCGAAGCGTTCGCCTACGTGAACTTGCACAAGATGCTCGACCACGAGCAATTGGTAAAACTGCCTTATTCGATTCGGATCCTCCTCGAGAACGTCGCGCGCTGCTCACCCGAAGCGCTGCCTTCGGTGCTCGCCCGTGCGATCGGTCAGGGACCTGATTGCGAGGTGCCGTTCCAGCCTAACCGCTTGATGTTCCACGACACCACCTGCCTGCCGGCCTTGGCCGATTTCGCCGGCATGCGCGACGTGGTGGCGGAGCTGGGCGGTGATCCCCAGGCCATGAACCCCTTGATTCCGGCCGTGCTGACCATCGACCATTCGGTGATCGTCGAGCGCTATGCCGAGGCGGATGCCGTCGAGCAGAACCTTGATATCGATTTTCGCCGGAACAGCGAACGTTACCGTTTCATCAAGTGGGCGCAGAAGAGTCTCGACAACTTCGGGGTGATCCCGCCGGGCACTGGCATCATCCATCAGATGAACATGGAAGCCTTGGCCCAGGTGGTGTGGGAAACCCCCATGGAAGACGGCCGGCGCATGCTGCACCCGGACGACATGGTCGCCACCGATAGCCATACGCCCATGATCAACGCAATCGGCGTGCTGGGCTGGGGCGTGGGTGGCCTGGAAGGGCAGGCGGCGATGGTGGGTGAGCCGGTGCCGATCAGCTTCCCGAAGGTGGTGGGTATTCGCGTGACCAACATCATGCGCCCCGGGGTGACAGCGACGGACCTGTCTTTGCACGTGGCGCAAATTCTGCGCAAGCGCTCAGTCGTGGGCAAGTTTGTCGAGTTCACCGGTCCGGGCTTGTCGACGTTGAGCTGGGCCGCGCGTGGCACCGTATCGAACATGGCCCCGGAGTACGGTGCCACGGTAGTGTTTTTTCCCTTCGATGACGACACACTGGCCTATTTGAAACTGTCCGGCCGATCAGAAGCCCTGTGCGAGAAAGTTGTCAGCTACATGACCGCGCAACCCTTGTGGCGCAGCGATGACCTTGCCGAACCGCAGTTCGACGAGTTGATCGAACTGGACCTGGCCAGCATAGAGCCCAGCGTTGCCGGTCCGCATCAGCCACACCAGCGTCAGAAGCTGTCGGACGCGGCGGCATCCTTCCATCAGGAAGTCATGGGCGGCGGCAAGCTGATAGCCGGGCCATCGGAGCAGATATTTTTCGAGCCTTCCTTCGGCGAACCGATCACCCATGGTGCAGTAGTGATGTCGGCCATCACCAGCTGTACCAACACAGCGAATCCGGCACAGATGATCCAGGCCGGTCTGCTGGCGCGCAAGGCACGCCAATTGGGGCTCAAGCGCAAGCCGTGGGTCAAGACTTCGCTGTCGCCTGGTTCCCGGGTAGTGGCGGACTATCTGGCTGAGGCCGGACTATTGGAAGACTTTTCCGCGCTCGGCTTTGACCTGGCCGGCTTCGGCTGCATGACCTGCATCGGCAACTCCGGACAGCTCGAAGAGCATGTCGAGGTATTCGCCGATCAGGGGCTCAAGGGTGTCGTAGTGTTGTCCGGCAACCGTAACTTCGAAGGCCGGGTCAATCCCAAAGTACCCGCTGGCTACTTGGCGTCCCCGGCCCTGTGCGTGGCATATGCGATTGCCGGTACGATCGATATCGACCTTGAATCCCAAGCCTTGGGCAAGGATCAGGCCGGCACCCCGGTGTACTTGCGCGACCTGATGCCCAGCGACGCCGATATCGCCGCCCAGGCACTGCGCTCGGTCAAGCCGGAGTTCTTCCAGCAGCGCCTGGCCAAGGTCTGGGAGGGCACCCATCACTGGCAGTCGCTGTCGGCCGAAGGCAGCGTGCAGTTTCCGTGGAGCCCGAATTCCACCTACCTGCGCCGGCCGCAGTACCTTGCCGATATCAGCGCGGAGCCGAAGACCACGCTGGCCATCAACGCTGCGCGCATCCTCATGGTGCTGGGCGACAACGTTACCACCGACCATATCTCCCCGGCTTATTCCATTCCCGCCAACAGCCTCGCGGGCCAATGGCTGCTGGAACGCGGCGAAGACCCGCAGGACCTCAACCAGTACTCCACCCGGCGCAGCAACCATGAAGTGATGCTGCGCGGCGCCTTCACCAACAAGGCTGTGAAAAACCTGTTGTTGGCCGAGCAGCCGGGGTTAGGTGCCTGGGCCTGGAATGCGGACCACAGTGCCTGCCTGCCCTTGTATGAAGCGGCGAAGAGCTATGCCGTGCAGCATACGCCGATGGTGGTCTTCGCTGGCATCAACTACGGCGCTGGTTCCAGCCGTGACTGGGCGGCCAAGGCGCAAGCGCTGCTGGGCGTGAAAGCCGTGGTGGCGCAGAGCATTGAGCGTATTCACCGCAGCAACCTGATCGGCATGGGTGTCATTGCGTTGCAGTTCAAGCACGGCATGAAAACCGCCGACCTGGCGCTGCAGGGGGATGAGGAATTTGACTTCCTGGGCCTCGACGACCTGGTGGTGGGCGACAACGCGATAACCTTGATCATTAAGCGGGCAGGGGGCGGTCAACAAAACGTGGACCTGAACGTGCGTATCGATTCGCTGCAGGAGATTCGCTACCTCATCAATGGCGGCGTGCTGCCCTATGTGATTCGCAAGGTGGTCAAGCGCAGCGCCCGGTAATACCCGGCCAGCTCCGCAGAGGGCAGGCCGTCGCTATCCATACATGCGTTCAACAATAACAAGGAAACGCAAAATGAACCGCGATGACAAGCGCGCAGGCCTCCCTGCGCCTGAGATTGATCACTCGATAGATTCGCCAACCGATGCGAGCCGCCGTCTCTTGCTCCAACAGATGGGCACCGCTGCGGGCGTCGCGCTGCTGGGTTCGCTGCTGCCCACGAACCTGGCTTACGCAGTCGCCCCTTCCAATAAAAAGTCATCTACCAGCGGGAGAACCCCTATGTACGCTTATATCGGCTCACGCACTACCCGCGAGCGAAATGCGCGCGGCGAAGGCATCACGGTCTATAAAGTCGATCAGGAAAAGGGCACGCTGGAACTGGTGCAGGTGGTCAAGGACTTGGTCAATCCGTCTTTCCTGGCCCTCAATAAAGCCGGCGACCGCCTGTACACCGTGCATGGCGACAAAAGCGACGTCAGTGCCTTCAGTGTCGACAAGGCCACTGGCAAGTTGACTTTCATCAACCAGCAAAGTACCGAAGGCAAGAACCCTGTCCACCTGGCACTCGATCCTAGCGAGCGCTTCCTGGTGGTGTCCAACCACATCGGCGGCTCGCTGGCCGTACTCAATGTGGCGCAGGACGGGTCGCTGGGCTCCATCAACCAGTTGCTCAAACTCGAAGGGCCGCTGGGCCCGCACCGGGTCGAGCAACCGTTCTCCAAGCCCCACTTCAATCCGTTCGACCATTCCGGCAACTTCGTGCTGGTGCCGGACAAGGGACTCGACCGGGTATTCAGTTTCCGCTTTGATAACGGCAAATTGTTCCCCGCCGAGCAGCCGTTCGTGACCACGCGTGAAGGCGCGGGCCCGCGGCATATTGCGTTGCATCCCAACGCCGCGTTCGCTTACGTGGTCAACGAGCTGGACTCTACCGTGACGGCCTACCGGTTCGACACGCAGACGGGAGCACTCAAGCCCCAACAGGTATTGCCGTCGCTGCCCGCCACCTACACCGGCAACAGCCGCGCCTCGGAAATCGAGATCGACCGCAGCGGCCGCTTCCTCTACGCCTCCAACCGCGGCTACGACAGTGTGGCAGTCTTCGCCATCGATGAGGGCACCGGCCTGCTAAGTCCGGTTGAATTTGTCGCCACCGAGGGCAAGACCCCGCGGTTCTTCACCTTGACCCCCAACGAGCGCTACCTTTTCGCACTCAACGAGGACAGCGATACCATCATTTCCATGAAGGTCGACCCGAAAAAGGGCGGCTTGAGCAAGACCGGGTTCTCGGTTTCTACCGGCAGCCCGGTGTGCATGATCTTTTCCGTCTGAGCAGCAAAGGATTTACAAAAACTACAGAAGCAGGCACAAGCCTGTTTCCCGTGAGGTTTGCATGAATAACAATAATGCTGTTGACGAAGCCGCCATCGTGCGCAAGATCACCTTGCGTATCATTCCCTTCGTTTTCCTGCTGTACATCGTCTCCTACCTGGACCGCGCGAACATCGGTTATGCCGCGTTGCAGATGAACAAGGAGCTGGCGCTGACCAGTGAGGCCTTCGGGTTTATCTCCGGTATTTTCTTCATCGGCTATTTCCTGTTCGAAGTGCCTAGCAACGTGCTGCTCAACAAGTTCGGCGCACGGGTGTGGATTGCCCGCATCCTGGTGACCTGGGGCATCATCGCGGCCTGCACCGCGTTCGCCCAGACCCCCAACCAGCTCTACGTGCTGCGCTTCTTTCTTGGCGTCGCCGAGGCCGGTTTCTTCCCCGGCATCATCGTCTACCTGACCTACTGGTTCCGCGCCAAGGAACTCGCCACCACCGTCGCGCTGTTCACCGCAGCCATCCCGGTCAGCTACATCATCGGTGCGCCGCTGAGCACCTGGATCATGGACAACATCAGCTGGATGAACTGGAGCGGCTGGCGCTGGATGCTGTTCCTCGAAGGCATCCCGGCCGTGTTCCTGGGCATTGCCTGCTTCTTCTTCCTGACCGATAAACCCGAGCAGGCCAAATGGCTCAAGCCTGAGGAGAAGGATTGGCTGCTGGCCGAGCTGGAGCGTGATCGCAAAAGTCGCAAGAACGTCAAGAGCCTGGGCGTGCTCAAGACCATGACCAACCCGAAAGTGCTGTATCTGTCGTTCATCTACTTTGTCTACCAGTGCGGCAGCCTGGGCGTCGGCTATTGGATGCCGCAGATCATCAAGAGCTTCTCCGAATCGCTGACCCATACGCAGATCGGCCTGATCGCTATGTTGCCTTACATCATCGCGACCATCGCCATGATCGTCTGGTCACGCCATTCGGATAAACGCAACGAGCGCAAACTGCACTCCGCCATCCCTTTGCTGTTCTCGGCGGCCGGGCTGATCGGTGCCGGCCTGGTGTCCAATCCTGTCGTCGCCATGGCGATGATCTGCCTCGCGTTGTCTGGCCTGTATAGCTTCAAGTCACCCTTCTGGGCGCTGCCGACGCTCTTTCTTGACCGTGCGACTGCGGCGGTGTCGATAGCCGTGATCAACTCCATTGGCAACCTCGGTGGCTTCGTCGGCCCATCTATGATCGGTATGGTCAAGGGCAATAGCCAGAGTGCCGCCAATGGCTTGCTGTTCCTCAGCGGGTTGTTGGTGATAGGTTTCCTGATGACGATACTGATGCGTGTGACCAACAAGGATGACCCCGACCACGCCGTGGGCGCCGCCAAGCAGGCCCACTAAAGTCCATCCGCTCGCCGGCGCCTCTGTTACCCAGGGGCGCCGGCTTTTGGGCCGCGCCAGCCGGTGGCGGCGTTTATTTTCTGAATGGTCCTCTGGAGTGCCTGATGCTTTCTATTTCACCTGCAGTATTGGCAGAGCTGGCCCCCGGCGGCGTGCTGCGCGCGGCGATCAACTTCGGCAACCCGGTGCTGGCACAGCAAAACAGTGAGGGCGCGCCGCAAGGCGTCTCTGTGGCCTTGGCCAAAGCCCTGGCGGCGGAGTTGGGCGTGGCCCTGGAAATGATCACCTTCGATGCTGCCGGCAAAGTGTTTGCGGCGCTGGAGGAGGGCGGTTGGAATCTGGCATTCCTGGCGATCGAGCCGGTGCGTGAAGAGCAGATCGCGTTCAGCAAGCCCTATGTGATCATCGAGGGCACCTACCTGGTCAAGCAGGATTCTCCCTTCAACGATGTCGCTGACCTCGATCAGCCCGGGTTGCGCCTCGCAGTGGGCAAAGGTGCGGCCTATGACCTGTTTCTTTCGCGCAGCTTGAAACATGCCACGCTTGAGCGCGCGGCGACATCATCTGCCGCAGTGGACCTGTATATCGAGCAGCAATTCGACGCAGCCGCCGGGGTGCGCCAGCCCCTGGAGCAGATAGCCCTGAAAGACCCAGGCTACCGCGTCCTGCCGGGAGCGTTTACCGAAATTCGCCAAGCCATGGCCGTGCCTCGGGGGAAGACTTCGGCCAGTGCATACGTTGCTGATTTCGTCGAACGCCAGCTGGCGTCCGCGTTCGTTCGCGGCGCGTTGCTGGCGAGCGGGCAAACTGACGTGAGTGCTTCGCTCAGTTAACTCTGCCGAGCTTCGGCGCATCGCGGATCAGAGGCAAGAAAGCCAACGCAACACAGGCGAATACCCCGATAGCAGCAATGGGCAGGCCCAGCCAATTGCCTTCCAAAGCGCCGCTGACCACCGCCAGGGATATGAGGTAAGTCAACGCCGCATACTTTGAGGCAAGGGCTGCCTGTTGTGCGGGGGACACGCTGTGCACGCACGCCAACAGGCCTAGCCGATGTGAGACCCCAAGTCCCAATCCGGCGAACACGAAGCCTGCGAGTGCAAGCATGTCGTTCGCACACCAGGGTCCTGCGAGCGTCAAACCTCACCGGCAACCGGCAGGTTGTCGCCAGTGGTATCTGAAGCTGCCCTAAGCGAGAAGCAAGCCATAAGCATAGGTGAAGGGTGTTTTGTGGAGGTACCAAGAGCGCTTGGCATTAGGGTGGGGATCCACCCATGCCCTCACTGCGCCCCGGCAACGTAAAAGACTCTGCCTATCACCCTCTTAAGCTCAGTGTATTAGCCCTCCTTTTAATAGGGGTCTAACCTGTACCCAGCGCTCACGAAGCGCCGCCGATGAGTACCTGACAGGGAGACAACAATAACCATGTCCACAGCATCGAAATGCCCGTTCAACCACGCCGCTGGCGGTGGCACGACAAACCGCGACTGGTGGCCGAACCAACTCAACCTCAAAATTTTGCACCAGCACTCCCCACTTTCCGATCCCATGGGCGAGGGCTTCAACTATGCCGACGCCTACAAGCAACTGGACTTTGCCGCAGTCAAACGCGACCTGCAGGCATTGATGACCCAGTCGCAGGACTGGTGGCCGGCGGACTTCGGCCACTATGGGCCGCTGTTTATCCGCATGGCCTGGCACAGCGCCGGTACCTACCGCACCGGGGACGGTCGCGGTGGTGCAGGGGCCGGGCAGCAGCGCTTTGCGCCGCTCAACAGCTGGCCCGACAACGTCAGCCTGGACAAGGCGCGCCGGTTGATCTGGCCGATTAAGCAAAAGTACGGCCGCAATATCTCCTGGGCCGACCTGATCGTGCTCACCGGCAACGTCGCGCTGGAGTCCATGGGCTTCAAGACCTTCGGTTTCTCCGGTGGCCGCCCCGACGTGTGGGAGCCCGAGGAAGACGTGTACTGGGGCAACGAAAAGACCTGGCTGGGCGGTGACACCCGCTACGGCAAGGACGCCCAACCAGCGGGTGAAGGTGTGCTGGTGGCCGAGCCCGACAAGCACGGCACCGAACAGAGCCGTACCGAGGACGGGCGCATCCTGGAAAACCCGCTCGCCGCCGTGCAGATGGGCCTGATCTACGTGAACCCGGAGGGTCCTGAAGGCAACCCCGACCCGGTCAAGTCGGCCATTGATATCCGCGAGACCTTCGGCCGCATGGCCATGAATGACGAAGAGACCGTGGCGCTGATCGCAGGTGGCCACGCGTTCGGTAAGACCCACGGTGCCGGCCCCGCCGATAACGTGGGCGCCGAGCCTGAAGCCGCTGACATCGAGCAGCAAGGCTTTGGTTGGAAAAACAGTTTTGGCACCGGCGTGGGCAAGGATGCGATCACCAGCGGCCTGGAAGTGACCTGGACCTCGACCCCGACCAAATGGAGCAACGAATACCTGGAAAACCTGTTCGGGTTCGACTGGGAACTGACCAAGAGCCCGGCAGGTGCCCACCAGTGGACGCCGAAAAACGGTGCGGGCGCCGGCAAGATCCCCGATGCCTTCGACCCCGCCAAGCGTCGCGCGCCCTCCATGCTGACCTCTGACCTGGCGCTGCGTTTTGACCCGGCCTACGAGGCCATCTCCCGGCGCTTCCTGGCCAACCCCGAGCAGTTGGCCGACGCCTTCGCCCGGGCCTGGTACAAATTGACCCACCGTGACATGGGCCCGCTGACGCGCTACCTGGGCCCGGAACTGCCGACTGAAGAGCTGCTGTGGCAAGACCCGCTGCCCAAGGTTGACCACGCGTTGGTCGATGATGGCGACGTGGCGGCACTCAAGGCCAAGGTGTTGGCATCGGGCCTGAGCGTTGCGCAACTGGTGTCCACCGCCTGGGCTTCGGCATCCACCTTCCGTGGTTCCGACAAGCGTGGGGGTGCCAACGGCGCGCGTATCCGCTTGGCGCCGCAGAAGGATTGGCCGGTCAACCAGCCTGAGCAATTGGCCCAGGTGCTCAAGACCCTCGAGGGCATTCAAGGCGAATTCAACGGTGCGCAGGCGGGTGGCAAGAAGATCTCGTTGGCAGACCTGATCGTGTTGGCGGGCAGCGCGGGGGTCGAGCAGGCGGCTAAGAACGCCGGGCAGTCGGTCACGGTGCCGTTCACGCCAGGTCGGGTGGATGCCTCGCAGGCGCAAACTGATGTCGAGTCGTTTGGCTTCCTGGAGCCCATCGCCGATGGTTTTCGCAACTACCTCAAGGGCCAGTATAAGGTGTCGGCCGAAGCACTGCTGGTCGACAAGGCGCAGTTGCTGACCCTGACTGCGCCAGAGATGTCGGTGTTGGTGGCTGGCTTGCGCGTGCTGGGCGCCAATGTCGGGCAGAGCGCCCAGGGCGTGTTCACCCAGCGGCCGCAGACCCTGACCAACGACTTCTTCACCCAATTGCTCGACATGGGCACGCAGTGGAATGCCGTTTCGCCGGGCAAGGATGCGTTCGAAGGGCGCGACCGCAAGACCGGAGTCGTCAAAGGCACCGCTACCAGGGTCGACCTGGTGTTCGGCTCCCACGCCCAGCTTCGGGCGATCGCCGAGGTGTACGGCAGCGCGGATGCGCAGCCCAAGTTCGTCAAGGACTTCGTCGCGGCCTGGACCAAAGTGATGAACCTGGACCGTTTTGACCTTGGTTGATTCGCATAATTGACGCTAGCCCCCAGCCTCGACCTGCCCAAACAGATCGGGGCTTTTTTTGGTTGATGGCAAACAGCCATAATTTCCGTGACTCTTTTCCCCTTGGCGCCATCAATGAACAGTCTTTAGAAACCCCATGCCGTGCCGATAACGCTGTATAGCGAAGCCTCTCTCCTGACAGGACACCCATGTTGGCGTACAACCAAAAGAAATTTCTGATCGTCGATGATTTCTCTGACTTCCGCAGTTCGGTCAGGACCATGCTGCGCGATCTGGGCGTCAAGGATGTGGACACCGCCGACACCGGTGAACAGGCCTTGAAAATGTGCGCGCAAAAGCAGTACGACTTCGTGCTGCACGACTTCAACCTGGGGGACGGCAAGAAGAACGGTCAGCATGTGCTCGAAGACCTGATGACCGACAAGCTACTGAGCCACGAGAGTGTGTTCATCATGGTCACGGCCGAAAACAGCCAGGCCATGGTAATGAGTGCGTTGGAGTGGGAGCCCGATGGTTACTTGACCAAGCCGTTCAACCGTGCCGGCCTTGCCCAGCGGCTGGAAAAACTTGTGCAGCGCAAAACCCTGCTCAAGCCCATTCTGCAAGCCCTGGACCGGGGCAAGCCAATGGAAGTGCTGGCGGCCTGTACCCAATTGACCCAGCAAGACGAGCGTTACGCCCCGTTGAGCTTGCGCTATAAGGCCGACGCGCTGCGCGACTTGAACCAGCACGACGCGCTGGAAGCGCTGCTCAAGGGTATTGTTGCCGATCGGCCGACACCCTGGGCCTATCGTGCGTTGGGCAGCCTGTTGTTCAAGCGCAAGAAAATCGCTGAAGCCCAGGGTATCTACGAGCAGGCCCTGAAGACATTCCCCACGTTGCCCGCGCTTTATGACGGCTTGGCCGATGTGTTGGTGGCCCAGGGCGAGCCAAAACGGGCACAAAGCGTGTTGGAAGATGCCGTGCGCTTGTCGCCGCTGGCGGTGCGCAGGCAGAGCCTTTTGGGCAAGTTGGCGCTGGACAACGAGGATTTCGACAGCGCCTCGCGGGCTTACCGGCATGCCGTGTCCCAGGGGCAACACTCGCGCTTCAAAGACCCGGAAACCAACCTCGGTTTCGCCCAGGCGTTGATCAGCAAGAACGATGGCCAGGGCCTGGATGCACGCAGCCGGGTGGAGCTCAACCAGACCCTCAGCGAAGTGGCCAAGGATCATGGCAAGGATGAGGGCCTGCAGGTGCGTACGCGTTTGATGAAGGCCACCAGCCTGCAGCAGTCGGACCCGGAAGCGGCGGCGAAGTTGACCGAAGAGGCCATGAGCCGTCTACAGGGCATGGACGAGTTCCTGAGCGCGGACGCGGCGTTGAAAGTGGCGACCCAGTTGAAAAACCTGGGGCAGGAACAAGCCAGCGTCGGCGTGCTGAAAAGCTGTGCGGAAATTTACGGGGATGACCCGGTGGTGATGAAAAACATCGCCAGCAAGACCGATGACCCCGAGATCCTGGGGGCCAACAAGGTGGCGATGGACCTGAACCTGCAAGGGGTGCGCAGCTACAAGGGCGGCGACATGACCCAGGCCCAGGAGCTGTTCCGCCGGGCCTTCGCGCTGCAACCGAAAAACATCAGTATCGCACTGAACCTGGCGCAGGCGTTGTTGCAGGTCAAGGGTGCACCGCCAAGCGCCGCCGCGCTTGAAGAGTGCCGCGGTTGCCTGCGAATGGTCGGCAAGATGCCCAATACCGATGCGCGCCATGAGCGCTACCAGAAACTGCAGATCAGGGCCTATGGCGCATGAGTGAACAGCAAGCAGGTCTGGATTTCTCCATGGTCATTGCCTCCACCGTGCATGACATGAAGAACGCCCTGGCCACCGTGATGCAGGCTCACGGCCAGTGGCTGGAGCGGTTGCCCGAGGCGCAACGCCATTCGCCGGAGCGCGGGGTCATCGATTATGAGTTCGCGCACCTCAACGGGATGATGGTGCAACTGCTGGGGCTCTACAAGCTGGGCGTCAACCAGTTGCCCTTGCGCCCGGACTACCACGAGATGGACGACTTTATCGAAGCGCAACTGGCGTGGCACCAAGAGGTGTTGGGCAGCCGCGGCATCGTCGCCACCCATGACGTCGACGCTTTTTGCCCGCTGGGTTTTTTCGACCGCGAGCTGATCGGCTCGGTGGTCGCCAACGTGTTGATCAACGCCATTCGTTACGCGCGCCAAGCGATCCATATCACCGTGGGTGAGGAGGGCGGTCAACTGGTACTCAGTATCAACGACGACGGCCCCGGGTACCCGGCGGAACTGATCGAGCGACAGTCCGATTACGTGCAGGGCATCAACCCGGTCAGCGGTAGCACCGGGCTGGGCCTTTACTTCGCCGCGCAAATTGCCGAGCGCCACCAGCGCAACGGCGTGCGGGGGCGGGTGGAACTCACCAACGGTGGCGGACTGGGTGGTGGGAATTTCAGGCTTTATCTGCCTTGATTATTGATCGAATGGACGCTGCGTTCGTGTAGTTAACACCCTAGGCACCTGCACGCTGGTTTTGTGCACCCTGTAGGGAACCCGCAGTGCGTCATCGGCGATGACGAGTTCCCTGGCGTCGGGAGTCATCCCACACTGTAGGCCATCGGTCGCCTTAATAACGCCAATGCCCCGGCAGCCACACCCATTGCCCACGCTCCCAGCGGTAGTGCCCCTGCACCCAGCGGTAACCCGGCGCTGGCGCGACCGGCACCACCTCCACCAAAGGGGGCGGCCGGCGCGGGTGCACCGGTTCCACGACACACCCTGCCAGCGCGCTGGCGATCAGGGTGGCGACAAGCGTTGCCTTGATAATGCTGGGCATTGCGTGATTCCTTGCATAACTCTTAGCCAGCGCCTGTTTGGCGGGCTTGCAAGGGTTAAACGCAGTAGCCGGAAAAATCCGTCGCGGTAATATTACGGCTGTTTGGCACCGTTGCCTTGCCCGCGGAAGTACATGGACTCGGCCAGTTTTTGCCGTTCATCCTGGGGCAGGGTGCTGGCAAATTCGGCCAGGGTGTTGTCCACGTGCATGCGCAGGCCGCTGTCGGCTTCGCGGGCGCGGCCCAGGTCGGCTTCCAAGGCATTACGGTCCAGCGTACTGGCCTGCAATTGGCGCATCACCCCCAGGCGCGCCTCGCGGCCCGCCAGAATCAGCGGCTGGCTTTCATTGCGGGTCTGGCGGATCAGTTTGCGCAGCTCATGGCGCCGGGCCTCGGGCAGTTGCGCGAGCACCTGGCGCAGGCCGCGCTGGTTCACCGCCGGCCCTGCTGCGGCAGGCATGGGCTTGGGTTGGCCCCACCATTGGTACAGGCCGCCACCGACGCTGCCGATCAGGAACACGTTGAGCAGCAGCGAGACCACCAAGAAGGTTTTCAGGTGTTTTGACGGGGCGCTCATTGCTCGCTTTCCTCGGCGTTCAAGTTGAAGACGATGTCGGCATCACCCTGGTCCAGGATGCTGGGCAGGGCGTCGGCCGCATGCGGCAGGGGTAAGCTCAAGGAGGCCACCAGCATGCCGGCGGCGATGCCGGCCAACCCTGCGCCGACGAAGCCTGCGCGTGATAGCCAATGGGTCCAAAAGGAAGGGCTCGGGCTCAGCTCTGCCGACGCCGCGATCTGCCGGGCCAGGCCAGGGGCTGGGCTGGCCACGCGGTGGCTGTCCAGCCAGCCGTCCAGCCAGCGAGCTTGGCGCAGGGCGTCGAGTGCCTGTTTATCGCCCTGGTCAAGCAAAGCCTGCGCGGGGCTGCGCTCCACGCGCGGCCAGTGGTGCAGGTCGGCGCCATAGGCTTCGGCGAGCTGGGCAAATCGATCAGGTGTCATGGTCTTCCCCTTCCTAGGTCGGCTTCGCCGCGAGCACCGGCGAGGTAGCTGCGCAAGTTGCGCCGGGCCCGTGCGAGCAGGCTTTCCAGCGCATCGACGCTGATGTCCATCAAGGCGGCGGCCTCGATGTTCGACAGTTCCTGGTAGTACTGCAACACAATGGCTTCACGCTGTCGGTCGGGCAGCGAAGCCAGCGCCTGGGCCATCAACTCACTCTGGGCGGCGGCCTCCAGTTGCTCTTCCGGGCGCGGCGCCGGGTCGACCGGCTCGGCCGGCTGTTCGTCCTGCGCCAGCAAACGCTCGCGGCGGCGACGCAAATGGTCGTAGCACAGGTTGAGCGCCACGCGGTGCAGCCAGGTGTCGAACCGCGCCTGGCCGGTGCGCCAGTTCGCTGCCTGTTTCCAAATACGTAAAAAGCTTTCCTGGGCCACGTCACGGGCCTCGTCGGCATCGCCCAACAGGCGGCTGGCCAGGGCCAGCAGGCGCGGCAACTTGCGCGACACCATTTCATTGACTGCCGCCGGTTCGTTGTTGCCGATGCGGGCCAGCAGGTCTGCGTCCGGGTCAGGTTCGTTCAATAGGTGGCTTCCACAAGCGATGGCAAGGTGCCAGGTATAAGCCTGCGCGGGTATACGGCCCGCGCAGGCCGGCCATCAGCGCACCCAATGCCCTTCAACCCAGCGCCAGTTAGGGCCGCGGGCCTGCCAGTGGCCAGGCGCCCAACGCGCGCCGTGCATCACCGGTTGCCAGTGGCCGGGCACCCAGCCGTAGCCCCGGCCTTCCCAGCGCCAGTGGCCACGGTCCCAGGCATAGCCGGGGCGCTCGGCCGGGATCATTTCAGCACGCATGGGCGGTGGGGCCTGCTGGATGATGACTTCGGTCTGGGCAAAGGACGGCATGCTCGCCAGCGAAGCGAGCGCGAATGGGATGAGCAGGGCGAGGCGTAATTTGGCCACTTTGGCGAACAGTCTCATGACAACTCCTTCAGGCGTGCGTTCGACGGTGAACGCTGCTGATGGGTTCAACGATAGGTGCCGGATAAATCCGTCGCGAGAAAATGATTTTTTTCGCGACGGAATTTCCTGGCGGTGCCCGTTCAATGAATAACCGCCCAGCACTGGCGGTCTCGTTAAGAGTAACCATGAGGAAGACCCCATGTTCCGTCGACTTGCATTGCTGATCCCCGTTGTCGCCATGCTGACCCTCAACGGCTGCATCATCCTGCCAGGGCATCGTGACCATTGCTGCTGGCGGTATGACGCTTACGGGCACTCCTATAATCGCTAAGGTGTGGCGGGTTTTGAAAAATATACGCTTGCGAATCCTTTACATTCATTTCACGCGCTTTTCACGCTTGGGCGCGCACTGTGAAGTCACTCCTTTGTGATGATTCCCGTTAGCCCGCCACGTTGCGGGCTTCTTTTTGCCTGCTGTTTCAGCGCAGGCGCGCCAACAGCCCGGCCTTCACCTGTGGCCATTCGTCATCGATCACGCTGAAACGCACTGAGTTGCGCTTGCGCCCGTCGGGCATGATCCGTTCGTGGCGCACGATGCCTTCCTGTTGGGCTCCCAGGCGCAAGATAGCGGCGCGCGACCTGGCGTTGATCTCGTCGGTGGTGAACTGCACCCGTACGCAATTGAGGTGCTCGAAGGCATGGCACAGCATCAGGTACTTTGCCTCGGTGTTGACGAAGCTGCGTTGCCAGCGCGTGGCAATCCAGGTACTGCCGATTTCCAATTTGCGGTTTTGCCGGTCGACCTTCCAGAACCGCGTGGAGCCGATGACTTCGCCCGTGTCCTTCAATACCGTGACGTAGGGCATCACGCTGCCGGCTTCGCGACCACTCAGCGCCGTGCGCAGGTAGCCGTTCACCGTCTCGGGGCCAGGAACCACGGTGAAGGGAAGGTTCCATAGCTGGCCATCACTGGCGGCAGCCACCAGTGCCTGGGCGTCGGCGTATTCAAGGGGGCGCAGCAGCAGGCGTGGGCCTTCGAGGGTGTCCATGGCGTAGGGTGAGGCTCTTGGCAGGGAAGGTAGGGGTGTGGCGATGATACAAGAGCGCCCTTTGCCTGGCAGCATCAACCATGGCCTGCCACCCTCAGGCAACGCCAGGCAGGTAAATGGCTTGGAGGGGCGCTGTGAAGCCGCTACGATGAAGGTGCGCCATGAGCCTTTCCCTCCCCATCGGCGCTACAGGATATACCGTGAGCTCGAACCCTCCTCCTGAACCCGGCAGCGCTGGCGCCCGCGACTGCGCGTTGGTCGGCATTGGCGCCTCTGCCGGTGGCCTTGAGGCCCTGGAGTGCTTCTTGCGCAACATGCCCGCGGACTCGGGGCTGGCCTTTGCCGTGGTCCAGCACCTGGACCCCGATCACGCCAGCCTGTTGAGCGACATTCTTGCCCGGGCCACGACCATGACAGTCGTCGAGGCTGTTGACCGCATGCCCGTGCAGCCCAATTGCGTGTACGTGATCGCACCGAACGTCGACATGACGCTGGACCAGGGCTCCCTGCGCCTGCATCCGTTGCCACAATCGCGGGCGCAGCGCCTGCCGATCAACCGCTTCCTGACGTCACTGGCCCAACAGCAGGGCCAGCGTGCGGTGGGCATCATACTGTCGGGCACTGGGGCGGACGGCACCCTGGGCTGCCGGTCGATTCTCGACCACGGGGGGCAGACCCTGGTGCAAACGCCCGAGGACGCCGCCTACGATGGCATGCCCACCAGCGTTATCCAGGCAGGCAATGCCAGCCAAGTGCTGGCGGTGCAGGACATGCCCAAGGCATTGGCGTTGCCGCGCAAGCAGGCTGGCGGCGCACTGCCGGTGGCCGCCTTCAGCGAGATACTGCAGCACCTGCGCAATGCCACGGGGCATGATTTTACCCAGTACAAAAAAAGCACCATTGCCAGGCGCATCGAACGGCGCATGCTGCTGCAACAGGCCAATGACGAGGCGCACTACGCCGAGCACTTGCGTTTGCACCCCGAGGAAGTGCAGTTGCTGTTCAGTGAATTACTGATCAACGTGACCCAGTTCATGCGCGACCCCGAGGCGTTCGCGGTGATGAAGGCACAGGTGCTGCCGGGACTGTTGGCCGATAAACCCCCGGGGTATGTATTCAGGGTGTGGGTAGCAGGCTGCGCGAGTGGCGAGGAAGCCTACTCGGTGGCCATCTTGCTGCATGAATGGCTGGAACAAGCCGACCACAGTGTTGTGGTGCAGTTCTTCGCCACCGATCTGGACGATGACGCCATCAGCACTGCCCGTGCTGGCCTTTACCCGGACAGCATTGCCCAAGACCTGTCCCCCGAGCGCCTGGCGCGTTATTTCAACCGCGAAGAGACGGGCTACCGGGTGCGCAAGGAAATCCGCGAGATGATCGTGTTTGCCGTGCAGAACGTGATCAAGGACCCGCCGTTCACCCGCCTTGACCTGCTGTGCTGCCGCAACCTGATGATTTACCTGGGGTCGCAATTGCAGCATCGGCTGGTGCCGACCTTCCACTACGCGCTCAAGCCCGAAGGCGTGTTGTTCCTGTCGCCTTCCGAAAGCGTTGGCAGTCATGGCGCGCTGTTTACCGCGTTGCATCGCAAGTGGAAGTTCTACCAGGCCATCAAAACGCCTGCCTCCAAATCCTTGACCTTGAACAGCAGCCTGTCGTGGGTGCCGGAACGGGTCAGCAGAACCCCGGACCACCCCATCAAAATGACCAAGGAATTGAACGTTGCCGAGCTGACTCGGCGCCTGTTGATGCAGGATTTTGTACCGGCCTCGGTCGTCACCGACCTGCAGGGCCATATCGTCTATATACACGGTGACACCGGCAATTACCTGCGCCCTGCGCCGGGCCAAGCCACCTTGAACGTGGTCGAAATGGCCCGTGAAGGCCTGCAACTGGACCTTCGCGGAGCCTTGCACCAAGCGGCGGCCACTGGCGAGGCGACGTTGGGCCGCGAGGTCACGATCACCGGTAATGACCAGGTCCGCCGCGTGAGCCTTAGCGTCCGGCGCCTGGCCGACGGTGCCCAGAACGAGCGCCTGCTGCTGATCAGCTTCCAGGAGTTGGCGCAAGAGGCGCCAACCGCCATTGCGCGCAAAACTGCCCGGCCGTCGGTAGCGCTGACCGCCGAACGGATCAAGGCCCTGGAGCGCGACCTGGCCTACACCCGCGAAAACCTTCAGGCCAGCATCGATGAGTTGCAGGACGCCAACGAGGAACTCAGCTCGACCAACGAAGAGGTGCAGTCCACCAACGAAGAGCTGCAATCGTCGAACGAGGAGCTGGAGACTTCCCGGGAAGAGTTGCAATCGGTCAACGAAGAGCTGGTCACCGTCAATGCCGAACTGCAGGCCAAGATCGAACAATTGGGCGACATGCAGAACGATATGAAGAATCTGCTCGACAGCATCAATATCGGAACTATCTTTCTTGATGCGCAACTGGCCATCCGCCGCTTCACCCGCGACGCGGTCAAAATCTATCGGTTGATCGCCAAGGATGTCGGGCGGCCCCTGGCCGATATCACCTCCTGCCTTGAGGGCGATGAACTGCTGGTGCCGGCGCAGTCGGTGCTAGATACGTTGATCCCCCACGAGGTGGAGGTGTGCACGGTTTCCGGCGACTGGTACCTGGCGCGGATACAGCCCTACCGAACATTGGATAACGTTATTGATGGCGTGGTGCTGACGTTCCACGACATCAATGCCCGGGTGGCCAATGATCAGGCGATCCAGGCGGCGCACGACTTGGCGCAGGCGATCGTCGACACGGTCATCGAGCCATTGCTGGTGCTGGACGACAAGCTGGTGGTGGTGTCCGCCAGCCGGTCCTATTTCAATGATTTTCGCACGGTCGCCAGCCAGACCTTGGGCCGTACGCTGTATGAGCTGGGCAGCCGCCAATGGGACATTCCGGCGTTACGGGTAAAACTGGGGACGATTTTGCAGGGCAACACCAGTTTCGATGGGTTTGTGGTCGAACAGGATCTACCCGGCGTGGGGCTGCGAACCCTTACCCTCAATGCCCGGCGTGTCACAGGGAAGGGTGCTCGTCCGCACCTGATATTACTGGCCATGCAAAATCAGCCGAGCAGCACGAGGCCTTGATGACGATACCGCCCCCGAGCGATGCGCAATCCTTGCGAACAGAGGCCGAGCGGATCATCGACGAAAGCCTGACGCTCAGGCAGACGGGGTTGTTGCACGAATTGCATGTTCACCAGATCGAACTGGACATGCAAAACGAGACACTGCGTCAGACGCAGATCGACCTGGAAGTTTCCCGCGACCTTTACCTGGACTTGTACGAGCACGCGCCAGTGGGTTACCTGACATTGTCGACCAGTGGCATGATCCAGGCGGTCAACCTGACTGGCGCGGCCTTGCTCGGCATGGACCGCGAGCGCCTGCTGGGGCGACGCTTCAGCACGCGGGTACAGGCCAGCGAAGGTGATCGCTGGCAAGACGTGTTTCGTCGGGCCTGCAATGACCTTGCCCACCATCAGGCCGATCTGACGCTGTTGCGTGGCGATGGCACGCCGTTGGCCGTGCGCCTGGATTGCCGACGGCATGATTCGGCCGCCAGCCAAGCCGTCCGCGTGACGCTGTCGGACATCACCGAGCTGCGTGAGCATCAGCGGCAACTGGAATACATTGCCCATTACGATGCGTTGACCCATCTGCCCAACCGGGTGCTGCTTGCCGAACGCATGCAGCAGGCCATGAGCGTGGCGTTGCAGCGCAACAATCTGTTGGCTATTGCCTACCTGGACCTGGACGGCTTCAAGGCCGTCAACGACGTGCATGGCCACGAAACCGGTGATCGGGTGCTGGCAGCCGTGGCTGCGCGCATGAAGCACACCTTGCGCTGCGATTGCACCTTGTCGCGCCTGGGCGGCGATGAATTCGTGGTGATGATGGTCGATCTGGAGCAGCTCAGTGACACTCAACCGATGCTCGAGCGCCTGTTGGTCGCCGCCGGTGAGCCGGTTCAGGTCGGCGGTGTGAGCGTCGACATCTCGGCCAGCATCGGCGTCAGTTACTTTCCCCAACCGGCCGAGATCAGCGCTGACCAATTGCTGCGCCAGGCCGATCAGGCGATGTACCAGGCAAAGCTTGAGGGCAAGAACCGTTTCCACGTTTTCGATGCCCTGCGTGATTTGCACCTGCGTGGCCGCAACGCCCGGCTGGACAGGCTTGACCGGGCGCTGCGCGACGACGAGTTCGTGCTGTATTACCAGCCTAAGGTCAACCTGCGCAGCGGTGCAGTGGTGGGCTGCGAAGCACTGATTCGTTGGCAGCACCCGGAAAAAGGCCTGATCGCCCCCGAGGGCTTTTTGCCGTTGACCGAGGGCAATCGACTGTCGGAGGTCATTGGCGATTGGGTGATCGACAGCGCCCTGGGGCAAATGGCGGCCTGGCTGCGCGAAGGGGTGCGCATGCCAGTGAGTGTGAACGTCGGTGCGCGTCAGTTGCAGCAGTTGGACTTTGTCAGCCGCTTGAGTGGGCACCTGTCTCGTCATCCGAGTGTGATGCCGGGCATGTTGATGATAGAGATTCTCGAAACCAGCGCGCTGGAGGACATGGACGGCGTGTCGCGCACCATCAATGCGTGTGCCGCGCTGGGGGTACGCTTTGCGCTGGATGATTTCGGCACCGGCTACTCGTCGCTCACCTACCTCAAGCGTTTGCCCGTGGCGCAGTTGAAAATCGACCAGACCTTTGTGCAAGACATGCTCGCCGATACTGAGGACCAATCCATTTTGCAGGCAATTTTGGGCTTGGCGGCTGCGTTTGGCCGCGAGGTGATTGCCGAGGGCGTCAACAGTGCCGACCACGGCAAGCGCCTGCTGCAACTGGGGTGTGAGGTGGTACAGGGGTTCGGCATTGCCGAGCCGATGCCGGCAGCGCTGTTGCCACGCTGGGTCGTGGCCTGGCAGGCGGCCCCCGCGTGGCAGCCCACCTGCCCGACGTTGCGTTAGCTGGCGACGATGACCCGTGGGGCGCGAGACGACAGGGCGATGCGGCCAATGAAAAAGCTCAGCGCTGCGCCCACCAACAGCATGACCAGGGTGGCCCACGCGGCGTGTGACAGTTGCGCGGCGGCCACTTGCGCGGCTTCACGGGCTTTCTGTTCGGCCTGCTGCTTGAGCTCGTTCACCTTCTGCACGGCCTGCGCATAGGCTTGCGCGTAGTTTTCCACGATCTGGCTCGCCTCGGCCTGGCTCTTGCCGGTACGTGCGGCCACGATGTTGACCAGTGCTTGCTTGTCGGCAGCGTTAAGCGCGGGCTCGCCGGCCATCCTCACGCGTTCGAACCACTGCTTGAGCGCGTCGCCCGCTTGCAGGGGGTTGCTGGCGACGTCGGTTGCCGTCTGTTTGCCGTCGCCGCTGGCCTGATCGGCTTTCTGGTCAAGTTGCGCAGGGTCAAGCTCCGTTTTGCCGGTTTGCTTGAGCAGGGTGTCGAGTTGCCCTTGCAGGTTATCCCAGTCCAGGCTGATGCCTTGCTCGTTCAATTTTTGCTTGAGCTGCGTGCCAATGCCCGGTGCCGCGGCGGCCACCCCATCGCCTGCCATGGACAGGCCCTTGCCGACCACGTTACCGGCCACGCCGGCGACGCCTGAAGCCAGCGATGCCAGCAGGTAGGTGGTCAGCAGGGTGGTCAGCGTCCAGCTCAGCACGCCGTGCAAGCCACCGCGCTCAGGCGCCGTGCGGCCTGCCACGAACGCGCCGGCGGCGAGGGCGATGGCGCTGGAAACAAAGATCCAGATACCGGCGCCGGTGCCAAAGCCACTCAACGGGTTGCCCTGTTGCATCGGGTTCACTGCGCTGGCGCCAATGGCGGTGCCCAGCACACTGAGGGTCAGGTAGGTCACCAGGGCAATGGCACTGCCGGCCAGCACTGAACCCCAGGACAGGCGATAGCCCAATGTGGTTTTTTCATAGACTGTGGTCATGATCGATTCCCTTAACGTGCGCAGTGGCGCACTGACACCGACAGTCTGCCCAGTGCCCGGGCTAACCGTCGCGGCACAATTGCACTAGGCCAGCCGGTGCATTCGCACCCTGCGGTGTGCACGCGCACTGCACTATCCTGCTTCAAAAGCGTCCTATGCCAGAGGCTGCCTAACGCCAGCAGCGCCGTAATTTCAGGAGTCATAATGAGCCAGGCCGTCCTTGCCACCGAAACCAATCGCCGCCAGTTGCAAGAGATCATCGCCGGGTTGTCCGACGGCGTGATCCTGCTGGAAATCGACCAAACCATTCTCTGGGCCAACGAAGCGGCGTTGGCCATGCATGGCGTGGCCGATATCGCAGGCCTGGGTGCCAACGCCGAGGAGTACCGCCAGCGCTTTGCCCTGCGTTACCGCAACAATCACCCCTTGACGGCCGACCAGTACCCCATCAGCCGCGTGGCCGGCGGCGACACGTTCAGCGATGTGGTGGTCGAGGTCACCGACGGTGATGAGCGCGCCTGGGTGCACCGGGTGCGCAGCATGGTGCTCACCGACCGCAACGGTGACGCCGAGTCGTTGGTGCTGATCCTGGCGGACGCCACCGAGTGGGCCAGCGCCGAGCAGCGCTTTGAAAAAACCTTCAACGCCAACCCCGCGCCGGCGGTGATTTGCCGCCTTAACGACTTGCGCTACATCAAGGTCAACCAGGGCTTTCTGGAAATGACCGGGTATTCGCGTGAGCAGGTCATCGGCCGCTCGGTGTACGAAGTGGACGTGCTGGAGGACGCCGAGCGCAAGGATTTAGCCATAGAACGCCTGAACCAGGGCTCGACCATTCCGCAGATGCAGGCCGAGCTGAAGCTGCCCGATGGCGGCAGCAAGCTGGTGATCGTCGCCGGCCAGCCGTTGGACATCAACGGCGAGGACTGCATGCTGTTTTCCTTCATGGACCTTGAGCCCCGTCGCAAGGCCGAGGTTGCCTTGCGCCAGAGCGAGGAGCGCTTTGCCAAGGCCTTCCGCCTGACGCCAGTGCCCACCTTAGTGTGCAGCGCCGATCGCCAGCATGTCGTGGAGGTCAACGAGGCGTTTCTCGACACCACCGGCTTTACTTCAGAGGAAGTGATCGGGCGGTCGGTGGCCGAGATCGGGTTTATCGAAGGCACGTCTACCTGCCAGCAATTGTTCGGCACCTTGGAAGCTGCCGGCAACCTTCACGGGATGGACGTGCAGGTGCGCAAGAAGGGCGCCGAACTGATCGACTGCGTGCTCTCGGCCGACACCTGCACCATCCAGGGGGTGGCTTGTTATTTGTTGGTGCTGATGAACATCACCGAGCGCAAACGCTCGGAGTTGGAACTGGTATCGGCCATCGAGGAGGTGATGCGCGATGCTTCCTGGTTCAGCCAGACCCTGATCGAGAAACTCGCCAACGTCAAAAGCGCCAATGCCTCCAATCACCCGGCCACCGCCTTTACCGACCTCACGGTGCGCGAGCGCGAAGTGCTGGGCTTGATCTGCGAAGGCTTGGCCGACAAGGAAATCGCCGGCCGCCTGGGCCTCGCGCCCAATACCATTCGCAACCACGTGGCCACGGTGTATTCCAAGCTTGCGGTGCACAGCCGCAGTGAAGCGATTGTGTGGGCGCGTGAGCGCGGGTTGTTCGCCGGAGAGCGGCGCGTGGGGCGTTAGCGACCTGCCTGGCCGCATTCGAGTCCACTGAAACGAGCGCACGGCAGTGCAAATGCACTAGTACACTTCGTGCAAATGCAGCTTACCGCGCGCGGTTCGGTTTCCTATTCTGGGCTCACATCTTGAGCGAAGAAGGAAACCAGCATGAGAACCGAAGAAATCAAAGGTGCCGTTCAGAAAGTTGCCGGCAAGGCCCAAGGCGCGTTGGGCGACTTGACCGGCGATTCGCAACTGCAGATGGAAGGCCAGGCCCGTGAGGCAGCCGGGCAGTTGCAGCAGTCCTATGGCGAGGTACTGGACACCGTCGGCGACTTCGTCAAACGTCGCCCCCTGGCCAGTGTTGCCATCGGCGCCGGTGTGTTGCTGGTGCTGCGCCGCCTGTTGCGCCATTCCTGATGGCATGTCGCTGAAGGAGAGCCTGCCCGTGCTTTCTCTTTTCCAAGTGCGCCAATTGATCGAGCTAGGATTTGCCCCGCTGGCCTGCGACAGCAGCGTGCAACCGGGCCATTTGCTGACCGTGAAAGTCTACGAACCCGACTCGGGGCGCGTCGACCTGATCGTCACCGGCATCGCCTTGCACCGTCTTGCCAACAGGGAGGCGGTGCAGGCGTTGATCGACGAACTGCGCGATGAACTCTCCGGCAATACCTTTGCCGGCCAGCAACGCCAGGCCGATACCGGCCTTACCTGATCGGTTTGCCCGGCCCGCCCGATGCCTGGTCCCACGGCATCGGCTGGCCGGCGCGCACCCGTGCGCTCAGCGCACGCAGGTACACCAGTGGCTCGCCGTCGGAGTGGGCATGGCTTTGCTCGTCCACCCAGGTCATCACCTGCTGGCGATCGAGGGAGGGGCGAATGTGCAGCATTTCCTTGATCAGGCGTTCACAGTGCTGGGAATAGGCGATGACGCTGGAAAACAGGTGACTGGCCATGAAAAAATACCTGCATTGACGGGTCGAAAGCACTCACGCCTGAGCGAAAAGGGCATGGGCCAACACTGCCTGTGTGGATACCTTCCTGCAAGCCCCCCGCGTGTTAGGCTGCAGGTAAATGTTCAGTTGGAGTACCCCCATGCGCAAGTGGCTTGCCCTGTTTGTCTGCCTGTTTGCCGGCACCGCCCAGGCCCAATTCAGCCTGCAACATGATCTGCCGCTTAGTTACATGGAGCAGGCGCATCCGGACAGCCAGCAGCAACCGCTGGTGATTTTCCTGCATGGGTATGGCAGCAACGAACTGGACCTGTTCAGCCTCAAGGACTACTTCCCGGCCAACTACACCTACCTCTCGGTGCGCGCGCCGATGACCGTGCCCGGGGGCGGTTACCAGTGGTTCGGCAAGGGCGCCAACCCGGGTGAGTACGACGCCAAGCCTGCAGACGTCGCCAAGAGCGAAAAGCTGATCATGGACTTCGTCACCGCCGCCGCGCAGAAATACCGCACCACGCCGGGCAAGGTGGTCCTGGTGGGCTTCAGCCAGGGCGCCATCATGGGCTATGACGTGGCCTTGCATCACCCTGACGCGGTGGGTGGGGTGGCCATCCTCAGCGGCAAGATGCTGCCCGCATTGCGCGCCGAAGTGAAACCGGGCAAGCCACTGACCGTGCCCGCCCTGTTCATCGGCCACGGCACGGCGGACAATCGCCTGCCCTATGCCTCGGCGACCCAGGCGCAAAAGCTGCTGCAGAGCGTGTCGGTGACGCCGCAGTTCCACGCCTATCAAGGCCTGGGGCATTCGATCAACGAGGCGGAGATCAATGACCTGAAGGCGTGGTTGGAAAGCCTGAACGGTTGAGCTGCGTTTACTTCTTGTAGGTCTTGAGCAACCGCTGCGCCATCTTCAGGTGGCGGTTCACCGTGGGCAGGTTTTCCAGGGCGTAGGCCTTGAGCTCCGGCACGTCACTGGAATTGGCTTCGTCCTTGAACAGCTCGGCCACCGCGGTTTGCACTTGCACCTGGTTGGCGGCATAGGAGGCTTCCCAGCTCTTGCCGGCAATCGGCTTCATCGGCTTGACCTTGCCCGCCAACGCCGCTTCGGCCGGCACCTGGATATTGAGTTTTTGCCCCAGCTGCGCCAACTGCTCATTGATGATGGTGTGGTCCTTGATCATCACGTTGGCGTAGGTCTTCACATCGTCATAACCGGTTTTGGCCAGCGCCTGCTTACTGGCCTCCACTTGCCCGACGCCGGCGGCGCTGGCGCGGTCGATGAAGTCGTTGGCGCTGGCGGCGCAGGCAGTGGTGGCCAACAGCAAAGCCAGGCTCAGGCGGGCGAGGGTGGGTTTGATCATGGCGCGGGGTTCTCGGCAATAAGGGGGGCGCACGCGCCCAAATGTGCGCTATGAGAATACCTTTAAACGGGCGGCACAAATGAAGCTTTGTTCAGCTGCAGCGCGGCAGCCCTGGTGCAGGCCATGCGTCAAAGTGCGTCGCTTTTGGCGGCCTTGCGAAATTGAGCACCGCTAACCCGCAGCGAATACTCGGGACCAACGGCAAGCGCGCCAAGCCCCCCATGGGCGTGACGCGCAGCCTTCGTCTGATTGGAGTTCACTGTGAAGCTCACCGGCGGCCAGATCGTAGCAAGAGCCCTCAAGGCACATGGCGTGCAGTACGTCGCTGGCATCCCGGGTTACGGGTCTTGGGCGATGGTCGACGCCTTGCTGGCCCCTGGTAGCGAGATACCCTTTATCCAGGTGATGCAGGAGCAAAGCTCGGTGCACATGGCCGACGGTTACTACCGTGCGTGCGGGCGGCCGATGGCGGCGCTGCTGCCCACGGCGGTAGGTGTGTCCAAGGCCCTGGGCGGCTTGGCCACGGCGTTTGCAGACTCAACGGCGGTACTGGTGGTCAGCGGTGGGCAATTGTCGCACCTGCCGCAACCCCAGTGCGCCGACACCGCTCACCGAGGCCAGTACACCGCCCGGCCTTGTGGTGTCAGCAAGGCCCAACTGCAGGCCAATGCCATCGATCAATTGCCCAGCACCTTGCACCGTGCCTTCAGCACGATGCTCAGTGGGCGCCCGGGCCCTGTGAGTGTCGAGGTGCCGATTAACGTGCAGGTCGGTACTGCCCAGGTGCGTTTCGACCCGCCCAATACCCGTATGCCTTCAGGTCGCGCCCGCGCCGAAAAAGGCCAGATAGAGCGTGCCCTGCAGTGTTTGCGCCGAGCACGACGGCCCTTGATCCTGGCGGGTGGTGGCGTGATCGCTAGTGAAGCCTCGCAGGAACTCACAGCCTTGGCCTGCGCCCTTGGCGCGCCGGTGGTCACAACCTGCAACGGCAAGGGGGCTATCGCCGAGGACCACCCCTTGAGCGCCGGCCCGATCGGCCGGCTCGGCAGCCCTTGTGCCAATCAGTTGCTGGGCACGGCCGACGTGGTACTGGCGGTGGGCAGCCGGCTGGCCACCACCCTGCAGCAAGGCGGGGATGGCGGGGCCGTATCGGCATTGGCTCATGCCCAACTGATCCAGGTGGATGTGGACGCTGACGAGATCGGTCGCAACCACCGCGTCGAAGTGGGTATCAGCGCCGATGCACGCTCAGTGTTGGCGGACTTGGCCGCCGGGCTGACCCCTGCGTGTTCCCGCCAGATTGCACGTGACCGTAAGGCTTACCTGAAAGAAGTCAGTGGGCTGATCGAGCAATGGGAGGCTCGCCTGTCGCTGGATCGCAGCGACGACGCCTTGCCCTTTATCGTGCAGCGGCCATTGGCCGAGTTGCGCCAAGTGTTGGAGCGCGACGCCATCGTGGTGGTCGGTTCAGGCAGTGTCCAAGCCGCCGTGCGGCAAATGTTCCCGGTGTACCTGCCGCGCACCCACCTGTGCTCCGGTAGCTTCGGCTCACTGGGTTGGGCGGTACCGGCGGCCATCGGCGCGAAGCTGGCGATGCCGGCCCGCCAGGTGGTGTGCATCGTGGGTGATGGTGACTTCCTGCAGTCGATGCAGGAAATGGCCGTGTGCGTCATGCACACCATTCCCGTGGTGTTCCTGGTGTTCAACAACAGCGGCTACGTGGCGCTGCGCGATGCGCAGTCGCAGGTGTTTGGCCGCCACCTGGGCTGCGAATTCAACTTGCCGGATGGCAAACCCTATTCCCCGGAATTTGCCGAGATCGCCCGGCATTTCGGCCTGCAGGCCTGGCGCGTGGAGCATGCCTCGCAGCTGGCTGCCACCCTGCACAAGGCCGTCAACAGCAAAGGCCCGGCGCTGGTGGAGTTCATCACCACGCGCGGCAATACGGGCGCGGTCGAGCAGGGCAACCTGCACTTTCCGGCGCCCGTCTACGACCAGTAAACGGCTGGCAAGCCCTTAAAAAAACAAGCCGTTGCAACCCTGTGGTTTTGCATGAGGAGCATTATCGTGAGCGCAATAATCGTGACACCCCCCGACCCTGCGGGGCGCCGAGCCCCCAAGTGGTATCGCCTGAGCCCCGCGGCGCTGACGATCACGCCCACCTTTATCCTGGTGGCCATCAGCGTCTATGGCTTTATCGGTTGGTCGACGGTGATCTCTTTCACCGACTCCAAGTATTTCCCCAAGTATGACTTCGTTGGGTTGGCGCAGTACTACCGGCTGTGGGAGTCGGACCGCTGGAACACCTCGGTGATCAACCTGCTGTTGTTCTCGGTGGGCTTTGCGCTGATATCGCTGTTGCTGGGCTTGATCATCGCGATTTTTCTGGACCAGAAAGTGCGCGCCGAAGGCGTGCTGCGGATGATCTACCTGTACCCCATGGCCATATCGCTGATCGTCACCGGTATCGCCTGGAAGTGGATCTTGAACCCAGGCACCGGCATCGAGCACCTGCTCAAGGGCTGGGGTTTTGAAGGCGCCAGCTTCAATTGGTTGGTCGACCCGAAAATGGCCGTGTACACCCTGGTGATCGCGGCCGTGTGGCAAACGGCGGGCTTTGTCATGGCCATCTTCCTGGCCGGCCTGCGTGGGGTCGACGGCGAAATCGTCAAGGCCGCGCAGTTGGAAGGCGCCGGCGCGTTTCGCATCTACACCCAAATCATCATCCCCATGCTGCGCAACTCCATGTTCTCGGCGATCGTGATTCTGGTCTACCAGGCCGTGCGCTCGTTTGACCTGGTGGTGGCCCTGACCAATGGCGGCCCCGGTTACTCCAGCGACCTACCCACCACCTTTATGTACAACTCCACCTTCCTGCGCGGGCAAATGGCCCAAGGCTCGGCCAGTGCCGTGATGATCCTGTTGGTGGTGGTGGCCATTGTCGTGCCTTACCTGTATGGGGAGTTCAAACGTGAACACACTGACAACCATCACTGACAGCGCCACCCGCGCCGACACTCGGCTGATACGCCGCCATGCCTTCAAATGGCTGCGCCGCCTGGCGTTGTATGCCGCGCTGATCGGTTTTGCCGCGTTCTTTCTCATGCCACTGTTGGTGATGCTGTTCGCCTCGTTCAAGGACATGGACGCCATCCGGCAGACCTCGATCCTGGCGTTCCCCACCAGCCCCACCTGGCAACCTTGGGTGGATGCCTGGTCCAGTGCCTGCGTGGGGACCAGTTGCGTGGGCCTGCGCGGTTTCTACTGGAACACGTTCGTGATGGTGGTGCCGGCGGTGGTGATTTCGGCACTGGTGGGCGCGGTGAACGGCTACGCCCTGTCCAAGTTCCGCTTTCGCGGCGCCAACCTGGTGTACGGGCTGATCCTGTTCGGCACCTTCGCTCCCTACCAGGTGATGCTGGTGCCCATCGCCAAGATGCTCGCACTGCTGGGCCTGTCCAACGGCATCGGTGGGCTGATCCTGTTGCACACGCTGTATGGCCTGCCGATGACGACGATGTTTTTCCGCAATTACTTCATGACGGTGCCGCAGGACTTGATCAAGGCCGCGCAAGTGGATGGCGCCGGTTTCTGGACGACCTTTGCGCTGATCATCTTGCCCATGTCCACGCCGATGATCGTGGTCACGGTGATCTGGCAGTTCACCGGCATCTGGAATGACTTCCTGTTCGGTGTCTCGTTCACCAGCGGGGCCAGCACGCCAATCATGGTGGCGTTAAACAACCTGGTCAGCTCCAGCGCGGGCGAGCGGCCTTACAACATCCACATGGCAGGTGCGCTGCTGTCGGCGCTGCCGACATTGGTGGTCTATGTCCTGGCGGGCAAATATTTCGTGCGTGGCCTGATGGCCGGCGCGGTCAAGGGGTAAGCACACATGGCATCGCTCAATATTCAAAACGTGGAAAAACACTACGGTGAGTTGAAAACTCTCAAGGGCGTGAATATCGACGTCGATGACGGCGAATTCCTGGTGCTGCTCGGGCCATCGGGCTGTGGCAAGTCGACCTTGCTCAGCGCCATCGCGGGGCTTGCACCGGTCAGCAGTGGGCAGATCATCATCGACGGCGTGGTGGTCAATGACATCGAGTCGGCCGAGCGCGACATCGCCATGGTGTTTCAGAGTTATGCGCTGTACCCCACCATGACCGTGCGCCGCAACCTGACCTTCGGCATGCGCGTGCGCGGTGCGTCGCGCCAACAGCAGGACGAAGCGGTGAAGCGGGTGGCGGCGATCCTGCAACTGGATCAACTGCTCGACCGCAAGCCTTCGCAGCTCTCGGGCGGCCAGCGCCAGCGCGTGGCCATGGGCCGGGCAATGGTGCGCCAACCCAAGATATTCCTGTTCGACGAGCCCTTGTCCAACCTCGACGCCAAGCTACGCACCGACATGCGCGCCGAGATCAAAAAGCTGCACCAGCGCGAGAAGACCACCACCGTGTACGTCACCCACGACCAGATCGAAGCCATGACCTTGGCCACCAAGATCGTCGTGATGATGGGCGGTGAAGTGCAACAGATCGGCTCGCCGCAAACCATCTACGAACACCCGGCCAACCTGTTCGTGGCGCGCTTCATTGGCTCGCCGGCGATGAACTGCCTGGGCGGTACCTTGGCTCTGGAGGGGGCCGAGGCGGTGTTTGTCGGCAACAGCGGCCTGCGGGTCAGCCTGGGGCCGATCAGCGCCGGTTACCGCGCGCATGTCGGCCAGGCGGTGGTGCTGGGGGTGCGCCCCGAGTGGCTGGCGCAATCTGCGCAGGCCGAGATTCAGGCCGTGGTCGACGTGGTCGAGCCCACCGGTGCAGACAACTTCGTGATGCTCGTTGCCCATGGTGAAACCTTGATGGCGCGCTTTGCCCCAGGCGTCGGCGAACCCGGCCAGCGGATTGGCCTGGCGGTGGACCTGAGCAAAGCGCTGCTGTTCGACGCCACGACCGAGCAGCGCATCGCCCGCTGAAAAAAACTTTGCCCGAACTGCCTCTCTCTATCAACCCAGCACAAAAGAGAAACGTGATGAACAGAACAAACCTTCGCGGCACCTTGCAGTTGATGTGGAACCGGGGCGCGGCAGGGGCCGTGGCCTTGACCGTGCTGTTGGGCGCAGGCACCGCAGCGGCCGCCGAAAAGGTGGTGGAAGTGGTGCACCCCTGGTCGTCAGCAGGCGAAGCCCATGCCCTGGATGCGCTGAAGGATGCAGTAAAAAAGGCCGGCATCGGCTGGAAGGATTCGGCTATCGCCGGCAACGATGGCAACAATCAGCAGCAGGCGCTGCAAGCACGGTTGGCCGCCGGCACGGCACCGGACGTGACCCAGACGGTGCCCAACCTGATGCACGCCTATGTGGACCAGGGTGTACTGACCAACCTCGACGCGTACGCCAAGGAACAAGGCTGGGATGCCAAGCTGTCGCCGGAAATGCGCACGTTCGCGATGTACCAGGGTTCCTACTATGCGATCCCGCTGGATGAGCACCGGGAGAACATGATGTGGGCCAACAAGGCCCTGCTGGCCAAATACGGCGGCCAGCTGCCGCAAAACTGGGAGCAGTTCAACGCCATCGCCGAGCGCATGCAAAAGGACGGCATCATCCCCGTGGCGCTGGGCGGAGAGGATTGGCAAGAGGCGCAATTGTTCACCTCGGTGATCGTCGGCATCGGCGGTAAGGACTTCTACACCCAGGCCATTTTGCAGCACGACCCGGCGGCGATCCAAAGCGAAACCATGGTCAAGGTGTTCGACCAGTTTCGCAAAGTGATCAACTTCACCGACAAGAACCGCATCGGCCGTGACTGGAACGCCGCCACGCAAATGGTCATCGACGGCAAGGCCGGCTTTCAGTTCATCGGTGACTTTGCCAAGGGCGAATTCCTGCGTGCCAACAAGCGCCCCGGTGAAGATTTCCTCTGCGCCGCATCACCGGGCAACGGCCGGGCGTTCGTGTTCATCACCGATCAACTGGCGTTCTTCAAGCAAGACAGCGCCGAGCACCAGCAGATCCAGAAAACCTTCGCCAGCCTGATGGTCGACCCGGCCGTGCAGATTGAATTCAACGCCCGCAAAGGCTCTATCCCGACCATCGTCGATGTGCCGGCGGACAAGTTCGACAGCTGCGCGCAAATCAACCTGGCTGACCGCAAGGCCAACCAGGCCGACGGCGGGATGCTGCCTTCATTCGTCGAAAACATCGGCCAGGATCGTGATGTGCGCGGGGTGTTCCTGGACGTAATTACCCACTTCGCCAATACCCCGGCCATGACCTCGCGCCAGGCAGCAGACCGCCTGGTGGCTGATCTCAAAAATATCTAAGGCGGGTGCGGCCGGGCGCTTGCGCCCGGCCCTTGGAAGGAGCGGCGCCATGCTTGAAAAAAACTATGTAATTGTCGGGGGCGGCACCACCGGCTGCATTCTGGCGGCCAAGCTGTCAGAGGATCCGGCGGCCACGGTGCTGTTGCTGGAGGAGGGCCCGCGCGACAGCAATCCCTACATCCGCTTCCCCGGCACCTACTACAAGACCTGCCAGGGGCCGCTGCTCAAGCGCTACCCTTGGGAGTCTGCCAGCGAACTGGGTCGGGGGCCTGGTGACAGCATGATCCAGGCCTGCGTGCTGGGCGGTGGCAGCTCGATCAACGGTATGGTCTACGCCCGCGGTAACCCGGCGGACTATGATGAGTGGGCGCAATCGGGCGCGGCGGGTTGGGCGTATGCAGACGTTCTGCCGTACTACCTGCGTTCGGAAGACAATTCGGATTTCTGCAACAGCGCCCATGGCGTCGGTGGGCCGTTGGGCGTGTCGTTCAACAGCCACGTGCACCCGTTGACGCGCAAATGGCTGCAGGCCTGCCAACAGGCGGGTTTTGCCTACAACCCGGACTTCAACTCGGGCACGCCGGATGGCTGCGGCTATTACCAGGTCGCCAGCCAGAACGGTGTGCGCGCAAGCTCTGCCAGTGCCTACCTGCGCCCGGCGCTGCAGCGTCCTAACCTGCAGGTGATCACCGGGGCCAAGGCCTCGCGCCTCATCATCGAGAAGGGGCGCGCCACGGGCGTCGAGTATGTGCATCGGGGGCTACCGTGCAAGGTGGCCGCCGCAAGCGAGGTCATCCTGTGCGCCGGCGCGATCAACTCGCCCAAGTTGCTGATGCTTTCGGGCATCGGCGCGGCGGCTGACTTGCAAGCCTTGGGGCTGGCCGTGAAGGCCGACCTGCCGGGCGTGGGGCGCAATCTGCAGGATCACCTGGAGATGTCCCAGGTGTATCAACTCAAGGGCGTCGACAGCTACGACAAATTCAAGAAGCCGCATTGGAAAGCCTGGGCCGCGTTGCAGTATCTGGTGGCGCGCAGTGGTCCCATCGCCACCAACCTGATCGAAGGTGGGTTGTTCGCCCGGGGTTCGCGAACCGAGCAGCAGCCCGACCTGCAGTACTTTTTCATCGTGGGCGCGGGCATCGAGGAGGGCACCGACAGTGTGCCGGGCGGCACCGGTTGCACGCTCAACTTTGAGCACGTGCGCCCGCGTTCCCGTGGCCAGGTGTCGCTGCGCAGTGCCGACCCCCACGAGCTGCCACGCATCGCACCCAACTACATGGCCGAGCAATACGATGTCGATCGCCTGTGCGAGGGCTATCGCATTGGCCAGGACATCATGGCCCAGCCGGCATTCAGCGGCTACGTGGCACGCCAGCATTACCCCGATGTGACCTTCACCAGCCAGGCGCAGCTTGCCGCTTACCTGAAACGCAATGCGCGTGCCGCACTGCACCCGGTGGGTACCTGCCGCATGGGTGTCGATGCGTTGAGCGTCGTCGACCCACAGCTGCGCGTGCACGGTATCGACAACCTGCGGGTAGCCGACGCCTCGATCATGCCGAACATCGTCTCCGGCAACACCAATGCGGCGTGCACCCTGATCGGCGAGCGTGCGGCCGACCTGATTCGCGGCCTGCCCCCTTTGGCTCCGGGTGCTGCGCGCGACCTGCGTCAAAGTGCGTCACATCGTCTGGGGCTGCGAAATTGAGCAGGGCCTGGCCGGTGTCGATACTCGCTCCATCATTCTCCAAGAACCAAGGAACACAGCCATGGCGTACTACCTGAAAACTTCCACCACGCAGCCTGCCGGCGAAGCCGATACCACTCAGGTACGGCGCACGGTTGAGCAGATGATTGCCGACATCAGCGCGCGCGGTGACGCCGCGGTGCACGAGTATTCCGAGCGCTTCGATAAATGGAGCCCGGCCAGCTTTCGCCTGAGCCAGGCCCAGATCGATGCCTGCCTGGCCGAGTTGACACCCCGGCAGATCGACGACATCAAGTTCGCCCAGCAACAGGTGCGTAACTTTGCCCAGCACCAGCGCAACTCGATGCTGGACGTGGAAGTCGAAACCTTGCCGGGCGTGGTACTGGGGCACAAGCACGTGCCGGTGCAAACCGTGGGTTGCTACATCCCCAGCGGCAAGTACCCCCTGCTGGCGTCGGCGCACATGGGCATCATCACGGCGAAGGTGGCGGGCGTGAAAAAAGTCATCGCCACCTCGCCACCTTTCGAGGGCCGGCCGAGCGCGCCGGTCATCGCCGCCATTTACCTGGCCGGTGCCGACGAGATCTATTGCATCGGTGGCGTGCAGGCGGTGGCGTCCATGGCCTTGGGCATCGGCGAATTCCCGGCCGTGGACATGATCGTTGGCCCAGGCAACGCGTACGTGGCCGAGGCCAAGCGCCAGTTGTTCGGCAAGATCGGCATCGACCTGATCGCCGGCCCCACCGAGACCATGGTGTTGGCCGATGACAGCGTCGACGGCGAGTTGGTGGCCACCGACCTTCTGGGCCAGGCCGAACACGGGCCTACCTCGCCAGCAGTATTGATTACCACCTCTCGCCAATTGGGCGAGGATACCCTGGTGCACATCGAGCGGTTGCTGGGCTTGCTGGACACGGCCGACATCGCGCGCAAAGCCTGGGACAACCACGGTGAAATCATCATCTGCGACAGCGATGAAGAGATGGTGGTCGAGGCCGACAAGCTGGCGTCCGAGCACGTGCAGGTGATGACCCGTGACCCGGACTACTTCCTCAAGCACCTGCAGAACTACGGCGCTTTGTTCCTGGGCGCCCGCACCAACGTGGCCTACGGCGATAAGGTGATTGGCACCAACCACACCTTGCCGACCTCCAAGGCCGCGCGCTACACCGGTGGCCTGTGGGTGGGCAAGTTTCTCAAGACCTGTACCTACCAGCGCATCCTTACCGACGAAGCTTCGGCCATGATCGGTGCGTATTGCTCGCGTTTGTGCGTGCTGGAGAAATTCACCGGCCATGCCGAACAGGCCAACATCCGCGTGCGCCGCTATGGCCATCGGGAAGTGGCATTCGGGGCGGCGGTGGAGTAACTGGAACGATGGGCCAGGGACGGCCCTTGTGGGAGCAAGCTTGCTTGCGAAGGGGGCCACGCGGTAAGGCGCGTAAGCGTGCGAGCATCCCTGCCGGTAACGCCGGCACCTGTAAAATGGATATGCTCGCCAGATCAACAGTCAGACCGAGTCGCCTTCATCGCGAGCAAGCTCTGCTCCCACAAGGGCGGTGTTAATCCTGCCCACCCCACACTGTCGTCGAATTGTCCCCGGTCATGTACTCGCGCACCGCTATGGCCATCGGGAAGTGGCATTCGGGGCGGCGGTGGAGTAACTGGAACGATGGGCCAGGGACGGCCCTTGTGGGGGCTAGCATGCTTGCGAAGGGGGCCACGCGGTAAGACGCGTAAGCGTGCGAGCATCCCTGCCGGTAACGCCGGCACCTGTAAAATGGATATGCTCGCCAGATCAACAGTCAGACCGAGTCGCCTTCATCGCGAGCAAGCTCTGCTCCCACAAGGGCGGTGTTAATCCTGCCCACCCCACACTGTCGTCGAATTGTCCCCGGTCATGTATTCGCGCACCTCCAGCGGCAAGGACAGGTCGCTGGGCAGCAGCACCGTGGCGTTGCGCAGGTGCTCCTTGCGGATTTTGCCCTTGCCGGCAAAGCCCAGGGCCATGCGCGTGGAAAACGGCTGGCGAAACGACGACGACGCCACCCCCGTCACCAGGCCGTACAGAAAGCGGATTGGCCTGCGGTGTTGCGGGGTCAGGATCGAAAAGGTGATTTCATTGCGTTGCTTGCCTTCGAAATCGACCATGAACAACCGATCGCCCAGCAACAGGCAGAAGCCGTGGTAGGTAAACGAGTAACCGATCTTGCCGCTGCCATCGAGCAGTGGGAATCGCTCCACCGTCACGTATTGCACCATCGAGTCGGCCTGGTACAGGCAGGTCACCGAACGCAGGATCCGGCCCTTGTAGATGGATGAGTTGTGGTAGCGGTAATACACGCCCAGGTAGTCGGTCAACAGGTCGGCGGAGTTTTTCGCCAGCGGCAGAAAATGCGTGAACTGAGGCGAGGCACGCAGGCCGATCGGCAACTCGTTCTCGAACCCTTCGTAGAATTTCTTGAAGTCGGCGGGCGCGCGGAACAGGTCCTCGGCCTCCATCATGAAATAGCGGGCAATCTTCTGCAGGATCTTTTGCGACGGCACATGTTGGCCGGCCAGGTACTTGTTGAACTGCTGGCGGTTCACGTCGACCTTGCGGCACAGGTCCGCCACCGAGCGGCAGGATTCCACCAGCGTCGCCAGGTTTCGCTGCACGTTGCCCTGCTGGTCACTGCGGGCTTGATGGCGCTCACCATGGGAAAGGGCGATAGCATCGGGCATGGTCAACGGGCCTCCTCGGTAAATAATCAGTAATCGTTTTCAAAGCACACACCATGCCAGCTGTCAGGCCATGTAACCCCCTGATGGCAGGCACTTTGCCGCAGCTGGCAGCCCGGCAGGAGCGCGCAGTGCCCCCAGGTGAAGCGAACTGACGCACGAGCGCCCCGTGACCGAGCCAAAGGTGCTGCAAACAGGTGTTTGCACACTGCCGGCGTTACTCGTGCACCCAGGCCGGTGGGAGCAGTAACACCGCTGCCGTTAGACATCCTGATGCCACTGCGCAAGAATCGGCGCGACTTCAGCATGCAGGCTTCTTCATGAACGATAGCTCCCCTTCGCGCAGCAAAGGTTCTTCCATCACGCGAGTCTTGGAAATCATCGAGGCGGTTGCCCAAGCCGGTAGCGCGCCGTCGCCAGCGGACCTGGCCCACTTGCTCGACATTCCCAAGCCCAGCTTGCACCGCTTGCTGCAACAGCTTCAGGCCGAGGGCTTTGTACAAACCGACCTGCGCGGTGCGGTGGTGCCCGGCGAGCGCTTGCATGACCTTGCCCTGGGGGTGATTCATGCCAGCCGCTTCAAGGCCCAGCGCCAGGCGATCCTGCGCCAATTGGCCGAGAACCTGGATGAAACCTGCGGCATTGCCATGCCCGACGGCATCGACATGGTTTACCACGACCGAGTGCAAAGCGACTGGCCCTTGCAGTTGCACTTGCCCGTGGGCAGCCATGTGCCGATGTGGTGTACCGCCAGCGGCAAGCTGTACCTGAGTACGTTCGCCGAAAGCCGCCGCAGCCAGATCATCGACGGTCTGGCACTCAAGCGCATGGCACGCAACACCATCACCGACCCCCACGTGCTGGAAGCAGCACTCAAGCAGACCGCCAGCCAGGAGTTGGCCGTGGATGACGAGGAATTCGTCGACGGCATGGTCGCTTGCGCGGTGCCCATCAAGGACCGCGGTGGGCGGCTGGTGGCCTGCCTGTACACCCACGCGCCGACCATTCGCAAAAGCCTGGCCGATCTCTTGAAGCTTGAGCCACAGCTTAGGGCAGCGGCGGCGCGTTTGGGCGCACTGGCAGAAGCCCCTTAGCTTGGGGGCAAAGAAGTCAGTCGATCTGAAAGTCAGGGTGCAGGCGTGTCCAATGGGCGCGCAAGATGGCTTTTGGGTCGTCGGGCATTTCACTGTCAATCAAGGCGGCAGGCCATAGGGCGCGTACTTTTTCCATTGTCGCTTTCAGGTTGTAAAGAACCGGGCGCCATGGGATATCGCTGTATTGCGCCCATTTTTTGAAATGCTCGAATGATGTCTCATACCAATTCTTGGTCTTGGCCATGTTCAGGCCATACTGTGTTTCGTCGCTGATGTAGGCCTTGGTGGTGACGATGTCATAGGCTGGCGCGAGTGATGCGTTGCGGCCGTCGTGGTAGATCATGCTCCAGTTCTTCAGATGAGCATCGCCGTTCGCCAGCAGGATGTTTGTCAGTAACCGTATCGCCATTTGCACTGCATCTAGCTGGCCTCGAATAGAGTTTTGGTAGATCAGCTTGCCTATTTGGTCGTAACTGGCAATGCGGTATTTATCATGGGCGTAGGCAAAGAATATCTGTGCAAAATCTTCCGAATGGACCCGCTTGTTTGCAGGGAGCCGATCATATCGACGTATCCCGTAGGCGTATCTCTCATCCGGCAAGTTAATAGCTGGAAGGGTCTCGATGTTGGCCATTGAGATCAATTTTATTTCGGGTATATCAACGCCGGCCATCGCGGCCAGAGACATTGCCGTGAATTCATTCAGAGGCACGAAAGGGTGAAGGGTGGAGGGCGTTTTGATAATCCAGTCACCGGGTGAGTCGCGATCACCGGTGATGTAGCGACCATCCTGGTCGTGCATGGAGAACTTCATCTGTACCCCGGCCAGCGAGAAGTGCGCTCGGCTGTCTGGCGTGTCGATCAACGTGGCTTCTATCTTGCCCCGGTGTTGCAAGGCGAATGGGGGGACCTGCGCCGCATCCATGGGATGGGCAATCAACGCCCCAGGCAAGTCGTGGCCAAGCCAGCCGAGCAGGGGGAACTCGTTGTCCCGGTGAAGCTTCATCGCCTGTGAGAGGTAAGCGCGCAAGGCGCCTTCCGGGAGCAGGTTGCTTAACACTGGGTGCAGTTGGTAGGTACTGATGTAGGGATGCTTTTTAGCGAGTTGTTGCGCCAGCAGGCCAGGGTTGGTGTGGGACAGTGTCAGCGGGTGTCGGGTTTCGTTCTGGATGTACTCTGGTGCCAAAGTGAGCACATTCTTGCCGTTGGAGTAGCCCGCCAGGTAGCCCACGAGTTCGTCCTGTAGGGTCAGGCGCAGGGCGGCTACCGTTTCCCTTGCCATCAGATATTCCCCCAAGGATTTTCATCCTCTGCGTTTGCCGCGTCATCGTGCTCCCCTGCAAGTACTCGCCCTTGGCTCCTGATAGCTTCCTTTTGAGGGTTTGCCGCTAACACGCGGGCCACAGCTTCCAGTTTTTCCTTTGGCACGAGTAGTAAAGCGCTGTCCAGTCCTTCGGCTATTTGGTCGAGCGTGGCGAGACGTGGATTTCCACCGGCTTCGATTTTTCCGTACTGCTGCCGGGTCAGGCCGGCAAGCAGCGGCATGTCCTGAATTTTCAATCCGAGGCCCAAGCGACGCTCACGAATTTGATTCAACAAGGTGGTTTTCATGGGAAAAACTCTGACAGGGTCAATCTATTATGTAATCTATATGGCTCATGCCAATTGGTGAGAGCCATATAGATTTCTTTTTTATTTAAAGAGCCAAATAAAGCTCTTTTCATATGTGGGAGCCATATAGATTCCTTTACACCGATTTTTTTGAGTATTTCGTCACCGCCGGTCGACATGCTTTTGCTATAACGATACATTTCGTCTCATTATAACAAAACAACGACGAGGTGAACCAATGTCTGTTCAAGCCATTCTCCCGCGCATCATGGAAATCGGTGCCGATGCCAGCCGCAAACTTCCTGACGTGCTGGCCGCCCTGGGGTGTCGGCGGCCGCTGATCGTCACCGATAAAATCATGGTCAAGCTGGGCCATGCGCAGGGGCTGGTGGAGTTGCTGGCCGAGCGCGAGATCGTCTGCGAAGTGTTCGACGACACGGTGCCAGAGCCCACCGCGCGCTCGATCGAGGCCGGCGTGGCGCGGGTGCGCGAGGGCAGTTTCGATGCCATCGTGGCCTTGGGCGGTGGTAGCCCCATCGACAGTGCCAAGGCCATCGCCATCCTGGGCAAGCACGGCGGGCAGATTGCCGACTACCGTTTCCCGCGCCAGGTGAACGAGGCGGGGCTGCCCATCATTGCCATCCCGACCACGGCGGGTACGGGGTCGGAAGTGACGCGCTTCACCATCATCACCGACGAAACCAACGACGAAAAACTGCTGTGTGCCGGCATGGGCTTCATGCCCTTGGCGGCATTGATTGACTACCGCTTGACCTTGAGCCTGCCGGCGCGCACCACCGCCGACACCGGCATCGATGCGCTGACCCATGCCATCGAGGCCTATGTCAGCCGCAAGGCCAACCCCTACAGCGACAGCCAGGCACTGGCAGCCATGCGCTTGATCGGGCCAAACCTGCGCCGGGTGTACCACGATGGCCAGGACGAGGCTGCGCGCGAAGCGATGATGATCGGCGCCACCTTGGCCGGCATCGCGTTTTCCAATGCGTCGGTAGCTTTGGTGCACGGCATGAGCCGGCCCATCGGCGCCTTCTTCCATGTGCCCCATGGCCTGTCCAATGCCATGTTGCTGCCTGCCGTTACGGCCTGGTCGATCCCGGCTGCTGCCGGGCGTTACGCCGACTGTGCCCGCGCCATCGGTGCGGCCGCGCCAGCGCAGAGCGATGAGGTGGCCAACCAGCAATTGATCGCTTTCCTGCAAGCGCTGAACAGCGAGCTTTCGGTGCCGACCCTGGCGCAGTTCGGCGCCGACCGCCAGCGTTTCGAATCATTGATGCCGGTCATGGCGCAACAGGCCCTGGCCTCAGGCTCACCGGGCAACAACCCGCGCTTGGCCGGCGTTGATGACATGGTCGAGTTATACAAAAACCTTTGGCAGTAATTCCCTTACGTGAGGACAAAAACAATGAGTACCCTCGGACACCTGATCAACGGCCAGACGGTCGTCAATGCCCAGCGCACCCAACCGGTCTACAACCCGGCCACTGGCCAGGCGCACAAGCAGGTGGCGCTGGCCGACAAGGCCACGGTGGAGTCGGCGATCGCGGCCGCCCACCAGGCTTTCCCGGCATGGCGCGATACCCCGCCGGCCAAGCGTGCGCGCGTGATGTTCCGCTTCAAGGAGCTGCTGGAACAAAATGCCGAACGCATCTGCCAACTGATTGGTGAGGAGCACGGCAAGATCAGCCATGACGCGGCGGGCGAACTGCAGCGCGGCATCGAAAACGTCGAGTACGCGTGTGGCGCCCCCGAGTTGCTCAAAGGCGAGCACAGCCGCAACGTGGGCCCCAATATCGACTCCTGGAGCGAATTCCAGCCACTGGGCGTAGTGGCCGGCATCACGCCGTTCAACTTCCCGGTGATGGTGCCGTTGTGGATGATCCCCATGGCACTGGTGTGCGGCAATTGCTTCGTGCTCAAGCCGTCGGAACGTGACCCGGGCGCCACCCTGTACATCGCCCAACTGCTGCACGAGGCCGGGCTGCCTGCCGGTGTGCTGAACGTGGTCAACGGTGACAAAGAAGCCGTCGACACCCTGCTGCACGATGCGCGCGTGCAGGCGGTCAGTTTTGTCGGCTCCACGCCCATCGCCGAACATATCTACCGCACCGCCACGGCCAACGGCAAACGCTGCCAAGCGCTGGGCGGGGCGAAAAACCACGCCATCGTACTGCCCGATGCCGACCTGGACAACGCGGTCAACTCGTTGCTGGGCGCCGCTTTTGGCTCTTCGGGCGAGCGTTGCATGGCGCTGTCGGTGGCCGTGGCGGTAGGTGACGCGGTGGCCGATGCGCTGGTCGAAAAACTGCACGTGGCCATGCAGGGTTTGACCTTTGGCGTGTACAGCGAAAGCAGCAACGATTTTGGCCCGTTGATCACCCGCCAGCACAAGGACAAGGTGGTGGGCTACATCACCAGCGCCGAGCGCCAGGGGGCGCACCTTGTGGTGGATGGCCGCGACGCTCGCGTGCCGGGCTACGAAGAAGGTTTTTTCGTGGGTGCGACCCTGATCGACCGGGTCACGCCCGCCATGGACAGCTACCAGGCCGAGATTTTCGGCCCGGTGTTGCAAGTGATGCGCGTGGCGACCATGGAGCAGGCCATGCAACTGATCAACGACCATGAATACGGCAACGGCACCTGTATCTATACCCGCGACGGGGAAGCGGCGCGTTACTTCAGTGACCGGATCCAGGTGGGCATGGTCGGCATCAACGTGCCCCTGCCGGTGCCGGTGGCCGCCCACAGTTTTGGTGGGTGGAAGCGTTCGCTGTTTGGCGACTTGCACGCCTACGGACCCGATGGCGTGCGCTTCTACACCAAGCGCAAGACCATCACCCAGCGCTGGCCATCGGCCCATATTCGCGAAGGTGCGGAGTTTTCGATGCCAACCATGAAGTAAGCGCCGCCAGGCCACCCAGGCCGCTGCACCGGCAACGGGCAGCGGCTTTTTCGTGGGCGCTGCGTCAATGTGCGTCACTTGTCCTGCGAGTGCGAAATTGAGTACCACGGTGGGTGCGCGGATACTGGAATCAGAGCACGCAGACGCTCAGCCGTTGTTGCTTCAATCACTGTCTATAGGGCATCAGCCCACACTTCCAATAATGCAGGGGGCGTGTCGTAAAGCCCTCTGGACAGGTGATCATCGATGATGAAAACAAGAGACAACTCCTACGTAACGCCGCGTATTCGCAAGGCCCGGTTGGCCACGTTCGGCGGCTTCATGATCCTGGGCGCCATGCTCTACACCTGGTCGGTGGGCGTCAGCGCCTTTCGCAGTCAGTTGGGCCTGCAAGGCAGCCTGGGCGACCTGGATTTTGGCATGGTGGCGCTGGGCATTGGCATTGGCTCCACGATAGGCGCCTTGGGCATCGGGCGCTTTCTGGACCGCTTCGGGCCCAAGACGGTGATCCGCTGGTTGATGCTGTTGTACCCGGTGTCGATCATTGCCCTGGGGTTTGCCAGCCAATTCTGGTTCGCCATGCTGTTCGGGATGGTGTTGGGCACCTTGCGCGGCGCCACCGACACCGCGCTCAACGCCCACGGGGTGCAGGTGGAGCGTTTCTACCAACGGCCGATCATGGCGGCTTTCCATGCGTTCTTTTCCTTGGGCGGGTTCTTTTTTGGCATTCTGGCCAGCTACCTGGCCGGGCTGTTCCCATTGAGTGCGGCGGCGCCCTTTACCTTTGCCGGCATCAGCCTGGCGATCCTCAGCCTGCTCGCCAACCGCTACATGCTGGGCAAACATGAGCTGCTGGCGGCAAGTGCAACGGACTCGCCCTCGGGTACCCAGGGCTGGGACTGGCGCGTGCTGGCCATCATGATCGCCTTCGGCGCCTTGCTGACCGGGGGCATGGTCAGCGAGAGCGCGGTGAACGACTGGGGCCAGGAGTTCCTGATCCGTGAAACCGGCTTGAGTATCTCCACGGCGGGCCTGGCGATCAGCCTGTTCACCGGTGCCGGTTTCATCGGGCGTATCACCGGTGACCGCCTGGCCGAACTGATCGGCGTGGCGCGCATGCTGTTGTGCTGCGGGCTCACCGCCATTGCCGGGATCTGCCTGGCCACCCTGAGCAGCACGCCACTGTTGGCCATGGGCGGGTTCGCCCTGTTGGGCCTGGGCCTTTCGTGTATCGCCCCGTTGATGCTGTCCAGTGCCGGGCGCAAGGACCCGGCCAATGCCGGGCGCAATGTCGGCATCGTCAACGGTATCGGCTTTTCCGGGCTGCTGGGCGGGCCTGCCGCCTATTCGCTGGTGGTCAGCACCTTCGGTATTCACGCGCTGTTCTACATCCCGCTGGTGCTGATCAGCCTGCTGACCCTGCTGGGGCCGTTGCTGATGAAGGTGCGCCCGCAGCACAGCAAGCCACCGCGCAACGGTGCCTCGATAGCCGCGAAATAGGGCCGCGTCATGAAATCCACTGTTGAACCACGACTCTCGGTGTGCGGCATCACCACGCGCTACCAGACGTTCGATGAAGACGTAGGTGTGTGCTGTCAAGCTGGCATCGATGGCATCAGCCTCTGGTGGGACAAGATCCGCCACCACGGCATCGCCGCAGGCGCGACGTTACTGCGTGATGCACAGCTGCCTGCGGTCAGCCTGGTCGGCTTGCCAAGCCTGTTGAGCGCAGGTGCCTTCGACACGCTGTGCGAAGGGCTGGATGCCTGCGCGACCCTGGGTGCCAGGGTAATGGGCGTGGTGCCCGGCAACTGCGAAGGGCGCAGCCAGGCGCACATGCTGGGGGCCACCCTGGAGGCGCTCGCGCGCTTGGCCGAGCAGGCGCGGCAACGTGGCGTGACACTGGCGCTGGAGCCGGTGCACGCACCCTATCTGGATTACTTGAACACCCTGGCCGACGCCGATCGCATCGTTTGTACGGTTGACCACCCGAACCTTGGCCTGTTGTTCGACGCCTGGCACCTGTGCCATGAAGCGGACCTTGAGGCGCGCATCGCCCAGACCGCCAGGCGTATTGCCCTGGTGCACTTTTCCGATTGGCGCGAACCCACGCGCTGCCATGACGATCGCCTGCTGCCCGGCGACGGCGTGCTACCGCTGGCGCACTGGCTGCGTCACCTGCGGCGCAGCGGTTACCAAGGCTACTTCGATGTCGAGGTGTTCTCCGAGGACGTGTGGCGCGCCAACCCTCTGCAAAACCTGAAGCGGTGCCGAACTTTTTTCGATGACGTCTGGGCCAATCCCGGCCCGCGTTGATGGAGGTGGTTGAACGTGGCCAGATTGACCGGTGATATCCCTGCACAAAAGAAACTCAAGGTGGGCATGGTAGGGGGCGGCCAAGGGGCTTACTTCGCCAGCTACCATCGCGCCGCCATGCGCCTGTGCAATCGTTACGAGCTGGTGGCGGGAGCGTTTTCCTCGGACCCTGCCACCGGGCGTGAAGCCGGCGAGGCGCTGGGGGTGCCGGCCGATCGGATCTATGCCTCCTATGCTCAGATGGCACAGGCCGAGCAGGCCCGCCCGGACCCGATCGAGGCGGTGGTGATCGTCACGCCCAACCATTTGCACTTCCAGGCGTGCCGCGCGTTCCTGGCCGCCGGTATCCCAGTGATCTGTGACAAGCCGCTGGTCAACCACCTGGAAGAGGCCCACGCGCTGGCACGCCTGGTGGAGCAGCACGACACCTTCCTGGCCTTGACCTACACCTACCTGGGCTACCCGATGGTGCGCGACGCTCGTAGCCGCATCCAGGCCGGCGAGCTGGGTGAGATTCGATTCATGTACGTCGAGTACTTGCTGGAATGGCTGGCACCGGGCACGGCAAACCTGAGTAAAAGCCTGGCCTGGCGCGGCGACCCCGCCAAGGTCGGCCCCACCGCTGCGCTGGGGGACATCGGCACCCACGCCTTCAACATGCTCGAGTTCTTGTCCGGGCAGCGCTGCACGGCGCTCAACGCCAAGCTGACCAGTACCGTGCCGGGCTGGGCGATGGACGATACCAACGTGGTGCAATTGGAGTTCGAGGGCGGTGTCGACGGTTTGCTCTGGGCCAGCCTGGCCGCCCCAGGGCATCGCAATGGCTTGCGTTTCAAGATCATTGGCAGCCTGGCGTCGCTTGAGTGGTGCCAGGAAAGCCCGGAAACCCTACGCGTCACCCCCACGGGGGCCGCAGAGCGAATCTACCGGCGCGGCCAGGCCGACAACGCCGAACACACCCTGGCTGTGACCAGCTTGCCGGCGGGCAATACCGAGGGTTACCTGGAAGCGCTGGCGGTGCTTTACGCCGACTTTGCCGACGCCTTGCAGGCCGGCAGCGCCTGGCGCGAAGCCACTTTGGTGCCGCTCCCGGACATCCGCGAGGGGGTGCGTGGCGTGGCCTTGTCCCAGGCCTGCGTAACGTCCAACCGCGAGCGGGCCTGGGTGGCTTTTCCGACTATTTAAGCCTGTGCGTCAGTGTGCGTCGGCTTTGCTGGCGTTGCGAAATTGAGCGCAGGTGGCCAACGGCAAATACTTCAAGGGCGCCCATCGGAGGCTGGCAATGCCGGTGGGCTTTTGAAGCAACGAGAGGCGGTAACGCACATGAATAACAATCCAGACGTGATCGTCATCGGCAGTGGAATCGGCGGCGGCGCCACGGCCCGGCGCCTGGCGGAAAACGGTGTCAACGTGCTGCTGCTGGAGCGGGGTGACTGGGTGCCGCAGGAGGAGCAGAATTGGAGCGTGGCTTCGGTGTTCTTCGATAAGCGCTACACCGCCCATGATTCGTGGCTGGATGCCAACGGCGCGGCGTTCCGCCCCAGCATCTACTACAACGTGGGTGGCTGCACCAAGTTCTATGGCGCCTCGATGATCCGCCTGCGCGAGCGTGACTTTCAAGCGCTGCAGCATGAAGCTGGCGTATCGCCGGCCTGGCCCATCACCTACGCCGAGCTTGAGCCTTATTACGCGCAAGCCGAAGCCATTTTCCAGGTGCACGGCGACGACACCGATGACCCTTCGGCGCCTTGGCGCAGCGCTGCCTACCCGTACCCCCGGGTAGCCAGCGAGCCTATCGTGGCGCAGATGGGCGCAGCCTTGGGTCGGCTTGGCGCGCGGACCTCGGCGCTGCCCCTGGCGATCAATTATTCGAGCCAGGGCAACTGTATCCTCTGCAAGACCTGCGATGGCTTCCCGTGCAAGGTCAGCGCGAAAATGGAGGCGGAAACCGCGCTCGTCCGCCCGGCGTTGGCGACCGGTCGCGTCACCTTGCGAACCCACGTTCAGGTCGAGCGACTGTTGCTGTCGGCCGATGGTAAAACCGTGACGGGCGTGCAGGTGCAGGCCGACGGCAAGGCCGAGGTGCTCAGTGCCAAGCTGATCGTGGTGGCGTGCGGCGCGGTCAACAGCGCCGCCCTGCTGCTGCGCTCTGCCTGCGCTGCGGCGCCTAATGGCGTGGCCAATAGCAGCGACGTGGTGGGGCGCAACTACATGGCCCACAACCAGACCGCGCTGATGGGCATCTCGATGCGCGAGAACACCACCACCTTCCAGAAAACCCTGGCCATGAACGAGTTCTACTTCGGCGCGCCCGACTATGCCTACCCCTTGGGGCACGCGCAGATGCTGGGCAAGCTGCAAGGCGGGATGCTCTCGGCCAACGTACCGTTCCTGCCCAAGGCAGTGGGCTCGACCATGGCGCGGCACAGTATCGACTGGATTGCCTTTTCCGAAGACCTGCCCGACCCCGAAAGCCGCGTGGTGCTTAAGGATGGCCAGATCCAATTGGCGATCCGCCGCAACAATTTGGCGCCGCATCAGGTACTGGTCAAGAAGCTGGCGGCCTTATTGCGCGCCAGTGGTTACCCGATTGTGCTGACCAAGCCGCTGCTTAAGCACTCCACCTCGCACCAGTGCGGCACCGTGAAGTTCGGCACAGACCCGCGCGCTTCGGCGTTGGACACCTACTGCCGCAGCCACGACCACTCGAATCTGTTCGTGATTGATGCCTCGTTCATGCCGTCCTCCGCGGCGGTCAACCCGGCACTCACGATTGCGGCGCAGGCCTTGCGCGCCGCCGATCACATCCTGGCGCGGGACTTTGGCATCGCTACCGCGACCACGCCCCGCGCAGAGCAATCCCACCTTCACACCTCGCATTAACAGGAGCAGGACATGGCTGACACAAAAAAAATGACCGGCGGGCAAATCGTGGTCGAGTACCTCATCCGCGAAAAAGTGCCCTATGTCTTCGGCATTCCCGGCCACGGCAACACCGCGCTGCTCGATGCCTTCGTCGATCGCAAGGCCGAAATCACCTTGGTGCCGGCCATGCATGAGCAGGGCGCCTCGCACATGGCTGACGGGTTCTACCGCGCCAGTGGCCAGATTGCCGCGGTGTGCGCTTCGATCGGCCCGGGTGCCACCAACACCCTGACCGGCATCGCCACGGCCTTCGCCGACTCGATCCCGCAACTGGTGATCAGCGGTGGGGTGCACACCTACATGATGGGCAAGGGCGTGTTGCAGGAACTGGACCGGCCCCACGGCGACAACTTCCCGCGCATGGCCGAACCGGTGGTCAAGCGCTGGTGGCAACCCAGCCATGTCGAGCAACTGCCCGGCGTGATGACCCAGGCCTTCAATGTAATGCTTGAAGGGCGCCGCGGCCCTGCGTTGATCAACCTGCCGCAAGACCTGCAGGCTGAGTATGCCGACGTGCCGTTGCCGGCGCCGCAAGCCCATCGCAGCCACGGCCGCCTGCACGGTGACCCGGCCGATATCACCCGCGCGGTCGAGTTGTTGCTGTCGGCCGAGCGCCCGGTGATCATGGCCGGTGGCGGGGTCATCGCGGCCAACGCCAGCCCCGATTTGGTGGCGATTGCCGAACACGTGGGGGCTGCGGTCACGACCTCGTTCATGGGCAAGGGCTCGATCCCCGAAGACCACCCGCTGTATGCCTGGCCCTGCGGTGACCTGGGCTCGATCCCGGGCAATGCCATGACCCGCGAAGCAGACGTGATTTTGGCCATCGGCTGCCGCTTCAGCGACCGCATCACGTCCTCCTACCGCCCGGGCGTGACCTTCGATATTCCGAAGACCAAGCTGATCCAGATCGACATCGATGGCTTCGAGATCGGTAAGAACTACCCGGCCGAAGTGGGCATCGTCGGCGATGCCGGGCCCATCCTCAGTGCGCTGTTGGCGCAACTGCGCGCCCAGGGCCCAGCCCGCGATTATTCGCAATCGCCGATGTTCAAGCGCCTGCAAGCCCTCAAAGGCAAGTGGGAAGAGCACCTGCACCCGTTGCGCACCTGCAACGAGTCGCCGATGACTGTGTCCCAAGTGCTGTTCGAAGCGCGCAAGGTGTTGCCACGCAACACCATCGTGGTCACCGACTCCAGCAACCCGCAGAACCAGGTGTTCAACGAGTTCCCGGTGTATGGCCCCAAGCAGCACATCACCCCGGGCGGTTTCTCCGGCATCGGTTTTGCCGTGCCTGCGGCCATTGGCGCGAAGATGGGCGCACCGAGCCAACCAGTGGTGGCGATCTGTGGCGACGGGGCCTTCTTGCAGACTGGCCAGGAACTGGCCACGGCGGTGATGATGGGCGTGCCGGCGATCTTCCTGATCATGAACAACGGCGGCTGGGCGGCGATTCGCAACTTGCAGTTGAATATGTTCGGTGAGGACCGCGAGATGATCACCGACTTCCGCACGCCGGACGGAGCATCGTGGGAAGCGCACATCGCTGATTTTGCCAAGTCCTTGGGCGCGGCGTCCGAGCGCGTCACTGACCCGCTGCAAATCGGCGCGGCCGTTGAGCGTGCGCTGGCATCGGGCCGGCCCTATGTGATCGAGGCGATCACGTCCCTCGACCGGCCGTGGAGCAACATGCACCCGACCGGTTGGTGGGACATTACCGTGCCGGCCTACCTGGGTGAGTTGCGCGACGACTACGTCGAGAAGCGCGGCTTCTGATCAACCGCCTGCCCCCCTCGGGGCGGCAGGTTTTTTCAGCAGGAGAGGGTGATGACAACAATCAACCAACGGCGTGAGCTGCAGTTTTCCGACGAGTTCGTCGAGTGTTACCTGGTGGAGAACGTCAAAGACTTCAGCGTGCCGGGCGGGGTGGTGCTGAACCTCGATCACGCGCCGATGACGCTGGGCGGGCCAGTGCCCAGCGTGGTACCGGGCTGGAAGTCGACGATGTTGTTCAACGGCATTATCAGCCAGGCTGCGCGAGTGGCGGTGTTTCGGGTGCGCAGTGAAGTGAACCTGGGCGGCCTGGTGTTCGGCGAGTGGGATTGGTTCGGCAACCGTTTCGCCAAGTTTCCCCGCACCACGCCTTTGTACATCTCGCGTTACGATGAGATCGGCAGCGTGCAACTGGACCCCTTCACCTTCGCCAACCAGCGTGAGCAAGCGCGCGACCTGCGCGAGTACGGGATCCGTTTGAACCTGTGGTGGGCACCGGCCAATACCGATTGTTACCTGCACAACGAGCATCCGTTTCTGGAGATACACACGCAGATCCATGGTGCGGGGCGCATCCAGTCGTTTCTCGAGCGCGACGAAAAAACCCTCTATCGCGAAATCAGCATGGCGCCGGGGTATACCCACGATCCTTTCAGCCAGGTGCAGGGTGATGGGCGCCCGCTCTACCCGTGGCATCGTTACTGGTCGGATTCGGATGCGATCTGGCTGGCGATTGAATTTCATCCTCGGGGTTGATCGGATCAACCCCATTTAAGCAACTCGCATACACCGCCAATTAGCCGGCGTCAACAATTGATCGCCTACCTGATCTGGTAGTTGTGGCGATGTGCCCGACAGGCAGAAAATCCCCCCACAGAACGTTACGCACCCGCCGTTGCCCGGGGGTGCGCTGTTTTCACGTCCGCCTGTGACGTATTCGATAACAACAATAATCGACACGTGCTCACGGAACCTGGCTGACAGGTGCCGCGGGCCTCTCTGCTATTACGGATGACAGCGTCGGGGATGTGCCATGCGCAGCGATAATTTTGTGATCGAGAAGATTTTCAAGCACTACCAGGTTTATGTGGAGCGCGTGGGTAACGACCCGGGGCGCAAGACGGTGTTGATGGTCAACGGTGCAATGTCCACCACCACCTCGTTTACCCGGGCTTGCAAGTGCCTGGCCGAGCATTTTAACGTGGTGCTGTTCGACCTACCATTCGCCGGCAACTCACGGGCGCATAACCCGCAGCAAGGCTTGGTGACCAAGGACGATGAGGTGCAGATCCTCTTGGCGCTGGTCGAACGTTTCCAGGTCAACCACTTGGCGTCGATCTCGTGGGGCGGTATCTCGACGTTGCTGGCCTTGAGCCGTAACCCGTCGAGCATCGAGAGTTCGGTGGTGATGTCGTTTGCACCCAGCCTCAATGCCGCCATGCGCGATTACGTAACCAAGGCCCAGGGCTTGATCGAGTGCGACGACAAGTCGGCCATCGGCCACCTGCTCAATGACACGGTGGGCAAGTACCTCTCGCCACGCTTGAAGATATGCAACCACCAACATATGGTGTCGCTGGCCAGCGCCGAGTATCAGCAGGCGCGCTTTCACATCAACCAGGTGATGCAATTGGGCGACGGCAATTACCTGGAGCGCCTGCGCGACATACGCAGCCACGTGCACTTTCTCAATGGTACCTGTGACGAATACACCTCGGTGCAGGACGCCCAGGCGTTTGGCCGGTACGTGCAGTCATGCAGCTTCAGCAAGGTGGAAGGCGCCGGGCACTTTTTGGACCTGGAGTCGCGACTGGCAGCCGAGCGCACCCATGACGCGCTGCTTGGGCACCTGTTGAATGTCGAGGCCGCAAATGAAGGTCGGCCCAAGGTACGTTATGCCTGAATCGGGCCCAACGTCACGCAAGGAGGCACCATGCGCATCATCTTGATCGCCATCGGCTCGGCCGGTGATGTCTTTCCGTTCATTGGCCTGGGGCGCGCGCTGCGCCAGGGCGGCCATCGGGTCACCCTGTGCAGTATGCCGGCCTTTCGCGAGGCCATCGAGCAGCAGGGCCTGGAGTTTGTGCCGGTGTGCGACGCGCAGACCTATGAATCGACCATGAGCGACCCCAGGTTGTGGGCGCCCAAGACCTCGTTCGCGGTGCTGTGGCAGGCCATCGCGAGCATGCTGGAGCCGGTTTACGACTACGTGGTGTCCCAGCGTCACGACGATATCGTGGTGGTGGGGTCGCTGTGGGCGCTGGGCGCGCGCATTGCCCATGAAAAGTACGGTATTCCCTACCTGTCGGTACAAGTGTCGCCTTCCACGCTTTTGTCAGCCCATGTGCCGCCCGTGCACCCCAGTTTCAATGTGTCGCCGCGGGTGCCCTTGACGCTGCGCAAGTGGCTGTGGCGCGGCATCGAATACCTGAGCCTGGACCGCGTGGTGGCACCGCAGATCAATGCGCTGCGCGCCAAGGTGGGCTTGAAGGTGCCGGTGCGACGGGTGTTCAGCCAGTGGATGCATGCGCCGCAAGGCGTGCTGTGCCTATTTCCCGAATGGTTTGCAGCGGCGCAGATGGACTGGCCTAAGCCTTTGACACTGGCCGGTTTTCCGTTGTTCGACGGCAGCGAAACGGCCCCCCTGGACGCAGGGCTGCAGGCGTTTTTGCAGGCTGGGGAGCCGCCGGTGGTGTTTACCACGGGCTCTACCGAGCATTTCGACGAGCGCTTCTACCGCTTGGCCATCAATGTGCTGGGCCAGGTGGGCGCACGGGGTATTTTCTTGACCGGTGGGCGCGAGCCTTTGCAGGACCTGCCGGCGTTTGTGCTGCAGCGCAGGTTCGTGCCTATGTCCAGCCTGTTGCCCAAGACCTGCGCCCTGGTGCACCCCGGCGGCATCGGCGCCATGAGCCTGGCCTTGGCGGCGGGCATCCCCCAGGTGGTGATGCCGGTGGCCCATGACCAGTTCGACAATGCCGAGCGACTTCATCGCCTGGGTTGCGGGGTGAAGCTAGGTTTGCCGCTCAAGGAGGCCGACCTGCACCAGGCCTTGTTGCGAATGTTGCTGGATGCCGACCTGGCGCAGGCCTGCGAGCATGCAAGGGCGCTGTCGGGGCCTTCGAGCGCTGCCTTCGAGGTGGCGTGCACGCTGATAGAGCGCTGCCACAGGCGGTACGAGGGTGCAGCGTTGGCCCAGGCCTCTTGATCACGCGGGCAACGTCGCGCGTGGCCGCCAAGGCACGCGCTGCCATGGCGACACAAGCCGAGTTGACGCGCTGGTGCTGTGAGCTGCGCATCGACATGTTGCTCAAGGACAGTTTGCCAGGCGTGCTGGCCATCTTGGACAGGGAGGTGGGCCGCCTGGGGTTTGAGTATTACGCCTGCGCCGTGCGCCACCTGACCCCGTTTACCCGCCCACGCACCGAAATAATCGGCTCTTACCCGGAGCAGTGGCTGGAGCGTTACACGCAGCAGAATTACGCCGCCATCGACCCTTCGCTTCTCAACGGTTTGCGCTCCAGTGACATGGTGGTGTGGGGTGATGGGGTGTTCGACGACTGTCGGCAACTGTGGGGCGAGGCCCGGGAGTGTGGCTTGCGCGTGGGCGCCACGATGCCCATGCGCACGGCGTGCAATGCCTTGTGCGTGCTGTCGGTGGCCAGGGGGGCCGAGTCGTTGAGCGCACAGGAGTCTGGCCATGTACGTCTGGCCCTGCGTTATCTGCTGGAGTTGGGCGTACAGCGCTTGACCGAGTTGGGCTACGACATGCTGGACCAGGCCGCCATCACCCTCAGCCACCGTGAGCGCGAGATCCTGCAATGGACCGCCGATGGCAAAAGCTCCGGCGAAATCGCGCTGATCCTGGAGATCTCCATCAACACGGTCAATTTTCACCTCAAGGCTATCCAGAAGAAGTTCAAGGCCTCCAACAAGACCCTGGCGGCGGCCCACGCCGCAGCGCTGGGGCTGATCTGATAAGGATGACGCCATGGTCCACGTGATGTGCAAACGCTTCGACCAGCTGTCCGCGCGTTTGCGCGATGACCTGGGGCGCTATCGGCACCAGGTGTTCATTCGCGACCTGGGTTGGGACGTGGTGTCCACCTCGTTTCTGCCAGAGCGCGAATTTGATCAATTCGACCACCCGGGCACCCGCTATATCATCGCCCTGGATGCACGGGGCAACATCTGCGGCTGTTCGCGCCTGTTGCCCACTGGCGAGCCTTACCTGCTGGGCGAAGTGTTCGGTTACCTGTGTGACGAAGCGCCCCCGGCCGACCCGCTTACCTGGGAGATATCCCGCTTCGCCGCCAGCGCCGATCAGGGTTCGGCAGTGGCGATGCGGGTGTTCTGGTACAGCCTGCACAAGGCCTGGCAGCAAGGTGCGGGTGCGGTGGTGGCGGTAACGACCCAGGCAATGGAACGGTATTTTTTGCGCCATGGCGTGGCGTTGCAGCGCTTGGGTGCGCCACAGGTCGTGAAAGGGGAGCGGTTGCTTGCGCTGAGCTTTGCGGCCTTTCAGCCCAATGGCGTGAAAGCGTTACGGGCGCAGGGGCGCGAGGTGGCGTGAAGGGCAGGGCGCAGGTGCGCCCTGCCCATGGGCCTATTGCAGGTCGACGGTCAGCGAAGGGGCGCCGAAACTTACTAGCTGTGCGTCGGAGCGCGCCAGATAGTCGCGCCAGAAGGTTTCCAGCTTCTGTACGGTGCTGCCCGAGCGGTAGCCATTTTTTACCGCATTGGGCACCAGGCCCGCCGCCATGACGTACACCTTGGCGCCGCCCAGGTGGGCGAACAGATTTTTCTGCTCGACCTTTTTAAGCTCCGCCGCAGGGTCGATGGCGCGGATCTGGTTGTTGGCGTAGAAGCTGCCAAAGTCGCTGTTTTCCAGCATGTCGGACACCAACAACACAACCTTGTCTGGCGCTGGCCGTTGGGCGATGTCTTCGCCGATCTGCTTGAGGCTAAAGAAGATCTCGCTCTTGGCGATGTCTTCTCCAGGCTTGGCAAAACTTTCCACCAGCTTCTGGCCCAGGCCCTTGCGAAAGAAATCCACTTGCTTGGCCAGGCAGCCGTCCAGTTGGCGCAGGCTGTTCATGCCAATGTCGTCGCGCACCTTGTCATCCAGCTTGCCCTCCAGTTGCCCGGCGTACATAAGCTTCATGTAGTTGCCAGGCAGGTAGGCGGAAAACTGGTACAGGCGCACGCTGTCGCCCGGTTTGACGTAGCGCAGGGCGTGGCTGTAGGTGGAGTCCTTCAGGTCTTTGGGCAACTGCACGGTTTCATCGACGATGATCACCAGCTCGCGCCCGGACGGCGCCGGGCGGTATTGGGGCAATTTAGCGAAGTCGTAGCAACTGGGCAAATCGTTGCGTTCGGCGGCGAGCAGCAACGGCGCGCCGAACAGCAAAGGGGTACAAGCCAGCAAGGCGCGCCAGTTCATGTCACAGCTCCTGCTTGGCTTGGCCGGCCTTGGCGGCCATGCGTTGCAGCTTTTGGACCTTCTTCAACTGCTCTACCGTGACGCCGAACTTGCCGGCCAGAAAGCCCAGTTCGTCGTCATCGAAATCGCTCAGGTCGTCGAAGTCGTCGGGGTTCAGTGCCGCAGCAGGCGTTACCAGCGGCCGCGTGAGGTGCACGGGTTCGGCTTGGGCGACCTCCACAGGCTCCGTGCCGCTGGCAAGCGGCGCGGTGATCGGCTTGGCCTTGGCGCGAGCCTCGGCCTGATCGGCACCGATCTGTTCACGGCGCAGACGGTCCTGGGCCTGGCGGCTGTCGTCGCTTTTACGGAAGTCGTCGTGACGCTTGCTGATGAACGTGTCGAAGTTGCGATGGCCAAAGCCTTTGAGCAAGTGCTCGCGCTCGTGGCCCGAGGTGGTGATGCGGTTGGCCAGGCGGCTTTGCAACGCGGTCAGCTTGGCCTGGGCATCACGCGCCACCCGCTCGCGCAGGTTCTGGAAGTGCACGGCAAATTCTTCGGCGTTGTTGAAGTCTTTGGTGTAGCGCCAGGCCTGCGGCGACTGCTTGCCGGCAAACGAGAAGCGGTTGGACAGCACGATGCCCACGCCTTGGATACCCAGGAAAATCACCGAGAGGATGATGTAGGTGGTCAGCGACGCTGCGCGGATGGCCTCCATCTTGTCCTGCGCAGAGCTGTGCTCGGCGGTCTGGTTTTGCTGGGCGCTTTCGGCCGGCAGTTCGAACGGCGAGTCAGGCAACTTGGCGGTGTCGCCCTGTGTCTGGCTGAAGGCGTCCGGGTTGCTCACCAGGTCGACTTCGATCGACTTGAGGCTGTAGTTACGGATGACGAAGGCGCCGATGGCGATGGCCAGCACGTAGATCAGGCACACTGTGGTCCAGGTGTACTTGGGCGTGACCCGGGCGTTGTGCTCGGTGCGGTTGAGCAGCTTCAGGTAGTTGGGTTCGTCGTCATCACGGTAGGTGTTGTCGATGTCGACCTTGGTGTCGGCTTCCAGGTCGCGAGGGGTGCGCGACTGCTCGTACCACGTGCGGATTTTGCTGATCAGGCTGCTGTGGTGCATTTCGCGGCCGGCCATTTCGGTGAAAAACACCGCGGCCACCGAGAGCAGGAACGCGGTGAACCAGGCCAGCATGCCAGCCACGTTGGCCGAGATGTTCTGCACCATGAACGGCGCCAGCACGTAGGCAAAGCCCACGGCTTCGAAAAAAATCAGGCCGATGATCAGCAGCCACAGCAGGAAGCCTTTTTCCCGACGGCCCGTCTCGTGCACCTTGTTCAGGTAGTCACGGCACTTGTCGTAGAAGTCCGGGCTTTTGTTCAGCTCGTTGTAATAGGCATAAAAGTCGGCGCACAGGCGTTTTTCGCTGTCCATCCAGCCATCGGGGTCGGTGATCGGCGGCTTGCCGCTCATGCGGCTGATGCGGCCCAACAGCGGGAAGGTATAGGCCACGTTCATGTAGAAGTAGCTGACCTTGTCCCACCAGATCTTGATGGCCAGCAACAGCACCATCGTGGTGACAATGACGCCGACCGCCACGCGGTGCAGCAGCAAAAAGGCGGACAGGGCGTCCATAGAGAACTGTTCCATGATTATCCTTGAAAAAAGCCTGCGTCAGGTGCGAATAGGGACGAATTTGGCGACGTAGCTCTCGCCGGATTTGTCGTAGAACAGCTTGCCGTCGGCGGCCTTGCCACCGAACTTCTCCAGCACCACGTCCATGCATGACACCGGTGCCTGGTCATCGTCGATGAACACTCGATACAGCAAGGTGTCCTGGCCTTCGAAGGTGTTGGCCACGGCATTGAGGGTGGTGGCCTTGCCTTTCTTGTTTTGGTCATAACCCTTGACCAACTGCACCCGCGGTTGCTTGGCGATCTGGGCGTTGTCCCGCAGTACGGCGATTGGGGTGATGGTCACCAGGTTGCCGTTGACGTTGTTGGCCCACACCCGGCCATTGAGGCCTGGCAGGTAGTCGGTGGTTTCGTGCTGGGTGAGCTCCTGGCCGCTGGCCAGGTTTTTCACCGCGCCCATCACGCGGGGGCGGTCGGTGTCGCAGCTACTGACCGGCGCGCTGGCGTAGGCCTTGCTGATCAGGGTCAGCCCGCTGGGTTCAAGGGGTTTGACCAGGCGCGCCAGTTGGCTGTTGTCATCGGCGGCGGGGCTGCCACCAAAGTCAATGAAGTTGGCGGGCAGGGCGGCAACCGGTTTGTCGGCCACCGGTGTTTTTTGGCTGGCGACGGCGACCGGCGCGGGCTTGGCTTTGGCCACGGCTTGGCTGCGGGTACCGTGGGCCAGGTAGCGTGGGTTGCTGCGCTCTTGCTTGACCCGTTGCTCCAGCAGGGCGGTGGACTCCAACTGCACGATCTCGACGCGGCGGTTCTGCGCACGGCCATCGGCGGTGGTGTTGTCGGCCAGTGGGCGCGCGGCACCGACGCCCTGGAAGTACAGGCTTTGCGCGGGGATGCCGGCTTCTGCCAAGACCTTGCCAACGCTGCGGGCGCGGCGCTCAGACAACTGCTGGTTGAACTCGGCGCTGCCGGTTGCATCGGTGTGGCCCACCACCAAAATGGCCTGGGGCTTGGCCGTGGCATCGGCAGGCTTGAACACGGTGGCCAGTTTGCGCACTTGGCGCAGGCCATCGGCGGTCAACTGGTCGCTGGCGGTGGGGAACATGCCTTGGTCTTCGACCTGGGCGACGATACCGGCGTCGGTGGTGCTGGCCGCCTTGCCGTTGGCCGCAGGGGCTTGGGCCTGCAGGGTATCGACCTGCATCTTGAGGTTTTCTTCCTTGGCGATGCGCTGCAGTTCTTGCTGGCGGTTCTGCCAGACGTGGCCAATGGCACACCCTGCCGCGCCGCCCACCAGGCCGCCTGCCACGGCCTTGCCGGCATTGCCGGTGACCGCGTAGGTCAGGCCTGCACCCAGGATCGCCCCACCGGCGCAGCCAATGGCGGTGCCGTAGTCACGGCCAGCTTGATCGAATGTGGCGCAACTGCTCAGGGTGATCGACAGCGCGAGCACCGACAGTTTGCCGGGATGAAAGACCTTCACTTACATGCACTCCTGTACCCCGCGAAAACCTCGCGGACGCGACAGCCGAGCGCTGTTGCCTGGTGTTCGTCCGTGAAATGAGGCTTGCGAAAGGATCCGTTTCGATAGGGGCGCGATTTCATCACAGCGGGCGGGGCAGTTCAATGGCAAAGTGCCATTTGGCTGCGTGAAGGTGGTGAATCAGGTCGAGCGGGTGGAGCGCTTCGCGGAAATCCGCGCCTACGAGAAAATACCGTCTGTAGGAGCGGATTGATCCGCGAAAAAAACGCAGAGGTTAACCAGGCATACCGTGGCGCGCTCGTCGCTTGTTACAGCGTAGGCTGCGCCACCGGCAATTCACACGATTGGCCACGGCCCATCGGGAAGTAATCGAAGCCCTTGCGGGCCAGGCGTTCGCCGTCGTACAGGTTGCGGCCGTCGAAGATCACCGGGGTTTTCAGGCGTTTGTGGATCAGGTCGAAATCCGGTGCCTTGAACTGTTGCCACTCGGTGCAGATGATCAGCGCGTCGGCGCCGGTCAGGGCCGCCTCCGGGGTGCCCATCAGGCTCAATTCCTCGATATCGCCGTACAGGGCCTGGGTTTGTTGCATGGCTTCGGGGTCGAAGGCGCGCACGTGGGCGCCGGCCGCCCACAGGGCTTGCATCAGTTCGCGGCTGGGCGCGTCGCGCATGTCGTCGGTGTTGGGCTTGAAGGCCAGGCCCCATAGGGCGAAGGTCTTGCCGCGCAGTTCACCCTTGAAGTAGGCGTTTACCCGTTCGAACAGCTTGTGCTTCTGCCGTTCGTTGATCGCTTCCACGGCCTTGAGCAGGTCGTTGGAGCAGTTGGCCTGCTCGGCACTGTGGATCAGTGCGCGCATGTCCTTGGGGAAGCACGAACCGCCGTAGCCGCAGCCCGGGTAGATGAAGTGGTAGCCGATGCGCGAGTCGGCACCGATGCCCAAACGCACCGACTCGATGTCGGCACCCAAGTGCTCGGCCAGTTCGGCGATCTGGTTGATGAAGCTGATCTTGGTCGCCAGCATGCAGTTGGCCGCGTACTTGGTGAGCTCGGCGCTGCGCAGGTCCATGAACATGATGCGGTCGTGGTTGCGGTTGAACGGCGCGTACAGGTCACGCATGATTTCGCGCACCTCCTCACGCTCGCAGCCGATGATGATGCGGTCCGGCTTGCGGCAGTCGCTCACCGCCGAGCCTTCCTTGAGGAACTCGGGGTTGGAGACGATATCGAACTCAAGACTGCGGCCGGCTTGCTGCAAGGCGTTTTCGATGTGCGCGCGCAAGGCGTCGCCGGTGCCCACCGGCACGGTGGATTTTTCCACCAGGATCGCCGGCTCCACGCGGTGGCGGGCCACCGCATCGCCCACCGAGAACACGTACTTCAGGTCTGCCGAGCCGTCTTCGCGCGACGGCGTGCCGACGGCGATGAACAGCACCTGGCCATGTTCCACCGCGCGCTTTTCATCGCTGGTGAAGTGCAGGCGGCCGCTTTCCAGGTTCTCGCGAACCATGCTCGCCAGGCCCGGTTCGAAGATGCTCACGTGGCCCTGCTCGAGCAGTTTGACCTTGGCCTGATCGACGTCCATGCAGATCACATCGTGACCAACCTCAGCCAATACCGTCGCTTGCACGAGGCCGACGTAACCACTTCCGAATACACTGATTTTCATGGGGTAGATCCTAGCCGTTGGTACGGTGCGCGGGTCGCAGATTGATGATTATGACGCCCAGGATGACCAGGGTCACACCCAGTGTCTTGAGCATTGAAAAATGTTCGTTGAAGGCTGGCAGCACGGCCGCCAGCAGGTACACCAAGGCGTAGCTGATGCTGAGCATCGAGTAGGCCCGGCCCAACGGCAGGTCGCGCAAGGCGCCCAGCCAGCAAAGCATCGACAGCGCATAAGCGAGGATCGCGCCGGCCAGGACCGCCAGCACGCCCCAAGGCAGGTCGTGAACATTGAGCAGGGCATCCAGCGACGGCAGCCGGGTCATGCCCCAGCGCATGCCCAGTTGCGCGCCGCTGACCAGCGCTACGCTGCCCAAGGCAAGGATCACACCCCTAGCGCGGCTCATGCCTGCCACCCCAGCAGCACGACGCCGCCCATGACCACGGCCACGCCGAGCCAGTGGCGGGCATCGACGACTTCCTTGAACACAAAACGCGACACCAGGGTCACCAGCACGAAATTCAGGCTGAGCATGGGGTAGGCGATGCCCACTTCCAGGCGTTGCAGCACCAGCAGCCACAGCAGCAGGCCCAGGCCCAGGCAGGCCAGCGCGGCCCACAGCCATGGGGTGAGCAGTTTGCTGGCCACGGGGCTGTCGATGCCGCGCCAGCTTTCCACGGCCAGCTTCTGGGCGATTTGGCCCAGGCAGGTCAGGGTGCAGGCGCACAGCAGCAGCCAATAGGTCATGGTGCCGCCTGGTCGAAGACGAAAATCACGATGTTGCCTTGCTCGTAGCGCTTGCCATCTTTGGGCAGCAGTTGGACTTCGTGTACTTCGTCGTCACTCTTGACCCGCATCACCACGCCCACCGAGCCTTGCTGGCGCGCCTGGGTCATCCAGGCCTGAACCTGGTCCAGGTCCACCTGGCGGCCTTGGGCTTCGGGGTAGGCAATGCCGTATTTGGTTTCGCCGACGGTGTTGTACAGCGCCACTTGCGGGTTCTTCGTGTGCCAGGCCAAGGCCGAGGCCGCGCCCAGGTCGTTGCTCAACAGGCTATGGGTTTGCGCAAGTTCGGCGGCGTGATCGGCGATGAACGCGTCCGGGGTCTTGTTGTAGACGATGTGGTTGGGCAGGGCGGCCGGAATCAGCGCCACCACCACACCCATGCCCAGTGCCGGGGCGAACCAGCCCTGAAGCGGCCGCAGGGCCGCCACGGCGTTGGCAATGATCCAGGCACCCAAGGTAATCAGCAACAGCGCCAGGTGCTCGGGCTCGTTGTCGTAGAACGGTTTTTTGAGGTGCAGGTAGACCACTGCGACCAAGCCCAGCACGCCGGCCGCCAGGTTGAGCAGGGCATTGCTGCGCAGCGCCAGGCTGCTGGCCGCTTGCAGGCGATTGGCCAGCGCATGGCCCATCAGCAGCGCCAGTGGCAGCATGCACGGCAAGATGTAGGTGGGCAGCTTGCCCTTGCTCAGGCTGAACAGCGCCAACGGCAACAGCAGCCACAACAGCAGGAACACCATGGCCGGTTCGGCCTTGTTTTGCCAGGCCTGCTTCACGGTCACCGGCAGCAGCAGGGCCCAAGGCAGGCTCGACAGGGCCAGCAGCGGCAAGTAGAACCACCACGGCTCGGCGTGTTGGGCATCGTCACCGGCAAAGCGGCGGATGTGCTCGTGCCAGAAGAAAAACCGCCAGAAGTCCGGTTCGCGCAGGTGCACGGTCAGCACCCAAGGCAGGCTCACCAGCAAGGCCACCACCACGGCCAGCAGGCCGTAGCGCACCAACTCGGCAAAACGTCGCTGCCAAAGCATGTAGGGCAAGCCCACCAATACCGGCAACAGCAGCGCCAGGAAACCCTTGGTCATGAACCCCATGGCGCACGCGGCCCCCAGCAGTGCCCAGGCGGCAATGCGGGCGTTACGGGTACGGCTGTCGACGGCGAACCACAGCGCCACGAAGCTCAGGTTCACCCACAGGGTGAACTGCGGGTCCAGGTTGGCGTAGCCCGCTTGCCCTGCCACCAGGCCAAAGCTCATGTAGAGCACCGCGCAAGCCAGGCTTTTGCGGGGGTCGTTCCACAGCCGGCGGGCGATCACCCAAGCCAGCAGCACGCCTAGGCCCAGGCTGATCGCCGACGCCACGCGCACGCCGAACAGGTTCTGCCCGAACACGGCCTGGCCGATGGCGATCATCCAGTAGCCGGCGGCCGGTTTTTCGAAGTAGCGCAGGCCCATGAAGTGCGGCGCGGCCCAATCACCGCCCAGCAGCATTTCCTGGCTGATCTGGGCATAGCGGGTTTCGTCGGGTATCCACAGGCCGTGGGTAGCCAACGGCAACAGGTAGAACAGGGCAAAAGCCAGCAGTATCAGCGGCAGGGTCCAGCGGCGCGTCATGGTTGCTGAACCCCCAGCCAGCCTTCCCGGCCGGGCAGGGCGCCGCGTACCAGGTGGCCTTCGGGCAATTGCTCGATGGGGTTGGGCAATAACTGGCCCAGGGGTTGGAATGCGATGCCCTGCTGGCGTGATGCAGCCAGCAATTGGCGAAATTGTTCAGCCATGAGGATCCCTTCTACTTCGGCATGAATGGTGTAGACGTTCAGCGCATCGTGCTTGAAGCGCTGCAGGATGAAGTCGTTGAAACCCTGGGCGCTGACGGTCGGCCCCACCACTTCATCAAAGGTGGGCAGGTCCACGGGGATCTGCGCCGTGCCCGGCTGGCCATCGGCCAACAGCGGGCGGAATGCACTGTGCCCACGGCAATCGCTGTTGTAGCGAAAGTCGAAGGCTTGCTTGGCTTGTACCACACGCTCGTCGGCGCGCCAGCCGGCCGAAGCCGAACAGTCGACGCGGTTGCCGAGGATGTCGCTCAAGGTGTCGACGCCGCGGCGGATCTGCTCGTGAAGCTGGGCATCCGACCAGCGCCCGGCATTGGCCTGCCAGCCATGGTGATCCCAGGCGTGCAAGCCGACCTCATGCCCGGCGGCCTGGGCCTGGCGCATCAAGTGCCCCAGGTCACGACCGATCGGTTTGCCTGGCCAGGCGGTGCCGGCCAGCAGGATGTCCCAGCCATACAGGCCGGCAGCGTTGGAACGGAGCATTTTCCAGAGAAACTGCGGGCGGATCAGGCGCCACAGGTGGCGCCCCATGTTGTCCGGGCCGACACTGAAGAAAAACGTCGCCTTGACCTGTGCCTCATCGAGCAGCTCGAGGAGCCGGGGCACCCCCTCACGGGTGCCTCGGTAGGTGTCGACATCAATGCGTAGGCCTGCCTGCATTAACGCTTGCTCTCGATTTCGACCATCGCTTCACGCAGGAAGAAATCCAGGGTCTTGCCGATGGTTTCGCTCAGCTCGATGGTCGGGGTCCAGTCGATCAGGCGGCGGGCGTTTTCGATGCTTGGGGTGCGGTGGGTCACGTCCTGGTAGCCATTGCCGTAGAACGCCTTGCTTTCGATTTCGCGGAAGCCTGCGAACGGCGGGAAGTTGCCACGCAGTGGGTGGGCTTCGAACTGGCGCAGCAGCTCTTCACCGAGTTGGCGGATGCTGGCTTCGTTGTCCGGGTTACCGATGTTGATGATCTCGCCGTCGCACTTGCCGTCGCGGTTTTCGATGATGCGCGCCAGTGCCTCAATGCCGTCGTCCACGTCGGTGAAGGTGCGCTTCTGCTCGCCACCGTCGACCAGGCGGATCGGGGTACCTTCCACCAGGTGCAGGATCAGTTGGGTGATGGCCCGCGAGCTGCCGATGCGTGCCGAATCCAGGCGGTCCAGGCGTGGGCCCATCCAGTTGAACGGACGGAACAGGGTGAATTTCAGGCCCTTGTCGCCATAGGCCCAGATCACGCGGTCCAACAGTTGCTTGGACACCGAGTAGATCCAGCGTTGCTTGTTGATCGGGCCAACGATCAGGTTCGAGGTGTTCTCGTCGAAGTGGCTGTCCTGGCACATGCCGTAGACTTCGGAGGTGGACGGGAAAATCACACGCTTGTTGTACTTGACGCAGTGGCGGACGATCTTCAGGTTTTCTTCGAAGTCCAGTTCGAACACGCGCAGCGGGTTGCGGGTGTATTCGATTGGCGTGGCGATGGCCACCAGCGGCAGTACCACGTCGCACTTCTTGATGTGGTATTCGATCCACTCGGAGTGGATGCTGATGTCGCCTTCCACGAAGTGGAAGCGTGGGTGATTGCGCAAGTGCTCGATGGCGTCGGAACCGATGTCCAGGCCAAACACTTCGTAACGCTCGTCACGCAGCAGGCGCTCGGACAGGTGGTTGCCGATAAACCCGTTGACGCCCAGGATCAGCACGCGAGTGCGGCGCGCCGGGCGGCCGGTTTGCTTGCTGACCAGGCGCGAGCCATTTACCAGGCCCATTTCGCGGGCCAGTTGCGGGCCGCTCAGGTACAGGCCGGCGTCGCCACGCTGGCCGGCACGGATTTCCAGCGAGTCGGTGCCGCAGGCGATGCGCAGCGGCTCGCAGCTGATGACCTGGCCTGGGGCCATGCCTTCGTTGCCGGCCACCACTTCGGCGGCCCAGACGATCAGCTTGTGCTCGCCCACGGCGCAGAACGCGCCTGGGTACGGTTGGGTGACGGCGCGCACCAGGTTGAACAGTTGCTCGGCCGGTTTGCTCCAGTCCAGCAGGCCATCGGCCGGGGTGCGGCGGCCATAGGTGCTGGCCTTGCTTTCATCCTGGGCGGTTTCGCTCACCTTGCCGGCAGCCAGTTGTGGCAGGGTGTCACGCAGCAGTTGGGCGGCGGCTTCACGCAGTTTGGCGTGCAGGCTCAGGCCCGTGTCGCTGCGTTCGATGGCCACGCGCTGCTGGGCGGCAATGGCGCCGGCGTCAGCGCGCTTGACCATGCGGTGCAGGGTGACGCCGGTTTGGCTTTCGCCATTGACCAGTACCCAGTTGGCCGGGGCGCGGCCACGGTACTGCGGCAGCAGCGAGCCGTGCAGGTTGTAGGCGCCTTGCTTGGCGCAGGCCAGCAGTTCTTCGCCCAGCAGGTTGCGGTAGTAGAACGAGAAGATGAAGTCGGCGTTCAGTGCACGGATACGCTCGACCCAGATCGGGTGGTTGGCGTCTTCCGGGGCGTGCACGGGGATGCCGTTGCGTGCGCACAGTTGGGCGACCGATGCGTAGAAAGTGTTTTCTTTCGGGTCATCGGCATGGGTGAAGACCGCAGCGACCTCATAGCCTGCGTCGAGCAGGGCCTGGATGCCGGTGCAACCGATATCGTGATAAGCGAAGACAACAGCTTTCTGTTTCATGAGACAGCCTTAACGGAAGAAGACACAGGAATGGTTTCAGCAGGCGATGCAAGTGTGGCCGAAGAGCTGCGCAGCACTTTCTCGATAAAGAAGCGTGGGCGGGCACGTACATCGCTGTACATGCGGCCCAGGTATTCACCCAGCAGGCCCATGCCGATGAACTGGCCGCCGGTGAATACAAACAGCACCGCGAACAGCACGAAGTTGCCGTGGCCGGACCAGGCCGCGCCGTAGATCAGGCGCAACACGATCAACGCGATGGCAAACAGCACGCCCAAGGTCGCCATGCCCATGCCAACGATGCTCAGCAAGCGCAAGGGCGTGGTGGTCATGCAGGTGACCAGGTCGAACATCAGGTTGATCAGCTTCATCGGGCTGTATTTGGAGTCACCATGCTCGCGCTCGGCGTGGTGCACCAACACCTCGGTGGTGTGGCGGGCAAAGCTGTTGGCCAGGATCGGGATGAAGGTGCTGCGTTCGCGGCACGCCAGCATGGCGTCGACCACCGAGCGGCGGTAGGCGCGCAGCATGCAGCCGTAGTCGGTCATGGCCACGCCGGTGGAGCGCTTGACGGCCAGGTTGATCAGCCGTGAAGGCCAGCGACGCATGGCCGAGTCCTGGCGGTTGTTGCGCACGGTGCCGACCACGTCGTAGCCCAGTTCGGCCTGCTCGACCAGGCGCGGGATCTCTTCGGGCGGGTTCTGCAGGTCGGCGTCCAGGGTGATCACCAGGTCACCGATCGATTGCTCGAAACCGGCCATGATCGCCGCGTGCTGGCCGTAGTTACGGTTAAGAATGACCGCTACCACGTGGCTGCCTTCGCGCTCGGCGGCGGCCTGCAGCATGTCGGCCGACTCGTCGCGGCTGCCGTCGTCCACCAGCACTATCTCATAGCGGTGCTTGAGTTGGGCGCAGGCCGCTTCGGTACGGCGCAGCAGTTCGGGCAGGCTCTGTTCTTCGTTGTAGACCGGTATGACGATCGACACGCTATTGATTGGATAAGGTCTCACGGGCGACGTCCCAGGGTTCGTTCAATGGCACAGGCGACACGTTCGACGTCGTCGAGGGTCATGTCGGGGAACAGCGGGATGGAGCACAGGCGCGCCGAGTTCCATTCGGTGTTGGGCAGCGACACGTTGGGGAAGCGCTCGCGGTACCAGGTGTGCAGGTGCGTGGCGATGAAGTGGATGCCGGTGCCGATGCCCTGGTCTTGCAGGCCCTTCATGAAGGCTTCGCGGTTGATGCCGCAGCGTTCTTCGTCGATACGCACGATAAACAGGTGCCAGGCGTGCTGTTGTGGGTAGGTCGGCACCTTCAAGGGTTCGATCGGCAGGCCTTCCAAGCGCTTGGCGTACGCGGCGGCCAGGTGGGTGCGCTGCACGTTGATGGCGTCCAGGCGCTCCAGTTGCACCAAGGCAATGGCGGCGTTGATGTCGGCCAGGTTGTATTTGAAACCGGGCTCCATCACCTGTGCCTGGGGCTTGCGGCCGTGGGTCAGGCGGTCGTAGGCGTCCACCCCCAGGCCGTGGAATTTGAGCATGCGTACGCGGTTGGCGAAGGCCTCGTCGTCACTGACGAACATGCCGCCTTCGGCGCAGGTCATGTTCTTGATCGCGTGGAACGAGAAAATCGCCGTGCCCTGGGCACCGACCGGGCGGTCGCGGTACTGGGTGCCGGCGGCGTGGGCGGCGTCTTCGATGATGCGGATACCGTGGCGTTCGGCCAGCGCGTACAGCGGGTCCAGGTCGAAGGCGGCGCCGGCGTAGTGAACCGGGATAATCGCTTTGGTGCGCGGGGTGATGGCCGCCTCGATGCTGGCCAAATCGCTCATCAGGGTGTCGCGGTCGACGTCGACGAACACCGGGGTGGCGCCCAGCAGGCAGATCATGTTGGCGGTGGACACCCAGGTTTGCGAGGGGGTGATGACTTCGTCGCCAGGGCCGATGCCCAGCGCCAGCAAGGCGATGTGCATGGCACCGGTGGCCGAGGAAACGGCCACGGCGTGGCGTGCGCCTACTTTTTCGGCAAACTGTTGTTCCAGGGCCTGGGCTTTGGGCCCAGTGGTGATCCAGCCGGAGCGTAGAACCTGCTCGACGGCGGCGATCTCTTCGTCGCCCATGCTGGGGCGCGAGAAAGGAAGAAAAGTCTGGCTCATGGCATTCCTCAAGTTCAACAGGGCATATCAGCGGCGGTTCTTATGCCGTCAGTCACTGTTATATTTTGCAATTATTACTGGCGTTAGCTGAACGGGAGCTTTCTTTGAGAGGAATTGAAGGCAGGGCCCACCCGTGATGCTGCAAGTTCTTGAACATGTTGCCGTCCTTGGAATTGAGAGCCGTTCCTGATAATGGACATGGCTCTTCAGTTCATTTTAGCTGGGCTGGAAATTAGCTGAGCGAAGTTGAAAATTTCGTGGGCATATTGTGATTTTGTTGCTTTTCACACGCAGATTCAGAGGCTTGTTCGCTGTGGGCAAAATGCAGGCTTGTATCAACGCTGTCAAATTGAGTTTGTGTGAAAATAAACAATTACCTGCCGCGCATTCGATGGAGCCCCTGTTTTAGCCCGCAAGCGTACCCAGATGCTGCTCCAGCCGATCAGCCCGCCAGTTGCACGCGCAACGCTTGCATTCGGCTCGCAAGGTCTGGCGCCGGGTTGTGCCCGATCAGCATGAAGGCATGCCCGCCGTTGGCCCAGAACACCACATTCATGCCATAGCGGCGTTCGTGGGCAGGCACTTGTGTGCCTCCCTCGTTTAGGGTCAAGCACAGGGCCATGGGCCCGTAGAGCGGGTCCAGGTAGGTGATCTGGGCGATTGGCCGGTCATCGTATTGCAGCACTTGGGCACGCTTGAATTCGATGCCGGGCAATTTCAACTGCGCAGGCTTGAGGGCTAAGCCTAGCCTATGTTCGACGACCTGCAGTTGGGCGGTTTGCGCGGCCTCATCACTGGGTAGGTTCTCCAGGGTTTGGGCGGTGTAGAGCGCCATGTAGTCGGCCACCACTTCGCGCCATTGGTCAGCCTTGCCGGCATGGGCGTGCCAGCCGATGAACAGCCGGTCTGCGGCGATGCCGGCCAGCAGGCAACTGGCGGCCACGGCCAGCAGGCGACGCCGGCCGAATGTCGCACCCGCCGAGGGCGCCGGCAGCGCGGCAAGCATCGCCGCCAGGCGTTCCTGCGGGGCCTGGGCCAGCAGTTCGCCGTAGGCATTTGGGTAGGGCAGGCTACTGCGCTCCAGGTATTCAAGGCGCCGAGCCAGGTCGGCATTCTGGTCCAAGGCGTGCTCCATCTCGATTTGCGCCTGGGTGTCCAGTTCACCATCGAGAAAGGCGACCAATTGTTCGTCTGGCACATTCATTGGCGTTTTCCTTTCAAGGTGGCGGGCACGGCCTGCAAGGGCAGGTGCTCGGCCAGTTTCAGCCGTGCCGCGGCCAGGCGGCTCATGACGGTGCCCAGGGGCACCCCCAACAGTTCGGCCACTTCGCGGTAGGCCAGGCCCTCGACGTAGGCCAGAAATACCGTGGCGCGCTGGGCTTCGGGCAGGGCGTCCACGCGTTTGAGCACCTGGGCGGCCAGCACGTGGGTGTGGGCCGCCTGTTCACCGTCGAACCACAGGGCTGTGTCCACCTCGACAGAGCCTTGGCCATGGCGTACGCGGCGGGCGCGTACCTCGTTAAGCCAGATCGAGTGCAGGATGCTCAGCAGCCAGCGGTCCATGCGGGTACCGGGCAGGTATTGGTCGGCGCGTTCCAAGGCACGCACGCAGGTGGCCTGCACCAAGTCTTCGGCGACATGCCGTTGCCGGGACAATACCAGCCCGTAGCGCCACAAGCGCGCCAGGTGCTGGCCCAGTTCGGCCTTGAATGCAGGCATGTCGACGATGCTGTGCTCCGCTCAGGCGTCAGGTTTTCGATGAGCCGGAGATGGCTTCGGCCAAGTCCTTGTACTCCTCGCAAGTGGTGCTGCCGATCGACTTGATGCTGTCGAGTTGCTGTTGGGCCAGGTCCAGTCGGCCTTTGATGACATAGGCTTCACCCAGGTATTCGCGCACCTGTGCATAGTGTGGATCAAGCTGCACGGCCTGCAGGTAATAACCGATCCCTTCGTCGGTGCGGCCCAGTTTGCGCGTGGCGTAGCCGCGGTAGTTCAGTGCCTTCGCGGTATTGGGTTGCTTGAGTGTGTCGAGCAGGGCCAGAGCCTCTTCGTAGCGACCGTCCTTGGCCAGCCGATAGGCGTAATCAGTGCGGTCGGCGTCTGGCACAAGCTTGCTTTGCTGGCTGACGCAGCTCTTGCTGTGGCTGTCCCAGACTTTGCCTTTCGGGCAATTGGGCTTGGCCGGTTCCTCATCGCCACCGCCGCTGGCAAACGCGGGCAGGCTGGTGAACGCCGCCGCCAGGCAACCGGCCAGCAGCAGAGGGGCGAAGACGGCTTTGCGATTGATCATCTGCGATGCTCCATAACGGTGGGGTAGCAGGCAGTGAACACGCCAGCGGTGGGTTTTATTCGGTGAGGGCCGAAAAAAGCACAGGGGTTGCCTGTGAGAGTTGGTTTGGAGTCGGCTTCAATATTTCAAATAATAGGATCCATTGACTTTTGGATCCATGCTCGCTGTGGCAATATCAAGTAACAACTTCAGCGAGTGACTGCACGATCATGGAGCGACTGACCACCGTCCTGGCGTCTGCCGACGATTATCACCATGGCGACCTGATCGCCGCGCATTGCCATGCCCAGACTCAACTGGTCTACGCCATTTGCGGGGTGATGCGGGTGCAGGTGGGCCAGGGCAGTTGGGTGGTGCCTTGCGGGCATGCCTTGTGGGTGCCGGCGGGCATGGAGCATGAGATCCGCATGAGCGGTGCAGTGCGCATGCGCAGCCTGTTTATCGACTTTGCCAGCGAAACCGGCGCGCCGGGTGCGTGCCGGGTGATCATGGTCACCCCACTGGTGCGCGAACTGATCGTCGCCGCCACGCACATCCCGGCCGACACCGAACAATGCCCGCGGGACCTGCACCTCAAGGCGCTGCTGTTTGCCGAACTGCAGGCCGCGCACACAGTCATGGGCCATGTGCCGATGCCCTTGCAGCCCCGGCTCAAGGCGTTGTGCGAAGCCTTTCTGGATGACCCTTCCCAGGAAGCCTCGCTGGAAGATTGGGCAGCGCACATGAATATGAGTTCGCGAACCCTGGCCCGGTTGTTTCAACGTGAGCTGGGCTTGAGCTTCGGCCAATGGCGCCAACGTACCCGGCTGTTGCTGAGCCAGCAGCGCCTGGCCCAGGGCATACCGATCCTGGAAGTGGCATTGGAGCACGGCTACCAAAGCCCGAGTGCGTTCAGTGCCATGTTCAAACGGGCGCTGGGCTACACCCCAAGCGATTGCCCCCAGGCCTGATTGTCCGATTCGCGACGACGCTTGTCGCCAGCGCTGGCGCGCCCGAAAACGTAATCCTCTACGCTGGCTTTTCGTTTTTTTGCTCGGTGAAACAAGATCATGCGTACACCCTGCGTGCTGTTGAGTGTGCTCACCCTGTCCGCCTGCTCTAACTGGGTGGCGCACGTGCCAGCACCATCCGCCCTGGGCCGACAACAGGCCTTCACCACCCTGCCACAGGGTGTGGAGGCACAACCCTTGCCCCAGGATTGGTGGCACCTGTACCGCGACCCGGTGCTCGATGGGCTGGTGCGCCAGGCACTGGCGCACAACCGCGACCTGGCGGCGGCCCAGGCGCATGTGCAAGCCATGCTGGCGGGCCTTCGCCAAGCGGATGCCGAGCGCTGGCCGTCCACTGAACTTGCGCTGGGTGCCAGTTACGGCAAGACCGCCGATGACCAGACCCTGGCCAAGGCCACCGGCAACGATGCGCCCTCGCAATGGGAATTCAACCCCGGCGTTGAGCTGGCCTATCAAGTGGACCTTTGGGGGCAGGTACAAAAAACCATCGAGCGCGCCCAGGCCCAGGCCGAGCAGGCGCAAGCCGCACAGGACCTGATGCGCATCAATGTGGTCGGGCAAACCACCCGCGCCTATGTCAGCGCCTGTGCCCTTGGCGCTCGCAGCCAGGTCCAGCGCCAATCGCTGGACGCCGTGGAGCACAGCGTGCGGCTGATCGAGCGCCAGCGTCAGGGTGGCGTGGCCACCGACCTTGAGGTGTCGCGCATGCAAGCCTTGCAGGGCCAGACCCAAGCCGTGTTGCCGATGCTCGATGCCCGCCGCCAATCCGCGCTGTATGAATTGGCGATGCTGACGGGCAGCGCCGCCGACGTCGCGTTGAACTGTACCCAGGTTCCGCAACTGGCCGCGCCGCTGCCTGTCGGGGAGGGTTGGGCACTGTTGGCCCGGCGCCCAGACATTCGCCAGGCGCAACGCCAGCTGCAGGCCGACGCGCTGGGCGTGGACATCGCCCAGGCCGATCTCTACCCGAAGGTGACCTTCGGCGCCACCCTGACATCCTCCAGCCACGCGTTGCACGAACTGGGCGACAGTTCGTCGGTGATGTTCGGCGTGGGCCCGTTGATCAGCTGGCAGTTTCCCAATCAACAGGCCAACCGTGCACGCGTGGCCCAGGCAAAAGCCATCGAACAAGGCAGCCTGGCGCGCTTTGATGGCCAGGTATTGAAGGCGCTCATGGAGGTACGTCAAAGCCTGGCGCTGTACAACGGCGAGCGCCAACGCCATCAGGCGCTGCAGCGCGCCACGACCAGCAGCGAGCAGGCCTACGACTTGGCGCAGCGCAATTACCAGGCCGGTGCCCTGGACTTTCTTGACGTGCTCGACAGCGAGCGCGAATGGATCGGCCTGCAGGCACAGTTGGCTGATGCCGATGGCCAGTTGGTGCAGCGCCAGGTGGCGCTGTTTCGTGCCTTGGGCGGTGGTTGGCAAAGCGCCGCCGCGCCCACCGTTTCTGAATTTTCGCAGGGAAGCCAGCCATGAACATTGCCGTCGACGACTTGAACCCCGCGCTCGTCGAGCGTGATGCCGAACGCGCGCGCCAGCAACGCAAGCGCCGCTTGATCGTGGCGGGTAGCGGGCTGGCCTTGGTGGCCTTGGCCGGTGTCGGCCTCTATTGGTACAGCGAAGGGCGCTACCTGGAGCAGACCGATGATGCCTATGTGCGTGCCGACTGGGTGCCGATCAGCGCTCGGGTGGGCGGGTACGTGGCCGAGGTGGTGGTGCAGGACGACCAACCGGTCAAGGCCGGCGACCTGTTGGTGCGCCTGGATGAGCGGGACTACCGCACTCGGCTGGAACAGGCCGGCGCGGCCCGGGCCGAGGCCGATGCCGCGCTCACGGCGGCCCAGGCGCAGGTGCAGGTGGCGCATGCCCTGATTACCCAGCAGCAGGCCGGTATCGCCCAGGCCGGGGCCCAGTTGCAAAGCGCCCGGGCTGAACTGCAGCGCGCCAGCCTGGACCAGCAGCGTTATCAGGGCTTGGTGCGCGATCATGCCGCCAGTGCGCAACGCCTGGAAACCGCCCAGGCAGGGCTGGCCCAGGCCAAAGCCGCGGTGGACAGCGCCGTCGCCCTGCAACGCCAGCAAGACAGCCGGCTGGCGGTGATCCGCAGCCGTGAACAACTGGCCCAGGCAGCCCTTGAGCAGCAGCGTGCCCGTCAGGCCGAAGCGCGGGCGCAGTGGGCGCTGGCCAACAACGCGTTGCAAGACACCCAGGTGCGCGCGCCCATCGACGGCGTGGTGGGCCAGCGCAAGGTGCGCACCCGCCAGTACATCACCCCAGGCCAACCGTTGTTGGCCGTGGTACCGGTACAGCAGGCATACGTGGTGGCCAACTTCAAGGAAACCCAATTGGCCGAGATGCGCCCTGGCCAATCGGTGGGCATCAGCGTCGACAGTTTCGCCGGGCATGAGCGACGCGGTCACATCGCCAGTTTTTCGCCGGGCTCGGGGGCGGTTTTTGCCTTGCTGCCATCGGACAACGCGACCGGCAACTTCACCAAGATCGTGCAGCGCTTCCCGGTGCGGATCCTGTTGGACCCGGCGCCGGGCCAGCCGCCCTTGTTGCCTGGCATGTCGGTGACCGCCACGGTGGACACGCGGGCAGAGCACGCCAATGAGCGTTGAGCACAAGGTTTCGCTGCGCGCCTGGGTGGCGGTGATCGGCGGGCTGTTCGGCTGCTTCATGGCCGGCATGAACGTGCACGTGACCAGCGCCGCGCTGCCAGAGATCGAAGGCTCTTTGGGCGCCACGTTCGAGGAGGGGTCGTGGATCTCCACCGCCTATTTGGTGGCCGAGATCGTGATGATCCCGCTCACCGCCTGGCTGGTGCAGGTGTTCTCCCTGCGCCGGGTGATGCTGGTGGGCTCGTTCGTGTTCCTGGTGGCCTCGGTGGCCTGTTCCTGGGCACCCAACCTGACGGTGATGATCGCTATCCGGGTGGTGCAGGGGGCTGCGGGGGCGGTGCTGATCCCACTGTCGTTTCAACTGATCATCACCGAATTGCCGGCCAGCAAGGTGGCGATGGGCATGGCGCTGTTCAGCTTGTCCAACAGCGTGGCCCAGGCCGCGGGGCCATCGATCGGCGGCTGGCTGACCGATGCGTATTCCTGGCGTTGGATCTTCTACCTGCAACTCATCCCCGGGGTGTTGTTACTGTGGGCGGTGGCCTGGGCCATCGATGCCAAACCCATGCAACTGAAGTTGATCGGCCAAGGCGACTGGGCAGGCATCGCGGCCATGATCCTGGGCCTGGGCGGTTTGCAAATCGTACTGGAGGAGGGCGGGCGCAAGGACTGGTTCGGTTCGGACTTTATCGTCGGGATGAGCCTGATGGCGGCCGTGGCGTTGAGCTATTTTGTGTGGTCGCAACTGTTCGGTCGCCGGGCCTTCATCAACCTGCGGCTACTCAAGCGCTATAACTTCGGCGTGGCCAGTGTCGCCATGTTCATCTTTGGCGCGGCGACGTTCGGCCTAGTGTTTTTGGTGCCTAACTATTTGTCACAGCAACAGGGTTACAACGCCCGCGAAATCGGTGTCAGCCTGATTGCCTATGGCGTGGTGCAACTGCTGCTGGCGCCCTTGATGCCGCGCTTCATGACCTGGTTAAGCCCAAAAATCATGGTGGCCACCGGCTTTTTCATCATGGCCTTGGGGTGTTACCTGGGCGCGCACCTGGACGCCGACAGCGCGGCCAATGTGATCATCCCCTCCACCGTGGTACGGGGTATCGGCCAGCCGTTCATCATGGTCGCGCTGTCGGTACTGGCGGTCTCGGGGCTGGCCAAGAGTGAGGCGGGCTCGGCGTCGGCGCTGTTCTCCATGCTGCGCAACCTCGGCGGCGCGGTGGGCACGGCGGGGTTGACGCAACTGGTGGCGATGCGCGAGCGCTTTCATTCCGAACGCATTGGCGAATCGATCAATGTGTTCGTGCCGGCCGTGCAGGAACGGCTGGGGCAGGCTGCGGACCTGGAAATCGGTTGGGCGCGGATGATCGAAGGGGTGCGGCACCAGGCTTATCTGATGGCCTACGGGGATGCGTTCTACGTGGCCTGCCTGGCATTGGCCGGGTGTGGGGTGGCGGCGCTGGTAATGCGAAGGTCTTGATCGCATCCAATCCCAAACCCCAGACAGCACTGAGGGGAGCCTGGGCTCCCCTCAAGGGTTGTATCGGTATGCTCTTTTTTTATTATTGAGGGGCGGCCTGTTGTTGTTTTTGGCAGCCGTGGCCCTTTACCGCTGTTTTGTGCGACCCCCATCCGGGGTCAAGAGCAAACGTATGTTTTTGAGCGCTGATCTGCTGTCGCCGTTGCCGGCCCACCGGTTCTGTCGCTGCCTCAGGGCAGTTTTGTTGTTCTGCAAACCGTTGCGGGGCGAACCCCTGAAAAGCACATCCTCTCCAAAAAAATCTATTCGCTACGCCTCTGTCGCGTTTGTTCTTGTTATGTCAGAGTCGTTTCATCTTGTTTTTATTGGGTACTGCGTGTTTTTTTATTTTTGTTGTACAAGAGATATAGCAGGTCCTGTGCCAACTTTTTAAAATCCTTTAAATTCAATGACTTGGGTTTTATGGTGAAGGGCGCTGTCAGCGTAACGGGTGTTTTTTGTTTCCCTGATACTCGCCGGCACCGGCTGCGGTAACACCTTTGCAACACACATCCTGTTACCGCCACCCCCTTAGCCGGCCAACCGCGCCCGTGCCACGCGCGAGCCGTTGGGCCGTTCCAGCACATCGCAGATCTGCTGGCCGGCGGCAATCAAGGTATCCAGGTCGATACCGGTGTGCAGGCCCAGGCCGTGCAGCATGTACACCACATCTTCGCTGGCGACGTTACCGCTGGCACCCTTGGCGTAGGGGCAGCCGCCCAGGCCTGCGACCGAACTGTCGAACGCGCTGATGCCTTCCAAAAGGCTTGCATAAATATTGGCCAGGGCCTGGCCGTAGGTGTCATGGAAGTGGCCGGCCAGGTGCTCGCGGGGAATGTGCGCGGCCACCGTGTCGAACAAGGTGCGGGTCGCTCCCGGGGTACCGGTGCCGATGGTGTCGCCCAGCGATACCTCGTAACAGCCCATGGCGTACAGTTCGCGCGCCACGCTAGCGACCTGTTGGGGGCGGATGTCACCTTCATAGGGGCAGCCCAGCACACAAGACACGTAGCCGCGCACACGGATGCCCTGCTGCCGGGCGGTGTCCAGCACCGGGCCGAAGCGTGCCAGGCTTTCGCTGATGGAGCAGTTGATGTTGCGCTGTGAAAACGCCTCGGACGCTGCGGCAAACACCGCGACCTCTTTCACCCCGGCTGCCATGGCCTGCTCCAGGCCGCGCAGGTTGGGGGTCAGCGCGGCGTAGGTAGCGCCAACCTTGCGCTTGATGCCGGCAAACACCTCGGCGGAGCCGGCCATTTGTGGCACCCACTTGGGTGAGACAAAACTGCCCACCTCAATGTAGCGCACGCCGGCGGCGCCCAATTGGTCGACCAGGCGGATCTTGTCGGCGACCGAAATCGCCCTGGCTTCGTTCTGTAGGCCGTCGCGGGGGCCCACTTCAATCAAGCGTACGTGGGTGGGAAGGGTCATGGCGCCACTCCTGTAGGGCGATTGGGTCAGGCTTGCGCGCGGGCCAGGGCCTGGGTGCAGCGCTCTTCGGCGGTGTCCAGTTCCAGTTTCATCTGCTCGATGTCCAGCAATTGCTGCTCCAGCATGGCGCGGCGCTCGGTGATTTTGCCCAGCATGTGGGTCAATTGTTTTTTGTTGTCGCCAGTGGGGTCGTACAGCTCGATCAACTCGCGGCACTCGGCCAGGGAAAAACCGATGCGCTTGCCCCGCAGGATCAGCTTCAAGGTGACCTTGTCGCGCGCTGTGTAGATGCGCTCCAGGCCCCTGCGCTCAGGCGTCAGCATGCCCTGTTCTTCGTAGAAGCGGATGGCGCGGGTGGTGATGTCCAGTTCGCGGGACAGGTCGGAGATGCTGTAGGTCTGGCGGGTCATGGGCAAGCTCTTGTTGGGGATTGCCTAACCTAAAGCTACCTTTACGTAAACGTCAAGTGGCGTTCTGTTGATTGCGCTACATAGTTGCGACCCTGGTCGGTGGCGCGCGGTATCCAATGGGCATTCTTCCCCCGGTTAATGGACGACCGTCATGTTTGAGAACCTTGCCCTGATCGACGCCCAGGCGCCCAGCGCCTTTTTACATTCTGATTTCGACCCGCCTGCCCGTCCGCAGATGTCGTTTGGCCACTTGAGCCAGGACCTCAGTACCGCCATGCGCGTGCAATTGATCGAAGACTCGCAGCAGGCCATTGAAGCGTTGATCCAGGAGGACACCTGGAGCGATGAGCAGGTGCCGATAATTGAAGTGCTAAAGACCGCCCGATTGGCACAGCAGCGGGCAGGCGAGGATGCACACCTGGCCGCCCGGGCGATGCTCGACCAGCCCCGCCCGTGGGCCGAGGCCGGCGCGGGGCAGGCGTGCTTCGACAGCCTGCTGCTGGCCCGCACCCAGGCGATAAGCAGCGAAGTGGCCCAACACGCCGGCCTGGGTTGGGTGAGCGAGGCTGAGAAGCTCAGGCTCGAGGCGTTGCTGGCGCAACCTGCGGGCCCTGCCGATAGCCATTGTGCGGCCCAAGTGGTGCTGACCGATGGAGAGCGTCGAGACGAGGTCAGCGGCGTGATTGTTATCGTGTCGCGCCAGGCAGTGACCACCCCCGGGCTGGACGCTGCCGTGCTGGTCTACTGGCCGGGGCTGCACGGCGGCCTCGCGCGCCTGGACAGCTTGCAGGCGCTGAGCCAGGTGTTAATGGCGAACCTGATCGGCCCACCCATGCAGGTGGTGTATGAGCCCATCGCAAGCCCGTTCATGGCCCACAGCTTGCAACGCCAGTGGGCCGCCTTGCAGCAGGCCGATATCCAGGCCGAGGGCTTTTATGAGACAGCGCTGCAAAGCCTGATGGTGGGCGTTCACCAAGCCCGTACACAGGCGTTGGAGCGAATTGCCGAGCAGCATCGCTCGGCGCTGCTCGCGGGCCGCTTGCCTGCCTGGATCAGTTCGCTGGCCCAAGCTGATCGCCAGGTATTCAAGGCGCAGGTGAGCGCCTACGGCTATGCCGTCAAGACCGCCGATGCGGTGCTTGAGCGTGAGCTGCAAGCGCGCGAAAGCTTTGTGCAGGCACGGCTGACCCTGTGGGTGCAGGAAGCCTGCGGGTTGCCGGATCACTACCAGGTCAACCTGACACTGCCGGCCTGGACCCAATGGCAGCGGCACCTGGAGGGGGCGCCCGGCGCGTCCAACAGCAAGAAAAACGTATTGGTGCCCAGCGCCGAGCGGGTCACGTTGAGCTTGAGTGCGCTGGCGTTGCAGGGGATCGACACGCCCATGCAAGAACGCCTGAGGTTTCTGGAGGCCGTGACCTGTGAACCCTATGATGGCCAATGGTCGGCGGTCCTGAGCCGCGAGTTGACGGCCGAGGTGCTTGAAACGCTGGTCAGCGAGCTGAATGTGGCCCAAGCCTACAGCGAACACCTGATCGAGGTGTTCAAGGGGCGCGCGGGTGAGTCTGAACTCGCCGCCAGCCTGCGTCATGAACAGTTGATGGCGCCCCATGGGCGCTTGCTGAACCTGCAAGGGTTCCTCGCACGGCACAGGCATCGCCTGGAGGCGCCCTACCTCGCGCTGTTTCACGCCGGGGTGCAAGGCTTGTCGACGGTGCAACTGTTGCGCGTCGAGTTGAAGCCGGGCAAGTCGTCGCTTGGCCACAGTGAAAGCGTCGACCTGTCTGGCCTGGTCTTTATCAAGGATGTGGCGTCGGACTTGACCGTGCTGTATATGCCCGAGGTGCCCAATGGCCGTTTCCTACGCGGCTTTCCCACCCTAGAGCTTGCGCGCCAAAGTTTGCTGGAGGCCTTGGGCGAGGCAGGCATGGCCGAGTACCTGGCCAGCCGCCCGGTGGACGACCGTCAAGCGGAGCACGAGGCCTACATCAAGCAGGCGTGGGGCAAGCACGCCGACGGCTTCATCGGCGTGGGCGGCGCTGTCACGTTAACGTCCAAGTTGGCCCATCACCAACTTAACGAGCACCTGAACCGCTTGATCGCCCAGCACCGCGCGACCTCGCGCACTCAGGACGATTTGTTTTTCGCTGCCACCGAACAGGCCGCGCAAAACGTTTTCGACTACATCCAGATGGCCATCGGGGTACTCCCGGTGCTTGGCGTCATGATCGGCCTGCACGCCGCCTGGGACGCAGCCAATTCGGCGGTACAGGCCTTTGCGCAAGGCAAGCCGGGGCAAGGGCTTGACCAGTTGGAGTCGGTGCTGCTCTCGTTGATCGATGCCGCCATGGACGTGTTGCCTGGGGCCGGTATCGGTGTGCCGGCAACGTCTGCGGCCAGGGCGCGGGCGGCGACGCGCTTGCGTGTGTCGCAGGTGTCGCAGCCCTCCGTTCGCCGCCCGCTGGCGGCCATCCACCGCCCGGATGGGTTTGCCGGTTACGCCAGCGGCCAGGACCTTTACGGGCACTTGCCCGGTATCGATGGCCGCCACGTGCAGGTTTATACGTTGCCCGAAGGCTATTTCCTGCAACGCCAGGGCAAGGCCTACCAGATCGAATGGGACTCGGCCTACGGCACTTGGCGCCTGGCCGGTACGGCCGCCAAGACCTATCGGCAGCCTGTTGCATTGACCCGCGACGGCCACTGGGATACCCATGGCAATGTGCACGGCACACTGGTAGCGGGTGGCTTGGCGGGGGGCGGGCCGGTGGTCAGTACCGTGGTGGGCGCGGTGGACCTGAGCGTGAATTTCATGCCGGCGGTGTTGCGCCGCTATCTGGCGGACTGGTGGTTGGATGCTGCGGCGCGGCAACGGCGCCTGGCGTTGGGCCGCGTAGAGCGCCAGATAAAGACGGTGGATGCGCTGGCCCTGCACACCCAGGCGCTCTTCGAGCAAGCCAGCGGTACGCAACCCGCTACCCAGGCACAACAGCGCGCAATCCACAAAAGCGCCCAGCAGGAAATAGACGCCAGCATCCGCTTGCTGGCGGACATCGATGATGCGCTGATACTGGAGCCCAACCTGCCCGCGGGGTTTATGCGCAACCAGCGGCGCTTCATTATCTGCCATCGCTTGATCGTGCTGATCCTGGAGGGCGCCGAGCGTGCCAGGCGCTTGAAAGTTGCCCACAATACCCTGGCCGATGCTGTCCACGCACTTGTCGAGCAGGTCGTGATGGAAAAGATCAGCGCGTCGACGTTTTTTGACTTGTACGTGCCTTTGATTCGCCAACGCCTGGACCTGGGGGCGCAGTTGCTCAAGGTCAATGACGAATTGATGGACTGGGATCAGCAATACACCCTGTGGCATGGGCGCATCGAAAGAAAGCGCAAAGGCAATGCCGCCCGGCCTCGCGATCAGGCCCTTAGCCGGGCGCCCGAAGACCCGGCACTGGCCGCCGACGACTTCAAGGGCCGGCTGGCCAAGATGACCGAAAACCTTTTGTTCAAGCGAACCCGGGGTGAAAAGAACCGCGTGGGCTTCCTGATGGACCTGATGCTCAAGCGAGAGCTGGGTGACGCCAATTTCTACTACGTGCAGAACGCCTACGTGCCGTTGTTTGAAAATGTCATGCGGGCCCATGCAACGCACCTGGCGATGACCGGCCAAGTGATCGCGCCGCGTACGCGCGCCGCCATGCTGGCGCAGATGGAGCACCACTATGTGACGTTCCGGTGGCAGTGCGAGGAGTGGCAACTGGCCTATCCGCAGCTTTTCGAGCCAGCGTACACCGGCCGTCTGTTCAAGATACTCGATCGTCTGATTGCCGATCTTCGCGGGCAATCTGCCGTGCGCGATTGGAACGTGGCGGCACCGGTGTCGCCGGCCAGTGGCAAGAAACGAGTGTTCGAGGTCCAGAATGAGTTTTTGCTGGGCGACCCCAGCCGGGACAGCCAGGGCCGCAAGATCATGACTGTGGACATCAATGACACCCGTCAGGAAGTTTTCATTGAAAGCCCAGAAGGGCGCTGGGAGCCGCAACAACCGCAGGCGGCCGCAAGCCAGCAGATGGTTCGCAGTGGCAAGTCGCTGGCAAAGGAGGCGCGCCTGGAACTCACTCGGTCCGAAGAGCTGCCAGTGCGAGCCATGGGCTATTTCAGCCAGGGCATGACCCCTAAAAACCTTGAGGATGTACTCGGCTTGGCAGCCACCAGCTTGCGCAAGCGGGCGCGTGACCTGGAGGCCGTTGCCACCCAGGCGCAACCCTATGCCGAATTGACCTTGCAATTGCGCCAACGGGCCGCTGAACTGCAGATCGAAGGCCAACGCCTGCGCATCGAACAAACCCTCAAGACGGCCGAACCTAATGTCGGGCAGTTGAGCTATCTGCTTGATAAAGGCCGGGTCAGCGTCCTGCGTAACGGTGAACCCAGGGCATTGCACGATGCCCGTGGCCGCGTGGTGGACTATCTACAGGAATACGAAGTACGCCAGGTCGACACGCAATCACCGTTATGGTTTGCGCATTTTCATTACAGCCAGCCCAACCCGAAGTTTGGTGGCTGGAAAGCGGCCCATCTGAAGACCGCGGCGCAACGCAACAAGGGCCTGCAATGGCAGGTGTCGCAAGAACAGGCCGGCCAGGTTCATGAGCGCATTTGGCGCGCAGGGATCGACCCACAGACCGCCGATGCGCTGTTCCGACCATTGTTCGAGGTGCAGTAGGCCCCGCTGCCGATCAGGCCTGTGCGCGGGCCTGGTCGGCGCGTGTCACCTGCTGGCACAGCTCGATGATCTGTTCGCGCATCCAGCGGTTGGCCGGGTCCTGGTCGGTGCTCTCGTGCCAGTACAGGTGGGTTTCCACGGGCGGCAGGTCACCCACCGGCAGGCGCACGAAGTTCAAGTCATGCCGGCGTGCGAAACGCTCCGGCACGGTCATCACCATGTCGGTTTGCTGCAGCACCTGGGAGGCCATCAGGTAATGCTGCGAGCGCAGGGCAATTTTGCGCTGCAGGCCCATCTTGCCCAGGGCCAGGTCCACGTAGCCTAGGCCGTTGCGGCGGCTGGAAATGTGGATGTGGGTCAGGGCCAGGTAATCGTCCAGGGTGATCTTGTCTTTGTTCATGGGGTGGCCCTTGCGCAGGGCGCACACGTAGTGGTCCTCCATCAACTTGACGTGGCGCACCTGTGGGTCGGTGTTCAGCGGCGCGTCCACGGCGAAATCCAGGCGGCCGGCGGCCAGTTCCTTGGTGGTTTCGCGGCGCTTGCACAAGAAGCTCTCGATCACCACGGCCGGTGCCAGGCGGCGCAGGCGCTGGAACAACGGCGGCAAAATGATCGCCTCGGTGAGGTCAGTCATGCTGATGCGGAAGGTCTTGTTGGCTTGCAGCGGCGTGAAGATCCGGCTTTCCTGCACCGACACCCGCAGCAGCGACAAGGCGTTGCGCACCGGCCCGATGATGTTCTGCGCCATGGGCGTGGGCACCATGCCTTGGGCGGTGCGCACGAACAGCGGATCGTTGAAGGTTTCGCGCAGCCGCGCCAGGGCGTTGGACACCGCCGGCTGGGTGATGCCGACGATCTGGCCGGCACGGGTCAGGTTGGCTTCGGTGTAGATGGCGTCGAAAACGATGAACAGGTTCAGGTCGACTTTGCTCAGATTCATGTGGCAGCGCTCTTGTTGTGGTTGTGCCGGTGCGTCACTGGATCATATATCGGTTATGAATGTTTATACACGCCGAGAATAGGCTAGGTAAATCTTGGTGGCTGTTCTAGCATCGATTTCATGCCCACGACAAGCTGATTGCATAAGGTAGACGCCCATGGATTTCGCTTACTCCCCCAAGGTCCAGGAATTGCGCGAACGTGTCACCGCGTTCATGGACACTTACGTATACCCCGCCGAATCGGTGTTCGAGCGCCAAGTGGCCGAGGGTGACCGTTGGCAGCCCACGGCCATCATGGAAGAGCTCAAGGCAAAAGCGCGCGCCGAGGGCCTGTGGAACCTGTTTTTGCCGGAATCGGAACTGGGTGCCGGCCTGACTAACATGGAGTACGCCCCGCTGGCTGAAATCATGGGCCGCTCGTTGCTGGGCTCCGAGCCGTTCAACTGCTCGGCCCCCGACACCGGCAACATGGAAGTGCTGGTGCGTTATGGCACCGAAGAGCACAAGCGCCTGTACCTGGAGCCGCTGCTGCGTGGCGAGATCCGTTCGGCCTTTGCCATGACCGAGCCGGACGTGGCGTCATCCGATGCCACCAACATGGCCGCCCGCGCAGTGCGTGATGGCGATGAATGGGTGATCAACGGCCGCAAGTGGTGGACGTCGGGCGCCTGCGACCCACGCTGCAAGATCATGGTGTTCATGGGCCTGAGCAACCCGGAGGGCCCGCGCCACCAGCAGCACTCGATGATTTTGGTGCCTACCGACACGCCCGGGGTGAAGATCGTGCGCCCGCTGACGGTGTTCGGTTATGACGATGCGCCCCACGGCCACGCCGAAGTGCTGTTCGACAACGTGCGCGTGCCCTACGAAAACGTGCTGCTGGGTGAGGGCCGCGGTTTCGAGATTGCCCAGGGTCGCCTTGGCCCAGGTCGCATCCACCACTGCATGCGTTCGATCGGCATGGCCGAGCGGGCGTTGGAATTGATGTGCCGCCGTTCGGTGGACCGCGTCGCCTTTGGCCGGCCTTTGGCGCGCCTGGGGGGCAACGTCGACAAGATCGCCGACTCGCGCATGGAAATCGACATGGCACGCCTGCTGACCCTCAAGGCCGCCTACATGATGGACACCGCCGGCAACAAGGTGGCCAAGAGCGAGATCGCGCAGATCAAAGTGGTCGCACCCAACGTCGCCCTGCGGGTGATCGACCGTGCCATCCAGATGCACGGCGGGGCAGGGGTCAGCAATGACTTCCCGCTGGCCTACATGTATGCGATGCAGCGCACCCTGCGCCTGGCCGACGGCCCGGACGAAGTGCACCGCGCCGCCATCGGCAAGCACGAAATCGGCAAGTACGTGCCCAAGGAGTTGCTGCGCAGCGGTCAGTAAATCCAGACCTCGACCCGGCGATTCTTGACCCGGCCTTCGTCCAGGTCATTAGTCGCCACCGGCATCTCGGCGCCCATGCCGAGAATGTCGCGAAACACCACGCCATTTTTCACCAACTCCCGACGCACCGCCATGGCCCGCAGCTTGGACAGCAGCAGGGCTCGGGCGGCGTCGTCCTTGGTGTCGCCAAAGCCCACCAGGGTGACTTGGCGGTCCAGCTTGCCGTGGGCCTTTACATAATCCAACACCCGTTGCAGGTCGGCTTGGGCTTTGTTGTCCAGCGTCGCGCTGCCTTCGGCAAAGCGGAAATTCACCGACAGGCGCTGCGCGCTGCGGGCTAACTCACGGTAGTCGGCGGGCATTTTTTCGGTGGCCTGCACCTCGATGGCCTGCACGGTCTGGGCGACAAAGCCGAAGCCGGCGACGATGGCCTGGCCTTTCGCGCTTTGGGTGAAATCCACCAGCGCCTGGGCCCAACGGTTAGGGCGTTCGGGCGGTCGGTAAAAATACAGACGGCGCGACAACGGGTAGTCTTCGGTCGCAATCAGGCTGATGGTCGGCGCCATTGCCCGGGCCTCCCCGTCGCCGATGGCCAGGGCCTTGGCCTGGCGCACGTAGGGCAGGCCGATAAAGCCAATGGCCTGCGGGTCGCGGCTGACTTCATCAGACAACTGCTCGCTGGATTCCAGGCGATTGGCCTGGGCGGTGAGGTTCAGGTGGCGCGGGCCGAGCACCAGCTCCTTGAAGGTTTCCCAGGTGCCGGACTGCTCGTCTCGGGCATACACATGGATGGGGCCGCGCCCGGCGCCCAGGCTTTGCCAGTCGTTGATTTGCCCGCTGAATACCTGCGCCAACTGATCGGTGCTCAGTTGCTTGAGCGGGTTACCCGGCGGCACGATCACCGCCACGCCATCGATGGCAATCACCTGTTCGGCCTCGGGGCTTTTCAAGTCGCCCAGGCCTTCCAGGGTGACCAGTTCGCTGTCCTTGATGGGGCGCGAGGCCGCGGCCAAGTCGGCTTCGCCCTTGTCCAGCGCAGCAAAGCCAGTGCTGGAGCCATGGGCGTCCACTTCCACTTGCAACCACTGGCCGTCGGGCGATTGGCCCAGCACCTGTTGTTCGTTGGGGTGCTCGCCGGGCTGAATCTTCACATCTTTCAGGCCTTGGTCTTCGAGCATGGCCTTGACCAACGCCGGGCCCAGTTCCGCACCAATGGTGTTGGAACCCTGTATGCGCAGAATGGGCGTGGCCGGGTTAGCCCACGCAAGGCTAGGCAGACACAGGGCAAGCAGAAAAACACGAAGGCGCATAGGCCGGGCACCAGAGGGCGGGTAGGGTGCCGAAAGATTAAGACAGGTAGATGACCGATGCGTGACAGCGCAACCCCTGTAGGAGCGGATTGATCCGCGAAAAGAGCACCGCGTTGAATTAGGCATACCACGGTGCGGCCTTCGCGGATCAATGCGCCCCTACAGGTAATCGCGCACCCTGTAGCGAAAAGCTCAGCGCTTTATCAGCTCAATTGCAACCAGATCGGCGCATGGTCGGAGGGCTTTTCCATCGCTCGCAAATCGTAGTCCACGCCTGCGTCCACCACCCGTGGCAACAGCCCTTGCGAAGCCATGATCACATCGATGCGCAGCCCGCGCTTGGGCTCGTCCTCGAAACCGCGGCTGCGGTAGTCGAACCAGCTGAAGCGATCGGCCACGGTGGGGTTCAGGTGGCGGAAGCTGTCCACCAGGCCCCAGTTTTTCAGGCGGGCCATCCACTCGCGTTCTTCGGGCAGAAAGCTGCACTTGCCGGTTTTCAGCCAGCGCTTGGCGTTGTCCGGGCCGATGCCGATGTCGCAGTCTTCGGGCGAGATGTTCACGTCGCCCATCACGATCACTGGCTGGTCGCTCTTGAACTCGCTTTCCAGCAGCAGTTGCAGGTCATTGTAGAAACGCTGCTTGGCCGGGAACTTGGTGGGGTGGTCGCGGCTTTCGCCTTGAGGGAAATAGCCATTCATGATGGTGACCGGCTGGCCATTGGCGTCGGCGTAGGTGCCCCAGATAAAGCGGCGCTGGGCGTCCTCTTCATCGGTATGAAAGCCCTTGTTCAGGGCCAGCGGCGCCTGGCGCGAAAGCAGGGCCACGCCGTAGTGGCCCTTCTGCCCGTGAAAGTGCACGTGGTAACCCAGGGCTTCGACCTCGGCCCTTGGGAACATGTCGTCGCTGACCTTGGTTTCCTGCAGGCCGATCACGTCGGGCTGGTGTTTGTCGATCAGCGCCGCCAGCTGATGGGGCCGGGCGCGAAGGCCGTTGATGTTGAAAGACACGATTTTCATGGCGGCACAGGTCCTGGCGAAAAAGGGTGATGCTAACGGACCCAGGCGCCGGGGGCCAGCATGGCGAGTCTGCCGCCTGGCTGCTAACGTGCATCAATAAGAAGGGAACCTAAGGTGTGAACCGGCCCTCCATGACAAAACACCTGCTTTAACTTCAAGGACTTTGTTCATGCCTGAAACCCATCGCGACGACGCCAAGGTGGTCATGCTCGACGCAGGCTACGCCAGTGAGGCGCGCTCGTTGCTCTACCACGCCTACCGCCATGAACCGACCTTCGCCCACCTGTTCGAGGCGCAACGCGCCGGTTACGAACAGCGGGTACGCGCCACGGTACGCGAACTGATGAAGCAGCACTTCATCCAGGACCTGCCCGGCATTGGCCTGTTGGTCGACGACCGCCTGGTGGGCATGGCGCTGATCGCGCCGCCGCAACGGCGCCTGGGGGTCACCGAAAGCTGGACCTGGCGGCTGCGCATGGTGATGAGCGCGGGCTTCAAGTGCACGCGGCGTTACCTGGACTATCACGAGGCCGTCCTGGCCTGCGTGCCGGGGGATGCCGTGCACATGCTGCCGTTGATCGGTATTCACCCACAGTTTCAGGGGCATCACTATGGTGAACAACTGCTCACCGCCGTGCACAACTGGTGCGCCCAGGACAGCGGCTCCGAAGGGGTGGTGCTGGACACCGGCAACCCGCACTATCTGGAATTCTATAAACGCCAGGGTTATGTAGAAATTGGAGAAGTGGCTGTAGGACCTGTAGTCGAACATGTGTTCTTTCATCCTAATCCACACGTTTTGATACAAGCCAGCGCCTGAAATCCGAACTTTCCTGTCGCCTGTAGGCTCTATAACGCCCTTTCGCTCGTGATAGCATCCGCGCCTATGAAGTTTTCAGGACGATTTACCTGCGGGTTGATGCTGCTGTTCACGCCATTCGCCGCCTTTGCGGCGGATGACTTGCAAGTGCAGATCACGCCCGCCAATACGGAACTCAAGGCGAACGTCGAGGGTTATATCGGCAGCCTCGGTGATCGGGACGAAGAGGCGTTGTTGCGTTTCAGTCGTGGTGCCGAGGAGCAGGCGCGCAAGGCCGCCCAGGCCCTGGGGTACTACCAGGCGCACATCAGCAGTGATGTGCAGGCGGCCAAGAACGGCAAGCCGCCCAGGTTGGTGCTGCGCCTCGAGACAGGGGAGCCGGTGCACTTGCGCAACGTGCTGATCCGAGTCGATGGCCCGGCGGCCCAGTTCAAGCGCTTTCGCGTGCCCGACAGCCCGGCCCTGCGCGAAGGTGCCGTCCTCAACCACGGCCATTATGAAGACGCGAAAAAACTGATCCAGAACCAGGCTTCGCGTTTCGGCTATTTCAGTGGCCACTTCACCCGGCAAAAACTGGCTATCGACCCCCAGGCCGGCGTGGCCGACATCGAGCTGGTGTACGACAGCGGCCCGCGCTACACCCTGGGCCAAGTGCACTTCAAGGGCGATACCCCGTTCGATGAAGACCTGCTGCAACGCATGGTGCCGTTCAAGGGCAACACACCGTACGATTCCGAACTGATCGCCGAACTGAACCAGGCGCTGCAATCGAGCGGCTATTTCGAAGGCGTTCGCGTGGATGCCGCGCCCACCGCGGCCGTGGACAAGGTGATCCCGGTGGACGTCCAACTGCAAACCCGCAAGCCGCGCACTATGGGGCTGGGCCTGGGCTACTCGACCGACGTGGGGCCGCGCGGCAAGGCCAACTGGACGCGCCATTGGGTCAACGCCCATGGCGACAGCTACGGCGCCGAGATGGAACTGTCGGCGCCCCGCCAGAACGTCGGCCTGTGGTACGACATACCGCTGGACCCGCCCCTCACCGACAAGCTGCGCTGGGCCGGCGGTTACCAATACGAAGAGATCGCCGACACCGACAGCCTCAGCAAGCTTTTGACCATCGGTCCCGAGTGGCACAGCAAGCTGCCCAGCGGCTGGACCCGCATCATCTCGCTCAAGTGGCAACGCGAAGAATACCGCCTGGGCGATGACAGCGGCCTGAGCACGCTGTTGATGCCGGGTATCAGCTACTCGTACCTCAAGAGCGACAACAAGGTTGACCCGCACAACGGCTACCGCCTGCAATTTGACACTGAAGTCGCCAAGGAGGGCCTGATGTCCGACACCAACCTGATCCACGCCAACATGCTGGTCAAGGGCCTGACCACCGTGGCCAACAACCACCGTTTCCTGGCACGGCTGGCCGTGGGTGGCAGTGCCACCAATGGCTACAAGTCGATCCCGCCGTCGCTGCGCTTTTTTGCCGGCGGTGACCAAAGCGTGCGCGGTTACGACTACCAGACCCTGTCGCCGGAGAACTCCGATGGCGACCGCATCGGCGGCCGCTACATGATCGCCGGCAGCCTGGAGTACCAGTATTCGATCGCCGAAAAATGGCGCATCGCAACTTTTGTCGACCAGGGCAACTCGTTCAACAACCTTGAGCTGCCAAGCCTGAAAACCGGGGTGGGCATCGGTATCCGCTGGGTCTCGCCAGTGGGGCCGTTGCGCCTGGACCTGGCCCATGCGCTGGATGACGACGGCGGCATTCGCCTGCACTTTTCCATGGGGCCCGAGTTGTGAGCGTGCGCTTTGAACGTGGCGTGAAATTCGCCTTGCTGGGGCTGCTGGCCCTGGTGGTGTTGGTGGTCGTGGGCATCGGTTGCGTGTTGGGTACCCCGGCGGGCAGCCGCTGGGCACTGGCCCAGGTGCCGGGCCTGCAGGTGGATAACTTCCAGGGCCGCCTGGCCGGGCACTGGAGCGCCGACCATGTGCTGTGGCAGCAGGACGACCTGCGCCTGGAGCTGCAAACCCCGGCCTTTGACTGGTCGCCGGGTTGCCTGTTGAAGATGACCCTGTGCATCGACCGCCTGGAAGTGGAGCAGATCCGCCTGCAGTTGCCGCCGTCCCAGGAGGCCTCCAACAGTGGCCCCATCAGCCTGCCGGATTTGAAACTGCCGGTGGCCATCCGCCTGGGGTCGGTATACGTCGGCAGTTTGCAGATCGACGGCACCGAGCAACTGCGCAGCCTCAACCTGGCCGCGCAATGGACGGCCCAAGGCATGCACATCGAGTCGTTGCACCTGCAACGCGAAGACCTGGCCCTGGACCTGAGCGGCACCCTGCAACCGGGGGGGCAATGGCCGCTGGCCGCGACCGCCCAGGTCAAGCTGCCCGCAGTGGGCGGCAAGGAATGGGCGCTGGCCTTGAAGGTGGACGGCGATCTGCTCAAGACCCTCAAGCTGGACGGCCAGAGCAGCGGTTACCTGGACGGCCACCTGAGCGGCGAACTGCAACCTTTGGCCGACAACCTGCCGGCCCAAGTGCGCATCACTTCAGACAACTTCCAGCCCGACGCCAGCCTGCCGGACACCCTGCAGCTCAACCAGTTGCTGTTGACCGGGCAGGGCGACCTCAAGGCCGGCTATGTGCTGGCGGGGCAGGCCACCCTGCCGGCCGAGCAGGGGCCGATGAACCTGGCGCTCAAAGGCCGGGTCGACGCCAAGGGCGCGCTGATCGAGGCGCTGGACATCACCGCCAGCGACAGCCAAAGCGTCAAGCTGACCGGCAGCCTGGACTGGCAGCAAGGTGTTAGCGCCGACGCGAAACTGGCCTGGCTCGACTTCCCCTGGCACCGCCTGTACCCGGTGGTGCCGGAGCCAGAGTTCGCGGCACGGCAGTTCAATGCCGAAGTGTCTTACAAAGACGGCAAATACATCGGCAACTTCAACGGCGCCCTGGACGGCCCCGCCGGTGCTTTCACGCTGGGCAGCCCGTTCAGCGGCGACCTGGCCCAAGCGTTCTTGCCCCAACTGGAACTCAAGGCCGGGCAGGGCACTGCCAGCGGCCACTTGAACCTGAAGTTTGCCGACGGGATTGCCTGGGACACCGCCCTGGACCTGAGCAACCTCAATCCGGCGTTCTGGTTGGCCGAGTTGCCCGGCAACCTGGCCGGCCCCCTGCGCAGCAAAGGTGAGTTCAAAAACGAGCAATTGAGCGTGGACGCCGACCTCGACATCAAGGGCCGGTTGCGCGGCCAGCCTGCGGTGCTCAAGGCCCAGGCGCAAGGCGCGGGCGAGCGCTGGACCCTCGGCACCCTGGACATCCACTTGGGCGACAACCGCATCAACGGCAGTGGCAGCCTGCAACAGCGCCTGGCCGGGCAAGTCGACATCAACCTGGCCCGCCTGGGCCAGCTGTGGCCCGGGCTGCAGGGGCAGGTCAAGGGCCGCCTGGACGTCGCCGGTAGCCTGAAGGCGCCGCAAGGTCAGCTCACGCTCAACGGCCAGCAACTGGCCATGGATGACAATCGCCTGCAGGCCCTTAAATTGGACGCCAGCCTGGACAGCGCCCAGCGCGGCAAGCTGGACTTGACCGGCAGTGGCATCCGCGCAGGCGACACGCAATTGGGCACGCTTGCGCTCAAGGGCCTGGGCGATATCAAGCGCCAGCAGTTGGACCTGAGCCTGAACGGGCCACAGCTGAAACTGGCGTTGGGCCTGGACGGCAACCTGGACAAGGGCAACTGGCGCGGCCGCCTGAACAGCGGCCAGGTGCAGGCCGGTGGCCAGGACTGGAAGCTGGGTGCACCGGCCAAGCTTGAGCGCCTGGCCGACGGGCGCATCAACTTTGCTGCCCACTGTTGGCAGTCTGGCCAGGCCAGCCTGTGCGGCGAGGATCAGCGCTTGGCCCCCGAGCCGCGTCTGCGCTGGCACCTCAAGCAGTTCCCGTTGGACAGCCTGGCGCAATGGCTGCCCAAGGATTTCGCCTGGCAGGGCAAGCTCAACGCCGACCTGCAACTGGATCTGCCCAAATCCGGGCCCAAGGGCGTGGTGCTGGTGGACGCCGGCAATGGCACCCTGCGCCTGCGCGAGAAGGGCCAGTGGGTGGACTTCAACTACGACACCCTGCGCCTGAGCAGCAACCTTGCGCCCAGCCGGGTCGACACCACGCTGGATTTCCATGGCGCCAAGCTGGGCACCTTGAAGGTCAACACGCGGATCAACCCGCTGGCACGCAACAAGCCGCTGTCCGGTGATTTCCAGCTGTCGGGCCTGGACCTGGCCGTGGCCCGACCCTTCGTGCCCATGGTGGAAAAAATCGAAGGCCGGCTCAACGGCAACGGCAGCCTGTCGGGCACCCTGCTGGCGCCACAAGTCAACGGTAAGGTGACCCTGAGCGACGGCCTGGTCGCCGGCGCCGAATTGCCCACCACCGTGCATGACCTGAACCTGCAAGCCCTGATCGCCGGGGAAAGCGTGCAATTGAGCGGCGGCTGGAAAAGCGGCGACGCAGGTGTAGGTTCGGTGGGTGGGCACATCGCCTGGGGCCAGGCACTGGCCGTGGACGTGAAGGTCTCCGGCACGCGCCTGCCGGTCAGCGTCGAGCCCTACGCGGCCCTGGAGGTTGCGCCCGACCTGACCATCAAGATGGACGGCGAGCGCCTGGCCATCGCCGGCAAGGTGCTGGTGCCCAAGGGCGCGATCACCGTGCGCGAGCTGCCGCCCTCAACGGTCAAGCTGTCGGACGACGCGGTGATCGTCGGCCACCAGACCCAAGAGGGCAACGCGCCGTTGGCGATGGCCATGGACATCAACGTCGAAGTGGGCCAGGACAAGCTCAGCTTCACCGGCTTCGGCCTGACCGCCAACCTGGCCGGCCACGTGCACATCGGCGACAACCTGGACACCCGCGGCGAGTTGAACCTTAACGACGGCCGCTACCGCGCCTACGGCCAGCGCCTGACCATTCGCCGGGCACGCCTGTTGTTCGCCGGCCCCATCGACCAGCCTTACCTGGACATCGAAGCCATCCGCCAGACCGACGACGTGATCGCCGGCATTCGCCTGAGCGGCAGCGCCGAGCAGCCGACCACGGTGGTGTTCTCGGAACCGGCCATGAGCCAGGAGCAGGCCCTGTCCTACCTGGTGCTGGGCCGCCCGCTGAGCACCACCGGGGAAGACAACAACATGCTCGCCCAGGCGGCCTTGGGCCTGGGCCTGGCCGGCAGTTCAGGGATCACCGACAGCATGGCCAAAGACCTGGGCATCCAGGACTTCCAGTTGGACACCTCCGGCAGTGGCGACAGCACCAGTGTGGTCGCCAGCGGCAACTTGTCGGAGCGCTTGAGCCTGCGCTACGGGGTGGGGGTGTTCGAGCCGGCCAACACCATCGCGCTGCGCTACAAACTGAGCAAAAAGGTCTACCTGGAGGCGGCCGGGGGCGTGGCCAGTTCCCTGGATATCTTCTACAAGCGCGACTTCTGATGCCCCAGGCGCTGCCCAGGCAGCGCCTGCCTCAGTGGTGGCAACAGCCTCCCGTGGCTGCGCCTTCGTACTGATCGTGCAGCTTGACCCAGTCCATGATCTGCTCTTCGTTGCGCCCCTTGGGCGTCAGGTCCAGGTAGTTGTAGGTGCCCACCAGGATATCCAGGCCACGCGCATAGGCCGAATAGGTATGGAATATCTCGCCTGCCGGGTTCTTGTAGAACACGCTCAGGCCGGGCATCTCGCCTTGGGCTGCCATCGGCTCGTAGTTGTAGGTCATGCTGCCTGAGGCCTTTTGCGCCTCGCTGGCAGCCACCTCGAAATCCTCGTCAAAGTCGCTGCGCCACGACGACACCCAGTCAAACTGCCAACCCATGCGCTGCTTGAACGCCAGCAGTTGCGCCAGCGGGGCATGGGACACGGCCACCAGCGCCACGTCGTGGTGGGCCAGGTGCTGGTTGGCGCCGTCCAGGTGGTCGGACAGGAACGAGCAGCCCGTGCAGCCCTGGTCCCAGTCCGGGGAATACATGAAGTGGTAGACCACCAACTGGCTGCGCTCGCCGAACAGATCGGCCAGGTTCAGCGAGCCTTCGGGGCCCTGGAAGTGATAGGCCTTGTCCACTTTCACCCACGGTAGCGCGCGGCGCTGGGCGCTCAAGCGGTCGCGCTCGCGGGTAAAGGCTTTTTCTTCTTCCAGGTGCTGTTTGCGTGCCGCCAACCATTGATCGCGCGACACGATTGCGTGTTGATCGATGTTCATGAGGAGTACCGCCTTGTTTTTGTCCACCTCTTTTATAAACCCCCACGCGTCGTGCCAGCGTGCGCGCCGACGAGCAGCAGGGAGGCGGTGGCCGCAGGCATCTCGCGCATGAGTGGCTGAGGTGTCGTTACCGCGCGGGCTGGCTGATGGCCTGATCAATGGCCTGCCACAGCCGTTCGTCGTTGAAATCGTCGATCACCAGGTGCGCGCCGGCGGCCAGCAAGGCTTCGCGGCTTTGACTGGTAGTCAGGGCCACGGTAAAAATACCGGCCTTGACTGCGGCCGTGAGGCCTGGGATCGAGTCTTCGAACGCCATGGCGTTTTCAGCCCGGGCACCCAGCCGCTCGAGGCCGGTGAGGTAGGGCAGTGGGTCGGGCTTGGCGCGTGCCAGCTCCTCGGCCACCACCACGTGCGGCAGGCGTGCCGAGAGGTTCAGGGCCTTGAGCATGTGGTCGGCATTGGCCCGCGGGGCATTGGTTACCACCACCATGCCCACCTGGTTCTGTTCGGCGAACGCCAGCAGGCGCAGCAGCCCGGGCAGGGGTTCCAGGTGCGTGGACAGCTGGCGAAAGCGCGCTTCCTTGCGGTCGGCAAACTCGACGTGCTGGGCCACCGAGCGGTCCGGGAACAGGTTGCGGCACATGTCTGGGTTGGCGCGGCCGCTGCAGTGTTTTTCGAAGTCTTCTTCGGTGAACGTGCGGCCTTCTTCCTGCATCAGCTGCTGCAGGGCAAGCAAGTGCAGGGTGTCGGTGTCGGTCAAAGTGCCATCGAGGTCGAACAGCAAGGCGTTGAGCATGGAGAAGTCCCTGAAGGTTAAGGCCGCTGTATCGTATCAGCTGGGTCGGGCTGCGTCAGGCTGCCAGCGGCGCGACAATCAAGCTGGCGTTGGCGGGCGGTGCAGGGCAAAATCCCGGCTATCATTTTGCCAGTCGGTGCCGTTCGGGAGTCTGGTATGCCGTATGAGAGTCGCAAGGTTGCACTGGGCATCGACCCGGTCAGCGGTTTGCCCAATCGCGAGCAATTTGCCGCGGACCTGCGCGACCTGCATGTGCACCATACCGGGGAGACGCGGCAGTTGGTGCTGGTCGACCCCCTGGAGATGAGCTGGGCCCACGACATGACCCTGGCGTTGGGCCTGGCGCCGTTCGAGCGCTTGATCCGCTGCATTGCCCAACGTTTGTGCCGGTACCTTGAGGGGATCGCCCCGGTGTACCAGATTGGCGTGAAGCGGTTTGCCTTCCTGTTGCCGGAGCCTGTCGAGGGGTTTGACGATTTTATCGAGACACTGGTCGCTACCCTGCGCCAACCCAGCCAGATCGAAGGCATTCCGGTGCGCCCCTCATTGCGCGCCGGCGCGGTGCGTTTCCAGGTGGATCGCGAGGCACTGGGCGATGTGTTGCGCAAAGCCATGTACGCCGTCGAGCAGGCTCAGCAGGGGCGCCAGCCTTGGGCGCTGTACGATGCGGTGCACGACAACGCCTACCGGCGCGCCTTCAACCTGATTTCCGATATTGGCCCGGCATTGGCGGGCGACCAGTTGAAGCTGGTGTTCCAACCGCGCTTTGCTATCCCCGACGGCACCCAGGTCAGTGCCGAGGCCCTGATCCGTTGGAATCACCCACGCTTGGGGCCGATTTTCCCCGACGAGTTCATACCGGTGCTCGAGCGCAACGGGCTGATCCACGGCCTGACCCGTTGGGTGATCGAAACCGGGTTGCGCACCTTGGCCCAGTGGTCGCCGCAAACCGCTAGCAAGTTGTCGATCAACCTGTCGCCGCACGATTTTGACGGCCATGACCTGTGTGGCTTGATCCAGCGCGCATGCGTGGCCCACGGCATCGAGCCCGACCGTTTGGAAGTGGAGATCACCGAAGGCGAATGGTTGCGCTCCAACCCGCAGGTGTTGACCGAGCTTGCGCAATTGCGCGCGATGGGGGTGGACGTGGCCATCGATGACTTCGGCACCGGCTACAGCAATTTTTCGTACCTGCACCAGATCCCGGCCAACGTGGTGAAGCTGGACAAATCGTTGATCACCGACCTTGAGCACAACCCGCGCCACCAGATGATCGCCCGTTCGGTGATCCAGTTGGCCCGCGAACTGGGTTACCGCACCGTGGCCGAGGGGGTGGAAACGTTCAAGTGCCTGCAATGGGTGCGCAGCTTCGGCTGCGACGAAGCCCAAGGCTACTTCTTTGCCCGGCCGATGCCCGAGCAGGCGTTCGTGGCGTGGAGCCGTGCGGCGCAGTTTCCGCTGGCCCACTGACGCCCCCCCCTTGTAGGAGCGGATTTATCCGCGAAAAGGCCGCCGCGGTGCATCAGGCATACCGCGTCGTGGCCTTCGCGGATGAATCCGCTCCTACAGAGTGATACGTATGCCGGTAGGAGCGGATTTATCCGCGAAGAAAGCGGCGCGGTGTGTCGATGCTCCGCGGTGTGGCTTTCGCGGATGAATCCGCTCCTACAAGGGGCAATCCGTTAGAACGCGTACTCGACCGCCAAGCGATTCTGCCAGTAATCCTTCTCTTGCCCCGGCTGGCTTTGCAGGCCGATGAAGTCTGCCACGCTCAGGCCCTTGAGGTTGCCGCCGAATTTGTAGATGGCAAACGCCAGGTACTCGGACTGGTTGATGCTCGATGCACTGGCGCTGGCCTTAAGGTCCATGAACGAGTAACGGCCGCCCACGAACAGGTTGTCGCGCAATGCGCCGTTGACGTCGAAGGCATAGGCATTGCCGGCGCCCAGGTCTTGGGTGCTGGTGAGGAACGGCTGGGCGAACAGGGGGCCGGAGCTGACGTTGTGGGCATAAGGGGTGACCAGTGCGCCATTGAGGTAGCTGTCTTTATCCGGCTCGATGCGGTCATACCCCAGGCTTGCCGTCAGCGAGTTGTGCTTGACGCCCAGTTGCAGGCCGTAGACACGGCTGTGCACCTCCCCGAGCAGTTCACGGCCATCGCCGTTTTCATGGAACGCCTGCACGCCAATGAACGGTTTGATCACCCCCTCGCGCTGGCTCAGTTGCGCTTCCACGTAGCTCAACTTGGCGTAGTCCTCGTAGTCGAACTGCCAGGCCTTGGCCTTCAACTGCGCAGTGCCCAGGTTCAGGCTGCGCCCGCCACCCACGCCCCAGAAGCCGTCGGTCTCTTGGTCATCAAGCCCTGAATACGCGTCGAAGTGGCTGTTGTAGGTGGTTTGCTTTTTGAACGAGTCGTCGATATAGGATTTGTAGCGATACATGCGCAGGGCGCTGAGAAAGTTGTCGTCGTCGCCGTAGTGCGCGTACACGCCCTGGAACAGTTGCGTGGCGATCCGCCAGTCGTAGGTGGAGGCAAAGGGCACGTCCAGTTCCTGGTTGCCGGCGACGATCTTCAATTGATCGTGCTCGTATTGCAGGTACGCCTCGCCCATGGCCGTCACGTTGGGGCCCAGGTAGCCATCGCGCTCGCTGGGGTCGTCGGCATGGCCGATGCCGCGCTGCACGTAGCCGCTGAGCCCGGCGCTGAAACCGTTGTAGCGCGCGGTGGTAAAGCCCAACTTGCCGCCGTAGCTGAGGGTGTCCTGGGTCAGGCCCTTGGTGAAGAAGGAGTTGTGCGCCGAGTAGTACAGGGTACGGAAGTTGCCGTTGACCTTGCCCTTGCTGAACACCTCGCCCAGGGTGTCGGCATCGCCCGTGTCGGCTGGGGCCTCGATGTCGTTGAGAGTCGACGGCTCTTGCTGTTGCACAGGCTCGGTGAGGGTGCCGGGGCGTTGGTTGACCGCAAGCGCCGGGTCAATGGCGTCGCTTGCGGCCAAGGCGTAGGCCGGCAGGCTCATGGCCATGGCCAGCAACAGGTTGCGTGGGGTTTGCCGGGTGGTGCGCACGTCTGTCTTCATTGCCGCTCTTCTTGGGTTAGGTCCATCCTGCGGGCGAACGAAGCCCCTGGCGGCCTGCGGGCAGGCAGCCGGTGACGTTCATCGCCGTGGGGGATGAAGGATGTTGTACGGATGAGTGGGCAGTACTGGCGAGGCGTCAGCCCCTACGTTTTTATTGTGCGGTGGACCAACTGCGGACCTTGCCGGGGTTCAGCAGGCCGGCTGGGTCATAATCGTGTTTGCGCGCCAGAATGGCCGGGTCCAGGGCGCCGCCGTGCTTGCCGTCCTCCAGGGTGAACACGTGCGGGTCGTTGATTTGCACACCGTTGGCGCGGTGCAGGGCGATTACCTGGTTCAGCCGTTCGGCCCCCTGGTAGCGCACCAGTGGCAAGCCCACGGCCACGCTGCGGCCCTGGACGTCGCGGATGAATTCCAGGTGGGTCAGTACTTCGTCCGCTTCCAGCACTTGGCTCATGCGTTGCAGTTGCGCCCAGGTCTGGCCAGGGGCATAGGCGGTCTGCAGGTAGGTGAGGCTGCGGTCATGCTTGAGCGCGTGCAGGGTGGTGTGGTTCCAGCAATATTCGAGCAGGGTGTGGCCGCTGGCGGCGACTTCGGCGGCGCTGTGGTACTGGCAGATGCGCCCGCCATGGCGTTGCAGTATCTGCTTGAGCGGCTGTTCGGCCTGGGCCGCCAGGGCACAGATCAGCACGGCCTCCTGCGGCTGGCGAACGCTGTCCAGGGCATTGAAATAGCGCGCCACCGCGGCCTCGAACAAGGCGACGTTGCGCTTGGTGATGCTGGGGGTGGTGGCCAGTTCTTCGGCGCAGGCAAAGGCCGCCTCGGTGCTGTCGAACCCCAGCAGGTATTCGTCCCAGTGCTGGGCCGGTGCCAGGGCAATTTCCAGCTCCAGCACGATGCCGTTGGTACCATACACATGGTTGAGTTGCATCACTTCGGGGGCGCGTAGCTCGACGATGCGTGGTGGGTATTCCAGGGTCATGACCCGCGCGCCGAGCACCGTGCCGGTCGCCGCCAGTGGGCCGTAGTTGATCGAGCCGATGCCGCCGAACCCACCGCCGAACAGCCCGCCCAGGGTGGCGATGCGGTAGGTGGACGGCATGCAGCGCAGCTCCCAGCCTTGTGGGCGCAGTAGGTCTTCCAGGGCTGCCAGGCGAATGCCGCACTGGGCCCGGGCGACGCCGTCGCGCACCCAGCGCACTTGGTCCAGGGCCGTCAGTTCGACCACCAGGCCGCCGTGCAGGGGCACCGCCTGGCCATAGTTGCCGCTGCCGCCACCGCGCAAGGTCACCGGCACGCCATGTTCGGCGCAGGCGCTGACGATGCTCAGCAATTCGGCTTCGCTGCGCGGGCGCACGCCCAGGTCGGCCAGGCATTCGGCCAGGCTGTCTTTCAAAATGGGGCTGAACCAGTGGAAGTCCTTGGACAGGCGCTTGAGTTGCATGGGCGCGGTGATCCATTCAAGGTCCGGCAGGGCTTGGCACAGGGTCTGGATGCGGTGGGTCAAGTCGGTCATGACATTACCTTGGGCAGTAAGGGAGGGCGGGTTCATTGGTCACGCTGCGCTTCGCTGTCGTGCCAATGGCCGATGGCTTTTTGCGACAGCAACGACATGCCGGCGAACAGCGCGATGCCGGCCAGGGAGATCAACAGCAAGGCTGCAAACATACGTGGGATGTTCAATTGAAAGCCGGCCTGGAGGATCTGGTAGGCAAGCCCGGTGTTGGCGCCGCCGGTGCCGGCGACGAACTCGGCCACCACCGCGCCGATCAGCGCCAGCCCGCACGAGATGCGCAGGGCAGCAAAGAAATACGGCAACGCGGTGGGCACCCGCAGGCGCATCAGCACCTGCAAGCGGCTGCTGCGGCGCAGCTTGAAATAGGCCAGCAAGCCGGGCGATACGCTGCGCAGGCCAAGGGCGGTGTTAGAGATGATCGGGAACACCGCCATCAGCGTCGAACACACCACCATGGCCAGCGTGGTGTCGCGCACCCAGATGATGATCAGCGGCGCGATGGCCACGATCGGCGTCACTTGCAGCAGCACCGCATAGGGGAAGAACGCCACCTCGATCATGCGGCTCTGCACGAACACAAAGGCGATGGCCACGCCGATCAGCACCGACAAGGCGAACGACATCAAGGTGATCTTCAGCGTGAACAGCAGCGCCGGGCCCAGCACGTTCCAGTCCTGCACCAGGGTGGTCAGGGTCAGCCAGGGCGTGGGGATCAGGTAGCTGGGCACTTTCAGGGCCACCAGCGCCACTTGCCAGGCGAGCACCAGCAACAGGGCAATGACGGCTGGGATAATGACGCGCTGGGCGCTTTCGCGGGCCAGCAAAGGGCGCGAATGAAGGTTAGTCGCCATCAGAGGGGCTCCTCGCTGCTGGCATCGACCAAGTGCTGGTGCAATGCCATGGCGTATTCGCTGAAGCGCGCCGACAGGCGAAACTCGGCGGTGCGCGGGTAGGGTTCGGCGATATGGATGTCGGCCACCACCCGGCCCGGGCGCGCCGCCATGACGATCACCCGCTGCGACAAAAACACCGCTTCGTGGATCGAGTGGGTGACGAACATCACGGTCCAGGCATGCCGCTGCCACAGTGACAGCAGGTCGCTGTCCAGGTGGTTGCGGGTGATTTCGTCGAGCGCGCCAAACGGCTCGTCCATCAGCAGCAACTGCGGCTCTACCACCAGGCCGCGGGCGATCGACACACGCATCTGCATGCCGCCCGACAGCTCGCGAGGCAGGGCTTGGGCGAAGCGCTCAAGGCCCACCCGTTCCAGGGCGATTTGCACCCGGCGGTCGGCTTCGGCCCGTGGCACGCCGTCCATCTCCAATGGCAGGCGCACGTTCTTGCGCACGCTGTGCCAAGGCATCAGCGTGGCTTCCTGGAACACGTACGAGAGGCTTTTGCCGGTTTCGCTCAGGCGCGAACCGGGCTTGCGCCACAGCAACAGGCGCCCGTCGCTAGGCTCGATCAGGCCGGCGATCATCTTGAGCAGCGTGCTTTTGCCACAACCGGACGGGCCGAGCAAGGTGACGAATTCACCCTCGGCGATGTCCAGGTCCACCGGGCGCAGGGCCTGGGTGCCGTTGGCGTAAACCTTCTCGACCGACAAGGCCTGCACGGCCAATGGCCTGGCGTCGCTGGCAGGCAAGGGCAGGGCGGGCTGGGCCCGCAGCGCGCTGGTCATGGCAACACCGGCTGCTGGTCGATGAAGCGCGTGGTGTACATCTGCTCGAGCGGCACTTTGCCAGCGTCGATCAAGTGGTTGTCCACGGCCATTTGCCAGGTTTGCTGCATGCGCGCCGGGGTGATCACGCCGATGCCGCCAGCCTGGGCATCGCCGCCGCTGACAAGGCCTGTGCTGCGCAGTTTGGCCACCGCGTAGTCGAGTTGGTCTTCGCCCATTTGCGGGTTGGCCTGGCGGATCAACGCATTGCCGCCGGCCGGGTTGGCCAGGTAGTTTTTCAGGCCTTGCATCGAGGCCTGGATAAAGGCGGCGGCCTGTTGCGGGTTTTTTTCCAGCCATTGGCTGTCGCAGGCGATGGCGTTGCCGTAGGGCGGGTAGCCGGCTTCGCTGAGCGCGAACACCTTGAACGGCGCGCCGGCTTTTTGCAGGGCAAAAGGTTCGGAGGTCAGGTAACCCTGTTGCGCCACTTGTGGGTCGGCCATGAACGGCTGGATGTTGAAGGTGTACGGGCGCACCTGGTCATCCTTGAAGCCCAGCCGCGCCTTGGCCCACGGCCACCAGCTGGAATGGGCGGCGCTGGAGATCAATAGGGTCTGGCTGCGCAGGTCTTCTATTTTGGCGACCCCTGCGTGGGCGATGATCACGCTGGGATCATGCTGGAAGGTGGTGGCGACCATTTGCAGCGGCACCCCGTGTTCGCGGGCCAGCATGGTGCCGATGTCGTCGCTGATGATGCACTGAGCGCGGCCGGCCGCCAGCAGTTGCACCGGGTTTACCTGGGGGCCGCCCATTTGCACGGTCACGTCCAGACCTTGCCGGGCATACAGGCCATCGGCCTGGGCCTGGTAGAACCCGCCATGCTCGGCCTGGGCATACCAGTTGGTGATGAAAGTGATGGGCGTGGCGGCCTGGGCCTGGGCGCCGGCCAGCAGGGCAACGGCCAGGGCGGTGGAACGCAAGGCGGCGGTAAGCGGGTGAACGGTCATGGCGAACTCCTCGATAGGCGGCACGGTTCAGCGTTGGGTCTGGATATGCCCTTGGTAGTGGCCACGGCCCCAGCTTGTCGCGCTGCGGGTCAGCCACTGCATGCGGTGCACTTCGCCGATGGCCTGGGCCCATTGCTCGCCCAGTTGTTGCAGCAGCGCCTGGCCTTGGGCCAGGGTGGCGCCGGTGGGGTCGCCGATCACGCCGCTGGGCCCGAAGTCCAAGGCGCACCAGGCGGCAGCCGGGCGGGTCGCCGACAGGGTCGGGCAGGGGAAGGGCGGCGGGAAGTCCGCCGCCGCCTGGCTCATGTCCACGGTGTCTGGCGCCAGGGCCATGATGATCGCGGTTTCGCCGTGGCCGGCGTGCATCGACAGCTGCTTTTCTTTGGCCGGGATGAAGCTCTCGTCATGGGGCACGCTCCAAGCCGAGCGGGCGATGATCACGAAGTCGCCGTGGCGCAGGCGCAGTTCCCGCGCGGCCATTTCCAGCGGCTGCGGCTGGCCACCGTGGGCGTTGACGATGAGGAACTTGCGAAAGCCTGCGCGGTAGATCGACTCGCCGATTTCAATGATGGTGTTGAGCAGCAACTCGCCGGTCAGGGTCACGGTGCCGGGAAAGTGCAGGTGCTCATCGGACTTGCCGTAAGTGATGGGCGGCAGCGCGTAGGCCGGCACGTCTTCGGGCAACAATGCCATGGCCTTGCCCACCACGCCGGCGGCGACGATGCTGTCCACTGCGCACGGCAGGTGCGGGCCGTGCTGCTCCAGGGCGCCGGCCGGCAGCACGATTACGGTGTTGGCCTTGTCGGGCAGGCTGTCGATGGTGGTCCAACTCAGGTACGGGAGAAAGCGGCTGGCGGGGGTATATCCGTTAAGCATGGTGTGTCTCCATAATGGGGGTAAGGGATCAGCGAAGGGGTAGGTAGGCGGTGGCTTCGACTTCCACCAAAATCTGTTCGCAGGGCAGCATGGCGCTGACCTCGACCACGGTGGACACCGGCGACGCATCGGGGAAAAAGCTTTTGCGCACCCGGCTGTAGTAGGGGAAGTGGTCCAGGTTGCGCATGTACTGCACCAGCTTGAACACGTCTTTCATCTGCCCGCCGGCGCTTTCCACGGTGCGGCGGATGCTTTCCAGCACGTACCAGCTCTGCGCCAGGATTGGGCCTTGCTTGAAGTCCGTGGAGAACTCGAAGGTTTGTCCCAACTGCTCGGCAATGTGCGCCGGGATGTCGGCGAAACCGTTGACGATCAGGTTTTCAGCGGGGTTCACCGCGATCACCCCAGAGAGGAAGATGAAATCACCGGCACGGTGGTAGGCCGCGTAGCGGGCCAGGGGTTGGGCCAGAGGTTGGGCGTCGGTCATGTCAGGCTCCGCAGGTGGGCGAGGAAGGCGTCGGGCAGGTGGTGGCCGCGTAACAGGCTGCGCTCGGGGTCGGCGGGCCAGGTAAAGGCGCTGTGGCTATGGAACAGGGTCAGTTCGGCGGGTGCGCCTATCAGCGTGGGGCGTGCTTGAGGCGTCGCCAGCCAGTCGCGCCGGCAGATCGCTTGCGACGCTTGATCGAATGCATCGGCCAGTTGGCCGGTGAGCACGGCCAGTTGCAGGGTTTGCACGGGGTCGTAGCGGCCGGTGGGGCAAAACGCGTCTTGCACGTTGTCGGTGCCCAGCAACAGCGGGATGCCGCGCTCGCGCGCTTCCTTGATCAATGTCAGGCCACGCTGGCGCGGGGTGCGCCCGGCCACCGCGTCTTGCAGCATCAGGTTGGTGCTGGGCAGGGCGAGCAGGGTGATCGGCGCGCGGGCCACGCTGTCCAGGGTGTGGCTGGCTACCTCGGCCGGTTGCGCGGCCAGGGAGCAGGCATGGCTGCAGACAATGCGCCCGGCAAAGCCGATGGCCTGGGCATATTGGGCCACGCGCGCCAGGCCGTTGGCGTGGGGCGAAAGCTCTTCATCCACGTGCAGGTCCAGGTCCAGCCCGTGGTGCGTGGCCACGTCGAGCAGCTGGCGCAAGGCTGCGTCGTTGTCGTTGCTGGTGTGGATGAAGGCCCCCAAAACGCCGCCGTATTGTTGGACCTGGCGTGCGATCAGGGTTGCATCGCTTTTGTTGGCGAACAGCGGCAGGGGCACCAAGGCGACTCGTTGCAGTTCGACCGGGCTGTCCTGCGCCAGGTCCGCCAGCAACGACCAGGCCGGCGGCGCCGCGGCGCTCCACCAGTCCACGTGGCTGCGCAGCAGGCTCACGCCGTGGCTGGCTGCCTGACGCAGGGCACGCTGCGAACGCTGGTGCAAGTCGTCCCGGGTCCATTGCCGGCGATCGAGCTGGGTGGCGGCGATGGCGCCCAGCAGGCCCGGCTCGATCGGCCCCAGGCGCTGGCGGGTAAAAGTCTTGTCCAAGTGGGCATGGGCTTCGATCAGCCCCGGCAACACCAATGTGCCGTGCAGGTCGATGCCGTTGCAGGTGGCTGGCTGCGCGAGCACCTGGGTAATACGCCCGTTTTCAATCCTCAGCTGTGCCCGCTGCGGTTCGCCTGCCTGCTGGGGCCAGCCTTCGGGTAATAGCCAGCGAGGCAGCCGGGCGTGGCTGAGTACCAGGGCCGTAGTGGCGTTGTCGATGTTGGACGGCATTGTGTTTTGCATAGCTGACCGATCGGTTGAATCGTTTGGTCAAATACTAGCAACGCCTATGCCAATACTGTCCGATTGGTCAGAAATGCCGAAGTGCAAGGGTGCGGATCAGTCTTTGAGGTGGCAGCCTGCGAGTACGAATGTCACCAACTCGTCGAGGATTTCCCGTTGCTGTTCGGGTGACTGCAGGCTCTGGCCCAGGATCAATTCGGCCTGCAGCGCGTAATCGGCGTAATACTGGGTCAGGGCCCAGATATGCATGATCAGACAGGCGCGGGTTCAGGGGCCGCAAAATGCCCTGGTCTACCCAGGTTTGCAGGCGGTCCACCTTGCTTTGCGTGGTGCTCAGGGCCCCGGGCCAGAAGCCCTCCAGGCGGGTGCCGCCGCTGAGCAACTCGTTGGTGAAGATGCGCGATATTTCCGGGTGGTCCAAGGCGAACTCAAGCTTCTGGCGCACGTATTCGCCAAGGATCTGCCGAGGCGTGGCGCTGTCTTGTGCGCCAAACACGAACAGTTTCGACCAGGCGTTCATCAACTGCCCCAGCACCTGGGCGTACAGGCTTTCCTTGTCTTCGATGTAGTAGTGCAACTGGGATTTTTTAAGGCCCGCGCGTTCGGCGATCGCCTGGGTGGAGGCACCGATGAAACCGTGCTGGCTGAACTCGCTGATGGCGGCCGCACGGATGTTGTCCATGATTTCCTGACGGCTCTGCTTGGGGCTGCGGGTTGGCTTGGCCGGGGTCGGTGTTGCGTTCATGTGTTGCACCAATATCGGAAAAAAACGAAGGGGGCGGGCTCATTCTGGTGCGCACGCGATCGTGGGCGGCGGGTATTTCGTGCACCGATGAAGCCTGTGTGTGCAGCGTACAAGAAATGGCAGGGGGCTTGTTGGTTTGGCGTGTTTTGCCAAATGTCAATGTGGCAATTGTTCGCGTTTCTGTAACAAAGATTTGCTGGATCATGGATTATTAGTGGACTAACTAGTTGGTTACAATTGCTGACTTATATTCGAATGGAAACGGCTGGCTCATGAAATCTGTATCGTTTTTCCTGACTGGTTTACTCGCTTTGGCCGGCACGGCTGCACAGGCTGCTACCCACCCGCAACTGGACAACGCCCAGGCCCTGCAGGTGATCACCAGCGTCAAGGGCTCCCTGGCCGCTGAAAAGAGTTTCGGTTGCGTGGCGGTGGTCGACGTGTCCGGCACGTTGCTGGCCTTCGAACGCCTGGACGGCGCGCCGCTGGGTTGCGTCGATGCCTCCATTGGCAAGGCCCGCACCTCGGCGCTGTACCGTGCCCCGTCGGTCAAGTTCATGGAGCGCCTGCAAAAAGGCGAGAACACGGTGCTTGAAATTCCCCATGCCGTGGCGCTGGGCGGCGGCTACCCGCTGACCCTCAATGGCGAAGTCGTGGGCGCCGTGGGCGTCAGCACACCGGTACAGGCCCTGGACAACAGCGCCTCGCAGACTGCCGCCGAAAGCCTGAAGTAATTCGCAGAGCTAAAAAACCACCGCGGCAGGCTTGGTCTGTCGCGGCGAATTTCTGTGCACACCATTAAAAGCCTTGAAGCCTAAACGCTATCAGGGATGGGATCACTCGGACCAAAAACCATGATTAACCTCACCCGACGCCGTCTGGTCTTCGGTGCCTCAAGCCTCCTGGCTGCCGGTGCCCTGGGCAAGACCTTGCTTGTGTCCAACGCCTTCGCCAGCGCGCCGCTGGTCAATGGCATCCGCTTGCCGGCCGATTTCCTCGCCTTGTCGATGCTGCTGACCGGCATCGACAAGCCCGACCTGCAACTGGCCCAGCGCCTGTATGACTGGTTGCGACACCAGGACAACCAGTTGCCTGCGCACCTGGACGCCCTGGCGGGCCTGCTGGCGGCCAACGCCGGCGCCACGCCGCCAGCCTTCCAGGCGGCCCTGGCCGCGCAACCGACAGCGGTGGTGGCGGTGTACCAGGCCATGGTCGGCGGCTGGTACCTGGGGGTGGTGGGCAACAAAATGAGCCCCACCTGCATCGGCTTTGAAAACATCGTCAGCTACCAGGTGCTGAGCACCTCGTTCACGCCACCGAGCTACTGCGCCGGCGAGCCGAACTTCTGGACTCAACCTCCGCAATCCGAGAGCGTGGCCCATGTCTGATTCCCTGAGTGCAGATGTCGTTGTCATTGGTGCCGGTATCGCCGGTTCCCTGTCGGCACTGAAAATGGCCAAGGCCGGCGCTTCGGTGCTGATCCTGGAGTCCGGTCCCGAAATCAAGCGCGACGAGGCCGTGGAGTTGTTTCGCAACAGCCCGCTCAAGGGCGATTTCACCGAACCCTATCCGCCAAAACCCTGGGCGCCACAGCCCAAGTTCCAGCCGGTGGACAACGGTTACCTGATCCAGAAAGGCCCGGACCCGTACCTGGCGTCCTACCTGCGCGGCGTGGGTGGCACCACCTGGCACTGGGCGGGGCAGGCGTTTCGCATACAGCCCAACGACATGCGTTTGCAGTCGTTGTATGGCGTGGGGGTGGACTGGCCGCTCAGCTATGCCGAGCTTGAACCTTACTACTGCGACGCGGAAACCCAGATGGGCGTTTCCGGTGACGCCGACCTCGGTTCGCCACGTTCGCAACCCTACCCGTTGCCGGGCATCCCGCTGCCTTACGGTTTCGAGCGCATGAAGCAGCGCCTGGCCGGCCTGGGCTATGAAGTGGGCATCGGCCCGCAGGCGCGCAACAGCGTGGCCTATGACGGCCGCCCGGCCTGCTGCGGTAACAACAACTGCATGCCAGTGTGCCCGATCGACGCTCAGTACCACGGTGGCATCGCCGCGCGCAAAGCACTGGACGCCGGCGTGCGCATCGTCGCCAACGCCGTGGTGTACCGCATTGAGGCCGATGACAAGGGTCGCATCGTTGCCGTGCATTACCTGGACAGCCACAAGACCAGCCACAAGGTCACCGGCAAGCAGTTCGTGCTGACGGCCAACGCCATCGAAAGCAGCAAGCTGTTGCTGATGTCCACCAGCGACCGCCTGCCCAATGGCGTGGCTAACAGCAACGACATGGTCGGCCGCCATTTGATGGACCACCCCGGTTCTTCGGTGGAGTTCCTGGCCGACGAGCCGATCTACTTCGGCCGCGGCCCGATGCGCCCCAGCAGCATCAACAACATCCGCGACGGGGCGTTTCGCGCCGACCGTTCGGGCCTGCGTATCGACCTGGCCAACACCAACCCCACGCGCATGCTCACCGAGCGCTTGATCAAGCAGGGCTACTACGGCAAGGCGCTGAACGAGAAGCTCAAGTATCAGGCCGACCACTATGTGCTGCTCAAGGGCATGATGGAAATCCTGCCAGACCGTGACAACCGCATCGTGCTCAGCAAGACCGAGAAGGACGCCTGGGGCCTGCCGCGCGTCGAGGTGTACTACAAGTTCCCGGACTACGTGCACAAGGGCTACGACCACTCCATCGAGGTGTATCGCGAAATCGCCAGCGCCATGGGCGGCACCGAAGTGGTGTACAGCAAGCGCGGCGTGTACGACAACAATCAGCACATCACCGGCACCCTGAGCATGGGCGCAAACCCGGCCACCTCGGTGGTGGACCGCGACCTGCGCAGCCACGATCACGAGAACCTGTTCATGGCCGGCACCGGCGTGATGCCGACCGCGGCCATCGTCAACTCGACGCTGACCGGCACCGCCCTGGCCCTGCGTATGGCCGACACCGTGTTGAAGAGCCTGTCATGATGACCCCATTGCCGATGAAAAAACTGCTGCTTGCCGCGCTGCCCCTGCTGGTCAGCCTGGGCGCCCCTGCCGCTGAACAACCTGCGCCTGGGGATCTGATTGCCCGCGGCGCTTACCTGGCCCATGCGGCCGACTGCACCGCGTGCCATACCGCGCCGCACGGCAATCCGTTTGGCGGTGGCTACCCGGTGGGCACGCCGTTCGGGCTGATCTACGGCACCAACATCTCCTCCGACAAGACCCACGGTATCGGTAGCTGGAGCGACGACCAGTTCGTCGCCGCAGTGCGCGACGGCGTGGGCAAGGACGGCCAACAGCTTTACCCAGCCATGCCCTACGACTCGTTCACCAAGATGTCCCGCGATGACGTGCTGGCGATCAAGGCCTACCTGATGTCCGAGCCTCCGGTGGCCGAAGCGTCGCCGGTCACCGACCTGCCGTTCCCGTTCAACCAGCGCTGGGGCATGGTGTTCTGGAAGTTCTTCAACTTCACGCCAGGCGAGCTCAAGCCCGACCCCAGCCAAACCGCCGAATGGAACCAGGGCCGCTACTTGGTCGATGCCCTGGCACACTGTGGCACCTGCCATACGCCGCGCAACCTGACCATGGGTATGGACACCAAGAAGCCCTTCGCCGGGGGTGACCTGGGCGGCTTCGTGGCCTACAACATCACCCCGGACAAGACCGCCGGCATTGGCAGTTGGACCCAGAACGAACTGGTGACCTACCTGCAGACCGGTCACGTGGACGGCCGTGCATCGGCGTCGGGCCCCATGGCCGAAGCCATCGAGCACAGCCTGCAATACCTGCCCGAGTCTGACTTGGCCGCGATCGCCACCTACCTGCAGTCGGTGCCGGCGATTGCCGACGACAAGCAAAGCGCCTCACGCGAAAGCTTCGGCAAGCCCAGCGATGGGTATGTCGCCGTGCGCGGCGACAGCGTCGCCCAGGCGCAAGACCCGGGCCGCGTGTTGTTCATGGGTAGCTGCGCCACCTGCCACGGTGCCAAGGGGCGGGGCGCGGGCAGCGGTTTTGGTGCCTACCCGTCCCTGTTCAACCACACCACCACCGGCGCTGCGGATGCCAAGAACGTGGTGTCGGTGATCCTGGGGTCGGTCGACCGCAAGATGGTCAAGGGCGAGATCCTGATGCCATCGTTTGCCGAGGACCTGAACGATGCGCAGGTGGCCCAGGTGGCCAACTACGTGATGACCCAGTTCGGCAACCCGGCAGCGGCCACGGTGGACGCCAAGCAGGTGGCGAAGTTGCGCGGCGACGCGCAACTGAAGTCGCCGCCGGCGGTGTTGCAGGGGGATATGGCGCGGTAGTGGGCCGGCGCGGCCCTCTTCCGCACGGGCAGAGGGCTGGGCTGACTTTCGCCGCGTTGGGTGGCTTCGCAGGGTGGGTGTCCAAGGCTTACCACGAACCGTATGGGATACCGTATTTTTCGATGTAGGCCTTGGCGGCTGGCTTCAAGGGCAATGCGTACCGGCCCTCATTTTTGCCCCCCGAAGGCCCCACTTCCACTACATCGGCCTGTACCCGCGCTACGTCGATCGGTTTCAGGCACTGGCCGCCTAGCCAGACTCGGGCAATCCCTCCTGGGGCCAGACCGACGGTCAGCATGTTTCGGTAGTCCGTGATCCATTTGCTATCAAATTTGCAAAAGGCCTTTTCGCCCTTGAGCATGGCCTGTTGGGTGGCTTTGGGGATGACGATATAGGCTTCGTAGGTTTGCGGCTCTACCAGGGATTGCCAGCGGACATAGAGTAGGCGGGTTAGGTCGGCGCCGAGGACGCGCTTTGTGGCACCGGCTCCTGGGTGCTCAGGCCAGCCACGCGGATCACCCCTCAGGTTCTTGGGCGAGCTCCCACCTACGCCGCTCATGGCGCGACGAAAGGCTCGGTCGTTGATATCCACCGCATCGGCGGTTTCAATCCACACCTCCATGTAATGGGGGGCACCGAGACCCAACCACCAGGCGTCATACGGCAGCCGCCCGGCACCACTGGTGCAGCCACTCAGCCAGAACAGTGCGCCGCACAGCAACAGGCCTTTGAGCTTATTCACTGATGGCACCATGAATGCCAAGACTTACCACGAGCCATAGGGAATCCCGTATTTTTCGATGTAGGTCTTGGCGGCTGGCTTCAAGGGCAATGCGTACCGGCCCTCATTTTTGCCTCCCGAAGGCCCCACCTTCACTACATCGGCTTGCACTCGCGCTACGTCGATCGGCTTCAGGCACTGGCCGCCTAGCCAGACTCGGGCAATCCCGCCTGGGGCCAGGCCGACGGTCAGCATGTTTCGGTAGTCCGTGATCCATTTTGCATCGGCCTTGCAAAAGGTTTTCTCGCCCTTGAGCATGGCCTGTTGGGTGGCTTTGGGGATGACGATATAGGCTTCGTAGGTTTGCGGCTCTACCAGCGATTGCCAGCGGACATAGAGCAGGCGGGGTAGGTCGGCGCCGAGGACGCGCTTTGTGGCACCGGCTCCTGGGTGCTCAGGCCAGCCACGCGGATCACCCCTCAGGTTCTTGGGCGAGCTCCCCCCCACGCCGCTCATGGCGCGACGAAAGGCTCGGTCGTTGATATCCACCGCATCGGCGGTTTCAATCCACACCTCCATGTAATGGGGGGCACCGAGACCCAACCACCATGCGTCATACGGCAGCCGCCCGGCACCACTGGTGCAACCACTCAGCCAGAACAGTGCGCCGCACAGCAACAGGCCTTTGAGCTTATTCACTGATGGCACCATGAATGCCAAGGACTTACCACGAGCCATAGGGAATCCCGTATTTTTCGATGTAGACTTTGGCGGCTGGCTTCAAGGGCAATGCGTACCGGCCCTCATTTTTGCCTCCCGAAGGCCCCACCTCCACTACATCGGCTTGCACTCGCGCTACGTCGATCGGCTTCAGGCACTGGCCGCCTAGCCAGACTCGGGCAATCCCGCCTGGGGCCAGGCCGACGGTCAGCATGTTTCGGTAGTCCGTGATCCATTTTGCATCGGCCTTGCAAAAGGTTTTCTCGCCCTTGAGCATGGCCTGTTGGGTGGCTTTGGGGATGACGATATAGGCTTCGTAGGTTTGCGGCTCTACCAGTGATTGCCAGCGGACATAGAGCAGGCGTGGTACGTCGGCGCCGAGGACTTGCTTGCCAGCCCCGGAGCCGGGGTGTTCCGGCCAGCCACGCGGATTACCCTTGAGGTTCTTCGGTAACTGGATCGCGGCCACGCCGCTCATGGCGCGACGGTAAGCACGGTCATGGATGTCCACTGCATCGGCAGTTTCGATCCACACCTCCATGTAGTCGGGCGCAAACAACCCCAGCCGCCACGAGTCGTAAGGCAATCGGCCGAAGCCACTGGCGCAGCCACTCAGCCAGAACAGTGCGCCGCATAGCAACAGGCCTTTGAGCTTATTCACTGATGGTACTTGGCACGCAGGTTACCCTCGGCAGGACGGTTGATGAACACGGCTTCCAGGTCGCTGTTGCTCCAACCTTTGGAGGCATTCCAATGGGCCGAGAGGTGGATGTAATGACGGCGCAGCAGTGCGATATCCTCGGCGGTCAGGCGCGTGAAGGGCTCATGCAGGGCGTAGGCTTGTAGTTTGACCGCGATGGGTTGTAACTCGGTGGGCAGGGCGAAGGCTGGTATGTCGGGAACCGGATCGAACGCCACCCCGCCGCGAATGCCCAACGCGCGCATGATCCGCAAGTACACCAGCGAGAGTTCGCCGCGCACCTGGCGTTGGCCCGAAATGGCGGCGTAGACGCGTTTCTGCGGCTGGGTGTCGCGGCCCCGGTGCTGGGTGGTCACTTGCCAGGTGAGGATGTTCAAGTCTGCTGGCGGAATAAACGGGCGCAAAATCTCCAGGGTGTGTTCAAGGCGCTGCTGGGTCCGGCGATACGCCTCGCTGTGCTCGTTAGGCTCGTGTAGCGGGCTCAGGCTGCTGACGGGTTTGCTCAGCAGCAGCTTTTCCGTCGCCAGGGGCAGGTAGCCGCCGCCCACGTCGGAATGGCAGCCTGGCACGAACAGATCGTTGTCGGTGCGGGTGAGGGAGAAGTTGTGACGGTACTCGTCATCGGCCACCAGCTGCACTATCTGGCGAGCAGCACGTGGGGCCAGCCGTAGGTTGACCCCGGGGTTAAGGATATTGTGCGGGCTGAAGTCGTTGCTCAGGGGATCGACGATGCCCGCAACGGTGTCGAAAAGGCCGATGAAGTTGAGGATAAGGTCGCGGCCAGGGAGCCAGTTGAAATCAGCGGCCAGCAAGGGTGAACCTGCCGGTAATACCTTTGCCAGTAAACTCTTCGGCCCTTTGAGCAGGTCATTGGCGCAGTGTCGGGCCGCTGCTGCACCGCGACTGAAGCCAAACAGATCGACCTCGATTCGGTTGATCTTGAGTTTGGGATTGTACTCCTGAAGCTGTCGCAACTGCTGCAGCACTGAAGCGGGTGCCTGTTCAACCCGAGCCACTACGCCAGTGCTGCCTCGGCCGGTACCCTGGCTGTAGAGAGAGTCACCCTGGCCACTAGTTGTGCCGATGCCTTCAATGTAGACCTTGATATGAGCTTCATTCGCGTCGGAGGCCAGCGTTTTACTTGAATGATCCGGATAAAGATCATGCAACCGCGCCACATTACTGGTCTCGCTCCCATAACTATTAGCCGGCACCACCCCCGAAGCCTCATACCCAAACGCTGCGCAGCGTTGGCGAATATCGGCCGTCGCCTCACCATCCAAACCCACGTCCCGGGCCCGGCAACCTTCGCCCGTCGCGCTGTTGCCCTGGTTGTTACCCGTGCCGTCGAAGAACAGGCCCAGGCGCAGCACGATGCCGTGCGCTTGCAGTTCCTCTTCTTCCTCCTCTTCTTCCAGGCTGCAATCCTGGCGTGCAGCCCCATGCTGGATGGGGGCCGAGGCTTGAGTTCGCTTGGGCTCGGGCGTAAAAGCGGTCGCCATTTGCGTGGCACTGGCGCCCTCGGAGGGTGCTTTAAATTGATAAGTGGCAGTGAACACCGACGGGATCAACTGGGCCTGGCAAGGGCAACCGCTGAAGCTGTCCAAGGTGCCGGCCATCCGCCGGCCATGGCTGATCATGTGCGAAATGCCACCGAGAATCTGATACGCCTTGCCGTCTTTGCCACAGGACACTTGATCGCCCTCGCAGGAATGCAGGACGCCATACATATTGATGCGAGGGTCACCTTCCAAAACCGTACCGCCGCAGGTGGTCTTGTCACCCAGGCCAATGAAATATCCGATTGACATGCAAATCCTTTTGACGGGTAGGGCCCGCTCGGCATCTTGCCGAGCGAGCCGCGGGGCAATGATTGGGCGTGAACGAATTCACGGCCCCAACGGTAGAACCCAGGACCATCAAAAGTATGTAGGACGTTTCTGAATCGGCGCTTTGAAAGGGCTGTCAGGGCCGCGGGATGGGTCGAAAAGCCTTCTAGTCAGCCTTATCGAGCCCTGTAGGCCCTGTGCAACTCGCGGTGGGGCGGCTCACACGCGCTTGAAGCTGACCACTGCCGTCAACCCGCCCCCCGGCGTTTCCTCCAGCGTGATGCTGCCACCCAGGCGCATCACGGCATCGCGGGCCAGGGTCATGCCCAGACCGACGCCGCCGGAGTTGCGGTTGCGCGACCCTTCCACCCGGTAAAACGCTTCGAACACCGTTTCGCGCAAGCTGGCCTCGATACCGGGGCCGTGGTCGATAATTCGAATCGTCACCTGGCTGGCGCTGTCGCGCAGGTCCACCAGGGTGGCGCCGCCGTAGCGCAGGGCGTTGTCGATCAGGTTGCTCAGGCAGGAGCGCAGCGCGATCGGCTGTACCAGCAGCGGCCGGCAATGGCCGCGGGTGCTGATGTCGTCACCGTGGTCCTGGGCGTTTTCGCACAAGGATTCGACCAGTGCCTGCACGTCATACAATTGCACGGCTTCGCAGGTGCGCTGCTCATGCAGGTAGCTCAGGGTAGCGTCGAGCATGCTGATCATGTCGTCCAGGTCCTGGCGCATCTGGCTTTGCAGTTTCAGGTCGTCGACCTGCTCGATGCGCAGCTTCATGCGTGACAGCGGCGTGCGCAGGTCGTGGGACACCGCCCCAAGCATTTGCGAGCGCTGACGCACCTGCTGGCGAATGCGTTGCTGCATGCGGTTGAAGATGTGCGCGGCCTGGCGCGATTCCCGTGGGCCGGTTTCTTCCAAGGGTTCGCTGTCGAGGTTTTCGCTCAAGCGCTCGGCGGCCTCGCTGAATTGCCGGATAGGCCGCGACAGCAGGCGCGCGCCCCACCAGGCGACCGCGATGATCGAGATAAACTGGATCACCAGGAACGCCATGGGCGGGGTGTTGGGCGGTGGGTGCGCGATCAACCGCCCACTCTCGTCCAATGTGGGCGAATGGGGTGGCCCCATGCCGTACTTCTGGAACCAGAAGTACGCCACCACGTGGGCGACGACAATGGCAACCATCGACATGCCGAACAGCCGCGCGAACAGCGTACTGGTGCCTTGCATCAAGCAATTTCCTGCGCGTCGAACAGGTAACCCTCGCCGCGCAGGGTTTTGATCAGGCGCGGGGACTTGGGGTCGTCGCCCAGTTTTTGGCGCAGGCGCGAGACCAGCAGGTCAATGCTGCGGTCGAAGGCCTCGATGGCCCGGCCGCGGGCGTTGTCCAGCAAGTGTTCACGGCTGAGGACCTGGCGCGGGTTCTCCAAAAACACCCACAGCAGGCGGAATTCGGCGTTGGACAAGGGCACGGTCAGGCCATCGGTGGAGACTAGCTGGCGCAACACGCTGTCCAGCCGCCAGTTGTCGAAACGCACGCTCACCCGTTGTTCGCTGCGCTCGTCGCGCACCCGGCGCAGCACGGTCTGGATGCGCGCCACCAACTCACGGGGCTCGAACGGCTTGGCCATGTAGTCATCGGCGCCCAGTTCCAGGCCGATGATCCGGTCGGTGGGTTCACAGCGCGCGGTCAGCATCAGGATCGGCACGTCGGAGGTGCTGCGCAGCCAGCGGCACAGCGACAGGCCGTCTTCGCCAGGCAGCATCAAGTCCAGCACCACCACGTCAAACGATTGTTCGGCCAGGGCCCGGCGCATTTCCACGCCATCGCCTACGCCCGTGGCCTGGATGCCGAAACGCGCCAGGTAGTCGCTGAGCAGTTCGCGCAGCGGCACGTCGTCGTCGACCACCAGCGCGGTGGTGTACCAGCGCTTGTCGGCGTCCAGGGATGAGTCTGTGTCTACGGGGGTTGTGGTAAGCGTTTGCATGCCTTGGAGTCCGCCTGGGAGACGCCAGCGGGCGTCAACGTATGAAGTGAAGGGCCTAGGGTCGGTCACTGGCGTGTCGCGGGGATGTCGGGTGTGTATCAAGGTGGTGCAATGTGCCGGCAGGCGATGGGCGGTATGAGCGCAAACCGGCACCCTGCCCGCAGGGCGCAGGCAGGAGGGTTATCGAGGGCGGGCGGACCGAGGCCAGATCAGCTTTGTATCAAGACCCATACGCGGCGCCCGAAAAAGCCAATCACTGACGCCGCCGTAGCATCCAGCCCCAGCTCAGCCCGAGCAGGGCGGCCACCACCGATGCACAGAGCACGGCGAGTTTGGCGGCCGAGAGCAAGCTGGGGTCGATAAAGGCCAGCGCCGAGATAAAGATCGACATCGTAAAGCCTATGCCGGCCAGCAGCCCCACCAACGCCACGCCGCCCCAGGTGACGCCGGCAGGCAGTTCGCAACACCTGGACTTGACCAGCAGGCTACACGCCATGATGACGCCCAGGGGTTTGCCCAGTACCAAGGCCACTATCACCGCGATGAAGGCCTGTTGCGACAGGTGATTGTTCAGGTCGGCTCCGGCCAGGTTGACGCCGGCATTGGCCAGGGCAAACAGCGGCATGATCCCGAACGCCACCCAGGGGTGCAGTGATGACTGGACCCGTTGAACCGGGGTCAGCATTTCCCGCTGCGCCTGGCGAAGCTGCTTGAGGGGCGCGCTGACCGACTGCTGGGCCTCGGGCTTGCCGGAAAACCGATCGACCAGTTCGTGGAAGTTGCGCTGGATCATATCCAGGGGCTTTTCCTTCATAGGCATCGACCGCACCGGCGTCAACAGGCCCAGGATGACCCCCGCCAGCGTTGGGTGAACACCGGTTTTGAACAAGCCATACCAGATGATCGCGCCGGGCAGTAGGTAGAGCGCCGCCTTGCCGATGCCCATACGCTGAAACGCCAGCACCATCAGCACCCCCGCCGCGGCGATGGCGATCCCCGCGTAGTCCAGGCTTGCGGTGTAGAAGATTGCGATGATCAATATGGCGACGATGTCATCGATGATCGCCAGGGCCAGGAGGAGCACCCTGACACCGCCTGGCACCGACTTGCCGAGCAGCGCCAGCACACCGACGGCGAACGCGATGTCGGTGGCGGTGGGGATGGCCCAGCCATGCACGGCCTCGGTCCCGTGGTTGATCGCCAGATAGATCAGCGCCGGCACGATCACCCCGCCCAAGGCGGCGCCCAATGGTAGAAACGCGAGCTTGACGGTTGCCAGCGCACCGTTGTGGATCTCCTGACGGATTTCGGCGCCCACCACCAGAAAGAACACGGTCATCAAGACGTCATTGACCAAAAAGTGCACGGATTGCGAAAGGCTGTAGGCGCCCAACGACAGGGTGATGGGGGTTTCCCAGAAGTGCGTGTAGCCGTCGGCATAACTACTGTTGGCCCAGGCCAGGGCGAGCAGGGCGGCCACCAGCAGCGCAATGCCACTGACTGCCTCGATATGGGAAAAACGTTCCAGTGCCGACAGCGCCCGTTCGGTCAAGACTTGCGGGCGCGGGATCACAGGTTTGGCTGCAGGGGCATTTTCAGCGGGCACGGGGGCTCCAAGTTGGCGGCCCGACCAACGTAGTGTTTAACCTGCACTTTGCGACAGGCAAAAGCGCACCCGGTCAGGATCATATTAAGTGTGACGGCGTGTTGCAAATATTCCGCCGCCGCTCAAGGTTCAAGGGGCCGGCGGGGATCAGGCGCCGAGTCGCAACGCCTGATCGGAGGAGGGCCCTAAGGTACGGCTACAGCACCAGGCCTGGAAGCCATAGCGAAATGGCCGGAATATAGGTGACCGCCATCAATACCAGTAACAGCGCCACGTAGAACGGTATCAGGGCCTTGACGGTAGATTCGATGCTGACCTTGCCCACCGCCGCGCCCACGAACAGCACGGCACCTACCGGCGGGGTGATCAGGCCGATGCCCAGGTTCACCAGCATGATCATGCCAAAGTGCACCGGGTCCACGCCAATGCCGATGATCACGGGCAGCAGGATCGGCGTGAGGATCAGAATCAGCGGGGCCATGTCCATCATCGTGCCCAGCAACAGCAGCATGACGTTGATGCACATGAGGATCACGTAACGGTTGTCCGACAGGGTCAGGAACGCTGCGGTGATCTTCATGGGGATTTCCATGAGCGTCAGGATGTAGCCGAAGCTGGCGGCGAAGCCGATCAGAATCATGACGATGGAAACGGTGCGCACGGCCCGGTGCATTAATTTGGGCAGGTCGCGCCATTTGTAGTCCCGGTAAATGAACATGGTCACGAAAAACGCCCAGAGCACGGCAATCGCCGCCGACTCGGTTGCCGTGAAAATGCCAGACAGGATACCGCCCAGGATGATGACCATCGCCATCATCCCCCACAGGGCTTCGGCGGCGATCTTCAGAGCCTGGCGCAGCGGGATGACCTCGCCCTTGGGGTAGTTGCGCCGGCGCGCGAAGATCATGCACAAGACCATCATCACGGCGCTGAGCAGCAACCCCGGCATGATGCCGGCGATGAACAGCGAACCGATCGACACCGTTCCCCCGGCGGCCAACGAATACAGCACCGAGTTGTGGCTGGGCGGGGTCAGCAGGGCCTGCACCGAACCACTGACCGTCACCGCCGTGGAGAATTCGCGGGGGTAGCCATTGCGTTCCATTTCCGGGATCAGCACCGAGCCCACGGACGCGGTGTCGGCGACCGAGGAGCCAGAAATGGCGCCAAAGAACGTCGACGCCACGATATTGACCAGCGACAGGCCGCCGCGCACGAACCCAACCAGCACCCCGGCAAAGGCCACCAGGCGGCGCGACATGCCGCCTTCGGCCATGATCGCCCCCGCCAGCACGAAGAACGGTATGGCCAGCAGCGAGAATTTGTTGACCCCTCCGGCGACCTGAATCATCAGGGCGTCAAAGGGAATGTCGATCCACCATGCGCCTATCAGCGCCGAAAGCCCCAGTGCGAACGCAACGGGCATGCCAATCAGGATCAGTACGACAAAGCTGCCCAACAGAATCAAAGCATCCATTACACAGCCCCTTCACTTTCTTCAGCCCAATCCAAGCGCACGGCACGGCGGTGGCTTTGGTCACCCAGGAAGAGTTTTTCCAGCACGAAGACCAAGGTCAGGATGCCGCCAACCGGAATCGGCAAGTAGGAAATACCGACGCGCAGGCCGGGCATTTCGCCAAGGAACTGATTCCAGGTGTTGCTGCACAGCTTCAGGCCTTTGACGGCCATGAATACGCACATCAGGGCCATCAGCAGTTGCACGGCAATGGCCGCGCTTTTGCGCAGTACCGGGGGCATGCGTTCGGTGGCCATGTTCACGGCCATGTGCGCGCCGGCACGGTAGCTGGCGGCAGCCCCGAAAAAGGTGAACACCACCATCAAGAGGATCGCGGTGGGTTCCGGCCAACTGGAGCCGGAACCCAGCACATAACGGGCGAAAATCCCCCAGGGGATGATCAATGCCATGGTCAGCATCGACAGCCCGGCAATCGCAATACACATCCGGTAGAGGCCATCGTTGAAGCGCAAGATCGAGTTTTTCATAAGTTCACCACGGCCAGGCGGTGGCGGATCAGTGCCCGCCACCGCAGCATCATCTGTCAGGAAAGGCGTTACTGAACGGCTTCGATGCGCTTGATCAGGTCGGTGTAAGGCGCGCCGTATTTGCTACGCACGTCGGCGGTGGCGTCATAAAAAGCTTTTTTCTGCGCAGGTGTCAGGGTGATGAATTCCACCCCGGCTGCCTTGAGTTTGGTTTCACTCTCGGCCGATTTCTTGTCCCACAGCACGCGCTCCTCGGCCTGGGCTTCGACCGCCAGCTTTTTCACCAGGGTTTTCTGCTCTGGGCTGAGGGTGTTCCAGGTGGCTTTGGACATCACCACCGGCTCCGGCAAAATAAGGTGCTCGGTGAGCGTGTAGTACTTCGCGCTCTGGTAGTGGTTGTGTTCCAGCAGGGTCGGCGGGTTGTTTTCCGCGCCGTCGATCACGCCGGTTTGCAGGGCGCTGAAAATCTCGCCCGTGGCCATGGCTATGCCGTTGCCGCCCATGGCGTTGATGGTGTCGATGAATACCGGGTTACCCTGCACCCGGATCTTCATGCCTTTGAGGTCTGCGATGTCACGCACCGGCTTCTTGGTGTAGAGGTTGCGGGTACCGCCATCCATCCACGCCAGGGCAACCAGGTTGAACTCGGAATGGGTGATCTTGTCGAGCATCTCCTGGCCGATTTCGCCGTCGATGACCTTGCGCATATGGGCATGGTCGCGAAACACGAACGGCAGGTTGAACACGTTCACGTCCGGCACCACCGGGCCGACGATCCCCAGGCTGACCCGGGTCATCTGGATGGCGTTGGCTTGGACCTGTTCGACCACTTCCTTTTCAGACCCCAGCACGCCACCGGCGAACATTTTGAAACTGATGTCGCCGTTGCTGTCCTTGACCAGCTTGTTACCCATTTCCTGTTCAGCCACGACAGTGGGGTAACCGGATGGGTGAACTTCGGCGAATTTGATCTTGACGTCTGCCAGCGCTGTGCCCGAGAGCAACAGCGCTAAAGGGAGTGCGGCGGTGAGTTTGCGGGTGAAGTCCATGGATATCTCCAGTGTTGTTTTTGTTTTTGGATACAGCGGCGTTACGGGGCTAGCGGTACTACCTGCAGGGCGGTGCCGAAGGCGCCTGGGCTCATCACATGGCCGCAGATCGAGGCCGAGGAGGAGCTCTGCGTGTTGTCTGTTGTCGTATAACATGGAGAGATGTTAGGCAGGGGGGTAAGAGTTGTAACGGCATGTAACATGCTCGAAAGTCTGATGGCCGGGTAAGGGATCAGCGCAGGTTGCCTGCTCAAAAGTTGAGGCGCTTTAACCTTCGGCTGCGGCAATTCGACACGCCGCCTGCGCAGTGATAATTCGACCACTGCTCAGCTAACCCTTTGCTTCTCAAGCACAATCCCGGACAATCTGCGCCCCCTTTATGGCCGGGGCGCTGCCTGCTTCATGTTTCATCCCGTCTCGGCCACGTATGAATAACCGGCAAAGCGGAGATTCGACCGGATGAATGAACAGGCCAACAGCCTCGACCAGGCCTATGCCGCGCCACAAGCGCAGCTGAGCCCCTGGAGCCGTCACGACACCACCTGGATGCTGGGCCTGTTTGGCACGGCCATCGGCGCCGGCACCTTGTTTTTGCCCATCAACGCAGGCCTGGGCGGTTTCTGGCCCTTGCTGATCCTGGCGGTGCTGGCGTTCCCCATGACCTATTACGCGCACCGTGGCCTGACCCGTTTCGTGCTGTCGGGCCGTGATGGCGCCGACATCACTGAAGTGGTGGAGGAGCATTTCGGCCTCAAGGCCGGTGCGCTGATCACCCTGCTGTATTTTTTCGCGATCTTCCCGATCCTGCTGATCTACAGCGTGGCCCTGACCAATACCGTGGGCAGTTTCATCGAGCACCAACTGCACCTGCAGCCACCCCCGCGCGCGGCGTTGGCATTTGTGCTGATCCTGGGCTTGTTGGCGGTGGTACGCTGCGGTGAGCGGGTGATCGTCAAGGCCATGAGCCTGATGGTCTACCCCTTCATCGTCGCGCTGCTGTTTTTGGCGGTGTTCCTGATGCCGCACTGGAACGGCGGCATCCTCAGCACGGCCAGTAATGTGCCAGAGCCTTCGGCCTTCCTGCACACCCTGTGGCTGGCGATTCCGGTGATGGTGTTCTCGTTCAACCATTCGCCGATCATCTCGGCTTTTGCGGTGGACCAGAAGCGCACCTATGGCGCCAATGCCGAGCAGCGCAGCTCGCAGATCCTGCGCCGCGCCCACGGCTTGATGGTGGTGATGGTGCTGTTTTTCGTGTTCAGCTGCGTGCTGACCCTGTCGCCAGCGCAGTTGGCCGAAGCCAAGGCCCAGAACCTGTCGATCCTGTCATACCTGGCCAACCACTTCAGCAACCCGACCATCGCGTTCGCCGCGCCATTGATCGCGTTCGTGGCCATTGCCAAGTCGTTCCTGGGGCACTACATCGGTGCCAGCGAAGGCCTCAAGGGCCTGGTGGCCAAAAGCGGTCGCAAGCCGGGCGCCAAAGCCCTGGACCGCATGGTGGCAGCCTTCATGCTGGTGGTGTGCTGGTTGGTGGCGACACTTAACCCAAGCATCCTGGGCATGATCGAAACCTGGGGCGGCCCGGTGATCGCGGCCATCCTGTTTTTGATGCCGATGTACGCCATCCGCCGCATCCCGGCCATGCGCCAGTATTCGGGGCAGATGTCCAACGTGTTTGTGACCCTGGTGGGCCTGGTGGCGATTTCGGCACTGGTGTACACGCTTTAGGCTTAGACTGTTCAGGCCTGCGCGCTCACCCGCGCGGCGCAGGCCTGACGGAGAGCCCCAATGGACGCCCCACCCGTATACCTTGCCGGTTTTGATGTGTTCCGGCGAGATGCCATCGAGCAGGGCCGCACCCTCAAGCGGTTGTGTGCCGAACAGGGCTTGCTAGGCCTGTACCCCTTCGATAACCAGATCCCCGCCAACCTGTCGCCAACGCGGTCGGCCGCGCTGATCTGCCAGCAGAACATTGCCATGATCCGCGAAAGCCACGCGGTGCTGGCCAACCTCAACCTGTTCCGCGGCCTTGAACCCGACTCCGGCACCGCTTTTGAAATGGGCATGGCCGTGGCCTTGGGCAAACCGGTGTGGGTGTACTTCGAGCCTGTAGACTCACTTCGCGACCTGGTGCCGCATGATGCCGAGGGTTTCGATGCACAGGGTTACCAAGTGGAAGATTTTAGCCTACCGCGCAATTTGATGCTGGCCTGTACCTGGGCGGGCAGCAGTACCAACGCCGAGCACGCCGTCAGCGACTTGAGCGCCTACCTTCAATCGCACGTCAGTGAGGAACACCATCGTGGATGAAGTCCAGAACCTGGGTGAAATGCTCAAGCACTACACCCTGAGCGAAGAACAGAAGAAGCAACAATTCGAGGGCCAGTGCGGCGAGTGGTCCATAAGCATCGACCAATTGTTCGAGACCATCGAGCAATGGCTGCAGCCGCTATCGGCCACCGGCCTTCTGGACGTGCAGCGCGAACCTTACCAGGCGGCCAGTTCCGTGTTCCCGGCGCCGGTGTCGCCGTTCAACTCGCAGAAGATGAGCATCTCCCTGGCCTTGCGCACGGTGGAACTGATACCGGAAGTGATGGGGCCCAAAGGTGTGATCTCGCTGTCGGTGATGGGGCTTACGTCAGACCGTTTCGGCAGCATCTCGATCGTGCGCACGCCGCCTTCGGCCGATTGGCTGTGGCGCAAGGACCGTGGGGTCAAGGAGCCTGAAGTGTCGCCCTTGACCTCGGACTTTTTGGCGTTGCAGTTGCAAGCGTTGATTCCCAAGCATCGGGACTGAAGGGCGGGGGTGTTGGGTAAGTGGCGCGGGGTATACCTTCGAACTAATGAGTTAGAAGTAAACCTGAACGCTGAATCGATTATCCGGAACGTACGTTCAATATAAAAAAATTCAAATTTATCAGAGCGTTAGGATCTTAAAAAAATATTTCCCAGGACTTTATTGCGAGGGTGGGCGCTGGGGTATATACAGTAATTCACCCCTTTGAGATGCCGAACGTCGAGCCCGTCCTGGCTTGCGTTCACTTGCCGCATCTGCCCGCCGGAATGGAGGTTACGCATTATGATGACGCTGGGATTGTGCAGTCTGGAACTGCGCAACATTATCGAGTGTGCTTTTTTGCCCAAGCGCTGCACGTGTCAGGTGGCGCCTGATAAATCACTGACCGTGCAGGTCACCGACCCGGTGACAGGCCGGGTGGATTTGCTGGTAACCGGTATCTCCACCGATCGCCTGAACAGCAGTCGGGCCATTTCCGATCTGATCGCTGAGTTGCGTGGCGACCTGGAGCGCAATCGCCACACCTTCCCCCGCGCGCGCGCAAGCTGAGGCCACACAGCACCAGCCGATCACTAAGGCGGACAACTCGGGCGAACAACTCGGGCGAACAACTCGGTCCGACAGGCCATGGCGCGTTGCAGCAAATGTGGGAGCCGAGCTTGCTCGCGACGCGCCGCGCGGGCGGCGCTCGATCTCAAGAGCGCCACAACAACATCGGCATGCACCTGGTGGCCTTACCAAGATTCCCAAACCAAAGGCTTTTGCAGGGGAGGGGGGGCAACAAATGCCGGCCTTGGGTTATCTGTGACGCCCTGTAGCGCGCGCCGCCCGCGCGGCGCATCGCGAGCAAGCTCGCTCCCACATTGTGTGCAACCTTACATAACAGCTGACCTCACTTCTTGATCGTGCCCACTGAGATCGTCCGCCAGGCACACAAGGCTGGCCACTCGGTCCAACAGGCCATGTGTGGGAGCCGAGCTTGCTCGCGACGCGCCGCGCGGGCGGCGCTCGATCTCAAGAGCGCTATAACAACATCGGCTAGCGCCCGGCTGCCCCCGCGCGGCGTATCGCGAGCAAGCTCGGCTCCCACATTTGCTGCCTCGTGCCAGGTCATTAGGGACGTACCTAAATCTACCTGAGCCGGGCTTAACTTTTATTTCATGACAGTATTAAGGCCGTTGTCGCGCAACTGTCATCTGCGCAATTGTTAATGGGTTTCAACCACTTGCAGGGCCCGAGGTGGCGCCGCCCGGGCGCTGCAAGTGATCCCTCACGTTAATGAGACCCATGATGATCAAGACACTTATCAGGCCCTTGGCCGGCGTGCTGCTGGGCGGCGCCATGTTCAGCGCACACGCCGATTTTATCGATGACAGCCACGCCGACCTGACGCTGCTCAACCGTTACCTCAACCAGCAAGGCAGCAGCGTGGCCGGCAGCAACGCCAAGGCCAAGAGCGTGCGCGACTGGGGCCAGGGGTTCGAGCTGAACTTCAAGTCCGGTTACACCGCAGGCACCGTTGGCGTGGGCCTGGACGTGCAGGCGTTCTATGGCCTGAAACTGGACTCCAACAGTACCCAAGGCAGCATGTTCCCGTTGGATGATGGCAAGTCGGCCAACAACTTCGGCGTGCTCAGCCCCACCTTCAAAATGCGCTTTCTCAAGGACGAATTGCGGGTAGGCACGCTGTACCAGAACAACCCGATGCTGGCCAACACCGACGGGCGCCTGTACCACCAGACCAATACCGGTGCGCAACTGGTGTCCAAGGATCTGGACAACTTCACCTTCACCGGCGGGGACATCACCCAGACCAAGATCCGCAACGAGTCGGGCGACAGTGACATGACCACCGGCGGCGGCAAGAAACTCAGCAACCGCTTCCTGTACGGTGGCGCCGACTACACCGGTATCGCCAACACCACCCTGAGCGCCTGGTATTCCAACCTTGAGGATTACTACCAGCAGTTCTACCTGGGTGCACGGCGCACCGACGCCTTGCCGGTGGGCAGCCTGTTCAGCGATTTTCGCGCCTACCGCAGCCTGGGCGTGGGCGAGAACGCCTCGGGCGACAGCGACTATGCTGCCGCCGGCTACTACGGCGATGGGCTGAGCAAGGGCCGTATCAACCAGGCCACCGTCAGCCTGATGGAAAGCTACAGCCTGGAAGGCCACACGGCCGGTATCGGTTACCAGAAAAACAGCGGCGACAGCGACTTCCCCTACCTGGACTCCGGTCTCAATGGCGGTGATGCGCGCCAAGGGCCGTCGTCGGGCGCGGACTCGCCAGCCCTCACCAACCTGCAGTTGAACAAGTTCCAGCACGCGGGCGAGCAGACCTGGCTCGCCCAGTACAAGTATGACTTCGGCCATTTGGGCCTCAAGGGGCTGGGCTTCAGCGCGCTGTACGCCCACGGCGATTCGGTGCGCGTGGCCAGCGGTGGCGACAGCGAATGGGAGCGTGACCTGGCGCTTAGTTACGAAGTGCCGGACGGCCAGCTCAAGGGCCTGGGCGTGACCTGGAAAAACGCCCACGCCAGCCCCGGCATGACCGGCTCCACGGTGCAGGAAGAGAATCGCTTTTACGTAAGCTATGTAGTCCCGCTCTGGTAAGAATGCAGGCGCTTTCTATTTTGCAAAAAGCGCCGTAGGCCGGTCGGCCATTTCATGGTTAACTTTGCCTCCTTTCCAAAAACACCTAGAAGGATTTCGTTCATGGCTCAAGTAACGCTCAAAGGCAACCCGGTCCAGGTCAACGGTCAACTGCCCCAGGTCGGTGCCCAGGCTCCAGCCTTCTCGCTGGTGGGTGCGACCCTGGCCGACGTCACCCTGAAAGACTTCGCCGGCAAGCGCAAAGTGCTGAACATCTTCCCAAGCGTCGACACCCCGACCTGCGCTACCTCCGTGCGTAAGTTCAACGCTGCCCTCGACAAGCTGGAAAACACCGTGGTGCTGTGCATCTCGGCTGACCTGCCGTTTGCCCAGGCGCGTTTCTGCGGTGCCGAAGGCCTGGAAAACGTCAAGAGCCTATCGACCCTGCGTGGCCGTGAGTTCATCGAAAACTACGGCGTGGCCATCGCTGACGGTCCTCTGGCTGGCTTGACCGCACGTGCCGTGGTGGTGCTGGACGAGAACGACAAGGTGCTGCACAGCGAGCTGGTTGGCGAAATCGCCGAAGAGCCGAACTACGACGCTGCCATCGCTGCTTTGAAGTAAGAAGTGCGGGGGCTGCTTCGCGGATTCATCCGCTAAGCAGCCCCCGCGCACCGCAATACCCTGATACATAAAAACGGCCTGAACCTTTCAGGCCGTTTTTCGTTTAAAGTCCGCGCACTTATTAAACTGCCCAGTTAAGTAAATTGCCGGTAAAGGCGCTTTGCTAAAGATGAGTCAGTGCTTATCGTTCAGCCTCCTGAATAAAACTTAATCTGCATAATGGTCGACCACTCCATGCAACCGTCCGGTTCCCGCAAATCCCGTCGCTGGCTGTCTGGCCTGCTTGTCCTGTTGCTGATTGCCGCCGCCGCAGGCGCCTGGCACTGGCATTCGACCCGCAATGCAAGCCCTGCCGCCGCAGGCGGCGAGCCGGCAAAGGGCAGGCCCCACGGCGGCCGCCCCGGTGGCAACCCGATGCGTCCGGGCTTCGGCCCCTCAAGCGGGCCGACGCCGGTGCGTGTGGCACCGGCGACCGTGGGCGACTTCCCGGTCTATTACAAGGCGTTGGGCACCGTGACGGCGACCAACACCGTGAGCGTGCGCAGCCGCGTGGCCGGTGAACTGGTCAAGGTGGCCTTCCAGGAGGGGCAGATGGTCAAGGCCGGCGACCTGCTCGCGGTGATCGACCCGCGCCCCTACGAAATCGCCTTGCAACAGGCCATGGGCACCCAGGCCCAGGACCAGGCGCAATTGAAGAACGCCCAACTCGACCTGCAGCGCTACAAGGGCCTGTTCGCCGAGGACAGCATTGCCAAGCAAACCCTGGACACCCAGCAGGCGCTGGTCAACCAGTACCAGGGCACGCTCAAGACCGACGAGGCCAACGTCAACAACGCCAAGCTGAACCTTGAGTTCACCCAGATTCGCGCACCGATCACCGGCCGCGTGGGCTTGCGCCAGTTAGACATTGGCAACCTGGTAGCGGCCAATGACACCACCGCCTTGCTGGTGATTACCCAGGTGCAGCCGATCACGGTGATCTTCACCCTTCCGGAAACCACCCTGGACCCGGTGCTGGCCCGGGTGCACAGTGGCGCCACCTTGCCGGTCGAAGCCTGGGACCGCGGCGACAACAAGCAACAGGCGAGCGGCGTGCTGGCCAGCCTGGACAACCAGATCGACACCACCACCGGTACCCTGAAGTTCAAGGCCAAGTTCGATAACAAGGACCAGGCCCTGTTCCCCAATCAATTCGTTAACGTGCACCTGCTGGCCGACACCCTCAAGGGCGTCGTCCTGGCACCGACGGCGGCGGTGCAGTTTGGTACCAACGGCACATTCGTCTATGCATTGGACGGTGACCACAAGGTGAAGATTCGCCAACTGGAAATCGGCGCCTCCGATGGCAACGTCACGGTCATCAAGAGCGGCCTGGCCGCCGGTGATCGCGTGGTACTGGAGGGTACCGACCGCCTGCGCGATGGTGGCGCGGTGGAAGTGGTCAATGGCGCTGACGACGTGCCCACGACGCCCGGTGAACACCTGCAAGGCAAAGACGCGGCCCCGGCCGACAAAGAGGCCAAGAGCGGCGTATGAATCTCTCGCGGTTGTTCATCCTGCGTCCGGTAGCGACGACCCTGAGCATGCTGGCCATCGTTTTGGCCGGCTTGATCGCCTATCGCCTGTTGCCGGTGTCGGCGTTGCCCCAGGTTGATTACCCGACCATCCGGGTGATGACCCTGTACCCCGGCGCCAGCCCGCAAGTGATGACCAGCGCGGTGACGGCGCCCCTGGAACGCCAGTTCGGGCAGATGCCAGGCCTTACGCAGATGGCGTCCACCAGTTCCGGTGGTGCCTCGGTGCTGACCTTGCGCTTTAGCCTGGACATCAACATGGACGTGGCCGAGCAAGAAGTGCAGGCCGCGATCAACGGCGCCACCAACCTGCTGCCCAGCGATCTGCCTGCGCCGCCGGTGTACAACAAGGTCAACCCGGCCGACACGCCGGTGCTGACCCTGGCCGTCAGCTCCAAGACCATGCTGCTGCCCAAGCTCAATGACTTGGTCGACACGCGCATGGCGCAAAAGATCGCCCAGATCAGTGGCGTGGGCATGGTTTCCATCGCCGGTGGGCAGCGCCAGGCCGTGCGCATCAAGGTCAACCCCGAGGCCCTGGCGGCCAACGGCCTGAACCTGGCCGACGTACGCACCCTGATCGGCGCCTCCAACGTCAACCAGCCCAAGGGCAACTTCGATGGCCCCACGCGGGTGTCGATGCTCGACGCCAACGACCAGATGGCCAGCCCCGAGGAGTACGCCAACCTGGTGTTGGCCTACAAGAACGGCGCGCCGCTGCGCCTCAAGGACGTCGCCCAGGTGGTGGACGGCGCCGAGAACGAACGCCTGGCGGCATGGGCCAATCAGAACCAGGCGGTGCTGTTGAACATCCAGCGCCAGCCTGGTGCCAACGTGATCGAAGTGGTGGATCGGATCAAGGCGCTGTTGCCCTCGATCACCGACAACCTGCCGGCCGGCCTTGACGTCACCGTGCTCACCGACCGCACGCAAACCATCCGTGCCTCGGTCAGCGACGTGCAGCATGAGCTGTTCATCTCCATCGCCCTGGTGGTGCTGGTGACGTTCCTGTTCCTGCGCCGCTTCAGTGCCACCATCATTCCCTCGATCGCCGTGCCGCTGTCCCTGGTCGGCACCTTTGGCGTGATGTACCTGGCCGGTTTTTCGGTCAACAACCTCACGTTGATGGCCATGACCATCGCCACCGGGTTCGTGGTGGACGACGCCATCGTGATGCTGGAGAACATTTCCCGGCACATCGAGGAGGGCGAGACGCCCCTGCAGGCGGCGCTCAAGGGCGCCAAGCAGATTGGTTTTACCCTGCTGTCGCTGACCTTCTCGCTGATCGCCGTGCTGATCCCGTTGCTGTTCATGGCCGACGTGGTGGGGCGCCTGTTCCGCGAGTTCGCCATCACCCTGGCAGTGGCGATCCTGATTTCCCTGGTGGTGTCCCTCACCCTGACGCCAATGATGTGCGCGCGCCTGCTCAAGCGCGAGCCCAAGCCCGAAGAACAAGGGCGCTTCTATAAGGCCAGCGGCGCCTGGATTGACTGGCTGATCGAAGCCTACGGGCGCAAGTTGCAGTGGGTGCTGCGCCATCAGTTCATCACCCTACTGGTGGCTATCGGCACCCTGGCGCTCACCGTGGTGCTGTACCTGATGGTGCCCAAGGGCTTCTTCCCGGTGCAGGACACGGGGGTGATCCAGGGCATCACCGAGGCGCCGCAGTCGATCTCGTTCCAGGCCATGAGCCTGCGCCAGCAAGAACTGGCCAAGGTGGTGTTGCAGGACCCGGCCGTGGAGAGCTTGTCGTCCTACATCGGGGTGGACGGCGACAACGCCACGCTCAACAGTGGCCGTTTGCTGATCAACCTCAAGCCCCACGGCCAGCGTGACCTCACCGCCACGCAGGTGATCGCGCGCATCCAGCCCGAAGTCGACAAGCTGGTGGGCATGCGCCTGTTCATGCAGCCGGTGCAAGACCTCACCATCGAGGACCGCGTCAGCCGCACCCAGTACCAGTTCAGCATGTCCTCGCCCGACGCCGACCTGCTGGCACAGTGGAGCGGCAAGCTGGTGGACGCCCTGCGCCAACGCCCGGAACTCACGGACGTGGCCAGCGACCTGCAGGACAAAGGCTTGCAGGTGTACCTGGTGATCGACCGCGACGCGGCCAAGCGCCTGGGCATCAACGTGTCGGACATCACCAACGCCTTGTATGACGCTTTTGGCCAGCGGCAGATCTCGACCATTTACACCCAGGCCAGCCAGTACCGCGTGGTGCTGCAATCGGCCGACGCCTCGATTCTGGGGCCCAAGGCGCTGGACCAGATCCACGTCAAGACCTTGCAAAACGACCCGACCTCCACCGGCAGTACTGCCATCACCACCACCGCCGGGGTCTCGGCGCCGCAGGTCAAGCTGTCCAGCCTGGCCCATATCGAGCAGCGCCAGGCACAATTGGCGATCACCCACATCGGCCAGTTCCCGGCAGTGATGATGTCGTTCAACCTGGCGCCAGGCGTGGCCCTGGGCCAGGCGGTGCAACTGATCGAGCAAACCCAGAAGGACATCGGCATGCCGATTGGCGTGCAGACCGAGTTCCAGGGCGCCGCGCAGGCCTTCCAGGCCTCGCTGTCGAGCACGCTGCTGCTGATCCTGGCGGCGGTGGTCACCATGTACATCGTGCTGGGCGTGCTCTACGAGAGCTACATCCACCCGATCACCATCCTCTCGACCCTGCCGTCGGCAGCCGTCGGTGCCTTGCTGGCGCTGATGGTGACCGGCAACGACCTGGGCATGATCGCGATCATCGGCATCATCCTGTTGATCGGCATCGTGAAAAAGAACGCGATCATGATGATCGACTTTGCCCTGGACGCCGAGCGCAACCAGGGCATGGCCCCGGAGGCGGCGATCTACCAGGCGGCGCTGCTGCGGTTCCGGCCGATCCTGATGACCACCATGGCCGCGCTGTTCGGCGCCATCCCGTTGATGCTGGCCTCAGGCTCCGGCGCCGAACTGCGCCAGCCCCTGGGCCTGGTGATGGTTGGTGGGCTGCTGGTGAGCCAGGTGCTGACGCTGTTCACCACACCGGTGATCTACCTGTACTTCGACCGCCTGGCCCGGCGCATGCGCCGCCAGCCCAAGCCTGCGGAGCCGGTTGAAGCATGAACCTGTCAGGGCCATTTATCCGTCGCCCGGTGGCGACCCTGTTGCTGAGCCTGGCCATCGTGCTGCTGGGCGGCCTGAGCTTTGGCTTGCTGCCGGTGTCGCCGCTGCCCAACATGGACTTCCCGGTGATCGTGGTGTCGGCCAACCTGGCCGGCGCCAGCCCCGAAGTCATGGCCTCTACCGTGGCCACGCCGCTGGAGCGCTCGTTCGGCGCTATCTCGGGCGTCACCACCATGAGCAGCCGTTCAAGCCAGGGCTCCACCCGGGTGATCTTGCAGTTCGACATGGACCGCGACATCAACGGCGCTGCCCGCGAGGTGCAGGCGGCCATCAACGCCTCGCGCAGTTTGCTGCCCAGCGGCATGCGCAGCATGCCCACCTACAAGAAGGTCAACCCCTCGCAAGCGCCGATCATGGTGCTGTCGCTGACCAGCGATGTGTTGCAGAAGGGCCAGTTGTATGACCTGGCCTCCACCATCCTCTCGCAAAGCCTGTCCCAGGTCAGTGGCGTGGGCGAGGTGCAGATCGGAGGCAGTTCGCTGCCGGCGGTGCGGGTCGAGCTTGAGCCGCAGTTGCTCAACCAGTACGGCGTGTCGCTTGAGGATGTGCGCAGCACCATCGCCAATGCCAACTCGCGCCGGCCCAAGGGCTTTGTCGAAGACGCCGGCAGCAATTGGCAGGTGCAAGCCAACGACCAGTTGGAAAAGGCCAAGGATTACCGCCCGCTGATCATCCGCTACCAGGACGGCTCGGTGCTGCGCCTGACCGACGTGGCCAAGGTCACCGACGCCGTGGAGGACCGCTACAACGCCGGCTTCTTCAACGATGACTCGGCGGTGCTGCTGGTGATCAACCGCCAGGCCGGGGCCAACATCATCCAGACCGTGGCGCAGATCAAGGCGCAACTGCCGGCGCTGGAAGCGGTGCTGCCGGCCAGCGTCAAGCTGAACCTGGCCATGGACCGTTCGCCGGTGATCAAGGCCACCTTGCACGAGGCCGAGAGCACGCTGCTGATCGCCGTGGCGCTGGTAGTGCTGGTGGTGTACCTGTTCCTGGGCAATTTCCGCGCCTCGTTGATCCCCACCCTGGCGGTGCCGGTGTCGCTGGTGGGCACCTTCGCGATCATGTACCTGTGGGGCTTCTCGCTGAACAACCTGTCGCTGATGGCCCTGATCCTGGCCACGGGGCTGGTGGTGGATGACGCCATCGTGGTGCTGGAGAACATCTCGCGGCACATCGACGAGGGTGTGCCACCGATCCAGGCGGCCTATCGCGGCGCCGAGGAAGTGGGCTTCACCCTGTTGTCGATGAACGTCTCGCTGGTGGCCGTGTTCCTCTCCATCCTGTTCATGGGCGGGATCATCGAGAGCCTGTTCCGCGAGTTCTCCATCACCCTGGCGGCCTCCATCGTGGTCTCGCTGGTGGTCTCGCTCACCCTCACGCCGATGCTCTGCGCGCGCTGGCTCAAGCCCCACGTGCCGGGGCAGGAGAACCGCCTGCAACGCTTGAGCCAGAAGGTCAACGATCGCCTGGTGGCCGGTTACGACACAAGCCTTGGCTGGGTGCTCAAGCATCGCCGGCTGACGCTGCTCAGCCTGTTCGTGACCATCGGGGTGAACATCGCCCTGTACGTGGTGGTGCCCAAGACCTTCATGCCGCAGCAGGACACCGGGCAATTGATGGGCTTCGTGCGCGGTGACGACGGGCTGTCGTTCAGCGTGATGCAGCCGAAAATGGAAGCCTACCGCCGGGCGATCCTTGCCGACCCCGCGGTGCAAAGCGTGGCCGGGTTCATCGGTGGCAACAACGGAACCAACAACGCGACCATCCTGGTGCGGCTCAAGCCGATCAAGGAGCGTAACGTCTCCGCCCAGGCGGTCATCGAGCGCCTGCGCAAGGACCTGCCGAAAACCCCGGGCGCGCGGCTGATGCTGATGGCCGACCAGGACCTGCAATTTGGCGGCGCCCGCGACCAGACCACCTCGCAGTACCAGTACATCGTGCAAAGTGGCGACCTGGCGGCCTTGCGCCTGTGGTACCCGAAGATCGTCGCGGCGTTCAAGGGCATCCCGCAGATTACCTCCATCGATGCCCGCGAGGGCAGGGGGGCGGCGCAAGTCACCCTGGTGGTCGATCGCGACCAGGCCAAGCGCCTGGGCGTGGACATGAGCATGGTCACCGCCGTGCTCAACAACGCCTACAGCCAGCGGCAGATCTCTACCATCTACGACAGCCTGAACCAGTACATGGTGGTGATGGAGATCAACCCCAAATACGCCCAGGACCCGGTCACCCTGGAGCAGGTGCAAATCATCAACGCCTCGGGCGCGCGGGTACCGCTGTCGAGCATTGCCCATTACGAGAACAGCCTGGCCGATGACAGCGTCAGCCACGAGGGCCAGTTCGCCTCCGAAAGTATTTCCTTCGACCTGGCCGAGGGCGTGCCCCTGGACAAGGCCACGGCGGCGCTGGAACACGCGATCGCCAAGGTCGGCCTGCCCGAGTCGATCATCGTCAAGGTGGCCGGCACCGGCGATGCCTTTGCCGCCGCACAAAAGAGCCAGCCGTGGATGATCCTCGGCGCCCTGGTGGCGGTGTACCTGGTGCTGGGCATCCTGTACGAAAGCTACGTGCACCCGCTGACGATTCTCTCGACCCTGCCGTCGGCGGGTGTCGGCGCCTTGCTCAGCATCTACCTGACCGGTGGCGAGTTCAGCCTGATCTCGCTGCTGGGCCTGTTCCTGTTGATCGGGGTGGTGAAGAAAAACGCCATCCTGATGATCGACCTGGCGCTGCAGCTGGAGCGTGAGGCGGGCATGGGCCCATTGGAGTCGATCCGCACGGCATGCCTGATGCGTCTGCGGCCGATTTTGATGACCACCCTTGCGGCGATCCTCGGTGCCTTGCCGCTGATGCTGGCCACCGCCGAAGGCGCCGAGATGCGCCAGCCACTGGGCCTGACCATCATCGGCGGGCTGATCTTCAGCCAGATCCTCACGCTTTACACCACGCCTGTGGTCTACCTCTACCTGGACCGCCTGCGCCACCGCGTCAATCGCTGGCGCGGCGTGCGGACCGATGCTGCCTTGGAAACCCCGCTATGACCGACCGCCTGCCTTCCCTCGTCTGTGCCGCACCGTTGCGCCCGCTTGCCCGGCAACTGGCCGTGGCCCGTGGCTCGCGGGTGCTCAACCTGGGCCTGTGCGCGCTGATGCTCAGCGGCCTGCTGCTGGGTGGCTGCGCCATCGGCCCGGATTACCACCGCCCGGCCGTCGACACCCCGGCGCAGTTCAAGGAAGCCGAAGGCTGGCGCCAGGCGCAGCCGGCCGATGCCCTGGCCCGCGGTGCCTGGTGGGAGCTGTACGGTGACGCCCAGCTTAACGGTCTGGTCGAACAGCTCAACCGCTCCAACCAGACCGTGGCCCAGTACGAGGCGCAATACCGCCAGGCGCAGGCCTTGGTCAAAAGCAGCCGCGCAGCGTTCTTCCCCACCCTGGACCTGAGTGCCGGCAAGACCCGCGCCAGCCAAGGGACGGGCAGCAGCAACGCTGGCCTGGCCAGTCAAGGCAGTGGCATCCGCAACACCTACACCACGCAATTGGGGGTGAGCTGGGAGGCGGACATCTGGGGCAAGTTGCGCCGGGGGCTGGAGGCCGACAAGGCCAACGCCCAGGCCAGCCTCGCGGATTTGGCCTCGATGCGCCTGAGCCTGCAGTCGCAATTGGTGCAGAACTACCTGCAACTGCGGGTGATCGATGAGCAGAAACGCCTGCTGCAAGCCACGGTCCAGGCGTACCAGCGCTCGCTGACCATGACCCAGAACCAGTACAAGGCCGGGGTTTCGGGCAAAGACGCCGTGGCCCAGGCCCAGACCCAATTGCGCAGCACCCAGGCTGATTTAGTCGACCTGGCCTGGCAGCGCGCCCAATTCGAGAACGCCATCGCCGTGCTGATGGGCCAGCCACCGGCCGACTTCACGCTGGCCGAAACCCAGGTCATCCCGACCTTGCCGGCCATTCCCGTGCAGATGCCCGGCCAGTTGCTGGAGCGGCGGCCCGACATCGCCGCCGCCGAGCGCTCGGTGATGGCCGCCAACGCCAACATCGGCGTGGCCAAGACCGCCTATTTTCCGGACCTGACCCTGAGCATGAGCGGTGGCTACAGCAGCAGCACCTTCAGCAACCTGATCAGCCTGCCCAACCGATTCTGGTCGGTGGGCCCGCAACTGGCCATGACCCTGTTCGACGGCGGCCAGCGCTCGGCCGAAGTCGACCGCACCGAAGCGGTGTACGACCAGACCGTGGCCCAGTACCGCCAGGCCGTGCTCACCGGTTTCCAGGAAGTGGAAAACTACATGGTCCAGCTCAAGGTGTACGAAGACGAGGCGCAAGTGCGTAACCAGGCACTGGAGTCGGCGCGCGAATCCCTGCGCCTGACCACCAACCAGTACAAGGCCGGGTTGATCGCCTACCTGGACGTGGTCACCGTGCAGGCCACGGCCCTGAGCAACGAGCGCAGCGTGTTGAACCTGGAGCAAAGCCGGCTGGTGGCCAGCGTGCAATTGATCACCGCGCTGGGCGGTGGGTGGGAGGCGCAGACAGGGTTGGCAGTAAAGGATTGACCTGACCGTTCGTCTGATAGAGGATATTCGCTGGCTGCCGGCTAGGTAGCCACCTAGGCACAAAACCTGAGCCTTGAGCCTGCGCACGCAGGCTTAAGGTGGCAAAACGATATCTCGGCTAACCCGCGTAACAGGGCGCTTACATCAAGCAAACAAGCGTTTAATTCAGTACACTGCGCCGCTATTCACAGGGCATGGACGCCGTTATGGCCTGTTCGCGAGCACCTCGATGCTGATTGGTACCTACTCCCCCTTTTTAGTTGTGATCTCCCTGTGCGTGGCGATTCTGGCCTCTTACACGGCCTTGGATCTGGTTGGGCGCATCGCCACGGCGCGCGGCCGCGCGGTCACCTTGTGGATGATCGGCGGCGCGTTGTCGATGGGTGTCGGCGTCTGGTCGATGCATTTTATCGGCATGCTGGCCTTCAGCCTGCCAATCGATCTGGGTTATGACCTGACGATCACGCTGTTGTCGCTGCTGATCGCGATCCTGTCTTCAGGCTTTGCCCTGTGGCTGGTCAGCCAGCCCAGCCTGCCGCTGCTGCAGCTATGCCTGGGGTCGCTGATCATGGGCGCCGGGATCGCCGGCATGCACTACACCGGCATGGCCGCGATGCGCATGGAGCCAGGCATCGACTACCACCCGGTGCTGTTCCTGGATTCGCTGATCATTGCCGTGGGGGCTTCGGCGGCGGCACTGTATATTGCCTTCCGCCTGCGCCATGCCCAACCCAACGTGCGCCTGGCCCGGGCCGGCGCGGCGGTGATCATGGGCATCGCGATCACCGGCATGCACTACACCGGCATGGCCGCCGCCAGCTTTCCCGAGGGCAGCTTCTGCGGCGCGGCCGGTAATGGCCTGACCGGCAAGGGCCTGGACTACCTGGTGTTGATCACAAGCCTGGCGGTGCTCGGCATCACCTTGCTGACGTCGATCCTGGACGCCCGCCTGGAGGCGCGCACCGCAGAGCTGGCCAACTCCTTGACCCTGGCCAACCGCGAGCTGACCCAGTTGGCGTTGCACGACAACCTGACCGGCTTGCCCAACCGCGTGCTGCTGGCCGACCGGATTGGCCAGGCGATCCAGAAAGTCGAACAGAAGGGCGGCTGTTTTGCATTGATGTTCATCGACCTGGACGGCTTCAAGCCGGTCAACGATGCCTTCGGGCACCATATGGGCGACCAGTTGCTGCGCGCCGTGGCCGAGCGCCTGCGCAAAAGCCTGCCCGGCCAGGACACTCTGGCGCGCATTGGCGGTGACGAGTTCGTGTTGCTGGTGCGCCTGGAGGAGCCCAATGACGCGCCGAGCGTGGCGGCCAACCAGGTCAATCTGATCTCCCAGCCGTTCAGCGTGGCCGAGCAAAGCCTGCAGATTTCCGCGAGCATCGGTATCGTGTTGTACCCCGGCAATGGCGAAGACGCGGCCGAGCTGTTGATGAATGCCGACGCCGCGATGTACCACGCCAAGAGCGCGGGCAAAAACGGCTACAGCTTTTTCGACGGCTCCATGAACACCAACGCGCGCAAGCAATTGCAGTTGTTGCAGGACTTGCGCGTGGCCCGCCAACGTGGCGAGCTGCGCCTGCATTACCAGCCCAAGTTCGATGCCAGCAGCGGGCAACCGGTCGGGGCCGAGGCGCTGCTGCGCTGGCAACACCCGGAGATGGGCCTGCTGGCGCCGGACAAGTTCATAGACCTTGCAGAGAAGACCGGGCTGATCATCAGCATCGGCGACTGGGTGCTCGACGAAGCCTGCCGGCAGATGCGCCTGTGGTCGTTGCAGGGCTACGGGCACTGGCGTATCGCGGTCAACCTGTCGGCGCTGCAGTTCTGCCATGCGGGCCTGGTGGACAGCGTCTCCAGTGCCCTGGCCGCGCATCATTTGTCGGCCAACAACCTGACCCTGGAAATCACCGAAACCACCGCCATGAATGACGCCGATGCGAGCATGACGGTGTTGCAGAAGCTCTCGGACATGGGCGTGGACCTGTCCATCGATGACTTTGGCACCGGTTACTCAAGCTTGATGTACCTCAAGCGCTTGCCGGCCAATGAGCTCAAGATCGACCGCGGTTTCGTCCGCGACCTGGAGCAGGACAGCGACGACGCGGCGATCGTCTCGGCCATCGTCGCCTTGGGCCAAGCCCTGGGGTTGCGCATTGTCGCCGAGGGGGTGGAAACCGATAATCAGCAAAACTTCCTGACCCAGCTGGGCTGCGATTCCTTGCAGGGGTACCTGCTGGGGCATCCGTTGCCGGCCGAACGGTTCATGATCGATATCCAGGCTGCCGAGGCCAAGCGCGCCTGATTCAATCTTCAACGCGAGGGCAATGGTTTACATGAACAAAGTCATCCTCATCACCGGCGGCACCCGCGGTATTGGTGCTGCCACGGCAAAACTTGCGGCCCAGCAGGGTTACCGCATCTGCATCAACTACCAATCCGACGAGGCTGCGGCGCAGCATACCCTTCAAGCGCTGCGTGCGCTGGGCGCCGAGGCGATTGCCGTGCGCGCCGACGTCAGCATCGAGGACGAAGTGGTGCGCCTGTTCCGCCAGGTCGACGAGGAGTTGGGCCCGCTCACCGCGCTGGTCAACAACGCCGGCACCGTGGGGCACAAGTCACGGGTCGACGAGATGTCCGAGTTCCGCCTGCTGAGCATCATGAAGAGCAATGTGGTGGGCCCCATCCTGTGCGCCAAGCACGCCGTGTTGCGCATGTCCACGCGCCATGGCGGGCAGGGCGGCAGCATCGTCAACGTGTCCTCCCGCGCGGCGGTATTGGGCTCGCCCTTCGAATACGTTGACTACGCCGCGTCCAAGGGCGCGATAGACACGTTCACCCAGGGTTTGGCCAAGGAAGTGGCCGGCGAAGGCATCCGCGTCAACGGCGTGCGTCCAGGCCTTATCCACACTGACTTCCACGCCCTGAGCGGTGACCCGCAACGGGTCAGCAAGATGGAGAGCGGCGTGCCGATGGGGCGTGGCGGGCAGGCTGAAGAGGTGGCTGAGGGGATTGTCTGGCTGCTGTCAGATAAGGCGAGCTACGCTACTGGGACGTTTATTGACTTGAGTGGTGGGCGGTAGGGCGTACACCCCTGTCACTCACTCGGCGCGAGAGGGGGCTGTAGGAACAAGCTGTGGGAACAAGCTGTGGGAACAAGCTGTGGGAACAAGCTGTGGGAACAAGCTGTAGGAACAAGCTGTAGAAACAAGCTGTGGGAGCAAGCTTGCTTGCGAAAAGGCCCCCGGTCCAACAGTTCCTGACTCGGCCACCCAAAGCATAAAAAAAGGCGCCCCAAGGCGCCTTTTTCATGTCTACCTGCTGACCCTAGACCTTGGCCGCCTGCGTACGCATCTGGTGGTAATCAGATTCGTTGAGCGGCTTGGCGTCCTTCTTGCCCAGCTCTTCCATCGGGATCCGGTAGGTTTCCTTGGCCGCGTAGGCTGCCAGCGCCGAGATCAGGGTGATGGCGAAGGCAATGGCGCCTACGGTCATCGGGATGTTGGCCGAACCCGGTGGCGCCACGGCGGCGAACAGGGCAGGCAACAGCGCGGTAATCATGGTGCCGACGTTCTGCGCAATGGCCATGGCCGAGACGCGATAGCGAGTTTCGAACAGTTCCGGGTAGAAGCTTGGGAAGATCGCGTTGTAGCCCTGGTAGACCATGCCCCACATCAAGATCGACATGCCAAAGGCCAAGGGCACGTTGGAGATGCTGATCGCATACAGGTAACCAAAGGCCAGCAAGCCGGAACCGATGGCGCCGCCCATGATCATTGGGCGACGGCCGATCTTGTCCGAGAGGTTGCCCACGAACGGAATGATCAACACCGCGACGATGTTGCCCACGACTGGGATCCACAGGTAAACGCTCTTGGAGAAGCCAATGCCGTAGGCCGGCTGCACCGCGTAGGCGGCACCGAAGATGGTGGCCACGACCGGGATCACGTTCATCAGGGCCATGCACATCACCAGGCACATGTTGCGCCAGCTGTTGCTGAACGCTTCGCTGATTGGCGACTTCGGCACTTCACTGGTTTTGCCTTCGGCCACGAACGCCGGGGTTTCCTTGACTTCCTTACGGATGATGTAGCCTGCGATCAGCACGACGGCACTGAGCAGGAACGGGATCCGCCAGCCCCAGGCGTTGAACATCTCGTCAGGCATGAAGTAGGCCAGTGGCAGGAAGATCGCCGCAGCGAAGATCTGGCCAGCCTGTACGCCCTGCAAGGTGAAGCTGGCGTAATAGCCCCTTCGTCCAAAGGGCGCATGCTCCATGATCATGGAACTGGCCCCCGAGATTTCACCGGCTACCGCAAAGCCCTGGATCAGGCGCAGCACTACCAGCATGGCAGGTGCCCACAGGCCGACCTGGTGGTAGGTAGGCAACAGGCCGACGGCCATGGTGGCAAAGCCCATCATGAACATGCACAGCAGCAACACGTTTTTACGACCGCGGGTGTCACCCCAGTGGCCAAGGACGAACGCACCGATAGGCCGCGCGATGTAGCCCACGCCATAGGTGGCGAGCGAGGCGACGATGGCGATCTTGGGGTCGGTGGACGGGAAGAAGATTTGTGGGAAAATCAGTGCTGCGGCTTGGGCGTAGATGAAAAAGTCATAGTACTCCAGCGCCGAGCCTATCCAGCCACTGGCGGTTGCTTTTTTCGTCTGGTTCGAATCTTGGGGCCCGGCGGATGCGTGGCTATCCATTGGTGTCTCCGTTGTTTTTATTATTAAGCAAGTGCGTTATGTCAATCTGCCAGTGAGTCGAGCAAAACTAACCGGATAGTCCATATTTATCAGCAGTTTTCGACCCGTGTCAACGGGGGTTTCAAGGCTGGCGTCCGATAACCGCACGCTTCCCAAACTCAGACCGTTGGTCGGTCTTGATCGAGCTGATATTGCGGCGCAGTGCCAGACCTCGTATCAACCCTATTGCCAGCGGCGTGGGCGCCGATATATACGTGGCATATTGCCAGATCGTGGCAGTGCGGCAACGGTTTTTGACTATGGAGCGTCAGTTGAATTTTCCACATCAGCCTGATCAAGCGGTGTCACTCAAGGATAGCCGCAAGGCGGACGGCGAGCCATCACTCGAAGGTCTTCTGGCCCGTGCGCAACTGATTCAGCGCGTGCTGTATGAAATCACCTACCTGGCAAGCTCCACCAACGATCGCGCCACCTTCCTGGAAGGCGTGCATCACCTGCTGGCCACCTTGATCGATGCCGAAAACTTTTACCTGGCGTTGTACGACGCCAGCACCGGCAAGATCCATTACCCCTATTACGTCGACATCATCGACGTCGACGCCATGGAGGCCGAGACCTATGAGTTTCTCGACTCCGAGCACCTGTCCCTCACCGGTTGGGTATTGACCACCGCCCAGCCGTTGCTGGTGGACGCGGCGGGCATTCGGCGGGCTCACGAGCAGGGTCGTTTTCATTGCGTGGGGCACCAGCCGGAGTTCTGGATGGGCGCGCCGCTCAAGAATGCCTCCGATGAAGTCTTCGGCATGCTGGCGATGCAGGTGTACGAAGAGTCGCGCATCTACAGCGGCGAAGACCGTGAACTGTTCCTGGTGGTGGCGCGCCATGTCGCCATGGCCTTGGATCGCCTGCTGCATCGGGCGGACTTGGAGGCCACCGTAGCTCGTCGCACCCAGGAGCTGTCGCGGCTCAACGCGGCATTGCGCCAGGAGGTGCTGGACCGCGAGCGGGCCGAGCACCTGCACAGCGCGCTGTTCCAGATCGCCGAACTGTCCAGCCAACCCGGGGACATGGCCGAACTGTTCCATAGCTTGCACGGCATTGTCGGCGAGTTGCTGTTTGCGCGTAACTTCTACATCGCCTTGTTCGACCTGGCTACCGACGAGGTGACTTTCCCGTACTACGTCGATGAGCAGCGTACCGCGTGCCCGCCGCCGCGACGGGGCCAGCGCGGCCTCACCGAATATATCATTCGCCAACGCCGCGCCTGCCTGATCGATTACGACGACGCCACGCGCCTGATGCAAAGTGGCGAAATCGCCGACAGCCGCGAACCCATCCGCTCGCAGTCCTGGCTGGGCATCCCGCTGTTTGACGAGGGCCAAGTGCGTGGCGTGCTGGTGGTGCAAAGCTATTCGCCGATGGTCCGTTATTCGCGCCGCGATCAGGAGCTGCTGACCTTCGTGTCCCGCCACATCGACACTGCGCTGTCGCGGCGCAGCGCGGCGGAGGCGGTGCAAGCGGCCAACCTCAAGCTTGAGGCGCGCGTCCAAAGCCGTACCCGCGAACTGGACTACGCCAACGCCAAGTTGCAGCACGAAAACACCCACGACTCGTTGACCGGCTTGCCCAATCGCAGCCAATTGCAGCGTCGGCTGGCCCAGGCCTGGGCCGACTATTGCGCCGACGGCAGGCCGCTGGTGGTGATGTTCATTGACCTGGATCGTTTCAAGATCGTCAACGACAGCCTGGGCCACCACTTCGGCGACCTGTTGTTGACCCAGGCCGCCAGTCGCCTGGGCGGCTGTTTGCGCGAGGGCGATTTGCTGGCCCGACTGGGCGGCGACGAGTTCGCCATCATGGCACCCCAGGCACCGCTGCAAGCGGCGGTGGACATTGCCCAACGCATCCTCGCCGCCTTCGACCTGCCGTTCCACATCGACGGCCACGCCGTGTTTTCATCCTGCAGCATCGGCATCGTCAGTGCCGACGGCCAATTCCACAACGAGCCTGCCGACCTGCTGCGTGATGCCGACACGGCCATGTATCGCGTCAAGAACGGCGGTCGCGACAGCTACGCGGTGTACAACCAGGCCGTGCGCCGCGAAGTCACCGACCAGATGGAGCGCGAAGGGGCGTTGCGCAATGCGCTGAAACGCGACGACGAGTTGGTGCCGTACTTCCAGCCGATCATCGACGTCGCCAGTGGCCAGGTCACTGCGCTGGAAGCCTTGATCCGCTGGCGTCAGCCCGATGGCCGGGTGATCGCCCCGGGCGCGTTCCTGCCGGCCCTGGAAGGCTTGCGACTGATCGGTCGGTTGGACTTGTACATGCTCAAGCGCATCGCCGAGATACTCGCCCGCCCGGCCTATAGGGGCTGGCCACCGGTGCACGTGAACTGCTCCAGCTACAGTATTACCCGCCCGGAATTCGCCAGCGAGGTGCTGCAATTGCTCCACAAGCATGGCGTGGCGCCGTCGCGGCTGTGCCTGGAACTCACCGAAGGGGGGCTGGTGGCCGATCCCGAACGCGCCCGGCAAACCATGCAGCAATTGGCCGACAGCGGCATGAGCGTGGTACTGGACGACTTTGGCGCAGGCTTCTCGTCGTTGAGCTACGTGCACCAGTACCACTTCAGCGGCCTGAAGATCGACAAATCGTTCATCCTCGAACTCACCGAAAGCAGCCGCAGCCGCGCGATCGTCCGCGCCATCGTGCGCATGGCCGACTCCCTGGGCTTGCCGGTGGTGGCCGAAGGCGTAGAAAACGCCCAAACCCTGGAAGTGCTGCGCGAAATGGGCGCCGGCCAAGCCCAGGGCTACTACTTTGCCAGGCCCATGGCCCTGGAAGACCTGGACCTGTCGAACGCCCTTTAAATCAAATCACCGAGCCGTCCGACGTCTCCTTCAAGTGCTTACGCCCGTCAAACGCCCCGGCCACGGTCAGGGCGTCGGCCTCGTGTTCGGTGATGGGCACGCGATTTTCGTCCAGAATCGCAACGGACATGCGCAAGTTTTCATCGGTAACGATATGCACATCCTTTGCCGAGCCGCTGAAGCGGCGTCGATCGGCGATCAGCGTGCAGTGCTGGGTGGCGGTGTCGATTTCCACAGGCATGGCGTGTACTCCTTTTTGTGGGACCTATGGGTTCGAGGCGCTGGCGCGGGGATCGTTCGGGGGAGGGGATCAGTGGTCCGTAAGGTCCGTTCAGGAGCAGATTGATCCGCGAAAAGCACGCCGCGATAAACCCGGCACACCGCGTCGCGTTTTTCGCGGATCAATCCGCTCCTACACGGACTTTTGCCATTGCGGCGAGGTCAACGGTAAACCCACTTGCAGCGGACACCACTCCATGAACCCATGGCTGCACGAAGTCTGGCTTGCCCTGGTTGCCGAGTTCGCCGACATCACCGATGCCAGCCAGCTCACCCGCGTGTTCGTGCGATTGCTGATGGCAGCCATCCTGGGCGGCATCCTGGGCTTTGAGCGCGAGCACAAGGGCAAGGCGGCCGGGGTGCGTACGCACATGCTGGTGTCGATGGGGGCGGCGCTGTTTGTGCTGGTGCCACAAATGGCGGGGGCTGATGAGGCGGCCATCAGCCGGGTGGTGCAAGGGGTGGTGGCGGGTATTGGTTTTCTGGGGGCTGGCACCATTCTCAAAGGCAGCGGGCAAGATACCCATCACGTCAAAGGCCTGACCACGGCCGCCGGGCTGTGGATGACCGCTGCCATCGGGGTGGCGGCAGGCATGGGGCGTGAAGCCACGGCCTTGCTCAGCACGTTTCTGGCGCTTTTGGTGCTGGCAGTAATGCCGTTGATCGTGCAGCGCTTCGAAAGCCCTGAGGACGATCCCGACAAGCCGTAAAAAAATATTCGACTCGCCGGTCACGCTTATTCCAGACGCATCTATGCTGACATCTGGTCTATCGCCAATTGGCCTTTCAAAGCTTTTCGGGAGGCGCTTCGCTGGGTGGGTCGCCGATGGTGGGCGGCATCGTGGGTTTGACCGGTAGCTCATCAGGAAGCTCGGGGTCGGGCGGCGGCAGGATCGGGTCGTCGATGTTCGGATCGGGCGTTTCGGCGGGGATCGGAATGTTCATGGCGGCTACCTCTGCTCGGTTTAAGAAGTACGTTCATGGCGTATGACCGCCCAAAGGGTTCAGGGATTCAATTTTTGCGGGGGTATCGGGGTGGGCGGGCGGCCGGGCGAGCGAGGAAATTAGCGTGAACTTTTATCGCGTGCCTAGGCTCGGAACTTAAGCGAATACCCCCGCACATGAGCGTCCATAGGGCGTAAGGAGCGATGCTCGATGACAGCTGATGAACCGTTTGAAGCCGGCCAGACGGCCACCCGTGACGAGCAGTCGGAACATGCCCTGAGCCTGTCCCAGGCATTGCTGTTGCCCCGTATCGTGATCGAGAGCACTCAGCCTGTGATCGAAGGTGGGCTGTTTGCGGTGAAGGCGATCGTCGGCCAAAGCCTGACAGTCACCAGTAAGGTCTACGCCGATGGCCATGACAAGCTTGCCGTCGTGCTGCGCTGGCGCGCCGTGGGCTCGGACAGTTGGCACAGCACCCATATGCAGGAGTTGGGCAACGACAGCTGGCAAGCCAGCTTCAGCATCGGTGATGTGGGCCGCCATGTGTACAGTATCGAGGCCTGGATCGACCAGTTCGCTACCTACCGCTATGAGTTGGAGAAAAAATTCGCTGCCGGCGTGCCCATCGGGCTGGAGCTGGAGGAGGGTCGCCGTCACCTGCTCAAGGCCGCCGAGCACGGCGACGAGGCTTTACGCCGGCAACTCCAGCGTCTGCATGACCAATTCCAAGGCCACGATCAGGATTCCCAGGTGGCGCTGATGCTGCAACGCGACACTGCCGCCTTGATGAGCTTGGCCGACTACCGTGCCTACCTGAGCCGCAGTCACGAATTTCCCGTGGAGGTGGAGCGCGAGCGCGCCCAGTTTGCCAGTTGGTATGAGCTGTTCCCGCGCTCGATCACCGACGACCCGGCCCGCCACGGCACGTTCAATGATGTGCACGGGCGCTTGCCGATGATCCGCGACATGGGCTTCGACGTGCTGTACTTCCCACCCATCCACCCCATTGGCCGCAGTTTCCGCAAGGGCCGCAACAATTCCCTGGAAGCCGGCCCTAACGATCCCGGCAGCCCCTATGCCATCGGCAGCGAGGACGGTGGCCACGAGGCCATCCACCCGCAGCTGGGCAGCCGTGAAGACTTCCGTGCTTTGGTCGCCGCCGCCGCCGACCATGGCCTGGAAATCGCCCTGGACTTCGCCATCCAGTGCTCCCAGGACCACCCCTGGCTCAAAGAGCACCCGGGCTGGTTCAGCTGGCGCCCAGACGGCACCATCCGCTACGCCGAAAACCCGCCGAAAAAATACCAGGACATTGTCAACGTCGATTTCTACGCCGCCGACGCGGTGCCCAGCTTGTGGCTGGCCTTGCGTGACGTTGTGCTGGGCTGGGTGGAAGAGGGCGTGAAGATCTTCCGTGTCGACAACCCGCACACCAAGCCGCTGCCGTTCTGGCAGTGGTTGATCGAGGACATCCGCAGCCAGTACCCCGACGTGATGTTCCTGGCCGAAGCCTTCACCAAGCCTGCGATGATGGCGCGCCTGGGCAAGGTGGGTTACTCCCAGAGCTACACCTATTTCACCTGGCGCAACACCAAGGCCGAACTGACCGAGTATTTCAGCGAGCTGAACCAGCCGCCGTGGTCGCACTGTTACCGGCCAAATTTCTTCGTCAACACGCCCGACATCAACCCGGGTTTTTTACATGAGTCGGGCCGCGCGGGCTTTCTGATTCGTGCGGCACTGGCCACCATGGGCTCGGGCCTGTGGGGCATGTATTCGGGCTTCGAACTGTGCGAGTCAGCGCCCATCCCCGGCAAAGAGGAGTACCTGGACTCGGAAAAATACGAGATTCGCGTACGGGACTTTACCGCCCCCGGCAACATCATCGCCGAGATCGCCCAGCTCAACCGCATCCGCCGCCTGAACCCGGCGCTGCAAACCCATTTGGGCATTGAGTTCTACCAAGCTTTCAACGACAACATCCTGTACTTCGGCAAACGCACGGCAGACAAAGGCAACTTTATCTTGGTGGCGGTCAACCTGGACCCGCATAACGTGCAAGAGGCCAATTTCGAGTTGCCGCTGTGGGAGCTGGGCCTGGACGACAACGCCGCCAGCAGCGGCGAAGACTTGATGACCGGGCACCGCTGGACCTGGTACGGCAAGACCCAATGGATGCGCATCGACCCCGGCCACCTGCCGTTCGGTATCTGGCGTTTTGGCAAGGCAGTCTAAGACAGGGAGCGCCCGATGGCCCGTAAACATCGTTCTGCCGCATTTATCGACGACCCGCTCTGGTACAAGGATGCGGTGATCTACCAAGTGCACGTGAAGTCGTTTTTCGACTCCAACAACGACGGTATCGGAGACTTTGCCGGCCTGATCGCCAAGCTCGACTACATCGCCGACCTGGGCGTGAACACCATCTGGTTGCTGCCGTTCTACCCCTCGCCGCGTCGCGACGACGGCTACGACATTGCCGAGTACAAGGCGGTGCACAGCGACTACGGCACCATGGCCGACGCCAAGCGCTTCATCACCGAAGCCCACAGCCGGGGCCTGCGGGTGATCACCGAGTTGGTGATCAACCACACCTCCGACCAGCATCCCTGGTTCCAGCGGGCACGGCGGGCCAAGGCCGGCTCCAAGGCGCGGGATTTCTACGTGTGGTCCGACACTGACCAAAAATATGACGGCACGCGGATCATCTTCCTGGACACCGAAAAGTCCAACTGGACCTGGGACCCGGTGGCCGGCCAATACTTCTGGCACCGCTTCTATTCCCACCAGCCGGACCTGAACTTCGACAACCCGCAGGTGATGAAGGCAGTGATCGGGGTGATGCGCTATTGGCTGGACATGGGCATCGACGGCCTGCGCCTGGACGCCATCCCCTACCTGATCGAGCGTGACGGTACCAACAACGAAAACCTGCCCGAAACCCATCAGGTGCTCAAGCAGATCCGCGCCGAAATCGACGCCAACTACCCCGACCGCATGCTGTTGGCCGAAGCCAACCAGTGGCCGGAAGACACCCAGTTGTATTTTGGTGACGTGCACGGCGCCAATGGCGATGAATGTCACATGGCCTTCCACTTCCCCTTGATGCCGCGCATGTACATGGCCTTGGCCCAGGAAGATCGCTTTCCAATCACCGACATACTGCGTCAGACCCCGGAGATTCCCGCCAATTGCCAGTGGGCGATCTTCTTGCGCAACCACGATGAACTGACCCTGGAAATGGTCACCGACCGCGAGCGTGACTACCTGTGGAACTACTACGCCGCCGACCGCCGCGCGCGGATCAACCTGGGGATTCGTCGACGCCTGGCCCCGTTGCTGGAGCGTGACCGGCGGCGCATCGAGCTGCTCAACAGCCTGCTGCTGTCCATGCCCGGTACGCCGACCCTGTATTACGGCGACGAAATCGGCATGGGCGACAACATTTACCTGGGTGACCGCGATGGCGTGCGCACGCCGATGCAGTGGTCCATCGACCGCAACGGCGGGTTCTCGCGCGCTGACCCTGCCAGCCTGGTATTGCCGCCGATCATGGACCCGTTGTACGGCTACCAGTCAGTGAACGTCGAGACCCAGGCCAACGACCCGCATTCGTTGCTCAACTGGAACCGTCGCCTGCTGGCCGTGCGCAAGCAGCAAAAGGCCTTTGGCCGCGGCACCTTGAAAATGCTGTCGCCCAGCAATCGGCGCATTCTGGCCTATATACGTGAATACACTGGCGCCGACGGCAAGACCGAGCTGATCCTGTGCGTGGCCAACGTGTCGCGTGCAGCCCAGGCGGCGGAGCTGGACCTTGCGCAGTACGCCGGCATGGTGCCGGTGGAAATGCTTGGCGGCAGTGCATTCCCGCCCATCGGCCAGTTGAACTTCCTGCTCACGCTGCCGCCTTATGGTTTCTACTGGTTCTTGCTGGCCGCAGAGAATCAGATGCCCAGTTGGCACGTCGAACCCGCCCAGCCACTACCGGACTTCACCACCCTGGTGTTGAAAAAACGTATGGAAGAATTACTCGAAGATCCGTCGCGCAGCGCCCTGGAAACTACCGCGTTGCCGCAATATTTGCCCAAGCGTCGCTGGTTTGCCGGCAAGGACGCAGGCATCGATTCGGTGCGTATCGCCTATGGCGTGCGCTTTGGTACGCCCGCCGTGCCGGTGCTGCTCAGCGAGATCGAAGTGGTGGGCGGCGGGCAGACCGCGCGCTACCAATTCCCCTTCGGGTTTCTGGGTGAAGACCAGTTGACCAGCGCGTTGCCGCAACAATTGGCCTTGTCGCGGGTGCGTCGCGGCCGCCAGGTGGGGCTGATTACCGATGCGTTCGTGCTCGAAAGCTTTATCCATGCGGTGATCAATGGCATGCAGGTGGGCACCGTATTGCCTTGCGAGGAGGGGGATGTGCGCTTTGAGCCGGCCCCCGCGCTGGCAGGCCTGGGCCTGAACGAAAGTTCGGAGATCCGGTACCTGTCGGCCGAGCAATCCAACAGCTCGGTGGTGGTGGGCGGCAGCCTGGTGCTGAAGATGATTCGCCGGGTCAATGCGGGTATCCACCCGGAACTGGAGATGGGCGCCTACCTGACGGCCGCCGGCTACGCCAATATCTCGCCGTTGTTGGGCTCGGTAAGCCGCGTGCAGGCCGATGGCACGCCCAACCTGCTGATGATTGCCCAAGGCTACCTGAACAACCAGGGCGACGCCTGGGCCTGGACCCAGAACAACCTGGAGCGGGCCATCCGCGATGAAATGGCAGTGGCCCACAGCGAACAGGCCCAGCACTACAACGCCTTGGGCGAACTGGCCGATTTCGCCGGGTTGCTGGGCCAGCGCCTGGGCGAAATGCACCAGGTGCTGGCTGCACCCACCGACAACGCTGACTTTCAGGCCAGCCCCAGCAACAAGCAGCATGCCAAGGACTGGAGCCATAGCGTCAGCGCCCAGGTCGTGCGTGCCCTGCAGTTGTTGGAACAGCGCAGGCCGGAACTGGACGGCGAGGACCAAGGCCTGGTCGATGACCTGCTCAAGCAGCGCAAGTCACTGTTGGCCCACGTCGACAAACTGAGCAAGCAGGCGGTGGGCGGGCTGGTGATGCGCGTGCATGGCGACCTGCACCTGGGCCAGGTGCTGGTGGTGCAGGGCGATGCCTACCTGATCGATTTCGAAGGTGAGCCGGCCCGGCCCCTTGAAGAGCGGCGTGGCAAGTACAGCCCCTACAAGGATGTCAGCGGCGTGCTGCGCTCCTTCGACTACGCTGCGGCCATGGCATTGCGCAATGCGCAGAGCGTGGACGTCTCGGTGGACGCCCAGCAAGCCCGCCAGCGGGTGGCCAAACGCTACCTGCATGAGGCACGACACGCGTTTATCGAGGCCTATGGCCTGGCCACGGCCAGCCTGCCCCATGCCTGGCACGACGCCGATGGCGAGCGCGCGGCACTGGAGTTGTTCAGCCTGGAGAAGGCCGCTTACGAGATTGCTTATGAAGCCGAAAATCGCCCGAGCTGGCTGGCCGTGCCTTTGCATGGCTTATTCGGGTTATTGAGTACCAGGGGAGAGTAGTAATGAGTGCGCACAAGGAAAAAGGCCAGCGTGGGAAAGTCCCGCCAAAGGCTGATATCGACGCGCTGGTTCGCGCCGAGCACCATGATCCGTTTTCGGTACTGGGCCCGCACGCCGATGGTGCAGGTGGTCAGTATATTCGTGCCTATTTGCCCAATGCGCTGAGCGTGAACGTATTGGCCAAGGATTCGGGCGAATACCTGGGTACGTTGGAACAACTGGAGACCCCCGGTTTTTTTGTGGGTCAGTTTGCGCAGTGGTGCCCGTATGTGCTGCAGGTGCAATGGGCGGGCGGCGAGCAGGTCAGCGAAGACCCCTACAGCTTCGGCCCCTTGCTCGGCGAGATGGACATCTACCTGTTCGCCGAAGGTAACCACCGTGACCTGAGCAGCGCCCTGGGCGCGCAGTGCGTGGAAGTGGACGGCGTGCAGGGCGTGCGCTTCGCGGTCTGGGCGCCCAATGCCCGACGGGTGTCGGTGGTGGGTGACTTCAACGTATGGGACGGCCGTCGCCACCCCATGCGCTTGCGCCAACCCAGCGGCGTGTGGGAGGTGTTCGTGCCGCGCCTGCAGCCGGGCGAGTCGTACAAATACGAAATCCTTGGCCAGGACGGCATCCTGCCGCTCAAGGCCGACCCGGTGGCGCTGGCCACGGAGCTACCGCCTTCGACCGCCTCGAAAGTGGCCCAGCCGCTGTACCATCACTGGAACGACGGCGCCTGGATGGACAGCCGAACGGCCCGCCATGGCACCGACGCGCCGCTGTCGATCTATGAACTACACGCCGGATCCTGGCAGTGCGAGGTCAATGAAGAGGGCGTGGTACGGCCTTACAGCTGGCAGGAATTGAGCGATCGCTTGATCCCCTACATTCAGCAGTTGGGCTTCACCCACATCGAACTGATGCCGATCATGGAACACCCCTTTGGTGGTTCGTGGGGCTATCAGCCGTTGTCGCAATTCGCGCCGTCGGCCCGCTATGGCTCGCCGCAAGACTTTGCCCAGTTTATCGACGCCTGCCACCAGGCCGGCATCGGCGTGATCCTGGACTGGGTGCCCGCGCATTTTCCGACCGACACCCACGGCCTGGCCCGTTTCGACGGCACCGCGCTGTACGAATACGACAACCCGCTGGAGGGCTTCCACCAGGACTGGGACACGCTGATCTACAACCTGGGCCGCACCGAGGTGCACGGTTTCATGCTGGCCTCGGCGCTGCACTGGCTCAAGCATTTCCATATTGATGGCTTGCGGGTGGACGCCGTGGCCTCGATGCTTTACCGCGATTACTCGCGCAAGGCCGGCGAGTGGATCCCCAACCGCCACGGTGGGCGGGAGAACCTGGAAGCCATTGATTTCCTGCGCCACCTCAACGACGTGGTCGCGATCGAGGCGCCTGGTGCCCTGGTGATCGCCGAAGAGTCCACCGCCTGGCCCGGCGTGAGCCAGCCCACTCAACAGGGCGGCCTGGGCTTCAACTACAAGTGGAACATGGGCTGGATGCACGACACGCTGCACTACATCCAGAATGACCCGATCCACCGCGCCCATCATCACAACGAAATGAGCTTCGGGCTGATTTATGCCTACTCCGAGCATTTCATCCTGCCGATCTCCCACGACGAGGTGGTGCACGGCAAGCATTCGCTGATCGACAAGATGCCCGGCGACCGCTGGCAGAAATTCGCCAACCTGCGCGCCTACCTGACCTTCATGTGGGCGCACCCAGGCAAGAAACTGCTGTTCATGGGCTGCGAATTCGGCCAGTGGCGCGAATGGAACCACGACACTGAACTGGACTGGTACCTGCTCAAATACGGCGAGCACTTGGGCGTGCAAAAACTGGTCGGTGACCTCAACCGCCTGTACCGCGAAGAGCCAGCCCTGCACCAGCAGGACTGCCTGCCGCAGGGCTTCCAGTGGCTGATCGGTGACGATGCGGTCAACAGCGTGTTCGCCTGGCTGCGTTGGAGCCGCGACGGCGAGCCGCTGTTGGTGGTGGCCAACTTCACCCCGGTGCCACGCGAGGGCTACCGCATTGGCGTGCCGTTTGCCGAGCGTTGGGAGGAAGTGCTCAATAGCGATGCGGAAAGTTATGCCGGCTCCAACTATGGCAATGGCGGTGGCGTGGCCACCGAGCAGCTTCCCAGCCATGGGCAGCCATTGTCGCTGTCCTTGAACCTGCCGCCGTTGGCGGTGCTGATCTTGCGGCCGGTGAAATAACCGCCTGCCGCTGGATAGCGGCCTGCCGGCCGCTCACCAGCGCATCCGCACGCCTAGGTCCGCCACCAGCCCGTTCAAGTCATTCTGATCGGCCGGGCTGCTGTAGTCGGCGCTTACGAACATGCTGACGGTGGACGTCAGCTTCGCCACCAGGCCCAGGCCGACTTCCACGGTGGGGGAGTTGCGGCTGCTGCTGATTTTGTCGACCTGGTCCAGGTTGATGTTGTTGCTGCCGGTCAGGTTGTACAGCAGGCTGGTGCGCACAAAGGACTCGAACGGCAGGCCGTTGACTTCGTAGCGCCCGGACAATTTCGCGCCCACCCGGCCAGACCAACTCGATTGCGCATCGATGGACTGTGGCGAGCTATTTTCACCGGGGGTGCCGGGCAGGAACTGCTGGTTGATCAACTGGGCCTGGGGTTCGAAGGTCCAATGCTGGGACAGGTCGAACGGAATGCCACCCTGCAATGACAGTGTCAATACCTGGCCACTGACCTGTACCAGGTTGCCGTCGCTGCTTTTACCCACCCCTTGCAACTGGGCGCCACTGGCGCTGGCGTCGACGTGCCAGCCCTGGCTGTCACGCTGGCTCCAGAAGGTGCCGGGTGTGCTTGCGCGGTTTTCGGCCAAGGCAGCCGAGGCTGGCGTAGTGGGCAGGTAATCGTTCAGATCAAAGGCCAGGGTTTCCAGCGAGGTTGCCAGCAGCATCGACGTGGAAACCGCGTAGAAAAAGTACTCAAGGCCCAGTGCCGAGGTCATTTTCATGACGGTTCTCCTGTGTTGTGCGCCGGGCGAGGAGGCTGTCGTGTGCGTCGCACACGGGCAGCCGGGCCCGCGAACTCAAACGTGCGAGACGCGCTGAAAGGCGCGGGCCAGAGGCTTGGTTCGGTGATTTATTATGTGTTGTGTTAGTTGTAGCTAAGGAGAGAGGAGGGGTTGCGTCAAGGAAATGGAACTTTCCCGAAGGCGGGTTATTGGGGGATTTAACCCATTGAATTGGTAACGTTTGCCGTGCTTGATAGCTGAGCGGGGTCTATGCGCCCGCCCGGCTATTTCGAAACGGTTCTACAAGTGCACTTCCACGGCCAGCGGCAGGTGATCGGAAAGGTGTGTCCACGGTTTGTGGCTGAGGATTTTTGGCTCGTGACTGGTAGCGTTGCGCAGGTACACGCGGTCCAACCGCAATAGCGGGAAGCGTGCCGGGTAGGTCTTGGCCAGCCGCCCATGGTGCTGTTCAAACGCTTCGTGCAGGTCGCGCGCCTGGGTCAGGGTGGTGTTGCCGCGCAGTTGCCAATCGTTGAAGTCGCCGGCGATGATCACGGGGGCGTTGGGGTCCAGTGAGTCGAGCAATTGGCGCAGCAACGCCAGTTGCTGCTGGCGGTGGGTTTCGAGCAGCGACAGGTGTACGCAGATCGCATGCACCTCGGCATGCCCGGGGACTTGCAAGATGCAGTGCAACAGCCCGCGGCGCTCGGGGCCGGTGATCGAGACATCGAGGTTGCGGTAGTGCAGGATCGGGTATTTGGACAGCAGCGCGTTGCCGTGGTGGCCGTCCGGGTAGACCGCATTGCGCCCGTAAGCGTAGTCGGACCACATGCTGTCGGCCAGAAACTCGTACTGGGACATTTCCGGCCAGTTGTGGTGGCGGTTGGCGGTGGCGCTCGTGCTCGCCAAGCACCTCCTGTAAAAACACCAGGTCGGCGCGGGTGCTGCGCACGGCCTCGCGCAATTCGGGCAGGATGAAACGACGGTTGAAGGCGGTGAAGCCCTTGTGGGTGTTGACGGTCAGCACGCGCAGGCGGTGAACGTCGGTGGGGCAGTCCGGCGGCGGTACCGGTTGACCTGCGCGGGTGGCGGTCACGGGGGCTCCTTAGGGTGAATGCCTGTGTTAGTTGGGACTGGCGTGGAGGGTGCGCGGTTCCTTCGGCGTGGGGTGTTTTCGCGGATAAATCCGCTCCTACCCTGTAGGAGCGGATTTATCCGCGAATCAGGCGATGAGGCCTTACTCTTCCACTTCGCGATGCAACTCAAACAACAGCAGCGAACGCCCGGTCACCAGGAAGTCGCTGCCAAAGTCCAGCCGTTCATGACTGCGCAGGTCTGGGCGATTAGTGTCCACCAGGCAATTCCAAAATTCGCCCTCGGGCACTTCCGGCAGCACAAAATTGACCACGTCATGGTGCGCGTTGACGATCAGCAGCAAGGTTGCGTCGGCACCCGGTTTACGGATGCCGCTAGGCTGGGCGCGGCCGTCCAAAACCATCCCCAGGCACCGGCCGTTGCCGTCCTGCCATTGCTCGGTGGTCATTTCGCTGCCGTCGGGTGCCAGCCAGGTGACGTCCTTCACGCCAATGTCTTCGTTGTAGGTGCCCACCAAAAAGCGGTTGCGGCGCAGGATCGGATAGCTCATGCGCAGCTTGATCAGGCGACGTACAAAACGCTGCAGGCTTTTGCCTTCCTCGTCCAGGTCCCAGTTGATCCAACCGATCTCGCTGTCCTGGCAGTAGGCGTTGTTGTTGCCATGCTGGGTGCGGGCGAACTCGTCGCCGGCGACGATCATCGGCGTGCCTTGGGCGAACAGCAGGGTGGCGAAAAAGTTACGCATCTGCCGATAGCGCAGTGCGTTGATCTCCGGGTCGTCGGTGGGGCCTTCGACGCCGTGGTTCCAAGAGATATTGTTGTTGCTGCCGTCCTGGTTGTTCTCGTCGTTGTCTTCGTTGTGCTTGTCGTTGTACGACACCAAGTCCTTGAGGGTAAAGCCGTCGTGGGCGGTGATGAAGTTGACCGAGGTATAGGGCCTGCGGCCACGCTGGTTGAACAGCTCGCCGGAGGCGGTCATGCGCCCGGCGAAGTCGGCCAACTGGCCGTCGTCACCCTTCCAGAAAGCCCGCACGGTGTCGCGAAAGCGATCGTTCCATTCGGCCCAGCCCGGCGCGAACCCGCCCACCTGGTAGCCGCCCGGGCCGCAGTCCCAGGGCTCGGCAATCAGTTTGACCTGGCGCAGCACCGGGTCTTGGCGGCATGCCACCAGGAAGCTGTGACGCTCGTCGAAGCCTTCATGGTAGCGGCCCAGGATAGTCGCCAGGTCAAAGCGGAAGCCGTCCACGTGCATCTCGGTGGCCCAGTAGCGCAAGGAGTCGGTGACCATCTGCAGCACGCAGGGGTGGCTCAGGTCCAGGGTATTGCCAGTGCCGGAATCGTTGATGTAAAAGCGCTTGTTGTCGGGCATCAGCCGGTAGTAGGAGGCATTGTCGATGCCACGCATGCTCAAGGTCGGGCCTTGCTCGTTGCCTTCGGCGGTGTGGTTGTAGACCACGTCCAGGATCACTTCCAGGCCGGCGTCGTGCAGGTGCGCGACCATCTCCTTGAACTCGGCCACCTTGCCATTGGCCAAGTAGCGCGGGTGCGGCGCGAAAAAGGTCAGGGAGTTGTAGCCCCAGTAGTTGTTCAGGCCTTTTTGCAGCAGGTGCTGGTCGTTGACGAAGCCATGGATGGGCAGCAACTCGATGGAGGTCACGCCCAGCTTGCGAATGTGCTCGACCACGTCCGGCACCATCAGGCCTGCGAAGGTGCCGCGCACATCTTCAGGTACCGAAGGGTGGCGCATGCTGATGCCACGCACGTGGGTCTCATAGAAAATGGTCTTGTCCCACGGCACGTTGACGCGCTGGTCGCGGCCCCAGGTATAGGCCGGGTCGATCACCTTGCACTTGGGCACGAAGGGCGCGCTGTCGCGCTCGTCAAAGCTGAGGTCGCCGTCGGGGTGGCCGATGGTGTAGCCGAACAGCGCTTCGGACCATTTCAGCTCGCCGACCATTTGCTTGGCGTAGGGGTCGATCAGCAGCTTGTTGTGGTTGAAGCGGTGGCCATTCTCCGGATCGTACGGGCCATACACACGGTAGCCGTAAGTCAGCCCGGGGTGGGCGTCGGGCAGGTAGCCGTGGAAGATCTCGTCGGTGTACTCCGGCAACTCGATGCGTTCCAGTTCGTTCTCGCCGCTGGCGTCGAACAGGCACAGTTCGACCTTGGTGGCGTTGGCGGAGAACAGCGCGAAGTTGACGCCAAGCCCATCCCACGTGGCACCCAGGGGGAAGGGCAGGCCCTCGCGTATACGTGTCGGTTCGGCAGCGGGTGGGGGCGTGGTGGTCTTTTGGCGGGCCATGGGGAAATCCTTGCGCGATGTTTTCAAAGGCATTGGGTAAAGGTTGATTGACTGCCAACCGGCTGAACGCCGGGCGCAACCGTCCCTCATCGATGAAGACGAAGGTTTTGTCGGGTGGCTGACGCTGCCGGTTAAGCGGCGTCAGGCCCGAGCGTGAGAGGGGGAAAGGGTCAGCTGGCGGGTGGCTTTTTGGCCGCAGGCTTGGGTTTTTTCTCGGCCACTGGTTTGGTCGCTGCGGGTTTCACCGGCTTAGGGGCGGCGGCAGGCTTGGCGGCGACCGGTTTTGCCGCAGGCTTGGGCGCAGGCTTGCTGGGGACTGGTTGCGCGGCTTCGGCAGCCGCCGGCTTGGCCTTGGGCTTGGCAGCGGTAGCTTTGCCCTTGGCGGATTTGCTGGGGGCCAAGGCTTCGGCTTCGGCCAGTTTGCTCGCCATTTCCCAATGGCGGTCTTCATGGCCTTCCGGTTTGCCTTCAGACTCCCAGATCTGATAAGCGAATTCGCGTATACGTTTGTCTTCGGCACTCATTTCAACGCTCCTGATCACAAGTCACTTTGCATAAGAAGATTGACGGGGAATTCGTTCAGTACAGTGCTCACCAGGAGCTCCTTATCTGGTGTGACTGCGACGTCTGAAAAAAGTCCCTTCAATTTAGGCAGAGAATGGGGCAAAGCTAGTTTTACGCGGGTGTCTCCCCACTTTTTTGGCTCTATCAACGGGCTGTGGGCATCGCCCAACAGCGCGCAGGTGAGTCTGGGCACGATGATGATCGCCACCTGTTCATCGGTATAACGAGCGTAGGCCAGAACCTGATCAGCGTGTAGGCCGAGCACCTCCAGGGCTTGATATTTTCCACGGGCGAACAGCGCGTGGTGGGCCTGGCGCACACGCAGGGTGCGGGCGATCAGGGCCTGTTTGAGGTGCCCGCTCTGCCAGCCTTCAAGCAACTGGGCGGTGCCCGCCGCGTGCGCCAGGGCAGCTTGGCGCGCGGGGTAATCCACGGGCCGGCGGTTGTCGGGGTCGACCAGGCTGAAGTCCCAGAACTCGGCGCCCTGGTACAGGTCGGGCAGGCCCGGCGCAGTCATGCGCAACAGGGTTTGCTGCAAACTGTTGAGCGCGCCCGGCACGGCAATCTTGTGCGCGGCGGCGGCGATCGAGGTGCGCAGCTGTTGCGCCTGAGGCGCCAGCAACAGTTGCTCCAGGAACGCTTTGCAGGCCTGTTCGTAGGGCTCGTTGGGCGCGCTCCAACTGCTGGCCAGCTTGGCTTCGCGCAAGGCTTTTTGTTGCCACTGGTAGAGGCGTTCGGCGTAGGCCTCAAGGCCCTGGTGATCTTTGGCGTCCAGCGTCAGTGGCCAACTGCCAAGCAGGGCCTGGTAAAGCATCAACTCATCGCCGGGTGAGGGTGCCATGCTGCCTGCCACGTCGCTGCGCAAGGGCTCGGCCAGTTCTTGCCAGTGCGCCACGCGGGCGGCGTACCAGTCACTGCATTCGCTGAGTACCGCCAGGCGCGCACGGCTGTCTTCACCGCGCTTGTGGTCGTGGGTGGCGGTGGCCAGCAGGTTATCCGGGAAGTTCGCCAGGCGCTGCTCACAGGCCTGGTGAAACGCCTGTGGTGGGGCACTAAAGTGTTCGGCGTCAAAACCCACGTCGTTGCGCGAGAGCACAATGGCCGAACGGTAGAACGCGGTGTCTTCCACAGCCTTGGCCGCTGCCGGCGAGGTCAGTTGCTGGAAGCGCACGCAGGCATGGCGCGCCAGTTTGCGTTGGCGGCCAAACGGCAGGCGCCGCCACGGGTCGCCGCCCAGCCAGCGTTGCAGGTAGTCCAGTACCGGCCAGTCGGCTTCGCCCAGGGTGCTGCGGGCACCCTCCATGGCCTGCTGGAAGAACGGCTCATCTTCTGCCGGGCGCCCGCACGCGCTGATGTAGGTGCGGTACACCGGGAAGTGCACGATCAGTTCCTGCAAGGCGCGGCGGATGGCGCCCAAGGTCATGTCGCGGCTCATCAGGTCGCCACGGGCCACTTGCAGCAGTGCCTGGGCGACCGATTCGAAATCGCCGGCCAGGGTGCCGTTGAGCACCAGGTGGCGCGCGGCCAAGGCCTCTTCGGCGAACTCGGCGGGGCGCCCGCTGGCCTCGCTCCACAGCTCGGCCAGCGCCGGCTGGCCTGCGGGGTCGTGCTGCAGCAAGGACAACTGGTTCATGAATTCGTAGCCGGTGGTGCCGTCCACCTGCCAGTCGCGGTGCAACTGTTCACCGGCGCCGAGAATTTTTTCCACGTAGATCGGCACCCTTGCCAGCGCTGCATCGGCAGGTCGATCGGCCAGCAGGCTGTCGACCCGGCGCCGCAGCTTGCGGCAATAGCCACGCGGGTCGGCCAGGCCATCGATGTGGTCGATGCGCAGCCCATCGATCAGGCCGCGGCCGATCAATTCGAAGAGCTTGCCGTGGGTGGCCTCGAACACCGCCGAGCGCTCGACCCGCAGGCCGCCCAGCTCGTTGACATCGAAGAAGCGCCGCCAGTTGATATCGTCGGCCGCCGTGCGCCAGCTGGCCAGGCGGTAATGTTGGCGCTCCAGCAGGCGGTGCAGGCGCTTGAAGCCATGCTCCTGGGTGGAATCGAAGCGCGCCAGCAGCGGCTCGAGAATACCCGGGCGCGATTCCACCATCACCTGCAGTTCGGCGCGCAGGTCGGCGGCCTTGGCGTAAGCCTTGGGGTCGTTCTCCAATGAGCCGAAGCGCGCGCCCAGCTTGCCCAGCGCCGGGTCGTTGGAGGCACTGAGGATGTCGGCGTAATCCGGTGGGCAGATCGGGAAGCGGTGCTCGTAATGCTCGATGTAAAAGCTGCCGCGGTCGTTATCGAACCGCAGCGGTATTTCGCCGGCCTGCAGCACGCTGCCGTAGTCACTGCCCAGAAATGGCATCAGCAACTGACCTTCGAGCATGGGGTCGGGGGAGTGCCACTGGATGTCGAAGAATTCGGCGTAAGGGCTGCGCCGACCCCACTCCAGCAGGTCCAGCCACCAGGGGTTGTCGGCACCGCCGACGGCCATGTGGTTGGAGACGATGTCCAGGATCAGGCCCATGTCGTGTTCGCGCAAGGCGCCAACCAGGCGCACCAGCGCGGCCTCGCCACCCAGTTCCGGGTTGACCCGGGTGGGGTCGACCACGTCATAGCCGTGCATGGAGCCTGCGCGCGCCTTGAGGATGGGCGAGGCGTAGACGTGGCTGATGCCAAGGCTTGCGAAATAGGGCACCTGTGCGCAGGCGTCGTCCAGGGTAAAACCTTTGTGCAGTTGCAGCCGAATACTGGCGCTGATTGAACTCATCGATCACGCTCACTGGCTTGTTGACGGGCATGGGCAAGCAGTTCCAGGCGCCGCGCGGCGTCGATGTCGTCGAGCAGTTGCGCTGCCTGGCCATGGAAACGGCGACGCCAGTTGGGGTGGCTGTCGATGGTGCCGGGCAGGTTGGGCTGTTCGTCCACGCCCAAGGCGTCCTCCAGGGGTAGCAGCACCAGAGGGGCGCGGGTGTGGCCGATGAAACGCACGCTGGCGTCGATCAGTTGATCGGCTTCGTGGGCCTCGCCCTGGAAGTTCGCGCTGTCCTGGCCCAGCAGGTGGCGCAGGCCGCGGCGCTCCTGTTCACGGGTTTCGCGCCACTGGTGCTCGGTGTGGCTGTCGATCAAGGTGAGCTTGTGGTTCCAGTCGATGTCGCGTGCGTGCCACCAGCCGTTGAGGGTCGGCAGGTCGTGGGTGGTGCTGGTGGCCAAGGCATCGTCGGGCCATTCCAATACGTGCTTGAAGTGGCCGGTGTGATGCTGTTCGAACAGCAGCACGCGCATGCCAAGGATCTGCCGTGGCGCAAGTTTTTCCCGCAGGCCCTCCGGGACCGTGCCCAAGTCTTCGCCCAGCACGATGGCCTGGTGACGGTGCGATTCCAGGGTCAATAAGCGCAGCAGGTCGTCCACCGGATACTGCAGGTAGGCGCCTTCGCCGGGGGATGAGCCCAAGGGGATCACCCACAAGCGCTGCAGGCCCATGATGTGGTCGATGCGCAAGCCGCCGGCGTGGGCAAAGTTGGCCCGCAGCATCTCGATAAAAGCGCGGAAACCGTTGCGCACCAGGCCCTCGGGGGCGAACGCGGAGATCCCCCAGCTTTGCCCGGCGCGGTTGAGGATGTCCGGTGGCGCACCCACGGTCAGCGCCGAGAGCAGCTCGTCCTGGCGGCTCCAGGCCTGGCTGCCGGCACCGTCAGCGCCCACGGCCAGGTCGGCGACCAGGCCGATCTGCATGCCGCTGGAGGTGGCAGCGTTTTGCGCACGCTCAAGGCTGCGGGCCACCAGCCATTGGCAAAAGGCGTAGTACTCGATGTCGCTCTGGTGTTGCGCGGCGAATTCGGCGATGGCCGGGCTGCGCGGGTCGTGCCAGTCCTTGGGCCATTGGCGCCAGTCCTGGGGCTGGCCACGGGTGGCGCAGTCGGCTTGCAGGGCCTCGAAGCGGCAGTGGTTCTCCAGGGCTTCACCGCCGGCATGGCGGAAGCTGGCAAAGTCGGGGTTGAGTGGGTGGTCGCCGCTGCGAAAGTCCTCGTAAAGGGTTTTCAACAGGCGTTGCTTGGCGGCGGCGGCCAAGGGCCAATCCACCAGCGGCATGGCCTCCAGGCGTTGCAGTTCTTCTGCCAGTTGCGCGCGTTCAATGGCCACGCGCACGGCTCGTTCGCCCAGGAGGGTGCCGGGTGCCGCGTACAGGCTGTTGAGAAACAGCCGGCTGGACGGCGAGTAGGGGCTGTAGCGGTGGTTGTCGCTGCTGAACATGGCGTGCATGGGGCTGATGGCCAAGGCGTCGGCGCCGCGTTCACCGGCGCTGCGGGCGAGCATCTCAAGGGCCTGGGTGTCACCGAAACCACCATCGCCGGGGCGGCGAATGCTGTACAGCTGCACGCCCAGGCCCCAGGCCCTCGGCGTTTCCTGGCCCAAGGCATCACCGACGCTGTAGCACCGCAGGGGCGCCACGGCCAGGGTGAAATGCTGACCGTCGATGCGCACGTCCTGGTAGCCCACAGGCAACAGGCCCGGCAGGCGCGCCTGTTCGTCCAGCGTAAGGTCCAGGGTGGCGCCGTCTTCCTGGTACACCTGCAAGGCGGTGTTCGCGGCGAAGTGGCGACTGAGGTCCAGCGGTTGGCCGTAGTCGACCGTCAGCAGCGGCGGCAGGTGGCCTTTTTGCTGAACCTCGGCCAGCTCGCGCAGGCTTGCCTCGATCTGCTCGGGGCTGCCTGCAGGGTGGCCGAGCCCGGCCAATACCTTGCCTAACACGTCGTCGGACACCCGCTGCGGGCGGCCGTTGGCGTCAGTCCAGTGCACCGCCAGGCCAGCCTGGCCTGCCAGTTGTTCCAGTCGCTCGTCACTCATGCAACATCTCCAGAAGCACGGGCCGGGGTCATGCTGACCACGGCGGTATAAGGGCCGAGTGAGTGGGACGGTTGTTGCGTAATAGCAAAGGGGTCGCTGTCGAAAATCCGCTGTTCCAAAGGCGCCAGCGGCACGTCCAGGCTGCGATCGCTCAGGTTCAGGTCGATGCGCCAGTGGCTGCCGTTACCCAGTTGCCACCGTGCGGTGAGGGCACCGCGGGCATGCACTTGGACACCCAGCCAATGGCTGGCGTTCAAGTGGGGTATCAGGTGATGGTGGCGCAGTTGCAGAAGCTGGCGGTACAGGGCCGTCCAGTCGTTGTCGCAGGTCAGGTTTGGTTTCGAGGCCTCGAAGGTGTTCGGCGCATTGGGGTCGGGAATCTGTTCGCGGCGCTCGGCATCGGCAAAGGCGGCAAAGGCCTTGAACTCGGCGCGGCGGCCCTGGCGCACGGCTTCGGCCAGCTCGCCATGGTGGCTGGTAAAAAACAGGAAAGGCGCGTCGGCGCCGTTTTCATCACCCATGAACATCAACGGGATCATCGGCGACAACAACAGCAGAGCCGTGGCGGCGCGCAGTGCGGCCGGCGGGCATAGCTGGTGCAAGCGCTCGCCAAAGGCACGGTTGCCGATCTGATCGTGGTTCTGCAAAAACAGCACGAAGGCGCTGGGCGGCAGGTGCCCGCTGGGTTCGCCGCGCTGCTCGCCGTTGCGGTTAGTGTGGCCTTGGTAGACGAAACCCTCAGCCAGGCAGCGGGCGAGTTTTTCGGTGGGCTGGTCGCTGTAGTCTTCGTAATAGGCTTCGGTTTCGCCGGTCAGCAGCACATGCAAGGCGTTGTGCCCGTCGTCGTTCCACTGCGCGTCGTAGCCTTGCTCCATCAAGTGCGCTTGGTTGTGCTCGTTCTCCAGATTCAGCCATACGTGGCGCCCGGCCGGGATGTGCGCACGGATTCGCCGGGCCATCAGCTTGAGAAACTCGGGGTCTTCGATGGCGTGCACCGCATCGAAACGCAGGCCGTCGAAGCGGTATTCCAAAAGCCACATCAGCGCGTTGTCGATGAAGAAGTCCTGCACCTGCGGGCGGCGAAAATCGATGGCCGCGCCCCAGGGCGTGTGTTTGTCCTCGCGCATGAAGCCCTTGGCGTACTGGCTCAGGTAATTGCCGTCAGGGCCGAAGTGGTTGTAGACCACGTCCAGCAGCACCATCAGGCCGTGGCCGTGGGCACAGTCGATCAAGTGCTTGAGTTGTTCAGGGGTGCCGTAGGAGGCTTCCGGGGCGTAGGGCAGCACGCCGTCGTAACCCCAGTTGCGAGCACCGGGGAATTCGGCGATGGGCATCAGTTCGATGGCAGTGACGCCCAGGGCCGCCAGGCGCGCCAGGTGCTGTTGCACTGCGGCAAAGCCGCCTAGGGCGCCCACGTGCAATTCGTAGATAACCGCCTCGGTCCAGGGCCGGCCTTGCCAGGCGAGGTGTTGCCAGGTGTAGGCGTTGGGGTCGACCACAAGGCTTGGCGAGTCGATATCGCTTTGCTGGGCCCGGGACGCGGGGTCGGGCACCAGCAGTTCGCCGTTGATCTGGTAGCGGTAGGCGGTACCGGCCTGGCATCGGGTTTGAATCACAAACCAGCCATCGGCCTGGGGCAACATGGGAAGGGATGAACCGTGCTCGATTTCCACGCTGACAGTCAGTGCATCCGGCGCCCACAGCGCAAAGCGCGTGTGGGCCGGATCGATCATGACAGCGCCGTGAGAGCAGGTTTCAGGTGTGCTTGAAGGCATCGATGAAACCTCTCTGTTCAGTAGCGGGCGGGGGCTTTGAGGCTGCCCTTGACCATGTCCTCATAGAGTTTGGCGTAGGGTTCAACGGCTTGGCACCAGTTGAACGGTTGGGTCATGGCCAGGCAGCGCATGGCGTTGAGCAACTCCGGCTTGCTGAACACATAGAAGGCCCGGGCCAGGGCTTGCTCGTAGCTTTGTACGGTGGACTCGTTGAATAGGAAACCGGTCACGCCATCCTCGATGGTGTCGGCAAGGCCGCCGGTGTTGCGCGCCACCGGCAACGAGCCGAAGCGTTGTGCGTACATTTGGCTCAGGCCACAGGGCTCGTAGCGCGAGGGCATCAACAGGAAGTCGCTGCCGGCGAACATGCGCCGCGCATCGGTTTCGTTGAAGCCGATGCGCACGCCCACCTGGCCGGGAAAGCGCAAGGCCAGTTCACGCATGGCCTGTTCTTCTTCCGGCTCGCCACGGCCGATGATCGCGATTTGGCCGCCTTGCTCGACGATGAATTCGGCCACGGCTTCGGTCAGGTCCAGGCCTTTTTGGTAAACCAGGCGCGACACCACCGCGAACAGCGGGCCCTCGCTGTCGTCCAGGCCGAACAGGCTGCGCACGTGGTCGGCATTGACCGCCTTGCCATCCCAGTCATTGAGGCTGAACGGGCAGATCAGGTGCGGGTCGGTGGCCGACTCCCAGCTTTCGTCGATGCCGTTGGGGATACCACTGAGCAGGCCTTGCTGGGCCTTGCTGCTGAGAAAACCTTCCAGGCCGCAGCCAAATTCCGAGGTGGTGATCTCTTTGGCGTAGGTGGCACTCACCGTGGTGATGCGGTTGGAGTAGGCCATGCCTGCCTTGAGGAACGACAACTTGCCGTAGAACTCCATGCCTTCCTGTTGCAAGGCATGGGTGGGCACGCCCAGTTCCGGGCAGCAGGCACGGCTGAACACGCCCTGGTACGCCAGGTTGTGAATGGTGAACAGGGTAGGGGTGCTCAGGCCGCGCCACTGCATGTAGGCCGGTGCCAGGCCTGCGGGCCAGTCGTGGGCATGCACCAGGTCGGGCTTCCAGTGGACCATGCCCAGGCCTGCGGCGATGTCGGCGGCGGCCAAGCCTAGACGTGCAAAACGGATGTGGTTGTCGGGCCAGTCGCGACCGTTGTTGGCACCGTAGGGGGTGCCTTCGCGCTCGTACAGTTCAGGGCAGATCAGCACGTAGATGACCAAGCCATCGGCCAGGTCCATGCGGCCGATCTTGCACGGTGGCAGCGCAGCGTGGCCACCCAGTTCACCGACGATGTGGATCGGATTGTCGCTGTTCATGACTTGCGGGTAGCCGGGGATCAGTACGCGCACGTCATGCAAAGGGCTCATGGCCCGCGGCAGGGCGGCGGAAACGTCGCCCAGGCCGCCGGTCTTGACCAAATCAGCAATTTCGGAAGTTACGAAAAGCACTTTTTGCTTGTTCGGATTGGGTACCGAGTCCGCCTGCAGCACCTTGCCTGTCGACACGATGCTCGGCACGTGGGCCGGTTCACTATCCTGTCTGTTGAAAATCTGTCCCTGGTTATCGACAGCAGCACTGATCATTGTTCTCTCCCGTGCATTAATACATGTGGCAAAGCACTTGTTTTATTGGCAGATCCCCCAGTGCAAACACACAAGTGCTACGCGTATCGGCTTATCCTGCCGATTGCGGATAGACGGACATGTGGGGGTAAACGGGCCGCGCCTCGGGTCATCAGAGGCAGCGGCCTACTGTAAACCTGACCAGCCATCCGATCAGAAAGTTCGACCTATTTTGGGTTGAAGTTTCTAGACGGTCGTGCGGCTGAATTTTCAGAGTAGTTGAGAACCGGTGACCCTGTCTCGGCAAGGCGACTGACGGGCGGCAAAAGCTCTGGCACGCACGTGCCATGTGGGTTGTACGACTTTGGTCGCATGCCTTGATCAAACGTTTGCGCGCCTATTTGCCCGGAAATCAAGTGCGTCAATATGCCGCACCATGATCGCCTGTGGGGCGGATTTATCCGCGAAAAATACCCCCGCGTTAGGCCTGCCGAAACCGTGGCGAATTTTTCGCGGATGAATCCTCCTACAGGCGCTTGGGCTCAACCCTGCGGCATTACCGAAGAGTGATGGCTGGAAATCAGCCATCGGTCTGTCACCCATCGGTAGCTGAACGAGTAACGTGCCCTGACCTTGTCGCCGGTGCTGGCGAAGCTGAACTCATAGATGCCGCTGTCCAGCGCAGTGTTGCAATCGGTCTGAATGTGGCGGGTGACGATGTTGCCGCGGGGTGCGTTGGCCATGAAGTGCTTGAAGTAATCGCGCTTTTCTTCGGGGCTGATCCGCAGTGAGTTGGAGACCGTTGGCAACAGGATCGAGCCTTCGGCATAGTGATCGAGCATTCGATTTGAGTCTTGTGATTGCAGCGACTGATTCCATTGATCGAACAACGCTGAGATCTGTGCATCGGTGGGTCTGATACATTCATTTGTGTTCGCGTGTACGGCCAGTGGCAGTACCGCGAGCAGCGCCATGAATCCTTTCATAGGTTCGCCTCCGTATAAGTGAAGCCAGACTATAAAGAGCGTCGGGACGCTTGGCACGATGCAGCCCATTACAATTTAAGTCCCCTGGCCTTGACCTTCGCAGGCAGGTTGAAGTATTTTGGATCCATGAATAGATCGCAGCGTTACACCACCGTAACCACCACGACCGCCACCGGCGGGGCGTGTGGTTAATGCGTGTGTGCGGTTAGCACGTAACACCCAAGGCCCCGCCAGCAATGGACGGGGCCTTTTTTTTGCCCTGCCTGCTGGCCTTCAAGGAGAAGCACCATGCTGCAACTTAATGCGCGACAGGCAGCCCTATTGATCGTGGATATGCAGGTCGGACTGTTTCAGGGCCCGCAACAGCCGTATGAGGCTGAGCGCTTGGTGGCGACGGTAAAGCGCTTGATTGGCAAGGCGCGGTCGGCGCAGGTGCCGGTGTTTGCCGTGCGCCACACCGGGCCTGCAGGTTCGCCGATTGCCGCGGGCAGCGGGTTCTGGCAGGTGTTGCCTGAATTGGGCCTGGAGGAGGGCGTGGATCACCTGTTCAACAAGTCGGCGCCCAGTTGCTTCCAAGGGACTGACCTGGCACAGCGCTTTGGCGACGCGGGCGTGAAGGAGGTCGTGGTGGTGGGGCTCAAGACTCAGTACTGCGTGGACAGCACGTGCCGGGCCGCTTTGGAGTTGGGGTTCAAACCGGTGTTGGTGGCCGATGGGCACAGCTGCATGGACACCGAGGTGATGCCGGCGGCCGCGATCATCGCGCACCATAACCTGACCCTGGGTGGGCCGACGGCGCGGGTGGTGGGCGAGGGCGAGTTGGCGTTTGTCTGAGAACGCCGCGTAACAAAAGGGGATCGTGTTGCGTTTTTCGCGGATGAATCCGCTCCTATGGGAGCGGGTTCATCCGCGAAGCGATCACATCAGGCGTCGTAACCCAGGTTCGGCGACAGCCACCGCTCGCTCACGGCCAGGTCCTGGCCTTTGCGCTCGGTGTAGCGCTGCACCTGGTCCTTGTCGACCTTGCCCACGGCGAAGTACTGCGCCTGCGGGTGGGCGAAGTACCAGCCGCTGACCGCCGCCGCCGGGAACATGGCGTAGTGCTCGGTCAGGGTCACGCCGCTCTGGCCATTGTGGTCCAGCAGGTCGAACAGCGTGCCTTTCTCGGTGTGGTCCGGGCAGGCCGGGTAGCCGGGGGCCGGGCGGATGCCTTTGTACTGCTCCTTGATCAAGGCATCGTTGTCCAGCGCCTCGTCCTTGTCGTAGCCCCAGTGCTGCTTGCGCACCTGTTGGTGCAGCCATTCAGCGCAGGCCTCGGCCAGGCGGTCGGCCAGGGCCTTGACCATGATCGAGTTGTAGTCGTCGCCGTTGTCTTGATACGCCTTGGCCACTTCCTCTGCGCCGATGCCAGCGGTGGTTATAAAGCCGCCCACGTAGTCGGTCACGCCGCTTGCCTTGGGTGCCACGAAGTCGGCCAGGCTGAAGTTCGGCTTGCCGTCGGTCTTGATGGTCTGCTGGCGCAGGTGGTGCAGGCGCGCCAAGGGCTGGCCGTCGTCGCCGTACACTTCGATGTCGTCATCCTGCACCTGGTTGGCCGGCCAGAAGCCAAACACGGCGCGGGCGCTTATCAGCTTCTCGTCGATCAGCTTGCGCAGCATTTCCCGGGCATCGGCATACAGCGCCGTGGCGGCCTCGCCCACCACTTCATCGGTGAGGATGCGCGGGAACTTGCCGGCCAGGTCCCAGGAGATAAAGAACGGCGTCCAGTCGATGTACTCGGCCAGCACGTTCAAATCGATATCGTCCAGCACCCGGGCGCCGGTGAACGTCGGCTTGACCGGCTGGTAGGTATTCCAGTCGAAGGTGGCCTTGGCGGCGATCGCCTGCTCGTAGCTCAGGCGCTCGGTGCGGGCGCTGCGGTTAGCGGTGCGCTCGCGCACCTCCACGTATTCCTCGCGGGTACGCTGTACGAAACCGGCTTTCAGCTCCTTGGACAGCAACTGCGTGGCCACGCCCACGGCGCGCGAGGCGTCGGTCACGTACACCACGGCATCGTTGCTGTACTTGGGTTCGATCTTCACCGCCGTGTGGGCCTTGGAGGTGGTGGCCCCACCGATCATCAGCGGCAGGTGGAAGTCCTGGCGCTGCATCTCGCGGGCTACGTGCACCATCTCGTCCAGGGACGGGGTGATCAGGCCGGACAGGCCGATGATGTCGCACTTCTGCTCGCGCGCCACCTGCAAGATCTTCTCGGCCGGCACCATCACGGCCCAGGTCGACGATGTCGTAGCCGTTGCAGCCGAGCACCACGCCGACGATGTTCTTGCCGATGTCGTGCACGTCGCCTTTTACCGTGGCCATCAGGATCTTGCCCTTGGCTTCGGGTTTATCGCCTTTCTCCTCTTCAATGAAGGGGATCAGGTGAGCCACGGCCTGTTTCATTACGCGGGCGGACTTGACCACTTGCGGCAGGAACATCTTGCCGGCGCCGAACAGGTCGCCAACGATGTTCATGCCGGACATCAGCGGGCCTTCGATCACTTCGATCGGGCGCTTGAACGACTGGCGCGACAGCTCGGTGTCTTCGACGATGTGGGTGGTGATGCCCTTGACCAGCGCATGTTCCAGGCGCTGGTTGACCGGCCAGGATCGCCACTCTTCGGTTTCGGCTTCCTTGACGCTGCCGTCGCCCTTGTACTTGTCGGCGATCGCCAGCAAGGCTTCGGTGCCTTCGGGGGTGCGGTTGAGCACCACGTCTTCCACGGCGTCGCGCAGTTCGGCCGGGATCTGGTCGTAGATCTCCAGCTGGCCGGCGTTGACGATGCCCATGGTCAGGCCGTTGCGAATCGCGTACAGCAAGAACACCGAGTGGATGGCTTCGCGCACCGGGTTGTTGCCGCGGAACGAGAACGATACGTTGGACACGCCGCCGCTGGTCAGGGCATGGGGCAGCTCGTCACGGATGTAGGCGCAGGCGTTGATGAAGTCGACCGCGTAGTTGTTGTGCTCCTCGATGCCGGTGGCCACGGCGAAGATGTTCGGGTCGAAGATGATGTCTTCTGGCGGGAAGCCCACTTCGTGCACCAGGATGTCGTAGGAGCGCTTGCAGATTTCTTTTTTACGCGCTTCGGTGTCGGCCTGGCCGGCTTCGTCGAAGGCCATCACCACCACGGCGGCGCCATAGCGCTTGCACAGTTTGGCGTGATGGATGAACTGCTCCACGCCTTCCTTCATGCTGATGGAGTTGACGATGCCCTTGCCCTGGATGCACTTGAGGCCGGCCTCGATCACGTCCCACTTGGAGGAGTCGATCATGATCGGCACGCGGGAGATATCTGGCTCGCCGGCAATCAGATTGAGGAAGGTGACCATCGCCTTCTTCGAATCGAGCATGCCCTCGTCCATGTTGATGTCGATCACCTGAGCGCCGGCCTCCACCTGCTGCAGGGCCACTTCCAGGGCTTGGGTGTAGTTATCCTCGCGGATCAGCCTGGCGAACTTCGCGGAGCCGGTGATGTTGGTGCGCTCGCCGACGTTGACGAACAGCGAGCTGCGGTCGATGGTGAACGGCTCCAGGCCCGACAGGCGGCAGGCCTTGGGGATGTCCGGGATCGGGCGCGGTGCGTAGCCGGCCACCGCTTCGGCGATGGCCTTGATGTGGCCTGGGGTGGTGCCGCAGCAACCGCCGACGATGTTCAGGAAGCCGCTTTGGGCGAATTCTTCGATGACCTTGGCGGTTTCCGATGGCAGCTCGTCGTATTCACCGAAGGCGTTCGGCAGGCCGGCATTGGGGTGCGCGGAAACGTGGGTGCCGGCCTTGTTCGACAGCTCTTCCAGGTAAGGGCGCAGCTCGCTTGCGCCCAAGGCGCAGTTAAGGCCGACCGAGATCGGCTTGGCGTGCGCCACGGAGTTCCAGAAAGCCTCGGTGGTTTGCCCAGAGAGCGTGCGGCCCGAGGCGTCGGTGATGGTGCCGGAGATCATGATCGGCAACTCGAAACCGATTGCCTCGAACACGCCCTGCACGGCGAAGATTGCCGCCTTGGCGTTCAACGTGTCGAAAATGGTCTCGATCAGGATCAGGTCGGCGCCGCCTTCGATCAGGCCGTGGGTGGCCTCGGTGTAGTTCTCCACCAGTTCATCGAAGGTGACGTTGCGGTAGCCCGGGTTGTTGACGTCCGGGGACAGCGAGCAGGTGCGGCTGGTGGGGCCCAGCACGCCGGCGACGAAACGCGGTTTGTCGGGGGTTTCCAGGGTCTTGGCGTCGGCCACTTGGCGCGCCACGCGGGCACCTTCCACGTTCAGCTCATACACCAGCGACTCCATGCCGTAGTCGGCCTGGGACACTTGGGTGGCGTTGAAGGTGTTGGTTTCCAGAATGTCGGCGCCGGCGTCCAGGTAGGCCTTTTCAATGGCCGCGATCACGTCCGGCCGGCTGAGCAGCAGCAGGTCGTTGTTGCCCTTGACGTCGCTCGGCCAGTCGGCGAAGCGCGTGCCACGATAGTCGGATTCCTCAAGGCGGTAGCTTTGGATCATAGTACCCATGCCGCCATCGAGTATCAGGATGCGCTCTTTGAGGGCTTGCTGTAGGGCTTGAAGACGAGCGCTGCGGTCGGACATGAGGGCTACCTGGCAAGACAAATACAAAAAGGTGCGAATACGAAAGGTGCGAAATGATAGCAAACCTGCGCGCTTTTGAACGTCTTCCACATTTACATGAATTTCGTTCACGTTGATGGCGTCGCGCCACGGGTAGAATATTCAAACAGTTATTTAAAAGTCAGGACACCGTCACATGGTGCATCGTTTACTGGCCAGCGTCTTGGCCCTGCTGCTCTGCGGCGTTGCGTTCGCGCAAGCGCCCGTCGCCAGCCCGGCTATTTCGTATACCCGAGATATCCAGCCGATCTTCACCGAGAAGTGCGTGGCGTGCCATGCTTGCAACGATGCCGCCTGTCAGTTGAACCTGGGAGCGGGCGAGGGCGCCCTGCGCGGCGCCTCGAAGGTGCCGGTGTATCAAGGCGAGCGCAGCATCGCCGTGGCCCCCACGCGAATTTTCTACGATGCCAGCGGCCCGGAAGCATGGCGACGCAAGGGTTTCTATTCGGTTCTTGATGGCCAGAGCAACCAGGCGGCCCTGATGTCGCGCATGCTCGAGCTGGGCCACAGTGCGCCCGTGGTGCCCAACGCCAAGCTGCCCGACAGTATTAAGTTGGGCCTGAACCGCGAAAACATGTGCCCGCTGCCGGGCGAATTCAATGCCTATGCCAGTGCCCACCCCCAGGAGGGCATGCCCCTGGGCGTGACCGGCCTGACCGACGCCCAGTACCAGACCGTGCAGCGTTGGCTGGCGGCCGGTGCCCCCGTAGACCAGCAACCACTCAAGGCCAGCCCCGCCGAAGCTGCGCAAATCGGCCAATGGGAAGAGCTGCTCAACCGCCCAGGCTCCACCGAGGCGCTGGTGGCGCGCTGGTTGTACGAGCACCTGTTTCTGGCGCACATCTATTTCACCGGCGGTGAGCCGGGCCATTACTTCCAGTGGGTGCGCTCGCGCACGCCCAGCGGCCAGCCGGTGGACCTGATTGCCACCCGGCGCCCCGATGACGACCCCGGCACGGTGTTCTACTACCGGCTGATGCCGGTGCAGGGCGTGATTGTGCACAAGACTCACATCACCTACCCCATGGGGCCGAACAAGCTGGCGCGGGTCAAGCAGTTGTTCTACAGCGGCGACTGGCATGCCACCTCGCTGCCGGGCTATGGGCCACGGCACCGGGCCAACCCGTTCGAAACCTTCGCCGCGATCCCTGCGGTGGCGCGTTACCAGTTCATGCTGGATAACGCCGAGTACTTCGTGCGTACCTTTATCCGTGGCCCGGTGTGCCGCGGGCAGATCGCAACCGACGTGATCCGTGACCAGTTTTGGGTGATGTTCCAGGAGCCGGCCCACGACAAGTACATTACCGACGCCAAGTACCGTGGCGAAGCGACGCCGCTGCTGGCCATGCCAGGGCAGAACGACAACGTTGGCAGCGTGCTGCGCCTGTGGCTGGACTACCGCGACAAGCGCAACCAATACGAAGACCTGCGCCGCGACGCCTACGCCGACATGCCGCCGCCTGGCTGGGCCACCCTTTGGGCCGGCAACGACAACGCGCTGCTGACCATCTTCCGCCATTTCGACAGCGCCGCAGTGAACAAGGGCCTGATCGGCGACGTGCCGCAAACGATGTGGCTGTTCGACTACCCGTTGCTGGAGCGCACCTATTACCAGTTGGCGGTGAATTTCGACGTGTACGGTAACGTGGCCCACCAGGCGCAGACGCGGTTGTATTTCGACCTGATCCGCAATGGCGCCGAAGTCAATTTCCTGCGCCTGATGCCCGCTGACCAGCGCGACAAGCTCCTTGGCGATTGGTACCAGGAAGGCGGCAAGGTGAAAATGTGGCTCGATTACCAGAAGATCGACGACGATACCCCGACCGGCATGGTGCTCAACGAAAAGGACCCCAAGCGTGATTTCGCCCTCAAGCTGCTGCAGCGCTCGGGCTCGCTGAACGCCGCGCCTGACCCGATCAACCGCTGCACGGGTGCCTATTGCTCGCGCCCCAACGTCAGCGAAACCTTCCGCAACGTCGAGCAGTCCCTCAGCCGCCTGACTTCACGCCCGGCCGCCGGCCTGAAGGTGATCGACCAGTTGCCTGAAGCGACCATGCTGCGCATCCAGGATGGCAAGGGCCAGCGCATCGTCTACAGCCTGCTGCGCAACCGCGCGCACACCAACGTGGCCTTCTTGTTGGGTGAGTCGTCGCGCTACCTGCCGGGGCTGGACACCCTCACCATCTACCCCGGCGTGCTCAGCAGCTACCCCAACTTTATGTTCAACGTGCCGGCCGATCAGGTCGAGGCGTTCGTCCAGGCCATGGAGTCGGCCAAGGACCAGCCGGCGTTCGAGCGCATCGTGCAGCGCTGGGGCGTGCGCCGCAGCAACCCGCAGTTCTGGCAGTTTTTCCACGACCTGACGAGCTATATCCAGGAGACCGACCCGGTGGAAGCAGGGGTGCTGGACATGAACCGCTACGAGAACCTCTGAGTGGCACACACCCTGTTGGAGAGGATTTATCCGCGAAAAATCCAATGCAGTGCACTTGATGCACTGCGGCGATTTTTTTGCGGATAATCCGCTTCTACCGATACCGCCGGTACATTGGTTTGAGCATTCCGCATTTTTTGTGGTCCCAACCGTTGAGGGTGCCCTGAAAAGGGGCGCGGGTTGTGGCTACAAAAGGGCGGTAGGCAATGCTGATTTCGCTTCAAGCTTTACGGGCACTGGCAGCCTGGGTGGTGGTCTGTCATCACTTCATGCAGATCTTCTTCGACTTCCACGCGTCAGGCCCCATCGGCCAGTTTTTCGTTGATCGCGGCGCGGTCGGGGTCGATATTTTCTTTGTCATCAGCGGCCTGGTGATTTTCCTTTCCACGCAGGACAAGGACATGCCCGCCGGGCGCTTCCTGCTCAACCGGGCCATTCGCATCGTACCGGCCTATTGGCTCTATACCCTCCTGATGGGGTTGATGATCGTGCTGGTGGGGCAACAGATGCCGCATCAGGTGGTCGACCTGCCGCACTTCTTGTTGTCGCTGTTGTTCATCCCTTCGGAAAACCCTGGTGGTTATGGGCTGTACCCCACGCTTAACGTGGGCTGGACGCTCAACTACGAGATGTTCTTCTACCTGCTGTTTTCCCTGGTGTTCCTGGTGCCCCAGCGCCACCGCGCGCTGGTGGTGGCGGCGGCGTTGTTCGCGGTGTGCGAAGTGGTCAGCCGCTATGGCGTGCTCAGCCGCTTCTACGCCAACAATATCGTCTATGAATTTTTGTTGGGCATCGCCATCGGCTGGGCTTATCGCCGTGGCTGGGTGGGGCAGGGGCTGTGGATTCCGTTATTGCTGATCGCCGCCTCTCTGGTGGCCATCTACAACCTGGATGCCAGTGACCGCCTGTTGCACTGGGGCGTGCCGAGTGCGTTCATCGTGCTGGCATGCATTGCCCTGGAGCCATGGTTCAAGGGCAACCGGGTGCTCAAGGTGTTGGGCGACTGCTCCTATTCCGTGTACCTGATCCACGTGCTGGTGCTGTACGGCGGCTGGTTTGTCAGTGAGCGCCTGAGCATCAGCCCTTACGTGGTGTTTGCCTTCTGCGTGCCGTTGATCGCCCTGATGTCCTGGACCAGCTATGTGTGGATCGAGACACGCCTGTACCGGCGCATGAAGGGCTGGGCCGACGCCCGCCTGGTGCGACCAGAAAGCGAGCCCATAACCTGACAAAATTACTGGGGCTTTGTCCGGGGCCGGCTTTGGCGTAAACTGCGGGCAAGTCTGTGAGGAACTTACATGAGCGCCATAACGATTACTGACGCTGCACACGATTACCTGGCTGATCTGCTGAGCAAGCAGAACACCCCGGGCATCGGCATTCGCATTTTTATCACCCAGCCAGGGACTCAATACGCCGAGACCTGCATCGCCTATTGCAAGCCAGGCGAAGAGAAGCCTGAAGACGAGGCCCTGGGCCTTGCCAGCTTCACGGCTTACCTGGATGCCTTCAGCGTGCCGTTTTTGGAAGACGCGCTGGTGGACTACGCCACCGACCGCATGGGCGGCCAGCTGACCATCAAGGCGCCGAACGCCAAGGTGCCGATGGTTAACGATGACAGCCCGGTCAACGAGCGCATCAACTACTACCTGCAGACCGAGATCAACCCCGGCTTGGCCAGCCATGGCGGCCAGGTCAGCCTGATCGACGTGGTCGAGGATGGCATTGCCGTGCTGCAGTTCGGTGGCGGTTGCCAGGGTTGTGGCCAGGCCGACGTGACCTTGCGCGAAGGCATCGAGCGTACCTTGCTGGAGCGCATTCCGGAGCTCAAGGGCGTTCGGGACGTAACCGACCACACGCAGAAAGAAAACGCCTATTACTAAGGCGTTCGCTGCGGCATTGAAAAACGGCGCCCCGTGAGCGCCGTTTTTTTATGGTCGGTACACATGGGCGTGGCCGGCTCGATACAACGCTGATTCGCCAAACACATCGCTGCCCAGCACCCGCCCGACCAGTATCAAGGCGGTGCGCCGGAAACCCTTGGCCGCCACCTTGTCGACGATGTCGGCCAGGGTACCCACCACGTAGTCCTGATCCGGCCAGCTGGCGCGGTGCACCACGGCGATCGGGCAGTCGGCACCGTAATGGGGCAACAATTCGTCAAGTATCTTCGGCAAATGCTGCACGCCCAAATGGATGGCCATGGTGGCCCCATGCTGGGCCAGGCTGGCCAACTCTTCACCCTTGGGCATCGGTGACTGGGTGGCGTAGCGCGTCAAAATCACCGTTTGCGAGATGTCTGGCAGGGTCAGTTCCGCGCCCAACAACGCCGCGCAGGCTGCGGTGGCGGTGACGCCGGGGATGATCTGAAAGGGAATGCCCAACGCCTTCAGATGACGAATCTGCTCGCCGATCGCGCCATACAGGCTAGGGTCGCCGGAATGCACCCGCGCCACGTCCTGGCCACGGGCGTGGGCGGCCTGGATCAGATCGATGATTTGCTGCAAGTGCAACTCGGCGCTGTTGATCACCTGATCGGCCGTATGGCCCTGCAACACGGCGGTGGGCACCAGGGAGCCGGCATAGATGATCACCGGGCAACTGCGGATCAGGCGTTGGCCCTTGACCGTGATCAGTTCGGGGTCGCCGGGGCCTGCGCCGATGAAATAGACGGTCATGCACGTGTCCTGAAAAAGGCGCTGCTTGAACAACTTTCAAGTAGGCGGGGGATGATTATCGCGGATCGTGGGGGATTTGTACCAATGCGAGGGTGGCCTGGGCATTTTTTTGCCGGGTGACCAAGAGGCTGGCCGGTTGCCCGCCCAGCCTCTGGGCCAACGCCAAGGCCGCGCTTTCGGCCACGCCATGGCAACCGGTGTGGGCGAAAGCGACGGCAGACCGGTGGCTGAGCAGCGGCTCCAATGGCAGCAGTTGCGCGGCGCTGAAAAAACTCAGCGGCCGCTGCAGTTGCTCGGCCAATGCCTGCAAGCCCGGTTCATGCTGCTTGATGTCCAGGCTGGCCAGGCCGAGCAGTTCGGCACCTTGCAGGTTGAAGCGCAGCAAGGTGGCTTGGAGCAGGCTGCCCAACACTTCGGCCGGGCAGCCTTTCTGGCAGCCAAACCCGGCCACCAGCTTCATCAGGCCTGCTGCTTGCGGCGGAACAACCAGGCACTGATCAAGCCCAGTGCCAGCCAGAAGGCGGCGTTGGTCAAGGTCGAGGCGACCTTGAACTCGGCGGCCAACGCTTCAGGCGCCAGGCTGTGATGCATTTCAGGCTGCGGCGCGCCAATCACGTGGGGGGTCAGCAAAATCAGCACGCCCAGGCCCTTGAGCAGCCAGTTGCGGCTGAACACCATAAGCGCCAGGGCCACGGCGGTGGAGGCGGCGGTGCCAATCCACCAGATTTGCCGCTGCGCCAGGTCCGCGGCCGCCGTCCCCGGCAGCTCCGGTGGCAGGCCCAAGGTGGGCGCCAGGCAGAACACGGCGAAACCGGCCAGGCCCCACAGCAAGCCTTCGCGGGTGTTGCCCGGTGCGCGCAGGGTGTAGAGCGCGGCCAACATCAGGGCAAAACCCACGGCCACCACCAAGTTGCCGCCGGTGGTCGACACCACGCGCTGCCAGCCGTCTTCGGGCTCCCAGGCTTCTTCATCATGCTCATGGGCGGCAGGGGTGGCCTCGCTGTGCTCGTGCATCTGCATCGCCGGGGCCTTCTCGAAGGTTTCGGCCTTGAGAATCAGCGGCGCCACCCAAAAGCTTTGCAGCAGCGTCAACAGCAGGGCGGCGAGCAGGCCGGTGAAGCCGGCCGTCTGGGCAATTCGCTTGATCATCGGGTCGGCACTCAGTGGCACGGGAACGCGGAGCTGTGGCGGGTGTCATGGGCGGCGTTGTGCACCGCGGCGATGTGCGAGAAACCGGCAAAGTACACCAGGCACGCGCCGAGCACGGCAGCGCCAATGGCAGCGACCAGGCGTTGGCTTTGGGTGGTGGTGGTGGAGCCTGCGTGGCTGTGGGTAATAACGGACATGGCGTTCCCTCGTATCGTTTTCAGGACGACAGGGGGCGCAAAGATCTTGCGCGCAGCACGCCCGCAAGCTCTCAACAGCGCCCGCCCACCGCGGGTTGTCAATGGATTGATTGGGCCGGTCTCCGGGCTTGTGAGGGGCAATGTCATTGCCAGGCTGCATCACCTTCCCATGCCGAACTGCTGGCACAGTGGTACAGATGCATCGCTCACTTACCGTTGCGGGGGCAGCGCCGGACTTGACCGGCTTCCCGTTTCACCCTGTGAAGGGCACCCAAACGAAGGTGCAAGGAGAGCATGGGGCAGGGCGGGGAGTCAATGGTGCAGGGTTTTGGAGTGGCGGGCGGTGGATTCAAGTGTGGCTGAGACCGGCCGCCCGCGCGGCCTGTCGCAAGCAAGCTTGCTCCCACATCTTTTGCAACGTACTGCATTCTGATGGAGAGGCGTTGCCTGCCTTGGATAACTCTAATCCCACCGATAATGTGCGAGCAAGCTTGCTTGCGATAAGGCCGCGCGGCCGGCCGGTGGTGGCCGTTACCGAATCTCAAGCCAGCCCCCATTGACCTCCCCCCCACCACTGCGTAGCCTTGCACCTTCGAGGTTCTCGAGGGGCAACCCTTGAGCCAAGATGGGAACGCGGTTCAAGCCGCGGCTGCCCCCGCAACTGTAAGCGGTGAGGTGTTGGCAAGGCCACTGCGCTAGGCGCGGGAAGGCGCCGGCACGGCAGGCCTTGGGCCTGCGCACTGCGAGCCAGGAGACCTGCCTCGAACAAGTTTCTCACTACAACCGGGCGGGGTGATCCGGTGACGAACGCACCCGCGTGCCCAGCACTCGCGGTTCTCGTCGCGCATGCCCGCCCACCTGCCAAGGGCATCCGATGAAAACACTGGCCAAACTTCCCGTCACTATCGTTACCGGCTTCCTGGGCTCGGGCAAGACCACTTTGCTGCGCCACATGCTGGACAACGCCCAGGGCCGCCGCATCGCGGTCATCGTCAACGAATTCGGCGAGCTGGGCATCGACGGCGAGATCCTCAAGCAGTGCACCATCGGCTGCACCGAAGAAGAAGCCAATGGGCGTATCTTCGAGCTGGCCAACGGCTGCCTGTGCTGCACCGTGCAAGAAGAGTTTTTCCCGGTGATGCGCGAACTGGTGGCCCGCCGTGGCGACCTGGACCACATCCTGATCGAAACCAGCGGCCTGGCCCTGCCAAAACCTTTGGTGCAAGCCTTCCAGTGGCCGGAAATCCGCAGCGCCTGCACCGTGGACGCGGTGATCACCGTGGTCGATAGCCCGGCCGTGGCCGCCGGCACCTTCGCCGCCTTCCCCGACCAGGTCGATGCCCAGCGCAAGCTGGACCCCAACCTGGACCACGAGTCGCCGCTGCACGAATTGTTTGCCGACCAACTGGCCAGCGCCGACCTGGTCATCCTGAACAAGGCCGACCTGATCGATGCCGATGCGTTGGCTGCCGTGCGCGCCGAAGTCGCCGAAGAACTGCCGGCAGCGGTCAAGGTGATCGAAGCCAGCAGCGGTCGCCTGCCGCTGGAGGTGTTGCTGGGCCTGGGCGCCGAGTCCGAGGTGCACATCGACGGGCGCAAGACCCACCACGATCATCATGACGGCGACGATCATGACGACCACGATCACGACGCCTTCGACTCGATTTCCATCGAGCTGCCGCAAGCCGACGAAAGCCTGCTGCTCGATGCCCTGACCCAACTGGTGGTCAAGCACGGCATCTTGCGCGTGAAGGGCTTCGCCGCCATCCCGAACAAGCCAATGCGCCTGCTGATCCAAGGCGTGGGCACGCGTTTCGACAAGCACTTCGACCGCGCCTGGGCCGCCGACGAAACCCGCTCCACGCGTTTGGTGCTGATCGGCCAGGAACTGGACGCCGCCCTGCTGGAAAGCCAGCTGCGCGCTGCCCTGACCGTTTAAGCCATGCACTTACTGCGGACCCAACCCGGCGGTTTCGTACCCGACGACAGCATTGCCGACCTGGGGCAAACCCCGGCCGAGTTGGTCATCCTCTGCAGTGGCGACTCCCACCTGGCACTGTTGGCCGAAGCGGCCCGGCAGTTGCCAGACGATTACCCGACGCTGCGCCTGGCCAACCCCATGCAGGTGCAGAACCATGCCTCGGTCGACCTGTACGTCGACCAGGTGCTGCGCCACGCCAAGGTCATCCTGATTTCCCTGCACGGCGGCATCGGCTACTGGCGCTATGGCGTCGAGCAACTGGTGCAACTGGCCGAGCGCGGCGTGCAACTGATCCTGGTGCCGGGCGATGACCGCCCCGACCCCGAGCTGAGCGACCTGGGCACCGTGCCCAAGGCCGATGCCGAACGGCTGTGGCACTTTTTGCGTCAGGGCGGCATGGGCAACGCGTTGTCGTTGTTCAACTGCCTGGCCAGCGGTTTTCTCGGCCGCGACTACGCCTGGCAGGAACCCCAGGCCCTGCCGCGCACGGTGATCTACCACCCGCAAAAGCCACAGGCCGAACTCAGCGATTGGCAGCGCGACTGGCAACCCGGGCAAGCCGTGGTGCCGCTGCTGTTCTACCGCTCGCACCTGCAGGCGGCCAACACCGCCTTTGTCGATGTGTTTTGCGAGCGGCTGCAGCAGGCCGGGCTCAACCCCTTGCCGATCGCGGTCGCCAGCCTGAAGGAGCCGGGCTGCCTGAGCCTGGTCGAGGATTGGCTGGACCAGGTGCAGGCGGCGGTCATCCTCAACACCACAGGCTTTGCCCAGTCCAGCCCGGAAGCCCCGCACCTGCGGCCGTTTCGCCGGGATATCCCGGTGATCCAGGCCATTTGCGCCCAGGACAACCAGCCCGGTTGGGCGGCCAGCGAACAGGGCCTGGGCTCACGCGACCTGGCCATGCACATCGCCTTGCCGGAGCTGGACGGGCGCATTATCAGCCGGCCCATCAGCTTCAAGGACCTGGCCTGGCGCAGCGAGCGCAGCCAATCGGACGTGGTGTGCTACAAGCCCCATGCCGAGCGCATGGATTTTGTCGCCGAACTGGCCCGGCGCTGGAGCGAGCTATCGCGCCTGCCCAACCGCGACAAGCGCATTGCCCTGATCCTGGCCAACTACCCGACCCGCGACGGGCGCATTGGCAACGGCGTTGGCCTGGATACCCCGGCTGCTGCGCTGAACATCCTGCACAGCCTGCAAGGCCAGGGCTACCCGGTCGACGACTTGCCTGGCAGTGGTACCGCGCTGATCCAGCAACTGCTGGGCGGGGTGAGCAACGACCTGGACACCCTGGACCTGCGCCCCTGCGCCCAGAGCATGGCCATGGACGAGTACCTGGCGGCGTTCGCACGCTTGCCCCAGGCCAACCAGGCCGCCGTGCGCGAGCGCTGGGGCGAGCCTGTGCAAGACCCGATGTGCCGTAGCGGTCGCATGATGGTCGCAGGCCTGCGGTTTGGCCTGACCTTCGTGGGCATTCAGCCGGCCCGTGGCTACCAACTTGATCCGAGCGCGGTGTATCACGACCCCGACCTGGTGCCGCCCCACGGTTACCTGGCGTTCTACTTCTGGCTGCGCCACGCCTATGGCGCCGACGCCGTGGTGCACGTGGGCAAGCACGGCAACCTGGAGTGGTTGCCGGGCAAAGGCGTGGGCCTGTCCGAGCACTGCTGGCCGGACGCGTTGCTGGGGCCGATGCCCAATGTCTACCCCTTCATCGTCAATGACCCGGGCGAAGGTGCCCAGGCCAAGCGCCGCACCCAGGCGGTGATCATCGACCACTTGATGCCGCCGCTGACCCGCGCCGAAACCTACGGCCCCTTGCGCGACCTGGAGCTGCTGGCCGACGAGTTCTACGAAGCGCAACTGCTGGACCCGCGCCGCGCCCGTGAATTGCAGCGCGACATACTCAAGCTGGTGCGCGACGCGCAGATCGACCGCGAACTGCAACTTGATGCCGCCTGGGACAGCGAAGACGACGCCGCGCTGTGGCTGCCGCGCCTGGACACCTACCTGTGCGACCTGAAAGAGTCGCAGATTCGCGATGGCCTGCACATTTTTGGCGAGTCGCCCCAAGGCCGGCTGCGCATCGACACCCTGGCGGCGCTGCTGCGCATCCCCCGGGGCGATGGCCGTGGCGCCCAGGCCAGCCTGCTGCGGGCCTTGGCGAACGCCATGGCACTGGGTTTCGACCCGCTCGATTGCGACCTCGGCGCACCCTGGGCTGGCCCCCGGCCCAACGAATTGGCGATGGTCAGCGTTGAACCCTGGCGCACTGCCGGTGATGCCCGCGAACGCCTCGAACTGCTGGCCGCCGACTGGATCGACAAAACCTTGCAAGGGGTGTTGCAGGTGCCCGACGCGCCGCAGTGGGACGGCGTGCGTTTGATCCTGCAAGGCCTGCTCGACGTCGTCGCGCCGCGCCTGGATGCCTGCGGCCCGGCCGAAACCCAGGGGCTGCTCGATGCCCTGAGCGGGCGCTTCGTGCCCGCCGGTGCCAGCGGCGCACCGAGCCGCGGCCGCCTGGACGTGCTACCCACCGGGCGCAATTTTTTCTCGGTGGATGTGCGCAACCTGCCTACCACGACGGCCTGGCGCATCGGCTTTGCGTCGGCCAACCTGATATTGGAGCGTCACCTGCAGGACCACGGCGACCATTTGCGCCACTTGGGCCTGTCGGTGTGGGGCACCGCGACCATGCGCACTGGCGGCGATGACATCGCCCAGGCCATGGCGCTGATGGGCGTGCGCCCGGTATGGGCCACCGGCAGCCAGCGGGTCGATGACTTCGAGATTTTGCCCATCAGCCTGCTGGACCGCCCGCGTGTGGACGTCACCTTGCGTGTTTCCGGGTTCTTTCGCGACGCGTTCGCCAACCTGATGCGCCTGTTCGACGCGGCGGTGCAAGCGGTGGCAGCCCTGGACGAGCCCGACGACCTCAACCCGCTGGCGGCCAAGGTGCGCGCCGAAAAGGCCGCGCTGGTGGCCAGCGGCGTGGATGACGACACCGCCGCGCGCCAGGCCGGCTGGCGCATCTTTGGCGCCAAGCCAGGTGCCTATGGTGCCGGTGTGCAGGGCGCGATCGATGGCCGGCTGTGGCAAACCCGCGAGGACCTGGCCGAGGTCTACCTGAACTGGGGTGGCTATGCCTACGGGGCCAAGGACGAGGGCACCGCGGCGCGCAGCCAGTTTGCTCAGCGCCTGGGTCAGGTGCAGGCGGTGGTGCAGAACCAGGACAACCGCGAGCACGACCTGCTCGATTCCAACGACTACTATCAGTTTCAGGGCGGCATGCTCGCCGCCGTGGAAAGCCTGGGTGGCAAACCGGCCGCCAGTTACCACGGTGACCACAGCCAACCGGACCTACCGCGCATTCGAACCTTGAAAGAGGAGTTGAACCGAGTGGTACGGGCCCGTGCGGTCAACCCCAAGTGGATCGAGGGGGTCAAGCGCCATGGCTACAAAGGGGCGTTCGAGCTGGCGGCAACCGTCGACAACCTGTTCGCCTTCGATGCCACCACCCATTTGATCGACGACCACCAGTACGCGATGCTGGCCGATGCCTATGTCCTGGACGAAAACACCCGCCAGTTCCTTGCGCAGCACAACCCGCATGCCCTGCGCGACATCACCGAGCGCTTGCTCGAGGCCCAGCAGCGCGGGCTGTGGGGCGAGCCTGGCGACTACCAGCAAGCGCTGCAAGACCTGCTGCTGGACAGCGAAGAAGATGCCTGACGAGACCTATACATGAGCGACACCCTGCATTTTCCACTGGCCGCCGTGGTCGGCGCCGACGCCTTGAAACTGGCGCTGTGCCTGACGGCCATCGACCCGAAGATTGGCGGCGTGCTGATCGAGGGCCCGCGCGGCATGGCCAAGAGCACCCTGGCCCGTGGCCTGGCCGACCTGTTGGCCAGCGGCCAGTTCGTCACCTTGCCCCTGGGTACCACGGAGGAGCGCCTGGTCGGTACCCTGGACCTGGACGCCGCGCTGGGCCAAGGCCGTGCGCAGTTTTCCCCGGGCGTACTGGCCAAGGCCGACGGTGGCGTGTTGTATGTGGACGAGGTCAACCTGTTGGCCGACCACTTGGTCGACCTGCTACTGGACGTGGCGGCCAGTGGCACCAACCGCGTGGAGCGCGACGGTATCTCCCACAGCCATTCGGCACAGTTCGTATTGATTGGCACCATGAACCCCGAAGAGGGAGAACTGCGCCCGCAGTTGCTCGACCGTTTTGGCCTGAACGTGACCCTGCAAGCCAAGCCAGAACCGCAGGCGCGCGGCCAGATCATCCGCCGGCGCCTGGCGTTCGACAGCGATCCCCAAGCGTTCTGTGCACACTGGGCGGGCGAGCAACAGGCGCTGCAGGCACGTTGTCAGCAGGCAAGGGAACAGTTGGCGGCCATCGAACTGGATGATCAGGCACTGGCCATCATCACCCAGCGCTGTTTCGACGCCGGTGTCGACGGCCTGCGTGCAGACCTGGTGTGGTTGCGTGCGGCTCGGGCCCATGCGGCCTGGCGCGGCGGCCAGGCGATCAGCCCGGCTGACATAGACGCCGTGGCCGAATTTGCCCTGCGCCATCGCCGCAACGAATCGCAGGCCCAGCCACCTCAAGGTGCTGAGCCGCCCCCGCCTGCGGGTAACTCGGCCAGCGAACCGGCTGCAGGCCAGGGCGAATGGGGCGAGTTGCCGCCTCAGGCCGCCGCCATTGGTACCCGCCGCGATGTGCCGAGCTGGCCAAAAAAGCCCTAGGCATCCGCCCTCGCCCGGGGGCGGATGCCAGCCCCCGAATGGGCAAGCAAGCCGTGGGTGCCCGTGGCAAGGCGCGTGCAGCCGGGCAGGGCCGTATCAACTGGCAGGCCACGCTGTTGCACGGGCGCCCGCGCCAGCGCGACGACCTGCGCTGGCAGTTGCGTGGCAGCGCAGCCCATGAGTTATGGTTGGTGATTGTCGATGCCTCGGCGTCGACCCGCCGCCATGGCGCCTTGAGCGACGCCAAGGGTTTGCTGGCGTCGCTGTTCGACCAGGCTTACCGCCAGCGTGCCCGGTTGGCCTTGTTGACCGCCAGCGGCACGTCACCGCATTGGCAACGCCACGGCTTGAAAGCCTCGGCAGCGTTGACGCCGTGGTTGCAAGGGTTGGGCGCCGGCGGCGGCACGCCGTTGCGCGCGGCCTTGGACCAGGCAGCCGGTTGGTTGGCCAAGCGGCGCAAAAGCCATGCCGGTGAGCAGCAACGTTGCCTGATCCTGACCGATGGGCGACTCAAGCACTGCGACGGTTTTACGCCGCTCGGTTGTCCCAGCCTGTTGATCGACATTGAAAAGGGGCCGATACGTTTTGCCCGCGCAGCACAACTTGCCGAGCAACTCGGTGCAGACTACAAACATATAGAAACGCTGCCGGCGCAGGTTTAACCTGTGCACTTGATCGAGGCGGGAAAGCATAAAGCAGAGTCATTAATAGCCGGCTAATGAATGCCGCCGGCTATTAATTAAGGCGCGCAGGTTTACTGCGGCATGGTCCACTCTTGAAGGTTATAACCTTCATGTCGCAGTTGTGCGCGGACTTCTTCGATCAGGTGGGCCAGTTGCCGCGGATCGGTATAGGTGCTGCTCGGAACTTGCTTGCGGCCGATGCGGGTGCTGGTGCGATCGATCACCGTGAGGCTCAGTTCGCCATTGCCATCCTGCGGGGCCCACGCCACGCATTGGAAGGGTTCAAAGGCATGGCCGGCAATCAGCAGTGCTTCGTTGACACGGAGCGGGGCATTCATGGGTTCAGTCTCTCTGTTAGCCCAAACAACTGTAATCACCCAAGGGGCACCCCGTGGGTTGGTTACTTGTACTGATGTTCCACCGCAGGCCCAAGTCACACATGGGCTAAAAATAGTCTAAAAAATTTTTTCCGGTGGTGCTTCCCTGACGCGCTTTGGACGTTGAAAAGGCTCGAAAATTCCAAGTGCCCGTTTCAATGTATCGACTTTGCAGACAAACGGTACTGGGCAGTGTCAGGTTCATTGCTACTGTTACATTCAGGCCCGCCAACCTGCTGTTTCTAATAACTTTTATACTATTTGGCGCCAAGGAAAGGTCATGCTCGAAATAGCACCAGCCCGACGCCTGTTAATTGTCGATCCTTGTGACGACTGCCATCAGTTATTGCCCGGCCTGCGCACCGTGGGCTGGGATGTCGACAGTTGTGACCTGGAAGAGGCACCCGATCATCCGTGCGACGTGGGGCTATTGCGCCTGCAACCGTTCCACCTGGAGCGCCCGGAAGCGGTCAAGGACCTGATCAGCCGCAGCAACACCGAGTGGATCGCGGTGCTTAACCAGGACGTGTTGCGCATGCAGAACGTCGGCGACTTCGTGTGCGAATGGTTTTTTGACTTCCACACGCTGCCCTTCGATGTGTCGCGGGTACAGGTCACCTTGGGCCGTGCCTTCGGCATGGCGCGGTTGCGTGGCCAGGGCGCGGTGCACGTCGATCAGCCCGAACACGAATTGCTCGGCGACAGCCGGCCCATTCGTGACTTGCGCAAGTTGCTGAGTAAACTGGCGCCCACCGAGTCGCCCGTACTGATCCGTGGCGAGAGCGGCACCGGCAAAGAGTTGGTGGCGCGTACCCTGCATCGTCAGTCCCAGCGGCATGCCAAGCCGTTCGTGGCGATCAACTGCGGGGCCATTCCCGAGCATCTGATCCAGTCCGAACTGTTCGGCCATGAGAAGGGCGCGTTTACCGGGGCGCACCAGCGCAAGGTCGGGCGCATCGAGGCGGCCCATGGCGGCACGCTGTTTTTGGATGAGATCGGCGATTTGCCCTTGGAGTTACAGGCCAACCTGTTGCGCTTTTTGCAGGAAAAACACATAGAGCGCGTGGGCGGCAGCCAGCCGATCCCGGTGGATGTGCGGGTACTGGCGGCCACCCACGTGAACCTGGAGTCGGCCATCGACACCGGGCGCTTTCGCGAAGACCTGTATTACCGCCTCAACGTATTGCAGGTGGTGACGGCGCCGTTGCGCGAACGGCATGGCGACCTGTCGATGCTGGCCAACCATTTTTCCCATTTTTACAGCCAGGAAACCGGCCGCCGGCCGCGCACCTTCAGCGAAGACGCTTTGATCGCCATGGGCAAGCATGACTGGCCAGGTAACGTGCGCGAACTGGCCAACCGCGTGCGTCGCGGGCTGGTGCTGGCCGAAGGGCGGCAGATTGAGGCGCAGGATTTAGGGTTGATGACCCAGAACGTGGTGGTACCGCCCATGGGCACCCTTGAGGACTACAAGCACCGGGCCGAACGCCAGGCGTTGTGCGATGTATTGAACCGCCACAGCGACAACCTGAGCGTGGCCGCGCGGGTGTTGGGGGTGTCGCGGCCGACGTTTTATCGGTTGTTGCACAAGCATCAGATTCGCTAGACCCACTGCGTTGCCCCCTTCGCGGATAAAACCGCGAAGCAGCCCCCCGATTCATCCGCGAACCCGCCCCCTGTAGGAGCGGATTCATCCGCGAAGCCCTTAAAAATAGTAAGGAAATTTGAGGCTGAAGGTAAAGTCCGGCGCGTCATCCGTCATGCCGATCGACAGGTTGGGTACGATGGTCAGCGAATCGCTGGCCGCGATGGTCATGCCAATGTTGAAGTAGCCCGCATTCGCGTCGCTGGCCGATACGCCCTGCCAGTCGCCGCCGTCCGGCTTGATCTTGCTGCGCCGCTGGATCAGGTCGGACATGGAGAACGACATGCTCATCTTCTCGTTCAAGGCGAACGCCACGCCCATGCCGATCTGGAAGCTATCGCCCAGGCTGACCTTGCCGCCCAGCGTAGTGCCCTGGTTGGGGCTGATGTCATCGAACGAGTCTTCGAAGTTATGGGTGTAACTGAAGCTGCCGAACAACACGGCCGGGTCAAAGCTTTTGATCAGCGAGATACCCGGGGTGATGGACCAGACGCCATTGCCGGTGGGCAGGGTTTCCGGAACCGCCAGGTTATCGTTTTGCGAGGAGCGAACCAGCTTGATGCCATAGGGGTCTTTGCCGGTAGGAGCCTTGACCCGCAGGCTGAACACCGCATCGGGTTTGTACGGGCCTTCGTCGATGAACTTGTAAGCAACCCCTGCGTTGATATCGCCGATGGTGGGATCACGCTGCACGCTTTCCTGGGACACCGTGGTGGTCGAGCCGCCGGCACCGGCCGACTGGTACGTGGAGTCGCGGTAGATCACCGGCACGTTCAGGTCGAATTGCCAACGGTTATTCAGGTTATAGCGACCGGTCAGGTCCAGGGTCCAGTTGTCGGCCTTGATGCGGTCGACGTTGATGTTGCCGAGGAAAATCGAGTCCAGTGCAAGGAAGCCGTTGAGGGTCAACTGGCGGGTGTCGTAGTGGGTGTAAGTCAGGCCTGTTTCGAAGCTGAACTTGCCGCCGCCGAAAAAGCCGCTGGCTTCGTCGTACAGGTTGTTCACGCTTTGCGCCGGTTCCGAGTCGTCCTTGAGCGACTGCCCGTAGGAACTGCCCCCGCCGGCGGCGCCCCCGCTGGCCACTGCCGCGCCGGTACCGGGGGCACCCGTGGACACGGTCTGGGCCTTGCTGGGTTCGGCCGGGGAGCGGGTCAGGCGCTTGGGGGCGGGAGCGGCAGGTTGCTCCTCGACCTGGCGCACGCGCTGTTCAAGCACCGCCAGCGCCTTTTGCTGAGTGTCATAGCGCTGCTTGAGGTCAAGCAGTTCCTGTTTCAATTCCTCCACTTGCGGGTCTGGAGCTGCCTGCGCAACGAATGCAGGCATAAGGGTACTTAAGCAAACAACCGCATTGAATCCGAACGATCGGTGCATGGGTGAGCCGTCCCTTTTGACTTCATTATTTGAGACACAGCGTAGATCAAGATCCCATTACCTGTAGGTCAATATCCCATCGCGCGCAGGCCCTTAAGCTGCGTCAGGTTGCAGTCCAATGCCCCGGCGCTGGGCAGGTTGTCGCGCAGCACCACGTTCAGTTGGGTCATGTTATTGACCTGGTTGGCGCCGCCCAGCAGGGTGGTGTTCTGCATCAAGCCCCCTTGCCCCAGTTGCTGCAGGCTGCTGCCTTGGCCATTGTTGGCCTGGATGGCCAGTTGCACGCCACCGGTCGCGCTGTTGGAGATGCTCATGCTGCCGGCACCGTTGCTGCTGGTGATGGTGCTGCCGGCTGCCAGCGCCTGGCCAATGTTGGCGCTGGTGGCTGGAGCCTGGCCGCTTTCCTGCACATTGATGCCCACGTTGTTGTAGGCGCTATTGTTATCGCCTGCGGCGCGCACCACCTGGGTCACGCCCTGGGTGGTGCTGAGCCCGGCACCGCCGGTGACGCTGCCGGTGCCGTTGATGTTGAGGTTGTCGTTTTTGCCGGCGCTGTTGCCGCGCTGGTTGATGGTGGTCACGTAAAACTGGGGTTGCACGGTGTTCTGTTGAACCTGCAGGTTGGCACTGGCGCCAATCGTGTCACCGCTGGCGTTGGTCCAGGTACTGGACATCACCACGCCAAAACTGATGATCCTGCCAGGCATCACGTATTTGCCACGCAATGTCGAGAGTTCCGAATCCTTGACTTCAATTGGTTTGAACGATGAGGCGTGCACCGGCAGGCTGGTCGCGAGGCAGGCGGCCAACAGCCAATATTGAGTGTTCATCGGGTGCTCCTGGAGCTTCGTGCCCCTTTTTATGTACAGACCCTAGAAGAAGTCGCTCTGGATAAAACCGAAATCCATGAGCTCTGCGTCTTGAACCGGACTGAAACCATTGAAGCGCTCCTTGGCAGTCAGGGGCACGGGCGGTGCGAGCAAGGCGTTGGCCTTGTCGTAGCCCTGGCCGATGACGGCGAAGATGATTCCGTTCCAGCCTTTGACAAAGTCCTCGCGGGTGTAGCGTTTATGCCCCAGTACCGGGTCGCCGATATAGACCCAGTCACGTTGCACGCGCTGCAGTACCACGAAATGCTTGTAGCCACGAATGTCCATCAGTACCACGACAGGGATGGTGATCTTGTCCAGGCTTTCGGCGGGGATTCGGTAGCCTCTGGCACGCATGCCAATGCTTTCCACGTAGCGTTTCATGTCGAGCATGGAGAACCCCTGGACCCGAACCTGGTCCTGGTCGGAGTAGGCCAGCATGCCTTCGATCACGTGCTTCTCATCCACGTCCAGCCAATAGGCTTGGCGTAGTACCGTCGCCAGCGCGGCAGCACCGCAGCTGTAGTCGGTCTTCTGTTCGACCAGGTCGGAAAAATGCCGCTCACGAATGCTCTGGACCGATTTGTGGATCAGCACGCCCCCCGGCAAAGCGGGGACGGACATCTGCGCAGCCCAGGCAGGGCCGGTCAGGCAGAGGAGGAGGGTGAGGGCAGCCGTGCGCATGGTCGATTCGCCTTGCTTTATGGTGCTGAAAAGAAGCCCCCTAAGCGGGGGCCCCTGAACTGTCGTGATTACATGCAGGCTTTGCAGCCAGCAGCAATGGACAGGGAGTTGCTTTGTTGGTTGCCCACGCCTGCAGACACGTTGGCACCGACGTTGCCCGACACGTTGTTAAGCGAGTTGGACAGGGTGGCACTGTTGGTCACAGGGTTGGCCCAACCGGTAGGGGTCAGCACTTGATAAGAGGCGACGCCACCGAGTTCGAAAGTCCCGCTTTCTTTGAATTTGAGCGGTTGCGACTTGTCGTGATCGTCATGACCACCGCTGTTGCGGCTGTCATTGTTGTTGCCACCCCAACCGCCACCACTGTGGTGGTCATCCCCACCCACGGTACCGGTGCCAGTGCCTTTGTAGGCGCCGGTGGCGTAGAAGGCCGAGACCAAGGTGTCTTTGCTGTAGGTGCGGTCAGCCACGTTGTTGACCACGGTGCCGCTGGAGGTCTGGTTGGCCGAGGCCGAGGCACCGGCTACGCGGCCGCCCGACACGGCGATGGCCAGGTTGTTTTTCTGTTGGTTGAAATCGCCAGAGGTGACGTTGATGCCGATGTTGCCGGAACTGCCATTGGCCGAGCCATCCAACGTGGTGGTGGTACGGGTGGAGTAGTTGGCCACGGTGTTGTTGCTGTTGGTCTGGGTGGCGCTGGAGGCCGCATAGGCGCTGCCGAAAATGAAGCTTTCGTCGGCAGTGGCAATGGCGGCGGCGTTGTCTTGTTGGTTGGCGTCGCCGCCGGCCACGTTGACACCCAGGTTGCCATTGGAGTTACCGGCCGAGCCGGTCACGGAAGCCGAATTGCGAGTGCCTTCATTGATCACGCCGTTGCCACGGCTGGTTTGCGTATCAATGACAGTCGCAGCCGAGCCTGCAGTCAGTTGGATCTGCTGCTGCAGTTGCTCTTGCTGATTGTTGTTGCCATGGTGTGGGTCGCCATGGTGGTCGTTGTTGCGATCATCGCCCGCTTGTGCTGCAACAGCCATGACCGCTGCGAGTGCGAAAACCAGGGGGCTGAGAGCCATTGTAGGTTTCATGGTGTTTCTCCGTGCATTATTGTTGGTTTAAGTGTTGTTGCTATTTTTCGGGTCAATCAGCGACCCGCACGCTCAGGGTGTTGCCCATACTGTTACCCACCCCGGCGCTCTGATTCAGTTGGATCAACCCACGGCTGCCGGTGAAGGCCTGGTCACTGGTGGTGACCTGGCGGCTGCCTGATGTGGGAGCGGCTGAATCAGAGCCTCTGACAAACGCCACGTTTTGCTGTGACAGGGCGCTGTCATCGACACTGAGCGGCTGAGCACTGATGGTCAGCCGCATTGCATTGGCTTGCTGGTTGGCGGCGCCCGAGGATTGGTTGATCCCCAAGGCACCATTGCCGTTGCTGAAGGCATTGCCTTCGATTGCCGACCGTGCGTTCAACGAAGGGTCGACGACGGTCCGCAGTTTCTGATTCACGTGGGTCGAGGCGTTGGCCTGGGTCCCGATGGCGATGGCTCGCACGTTGGTTTGCTGGTGCAGGTCGCCGGCGGCCTGGTTGACGTTCAGGCTGCCTTGGTAGCCTTGGCCGGTGCTGTCGATCAAGGCGTTGTCGACGGCTTGCGGGCCAGCGGCGTAGGCGCTGGAGCAACCGATCAGGGCGATTACGAGCAGGGTACGGGTCATCTCAACGATCTCCACTGAGCATGCGCAGTGGCGAAAGCCCCTGGGTCACGGCCTGGTTGACGGTGTTGGATATGCTGTTGCCCGAACCGCCACCGTGGCCGGCGCTCATGCCCGGCAGTTGCTGCTGTGCACCGCCCAGGCCGCGAAGGTTGCCGTCGGGCATGATGGTGCGGGTAATGGAGTTGCCGCTGCTGATGCCGGCGAAGTCACCGTCGCTCAGTTCGTGGCTGGTGACGCGGGTCACCAGTGCCGAGGGGTTGGTGTTGACGGTGGTGGGGTTGGGGTCGGGGACCATGGTGGGGCGAGTGGCCACGCGGGGTTGAACTTCGCGCTGGATCACCACCACGCCGTCACCGGCAGCCTGGGCAGTCAGGCCATAGGTGCTGCTGATGGCAGTAGCGAGCAGCAACAGGCTAAAAATGCCTTTGTCAAAAGTCCTCACGGTGGCCCTCCCTTGTTCTTGTAAGCGCTGGCCCTATTCAGCGTTGCGAAGGAGAGAGCAGAGGTTGTGCCAGTTTCTATTTATTATTATTTATCAATAAGATAGATTCAATGATGGGGGCTGGCGGGTTTTCGTTGTAACGCCCGCGATACAGCGCCCGCCCACTTTCGGGGTAGAAGCGGGCAACAGGCCGGATAGACGAAGTGGGGGCGGGTTGTTTCAGCGGCTTAACAGTTTTACCCCAAAATCGGGGGAGGGCGGCGCAGTGCGGTTCGGCAGTGTTTGAGGTGTAAAGAAAATGGACGGTTTAACGGCTTCAGGGCCTTGCCAGCAACCGCTCGACAGCGCTCAACGCCGCAGCCTGCCTGTCGCTCCAGCTACCGTGCAGCACCTGGTAGGGCTGGTCGTTTTCACGCAGCCAGCGCTCGCTTTGGGCAAAAAACGCCTGGCGGTCCATGAGGTTTGGCTGGCAGCGCTGGCTGTCGTGCACCCAGGGCACGCCATCGGGGGACAGCAGCAGGTGCAGGTCATAAGGCTGCGCCAGCAGAGCCGGCTCCAGCCACGCCGGGCAGTCGCCGAACAAGGTGCGGCTCCAGAGCATGTTGCTGAGCAGGTGGGTATCGAGTATCAACAGCCTGGGCTGTTGCTGGCGGGCCCAAGCCTCGTTGGCCAACTGGCCACGGGCAATGGCGTCGATGTCGGCGTAGACCGTGTCACGGCCAGCCTGCTCGATGAATTCACGCACGTACTCGCGCACCAGTAGGCCCTCGTAGCGTGCCTGCAACACGCCGCCCAGCCAGCTCTTGCCACTGGATTCGGGGCCGGCCAACACCACTGTCTTCACCTGATTACCTCGATTAAACATGGGCTTGCGGGGAACAATAAGGCGATTTCGCAGACCAATGTGCGGATTGTAACCTCGGGGTGCTATTGAATCGGGATCTTAGGTATTTTCTTACACGATAAGACCCCAGATAGAGCGGTTTGTGGTTCTGAACTAGCATTCAGGAGCACGCCGTTCTGATAGCATTTCGCCGCCAACCCTCGGAGCCTGTTACCTGCAGCAGGCGTGCAGTTCCCGAGGGTGGCCGGCAGTGTCAGGCTCGCTTCGCGGCATCAGGGCCATCGCAGGTTTTTAAATATCGGGTGTCGGCTCGCCTTGAGCCGGCCCCATGGGGGAATGATGGATCTTTGGACCGCCGCACAGGCTTTGATTTTAGGGATAGTCGAGGGGCTCACGGAGTTTTTGCCCATCTCCAGTACCGGGCACCAGATCATTGTTGCCGATTTGCTCGGGTTTGGCGGTGAGCGGGCCATGGCCTTCAACATCATCATCCAGTTGGGCGCGATTTTGGCGGTGGTCTGGGAGTTTCGGCGCAAAATCCTCGACACCATCACCGGTTTGCCTACCCAGCCCAAGGCGCAGCGCTTCACCGTCAACCTGATGGTGGGTGTGCTGCCGGCGATCGTGCTGGGGGTGATTTTTGCCGACAAGATCCATGAGTACCTGTTCAACCCCATCACCGTGGCCGTTGCCCTGGTGGCGGGCGGTATCATCATGCTCTGGGCCGAGGAGCGCGAGCATGTGGTGCGCGTCGAGCAGGTCGACCAGATGCACTGGTCAGACGCCCTCAAGGTCGGCCTGTGCCAGTGCCTGGCGATGATCCCGGGCACCTCGCGCTCAGGCTCCACGATCATCGGCGGGTTGGTGTTCGGCCTGTCGCGCCAGGCGGCCACCGAGTTCTCGTTCTTCCTGGCCATGCCGACCATGGTCGGTGCGGCGCTGTATTCGGGGTTCAAGTACCGGCACCTGTTCCAGGCAGGCGACGTACCGGTGTTCGCCATCGGCTTCATCACCGCGTTCGTGTTCGCGATGATCGCGGTCAAGGGGTTGTTGAAGTTCATCGCCAAGCACAGCTACGAAGCCTTTGCCTGGTACCGCATCGTGTTCGGCATGCTGATCCTGGCAACCTGGTGGTTTGGCTGGGTGGACTGGTCCAGTGCCACGGCCTGACGCCGCACGGGCGGCGGTCAAGCACCCCAGGCTCAAGTTGGTTTTGTTCGTGCTGTTGTGCCTGTTGCCGGTGGGGGGCGCTTGCCTGGTGTGGGCCCGGGGTGGCTCGCCGCTGGCGTTATTGGCGTATGGGGTGATGAGCCTGCTGACCTTCGGCCTTTACTGGCACGACAAGCGCCGCGCCCGCGAAAGCGGCCAGCGCACCCCGGAAAAACTGCTGCACGCCACCGAGTTGCTCGGTGGTTGGCCGGGTGCGTTGCTGGCGCAGCAGGCGTTTCGGCACAAGACGCGCAAGGTGTCCTACCTGGTGGCGTTGTGGGGGATTGTGCTGGTGCATGAGTTGGGTTGGGTGGAGGTGGTGATTTTTGGCGGGCGGCATCTGGCCTGAGCCGCACCCTCAATCCAGCAACAGCCCTACCTGCCGCTTCTTGGCCAAGCGCTGCACCACCAGTTGGTGCGAGCGTTTCAACAAGCCCCGCAACTCGGCGTCGCCCAAGGCATACGGCGCCGCCACGCTGACCCAGTGGGCGCGGGCCAGGTAAGGGGCCGGGCGCACGCCGGGGCGGTCGACGTGGCCCAGAAACAGCGCTTGGTCAACCTTGAACGACACGCCGTCGCCGGCAAGGCCGATCAAGGCAAACATCTTGGTGTCGGCAATGGAGAACACCCGCACGCCGCCCCATTTGTAGTCTTCCCGCGCGCCGGGCAGGCTCAGGCAAAACTGCACCACATCGTGTTCGGTCATCAGCCACCCCCAGTTCTCAGATAAAACGCTCGCCGCATTGATTGAATGATTCGACCAAGTGGTCGATCCACGCCCGCACGGCTGGCAGCACGCCCCGCCTGTGGGGGTAAACGGCCTGCAACGAGCCGCCGGGCAGCGACCAATCGGGCAACAGTTGCACCAGTTCACCACTGGCCAGTTCCGCCTCGCAGTGCATCATCGGCAGGATGGTAAAGCCCAGCCCCGCGATGGCCGCGGCCTTGCGCACGATAAAGTCTTCTATGCCCAGGCGCGCCTCCAGCACCAGGTCGCGCTTGTGGCCGGCCGCGTCCAGCATGCGCACGTGCACCATGCGATCGGCCTCCAGCGCCCCCAGTACCGGCAACGCCAGCAGGTCGTCCGGGGTGGCGATGTGACGGGCCTGCACGAAGCCCGGGCTGGCCACCAGAATAGTTCGCGCCTCACGCAAGCGCTTGGTGACCAGGCCCGGATCTTCGTCCCACGGCTCGCGCACGCGCATGGCCACATCGATGCCTTCGGTGATCAGGTCGACGCGGCGGTTAAGCAGCACCATGTCCAGTTGCACATGGGGGTAGGCTTTTAGAAAGCTGCTGATCACCGCCGGCAAGAACTCGTGTGCCAGCCCCACCGGGCACGACACCCGCAGCCGCCCGCGCGGTTCACTGGACAGGCTGGCCACCACCTCGTCGGCCATCTCTGCCTCCAGCAACATGGCCTGGCAATGACGCAGGTAGCGTTCGCCCACGCTGGTGAGTTTGAGCTGGCGCGTGGTGCGTTGCAGCAAGCGCGCACCCAGGCGCTCTTCCAGTTCGGCGATGCGCCGCGACAGCCGTGACTTGGGGATGCCCAGCAAGCGCCCGGCAGCGGCGAAGCCACCGGCTTCGACCACCTTGGCAAAATAGTAGAGATCGTTGAGGTCTTGCATCGTGCGGCCCGACTGTTCTATGTGTGGGACAATCTAACGCAAATGCGCAGACTAATCATCTATTGAGAGTGCCTGTAGGATGATCGCCATCCAGACCGGTCCGTTCGGTCACCCTCATCAGGAGAGACTCATGAAACTGTTGCACATCGATTCGAGCATTCTTGGCGACAACTCTGCTTCCCGCGCGCTGAGCCGCAGTGTGGTCGAGTCTTTCGACGGCGCCCAAGTAACTTACCGCGACCTGGCCGCTGAAGCCCTGACTCACTTCTCCGCCGCCACCCTGGCCGCTGGCGACGTGGAAGCCAAGCTGTCGGCCGACACCTTGAGCGAGTTCCTGGCTGCCGACGTCGTGGTCATCGGCGCGCCGATGTACAACTTCTCCATCCCGACGCAACTGAAGGCTTGGGTTGACCGCATCTGCGTGGCGGGCCAAACCTTCCGCTACACCGAAGCCGGCCCAGAAGGCCTGTGCGGTGGCAAGAAAGTGGTGATCGTGTCCACCTCGGGTGGCATCCACGCCGGCCTGCCGACCGGCATCGCCCACGAAGAGTACCTGAAAGTACTGCTGGGCTTCATCGGCGTCACCGACATTGAAATCGTCCGCGCCCAAGGCCTGGCCTACGGTGACGAAGTGCGCAGCAAAGCGCTGGCTGATGCGCACAAGCAAATCGAAGCCAAGCTGTTCGCGGCTGCCTGATTAACCATCACGCCGCTGGAACCCTGCCGCCCGCCGCTTGCCCAACAAGCAGCGGGCGGCTTTTTTTTACGCACTTTTTACCAGTGTCGGTGGTTGGCCCGGCTTATGCTTAGGCATAGCTAACGATCTTTCTTCATGTACGTCGTTCCCATGCGGCGTAGACTGATACCGGTGATCAGGGGGAAAGGTTATTCCGGCCAATGGTAGAAGGTGGGCATCCTGATGATGCGTCTTTGTGCGTACTTCGTGATTTGTCTAGGTTTAGGCCTGTTTTCGGTGCAGATCGAAGCCGCTCCACAACCCCATTGGAGTGTCGGGTTTCATCGCCTGAGCTTTCTCGACCCCCTCGACCTGCAGCCCATGCAAGCCATGGCGTTCTACCCCTCCAATGACCGCGAGCACATTAGCAAGCTCGATGGCTATCAGGTAGAAGCCACCGAAGACGCCAAGATTGCCATCGGTCGTTTTCCCATGCTGATGCTGTCCCATGGCAACGCCGGCACACCCTTGGCCCTGCATGACTTGATCACTTCGCTCACCCGCATGGGCTTCGTGGTGGTGGCGGTCATCCACCCGGGCGACAACTACAAAGACCACAGCCGCCTGGGTGCCCTGAGCAACCTGTACGGCCGGCCTTTGCAGATTTCCGAGGCGATCACCGCCGCACTCGGCGACCCCATGCTGTCACCGTTCGTCAACGCCGACCAAGTGGGCGTGATTGGTTACTCGGCAGGGGGTGAAACCGCGCTGATCCTGGCGGGCGCGCAACCGGACCTTCAGCGCCTGCGCAAATACTGCACGGAGCGCCCGGACGATGCCGATGCCTGCAAGACTCAAGGTGAACTGCTGGTGGACCGTGACGACCTGCTGCCCGAGGCTGACCCGCGCGTGCATGCGATCTTGTTGATGGCGCCGCTGGGCCTGATGTTCAACCGCCAGACCTTGTCCCAAGTGCAAGTGCCCACGCTGATTTACAGCGGTGACAGTGACAAACTGCTGGCCTTGGACAAAAACGCCGAAGCCCTGGCGCGCAAGTTGCCCAAGGTGATGGACTACAAGCTGTTGGCCGGGGCCGGGCACTTCGTGTTCATGGCGCCGTGCACCGACGAGCAGATGGTGGCGATGCCCGGCCTGTGCAAGGATGCCGACGGTGTCAACCGTGTCAGCATCCACCACCACTTGGTGCTGGAGGCCGGGCACTTCTTCTCCGACACATTGGGCCAGGCAGCCCGTCCCGGCCTGCAGGCTGCCAATCAATAAGCGTCGTGGCGCGGCCTGCGCGACAGCAACACGGTCAGCGACAGGCCCACCACCGATAGAAGCGCGGCGCACAAAAAGATCCACTGGTAGCCCAGGTGCAGGGCCACCGCACCCATCATCGGCCCTGAAATCGCCAGGGCCAGGTCAAAAAATACCGAGTAGGCGCTCAAGCCGGCGCCGCGACTGGAGGTGGGCACCTGCCGGATCGCCAGCACGCCCAGGGCGGGGTACACCAGTGACAGGCCGAAGCCTGCCAGGCAGGCGCCGAGCATGGCGATCAGGGTAGTGGGCGCCAGCCACAACATGACCAGCCCCAGGGTTTCGATGCTCATGCAGGCAATGGCGACGAAGGCGCCGCCCAGGCGGTTGATGGCGTTGATGAACAGCAGCCGCGAGACAATGAAGCAGGCGCCGAACGCCGTCAGGCAATACGCCGCGCCCTGCCAGCCGCGGTCCACGTAGTACAGGGTAATGAACGTGGTCAGCGTGCCGTAGCCGATCGACGCCAGGGTCAAGTTCACGCCGTAGGGCGCCACCCGGCCAAACGCGGCCCAGAACGGCAGCCGTTCCCCGCGGATTACCGGCATCGATGGTTTCTTGCGAATCACCAGCAGGGCAATCACCGCCAGCACCGTCAATGCGACGCCCAGCGTATCAATGCCCCAGTGCCCGACCATCACCACCCCCAGCGGCGCGCCGATGGCGATCGCGCCATACGAGGCGATGCCGTTCCAGGAAATGACCCGAGCGGTTTGCTCCACGCCCACCGCACCAATGCCCCAGCTATTGGTACCCACCCCTATCAGGCCTTGGGCGATGCCGAGCAGCACGCGTGCCACGATCAATATCGTCAGGCTGGTCGCCGCCTCGCTTTGCAGCAAGGTCGAGATCCAGGTCAGCACGCCGCTGGCGGCAATGCCGGCAAGCCCGGCGACAATCGCAGGCTTGGTGCCCAGGGTGTCGGCGATGCGCCCGGCCGTTGGGCGGGTGAGCAGGGTGGCCAGGTACTGCGAACCAATGGTCAGGCCGGCAACGATGGCGCTGAAGCCCAGTTGGTCATGCACGTAGCCAGGCAGTACCGCGATCGGCAGGCCGATGCAGATGAAGGCGATGAAGGTGTAGAAAACGATCGAGAGAATCTGCAGGGTGATAGCGAAGTTGCTGCGGGTGTCGGGCTTTTCGTGCACGGTCATGGGGCTCGTTCGCTGGCAGGCGGTTAGAGGGCACCATGATGGCTGGGGAAGGGGATAAAGGAAAGCAGGCTATCGGTTTATAAGGGCCGGTGATACGGAGGTGCGCTTTTCGCGGATCAATCCGCTCCTACTGACGGCGCCAGTAGGAGCGGATTTTATCCGCGAAGCAAACGCTACGGTGCCGCGCTTAGAACGTCACGCCCTGGCTACGCAGGTAGTCATCGTACGTACCGCTGAAGTCGGTCACGCCGCTTGGGCTCAACTCGATGATGCGGGTGGCCAGCGACGACACGAACTCACGGTCGTGGCTGACGAAGATCAGCGTGCCCGGGTAGTTTTCCAGCGCCAGGTTCAGCGACTCGATGGACTCCATGTCCAAGTGGTTGGTCGGTTCGTCCATGATCAGCACGTTCGGCTTTTGCAGGATCAGCTTGCCGAACAGCATGCGGCCTTGCTCACCACCGGAGATCACCTTGACCGACTTGAGGATCTCGTCGTTGGAGAACAGCATCCGGCCCAAGGTGCCGCGAATCATCTGCTCGCCCTGAGTCCACTGGCCCATCCAGTCGAACAGCGTGACGTCGTCTTCGAAGTCGTGGGCGTGATCCTGGGCGTAGTAGCCAAGCTCCGCGGCGTCGGTCCACTTGATGCTGCCGGCGTCCGGGGTCAGTTCGTTGACCAGGGTGCGCAGCAGGGTGGTCTTGCCGATGCCGTTCGGGCCGATGATCGCTACGCGCTCGCCCGCTTCAACCTGGAAGCTGAAGTCCTTGAACAGCGGCTTGCCGTCGAAGCCCTTGGCCATGCGCTCGACGATGACCGCCTGGCGATGGAGCTTCTTGTTTTGTTCGAAGCGAATGAACGGGCTCACGCGGCTCGAAGGCTTGACCTCGGCCAGCTGGATCTTGTCGATCGCCTTGGCGCGGGAAGTGGCCTGCTTGGCTTTCGAGGCGTTGGCCGAGAAGCGGCTGACGAACGATTGCAGTTCCGAAATCTGCGCTTTCTTCTTGGCGTTGTCCGACAGCAATTGCTCGCGCGACTGGGTCGCCACGGTCATGTACTCGTCGTAGTTGCCCGGGAACAGGCGCAGCTCGCCGTAGTCCAGGTCAGCCATGTGGGTGCACACGCTGTTCAGGAAGTGACGGTCGTGGGAGATGATGATCATCAGGCTGGAGCGCTGGGTCAGGATGTTTTCCAGCCAGCGGATGGTGTTGATGTCCAAGTGGTTGGTCGGTTCGTCGAGCAACAGCACTTCAGGGTCGGAGAACAGCGCCTGGGCCAGCAATACGCGCAGTTTCCAGCCTGGCGACACTTCGGTCATCGGGCCAAAATGCTGTTCCAGGGGGATGCCCAGGCCCAGCAGCAACTCGCCAGCGCGAGATTCAGCGGTGTAGCCATCCATCTCGGCGAACTCGGTTTCCAGCTCCGCCACGGCCATGCCGTCTTCTTCGGTCATTTCCGGCAGCGAGTAGATGCGATCGCGCTCGGCCTTGACCTTCCACAGCTCTTCATGGCCCATGATCACGGTGTCGATCACGGTGAACTCTTCGTAGGCGAACTGATCCTGGCGCAATTTACCCAGGCGCACGTTTGGCTCCAGCATCACTTGGCCGCCGGAGGGGTCGAGGTCGCCGCCGAGGATTTTCATGAAGGTCGACTTGCCGCAACCGTTGGCGCCGATCAGGCCATAACGGTTGCCACCGTTAAATTTGACCGAGACGTTCTCGAACAGTGGCTTGGCGCCGAACTGCATGGTGATGTTAGCTGTGGAGATCAAGAGGCTTACCTATCAATAACTTGGAGTGCGCGGGTTTGAGCTGGAGCCATTAAACAATCCAGCGCGCATGACTCCACAGCAATCTCTGCACGACAAGGCCGAGCTGCTGAGGGATAAACGCGGGGGGTCAAACCGGAATTTGCCGCTATTGTCGCATAGGTGTGGGGGGTGATGCATGGGGTACGGCGCTATTGAGCGTCGGTTTGCGGCGTGGCGAGGGTGGGTTTCGGCCCAGTGGCGGCGTTTGCCGGGGCTGACAGCTCGGTTTTGCCGGCCGGGAAGGCGGCGAGCATGTTGCAGAGCAGGGTGGCGTTGGTTGAGCGACCGCTAAGGGCTATCGCTTCTCATGACGATTATGTAACAGCCTGCCGGGGGATTTCATCCATCCACACCTGACTACCCCTATACTTGCGCCTGCTGCACAACGCTTGAGCCGTACCTTTCCTGCCCTGGAGTTATGCCTTGAAAACAAGAAATCTGCCGTTCAATTTAAAAATGATACCGGTTTCAGTGGCCGCTTTCTGGCTCGCCGCCGCGCCCCTTGCCCACGCTGCCGACTGGATTGTTTCGGGCAACGATGGCAAGTACCAGCGCGTGCAGGGCCGTGATACCTACCTGGCCAACCCGCCCGCCGACACCCTCACCGTGCTGGATGCCAGCGTGTTCCCGCCCAAGGTAGTGCGTTCGGTAGAGGTGGAAAACGCCGTGCAGGGCCCGCCTCAGGCGGTGGCCATTTCACCGGATGGCAAACTGGCGCTGGTGAGCGCACCCACGCGTTATGACCAGGCCAACAAGCAATTGCTGATGGACACCTTTTTGCAGGTAGTGGACCTAAGCGGTGCCGATGCCGCCGTCAGCAAGATCGAATTGGGCAGCCATCCCCAGGCGGTGGCTTTTTCCCCAAACGGCAAGCTGGGCGTGGTGGCGTGTGTCGATGGCAGCGTGCGGGTGCTGAACATCGAGGGCCGCACGGTGAAGCTGGCCGGCTCGATCAATTTGAGCAGCAAGCGTTTGTCGGGCGCCAGCTTCACCCACGATGGCCAGCATGTGCTGGTGTCGTTGCGTGACGAGCAGGGCGTGGCGGTCTTGAATGTGCAGGGTGAGCAGATCGTCGACAGTGGCGACCGCCTGAGCGCGGGCGTGGCGCCCTACACCATCGATGTGTCCAGCGATGGCCATTGGGCGGTGGTGAGCAACGTCGGCCTGGCGGGGCTGCCGGGTTACAAGGGGCGGATCCTGGCGGACGCCGACACGGTTTCGCTGATCGATGTGTCGAAGGCGCCGTTCAAGACCGTGCAGCACATCACGGTGCCATCGGTGCCGGAAAGCGTGGCGATCTCGCCCAATGGCCAATGGATCGCGGTGCAAGGCATCGACGGCTCGAACATGACCCCGGACAACCCCGGTTACCACGCCCGTGGCAAAGTGGTGTTGTTCCAGATCGACAAGGGCGTGGCCCGCAAGGTGTCCGAGGCGCCTGCGGGCGCAGCGTCCCAGGGCCTGGTGTTCACCCAGGACAGCCAGCACCTGATCGCCCAGTTCAACGTGGAGCGACAGTTGGCGTTCTATGACATCAAGCACGGCAAACTGGTGGACACCGGCAAGCGCCTGCCTTTGTCGGGTGGCCCGTCCTCGATCCGTTCGACGCCACGCTGACCTTGCAAATGCCAGGCAAATACGCATGATATTTGCCTGACATCCAAAGGGACGCCGATGTGAACCTGACTACCTTGCTGCTGTTTATACCTGCCTGCTTCGCCCTGAACATGGCCCCAGGGCCCAACAACCTGCTGTCGTTGAACAACGCCAGCCGCTATGGCTTCGGCCAGTCGTGCCTGGCTGGGGCCGGTCGGTTGCTGGCATTCGCCGGGATGATCGCCTTGGCGGCGATGGGCTTGGCGGTGGTGCTGCATGCCTCCGAGCACTTGTTCATGGCGATCAAGCTCATCGGCGCCGCGTACCTGTTTTACCTGGCGGTGCAACTGTGGCGCGCGCCGGTGGGCGGGGCGGCTGCACAGGCCGCCAGCCGCCGCGGGCTGTTCAGACTGGCTAGCCAGGAGTTCTGGGTGGCGGCCGGCAACCCCAAGGCGATCCTCATCTTCACAGCCTTTTTGCCGCAGTTCGTCAACGTCGACAGCAGCACCTCGGTGGCCCAGCAGTTCGCCTGGCTGGGGGCGATGTTCCTGTTGCTGGAGTGGCTGGCCATTGCCATCTATGCCTGGCTGGGCAGCCATTTGCAGCGCTGGTTCAGCCAGCCACGCCAGCAGCGTTTGTTTAATCGCGCCAGCGCGGTGCTGCTGGGATGTGCGGGGGCGGGGTTGCTGGCAGCGCGGCGCTAGGCTCAACGTATGTGGCCGCTTTCCTTCACCACATGATCCTGAGCCCCAAGGTGCCCTGCAGCGCCTGCTCTTGGCGGCTGTCCAGGTTGTTGCTGTAGTCCACGCTCGAATACACGCTGACATCCCGGCTGACCTGCAGCGCCACGCCGGCGCCCAGGTCGGCGGTACTGGCGCGGTGGTCGGTTTTCAGCGCGTCGGTGCCGTCGAAGGTCAAGGTGTCGCGGCCGCTGAAGGTTTGCCACACGTTGGCGCGCAGGTAGGGCTCCAGCGGCAACCCTGCCAATTGATAGTTGCCTTTGAGGCGCGCACCCACACGGCCACGCCACCAGGGCTGGGAGTCGAACCCCACCCGTGAGACCGGATCGTTGTCGCTGTCCAGGGTGATTTTCTGCATGACGATTTGCGCCTGGGGTTCGATCACCCAGCGCTCGGACACGGCGATGGGGTAGCCGGCTTCCAGCGACAGCGTGGTGCCGTGGCCGTCCAGGTCCACTTGCCAGCCGCGGTTGGAACGGCTGTGGCCGTCGTAGCGGGTGTACATGGCGACCGCGTCGACGTAGGCATCGGTGGGGGTGAACAGAGTCCAATAGGCGCCCAGGCTGTCGCCGTTCAGGCTGATGTTGCCCGAGTCGGTGCCTTCAAAACCCAAGGCGAAGCCTTTGACATCACCGCTGGCGCGGGCATGGCTGGCGAACACCCCGCTGCGCTGCCGGTAGCCTTCGCCCAGATCGCTGGCATACAGGTCGTGCCCCACCTGATAGCCGCTGACGCTGCCATCGAAACTGGGTGACACCGCGCCCGACCAGGCTTGGCGCACGTTGCTGCCAAAGGTGCGGGCCCAGCCGCCGGGCACGGCACCGTTACCGGCGGGGCGTTCGCTGTCGCGTTGGTGAAAGGTGCCCAGCACGGTTTGCCCCAGCAGGGCGGCAACCGCGGGCGCCGCGGCGTACACCGGGACCTCCAGGCGGTACAGGGCAATTGACTGGCCGGGCGCCGCCACGGGCAGGGCCGGGGTGCCTGGCGCGGCGACCGGTGCGCTGGCGGCCGGGGCTACCGGTGTGGCGGGGGAGGTTGGCGTCGTCGGTGTAGTAGGCTGCTCCACGGGCACGGCCACCACGCTTGAGCGCAGGTACCAGCTGTTTTCACTGCCCGCCGTCACGCCGCCCTTGAACAGGTAGTACTGATAGGCCCCCGCCGAGAGGTTGCTGCCCAGGCTGAAGGCGCTGTTACTACTGGTAGCGCCTTGATTGGCCTCAACCACCTCGATACCGTTCTGCGTGGTCAGGGCACCCAACCCACCCAGGTTGGTCACCGCCAGGGTCGTGGTGCCGGACAGCGTGCCCTGGGACACAATCAGCCGGTCCGAGGCGGCGCCGTCACCGGCCAACACGCTTTGCAGGTTCAAACGCCCGGCATTGCCGGTGTAGTTGCCCACCACCGTCAACGTATCGGTGGCCGTGGCGCCACTGCTGGCCAGGTCGATGAGCCCGGCGTTGGTCACGTTCACGTTCTGCCCGCTGTTGAAGGGGCTGATCACACCGCTGGAAGACGCCAAGGTGCTGCTGGCATCCAGGCTCAGGGCGCCGGTGCCCGTGCCGGTGTCGCCCAGGGTGAAGGTGTCGTTGAGCGTGAACACCGAGCCGTTGGTCAGTTGCACGTTCTCGAAGGTGGTGTAGCGTGCGCCGGTGCTGGCCTGGGTGTTGTTGAAAATCAACGTGTCGTTGCCGGTATTGCCGTTGATCAGCGGCGTCTGCGCCAGGATGCCATCGGTCAAGTTGATCAGGTTGACAACGTCATCGTCATTGCCCATCGACACCAGGCCCTTTATCACGCCGCCGCCGTTCCAGGTCAGCACGTCGTTACCCGTGCTGAGCAGCACTTGGCCGCCGATCTCCCCACCGGTCAGGGTCAGCGTATCGACACCGGCGCTGGTGCTGACATTACCGCCGATGCTGCCACCGGAGATGATGATGGTGTCCCGGCCAAGGCCCGTCACCAGGTTGCCGTTGATGCGCCCGCCCGACATGTCGAAAATGTTGTTATCGAGTTTCATGTCGACCCGGCCGATGGTGCCACCGGTCATCGTGGCCACGTCGCCGTCTTCGAAGGCGCCGACGATCGTGCCGCCGGTCATGATGAATATGTCGCGGCCATCGCCTTGGGCAAGCGACTGGATCTGCCCGCCGTTCATCACGAAGGTGTCGATGCCAGCGCCTTGTTCGACGGCCCCGCCGATGGTGCCGGCATTGATTTCCACCCGGTCGACCCCTGCGCCGAATGACACCGCTCCAGTGATGGTGGCGGTGCTGCCTGCGGGCAGGGTGAGGGTATTGTTGCCGCTCAGGTCGGTCAGCGAGGTTGCCGTGCCGCTGTCGCACACAAAGTTGTCATCGCCGGCCGTGGGTACCAGCACGCAGGCCGCATAACCGGTTTTGCTCAGCGCGGCCAGCAGCACAATGGCCCCTACTTGGGTTTTTCGGGTGAACGTCATAGCCGATATCCCTTTAACGATTAAAGGACCTCGGGGCTATTCACCACGACACATTCAGGCGGCCCCAGACATCGGAATGGGTGGTTTTGAGCTAAATAATCACTTTGTATTAAAATGGATACTGTCAAAAATGCCAGTTGTAACGACCGCCGGTCATTCAAGAGGCCTTGCGCGATTTACGCGCAGGCTTGGCCGCAGGTTGGGTTTTCTTGGCCGCAGGCTTGCCGCCCAGGCTGCGTTTGAGCAGTTCTGTCAGGTCGATCACATCGGCCGTGGCCCGTTTTTCCTGGCCGGCGTCGGTCTCTACATCTTCGATCTTGCCTTCGTGGGCCTTGCGGTCGACCAGGGCCATGATCTTTTTCTCGAACTGGTCGCTGTAGTCCGCAGGGGTCCAGTCACCACTCATGTCTTCGACCAGCCGCTTGGCCATGTCCAGTTCCTTCTTGCTCAGCTCGGGGCTTTTGGCTTCTTTGGTCAACTCCAGCGTATCCAGGCCGCGCACTTCCTCGGGCCAGCGCAGCTTGACCAGCACCAGTGCGTCCTCAAGCGGCATCAGCGCCGAGAGGTACTGACGGGTGTGCAGAACCACGAGCGCCAAGGCAACCTTTTGCGTCTTGACCAAGGTTTCACGCAACAGTGCGTAGACCTTTTCACCACGCCGGTCAGGCGCCAGGTAGTAGGGGGTGTCGATATTGGCCAAGGGGATCTGCTCGCGGTCCACGAATGAAAAAATCTCGATGGTTTGGGTCGAGACGGGGTGCGCGGCGCGAATTTCCTCTTCGCTGAGCACCACGTAGCGGCCTTTTTCGAACTGCACGCCCTTGACGATATTTTCCTTGGTGACTTCCTTGCCCGTGGCCTTGTTCACACGTTTGTAGCCAACCGGGTCCATGCTGCGCTTGTCCAGCCAGTCGAAGTCGACGCCGCCCGAGGAGGTGGCGGACACCAAGGCCACGGGGATGTGCACCAAGCCAAAACTGATCGCGCCTTTCCAGATTGCCCGAGCCATAGCGATGTACCTGCGAAGTCTGTGTGCAGGTGACTGCGCAGGCCTTGGCAAAGTTTCACGGGGCTGATGGGGTACCGGGCGGGTGTGCAAATTGCAGGCTCAATACCCGTGCTGCGTGCAAATTGCATGAGGGCAATCGGCCACTTTTTGAGTAACTGTTTGATTTTTAAAGACCTGCCTGGGCAACGGAGGTGGGCCTGATAAATGCACTGTTTGGCTATAAGACCGGCAAGCTGGCGCATTAGACCGGTGGTCTGCCACAGCAGCAAAAAGCCACCTATGATGGACATGCCTGTGGAATGGCAAGGATCGATCAATAAAAAATGGAGAAGTAGACATGTTGTCCACCCTTGAACTGCGCAACATCATTGAAAGCAGTTTTCTGCCGCAACGCTGCCAATGCACCTTGGCCCAAGACCGTTCGCTAACAGTGCGGGTCTATGATCGAACGTCCGAAAGGCTCGACATGACCGTCACCGGCATCAACGCCGAACAGCTGACCAGCAGCCGGGCGATTTCCAACCTGATTGCCGGCCTTCGGGCAGACCTTGCGCACAGCCACGTGAAACAGGCCCGCCGCGTAAACGACAGCCTCTGATACCTACCCCCCCGAGAACCCGCTCACATGCGGGTTCTTTCGTTTTACCTACTCCTTGCTGGCATCTTTCATCTGCGGCCCCGCCGACCAGACGCGATAACGCACCTCGATTCCCTGTGGCACGTACACCACGATCGGCAGCTTACTGTTATAGCGCAGTAGGAAGCCTTCGCCCTTGACTTGCACAAAGCTTAGGGATTGCTTGCCGTTCGGGCACGCCATCAGCGTGGCCAGCGGCCCTTGCACGCCCTCCAGGCGATAGAACGAATAACCCCAGCCCTGCAGGGTTTTTTCTGCAAGCGTGCCGGTGAAGCGTTGATTGTTGCAGTCGGTCGAAAGCGTTTTGCCTGGCAAAACCTCCACTTTGAAGGCGGATTCGTCGGGCTGCTCGGGCAAGTGGATGACGTAGCGCACGTAACCCGCCTCGGCGTCGGGGTAGGGCGCCACGTCTTTGAGGGCGGCAAAGGCTGGCGCAACGAGCGCCAGGCTGGCAAGCAGGGCAACGGTGGATCTCATGACGCCTCCTGGCGATAACAAAGGTGCGCGGATTTGAAGCAGGGGCGCTCCGCATTGGGGCCTTCCTACTCGCACACCCTGTAGCCAATGGTAGCGACTCCCGGCGGGGCGTCCACGCCTTAAGATTGCAAGGCGTGTCAGCTGGCTGATTTCAAAGGTTTTTCCAGGGGGACTGGCCAAGGCCTTGCGCGGATGGCACACTTTCTGCTGTCTATTCCGTTGTTACATACCTTGTTCCGGTATAGCGGAATAACCAACTTCGGAGTGCGTGTCATGCATCGCGGACCATCCTTGTTCAAAGCGTGTGTTTTTCTCCTGGCCTCATCGGCAGCACTGGCGGTGCAAGCGGCTGACAGCAAGTTGGACAGCGTGCTGCAGCGTGGCCACCTGATCGTCGGCACTGGCAGCACCAACGCGCCGTGGCACTTTCAAGGGGCCGACGGCAAGTTGCAGGGTTTTGATATCGACATTGGCAAGTTGATCGCCAAAGGCCTGTTCAACGACCCGAGCAAGGTGGAGTTCGTGGTGCAGTCCTCCGACGCACGTATCCCGAACCTGCTGACCGATAAGGTCGACATCAGCTGCCAGTTCATTACCGTGACCGCCAGCCGCGCCCAACAGGTGGCCTTTACCCTGCCGTACTACCGCGAAGGCGTGGGCCTGTTGCTGCCCGCCAATAGCAAGTACAAGGAGATCGAAGACCTCAAGGCCGCAGGCGACTCGGTCACCGTGGCCGTGCTGCAGAACGTCTACGCCGAAGAACTGGTGCACCAGGCGTTGCCCAAGGCCAAGGTCGACCAGTACGACAGCGTCGACCTGATGTATCAGGCCGTGAACTCCGGGCGTGCCGACACTGCCGCCACCGACCAATCCTCGGTCAAGTACCTGATGGTGCAGAACCCTGGCCGCTACCGCAGCCCGGCCTATGCCTGGAGCCCGCAAACCTACGCCTGCGCAGTCAAGCGTGGCGATCAGGATTGGCTGAACTTCGTCAACACCGCGCTGCATGAAGCCATGACCGGGGTCGAGTTCCCCACCTACGCGGCGTCGTTCAAGCAATGGTTTGGCGTGGACCTGCCCACCCCGGCTATCGGTTTCCCTGTCGAATTCAAATGACCTGCTGAGGGCAGGGCGGTGACTGCACCGCGCTGCCCGAGGACCTGCACACCATGAATTACCAGTTGAATTTTGCCGCAGTGTGGCGTGACTTCGACAGCCTGCTCGCAGGCCTGGGCCTGGGCCTGGAGTTGGCGCTTATTTCCATTGCCATCGGCTGCGTGATCGGCCTGGTCAGTGCCTTTTGCCTGCTGTCCAAGACCCGTGCGTTGCGGGTGATCGCCTCGATCTACGTGACCGTGGTGCGCAACACGCCGATCCTGGTGCTGATCCTGTTGATCTATTTTGCCCTGCCAAGCCTGGGCATCCGCCTGGACAAGATCGCCTCGTTCATTGTCACCCTGTCGCTGTACGCCGGGGCCTATTTGACCGAAGTGTTCCGCGCAGGGCTGCAGAGCATTCACAAGGGCCAGCGCGAGGCGGGCCTGGCGATTGGCCTGAGCGAGTGGCAGGTGCGCGCCTACGTGATCGTTCCGGTGATGCTGCGCAACGTGTTGCCGGCGCTGTCGAACAATTTCATCTCGCTATTCAAGGACACCTCCCTGGCGGCCGCGATCGCGGTGCCGGAGCTGACCTATTACGCCCGCAAGATCAACGTCGAAAGCTACCGGGTGATCGAAACCTGGCTGGTGACCACGGCGTTGTATGTGGTGGCCTGTTACCTCATTGCCATGGTGCTGCGTTATCTGGAACAGCGCCTGGCGATCATCCGTCGATAGGAGGGGTTCATGTACGAAGCTCATACCTGGCTGCAAGAGCTATGGATCGCTCGCCAAACCTTGTGGGACGGCTTTTTGGCCAGCGTTGCCGTCTCGCTGCTGTCGATCATCTGCGGCACTGTGCTGGGGGTGGTCACCGGGCTTGCCCTGACCTACGGGCGCTTGTGGATGCGGGTTCCATTTCGCATTTACGTCGACCTGATCCGCGGCACGCCAGTGTTCGTGTTGGTGCTGGCGTGCTTTTACATGTTGCCGGCCCTGGGCCTTCAGGTCAGTGCCTTCCAGGCCGGGGCCATCGGCCTGACATTGTTTTGTGGCTCGCACGTGGCCGAGATCGTGCGCGGCGCGTTGCAGGCCATCCCCCTGGGGCAGATGGAAGCGGGCAAGGCCATTGGCCTGACGTTTTTCCAGAGCCTGGGCTACGTGCTGCTGCCCCAGGCGTTGCGGCAGATCTTGCCGACGTGGGTCAATTCAAGCACCGAGATCGTCAAGGCCTCGACCCTGCTGTCGGTGATCGGCGTGGCCGAACTGCTGCTCAGCACCCAGCAAGTGATCGCCCGCACCTTCATGACGTTGCAGTTCTACCTGTTCGTCGGTTTCCTCTTCTTCGTCATCAACTACGCCATCGAATTACTCGGCCGGCACATTGAAAAGCGGGTGGCCTTGCCATGACACAATCCCAAGATACCAACGCGTTGCTGAGCATCCGCAACCTGCACAAGCAGTACGGCGCAGTCGAGGTGCTCAAGGGCGTGGACCTTGACATGCAGCGCGGCAACGTGGTCACGCTGATCGGCTCCAGCGGCTCGGGCAAGACCACGCTGCTGCGCTGCGTGAACCTGCTGGAGGAGTTCCAGGGCGGGCAGATCGTGCTCGACGGCGAAGACATCGGCTACAGCGAAGTGGCTGGCAAGCGGGTACGCCATCCGGAAAAAGTCATCGCCCAGCACCGCGCCATGACCGGCATGGCGTTTCAGCAGTTCAACCTGTTCCCGCACCTGACTGCCTTGCAGAACGTGACCTTGGGGTTGCTCAAGGTGAAAAAGCTGCCCAAGGACCAAGCCATCGCCCTGGCGGAAAAATGGCTGGAGCGGGTTGGCCTGCTGGAGCGGCGCAACCATTACCCCGGCCAGCTTTCGGGTGGGCAGCAACAGCGCGTGGCGATCGCCCGGGCCATTGCCATGAACCCCAGCCTGATGCTGTTCGATGAGGTGACCTCGGCCCTGGACCCGGAACTGGTGGGCGAAGTGCTGGCGGTGATCAAAGGCTTGGCAGAAGAGGGCATGACCATGTTGCTGGTGACCCACGAAATGCGTTTTGCCTTCGAGGTGTCGGACAAGATCGTGTTCATGAACCAAGGCCGCATCGAAGAGCAGGGGCCTCCCAAACAATTGTTCGAGAACCCGCAATCGCCACGGCTGACCGAATTTCTCAAGAACACCCGTTTTTAATCTTTTCAATCAGGAGAAACACCCATGAGCATTACTCGTTACGGCACCGGCAGCACCGCAGGAGGCGGTACGCCGCGCCCCTTCGCCCGCGCAGTAGCGGCCGATGGCTGGCTGCACGTGTCTGGCCAGGTGCCGGCAGTTGACGGTGAAATCATTGTGGGCGGCATCGTCGAGCAAACCCACCAGACGATGCGCAATGTGCTGGCCATCCTGGACGAGGCCGGTTACGCCCTCAAAGACGTGGTGCGCGTCGGCGTGTGGCTGGAAGACCCGCGCGACTTCCACAGTTTCAACAAGGTGTTCGGCGAATACTTCAGCCCCGAACATGCCCCGGCACGGGCCTGCGTGCAGGCCAGCATGATGGTGGACTGCAAGGTCGAGATCGACTGCATCGCCTATAAGCCGCGTTGATCGGTTTGCGCACACATCCGCCCCACGGATGTCCCCTGTAGGAGCGGATTCATCCGCGAAGAGGCCACCACGATGTGCCAGGGCGGTAGAATCCTGGAAATGGGTACGCTCAGGGAGTTTTTACAATGCTGGACGACACGATCAAGCGGCGCGCCAAGGGGCTGGACCGCGCCTTCGATATCCTCGACTTTCTCAAGGACAAGGGCCAGCCCCTGCGCCCCAACGAAATCGCCTCGGGCATCGGCAGCCCCAAGTCCACGGTCTACGAACTGGTGGCCTCGTTGCTGGAGCGGCGTATCCTGGAGGCGGTGGGCAAGGAAGGGCATGTGTACCTGGGCCGCCAGTTGTACTTCCTGGGCCAGGCGCACCTGCGCCATTTCGACCTGACCCGCGAGGCCGACGCCTGCCTGCAAGAGATCGTCAGCAAAACCCACGAGACCGCGCAGATGTGCCTGCTCAACGGGCGCAAATACACCGTGGCGCTGATGAAGGAGGGCGAGCGGCATTTTCGCATTTCCTCGGACATCGGCGAAAACGCGCCCATCCCCTGGACGGCTTCGGGGCGCTTGCTGCTGGCGCACCTGAGCGACCAGGAAATCGTCGACCTGATCGATCACGACGACTTCATCCTGCCCGACGGCTACCGTTTGCCCCTGGAGCGCTTCCTCAAGGAAATCCGCCAGGCCGGCATCGATGGGTTCTTCTCGTTCGACAGCGTCGCCGACACCTTTACCCATTGCTTTGCCGCCCCGGTGAAAGACCCGCGCGGCACGTGCATTGCCACCTTGTGCATCGTCGCCCCGCGCCAGGATGCCAAGAAAAACTATGACCATTACCGCCAGGTGCTGATCGACAGCGCCAATGGCCTGGCCCGGCGCCTCAACGACTGACGCCTGGGCCCTACGACAAGAGGATTCGCACCATGCTGGACAGCCAAGCAATGGCCGTGGAAAAAGGCGCCGCGCGCCCCGGCGACAACCTGCTGCGTGACGTCAGCCTGCCGGCCCTGGTGCTGAATGCCAAGGCCATCGAGCACAACATCCGCTGGATGCAAAAGTTTGTCAGCGACAGCGGCGCAGAGCTTGCGCCCCACGGCAAGACCAGCATGACCCCCGGCCTGTTCCAGCGCCAACTGCAGGCCGGTGCCTGGGGCATGACCCTGGCCACCGCCGTGCAAACCCGCGCCGCCTATGCCGGTGGTGTGCGCCGGGTGCTGATGGCCAACCAACTGGTGGGGGCGCCGAACATGGCGCTGATCGCCGAGCTGTTGCAAGACAGCCTGTTCGACTTCCACTGCCTGGTCGACCACCCGGACCAGGTGCAAGCCTTGGGCGAGTTCTTCGGCGCGCGCGGGCTGCGCCTGAACGTGATGATCGAATACGGCGTGGTGGGCGGCCGCTGCGGTTGCCGCAGCGAGGCCGAGGTGCACGCGCTGGTCGCTGCCATCGGCGCACAGCCGGCCCTGGCGCTGACCGGCATCGAAGGCTACGAGGGGGTGATCCACGGCGATCACGCCATCAGTGGCATCCGCGCCTTCGCCGCCTCCCTGGTGAACCTTGCGGTGCAGTTGCAGGCTCAAGGCGCCTTTGCCCTGGAGCGGCCCATCGTCACCGCCTCGGGTTCGGCCTGGTACGACCTGATCGCCGAGGCCTTCGACGCCCATGAGGCGCGCGGGCGCTTCCTGGCCGTTTTGCGCCCCGGCAGCTACGTGGCCCACGACCACGGCATCTACAAGGAGGCCCAGTGCGGTGTGCTGGAACGGCGCGGTGACTTGCACGAAGGCCTGCGCCCGGCCCTGGAAGTGTGGGCCCACGTGCAGTCGATGCCCGAGCCAGGCTTCGCGGTGATCGCCCTGGGCAAGCGCGACGTGGCTTTCGATGCCGGGTTGCCGGTGCCGCTGCGCTGCTTCAAGCCTGGCGTGCTGCCGGCCGTCAGCGAGCCCATGCAGGGCTGCCAGGTCACGGCGGTGATGGACCAGCATGCGTTCATGAGCGTTGCGCCCGGCATCGACCTGCGCATCGGCGATATCATCGCCTTTGGCACTTCGCACCCCTGCCTCACATTCGACAAGTGGCGGGTTGCCTGCCTGGTGGACGAGGACTGCACCGTGATCGAATCCCTGACCACTGACTTCTGACAAGGCGGCTGCCATGAGCGAATTCAACAGCCTGGCCGCCTTGGGGCCCATGCCCCGGCGTATCGCCCTGATCGGCGAGTGCATGATCGAGGTGCAGCAACGCGCCGACGGCAGCCTGCAACAAAGCTTTGGTGGCGACACCCTGAATACCGCGGTGTACCTGGCGCGGCAATTGGGCAAGGAGGCGAGCGTGGACTACGTCACCGCCCTGGGCGATGACAGCTTCAGCGACGCCATGTGCAAGCAATGGGCCGCTGAAAATATCGGCCTTGAGCATGTGCAGCGCCTGCCGGGGCGGCTGCCCGGGCTCTATTGCATCCAGACCGACGCCAACGGCGAGCGGCGGTTTTTGTACTGGCGTAACGAGGCGGCGGTGCGCGACTGCTTCACCAATGCCCAGGCCGCACCCATGCTGGCGGCGTTGCCGGGCTACGACGTGCTGTATTTCAGCGGCATCACCCTGGCGGTGCTCGGCGAGCAGGGTCGCGATCGCCTGCTGGAGGTGTTGGAGGCGGCACGCTTGAGCGACACCCTGGTGGTGTTTGACAACAACTACCGGCCACGGCTCTGGGCCAGCGTGGAGCAGGCCCGGGCGGCCTACCGCCATGTGTTGCCGTTGGTGGACATGGCCCTGCTGACCCTGGACGATGAGCAGGCGCTGTTCGGCCATGCCGATGCCCAGGCGGTGTTCAAGGCCTGCGCGCGCTTGTCGATCCCTGAAGTGGTGATCAAGCGTGGCGCCGACAGTTGCCTGATCCATTGCCACGAGGCGCTGTTTGAGGTGCGGGCCACTCCGGTGGCCAAGGTCGTCGACACTACGGCAGCCGGCGATTCGTTCAGTGCCGGTTACTTGGCCGCCCGCCTGCAAGGTGCAGCGCCCGCGGCGGCGGCCGAGGCGGGCCATCGCCTGGCCGCACGGGTGATCCAGTACCCCGGCGCGTTGATCCCCAGGGATCAGTCGCGGTAGAACACCTGCACCAGGTGGTAGCCGAATTTGCTCTTGATCGGACCGTGCACGGTGCGCAGGGGCTTCTTGAAGATGACCTGGTCGATGGCGCCCACCATCTGCCCGGGGCGCACTTCGCCCAGGTCGCCGCCGCGCTTGCCCGATGGGCACGTGGAATACTTTTTGGCCAGCACATCGAAGGCTTCGCCCTTGGCGATGCGCTGCTTGAGTTGTTCGGCCTCTTCGGCCGTTTTTACCAGAATGTGGCGAGCCTGAGCTTTCATGACGCGGGTGCCTTGTCTTGCTGCGCTAAAAAGCGCGCGATTATGCCGAAGTTCCGTCGTCACTGCTCGGTTGATTGATCATCTGGCGAATGTGCGTGGCCAAGACTTCGATGGAAAACGGTTTGGTGACCATGGCCATGCCCTCGGCCAGAAAGGCGTGGCGTTCGGCGGCTTTCTCGGCATACCCGGTCATGAACAACACGCGCAAGCCCGGCCGGTGCTGGCGGGCGATCTCGGCCAGTTGCCGGCCATTCATGCCCGGCAGGCCGACGTCGGTCACCAGCAGGTCGATGCGCAGGCTCGATTCGAGCAGCGGAATGGCGACTTTCGCATCGGCCGCCGGGTGGGCGCGATAGCCCAGTTCGTCCAGCACATTGAGCACCAGCATGCGCACCGCCGGGTCGTCCTCCACCACCAACACGCTTTCCCCCTTCACCGCCAAGGGCGCGTCCTGGGGCGCCAACAGTTTGGGCTTTTCTTGCACCTGTTCGCTGTGGCGCGGTAGGTACAGGCGCACGCAGGTGCCGTTGCCCGGCTCGCTGTGCAAGGTGATGTGCCCACCGGACTGCTGGGCGAAGCCATAAATCATTGACAGGCCCAGGCCTGTGCCCTGGCCGATCGGCTTGGTGGTAAAGAAGGGGTCGAAGGCCTTGGCCAGGATCGCCGCGCTCATACCGGCGCCATTGTCACTGACCTCGATCCTCACATATTCACCGGGTTTGATCGGCTCAAGCGGGGTGTCCTGTTCACGGCCATCGAGGTGGCAATTGGCAGTTTCGATCAACAGGCGACCGCCCTCGGGCATGGCATCCCGGGCGTTGATCACCAGGTTCAACAGGGCGTTTTCCAACTGGTTGGCGTCGGTGTTCACCGGCCAGATGCCGTCGGCCAGGTTCAGGCGCAGTTCGATGTGCTCGCCCTTGGTACGGCTGAGCAGTTCTTCCAGCGAGTGCACCAGGGCGTTGGGGTCCAGGCGCTTGCGGTCCAGCGACTGGCGCCGCGAGAAGGCCAGCAGGCGGTGGGTAAGGGCGGCCGCGCGGTGCGCCGAAGTGACCGCCGCGTCGGTGAAACGGCCGATTTCGTCGGCGCGCCCGGCGGCGATGTAACGCTGCATCAGGTCCAGGCTGCCGATGATGCCGGTGAGCATGTTGTTGAAGTCGTGGGCGATGCCGCCAGTCAACTGGCCCACCGCTTCCATCTTTTGCGCGTGGCGCAGGGCATCTTCGGCGCGTGCGCGCTCGTGCATTTCCTGCTGCAGCAAGGCGTTGGCCTCGGCCAGTGCCTGGGTGCGCTCGGCCACCCGCTCCTCCAGGGTTTCGTTAAGCTGGCGCACGGCGTTTTCCGCGGCACGGCGCTCGGTGATGTCGATGGAGGCGCCAATGAAGCGCGCCGGGCGGCCGTGGTCGTCCTTGTAGCAGCGCCCGCGCGCGAACACCCAGCGCACCACGCCGTCGGCCGGCAGCAGGCGGAACTCGTTGGCGTATTCGCCGCTGTGGGTGATGCAGTCCTTGATGGTGCGCGCCACCAGGCCGCGATCCTCGGGGTGCACGCCCTGCAGGTACTCGGTGATCGGCAGGCTGCCAGCCTGCTGTGGGTCGACGCTGTGCAGCCGGGCAAAATGTGCATCGGCCATGAAGCGGTCTTCGCGAATGTCCCAGTCCCAGGTGCCCACCGCATTGGTGGCGGCCAGGGTCAATTGCAGGCGCTCCTCGGTGTCGTGCTGGGCCTTGAGGCTGGCTTCGGAACGGCGCAGCAGCTCGTCGGCCACGCGTCGCCGTTCGTTGGTCTCGATGGCGGTCACCAGGATGCCGGCCACGTTTTGCTGTTCGTCACGGATAGGGCTGTAGGTCAGGTCCAGCCAGACCTGCGCCGACCAACTGCCGCGCGGCAGGGTGAAGCCTTGCTCCACGTAGGTGCGCACTTCGCCGCGCAGCACGGCCGCGTAGATGGGGTCGGTGAAGCTCTTGAGTTCCGGCCAGGTCAGGTCCACCGGTTGGCCGAACGCCTGCGGGTGCTTGCTGCCGGCCAGCAGGCCAAAGCCGTCGTTGTACAGTTGGCACAACTGCGGGCCCCACAGCAGCAACATCGGCATGGGCGAGTGAATGACGATGTCCACGGCGGTGCGCAGGCTCTGCGGCCACTGTTCGGGCGCCGGCAGGGGGCTGGCGCTCCAGTCCAGGGTGGCGATCAGGGCAGCGGTATCGCCGCCGACGGGTGAGCCGGTCATTAACCTGTATCCTATGATTTGCCTGCAAGGCTGTTTTACCGCCAAGCTATAGCTTACTTCCTAACGTTTGCCCTGCGGACTCCCGAATATGGACATCCAAGCCCTGCTCAAAACCCTGGCCAGCCAGGACGGTTCCGACCTGTACCTGTCGACCGGGGCGCCGCCGTGCGCCAAGTTCAATGGCGTGCTCAAGCCGCTGGGGGCCGAGGCGCTGAAGCCTGGCGAAGTCGCGCTGATCGCCGCCAACATCATGGACGCCGAACAGCGTGCCGACTTCGAGCGCGACCTGGAGATGAACCTGGCCATGTCCTTGCCGGGGGTCGGGCGCTTTCGGGTCAATATCTTCAAGCAGCGCAACGAAGTGTCGATCGTGGCGCGCAACATCAAGTTGGACATCCCGCGTTTCGAAGACCTCAAGCTGCCGCCGGTGTTGCTCGACGTGGTGATGCAAAAGCGCGGGCTGGTGCTGTTCGTCGGCGCCACCGGCTCGGGCAAGTCCACGTCGCTTGCCGCCTTGATCGATTACCGTAACCGTAGCAGTAGCGGCCACATCATTACCATCGAAGATCCGGTGGAGTATATCCACCGCCACAAAAAATCGATCATCAACCAGCGCGAAGTGGGCGTGGACACCCGCAGTTTCCAGGCAGCCCTGAAGAACACCCTGCGCCAGGCGCCGGACGTGATATTGATCGGCGAGATCCGCGACCGCGAAACCATGGAGCACGCCCTGGCCTTTGCCGACACCGGCCACCTGGCGATTTCCACCTTGCACGCCAACAACGCCAACCAGGCGCTGGACCGCATTATCAACTTTTTCCCCGAAGACCGCCGCCCGCAATTGCTCAACGACCTGGGCAACAACCTGCAGGCGTTCGTGTCCCAGCGCCTGGTCAAAACCGTGGACGGCAAGCGACGGGCGGCGGTGGAAGTGATGCTCGGCACCCCGGCGATCCGCGACTTCATCCACCGCAATGAATTCGCCGAGCTCAAGGGCATCATGGAAAAGTCCGGCACCCTGGGCATGCAGACCTTCGACCAGGCGCTGTATGACCTGGCCGTGGAAGGGGCGATCAGTGAGGATGAGGCGCTGAAAAATGCCGATTCGCAGAACAACGTGCGGCTGAGGCTGAAGTTGCACCGCGAAGGTGGGTTCGAGCAGACAACGGCGCCGGCGCCGCCCACGCCTGCGGCGGATGTGGACAGCGCCGATTGGGGGTTGGTGGAGGATGATCGGCCGACGTGACGACTCCTTCGCGGAAAAATCCACTCCTACAGGCTGCGTAGGAGCGGTTTTATCCGTGAACCAGGCGCCGCGTATTACTGCGCCAACCACCCCCCATCAATATTCCATGCCGCCCCACGCACCTGGCTGCCGGCCTCGCTGCACAAAAACAGCACCAGTTCGCCCAACTGCCCCGGCGTGACGAATTCCTGGGACGGTTGTTTCTCGGCCAGCAACGCCTGGCGCGCCTGTTGCGGGTCGGCGCCTGCGCTCACGCGGTCGTCGATTTGCTTCTGCACCAACGGCGTCAGCACCCAGCCTGGGCAGATGGCATTGCAGGTCACCTGGCTCAGCGCTGTTTCCAGCCCCACCACTTTAGTCAGCCCGATCACCCCATGCTTGGCGGCCACGTACGCGGCCTTGCCGGTCGAGCCGACCTGGCCGTGTACCGAGGCGATGTTGATGATCCGCCCCCAGCCGCGCTCGCGCATGCCCGGCAGGGCCAGGCGAATGCCGTGGAACACGGCGGACAGGTTGATGGCCAGGATCGAATCCCAACGCTCCACCGGGAACGTTTCCACGGCGGCCACGTGCTGGATACCGGCGTTGTTGACCAAGATGTCGACGCCGCCGAATTCGCGCTCGGCGTACTCGACCATCTCGGCGATTTGCGCAGGGTCGCTGACGTCGGCGGGGTGGTGGCCCACCTGTCCGCCAAATGCGCCCACCTCGGCCAACGCCGCGCTGGCGTCGCCAAAGCCATTGAGGATCACCCGAGCACCGGCCTGCGCCAGGCTCAGGGCAATTCCTAGGCCAATGCCGCTGGTGGAGCCGGTGACCAGTGCCGTTTTACCCTCGAGTGACATATACAGCCCTCTGTCGTAGGAGCGGATTTATCCGCGAAAGACACACCGCAGTCGGCAAGTTCGCAGTCAGCGTTTACACCGACGCCGCCAGCAGCAACTCACGAGTGTAGGGGTGCTGCGGCGACTCGAACAGGTCATGGCTGGCGCCGCGTTCCACCACCTGGCCATCCTTGACCACGATCACATCATGGGCCAGGGCCTTGACCACCGCCAGGTCGTGGCTGATGAACAGGTAGGTTAGCCCATGGGTTTCCTGCAGTTGGCGCAGCAGGGCGACGATCTGCTTTTGTACCGTGCGGTCCAGCGCCGAGGTCGGCTCATCCAGCAAAATCAGTGCCGGCTTGAGCACCAGGGCGCGGGCGATGGCGATGCGTTGGCGCTGGCCGCCGGAGAATTCATGGGGGTAGCGGTGGCGCGTGGCCGGGTCCAGGCCCACTTCTTCCAGCACCTGGATCACCCGCTTTTCGTAGTCGCGGGCGTCACAGTGGGCGTGCACTTCCAAGCCTTCGGTGATGATCTGCTGCACCGACATGCGCGGGCTCAGGCTGCCGTAGGGGTCTTGGAACACCACCTGCATCTGCTTGCGCCAGGGCTGCATCTGTTGCTGGCTGAGGTGCTCCAACGACTGGCCCTGGAAACGAATGCTGCCCTCGGAGTCCAGCAGGCGCAAAATCGCCTGGCCCAGGGTCGACTTGCCCGAGCCCGACTCGCCGACGATCCCCAGGGTTTTGCCGCGTTGCAGGCTCAGGCTGATGCCGTCCACGGCCTTGACGTAATGGCGCGGCTTACGGAAAAAACCGCCGTCCAGGGCGTACCAGACCTTGAGGTTGTCGACCTCAAGCACCACGTCGCGCTCAGCGCGAGGCAAGGCTTCGCCGGCCGGTTCCGCATCCAGCAACAGCCGGCTGTAGGGGTGTTGCGGGCGGCAGAACAACTGCTCGCAGTCGGCCTGCTCGACGATTTCGCCGTTGCGCATCACGCACACGCGCTGGGCGATGCTGCGCACCAGGTTAAGGTCGTGGCTGATCAACAGCAGCGACATCCCCAGGCGCTCCTGCAACGATTTGAGCAGGCGCAGGATGCGCCGCTGCACGGTCACGTCCAGCGCCGTGGTCGGCTCGTCGGCGATCAGCAGCACCGGCTCGCAGGCCAGGGCCATGGCGATCATCACCCGCTGGCGCTGGCCGCCGGAGAGTTGATGGGGGTAGGCCTTCAGGCGCTCCTTGGGGTTGGAGATCGCCACCAGTTCCAGCAACTCCAGGATGCGCGCGTGCGCCGCCTTGCCGCTCAGGCCTTTGTGCACCAGCAGGGTTTCGCCAATCTGTTTTTCCACGGTGTGCAGCGGGTTGAGCGAAGTCATCGGCTCCTGGAAAATCATCGCCACGCGGTTGCCGCGAATCTGGCGCAGCAACTTGGCGTCGGCGCCCACCAGCTGCGTGCCGTGGTAGCGGATGCTGCCGGTGGTCACGGTGCCGGCCTGGGGCAGCAACTGCAAAATAGAATGGGCGGTGACGGACTTTCCCGAACCCGACTCGCCCACCAGCGCCAGGCACTGGCCGTCGGGGATGTCCAGGCTCAGGTTGCGCACCACGGTGTTGCCGTTGAAGGCGACGCACAGGTCGCGGATTTCGATCACGTTGTCGCTCATGGTCATTGGCTCACGCTCTGGGGTCGAAGGCATCACGCAACGCCTCGCCGATAAACACCAGCAGCGACAGAATCAGTGCCAGGGTGAAAAACGCCGTCAAGCCCAGCCACGGCGCCTCGAGGTGGTCCTTGCCCTGGCCGATCAACTCGCCCAGCGAGGCGCTGCCGGCGGGCATGCCAAACCCCAGGAAATCCAGGGCGGTGAGGGTGGTGATGGCGCCGGTGAGGATGAACGGCAGGTAGCTCAGGGTGGCGTTCATGGCGTTGGGCAAGATGTGCCGCACGATGATCTTGCGGTCGTTCAGGCCCAGGGCGCGGGCGGCTTTGACGTATTCAAGGTTGCGCCCGCGCAGAAACTCGGCGCGCACCACGTCTACCAGCGCCAGCCAGGAGAACAAGGCCATGATGCCCAGCAACCACCAGAAGTTGGGCTCCACGAAGCCCGACAGAATGATCAGCAGGTAAAGCACTGGCAGCCCCGACCATACCTCCAGCAGGCGTTGGCCGAACAGGTCGATCCAACCGCCGTAGTAGCCCTGCAGGGCGCCGGCGGCGATGCCAATCAATGAGCTGATGATTGTCAGCGCCAAGGCAAACAGAATCGACACCCGTGCGCCAAAAATCACCCGCGCCAGCACATCGCGGGACTGGTCATCGGTGCCCAGCCAGTTCGCCGCGGTGGGCGGGCTGGGGGCCGGTTGGGTCAGGTCGTAGTTGGGCGTGTCGGCGCTGAACGGGATGGGCGGGAAGACCATCCAGCCGCCGGCGTCGCTGATCAGCTTGCGCACGTAATCGCTGCGGTAGTCGGGCTGGAACGGCAACATGCCGCCCAGTTCTTGCTCGGTGTAGCGCTTGAATACCGGGAAGTAGTAGCTGTCGTGGTACTTGAGCAGCAGCGGCTTGTCGTTGGCGATCAACTCACCACCCAGGCTTGCCGCGAACAGGGCAATGAACAGCCACAGCGACCACCAACCACGGCGGTTGCTGCGAAAACGCGCCAGGCGCCGCTGCGCCAAGGGGGACAGGCGGCTCATCAAGCGTTCCTCGCGGCGAAGTCGATGCGCGGGTCGACCAGGGTGTAGCACAGGTCGCCCACCAGTTTGATCACCAGGCCAAACAGCGTGAAGATAAACAGTGTGCCGAACACCACGGGGTAGTCGCGGGCTACGGCCGCCTCGTAACTCAAGCGGCCCAGGCCGTCGAGAGAGAAGATCACCTCGATCAACAGGGAGCCTGCGAAGAACACGCTGATGAACGCCTGCGGCAGGCCCGCCACCACCAGCAGCATGGCGTTGCGAAACACGTGGCCGTACAGCACGCGAGTTTCACTAACGCCCTTGGCCCGTGCGGTGACCACGTATTGGCGGGTGATCTCGTTGAGGAAGGAGTTCTTGGTGAGGATGGTCAGGGTAGCAAAACCGCCGATCACCAACGACAGCACCGGCAGCACCAGGTGCCAGAAGTAATCGGCCACCTTGCCCAGGGTCGACAACTGGTCGAAGTTCTCCGACACAAGCCCGCGCACCGGGAACCAGTTCAGCGCCGTGCCGCCGGCAAACAGCACGATCAGCAGCATGGCAAACAGGAACGCCGGCATAGCGTAGCCGATGATGATCGCGGTGCTGGTCCACACGTCGAAGTGGCTACCGTGGCGCACCGCCTTGCGAATCCCCAGGGGGATCGACACCAGGTAGGTGATCAGCGTGGCCCAGAAACCCAGCGACAAGGTCACCGGCATCTTCTGCAAAATCAGGTCGGTGACCTTGGCGCCGCGGAAAAAGCTCTTGCCAAAGTCCAGGCTCGCGTAACTTTTGAGCATCAACCACAGGCGCTCGGGGGCTGGCTTGTCGAAGCCGTATTGCTTTTCGATGTCTTTGATCAGCTTGGGGTCCAGGCCCCGGCTGGCGCGCGAGGCGCCGTGGGCCGTGTCGCCACCGCCGCCGGTCACGCTGCCGCCGCCCATACCTTGCAGGCGGGCGATGGCTTGCTCCACCGGGCCGCCGGGGGCCGCTTGCACGATGACAAAGTTCACCAGCAGGATAAACAGCAAGGTCGGGATGATCAGTAGCAGGCGCCGCAGTGTATAGGCCAGCATCAAGGCTTCTCCTGGGCACGGCGGGCGGCCATTTGCTCGGTGGTCAGGGCCGTGGGACTGATTTCCCACCAGCTTTCGATGGCCTCGTCATTGCTGGCGGCCACCTTGGGCATGCCGAAGCGGTTCCACCACACGGTCGAGGTGCCCGGCGGGTAGTAGTTGGGAATCCAGTAGTAATTCCACTGCAGCACCCGGTCCAGGGCGTGGGCGTAGGTGGTCATGTCGGCTTTGGTGCGGGCCTGGATCAAGCCTTTGATCAGGCTGTCCACGGCCGGGTTTTTCAGCACCATGTAGTTGTTGGAACCCGGGTCGTTGGCCGCATCCGAGCCGAAATAGTTGTACAGCTCAACGCCGGGGGAAGGCGACACCGGGTAGCCGGTGACGATCATGTCGTAGTCGCGGGCCATCAGCCGGTTGAGGTATTGCGCCGAGTCGATGCGGCGGATCTGCAGGTCGATACCGATCTGTGCCAGGTTGCGTTTGTAGGGCAGCAACAGGCGTTCAATGCCGCCCTGACCGTTGAGAAAGGTAAAGGTCATCGGTTCGCCCTGGGCGTTCACCAGCTTGTCACCCTCGGGGTGCCAGCCGGCAGCTTCCAGCAGGGCCAGGGCTTGCAATTGCTTGTCGCGGATAAAGCCGGTGCCGTCGGTCTTCGGTGCTTCGAACACCTGGGTAAAGACCTCGTCGGGGATTTGCCCGCGCAACGGCTCCAGGATCTTCAGCTCGGCGGCGTCCGGCAACTGGCGCGCGGCCAGGGGGCTGTTGGCAAAGTAGCTTTGTTGGCGGATGTACATGTTGCGCATCATGCGCTTGTTGCTCCACTCAAAGTCCCAGAGCATGGCCAGCGCCTGGCGCACGCGGCGGTCCTGGAACACCGGGCGCTGCAGGTTGAAAATAAACCCCTGGGACGACTGCAGGCTTTCCTTGGCCAAGTGCTCGCGCTGCAGGCGCCCGTCGGTCAATGCCGGGCTGTCGTAGCCGATGGTGTAGCCGGTGGCGCTGAACTCGCGGTTGTAGTCGTAGCCGCCGCCGCGCAGGATCTGCCGGGCCACTTCGGTGTCGCCGAAATACTCGATGCTGAAGTGATCGAAGTTGTACAGGCCACGGCTGGCGGGCAAATCCTTGCCCCACCAGGTGGGGTTGCGCTCGAAGGTGATGCTGCGCCCATTGTCCACCTTGCCCACCGTGTACGGCCCGCTGCCCACAGGCGGCTCGAAACCGCCGCCGTCGCTGAAGTCGCGGTCCTTCCACCAGTGTTCGGGGAACACCGGCAGCGAGGCGAGGTCCAGGGGCAGGGTCAGGTTGTCGTTGTTCTTGAAGGTGAATCGCACCTGCAGCGGGCCTTCGACTTGCACGTCCTGCACGTCGGCAAATTGCGTGCGGTAGCGCAGGCTGCCCTGGGTCATCAGCAGGTTGAAGGTGTACTTCACGTCCTGGGCGGTGATGGGCGTGCCGTCGGCAAACTTTGCCTTGGGGTTGAGGTAAAAACGCAGCCATAAACCGCTGTCGTCGCGCTCCATCTTTTCCGCCACCAGGCCGTACACGGTGTAAGGCTCATCCAGCGAACGGGTGGCCAGGGGCGAGTACAGCAGGCCGTCGACTTGGGTCACGCCGGTGCCTTTGTCGATGTAGGGCATCAAGTGGTCGAACTGGCCGATTTCCACCGCCGAACGGCGCAGGCTGCCGCCCTTGGGGGCGTTGGGGTTCACGTAGTTGAAATGCTGGAAACCGGACGGATACTTGGCCGGCTCGCCATACACTGTGAGGGACGTTTGCGGTGCCGCAAAGGCGGGAGCAAGCAGTACTAACTGGGCAGTCAGAAAAAGGGACGTTAGAACCGAGCGCATTGTCTGCCTTGTCATTCGTGGGCCGGAATGAAAACCTGGGAAATACCCTACCATCATGTAGGACCTGGGCCACAAACAAAACAGCCCGCCAAGGTGGCGGGCTGTTATTTCATGCAATCTGGCGGATCAGTCCTGACGGCTGGTCACTTCCAACAGGTGATAACCGAACTGGGTCTTCACCGGGCCTTGCACGGTGTTGACCGGGGCGCTGAACACCACGGTGTCGAATTCCTTGACCATCTGGCCTGGGCCGAAGGAACCCAGGTCACCGCCTTGGCGGCTGGATGGGCAGGTGGAGTTGGCCTTGGCGATTTCGGCGAAATCGGCGCCGCCTTCGATTTGGGCTTTCAGTTCGTTGCACTTGTCTTCGGTCTGAACCAGGATGTGACGGGCAGTGGCTTTGGCCATGGGGTATTGCTCCTTTCAAGAAAGTGGGAAGCCTACCGTACTGAGGGAAGCTTTTCCTGCAAAAGTTCCCGCAGGCTGTGCCAGCCACTGAGCTGTGGGTCCTGGCATGCCAGGGGAAAGGCCGCTGCGGTATGTTGGGTAAACCGCGGTGCGGCCTTCGCGGATGAATCCGCTCCTACAGGGTGGAATCCGCAGAGCCCTGGCGCAACTGGCGGGCAGCTTCGCGCAGCAGGCGCTCGGTGCTGTCCCAGCCCAGACACCCATCGGTCACCGACACCCCGTAGCGCATGTTCGGCCCGATCGCCTGGCAGCCGTCGAACAGGTGCCCTTCGAGCATCATCCCCACCAGCGAGCGGTCGCCCTGCAAGCGTTGGCGCAACACGCCGTTGAACACCTCGGGCTGGCGCAGTGGGTCTTTGCCGCTGTTGGCATGGCTGCAGTCCACCAAGATACGCGCCGGGATCGCCGCCTTGCCCAGGCTCTGATGCACCTGGGCGATGCTGTCGCGGTCGTAGTTGGGGCCCTTGTGGCCACCGCGCAGCACCAGGTGGGCGTGGCTGTTGCCACGGGTTTCGATGATCGCAGGCTCGCCGCTGGCATTCACGCCAAAGTGGCGGTGCGGGTGGGCCGCGCTGCGGATTGCATCGCAGGCCACGCCCACGCCGCCGTCGGTGCCGTTCTTGAAGCCCACCGGCATGTTCAGGCCGCTGGCCATCTCCCGGTGAATCTGCGACTCAGTGGTGCGTGCGCCAATGGCCACCCAGCTGAGCAGGTCTTCGAAGTAGCCGGCGGCCATCGGTTGCAGCAGTTCGGTGGCAATCGGCAGGCCCATGTGCAGCACTTCGCGCATCAGTTCGCGGGACAGTTTCAGGCCGCCGACCATGTCGTCGCTGCCGTCCAGGCGCGGGTCGTAGGCCAGGCCTTTCCAGCCAACGGTGGTGCGGGGTTTTTCAACGTAGGCGCGCATCACCAGGAGCATCTGGTCGCTCACATCCGCCGCCAGGCCGGCCAGGCGCTGGGCGTATTCCAGGGCCGATTGCGGGTCGTGGATGGAGCAGGGGCCCACGATCACCAGCAGGCGTGGGTCATGGCCATCGAGAATGTTGCGCACCGCGCTGCGGTGAGCGCTGACTTGCTCGCTCAGAGCGGTGCTCAGGGGCAGTTGTTGCTTGAGGGCATTGACGCTGGGCAAGGTTTGCAAAACCGGGCTGTTGGCGGCTGGGGCCAGGGCATGCGGTTGGGCGTTGATCAGGGGCAGGGCGCTGATGAGGCTGTTCATAAGGTGTTTTCCTGGGCTGGCGGCGGGGCATTGGCCCGCGCGCGGCCCTATGACGGTGTTCGACAATTGGCCGGGTTGGCGATGTGTGTAGCTGAGCCACCCAAAAGTGACCGGTCGGAGGCGGCAAGCTGGCCCGAACGGAGGGTGGTAAATCGCCAGGCGGTGTAGGTGTCGTAACGGTAATAGGTGGCGTAGTTCATGGGGCATACCTCGAAATTGATCAGTGTGTGAGTCGCTGGGTGCAGTGCTTAAGGGCTGAAAAAACAAAACCCCCGGTCGGGAAGCCGACCGGGGGTTTTTGAGTGTTTCAACCGGGCGACCTGTTTAAAGTGGCCGCCGGATAATGGGTATCAGGCGCGCCAGTGGCTAAACCAATACCCGTAATAATAAGAAACCGGTGCGCACGCCACACAGTCAGCCGCAACCGCTGCCAAGCGACGTGCGCTGGCGGTGTGTGCTGCCTGAAGGTGGGTTGAGTGCAACATAAGGTGCTCCGATTTGGTGACGCCGAGCTTACTTCAGCCGTTCGCGCCCTGACAACTGCTTTTTGTCGTCATGGCCGCTCCTACACAGCGCACATGGCCTGTGCCAGACTTGCTCGCTAGGAAACCGGTGCAGCCAATCTAGGAGTTTTAAGCGTGCAATTGCAGTTGCGTCCTGCCACCGATCAGGACTTATCCTACGCTCGCGACCTCACGAGGGGCGCCATGCTGCGCTACTACAGCGAATTCGACCTGCGCTGGGAAGAAGAGGGCTTCAACCAGGCCTGGGTATGGCGCGACAACCGCCTGATCGAAGTCGATGGCGTGCGCCAGGGCTACGTCAGCCTCAGCCTGGACAGCCGTGCGCTGTTCATCCGCGAATTACATCTGAATGAGTGTGTTCGAGGGAAGGGGGTTGGCAGTTGGGTGATCGACCAAGTGGTGGCACTGGCGCGCCAGCGGCGGTTGCCCCTGGTGCGCCTGACGGTGTTTGCCAGCAACCCGGCGCGTTACCTTTACCTGCGCAAAGGCTTCGAGCAGGTGGGTATCGACGAGTGCTTCCTGCGCATGGAATGCAAGGTTTGACAGATCGGGCTCAAGGCTGCGTTCGGTCCGCCTCCTGCGGCACCGTGCCTTCCTTCATCCCCAGCAAAACCGCGACTTTGTGTGACTCCCCGCGTTTGCCTTTCTTGCGCCCGGCCAATATCTGATAGGTGGTGGCCGGGTCTACTCCGTGCTCTCTGGCAAATTCTTGTACCGATTTTCCCTGCTGATCCAGCCAGGCCCTGGCTTGTGCGGCAGTCCGTATACCGTGCATAGTTCAAGTCCGTTTCATTCGATTTAAAAATGGTCAAAGACACATCCATATGGATGCTTAATAAGGGATTATACATTCAAATGACTGGAATTGGTTCGCGTCTACGCAAAGAACGGGAGCGCCTGGAGCTGACCCAAAAGGCCTTTGGCGAGGTCGGCGGGGTGGAGCCCAACGCGCAGGGCAAATACGAAAGCGGCGAGCGCACGCCCAAGGCCGACTACCTGGCCGCCGTCGCGCAAATCGGCGTCGACGTGATGTATGTGGTCACCGGGGAACGAACACCCACGCCCGTTGATCAATTAAGCCAAGGCGAGGAACACATCCTGGGGCATTATCGGGTGCTGCCGAGGGAGGGGCAGGACGCGATCCGGCACATGGCCAACAGTCTGGCGGAAATGACCGCCAGCTACACGGTCAAGCACAGGTCCCGGAAAACCGGCTAGCTGGCGTAAGTCGACGCTTGGCGCCATGTTGATGACGCTTTGAACTAGGTCTGGGATCCGATATTTGTTAAGGTTGCCAACATCCCACAAGACCACAATACGAGGTGTCTGTTGATTAGGGTCCTAGTTGTCGATGACCATGATCTGGTCCGAACAGGCATTACGCGGATGCTCGCCGATATCGATGGGTTGCAGGTGGTCGGCCAGGCCGAATCGGGCGAGGAGGCCCTCAAGCTGGTCCGCGAATTGCGCCCGGACGTGGTCCTGATGGACGTCAAGATGCCCGGCATCGGCGGCCTGGAGGCCACCCGCAAGCTGTTGATCAGCCACCCCGACATCAAGGTGGTGGCGGTCACCGTGTGCGAAGAAGATCCCTTCCCCACGCGCCTGCTGCAAGCTGGCGCGGCGGGGTACTTGACCAAGGGCGCGGGCCTGGACGAGATGGTGCAGGCCATTCGCCTGGTATTTGCCGGGCAACGTTACATCAGCCCACAGATCGCCCAGCAATTGGCGCTCAAGTCGTTCCAGCCGCAAACCAGCAATTCGCCGTTCGAACTGTTGTCCGAACGCGAGATCCAGATTGCCCTGATGATCGTCGGCTGCCAGAAGGTGCAGGTCATTTCCGACAAGTTGTGCCTGTCGCCGAAAACCGTGAACACCTACCGCTACCGGATCTTCGAGAAACTCTCGATCGCCAGCGACGTCGAGTTGACGCTGCTGGCGGTGCGGCACGGCATGGTTGATGCCAGCCTTTGACCATGAACGCTCCATTTGATCCCAGCGCCTTTCTGTCCACCTGCAGCGCCCGTCCGGGTGTGTATCGGATGTTCGATACCGACGCGCGCCTGCTGTACGTGGGCAAGGCCAAGAACCTCAAGAAACGCCTGGCCAGTTATTTTCGCAAAACCGGCCTTGCACCCAAGACCGCCGCGTTGGTGGGGCGTATTGCCTCGGTGGAAACCACCATCACTGCCAACGAGACCGAAGCACTGCTGCTTGAGCAGACGCTGATCAAGGAATGGCGGCCGCCCTACAACATCCTGCTGCGCGACGATAAGTCCTACCCCTATGTGTTTTTGTCTGACGGGCAATTCCCGCGGTTGAGCATTCACCGCGGGGCCAAGAAGGCCAAGGGCAAGTACTTTGGCCCGTACCCCAGCGCCGGTGCCATTCGCGAAAGTTTGAGCCTGTTGCAGAAGGCGTTTTTCGTGCGCCAATGCGAAGACAGCTTCTACAAGAACCGCTTGCGGCCGTGCCTGCAGTACCAGATCAAGCGCTGCAAGGCGCCCTGCGTGGGCCTGGTGGAACCTGAGGAATATGCCGAAGACGTGCGCCACTCGATCATGTTCCTCGAAGGGCGCAGCCACCAGTTGACCAACGAGCTGTCGGCCAGCATGGAACAGGCCGCGATGAGCCTGGACTTCGAGAACGCCGCCTTGCTGCGTGACCAGATCGCCTTGCTGCGCCGCGTACAGGACCAGCAGAGCATGGAGGGCGGCAGCGGCGACGTGGACGTGATCGCCGCGTTCGTCAACCCGGGCGGCGCCTGCGTGCACCTGATCAGCGTGCGCGGCGGGCGAGTGCTGGGCAGCAAGAACTTCTTCCCGCAAGTGGGCATAGAAGAAGAGGTGGCCGAAGTGATGTCGGCGTTCCTGGCCCAGTATTATCTCAGCCACAGCGAGCGCGAACTGCCGGCCGAATTGATCGTCAACGTGGTGCCCGAGGACGCCGAGGCATTGGTGGCGGCCATCGATACCTTGCGGGGGCGCGAGCTCAGCGTCAGCCACCGGGTGCGCGGCACCCGCGCGCGCTGGCAGCAACTGGCCGTGACCAATGCCGAGCAGGCCCTGGGTGCGCGCCTGGCCAACCGCCAACACGTGACCGCGCGTTTCGAGGCGCTGGCCGAAGTGCTCAACCTGGACGAGCCGCCGCAGCGCCTTGAGTGCTACGACATCAGCCACTCCAGCGGCGAGGCCACGGTGGCCTCCTGCGTGGTGTTCGGCCCCGAAGGTCCGATCAAGGCCGACTATCGCCGTTACAATATCGAAGGCGTGACCGCCGGCGATGACTATGCGGCCATGCACCAGGCGCTCACCCGGCGTTTCAGCAAGATCAAGGACGGCGAGGGCAAGCTGCCTGACGTATTGTTGGTGGACGGTGGCAAGGGCCAGTTGAACATGGCTCGCGATGTGCTCAATGAACTGGCCGTGCCGGACCTGATCCTGCTTGGCGTAGCCAAGGGCACCACCCGCAAGGCCGGTTTCGAAACCCTGTACCTCAACGACGTCGCCCACGAGTTCACCCTCAAGGGCGACTCGCCGGCGCTGCACCTGATCCAGCAGATTCGCGACGAAGCCCACCGCTTCGCCATCACCGGCCACCGTGCCCGACGCGGCAAAACCCGCCGTACCTCTACCCTGGAAGGGGTGGCGGGCGTTGGGCCAAAACGCCGGCGTGACCTTTTAAAACATTTTGGTGGCCTCCAGGAGCTGTCACGTGCCAGCATCGAGGAGATTGCCAAAGCCCCGGGGATCAGTAAAAAGCTTGCCGAGTCGATTTATGCGAATCTGCACAGCGAGTAGAATGCCCCTTCACCTAGCAGCCAGTTGTGCCGATGAATATCCCGAATCTGTTAACCGTACTTCGCGTCGCGCTCATCCCCATCTTCATTCTGCTGTTCTATTTGCCGTACGAGTGGAGCTACATGGCCGCCAGCACCGTGTTCGCGATTGCCGCGGCCACCGATTGGCTGGATGGCTACCTGGCCCGGCGCCTGGAGCAGAGCACGCCGTTCGGCGCGTTCCTGGACCCGGTCGCCGACAAGCTGATGGTGGCCGTGGCCTTGGTGCTGCTGGTGCAAGAACACCACAACCTGTGGCTGACCTTGCCGGCGGCAGTGATCATCGGCCGCGAGATCGTGGTGTCGGCCCTGCGTGAATGGATGGCCGAACTGGGTGCGCGTGCCCAAGTAGCCGTGTCCAACCTGGGCAAATGGAAAACCGCGGCGCAGATGCTGGCGCTGGTGATCCTGCTGGCCAACCCCTCGGCCTTGAGCTTCTGGGTGCTGCTGGGCTACGCCTTGCTGCTGCTTTCGGCGGCCCTGACGCTGTGGTCGATGGTGCACTACCTGCGCGCTGCCTGGCCGCACATGAGCATCCACACGGAAAAGAAATAAAGTTTTTTTGAATCAAGGGGTTGACGTAAGTTGCCGATTCGATAGAATGGCGCCCGTCAACACGACGCGGGAATAGCTCAGTTGGTAGAGCACGACCTTGCCAAGGTCGGGGTCGCGAGTTCGAGTCTCGTTTCCCGCTCCAGTTTAAATGCATTGAGTCGTTGCAGTTTGGTGACTTGATGTTTGGGGCCGAGTAGCAAAATGGTTATGCAGCGGATTGCAAATCCGCCTACGCCGGTTCGATTCCGACCTCGGCCTCCATCATCAGAAACCCCGTAGATTAACGTCTACGGGGTTTTTTGTTGTGCGCCAAATTCATGCGCAGGTCGTCACTAGCTGGCGCGCCTGGGCAATGCCATGGTGAAGGGCCTGCGTCAGGTCATCGTGTTCGAGGTCATCGTAGTAGTTTTCCCGCAGCGGTAAGCCTGTGCTGTTGTACAGGCCGATGAACACCTGGTGAATACCCGCTCTGGATATTCGTGCCAATACATTAATATGCCGGCCGTCATCCAGTTTCTCGTCATGGGCGGCCGCGTGCAGCGTGCAGTCCGCCCATTCCCAATACTTGAACCCCCTGTGGTGCATGGCGCAGCTCCCTTTTTCAGCCAAGCATGAACGTTAATCCCAGACGATCATAGTCTGAATTTTGCAGGGGCAGCGGTGTATTACGTCGGGTAATTAGATGATCACTAGTTGGGGCTTAGTTGTCCTACAAGTTTAACCGCTGGGGTTAAATGAGGGCCTGGGCCCAGCAGGGCTAGGGGGCGCCGAACATCATCGTCCAATAAATCCCCAGCTCGCTGCGGGTGTCGGCCGCATAGGCGGCGCCTACCTGAGTGAACATCGGGTTCATCAGGTTGGCGCAATGCCCGGGGCTGGCCAGCCAGCCGGCCATGGCCTTGTCGGGCGAACCTTGCCCGGCGGCGATGTTTTCGCCAATTTGCCGGCCACGGTAGCCGGCGGATTTGGCACGGTCGGCCGGGGTGTCGCCATCAGGGTCGCGGTGGGCGAAGTAATTGCCGTTGGCCATTGCCCGGCTATGGCCCTGCGCCGCCGTGCCCAGGGCGGCGCTCCAGCTCAAGGGGCGGGCGGCAGCAAACGGCCGGTTGCCGCACAGGCGCGGCCTGGCGCGGGCCGCGTTAACTTCGGCCAGCAGGGTGTTGGCCGTGGCGCGGCCATTGCCCAGGCGCGTGTCGAGCAGCGGCCGCGCCAGCACCATGCGCCACTGGTTGCCCGCACGGCTGATGCCGATGTCGGCATATTGGTTGTCCAACAAGTCTTCGCAGTATTCACTCTGAAACTGGGCAAACGCGGCTTGCGCCGAAGGTGCCCCGGTCACGCGGATGGCCTGTACGACAGCGGCCTGGTAGCCGGCGGCTTTCAAGCCATCGCGCAAGCCACCGTCGTACCCCACGGGCAGGGCCAGGTTGGGCTTTAGCGCCAGTGGCGCAAGGCCCGGATAGCCGCGCCCTTCGCAACGTTGCGGGTGGGTGCGGTAGTTGTTGATGGCGCCCGCCAACTGCCGCTCGTCGTCGGCGTGGGCTTGGGTGGCGAGCAGTGGCAGCAAGGGGATCAGGCACAGCGAAGCAAAGCGGGAGCGGCGAACATTTTGGCGCATGGGGCGGGCAGCTCTAAGGGGTTGACCGGTTATTGGGCGCCGGGCGGCGGCCAAAGCCGGTCTAAGACTGCGACTTTCCAAACAAGTTTCACGGCAGCGCCTATACACAAGCGGCGTGAGATTAATGCGCCAGCGAAGGCATTTTGCTGGCCCCCTGTTTCTAATTATTTCGACAAACTCATTTTATTTCAGGTGGTTAGGAAGGCATTGATGCGCAACGTATGGATCAGGCTGATCTCGTTTTCCCTCGTGGGCATGGCCGTGTCTGCCGAGGGCAAGGAGCTGGTGGCAGGCGACCGCTATATGTGCAGCTGGGGCGCGGGTACCGCCGCCAGGGCTCAGGAGCTTAAGCTGTCGGGGGTGTCGTTGTATGCCGCCCGGCAAAAAATCCAAGCGTACAAGTTCGACAAGCACTGGATGCGCATGATGGCCATGGGCATTACCGAGCAAACCTACGACAGCGCTTCCCGGGCCAAGCCTGCCACCGTGCGCCAGACGTTTTACGAGGGGTGCGTGAAATACAAACTCGCCCGCAAATAGCCGGGTTACAGAGTAATCAATTGCCCTTGGGCGCCGGCATCGGTCAACCACGCCAGCGCCAGCCCCACTGGCAAGCTGAACCGCCGGGGGCCGGCACTGCCAGGGTTGATGAACAACACTCCGTCCAGCGTTTGCAGGCTCGGTTTGTGCGAGTGCCCCGTCACCACCACCTGGACCCCGGGCGGCAAGGTGTCGGGCACGTCCTTGCGCTCATGGGTTACCAGCAGCCCGATGCCACCCAGTGTGACCACCTCGGTGTGCGCCAAGGCCTGGGCCCAGTCCTTGTCCAGGTCGATATTGCCGTACACCACGGTCAGCGGCGCGAGTGCTCGCAACGCGTCGAGCACCTCGGGTTTGCCAATGTCGCCGGCGTGCACGATGTGCTCGCAACCTTGCAACGCGGCCAGCGCCTCGGGGCGAAGCAAGCCGTGGGTGTCGGAGATCAGGCCGATTTTCATCTCAATGCACTCTGCCTTGCTTAGCTGCGCTGCGCATTGTCTTTCAATAATGCGTCCACCAACCCTTTCGCTGATTCACCTGTTAGGTAACGAGCGCTGGCCACCGGGAAAAGGGGGGCAGCTACGAGCGGGTCAGCGAACCGGACCAGTGCCGGCAGATCCAAGGGCTCCCCCACACGCGACTGTCGTAGCGCTTATTGTAGGCAGCAGGGTGTCGTGCCGAATGCACGACTGCCAAGCGAAGTCGGCCCGTGCAAACCTTTGGGAGTACTTCTGTGTTCACCCGCGGTAGGAGCGGATTTATCCGCGAAAAGAACAACGCTGTGTACCTGAATTACGGCGTTGTTCTTTTCGCGGATAAATCCGCTCCTACAGAAGGAGGAGGGCTGTGCATATAAAAAAGCCCGACCTAAGCCGGGCTCTTCAACGCGCAACACCAGGCCGTTTTACTTACCGCCCAGCGCACCGCCAGCTGCGCCACCCAAGCCTGCGCCAATTGCTCCGCCGGTGCTGCCGCCCAGCTTGTTACCCAGCAACGAGCCACCCGCCGCACCCAGGCCGCCGCCTACGGCTGCCTTGGTTTTATGGCCTTTCTTGGCCGTGGCCGCGCCACCCGCCGCACCGCCAAGGCCTGCGCCCAGCGCTGCGCCCGAGCTGCCGCCCATCTTCTGGCCGATCACGTTGCCCAGCGCGCCGCCCAAACCACCACCCACGGCTGCCTGGGTGCCGCTGCCCGCCATGGCGCCTTGTGCGAACAGAACGGTCAGGGCCAGGATGGAAAGTGCTTTACGCATGTTGCGAACCTCAATGAAGGAAAAAAGTGCGCGATTGTCGCCGTTGGCCGACACGCAAGTAAACGAAATTCAGACAGCTTAGGCGGGCTTATTCAGCCTTTTTCCGGCTTTTGGCCTCCGCCGCCAGGCACTCCAGGGCAAACTGCTCGCAGTAGGTCATCTGGATCGCCGTGGTTTCGCCTTTCACCGTGCGTTCGCCGTCCAGGATGTAACGGATGCGCTTGTCCGTCACGCCGATGCGCTTGGCGATCCACGAGGGCGTTTGGCCGATCTGGCTGATCAGCTTGTCGGCGTAGTCGGTAGAGGGTTTGTACAGCTCGGCGTTGGGCAACATGGCAGTTCCGGTCACAAAAGGGGGATCAAAGGCTGCAGTGTAAGCCAATGCCCGCCGGTTAACCTTCAGTGTTTACGTGGCACGCGCCGGGCAGCACCCGCCGTCGCGGCCTGGCGCTTGCCCGCACGGATCATCGCCACCGCAACCACGGTGCCCAGCACGGACAGCGCGCACCAGCTCAGCAGAAAAACCCACATGGGCAGCTCCTCTTTTCCTGTGTATCAGTCACTGTATCGGCGGGCAGCCAGGCGACTTTAGTCCAGCCAGGGGAGGGCGCCAGGTGATTGATCTGGCGCGTTTTTTTCGATTGGGCTGGAAATGATTTGTCCATAAATGCGGCCTTTCTTCCTTGCGTCCAGAGGGCAGGGTGTATATATTCTTCGGCCTGCCACAGCGCGGGCCGTGCTGCCTAATCGTTATTAACGAATGCAGTACACCCGCCCCGATGTGTGCAATGCTTCACCGCGCTACCGCCCGAATGGCGAAACTGGTAGACGCATGGGACTTAAAATCCCCCGCTCGTAAGGGCGTGCCGGTTCGATTCCGGCTTCGGGCACCATCTTTGCTTCACAGGCCTTACCAAGCCTGCTCAGAAAACCCCACCCGCCCAACGCTCGTGGGGTTTTTCTTTATTCACGCATCAATACCCAGCCATTAGCAGGGTAGTCCAACGACACCTGGATTGACACGCACGCCAGATCCAAAGACTATCCCCCCATGACTATCAACTGCCGCGTAAGCATGATGCGCCCTTCGATGACCCCTTTCGGCGGGCCATAGGTGATGCGCGCGTAGTTAACATCAGCATCAATAAAGGCCCCGCCAGCAATGGATGGGGCTTTTTCATTCTCCGTCCATCAATGGCCCTTGTCAGGAGAGTGGACATGTTGCACATCCGCCGAGCCACGCGCAGCGATGCCCGGGCCGCCTTCGATATCCGCTTGCACGCCATACGGCAGCAGTGCAAGGCTGTTTACACCGATGCGCAGGTGATGGCGTGGACGTGCGTGCCGCTCACGGAAAAGTACCGGGCCTGGGTGGCGAAGGACTACTACGTGGCGTGCGTGAGCGATCGCCCCGTGGCGACTGGGGTGATCAACCTTGATAGCGGTGAGCTGGAGGCCATCTTCGTGCTGCCGGGGTTCATGGGGCAGGGCATCGGTAAAAAGATGATTCATTTCCTTGAGCAGTTGGCACGCGAGGCCGGGCTGGCGCAAGTCCATCTTGAAGCCACGCTCAATGCCCAGGCGTTTTATCAGCGCTGTGGTTTCACGGCAGGCGCGCAGGCGATTTATCACTCGCCGTCCGGGCTCCAATTGGCCTGCGTGCCCATGCGCAAGCAGTTGGTAGACGGGGCTTGAAGGCTGGCCGCATTTTGACTGCGTAGTCCCAATGCCATGGCCGAGCAGCTTCGCAAACAATGACGTGCCTTGGCCGCGCCAATCCCTCAGCGCCCATCCACCGAATAGCGCCCTGGCCCCGACACTACCAGCAACAATAATCCGCCAATAATGCTCACATTCTTCAAGAAGTTGATCTGGTTGGTCGCCCGCTCCGGGTCCACCATGTGCCAGAAGGGGTGGCCGATCAGCGCCGTGCCCAGCACGAACAGCGCAAACAGCAGCGCCAACGGGCGGGTATAGAAACCGGCGATGATCATGATGCCGGCAAAGAACTCCATGAAGATGGCGATGCCGGTCGCAACCTCGGGCACCGGTGCACCCAGGGAGCCCATGTAGGCGACGGTGCCGGAGAAGTGCGTGAGTTTGGCCCAGCCGCTGATGACGAACAGGATCATCAGCAGGATGCGGGCCACCAGGATGAATTCGTTGCGTTGGTTGTCCAGCAGGTTGTAGCGCATGTCGATGCCCCTGGGGATCTATCGAGGTGTTGTAGGGTTAACATTAGCAGCACTTTGCCATGTTGCCGTGCGGGATAGGGTGCGTCGGAAAAGGCTGAAAAGACCCTAAAAAATCGCCCTGCGGTTCATGAGTTTTTTCCCGAAACCCTCTATTATTCATTCAGCCTTGCGCGTTCGTGCAGGGCCTGCTCCAGAGCCCTGCCGCCACCGTTTCGTTTCAAGGACTGAAACCATGCGTCCAACCCTTTCACTGGCCTGCGCCGCCCTCTGTACCTGCTCGCCCTTGGCCAGCGGGGCAGACAACGACCCCTACGATCGCCTGCCCACGACCCAGGGCTATCGTGAAATCTCCATTTTCGATATTCCGCTCAAGCAGCAAGACGACCTGGGGCGTGCCATGCACCGAAGCGTTGCCGCTGCGGGCAGGGGCGCAGCCGGTGTCGGCGGTGGCGGCGCAAGACCGTGCGCGCATCGAGCAGAACCTGCGCAAGCTCAGGAAGCCCAGCAACTATGTACAAGATGTGTACAGCGCAAGCATGGCCGAACGTTTGCTGTCGATGCGCGCCGAAAAGGCCGCCAGCAAGGTGGCGCCCGGCACGGCTGGGTTGTATGCGCCGGTACGGTTGAAAACCACGGGCCCGTGCCAATTGCAGGAATCGTTTTCCATGGGGGTGTTCACCGCCGAAGGCATGAACGGCTTCAAGCAATACCTCAGTTGCCCGGGCGGCGACCTGGTATTGCAGGACATGGTGCTCAAGGGCGTGAGCCTGACCACCATCAAGGAGTTGGCCAATGCGCAGGTGGCCGGGCACAGCGCGCTCATTTATGGCATGCGCGATGCGCAGGGCAACAGTTTCACGCGCCTGACCTGGGTGTCTAACAACACCCACCACCTGGCCGACAAGGCTGGCACCGGGCCTAAGGTGCGTGATTGGCTGGTCGGCTATGGCAAGGAACTGGTCGCTCAGGGGCGATAAAAAGCCGCGTCGGTAGGGAGCACATTTTTGTTAAAGTGTTGTCCAACTTTTCAACTGTCTATTTGGATCACCCGCGGATAACCACCCGCTGCGTCGGCAAGCCCAGTGTTTTGTCCTCGCGAACAAGGAGAGCGTCTTTGACTTCCAGCGACACTGCCCGCGCACTGGCGGACGCCACGGCCAACTGTGCCCGGGAAGCCATCCATGTGCCTGGCAGCATTCAGCCCCAAGGCTTTTTGCTGACCTTGCACCCCCAAGGCCACCACGTGTTGCAGGCCAGCGCCAACGTACAGGCCTGGCTGGGCATGGCCCCCGACGAGATGCTGGGTCGTCCCCTGGCCCAGCTGGTGCTAGAGGGCGAGCGTGTGAGCGAGCGGCTGGCGGGCATTGGCGAGGATGAACACAAGCCTACCCACCTGGGCGATGTGCGCTTTCGCGAGGGCCCACCTGGGCAGCCGGCGATTGCCATGTTGGTGCACCGCTTCGATGGCGTACTGATTGCCGAGTTCGAGCCGGCCAGCGATGTGATGGCGGCCTATGGCAACTTGTATCCGCTGGTACGCACCTTCATTGCCCAGGTGCAAGGCGCCGAGAGCATTGAGTCGCTGTGTACCGATGCCGTGGCCGAGGTCAAGCGCATCACGGGTTTCGGCCGGGTGATGGCTTACCGGTTCGACGCCGAGGGCTGCGGCCAGGTGTTGACGGAAAAAGCCGATGAGGGGTACCCCAGCTATCTTGGGCTGCACTTCCCCGCGTCCGATATTCCGCCCCAGGCCCGGGCTTTGTACTGCGCCAACCGCATCCGGGTGATCGAAGACGCCCACTACATCGCCTCGCCCTTGGTGCCGCCTAACAACCCGCTGACCGAACGCCCCTTGGACCTGAGCTACGCCAGCCTGCGCAGTGTTTCGCCGGTGCACTTGCAGTACTTGCGCAACATGCAGACCCTGGCGTCCATGTCGATTTCGATCATGGTCGGCGGCAAGTTGTGGGGCTTGATCGCCTGCCACCACGCCGAGCCCCGGGCGGTGGACTACCAGGCGCGGGCTGCTTGCGACCTGCTGGGCAGTGTGTTGTCGCTGCAGATCGAGTCCATGGAAGTGCAAAGGCGCAACCAGCGAATGCTGGGTGTGCGCCAGCACGTGGTGCAGTTGCTCTCGGCCATGGCCGACCGTGACAGCGTGCGCGAAGGGGCGCTGGCGCTGTCGCGCACTTTCGTGGAGTTCGCCCAGGCCCGCGGTGCGGCCATCATCACCGCCAACAGTTGTGACCTGATCGGCGAGACGCCGTCCGACGCCCAGGTGCTGGCGTTGACCGAGTGGCTGGATGAGCACGCCGGGCAGAGTGTGTTCCACACCGACAATGTAAGCCGCGACATCAACGCCTTGCCGCAACTGGCCGAGCAGGTCAGTGGCGTGCTGGCGGTGGCGATTTCGAAAATTCATTCCCATTACCTGATCTGGTTCAAACCTGAGCAAGTGCGCACCGTGGAATGGGCCGGTAAACCGGAAAAATCCTTCGACGCCACCGGCACACTCAACCCGCGCAACAGCTTTGCCAGCTGGCAGGAAACCGTCAGCGGGTTTTCCAGCTCTTGGGACGAGCTGTCTATCGAAGGGGTGGAGGAGCTGCGCACGGCGGTGCTCGGCATCGTGTTGCGCAAGGCCGAGGAACTGGCGCAGCTGGCCAGTGAGTTAAAAAAGTCCAACAAGGAGCTCGAAGCCTTTTCCTACAGCGTGTCCCACGACCTGCGCGCGCCGCTGCGGCACATTGCCGGCTACGCCGAATTGCTCAATGACTACGAGGGCGAAAAACTCTCCGAGCGGGGCCAGCGCTTTCTCGAGCACATCGGCGACTCGGCGAAGTTCGCCGGCAGCCTGGTCGACAACTTGCTGAGTTTTTCACAGATGGGGCGCTCGGCCCTGCGCTTGTCCGACGTGAACCTGCGGGTATTGGTAGACGCCATCTGCCAGGAAATGGCCCCGGACTACCAGGGCCGCAACCTGCAGTGGGAGATCCAGCCCTTGCCGCGCCTGGTCGCCGATGCGGCGTTTTTGCACCTGGCATTGCGCAACCTGATTTCCAATGCCATCAAGTACAGCCGCGATCGCGACCCGGCGGTGATTGAAGTGGGCGCGTATGAGCAAAAAGACGAAACCGTGGTCTATGTCAGGGATAACGGCGTGGGCTTTGACATGGCCTACGTCGACAAACTGTTCGGTGTGTTCCAGCGCCTGCACCGCATGGAAGAATTCGAGGGCACAGGCATCGGCCTGGCCAGCGTGAGGCGGATTATCGAGCGCCATGATGGCCGAGTGTGGGCCGAGGGTGAACTGGACAAAGGCGCGACGTTCTATTTTGCCTTGCCCAGGGATTTGGAAAAACGCCTTGATTAACCGAAAGAGACAGAGGTAAAGCATGCTCAAACCCATCCTGCTGGTGGAAGACAATCCACGGGATCTGGAATTGACCCTGGTGGCGCTGGAGCGCAGCCAACTGGCTAACGAAGTCATCGTGCTGCGCGACGGTGCCGAAGCACTCGACTATTTACTGCGCCGCAATGCTTACGCCGATCGCCTGGAAGGCAACCCGGCGGTGCTGCTGCTGGATCTCAAGCTGCCCAAGGTCGATGGCCTGGAGGTGTTGAAAGTGGTGCGTGAATCGGCCGAGCTGCGCAGCATCCCCATCGTGATGCTGACCTCCTCACGCGAGGAGCTGGACCTGTCGCGCGCCTATGAGCTTGGGGTCAATGCCTACGTGGTCAAACCTGTGGAGTTCAAGGAGTTCGTGACCGCGATCTCTGACCTTGGGGTGTTCTGGGCCGTGCTCAACGAGCCGCCGCCCGGTTCGCTGCGCCTGCTGCGACGCCCTACTTGATGCCTTGGCGAGACCTTTTTGAACGAAACTAACGTGCTACCACCGCCCAAGGCCCTGCGCCTGCTGATGGTCGAAGACAGCCAGCGCGACGCTGAACTTGCGTTGTTCAGCCTGGAACGCGACGGCTTCCAGATCGACTCGACCCTGGTGTACAACCACTTGGGCGTCGAGCATGCGCTGCAAAACGCCGTCTTCGATCTGATTCTGTGTGACTTCCTGCTGCCCGGGTCATCCGGCGCACAGGTGTTCCAGAGTGCCCGCCAGTGCTCGCCGCAAACGCCGTTTATCTTTTTGTCCGGCGTGTACGGTGAAGAAAACGCAGTTGAGATGATGCGCCTGGGCGCCACCGACTACGTGCTCAAGCAGAACCTGCCGCTGTTGCCCAAGGCCGTGCGCCGGGCCCTGGCCGAGGTCGATGAACGACGCCAACGGTTGCGCGCCGAAGGCTCGCTGCAGGAAGCCGAAGTGCGCGCGCGGCTCGCCACCGAGGCGGCGCGCATGGGTGTGTGGGAGTATTGGCCGCTGACCGGACGACTGATCTGGGACGAACGCTGCCGCGCGCTCTACGATTTGCCGCTCGATACAGCGGTCGACCTGAACTATTTCTTCCAGCACTGCCACCCCCTGGACCGTCCGGACGTTGAATTCAAGGTGGCGCAAACCCTGACCGCCGACGATGAGCAAGGCTATCAGGCCGAATACCGCGTGCTGTTGCCAACCGGCGTCGAGCGTTGGCTGGCCACCAGTGGCCGGACGTTTTTCGAAGATGGCCAGTGCGTGCGCTTCAGCGGCGTGGTGCAGGACGTGACCGAACAAAAGCAGGCCACCGAAGCGTTGCAGCGGCTCAACGAGTTGCTGGGCGACCGCGTGGAAAAACGCACCCGTGAACGCGATCGCACCTGGGAGTTGTCCCGCGAGTTGCTGGCGGTGATGCGCTTCGACATGACCCCCATCGCCCTTAACCCGGCATGGGAAGACACCCTGGGCTGGTCGCGCGAAACTCTGGTGCAGATGCAGCTGTGGGAATTGCTGCACCCCCAGGACATCGGCGCCACGGTACGCGAAACCGAGAACATCGCCGGTGGCAACGTATCCACCCGCTTCGTCAACCGCATGCGCCATGCCGATGGGGACTACCGTTGGCTGTCCTGGACCATCGTGCCGGACGAAGGCTTGATGTACGCGGCAGTGCGTGACATCACCAGCGAGCGCGCGGTGGTCGACGAACTGGCCGCCACCAATCAGCGCCTGCGCGAGCAGATCGCCGAGCGCGAGCGCATCGAGGCAACCCTGCAGCAACTGCAACGCCTGGAAGCGGTGGGGCAGCTCACCGCGGGCGTCGCCCATGACTTCAACAACCTGCTGACGGTGATCCTTTCCAGCGCGACCTTTCTGGCCCGCGACCTGGCCCGGGGCAAGCAGGACAAGGTGCAGAGCCGCCTGCAGAATATTCAAGAGGCCGGCGAGCGGGGCGCCAAGCTGACCGGGCAGTTATTGTCGTTTTCCCGCCGCCAACGCCTGGAGCCGATGCCGGTTAACCTCGGCGACACGGTGTGCGGCATGCTCGAACTGTTGCAGCGCACCCTGGGCGGCGCCATCTGGGTGCAAACCTCGACGGCGGCAGACCTGTGGAGCGCGTTGGTCGACCCCACGCAAACCGAGATGATCATCCTCAACCTGGCGATCAACGCCCGCGACGCCATGCCTTCGGGCGGTACTCTGCACCTGGCCACTTATAACGAAGTGGTCGAGCAGGCGCCGCAGCGCAGTGAGCACCCGGAGCTGGGCGAGTACGTGGTGCTGTCGATCGGCGACTCCGGCACCGGCATGTCCGAATCCGTGCTGGCCAAGGCCTTCGAGCCGTTTTTCACCACCAAGGACATCGGCAAGGGCTCAGGCTTGGGCCTGGCCCAGGTGTTTGGCTTTGCCAAGCAGTCCGGGGGTGGCGTGAGCATCGAAACCGTGCCGGGCGAGGGCACCACGGTCAAGGTTTACCTGCCTAGCATCCGCCAGGCCGTGGCCCCGGTGTTGCTGCCTGGCAGTGAGCGCCCGGACCTGGGCGGCCAGCAGCGCATCGTGTTGCTAGTGGACGACGACCCAGAGGTGCGCGAGGTGACCGCCGCCTTGCTCGACAGCCTGGGCTACCAGGTGATTGAGGCGCAAAGTGCCCAGGAGGCCTTGAACCAGGTGAGCACCGCGGTGGACCTGGTGCTGACCGACTACGCCATGCCTGGCATGAACGGCGCGGAACTGGCGCAGGTGTTGCGCACGCTGCAGCCGCAACTGCCGGTGGTGTTCATGACCGGCTATGCCGACATCGATGGCTTGGGCGAGGCCGAGCAGGTCATCGTGCAGAAGCCGTTTCGCGGGGACGAGCTTGGGCTCAAGCTGCAGCAAGTGTTGCGCAGTCGCGAGCGTGATTCGGTAAGGGAAGGGCTTTAACGGGCAGGCGGGCCGCGTCGGGCAGGCATGCCCGACGCTGGCAGTCGATCGTTATTGCTGATCGTCTTTGACCGGGGCCGGGTTGCCGGCCTGGATGCGCTTGAAAATCTCTTCACGGTGCACTTGCACGTCTTTCGGCGCGTCGATGCCGATGCGCACTTGCATCCCTTTGACACCCAGGATGGTGATCTTGATGTCGTCATTGATGACGATGCTTTCGCCTACCTTGCGGGTGAGTATCAGCATGTGTTGCTCCTTGCCGGTTCAGTGTTTGTCCACGATTCGTTTACAGGTCTTGAGACGCATGGGACAGGATTAAATTCCCCGAAAGCTGTTTGATCCGGTCTTTTCAGAGGTGGAGCAAAAGAGTATCAGGATGTGATGGTTGCCATTATGGCTGGTTCCGACGAATTGCGCCTGCCTGAATGAAGTTTCCCGCAGGCGCTGTCGCACATTATGGCTGCCATTGGGTTTTCTGCCCGCTCAATTTGCGGTCCAGGAAGCTGGCGGCACTGATCAAGGCCAAATGGCTGAGGGCCTGGGGGGTATTGCCCAGGTGGCAGCCGTTGCGGTCGAACTCCTCGGCATACAGGCCCAAAGGGTTGGCGTAGCGCAGCAGTTGCTCGAACTCCAGGTGCGCCTGCTCCACGCGCCCGGCCCGGGCCAGGCACTCCACGTACCAGAAGCTGCACGCGGTAAAGGCGCCTTCTTCGCCCGGCAGGCCATCGTCGGTGCTGTAGCGGTACACCATGCCGTCGCGCACCAGGTCACGCTGGATGGCCGCCAGGGTGGCCAGCCAGGCAGGGTCGGTGGCGCTCACGAAGCGTACCAGCGGCATCAGCAGCATGGCACCGTCTACTGCACCGGTTTTGGTGTGCTGGACGAAGTGGCCGGCGTCTTTGTTCCAGAAGTTTTGCCAGATGTCTGCGTGTATCGCCTGGCGCTCCTTGTCCCAGCGCGCGAAAGGTGCAGGCAGCGAGCGTTTGTTGGCCAGGCGCAGGGCCCGGTCCAGCGCCACCCAGCACATCAGCCGCGAATGCAGGTAGTGCTGAGCCGGGCCGCGCATTTCCCAGATGCCCACGTCCTTTTCCCGCCAGCGCTCGCACACCTTGTCCACCAGCTTGACCACGTTCTGCCAACCTTCGTGGGAGATGCTTTCACCATATTTGTTGGCCTGGTACACGGCGTCCAGCAACTCGCCGTAGATGTCCAGTTGCACTTGCTCGTATGCGCCGTTGCCGATACGCACCGGTTGCGCGCCGCCGTGCCCACTCAGGTGCTCCAGGGTTTGCTCGGGTAACTGCTTGGCGCCGTCCAGGGCGTAGACGATTTTCAGGTCGATGTCCTGCTGGCAGCAATCGCTGACGCGCTCGCGCACCCAGCGCACGTAGGCGTTGGCCTCTTCGCTGAAGCCCAGGCGCATGAAGGCATAGACGGTGAACGAAGCGTCGCGGATCCAGGTGTAGCGGTAGTCCCAGTTACGTACGCCGCCAGCGGTTTCCGGCAGGCCGTAGGTAGCGGCGGCAATGATGCCGCCGTGCTTGCGCGAGGTCAGCAGCTTGAGCGCCAGGGCCGAGCGATGGACCATTTCCCGCCAGCGCCCCTGATAGGTGGATTGGCCGAGCCAGCGGCGCCAGAACGCCAGGGTGTGTTCCAGGCAGGTCAAACCCTGGCCCGCGCGCACCAGGTCGTCCTCGTCGGCACCCAGGATGAATTCGGCGCACTCGCCGGCCTTGAGATCAAAGCGCGCGGTGGCGTCGGCCTGGTCTTCAACCGTCAGGCCCACGGTCGCGGACAGGCGCAGGCCGGGCTGGCCGTTCGCGCTGAACAGCACGTCTGCGCCCTTGGCCGCTGCCTGTGTGGCCGCGCGGGCGTAGTCGTGGCGCACCCGGCAACGCATCTGGATGTTGGCGCTGCCGCTGACCACGGTGATGCGCCGCACCAGCCGCGGCAGGTCGTCGGGGTTTTCGCCGATGGGCATCAGGTCGGTGCATTCCACCACGGCGTCGCGGTCCAGCCAGCGGGTGAGCAATACGTTGCTGTCGGGCAGGTAGATTTGCAGGCGACGGGCGTCGGGCAGCTCGGGTGCCAGCTGGAAGATCCCGGCCTCGGGGGTGTCGAGCAGCGCGCTGAAAATGGATGGGCTGTCAAAATCGGGCCAGCAGAAAAAATCGATGCAACCGCTGTCTGCCACCAGGGCGGCGCTGCGCATGTCGCCGATGATGCCGTGCGCGGCGATGGCACGTTGGGTGTCGCTGTGTGACTCAGCCATTGTTCTGGAACCCTGGGTAAAGGCTCATGCCGCCGTCGATGAACAAGGTGGTGCCGTGCACATAGTCGGACAGGTCCGAAGCCAGCCAAACCACGGCATTGGCCACGTCCTCGACCTCGCCGATGCGCCCGTAGGGGATCAGTTCGAGCAACTTGCGCCCGCCGTCCTCGCCATCGGTGACCTTGGCATTGATCGCGGTGCGAATGGCGCCCGGGGCGATGCTGTTGACGCGAATGTGCTGGGCGCCCACCTCCTGGGCAATGCTGCGCATCAGCAGGTCGACCCCACCTTTGGACGCGGCATAGTTGGCATGGCCGGCCCAGGGGATCACCTGGTGCACCGAACTCATGTGGATGATCTTGCCCAAGGCCCGCGACACCCATGGCCTGGGGCCTTGCTCGGCGAACTGACGCAAAGCGGCGCGGGCACAAAGGAACTGCCCGGTAAGGTTGACCTGTATCACCGTGTTCCAGTCTTCAAGGGTCATGTCGACGGTCGCGGCGTCGCGCTGCAGGCCGGAATTGGCGAGCAAAATGTCCAAGGCCCCGAAAGTGTCGACGGTTTGTTTGAACAAGGCCTGCACCTCATCCTCGTTGGACACGTCGGCCTTGATCGCCTGGGCCTTGCCGCCGTTGTCACGGATCTGCGCGGCGAGTGTTTCGGCAGGTTCCGCGTGGCTGTTGTAATTGATCACTACCGCGGCACCGGCATCGGCCAAGGCTTTGGCAGCGCCGAAACCCAGGCCGGAACTGGCGCCGGTGATAAGCGCGACTTGGTGTTGCAAGGAAATCTGCATGGGAGTTGCCCTGATCGTGGCCTTTTAATGCTGACTGGCCACGGGCAACGTAGTTCAAGCGCATGCAGCCCTGTAGGAGCGGATTTATCCGCGAAGCAAGCGGCGCGGTGGTTCTGATGCTCTGCAGTATGGCTTTCGCGGATGAATCCGCTCCTACCCGGGGCGATATCTGCCAAGAAGAAAAGATGAATCGATTAATCTATATCCCAAATATAGGGATGTAAAATCATATATTGAAAGTGTGCGCCATCTCGTTTAACGTCCAATCAATCCGGAGCGGATACGCCCCGATCAACAAAAAAGACAATAAAGCGAGTGCCCACATGACCCAGATCCCGCTGGACGGCGGCCTGCATGCCAGCACCATGAAAAAACTGAATCTGAAGCTGATTCCGTTCCTCATGCTGCTGTACATGGTGGCCTACATCGACAAGTCGAACATTTCGGTCGCCGCGTTGCAGATGAACGCCGACCTGGGCCTGACCGCACGCATGTACGGGTTGGGCGTGGGCTTGTTCTTCCTCACCTATATCCTGTTGGAAGTGCCCAGCAGCCTGATCCTGACCAAGGTCGGGGCCCGGCGCTGGATCGCGCGCATCATGATTACCTGGGGCATCGTCGCCGCCGGCATGAGCCTGGTGCAAACCGCCAACCAGTTGTACGTGATGCGTTTGCTGCTGGGCGCCGCCGAGGCGGGCTTCACGCCGGGCATCATCTATTACCTGTCGCAGTGGTACCCGCGCAGCGACCGGGCAAAAGCCATGTCGTTCTTCTACATCGGCGCGGCGTTGGCCTCGGTGATCGGTTTGCCGCTGTCGGGCGCGTTCCTGCATCTGGATGGCATGGCTGGGGTGTCGGGCTGGCGCTGGTTGTTCTTGCTGGAAGGCATTCCTGCGGCGGTGCTGGGGGTGGTGGTGTTGCGCTACCTGCCCGACTCACCGCAAACCACCCATTGGCTGGACTCGGCGCAAAAGAACTGGCTGGCCCGTACCATCGCTGCCGAGCAGGCCAGCACGCCGATTTCCCACGGTGACGCCTGGCACGCGGCGTTTCGCAGCCGCAAGGTGTGGCTGTTGAGCCTGTTCTGGCTGCTGCAAGCGTTCGGTACCATTGGCATCACGTTGTTTTTGCCATTGATCGTGCAGTCGGTGTCTGGGCAGGGCTCGTTTGTGGTCAGCCTGATGTCGGCGCTGCCGTTCTTGTTGGCGTGCGTGTTCATGTACTTCAACGGTCGCCATTCGGACAAGACCGGCGAGCGTGGCATGCACCTGGGCGCGCCGCTGCTGGGCGCCGGCATTTTGCTGGGCATCGCCGTGTTCACCGGCAACCATGGCGCCGCCTACGTGATGCTGGTGGTGGCGGTGGGCTTGAACTGGGCCGCCACCCCGGTGTTCTGGGCCACCACCACCGAGTACCTGTCGGGCCCGGCCGCTGCCGTGTCGATCGCTCTGATCAACTCCATCGCCAACCTGGCCGGCCTGGGCCTGCCGCCTGTGATGGGCTGGATCAAGGACACCACGCAAAGCTACGACTACGCCTTGCTGCTGGTAGCCTGTGCATTGATCGCCGGTGGCATGCTCGGCCTGTACCTGGGCGCCGAACGCGCGCGCCAACCTCGTCCCCTTCAAGGAGCCCTCGATGACACCAAACGTGCTTAAAATCGCCCGCCTGCCGGACATGCTCAACGAGCGCCTGTTCGCTGAACACGCCGTGCTGGAAGGCAACGAACAGGGCAGTGAACTGGGCGCTCACGCCGCTGGTATTCGCGCGTTGGTGGCCAATGGCGAGTCCAAGGTCAGCCGCGAATTGCTGGGGCGCCTGCCCAACCTTGAAATCATCGTGGTGTTCGGCGTGGGTTACGACGGCGTCGACGTGGCAGCGGCCCGCGAGCGCGGTATCGCGGTTACCCATACCCCGGACGTGCTTACCGACGACGTGGCCGATTTCGCCATGGCGCTGTTGTTTGGCATCGCCCGGCGCACCGGCCCGGCCGACCGTTTCGTGCGTGAGGGCAAATGGTCCGAGGGGCCGATCGCTTTTACCCGCAAGGTCAGTGGCGCGCGGCTGGGGATCGTCGGGCTGGGGCGTATCGGCCAGGCGATTGCCCGGCGTGCGGCAGGCTTTGACATGCAGATCGCCTATTACGGCCGTCGGCAGCAGCCGGTGGATTATCGCTACTACGATTCGGTGAAGGACCTTGCCGCCAATGTCGATTTCCTGGTGATTGCGGTCGGTGGCGGGGCAGGTACCTTTCACCTGATCGACGCCGGCGTTTTGCAGGCACTGGGGCAGGACGGTTATCTGGTCAACGTCGGCCGCGGCAGTGTGGTCGACGAGGCAGCATTGGCCCAGGCCCTGGCCGACAAGCGCATCGCTGGCGCCGCGCTGGACGTATTCGAGGACGAGCCGCGCCCGCACCCGCAACTGCTCGGCCTGGACAACGTACTGCTCACCCCGCACATGGCCAGCGCCACCTGGGCCACGCGCAAGGCAATGAGCGATTTGACCCTGGCCAACCTGGCTGCGCATTTTGCCGGCAGCCCGCTGCCCACCCCGATACCCGCCTGAAGGGCGCCTGCGCTACGGGGGAGTGGCGTCTACGCGGTACAATGGGGTTTTGGCCGGAAGAGTTCCCATGACCCATCGCCGCCCCGTCCCCCTGGAAAAATCCTACCGCCTGCTCAACCATGGCCCCACGGTATTGGTCAGCGCCGCCCACGGTGGCCAACGCAATATCATGGCGGCCGCCTGGGCGATGCCGCTGGATTTCCAGCCACCCAAAGTCGCGGTGGTGCTCGACAAATCCACCTGGACCCGCCAGTTGCTCGAAGCCAGCGGCACCTTCGTGCTCAACGTGCCGGTGGTGGCCCAGGCCGACATCGTGCAAACCGTGGGCAACACCTCGGGCAAGGAATTGGACAAGTTTGCGGCCTACGGCCTTGAAACCTTTACTGGCGAGCAAGTCGATGCGCCCTTATTGGAAGGCTGCGCGGCCTGGCTGGAATGCCGCCTGCTGCCCGAACCGCACAACCAGGGCCAGTACGACCTGTTTGTGGCCGAGGTGGTCAGCGCCCAGGCCGACGAGCGCGTGTTCCGGGACGGCCACTGGGATTTCGCCGGGCACGATCAACTGCGCACCTTGCACCATGTGGCGGGCGGGCATTTCCTGGTGATCGGGGATGGTATCGACGGCAAGATGATCGGTTGATTGGCCATTGATAAATCCGCCCCTGCTCAGGGGCGGATTTATTCGCGAAAAGCGCGACGGGTTTTTACAACCCGTCTTGCGGGTTCAACGTCCGCTCAGCCAGGTCCTTGGCGCTTTTCTTTTGCCACACCGGCCAGTAGTCAGCTTGCTTCTCGCTCACGCTGGCCTTGTTGGCCTCGAACCAGGCCTGGGACTTGGGCGTGTTGACGATCAACTGGGTGTCTTTCTGCCAACCGGCAAAGTCCGACCCGCGGGTGTTGTATTCGCCCGTGGCGTCATTTCGGATCGGCCACAGCGAGAAGCGCGCCTTCCACATGCCCATGCGCGGGGTCACCAGGCTGTAGTAGGTTTTGCCGCCTTCAAGGTTGGCTTCCAGAAAGTCGGCAGCCTCCGACACCACCATGAAGGTGTGCTTGCCTGGGGTGGTGGTGTAGGCGACTTTGTAGCCGTTGGGCAGGATGCCAACGAATTTGGCGTGGCCGTCGGTCACGTCATACAGCGACGCATTGATGGCCTTGGCGGTAAACGCCGACCGCATGAACACCACCTGCGCCTGGTCCTGGGCGGCGGTATCGAGGGCCTGGTTGGGCGAGACCTGCATTGGGCCGCTGCTGCAACCGGCCAACAGCAGGGCGCCCAGCAGCGCGAGGATATGAATGGAACGCATCGACAACTCCTTGGGATTTTCCTTGCGCCAGGCGACTCATTCACCTGGAGCAACAAGGGTTATCGACCGCGCAGCGGGATTTTTGAGTGAAAAATCCTTCAGGCGGCGTCTTTCTTCAGGGTCGCCATGTCAATCACGAAGCGGTATTTCACGTCCCCCTTGAGCATGCGCTCGTACGCCTGGTTGATGTCTTGCATGGCGATCATCTCGATGTCCGAGACAATGTTGTGCTGGGCGCAGAAGTCGAGCATCTCCTGGGTTTCTTGGATGCCGCCAATCAATGAGCCGGCCAGGCTACGGCGCTTGAAGATCAGGTTGAACACGGTAGGCGAGGGGTGTGGCGAGTCCGGGGCGCCGACCAGGGTCATGGTGCCGTCGCGCTTGAGCAGGCTCAGGAAGGCGTCCAGGTTGTGCGGTGCGGCCACGGTGTTGAGGATGAAGTCCAGGCTGTTGGCATGCTGGGCCATCTCGTCGGCGTTTTTCGACACCACCACCTCGTCGGCGCCCAGGCGCAGACCATCCTCGCGTTTGTTCGGCGAAGTGGTGAACAGCACTACGTGGGCGCCCATGGCGTGGGCGATCTTCACCGCCATGTGGCCCAGGCCGCCAAGGCCGACCACGCCGACCTTTTGCCCAGGGCCGACCTTCCAGTGGCTGAGCGGCGAATAGGTGGTGATGCCGGCGCACAGCAGCGGCGCCACGGCGGCGAGGTTGTCGGTGGGGGCGATGCGCAGCACGAATTTTTCTTTGACCACCACCGAGTCGGAGTAGCCGCCGAAGGTATTGGCGCCGCCGAACACCGGGCCGTTGTAGGTGCCTGTGAAGCCGTTTTCGCAATACTGCTCTTCACCTTCCGCGCACGAGGCACAGTGCTGGCAGCTGTCGACCATGCAGCCGACGCCGGCCAGGTCGCCGACCTTGAAGTTTTTCACGCTGGCGCCCACGGCGGTCACGCGGCCGACGATTTCATGGCCCGGCACCGAAGGGTACAAGGTGTTGTTCCACTCGTTACGCACAGTGTGCAGGTCTGAGTGGCACACGCCGCAGTAAAGGATCTCGATCTGCACGTCGTCGGCACCCGGGGTGCGGCGTTCGATCGTGAAGGGTTTGAGGGTGTCGGTGGCGCTTTGGGCGGCGTAGCTGTACGTCTTGGTCATGGCAATCACCTCGAGCGATAGGGAGCAGGCTTGAAAAAGCTTGGTCCAGCATAGCCCTGTATTGGTTCCCCGTGGGAGCAGGGCATGCTCGTGACTGCGTCAGGGCGGACCCCATCGCAAGCACGCTTTGCTGCCACCGTTCAGGCAGGCATAGCGAGGGGTTGTTGTGCCCAGCCCTGCTCCAACGGCGCCAGCCCATGGGCCGCCCGGGCGCGGTCACAGGGATCGCTGTGCTCGCCGTATTCCCACGATGCCTCGAACTCGCGGCAGGTGCTGGAGCGGTTTTCGTACATGGTGCAACTCACCCCGCAGCCCACCTCGCCGGCCAGCGATTCGCAGCGCGCCGGCTTACTGGTGGTGCCGAGCATGGCGACGTGCTGGGGGCCTACCTGCTCGACGCGTTCATCGGGCACCACGCCGCCCGCCGATTGGCATTCGCCCCAATAGAAGGACACACGGAAGAACGCACAGCAGGCGCCGCAGCTGAGGCACGGGTTGGTATCGGACATGATTGACTGAAGGACTCAGCAAGGGGTGATCAGGCCATGAACAGGCCGTAACTGTGTCGCTATTCTATGCAGCCGCTGGCGCTTGGGAAGGGGGGCTGGGGGCTTGTGTGCAAATATAATTGTGTGGTGTTTGCGCATGAACTGTGGGCGTGAAGGCCGCCGTTGCAGCAGCCTTCACGGCGCAGGCTCTAGCGCGCCAGCAGCAGCCCTTGGCGCACGAAATCGCGCTCGGTAAGCCAGCCGAACATCAGTGCCAACGAGGCCCACAGCACCAGTTGGATACCCAGCGCGGCAATGCGGAAATCCCACAGGTTAGTGGCCGAGAAATCGGCCGGTACTTCATTGACCGCCGGGAATACCGAGGCGCCGATGCACACGATCAACAGGTACAGCCCCGCGCCCACCAGGGTGCCGGTCCACGCACCGTGACGCAGCATCAACCTGCGGCCAAAATTCACCGCGATCACCATGGCCGCCACCGACAACGCCAGCATCAGGAAGAACAGCTTGGTGCGCTCGCGGATGGTGTCCGGGTCGCCCACCGATGGCGGGTTGGCCGGGTACTTGAGCTCGGGCACCACGATGATCGCGACAAACGCGCCCAGGGCCAGCAAAGCCGAAAGGCCGCGCGGGCCGATGCGGCCAACCCGGCCCAGGCAGTAGGCGAACGCCAGGGCAAACAGGCCGCCCATCGAGGCGCTGTACACCAGCACGCCGGTCAGCAGGCCCACGGTGCTCTGCACTTCACGGCTTACCAGTTCGGGCTCTGGGGCTTCGCCTTTCATCTGGTCCAGCTTTTCTTCGAAGGCGATGGCGCGATCCACCTGGGGTTCGCCGAACACCTTGGCGAAAGTAAAGGCCAGCAGCCCCGCCAACAGGCCGACGAACAGCCCGCGCATCAATAATGATCCAGTCATGTTCCGCTCGCGATCAGTGGCAGGGGAAACCCAGCAGGTGGCGGCCGTCGTGCACGAACTCATGCACGTACATGCCTTTGAACAGCGCGGTGGCGCCTTGCTCGGCGCCGACGAAGTAGATCGCCAGCATCAGCAGCAGGCTGCCGAACACCAGCCAGGGCAGCAGTTCGCCCAAGGGGATGGTGGGGATGGAGATATCGGGGGTGCCCGCGTGGGCGTTGGCGTTGGTCATGTTCAAACTCCTTGAGATTGCGCGTCTGGTGCGGAGGTTTAGAGTGGGAAGGGTCTGACTTTTACAGTGGCGCGACCGTACCGGGTTTACACCGGCTTCCTTCCATGTAACAAGATGTTAGCGCGGCAGTTTAGACCCGGTCAGGTTGCAGGGGCAGTGAAATCGGCTCAAGGTGGTTCACCTGAGTTTTTATTCATTTACTAGGAGGGTAGTGATGTTCAGCCATATCCAGGTGGGCGCGCGGGACCTGCCGCGCATGGTCGATTTCTACGAACAAGTACTGGGCGAACTGGGCCTGGAGCGCATGGCCGATGACAGCGACAGCGGCCCACCCGGTATTGGCTGGCAATTACCGGGGCAGGACTGGCCGCAGTTTTTCGTTCAACAGCCGTTCAATGGCTTGCCGGCGACTTGGGGCAATGGCGCGCAGGTGAGCTTCATGGCGCCCTCGCAGGCGGCGGTGGAGGCGGCGTGGCGCCGGGCATTGGAACTGGGCGGCAGCGATGAGGGGGCGCCAGGATTGCGGCCGCAGTACCGTGACGACTACTACAGCGCCTACTGCCGCGACCCTGAAGGCAACAAGTTGTGTTTTGTGCACGTGGGTGCGTTCGACGTGTGACAGCCACTGAGTCGCGGCCCCCATACCTTCAGTTGATTATGCGAAGCGTAATAAGGGTAGCGCGGACTTCGAATTGAGCATTCAAGATGCTCAAAGTGCAATTGAATGTGACTTCTTGGTCGAGGAAGAAGGCCTTGAGTGATGCCTTGGTTGATAACGGATGGGGGCGGAAGTCCACTGTCAAAAATATCGGTTTTTAAGTTTTCAATCGCCCGGCTTTTGTATTGTTAAATACAGGGCACTTCGGCGAAACAGAGTGTCTTTTGTTGCAGGCCAACCATCCAGTTCACTTAACATTTGTAGGCTGGACCCGGTCCACTATTGCGTTGGTCAGGTTGCGTGGGAGCATGGCTTGCCAGCGAGTGAGGTCGGTGGCAGCAATGAAGCTAAGGATTAAAGTTGAAAAGCCTACGCCTCAAGGGTTGGCCCCTAGTCTCTGTACGAAATGTATCCCAGCTTGTCTATGCTGCGTTGAAAACAGGCCTTCGCTGGAACACATTTCGTACAGAGCCTAAGGCTGCTTCGCCGTTCAGCAGCAAGGCTACTTAGCGATTACAGGACGGTGTGAGGCGACAACGTACAATGTCAATATTATTGAGGGGAAGACATCCCTTCCTCTAATAACTGAGTAGTACACAGTGATAACCGAGTCTGGTGTTGTGTCCTTGACAGCATCAGGCACTTTGAAGGAAATAACTTTGCCGGCGGTTGCTTCAGTGATCGTGAGCGATTCCTCAAAGTAGGTAGGGCCGTCCCAAACGAGCTTGACCTCATCGCCAATTTGCTGTGTCGGGTAGGCTGCAATATTTACTGATGCGCCACTGGCGGGCACGTGGATAGGATTAAGCGTCTCGTTGATGGCTTCTAAGACAACAGGGGCTGCAAGATTATCAATGTTTCTCATGGCAGGTACTCCGCGTTCTATTTGAGGAGCCCCTATTGAATAGCAGGAGTTGATATTGCACTACTGTCAGAAATACCAGTTTTTAAACTTTCAATGCGAGGCTTTTTGTACGTCAAAAAACACAAAACCCCGCCGCAGCGGGGTTTTGTATTCAGCGGCCCATCAACCCACTAGCTGAAACCCGGCATGCTGCACCAGGTCCAGCAATGGCTGCGGGTACACACCCAGGAAGAACGCCAGGATTGCGATCGCCAGCAGCATCACGCCACCGGTACGCTGTTCCCAGTTCATCGGGGCGTCGTGGCGGCGCAGGTTTGGCTCGATCAGGAACAGCGTCACCATCACGCGCAGGTAGTAGAACACGCCGATGGCGCTGCCCAGCACCAGCGAGCCGGTCAGCCACCATTGTTGCGACTGCACACCCGTGGCAATGATGTAGAACTTGCCGATAAAGCCTGCGGTCAGCGGGATACCGGCCAGCGACAGCATCATCACGGTCAGCACGGCCGTCAGGTACGGACGGCGCCAGAACAGGCCGCGGTATTCGTACAGGGCGTCGGCGTCGCGGCCTTTGAACGGCGAGGACATCAGCGTGATCACGCCGAACGCGCCGAGGCTGGTGACCACGTAGGTGGCCAGGTACACGCCGATGGCTTCCAGCGCCAGGCCCTTGCTGGCCACCAGGGCGATCAGCAGGTAGCCGAAGTGTGCGATGGAGGAGAAACCCAGGATCCGCTTGATGTTGCTCTGGGTCAGGGCCAGCAGGTTACCGACCAGGATCGAGGCAATGGCGATCACCGACAGCACATCGTGCAACACGCCGCTGCTGGCAGCAGGGGAGAGCTGGAACAAGCGCACCACCACGGCGAACACCGCGACCTTGCTGGCGGTGGCCAAAAAGGCCGCCACCGGCGCCGGGGCGCCTTCGTACACGTCCGGGGTCCATAGGTGGAACGGCACCAGCGACAGCTTGAACGCCAAACCGACCAGCATCATCGCCAGGCCCAGTTGCGCCAGGCTGCTCGGCAGCCCGGTGGCTGCCAGGGCCATGCCGATGCCGCTGAAGCTCAGGCTGCCGGAGTCTGCGTACAGCAAGGCCATGCCGAACAGCAGGAACGCGGAACCGGCCGCCGACAGCACCATGTACTTGATGCCGGCTTCCAGCGAGCGCTTGTTGAAGAACGCATAGGCCACCAGGCCGTACACCGGCACCGACAGCAGTTCCAGGCCGATGAACAGGCTCGACAAGTGCTGCGCCATTACCAAGACCAGGCCGCCGGCGGCGGACAGCAGGATCAGCAGGTACAGCTCTTCGCGGTTGCCCGGGTAGCCCGAACCGCCGTCACCCAGGTAGGCGTGCGCAAGCGTCACGCAAGCCAGGGTGGCGATCAGGATCAGTGCCATGTACAGGCAGGCGAAGTTGTCGACTTGCAGCAGCGGGGTCACGGTCATCGGTGTCAATTTCAACACCGGCAAAATCGACAGCAGCGCCAGGTTCAAGCCCGCACAGGTGATCAAAAACGTTTGTGAGTGGTTGCGCCGCCAGGCGATCGCCAGCATCACCACCACGATGGTGATACTGGTGATCAGCAGCGGAGCCAGCGCGATAAAGTGTTGCAGTGTCAGGTCCATAGCGCTCTTACCGTGCCGAAGCGAGTTGAGTGAAGGCGGTGCCGAACCACTGGTGCACACCGGTCATGGTGGCGGCAGAGGTGTCGAGGAACGGCTGCGGATAGATGCCCAGCAAGATCAGCAGGCCAGCCAGGCCCAGCACCATGATCAGTTCACGGTTGTCCATGCCGGCCAGTACCGCGTCGGATTTCGACGGGCCGAAGTAGGCGCGGTGGATCATGATCAGCGAGTAAACCGAACCAAACACCAGGCCCGACGTGGCGATCGCGGTGATCCATGGCGCCGATACGAAGGAGCCCAGCAGGATCAGGAACTCGCCGACGAAGTTGCCGGTCCCTGGCAGGCCCAGGGAGGCGGCTGCAAAGAACAAACTGATCGCCGGCAGGTAGGCGATGCGCGACCACAGGCCACCCATCTCACGCATGTCACGGGTGTGCAGGCGCTCGTACAACTGGCCGCTCAAGATAAACAGCGCGGCGGCCGACAGGCCGTGGGCCAGCATCTGGATCACCGCGCCTTGCAGCGCTTGTTGGGAGCCTGAGTAGATGCCGATCAGCACGAAGCCCATGTGCGAGACGCTGGAGAACGCGATCAGGCGCTTGATGTCGGTTTGCGCGAAGGCCAGGAAGGCCCCGTAGAAAATCCCCACCAGGCCCAGGGTCATGGCGATCGGTGCGAACTCGGCCGAGGCGTTGGGGAACAACGGCAGGGCAAAGCGCAGCAGGCCATAAGCCGCGGTTTTCAGCAGGATACCGGCCAGGTCCACCGAGCCTGCGGTCGGCGCCTGGGCGTGGGCATCCGGCAGCCAGGAGTGGAACGGCACCACCGGCAGCTTCACCGCGAAGGCGATGAAGAAGCCCAGCATCAGGATGTATTCCACGCCGTGCGGCAGCTTGGCGTTGAGCAGGTCGGTGTAGTTGAACGTCAGCACGCCGGTGGTGTTGTAGTTGAACAACACCAGGCCCAGGATCGCCACCAACATGATCAGGCCGCTGGCCTGGGTGAAGATGAAGAACTTGGTGGCGGCGTAGATCCGGGTCTTCTTGCCATCCGAGGAGCTGTGACCCCAGAGCGCGATGAGGAAATACATCGGCACCAGCATCATTTCCCAGAAGAAGAAGAACAGGAACAGGTCCAGTGCCAGGAACACACCGACCACACCGCCCAGAATCCACATCAGGTTCAAGTGGAAGAAGCCGACGTGGCGTTGGATCTCTTTCCAGCTGCAGAGTACCGAGAGGATACCCAGCAGGCCGGTCAGCAAGATCATCAGCAACGACAGGCCGTCCAGGCCCAGGTGCACGCTGATGCCGAAGCGTTGAATCCATTGCAGCTTGAATTCAACCGCCCAGACAGGCGCGGCGCCCGGTGCAGGGGCCAGGTGGAAGTCCCCGTGCGCCCACAGCCACAGGCCGAGCGCGAGTTCCAGGGTCATGGTCAGCAGCGCGATCCAGCGGGGCAGGGTGGCGCCGAAGCGTTCACCCATCCAGCACAGAAGGCCACCGATAAAGGGGATCAGGATCAGCCAGGGCAAAATCATGACGGGCTCAATTCCTTTCGCAAAGTCGCAAGATTCATATCAGACCGCCGCCACGAGGACAGCGCCGATAACCAGCACGGCACCGGCCGCGATCGAAGCGGCGTACCAGCGCACTTGGCCGGTTTCGCTGCGGCTCATGGCGCTGTTGCCGCCCTTGGCCAGACGCGGGATCAGGCCGATGGTGCGGTCGATCGGGTCTTTGCGCAGCACGTGGCTGATCAGCAGATACGGTTTGACGAACAGTTTGTCGTAGATCCAGTCAAAGCCCCACGCAGCGAACCACCAGGCCGACAGCACGCGGCCAGGGCCGCTGTTGGCGATGGCGGTGGCCAGGCGACGCTTGCCCAGGAACAGCAGGGCCGCCAGCAGGATACCGGCCAGGGCAATGGCGCCCGAGGCGATTTCCAGGCTGTGCTTGGCTTCGCCGCCGGCATGGCCGACGCTTTGCGGCAGCACGCCGGCAAGCGGTGGGTGGATCCACGCGCCGATGAAGGTCGACAGCACGATCAGCACGCTCAGCGGCAGCCAGTGGGCCACGCCGTGGCCGGCGTGGGCGTCGGTGTGCGCTTCACCGTGGAAGGTGATGAAGATCAGGCGGAAGGTGTACAGCGAGGTCATGAACGCGCCCACCAGGCCCGCGTACAGCAAGCCGGTGTGGCCACTGGCGAACGCTTCCCAGAGGATCTCGTCCTTGGAGTAGAAGCCTGCGGTGATCACCGGCAAGGCCGCAAGGGCCGCGCCACCGACGATGAAGCTGGCGTAGGCCAACGGGATCTTCTTCCACAGGCCGCCCATCTTGAAGATGTTCTGCTCGTGGTGGCAGGCCAGGATCACGGAACCGGAGGCCAGGAACAGCAGCGCCTTGAAGAACGCGTGGATCATCAGGTGGAAAATCGCGCCGTCCCAGGCGCCCACGCCCAGGGCCAGGAACATGTAGCCGATCTGGCTCATGGTCGAGTAGGCGAGGATGCGCTTGATGTCGGTTTGCACCAGGGCGGCGAACCCGGCCAGTACCAGGGTCACGGCGCCGACGATGCCCACCAGGTGCAGGATGTCCGGCGCCAGGGTGAACAGGCCATGGGTACGGGCGATCAGGTACACGCCCGCGGTCACCATGGTGGCGGCGTGGATCAATGCCGAGACCGGGGTAGGGCCGGCCATGGCGTCTGCCAACCAGGTTTGCAACGGCAGTTGCGCCGATTTGCCGACCGCGCCACCCAGCAGCATCAGGGTGGCCAGCACGATCCAGAAATCGCCGACCTTGAAGTGCTCCGGTGCCCGCACCAGCAGTTCCTGAATGTTCAGGGTGCCCAGTTGCTGGAACAGGATGAACAGGCCGATGGCCATGAACACGTCGCCGATGCGGGTCACGATAAAGGCTTTGAGTGCGGCATTGCCGTTGTTACGGTCGCTGAAGTAGAAACCGATCAACAGGTAGCTGCACAGGCCCACGCCTTCCCAACCGAAGTAGATGAACAGCAGGTTGTCGCCCAACACCAGGAACAACATGCTGGCGATGAACAGGTTGGTGTAGGCGAAAAAGCGCGAGTAACCGTCTTCACCGCGCATGTACCAGGAGGCGAACAGGTGGATCAGGAAACCCACCCCCACCACCACGCCCAGCATGGTCACCGACAGGCCGTCCACGTACAGGGCGAAGTTGGGCTCGAAGCCGTCCACCGACATCCAGCGCCACAGCACCAGGGTGTAGTGGCCCGCTTCGGGCGGCGACACGTTGAATTGCCAGATCACGTAGGCGGCGACGATGGCCGACAGGCCAATGGAGCCGACACCGATCAGGGCCGAGAGGTTTTCGGAAAGGCGCCCGCGGGAAAACGACAGCAGCAGGAAGCCGATCAGGGGGAATACGAACGTCAGAAAGATCAGGTTCATCCGCGCATCTCACTGGCAGCGTCGATATCAAGCGTGTGGAAGCGGCGGTACAGCTGCAGCAAGATCGCCAGGCCAATACTGGCCTCGGCGGCTGCCAGGGTGATCACCAGGATGAACATGATCTGTCCATCCGGCTGCGCCCAGCGTGCACCGGCGACGATGAAGGCCAGTGCGGCGGCGTTCATCATGATTTCCAGGCTCATCAATACGAAGAGGATGTTGCGGCGAACCAACAGGCCCACCAGGCCAAGGCAGAACAGGATACCGGCGACGGCTAATCCATGCTCGAGAGGGATTGCAGGCATGTCGTTACTCCTTCGCCTCGTTGCGGCCCAAGTGGAAAGCCGTGACCACGGCTGCAAGCAGCAGCATGGAAGCCAGTTCGACCGCCAGCAGGTACGGGCCGAACAGGGTGATACCCACGGCCTTGGCACCTACGGTGGTTTGGCCGATGCCGGCCGCGCTCGGGTTGGCAAACAGCACGTACAGCAGCTCGAACAGCAGCAGGCCGGCCAAGAACACGGGGCCTGCCCAGATGCCAGGTTTCAGCCAGCTGCGTTCCTGCATTACCGAGGACGGGCCCAGGTTGAGCATCATCACCACGAACACGAACAGCACCATGATGGCGCCGGCGTAAACGATCACTTCCAGCACGCCGGCGAACGGTGCGCCGAGGCTGAAGAACGTCATCGACACGGCCAGCAGTGAAATGATCAGGTAGAGCAGCGCGTGCACGGGGTTGGTGTTGGTGACCACCCGAAGGGTAGCCACCACTGCGACACCGGCTGCGAAATAGAAAGCGAATTCCATCTTTCTTCCTTAAGGGAGCAAGCTCTTCACGTTGATCGGCTCGGCTTCGTTCTGCGCGGCGCCTTTTGGCTTACCGGCTACGGCCATACCTGCAACGCGATAGAAGTTGTAGTCAGGGTTCTTGCCGGGGCCGGAGATCAAAAGATCTTCTTTCTCGTACACCAGGTCCTGACGTTTGAACTCGGCCATTTCGAAATCCGGTGTCAGCTGGATCGCGGTGGTCGGGCAGGCTTCCTCGCAGAGGCCACAGAAAATGCAGCGCGAGAAGTTGATGCGGAAGAAGTCCGGGTACCAGCGACCGTCTTCGGTTTCGGCTTTCTGCAGCGAGATGCAACCCACCGGGCACGCGACGGCGCACAGGTTGCAGGCCACGCAGCGCTCTTCGCCGTCGGGGTCGCGGGTGAGCACGATGCGGCCACGGTAGCGCGGCGGCAGGTACACGGCTTCTTCGGGGTATTGCAGGGTGTCACGCTTGCGAAAGCCGTGACCGAATACCATCACCAGGCTACGCAGCTGTGTGCCCGTGCCCTTAATGACGTCACCAATATATTTGAACATGGGTCAATTCCTCACTGAACCGCGCCGGCTGGCGTGTTCAACAACACGATCGCAGCGGTCACCAGCATGTTGATCAGGGTCAGCGGCAGGCAGAATTTCCAGCTGAAGTCCATCACCTGGTCATACCGTGGGCGCGGGATCGAGGCGCGCAGCAAGATGAACAGCATGATGAAGAACGCGGTCTTCAGGGCGAACCAGATGAACGACAGTTGCGGCAGGATGTTGAACGGGCCATGCCAGCCACCGAAGAACAGGGTGACCAACAGCGCCGAGATCATGATGATGCCGATGTACTCGCCGACGAAGAACATGCCCCATTTCATGCCGGCATATTCAATGTGGTAACCGTCCGCCAGTTCCTGTTCGGCTTCCGGCTGGTCGAAGGGGTGACGGTGAGTCACGGCCACGCCTGCGACGAAGAAGGTACAGAAGCCGAAGAACTGCGGGATGATGAACCACAGGTGCTGGGACTGGTATTCAACGATGTCGCGCATGTTGAACGAGCCCACCTGGATCACGATGCCCATCAGCGCCAGGCCCATGAACACTTCGTACGACACGGTTTGCGCTGAGGCCCGCAGGGAGCCGAGCAAGGCGTACTTGTTGTTCGAGGACCAGCCGGCGAACAGCACGGCGTACACCGACAAACCGGCCATGGCGAAGAAGAACAGCAGGCCGATGTTCAGGTCTGCCACGCCCCAGGTCGGGGTGATCGGGATGATCGCGAAGGCAATCAGCAAGGCGCTCATGGCCACCACCGGCGCCAGGGTGAAGATCACCTTGTCGACGAAGGGTGGGTTCCAGTCTTCCTTGAAGAACATTTTCAACATGTCGGCAGCGATCTGGAACATGCCGAACGGGCCCACGCGGTTAGGGCCGTAGCGGTCCTGCCACCAGCCCAGCAAGCGGCGCTCCACGAAGCTGAGCAGCGCCCCGCACACCACCACGGCCAGCATGATCACCAGGGCCTTGACCACAGAGATGATCACGTCGACGACTTCAGGGGTAAACCAAGTCATTGTGCTGCCTCCTGCAAGCCTTCAACCGACGCGCCGGCGAATGCGGGCGGGATACCTGCAAGGCCTGCGGGCAACGCCACCAGGCCTGCGCCCAATGCTTCGTTGATGCGCAGCGGCAAGCGCAGGTTCACGCCTGCAACGTTCAGGCTCAGCAGCGCGCCGTCGTTGACGCCCAGGCGGTCGGCCTCGGACTTGGCGATGCTCACGTAGGCGGCCGGGATGCGTTCTTGCACCGGGGCTGCGCGCGAGGAGTTCTCTTCGCTGCCGAACAGGTGATGCACCGGCACCGCTGTCCAGGTGCCACGGGCCGGAGCGAAAGCGCCCGGAACGCCGGCGAACCAGTTGAGGTTGTCGCCGCTGGTTTCGATCAGGCGTGCGCCGGGGTCGCCAGCGCGCAGGTGGCCGCCGACTTCGTCCTGGAACTTGTTCCACGCTTGTGGCGAGTTCCAGCCCGGGGACCAGGCGAACGGCACTTGTTGGCGCGGTTCGACCGAGCCCGAGTAACCTTCCATGGAGAAGGCGAACGCGGTGTCGGCGTCTTGCGAAGTGCGCGGCTCGTGCACGCTGATGTTGGCGCGCATGGCGGTGCGGCCGCTGTAGCGCAACGGTTCGCGCGCCAGTTTAAGACCCTTGATGCGGAACGCAGCAGACGGCGCGGCATTGATGATCGCGGCCAGTTGCGGGGTGCTGCCGGCGACGGCGGCGGTGGCGTGGTCCAGCAGGGTCCAGTCGACCGGGCGGTCCAAAAGGGTGCTGCGCAGGGCATGCAGCCAACGCCAGCCTTCATGGATCAGGATGCTGGCATCCAGGTAGGCCGGGTCGAACACCTGGAAGAAGCGCTGGGCGCGGCCTTCCTGGCTGACCAGGGTGCCGTCGCCTTCGGCGAAGCTGGCCGCTGGCAATACCAGGTGGGCGCGCTCGGCGGTACGGGTCATCTGGTGGTCGGCGACGATCAGTACCTTGGCGGCCGCGATGGCGGCGTCCACCTTGGCGGCATCGACACGGGTGTACAGGTCGTTTTCCAGCACCACCAGGGCGTCGGCACGGCCTTCGATCACTGCGTCCAGTGCCGCGTCGACGGACTCGCCGCCGAGCATGGCCAGGCCCAGGCTGTTGGCTTCCGGTACGATCAGGCTCAGGGAGCCGTCTTTACCGGCCAGCTTCAAGGCCTTGGCGATGTTGCCGGCGGCTTCGATCAGGGCGCTTTCGCCCAGCGAGGTGCCGGCGATGATCAATGGGCGCTTGCCGGCCAGCAGGGCGGCGGCGATGCGCTGGGCCAGGGCCAGGGCTTCGTCGTCCAGGCCTGCGACGGCAGGGGCGCTGGCGTCGATGGCGTGGGCCACGGCAAAACCGATGCGGGCCAGGTCCGCCGGCGCTGCGTGAACGCACTCTTCAGCCACGTCGTCGAGCTTGGTGTCGGTCAGGCTGGCAATGAACAGCGGGTGCAGTTCGTGCTGGCCGATGTTCTTCACCGCCGCGTCCAGCCAAGGCTGCACGCGCATGGCATCGGCCATGGCCTCGGCCTTGCCCTTGACGGTTTGACGAACGCTCAGCGCCATGCGCGCGGCGGTCTGGGTCAGGTCTTCACCCAACACGAACACGGCGTCGTGGTCTTCGATGTCGCGCATCGTCGGGATCGGCAGCGGGCTGTCTTTCAGCACGCGCAGCACCAGGCGAATACGCTCCAGCTCGGCCGCTTCGATACCGGAGTAGAAGTGCTCCTTGCCGACCAGCTCCAGCAACGCGTAGTTGCTTTCAAGGCTGGCACGTGGCGAGCCGATACCGACGATGGTGCGGCCGCGCAACAGGTCGGCGGCGCTGTCCAGCGCAGCGTCCAGGCTCAGCTTGTGCTGGCCCTGCAGGGGCTGGCGCGGGCGGTCGGTGCGGTTCACGTAGCCGTAGCCGAAACGGCCGCGGTCGCATAGGAAGTACTGGTTCACCGAACCGTTGTAACGGTTCTCGATGCGCCGCAGTTCGCCGTAGCGCTCGCCGGGGCTGATGTTGCAACCGCTGGAGCAGCCATGGCAGATGCTCGGCGAGAACTGCATGTCCCACTTGCGGTTGTAGCGCTCGGAGTGGGTCTTGTCGGTGAACACACCGGTCGGGCAGACCTCGGTGAGGTTGCCGGAGAACTCGCTTTCCAGGGTGCCGTCTTCAACGCGACCGAAGTACACGTTGTCGTGGGCGCCGAATACGCCCAGGTCAGTGCCGCCGGCGTAGTCTTTATAGAAGCGCACGCAGCGGTAGCAGGCGATGCAACGGTTCATCTCGTGCGAGATGAACGGGCCCAGGTCCTGGTTCTGGTGGGTGCGCTTGGTGAAGCGGTACCGGCGCTCGTTGTGGCCGGTCATCACCGTCATGTCTTGCAGGTGGCAGTGACCGCCTTCCTCGCACACCGGGCAGTCGTGCGGGTGGTTGGTCATCAGCCATTCGACGACGCTGGCACGGAACACCTTGGCCTCTTCGTCGTCGATGGAGATCCAGCTGCCATCGGTGGCAGGGGTCATGCAGGACATCACGATACGACCACGCGTGTCGTTCTCGTCGGTGTACTGCTTGACCGCACACTGGCGGCAGGCACCGACGCTACCGAGCGCGGGGTGCCAGCAGAAATACGGAATATCGAGGCCCAGGGACAGACATGCCTGCAAGAGGTTGTCTGCGCCATCGACTTCGAGCTCTTTGCCGTCTACGTGGATAGTGGCCATTGTTCAAAGTTCTTCGTTGGCCCGCTGTTGGGCGGGCGTGGCTAATGGAAAGCGTGTTGCCAACCGCGGCGCTCGTCACAGGCGGACCTGTGGCAGGGCAGGGGGCTGGCAGCCTGGGGCACGGACCCCAGGCTTTTGAGTCTTGTTATGCGCCGACCACAATGGGGCGCGCCAGGTCCGGGCGCAGGCCGCTGCTTGCGGCGATGCCAGCCTCGAATTCCGGGCGGAAGTATTTGATCGCGCTGCCCAAGGGCTCCACGGCACCGGGTGCGTGCGCACAGAAGGTCTTGCCTGGGCCCAGGAAACCGACCAGGCCCAGCAGCGTCTCGATGTCGCCTTGCTGGCCCTGGCCATTCTCGAGGGCGCGCAAGAGCTTGACGCTCCACGGCAGGCCATCGCGGCACGGGGTGCAGAAGCCGCACGATTCGCGCGAAAAGAACTCTTCCATGTTGCGCAGCAACGACACCATGTTGACGCTGTCGTCCACGGCCATGGCCAGGCCCGTACCCATGCGGGTGCCGACCTTGGCGATGCCACCGGCGTACATTTGCGCGTCCAGGTGCTCGGGCAACAGGAAGCCGGTGCCGGCGCCGCCTGGCTGCCAGCACTTGAGCTTGAAGCCATCGCGCATGCCGCCGGCGTAGTCTTCGAACAGCTCGCGGGCGGGCACACCGAACGGCAGCTCCCACAGGCCCGGGTTCTTGACCTTGCCGGAGAAGCCCATCAGCTTGGTGCCGTGGTCTTCGCTGCCTTCTCGGGCCAGCGACTTGTACCAGTCGATACCGTTGCCGACGATGGCCGGCACGTTGCACAGGGTCTCGACGTTGTTCACGCACGTCGGCTTGCCCCACACGCCCACGGCGGCCGGGAACGGCGGCTTGGAGCGTGGGTTGGCGCGGCGGCCTTCCAGGGAGTTGATCAGCGCGGTTTCTTCACCGCAGATGTAACGCCCGGCACCGGTGTGCACGAACAGCTCGAAGTCAAAGCCTGAGCCCAGGATGTTCTTGCCCAACAGGCCTGCGGCCTTGGCTTCGGCCACGGCGCGGTTCAGGTGCTTGGCCGCGGTGGTGTACTCGCCACGCAGGAAGATGTAGCCGCGGTAGGCTTTCAGCGCGCGGGCACTGATCAGCATGCCTTCGATCAGCAGATGGGGCAGTTGCTCCATCAGCATGCGGTCTTTCCAGGTGTTGGGTTCCATTTCATCCGCGTTGCACAGCAGGTAGCGGATGTTCATGGATTCGTCTTTGGGCATCAGGCCCCATTTGACGCCGGTGGGGAAGCCCGCACCGCCACGGCCCTTGAGGCCCGAATCCTTGACTGTCTGGACGATGTCGTCCTGGGACATGTCGGCGAACGCCTTGCGCGCGGCCGCGTAGCCGTCCTTGGCCTGGTACTCGTCCAGCCACACGGCTTCGCCGTCGTCACGCAGGCGCCAGGTCAGGGGGTGGGTTTGGGCGGTGCGCGCGATGCGGTTGGCCGGCCCGAAGGAGGTAAGGGTCATGCGTAGCCCTCCAGCAGTTGGGCAACGCCAGCAGGCTGGACATCGCCGAAGGTGTCATCGTCGATCATCAGCGCCGGGGCCTTGTCGCAGTTGCCCAGGCAGCACACCGGCAGCAGGGTGAAACGCCCGTCCGCGGTGGTTTGGCCAAGGCCGATGCCCAGCGTGCTCTGGATCTGGCTGACTACCGATTCATGGCCGCCGATGTAGCAGACCATGGAGTCGCAGACGCGAATGATGTGACGACCCACCGGCTGGCGGAAGATCTGGCTGTAGAAGGTGGCCACGCCTTCGACGTCGCTGGCCGGGATGCCGAGGATCTCGCCAATGGCGTAGAGCGCGCCGTCAGGCACCCAGCCACGTTCCTTCTGGACGATCTTCAAGGCTTCGATGGACGCCGCGCGCGGGTCCTCGTAGTGGTGCAGCTCGTGCTCGATGGCCGAGCGCTCGGTTTCGCTCAGGGCGAAACGGTCAGTCTGGATAAGCGTGTTGTTCATGCTTAGCGGTCCACGTCGGCCATAACGAAGTCGATACTACCCAGGTACGCGATCAAGTCCGCGACCATGCTGCCTTTGATCACCGAAGGGATCTGCTGCAGGTGCGGGTAGCTTGGGGTGCGGATCCGGGTACGGTAGCTCATGGTGCCGCCGTCGCTCGTCAGGTAATAGCTGTTGATGCCCTTGGTCGCTTCGATCATCTGGAAGGATTCGTTGGCCGGCATCACCGGGCCCCACGAAACTTGCAGGAAGTGCGTGATCAAGGTCTCGATGTGCTGCAGCGTGCGCTCTTTTGGCGGCGGCGTGGTCAGCGGGTGATCCGCCTTGTACGGGCCTTCGGGCATGTTGCGCATGCACTGGTCGATGATCTTGATGCTCTGGCGCATTTCTTCCACGCGCACCATGCAGCGGTCGTAGGCATCGCCGTTGTGGGCCAGTGGCACTTCGAATTCGAAGTTCTCGTAGCCCGAGTACGGGCGCGCCTTGCGCAGGTCGAAATCACAGCCGGTGGAACGCAGGCCGGCACCGGTGACGCCCCATTCCAGGGCCTCTTTGGTGTTGTAGGCGGCCACACCGATGGTACGGCCCTTGAGGATGCTGTTCTGCAGGGCCGCCTTGGTGTATTCGTCCAGGCGCTTGGGCAGCCAGTCGACGAAGTCCTTGACCAGTTTTTCCCAGCCGCGCGGCAGGTCGTGTGCCACGCCACCGATGCGGTACCAGGCCGGGTGCAGGCGGAAACCGGTGATGGCCTCGATCACCGTGTAGGCCTTCTGGCGGTCGGTGAAGGTGAAGAACACCGGGGTCATCGCGCCCACGTCCTGGATATAGGTACCTAGGAACAGCAGGTGGCTGGTGATGCGGAAGAACTCGGCCATCATGATGCGGATGGTGTCGACCTTCTGCGGCACCTTGATGCCGGCCAGCTTCTCGACCGCGAGCACGTAGGGCAGGTTGTTCATCACCCCGCCCAGGTAGTCGATACGGTCGGTGTAGGGGATGAAGCTGTGCCAGGACTGGCGCTCGGCCATCTTCTCGGCACCACGGTGGTGGTAGCCGATGTCGGGCACGCAGTCGACGATTTCTTCGCCATCGAGTTGCAGGATAATACGGAAGGCACCGTGGGCCGAAGGGTGGTTGGGGCCCAGGTTGAGGAACATGTAGTCCTCATTGGTGCCCGAACGCTTCATGCCCCAGTCTTCAGGCTTGAAGCGCGCCGCTTCCTCTTCAAGCTTCTGTTTGGCCAGGGTCAGGCTGTAGGGGTCGAACTCGGTCGCGCGCGCCGGGTAGTCCTTGCGCAGCGGATGGCCTTCCCAGGTCGGCGGCATCATGATGCGCGACAGGTGCGGGTGGCCGGCGAAGTCGATGCCGAACATGTCCCACACTTCACGCTCGTACCAGTTGGCGTTGGGCCAGATACCGGTGATGGTGGGCAGGTTCAGGTCGCCTTCGTTCAACGCCACCTTGATCATCACGTCGCTGTTACGCTCAAGCGACATCAGGTGATAGAAGACGGTGAAGTCGGCGCCCGGCAAGCCACGGCGCTGGGTGCGCAGGCGCTCGTCCACGCCATGCAGGTCGTACAGCATGACGTAGGGCTTGGGCAGGTGGCGCAGAAACGTCAGCACTTCCACCAGTTTGGCGCGGGCAACCCACAGCACCGGCATGCCGGTGCGGGTGGCCTGGGCGGTGAACGCCTCGGGGCCAAAGCGGGTGTTCAGTTCGGCGACCACATCTTGGTCGTCAGCCTTGTAAGGCGGGATATACAGAGCGGTGTCCGCTGTCATGGTCTCGGTCGCTTTCGGTCAACGTGCAGAATGAAGCCAGGGTTCTTGGGGCTCTTGTGGAGCCTGGGTCTGGATCAGACTTCGTCGGGGCTGCGCAGGTTGGTTACCGCGATTCGCTGTTCGCGACGCTGTTCCTTTTGCGACGGCATCTCGGCGCGGTAAACGCCTTGATCACCGACGACCCAGGACAACGGGCGACGCTCCTGGCCAATCGATTCCTGCAACAGCATCAGGCCTTGCAGAAAGGCTTCGGGGCGCGGCGGGCAGCCAGGCACGTAGACGTCCACGGGCAGGAACTTGTCCACCCCTTGAACGACCGAGTAAATGTCGTACATGCCACCGGAGTTGGCGCACGAACCCATGGAGATCACCCACTTGGGCTCCAGCATTTGCTCGTACAGGCGCTGGATGATCGGGGCCATCTTGATGAAGCACGTACCGGCGATGACCATGAAATCCGCCTGGCGCGGCGATGCCCGGATAACCTCGGCGCCGAAGCGGGCGATGTCGTGGGGCGCCGTGAAGGCGGTGGTCATTTCCACGTAGCAGCACGACAGGCCGAAGTTGTAAGGCCACAGGGAGTTTTTACGCCCCCAGTTGACCGCACCGTTCAGCACGTCTTCGAGCTTGCCCATGTAGATGTTTTTGTGGACTTGATCTTCTAGCGGATCGGAAACGGTTTCCCGTTCGCCGATTGGATACTGATCATTGGGAGCATCCGGGTCGATCCTGGTGAGATTGTATTGCATTGCCAAAGCCTCATTGTTTCAGCTTCGCTTGCCGCTTGCGACGACCTTCCGGAGCCCAGTCAAGAGCCCCCACTCGCCAAAGGTAGACAAGACCTGCCAACAGAATTGCTATGAAAACGAGTGCTTCGACAAATCCGGTCCAGCCGCTTTCGCGGACGGACACAGACCAGGCAAAGAGAAAGAGGGCTTCGACGTCGAAGATCACGAACAGCATCGCGACCAGATAGAATTTGGCAGACAGGCGCAGGCGGGCGCTACCGACCGGCAGCATGCCGGATTCGAAAGGTTCGTTCTTGCTGTGGCCCCAGGCTTTGCTGCCCAGCAGGCTGGAAAGCCCCAGCATGAAGGCACAGAGGCCGACTACGCCCAAAAGGAAGATGGCAAAGCCCCAGTTGTGGGCCATGAGTCCTGTCGAATCGGGCATCTGAAATCCTTAACAGAGAGCAAAGGTCTCTGAGCTTGAAAAGTAGTAAAGCAGTGACGATATGTCGCAGCTGAATCTATCGCGGTGATTTTATGGGTAAACCGATAGCAAGTAAATTTTCTATGGCAAATTTATTCGTAGGATTAAGCACATACGCACCCCCTGAGTGCCGCAAACGCCCGTGCTACGGGGATTATAGGTGGTTTTATGAAATATGTTCCGTGCGTTCGGTAATAGTGGTTTCTATATGTAATGATAATTACTAGCATTTAGAGATGGCTGTTACAGGTGTTTCTATTGGAAACGAGGTAACAGCCTGCGGCAATGAACCGCATCGTCCGTTTTACCCTATTGTCGCTTTATAAGCGTTGGCATGGATCAATACTTTGGTTGTAGGGGGTGGGTACATACGTGGCGGCGTGGGTGTTGGCTTCGCGGCTGAACCGGAGCGCGATCCCTGCGTAGGAGCGGATTTATCCGCGAAAAGCGCACCGCGTTGAATCAGGCATACCGCGGTGCGGCTTTCGCGGATAAATCCGCTCCTACAAGAGTTCGGGTATCTGTAGGAGCGGATTTATCCGCGAAAAGCGCGCCGCCTATCCCCCGGAAACGAACAAACCGCCCGAAGGCGGTTTGCAGGTGACGCTGGCAGCTAACCCACTATCAGTGGAACTGCTCTTCTTCGGTAGAGCCGGTCAGCGCGGTGACCGACGAGCTGCCACCCTGGATCACGGTGGTCATGTCGTCGAAGTAGCCGGTGCCCACTTCCTGCTGGTGCGCCACGAAGGTGTAGCCCTTGGAGGCGTCAGCGAACTCCTGCTCTTGCAGCTTCACGTAGGCGGTCATGTCGTTGCGGGCGTAGTCGTGCGCCAGGTTGAACATGCTGTGCCACATGTTATGGATACCCGCCAGGGTGATGAACTGGTGCTTGTAGCCCATGGCCGACAGCTCGCGCTGGAACTTGGCGATGGTTGCGTCGTCCAGGTTCTTCTTCCAGTTGAACGATGGCGAGCAGTTGTACGACAGCAGTTGGTCGGGGTATTCCTTCTTGATGGCTTCGGCAAAGCGGCGCGCTTCGTCCAGGTCCGGCTTGGCGGTTTCGCACCAGATCAGGTCGGCGTACGGTGCGTAGGCCAGGCCACGGGCGATTGCCTGGTCAAGGCCTGCACGTACTTTGTAGAAGCCTTCCTGGGTGCGCTCGCCGGTCACGAACGGTTGGTCGTACGGGTCGCAGTCGCTGGTCAACAGGTCAGCGGCGTTGGCGTCGGTACGGGCCAAAATGATGGTCGGGGTGCCAGCAACGTCGGCCGCCAGGCGCGCAGCGGTCAGCTTTTGCACCGCTTCCTGGGTCGGTACCAGTACCTTGCCGCCCATGTGGCCGCATTTTTTAACCGAGGCCAGCTGGTCTTCGAAGTGAACGCCGGCAGCGCCTGCCTCGATCATGCTTTTCATCAGCTCGTAGGCGTTCAGCACGCCGCCGAAACCGGCTTCGGCGTCGGCCACGATCGGTGCGAAGTAGTCGATGTAGCCTGCGTCACCCGGGTTCTTGCCGGCTTTCCACTGGATCTGGTCGGCGCGACGGAACGAGTTGTTGATGCGCTTGACCACGGTAGGCACCGAATCCACCGGGTACAGCGATTGGTCGGGGTACATGCTTTCGGCGGAGTTGTTGTCCGCGGCCACTTGCCAGCCAGACAGGTAGATCGCCTGGATACCGGCCTTGACCTGTTGCACGGCCTGGCCGCCGGTAAGGGCGCCCATGCAGTTGACGAAATCTTTATCAGGGCGGAAGGAAGGCTTGGCGCCTTGGGTGACCAGGTTCCAGAGCTTCTCGGCGCCGTTGCGGGCGAAGGTGTGCTCAGGCTGGATCGAACCACGCAGGCGAACGACGTCAGCAGCGCTGTAGGTGCGAGTCACGCCTTTCCAGCGTGGGTTCTCGGCCCAGTCTTTCTCGAGGGCAGCAATTTGTTGTTCGCGTGTCAGTGCCATGGGAATAAACCTCGTCGCATCGGTTTTAATGAAAAATTCTCGCTCCGCCCGGGCGCTGGCTGAAAACCAGGGCGCCTGACTGCTCGCAGATCCTAAGCGTAGGCTGCCTGGTACGGGCTTGACGGGGGAGGCGACGGGTGAACGATGGGGCCCTTGGCGCAAGCGACGGGGGTCGGGCGAGGGTGCGGGTTTGCAAGGTGGCTCGTGGATGCCGGTTTGCGAACCTACAGGACCTGCCGTTAAACCAGAATACGCTCTCGTCCCTCGGGACAACTTCGTTCCAGTCGCAACCTCGTCAAACTGCCTTGTGGGCGGTACAGACACGAATCGGCTCAGGTGGGTAGGTTAGAGCGTCGATCCGAAGACCCTTGTTACAGGGCCCCTGATTAGCGGGAGCGAGGCCATCATGCCAATGCTTTTTTGCGTCGTCAACGATTTTGTAGTGCTTTTTTCTTATCACTACATATTTGTTTGATAGCGACTTGTCAGTCAGTTTCGGCCCTTCAGGTCCAGTACCTGAAGGTCGATTTAGGGACCATTGGGTCACGGTTCACTGCAGCGAATCGACCTTTACCCGCAACGTCATGTCGTTACGGCCTTGGGTGGACCAATTTTGCGTGTAGCCGTTGGTGTTTTGCGCACTTTGCTCGTTCACCCCCGCCAACGTGATCCACTCGCCGAGGCGCCCGCTGACCTGGGTGTCGGTGCTTTGCACGTCCACTACATCGGGCCGTTGCTGGCTGATGCGGTCGTTGTTGGTGCTGATGGCCAGGTGCACGGTGTCGCCGGTCACGCTGGCCGTGACGTAAAAGCCCTGGGTCACGTTGCGGTACTGGGTTTGCGTTTGCACGCCGCCGTAGCTGTCGGTCTGGCCGGTGGTGAAAGGCACGCTCTGGCCGACCTGGATCAGCGCCGGCACGCCTTCGCTGGCCTGTACTTGTTGCACGCCACCGGTGCGGTTGGCGGTGCTGGTGCTGATGATCCGGGTGTTGCCGCCGCCGTTGACCGAGTAACCGTTGCGGTTGGCGTCGTTGCTGTCGCTGGTATCCACGCTGATCAGCAGGCGCCGTGACGGTTTGTCGAGCTGGGTAAGCAGGTCGCGCAGGGCTTCGATCTTCAGAGGGTCGGCGTTGACGATCAACTGGTTGCCGTAGGCGCTGACCTGGCCGTCCTTGCCAATGAAGTTCTGCGCGACGGGCAGCAGTTCGTCACTGGTGTGGTAATTGAGGGGCAGCACTTCGGTGGCCGCGTTGGCCGTGAAGCACATCAGCAGGGCGAGGGAGGCGAGCAGGGGGCGTAGCGGCATGTCCGATATCTCCGCGGGTGGAGAGATCATTATGGACTGCCAGCCGAGCCTGTAGGAGCGGATTTATCCGCGAAATGAGCGCTGTGGTGTATCAGGCAAACCGCAGCGATTTTTTCGCGGATAAATCCGCTCCTACAGAGGGGTGGGCGTCAGCTGGCGCGCACCATGTCGACGTGCGGTATACCCGCTTCGAGGAATTCCTCGCTCACCACCTTGAAGCCGTGGCGCTCGTAGAACGCTGTGGCATGCACCTGGGCGCTCAGGCTTTGGTGCTTGAGGTCCTGCTGCTCGGCTTGCTCGATGGCGGCTTGCAGCAGGGCGTCGCCCACTTTCAGCCCGCGCCAGTCCTTGAGCACCGACACGCGGCCGATCTGGCCGTCGGCCAGCAGGCGAGCGGTGCCGATGGCGAAATCGCCTTCGAAGGCCAGGAAATGCACGGCATCCTGGTCGTCGGCGTCCCACTCAAGCTCGGGTGGTACCGATTGCTCGGCAATGAACACGGCCTCGCGGATGCGGCGAATCTCGGCGATGTCCTTGTGCCAGTCGGCGACGCGTACGCGGATCTTATTCATCGGCGAACCCCAGGCTGCCCTGCTTGATCAGTTCGCACAGCAACAGGCGGCCTTGCTCGTCGTCCAGCCACGGGCCCAGGTTTTCGATGTGCAGCGATTCTGCAGCGCAGATCAGCTTCAGCAGGTCGCGCAACTCGCCCGGCAGCAAGCGGCTCTGGCCGCTGGCGAACAGCAACAGGTCGTCGTCCACTTCCGACCAGGCCAGGCGCGCACTCGGGTTGCGGATCAGGATGGCGCCATCCTGCAGGCCGGCCAGCAGGTCTTCTTCTTCCAGCTCTTGGCCTGCGACCATTTCCGGGTAGCGCGGCTCGGTCATGAACTGGCCGAACCAGGTCAGCAGCAGGCGTTCGTCGCTCATGTGCTCGGCCAGCAAGCGCTTGAGGCGGTCCAGGGCGTCGTGCTGGATCTGGTGCGGGTCTGCCACAGGTTCTGCGTCGGCGTCGGTGTAGCGCTCTTCGTCGGGCAGGAACTGGCTTAGGAAGTCGGTGAAGTGGGTCAGCACTTCAGCGGCGCTCGGTGCACGGAAGCCCACCGAGTAGGTCATGCAGTCGTCCACGGCCACGCCGTGGTGGGCCAGGCGCGGCGGCAGGTAAAGCATGTCGCCAGGCTCAAGGGTCCACTCGTCGGTCTGTTGGAAGTCGGCCAGGATGCGCAGGTCGGCGTGATCGAGCAGGGGGCTTTCGGAGTTGCACATCTGGCCGACTTTCCAGGTGCGGCTGCCATAGCCTTGCAGCAGGAATACGTCGTAGTTGTCAAAATGCGCGCCCACGCTACCGCCTGCGGTGGCGTAGCTGATCATCACGTCGTCGATGCGCCAGCTCGGCAGAAAGCGGAATGGCTCGAGCAACTCGGCCACTTCCGGCACGAACTGGTCGACGGCCTGCACCAGCAGGGTCCATTCGGTTTCTGGCAGCTTGCTGAACTCGTCTTCGGCAAACGGGCCACGACGCAGTTCCCACGGGCGCTCACCGTTCTCGATGACGATGCGCGATTCGACTTCTTCTTCCAGCGCCAGGCCGGCCAGTTCGTCCGGGCTGATGGGGTTTTCGAAATCGGTGAAGGCCTGACGGATCAGGAGCGGTTTTTTCTGCCAGTAGTCGCGCAGAAATTCGCGTGCAGTCAAACCGCCCAGGAGCTGAAGTGGAGTGTCAGATTTCATGTGTAACCTATTGAAAAAATGCGCTTTTATGTCAGGAATAAAAACGCCCGGCCTAAGCCGGGCGTCTACGCTGCAGGCTGAGTGTCACACGCGTTTGGCTTGCGCCGCTGCGTTGCCGATGTACGAGGCCGGGGTGAGCAGTTTCAGCTCGGCACGGGCCTCGGCTGGCATGTCCAGGCCGTCGATGAACGTTTGCAGGGCTTGTGGGCTGATGCCCTTGCCACGGGTCAGTTCTTTGAGCTTTTCGTACGGGTTTTCGATGTCGTAACGGCGCATCACGGTCTGGATCGGCTCGGCCAGCACTTCCCAGCAGGCGTCCAGGTCGGCGGCGATCTTGACTTCGTTGATTTCCAGCTTGCTGATGCCCTTCAGGCTTGCCTCGTAGGCGATCACGCTGTGGGCGAAACCGACGCCCAGGTTGCGCAGCACGGTGGAGTCGGTCAGGTCGCGCTGCCAGCGGGAGATCGGCAACTTGCTGGCCAGGTGCTGGAGCAGTGCGTTGGCAATGCCCAGGTTGCCTTCGGAGTTTTCGAAGTCGATCGGGTTGACCTTGTGTGGCATGGTCGAAGAACCGATTTCGCCGGCAATGGTGCGCTGTTTGAAGTAGCCCAGGGAGATGTAGCCCCAGATATCGCGATCGAAGTCGATCAGGATGGTGTTGTAGCGCGCGATGGCGTCGAACAGCTCGGCGATGTAGTCGTGCGGCTCGATCTGCGTGGTGTACGGGTTGAAGCCCAGGCCCAATTCGTCTTCGATGAAGGCGCGGGCGTTCTCTTCCCAGTCGATGGCAGGGTAAGCCGACAGGTGGGCGTTGTAGTTGCCCACGGCGCCGTTGATCTTGCCCAGCAGCGGCACGGCGGCCACCTGGGCGATCTGGCGCTCCAGGCGGTACACCACGTTAGCCAGTTCCTTGCCCAGGGTGGTGGGGGAGGCCGGCTGGCCGTGGGTGCGCGAGAGCATTGGCACGTCGGCGAAGCGGTGGGCCAGTTCGCGAATGTTTTCAGCGATCTGGCGCATCAGCGGCAGCAGCACGGTGTCACGGCCTTCGCGCAGCATCAAGGCGTGGGACAGGTTGTTGATGTCTTCACTGGTGCAGGCGAAGTGGATGAATTCACTCACCTTGGCCAGTTCCGGCAGCTTGGCAGCCTGCTCTTTAAGCAGGTACTCAATGGCCTTGACGTCGTGGTTGGTGGTGCGCTCGATCTCTTTCACACGCTCGGCGTGCTCAAGGGCGAAGTCGTTGGCCAGGGCATCGAGGATGGCGTTGGCTTCGGCGGAAAACGCCGGTACTTCAGCGATTTGCGGGTGAGCGGCGAGGCGCTGCAACCAGCGAACTTCTACCAGTGCGCGGAAACGGATCAGGCCGTATTCGCTGAAAATAGGGCGCAGGGCCTGGGTTTTGCCGGCGTAGCGGCCGTCAACAGGGGAAACCGCAGTGAGCGAAGAAAGCTGCATGGGGTGTTCTCGGACAGTCGGGCAACGAAATGGGGCGCGTATCATACATGAAAATGCTCGGCGGTCTTGGTTAAACCGCCGAACGAGCATGCAGAACTTAACCGCGCATGAGGGGGTACAGCTCTTTCAATAGCTTGCGCCGGCTGATCACCAGTTGCCAGCGGTGGCCACCCAGCTGGCGCCACAGGCGGGCCGAACGGATGCCGGCCAGCAGCAGGGCGCGAATCTTGGAGGCGTTGCTGGGCTGCTGCAGGTGGCGCATGTCGCCCTGCACCTGGATGCGCTGGCGCAGGGTGCTCAGGGTGTCCTGGTACAGCGCGCCGCTGGCGGCGATGACGTTCTCATGCACCAGGCCAAAGTGTTCCACCTGGGACTGGATCTGCGGCAGGCGCCGACCGATGGTTTCGAGCATGTCGTCGCGCTTGGCCAGTTGGCGTTCAAGGCCCAGCATGGACAAGGCGTAGCGCAGTGGTTCGCGCTGCAGGGTCGCCGGGTCGCGCTCCAGGGCGCTGACCAAGGCCTTGTAGCCGTCGCGCAGGTTCAGGTCGTCGCCGCCGAACACCTCCAGGGTGTCCTTGGGGTCGCGGATCAGCAGGCTGCCGAGCATGCAGCCAAGGCTGGCCTCGCTGACCTGGCCGGTCTTGGCGATGCGATCCACCAGCACCGCGGCTTCGAACACGCCGCCCAGGGCGACCAGTTGCTCCTGCAACGGGCTCATGGGCGCGAATCCTGGCTGCGCCACGGTTCGGCAATCTCGATGACGCCGCCACCCAGGCAGATTTCACCGTCGTAGAACACCACCGACTGGCCGGGCGTGACGGCGCGTTGCGGCTCCTGGAACACGGCGCGGTAGCCGTTTGCGGTTTGCTCCAGGGTGCAGGCCTGGTCGCTTTGGCGGTAGCGCACCTTGGCGGTCAGCCGGCGCGGGCTGCCCAGGTCCACCGGGTTCACCCACCAGATTTGCGAGGCAAGCAGGGCGCGGGAGAATAGCCACGGGTGGTCATTGCCTTGGCCGACCACCAGCACGTTGCGCTCCAGGTCTTTTTCCAGCACGTACCACGGCTCGTCGCTGGCGTCCTTCAGGCCCCCGATACCCAGGCCTTGGCGCTGGCCGATGGTGTGGTACATCAGGCCATGGTGGCGGCCGATCACTTCACCTTCGGTGGTCTGGATCTCACCCGGTTGCGCCGGCAGGTACTGCTTGAGGAAATCGCTGAAACGGCGTTCGCCAATGAAGCAGATACCCGTGGAGTCCTTTTTCTTGGCGGTGGCCAGGCCGTGTCTCTCGGCGATGGCGCGCACTTCGGGTTTTTCCAGTTCGCCCACCGGGAACAGCGTGCGGGCGATCTGTTCGCCGCCCACGGCGTGCAAAAAGTAGCTCTGGTCCTTGTTGGGGTCCAGGCCCTTGAGCAGTTCCGTGCGCCCGTCAATGTCGCGGCGGCGCACATAGTGGCCGGTGGCGATCAGGTCGGCACCCAGCGACAGCGCGTAGTCCAGGAAGGCCTTGAACTTGATCTCGCGGTTGCAGAGGATGTCCGGATTGGGCGTGCGACCGGCCTTGTACTCCTCCAAAAAGTGCTCGAACACGTGGTCCCAGTACTCGGCGGCGAAGTTGGCGGTGTGCAGTTTGATGCCGATGCGGTCGCACACGGCCTGGGCGTCGGCCAGGTCTTCGCGGGCGGTGCAGTATTCGGTGCCGTCGTCTTCTTCCCAGTTCTTCATGAACAGACCTTCCACCTGGTAGCCCTGCTCAAGCAGCAGGAGGGCGGAAACGGAAGAGTCAACGCCGCCGGACATGCCGACGATCACGCGTTGCGTTGCTGGGTCAAGAGCCGCTGGATCACGCATAGGGATTCGATGAGTGTTCTGGAAAAAGGACGAGATTCTAACAGGCTGCGAAGCTTAGCGCTCGCGGATCAGTGACAGGCTGTGCAGTGGGCCTTGCAGAAAATCGTCCACGCAGCGCAGCAGCAGCTCGCTGCGCCAGCGGTGTTGCTGTTCGATGATCTGCTCGCGGGTCAGCCACAGCGCCCCCATGATGCCCTCGTCCAAGGCGCGTTCCGGGTGGTGCTTGAGTGCCTTGCCGGCAAAACAGATGCGCTGGTAGGTCACGCCATTGCTGGGGGCGGTGTACAGGTAAATGCCCACCACACCCGTCAGTTCGACGTCATAGCCGGTTTCTTCCAGGGTTTCGCGGATGGCGGCTTCGGTCAGGCTTTCGTTTGGGTCCAGATGGCCGGCGGGCTGGTTGAGCACGGCCTGGTTGTTTTTGAACTCTTCGACCAGCAGAAAGCGGCCTTCGTGTTCAACCACCGTGGCGACGGTGATGTGGGGTTGCCATTGCATGGGGTTTCTCCATGGTTGTGACGCATCCCTGCAGGGGCGGATTTATCCGCCAATGGTGTGTCGGGTATCAACTGATACACCTTGGCGGCCTTTTCGCGGATAAATCCGCTGCTACAGGGGGAAGGGCAGGGTGCAAATATCGTTTTGACAAAGCAAAAGCCCCGGTGCGTGGCCGGGGCTCTTGTTTGTTACCGGGTGTGCTTACACCAGCGCGGCAATCGCTGCGTTCAGCGTGGCGCTAGGGCGCATGGCCTTGGCGGTCAGCTCTGGGTTGGCGTAGTAGTAGCCACCGATGTCCACCGGCTTGCCCTGTACGGCGTTGAGCTCGGCAACGATGGTCGCCTCGTTCTCGGTCAGGGTCTTGGCCAGTTGGGCAAACTGCGCTTGCAGGGCAGTGTCTTCGGTCTGGGCGGCCAGGGCTTGTGCCCAGTACAGCGCCAGGTAGAAGTGGCTGCCGCGGTTGTCGATGTTGCCGACTTTGCGCGATGGCGACTTGTTGTTGTCCAGGAACTGGCCGGTGGCCTGGTCCAGGGTCTTGGCCAATACCTTGGCTTTAGGGTTGTCGTAGGTGACGCCCAGGTGCTCAAGGGAGGCGGCCAGGGCCAGGAATTCGCCCAGCGAGTCCCAGCGCAGGAAGTTCTCTTCCACCAGTTGCTGCACGTGCTTGGGTGCCGAGCCGCCGGCGCCGGTTTCGAACAGGCCACCGCCGTTCATCAGCGGCACGATGGACAGCATCTTGGCGCTGGTGCCCAGTTCCATGATCGGGAACAGGTCGGTCAGGTAGTCGCGCAGCACGTTGCCGGTGACGGAGATGGTGTCTTTGCCCGCGCGGATGCGATCCAGCGAGAACTTCATGGCGTCGACCGGGGACATCACGCGGATGTCCAGGCCTGCGGTGTCGTGATCCTTCAGGTACTTCTGGACCTTTTCGATCACCACGCCGTCATGGGCGCGTTGTGGGTCGAGCCAGAACACGGCCGGAGTGTCGCTTGCGCGAGCACGGTTGACGGCCAGCTTGACCCAGTCCTGGATCGGTGCGTCCTTGGTCTGGCACATGCGCCAGATGTCGCCTGCTTCCACGGCTTGTTCCAGCAGCAGGTTGCCCTTGCCGTCGGTCACGCGAACCACGCCGTCAGCCTGGATTTCGAAGGTTTTGTTGTGCGAGCCGTACTCTTCGGCTTTTTTCGCCATCAGGCCCACGTTAGGCACGCTGCCCATGGTGGTCGGATCGAAGGCGCCGTGCTTTTTGCAGTCTTCCAGAACGGTCTGGTAGATGGTGGCGTAGCAGCGGTCCGGGATCAGGGCCTTGGTGTCGTGCAGTTGGCCATCGGTGCCCCACATTTTGCCGGAGTCACGGATCATGGCCGGCATCGAGGCGTCGACGATGACGTCGCTCGGCACGTGCAGGTTGGTGATGCCCTTGTCCGAATTGACCATGGCCAGCGCTGGGCGCACGGCGTACACGGCCTGGATGTCGGCTTCGATTTCAGCTTGTTGCTCGGCCGGCAGCGCCTTGATGCGGCTGTACAGGTCGCCGATGCCGTTGTTCAGGTTGAAGCCGATCTGCTTCAGCACGGCAGCGTGCTTGGTCAGCGCGGCGTCGTAGTACTCGGCAACGATCTGGCCGAACATGATCGGGTCGGAGACCTTCATCATGGTGGCCTTGAGGTGAACCGACAGCAGCACGCCTTGCTTCTTGGCGTCTTCGATCTGCTCGGCGACGAAGCGGCGCAGGGCCTTGGTGCTCATCACCGCGCAGTCGATGATTTCACCGGTTTCGACGGTGGTTTTCTCTTTCAGTACGGTGCTGCTGCCATCACGGGCGATCAGTTCGATCTTGACGCTGTCGTTCGCGTCGATCAGCGCGGATTTCTCGCTGCCGTAGAAGTCGCCGCTGCTCATGTGAGCCACGTGGGACTTGGAGTCTTGTGCCCAGGCACCCATCTTGTGCGGGTGCTTGCGCGCGTAGTTCTTGACCGACAGCGGTGCGCGGCGGTCGGAGTTGCCTTCACGCAGCACCGGGTTCACGGCGCTGCCCTTCACTTTGTCGTAATGGGCCTTGGCGGCGTGGTCTTCGGCGGTGCTCGGGTTTTCCGGGTAGTCCGGCAGATCGAAGCCCTGCGCTTGCAGTTCCTTGATCGCGGCCTTGAGTTGTGGCACCGAGGCGCTGATGTTCGGCAGCTTGATGATGTTGGCTTCAGGGGTGACGGCCAGGTCGCCCAGTTCGGCGAGGTGGTCCGCTACGGCCTTGGCGCCCAGACGCTCCGGGAAGCCGGCAAGGATGCGGGCGGCCAGGGAGATGTCACGGGTTTCAACGGAAATAGCTGCAGAAGCGGTGAAAGCTTCAATGATCGGGAGAAGCGAATAGGTCGCGAGGGCGGGGGCTTCGTCAGTGAAGGTGTAGATGATCTTCGAGCGGGTTGACATATTCGGATTAACTCTCTTCTTTGCTGAGCGTGCACAGAATCTCGAGATGCGCAGGGTAGGCGCTTTCGTTCAAAGTCATCAATGAGCCGAAAGTCGAGGTTCGTCGCGGTGATGTTGGATGCATCAGTAGAGCGTCAAGCGGGTGGGCTGCGGTAGCAGCCCGGCTTTTGCTAGGGCCGAGGGTCTCGTTTTTGACAGGTCGACCGTGGTGACTCTGTGGTCACTGCGACAGTATACCACTGGTCGCGGCCATTACTAAGCTGTTAGGCGTAGGCCGGTCGTCGTCCATTGGTCTAAAGAAGGGTTTTTACGGCCGGCCAGGTTGGCCAGGTATCGTCAGGTTTTGGCGTGTTTGCCCTATTTTCCCGGCTCGTTCGCTGCACGATCCGTTGGTCTGGCCGCTATGGCGTCGAACATTGCATTTGCGCCCCCGTGCAACTGGGTTACGCTCGGGGTAGACCATGATGTTTAATCACACAACGGAGTGCAGCATGGGATACCAGAAAATCAAGGTTCCAGCGGTCGGCGAGAAGATCACCGTCAACGCGGACCATTCTCTCAACGTTCCTGACCAACCCATCATTCCCTACATCGAGGGCGACGGCATCGGCATCGATGTCACCCCGGTGATGATCAAAGTCGTCGACGCAGCGGTGGCCAAGGCCTACGGCGGCAAGCGCAAGATCTCCTGGATGGAAGTGTACGCGGGCGAGAAGGCCACCCAGGTCTATGACCAGGACACCTGGCTGCCCCAGGAAACCCTGGATGCCGTGAAAGACTACGTGGTGTCCATCAAGGGGCCGCTGACCACCCCGGTCGGTGGCGGTATCCGCTCACTCAACGTGGCCCTGCGCCAACAGCTCGATTTGTATGTGTGCCTGCGACCCGTTGTGTGGTTCGAAGGTGTGCCCAGCCCGGTCAAAAAGCCTGGCGACGTGGACATGGTGATCTTCAGGGAGAACTCCGAGGACATCTATGCCGGCATCGAATGGAAAGCCGGCTCGCCCGAAGCGCAAAAGGTGATCAAGTTTTTGAAGGAGGAAATGGGCGTCACCAAGATCCGTTTCGACCAGGATTGCGGCATCGGTATCAAGCCGGTGTCCAAGGAGGGTACCCAGCGCCTGGTGCGCAAGGCCTTGCAGTACGTGATCGACAACGATCGCGACTCGCTGACCATCGTGCATAAAGGCAACATCATGAAGTTCACCGAGGGGGCCTTCAAGGACTGGGGCTACGAGATCGCCAAGGACGAGTTTGGCGCGACCTTGCTCGACGGCGGGCCTTGGATGCAGCTCAAGAACCCGAAAACCGGCAAGAACGTAATCGTGAAGGATGCCATCGCTGATGCGATGCTGCAGCAGATCCTGTTGCGCCCGGCTGAATACGACGTGATTGCCACCCTCAACCTGAACGGTGACTACCTGTCCGACGCGTTGGCGGCGGAAGTGGGCGGTATCGGCATCGCGCCGGGCGCCAACCTGTCCGACACCGTGGCGATGTTCGAAGCCACCCACGGCACCGCGCCCAAGTACGCGGGCAAGGACCAGGTCAACCCGGGGTCGGTGATCCTCTCGGCCGAGATGATGCTGCGCCACCTGGGCTGGCTGGAAGCGGCCGACCTGATCATCAAGGGCACCAATGGCGCCATCAAGGCCAAGACCGTGACCTACGACTTCGAGCGGCTGATGGACGGCGCCACCTTGGTGTCGAGCTCGGGCTTCGGCGATGCGCTGATTTCACACATGTAAACATGCAGTAACCAAAAAAACCGGCCTGCGCGGCCGGTTTTTTATTAACGTACCCCTCCACTGTAGGAGCGGATTTATCCGCGAAAGCCATGCCGCGGTGTAGCTGCAAGGCTGCGTCGTGGCGTTCGCGGATAAATCCGCCCCTGCAATGTCTGGGCGTGTTATGCGGTGACGGCTTGCGGCTGGTGGGCAGGGGTGGCGGCAGGTTGCAGGTTCTCGGCGGCCTTGATTTCGACGGCATGCAGCCCCTTGGGGCCCTGGATGATCTCGAAATTGACGGGCTGCCCGGCCTTGAGGGTCTTGTAGCCCTCCATCTTGATGGCCGAGTAGTGCGCGAAAAGGTCTTCGCTTTTGCCATCTTCAACGATGAAGCCATAGCCCTTGGCATTGTTGAACCACTTGACTTTACCGATTGCCATGCTCATATCCCTCTGCAAAGGACCCCATCTCTGGAGTATCATCCACTTCATCCGCTATCGGACCGATTTGAAAAATTTGGTTGACTGCGCGGACCTTTATTCCCCAATGTGGGTTCTATTGTTTGTAACACCGTTTTGCCGATAGTCAAGGTCATGCGGCGGTCGGTTAAGAAATCGGCCACAAGGTCAACCCACAACCCTATTCGCTCAACGATGAACCTTCTTTCCATGCATGCAATCAGCCAGATTCGACTAACATTCAATCAGGATCGCCCGCAGTCGCATGAGGACGATGCCGCGGGCCTGGCCGTACAGGAGGCCAAGCCGGCCCTCCAGGCTCCACCCATGTATAAGGTGGTTTTGTTTAACGATGACTACACACCGATGGATTTCGTCGTCGAAGTGCTCGAGGTGTTTTTTAACCTGAACCGTGAGCTGGCGACCAAGGTCATGCTGGCCGTCCATACAGAAGGACGGGCAGTCTGCGGATTGTTTACCCGCGACATCGCCGAAACCAAGGCCATGCAGGTCAATCAGTACGCCAGGGAAAGCCAGCATCCGCTACTCTGTGAAATCGAGAAGGACGGTTAATCGCCGACCACTTGGGTATGAGGTGAAGCTATGTTAAACCGCGAGCTCGAAGTCACCCTCAATCTCGCCTTCAAGGAGGCGCGTTCCAAACGTCATGAATTCATGACTGTGGAGCACCTCCTGCTGGCTCTATTGGATAATGAGGCCGCCGCCACCGTTTTGCGTGCTTGTGGCGCAAACCTCGACAAACTCAAACACGATCTGCAGGAGTTCATCGACTCCACCACGCCGTTGATCCCCGTGCATGACGAGGACCGTGAAACCCAGCCAACCCTGGGCTTCCAGCGTGTACTGCAGCGTGCCGTGTTCCACGTGCAAAGCTCCGGCAAGCGCGAAGTCACCGGCGCCAACGTGCTGGTCGCCATCTTCAGCGAGCAGGAAAGCCAGGCAGTGTTTCTGCTCAAGCAGCAGAGCGTTGCCCGCATCGACGTGGTCAACTACATCGCCCACGGTATCTCCAAGGTGCCCGGGCACGGCGATCACAGCGAAGGCGAACAGGACATGCAGGACGAGGAGGGCGGCGAGTCTTCTTCTTCCAGCAACCCTTTGGACGCCTACGCCAGCAACCTCAACGAACTTGCACGCCAGGGCCGTATCGACCCGTTGGTAGGCCGCGAGAACGAAGTGGAGCGCGTGGCGCAAATTTTGGCGCGCCGTCGCAAGAACAACCCGTTGTTGGTAGGTGAGGCCGGGGTGGGTAAAACCGCCATCGCCGAAGGCCTGGCCAAGCGCATCGTCGACAACCAGGTCCCGGACCTGTTGGCCAACAGCGTTGTCTACTCCCTGGATCTTGGGGCCTTGCTGGCCGGTACCAAGTACCGCGGCGATTTCGAGAAGCGCTTCAAGGCGTTGCTCGGCGAGCTGAAAAAACGCCCGCAGGCGATTCTGTTCATCGACGAGATCCACACCATCATTGGTGCAGGCGCGGCCTCGGGCGGGGTCATGGATGCTTCCAACCTGCTCAAGCCACTGCTGAGTTCCGGTGACATCCGCTGCATCGGCTCCACCACCTTCCAGGAATTCCGCGGTATTTTCGAGAAGGACCGTGCTTTGGCGCGGCGTTTCCAGAAAGTCGACGTCAGCGAGCCTTCGGTGGAAGACACCATCGGTATCCTGCGCGGCCTGAAAGGGCGTTTCGAGCAGCACCACAACATCGAGTACAGCGATGAGGCCCTGCGTGCAGCGGCTGAACTGGCCTCGCGCTACATCAATGACCGGCACATGCCGGACAAAGCCATCGATGTGATCGACGAAGCCGGTGCCTACCAGCGCCTGCAGCCGGTCGAAAACCGCGTCAAGCGCATCGAAGTGCCGCAAGTCGAAGACATCGTCGCCAAGATCGCGCGGATTCCGCCAAAGCACGTCACCAGTTCCGACAAGGAGCTGCTGCGTAACCTGGAGCGTGACCTGAAACTGACCGTGTTTGGTCAGGACGCCGCCATCGATTCCCTGGCCACCGCCATCAAGCTGTCCCGCGCCGGCCTCAAGTCGCCGGACAAGCCGGTTGGGTCGTTCCTGTTTGCCGGGCCTACGGGCGTGGGCAAAACCGAAGCGGCGCGGCAGCTGGCCAAGGCGCTGGGGGTCGAGCTGTTGCGCTTCGACATGTCCGAGTACATGGAGCGTCACACGGTGTCGCGCCTCATCGGTGCACCGCCGGGCTACGTGGGCTTCGACCAGGGCGGTTTGCTCACCGAGGCCATCACCAAACAGCCGCACTGCGTGTTGTTGCTCGATGAAATCGAAAAGGCGCACCCGGAAGTCTTCAACCTGCTGCTGCAGGTGATGGACCACGGCACCCTGACCGACAACAACGGGCGCAAGGCGGACTTCCGCAACGTGATCGTGATCATGACCACCAACGCCGGTGCAGAAACGGCGGCGCGTGCTTCAATCGGCTTCACCCATCAGGACCACTCGTCTGATGCGATGGAAGTGATCAAGAAGAGCTTCACGCCCGAGTTCCGCAACCGCCTGGACACCATTATCCAGTTCGGTCGCCTCAGTACCGAGGTGATCAAAAGCGTGGTGGACAAGTTCCTCACCGAGTTGCAGGCGCAGTTGGAAGACAAGCGCGTGTTGCTGGAAGTCACCGACGCGGCGCGCAGTTGGCTGGCGGCCGGTGGTTACGACGCAACCATGGGCGCCCGCCCGATGGCGCGGTTGATTCAGGACAAGATCAAGCGGCCGTTGGCCGAAGAGATCCTGTTCGGCGAGTTGGCCGACCATGGTGGGGTGGTGCACATCGACGTGGTCGACGGCGAGATGACGTTCGAGTTCGAAACCACGGCAGAGATGGCCTAGGTTCATGGGCGGATCCGCTCCTGTGTAGGGGCGGATTTATCCACGAAGGGGCCCTGAAGCTTTTACATCGCCCACACAAAAACGCCCGGCAACCGCCGGGCGTTTTCGTTTGTGTCGCTTAGCGAGCGCGGTAAGTAATGCGCCCTTTGCTCAAATCATAGGGCGTCAATTCAACGCGCACCTTGTCACCGGTCAGAATACGAATGTAATTCTTGCGCATCTTGCCGGAGATATGCGCGGTTACGACGTGCCCATTTTCCAATTCCACGCGAAACATGGTGTTGGGTAGGGTGTCGACGACAGTGCCTTCCATTTCGAAGCTGTCTTCTTTCGACATGCAGTAAAGCCCTCGGTGTCCAGTTAATGGCCCGGTGCAACTGCGCCAGGCAAAAGCGGCGTGCATTGTGCCTGAAAACGGGGCAAAACGCCAAGGGCTTCAGTTAAGGGTGACCCAGCGCTGGTTGATCAGCAGCTCGATGGGGCGGTATTGGGTTTTATAATTCATCTTTTTACAGTTCTTGATCCAGTAGCCCAGGTACACCGCGTCCAGTTCCAGGCGCAGCGCCTCGCTGATCTGCCAGAGGATGGCGAAGCGCCCCAGGCTGCGGCGTTCCTCGCTCGGTTCGTAAAAGGTGTATACCGCCGACAGGCCGTTGGGCAGCAGGTCGGTCACGGCCACGGCGAGCAATTTGCCCTCCAGGCGAAACTCGAAGAAGCGCGAGAACGGCAGGTCGCGCACCAGGAAGGTGGAGAACTGGTCGCGGCTGGGCGGGAACATGTCGCCGTCGGCGTGGCGCTGCTCGATGTAGCGCTGGTACAGGTCGAAGTATTCTTCGCTGAATTTGGGCTTGGCGCTGGAGACGGTCAGGTCGGCGTTACGCTTGATGATGCGTTTTTGCTGGCGGCTGGGAGTAAAGCTGGCCACGGGGATGCGCGCCGGCACGCACGCATTGCAGCGTTGGCAGTGGGGGCGGTACAGGTGATCGCCGCTGCGCCGAAACCCCATTTCCGAAAGGTCGGCGTAGACGTTAACGTCCATCGGCTGGCTCGGGTCGAGAAACAGGGTAGTGGCCTGTTCTTCTGGCAGGTAGCTGCACGAATGGGGTTGAGTGGCATAAAACTTCAATCGCGCCAGCTCAGTCATGATCAACCCTCGCAATGAAACCTTTGGTTAAGTGTAAGCCAGCCCCACCGAACTCGCCTAGCAAACCCAACTGGCTGTATTGGGTGCGTCCAGGTAGTGGCGCAAATGCTCGGCGAACTGCTGACGGCTGATGGCGCGGGCGCCCAGGCTGTGCAGGTGCTCGGTGGGCATCTGGCAGTCGATCATCACGAAACCGGCACCGCGCAGGTGTTCGACCAATGTTGCGAAGCCGACCTTGGAGGCGTTGTCGGCGCGGCTGAACATCGACTCGCCGAAAAACAGCCGGCCCATGGCCAGGCCGTACAGGCCGCCCACCAAATCGTCGCCCTCCCAGACTTCGACCGAATGCGCCAGGCCCTGTTCATGCAACTGGATGTACGCCGCCTGCATGCTGTCGGTGATCCAGGTGCCGTCGGCATAGGCCCTGGGGCCTGCACAGGCGAGGATGACGGCGGCAAAGTCCTGGTCAAAGGTGACTCGGTAGCGTTGTTGGCGCAGCAGCTTGCGCAGGCTGCGCGACACGTGCAGCTCTTCAGGGAACAGCACGGTGCGCGGGTCGGGCGACCACCACAGGATCGGCTGGCCGTCCTGATACCACGGGAAGCAGCCATGGCGGTACGCCTGCACCAGCCGCTCGGCGCTCAGGTCACCGCCAGCGGCGAGCAGGCCGTTGGGGTCGTGCAGGGCCTTTTCCAGTGGGGGGAAGGTCAGGTCGTTTTTCTTCAGCCAGGTGAGCATGGGTACCTATCGGTAGCGGCGGGGGAGGGGATGCTTGCTTCGCGGATAAATCCGCGCCTACAGATACCGTAGCCCTGTAGGGGCGGATTTATCCGTGAAGAGGCCAGTATTAACAACGCACCCCGACCGTGCAACTCTGCCCCCCAAACGCGGTCGTAGACAATCGGCTCGCCGAAACCCTCGACTTTGCACATAACCCTTTGTCACGCAACACAATGCGTGCTCAAATTGAAAGACCTGTCGGGCCGCATTGGGCTATGGTGTAAACTGCCGCCGATGCGTTAATTTTTTTAGCCGATCCGCAGGGTTCGGTCACTTTTTTGCAGTCATTCATTTGTTGGCCGCGCTAACCAGCGCAGGAAAAGACGCGTTTTGAAGAAATCCACCGCTACCCCGACTCCGCTGCCGGTGCCCCTGTGGCGCCAGCAACTGCACTATCGCCTCAAGGAAGGCGCCCTGATCGCCATGGGCGCCCTGTGCCTGTACCTGTGGATGGCGCTGCTCACCTACGATCAGACCGACCCTGGCTGGAGCCACACCAGCAACGCCCTGCAGGTGCAGAACGCCGCAGGCCGCGCCGGGGCCTTCGCCTCCGACATCCTGTTCATGGTGCTGGGCTACTTCGCCTACATCTTCCCGTTGCTGCTGGCCGTGAAAACCTGGCAGATCTTCCGCCAGCGCCACGAGCCGTGGCAGTGGAGCGGCTGGCTGTTCAGCTGGCGCCTGATCGGCCTGGTGTTCCTGGTGCTGTCCGGCGCGGCCCTGGCCCATATCCATTTCCACTCGGCCCCGGCCCTGCCGGCGTCTGCCGGTGGTGCCCTGGGCGAAAGCCTGGGCGACCTGGCCCTGCGCGCGTTCAATATCCAGGGCAGCACCCTGATGTTCATCGCGCTGTTTCTGTTCGGCCTCACGGTGTTCACCGACCTGTCGTGGTTCAAGGTGATGGACCTGACCGGCAAGATCACCCTCGACCTGCTGGAGCTGTTCCAGGGCGCCGCCAACCGCTGGTGGACGGCGCGCAACGAACGCAAGCAACTGGTGGCCCAACTGCGCGAGGTGGATGACCGCGTGCACGACGTGGTGGCCCCGGTGGCCGACAAGCGCGAGCAGGCCAAGGCCAAGGAGCGCATCGTCGAGCGCGAGCAGTCGCTGACCAAGCACATGAGCGAGCGCGAGAAGCACGTGGCCCCGGTGATCATGCCGGCACCGGCCATGGCCAAGCCGCCTGAGCCGAGCAAGCGCGTGCAAAAGGAAAAACAAGCGCCGCTGTTCGTCGACAGTGCCGTGGAAGGCACCTTGCCGCCGATTTCGATCCTCGATCCTGCGGAAAAGAAAAAGGTCAATTACTCGCCCGAGTCCCTGGCGGCCGTCGGCCACCTGCTGGAAATCAAGCTCAAGGAGTTCGGCGTCGAAGTCTCGGTGGACTCCATCCACCCAGGCCCGGTCATTACCCGTTACGAAATCCAGCCGGCGGCAGGCGTCAAGGTCAGCCGCATTTCCAACCTGGCCAAGGATTTGGCGCGTTCGCTGGCCGTGACCAGCGTGCGCGTGGTGGAAGTGATCCCGGGCAAGACCACCGTGGGTATCGAGATCCCCAACGAAGACCGGCAAATCGTGCGCTTCTCCGAAGTGCTGTCGTCGCCGCAATACGACGAGGCCAAGTCGCCCGTCACCATGGCCCTGGGCCACGATATTGGCGGCAAGCCGATCATCGTCGACCTGGCCAAGATGCCGCACTTGCTGGTGGCCGGTACCACCGGTTCCGGTAAGTCGGTGGGCGTGAACGCGATGATCCTGTCGATCCTGTTCAAGTCTGGCCCCGAAGACGCCAAGCTGATCATGATCGACCCGAAAATGCTCGAGCTGTCGATCTACGAAGGCATCCCGCACCTGCTGTGCCCGGTGGTCACCGACATGAAGGATGCGGCCAACGCCCTGCGTTGGAGCGTGGCCGAGATGGAGCGCCGCTACAAGCTGATGGCGGCCATGGGCGTGCGTAACCTGGCCGGCTTCAACCGCAAGGTAAAAGACGCCGAGGAAGAGGGCCACCCGCTGAGCGACCCGCTGTTTCGCCGCGACACCATGCACGACGAAGCGCCTCTGCTCAAAACCCTGCCGACCATCGTGGTTGTGGTGGACGAGTTCGCCGACATGATGATGATCGTCGGCAAAAAGGTCGAAGAACTGATCGCCCGTATCGCGCAAAAGGCCCGTGCCGCTGGTATCCACCTGATTTTGGCAACCCAGCGCCCGTCGGTGGACGTGATCACCGGCCTGATCAAGGCCAACATTCCGACCCGCATGGCGTTCCAGGTATCGAGCAAGATCGACTCGCGCACCATCATCGACCAAGGCGGCGCCGAACAACTGCTCGGCCACGGCGACATGCTCTACATGCCACCAGGTACCAGCCTGCCGATCCGCGTGCACGGCGCGTTCGTCTCCGATGACGAGGTGCATCGCGTGGTCGAGGCCTGGAAACTGCGCGGCGCCCCGGACTACAACGAAGACATCCTGGCCGGCGTCGAAGAGGCCGGCAGTGGTTTCGAAGGCGGCGGTGGTGGCGGTGACGGCGACGACAGCGAATCTGACGCCCTGTACGACGAGGCCGTCAACTTCGTGCTGGAAAGCCGCCGGGCGTCCATCTCGGCCGTGCAGCGCAAGCTGAAGATCGGCTACAACCGCGCCGCGCGGATGATCGAGGCGATGGAAATGGCCGGCGTGGTCACCCCGATGAACACCAATGGCTCGCGCGAAGTCATCGCGCCCGGGCCGATGCGCGACTGATTGAACACCCTGGCCGCTGGTGTGCAGCGGCCGGTCCCTTTTCTTTGTACGAGGATTCCCATGCGCCTGATTCGCATGCTGTTGGTTTCTGCTCTGGCTTTCTCCTGCGTCGCGGCCCACGCCGATGACAAGGACGTGGCACGCCTGACTCAGTTGCTGGAAAAGTCCCAGACCCTGAGCGCACGTTTCTCCCAGTTGACCCTTGACGGTGGCGGCACCCAGCTGCAGGAAACCGCCGGTGAAATGACCCTGCAACGCCCGGGCCTGTTCTACTGGCACACCGACGCGCCGCAAGAGCAATTGATGGTGTCCGACGGCCAGAAGGTGTCGCTGTATGACCCGGACCTGCAACAAGTGACCATCAAGAAGCTCGACCAGCGCCTGACCCAGACCCCAGCGCTGCTGCTGTCGGGTGACGTGTCCAAGATCAACCAGAGCTTCGACATCACGGCCAAGGAAGCGGGTGACGTGATCGATTTCATGCTCAAGCCCAAAACCAAGGACACCTTGTTCGACTCCCTGCGCCTGTCGTTTCGCAAGGGCTTGATCAATGACATGCAACTGATCGACAGCGTCGGCCAGCGCACCAACATCCTGTTCACCGGCGTTAAAGCCAACGAGCCGGTCGACAAGAGCAAGTTCACCTTCGTGGCCCCCAAAGGCGCCGACGTGATCCAGGAATAAGAGGCCCTTACGCCCGCCATGGACCTGTTTCGCAGTGACCCCATCGCCCAGCCCCTGGCCGCGCGCCTGCGTGCGCGCAACCTGGACGAGTACGTGGGCCAGGAGCACCTGCTGGCTCGCGGCAAGCCCCTGCGCGAAGCGCTGGAGCAGGGCGCCCTGCATTCGATGATCTTCTGGGGCCCGCCCGGGGTGGGCAAGACCACCCTGGCGCGGTTGCTGGCCGAAGTGTCCGACGCACATTTCGAAACCGTGTCGGCGGTGCTGGCCGGCGTCAAAGAGATCCGCCAGGCCGTTGAAGTGGCCAAGCAGCAGGCCGGCCAATACGGCCGGCGCACCATCCTGTTCGTCGACGAAGTGCACCGCTTCAACAAGTCCCAGCAGGATGCGTTTTTGCCGTATGTGGAAGACGGCACGCTGATTTTTATCGGCGCGACCACCGAAAACCCTTCGTTCGAACTGAACAACGCGTTGCTGTCCCGTGCCCGGGTTTACGTGCTCAAGAGCTTGGACGAGGCGGCCCTGCGCCGCCTGGTCGATCGTGCCCTCACCGAAGAGCGTGGCCTGGGCCAGCGCAACCTGCGCCTGGGCGACGAAGGCTTCGCGATGCTGCTGGCGGCCGCCGACGGCGATGGCCGGCGCATGCTGAACCTGCTGGAGAACGCCTCGGATCTGGCCGAAGACGGCGAAGAGATCGGCACCGAGCTGCTGCAAAGCTTGCTGGGTGACACCCGCCGGCGTTTCGACAAGGGCGGCGAGGCGTTCTACGACCAGATATCGGCGCTGCACAAGTCGGTGCGCGGCTCCAACCCCGATGCCGCGCTGTACTGGTACGCGCGCATGATCGACGGCGGCTGCGACCCGTTGTACCTGGCCCGGCGCGTGGTGCGCATGGCCAGCGAAGACATCGGTAACGCCGACCCGCGCGCCCTGGCCCTGTGCCTGTCGGCGTGGGACGTGCAAGAGCGCCTGGGCAGCCCCGAGGGCGAGTTGGCGGTGGCCCAGGCCATCGTCTACCTGGCCTGTGCGCCTAAAAGCAATGCGGTGTACATGGGCTTCAAGCAGGCCATGCGCGAAGCCACCGAACACGGCTCGCTGGAAGTGCCGCTGCATTTGCGCAACGCACCGACCAAATTGATGAAGCAACTGGGCTATGGCGAAGAGTACCGCTATGCCCACGACGAGCCCGATGCCTACGCCGCCGGTGAAGATTACTTTCCCGAGCAACTTGCGCCGCGCCACTACTACCAGCCCGTACCACGGGGCCTGGAGTTGAAAATCGGCGAGAAGCTCAAGCACCTGGCGGCCCTGGACGAAAACAGCCCCCGCAGGCGCAGGAAAGAATGATCACTACCGTTATCGCCGTCATGCTGGGCGGCATCGTTGGCACGTTGTTGCGTTTTTTCACCGCCAATTGGGTCAACGTCCACTGGCCTCGGCACTTCTATACCGGTACGCTGGCCGTTAATATCGTCGGCTGCCTGTTGATCGGCTTCCTGTACGGCCTGTTCCTGATTCGCCCGGACGTGCCTATCCAGATGCGTGCCGGCTTGATGGTGGGCTTTTTGGGCGGCCTGACCACGTTTTCATCCTTTTCGCTGGATACCGTGCGCTTGCTGGAAAGCGGGCAGGTGGGCATCGCCATTGGCTATGCCGCCCTCAGTGTATTCGGCGGCCTGCTTGCGACCTGGGCCGGCCTGACCCTGACCAAATTCTGATAAACGAGAGACCGACATGCTCGATTCCAAACTGTTACGTAGCGAGCTTCAAAACGTAGCGGACCGCCTGGCTACCCGTGGCTTCAGCCTGGATGTAGCGCGCATCGAAGCGCTGGAAGCCCAGCGCAAGAACGTCCAGACCCGCACCGAGCAACTGCAGGCCGAACGTAACGCGCGCTCCAAATCCATCGGGCAGGCCAAGCAGCGCGGTGAAGACATCGCGCCGCTGATGGCTGACGTCGATCGCATGGCCGCCGAGCTTGCCAGCGGCAAGGTCGAGCTGGACGCCATCCAGGCCGATCTGGACTCGATCCTGCTGGGCTTGCCGAACCTGCCGCACGAAAGCGTGCCGGTGGGTGCCGACGAAGAGGGCAACGTCGAAGTGCGCCGCTGGGGCACCCCGACCGCCTTCGATTTTCCGATCCAGGACCACGTGGCCCTGGGCGAGAAATTCGGCTGGCTGGATTTCGAGACCGCCGCCAAGTTGTCGGGCGCCCGGTTCGCCCTGCTGCGCGGTCCGATTGCCCGCCTGCACCGCGCCCTGGCGCAGTTCATGATCAACCTGCACGTCAGCGAGCACGGCTACGAAGAGGCCTACACCCCTTACCTGGTGCAGGCGCCGGCGCTGCAAGGCACTGGCCAACTGCCGAAGTTCGAAGAGGACCTGTTCAAGATCACCCGCGAAGGCGAGGCTGACCTGTACCTGATCCCGACCGCCGAAGTGTCGCTGACCAACATCGTGGCCGGCGAGATCCTCGACTACAAGCAACTGCCGCTCAAGCTGGTCGCCCACACCCCGTGCTTCCGTAGCGAAGCCGGTGCGTCGGGCCGCGACACCCGCGGCATGATCCGCCAGCACCAGTTCGACAAGGTCGAGATGGTGCAAGTGGTCGAGCCGTCCAAGTCCATGGAAGCCCTTGAAGGCCTGACCGCCAACGCCGAACGCATCCTCCAGGCCCTGGAACTGCCGTACCGCGTGTTGGCCCTGTGCACCGGCGACATGGGCTTCAGCGCCGTGAAAACCTACGACCTGGAAGTGTGGGTGCCGAGCCAGGACAAGTACCGCGAGATTTCGTCGTGCTCCAACACCGGCGACTTCCAGGCCCGCCGCATGCAAGCGCGCTTCCGCAACCCGGAAACCGGCAAGCCGGAACTGGTGCACACCTTGAACGGCTCGGGCCTGGCAGTAGGCCGTACCCTGGTCGCGGTGCTGGAAAACTACCAGCAGGCCGACGGTTCGATTCGTGTGCCGGACGTGCTCAAGCCTTACATGGGCGGCCTTGAGGTCATCGGCTAAATGGAATTCCTGCCGCTGTTCCATAATCTCAAGGGCAGCCATGTGCTGGTCGTGGGCGGGGGCGAAATTGCCCTGCGCAAGTCGCGTTTGCTGGCCGATGCCGGCGCGTTGCTGCGCGTGGTGGCCCCCGAGATCGAAGCGCAGTTGCTGGCGTTGATCGAGAGCAGCGGTGGCCAAGCTGTGCGCCGTGGCTACCTGGAAAGCGACCTGGACGGTTGCCAGCTGATCATCGCCGCCACCGACGATGAGCCACTCAATGCCCAGGTGTCCGCCGACGCCAAGCGCCGTTGCGTACCGGTCAACGTGGTGGATGCGCCAGCCTTGTGCAGCGTGATTTTCCCGGCCATTGTCGACCGCTCACCCTTGGTGGTGGCGGTGTCCAGCGGCGGCGATGCGCCGGTGCTGGCGCGGCTGATCCGGGCCAAGATGGAAAGCTGGATACCGTCCACCTATGGCGAACTGGCCGGCCTGGCCGCGCGTTTTCGCCAGCAGGTCAAAGGCCTTTACCCGAACGTGCAGCAACGTCGTGCGTTCTGGGAAGAGGTGTTCCAAGGCCCCATCGCCGACCGCCAATTGGCCGGGCAGGGTGCCGAAGCCGAACGCCTGCTGGTCGCCAAGATCAACGGCGAACCGCCCCACGCACCGGGTGAAGTCTACCTGGTAGGGGCGGGCCCCGGTGACCCCGACCTGTTGACCTTCAAGGCCCTGCGCCTGATGCAGCAGGCCGACGTGGTGCTGTACGACCGCCTGGTGGCCCCGGCTATTTTGGAGCTGTGCCGCCGTGACGCCGAGCGCATTTACGTCGGCAAACGCCGCGCCGACCATGCCGTACCGCAAGACCAGATCAACCAGCAACTGGTAGACCTGGCCAAGCAAGGCAAACGCGTGGTGCGGCTCAAGGGCGGCGACCCGTTCATCTTCGGCCGGGGCGGCGAAGAGATCGAAGAACTGGCAGCCCACGGTATACCCTTCCAAGTGGTACCGGGCATCACCGCTGCCAGTGGTTGCGCGGCCTATGGCGGCATTCCGCTGACCCATCGTGATTATGCCCAGTCGGTGCGTTTCATTACCGGCCACCTCAAGGATGGCACCAGCGACTTGCCTTGGAGCGACCTGGTCGCACCGGCGCAGACCTTGGTGTTCTACATGGGGCTGGTGGGATTGCCGACCATCTGCGAGCAGTTGATCAGGCATGGCCGCGGTGCCGATACCCCGGCCGCGTTGATCCAGCAGGGCACCACGGTCAACCAGCGGGTGTTTACCGGCACCTTGGCCGACTTGCCACGGCTGGTTGCGGAGCATGAAGTGCATGCGCCGACGCTGGTGATCGTGGGTGAGGTGGTGAAGTTGCGCGAGAAGTTGGCGTGGTTCGAGGGTGCGCAAAGCACCGTGTAAACACGATGCCTGTAGGCGCGGATTCATCCGCGAAAACAACACCGCGGTATTTAAAATGGACTGCGGCGCTCTTTTCGCGGATGAATCCGCTCCTACTGATTACTCATCTGCGCCATGCGCCGGCGCCAGGCAAGCGGTTGCGATCGTGCGCCAAGGTCAAGTCCTGCAACGGCCCCTTCGGCACCACACCCGTCGGGTTGATCGTGGCATGGCTCGCATAGTAATGATGCTTGATGTGCTCGAAATCCACCGTCTGGGCCACGCCCGGCCACTGATACAACTCCAGCAACCAATTGTGCAGGTTCGGGTAATCCACGATCCGCCGCAGGTTGCACTTGAAGTGCCCGAAATACACCGGATCAAAGCGCACAATGGTGGTGAACAGCCGCCAGTCGGCCTCGGTAATGTATTCGCCCGCCAAATAACGTTTTTCGCCCAGCAATGATTCCAGCTTGTCCAGTTCGGCAAACACCTCGTCAAACGCCTGTTCATAGGCGCCTTGGGAGGTGGCGAAGCCTGCGCGGTACACGCCGTTGTTTACGGCCGGGTAAATGGCGTCGTTAAGCGCATCGATCGAGGGCTGCAGGGGCTCGGGGTAGAAGTCCAGGCGGTTGCCGGTCAACTCGTCAAAGGCCGAGTTGAACATGCGGATGATTTCCGAGGACTCGTTGCTGACGATGCGTTGCTGCTGTTTATCCCACAACAGCGGCACGGTCACGCGGCCGGTGTAGTCCGGGGTTTCGGCGGTGTAGCGCTGGTGCAGGTATTCCAGGCCGTCCAGGGCATCGCCGCTGGAGCCGGTGCTTTTATCAAAGGTCCAGCCGTTTTCGCGCATCAGCCAACTGACCACCGACACGTCGATCAGGCTTTCCAGGCCCTTGAGTTTGCGCAGGATCAGCGTGCGGTGGGCCCAGGGGCAGGCCAGCGAGACGTACAAGTGATAACGGCCAGCCTCGGCCTTGAAGCCGCCGTCCCCGCTGGGGCCTGGGCGGCCATCGGCGGTGATCCAGTTGCGGCGCTTGGCCGCTTCGCGCTGGAAGGCACCGTCCTTGCTGCTTTCGTACCACTGGTCGTGCCAGCGCCCTTCGATCAACAGGCCCATATCCTGAACTCCTCGCTAAACCGTATAAGCATAGGAGTTCAGTGTACGGAGAACAGTTCGAACAAAAAGCGCAAAACCCCGGCAGGAATGATCGGTTAAATCGATCGGTCGCGCGTGGCCCAATATTCCCGGGCCAAGGTGAAGGCCTCATCGCGGGTTTTATCCAGCCCGCGCAGGGCCAGGGCCATGGTCGAGATCAGGGCCATCTCGCCATAGCTGTCTTCGACGTCGCCGCGCCACACGGCCAAGAGGTGCGCAGGTTCCAGGCTGGCTGGTTTGACGTGGCGCTGGGCCGACAGGGCCGGCCATTCTTCGTCCCAGCTCTGGCCGCCGGTGGTGGCGTACAGATGGCTGATGCTGTCGGGGTTCACCTCGATCTCGCCGCCATCACCTTTGATCACGATGGCGTGGTCACCCAGCAGGCCGCTGGCATCGCGGTGCACGGCCTGGTAGCCGGGGTGGAAAATGCTCTGCAAACCGCAGCGCGCGCCCAGCGGGTTGAGGATGCGCGCCAGGGAGTGGATCGGCGAGCGCAGGCCCAGGGTGTTGCGCAAATCGATCATGCGCTGCAGTTGCGGCGCCCAGTCCATCAGCGGGGCGAAGGCCAGGCCCTGATCGTCCAGCGCGCTGCCGACCGCCTGCCAGTCACGGCACAACGGGATGCCTAGGGTGCCGAGCAATTGTTCGGTATACAGGCGCCCGGCGGTGTGTGCGCCGCCGCCGTGGATCAGGATGCGCACGCCGTTGCCCGCCAGGCACTTGGCCGCCAGCAGGTACCAGGGCAGGTGGCGCTTTTTGCCGGCGTAGGTGGGCCAGTCAATGTCGACCTGCAGGGCCGGGGCTTTCAGGCGCTCGCGCAGGGCTTCGGTAAAACCGGCCAGCTCCTCTGCGCTTTCTTCCTTGTGCCGCAACAGCATCAGGAAGGCGCCCAGTTGGGTTTGCTCGACCTTCTCATCGAGCAACATGCCCATGGCCTCGCGGGCCTCTTCGCGGGTCAGGTTGCGCGCGCCGCGCTTGCCCTTGCCCAAGGCACGGACGAACTGGGCGAAGGGGTGTTCGGCAGGGGTTTGCAGCAGCAGCGGGGCATGAGTGGTCATATGCAATTGGTCGGCTTGGGCAGGCCCGCGAGTTTCGCGGCAAGTTTGGCGGGAGTGCCGTTGAACAGGCGGTTCAGGTGCGGGCTGTTGCCTTTTTCCACGCCCAGTTTCAGCGCGGTGTACTTGATAAGGGGGCGGGTGGCCGGCGACAGCTCGAACTCCTGGTAGAACTGGCGCAGCAATTCGAGGATTTCCCAGTGGTCTGCGCTCAAGGCAATGCTTTCGCGCGCGGCCAGGGCTTGGGCCACCGGGTGCGACCAGTCCGTCAGGTCAAGTAGGAAGCCGTCCTTGTCCAAGGCGATGCGGCGCCCTTCGACGTTCAATTCGCTCATAGCCAGGTATTGACCTTGTCGTAGTCCAGGGTCAGTTGCACGAACCCGGGGTAGTCCACATGCGGCACATCGGTATCGATGGCGCGGGCTTGCAGGTCTTCGTCCAAAGCGAAGACCTTCTTGCCCTCCAATTGCTGTCGTGGCGCAGTGCCCGGCAGCAGGGCATAGACGGCATCGCCGGTCAGCAGGATTGCATCGTTGTCGCCCAACAGGCGCAGGCAACTGGCCAAACGGTTGTCGGCAAAGGGCGAATGCGAGAGTACATGCAGGGTAGCCATCAGAGGGTAATCACCTGGTCAAAACGGTCGACGAGGGCGCTAAGCTCTGCATCGCCCAGGGGCTGGGCGGGCAGGGCCAGGCTGCTTTCACTCAAGCCCCGTGCGGCCAGGTCGCTGCTTGACACAAACAGCTCGTCCACGCCGAACATTGGCAAGGCCTGCAGGTTGGCGCCGAGGTTTTTTTGCTGCACCTGGGTGGGTTGCTGCTCGCCGAGCAACTGGAACACGCCGTCATCGAGAAACAGCATGCCCAGCGGCAGGTCGAAGGCACCGCCGGCCAGGGCGATGTCCAGCGCCTCGCGCGGGCCGGTGCCCGACCACGGCGCCTGAACGGGTGATGATCAACAGGGACTGGCTCATGTCAGGCGTCTCCAAAGGTCACGAGGCGATCGGCCATTTGCGCAGCCTCATGCAATTGCCCCAAGCCCGACAGCTCCCAGGGCGCCGGCAGGTTGGCCGCCGGGCGCTGGTAGCGTTGGGCTTCTTCGGCATTGAGCACGCCACGGCGCAGGGCGGCGGCGATGCACACCACGGCGTCCAGGCCGTGCTGGCTGACAAAGTCGCGCCACTGCGCGGCCACGTCCAGTTCGTCCTGGGGCGCCACCACGTTGGCGGAGGTGCTGTGCACGCCGTCCTGGTAAAAAAACAGGCGGGCAATCTGATGGCCGCCGGCCAACGCCGCTTCGGCAAAACGCAAGGCGCGGCGCGAGGCGGGCGAGTGGGCAGGGGCGAATACGGCAATGGCGAACTTCATGGTCGGCTCTTTCAGCAAATCTGCTGGAATGATAAAGCCTTGAGCCCAAAAAAGCCCGCCACCGAGCGTTTACTTGGCAGGCGGCAGGAACCAGTTCAGCACCAGTGCACAGATACCACCGGTGGCCACGCCCGATTCCAGCACGTCACGCAGTGCGGTGGGCATGTGCGCCAAAAACTCCGGCACCTGCGCCACCCCCAGGCCCAGGGCCAACGACACGGCGATGATCAGCAGCGCGCGGCGGTCCAGGGTGGTGCTGGCCAGGATATTGATGCCGGAGGCGGCTACTGCACCAAACATCACCATGGCCGCGCCGCCAAGCACGGGCTCCGGCACCGCCTGTATCACCCCGGCCACGCTGGGGAACAGCCCCAGGATCACCAGCATCAGGGCGATCCACACACCGATATGGCGGCTGGCAATGCCGGTGAGCTGAATCACGCCGTTGTTTTGCGCGAAGATCGAGCTGGGGAAGGTATTGAACACCCCCGCCAGCAGCGAGTTGGCGCCGTTCACCAGCACGCCGCCCTTGATGCGGCGCATCCACACCGGGCCTTCCACCGGCTCGCGGGACACCTTGCTGGTGGCGGTCACGTCACCGATCGATTCCAGCGAGGTCACCAGGTAAATCACCAGCATCGGAACAAACAGCGCCCACGAGAAACTCAGGCCGAAATGCAGCGGCACTGGCACCTGGAAGAAAGCCGCCTCGTGCATGCCGGTGAAATTCAAACGGCCCAGGTAGCCCGCCAGGGCATAACCCACTGCCAAGGCAATCACGATGGCGCAACTGCGCATCCACGCCACCGGGATACGGTTGAGCAGCACAATGATCCCCAGCACCACGCCCGACAGCAGCAGGTTCTCGCCGTTGGCGAAGGTGCCGTTGGCCATCGCCGAGAAACCGCCACCCATGCTGATCAGGCCGACCTTGATCAGGGTCAGGCCGATCATCAACACTACGATGCCGGTCACCAGCGGGGTGATGAGCTTTTTAACAAACGGCAAGATGCGCGAAATGCCCATCTCCACGAACGAGCCGGCTATCACCACGCCAAAAATCGCCGCCATCACGCCTTCCACCGGCGTGCCCTGTTTCACCATCAACGCGCCACCGGCAATCAGCGGCCCGACAAAGTTGAAACTGGTGCCCTGCACAATCAGCAAACCGGCACCAAAGGGCCCGAAACGACGGCACTGCACAAAGGTCGCGATCCCTGAGATCACCAACGACATCGACACGATCAGGTTGGTATCGCGCGCCGACACCCCCAGCGCTTGGCAAATCAACAGCCCGGGCGTGACGATCGGCACAATGATCGCCAGCAAGTGCTGGAGCGCGGCCAACATCGCAATCAACGGCTTGGGCCGGTCTTCAAGGCCCAGCACCAGTTCACTGGTAGCGGGCGGGGCAACAGGCTGTTCGTGGGAGCTCATGGCAGTGCCTTGCGAAAAAAGAGCGTGATTCTACTTAGGTTCATGCCGTTGAACATCCTGTAGGCGCGGATTTATCCGCGAAAATCACCGCAGCGACCCTTTCGCGGATACTCCTGCAACCCCCCGCGCGCGCGCCAGACAAACGCAACCGCCCCTAGGAGGACTCATCCGCGAAGGCCGACCTGCGGTCAACCTGGCACACCGCAAAGACAACGGGCGTAAAAAAGCCCGCCGAAGCGGGCTTTCCCTGACTACCTACCCATCAGTCATCACGACCCATGATGCCGAAGATCTGCAACAGGCTGATAAACAGGTTGTAGATCGACACATACAGGCTGATGGTCGCCATGATGTAGTTACGCTCACCCCCTTGGATGATCGCGCTGGTCTGGAACAGGATGCACACCGACGAGAACAGCACGAAACCGGCGCTGATCGCCAGCTGCAGGCCGCTGATCTGGAAGAACATGCCCGCCAGGGTTGCACCCAGCAACACAAAGAAGCCTGCGGTGATGAAGCCGCCCAGGAAGCTCATGTCTTTACGGGTAATCAACACGTAGGCCGACAGGCCGCCGAACACCAGTGCGGTCATGGCGAACGCCGAGCTAACCACTTCCGCGCCGCCCTGCATGCCCAGGTAACGGTTAAGGATTGGGCCAAGCAGGAAACCCATGAAGCCGGTCAGGGCAAACGCCGACACCAGGCCCCACGCCGAATCGCGCAGTTTGTTGGTAAGAAAGAACAAACCGTAGAAGCCGATCAGCACCACGAAAATGTTCGGGTAGCCCACGTGCATCTGCTGGGCAACAAAGGCCATTACGCCGCTGAAAGCCAAGGTAAGGGCGAGCAGACCGTAGGTATTGCGCAGGACGCGGCTGACTTCCAGCTGCTGAGCCTGCTGGCTGCTGTTAACTGCGTAATCCTGTTCGCGCATGGCGACTCTCCTCTGGGGTTGAAACTGGCTCTGAAACGTTCAGATGCAAAGATCATAACAGAGCGGCTGCATCAGGCCACAACGAGAGTTTGACAGTGTGTTTCATTCCGGTATTATGGCGCCCGCAACAAAGCTGGAAGCGTGGCCGAGTGGTTTAAGGCAACGGTCTTGAAAACCGTCGATGGGCAACTATCCTAGAGTTCGAATCTCTACGCTTCCGCCAAAAATTCTTCTGCAGAGCCCGTCCTAGACGGGCTTTGTCGTTTCTGGGGTCGACTGGTCCCCCACTTTGGTAATGGCTTTCACTGGTAACCCACGGAATTTTGTGGATGCAGCTTGTGGTCGTCCAAGACCTTGGGTTTGCCACCCACGGGTATGTCACTCCGTCTCTATGCTCGATACGCGTTAGGCCCGATGGCGTCGGGGGGCTTTACCTGATGTGATTCCAGTTAAAAGCTGACTTTCGACCGATTGCATGGGGTGCTAGAAGTCGAGTGTTCGAATCACTTCGTCCTGACCATATTTCTTGAGAAAATCCAATCACTTAGCAGTGGCTGGATTTTTTATGGTCGATAGTTTTTCCAATAATCAGAACTTTGCCCCCACTTTTTGCCCCACCGATGATTTCTTCGTCCCATCTGCTCAGGCGCGTTAAGTGAGGCGGGGTGCCCCCTACCTAGTAGGAGGAACTTGAAAACGCTTGCTCGACCTCGAGCCAACTCAGTTGGTGCGAGAGACCTGCATACGGTGAGCGGGAAAAACATCAGTGACGCGATGCATCGCAAGCGCTATTTCGCTGATCGTGACTGAGTGTAGGTGCTCTAATATTCCTGGGATTGAGGAGCCGCAACCTCGGCGGCCCTCCATGCTGGGGCCGCTCGTGAAATCTGAGGCGCTGAGGGTAACAAGCTCATTTGATAGGAAGGGCGCCGGCCCGGCTGCACTTCGTTAAGGCTTCTAACGGCGAGGTAAAAAAACCGCCGCGTAGGCGACGGTTCTCAAACGTAGAGATAGCGGTCGTGAGCTAAGAGCCGCAGGCTGTACGTTCACGACCAGCCTCTTCCATCTTACGTTTCTTCTCCGCGCGTTCGTTGTCTCGCTCGCTCAGAAATTCTCGAAGGTGGCTCTGATGTTCTTCGCTAGCCAAGGCTGCAGCTTCAAACGTCGGGTCTAGCACATACTTGTCGGAAGGTTTTTCCTTCTTCGCGTAGACCGACTTACCGCCAACGTAGAGGGTTATAGCCATGAGTTTGATCCTTGCAGGATGAAATCGAGATCTCTCTGCCTTAAATATTCGACCGCCGATTCCTGGATGCGTTCTAGGCATTCCAGAATGTCTTCGTAAGCGTGGTCCAGGGCACCATCGAACGGCATTGTGCCATCGATAATTATAACGATTGGCCGAATTTTAGCCATCTCCCCATGAACCTTGTCGAGGAACGGTGCTCTGGGCCGAGGCGTCACTACCTTGGCGATTGGGAATCCTACGCGAGGCGTCAGCCGAAAGCACATGAACCACTTGACCGAAGACCACATTCTATCCAAAGCATGCAGGGAAATGCTTTGGTCCCAAGGAAGCGTTGCTGCTATCGCTCCGTCAGTCCAAGCAATGCCAGCAGCCGATCCGCTAAGAGGGAGTGTGATCTTGCTATCAGGATGCTGATCTGTAAAACCTGCCCCCGATACCAGCGACAAGCTATTCATCGTTCCTGAGCGTTGTGCGCCGATTGCTACCCGAATGGTGTGATCCTCGAGGGGGGCGGTGTACCAACGACCTTGATATTCCGCCAGCTTCGCCTTGACACCAGCATGGAGAACCTCCGTGGCGTCATCGATCAGCGCCGGGTATGTTGTGAGCTCCTTTCTTAGCTGATGCGTCACCTGGCTGCGTGATCTCCGCACCTCTTCGTAAATTTTTTCGATTGGTGCGTCGAATTCCAGAAGGTTTAAACGACATCTGAGCGGGATTTTTATTATCCGGCCAACAGCTCGCGTGTGGATCTCGCCAGTGCCAGAGACAATGGCATTGATGATTGAGCCAAACCAATGCTTCGGCTTGCGCGGGCCGGGAGCGACCTCAGGACTGATTCCCAACGCGATGGTTGTTGTTCCAGGATAGATCAACCGCTCCTCGTCAAAAGGCCATGCAGGAAGGTTGGACATTAGTCCACCGTCGAAAAAGCGGCCTGAAACGTAGCGTTCCAAATTCTCCGTACTGCGTCGAAATTTTAATCCCCAAGGACGGAAAATGACTGGGAGGCAAATCGAAGCGGCAACGGCGTCAGCCACTGGTGTGTCTGGGGTGCGTTCGTAGCAAAATAGCTCCAAGCATTCTCCAAGAATGTTCGTGGAGATAATTTTGAGGGGTAGCCCGCCATGATCCTTGAGGTCCCGGAAGGTGATGTTCTCTTTTTCTACGCCCAACTTAACTCGAATCGCGCCGTCAATGAGCCGGCGAACCGCTTCAACCGTTGAAATTCCTTGAGACATCCATCGAATCCCCCAGCACATGGCTAGGACCCCGATTGTTGAGCAAATCGCAACAATCTGGGCGATGGTTGGACATGTCGTCAGTATTCCAAAGAAGCACATCAACACGATGAGCGGATATGGTGCTTTGGGTAGGCGGCTAACGTGATGGGAAATTTTTTTGAGGTAATAGCTTTTTAATTCCCGCAGACGATCCGGAAGCGCCCGGCCAATAGTCAGGATCCGCCAAGCTTTTTTGGAGAAGATGTCTGTCGCTCTGTAGATGCCAAAACGAGGGGTAATGGACTGAAAAAGATGCGTTTTACTCTCAGGATCCACCAGTTCCGCACCGGTATAACCGGCCGCGATGAGTGCAGCGATCATAGACCCAGCAGACGTGCCGGCAACACCCTTGATATCCAGGTTAAGGTCGTTGATAGCGAGCAACGCTCCTGCATGGACTACCCCTTTCGCTCCACCACCTTGAAAAGCGAGAAAAACGGGATATCTACTTTCCATAGCTTCAACCTTGGTTCATTCCAATAGAAGGCAACTTTGCTCGAGATGGCGCGCGCGCCTGCCAGGAAGCTAGGTTTACGCGGCGCTTGGGTGTTCGGCATCTGTCTTGAGGATGCAAAATTGTATTCTATGTGCTGGCGATCTGCTATAGATTTAGATGTTTCGACGGTCGCCTGAATACGCGAGTTGGAGCTCTTGATCGGTTGCGCCCTCCCTAAAAACTTGTCCGTGGTGGAAATATGCAAAAACCAGAGGTGCTGGATACCCCCGCTACCCGCCTAATAGGCATGGAGTTGGTAGACGGATGGATTGTCGAGGAGCTTCTGGCCTGTGGGAGAGCCAGCTCGGACAGCTCCGGCGGTACCTACTCCATTTCCTATCGCGTTCGAAGAGGAAACTCGGTGGCTTTTCTTAAGGCCCTAGATTTGGATAGTGTCATTAGGGACGACGGGGACGATGATTTCTTAGGCAGCATCAAGCGTGCTACCCAAGCGTTTGGCGATGAAAAAACGCTTAACGAACTATGTGCAAAAAGCCGGATGCGCCAAGTGGTCACGATCCTAGGACATGGAGATGTAAAAATTGACCGAAAGCCGGAAGACCACATGCCTCGCGTGGCTTACTTAATACTTGAGCTTGCCGACGGCGGTGATGTCCGGAGCCATGTCGCTAAGATCTCAAGCGACGACTACGCAAAAAAATTCAGCTATTTGAAGGATGTGCTTTTAGGTATTGGGCAGCTTCACAGCGAGGGGATAAGCCATCAAGACCTCAAGCCTTCGAACGTAATGGTGTTTAGCCTTGCAGGAGCAAAGATTGGCGATCTAGGGCGTGCGGCTGTCCAGGGGTATGGTAACAGCGCGTTTGAGCATTCCAGTGTTGCGGGTGATTTCAGCTACGCTCCCCCTGAGCAACTTTATGGCAGTGTGCCTACTGAGTGGATTGATCGTAGGCAAAGAGCAGACCTCTACCAGTTCGGTTCACTAGTTGCGTTCCTCCTGTTTGGGGTAACAGTTAACACGATCGTTAAAGAGCTTCTGCCGCCTGCTGTGGGCCCGAAGCACTGGTTTCCCAGTGAAGGGGGAAGCAGTAGTTATGCCCAGGCGTTACCCTATCAGGAGGCTGCTTTTTTTGAAGGTTTGCAAAACATTAAAGAGGCGTTACCCGCCTGGGCCGCCGACAAGGTGATTGGCCTAATCACTCAATGTTCGCATCCTGACTACACAAAACGCGGCGCAAAGCAGATCCTTGGAAAAGGGGATCAGTTGGGGTTGGGCCTGAATCGTTTTGTGAGCGCTTTGGAAAATCTGCGAACAGAAGCAAAAAAGCAAGCGATCCTTGAAGAAAAAAGGCAGAAAAAACTATGAGCTTTGGCAAGGAAGAGTCTGACAGGAAAGTCATACCGCTTTGGGATCAGTCGAAACTGGCCTCATCTCTGGCCGAAAATTCAGCAATTCGGTCTCCTAAACATCAAACTTCGGATGTTTCGGAATCTAAAAGACTGATGGCGGAGTTCTCGAGTTCTTCGAAACTGGGTACAGCCATCGAGCTTCTGAACTCTGCCAAGCTTGAGAATAATAACCAAGGAGCGCTAATTGCGTCTCGGCGAGTCATTGAGGACGGGAGCTTGCCAGCGTCCGTCCTTTCTTTGGCGCGGAGCACACTCGAAAATGAACAGGATCCCGGGCAGACGGCGAAGCCTAGAGATCGTATAAAAGCTCTTCGAAAATGCCTTGTAGCTAGCCCTAAGAATACGCTGGCGTGGGTGGATTTGGCGCGTGAATATATTTCTCTAGGACAAGGTGAACCTGCTGAGCGGGCTATGAGTGTAGCACTTGGTTTGGCCCCAACTCATCGGTGGGTCTCACGGGTTGCGTCCAGGCTATTCATCCATCTCGGGGATGTCGAACGATCACATTTTTTGTTGGCTCGCCATCCAGCGGTTAGGAGCGATCCCTGGATCGCTTCGGCCGAATTATCAGTCTCTCAAATGATCGGAAAAGTTAGCCGAAATCTATCCTCCGCTCGGAGAATTCATGAACTGGGGTTACACCCTAAGCATACCACCGAACTCGCTAGTTCGTTAGGAACGTTGGAGATCGAAAGTGGCGCAATCAAACGCGCAAAGATGTATATTCGCGACTCGCTTTTGCATCCGAATCGAAACACCCTCGCCCAAGCATTATGGGCTGAACAGAGGCATGACATTAAGTCGGATCATCACTTACAAGTCCAGAGTTTAGAAATTGCGTACGAAGCTAAAGCAAGAGAAAGCTATATTCAAGGTGACGCTGAACCAGCGATCGCACACGCTTTAGATTGGTTGGCCGCCGAGCCGTTTTCAAGCAAGCCGCCGGTGTTGGCAAGTTATATCGCATCGTTGGATGATCGATACGAGCAAATTATAGAAATAACGAAGCAGGGGTTGGTAGCGAACCCAAATAATTCACTTTTAAAACTGAATCGTGCATACGCGGAATTGGCAATGATTACCCCGTTGCACCCAGTGGAAGAAGATAGTGCAAAGCTTGATGGGTGGATTTCACTATTTAATGAAGAGTTGAGAGAGGGTGGCTCACACCACGCACAAGCATTGGCCAACTACGGGATGCTTTGCTATAGAATGGGTATGCTCGGAGAGGGTAGAAAGTACTACGAGGCTGCCGAGAAAGTCTGTCAGGCTGAAAGCTACCGAGATCCAGTGCTGTGCACTATTTACCATGCGCGGGAAGCATTATTGGCAAAGGCTGAATGGGCTGTCACTATACTAGAGCGGGCGCGTGCGGTGACTCAAAGAACAACAGATATTGGAAAGCTCGAAGGGTCTGACAGCTTGGATAAAGTGAATCGGCTATATTCTAATCCTGATAATTATCGAGCAATATTCAAAATGCCCATTCGCTCAAATATCAAGCCTGTCGACCCGTTGGTGAATTTGGAGTTTGCGGATTCAATTTACGATGGGCTAAGTTTTCATCTCCCGGATGGCTTCAGTCGTCGCTAGCTTTTAAGGGTAAGTGCCACGTCAGATTAAAGTGGAGTGGGCCTGTACCATGGCGGGTCTCCATATATCGAGGTCACAGAGCTAATCGATTGGACCAAAAAGCGCTTGAGATTCAATGTCAATCGCGATGTTTGCAGTCGCTTTAATCTCATCTGCTCGCTGTCTAACCAAGCGGGGCCCTGAAGCCCCGCGATAGCATTGCCGCTTCTCGAAATCGATGCTCACTACGGTTGAGAGTTAATGTGCTGTCAGTCTCAGAAACGGATTGTTCTCCAGCAGGTTATCGCTGAGCACCTGTGAGTCCTTCAGCAGATATCCGTTGAGTTTTCCACGCTTGCGAGGCCCCTGCACGTGGCACGTCCAGATATTCTGGCCATCAGCTCTGCGCTGGTGAAGATTCAGTTTTTCAAAGTGCTTTTGCACTCTTAACCAGGCTTCCGACCTTCACCGTGGTTACATTCCGGTAGGCGCTCCGAGGTGTAGCGCTGGAAGATTCCTGTCACCAGAAAGTACGTGGCGTTGACGGTATGCACTTTCGCTTGGCTGTCATTGATGATCAGCGAGTGGTTCTGCAATCCGGTTCGCAGCCAATCCACGAACTGGTGACCAAGATTGTCATTGTTCTCTGGGGTTGTCACCGGCTCGCTGGAAGGTGTGTCACTAAGCTCGAGCTCGGGCGTTTCAAATAGCTCCAGGAGAGGCCCTAGATAGTCACTGTCATCGGTGTCGGAAGGACAGGGCACCGGATGTTTGGGCCGGTTCGCATTGGCTGATGCAGGGTCGGCCGCTGTCGGTGTGGCGTTACCGGTACCGGGCGAGGTTGGCGGTTCTGCGGAGTCGGAGGTGACCTCAAGGACTGTCTCGAGGGTGCCGGTGAAAATGGGCGGCCGGATTTCATCCGCCCAGATCAATGAGGGCTGAAGGCGCAGGAAGGTGAACTGTTGCTGCCAATCTTCATCGGTGACCGCGGCGATCCAGATCGCCTTGCCATCGGGCGTAGCCTCGACCAAACCGTGCGACTGCAGTTCATCGAACATGGCGATGTTGGAGGAGGGGATGCCATCCACGGGCTGGGCCAGCAGGTAGGCCCGCAGCTTGTCCGTGGCGGTTTTGCTTACCAACCACAAGTGCTCAGCGGTGAGCCAGCCGGCGGCGCCAGGCTGATTGAGCTTGAACTCGTTTTTCACCAGGTTACGCAGGCCGCTGAGAGGTGGTGCTGCAGGGAGTGTATGGGTGCCTGCAGGGCCTTGCTGGGGTTGGCGCCGATGTGTTCTGTGCCGTCGAGACGCGATCGGCCTGCAGTACCAGCTCGCCGAGGATGCCGGCGTGCTCGTAGTGGTTGGACAGCAGGTACAGCAACTTGCCCCATAGCGCTGGATAACCACTGAGCCAATCGAGGATGGCGCGGTCCAGCACCTGGGTGTACAGCAGACCGGCAGCGACGCCGTGCAACTGGTAATCGCCGCCCTTCAGGTAGCGAAAACGATAAGGCTGATCCAGGAGGCCATGCCAGGGGTGCCAGGGTTGGCCGTCCTGGTATTCGACCTGCAGGTCGACGGCGATCTTGCCGATGTCGTGGAGCAGGGCGCCGTAGGCAACCCTGGCACTCCATGCATCGGCTTGGGCCGCTTGGTATTCCGGGGCGGCACCGCTGGGCAGCAGGTAGGACTGGCGCGGCTTGAGGCTACAGGCCACCAATTCCAGGCCATGATCGAGCATGCCGCCGGGTAGGCATGGTGGTAGCTTTCACTGGCCGGCAACTGCTGGACTCATCGAACCTAGGAACAACATCGGTAACACGACAAACATCGCCCCCATCACGTATTCAATAACCTGCGCTGTCACAGTCCCGTCTATGAAACCGGAGGTTGGAAGCGACAATAGCGTCTGGTCAGTCGCAGACACCTGGTTATACAAGGTGTCCAGCATGCTCGAATCCACCCACCGAGCCAGCTCCCACCAAAACGTCAGCATGTGCAAAGTGAATAGCGCGAACGTGACTGTCATCAACGCCTTCAACTGGTAGGTGCTGATCAGCAACACCAGTGGCAGGCTGATGATTGCACCCAGGATCAGGAACGCTTGCACCATCGGCAGTGCCGCCCGTAACGCATTCATCGCCGGAAAATTGCTGAATGAGCCAAGCGCCAGGCCAGTATTCGTGGCCAGGTTGTTCAAGCCCTTGGTGATCGAACCGCCTCGGGCGTTACTGCAATAGTCCTGGAGCAGGCCGGGGGACATGCTGATGGGCTGCTGCCGCGGGCTGACCAATTCGCGTAGCGTGGCATCTTCAACCTCGGTGTTGGTACATCCGGTCAACCAGCCCTCCAGGTGAGAGATCAGCGAGGGGTCAACTTCGGCAAGCAGGCGTGCTCGCAGACCCACATTGGCATCGCTCCACCATTGCTTGCAATTGGGGTAGCCCGCCCCGTTGGCCAACTGAGGCAACGACGTGTCGCGAGCCTCGTCGTAGGGCCATGCGACCCTCGGCGTTCGCGATCGGTCGGTATCGTAGTAGCCCGCCGTATTGAGGAGGTAACTCGAGCCAATCCAGGACGCGTCGTAGCTTTGCGCCTTGTCGAGCTCTGGCCGATTGGTAAACAGCCGCGACCGCGAGTAGCCGTAGCAGTCTCGAGTGAAGTCCGCGACCTCCTGCAGCAATACCTGATTGCTGATGCGGGAGCTGTCGATCTACATGCGCATTTCGCGGATATCGGGTGCGCAGGGTATGGTGGCCGTGGCAGCGGCGGTAATGCCCTTGCTCAACGCATGCACGAGGAACCACCACACCGGTACGTTCGCCGACTTGGCGCCGATCGTGTTAAACGTTATGCCCCAAGGCCTTGATCCAGCAACTGAGCAGCGGCCAGTGGCTGCGCGCTGGCCTGAACCTGATCATCGGCGGGCCGACGGGTGTAGGCAAAACCTGGCTCGCCTGCGCGCTGGCCCACAAGGCTTGCCGGCAGGTTACAGCGTGCGATACCTGCGCCTACCGCGTCTGATGGAAGAACTGGGCTTGGCTCACGGCGACGGCCGCTTCGCCAAATTGATGGCCTGCTACGCTAAGACTGACCTGCTGATCCTGGACGACTGGGGGCTTGGAACCGTTTACCGCTGCGCGACGCCGCGAAATGCTCGAACTGCTGGACGACAGCTACGGCAACCGCTCGATGCTGGTTACCAGCCAAATGCCGGTGGAAAAGCGGATTTTCCCAATAGCCGCTGATACAGCTCCCTTGCGATCGTCCCGTCTTGGAACATATCCGGCATTGCACTTGCAACTTTGTAATTGCGTTCCCGGAGGTCAAAGCTTCGACATGTCGATACGGAAGTACTGTTGTTCTTGGCGATCTGGAGTTTTCGGCAGTAACCTAAAAGTTAATATTTCTTAAATTGTGCCATTGTTGCTTTGCTGCTCGTTGTGGTAGCGTTCCTCAACGTTGAGGGCACGAACATGTCGGGTGGGGCGCTTTCGTCTATCAGGCCATTGGTCGACTATGTCGATCCGATTGACATTGCACTCGGTGAATTTCTACCGAGCGACAGTCTCGCTACTCATGATCAGATCTTGTCGCAGATCCTGGTATCCAGTGTTTGGAGTGATCAGGACGAGAGTGGGTTTACCCTTGGTGCCGAGTTCTATCTCGGCAAGCTGGGCACTCTGTGCCTGCCCGGATTAGAACAACTCAAGCTTTCGTTCAACAACAACAGTATGGCTAAGGGCATCCTCTTTTGCGGAGAAAAGTCATACCTCAAGCTTGAGGATGTCGAAGTTACCCTGCACATCGCACCGGAAATACTGCGCGACGCCCATGGCAACGGCGCAACCATTTCCGCGAATTGCGGTCTACACTTTGATGATAGCACGGGCTTTAATTTCCTCCCGTTCAAGGACGCATCGCTGAACGATGCCCGGATTGCCGGGACCGACATTGCCCTGACGCTCAATGGCATTCACTTCGATCCGAGCTCCGAAGATTTTTTGAGCGTCAAGAGCGGCAGCATTTCCTTGCCCATGCTCTCAGATAGCGCCGGCAATCCGCTCGTACTTCAGGGACAAAAAATCTCCATTAGCCTGGACGGTCCTAGCGGAGTTTTCGAGCGCACGCCAGGAGCACCGCTATCCCTGAACCTGCATGGTTTTGCCTGCGAGATCGACGATGCGCGCGTTTCGCTCGACCACGGGCAATTGGTAGGTGTCGCACTTGGTGGACGCATCGATCTTGGTAAGTTCCTTGCTCCCGGGAGAGACACCGGTTGGGTCGGCATCGAATTCTCGATCGGACCTGGCGGCTTGGTTGCGGCACTTTCGCGTGATGAACCAATCGTCGACATGAAGGTCGATAGCTTGCTCGATCTCGCAGTCGATGCAATAAGATTGGATGGCGCAGGGCAGGGGGGTGATGGAACCCTTTGGCTATCGGGCAACGTGACGCCGAGGTTCAGAGGCGTCAACGGTAATTGGCCGACCTTGGCGTTCGATGAAATCGGCATTGGTCCGAATGGTGGATTGCGATTGGCAAAGGGCGCCACGGTCGCGACGACGCAACCATTCGTGTTGTCCTGGAACTTCCTCAAGCTGACAGTCACGGCCTTCAGTCTCCAGCGCCCCTTGGATGCACCCGATGACCTAGAGCTTCGGATCAGTGCGGCCGTGGACATCATCTCAGGCATGCCGGCCGGAGCGTCGGTCGATGGCCTTGTCGCCCGCTGGCAAGAGCAAAGGCGACGTCGCCGTGAGCTTCAACGGCATCCGGCTAAAGTATGGGACGCCTGGAGGCTTTGCATTTGCCGCAAGCATATCTTGGGACGAGACCCGGTACGCCCTGTCCGGCACCGGTCATCTCGACATTCCATCGATCGACATGCGCCTGGACGTCGTCGTGGAGGCGGCTCGGGAAAACGGGATCAACACGTTCTTCCTGGCTGCCGAGGCGGACCTCGTACCGGGCGGCATCCCGATTGGGACCACGGGCATGTCCCTATACGCGGTTTCGGGCTTTTTGGCCTACAATCTAGCATTGTACCTTCCGCACACCGGTCCACGTCGGTTCTTCGATGCATTTATGGCGCCACCGGCAGGCAGTTTTGCCGCCCGCCGCAAATGGATAACATCTGCAGGGTCGAACGCCCTTGGTCTCGGCGTGGTGATCGGTACGGCGGACGACGGCTGGCTATTTTCCGCGCGCGGCGCGCTCATGGTCACGTTCCCGGATCTTGCGATCTTGTTGACCGCCACGGGTGAACTGCTCAAGGAACGCCAGCCCCTCAACGAAACCGAAGAGGGCAAGCTTGCCGCCTTGCTTGCGGTGTATCCAGCCGAGCAGCTACTCCGGCTTGATTTTACTGCGCAGTGGAGCAGCCCTCCGCTCTTTGAGGTCCAAGGCAGCGGTGGCGGCGAGTTTCGCGGCGACAAGCCATTCGACTTCAAAGTGTGGCTCGGCCAGCGGCCATCCATAGGTGCCCCCGTTTCCGCCCGCGCCATCAAGCTCGGGTCGCAGTGGCTGATCAACTCCGAATTCTGGTTTGGTCTCGATGCCAGGCGGCAAGCCGACATCGGCATTCGCTCCCGCATTGAGCTGAAAGCCGGGAGCGGGGGACTCTATGCTGAGATCGTGGCATCTACCGGTGGCGAGGCCATTCTCGCCTGGCGACCCTTGCAGTTTGAAGGAAGCCTCGCCTTGCGTGGAAGGGCAAGGCTCGTGGCAGGTGGACTGTCACTGGGCATAAGCTTGTCGGCTGGGTTCAACCTGCAGCTCGATCGCCCACGGCGGCTTGAGATTCCCTTGAGAGCCTGTATCGAAATCGATCTCGGATTCACGAGCTTCGAAATCTGTCTGGCTTTCACGTTCCTTTGGCGCAACGAGCAGGCGCCCGAGCTGCCTGCGCTCATCCATGGATTGACCACGCTACCCCGTTTTTGGGAACCACGGCCCCGGCTCGGCACCGATAATCCCGTAGGCAGTGGCATTTCCCACCATCTCTCGGAGGAAAACTTCGGCTCGTTCGACCTGGGAATAGTCCCGCCCCACAGCGAGCTTGTCCTCGAATTTTCCAAGAGCATGTTCGTAAGCCCGGCAGTTACGGCGGCTGCAAGTCTTAACGACTTGGCCACGCCCTTTCCCCAAAAGATCGGTTCGACGTCTGGCTGGTTGGCGAAATGGACGCTTGAAAAAATGGAGCTGCTCGACGTGTCCAAGGGGCGTCCCGTCGATCTTTTTGGAACATTCTCGCGCTCGCCACTCACCAATACGGACAAGAATTATACGCCGCGGCCTCCCAACACGGAGCTCCGGCTGCTTTCCTCGCGTCGCTTCGGTTCTGACGGCTCACTGGGAGGAGGTGGCGCCGAAAACTCCTCGCCGATCGACTGCGCGCCCAAGCCTACGATTGTCACCAAGTGTATCAAGCTGGTGGATCTCCAGGTCGGATATGGATTCCTGGCCAACGGATGGCTCTACCATTGGAGGCCGGACAGGAAAGGGAGCCAAACGAGAGACAATCGCTACGGTGTCGGGATGGCGATTGGCGACATCTTCGAAATCTGGATTCCCATTGAAATCGACGAGGTCACCGTTGCCTTGGCGGATTATGTCCCGAAGCAACCGCCAGTTCCCGGGACCGAGAAGAAGCGCCCTTTTCCCAATACATCGCCCGAGCCACTTCGGTTCTGGGGGGAAAATAGGAAGATATTACTCGAGCTTTGCTTGAGCGAGCTCGTTGCCGATGCCAGCCAGGGACACCAAGTCTGGGAGGGGTCTTCCGGCAAGGAGGAATGGAATGTCGATCCCGAGGCTCGCCTGCTCATTCCCGGCCATCGATATCAACTGGATCTTCAGATGTCCGGGCAACTACTGCGGGGAAGCGGCAATTCCGGCGCGCCGTCGGCCTACCATCGGACCTACACGTTTACCGCAGATCGGGCTCCTGACTGGTTGAACGGACTAGGCCGAGCAATCGATGCTCGCTATCCGGATGACGGGGTTCGTCCGATTTATCGGGACTATGATCTGGTCGTCCTGTTCAAGGACACCTTTTTCAACGCTCTCTACAAGCTGGATAAGCGCCGGCTTGGCGTTCGCCTTCGAAACACAGATGGCGAATTGGTTTCCACTGCCGATGGCGGCGTACTCCTCCCAACTCAATGGGAATTGGGAAAAGCCCAGCGCTCTCCTGTCGAGGAATGGTGGCTCGAAAGCCGGCGGGATGACCAAGCACACCCGTGTGAAGTCGGTGTTCCCGAGCCAGAGCAGGGCGAGACTTGCCTTCCGATTGCCTTGAAGGACCTGAATCTGCGGCCGCAGATCCGCTACTTTGCGGAATTGGTCGCTGTCGACGATGGCCCTGACAGTGCAAACGCAACGCCACCCTTGGCCAGCTGGAGTTTCACGACCTCTCGCTTCAAGACGTTCACGGATATGTTCACTCCGTTGCCGTCCTCGACGCCGATTGGCGTGACGCAGCTCTATCCGAGCGTCTCCCAGAGATTCGAGGACCTAGCCAAGGCGTTCTCCTTCCCGGTCATTCACCTACCCCTTCAGGCAAGCGCAACGCCCATGTTGATTGGGAACAGGCTGGTGTATCTGCTGATTGAAGCACCCGAGCCGATGGATGATGAAGCCGGCAGGCTTTCGATCAAGATCGATCATGTCCTTCTTGCCAAGCCTCCTGTTTTCAATCTCGACAAAACCCGGCTAATCGCCGAACTCCCGACGCCTGTGGTCCTTACCGATCCCGATCAAAAGGTCGACCTGTCCCTGATATGGGTGGCTGAACCCCAGGACGCGCCGCGCCACCTGAGGCGTACGATTTCCGGGAAAGCCTGGAGCGAAACAATCGGATGGAAAATCTCGCTTGGAGGATTGTTCTGATGTCAAACGATCTCCAGGTTCTTGCCCGATTTCGCGAGCCGGTTTCCGGGGATCCCCCGGTTGCCGCCGTGCGGTGGGCATTTCATGCGGAACGTGATTTTCCAGAACATGGATTCACGCTGACACGCACCAACATGGGCAATGCCGAGATTGTCGCCAAAGATCTCAAGCTGCCCGGCGCGATCCAGACGACAGGTGGTACTTGGCAGATTGACCTCCAGAAATTGGAAAAGGACCGGGTCAAGCGCTCGGCAATCCCCTATGGCCCAGCGCTGCCGTATAAGCCAGGTGCCGCCAGCCTCTTGCCGGCCCTTGCCTTCGCATTGGCCAATCCGGATCCGCAGTTTCTTTCGTTGCAGCTCGAAGCCGTCGCCAAGATGTTGGGCGAGCCACACCTAAGAGACGTGGAACTTGATCAGGACCATTGGCACGGCAATCCGGTCCCGGACTACACGGAACTCCTGGCGATGACCAACGGGACGCCCGACGAACGAGATATCTACGAGGCGGTCGTCCATTACTATCAAGATCGAACGAAGGCTTACCTTGCCTATGTTGCAACTCATTTTGGCATGGCGAAATTCCTGGGGCTAGGCATAGAAGATGTCCTGCCAAACGGGATGGGCGGAATTGTTGATTACGTGGTGACCGCAAATTGGCCGAAATCGGAAAGCAGCAGCACGCGAGCTGATGATCCCGGTTCGGGATGGCCCGCCGAGCCAATTCGCCTTCGGATAGACCAGGCTGATACCACGATCGGATATCCACCATATGGTCGGTTCTACGGCGCACTTGCCAAATGGAAGCCCGTACGTCCCGCTTCCGACATCGCAGCGACATCTCCAGATGACGAGACCCTGTTTAGCCACCTCGTGAACAACGCCATGAGGGGGCCGCGCGTCTATCCTGCCCCCTTGGCCCGCATCGTTTGGGATGCGCAGAAATCGGAAGGTAACCCTGATGAGCCCGCTCCACTTCTGACCAAGGATGCTCATGCGTGGCGCATCGAGCGGCAGGTCCTCGGAAAGCACACCGCCGTCGAAGAGTTCGCGCCTGCCTTCGATCCGTCAGGGCCCAAAATTGAGGTTTGCCACGACGGCGAGATGGTTCTGCGAACAACGGACCTGTTCTTCGAGGACGATGTCGATTTGCCTTACGGCGAGGGCCCGCTTGAAGGCTGGAATTGGTATCGTGTCGCTGGAATCGATCTCTTTGGGATTGCAGGACCAATGTCCGATCCTGCGCCGGTACGGTTGCTGGACAAATATGCGCCGCCGCCGCCGATGGTTCGTATCGCCGCAGAACGGGTGGAATTTCCCGCGGGAAATCCAGGTTCGGTCATGGTGGGCATGGAATGGGATGGGCTGCGGGAACACATGGCCCCCGATACGGCACAGTTCAGGCTTCACCAGACCTGGATTGCGGTCAGATATTTTGCGCTGGCGGTTACTGCGGTCATGCCGATCACGGGAAGCCAGACCGCGCTCAACTGCGTCCAGGTCGACATTAGCCTGGCGGACGGCCAGGGAACGGCAATCGATCAATCTCTCCTTAAGAGGTTCGTCGGTGGCTCCTTGCTAACCGCCGATGGCGAATATGCGGTGCTAGGCATCCAGGGACACAATACGTTAAGGGTCCGCCGTTCGGGGGGGCGTGAGCCAACCGTCGGCGACGGCTCGCTTCGCTATGCCGACGCAGCAATAGAGGGGCCCCCTCAATTCTTCCAACGCCGCCCGACAAGGGTTGGCGGTGTTCGCGTCGTGACCGTTTCGCCCCTCGTCGTCGAGTTGTTGGACGAGAGCGACAACCTGATAGTGCCCGGCGTCGGACGCATTCATTTCCATCTGCTGAACGAGAGCTTCGCCGTTGAGCCGGAGGGATCCAGGCAACAGTTCGCGGTTCGCCCCCCGGGGCCAACGGAGGTCTCGGCGATCGCGGTGTTCATCGCACTGATGTCACTGCCAGCAGGCGAAACTGAAGCGTTTCTTAATGGCTCACCAGGTCTTTTCCTGCCAAGCCAGGTGAATAATGCGGCTCTGTACCCGCCAGCTGGCTTCATGACCGGTACATTGGAGATTTCCGCTCATGCCGTGGATGGCTACGGAAATGAGAGCACAAAAGCAGAAGCGATCGTCGTTGCTTCGGCACACGTGGAGCCAACTGGCCCCGAGTGGGTCGAGCGGCTTTGGGCCAAGGACTCTGCCGAATATATAGACCAGGCTTCCGTCTCGCTTGCATGGCCGGCGATCCCGAATGCTGTTCGTTACGACCTTGAGCGAGCATTGGAAGCCGCCCTTGGATGCACGCCGCTCAGTTCCGACGATCTACTTGTATCGGCAGCTCGAGTCATAGCAAACCACGGAGCGTTCAGTCGGATCACCAGCAGCGCATTCCTGCCTCGACATGTCGACTACCTGCCCGGGCGTGCGCCGACACGCGCGATTTACCGTGTAAGAGGTGTTTCGGCCGCTGGCACGCTCGGTGGCTGGATTCTTGTCGCACTTGTTCGCGTGACGGACGTACGTATTCCGGCGAAGTCTGTCTTGCTCGGGGTTCGACCGCACCCGACAGAGGAAAGGACTTTCATTTGCACGTGGACACAGGCAGGGGCGCCCGCAGGGATCGGCTTTGCTGTCGAGCTCCGCGACGTTGCCCTGGTCGGCGAAGATGAAAGCCGTTGGGAGCGTGTCGTTGATTTTTTTCCGAATGGTATCGCGGCGGACCTTGCTGGCCGATTTACCGCGGCCGTTGGCCGGCGCCCGCCTGGACGTTGGCAGGAGGTGCGCATCATACCCGCGCGTCATGCGCTGGATCCGGATGACCCGCGCGCGATCCTGACGAGACGTATCGAGGGAGAACCATCGAATCCCATGCGAGCGCGCGCCAACGGTGAGCTTCATGCACCCGCGGACCTTCGCACCTCAGTTTCGCACGAGGGCAGGGTTGTGCTGAACTGGCGCAATGAAGACGAGTATGAACAGCTGGAGCTCAGGCGACGTGCGCCCGGCGGCAGTGGATTCGAGCGCCGGCTTGTTGGCGGTGATACGGAGACATTCCAAGAGCCCGAACCTCTCCTATCCAGGGGAGCGTGGACGTATGAGCTCGTCGGGATCGGTGTCGGGCGCCGCGCCACCTCGCAACGGGCGATTGCGATTTGGGGTGATGCATGACAATCAAATTTGGCCCAATGGCGTTTCGAGTACCGATAAGCAAGGCGGACCGCGCCAACATCGCCGACCCCAAAGTCGAACCCGGTGACGGGACAAGTTGGCCGCGCGAAACCGCGGCCATTTCCGGAACCTGGCCCGGAGGGGCTTTCAAAAACCTGCCGGCCGTTCGCCCAATCTTTCCCGGAGCTATGCGTTTCATCGCCTTCAATCCCGGCGAAGTGCCCACGCTCTCGCAGGTCGAAGCGAACACAAAGGACGGGCGGGTCAACGATGCTTATCTGGCTACGTTGCAGTTGTCTGGCACGCTGCTGGTCCGCGCTCAGCACGCCAAGCATTTGACAGACATTGCGTCGGCGGGAACGATCGATGCTATCGGGGAGTGCCCGACCCTTGCGATGTACGGACCAGTGCAGTTGAGCAGCGATTTTCTGCGAAAGGCTCTCTTGGATTTCAATACTGGGCTGCTCGCGGCATCGTTGAACGAGGGACTGTCACCGATCAATCCTGGTGATACGGCCTGGGAAGCGCGCGCTCTTTTTTACTTCCTAAGCGGTAACTACGAGCCGGTGCTGAGAGCAGGGGCCGCATTGTCAAGCGACGATGCCGAACGGCTTCCCATGCCGCAATTGCCCCTGACCTACAACAAATTCACGCTTAATATCGCCCTGGCTTGGACGCGTGAGCCAGCAGCTGAACTGTTTTCCCCGAAATCCAAGGACCTTGAAATCATTCCCGCGTTGCCTTTCATGCGGCATATCGGGGCCAAGGGCATTCGAGAGCCCATCACCGGAGATTCGCTGATCGAGAAATTGTTCGAGGGAGAGGGATCCAGCGAGCCTTGGGTTAATCGCCTCAAGGCCAAGCTTAAGAAAATGGGATTTGGAGCGCTGGATGACAGCCTTCCTCTCGAGCAGACCATTCGGGAGTTTCAGATTTCTGCTGCGAGCCCCATCGCCGCGCGCGCAAGGACAAATCCCGCGCCGGAGATTCCCATAACGGAGTCACAGCTTGCCTTGCGTCATTTCGATGACCTCGTCGCAGTCGAGCACATTGACAGCTACCTTGGGGTGGTCACTGGCCGTGCGAACCAGAGGACGAGAGAGTTGGTCGACCAGTGGCACCGCGACGAGTTCAGGTCTCCACTGCTGATTGTCGCCTACAAGGATGAAGACCTCGATGCGAAGGGACGCCCAAAGTTTGGAGCGGAGCCTGCCTTCAACGACATTTGGTCAAGACAGGAGGTCAAGAACAGCAAGCTGCGGATGTTCGCGGCCGATTTCACTCGCCGACCGGATGGCTCCGGTTTTCCCGAAAGCGCACTCGAGGCCATTGGCTACTATGCCTCGTTTGGTTCGGGTGGTCCGGACACGCTAAAGCCGAATGCCAACCTGTGGGTCGACTTGGCTGAGGTCACACCGGAACGTTTACTCTCACTCGATCAGGCGGATCTCATCAAGGCCATGACTCCCGGCGGAAGCAAGGAGTTGGCGGATATTGCCTCGAGCTTCAAGATCATTCGGGCAGTCTCCGAGTGTGAAAACCTAGGGTATCTCGACCAAATCAATGCATATGACAATGCGGGTGTTTCCTACGGCCCCTGCCATTGGGCAATGGCGGGGGCGGTAGGGGATCCAAAAGGGGCGACCGAACTGGGCGGCTTTGCAGCCTATCTGCGCTATCTTGAACGCGAAGGTATCGCTCCGGAAGCTGACGTGTTTCTCCCTCAGGGTATTGCGGCTTGGATCGGCCAGGACAATGATGCGTCATCCATTGCCCGGTTGACGGCCGGAGCCGCCTATTACAGCCAACTCTGCTTCCTCGATGACCGAGCCAAGCCTCGCGCCATGACCTCGGATGGGGTGCGATCCATGATCCCAAGCTGGAGGTCATTTTATCGCTGGGTACAAATAGGACGTCGTCACCAGCAAATTGGTCTTGGCACCTGGCGCATGGCGTTAAGACGGCTATATCGACTTGCTGGTGTGCCCATCGAGCTTCCTTCCGCCGCAGAAGGGGAGCCGCCGACCGTGATCAAAATGGGTAATGCATTCAGTAGCGAGTTGCTCATGGCGCAGCTGACGCGGTGGAACGTCAAGGCGCCAGGTGGGGTCGTTAATGGCAGCCGTGACAAGGAGAAGGCGAGCCAATACATTGTTCGAGCCGTTCAAGCCGCCCGGCAGGATGCCGCGAAGGTGTCGGCAGGAATCAATAGCAACGAATTCGTGGAAGCTCTCGGGCGCCGCCTCCGCGTCCAGCTGGAGGCGTTTGTTAAAGATATGGCTGCCAAGAAGATAGATCATTCAGAATTACCCAGGCACTTTGACGAGATAGCAGATCCAAAATGGGTCGATGATTCTGGTGCGAACCAATACGCCTACCAGCTAGACGGAAAGCTCCGCAAACTGCTCAGGGATCATGGGACTGTCCGAATCGCATCCCTGAAGCATGAACCGTAAGGCGCGTGTCGTCTTGGGCGGCGGTGGACTCCGTAAGAGATCACCCCTGCCCAGCCGATCATCCTTGAACAAGCTCGAGCTTCTCGCCCGGCATGCGGTGTGACAGAGACAGTTCCAACACGATGGGATCGATGCCCAGGTTCATGGGTAATGGTGCGGTAGGTGGCCCTGAATCCATGGGCGGACATGTCGTACTCGGGCCAGATCTTCTAAAACGATTTGAGCATGGGGGTCGGGTTTATCGGCCGTCCGAGATAGACCGGTGAGTCGAAGACCCAGCCGTTGCCCTCATCATCCACCACGCGCGTCTCGCGAAGCAGAATCAGGTCTGTTGGCGCCGATTTAGAAATGACCCGAAGCCTATTCCGGGTCATTTTCCGGACATCGGAAACACGTAGGTGGTCAGGGTGTTCGTCCACTGTTGGGCATGCTTGGCATTTTTCCAGCCCGGGGGTGCGCTTCGATGTAGTCGAGGGCACAGGTACGGAAGGTGTTCCCCAGGCTTTTCTCCCGGGCGATGCGTGCCGCTTCTGCCAGTCGGAGTGCTTTGGCTTTCTGTTCCAGTGGATCGATGCCTTCGCGGATCAGGGCGCGTTGTACATCGGCGCGGGAGCGAGCTTCCTTCAACCCGTAGCGAGAGTAGGGGCCCAGGCCGATTTCCTTTCGCTCGCCCGCCAGTTGGTAGCGCAATACCCAGGCTTTTCCGGACTGGCGAATAATCAGGCGCATACCGTCGCCGTCGTCGTACTTGCCAAAAATCCGTAAGAGCTTCAAGCAGTTTCGCGGTGAGCTTGGGCATGGTGGCGACCTTCCAACGTGAATATCTGGTCCCCCATTTGGTCCCCCACTGAGACTCGGATTCGGGCGGAAATCAGTGGGACATGGAAGACCTTTTGAGTCTTAAAAGTGCCCAAAAATAGCCGGGATAAAGCGTCCTTACGTCTATCTATGGACGCCAATGGTCGGATGTGGAAAGTGCCGATAATGACTACGCTTCCGCCATCATTTCTACGTTAAAGCCCTGATTATTCAGGGCTTTTTCGTTTCTGGGGTTTGTGCTTCCGGCTTGGGTAGCACGCAGGTCTCCCACCCGTGCAGGTGGCAGTTTGGCTCTGCACATGAAACATTCTTTATTGCACGACGTAAGCGTGATTGCCCCGCTCGGCAAGCCCCTAAGCGGATCTATTCCGACTCCGCTTGAAAATTACCAACACAAACAGGCCATGCTTGGCACGCCACAACGCCTTTCAAAGCATCAACTCGCAGCGGTGGCTTTCGGCAACTTCACGACATCGCTGCTCTGCGTCGACACGCAGGCGTGCGAGTATTTCGGCCAATCGCCCAGCGGGGTTTTCAGCAGGCTGCCGGGGCAAAGAAGCAGTACATCGCCGAGCGAAAACAGCGGAAACGCAGCCACTACAGGCAATCCCGTTTTCGGCTGCACTCCCCAAGCAACTTCATCGAAATCCTTGAGCTCGAACCCTTTCATGATCCTGTACTGAGAGACGGTTTGCTCTCGCACCCCCATCATTCCGGCTGCGGTGTAGACGATGGTGGAGCTTGCACCAGGGAAAACGATAACCACGCCAACGATAATCGCCAATGCAGCGGCGAACGACCGCAACATCCGGGAGGCTATGTTTCTTCGGCTAACGAAGAATATGAGTGCCGGCAAAAACAGCAGGGCCATGGCCAGTATCGAAAGAATCATCAGTGTGTTGGCCGCGTCCGGCGTGTCAGCCCCAATGTAGGAACGCAGGAGCAGACTCATGGGAAAGGCGGCCGCAAAAACGGCGAACGCCACGACCAGATAGGCAGATATAAAGATGGTAGTCTGGCTGCGCCATGATGCTAAATCTCTTGGAAAGCTTGCCAGGGCGACTATTTGCAGGCCCGTGCGAAATCGCACGGAGCGAAGCGCAAGCAGCATTGCTAACAGGCTAAATAGCATGATGATCGGTGCGGTAAGCCAATGTTCTGCCGTGGGGAAGCGAAACACCACGATCATGAACGCGGATGAGCCTACGATCGCCGGCGCCAATAGCAGTCTGGCTATGTGAGCCTGGAGGGAGGAGGCACTGCCGAAGGTTGATACAGCCATTGCATAGATGATGGTCGTGGTCAGCATGATGACCATGTAGAGCAACAGCAGTAGGCCGGCCAACCCCATCCACGGTAAAAGTGCTGCAAACTTCTTCTCAAGCACAAGCGGTAGCAGATCAATCCGTCCGATTGCCTTGGCATAGGTCATGAGAATCCCGAAGCTCAAGATGGCGCTGATAAGTGCGCCCAGCCAGCTGATTGAGCCGAAGTTGCTTTTTGCCAGCTTCGCGGCGGCCCCAAGCTCCTCGAAAAACAGCTCCCAGCTCTGTTTTTGCTTCCGTTTCCTGCTATCGCTACCCACGTTGACGATCTCTTCTTTGCTCGACGTTTTGCCGTATTGGCGGTTTCTGATGTGCGACATCCCTTTGAGCTCAGTCCCAAGGAGTCGAAGCATATTATCGGCGGCTATTGTGCATGCCTGAGGCGATGGTAGGCACCATCGGTCACGCCCTTGCCATAGTTGATGCCGTCGTTGGCAATGATGAAACCATCACCGGCCGTGAACTGCTGCCTGCCGAAGGAGCTCACGCAATCCCATTAAATGGTAGTAAGTACGCCACAGCAACCCGATCGGTAGCACAATCGTGCAACTGATCAACAACAACGCATAGCGCAACGATTGTTCGCCGAACACCGGCAGCAGCGTATCGCTGAGCAAGCCGGCGGCCAGCGGGCCAATGCCCACGCCGAACAAGGTCGAGATAATCGTCTGCAACGCCACGGCGGTGGCCCGGCGGTGGGCGGGTACCAGTTGGGTCAACAGCGAAAACGAAGGACCTACCCACCACACCGAGAAAAAACTGCTCAACGCGCACCAGAGCATCGCGCTGGGCACCGGGACCGGGCCTACCGACAGGAGGATGCCCTGTGGCCACAGCAGGTAGGTGATCAGCGCCGTGCTGCCAAGCACATGGCCGAGCAGCGGGATGCCGATCTGCCAATGCGGGTTTTTAAGCGCCAGGTGGTCGGTCAACCAGCCGCTGAACAACGCCCCGAGCCCGGCACAGGTGCCGCCGATCAGGCCCGCGAGCATGCCGGCATACTGCAGGGGCAGGCCATGGGAGCGTACCAGGAAGCTGGCGTTCCACATGGCATAGGCGTAGGCACTGAAGGTGGTGATGCCACAAGCCAGCACCAGGCAGCGGTAGGCTGGCTGCGCCATCAGCTCGCGCGCGCTGCCCAGCAGGCTCGACACCGGGTGTGCGGCGTGCGTTTGGCTGAGGTCAAAGCGCCCGCGCGGCGGGTCGCGCGTGATTAAAGCGAACACCGCACTGATCAGCAGGGCGGGCAGGGCGACGGCAAAAAACGCACTGCGCCAGCCGTATTCCTCCACCATCCAGGCGCCCACGCACAAGGCGATGATGGTGGAGAAGGTCGGCGCCGCGGTGTAGCAACTGATCGCAAAAGAGCGCCGATGCGGGGGGTAAATGTCGGCGATGATCGACAGGGAGGTCGAGGTGCTGGGCGATTCGAAAACGGCCACCGCCATGCGCGCGATCACCAGCATGGCGAAGCTTGCGGACACACCGCAGGCCAGCGTGGCCATCGCCCACAGCAGTGAGCAGGCGGCCAGCAAGCGCGTGCGCGACAGGCGATCGGCCAAGCGCCCGGCCGGTAACCCCAACAGCACATAGACGGCGGCGAACGCCAGGCCCGAAACCAGGCCCATGGCAGTATCGCTGACGCCGAATTCCTGTTTGATCGGCTCGATCATCACCGCAATGATCTGCCGGCCGACAAAGTTGCCGGCATACATCATCGCGAGCAGAAACAACAGGCCATGGCTGCGCCAGCCAATGGGTGCGGCAGGTATACTGCTCATGGAGGGCTCCGGGATAATGGGCAAGGGCCCAGGCAGCGCCCGGGCCCGTGGTGCGCTCAGGCGCGGGCCTGGCGTTGCCTGGCCAAGGTCATGGCGGTGTCTTCGATCATGTCTTCCTGGCCGCCGACCATGCCGCGCCGGCCCATCTCCACGAGGATTTCGCGCGCCGGGACGCCGTACTTCTTCTCGGCCCGCTTGGCGAACAGCAGGAACGAGCCGTAGACACCGGCATAGCCCATGGTCAGTGCGTCGCGGTCGCTGCGGATCGGGAAGTCCATGATCGGCACCACCAGGTCCTCGGCCACGTCCTGGATGCCAAATACGCTGACCCCGGTTTCGATGCCCATGCGGTCGCACACCGCAACCAGCACTTCCATCGGCGTGTTGCCGGCACCGGCGCCCAAGCCCGCGCAGGCTGCGTCGATGCGCGTGGCACCGGCGGCGATGGCAGCGATCGAGTTGGCCACGCCCATGGCCAGGTTATGGTGGCCATGAAAGCCGATCTCGGTGTCCGGCTTGAGCGCTTCCCGCAGCGCGGCCACCCGTGCGGCCACGTCATGGGGCAGCAGGTAGCCTGCGGAGTCAGTGATGTAGATGCAATTGGCGCCGTAGCTTTCCATCAACTTGCCTTGGCTGGCCAGGCCTTGCGGGCTGTTCATGTGGGCCATCATCATAAAACCGACGGTGTCCATGCCCAGCTTGCGCGCTGCGCGCAAGTGCTGCTCGGAAACGTCCGCCTCGGTGCAGTGGGTGGCGACGCGAAGGGTATTGACGCCCAGCTCGAAGGCCATCTGCAGGTGATCGACCGTGCCGATGCCTGGCAGCAGCAGGGCGGACACCTTGGCGTTTTTCATCAAGGGGATCACGGCCGACAAGTACTCTTCGTCGCTGTGCGCTGGAAAACCGTAGTTCAGTGAACTGCCGCCCAGGCCATCGCCATGGGTCACCTCGATCAGCGGCACGCCGGCGGCGTCCAGGCCACAGGCGATGCTTTTCATCTGCTCAAGGGTGATCTGGTGGCGCTTGGGGTGCATGCCGTCACGCAGGCACATGTCGTGGACGGTGATGCGTTTGCCCTGAAGATCCATGGTGCGCTCCTTAGGCGATGGCCTGTGGTGGGGTGAGGCTCAGTGAGCCCTGGAGAATGGCTTCGGCGAACAGCTCGGCGGTGCGCGCGGCGGCGGCGGTCATGATGTCGAGGTTGCCGGCGTACTTGGGCAGGTAGTCGCCCAGGCCTTCGACTTCCATGAAGATCGACACGCGGTTGCCGTCGAATACCGGGCCGTTGACCAGGCGGTAGCCGGGTACATAACGCTGAACCTCTTGGATCATGGCGCCGATCGCGGCGCCGATGGCGGCCTGGTCCGGTTCGGTTTCGGTCAGGCAATGCACGGTGTCACGCATCATCAGTGGCGGCTCGGCGGGGTTGACGATGATGATCGCCTTGCCTTTTTTCGCGCCGCCCACCTGCTCAACGGCGGCGGCAGTGGTGCGGGTGAACTCGTCGATATTCTTGCGGGTGCCGGGGCCAACCGATTTGGACGCGGCAGTGGCGATGATCTCGGCGTAGGCCACCGGTTGCACGCTGGACACCGCCGCCACCAGCGGGATGGTCGCCTGGCCGCCGCAGGTGACCATGTTGACGTTCATCGCGCCCAGGCCCAGATTGTGCTTGAGGTTGACCGGCGGCACGCAGTAAGGGCCGATGGCGGCCGGGGTCAGATCGATCATCAACACCCCCAGGGCATTGAGCTTGCGACTGTTCTCGGCGTGGACGTAGGCGGAGGTCGCATCGAAGGCGATCTGGATGCCATCTTCCAGCACATGGGGCAGCAACCCGTCGACACCCTCGCTGGTGGTCTTGAGGCCCAGTTCAGCGGCGCGCGCCAGGCCTTCGGACGTGGCATCGATGCCCACCATCCAGACCGGCTCCAACACCTCGCTGCGCTTGAGCTTGTACAGCAGGTCGGTGCCGATGTTGCCCGGCCCGATGAGGGCGCATTTGATCTTTTTGCTCATGGCAGTGGTCTCGATCAGAGGAAGAAAGGGCCGCGGTTCAAGGCACGAAATTCAAGTGCAACTCGCCCAGGCCACTCAACGACAAACTGATGGCGTCGCCCGGGGCGACCGGTACCAGTGGCGCCAGTGCTCCAGACAAAATGATTTCGCCCTTGCGAAACGGGATGCCCAGTTTGCCCAGGGTATTGGCCAGCCAGGCCACGGCGGCGCAGGGGTGGCCTTGTACCGCCGAGCCCAGGCCGCTCCCGGCAGGTTGGCCGTTCTTGAACATCTGCAGGCAAACCTTGGCCAGGTCCAGTTCACGTGGGTTGACGCGCTCGGCGCCCAAGGCAAACACCCCGCAGGAGGCGTTGTCGGCCACGGTGTCCTGAATGCGGATCTGCCAGTTTTCGATCCGCGAATCGACGATCTCGAAGCACGGCAGCACCCATTCGCTGGCGGCCAGCACATCGTCAGCGGTAACGTCGACACCGTGCAGGTCTTCACCCAGCACAAAGGCAATTTCGCCCTCGGCCCGCGGTTGCACCAGCGTGTGGGCTGCGAAGCTGACAGTGCTGTTGTTGGCCACCTGCATGCGGTCGGTCAAAAAGCCAAAGTCGGGCTGGTGCACATCGAGCATTTCTTGCACGGCGCGGCTGGTCACGCCGATTTTCTTGCCAATCACCTGGTCGCCCAAGGCTTCACGGCGCGCCAGGAACCGCAGGGAAATACGGTAGGCGTCGTCCAGGCTGATGGCCGGATAACGCTGGGTCAGCGGTGCCAGGCTCTGGCGTGTTTGCAGGGCGTTGAACAGTTCGTCGCCCAAGGCTTCAATCAACTGCGTATCCATAAAAAAAGCTCGCTGCGTGGCAAATGAAAGGGATACCGGCTGCTTGCAACCCAGGGCCTAGCCCGGCCAGACGGTAGAGTCGGCACCGCCATCGACCTCGATGACCTTGCCGGTGACCCAGGCCGAGGCCGGGCAGGCCAGGTAAAGCGCCGCGGCGGCAATGTCTTCGGGGGTACCCAGGCACTTGAGTGGGGTGTTGGCTTGCATGGTGTCGCGCATGGCCGCAGGCATCACCCCGGCCAGGGCGTCGGTCAGGATCGGCCCGGGCGACACCGCATTGACCCGAATCTGTGGCGCGAACTCCTGCGCCAGCAGCCGCGTCAGGTGGGTCAATGCGGCCTTGGCGCTGCCATAGGCACTGAAGTGCCGCTGGGCATAGCGGGCGGCGACCGAGGTGATGTTGACGATGTTGCCGCCGCCGGCCTCGCGCATCAGGGGTACGCATAACTGGGTCAGGGCATAGGCGGCGGTCACGTTGAAACTCATCACCTGCTCGAAGGCCTGCGGGGTCATCTGCAGCGGGTCGTTCGGCCCGCCGCCGCCGGCGTTATTGACCAGGTGGGTGATGCGGCCCATGTGCTCGCAGGCGTTGCGGACCAGGGCGATGCGTTGTTCGCTGTCGGTCACATCGCAACTCAAGGCCAAGGCACGGCGGCCACGGCTGCGCACTGCTTGGGCGACGGCCTCCACGTCGGCCAGCGAACGGGCGCTGCACACCACGTCGGCGCCGGCATCGGCGTAGGCCAGGGCGATGGCACGGCCAATGCCGCGGCTGCTGCCGGTGACAATGGCGACACTGCCGGCAAGGTTGAAGCGTTGCAATAGGCTCATGGCGGTCCTTATTGTTTGGATGGGGCTAGCGGATGCGGCGCTCAGCGCGGCGCCCAAAGGTCGGGCAGGCCGGGGTCGGAGCTGGCGATCAAGCGCTTGAGCAGCACCTTGAGCGCTTGCGCGTCACCGGCACCCAGGCGCGCGGAAATATCCTCCTCGACGGCCTTGGCCAATGCCACTTCTTGCAGCGAAGCCTCGCGGCCGTCGGCGGTCAGCACGTAACGCACCTGGTCATGCCCCAGTTCACGGGCCACCAGGTGCTGGCGTTCCAGGAAGCGCATACTCGAATCACTGACCACATGGCCGGTGTAGCTCACGAATTTATTGATTTCCTCAAGGCTCAAGTTGTCGCGTATGCACAGGGTGGAGAGGATAAAAAACGCGTGCTCATCCAACTGCTGGTTCTTCAGCAACCGGCGTAACGCATGCAGCATCTGGTAGTGCGCGCGGCCCAGCAGGTAACCCAGCAAATCTTCGGTGTAACTGCATTCAGGCGGCGGCGGGGTGGTGGCCAGGCGCAGTTCGCTGCGTGGCTTGCGCATCGCCAAGGCGTATTGGCCGCTCTGGAAGGCCAGCGGTGCACGGTCGCTATGGTCGAAGGCAAGCACTTCGCCAACGAAAATCACATGGTCGCCGCCTTCGTATTGGAAGGCCGTGCGGCACTGAAAGCGTGCGGTGCAGTCTTGCAGCAGGGGCGCGGCGCTGATCCCGGTATCCAGCTGTATTTCGGCAAACTTATCTTCACCCTGCCGGGCGAAACGACCGGACAGCAGCTCCTGCTCGGTCGACAGCACGTGCACGTTCCAGTGCCGGCCATTGCTGAACACCGGTAGGCTGTGGGCGTTCTTGGACAGGCTCCAGAGCACCAGCGGTGGGTTGAGCGAAACCGAGTTGAAACTGTTGGCCGTGATGCCGACCGGCGTGCCATCTTCGGCCTGGGTGGTGATGATCGTCACCCCCGTGGTGAAGGTGCCGAGCGCGGCGCGAAAGGCTTGAGGGTCGAAACAGGCGGGCATTGCCATGATGGGCCTCATGGATTGAGTGTGCGTGCCGGCAGTATTCCCAGCAAAACGGGGCGTTGCATCGTCTCAACGGACTAACGTTGTTGGCCCACTCGTCCACTTGGACGAGGCGCCCGGCCGGTGGTCTGCGGCAAGTTGCGGGTCAGGGCGTTGGCGAGCGACGGCCTGGGTGGGCACAGCGAGAAACGCTGGCCCTTTTACAGTTGAGGAGGTACCCATGGGTTGTGCAATATCTTCCACCGACGAGCTGTCGGCCCTGTTGTCTGAACAAAAAGCCGCGTTCAACGCGCAAGGCGCTGCCAGTGCGCCGCAGCGTCGCGCGCGAATCCAGCGGGTGATCGACCTGCTGGTGGCGCACCACCCGGCGCTGACCGAGGCCATGGATGCCGATTTCGGTGGTCGCCCCCAGGGGTTTTCGTTGATGAATGATGTGCTGGGCTCGTTGGGCTCGCTCAAGCATGCACGCGATCACCTCGAAGGCTGGATGCAGGATGAGCCGCGGCCGGTCTTCAGCCCCTACGATCAACTCGGCGCCCAGGCCTGGGTGATGTACCAGGCCAAGGGCACGGTGGGCATTCTCGGCACCTGGAACGCGCCGCTGTATACCTTGCTCAGCCCCTTGGCCTCGGCGTTGGCGGCGGGTAATCGGGCCATTCTCAAACCCTCGGAAGTGACGCCACGCACGGCGGCGCTGTTGGCGCAGTTGTTTGCGCAGCTGTTCGACCCACTCGAGGTGGCCGTGGTTACCGGCGGCGCTGATCTGGCCCAGGTGTTTACCGCGCAGCCGTTCGATCACCTGGTGTTCACCGGCAGTACCGCGGTGGGCAAATCGGTGATGCGTAACGCGGCGCAAAACCTGGTGCCGGTGACCCTGGAGCTGGGCGGCAAATCGCCGGTGATCGTTGGGCGCAGCGCAACCCTTGGCACCGCAGCGTTTCGCCTTGCACTGTCCAAGACCACCAACAGCGGCCAGGTCTGCATCAATCCGGATCTGGTCTACGTGCCACGTGAGCAACTCGAACACTTTGTGCAGGCTTTCGCCAGCGCCTACCGCGAGTTTGTCCCCCAGGTGAGCGACAACCCGGATGTGGTCGCGGTGGTCAATGCCCAGCACCTGAGCCGCGTCGAGAACCTGGTGCAGCAGGCCGCGCGTGCGGGTGCCCGGGTGGTGAGCTTGCCCTATGCGCAACCCGCCGATGGGCAAAACCGCCGACGGCCATTGCAACTGGTGATCGACCCGCCGCAGGACAGCCTGATCCTGCACGAGGAGATCTTCGGCCCGGCGATGGTGCTGTTGCCTTATGACGAGGTTGATCAGGTGATCGCCCAGATCAACGCCCGCCCGCGGCCCCTGGCCCTTTATTACTTTGGCGATGATGCCCAGGAGCAGCGCCACGTGCTGAGCCACACCGTGTCGGGCGGCGTCACCCTCAATGACGTGATGATGCATGCCGCCTTGCATGACGCGCCTTTTGGCGGCGTCGGTGCCTCGGGCATGGGGCATTACCACGGCCGTGAAGGCTTCATCGAATTCAGTCACATGCGCACGGTGCTCAAGGCCCCCGAACACGATCCGCGTCGCGAATGGGGCTTGCTGCCACCCTACGGCGAACATTTCCTGGCCGCGATGCTGGCACAGGTCACCGCGAACTGAGCGCGCCAGCCGATCTGAACAACTTAATAAAAATAAGGAATTGAACACATGGAACATAACGCATTGCCACTGGGCGACACTGCGCTTGCAGCGCCTGGCGACGTGGACGGCTGGCCTCGACGCCAGGTACTCAAGGCCGGCGCACTGGCCCTGGGGGTGGGTATGCTCGGGCGCTTTGCAGATGCCCGCGCCGCCGGCCTGTCGGCCAGCGACTACCAGGGGTTGGACGCCTGGGCCATGGCCAAGGGGCTGCAGGCCGGCCAGTTCAGTGCCCAGGACCTGCTCGCCGCCGCGATGGCCCGTTGTGACCTGGTCAACCCGAAGATCAATGCCGTCAACATGCGCCATGACGATTATGCCCGGGCGCTGCTGGCCGCCCGGCGCAAGGCCGGCACCCAGGCCCAGGGCGCGCTGGCAGGGGTGCCGATACTGCTCAAGGATCTCAATACCTACCTGCAAGGCACCACCACCAGCAACGGCAGCCGACTGTTCAAGGATGCACCGCCGGCCAGTGTCACCAGTACCTTGGTGCTGCGCTACGAAGCGGCCGGGGCGGTGCCTTTCGGTAAAGCGGCCTGCCCGGAATTTGGCCTGACCACCACCACCGAGTCGCTGGCCTGGGGGCAAACCCGCAACCCGTGGAACCTGGCGATGAGCGCCGGTGGTTCTTCCGGCGGCTCGGCTGCCGCCGTGGCCGCAGGCATCGTACCGGTCGCGCATGCCACCGACGGCGGAGGTTCGATCCGCATCCCTGCCTCCTATTGCGGGCTGGTCGGCCTGAAACCCACGCGCTACCGTACCCCCAGCGGGCCGCTGCGCCAGGAAGGCGCGTTCGGTACCAGTGTGGCAAACGTGGTATCGCGCAGTGTGCGCGACACGGCTTTGTTCCTCGATGCCGGGCAGGGCCACGAACCCGGTAGCCCGTACTGGGCGCAACCGTTGCAACGGCCTTATGTGGAAGAACTGGGGCGCGAGCCTGGGCGCCTGCGGGTAGGCCTGGTGCGCGACTCCATGACCGGTGCGCCGCTGGCCCCGGCGATTGCCAAGGTGCTGGAGGCCACCGTGCAGCAGTTGCTCGGCCTGGGCCACGAGGTGGATGAACTGCGCTTGCCCGTTCAACCCCAGCAGGTATTCGGTGCCCACGGCGCGGTCACCGGCAACGCCGTGCTGGCCACCGTCAACGACCGCGAGAAAGCACTGGGCCGGGCCTTGGGGCCGCAAGACCTGGAGCTCATCACCTATGCCATCCTCGAGCGCGCGGGCAAGGTCAGCGGCGAGGGGATTGTCCGTGCCCGCTTGGCGTTCGAAAACATCACCCAGGCCATGGAGCAGACGTTCGAGCGCTTCGATGTGTTGCTCTCGCCAGTCACCTCCAGTTTGACCCCGGCATTGGGAGAGCTGTCGCTCAACCAGCCGTGGGAAACCTATATGCAAAAAGCCATGGGCAGCGCCGGTTTCACCGTGCTGGCCAACGTCAGCGGGCAACCGGCGATCACCCTGCCGTTGGGCATGAGCGACACTGGCCTGCCGGTGGGCATGATGTTCACCGCGCGCCTGGGCGGTGAGGACGTGCTGCTGCGCCTGGCCTCGCAACTGGAGCAGGACCGTCCATGGGCCGCCAGGCGCGCATCGGTTTAAGCCATCAGAGGTGCCACGGGCGGCGCTGCAATCGGCACCTCTAGTCCGCTTTGACGATGAATAATCGTCTGCTGCGTTCGATCATCCATCAAGGCTCGCGCATTGGCGCAACGAGATCGGGAGAACGAACGGATGGACAGCATGCGAGTAAAAACGCCGGAAGAAATCAAACTGCTGGAACACGCTCGGCGCCTGGTGCCGGCCCTCAAAAGCCGCACCGCGCGCGCTGATCGCGAGTTCAAGGTGCCGGAAGAAACCCTCTTCGAACTGCAGCAGGCCGGCTTGTTGCGAGCACTGCAACCACGGGCTTTCGGTGGCTTTGAGGTCGACCCACGCACCTTCTTCGAAATCCAGATGATCCTTGCCGAGGGCTGTATGTCCACGGCGTGGATCTATGGCGTGATGGGCGTGCACCCTTGGCAACTGGCACGCTACCCGATCGAGGCCCAGCGCGATGTCTGGGGCCAGGACCCCTCGACCTTGATCTCGTCCACCTACATGCCGGTGGCCAAGGTGGTACCGGTCGAGGGTGGCTATCACATCAGCGGCCGCTGGGGCTTTTCCAGCGGCAGCGAGCACTGCCAATGGTGCTTTTTGGGCGGCGTGCTGCCCGCCGACGGTGAGCAGGCCGCCGAGCACGGCACCTTTCTGATCCCTCGCAGCGACTACCGTATCGAACACAACTGGGATGTACTGGGCCTGCGTGGCACCGGCAGCCACGACATTATCGTGGAGGATGCCTTCGTGCCGGCGCACCGCGTGCAGCGCACCAACAACTGCACGATTGAGGCCACCCCGGGACGATTGGTCAACACCAATCCGATCTACGCCATTCCCTTCGCCCAGTTGTTCACCCGCGCCGTCTCTTCGTCGGCCATTGGCGCCTTGCAAGGGGCGATCAACGAGTTTCGCGCCAATGCCGCGGCGCACATCGGCAAGCACGGGATGAAAACCGCTGACGATCCGGTGGCACAAACCACCGTGGCCGAGGCAACGATCACCGTCGACAGCCTGCGCCTGGTGCTGGAGCGCAACTACGCGCATTTGATGGCGCTGGCCGAGGCGGGCGAGTACCCCGACGTGGAAACCCGCTTGCTGTACCGCTACCAGTCCTCCTATGTCACCAACATCTGTGCCGAGAAGGTCAACGAGCTGCTGCGCTGCATGGCCGCTTCCGGGCTGTACAACACCAACCCGGTCGCGCGGCTGTTTCGTGACCTGCACCAGGCGCGTGGGCATATCGCCAACAACTACATGGCCTTCAGCCGCAGCCTTGGCGCCGTGCAGTTGGGCCTGCCCAACCCGGACCCCTACGTTTGAGCCGTGCCCGGGCCTGCCAGCAGGCCCGGGCCTTCCGATCACAGCCAAGGCACAATAACAATGACAGCTAACGCTCAGTCCACTTCCCACTACGACGTGATCGTCGTCGGCTCCGGCGCCGGTGCAATGACCTCGGCGCTGTTTGCCGCCGAGCAGGGTCTTTCGGCACTGGTTGTCGAGAAAAGCGACAAGTTCGGCGGCACCTCGGCGATTTCCGGCGGCGGCATCTGGATCCCCAACAACCATTATTTTGCTGCCAAAGGCGGGCACGACAGCTTCGAGCTGGCCCTGCAGTACCTCAAGGCGGCCACCGGTGGGCATGGCGATGAACTGCGCCTGCGCGCCTACCTCAAGCACGCCCCGCAGATGATTCAGGCCCTGGAGCACAAGAGTCATGTGCGCTATGCCGTGGCCGAAAAATACCCGGACTACTACCCGCAACTGCCCGGTTCACTGGAAGGCGGTCGCACCCTGGACCCGGAGCTGTTCGACACCAGCCTGCTCGGTGAAGAACTGGGCAACCTGCGCTCGCCTTCGCCTTCGACCCTGTTGATGGGGCGTATTGCCTGGACGGCCCGGCATGCGCACAAGGCCATGTCCCGCTCGTTTGGCTGGCGCATGCTGATTCTCGGCCTGATGCTGCGCTACAAAACCGATTTCAAGTGGCGGCGCAAGGGCCGCCGCGACCGTCGCGCCGCCTTGGGCAGTGCCCTGGTGGCCTCGCTGCGCCGCTCGCTGATGGACCGCGATATCCCGCTATGGTTGAACACCGATTTCCAGATGCTGCTGACCGACGAGGAGGGCCGCGTTTGTGGCGTGCAGGTTTGCCGCGACGGCCAGGTGCTGCAGCTCAAGGCGCGGTGCGCGGTGATCCTGGGGTCTGGTGGCTTTGAGCAGAACCAGGCGCTGCGCGAGCAGTACTTGCCGCAGCCCACCCAGCGTGGCTGGAGCGCCACGCCACCGGGTAATAACACCGGTGCGGGCCTGCAGGCCGGCATCGCCTTGGGCGCGGCCACGGCCTTGATGGACTGGGCCTGGTGGGCGCCGACCATTGCCGTGCCGGGGGAAGACAAGCCGCGCGGGGTGTTTGCCGAGCGAGCGTTCCCCGGCGCCATCGTGGTCAACCGCCAGGGCCAGCGTTTTGTCAACGAAGCCGCACCGTACCTGGAGTTTGTTGACGCCATGTACCGTGACAACCAGCCTTCTGGCGGCCAGTCGATCCCGGCCTGGGTGATCTTCGACGGCCACTTCCGTTTCAACTACGCCATGGGCCCTTTGATGCCGGCGCAGGTGATGCCCGACAGCCGCTTGCGCAAGGAATGGCTCAATGCGTTGTACTTCAAGGCCGACAGCCTGGCGGCGCTGGCAGCGCAGATCGGCGTCGACGGCGCAGGCCTTGAACGCACGGTGCAACGCATGAATGGGTTCGCCCGCAGCGGCGTCGATGCCGACTTCGGTCGGGGTGGCAACGTCTTCGATCGTTATTACGGCGACAGCAACGTCAAACCCAACCCGTGCCTGGCGCCGCTGAGCAAGGGCCCTTATTACGCGATGCGCCTGGATGCGGGCGACATCGGCACCAAGGGTGGGCTGTTGACCAACGAGCACGCCCAGGTGTTGCGCCAGGATGGCCAGGCCATCCCGGGCCTGTATGCCATTGGCAACTGCTCCTCGTCTGTCATGGGCACCAGCTATCCCGGTGCCGGCGGTACGTTGGGCCCGGCCATGACGTTCGGTTACATCGCCGCCCATCACATTGCCGCCCAAGGCTGAGGAGTCGCCATGCCTGCTGCAGTCAACTCAACCTGTACCCCCATTGGGCCGGCACTGCGGGTGGCGGATGCCGACGCGCTGCGCTGGGATGATCACTGTGACGTATTGGTGATCGGCTGGGGCGCGGCCGGTGCCTGCGCCGCGCTCGAAGCCCAGGCGCAGGGCGCCGATGTGCTGGTGGCCGACCGGTTTACCGGGGGCGGCGCCAGTGCCAAGAGCGGTGGCGTGGTCTACGCCGGCGGTGGCACCCGCCAGCAGCGCAGCGCCGGCTTCGCCGACACGCCCCAGGCAATGTTCAGTTACCTGCAGCATGAAACCCAAGGCGTGGTCAGTGATGCCACCTTGCAGCGTTTTTGCCAGGACAGCGCCGCCAACCTGGAGTGGCTGGAAAGCCATGGCGCGCCCTATGCCCACAGCATGCCGCCCGGCGGCAAGACCTCCTATCCAGGCGATGGCTACTTTCTGTATTACTCGGGCAACGAACTCGTGCCCTCGCATCGCAACGAGTCGCCACCGGCACCACGCGGGCATCGCACGGTCGGCAAGGGCCAATGTGGCGCGGTGCTGTATTCGCACCTCAAGGCTGCTTGCCTGCGCAATGGCGTGCGCACCCAGCTTCAGTCTGCCGCCCGGCGCCTGGTGGTCGATGCCAGTGGCACGGTGGTGGGCGCCGAGCTGTGGTGCTTGCCTGCCGGCAGTGCGCAGGCGCGGCTGCATGCCAAATGGGCGGCGCGCGCCGAGCGTTTGCAGAACTTCGCGCCGCGCTACAGCGACACCCTGCGCCAGCGCCTCTACCAGCTGGAGCACGATTTTGCCCGACCGTGCCGTGTGCGCGCCCGGCGTGGGGTGGTGCTGAGCACCGGCGGCTTTATCTTCAACCGCGAGATGATCCGCGAGCATGCGCCGACCTTTCGCCGCAACTTCAAAGTCGGCGCCACCGGCTGTGATGGGAGCGGCGTGCGCCTGGGCCTGAGCGTCGGCGCGGCGGCCGATCGCTTGCAGCGGGTCTCGGCCTGGCGCTTTATCAACCCGCCGCTCTGCTGGCCCAAGGGCATTGTGGTCAACACCCTCGGCCAGCGCTTCGTCAACGAAGAAGTCTACGGTGCAACGCTCGGCCAACCGCTGTGCGAAGAGCAGGGCGGCAAGGCCTGGCTGGTGCTGGACGCGCGCTTGCGCAAGCAGGCGATCAAGCAAGCGTTGTTTGGCGGTTACTGGTGGTTCCAGAGCCTGCCGGCACTGGTGTTGATGCTGTGGCGGGTGCGCAAGGGCCAGAGCCTCGAGCAGTTGGCCCAGGTCAGCGGCATGCAGGCCGAGGCGTTGCGCAGCGCCGTGCAAGCCAACAACGCGGCCGCCCGTGGCGACGCCGCCGATGCCTTTGGCAAGTCCCGGGAGAGCCGCCAGGCACTGGATCAGGGGCCGTACTACGCCTGTGACATCTCCGTGGGCAACCCGCTGTTCCCCCTAGGCGCCTTGACCCTTGGCGGGCTAAAGGTCGATGAACGCAGTGGTGCCGTATTGGATGAGCACGGCCAGCCGATCCGCGGCCTCTACGCGGCCGGGCGCGCGGCCATCGGCATTCCTTCGCACCTGTACATCAGCGGCTTGTCGCTGGCCGATTGCGTGTTTTCCGGACGGCGTGCAGGGCGCTCGCTGGTGGCTGCAACGGCCCCCTCAGGCCTTCAAACCAGCGAGCCATTGACATGAGCCAGGACTATTTGAGCGTACGCGTGACCCGCGTGATAGAAGAGACCGCCGACAGCCGCTCGCTGGAGTTCCAATTGCCTGCGGAGCTGGTGGCGCAGTTCCATTACAAACCCGGACAGTTCCTGACGTTGCGGGTGCCCCACGACGGCGGCTGGCTGCCACGCTGCTACTCGCTGTCGAGCACGCCGCTGCTCGACGAGCCGCTGCGGGTCACCATCAAGCGGGTGCGCGATGGGCGCGCCTCGAACTGGCTGTGCGACACCGTGCAAGCGGGCGACAGCCTGCAGGTACGGGTGCCGGCCGGGGTGTTTGTGCCGCGTCAACTGGACACCGACCTGCTGCTGTTGGGCGCAGGCAGCGGGGTGACCCCGATGCTGTCGATCCTGCGCTCGGCGCTGCTGGCTGGCAGCGGGCGGATACGGCTGATCTACGCCAACCGTGACGAAAACTCGGTGATTTTCCGTGATCAACTCAACGCCCTGGCCAATGCGCACCCCCAGCGCCTGCAGGTGATCCACTGGCTTGATTCGGTGCAAGGCATCCCATCGGTGAGTCAGTTGGCCGAGTTGGCCAGGCCCTTTGCCGGCGCCGAGGCCTTTATCTGCGGCCCCGGGCCGTTCATGGAGGCTGCCGTCAGCGCCCTGCAAGCGTTGGGCATGCCGGCCGCGCAGGTGCACGTCGAGCGTTTCGTCTCACTGCCTGAAGAGGGCGAGGTCAGCGCGCCCGTTGCGGTCGATACAAGCCGGCCCGGCAGCCAGCTGTCCGTGCGTCTGGACGGTGAAGAGTTCGAGGTGCCCTGCGCCCCAGGCGAGACCCTGCTCGACGCTATGCGCCGGGCTGGCCTGCAGCCACCGAGCTCGTGCCTGGTCGGCTCCTGTGCCACCTGCATGTGCACCGTGCAGCGTGGCGAGGTGCACCTGCTGCGCAACGATGCCCTGGACCCACAAGAAATCGAAGAGGGTTGGACGCTGGCGTGCCAGTCGTTGGCCCTTAGCGCGCACCTGCGCGTGTGCTTTCCCGAATAACCCGACTGCCGAGTGTGTCACCATGACTGCATGTTCTGCTTCACCGGGCACCTTGCCTGCCTGCCACCCAGTGCCGTTGTCGATCCCCGCCATGCTATTGGCCAGTGCCGAGCGCTTTGCCGGCCGGGCTGCCATCGAAGAACACGGCGTGGCCACCGACTACCGTGACCTGCCCGCACTGGCCCTGGGCGTGTGCCGCAGCCTGATGGCGCTGGGCATCGCGCCCGGTGACCGCGTGGCGATCTGGGCGCCCAATTGCCGTGACTGGGTGATTGCCGCTTTGGGCGTGCAGTGCGCAGGGGCGGTGCTGGTGCCGATCAACACCCGCATGAAAGGTGCTGAAGCGGCCGATATCCTGCTGCGCAGCCAAGCGCGGGTGCTGCTGCTGCAAGGGGACTTCCTGGGCCAGGACTACCAGGCGATGCTGGCGCCGCTGCGCCCGCCCAGCCTGGAACAGTGGGTGGTGTTCGGTGCCACGGCGCCACGCACCCCCTGCGACCTGGGCTGGGCTGCGTTTCTCGCCAAGGGCGAGGCGGTGAGCGAACTGCAAGCCCGCCAGCGCGCGCTGGCGGTTGGCCCACAGGACTTGTCCGACCTGTTGTTTACCTCCGGCACTACTGGCAAACCCAAGGGCGTGATGAGTGCCCACGGGCAAAACCTGCGCGCCTACAACGAATATGTCTCGGTCATTGGCCTGCGCCCGGGTGATCGTTACCTGATCATCAACCCGTTTTTCCATGCGTTTGGCTACAAGGCCGGTTGGCTGACCTGCCTGCTGGCCGGGGCAACCATCCTGCCGCATGCGGTGTTCGATGCCGAGGCTGTGTTCCAGCGCATCGCCGCCGAACGCATCAGCGTGTTGCCAGGGCCGCCGACCCTGTACCTGTCGATGCTGGCCCACCCACGCCTGGCCGAAACCGACCTGTCGAGCTTGCGCATCGCCGTCACCGGCTCATCGACGATCCCGCCGGTACTGATCGAACGGATGCGCAAGGAGCTGGGTTTCGCCGTGGTCACCACCGCCTATGGCCTGACCGAGTGTGGCGGCCTGGCCACGATCTGCAACCCGGACGACCCCGCGGGCATCGTCGCCGCTACCAGTGGCCGCGCGATCGAAGGCAGCGAAGTGTGCATCCGCTCGGCAGATAATCAGCCGGTGGCCCAAGGTGAGGCGGGCGAGATTTGCCTGCGCGGCTTCCACGTGATGCGCGGCTACTTCAATGACCCCCAAGCCACCGCCCAGGCCATCGATGCCGACGGCTGGCTGCACACCGGTGACATCGGCAATCTGGATGCCCAGGGCAACCTGCAAATCACCGATCGCCTCAAGGATATGTTCATCGTCGGTGGCTTCAACTGCTACCCGGCCGAGATCGAGGCCGGGCTGATCGAACACCCGGCCATCGCCCAAGTGGCGGTCATTGGCATTGCCGACGAGCGCATGGGCGAGGTGGGGTGCGCGTGCGTGGTGCTGCGCCAAGGCCGGCAACTGGACGAGGCGTCACTCATCGCCTGGGCACGTGAGCGCATGGCCAATTACAAAGTGCCGCGCCAGGTGCACTTTTTCACGGCGCTGCCGGTCAATGCCTCCAACAAAGTGCTCAAGGGGGAGCTGCGCGAAGCGCTGGCAGGTTAACGCTATTCAGAAAAAGAGCACCGTATGGGGGTGCTCTTGCGGTACGGGTGAGCATGACGCAACGTACGCCTACCTCCCTTCGAACCGCGCCGGCCGTTTCTCGATAAACGCCTGCATCCCTTCTTTCTGGTCCCGCGAGGCGAACAACAACGCATTGGCCTTGCGCTCCAGCGCCAAGCCCGCCTCCAGCGGCGCATCCATGCCCGCCAGGATCACCTCCTTGATCTGCTCGGCAGCCAACGGCGGCATGGCGGCAATCACCCCGGCCAACTTCAGGGCATGGGATTGCACCTGGTCATCGGCCACCACCTCGCTGACCAACCCCGAAACCCAGGCCTCTTGCGCGGTGATCGGCTGGCCCGTCAACGCCATGCGCATCGCCTTGGCCTTGCCCACCGCCCGCACCAGCCGTTGGGTACCGCCGATGCCGGGCATGATCCCGATGCGGATCTCCGGCTGGCAAAAGCGTGCGCTGTGCCCGGCCACAATAATATCGGCGAGCATCGCCAACTCGCAGCCACCGCCATAGGCATAACCGCACACTGCCGCAATCACAGGCTTGGGGCAGTGCTGGATCGGTGCCCAGACCCGCTCGGTATGGCGCTGATAAATATCAATCGGGCCCACCCCGGCCAGGCTGTTGATGTCGCCGCCGGCGGCAAACACCGCGTCGCCACCGGTCAACACGATACAACGCACCTCGGGGTTGCTGCCCAGTTCACTGAACAACTGCGACAGCAGCGCCTGCAGGTCCAGGCTCAGGGCATTGGTGGCGTGCGGGCGATTGAGCCGCAGCAGCGCGACCCCTGGGGCCGGGTGCTCCAGCAGTACCGGCGCGGTAAGCGAATCAGACATGGTCAACCTCAAGCAAAAGGCCCCCTGCGGGCGCCAGTGTGCCGATTGTTGCGAGCGCGGTGCAGGCCTTCATCGTCCGTTCAGACGACGAGGGCGAGCGGCTTTGTCCCTAGAGTGGCTCCCAACACAAGTAAAAGGAGCGTGCCATGAGTGGTCACTCGGGGCTGGATTACAGCGGCAAAGTGGTAGTGGTGACCGGCGGGACCAAGGGCATTGGCGCGGGTATCGCGCGCAGCTTTCTGGCCGCCGGGGCCCGCGTGATCGTCTGTGGGCGCAACGTCCCTGAGCGCCTGCCCAGCGTCGGCCAGGCGCAGGCGGACTTTATCGCGGCGGATGTGCGTGACCAGGCCTGCCTCCAAGGTGTGTTCGATCGCATCCGTGAGGCGTACGGGCGCCTCGACGTGCTGATCAACAACGCTGGCGGCAGCCCTTCGGCGGATGCCGCCAGCGCCTCGCCGCGGTTTCACGAGGGGATCATTCGCCTCAACCTGATTGCCCCGCTTAACGTCGCCCAGCAGGCCAACCGGCTGATGCAAGCCCAAGCCGGCGGCGGCTGCATCGTCTTTATCGGCAGCATCAGTGGCCTGCGTGCCTCGCCAGGCACCGCGGCCTACGGCGCGGCCAAGGCCGGGGTGTTGGCCTTGGTGCAGTCGCTGGCAGCCGAATGGGCGCCCAAAGTGCGGGTGGTCGCGGTAAGCCCCGGCCTGGTGCGCACCGAACTTGCGCACCTGCACTACGGCGATGAGGCCGGCATTGCCGCGGTCAGCGCCGGTATCCCGGCGGGGCGCATGGCGCTGCCCGAGGACATCGGCAACGCCTGCCTGTACATCGCATCCCCGCTGGCCGGTTACGCCAGTGGTTGCAATCTGTTGCTGCACGGCGGCGGTGAACGCCCGGCTTACCTTGGCGCGGCGCAGGTTGCGCCGCACTGATCGACCCACCTCGGCGTTGCAATTGCGAGCGCCGCTTTGAACATGCAGGAGACGAACTTGGCTGATCCACAATTGCTAACCAAAGTGCGCGCCCTGGTAGGGCGCGAATACGGGCGGGTGAACGCCTGGGACGAGGTCAACGCACCGATGATTCGCCAGTGGTGCGAAGTCATGGGCCTGGAAAACCCGCTGTACACCGACCCTGTCGCGGCGGCCAACAGCTGCAACGACGGCCTCATCGCGCCGCCGCCCATGCTGCAGGTCTGGTGCATGGAAGGCTTCCATATCAACAACTACGCCCCAGGCTCCACCACCGAGAACCCCTATGAGGTGCTTGGCCTGATCGAGACGTACGGCTACCCGTCGGTGGTGGCGGTGAACTCCGAGCTGACCTTCGAGCGCAACCTGCGCCTGGGTGAAAAGCTTTACTACACCACGCGCCTGGAATCGGTGGGCGACGAAAAAACCACCGGGCTTGGTACCGGCTTTTTCGTCACCCTGGTCATGAGCTATTTCTCGCAACAGGCCAGCGGTGATGAAAAAGTCGGCGAGCTGTTGTTCCGGGTGTTCAAGTTCCGCCCTGCCAACGTGCAAAAAACCGCAGCAGCGGCCCCGGCAACCGCTCCGCCGCTGGCGACCAAGCGCCCAACCCCAGGGGTCAGCGACGACACCCGGTTTTTCTGGGAGGGCTGCAAGCAAGGCCAGTTGCTGATTCAGCGTTGCACCCAGTGCGCCACGTTGCGCCACCCGCCTGCGCCGGTGTGCATCCAGTGCCACTCCTTTGATTGGGACACGTTGCAGGCCAGCGGCGCAGGCCAGCTGTATTCCTTCGTGGTGATGCACTACCCGCAGGTGGCGCCGTTCGACCACCCCAACCCGATCGGCTTGATCGAGTTGGACGAGGGGGTGCGCCTGATCGCAGGCCTGGTCGGCGTCAACCATGAAGACATGCGCATCGGGCAGCGTTTGCAGGTCGAGTTCCAGACCTTCGACGATGACCTTGCATTGCCGTTGTTCCGGCCGTTGGCCGAGTAGGGGGCGGTATGGATTTTGAACTCAACGAAGACCAGCGGGCGATTGCCGAGATGGCCGGCAGCCTGATGAGCGACTACTGCACTGACGAGCGCCTGCGTGACTGGGACGCGTCGGGGCAGGCCTACATGCAGCCGCTGTGGGCCAACTGCGTGGCAACCGGCCTGCATGCCTTGGCGATTCCCGAGGCGGCCGGTGGCAGCGGGCTGGGCATGACTGAACTGGTGCAGGTACTCGACGCCCAAGGCGGGGCGCTGGCACAGGTACCGTTGTGGCGCCACCAACTGGCCGCGGCCACCTTGGCAGAGTTCGGCGACCCGGCCTTGAGCCCGTGGGTGGAACAGGCTGCGGCAGGCAGTGGCCTGCTGACCTTGACGCTCGACAGCCTGACCCACGTGCGCGGCATCGAGTTGCAGGCCAGCCCCCAGGCAGATGGCTGGCGCCTGCAGGGGCGAGTCCTGGCACTGCCGCTGGCCGAGCAATCGGCGGCAGCGCTGGTGCCGGCCTTGGTGCAAGGGCAGCCGCGCTTGTTGCTGGTTGACCTGAGCCAGGCGGGTATCCGTCGTGTGGCCGGGGTCATGACCCACGGCGAAGCCTTCGCGGACCTGCATTTCAACGGCGTCAGCCTGAGCCACCAGCAACTACTGCCCGCCGCGGCGCTGGACTGGCTGGTACCCCGGGCGATTGCCGCGTTGTCGGCCTTGCAACTGGGCGTCAGCGCAGAGCAGGTGCACCGCACGGTGGCTTATGTCAGCGAACGTCGGCAGTTCGAGCGCAGCATCGGCAGTTTCCAGGCCGTGCAAATGAGCATGGCCGACACCCACGTACACCTGGAAGTGCTGCGCAGTGCCCTGTGGCAATTGTGCTACCGCCTCGATGCCGGCCTGCCGGTGCCTTGCGAGGCCCTGGCCACGGCTTACCTGGCCTGCGAGGCCGGGCACCGTATCGGCCATGTCGCCCAGCACGTGCACGGTGGCATCGGCGTGGACCTGACCTACCCGATCCACCGGTTCCTGTACTGGAGCCGGGCCTTGGGCAGCGCATTGGGCGGATCGTCGGCGATCCTGGAGCGTCTCGGCGAGTGGCTGAGCGATAACGACACCTTGGGATGGAAATATGACCTTGAAGAACACCAAGCGCTTTGAAACCGTGAGCCCGGGCGAGCAACTGCCGCCTCTGACGATTCCCATCACGGTCGGCCTGATTGCCGGCGGCGCGATTGCCACCCGCGATTATTTCCCCGGCCACCATGACCTGGAGGCGGCTCGCGAACTGGGTTCGCCGCATGTCTTCATGAACATCCTCACCACCAACGGCCTGGTACAACGCTTCATCGAGCAATGGGCCGGCCCCGAGGTGCAGTTTCGTTCGCTGAAAATCAAGTTGGGCGCACCGAACTACCCCGGCGACAGCATGACGTTCAGTGGGGAAGTCACTCATCAGGATGCCGCGACGCGCAGCCTGGAAGTCACCCTCAAGGGCAAAAACTCCATGGGCAACCACGTGACCGGCACGGTCGCGCTGGTTCTGCCTTAATTCGCGGGAGACAACACAGATGACGAATTCGTCGATTTCCGGGCGCGCCGCCATTGTCGGTTTGGGCGCGACCGAGTTTTCCAAGAATTCCGGGCGCACCGAGCTGCGCCTGGCCATGGAAGCGACGCTGGCAGCACTCAAGGACGCCGGGATCGACCCCAGCGAAGTCGAGGGCTTCAGCTCCTATTCGGTGGACAAGGTGCCGGAGTATGAGATTGCCCGCTTGCTGGGTTGCAAGGACGTCAAGTTCTTCTCCCAGGTGCCCCATGGTGGCGGTGCTGCGTGTGGGCCGGTGATGCACGCGGCAATGGCGGTGGCCACGGGCGTGGCCAAGGTGGTGGTGGTGTACCGGGCGATGAACGAACGCTCCTGGTACCGCTTCGGCACCGGCAATTATGGCTTTGCCTCGACGCCAACGTTCGAGAACGTCAATTACGGCTGGTACATGCCCCACGGCTTTCACACGCCGGCGGCGTGGGTCGGGATGTTTGCCCAGCGCTACATGCACACCTATGGCGCCACCAGCGAAGACTTCGGCCGGGTAGCGGTGGCGGCGCGTGACTTCGCGGCCAGCAACCCGCAGGCGTTCTTCCATGCAAAACCGATCACCCTGCAAGAGCACCAGGCCTCTCGCTGGATCTGTGAGCCGCTGCACCTGCTTGATTGCTGCCAGGAGTCCGATGGCGCGGTGGCCATGGTCATCACGTCGGCGGAGCGTGCCCGCGACTTGCCGCAAAAGCCCGTGATCATCAAGGCCGGCGCCCAAGGCATCAGCGCCGGGCAGCAAGTGATGACCTCGTATTACCGTGACGACATCACCGGCCTGCCGGAGATGGGTGTGGTCGCCAAAGAGCTGTACGGCCAGTCGGGCCTGGGCCCCGAGGCCTTCCAGACGGCGATTATCTATGACCACTTCACGCCCTTCGTGCTGCCGCAACTGGAAGAGTTTGGCTTTGCCAAGCGCGGCGAGGCCAAGGAGTTCATCCGCGAAGGCCACCATGCCCGTGGCGGCAAACTGCCGATCAACACCCATGGCGGGCAGTTGGGCGAAGCCTACATCCACGGCATGAACGGCATTGCCGAAGCCGTGCGCCAGGTGCGTGGCACGGCGGTCAACCAGGTGGCCAGTGTGGAAAACGTGCTGGTCACTGCCGGTACCGGCGTGCCCACCAGTGGCCTGATTCTCGGCGCGGTATAAGGAGCGTCCCATGTTTGTCGATCTCACCCCCGAGCAGCGTGCCCTGAGGCTCAAGGTTCGCGACTATTTCCAGAACCTGATGACCCCCCAGCTGCGCCAGCAAATGCGCGGCACCGAAGGCGGTGAACTGTTCCGCCGCACCATCGCCCAGATCGGTCGTGACGGCTGGCTGGCGGTGGGTTGGCCGAAGGCTTACGGTGGCCAGGGTTACGCCGCCACCGAGCAATTGATCTTTTTCGAAGAGGCCAACATCGCCGGTGCACCGCTGCCCTTCGTGACCATCAGTACCGTCGGCCCGGCGCTGATGGCCCACGGTTCGGCCCTGCAAAAAGAAAAATTCTTGCCCGGCATCGCCGCTGGCGAGATCAACTTTGCCATCGGTTACTCCGAAGCGAGCGCAGGCAGCGACCTGGCGGTGTTGAAAACCACGGCGCGCGAAGACGCCGACGGCTTTGTGGTCAATGGCAGCAAGCTGTGGACCTCGGGCGCCGACTCGGCCGACTACATTTGGCTGGCGGCCCGTACCGACCCCGAGCTGCCGCGCCACAAAGGCATTTCAATCCTGATTCTCGATACTCAGGCCAAAGGGTTTTCCAGCACCTTGATCCCGACCTCGGGAAACCCCACGGCGGCCACGTATTACGATAACGTACGCGTGCCGCGCTCCATGTTGGTGGGCGAGCTGAACGGTGGCTGGAAGCTCATCACCGCGCAGCTCAATCATGAACGCTTGGGGCTGGGGGCCTGGTCGGACAAGGTCGTCAGCCTGTTCACGCGGGTCTACCTGTGGGCGCGCTGCGCCGATGAACAGGGCCAGCGCGCCACTGACCATGCCTGGGTGCGGCGCGACCTGGCCGAGTGTTATGCCCGGTTGGAAGCCATGCGCTTGATCAACTTTCGGATCGCCGCGGACCTTGAGCGTGACCGCGTGGATGTCGCGCTGGCCTCGACCACCAAGGTGTATGGCTCGGAATCGGCGATCGAAATCCTGCGCAGGTTGTCGGCCATCGTCGGCGCCAGCGGCCTGACCCGCGCCGACTCTGCCGCGGCGTATCTGCTTGGCGAACTGGAGTATGAAGTGCGTGCGTCGGTGAACCTGACCTTTGGCGGTGGCACCAATGAAATCCAGCGCGAATTGATCGCGCAGTTCGGCTTGGGCATGCCGCGCACCCAACGCTGAGTCACGCTGCACCCTTGAAGCGAATAACAATAACAGCCCTTTCAGGTGAACGAATGAGCGCAATCGAGCAATTCAGGCAAGCGACGCGCGATTGGCTGCAGGCCAATTGCCCGCCGTCGCTGCGCATTGCAACCCCCGATGGCGAAATAGTCTGGGGGGGGCGCGAAGTCGCCTTTCCCAGCGAAGATGCGCGCCTGTGGTTTGAGCGTATGCGCGATAAAGGCTGGTTCTGCCCGCAATGGCCCAGTGAATACGGTGGCGGCGGGCTGAGCGCTGAGTACAACGCGGTATTGGAAAGTGAATTGCGCCGGCTCAAATGCCGACCAGCGCAGATCAACCTGGGCATCTGGATGCTCGGCCCGGTGCTGCTCGAGTTCGGCAGCCATGCGCAAAAGCAAGCGCTGCTGCCACCGATGTGCCGGGGTGAAGTGCGCTGGTGCCAGGGCTTTTCCGAGCCCAATGCCGGCTCCGACCTGGCCAGCCTGAAAACCTCGGCAGTGGCCGATGGCGATGACTTCGTGATCAACGGCACCAAGATCTGGACCTCCTACGGCGACAAGTCCGATTGGATGTACGCCCTGGTGCGCACCGACCCCAAGGCGCCCAAGCACCTGGGCATCAGCCTGATCGTGCTGGACATGAATAGCCCAGGCGTCAGCGTCTCGCCGATTGACTTGATCAGCGGCAAATCAGCCTTCTGCCAGGTGTTTTTTGACAACGTCCGGGTTCCGCGAAGCCAGTTGATCGGGCCGCTCAACGGTGGCTGGAACCTGGGCAAGAGCCTGTTGCAGCACGAGCGCAAGGCAATGTCCAAGTTCGGCGAGTTCAGCTTGCCCACGCACTTTCATTTGCTGCCGCTGATTCGTCATTACCTGCCCGACAGCCAGTCGCCCGCTGACCAGGCCCTGCGCACCCGCGCCCAGGCCTGCGCGATGAATGAGCATGCCTACAACCTGACCGTGCAGCGCATGGGCGAGGAGGCCAGGGCGGGGCTGGATACCAGCGCTGTGATGGCAATCATGAAACTGGTGCACACCGAACAGGAGCGCGACAAGTTCGAGGTGCTCCTCGATGCCCTCGGTTACCGCGCCTTGGGCCTGGAGGGCGAGCCGTTCAGCGATCAGGAACTGGCGATCACCCGGGGCTGGCTCAACAGCTTTGCCTTGACCATCTCCGGTGGTTCGTCCGAGGTGCAGTTGAATGTCATCGCCAAGCGGGTCTTGAACCTGCCAAGCGCTTAAGGGGAGTTGGACCATGAGTCTGGTGTATAGCGAAGAGCAACGCCTGTTGGCGGATAGCGCCCGCGAGTTTTTGGCCGCCCGCAGCCCGGTAGCGGCGCAGCGTCAGCTGCGTGACCACGGCGTGGCGCCGGGTTACGACCCGCAGTTATGGCAACACGCCGTGCAACTTGGCTGGAGCGCCATCCCGTTTCCCGAAGCGTTGGGCGGGCTGGATTTTGGGTGCATGGGCCTGGGGCCTATTTTCGAGTCCATGGGCAAACACCTGTCGGCTTCACCGTTGTTGTCCAGCGTGGTGCTCGCAGGTTCCCTGGTGCACCTGGCGGGGTCTGCTGGCCAGCAGGATCAGTGGCTTGCGGCCTTGATCAGCGGCGAGCGTCGCCTGGCCCTGGCCCTGGATGAACGGCCGCGCCATGGGCCGGCGGACACCGCGCTGGTGGCAGCGGCCGAGCACGGCGGTTATCGCCTCGATGGCGAGAAGTTTTTCGTCGTCGATGGCCTTGGCGCCGATGCCTACCTGGTGGCTGCCCGCACCGCAGGTCAGGCCGGGGCCGAGCAGGGCATCAGCCTGTTCCTGGTCCCGGCCAACACCCCGGGCCTTGAGGTCAGCGCGCTGGCGTTGATCGACTCGCGCAATTGTGCGCGGTTGCGCCTCAATGCCGTGCAACTGGGGCGTGATGCTTTGCTCGGTGTCGCGGGTGCGGCGTGGCCGGCCCTGGATGAGGCGCTCGATCGTGGCCGCGCCTGTTTGGCCGCGGAGCTGCTCGGCGCCGCCGAACAGCTGTTTGCCCTGACCCTGGACTACCTCAAGACCCGTGTGCAATTTGATGTGCCGATCGGCTCGTTCCAGGCCTTGCAGCATCGTGCGGCGCGTTTGCACGTGGAACTGCAATTGGCGCGCAGCGCAGTGATGGCAGGCTTGTCGTCACTGGACGACAGCACCTTGAGCGCGGCGCAGCGTGGCCGCCTGGTGAGCCTGGCAAAATGGAAAGCCGGCGAAGTCGCGGCCCTGGCCAGTAACGAAGCGGTGCAGATGCACGGCGGCATCGGCGTGACCGACGAGCTGGATGTCGGCCTTTACCTCAAGCGGATTCGCGTGGCCCAGGCGTGCCTGGGTGACAGTGATTTCCACTGCGTGCGCTACGCCGCCTGCGAGTCTTTGGAGAAATGACCATGAAGTTGCAACAGTGGCGCAACGCCTGGCAGCAGTTGATCGCAGCGGGCTCACCGTTCGAGGTGGTAACGGCACCTGACACGGGCCTGCGGTATTTTCGCCATGCAGCCCCCACGCTGCTGGACGCGATCGATGCCGGGCGTGCGCACGGTGAACGTGAATTCCTGGTGTGGGAGCAGCAACGCCTGACGTTCGCTGCATTTTTCGATCAGGTCGACCGCCTGGCCGGGCAACTGTCGCAACGCTTTGGCGTACGCCAGGGCGACCGGGTGGCCATCGCCATGCGCAACCAGCCGGCCTGGCTGGTGGCCTTCGTTGCCATTCAACGCTGCGGCGCGGTGTGCGTGCCGCTCAACAGTTGGGGCCTGCGCGACGAATTGTTCCATGGCCTGCAGGACTGCGGCGCGCACGTGCTGATCTGTGATGAACAGCGCCTGGCACTGCTGGCGGGCGACTTGCTGCAACAGCGCATGATCAGCCTGGTGGTGGGGCTGCACGAGGGGCAGCCGCTGGCGTCCAATTGCCAGCGTTTAGAGGCGTTGGTCCAGGCCCCGGCGCTGGCGCTGCCCAGCATCACCATCGGCCCCGACGATCCGGCGCTGATCCTCTACACCTCAGGCACCACCAGCCGCGCCAAGGGCGTGCTGTCCAGCCATGGTGCAATTTGCCAGGCGCTGGCGGCGCTGGAGTTCCAGACGGCTTTTTGCGCCATGAGTTCGCCCGAACGGGTCCAGGTGGTGATCGACAGCGGCCTGGCCCCGACCAACCTGATGGCGGTGCCGCTGTTCCATGTCAGCGGCCTGCACGCGCAGTTCCTGTTGGCATTGCGCAACGGCCGACGTTTGCTGTTGATGTACAAATGGGATGTGGACAAGGCCTTCGACCTGATTCGCGACGAACGCTGCACCCAGTTCAATGGCGCGCCGGTGATGATGCAGCAGTTGCTGGGTTCGCCACGCTTCGACAGCAGCGACAGCGCCAGCCTGTTCGGCCTGGGCCTGGGCGGCGCGATGGCCTCCAGCCGGCTGTTGGCGCACATCACCAAGCGCAAGCCGCACGCCATCAGTGGCAGTGGCTACGGCCTGACCGAAAGTAACGGCATCGGTGCCGCGGTGGGCGGCGACCAGTTCGTCTACAAGCCCGATTCGGTGGGCTGGCCACTGCCGATCGTGGACGTGCGCATCGGGCCCGACCCGCACGCGCCGTTGCCGGCCGGGCACAGCGGCTTGATCTGGCTGCGTTCGCCAACCTTGATGGACGCCTACTGGAGGTTGCCGCAGGTCAGTGCCCAAACCCTGCGCGACGGCTGGCTGGACACCGGTGACATTGGCCACCTGGACGAGGAGGGCTTTCTCTACATCACCGACCGCGCCAAGGACCTGATCAACCGCGCGGGCGAAAAGATCTCGGCCAGTGAGGTGGAGTCGTGCATCTGCGAAATGCCCGGCGTGCTCGAGGCGGCAGCCTTTGCCGTGGCCGATGAGGCGTTGGGCGAGCGCCTGGCCCTGGTGTTGCGCAGCGAGTGTCAGCCACCGCCCAGCCAGGAGCAGGTGTGTGCCTTTATCGGCCAGCGCCTTGCGGCCTACAAGGTACCGGCCCAGGTGCACACCCTGCACGCGCCGCTGCCGCGCAATGCGTCGGGCAAATTGATCAAGGCGCAGATCAAGCAATTGTTGGTCAGTGTCTGACTGATTAGTCTTTCCGGACGATGTGCTCCCCGGCAGATCAGGAACAATGGAGTACCCCAGAAGTCCTGGTCTGCGAAGGAGCCAATCGATGAGAATAACAACAAAAGGCGTGATGTTCGTAGCTGCAGTGGCCGTCAATGCCGGCCTGCAAGGCAGCGCACTGGCGCAAGTCTCGCCTCAAGAAGCCGCCAAGCTTGGCAAGGAATTGACCTGTGTGGGTGCCGAAAAAGCCGGCAACGCCGAGGGCACCATCCCGCCCTACACCGGTAAGTACTTGGGCGAAGTGCCGGGCTGGAATCATGTGAAATTTTCCGGCGACCAACCGGTCGATCCCTACGCGGCTGAAAAGCCCATCCTGGTGATTACCGCGCAGAACATGAGCCAGTACGACAGCCATTTGACCGAAGGTCAGAAAGCACTGCTCAAGCGTTACCCCACCACCTACAAGATGAACATCTACCCAGGACACCGTGACTTCCGTTACCCGGATTATGTTTGCGAACGGGTGATGAAAAACGCCCTGAACGCAAAGCTGGTGGATGATGGCATGGGGATCGTGGGGATTGGCCAGGTCCCGTTCCCGATTCCGAAAAACGGCATGGAGCTGCTGTGGAACCATCAGTTGCCGGCGCGCTCCTACACCGAAGAAAAAGTCAGTGACCTGGCCTCGGTACTGCCCAACGGCAGCATCGGCTGGGGGCGTGCCTACGCGCGCAACCTGTCGCAAGCCAACTCGCCGACCGTGGAGCCAAAAACCGAAAACGCTATCCAGGCCATGAGCTGGAACACCACGTTGAAGCCTGCGCGCGACAACGGCGTGGTGAGTATTTCCCAAGAACCCTATAACTTCCTCACCAACCCGCGTCAGGCCTGGAGCTACAGCCCGTCTACCCGCCGTGTACGGCAGCTACCGGGCTACGGTTACGATCAGCCGATGATTGGCACCAACGGCACCATGACGGTGGACGAAGACCGCCTTTACAACGGCTCGCCCGAACGCTTCAACTGGACGCTGATCGGCAAGCGTGAAATCTATGTGCCGGCCAACGCCTACAAGGCCAACGCCGGTGACGTCAAATACGCCGACATCCTGACCCCCAACCACCCCAACCCGGCTTACATGCGCTATGAGCTGCGCCGTGTCTGGGTACTTCAGGCCACGTTGAAAGAGGGCTACCGCCACGTGTACGGCAAGCGTGTGCTGTTTCTTGACGAAGACACCTGGCATTCGGTACTCGCCGACAACTACGACATCCGTGGCGCGCTGTGGAAGCACGCGATGATCAATTATTACTACCACCCGGACATGAGTGCCTGGCAAGCCGGTTCGCAATTCTTCATGGACCTGAACTCCGGCCAGTACACCGGCTACGGCATGACCAACGAAGCGAAGAAAGGGCCGATTCTCAACGAATCGAAGTTCACCCCGGACATGTATACCGCCGATGCGGCGCGTGCGATGGGGCGCTGATTGGGCTGAGTCGTCGAGCGTAAAAAACCCCAGGTGAAAACCTGGGGTTTTTTTATGGGTTATTTCCCGCTAGCCGCGCGGCCCCTCGGCTTCACGCTTGCAGCCCGGCACGGTGGCCTGCGGCAATGGCCCCTTCGATATAGCCCAAGCTCTGGCAGTCGCCAATGCTCGCGACCTTAAGCCCCGCACGGCTCAAGGCATCCCCCAGCGTGGTGTCCGGGGTCGCGCCACTGGCCAGCACCACCGAGTCGCAACCCACTTCGGCGCTTTCACCCTCGGCGGTTTGGTAGCGCACGCGGTTACCTTCGATCGCGGTCACGGTGACCCCGGCCAGCAATTGCCCGCCATGCTCGCGAATGCCGTGCAGTACCCGCCAGCGGCGCACGATCGCCAGTTCCCGGCCCAGGTGAAGCGTGCTTTCCAACACACAGACCTGGCGACCACGGGCGATCAGGAACTCGGCCAGTTCAAGGCCCACCAGCCCACCACCGACAATGGTCACGCGCTTGCCCAGGGGCATCCAGACGTGAGAGAGCTTTTGCATGGCCTCGGTGCTGTCGGTGACGCCGATCAGGTTGCCGGCTTTCATCAAGGTGCGCTGGGCCAGCGAGAGTTTGCGTTTGGCGATGTCGTGCGCGTGATCCCCGGTCATCAGGCGTCGCAACTCGTCACCGCTCCACACGTGGTTCTGCTGCGCGCCGGGAATGTTCGGTGCGGCGCGCTGTGCGCCCGTGGCGACAATCACCTGGTCGACGGCCAGGTCGCGCAACAGGGCGGCGTCGACGAGGGCACCCAGGCGCACCTCGATGGGCAACTGCTGCACCTGGTACAGCAGGTTGTCGAGCAGCCGACCGTTCTCGGGGTAGGCCAGGGCTGCAAAGAACAGCGTGCCGCCCAGGCGCTCGCTGCGCTCAAGCAGCGTGACCCGATGGCCGCGTAACGCCGCCACCCGTGCAGCCTCCAGGCCCGCCGGGCCGCCGCCGACCACGGCGATGTGCTGCGCGTTGGCCGCCGGCGTGATGACCCGCTCGGCCTCATGACCGGTTTGCGGGTTAACCGCGCACTTGACCCGCTCATTGATAAAGATCTGGCTGACGCACACATAGCAGTAGATGCAGGGCCGAATTGCCCCGGGCTGGCTTGCGGCCAGTTTGTTCGGTAGCTGTGGGTCGGCCAGCAATTTGCGGCCCATGGCGATGAAATCGCAATGGTCGGCGGCAATGGCCGTGTCACCGGCATCGGGCTCGATGCGCCCGACCGCGATCACCGGAATGTTCACGCACTGCTTGATGGCTGCGGTCCATTCGAGGAAGCCACTGGGCTTTTGCACCAGCGGCGCTTCGGTAAAGGCCACGCCGCTGGTGGTCGCGGCATACGCCGAGACGCTGACCGCATCGGCCCCGGCACCTTCTGCCAAACGCGCCACGGCCTTGGCATCATCAAGGCTGATACCCCCGGGGGTACCCAGCTCTTGCGCATCCAGGCGCAGCCACACGCCAAAGTCGGCACCTACCCGCGCACGCACCGCCGCCAGCACTTCCAGCAGCAACCGCGCACGGTTTTCCAGGCTTGCGCCGTATTCGTCGTCACGCTGGTTGTAATAGGGCGACAGGAAGCCGGCGATAATGTAGTTATGCGCGGCATGGATCTCCACCCCGTCGAAACCGGCACGTTGCGCACGGTGCGCGGCGGCGGCGAACCATTCGACCATCTGGGCGATGTCGTCGTGGTCCATCACGCGCAGTTCTATGCCACCTTTGCGACCGCGCACGGCGCTGACAAACGAGGCCAGTTCTTCCGGGGTCAAGGCTTGCATCATGTCCGAGCTGCTGGCCGGTGGTGTCGACGGCACCCACAATGGTCGGCCGGCGGCCATGTCGCGAATTGCATTTTTGCCGGCGTGCTGCAATTGCATGGCGATTTTCGCGCCGTGCGAGTGCACGCGCTCGGCCAGGCGGGTCAAGCCGGGGAGGAACTCGTCGCTGGACACGCCGACCTGGTACGGTTCGGCGGTGCCGGCCGGAAAGGCGATGGCGCACACGCCCATGATCAACAGCCCGGCACCGCCGGCGGCGCGGGCTTCGTAGTACGCCTGTATACGCTCGCCACAGTGGCCATCGGCTTCGGCAAAGTTGGAGCCCATGGGCGCCATGATGATGCGGTTGCGCAAGTGAAGGGGGCCGATGCGGCCAGGTGCAAGCAAGTGGGACATTTTTGTCATTGTTATTTCTGCCCTTGGTGGCGGCCTGAGCGCGCCAGCGGCCCGTCTGCCGCTGGCGCAGGGTGCTTAGCCTTGGAGGAACTCAAGGCAGGAGCGATTGAACAGCTCGCGATGTTCCACCTGAACCCAATGCCCACAGCGGTTGAGCACAATAAAGCGGGCATCGGGGGCATTGTCGAGGATTTTCATCGCGCCGCCGACCGGGTTGAAATTGTCGTTGGTGCCCCAGAAGCCGAGAATCGGTACGTGCAGTTCATGCAGGCGCTCGGTCATGTTCGGCACCATCATGGTCGAGAACAGGCAGTGCGGCTGGTGCAGTGACACCGCGACGCGCTCGGCCAGCAAGCTGTCCGGCAGTTGCGAGGGGTCGAACAATTGCAGGCTCATGATCTGGCGCATGGTGTCGACGGTCAGCGGGCCGGCATTGAACAGCTCGACCATGCGTTGAATACCGATCTTCTCGAAGTAGGTGGCCCGCTCCTCGACCCCGCCCGGAGCCATCAGGATCAGTTTTTCGATGAGCGCGGGTTGTGCCAGGGCCAGGCCGATGGCGATGGCGCCGCCCAGCGAGTTGCCCAGTATCGTGCAACGCTGTACCTCAAGGGCCTTGAGCAAACCGGACACGGCCTCGACGAAAAAGTCCAGGTTGTACTGAATATTGTCAGGCTTGTCCGAGCGGCCAAAGCCGGGCAGGTCGATCACCAGGTTGCGAAAGCCTGCGGCGACAAATTCAGAGTAGTTACCCTTGAAGTTGCTGTAGCCACTGGCGCCCGGGCCACTGCCGTGCAGCCAAAGCACCACGGGGCCGCTGCCTTCATCCAGGTAATGCAGGCGCAGGCCATTGTCGAGGGTGACAAAGTGGCCAATGGGCAACGGTAGGTCTTGTTCTGACATCTTCGAATCTCCATTCATCAAGCGGTGACTGCTGTTTCAGGGGCGGCAACGGGAGGTGCCGTTCGCATCAATTGGGCGCGGTAGCGGGGCAGGGCCATGCCAAGGAAGACGGTCGAGAGCATCAACATCGAGATCGAGGCGGCCAGTGCATAGCGCAAGGCTTCGGTGCCCAGGGTCGGTGCAAATAGATCGCTGAGCACGCCGATCAACAGTGGGCCAACACCGACACCCAGCAAGGTCATGGCCATGACGAAGATCGAGGTGGCCTGGGCCAGGCGCGCGGCAGGGAACAAATGGGTGACGGCGCCAAGGCACGGGGTCGCCCACCAGGTGCCGAAAAAGGCAAAGCCGGCGTAGAACATGAAGGCGGTCGGTACCGGGGTGCTCCCCAGGTGGAACAGCGTGCCGGTTGGCCAAAGGAAGTACGCCAGGCCAAAGGGAATGCTGACCACGGTCGCCAGCAAGGGCACGCCGATCTGCCAGCCAGCGTCGCGGCGGGCCATGCGGTCGGAAATGATCCCGCAGGCCAGGGTACCGAACGTGGCTCCGGTGCCTCCGACCACACCGACGAGAAAGCCGGCGTCCTGCATATTCAAACCGTGGGAGCGGATCAGAAAGCTCGGGCTCCAGGTGCCAATCGCGTAGCCGGCGATGGCACTGGAGGCGCCGGTCAGTACCAGCCACAGAAACGACGGTGTCTCCATCAGCGTGGCCACGGTGTTGGCCCAGCCTTTGTCGGCCACCAGGACCTTGGCTTGCGCTTGGCTGGCAAGCGTGGGTGCGCGCACCGTCAGCCACAGCAGCAGCCCTAGCACAATGCCCGGCACGCCAATGATCAGGAACGCCGAACGCCAGCCGTAATGCTGGGCAATCCAGCCGCCGAAGCCGAGGCCGAAAATTGCGCCGAAGCTGGAGCCCAACATCAGGATCGACAGTGCGGTGGAGCGATGTTTTGCCGGGTACAGCTGCGAAATCATCGCCACCGAGGGGGCGGTACCCCCGGCTTCACCGACCGCCACGCCGACCCGTGCCATCACCAGCAAACCGAAGCTGGTGACCAGGCCACAGGCCATGGTCATCACGCTCCAGGCGATGCAGCAGGCGGCGATCACAGGCTTGGGGCCGATGCGGTCGGAGAGCCGCCCCAGCGGGAACCCGAACAGGGTGTAGAACACCGCGAAGGTCACGCCCGAGAGCATGCCGATGCCAGTGTCGGAGATGCCGAACTCTGCCTTGACCGGCTCGATCAGGATCGCCATCAACTGCCGGTCGATGTAATTGAAGATGTAGATCACGGCCAATACGAACAGTGCGTAGTGGCTACGCCAGGTAACGCGGATCGAAGAGTTCACAACGGGTGCTCCCGGTTTTGTTCTAGTAGGCAGGAGCGTGGCCAATCCTGTGGTCAGGCACATCGTCCATTCAGACCACCCGGTGTCGGCGCGCACGCCAACGGCAGGGGCGTAGTCTTATCGGACGATGTTGCGTTTTTGTACAGGGTTAATGATCTGTCCCGTGCTCGATCCCAACGCCAAGTGTGCTGGGGTCGGGGTAGCCAAGGCGTGCGGGAGATCAACGATGAAGTTAGCGAACAAAGTGGCCCTGGTCACCGGTGCCGGCCAAGGCATGGGCCGGGCGATTGCCCGGCATTTTGCCCAGGCCGGTGCGCGGGTGGTGGCGGTCGACCTCAACCTGCAGGCGGCCGAACAAACCCTGGAAGGCCTCGGTGAACACACCCTTGCGCTGAGCTGCAATGTCGCCGACAGCGCCTCGGTGGCGGCTGCGATGGTAATGCTCGAAGCGCGCTTCGGCAGCCTCGATATCCTGGTCAACAACGCCGGCGTCGGCTCGGTCGATGCCTTTGTCGACACCCCCGATGAACACTGGCAGCGGGTCATCGGCGTCAATCTCACGGGCACTTTCTTGTGCAGCCGCGAGGCTGTGCGCCTGATGCAAAAGCATGGCACCCAAGGCGTCGTGATCAATATTTCCAGCACCGCGGCAATGACCGGCGAAGGCCCCAGCCACTACTGCGCGGCCAAGGCCGGGGTGATGGGCTTGACCCGCAGCATGGCCCGCGAATTGGCCGCCAGCGGTATCCGCGTCAACACCCTGGTACCGGGCCCGACCAACACGCCGATGATGGCTGACATCCCCGAACAGTGGATGCAAAGCATGCTCAAGGCCATCCCCATGGGCCGCCTGGGTGAAGCCGCCGAGGTCGCCCGCGCCGCGGTGTTCCTGGCCAGCGAAGACGCCAGCTTCATCACCGGTCAAAACCTCGCCGTCAACGGCGGCATGGCCTTCATTTGAACCCGGAGCAGGGCATGAGTACACGACTGCAAGGCAAGATCGCGTTGATTACCGGTGCCGGTTCCGGCATTGGCGCCGCCACCGCGCGGCGCTTTGCCGAGGAGGGCGCCACCGTGGTGCTCTGCGGGCGGAACCCGGCGCCGCTGGAGGCAGTGGCAAGCGCCATTCGCCAGGCGGGTGGCAAGGCCGACTGCAGTGTCGCCGACGTCAGTGACGAACAGGCTATTGTCTGCGCGATCCAAGCGGCGGCCCAGCGCCACGGGCGTCTGGACATCCTCGTCAACAACGCCATGGCCTACACCTGGGGCGCCATCGACAGCACCTCAACGGCTGACTGGCAGGCCAATTTCAGCACCACGGTGGACGGCACCTTCTGGGGTACACGCACGGCCATGGTGCTGATGAAAGCCCAGGGTGGCGGGGCGATCATCAATATGGCCTCGATTTGCGGGCTGTTCGGCACGCCGGGCATGGCGGGCTATTCGGCGGCCAAGGCGGCAGTCATCAACTTCAGCCGCGCAGCCGCCAGCGAAGGCGCCGGCAGCAAGGTGCGGTGCAATGTGGTGGTGCCTGGGGTGATCGACACCCCGGCCACCGCCGGCATGCTGGCTGATGCAAAGGCGCGCGGCAACACCGAGAAGCTGATACCGCTGCGGCGCATCGGCCAGGCGCTGGAAGTGGCCAACGCGATTCTGTTCCTGGCCAGTGACGAGGCGTCCTACATCACCGGCGCTTGCGTGCCGGTGGACGGTGGGCGCAGCGCGGAACTCTACACGGTGCTGGAGTGATGAGCATGGAGCAGAACACCTTGCAAACCCGTATCGACCGGCTTGAGTCGATCGAAGAAATCCGTCAGTTGGCCGCCAAATATTCGTTGTCACTGGACATGCGTGACCTGGACGCCCACGTCAATCTGTTTGCCGAGGACATCCGCGTGGGTCGGGAAAAGACCGGGCGCGCGCACCTCAAGGCTTGGGTCGATGCAACGCTGCGTGATCAGTTCAGCGGCACGTCGCACCACCTGGGCCAGCACCTGATCGAGATGCTCGATGCCGATCATGCCGTAGGCGTGGTGTATTCCAAGAACGAGCATGAGACCGGCCCCGAGTGGGTGACCATGCAAATGCTCTATTGGGATGACTACGAGCGCATCGACGGCCGCTGGTACTTCCGCCGTCGCCTGCCGTGCTACTGGTACGCCAGCGACCTCAACAAGCCGCCCATTGGCGAGCGAAAAATACGCTGGCCGGGGCGTGAACCCTATGCGGGCAGCTTCCACGACCTGTTCCCCTCCTGGGCCGAGTTCTGGGCCCATCGCCCGGACAAGGCGCAACTGCCCGACGTCGCCCCGGCGGCGCCGCTGGAGCATTTTCTAGCCACCCTGCGACGCGGTGCCGTGGCCCCCAAGATTCGTGTGCGCTGAGGAATCGCGATGAGTATTTTGTTTGAACCGTTGCGCCTGGGCGAGTTGCAGCTGAGCAATCGCATCGTCATGGCGCCGATGACCCGCAGCCGTGCCAGCACCCAGGCGGTGCCCACCGCCGAAATGGTCGACTACTACCGCCAGCGCGCCGGTGCCGGGCTGATCATTGCCGAAGGCACCGCACCGTCGGCCGATGGCCTGGGCTATTGCCGCACCCCGGCGATTTATGACCGCGCGCAGATCGAAGGTTGGCGCCAGGTCACCCGTGCGGTGCGCGATGCCGGTGGGCGGATGGTCCTGCAACTGATGCACGTGGGCCGCGCCGCCAGTTGGCAGAATAAACCTGTCGGGGCCCGTACCGTGGCGCCGTCGGCGTTGCGCGCACGCACCCAGTTGTTCAGTGATGGCGCGGGCATGGTCGATACCGATCACCCTCAGGCACTGAGCCTTGAGCAGATCGGCGAAGTGATCGGGCACTACCGGCAGGCCGCCGAGAATGCGCGCGAAGCCGGTTTCGAAGGCGTCGAGCTGCATTGCACCAGCGGCTATCTGCCCATGCAGTTCATGGCGTCGGGGAGTAACCAGCGCCGCGACGGCTATGGTGGCACGGTCGAAAATCGCGTGCGCTTTCCCGCCCAGGTGCTGGCGGCGATGGCCGACGCCATCGGGCCAGGGCGCGTGGGCTTTCGCCTGTGCCCGGGCAACCCTTACAACGACATCAGCGATGCCGACCCGGTCGCCACGGCGCAAGCCCTGTGCGCGCAGGTCGAGCCCCTGGGCCTGGCCTACCTGCACATCATGCGCTCGCCCATGAGTGAACTGGATGCCTTTGCCCTGGCCCGGCGCCATTGCGCAAGCCCGCTGATCCTCAATGACGGTTTCGATGGCCCCTCGGCGGCTGCCGCGCTGGAGGCCGGGCAGGGCGCCGCGGTGTCGTTCGCCCGGCACTTTATCGCCAACCCGGACCTGGTCGAGCGCTTGCACGCAGGCTTGCCACTGGCCGCTTTCGACCGCAAGACCCTTTATACGAAAGGCGCACGGGGCTATTCGGACTACCCGAACCGCAGCCTGGCGCCGACATGAACAGCCGGATTTATCGGAGGTAGGGATGAACGATTTCAATAACGCCAGCCGGCTGTCCAGTGCAGGCCGCGCGGTGGTGCCGCGCGAACAGACCCAGGCCATCCTCGACCTGCGGGCCGAGGCCAGCGCACGGATCAAACCGGCGGATCGCTACACCATTGCCGACCGCCTCGAAGAGCAGGCCCGGCGCCATGGTGAGCGGCCGTTTGTGCTCTACGGCGGGCAGCGCTTGAGCTACGCCCAGGTCAACGCCCAGGCCGACCAGTTGGCCCATGTCTTTTATGCCCGTGGCCTGCGCCCTGGCGATGTGTGCGCGCTGGCCATGGAGAACCGCCCGGCGTTTTTCTGCTGCTGGTTCGGCCTGGTCAAGCTTGGGGTGGTGGTGGGCTTCGTCAACACTCAGGTCAGCGGCAGGCCGCTGGTGCATGCCTTGCAGGCGATCGGCGCCAAGGCGGTGATCGTTGGTGAAGAGGTGGTGGGTAACTTCCTCGCCACCGAGGGCCTGCCAGAGGTGCCGCTGTGGTTGGTCGAAGACGCCGAAAACCCTTGGCCGCACGCCTTGCCCACAGAGGTCGACAACCGCTTGACGCAAGCGCGGGCCGCAGCGCCGAACACGCCGTTCCCGCGGGACTTGCGCGCCGACCTTGCCGCCGAGACACCCAGCCTGCTGATTTTTACCTCGGGCACCACCGGCCTGCCGAAAGCGGCGCGCTACAGCCACATGCGCTGGATGTGCACGGGCGACGTCATGGAAGTGACCCTGCAGACCACGCCGCAGGACGTGTTTTATTGCTGCCTGCCGCTGTACCACGGCGCCGCCGCCACCTCGGTGACGTCCACGGCACTGAAAGCCGGTGCCGCGATTGTGGTGCGCCGCAAGTTCAGTGTGCGCGAGTTCTGGAAAGACGTGCGCGAACACCGGATCAGCGTGTTCCAGTACATCGGCGAAATCTGCCGCTACCTGCTCAATCAGCCACCGGTGGCCGGTGAGCGGGAGCATGGGCTGCGCTGCATGCTCGGTGCCGGGCTGTCCCGGGAGATCTGGCAAAACTGGCTGCAGCGCTTCGGGCCCATCCAAGTGTTCGAGGGCTGGGGGTCGACCGAGTCCAATGCCAACCTGGTCAATGTCGACAACTACCTGGGTGCCTGTGGGCGCGTGCCGTTCTGGGACAAGAGCAACCTGCGCCTGGTGCGTTATGACGTGGAAACCGACAGCCATCCACGCGACGAACAGGGTTTTTACCAACGGTGCGCGGTGGGCGAGGTGGGCGAAGCACTGGGCTTTATCATCAACCACCCCAACATCGGCGGCGGGCGCTTCGAGGGCTACACCTCGGCCGAGGCAACCGACAGCAAGATCCGCCGCAATGTCTTCAAGGAAGGCGATGCCTATTGGAGCTCCGGTGACCTGCTGCGTTATGACGAGGACGGCTACCTCTACTTTATCGACCGCATCGGCGACACCTTCCGCTGGAAGAGCGAGAACGTCTCGACCCAAGAGGTGGCTGCGGCGCTGGGCGACCTCCAGGGGCTTGAACTGATCAACATCTACGGCGTACAGGTGCCCGGCCAGGAGGGCCGCGCGGGAATGGCGGCGGTGTTGATGCAGCCGGGGCAGCGCTTCGATCCCGAGGCCTTCTACGCCCTGACCGAAGCGCGCTTGCCCCGCTATGCGGCGCCACTGTTCGTGCGCGTCTGCGCAGCGGCCGACCTGACCAGCACCTTCAAGTTGCGCAAGGTCGACCTGCAGCGCCAAGGCTATGCGCCGGGCGCTTTCAGCGACCCGCTGTTTATCCGCGACGAAAGCCGCCGCAGCTACCTGCCGTACAGCCCTGAGGTGCTGGCCCGGGTGGGCTTGCCAGCCTTTGCCGGTGATGCCCATGAGTAACCTCGATGCCCAAGGCCACGAATGGCGCGCAGGCTTGCGTTTCCCCTGGCCACAGCCGCCCGCCAACGGCGCCGTCGAACACATTGCCGAAGGCCTGCTGTGGCTGCGCATGCCGCTGCCGTTCGGGCTTGATCACATCAACCTGTACCTGTTGCGCCATGGCCAGGGCTGGGTCGCCATCGACACCGGGCTGAACACCGAGCAAACCCGTGAGGTCTGGGAAGCCCTGTTCGACACGATATTGGGTGGCTTGCCGCTGGTGGCGGTGATCTGCACGCATTTTCATTCTGACCATGTCGGCGTGCTCGGCTGGCTGACCGAGCGTTTCCGCTGCCCGGTGTTCATGAGTGCCAGTGAATACCAGGCCATGCACCAGTTGGGCGCCCAGAGCGACGTCAGCAGCAGTTGGGCGTTCTTCCAGCATTACCAGCGGGCCGGTTTCAGCACCGAGCAGACCGAGGCGTTGTTCCCACTGCTCAGCAGCGCGCATTTTCGCCCGCAAGTGCCCACCAGCTTTCAGCGGCTGAGCGAAGGTGGCCAGTTGACCATCGGCGGGCGACGCTGGCAGGTGGTGATTGGTCGTGGGCACTCCCCGGAGCATGCCTGCCTGTATTGCGCCGAAGACGGTTTGCTGATTTCCGGCGACCAGGTGCTGCCACGCATCACCTCCAGTGTCTGCGTGCAGGTCACCGAACCTGATGCCGACCCGCTGCGCGGCTGGCTCGAATCAGTGGAACACCTGCGGGCGGTTCCCGACGACGTGCTGGTGCTGCCGGCCCATGAGCGGCCGTTTTTTAACTTGCATCAGCGCCTGGACCAGTTGCGCGACCACCACCTGGCGCACTTGCAACGGGTGCTGGAGGCCTGTGCGACGCCGCGCAGTGCCGTGCAATTGATGGCCGTGCTGTTTCCCAAGGTCAACGGCCGGTTCGATGAATTGATGGCGCTGGGCGAAACGCTCGCGCACCTCAACTACCTGATCGCCTGCGGGCGGTTGGTGCGTGAAGAAACAGCCGGCGTGTTCCGTTACACAGGCACGCCACACGGTGTCACGGCTTGCTCTGTGCTAGGGCAGCTTTGAGCGGGGAGTTGGAGGTTCTTGCACTTTTGCGCGGCCATTGGGTCGTTAATCGGAGAGGCAACATGACTAATAAAAACAAAAAAAACGCTGCTGGCCCAGGGGTTCCGGGCTTCGAATTATCGGCGCTGGTGGGGGCCTTGGCATTGGTGTCGACACCTGCCTGGTCAGGGGAAACCATTGAACTTGACAACGGCACGACCATCGACTGGACCGTGACCACCAGTTACGGCCTGGGGGTGCGCTTGTCCAACCCCGACAGCAAGCTGTTGACGCGCAATGCCGATGATGGCGACCGCAACTTCGACAAGGGCAGCCTGGTGACCAACCGGATGGGCGCCCTGGCCGAGATGATTGTGCGCAAGGACAACTACGGTGCCGTGCTGCGCGCCAGTACGTTTTACGATGATGCCTACCATCGCTCCAATGACAACGACTCGCCGGGCACGGTCAACAAGAACGGCGATAACAACGAATTCACCAGCGATACCCGGTATTACAGTGGTGGGCGCAGCAAGTTCCTCGACGCCTACGTGTTCAGTGGCTGGCGCTTCGAGAATGACTCGATGCTCGACGTGAAGGCCGGGCGGCATATCGAGTCGTGGGGTGAAAGCCTTTTTTACCCGGGTGTCAGCGGCGTGCAGAACCCCTCCGATGCGGTCAAGGCGGCCCAACCTGGGGTCGAGGTCAAGGAGGTGCTGTTGCCGGTCGGGCAAGTGTCGGGGTCTTACCGGTTGAACCCGCAACTGACCTTTGGTGCCTATGTGCAATATGAATGGATGGGCACCGAACTGCCGCCAGTGGGCAGCTACCTGTCCACCAGCGACGTGGTCGGCCCGGGGCGCGAATTTATCCTCAATGCCAATGGCTCGCGCATCAACTACCGAGGCACCGATGAGCCCCGCGACAGTGGCCAGTGGGGGGTACAGGTACGCTTCCGTCCGGTCCCGGCCCTGGAGCTGTCACTGTTTCACGTCAATTATCATGACAAGAACCCGGCCACCGCATTGGTCGGGTACCAGGCCACGCAGGTCGCGCCGGGGGTGTTCGCCGGTACGCCCGATGGCTACCGCATTACTTACTTTGAAGACATCAAACTGACCGGGGTCAGTGCCTCGACCAAGATCGGCGAGACCCAGTTCGGTGCCGAGTGGTCCTATCGCGATGGTGCCCCGGTGATGGTCAATACCGGCCTGGGCCCCACGCCTGCGCGGGGCAAAGGCCAGCAGATGCAGCTTTCAGCCATCCGCATCCTCGGTGACCGCCCTTGGGCCAACCAGACTTCGCTGACCGCCGAGATCGTGTCAGTGCGCGTGGACAGCGTTGAGGAAACCTCGGGGGCACCGAACCTGCAGGCACTGGGCAACAGCCTGATCGCACAGATGCGCCCGCTGGTGCAGAGCTCCGATGACTACACCTACAACAACGCGTCGGGCTATCGCAGCAAAACTTCCAGCGCCTACACCTTGGGGGCGTCGTTCAGCTACCCAGGCGTGTTCCAGGGCTGGGACCTGGAAGTGCCGGTCAACTTCTCCAACGTGTTCAGCGGTTCCACGCCGATGGCCGGGACCATCTCGGGCATGCAAGGCGACCGTCGACTGAGCCTGGGCACCACCTTCAAATACCTGGGCAACCTGGAGGTTGCCCTGCGGGTGACCGGCTACCTGGGGGATGCCGACCCGGTCAAGCGTTTGCTGGCTGACCGTGACTACGGCACGTTCTCGGTGAAATACAGTTTCTGATCACCCGGCGGGCGCCGGCACGGCCGGCGCTTGCAGTGAGTCAAATGAACGATTACGCGCGGCCACAACTGTGGCATGTTCGCACGACAATAAAAAACCTTCGAGTGGGGGATACATGGGTCTTAAAGGTCACGCGGCGATTGTCGGTGCCGCTCAATACAAACCGGAAAAGTACGCCACGGCGCCGAGGATGTTCCACCTGGAGCAAGTGGCTGACCTGGCGGCGCGCGCGCTGCGCGATGCCGGATTGCGCGCCGAAGACCTCGACGGTCTGGTGATCAATGGCCCGCATTTTCATGAGGCTTCGGTGTTCGTCCCGGCCATGGCCGCCGAATACCTGGGCTTGACCCTGAACTTTGCCGAAGTGGTCGACCTGGGGGGGTGCACCTCGGTGGGGATGGTCTGGCGCGCCGCCGCAGCCATCGAGCTGGGGTTGTGCCAGGCGGTGCTGTGCGTGCTGCCGGCCCGCTTGGCGCCGATGGGCCCCGAGGAAGACCCCGGCGCGATGGCCCGGGCCATGCGCTATGGCGGCCACAGCACGGCGTTTGGCGCACCGGAGGCCGAATTCGACCTGCCTTACGGGCACATGGGCCAGAACACCGGCTACGCCATGATCGCCCAGCGCTATGCCGCGCAGTATGGTTACGACCCGATGGCCATGGCCAAGATCGCGGTGGACCAGCGCACCAACGCGCTGGCCAACCCGCAGGCCATGTTCTACGGCCAGCCGTTGACGGTCGAGCAGGTGCTGGCGAGCAAGCGGGTTGCCGATCCGTTGCACATCCTTGAAATCGTCATGCCGGTGGCCGGTGGCGCGGCCATGATCATTGCCTCCAAGGAAGTCGCGGCGCGTGCTCGCAAGCGCCCGGCGTACATCACAGGTTTTGGCGAACACTTGGCGTTCAAGTCACCCTCGTATGCCCAAGACATGCTCAACACCCCGATTGGCCCCGCCTCGCGCCGCGCCTTCGAGATGGCCGGGGTCAAGCCTGCCGATGTCGATGCCGCGCAGATCTACGATTGCTACACCATCACCGCGTTGCTGACGCTGGAAGACGCCGGGTTTTGTGCCAAGGGCGAAGGCATGCGCTTCGTGCGCGAGCATGACCTGACCTTTCGTGGCGACTTCCCGATGAACACCCACGGCGGCCAGCTCAGCTTCGGCCAGGCCGGTGCTGCCGGGGGCATGTCACAGGTGATCGAGGCGGTGACGCAGATCAGCGGCGAGGCGGGCGAGCGTCAGCTTGAACGTTGCGACAGCGTCTACGTCTCCGGCACCGGTGGGGTGATGAGTGAGCAAGCCGCGTTGATTCTTCAAGGAGCCTGACCTGCATGTCGAACAATAAGCCAATGCCGGTGCCGACCGAGATCTCGGCACCTTTCTGGGAAGGCCTGAAGGCACAGCGGCTGTTGATCCAGCAGTGCGATGCGTGCGATCACTGGGTGTTCTACCCGCGCAGGCACTGCCCGCGCTGCCTGGCGCACGCGCTGACGTGGCGCGAGGTCAGCGGTGCAGCCAGCCTGTACAGCTACACGGTGGCGCGGATCGCCACGCTGCCGGACTTTGCCGATGAAATGCCGCAGATGTTGGCGGTCATCCAGCTGGATGAAGGCGTGCGCATCAATACCACGCTGGTGGGGCTTGAAGAAGATCAGGTTCACATCGGCATGCGCCTCAAGCCGGTGTTCGCCGAGGTGGATGCCAAGGGCACGCGGCTGCTGCGCTTTACCGGCCTGGAGCAAGATGCCCCGGCGCTGCAGCGTTGGGCCAGTGCACCCCAGGCGCAACCGATAGTGCCGCCTGACGCGCCACCGGTGCGTTTGATCGCCATGGATGATGAGGTGGCCTTGCAGGGCCTGGTCAGCGAAACCTTCAGTGGCTGGAGCAACGAGATCGTGGTCGACCAAGCGTTGATCGACGCCTTCGCCGTGCTGTCCGGCGATGACTACTGGATTCACACCGACCCTGAGCGTGCACGCAAGCAAAGCCCGTTTGGCGGCACCATCGCCCACGGTGCCCTGGTGCAGGTGTTGCAGTCGCGGTTCAAGCTGGCGCTGGGCTATGAGATCACTGGTTTCAGCACCCTGGTCAACTACGGGTCCGACCGTTTGCGTTTCCCCGCGCCAGTGCCGTCCGGTGCGCGGATTCACGCCCGGGCCAGGGTCAAGCAGGTGGCGCAGGTCAAGCGCGGCATGCAGTTGACCCTGGAGGTCAATACCCATGTGGTGGGCAGTGATCGGCCGTCGGTGATCAATGACCTGGTGATGTTGTACATGTAACACCCGCTTTACCGCGGCGCCCTTTTCGCGGGTGAATCCGCTCCTACATTGATCCCCTGTAGGAGCGGATTTACCCACGAAAGGGGCGCCGCTACTTACCTGTTGCCCACGCCCCAGCTTTTCTCTTTCCCAGATCCATCAGGTGTTTAGTCTCAACGGACGATGAGGCCACTGCCCGCGCTCAGCACAATGAAGGCCAACCAAGGTCCAGTCATTGAGGAGCAGGGCATGATGGAAATCCGCGGGCTGAGCTACTTCGTCGCTCAAATCAACAACCTCAGTCAGTGGCAACGTTATGCCGAGGACGTGCTGGGCATGATGGTGCTGCCGGCACCGGGTGGCGGCCTCTACGTAAAGATGGACGAGCGGCCGTTTCGCATGTTGATCGTCGAGGGGGACCAGGCCGGTTACCTGGCCTCAGGCTGGGAGTTGGCCAGCGAGCGGGCCTTCAACGATGCGTTGCACACCCTGACGCAAAACGACGTGCGCTGGCAGGCGGGCACCGCCGAGCAGATCGAACAGCGTGGCGTGCAGGCACTGGTCAGCGTCACGGACCCTTCCGGCAACCGTCACGAACTGAGCTGGGGCCATCGCTCCGACTGCCAGCCGTTTGTGTCCCCGCAAGGCGTGCCGGGCTTTCTCACCGGCGACATGGGCCTGGGCCATACCGTGCTGCCGGCCCCCGACTTCGACGCGACCCTGGCGTTCGCCAAGACTGTGCTGGGCTTTGAACTCTCGGACATTTTCAACTTTCGCCCGGACCCTGCGGCGCCGCCCATCCGTATCCATTTCCTGCATTGCCGCAATAGCCGCCACCACTCGCTGGCGCTGGCGGAGTTCGCGGTGCCGTCGGGGTGCGTGCACGTGATGGTCGAGGTCGATTCGATGACTGAAGTGGGGCGTGCCCATGACCGTCGCCAGGCGCATCAGGTGCCGCTGTCGGCCACCCTCGGCCAGCACCTCAACGACAAGATGACCTCGTTTTACATGAAGACCCCGTCCGGCTTCGACCTGGAGTACGGCTACGGCGGCCTGCAAGTGGATTGGGCTGAGCATTCAGCCTTCGAATTTACCCGGGTAAGCCTGTGGGGGCATGACTTTTCCGTCGGCCAACAGCAAGGAGATGTGCAATGAACAAGCAAATGACGGCGGCCGATGCCGTGGCGCAACTGCGCGATGGCATGACCATCGGCTTCGGCGGTTGGGGGCCGCGGCGCAAACCCATGGCGGTGGTCCGCGAAATCCTGCGCTCGGCGGTCAAGGACCTGACCGTGGTCGCGTACGGTGGGCCGGAAGTGGGCATGCTCTGCGCTGCGGGCAAGGTCAAGAAGCTGGTGTTCGGTTTTGCCACCCTCGACGCCATCCCGTTGGAGCCCTACTACCGCAAGGCGCGCGAAGCCGGTGGGCTGCAGTTGATGGAGGTCGATGAAGGCATGTTCCAGTGGGGCCTGCGCGCGGCGGCCATGCGCTTGCCGTTCCTGCCGACCCGCTGCGGCCTGGCCACCGATGTCACCCGGCTGAACCCTGAGCTGAAAACCATCCGATCACCCTATGACGACGGCGAGGTGCTGCTGGCCATGCCGGCGCTGAACCTGGATGTGGCCTTTATTCACGTCAACGTCGCCGACCGTCTGGGCAACACCCTGCTGACCGGCCCGGACCCCTACTTCGATCATCTGTTCGCCCGCGCCGCGCAGCAGTGCTTCGTGTCCTGCGAGCAGTTGCACGAACGCCTTGAGCTGACCGCCGACCAGGCGCGCTGCAACACCTTTGAGCGCTACCTGGTCAGTGGCGTGATCCATGCCCCGCACGGCGCCCACCCGACCGCCTGCCAGCCCGAGTACGGCTGGGACCTGAGCCACCTCAAGCGCTATGCCGCCAGCGCGGGCGAGGAGGGTGGCTGGCAAGCCTATGTCGAGCAATACATAGCGCCGGGCGAACTGGCTTATCAAGACCAAAACGGCGGTGCCGAACGCATGGGCTCCCTGGCCCTGCCAGTGTTCTGAGGAGGATGAAAATGTCGACTGCCTGTGAGTTTACCCTCGCCGAACTGATGATCGTCGCCGCCAGCGAAGCCTGGCGCGGCAATGGCGAGTTGATCGCCTCGGGCCTGGGCGTGATCCCGCGGTTGGGCGCAAGCCTGGCCAAGCTCAGCCACAGCCCGCAGCTGCTGATGAGCGACAGTGAAGCCTACCTGGTCGAAGAACCGATCCCCTTGGGCCCGCGTGGCGACTACGTGCCCAAGTATTCGGGTTCGCTGAACTTCGAGCGGGTGTTTGAGTGCGTCTGGGGCGGCCGCCGCCACGCCATGATCGGCCCGACCCAGATCGACCGCTGGGGCCAGAGCAACCTGTCGTGCGTGGGCGACTACCACAAGCCCAAGGCCGCGATGCTCGGTGTTCGCGGATTGCCCGGCAACAGCATCAACCATATCAACTCCTTCTTCGTGCCCAACCACAACCCCCGCGTGTTTGTCAGCGGCGAAGTGGACATGGTCTCCGGCGTCGGCTTCAAGGCCGAGCGTTGGCCTGAAGGGGTGCGCCGCGACTTGATGGACATCCGTCTGATCGTCACCGACTTGTGCGTGATGGATTTCGACGGCCCGCAGCGCGCGGTTCAGGTGCGCAGCCTGCACCCGGGGGTGAGCTTTGAACAGGTGCAGCAGAGCACCGGCTTCCCGTTGCTCAAGTCGCCAGCGCTCAAGGAAACCGTGCACCCCACGGCTGAACAACTGGCATTGATCCGTCGGCTCGACCCCCATGATTACCGCAGTTCGGCGATCAAGGGCAACCCGACCGGTATTCGCGTGGCGCAAGGCGAGGGTAGCCAGCATGAACAGCGCTGACAGTGAGTTCGTCCAGCGTGAAGACCACTCGGTCTACGAAACGCAGGAACCGGTGGTGTACAGCGTGGCCGAAGGTATCGCCACGCTGACCATGAACCGGCCAGGCTTCAACAACGCGCAGAACTCGCAGATGACCTATGCGCTGGATGCCGCGCTGCGCCAGGCGGTCAACGATGACGCAGTCAAGGTCATCGTCCTGCGAGGGGCTGGCAAGCACTTTAGCGCCGGCCACGACATTGGCACGCCGGGCCGTGATATCAACAAACCCTTCGAGCGTGCGCACCTGTGGTGGGACCACACCAACAAGCCCGGCGGCGAGCAGTTGTATGCCCGTGAGCAAGAGGTGTACCTGGGCATGTGCCGGCGCTGGCGCGAGCTGCCCAAGCCGACCATTGCCATGGTTCAGGGCGCTTGCGTGGCCGGCGGGCTGATGCTGGCGTGGGTGTGCGATTTGATCGTGGCCAGCGACGACGCGTTCTTCCAGGACCCGGTGGTGCGCATGGGGATTCCGGGGGTGGAGTATTTCGCCCACCCTTATGAGCTGAACCCGCGTATCGCCAAGGAGTTTCTGTTTACCGGCGATCGCATGGGCGCCGAGCGCGCTTACCAGATGGGCATGGTCAATCGGGTACTGCCACGCGCGATGCTTGAAGAGGGCACCTACGCGCTGGCCGCCACGATCGCCCGGCAGCCGCGCATGGGCCTGGCCCTGACCAAGCAGGCAATCAACCACGTCGAAGACCTGCAGGGCAAACGCACGGCCATGGACGCCGCCTTTGCCTGGCACCAGTTTGCTCATGTGCACAGCGAACTGTTGTCGGGCGACAAGCTCGGCGGCTTCGATGCCAAGGCCATGGCCCAGGCCAATAAAGCCGCCGCCAGCGGAAAACCGACATGAGCCGCTGGATGAATACGCCGCTGACCCAGGCCCTGGGTTGCCGCTACCCGATCGTGCAGACCGCCATGGGGTGGGTCGCCGACGCCAACCTGGTGATCGCCACGACCCAGGCCGGTGGCTTTGGTTTCCTGGCGGGCGCCACCCTTGCCGCCGATGCCCTGGAAGGCGAGATCAACAAGGTGATCGCCGCCACCGGGGGCAGCAATTTCGGCCTGAACTTCCACATGTTCCAGGAAAACGCCGGGCAGTGCGTCGACCTCGCGATTCGCTACCGCTTGCGCGCAGTGAGCTATGGGCGTGGCCCGGACAAACAGACCATTGCCCGTTTCAAGGCCGCTGGCGTGCTGTGCATCCCCACGGTGGGGGCGCTCAAGCACGCCCTCAAGGCGGTGGAGTTGGGCGCGGACATGATCACTATCCAGGGCGGCGAGGGCGGCGGGCATACCGGTGGCGTGCCCAGTTCGATCCTCTTGCCGCAGGTACTGGACGCGGTGTCGGTGCCGGTGATTGCCGCCGGAGGCTATTCCACCGGTCGGGGCCTGGCCGCTGCACTGGCCGCCGGTGCCGTGGGCATCGCCATGGGCACGCGGTTCTTGATGACCCGTGACTCGCCCACGCCCTCGGCCACCCTGGTGCATTACCTCAAGGTCACCGACCCGCAGTTGGTGCGCGTGACCCTGGCGGTCGATGGCATGCGCCACCGGATGATCGAGAACCCGTTTATCAACCGCCTGGAGCAGGCCGGCTCGCTGGGGCGCCTGAGCATCGCCTTGCGCAGCGCCTGGAAATGGAAACAGCAGACCGGCATGAGCCTGGGCCACCTGTTCACGGTGTTGCGCCAGGCCCTCAAGGAGGATCCCGGCGCGGTGTCGCAAACGCTGATGGCGGCCAACCAGCCGGTGCTGTTGCAGCGCTCGATGATCGATGGCGTGCCGGACGAGGGCATCTTGCCCAGCGGCCAGGTCGCCGCGGCCATCGCTGAACTCAAAAGTTGCCAGCAGGTGATCGAAGACATTGCCCGGCAAGCCGAGCACTGCCTGGACGCGCTGATGGCCCGTCACGACGCGCGAACGCCTGCGCAGGAGGAACATACACCTGCACCCTTTATTGAACGGGCCCGCTGACCCTTGGAGAAGACCATCGTGAGTCAAGCATTTACTACACAGATCGACGCGGGCATTGCCGAGTTGGTGCTCGCCAAGCCACCGGTCAACGCCCTGGACAGCCAGGAGTGGATGGACCTTGCCCACCAGGTCGAGGCGCTTGGCGCCAACCCCCAGGTGCGAGTCATCGTGATTCGGGCCGAAGGGCGCGGCTTCTGCGCCGGGGTCGACATCAAGGAACTGGACGCCCACCCCGAGCGCATCATTGCAGTGAACGCCGGTAACTACGCGGCGTTCAAGGCCGTGCACCGCACGCCGGTGCCGGTGATCATCGCGGTGCATGGCTTTGTGCTCGGTGGTGGCATCGGCCTTACCGGCGCTGCCGACATTGTCGTGGCCAGCGAGTGCGCCACCTTCGCCTTGCCGGAAGTGGACCGCGGGGCCATGGGTGGCGGCGCGCATTTGCAGCGTTTATTCCCGGTGCAAAAGGTGCGCTATCTGTTTTTTACCGGTGACAAGATCGGCGCCGCCGAAGCTGCACAGTACGGTTTTATCGAGCGTGTGGTGCCCAAGGAACAACTGCGCGAAACCGCGCTGCAAATCGCCGCCAGGATCGCCGCCAAGAGCCCGGCGATGATCCGTATCGCCAAGGAAGCCCTCAATGGCATCGAAGACGGCAACCTGGAAGACAAGTACCGCTGGGAGCAGGGCTTCACCCTGCAGGCCTACACCAGTCCGGATTCTGCGGAAACCCGCCGCGCGTTCGTCGAAAAACGCGACGTGAAGTTCTGAGGGAACGCCATGGAACTCGCTTATACCCCCAAGCAAAAGGCCTTCCGCATGGAAGTCCGCGAATGGCTGGCGGCCAATCAGCCGACCGCGCCCCTGGCCAACTACGACACCCGTGAAGGCTTCGAGCAGCACCGGGCCTGGGAGGCGAAGCTGTTCGAGCAACGCCTGTCGATGGTCATGTGGCCCAAGGAATACGGCGGACGTGGCTGCGACCTGATCGAGTGGCTGATTTTCGAAGAAGAGTACTACGGTGCCGACGCGCCGATGCGCATCAACCAGAACGGCCAACTGCTGCTGGGCCCGACGCTGATGGAGTTCGGCACCGAGGCGCAGAAGCAACGGTTCTTGCCGCGCATGGCCGCAAGCGTCGACATGTGGGCCCAAGGCTGGTCAGAGCCCAACGCCGGCTCCGACATGGCTGCCATCAGCTGTAAGGCCATCCGCGATGGCGATCACTATGTGCTCAATGGGCAGAAAACCTGGTCCAGCCGAGCCCTGTTTGCCGACTGGCTGTTCGGCCTGTTTCGCAGCGACCCGGCATCCACCCGGCACCACGGCTTGTCGTTCGTGATGGTGGCGCTGGATACCCCGGGGGTGAGCATTCGTCCGATCAGGGCGCTCAACGGCAAGAACAGTTTCGCCGAAGTGTTTTTCGACGATGTGCGCGTGCCGGTGGACAACTGCATTGGCGCCCAAGGCCAGGGCTGGCACGTGGCGATGGCCACCGCGGGGTTTGAACGGGGCTTGCTGCTGCGCTCGCCGGCGCGGTTCCAGGCCACGGCACGCAAGTTGATACAGCTGTACCACGCCCACCGCGAAAGCGCCGATCGTGACCCCGGCATTCGCGAGGCGGTGGTCGATGCCTGGTTGGGTACCGAAGCGTATGCGCTGTCTTCCTATCACACCGTGGGGCGCCTGAGCCGCGGCGCGCAGATTGGCGCCGAGTCGAGCATCAACAAGGTTGTCTGGTCGGAGCTGGACCTGAAGATGCATGAGACGGCCATGCGCATCCTTGGCGCCCGCGGCGAGTTGTTAAGCAGCGCCCCGCAGGCGATCGAGGGCGGCTGGCTGGACGGCTTCCTGTTCGCTCAGGCCGGGCCGATCTACGCCGGCACCAACGAAATCCAGCGCAACATCATCGCCGAGCGGATGCTCGGCCTGCCGAAATAGGAGCCGGCCATGGACTTTACCTTTACCGATGATCAGCTCACGTTTCGCGAGGCCATCAGTCGATTCCTGATGACCGAGGCCGCGCCCGAGATGCTCCGCGAGATCTGGGAAACCGATGCCGGTCGCAGCGCCGAGTTGCGCGGCAAGATCGCCGAGCAAGGCCTGACCGCCTTGTCGGTGCCCGAAGCGTTCGGCGGCCTGGGCATGGACGACGTGGCCTGGTCGCTGATGACCCAGGAGCTTGGCTACTACGCCATCCCCGACTCGCTGGCCGACACCGCATACGTGATCACCGGCCTGCTCAACGGCCTGCCGGACGCAAGCCCGATGAAGGCCAGCCTGTTGCCGCGCATTGCCGATGGCAGCGTGCGCCTGGCCATCGGCCACCCGATCAACCCGCTGGTGCCCGATGCGCCGCTGGCCGAGTGGCTGATCCTCAGCCATGGCGATGAAGTGCACGCGGTGCCACGCTCGCAGGTAGACGTGCAAGCCAATGCCAGTATCGATGCGTCGCGGCGCCTGGGCCGGGTGAGCTGGCAGCCCGGCCCTGGCACCCTGCTGGTCGGCGGCGAGCAAGGGCGCGCCTTATGGGCGCAAACCCTGAACCGCGGCGCCTTGTCGGTGGCCGGTCAACTGCTCGGGCTGGCCCAGCGCATGCTTGACCTGTCGGTGGACTACGTGGCCCAGCGCAAGCAGTTTGGCAAGCCGATCGGCAGCTTCCAGGCGGTCAAGCATCACCTGGCCGATGTCGCCAGCAAGATCGAGTTCGCCAAGCCTGCGCTGTATCGCGCCGCCTACGCCTTGGCCCAGGGCGATCGCAACGTCGATGTCTACGTCTCGCAAGCCCGGTTGGCGTGCTGCGACGCCAGTTGGTTGGCGGCGCGCCAGGGCATCCAGGTGCATGGCGCCATGGGCTACACCTGGGAAGTCGACCTGCAAATGTTCATGAAACGCGTCTGGTCGCTGGACCCGTCATGGGGCGACCGCGCCCTGCACAAATCCCGCGTCGCCGCCTACGTGCTCAGCGATGAAGCTCGGCTTGGGCCGGGCGCCACCTTCGAGGACTGAGCCATGCCCCAAGCGTATATTGTCGATGCCCTTCGCAGCCCCACCGGTAAGCGCAAGGGCGGCCTGGCCCACGTGCATGCCATTGACCTGGGCGCCCATGTGCTCAAGGCGCTGGTCGAGCGCAATGGCATCCCCGCCGAAGACTATGACGACGTGATTTTTGGCTGCGTCGACGCCATCGGCTCGCAAGCGGGCGATATCGCCCGCACCAGTTGGCTGGCGGCCGGTTTGCCCTTGAACGTACCCGGCACCACGGTCGACCGCCAGTGCGGTTCGTCCCAGCAAGCGCTGCACTTTGCCGCCCAGGCGGTGATGAGCGGCATGCAGGACGTGGTGGCGGTGGGCGGGGTGCAGACCATGACCCAGATACCGATCGCCTCGGCGATGCTGGCCGGCCAGCCCTTGGGTTTCAGCGACCCGTTTTCCGGCAGCAAAGGCTGGCAGGCGCGCTTTGGCAACCAGCCGGTCAATCAGTTTTACGCCGCCCAGCGTATCGCCGATCACTGGCAGCTCAGCCGCCAGGACATGGAAGTGTTCGCGCTGGAAAGCCATCGACGTGCCCTGGCGGCCGCTGACGCCGGTTATTTCGCCCGCGAGATCGTCGCGTGCGAAGGCCTGGCGTTTGACGAAACGCCGCGGGTCAGCAGCCTGGAGAAGATGGCCAGCCTGGAACCGGTCAGCGACCAATTCCCATCGATCACCGCCGCGGTGTCGAGCCAGACCTGCGATGCCTCGGCGGCGATGCTGGTGGTTTCGCACACGGCACTCAAGCGCTACAACCTCACCCCCAGGGCGCGTATCCATCACCTGTCGGTGCTGGGTGACGACCCGATCTGGCACCTCACCGCACCGATCGCGGCCACCCGTGCGGCGCTGAAAAAGGCCGGTATGCGCATGGCCGACATCGACCTGGTGGAAATCAACGAAGCCTTTGCCTCGGTGGTCATGGCCTGGGCCAAGGAGCTCGACTACGACCCGGCCCGCACCAACGTCAATGGCGGCGCCATTGCCCTTGGCCACCCGCTCGGCGCGACCGGCGCACGGCTGATGACCACCTTGTTGCATTCGCTGGAACGCACCGGCGGGCGCTATGGCCTGCAAACCATGTGCGAAGGCGGCGGCCAGGCCAACGTCAGCATCATCGAACGGCTCTGAAGCCACCCACATTTAAACAACAGGAAAACACCCTATGGGAATCTGTGCAGGCCGTACTGCGATCATCACCGGTGCCGGTGGCGGGTTGGGCCGCGCCTATGCGCTGGCTTTTGCCGCTGAAGGTGCCAACGTGGTGGTCAACGACATTCGTCGCGAGGCGGCGCAGGCGGTGGCTGACGAGATCGCCGCAAACGGTGGCCAGGCCATCGCCAACGATGGTGACATCACCACCTTGGCCAGCGCGCAAGGCATCGTCGATGCGGCGCTCGCAGCCTTTGGCGAAGTGCATGTGCTGGTCAACAACGCCGGGGTACTGCGTGATCGCATGTTCATCAGCCTCTCGGAAGAGGACTGGGACATGGTGATGCGCGTGCACCTCAAAGGCCATTACTGCCTGGCCAATATCCTTGGGCGGCGCTGGCGCGACTTGGCCAAGGGCGGTACGCCGGTGTCGGCGCGGATTATCAATACCAGCTCCGGGGCCGGCTTGCAGGGCTCGATCGGCCAATCCAACTACTCGGCCGCCAAAGGCGGCATTGCTTCCCTGACCCTGGTGCAGGCAGCGGAAATGGCCCGCTATGGCGTCACCGCCAACGCCTTGGCCCCGGCGGCGCGCACCGCGATGACCGAAAGCGCCATGCCGGACATGGTCAAGAAACCCGAGGACGACAGCTTCGATGCCTGGGCTGCGGAAAACGTCGCGCCCCTGGTGGTGTGGCTGGGCAGCGAGGCTTCCGGGCATGTCAGCGGCCAATTGTTCGAAAGCCAGGGCGGGCGCATTTCCCTGGGCGATGGCTGGCGCACCGGCGTCACCCGCGACAAGGGCGCGCGTTGGCAGGTGACTGAAGTGGGCGCGGCGGTCGAAGCGATCCTGCAAGAAGCGCCCAAGGCGCAGAAGGTCTGGGGCAGTTGAAACCGGCCTGATTCAAAGGCGCCGGCCAACGTGGCGCCTTTGTGCAAGGTGCTACCCCGTCCGTTTTGACGATGTGCCTGGCCCCCGAGGCCTTTATACCTGTCGACAACCTGTTTTCTGTCAGAGGTATACACCGTGAAACAAGCCCCTCCTTATGTTCCAGGCCACCAGTTGCTGGCTGGCAAATCCGTGCTCATCACCGCCGCCGCCGGCGCAGGCATCGGTTACGCCGCCGCCAAGCGTTGCGCCGAAGAAGGCTGCCGCGCCCTGATGATTTCCGATGTTCACCCCCGACGCCTTGAACAGGCGGTCGAGCAGCTCAAGGCCGATACCGGATTGCAGGCGGTGTACGGCCAACTGTGCAACGTCACCGTGGAGGCCGAGGTGCAGGCATTGGTGGCGAGCGCCGAGCAGGCCCTTGGCGGCGTCGATGTGCTGATCAATAACGCAGGCCTGGGGGGTTCCAAGCGGGTGACCGAGATGAGCGACGAGGAATGGCTGCGGGTGATCGATGTGACGCTGACCGGCACCTTTCGCATGACCCGCGCGATGTTGCCGCACATGGAGCGTCGCGGTACGGGCGCCATCGTCAACAACGCCTCGGTGCTCGGTTGGCGGGCCCAAAAGGAACAGGCGCACTACGCCGCGGCCAAGGCCGGGGTGATGGCCCTGACCCGTTGCAGTGCGCTGGAGGCGGCCGAAAGCGGCGTGCGTATCAACGCCGTGGCGCCTTCGATTGCCCTGCACGATTTTCTCAAGAAAGCCTCCAGCGAAGCGCTGCTGGCACAACTTGCCGACCGTGAAGCCTTTGGCCGCGCCGCCGAGGTGTGGGAGGTGGCCAACGTGATGATTTTCCTTGCCAGCGACTACGCCTCCTACCTGGTGGGCGAAGTGCTGTCGGCCAGTTCCCAACAAGCCTGAGGACAGACGATGAGCACCCGATTCAATAGCGCCGAGCAGATGCTCGCGGCACAAGGCCTGGACCTGGGCGTGACCGACTGGTTGGTCATGACCCAGGAACGGATCAACCAATTTGCCGAAGCCACCGGCGACCGGCAGTGGATTCATGTCGACCCCGAACGCGCGGCCAGCGGCCCGTTTGGGGTGTGCATCGCCCACGGCTACCTGACCCTGGCCCTGGCCAATTTGTTCATGCCGCAACTGATGACCCTCGACAACCTGGCCATGGGGGTGAACTACGGCACCGACCGCGTGCGCTTTCCGGCAGCAGTGAAAGTCGGCGCGCGGGTACGTGGCCGCGGGCAGGTGGTCAGCGCCGCGCCGATGGGCACGGCGGTCCAGCTGGTGGTGCGCATCAGCGTCGAAATCGAAGGCGCCGAACGCCCCGGTTGCGTGGTCGACACCATCAGCCGCTACACCTTCAACCCCCTTACCGAGTGAGCCTGTCCATGCACAAGAATGACGTTGTGATTGTTGCCACCGCGCGTACCGCGCTGACCAAATCCTTTCGAGGCTCTTTCAACGACACCGAAGCGCCGGTGTTGGGGGGGCATGTGGTGCGGGCCGTGGTGGCGCGCGCCGGGATCGAGCCGGGCCTGGTGGAAGACGTGATCATGGGCGCGGCGGTGCAGCAGGGCACCCAGGGCTACAACATTGGCCGGCTGTGTGCCTACACCGGTGGTTTGCCGGACAGCGTGCCGGGCATGGCCCTGGACCGCATGTGTGCCTCGGGCCTGATCAGTATCGGCGTGGCGGCCAAGAACATCCTGGCCGGTGAGATGAACATCGCGATCGCCGGCGGCGTCGAGTCGCTGTCGTTGACCCAGAACAAGTACAAGAACACCTACCGCAACCAATCCCAGGCGGTGCTGGCGTGCATGCCCAGCGCTTATATCCCGATGATCGAAACCGCCGAGATTGTCTCGCAGCGCTATGGCATCAGCCGTGCCGCCCAGGACGATTACGCCCTGCAAAGCCAGCAGCGTACGGCGGCCGCCCAGCGTGACGGTTTGTTCGATGAAGAAATCGTGCCGTTGCAGGCGAGCAAACTGCGCTTTGACAAGGACGGCCAGCCCGATGGCCATGAGCAAGTGCTGGCCGACCGTGACGAATGCAACCGGCCATCCACCCAGCGCGAAGACCTGGCGGCCCTGAAGCCGGTGTGGAAGGACGGCCAGTGGGTGGCGCAGGGCCAGTTCGTCACCGCCGGCAACGCCTCGCAGTTTTCCGATGGTGCCTCGGCCAGCTTGCTGATGAGCCGCGCCCAGGCAGCGCAGCTCGGCCTGCAGCCATTGGGGACTTATCGCGGCATCGCGCTGGCCGGTTGTGCGCCTGAAGAAATGGGCATCGGCCCGGTGCTGGCAGTGCCCAAACTACTCAAGCGCTTTGGCCTGAGCGTGGCGGACATCGGTTTGTGGGAAATCAACGAGGCCTTTGCCAGCCAGGTGCTGCATTGCCGCGACGCCCTGGGCATCGCGCCCGAGCGTCTTAACGTCAACGGCGGGGCGATTTCCATCGGTCATCCGTTCGGCATGTCGGGGGCGCGCATGGTCGGTCACGCGCTGCTGGAAGGGCGTCGCCGCGGCGTGCGCTACGTGGTCGTGGCCATGTGCATTGGTGGCGGCATGGGGGCGGCGGGCCTGTTCGAGCTTGGCTGACCACCGATTGCGCTGTTGGGTCCCGGGGTAGGCCGTTTGGACGATGCCCCGGGGACCTTGCAGACGGACTATCTACTCATCGAGTGCTGCAGTGATTCACTACGACAAGAATAAGAGGGTGAGCCGTATGGAGAGTGTCGAGCGCCTGGACCGTGCTGCAAGGAGTCGCCCATGCGCCGGCTGATTGCCTACCTGGTGTGCATCGCGGTTGCTGCCGTGGTGGCGCTGGCTTTTGCCCCGCGTGAGGCACTGAACATTGCCGACACGGCGTTGAACACCGACCGCCTGCAAATCAACGGCCTGCTTAACCTGGGCAAGCGCCAGGTGGCGGTGGGCGAGCGCGGGACGATTTTGCTCAGCGACGACCAGGGGCTTACTTGGCAACCTGCCACGGTCGAGCCCCAACGCCATCTTTCCCTCAATGCCCTGGCCGCGCTGGATGCCGGGCAATTGGTTGCCGTCGGCCAGGATGGCTGGATCTTGCACTCCAGGGACAACGGCAACAGTTGGCAAGAGATGCACTATGAGGCCGATGTCGGTGAGCCGTTGTTGGGCGCCTGGGCGGCAGGCAGCGAGCAGGTCTTTGCGTTCGGCAGTTACGGCAAGTTCTACCGCTCCGATGACGCCGGGCAAAGCTGGCGCGTGCAGGCCCTTGAAGTGGACCGGGCGCACCTCAACGCCATGGACGGCGGCCGCGATGGCCGGCGCATGTTGGTCGGCGAGCAGGGCCTGGTGCTGCGCAGCGCGGACAACGGCGAACACTGGCAGCAACTGCCGACTTTCTACAACGGCTCGCTGTTTGGCGTAGTACGCCTCAGTGCCCAGCGTTGGGTGGCCTACGGCATGCGCGGCCATGTGTTTGTCAGCGATGACTTTGGCGAGCAGTGGCACGCCATCGACGTGGGCAATACCCAGCCGCTTTACGGCCATGTGCTGCTGCCGGACAACGCCGGGGTGCTGATGGTCGGCGCCGGTAGCTCGCTGGTGCGCCTGGATGGCCAGGGGCGGTTGGTCGGCAGCAGTCGCCAGGCCGGTTTGGGCACGTTGACCAGTGCCATTGTGATGAGCAGCGGTCAGGTATTGCTGGCCGGTGAACGAGGGGTCTACCAGGGCAGCGGTGACCGCGTTGCCGCGTTGGGCAAAGGGGAATTGCTTCATGAAAAACGCTAATTGCGGGGTTAAGCGCCTGGTCGAGCGTTGTGCCGACCTGTTGCTGGCACGGCGTAGGCTGCTATTGACGGTGTTCCTGTTGCTGACCCTGGGGTTGGGGTACAGCGCCACCCGGACCCAACTCGACCCAGGTTTCAATAAACAAATCCCGGTGCGGCATGAATACATGCTCAACTTTCTCAACTTCAGTCAGTATTTCACCGGGGCCAACCGCTTTCTGGTCAGCGTGAAATGGAAGGGCGAGGGCGATATCTACAACCCGCAGTTTCTCGATACGTTGCGCAAAGTCACCGACGATGTGTTCTTTATCAACGGGGTCAACCGCGCCAGCGTCACCTCGTTGTTCACCGCCAACGTGCGCTACATCGAGATCACCGAAGACGGCTTCTTTGGCGATGTGGTGGTACCGCCGCGCTTCACCGCCACCGTCGAGGACCTCGCCCAGGTGCGCAGCAATGCCGCGCGCGCCGGGCAAGTCGGGCGCCTGGTGGCCAACGACCTGAAGTCGGCGATGGTGCGCGCCGACCTGCAGGACGTCGATCCGCAAACCGGCAAATCAGTCAGTTATGTTGAAGTGGCGCAACGCCTGGAAGCCATCCGTGCCAAGTACAGCAGCGAGCAGATCGACATCAACATCGTCGGGTTCGCCAAGCTGGTCGGCGATGTGGTCGATGGGCTGATGACCGTGATCGGCTTTTTTGTCGTCGCCTTCCTGATCACCGGCCTGTTGCTGTGGCTGTACTCGCGCTCGCTGCGCCTGACCGTGGTGGCCCTGCTGGTGGCGCTGTTGCCGGTGGTCTGGTTGTTGGGCCTGCTACCGTTGATAGGCCTGGGCATCGACCCGATGTCGATTCTGGTGCCCTTCCTGATCTTCTCCATCGGCGTTTCCCACGCCGTGCAAATGACCAACGCCTGGAAACAGGAAGTGTTGGCCGGCAAGGATTCGGTGCAGGCGGCACACGCGGCCTTCTGCAAAATCTTTATTCCAGGTTCCCTGGCGCTGTTGATGAACGCCTTGGGCTTTGCCGTGATCATGCTGATCGACATCCCGATCGTGCATGAGCTGGGGGTGACGGCTTGCATTGGCGTGATGCTGATGATCATCACCAACAAACTGATGTTGCCGATCATCATTTCCCACCTGCGCCTGGAGCGTGGCGTGTTGAACAAGGCGCGCGTTCAGCAGCAGGGCAAGCACCCCTTGTGGTGGCGGCTGTCGGCCCTGGCCGAGCCACGCCCGGCGTTGGTGGTGATGGTGGTCAGCCTGATGTTGTTGAGCGCCGCGGTGTTCAAGGCGCGCCAATTGGAAGTCGGTGACATCGGTGCCGGCGCCCCGGAGCTGCGCAGCGATTCGCGTTACAACCAGGACAACGCCCAGATCGTCGGCAGTTATGCCATCGGCCTTGATGTGCTGGCGGTGTTCGCGCAGGCCCAGGGCGTGGAAGAGGCGTGCCTGTCACCGGCGGTGATGCGTGCCGTGGAGGCTTTTGACTTTCGCATGCGCAGCGTGAGCGGCGTGCAGTCGGTGCAGAGCGTGGCCGGCTTTGGCAAAACGGTGATTGCCGGCAACAACGAAGGTAACCCGCGCTGGGCGGCCATCCCAGGCTCGGCCCGGGGCTTGAGCCAGGGCTCGCGCGCCTATGTGCCGGAGGACGGGCTGGTCACCGATGGCTGCCAGCAGATGCAGATTCTGGTGTTCCTCACCGATCACGATGGCGCAACCGTTGCCCATGTGGTCAAGGAGGCCCAGCGCATCATCGCGCAGGTCCAGGTGCCGGAAATCCAGTTCCTGCTGGGCGGTGGCAACGTGGGGGTCATGGCCGCGTCCAACGATGCGGTCAAGCGCGCCGAGGTGTTGATGCTGGTGGCCTTGTTTGGTTCGGTGCTTGTTGTTCTGTTGGCTGACCTTCGGCTCGCTGCGAGCGGTGTTGTGCATACTGGTGCCGCTGGCCATCGTGGCGGTGTTGTGCAATGCGCTGATGGCCATGCTCGGCATCGGCCTGAAGGTGGCGACGCTGCCGGTGATGGCCCTGGGGGTCGGCGTGGGGGTGGACTACGGCATCTATCTGTACGAGCGCATCCAGCACGAAATGGCCGAGGGCGCCGACCTGCGCCATGCCTTCTACCAAGCCATGTGCCAACGGGGCACGGCGGCGGTGTTCACCGCCCTGACCATGTCGATCGGGGTGTGTACCTGGGCCTTCGCCCCGCTGAAGTTTCAAGCGGACATGGGGGTGTTGCTATCGTTCATGTTTCTGGTCAATGTACTGGGGGCGATTTTTCTGCTCCCGGCCTTGGCCGCCTGGTTCAACCTGGGCAAACCCCTGGTGGCGGTCAAGCCTGACCGCGCGCCGCCAGGTGCTGTGGCAAAGGTGTTGCAACCATAACAATAATAACGGGCGCAGCCTGGGCTGTGTCCCGCAAGGAGACGAGTGATGGAAACTTCCAGCTTGAGTGTTCAGGCCTTGGCGGACATGGGCTTGGAGCTGGCTGAATACGACCGGCTCATTGGCGAGTTCTACGACGGTGCGCTCGACCCCAAGCTGATGGCCAAGACCCTGCGCCATGTGCGTAGCCTGTTCCAGGCCAACTACGTCACCTTGATCTTGCGGGTGCCCGAGCAGCCGGACCTGGGCCTGATGATTGTGGTGGGCGACATCGAAGGCGAGGGCGAGGTGAGCTACTGGGCCTACCCACAAGCCGTCACCCCGTTCAATAACCCACCCATGGACAAGGTGTTCACGGTCGACGATGTGATGACCGAGGCCGAGTGGACAAATTCGGTCTACTTCAAGACCTACGGCACCGTCCATGACACCTACCACATCATGGGCGCCAATATTTCCACGGCCGATGGCGGCAAGCTGCGTTTTCGCATCACCCGGCCCAAAGCCGCGCCGAAATTCACTGCCTCCGAGCGCACGCTGTGCGAATCGTTGCTGCCACATTTGCGCCGCGCCATGCATGTGCACAACCTGCTCGACCGCAGCGAATCGATCAGCGAACTGTACGCCCAAGCCATCAGCCGCTTGTCGGTGGCGACCATCGTGCTGGACCAGCATGGCAGTGTATTGCGCCTGAACCCGGTGGCCAGTGACCTGCTGGAGCGGGCCGATGGCTTGAAACTGGTCGGCGGGCGCCTGGAGGCCACCTATCCCAGCGACAACCGTGAACTGCAGCGCCTGGTGCGCAACGCCTTTGCCCGTGACACCCAAAGCGAACAACTGAGCACTGGCGCTGAAGCGATGTCGGTGGCCAGGCCCTCGGGGCAAGTCAACCTTGGTGTGGTGGTCGAGGCCATTCCTACCCAGGACTGGGCCGAAGGCAAGAGCAAGCCGGCGGTCGTGGTGTACATCCGTGATGCCGTTGGCCGCTCGCTGGCCAGCGAAACCGTGACCAAGCAGCTGTTCAACCTGACCCGGGCCGAAACCGCGTTGGCGATGGAACTGGCCAACGGCCTGTCGCTGGAAGAGGCCGCCGAAGCATTGAACGTACGCCGCAACACGGCCCGAGCGCACTTGCGCTCGATCTTCTCCAAGACCGGTGTGCGTCGGCAAACCGAGTTGGTGCGCATCATCCTCAACAGTGTGGTCGCCCTGGGAAAGCCAAAGTTGGCCATGCTGGCCAACGATGAGCTGGTGAAGCCGTCGCTGAAGTTGGCCCAGCCGGTGCGGCACAGCGCCTGAACGATGTGACCGCTTGCCCCCAACGCCCCGGTGCTGCTTGCAGGCCGGGGCGTTTTAGTCCGTGCGGACGATGTCGGCGGCCATGCGGGCCACCAATACTTGCCAGCACGTTAACCGAACAAGGAAAAACACTATGCCAACTACAGCGGTCAGCGGTTCTGCATCCGGTATCGGTGCGGCAGTCTGCCAGGCGCTTCGCGCAGCCGGGCACCGCATCATTGGGATCGACCGTGAACATGCCGAGGTGATCGCCGACCTGTCGAGCGCCGCCGGGCGTCAAGCCGCCATCAGCGCGGTACTCGAGCAGAGCGCAGGGGTGCTGGACGGCCTGGTGTGCTGTGCAGGCGTGGGCTCCAGCGCGCTGTCCAATACCATCGTCGCGGTCAATTACTTCGGCGTTACCGAGTTGCTCGACGGCCTCGTCGGTGCCTTGGCCAAGGGGCACGAACCGGCTGCGGTGGTGATCGGCTCGGTTGCTGCGACCCACGGCAATCCCGAGCTGCAACCGATGGTCGCGGCCATGCTGGCGGGTAACGAAGCGCTGACCCTGGAGCACGCCAATGCCCTGGAGAAATCCAGCGTGGCCTATGCCAGTTCTAAATATGCAGTGACCTGTAACGTGCGCAGCAGGGCAGTGCCCTGGGCCAAACAGGGCATTCGCCTGAACGTGGTGGCGCCGGGGGCGGTCGAGACGCCGTTGCACCAGGCCTCGCTGAACGACCCTCGCTTCGCCAAGGCCGTGCGTGAGTTCGTCGCGCCGCTGGGGCGCGCCGGCCACCCGGAGGAGATCGCTCAGGTGGTGGCGTTCTTGCTGTCATCCCAGGCCAGCTTCATCCACGCCAGCGTGATGTTTGTCGATGGTGGCATGGATGCGATGGTTCGCCCGGCGCGTTTCTAACGCTTGCGCCGAGGAGGCGGAACGATGACCCAAGTGGCATTTATCACCGGTGCCAGCCGTGGTATCGGCCGGGAGACCGCCCTGGCCTTCGCCCGGGCCGGATTTGATGTGGCGATCAGCGCGCGAACAGTGCAGGAGGGCGAGCCGTCGGCACATCGCTTGTGCGATGCCCAGGGCGTGCCCTTGGCGGGCAGCCTGGACAGTACCGCCGCTCAGATCCGCGCCTTGGGACGCGAGGCGCTGGTGGTGCCGATGGACCTGCTCGACAGTGCCTCGGTGGTGGCCGCAGGTCAGGCGGTGTTGGCGGCGTTCGGGCGCATCGATGTGTTGGTCAACAACGCCATCTACCAGGGCAACGACCTGAACGCATCGTTCATGGCGCTTCAGCCCCAGACCCTGGAACGCGTGTTCAAGGGCTATGTGCTGGCGCCGATGTTGCTCACCCAAAGGGTGCTGGCCGCCATGCTCGAGCAGGGCTCGGGGGTGGTGATTAATGTCACCTCCGGCGCCGGCGAGGGCGACCCGCCAGTGGCGGCCGTCGATGGCGGCTGGGGTTATGCCTATGGGGCGGGCAAGGCGGCGGTGTCCAGGGTGTCCGGGGTGCTTGCCGCCGAGCTGGGCGGGCAGGGCATCCGCGCCTTCACCCTCAACCCCGGGGTGGTCAGCACCGACGCGCTGAAAGCCACGATCGGCGAGCGCGGCGTGTTGGCCTTGCGCAACGGCATCGCCCCGCCGCAGGTGCCTGCCCAGGTGATGGTGTGGCTGGCCACCGCCGAGCAAGCGCCACGCTTTCAGCGGCGCACGATTGCCGCGCAGGCGTTTGCTTTGGAGCACGCGATCGTTGCCGACTGGCGCACTGAAGTCATTGTGTAGGGCTTATATAGTCCATGCGGAGGATGAGCGTTGATGGCTTGCTCGGTGAACATTGACCGGGCAAGTCACCGCAGATTCCACACGAGGAACAATAACAATGACCAAGCTCGCCGCAATCAATGTCGAAACTGCCTTGGCCCCTCGCTTTGGCCGAGGCTGGCACTGCCTGGGGGAGACGGCCGACTACCGTGACGGCCAGTTGCACACACTGAACATCTTTGGCACGCGCTTGTTGGCGTTTGCCACGTCAACCGGCCAGGTCAGTGTCATTGATGCGCATTGCCCGCACATGGGCGCGGACCTTTCGCGTGGCACCCTGGAAAACGACCGCGTGGTGTGTCCTTTTCACCATTGGCAATACGATGCCACCGGCAAGTGCGTCGAGATCCCGTACTGCAAGCGCATCCCGCCCAAAGCCAAGTCCCGCCGCTGGCTGACCTGTGAACAGAACAACCTGTTGTTCATCTGGAACAACCCGGAAGGCAAGGCGCCGGCCGACCAGGTCGTGATCCCGCATCTGCCCGAGCAGGACAGTGACGAGTGGCTGCACGACTGGCACATGGATACGCTGGTGATCGAGACCAACCCACGGGAGCTGGTCGACAACCTCGCCGATGCCCAGCATTTCGGGCCTGTCCATGATACCCCGACCAAGTACTTTGCGAACGTCTTCGAAGGGCACATTGCCCAGCAGATTTTCCATGGGGACTCCGAACGTCTGGGCGGCGACCTGGTGGCCGAGTCGGCCTACTACGGCCCTGCCACTCACCTCACCCGCATGCGCGCGGTGTTCGAGGGCATGGAAGTGCACTCGATCCTGCTCAACTGCCATGTACCGATCACGGCTAACAGCTTTGAACTGCGTTTTGGTTGCATGGTGAAAAAGATCCCGGGCTGGAGCAACGAGCAATGCCAGGCAATGGCCAAGGACTATGTGATGCGCAACCGCGAATCCTTTTACCAGGACGTGGACATCTGGGCGCACAAGGTCCGCGTCAACAACCCGGTACTGGCCGAAGGCGATGGCCCGGTCTACCAACTGCGCGAATGGTACGAGCAGTTCTTCATGGACGAGGCCAGCGTGCCGGCTGCCATGGCTGAACGCCGAGAAATCATCACGGTCGGCCAGCGCTGATCATCATCTGGGCAGGAGCGTGCAATGAAGATGAGTGGCCGTAAAACACTGGCAATCATGCTGGCCGCCAGTTTCGCCTCGGCGATTGGTGGTCTGCCGTTCAATACCTTGCCGATCCTGCTGGGGGCGATGGTCGACAGCCTGGGGTTCAGTGTCGAGCAGATCGGTTTGCTCGGCTCGCTGTGTTTTGCCGGGTACCTGCTGGGCACGCTGGTGGCAGTGGTACTGATAGACCACTTGAACTGGCGCTGGCTGACCCTGGGCTGTGCCAGCGGTGCTGCGGCGGCGTACGCGATGTCTTCGTGGCTACCGGCCACGGCGCAGTTGCCGTTGTGGGCGGTCGTCGGCTTTTTCGCCGCGCTGATGACGTGCCTGGGCATGCGCATCATGGGCGAAATGGCCAATAAAGAACGGGCCTTGGGCATGCGTTTGGGCATCGAGCTGGCGGTGGTGGCCGCCGTGCTGTTCACCTTGCCATCGTGGGTGATTGCGCACTTCCACTACACCGGTGCGGCCCTGATGCTGGCGGCGATCATCCTGCTGTTGAGCCTGAGCGCTTTCGCATTGCCCCAGCGCCAGGATTTCATGGGTGAAGGTGAACCCTCGCGTGGGGGTTCGCTGCTGTCACGCTTTCGATTTTCGCCAGCGGCTTACGCAGCGCTGGCTTTTTTCTTCCTGTTCGGTGCAGGGCAAATTGGCCTGTGGGCGTTTCTCGAACGCCTGGGCCATGGCTTGGCGCTGCAACCGACGGAACTGGGTATCGTCTTTGCCGTGCTGAAGTTACTGGGCGGTGCCGCCGCGTTGGCACTCGCGGTGGTGGGCGACCGTCTGGGCGTGCGCGTGCCCCATGTCATCGTTTTACTGGTGCTGGGCACGGGGCTGTTGTTGCTGGGCAAGGCCGATGGCTTCCTGATGTATGCCGCCGGCGCCTGGATCTGGGAGGTGGGGTTTACCTGGGGCTGCATTTACCAGACCGCCGCGATTGCCCGCCTGGACCGCAGTGGCCGCTCGATCATGCTGATCCCGGGGGCATTTGCCTTGAGTTCCATGGTGGGCCCGGCGATGGCGGGGCAACTGCTTGGCCAGGGGTTTGGCGCAGTGCTGTGGCTGGCGGCCGGTTGCGCGGTGATCCCCGTGCTGGCATTCAGTGGGTTGTTGGCGCGGCGCTTGAACGGGCACGGCCTTGAGCCTGCGCCGGTTGTGATGCCGGGGTGATGAGGTGTTGGCGCGGCAAAAAGGGCGGGCATCGCCATGTTATGATGGGGCCTGTCGCCTGCATTTCGTCGCGGGCCTCGACTCACTCATTCAAAGGTATCCCATGAAACAACGCATCCTGGCCGAGATCGCAGAGCACCGCCGTGACGGCGAAAAGGTGGTGGAACTGCACCTGTGGTCCAAGGCCGCCGTGGAGGCCATCACGCGTTCCAAGGAATACGTCGACGGCGAGTTCATGGGCATTGCCGTGCAATTGCCGCAGGAAGGCGGCCAGCTTGCAGGCATGGATTACATCGTGATCGTCGAAGGCTGATGGCCGGCAAGCCGTCCCTCCAGGCGGCGCGCTCGCAAACGCGTTAACGTCATTTTCTAGCCAGGCGCCGGGCATGGATCTCAAGCAGTTGGAGTGTTTCGTTCGGGTGGCGGAGTTCGGCAGCTTCACGCGCGCTGCCGCCGTATTGAATATGTCGCAGTCGGCCGTCAGCCGCCAGGTTCGCCAGCTTGAAGTGGAGCTGTGCGAGCACCTGCTGTTGCGCAACGGCCGCAGTGTGCTGCTCACCGACGCCGGGCGGCGGTTTTTCAACCATGGCCAAGGCATCCTGCGCCAGGTGCAAGTGGCGCGCGAGGAGTTGCGCGAGCAGCGTGGCAGCCTTTCGGGCAAAGTGGTGATCGGCCTGCCACCGAGTATTTCCCGTCGCCACACGGTGGCGTTGGTATCGGCGTTCCGCGAACGGTTCCCCCTGTGCACGCTGGGCATCAAGGAGGGGCTGAGCCATTCGATGCGCGAATGGCTCCTGCTGGGGCGGCTGGACTTCGCCCTGTTATTCAACCCCAGCCAAAGCGCGCAGCTTCACTATGAGCACCTGCATGCCGAGCCGTTGATGCTGATCGGCAGCGCCGACTCCAACCTGCCCGGGCAGGTGCCGATGCGTGACCTGCCCAACTACCCGCTGATCACCCCCAGCGAGCCGCACTCCATCCGCCGGCTGATCGAGGCCGAGGCGGTTCGCCACTCGCTGGCCCTGAACGTTAGCCTTGAGATCGACAGCATCCCGGCGCTGCTGGAACTGATTCACCTGGGCATGGGCTATGGGGTGTTGTTCCAGTCGGCGCTGGCTCGGTGCGACGATTCGCTGGAGGGATTCAAGGTGGCGCAGATCGTCGAGCCGTTGATACAGACGCATCTGTTTATCGCCACGGCGCAGCAACGCCCGCTGTCGCGCCTGGCGGATCAGGCCTTGGCCATGGTGCGTGAAATCTGCATGCCGGGTGCTTAGCTATGCAAAACACGCATAGCAGCTAGAAACGCCGTCCGGTTGTTGCCACAAACCGATCACGCGACCATTGCGTATCGCTTGTGACAACACTACCAAAGGACTCACGATGAACAGCTGCCTAGCCCCTGACGCCCACCCCGTGCGGCCGCAACTGACGCTGCCGCAGGGTGCCTGGGATGCCCATTGCCATGTGTTCGGCCCTGCGGCGCAGTTCCCTTATGCCGCCGATCGCAGCTATACGCCACCCGACGCGCCTTATGAACAGTTGCGCGCGCTGCACGATTACCTGGGCTTTAGCCGGGGCGTGATCGTGCAGGCCAGCTGCCATGGCAGTGACAACAGCGCCATGCTCGACGCCATCGCCCGCAGTGAAGGGCGCTACCGTGGCGTGGCCATTGTCGATGGCAGCGAGTCCGATGCCCAGCTTGCAGCGCTGCACGCCGGTGGGGTGCGCGCCGTGCGTTTCAACTTCGTTGCGCACTTGGGCGGCGCGCCAGACCTGGACGTGTTCGACCAGACCGTCGACCGCCTGGCAGACCTGGGCTGGCATGTGGTGCTGCACTTGGACGCCCAGGATATTTTCACCTACGCCGAGCGCTTGCAGCGCATTCCGGTGCCCTTCATCATCGATCACATGGGCCGCATCAAGGCGCAGGACGGCTTGCAGCAACCGGCCTTCCAGGCCTTGCTGGAACTGATGCAAAACCCGCTGGCGTGGGTCAAGGTATGCGGCGCGGAACGGGTTTCTGCCGGGCGCAGGCCGTTTGAAGACGCCATCCCCTTTGCCGAGCGGCTGATCGAGGCTGCGCCCGAGCGCGTGCTGTGGGGGACCGACTGGCCCCACCCGAACATCAGCAAGGACATGCCCAACGACGGCGCATTGGTCGACCTGATGGCCGCGTTTTGCGCAGACCCTGCGCTGCGCCAGAAGCTGTTGGTCGACAACCCCCTCAAACTCTACGGGGCATGACCAACGCCGAGCTCGCATCACCTCCAACAATAAGATTGCCACCGAGTCCAAAGCCATGAACCCCAGCCCCGTTTCCGCTCAATTAAAATCGCCCCCCGTGCCGGGTGTGAAGGCCCGGCAGCCGTTCTACCGCGCCATGTATTTTCAGGTACTGCTGGGGATTCTGGCCGGTGTCGCCGTGGGCCACTTCTGGCCCACCTTTGCCGCCGACCTCAAGCCGCTGGGTGATGCGTTTATCCGGCTGATCAAAATGATCATCGGGCCAGTGGTGTTCTGCACCGTGGTCACGGGTATCGCCGGCATGCAGGACTTGAAAAAAGTCGGCAGGGTGGGCGGCAAGGCGCTGCTTTATTTCGAAGTCATCTCCTCGGTATCGCTGGTGATCGGCCTGATCGGCGGCCACCTGATGAACCCGGGTGGCGGCTTCAATGTCGACGTCAACACGTTGGATGCCTCGGCTGTGACCGGCTTTGCGGAAAAGGCCCAACACCTGCACATGGTCGATTTTCTGATGGGCATCATCCCCTCGACCTTTGTGCAGGCCTTCGCCGAAGGCAACGTGCTGTGCATCCTGCTGGTGTCGGTGCTGTTCGGTTGCGCGCTGTCGTCGATGGGCGAAAAGGGCCGGCCGGTGTACGACATGATCGAGGGCCTGTCCGGGGTGTTTTTTCGCATTGTGCACATCATTGCCAAGCTCTCGGCGATCGGGGCGTTCGGCGCCATCGCGTTCACCGTGGGCACCTACGGCGTCGGCTCGCTGTTGCCACTGCTCAAGCTGGTGGCGTGCTTCTATGTGCTGTGCGCGCTGTTCGTGATCGTGGTACTGGGGGCGGTGGCGAAGGTGTGTGGCTTCAACATCCTGCGGTTCATCGGTTACATCAAGGAAGAGCTGTTGGTGGTGCTGGGCACCAGCTCATCGGAAGTGGTACTGCCGCAAATCATGGAGAAAATGGAGCGCCTGGGCTGCTCCAAGCCGGTGGTGGGGCTGGTGATACCGACGGGTTATTCGTTCAACCTGGACGGCACCAACATCTACCTGACCATGGCCGTGTTGTTTATTGCCCAGGCCTTGAACATCGACCTGTCGTTGTCCCAGCAATTGACCCTGATCCTGGTGGCGATGCTGACATCCAAAGGCGCCAGCGGCGTGTCGGGTGCAGCCTTCGTGATGCTCACCAGCACCCTGATGGTGGTGCCGCTGGTGCCGGTGGCCGGGATGGTACTGATCCTGGGTATCCACCGCTTCATGGGCACGGGGCTTGCCATGACTAACCTGGTGGGCAACGGCGTGGCCGCGCTGGTGGTGTCTGCCTGGGAAAAAGAGCTGGACCGCGAGCAATTGGCCCAGGAGCTGGGCCGTCACGCCTGACCTGTAACACCCCTCACCTAAAACAATGATCAGTGTCCTGTTCGGTTTTTTACCGAACAGCGACGCGCTGCGCCTGGGCCATAATAAAAATGAATCCAACCCTGTATCGCATCCTCCTCGGCACCAGCCTGTTCAGCCTGAACACTTGCTGGGCCGAGGGTTTTATCGACGACAGCCGCGTGCGGCTTGAAGCGCGCAACTTCTACTACAACGGTGATTTTCGCGACGGCGCCGGTGTCTCCAAGCGCGAAGAGTGGGCGCAAGGCTTCTTGATGAATTACGAGTCGGGCTTTACCCGCGGCAGCGTCGGGTTTGGGCTGGATGCGCTGGCGTTCGCCGGGTTTCAGCTGGACTCAAGCCCCGACCGCAGCGCCAGTGGCTTGCTGCCCCGGCGCGCCTCCGGTGAGGCAGTGGGCCAATACGCGAAGGCGGGCGGGGGGCTCAAGTTCAAGGTGTCTAACACCACGGTGCGCTATGGCATGGCCCTGCCCAAGGTGCCGGTATTGCAATACAACAATAGCCGGCTGTTGCCGCAGACGTTCCAGGGTTGGCAAGTGAGTTCCACTGATGTGCAGCACTTGAACGTCAACCTGGCACAGTTCGACCAAACCATCACTCCAGACTCGACCAACCGGCAAGACATCAACCTGGCCGTAAAGGACGGTCGCTACCCGGCCACGGGCATCGGCGATCACTTTCGCTATGGCGGTGGCAGCTACACGTTTGACCGGCATTGGGTGGGCAGTTACTACTACGGTGAACTCACCGACGTGTACCGCCAGCAGTTCCTGGGCCTTGCCTACACCACGCGCGTGGGGCGCGGCGGGCTGCTGACTGATCTACGCGCGTTCGCCAGCAACGAGGTGGGCGCGGCCAAGGCGGGGGAGGTCGACAACCGCGCGTATGCGGCGGCGTTGAGCTACACCTTCGACACCGGGCACAGCCTGATGGCCGCCTACCAAGTCATGCAGGGCACCACGGGCTTCCCCTACATCAACAACCCTTACCTGCCCAATTACGTGCAGTACCACGACTTCGGCAGCGCCGGGGAGCGCAGTTGGCAGGTGCGCTACGGTTATGATTTCGCGCCCATGGGGCTGCCAGGCCTGACGTTTTTCACGGCCTACATCAAGGGCGATGGCCTGAAAAAACCCGGCGCCGACCAGGAGTGGGAGCGTGACCTGGATGTGGCCTATGCGTTCCAGGCGGGCCTGAAGGGCTTGTCCGTGCGCTGGCGCAACGCAACCTACCGCAGTGATGAGGGGCGTGACATGGACGAAAACCGATTGATCGTCAGCTACCTGTTCAACGCGCTGTAGTGGCACGCCCGCCCATGCGCGAACGGGCCGGTCAAATCCTGTAATAGTTCGTCTTGTGTGAAAGGTCTTGAAACATTGTAGGATTTTATCCCCAATTCATTTCAGGCCTTTATGAACACCCTGTTGGAGCCTCCCAGTCGCTTCGTTGCACCCGAGCCCGTTGCTCGCTTATTCGCCTTGATGCAGCGGGAGGCCCACTGATGGAATGGATCGCCGACCCCACGGCCTGGCTTGGCTTGTTGACGTTGATCGTGCTGGAGTTGGTGCTGGGCATCGACAACCTGGTGTTCATTGCCATTCTGGCCGACAAGCTACCGCCCGCGCAGCGTGACCGTGCACGGGTCATCGGCCTGTCCTTGGCATTGCTGATGCGCCTGGGCCTGCTGGCCAGCATCTCCTGGATGGTCACCCTGACCGAACCCTTGATCGAGGTGTTCGACAAGACCTTCTCGGGCCGCGACCTGATCATGTTGTTCGGTGGCGTGTTCCTGTTGTTCAAGGCCACCATGGAGTTGCATGAGCGGCTGGAAGGCCACGTGGCAGAACGCACCGGCAATGCGGCCTACGCGCTGTTCTGGCCGATCGTCGCGCAGATCGTGGTGCTGGATGCGGTGTTTTCCCTGGATGCCGTGATCACGGCGGTCGGCATGGTGGAACACCTGGCCGTGATGATGATTGCGGTGGTGATCTCCATCGGCTTGATGATCATCGCCAGCAAGCCACTGACCACCTTCGTCAACCGTCACCCAACGGTCATCATGCTGTGCCTGGGCTTTTTGATGATGATCGGCTTCAGCCTCACGGCCGAGGGCCTGGGCTTTCACATTCCCAAAGGCTATCTGTACGCCGCCATTGGCTTCTCGATTTTGATCGAGCTGTTCAACCAGCTGGCGCGCAAGCGCCGCAAGAAAACCTTGCAAGGCCAGCGCCCGATGCGTGCGCGAACGGCCCACGCCGTGTTGCGCCTGTTGGGTGGCCACACGTTGGGCGCCGATGAAGTGGGCGAGGACATCGCCGACATGCTGGCTGACGACCCTGCAAAGCAGGTGTTTGACCGACGTGAGCGCGTGATGATCAGTGGCGTGCTTCAACTCGCGGAGCGCCCGATACGCGGCGTGATGACGCCACGGGTTGCAATCGACCACATTGACCTGGCCGACTCTGCAGAGACCATCCGCACCACGCTCATGCATTCGCCTTATTCAAGGCTGCCGTTGATCCGTGACGGGCGCATTGATGAACCGCTGGGCTTCGTTCACAAAAAGGAGCTGCTCAAGGAACTGCTGGCCGGCACCCCGCCCAACCTGGAAACCATGGGCCGCCAGGCCATCAACTTGCTGGACAGCTTCACGATCCTCAACGCCTTGGAGCAGATGCGCAAGGAGTCGACCCACATCGCCTTCGTGGTGAACGAATTCGGTGACTTCATCGGCATGCTCACCATGACCGACATCCTTGAGTCCATCGCCGGCGAGCTGCCCGATGCCAGCGAAATCGAAGGCCCCAACATCGTTGCCGAGCAAGGCGGTTTTCTGGTCAGCGGTGCGCTGAACCTGAGCCTGGTGCGTGAACAGCTGGGCTTTGAAGCCAAAGCCACCGATGACTACCAGACATTGGCGGGCCTGGTCATGAGCTTGCTGGATCGCTTGCCGGTGATTGGCGACACGCTCAAGTGGCAAGCGTGGAGCATCACCGTTGCCGGGGTTCAAGAGCGCCGGGTGACGAGGGTGCTGCTGCGCAGGCAACAAGACTGAAAACGGGGCCGCGCGTGCGGCCCTTCCATCGGGCCAGGCCAGGCCCGGTTATTGATATTTAATAATGTTCTGAAGGATCAGCGGGCCGCCCAAACCGAGCAACGTGCCACCGTCATCAATCGTCCCCAGGGAGATCGGTGCAAAGCCTAGCCGTTCGACGAGCTCGGTAACGCGGGTGTTGGCCTGCTGATCTCGCCCCCACACGAACATCACGCGCCGCCCGCCATCCTGTGCCGGGTCTTTGGCTAACAAGGCTGCGGGCAGTTGGTTGAAGGTTTTCACCACGTGACCGCCGGCAAATGCGCGGGCCACGACGTCGGTTGACGCTTGACCTTCAAGCTCCTCAAGCGCAACGCCATAGGTGTTCATCGCATCAATGATGGTCCTGTTGTGCCAGTCGGGAAACATGCGGCCAATGGCTCGATGAGCGCTGAACGGTATGGCCAGGATCACCACGTCTGCGCTCAGGGCCTGCTCAAGGGTTTGCGCAATGAGGTACCCACCCAATTCGTCGGTGAGCGCAGCGAGGCTAAGCGCGCCACGGGTATTGGCAATCCCGACGGGGATGGCGTTCCGGGCGAATTGACGGGCGAGGGCGGTACCCACTTTGCCAGAACCGATGATGGAATAAGTCATGTCGAGTGCCTCGTTAGCGATGTAGGGAAGGGTAAAGGTCAAACCTCACGAACACGATGATCCACTACGCTGCATCTGAAAAGACGGTATATTGAGATGGTATGTATCTATAATCGGGATGGAGCGGGGCGAGATGCTCGACGGCGTATCACTGGATCAGCTGCGAACCTTTGTCACGGCGGTGGATGAAGGCAGTTTTTCTGCCGCCGCTAGAAAGCTCAATCGAGTGCAGTCAGCGGTCAGTGGTTGGGTCGGTGGCCTGGAGGATCAAATCGGCGTGGTGCTGTTCGACCGCTCCGCGCGCTTCCCCAAACTGACCCCTCAGGGTGCTTTGTTGCTCACGGATGCGCGTAACATCATTGCTGGCGTCGATACCCTGAAGGCGCGTGCCAAGCTACTGGCCTCGGGGCTTGAACCCGAATTGTCAGTGGTGGTGGACGTGTTTTTCCCCACTTCGGCGATTACCGCTGTAGTAAAGGAGTTCGCCGAACGCTTCCCGCTGACCCGTCTGAAAATCTTCGTCGAGGGCCTGGGCGCCGGCTATCAACCGCTGTTGGATGGGCGTTGCAGCCTGGGCCTGCTTGCCTCGTTGCCCATCACCTTCCCCACATTGTCCAGCGAGCGCCTCGGTGAGTTTTCGCTGGTCATGGTCGCGGCCAACGATCATCCGCTGTCGCGCCGGGTAGGCAGAATTTCCAAGCGTGAGCTCGCCAATCACATCCAACTGGTACTGACCGATCGCTCGGAAATGCTGGCAGGGCAAGACTATGGCGTGCTGTCGCCCCTCACCTGGCGGCTGGCCGATTTGTCGACCAAGTACGCTTTTCTAAAAGACGGGGTGGGCTGGGGCAGCATGCCGTTGCACATGGTTGAGCAGGACCTGGCGACGGGCTCGCTGGTGGTACTGGATGTCCAAAGCATCCCCAGAGAAGGGGTGAAGATCGATATTTCTGCGGTTCACGCGACCGACACCTTGCCTGGGCCTGCGGGGCGTTGGTTGATTGATCGCATCAAGATCAGCCCGATCGGTTAATCCGACGGCAGGCCTGCGGGGTGAGGGCGGCTGGCAAATTCATCGCTGTTTGAGCAGCCGCTCAAGGGTCGTGTGCTCCCACTGGGAAAGCATGGCGATAGGGTCTGTGCCATACCGATCACCGCTGTTGAAGGCCCAAGTGCGGCCGTCCGCAGCCGTGCACTGTTCGCAGTGGCCCAGCGCGTCGCCCTCGTTGTCAATCGAAAGGCGCCAGCCATCGATTTCGACGATGCACACACCGGCATCGGTTTCATCCCGCGACCGGTGGCAGGCGTTTGTCAGGGTACGGCGGCCAAAAATGGCCTCCCTGAGTACTTGGCACACCTCCCTTGCCGTGAGGGCGGGTGGGGTTGCAGTGGTGTCCGCGCCGCTCATGACAAGCCTGCCACACCGTCAAAAAACACCTTCTGCAACGCCTGCGGCGGCTGCCCGAACGCCCGCAAAAACGCTTGGCGCATGCGCTCTCGATCACCAAAACCTGTCTCCCTGGCCACCACTTCCACCGGGTGCCGGCTGGTTTCCATCATCGCCCGGGCCGCTTCAACCCGCAGCGATTCGATGGCCTTGGCCGGCGTCTGCCCGGTTTCCTCGCGAAACACCCGGCTAAATTGCCGTGGGCTGAGGCGGGCGACGGCGGCCAGCGCCTCGACCGACAAGTCGTCGCGCAGGTTTTCCCGGGCGTAGGCCAAGGCTAACTGCACGCGATCGGATTTGGGGTCCAGCTCCAGCAGCGCCGACAGTTGCGATTGCTCGCTGCCCCGGCGTTGCGAGATCACTAACTTGCGCGCCACCTGGCGGGCCAGGTCGCTGCCCAGGTCTTTCTCGACCATGGCCAAGGCAAGGTCGACCCCGGCGCTCATGCCCGCGCCCGTCCAAATCTGGCCGTCGATCACGAACAGCTTGTCTTCATCCAGTTGTATGTCTGGGTAGCGCTTTTTGAACGCCGGTGCATGCAGCCAGTGGGTGGTCGCGCGTTTGTCCGCCAGCAGGCCGGCTTCGGCCAGCACGAAGATGCCCATGCACAGCGATACCACCCGCCGCGACTGCGCCGACGCCCGCTTTACCACGTCCAGCAGGCTGGCGTCGGGCAAGCGAAATTCCAGGTAGCCGCTGACGATCAGCGAGTCATAGCCCTCGGGCCGTATCGGCGCGGTGTTCACCGAGAAGCCCTGGGATGACATCACCGCGCCGCCGGTTTCCGAGATCAGGTGAAAGTCGTAGGCCCGGTTCACCCCGCAACAGGTTGGCGCACTCGAACACCGAGCCAATGGACAAGCTCAGTGATTGAAAGTTGGGGTAAACGACCAGGGCAACGCTGTGCATGGGGCCTCTGCGCGGGGGTGTGCAATCGGTTGATTGTCGGCGCATGGGCGTTGGTTGGCAATGCACGTGTCCGTCATGTCCGAAATCCTTGCGGATACGACATTGTGAGGGTTTGCCGCCGCCCCTACCATTCATCTCAACGGCCTAGACGACTGGTCTACTGAAGCGGCGATGCGCGATGAACACTTTTCAAAACAGAGACACCCGGCAGCACATTCTCGACATCGCCCAGCAGATCGTCGGCAAGAAAGGCTTTTCGGCGGTGGGTTTGAACGAAGTGCTGGCAGCGGCACAGGTGCCCAAAGGCTCGTTCTACCACTACTTCAGCTCCAAAGACGCCTTCGGTGAAGCGCTGCTGGAGGATTACTTCGAAACGTACCTGGCGCACATGCAGCAGGTCTTCCAAAGCGCCATGCCTGAGCGTCACAAGTTGTTCGTTTACTGGCAACACTGGATCGACAACCAAACCGCCTGCAGCGATGCCGGCAAGTGCCTGGCGGTGAAGCTGGGTGCGGAAGTGGCCGACCTCTCCGAACCCATGCGCCTGGCACTGAACCGCGGTACGGCACGAATCATTCACTGCCTGGCCGATGCCATTGAGCGGGGCCAGCAGCAAGGCTCACTCAAGCCTGAACCACCGCCCCAGGCGCTGGCCTCGCAACTGTATGCACTGTGGCTGGGCGCCAGCGTAATGGCCAAGATTACCCGTACCGCCCAGCCCTTCGATGAAGCGCTGTCGATGACCCGTTTGATGCTCAACCCTGTTTGAACTTAATCACTATCGAGGAAGCAACGATGAAAGTATTAATGGTTTTGACCTCCCACGACCAACTGGGCAACACCGGCAAGAAAACCGGTTTCTGGCTTGAAGAGTTCGCGGCCCCTTACTACACCTTCAAGGATGCCGGCGCTGAGATCGTGCTGGCGTCACCGGCCGGTGGCCAGCCGCCCCTGGACCCGAAAAGCGACGAGCCGGACTTCCAGACCGAACTGACCCAGCGCTTCAAGGCCGACCCGGCCGCCCAGCAGGCCCTGGCCAACACCGTGAAACTTGACACCCTGGCGTCCAGCGATTTCGACGCGGTGTTCTACCCCGGTGGCCATGGCCCGCTGTGGGACCTGGCCGAATCGAGCACCTCGATCGCGCTGATCGAATCGTTCGAGCGCGCCGGCAAGCCGATCGCATTCGTCTGCCATGCACCCGGCGTGCTGCGTCACGTCAAGGCAGCCAATGGCCAACCGTTGGTCAAGGGCCGACGCGTCAGCGGCTTCACCAATTCGGAGGAGGCGGGTGTTGGCCTGACGGACGTGGTGCCTTTCCTGATCGAAGACGAGTTTCAGGCCTTGGGTGGCCTGTACGAGAAAGGTGCCGATTGGCTGCCCTTCGTCATCGAAGACGGTTTGCTGATCACCGGGCAAAACCCGGCCAGCTCCGAAGCGGCCGCCAAGGCGCTGATCAAGGCCCTGTCCTGATTCACCGGCGCTAACGCCCCGAGTTCCGTCATAACGTCATCCTCGAACAGACGCCTCAAAAGTCTGTTCGGCGGATGGCTGCGCTCAAAAATCAGCTTACCCAGGAAGTTAGACACCATGGCTACTGTGCTTGAAAAAACCGTGACCTCGCCGATTTTCGACGGCCCTTACTACCTCAGCATCGACGGCAAACTGGTGCAAACCAGCGATACTTTTCCGGTGATCAACCCCGCTACCGGCCAAGTGTTCGCCCATGCCCCCGCGGCCAGCGCCGAGCAACTGGACAGCGCGGTGGCGGCCGCCAAAAAGGCTTTCAAAAGCTGGGCGGCGCTGGGTTATGACCGCCGTGAAATCTACCTCAATGCCTACGCCGACGCCTTGCAGCAGCACCGCGACGAACTGGCCCAGTTGCTGACCCTGGAGCAGGGCAAGCCACTCAAGACCATGGCGGAACCTGAGGTGGACATGTCCATTTCGTGGATCCGCCAGATTGCCGCACGGCGCATCCCGGTCGAGATCGTCGAAGACAACGACAGCCATAGGGTCGAGCTGCACCACACCCCGCTGGGTGTGATCGGTGCCATCACCCCGTGGAACTTCCCGGTGCTGCTGGCCCTTTGGAAAGTCGCGCCCGCCCTGATTGCCGGCAACACCATGGTGATCAAGCCTTCGCCGTTCACGCCGCTGTCCACCCTGCGCTTCGGTCAGATCGCCCAAAGTGTGCTGCCACCAGGCGTGTTGTCCATCGTCTCGGGTGGCAACGAACTGGGCCCGCAAATGACCGCGCACCCCGACATCGCCAAGATCAGTTTTACCGGCTCGACCGAAACCGGCAAACACGTGATTCGCTCGGCGGCCGCCACGGTCAAGCGCTTGACCCTGGAAATGGGTGGCAACGACGCGGCTATCGTCATGCCGGACGCCGATTGGCAGGCGATCATCGCGCAATTGTTCTGGGGGGCGATCGGTAACTCCGGGCAGTGGTGCGTGGGTATCAAGCGCCTGTATGTGCACCGCTCGTTCCACCCAGCGTTCGCCGCCGCCTTTGTCGACTATGCCAAGCAGCAGAAAATGGGCAACGGCCTGGACCACGAAGTCATGGTGGGCCCGGTGCAAAACAAGATGCAGTTCGACAAGGTCAAGACCTTCCTCGACGACATCAAGCGCAATGGCTACACGGTAGCGTTGGGCGGTGAAGTGGACGACAACAGGTCCGGTTACTTCATCCCCGTGACCGTGGTCGACAACCCGCCGGAAAGCGCCATGATCGTGCAGCAAGAGCAGTTCGGGCCGATCGTTCCGATCCTGGTGTACGACGACATCGAAGACGTGATCGAACGCGCCAACGTCAGCCCGTTCGGCCTCGGTGGTTCGGTGTGGGGGCGTGATACACAAGCAGCGGTGGCCGTGGCCAATCGGTTGGAAACCGGCATGGTGTGGGTGAACGAGATTCACACCCAGGGCATCGACGTTCCGTTTGGTGGTCACAAGCAGTCAGGGCTGGGTACCGAGCATGGGCATGAGGGGCGGTTGCTGTTTACTAACCCGAAAACGGTCTTGATCAAAAAGTGAGGGGGAACATTACGGCGACCTAAAGCCCAACCCCCAAGGCTGGCCTATTGATCTGACAGGCCATGGCACGCTGCAGCAAACGTGGGAGCGAGCATGCTCGCTCCCACACATGGCCCGTCAGGCCAAGTGGCTCTCAATCCCCACCCTTCATCCGCCGCGCCAGCAGGTAAATCCCCAGCCCCACCAATGCCGTCGCCGCGCCGATGTAGCCGGTGCTGGTCCAGCCCAACCCTGCGGTAATCGCCATGCCGCCAAACCATGGCCCCAGTGCGTTGGCCATGTTGAACGCCGCGTGGTTGGACGCCGCCGCCAAGCTCGGTGCTTCATGGGCGATGTCCATCAGGCGGATCTGCAAGGGCGCCGCCAAGGCCACCATCGTACCGACCAGGCCGATCCCCAGCATGACGCCCCCCAGCGAACCTGCCAGAAAGGGAAACAGCAACAGCACCATCATCGACCACACCAACAGCAAACCCACCGCGCGAAATTGCAGGCGGTCGAACAGTTTGCCGCCGGCGATGTTACCGATGATGCCGCCCACCCCGAAGGCCGCCAGGCCAAATGGAATCCACTCTGGTGTCACGTGGGTCACCTCCAGCATGGTCGGGGCCAGGTAGCTGAACACGCAGAACATCCCGGCAAAACCGATGGCGCCGATGGCCAGGGCCATCCAGATTTGCGGCTTGGTGAAGGCGCTCAGTTCCTTGCGCGGATCGCTGCGCGGCTCGTCATGGCGGTCCGGCACGTAACGCCAGACCAAGGCGATGGTGCACAGGGCAATAGCCCCCACCAGCGCAAAGGCCGAGCGCCAGCCAAAAAACTGCCCCAGAAACGTCGCGATCGGGTTGCCCAGCAACATGGCCAGGGTCAGCCCCATCATCACCCGCGCCACCGCGCCGGCGCGCTTGTTGGCCGGCACCATGCTGGAGGCCACCACCGCTGCAATGCCAAAGTAGGCCCCGTGCGGCAGGCCGCTGATGAAGCGGAACATCACCAGGCTGCCAAAGGTGGGCGTAAATGCGGTGGCCAGGTTGCCCAAGGCATACAGTGCCATCAGCCACATCAGCATGTGTTTGCGCAGCAGCTTGGCGCCCAGGATGGCCAGCAGCGGCGCACCCACCACCACGCCCAAGGCGTAGGCGCTGATGGCATGGCCCACCTGCGGCTCGCTCAGGTGCAGGTTGTTGGCGATGTCGGGCATCAGGCCCATGATGGCGAACTCGCCCGTGCCGATGGCGAAACTGCCCACGGCCATGGCCGCTTCCATTTTGGCAGCGGCGCGCGCGGGCAGCACAACCCCGGGTGTTTGCTGGATGGACATGCGTCGCTCCGTTGTCAAATTGTTGCAAAAGGTAAAACCATCGATGATAGCGAAGCGGCGGCCAAAGCGTCTAGGACGGCGTTTGCCAAGGTACGCCCGGCCTGATGCGTTGTCGTACAACCAAATGAGCTATGATGGGCGCTCATTCGAAGATCGAGAAACCTGTTCTTGAAGGACAACCCAGACGCCCAATCCAGTGTTCGCCGCCGGCATCGCAGCCTGGCGGAGGACCTGGTCACCGAACTTTCCCGGCGCATTTGCAGTGGTGAGATGGGGCGCGCCACCAAGTTGCCCACCGAGTCTGAGGTGATGCAGGAGCACGGTGTCAGCCGCACCGTGGTGCGTGAAGCCATGTCACGCCTGCAGGCGGCAGGCTTGGTGGAAACCCGGCATGGCGTGGGTACGTTCGTATTGGATGTGCCGAGCCCCAGCGGTTTTTTGATCGAGCCGGGCAGCATTGTCACGTTGCAGGACGTATTGGCGGTGCTGGAATTGCGCATCAGCCTTGAGGTCGAGGCCGCAGGCCTGGCCTGTTCACGACGTACCGAGCAGCAATTGCAACTGATGCGCGACTCGCTGGACGCCCTGAACTCCAGGGTTATCAGCGTGGAGTATGCGGTGTCTGCGGATTTCCAGTTCCACCAGCAGATCGCGCTGGCCACCGGTAATCGTTACTTCACCGACATCATGCTGCACCTGGGGGTCAGCATCCTCCCGCGCGCGCGCAGGCACTCCACGCGGGTGGTCAATAACAATTCAGAGCCTTACCTGGAGCGCCTGAGCCGCGAGCATGAAGACATCTACCGCGCCATCGCCCGGCGCGATGCCGACGCGGCCCGGGCCGCGATGCGCCTGCACCTGTCCAACAGCCGCGAGCGGATGCGGTGCGCCTATGAGGCTGCCGATGCCGAGGCGTTGAACGGCTGAGCCCTGCCTCAAGCACACGCCCCGGCGAAACACTCAATCATCGCCGAACGGCCCCGCCACAGTGAATGGCCCCCCTTGAAATCCACTGCCGGGCTGTTGCTCGGCAGGTTTGGTTTGTTGTTCTACCTGTGCGCGAAAGACCTGCGAGTTGTCTTGCGGGGCAAACCCCAGGTGGGCGGCGTGGCGGTTGTTCCACCACGGGTCGCGGTTGTTGGAAACACCGTAGACCACGGTGTGTTCGACCTGATCGGCCAGCAGGGCGCGGGCCACCAAATGTTCCAGGTCCGGGTAGCTCAGCCAGGTCGAGAGCATGCGCCGGTTGCGGGGCTGCGGGAATGACGAGCCGATCCGTACGCTGACGGTTTGGATGCCATATCGGTGGAAGTAAAACGTTGCCATGTCTTCGCCGTAAGCCTTGGACAGGCCGTAATAACCATCCGGCCGGCGCGGGGAATGTGCATCCACTTCGACGCCCTGGGGGTAAAACCCGGTGACGTGGTTGGAGCTGGCGAACACGATGCGCTTGACCCCGTGTTGTCGGGCCGCCTCGTAAACATGAAACGTGCCGCGGATATTGGCTTCCAGAATCTGTTCGAACGGCCGCTCCACGGAAACCCCGCCCAGGTGCACGATCGCATCGACGTCTTTGACCAAGGCGGCAACACCGGCTTTGTCGGCCAGGTCGCAGTAGGCCACTTCATCGTGTTTGCCACGGCTGGGCGTCATGGGGCTGATGTCCGAGGCCCGCACTATGTGTGCGTGCGTTGGCAGGGCTTCTCTGAGTACCCGGCCCAGGCCGCCGGCGGCGCCGGTCAGCAGGATCCGGTTGAAAGGTTTGGGCGTGGCGGGGTGTTGGGTCATGGTCGGGTCTTCCTTGGGGCGGTGTTCGCGTGGCATTTGAGGGAGCGCTTGCCCGGGTAGGTGAGGCAAGCGCCAGGCAGGCATTACTTGAAGTTGTACTGCACACCCAGCCGCCAGCGGGCCTGGCGGTCGTCAGAGGTGGTGTTGACTTTGATGTCACCGATTTCCATGAACGGAACCCATTGCTGGGTGAGCTTGTATTTGATGGACAGGTTCTGTTCGTAATCGCTTTTCTTGTTGTCGTAGCGGATGTAATCGGTCTTGAAGTAGATGAACTGATATTCGTATGCCCACCGACTGGCCGGCGTGTAGCCGAGCCACCCTTCGAAGCGGTTGATGTGCTGGTCGTCCTTGGCGTGGTCGGCCATGTCTTCATCAATCTTGTCGCGGTCCAGCTTCTTGGTGTCCAGGCGATAGCGCGTGGCCATGTAGAACGCATCGTTGATTTTGTATTTGTACTTGAGGCCGAACTTGTAGGTGGTGGCGTCGCTTGAGCTGTCCATCTGGAAGGCGGGCGTCAACGTCGATCGAGGGCTGAGCAGGTAGTTGTAGTTCACCGAGAACTCATGGCCGTTGTTGACCATGTTGTCGTAGGCAATGTCCTGGCGATCGCCGGCGGTGCGGTATTTCATTTCCGCTTCAAAGCCCAGGCCACTGTCCATTCGGTAATTGAGCTTGATCCGGTCGGCGTGGGCACGGTCTTCATCGGTGTATTGGTGGCGATAGTCGAGGCTGGCCGTGTCAGCGTGCGCGTGGAAAGGCAAGACGAGGGTCGCGGCAGCGACGAGGGTGCGTAGGGTGGTGTTCATACGGTCTTCTTTTTTGTTTTTGTTAGGGTCGTTTGAAGGGCGCGGCGGGCTGTGTGGTGTTGCGTTCAAATCTCATTTGTGATTTTGATATACGTTATCGTACGACAAGATGACTCGTCTAGCATCTCTCAACGTTTTTAAGCTGATATTTTGTTTCTGTCCCGATAAATAGGGTGTTTTAGATGAGGTGTTTTGAGTGATGGTTATTGGGATGGTAGGCGGATTTACGGTGTTTTGTGCTTCAAGGGCAGGATGTGACAGGTTTTAGAGGGGGTTTTCAATCGTTGTACGATGACATATGATCAGCGGCAACAGACGATGCTCCTGTCAAAAATCCAATAAAAAGGCTGAACACGCCCATGAGAATCACCGCAGTCAATGTCCAGGTTTTTTCCTACCCCACCCGCCGCGCAGTCGACAGCGCGGGCCATGCACACCCCGGCGACGTCACCCAGGCCCAGATGGCTCTGCTGCGCATCCGCACCGAAGGCGGTGACGAAGGTTATGCCTTCGGTGCTCCGGAACTGGTCCGTCCCTATGTACTGGATGGCTTCGTGCGCAAAGTGCTGGTGGGGCAGAACGCGTTTGATCGCGAAAAAATCTGGCACGACCTGGCTCACTGGCAGCGCGGTAGCGCCAGCCAGTTGACCGACCGCGCGCTGGCCTTGGTAGATCAAGCCTTGTGGGACTGGGCAGGGCGCAAACTCGGCGTGCCGGTGCACAAGTTGATAGGCGGGTTTCGCGACAAGGTGCCGGCTTACGGGTCCACCATGTGCGGCGATGAATTGCCTGGCGGCCTGGCGACACCGGAAGACTATGGGCGCTTTGCCGAAACATTGGTCAAGCGTGGCTACAAGGCCATCAAGTTGCACACGTGGATGCCGCCGGTGTCTTTCGCGCCAAGCCCGCGCATTGACGTCAAGGCATGTGCCGCGGTGCGCGAGGCGGTAGGGCCAGGCATCGCCTTGATGCTGGACGGTTACCACTGGTACAGCCGCACCGATGCCCTGTACATCGGGCGGGAATTGGAGAAGCTCGACTTTGCCTGGTTCGAGGAGCCGATGATGGAGGAGTCTGCCGAGTCCTACGGCTGGCTGGCGGGGCAGTTGGATATACCTGTGCTGGGGCCGGAAACCTTGTCGGGCAAGCATTTGAGCCGCGCCAGTTGGGTCAAGCACGATGTGTGCGACATCCTGCGGGCGGGCGTGGCCGGGGTCGGGGGGATCGGTCCGTGCCTGAAGGTGGCGCACCTGGCCGAATCCTTTGGCATGGACTGCGAGATCCATGGCAATGGCGCGGCAAACCTGGCGGTGGTCGGGGCAATCAAGAACTGCACCTGGTATGAGCGCGGGTTGCTGCACCCCTACCTGGATTACGACGAGGTGCCGGCGTACCTCAAACGCCTGGTCGACCCTATGGACAACGAAGGTTTGGTGCACCTCAGCGACTTGCCGGGCTTGGGCGAAGACATTGATTTCGACTACATCGAGACCCACACCCTAAACAGTTTCTGACGTGTACACGGGCTACCCGGTACAGGCCGGTTAGCCCGAGCGCCCTATAAATATAAAAAAGGCACTCTGGTTATGAACATTCTTGCTTCGCTGTGGGCGCGGGTACTGGCAGCCGCCCTGATGGCTGGCGCTGTGCCGCTGGCCCATGCCAAAACGCCGGCCGACCAATTGATTATCGGCATGAGCATGGTCAACCTGTTGTCCCTGGACCCGGCGGCAGCTACCGGGCTGGATGTGTCCGAGGTCAATGCCAATCTCTATGACATGTTGCTGGTGCAGGACGCCGCCCAGCCAGACCGCTTGTTGCCGGCCCTGGCCGAGCGGTGGCAGGTCAGTGATGACCGCAAGACCTTGACCTTTAACCTGCGCCCGGGCGTGCGGTTCCAGTCGGGCAACCCTTTGAGCGCCCAAGACGTGGCCTGGTCACTGCAACGGGTACTCACGCTAAACCTGGCACTGGCTTCGACCTGGAAAGCCTATGGTTTCACGGCCGAAAACGCCGAGCGCTACCTGCGGGCCCTGGATGACAACACCGTTGTCATCGAGCTGCCACGGCCAACCGACCCACTGCTGGTGCTCAACACCCTGGCGACGTCGCCCAGTGCGTTTATCCTGGACCGCAAGAAAGTCCTCGAACATCAGAAAAACAACGACCTTGGCGCCGCCTGGCTGGTGACCCACGCCGCTGGCAGTGGTGCCTTCGTGCTCAATGACTGGCGTGCCAATGACGTGATTCTGATGAGCCGCTTCGACGGTTATTGGGGCGGGCCGGCCAAGCTCAAACGCATTGTCATGCGCAACATGACTGAATCGCAGTCGTTGCGGTTGATGATCGAACGCGGGGACCTGGACATCGCCAAGGGCATGTCGGCGCCGGACATCGCCGCCTTGCAGAAAAATGACAAGGTGCGCACCCAGAGCTTGCAGCGCGGCACGATTTATTACGTCGCGTTGAGCGTGAAACAACCGATGTTTGCCGACCTGCGGGTGCGCAAGGCCGTGCGTTCGCTGATCGATTACCAAGGCATCAATCAGACCGTCATGCCTTATTACGGCGTGCCCAATCAGCGGCCAGTGCCACTGGGGCTGGCGGCACGCCTGCCCGACCCCGGTTACCGGTTGAACGTCGAGCAGGCCAAGGCGTTGCTGGCCGAAGCCGGCTACCCCAATGGCTTCAAGACCACCGTGCGGGTGCTGGCCGAACCGCCCTTTATCAACATCGCCTCCAACCTGCAGTCCACGCTGGCCCAGGCGGGGATCGAGGCCAGCATCATCACCGGTACCGGTAACCAGATCTATGGCGCCATGCGTGATCGCAACTTCGACATCATCGTGGGCCGCGGTGGCGGCGGGGCAGAGCGGCACCCGCATTCCAGCCTGCGCACCCTGGTGTACAACCCGGATAACCGCGACCAGGCCAAGCTGACCAACTTCCAGGGCTGGCGCACCTCCTTCTACAGCCCCGCGCTGAACCAACTGATCGAGCGGGCTGAAGTTGAGCCCGACGCCCAACGGCAACTGGCCGAGTATCGAGAAATCCAGACGCAACTCGATGAGCAAGTGGCGGCCATTTTGCCGGTGTCGCAGATGACCGATACCGTGTTGGTCTACGCCGACGTGGCTGACTATCAAGGCCATAGCGCCGCGACCACGCGCTACAAAGACGTCTACAAGAAACGCTGAGACGCACGGATGAAATTCGCGTGCCTGGTGCACCGGTGATCGATTTATCAGGAGCTCACTATGTTTGTCATGACTGCCTCTGCCATGGGCGCTCGCGCTTCCACGACTGCCCGGCGCGCCAGCACGGTGCTGGTGACGTTGCTTGGCCTGCTGGCACTGACGTTCGTCATTGGCCGGGTCATGCCGCTGGACCCGGTACTGGCGGTGGTTGGGCCGGATGCCGACAGTTCCACCTACAACCAGGTTTACCAGGCGATGGGGCTGGACAAGCCGATCTGGACCCAGTTCGGCCTGTACCTCAATGACCTGCTGCACGGCAATTTCGGCAACGCCCTGTTGACCGGCCACCCAGTGCTCGATGACATCCGGCGGGTGTTTCCGGCAACGATCGAACTGGCCACCTTGGCCATCCTGTTTGGTGTGCTGATCGGCCTGCCGCTGGGCGTGTGCGCGGCCAGCAACCAAGGGCGACTGGGTGATCATGTTGCCCGGGTGATCACGCTGTTTGGTTACTCCACGCCGATTTTCTGGCTGGGCATGATGGGCCTGCTGGTGTTCTACGCCTGGCTGGGCTGGGCCGGCGGTGCCGGGCGTATCGACCTGGCCTATGACGGCATGGTGCCCGAAGTGACCGGCCTGTTGCTGATCGACACCAGCCTGGCGCGAGACTGGGAAGCACTTGCCAGTGCGCTGCGCCACATCGTCTTGCCGGCGCTGATTCTGGGCCTCAATTCGGTGGCCTACATCAGCCGCATGACCCGCAGCTTCATGCTTGAGCAGTTGTCCCAGGAATACATCATCACCGCTCGGGTCAAGGGCCTGTCGCGCCGCCAGGTGGTCTGGGGGCATGCCTTTCGCAATATCCTCGTGCAACTGCTCACGGTGGTGGCGCTGGCCTATGGCTCGTTGCTCGAAGGTGCCGTGCTGATCGAAACCGTGTTTGCCTGGCCCGGGTTCGGCCAGTACCTGACCAGCAGCCTGATGCTGGGCGACATGAACGCGGTGATGGGCTGCGTGCTGGTCATCGGCTTGATTTTCGTTGCGCTCAACCTGATCAGCGATGCCCTGTACAAGGTGTTCGACCCGCGCACCCGTTAAGCCGTAACGGGGCGGCGGTACCGGTAAAACTATAAAAAGAAGGATTCTTGAATGAACACTGCACTGTCGAAACTGCACCTGGGCTTGCTGGCCGCCCTCTTGGCATTGGGGCCGATTACCGTGGCCACTGCCAAAACCCCGGCAGACCAACTGATCGTAGGCATGAGCATGGTCAACCTGTTCTCCATCGACCCGGCCAATGCGCCGGGCCTGGATGCCTCCGGCGTCAATGCCAACCTTTATGACACCCTGGTCAAACGTGACCAAGGCAACCCGGAAAAACACCTGCCGCAATTGGCCGAGCGCTGGGACGTCAGCGAGGACGGCAAGCAGGTGACGTTTCATCTGCGCCCGGGGGTGACGTTTCATTCCGGCAACCCCCTGACCGCCGAAGACGTGGCCTGGTCGCTGTACCGGGTGATGAAGCTCAACTACGGCCTGGCGACCACCTGGAAAGCCTACGGCTACAGTGTCGATAATATTCGCTCGTTGATCCGCGCCAGTGATGCCCAGACCTTGGTCATCGACTTGCCGCACACGACGGACCCGCTGCTGTTGATCGACTCGTTGGCCACCTCGCCAAGCGCCGTGGTGGTGGACCGCGAAACGGTGTTGGCCCACGAGAAGAACGGCGACTTGGGCGCAAGCTGGTTGGTGACCAACGAAGCCGGCAGCGGGCCGTTCGTGCTGAGCAAATGGAGCGCCAACGACGTGCTGCTGCTCAGCCGTTTCGATGGCTACTGGGGCGGTGCGGCGCAACTCAAGCGCGTGGTGGTGCGCAACATGACCGAGTCCCAATCCCTGCGCCTGATGCTCGAGCGCGGCGACCTGGACCTTGCCTACGGCATGGCGGCACCGGACATCCGGGCCCTGGACGGCGAGCAGAACGTGCACGTGCAGTCATTGCCGCGCGGCACGATGTACTACGTGGCCCTGAGCATGAAGCAAGCGCAATTCGCCAAACCCCAGGTGCGCGAAGCGGTGCGCAACCTGATCGACTACAAGGGCCTGGATGAACAAGTGATGCCCTACTACGGCAGGCTCAACCAGCAACCCATGCAACTGGGCCTGGCAGCGCGCCTGCCTGACCCGGGTTACCACATGGACGTGCCCAAGGCGAAAAAACTGCTCGCCGAAGCGGGCTACCCGCAGGGGTTCAGCACCACCATCCGCACGCTGTCCGAGCCGCCGTTCATTGACATCGCCGCGCGCCTGCAAGCCACGTTGGCCGAAGGCGGGATCAAGGCTACGATCGTCACGGGCACCGGCAACCAGGTGTACGGCGCCATGCGCGCGCGCAATTTCGAGATCATCGTTGCCCGGGGCGCAGAGCGCTACCCGCACCCCTATTTCAGTTTGCGCACCTTTGCCTACAACCCCAACAACAGCGATGACGCGGGCTTGCCGAACTTTCAGGGCTGGCGTGCCTCGTTTTTCAACCCGCAGCTCAACAGCCTGATCGACCAGGCCGGGGTGGAACGCGACGGGGCTCGGCGGCTCAGCCTGTATCACCAGGCACAGGCACTCTACGACCAGCAAGTAGGGCCGATCCTGATGATTTCGCAAATGACCGACACCGTGGTCAGCGCCGCCGATGTCAAGGGTTTCGCTGGCGACGATGCCGAGGCGACGCGTTACCTGGGTGTCTACAAACAACGTTGAAGGCTGCCGGCTGCGCGTGCGCGCACGCCGGGTGATTTTCACCTTTACCCGAGAACCTGCTCATGATTGCCGACGTGTCTCCCTCCGATTCCAGTGCCCAGCGGCGGCTGGACCATAGCCCAGGCTCCAGCTTCGACGCGCTTTGCAAAAGCGCTTTGAAAGTGCTGCGCCACCTGGTGCGTAACCCCATGACCCTGGCCGGGTTGCTGGTCGCGATGCTGTTGGTCGTGGTCGCCGCCTTCGCGCCCTGGATCGCCACCCATGATCCGGTGGCGCAGAACCTTGCCACTGCGCTGCAGGCACCGGGTGCCGCCCACTGGTTCGGCACCGACGAATATGGCCGCGATATCTTCAGCCGGCTGGTCTACGGCTCACGCATCACCCTCTACATCATCACATTGGTCACGGTGATCGTGGGCCCCATCGGCCTGTTCATCGGCACGGTGTCCGGTTACTTCGGTGGCTGGGTAGACACGGTTTTCATGCGTTTGACCGACATCTTCATTTCGTTCCCCAGCCTGGTATTGGCGCTGGCGTTCATTGCCGCGCTGGGCCCTGGCCTGGAGCATGCGGTGGTGGCCATCGCCTTGACGTCCTGGCCGCCGATCGCGCGTTTGGCGCGGGCCGAGACGCTGGCACTGCGCAACGCAGATTTTGTGGTGGCGGTGCAGCTGCAGGGCGCTTCGTCATCGCGAATCATTGTGCGGCACATTGTGCCGATGTGCCTGTCCTCAGTGATTATCCGCCTGACCATGAACATGGCCGGCATCATTCTCACCGCTGCCGCCTTGGGCTTTCTTGGCCTTGGGGCACAGGCACCCTCGCCGGAGTGGGGCGCAATGATCTCCACCGGCCGGCGCTACATGCTCGAGTGCTGGTGGCTGGTGGCGGTACCAGGCGCGGCGATCATGCTGGTGAGCCTGGCGTTCAACCTGCTGGGCGATGGCCTGCGGGATATTCTCGATCCGCGCAGCGAGTAACCGGAGGCTATATGTCTGCAATCAAATTGAAGGTCGAAGGGCTCAATGTGTGCTTCGTCAATGGTCACAAGCAAACCCATGCGGTACGGGACGTGTCCTTTACCCTGGGGCGCGAAAAGCTGGCCATCGTTGGCGAGTCTGGCTCGGGCAAATCGACGGTGGGGCGCAGCCTGCTCAAGCTGCACCCTGGCAGCGCCCGCATCACCGCCCAGGCCATGCAGTTCGGTGATGTCGACCTGTTGTCGGCCAACGAAAAGGTCATGCAGAAGATCCGCGGTCAGCGCATCTCGATGGTGATGCAAGACCCCAAGTATTCGTTGAACCCGGTGGTGCGGGTGGGCCAGCAAATCGCCGAGGCGTACCTGGCCCACCACAAGGCCAGCCGCGCCGAGGCCCGGGAGCGGGTCCTGGAGATGCTCGCGAAGGTGCATATCCGCGACCCGCAGCGGGTCTACGACCTGTACCCCCATGAAGTCTCCGGTGGCATGGGCCAGCGCATCATGATCGCGATGATGGTCATCACCCGCCCCGAAATCATTATTGCCGACGAGCCGACGTCGGCCCTGGATGTCTCGGTGCGCCAGCAAGTACTCAGCGTGCTCCAGGAGCTGGTCGAGCAGCAGGAGATGGGGCTGATATTTGTCAGCCACGACCTCAACCTGGTACGCAACTACTGTGACCGAGTGCTGGTCATGTACGCCGGGCGGGTGGTGGAATCACTGGCCGCCTGTGACCTGAAACATGCCCAACACCCCTATACCCGTGGCCTGCTGGCGGCGCTGCCGAGCATGGACAATCGCCGCGAGCGCCTGCCCGTGCTGCAACGCGACCCACTCTGGCTGACTTGCTGAGGAAATGACCATGCCTATGATCCACGCACGTGCACTTGACCTCAGCTTTGGCTCGGGGCCCAGCCTTAACCAAGTGCTGCACGATGTCAGCCTCAGCGTTGCCGATGGCGAGTCCTTTGGCCTGGTGGGGGAGTCCGGTTCGGGCAAGACCACCGTACTGCGTTGCCTGGCCGGGCAATATCGGCACTGGAGCGGCGAGTTGAGCATTGCCGGTGTCGCGCTGCAGCACGCCCCGCCCAAGAGCCACTTCCAGCATGTGCAGATGGTGTTTCAAGACCCTTATGGCTCCCTGCACCCGCGCCACACGGTCGACACCGCGTTGCGTGAGCCGCTGGTGATTCACGGGGTAAGCGACAAGGACGACCGCATCCACGAGATCTTGCTCAAAGTCGGCTTGAACGACAGTTACCGCTATCGTTACCCGCATCAATTATCGGGGGGCCAACGCCAGCGCGTGGCGATTGCCCGTGCGTTGATTCTTCAGCCCCGGGTATTGCTGCTCGACGAGCCGACGTCGGCGTTGGATGTTTCGGTGCAGGCCGAAATCCTCAACCTGCTGGCGGACCTGCGCCAGCGTGAAAAGCTCACCTATCTGATGGTGACCCACGACTTGGGTGTGGTGACGCATTTGTGTGATCGGGTGGCGGTGATGCAGCAAGGCAGGATCGTCGAGTTGCTCGACAGCCAGGCCCTCAGCCAAGGGCTGGCGACTCATGCCTACACCCGGATGCTAGTGCAGGCCAGCCGTGATTTCAGCCACGAAACCGAGCAACAGCGTGCTGGTTGAGCCCAAGGAGTTTTTAATGCCGTGTGAACCTTGTGCCGTGGCACCCTCCACGTACCGTCTGGCGCGACCGTTGCTGGTCGCCCTGGCCTTGAGTTGCAGTATGCAAGCCTGGGCGCTGCAAGCGCCGACGCGCCTGCAAGTGCCGACCCTGGCGGTCGATGATCAGCAGGTCATCCTGGTGTGGGACAAGCCGCCGGCCCATGCCGACATCAAGGATTACCGGGTCTACGCCAATGGCGTGTTGCTGGGCAGCAGCAATGCCAACAACGACCACGTCTCGCCAGCCAAGCCTTACTTCGACCACTTTTACGCCCAGGACACCCGGCACTTTCACTACCGCATCGGCCTGCACAGCTACACCGCCCAAGGGCTCAAGCCCGATACCGAGTACCGTTTCACCGTGCGCGCGGTGGGCGCCGACGGCCAGGAATCTGCCGACAGCCAGGCGTTGGTGCAGCGCACCACGCGGGTTGCGGCGCTGTTTGACGTGAAACAGTACGGTGCGAAGGGGGACGGTACCCATCTCGATACCCTGGCCATCCAACGGGCCATCGATGCGTGTACCCCAGGTTGCAAAGTCTTACTGCCCAAAGGCGTGTACAAGAGCGGCGCGCTGTACCTCAAAAGTAACATGACCTTGGAAATCGCCGAAGGCGCGACGCTGCTGGGTTCGCAGCGTGCCGAAGACTACCCGCTGGCCGGTTACCGTCAATATCCGTACTCGACCACCGTGCGCCCGGCCTCGCTGATCAATGCCTTGCCACGCGACCCACGCCAGCATCAGGCGTTCGAAAACATCCGCATCGTGGGCAAGGGCACCCTTGACGGTAATGGTTGGAAGCGCGGCGCCGATGGCGTGGACGAACGTGGCCAGCCCACGCCGTTCTACCTCCCCAGCGATAACACGCGCTACCCACAGGACGGCATCCTGGCCAAGGCTCAGGTCGAGCAGGCGGTGGCACGGGGCATGAATGTCAAAGATGCCTACGGGCAGATGCGCTCGTCGCTGATCACCCTGCGCCATGTGAAGAACGTGTTCTACGGTGGTTTTACCCTGCAGAACCCGGCGTATCACGGGATCATGAACCTGGAATCCGAAAACGTGGTGTTGGCCAATGCCACCCTCAGGACCTACGACGCCAACAACGGTGACGGTATCGAGTTTGCCAACAGCAAAGGGGCGATGGTCTTCAATAACGTGTTCGACACCGGTGATGATTGTGTCAACTTCGCGGCCGGTACCGGCGCCGATGCGGTGCATCAAAAACCTCAGGAAGATGCCTGGATCTTCAACAATTACTTCGCCAGGGGCCATGGCATGGTGGTTGCCGGCAGCCACACGGGCGCCTGGATTCAGAACATCCTGGCAGAGGACAATGTCGCGGACGGCACCGATGCCGGGCTGCGCATGAAAAGCACCACGTTCATGGGCGGCGGTGCAAGGCAGGTCATCTTCCGCGATTCGGCCCTGCGCAACACGGTCAAGCAGGCTTTCATTTTTACCCTCGACTACAACGACCCGAATGCCAAGCTCGATTACCGGCGCTCAGCGGTCTCCGGGCAATTCAGGGACGTGCAAGTCAGCGACGTGACTGTCGAAAATGCCCGGGGCATGGCGATCCAGGTCAAAGGCGATAGCCACGGCCCGGTGTTCCACCAAGGCCTGGCCTTTGAGCGCGTGCGCTTCAGCGGGCAGGGCAAAGTCCGCATCGAGGAATTGAAAGACTCACGCTTTGAAAACGTGGAGTTCAGTGAACAGGGCACTGCCAACCCCTGGCAGATTACCCACAGCCAGGGGCTTGAGTTCAAGCATGTACAGCCACCGCCTTTATAGGGGATGCCTTGCGGCCAGCTTGTCCGGCCACTATGCCCACGCCTTCGGTACCCTGCCTGCGGCGGCCTCCACCTGGAGGCTCACCGCATCCAGCCGGCCAATCTGCTCCAAAGACAACGCCACCGAAAGGGCGCCCAGGTTGTCGTTCAATTGGCTTGCCGTGCGCGGCCCGATAAGGGGAGTCGCGCCGTGGGTACCGGCCCAGGCGATGGCCACCTGGCCTGCGGTAACGCCCAGTTCTTTGGCCACCGCTAGCACCGTGTCGAGTACCTGCGTGCGCTGGGCTGAGTTTTCCGCCTGGAACACCCGGCCGCCAAAACCTTCGGCGCGGCCTTTTTCACCTTGCCGGTACTTGCCGGTCAGCATGCCGCCGCCCAGTGGTGACCAGGTGACAACGCCCAGCCCCAGTGCCTGGCAGGCGGGAAACAGATCCGCCTCGGGCTCGCGATGCACCAGGCTGTGTTCGAACTGTGCGGCTGCAATCGGCACCGCGCCGGTCAACTCGGCCAAGGTCACCGCGCGGGCCAGTTGCCAGGCGGGGAAATTTGAAAGGCCCGCGTAGAGGATCTTGCCGGCGCGTGCCAGGTCTTCAAAGCCGCGTACCAGCTCTTCGGCGGGCGTCACACCATCGGGGTGGTGCGCCCAGTAGATATCAATCCGATCCGTGTTCAGGCGCTTCAAGCTGGCCTCGACCGAGGCCACCATGGCTTTGCGGCTGTTGCCTGTCACCAGCCGATTGGCCTCGGCGGCCGCGCCATTGGTGAACTTGCTGGCCAGCACGAATTCCTCGCGTCGCCCCTCAAGCAACGTGCCGAGCAGTGTCTCCGATTGCCCGAATTGATAGATGTCTGCCGTGTCGATGAAGTTGCCGCCGGCTTGGGCGTAGGCGTTAAAAATCGCTTCGCTGGCGGCGGGGTCGGCGCCGTAGCCCCAGCCGGTACCGAAGTTACCGGTGCCCAAGGCGACTTGGGACACCTTGAGGCCTGTCTTGCCGAAGGCTGCGTATTTCATGGTGAACTCCACGAGAGGGATGACTTAGGTATTACAGTCATAATTCCATGTTTTTCGCAACCACTTGGCAAAACGGGGCCTCGCGCCGCTGCTGCCCATTAGCCGGGCCCCGCCATCACTGGCCCCACCTCCAACGCCGCCCGCGCCTTGGCCACCTGTTGCGCGCTAACCCCAGGCGCCGCATTACCCCAGCTATTACGCACATAGGTCAGTACCGCCGCAATATCCCCGTCATTTAACTTCCAGCCAAACGAAGGCATGCCCGCAGCCGTCACGTTGCCTTCGGTCGCCGCCGCGCGGCCGCCCTTGAGCACCGCGCTGATCAGGCCTGCGCCGCTACTGGCGCGCATGCCTGGGTTGTCGGCGAATGCCGGCACCATGCCGTTGATGCCTTCGCCCTGCACGTTGTGGCAGGCCATGCAGTGGGTTTCGTAGACGTGGGCACCACGCTGCATCACCGGGCTGTTGGCCGACAGGGCGGCCGGGGCTTGCGTGCCGGAACCTGGCAGGGATTTGAGGTACAGGGCAATACTGGCCAGGTCCGCGTCATTGAGGTATTGCGTCGAATGCTCGACCGCTTCGCCCATGGCGCCGGCAGCCACGGCCTGGTGGTTGCTGCCCACCTTCAAGTATTGCTGTATTTGTTCGCCGCTCCAATGGCCCAGCCCCAGGTGCGGGTCGTTGGTGATTTCCGGTGCATGGCCGCCCAAAAGGTCGGCGCCTTGCAGGTAGGCCGAGGTGTCGCCGCCCAAGGCGTTCTTGGCGGTATGGCAGGCGGCGCAGTGGCCTGCGCCATCGACCAGGTAGCGGCCGCGGTTCCATTGCGCCGATTGCTTGGGCGCGGCCACGTAGCCTGCGTTTTTGAAGAACAGCAGGTTCCAGCCCAGCATGGCCAGGCGAATGTTGTACGGGAAACCCAGGGTGTTTGGCTCGGGTGCTTGCTTGACCGGGGCCAGTGAGCGCAGGTAGGCCCAGAGGTCATGCAGGTCGCCGTCGCTCATGTTCACGTAGGCGTTGTAGGGCATGGCCGGGTAAAGCAGTTGCCCGTCCTTGCGTTTGCCATGGCGAACGGCGCGCATGAAATCACGCTCGGTCCAGCTGCCGATACCGGTGTCGGTGTCTGGGGTGATGTTGGTCGAGTTGATCACGCCAAACGGCGTCTGCAAACCATAACCACCGGCAAACGCCTGGCCGCCAGGCTTTGTGTGGCAGGCTGCGCAGTCACCCTGCACGGCCACGTAGGCGCCGCGCTGGATGGCCGCGGGGTCCGGCGCAGAGGCCTCTGCCGCGCGGATCTGGTTGTCGCCTGCATCGTCTGCCCGGGTGCTGCCATTGAGGTAAAGCGCCGTGCCCACACCTACCACCGCGACGATGGCCAGCCCTGCGATTATCGTGTTTTTCATGGGGTGCGTCCTTATGCCTGAACCAGGGGGCCTGGGCTTTTCAGGTACTGTTCCTTGATCGCCTTGGCCGTCCACAGCGCCAGCGCGCCGATGGTGACGGTGGGGTTGAAACCGCCGTTGTTGGGGAACGACGAGGCACCCAGCACGAATACGTTGTGCACCTCCCAGCTCTGTTGGTAGCGGTTCAGGGCGCTGGTGTTCGGGTCGGTGCCCATCACCACGCCACCGATGGTGTGGGACGAATCGTTGGAGCGGAACGGGGTGTAGTGGTCGTCGGCAAAGTTGTACGACTCGATGTGCGTGCCCCCCACGGCCTTGGCGATGGCCTCGCATTTTTGTCGCACGAATTCGCCGGAGCGCTTGTCGTTGAGGTTGTAGTCGAAGGTCATGCGCATCAGCGGCCGGCCGTAGTTGTCCTTGTAGGTGGGGTCCAGGTCGAAGTACATGTCTTGATGGGAGTAACTGGTGCCCTGGCCCTGCACCATCGCCCAGTTCTGATAGCTGTGCTGGAAGGCTTTTTTCCAACCCTTGCCCCAGGTAGGCGCTTGCTTGGGCAGCACGCCGGCCATGCCGATCGGCAGGCCGTTGTTGGACAGCGACTGAATGCCTGCGCCACCGATGAAGCCCAGCCCGCTGTGGTCGAAGTTGTCGGCGTTGTAGTCATCGATCTGGATGGCCAGGCAACCGGTGTTGATGAACGGGTTGAGGTGTTCGTTCTCAAACCACAGGTAGGCGTAGGACAGGGTCTGGAAGCTGTAATTGCGGCCGATCACGCCTTTTTTAGTGCGCGGGTCATACGGCTCGCCTATGCCTGACAGCAGCATCAGGCGCACGTTGTCGAGCTGGTAGGCGGCGACGATGACGATGTCGGCCGGTTGCTCGCCCACCACGCCGTCCTTGCCCACGAAAGTCACCCCGGTGGCGGTCTTGCCGTCGGGCGCCTTGTTGATGTGCAGCACTTCGGTCTCGGTCATGACCTCGAAGGTGGGCTGGCGCATCAACGCCGGGACCACGCAGGCGTTGGGGCTGCTTTTGGACCAGTTGCCGCAGCCGAACAGTTGGCAATAGCCGCAGTAAGTACAGGGGCCCATGTGCACGCCCAGGGCGTTGACGTAGGCGCGCGATATGGTACCGGCCGGCACGGGGAAGGGGTGCAGGCCCATCTGGGTGGTCTTCTGGGTGAAGATGTCATTCCAGCGGCTGGGCACCAGCGGCGGTGTCGGAAAATCACGGCTGCGCGAGCCCTCGAACGGGTTGCCGCCGGGGATGATCTGGCCCTTGATCACCCCGGCCTGGCCGCTGGTGCCGGCAATGCGTTCGAAGCGGTCGTAGAACGGCTCCAGCTCGTCATAGGTGATGCCCCAGTCCTGGACTTGCAGGCCGGGCACCAACTGCTGCTTGCCGTAGCGCTCGATGGTTTTGCTGTAAGGCTGGAAGTCGAACGGGTTGAAGCGCCAGGAGGCTGCGGCCCAGTGGGTGCCGGCGCCGCCGACGTTATAACCCAGGGTCAGGTTGCTCCACTCGCGCACTGGCAGCGCTTGCTGCGAGGCGTTGTTGCGAAAGGTGTAGGTTTCAAGCTTGGGCGGTTGCAGGATCTCTTTGCGCGTGGCCCAGCGCAGTTCATCGGTGTCCACAGACGGCGGAAAGTCGGTGGCGGTGTCGCGCCAGGCGCCCCGTTCGATGGCGACCACTTTCAGGCCCGCGCGGGCCAGTTCCTCGGCGATCACCGAGCCCGACCAGCCAAGGCCGATCACCACCACGTCTGCTTTAGGTCTTGCGTTTGCCATGGGTCAATCCTGTGTAGCGCGCAGCCGAGTGCCGTGCAGGGCCGTGTACTCGACTCGCAATAAAATGGGGGGCGTGCAGGGGAGGGCGGTGCGCCGCTAGCCGGCGTTGTCGAGCAGGCTCACCGGTTCGATGTTCAGCGCCATGCCTTTCTTGTTGAGGTAGGGGCGGTAGTCATAGCGCGCGCCGGGAAAACCGATCAGCTTCCAACCCACCATGCCCCGGTTGCCGCCGTACATCGGGTCGGCCAGGTAACCTTCGCGCACGTTTTGCAGCAGCAGGGCAAAAAAGTCGGCAGCCCCGGTAGCGGGCAGTTTCAGCGTGCCGCTTTCCAGGGTGCGCAACAGCGCGTCCTGGGTGTCACCGTCCAGTTCGCTGAAGGGTTTGCCATGCTGGGCCTGGCAGTAAGCGGCCAGGTCCTTGAGGCCGGTGCGGTAACGCTCGGCTGGCGTTTGCTTGAACTGCGGGCCTTGCTCGGGTGTGCCGGGCACGATGGGCCCCAGGCGATAGACACTGGCGGCCTGGCCGAAATCGCCGGCCAGCTCGCGATCGATAAAGGTCACGCAACCGGCTTCGCTGGCGCCCATGCCCAGTTCGTCCTCGGGGATCAATCGGTCGAATATCGCCGCCACTTCCCGGGCTTCTTGCGCGGTGAAAAACACCAGGGCGCCTGCGCGCGGCGGTTTGGGCAGGGCATCCGGCCGGGTGCCCACGGGCATCGGGGTGCGGGCGGTGATCACGCTCGCCCCTGCGGTGCCGGCCACGCCCAGTGCAGTCAGTTGCACGAGCGAGATCAAGGCGTCTCGTCTGTTCATGTTGATGAATTCCTCAGGTCTCACGGTGCAGTACGCCGCTGCAGGACGGGCAGTGCTCAGGCCCCGTTCCAGACGGGATGGCACGGCCACGCCCGGCGATTCTAGGGGTGCGACACTTCACCACGCCACAAACGCTTTGACGGTTTTACGTCAACGCAATCACTGTGAAGCGGCTGCACCTGATAGCATCCGCTGCACAACGCATTCTTAACCTGCGCGGGAACCCACGACACCATGGCGGGCATGCCACCAGACCACAACGATCCCTCGCGCGGCGCGGTTACCTTGAGTGATGTCGCGCGCCTGGCCGGCGTCGCGCCGATGACCGTGTCACGCTACCTCAACCAGCCTGAAACGGTACGCAGCGCCACGCGGCTGAAGGTGCAGCGCGCCATCGAACAGACCGGCTATGTGCAAAATCGCCTGGCCGGCGCGCTCAAGTCCAGCCGCAGCCGGCTGGTGGCGGTGGTGATGCCGATGGTCACCAACCCGATCTTCTCCGACACTTTCCAGGCCATCAACGAGCGCCTGGCCAAGGCGGGCTACCAGGTGCTGCTGGGGGTTTCGGGCTATGAGCGCGAGCAGGAACAGGAGCTGCTGGAAGTGATCCTCAGCCGCCGACCCGACGGCATCATTTTGACCGGCACGCTGCATACGCCCGCCAGCCGCAACCGCCTGCGCGCCGCCCGGGTGCCGGTGGTGGAGACCTGGGACCTGACCCCGGAACCCATCGACATGCTGGTGGGCTTTTCCCATGAGCAGGCCGGCCGCGGGGTGGCCCGCCAGTTGCTCGGCCAAGGCTATCGGCAGTTTGCCTTGCTGGCGGTGGACGACCCACGCGGCTTGCGCCGGGCGGCCAGTTTTACCCAATCACTGGCAGAAAGCGGCATTGTCGATGTGCACCAGCAGATCTTCCAGGGAACGCCCACGCTGGCCCAAGGCCGCGTGGGGTTGAGCGCCTTGCTTGCCCGACAAGCCATTGAGCCGGGTACGCCGTTGGCCGTGGTGTGCACCTCCGACACCATCGCCCACGGCGTGCTGACCGAAGCGGCGGCGCGGGGCATTCAAGTGCCGGGGCAGTTGGCGGTGATGGGCTTTGGCGACATGAGTTTTGCGGCCCATACCTTTCCTGCACTTTCCACGGTGCGAATCGATGGCGCGCTGATGGGCGACACGGCAGCGCAGATGTTGCTGGAGCGGTTGCAGGGGCAGGGCAGTGCTGGGGCGGTCAGGGATATTGGCTTTGTGTTGGTGCAGCGCGAGAGCACGGCTGATGTTTTGACCTGAGTTTCCCCCGGGCGCGCACCACAGCGTTCCCCCGGGGGGACGCTGTGGTGCGGCTATATGATATCGATACCATTTGACGGTTTTCCTTCATTTAGATAATTAGCGCTTGCCTTGCGCCAATTCGAGGATTAGCGTTAAAAGCATAAATGGTAACGATACCATTACCCCTGAAGCAGTCTCGGGAATAACAACAATGTCGACGATCACCTGCGTAAGAACGCTGCGCCTGCCGCAACGCCCCAAGCTGATATGGCTTGAAATCGAAACCGACGAAGGCCTGATTGGCCTCGGTGAAACCTTTCGTGGCGCCGCCACCGTTGAAGCGGCAGTACACGAGCTGATCGCCCCTGGCTTGATCGGTCGTGACTCGCGGCAGATCGAGGCCATCTCGCTGGAACTCACCACCCCCTACGTCGGCTACCACAGCGCCAGCGCCGAGATCCGCGCCGCCAGTGCGGTGGACATTGCCCTGTGGGACCTCAAGGGCCAGCGCCACGGCATCCCTATCCACGAAGCGCTCGGCGGCGCCTGTCGCGATCGCATCCGGGTGTACAACACCTGCGCCGGCTACGACTTCAACACCCAGCAAGGAGCGCGCCGTGAAATCGGCGAATCGGACCGCACCCAAGGCCCCTACGACGACCAGTTGGCCTTCAGCCGCGACGCCGGCGCCTTGGCCATAAGCCTGGTGGAGGAGGGCTACACGGCCATGAAGATCTGGCCCTTCGACCGGTTTGCACGGCAAGCGGGTGCCAATACCATCAGCCTGGCCGAAGTACGCCAAGGGGTCGAAGCCTTTCGCCAGATCCGCCAGGCGGTGGGCGATCGCATCGAAATCATGTGCGAACTGCACAGCCTGTGGGACAGCGCGGCGGCGCTGCGCATCTGCCAGGCGCTGGAAGAGTTCGAGCCCTACTGGGTCGAAGACCCGCTGTGCAAGATGGACGACGCCCAAGCGCTGGCCGACCTGCGCCGGCGCACCCGGGTGCCAATCTGCGCCAGCGAAACCCTGGGCGGCAGCGTGGCCTACCGCGATCTGCTCAACGCCGGCAGCCTGGACTACCTGATGTTGGACCTGGTGTGGTGTGGTGGCTTTACCGAGGCGCGCAAGATCGCGGCGCTCGCCCAGGCCTACAACAAACCGTTGGCGCCCCACGATTGCACCGGGCCGGTGGCCTTGTTCGCCGGGTTGCAACTGGGCCTGCATGCGCCCACCGCGGTATTGCAGGAAGTGGTGCGGGCGTCGTTGTCCACCTGGTATGGCGAGCTGGTCACCCACCTGCCCGAGATCAGCGCAGGGTTCGCGGCCGCGCCCACCCGTCCTGGTTTGGGCACGGCACTGCGACCGGAAATAAAGCAGCGCCCCGACGCCATCATCCGGGAAACCCATCGCTGATTGACCACTGCTGTCCGGGATCGAGAACACAATGAAAAAAATAGATTCTCTTCGCCGCTTCATTGCCCAGCATCGCCGTTACGAAGTGATCGCGCTGCTGTTCATCATGATGATCGTCAACCAGGGCGACCGCGCCACGCTGTCGGTGGCCGGTGCCAGTGTGTCCCTGGAACTGGGCCTGAGCCATGGCGAAATGGGCTGGCTGTTCTCGGCGTTCGCCTGGGCCTACATGCTGCTGCAATTACCGGGCGGCATTGCCATCGACCGCTTTGGCAGCATCAAGGTGCTGGGCGTGGCGATCATTGCCTGGTCGTTGCTGACTGCCGCCATTGGCAGCGTCGCGTTGATGCCGGTGGGCGTGGCGTTTTTCGCCGTGTTTGCCTTGCGCTTTCTGGTGGGGGTGGCCGAGGCGCCGTGTTTTCCGGCCAACAGCAAGATCGTCTCGATGTGGTTCCCCGCCGCTGAGCGCGGCACCGCCACCTCGATCTTCAATGCCTCGCAGTATTTTGCCGCGGTGGTGTTCACCCCCTTGTTGGCGTGGATCTCCACCCGCTGGGGCTGGCCGTGGATCTTCTATGTGATGGGGGTGGTCGGGGTCGCCATCGGCGCGGTGTTCATCGTGCGGATCAAGGCGCCGGTGAACCATGGCGCGCTGAGCCGCGTGGAGCTGGACGAGATCCGCAGCGGTGGCGCCAGCTTGCAGGAGCAACCCACGCAAACCGGCCAGCCGCACAACTGGCGTGACACCTGGGCCAGCGCCCGGGCCCTTGTGGGCCAGCGGATGTTCTTGGGTATTTACCTGGCGCAGTTTTGCATCAGCACCCTGACGTTTTTCTTCCTGACCTGGTTTCCGGTGTACCTGGTGCAGCAGCGCGGCCTGTCGATCCTCAACGCCGGCCTGCTGGCCGCGGTGCCGGCCATCTTCGGCTTTATCGGTGGCATCAGCGGCGGGCTGGTCTCGGACTGGATGCTGCGCAAGGGCCTGTCGTTGACGCTGGCGCGCAAGCTGCCGATCTTCATCGGCATGGCACTGTCCATGAGCATGATCCTGTGCAACTACGTGCAGACCGACGCGCTGGTGGTGGTGTTCATGGCCCTGGCGTTTTTCGGCAAGGGCATGGGCGCCCTGGGCTGGGCGATCATCGCCGACGTCTCGCCCAAGCGCAGCGCGGGCATGAACGGGGCGATTTTCAATACCTTCGGCAGCCTGGCCGGCATCGTCACCCCGGTGGTCATCGGCTACATGGTGCAGTCCATGGGCTCGTTCAACGGCGCCTTGATTTATGTGGCGCTCAATGCGGCAGGGGCCTTCATCAGCTACCTGTTTATCGTCGGGCCCTTGCATCGCCCTGACGACGCCGCCGCTGCGGCGCCAGAGCAAAAACTGGCGCCAGGCTTGCCGGCGCGCTGACACAACGGTTTTACGTTTCACCTCACAAGGACAATAAAAATATGCTGAATCGACGACATTTCTGCCGTGCCTCGGTAATCGCCGGTGGTGCTTTTGCCCTGGCGGGCGGCCCACTGGCTCATGCGGCTGCGCTGTTGCGGGCAGGCCAGCCGTTGACCGAGGTCGCAAGCCTTGACTGGTTGTGCAACGCGGTGGCGCTGACCTCGGACGGGCGCCTGTTCGTGGGCCTGCCACGCTGGCCGGGCTTCGAGAAAACCCCATCCATTGCCCAGGTATTGCCCGACGGCAGCCTCAAGCCATTCCCGGGCGGCCAGTGGAATAACTGGGCGCCCGGCAAGCCCGGCGCCCAGGCACTGGTGAAGGTCAACACCATCCACATCTTCGACGACGATACCTTGTGGGCCATCGACCAAGGCGAGGACGCCGGCCCCCAGGGCATCAACCCGGCGCAGAAAATCCTGCAGTTCGACACCCACACCGGCAAGCTGCTGCGCAGCATCAGCCTGCCGCCCAGCGTGCTGCCGGCGGGAGCCAACCTCAACGACCTGCGCCTGGACGCCGAGCATGCCTACGTGACCGACTCGGGCTTGGGCGCGATCATCGTCGTCAACCTGCGCACCGGTGCCTCGGTGCGGCGCCTGGCCGATCACCCGTCGACCAAAATGCTGCCCGAACGCCGGCCCATCGGCGAAGACGGCCAGGTGCTGTTGATGCCCGATGGCAGCGACCACCAGGTGCATTCGGACCCCATCGAGATCAGCCCCGACGGCCAGTGGCTGTATTACCAGGCACTGAGCGGGCCGTTGTGGCGGGTGCCCACCGCCGGGTTGCGCGATACCCAGCTCACGGAAAAAGCCCTGGGCGAGCAGGTGCAGTTTGTCTACGACACCGGCCCCTTGACCGGCACCGGCATCGACAGCGCCGGCAACCTGTACCTGGCCGAATACGACAAACCACGGGTCACCGTGTTGTCGCCCGACGGCACCCTGCGGGTGGTGGTCGAGGACCCGCGCTTGTGGAACCCCGATGCGCTGTTCATCTCGCGCCAACGCGAGCTGTACATCCCTGTGCCACAGAGCGCGCGCATGGCCGCCAATCGGGGACCAGGCGGCGTCAACGGCCTGCAACTGCCGTTCAAGATCTACAAGGTGCAACTGCCGCCGGCACTCGGTAGCCGCGAGGCGGTGCCAGCACTGGTCGGTGCGCCCCTGCCCGGTTAAACCGCTCGCCGATTTTCACCCGTATCCCTTCCATGACCTGCGTGTTCGCCAGCGGGGCAGGGAAACTGTTGCCCATTTTTAACCCAAGAGACGTTCAACAATGAAAACAACACTGACACTGGCTGCCCTGACCTTGACCGCTTTGCTGCCCGCCCTTGCTTTGGCCCAGGCCCCTGCCACGGCCCAAGTGGTGAACCAACCCAACGTGTCCACCGCCGCCGCCCTGCAATTGGCCGAGCGGGCCACGCAGTTGGCCGCCTCGCGCAACATGAACATCTGCATCGCCGTTACCGATGCCGACGGCCACTTGCTCGCATTCACTCGCATGCAGGGTGCCTACGCAGGTTGCGTGGATGCCTCGATGGCCAAGGCCACCTCGGCGGCGCGCTTTGCCATCAACACCATCACCTTCTATGACCTGGCCCGCAAAGAGAACCTGGCCATCGGCACCATTCCGGGCATTTTGCCAGCGGTGGGCGGGGTGGTGCTCAAGCACGACGGTGCGGTGGTCGGCAGCGTGGGCATTAGCGGTGCCACCGACCTGACCGAGCAAAAGCTGGCTGAAGACCTGGCCGCAACTTTCCCATAAGCACTGGAGCCCGCCCGGCTTACGTGGCCGGGCGAGCCTGGTTTCCCAACCAAGGTCATTCGATGAACACTCCATTCGTGCAACCTGCCGTCGTCGACGGAGCCTACGCCGCCGATTACAACCTCCTCAAACCCACGCGAACACCGGCGTGGCTGGCCGTCACCGGCCTCACCGCAACCCTCTTCGCCGCGCTGTATTGCAGTTTGATCGACCACACGCTGCCGGATTTTGCCGCCTGGTCCAGCACCTTGTGGCTGGCACTGGCACTGGTCTCGGCGGTGTTGATCACCCCGCGCGTATTCACCGTCGGTTACCTCATCTCGCTGCTGGCGTTCCTGATCGGCTGGCGCGTGGGCGCCATGAACGGCGCGCAGGTGCTGGTGTGGGCCGCAAGCTTCACGGCCATCCCCTTGCTGTTGCAGTTTATCGATTGCGTGGTCAGTGACACGCGCCGCAACCAAAGCCGGCAAGGGGCATGGCTGGGCAGGCTACTGTGGCAGATGACCCTCGTGCGCCTGTGTTTCGGGCTCAATGAGTTGTGCCATGCAAGCGAAAAAATCTTTGCCGGTTTAGGTTCGTTTCACACGCTGGAGCACGGCTTTGAGGGCCTGGGCATTACTCAGGGCGCCGCGTTGTTCGTGGTGCTGGGTGGGCTGATCGAGCTGGCCTCGGCCATCAGCGTAGGGCTCGGGTTGTTTGCAAGGCTAGGGGCTGCGGTCAGCCTGGTCTATTTCCTGGTGGCCACCCTGGGGTTTGGCGGCGAATGGAGCCGCGGCTATGCCTGGGCCTCGCCCGGTGGCGGCGGCTGGGAGTACGTGATGATGCTGCTGGTGGTGTTTGGCGGCGTGATGTTGACCGGGGCGGGCAAATTTTCGATTGATGGCTGGCTGTTGCAGCGCGGGGTATTGGCGCGGTGGATGGTGCCTTTGAGTACCAATGCGGCTGGCTGACCGCTCGATCTAACAGGTCAAGGTGCCATGGCTTGTTGGGTTGGGGTGTCAGACTTGTATGCCTGGTTCGGCTCAATTGCGCAGGCCATTGTGGGAGCGAGCTTGCTCGCGAAACGCCGTGTGACGGAGCGCGATCTGCAGGGCAATGCAACAACATCGGCTAGCCTTTGGCAGCTTTGCTGCGGTTCTAGCTGGGGGCTCTTGACGCGAGACCAGTCAGCCTGTCTTGAAATCGCGCTGGGGCTGACAGGTGCTTGCCTTGGGGTGCTTTGGCGCCCATGAAACCGAGCGCCGCCCGTGCGGCGCTTCGCGAGCAAGCTCGCTCCCACGCCATGGCTTGTTGGAAGGGGGGGGTTAGCTTTGGGGATAGCTAAAGGCTTACACGTACTTCAGCATTTTGGCCGTATACCCAACGCCCGCCACGCCGTACATTAGCCCCATCAACCGAAACGCAGGCAGCGTTTCGGCGGTCACGGAAGATCGACCCTCGCCATGATGGCAACCGACAGGATGTTGGAAGGGCAATTGATGAGAAAAACGACCCGCTTCGGCGGGTTTTTTTTTGCCGTCTGAAAAGCCGTACCCCCTGGGGAGCACGGCCTTGGGGCGCGGTTACTTGATCAGCGGCACGCCGCTCAGTTCCTGCAGTGCGTCAAAGCTGATGTCGGCGACGATCTCGCGCACTTTCAGCCCTTCGGGGGTCACGTCCAGGATGGCCAGGTCAGTGTAGATCCGGCTCACGCAGCCGATGCCGGTCAGCGGGTAGGTGCACTCGGGCACCAGCTTGCTTTCGCCGGTCTTGGTCAGGTGGTCCATCATCACGAACACCTGGCGTGCGCCGGTGGCCAGGTCCATCGCGCCGCCCACGGCCGGGATCGAGCCTTCGGCGCCGGTGTGCCAGTTGGCCAGGTCGCCTTTGACCGACACCTGGAAGGCGCCCAGTACGGCGATGTCGATGTGGCCGCCACGCATCATCGAGAACGAGTCGGCGTGGTGGAAGAACGCGCCACCGGTCAACAGCGTCACGTGCTGCTTGCCGGCGTTGATCAGGTCATCGTCTTCCTCGCCCGCTGCCGGGCTTGGGCCCATGCCCAGCACGCCGTTTTCGCTGTGCAGGAACACTTCCTTGTCGCCCAGGTAATTGGCCACCAGGGTGGGTACGCCGATGCCCAGGTTCACGTAGGCGCCTTCAAGGATGTCTTCGGCCACGCGCTGGGCCATTTCATTGCGCGAAAGTTTTTTCATGACGGTCATGGCAGGCCTCAAACAGCTTTGGCGGACGAAGAAATGGGGTAGCTCTGCACGGCAACCACGCGCTGGACGAAGATGCCCGGCGTGATGATGTGCTCGGGGTCCAGTTCACCCAGTTCGACGATCTCGTTGACCTGTGCAATGGCCGTCTTGGCGGCCATGGCCATGATCGGCCCGAAGTTGCGAGCAGCCTTGCGGTACACCAGGTTGCCCCAGCGGTCGCCCTTGTAGGCCTTGATCAGCGCGATGTCGGCGTGCAGGGGCATTTCCAGCACGTAGTTGCGCCCGTCGATCACGCGGGTTTCCTTGCCTTCGGCCAGCAGGGTGCCGAAGCCTGTGGGCGAGAAGAACGCGCCGATGCCCGAGCCCGCCGCTCGGATGCGCTCGGCCAGGTTGCCTTGTGGCACCACTTCCAGTTCCACTTTGCCGGCGCGGTACAGTTCGTCGAACACATAAGAGTCGGACTGGCGCGGGAAGGAGCAGATCACCTTGCGCACGCTACCGGCCTTGAGCAGTGCTGCCAGCCCCAGGTCGCCGTTGCCGGCGTTGTTGCTGATGATGGTCAGGTCGCGGGCGCCGGTGGCGATCACGCCATCGACCAGTTCCGACGGCATGCCGGCGGTACCGAAGCCACCTACCATGACGACGGAGCCGTCGGCGATCCCTTCCACTGCGGCAGCGATGGACTCAAACGTTTTATTGATCAAAGCGAGCTCCTGGTTGTTCCTGGAGTGTGAGTGGATCAAGGCACGGGCCAGCGGATGGCCACGTCTTCTTCCCTTGTTATTAGCGTAGCCGACACGCAGTCGGCCAAGGCGCCAGGCGGCCGTTGCGCGGCGCTTGTCGTCATGGCCTATAGCGTGCCGCAAGTGGGGCGTTTCGGGGAGCGTCTGCGGCGAAATCGGTGCGATTATCGGACTGTGGCGGGAGAGGCCGCCATCGGCTCATCTGCCGTCAATCCGATTGAATGCAGCACTTTACCTAGGTTATAACCTGCTTTTCGCCGAAGATCGTTCCCGGCGATTCGAGTTTGAAGCAGGGAAGTCAATGGGCGATCGAATTACCCGGCGATCTGCCGGTCGATTGAAAAGAGTGATGTCGCCGATGGCAACAATAATCAGAAACGGAGCATTGAATGAGCTGCCTTATTTGCGCAGGGCCTGCAGAGCGCATCCCATGCGCCGGGAGCTGGGAGGAGTGCAAATGTTCGCAGTGCGGGCACTACCGCATTGCCGATGCACTGGTGCTGTCGCTGATGGAACAGGGGCAGATCTTTGATATCCCCAAAGTGCGCGCGTGGCTGGCATTGGCGCATTCCGGGCAGGGCATCCCGAGTATCGAGCAGGTGGAGGGGTTGTTGCGGACCTGACCCCGGCCTGTGTAGGAGCGGATTTATCCGCGAAAAGCACGACGGGGTGAATGAGGTCTACCGTGGTGTATTTTTCGCGGATAAATCCGCTCCTACACAGGCGGATACGGCCGACAGTAGGGTGGGCGTGGCTAAAACTGCGACTGCACCTGCAAGCCCACCACCAACGCATTATCGACTTCACGCACACCGTCTGGGTGCTTGATGTACTGCAGGTTAGGCATCACGTTCAGCCATTTGGTGGCCTGGATGCCGTAGTTAAGCTCCGTGGCGTACTCGCTATGCTGTTCGGGGATGTACCCGGCGGCGTCGTAGCCCAGGCCGCTCTGCGCATTGGCCGTCTTGGCGTTACGCAAAAACAGCGAGCTGGCATGGATGCGCGCTACGCCAAACCCCAGGGTGTCGGTGGGGCGGGCGTCGAACGGGCCTTTGTACACCAGGCTGAGCTTCTGGTAGCTGTCCACCGGCGTGGTGGCGCGGTCCTGGAAGGTGGCGCTGGCGGTCAGGGTCAGGCCGCGGGAGGTGTCGCCGCCCACCGAGGTCAAGTTGTTGTTTGCCCACCAGCCAGAAACCGTGGCGGCTGCTGTCGCTGCGGTAGTCGTTGCCGGTGATCGCGGCGGGCTGGTTGTTGGCGTCCTTGTACACGTCGGTGCCATTGGCGCTGCTGTGGTAGTAACCGATGCGGTATTCGCCCGGCAGTTGGTTGACCGTGGGCGCCCACACCAGCTCGACCGGGACCAGGGTGCCGGTGGTGCCGCTGCCGTTGAGCTTGAAGCCGTTGTCGTTATCCAGATCCGAGGGGTTGATGTTGAAGGCGCCGATTTGCGCGTACACCTCGCTGCTCAAGCGGTAGCGCACGCGTGCGGCCCATTGGCTGATGGGGCCGTTGTAGATGCTGTCGACATAGTTGCCCGGTTGCGATCCGCAAAAGGCCAGGCCCTGGAAGGCGCAATCCTCGACGGCAAAGTCATCGCTGACGGCAAAGCGACCGGCCTTGATGTTCAGCCGGTCGTCGAACCAGCCTTTGCTCAGCCACAGCTCGCTGAGCCGGGTGACGCTGCCGCGCCCCTGGATCTCCTGGGTGGAGCCCAGGCTGGTGGCGCGTGGGTCGCTGACCTTCTCGCTGATGTTGTCGCCGTTGCGGTTGGTCAGGGAAATGCTGAAGGCGGCATCGTTCCAGCCCAGCAGTTTTTGCAGGTCGAGGTTGGCGCCCAGGTTGAACTGGTCGGCGTAGCGGGTGACGCGGTCGTGGCTGTAGCCGCCCTTCACGTTGGACGCCGATTCGCCGGTGTAGCCCATCTGTATGTCGATGCCCTTGTTCAGCCACTCGGTGCGCAAGCCGCCCCAGTCGCCGGTCATCCAGGGCGAGTCGACGGCGAAGGCATCGGCGGCGTGAGCGGTGATGGCCCAACCGGACGCGGCGCAGACCGACATCAGCAGGGTAAGGGCCTGGCGCGGGCGGCGGGCTGTGGAACGTTGCATGGTCAATTCCCTTTAGTTGGAAGCGTTGCTGGCGCCCAGTTGCGCTGGCAGCTTGAGGTCTTTGCGCACTTGGGCTACTTGCGCCGCGCTGACCGCCGAGGCGGCGTTGCCCCAGCTGTTGCGCGTGTAGGTCAGCAGCGAGGCAATTTGCTGGTCGGACAGCTTCCAGGCGAAGCTGGGCATGGCGCCGCTGGTGGGGTTGTTCAGCGTCACGGCGCCGCGCCCGCCTTGCAGCACGGTGGTCATCAGCGTCTGGGCGTTGGCCGATTGCAACGCGGGGTTGTTGGCCAGGCCCGCAGCGATGCCGTTGATGCCTTTGCCGTCGCTGTTATGGCAGGCCGAACAGTTGACCGCGTACACGTTGGCCCCTTGTTTCATGGCGCTGTCGGTGGCCGGCAAGGGTTCGGGCCGGGTGGTGCTGGAGCCTGGCAAGCTGTGCAGGTAGGCGGCCACGGCCAGCAGGTCGTCATCGGTCATGTGCTGGGTGGAGTTGGTCACAGCTTCCGCCATCGGCCCCGAGGCCACGGCAATGTCGTTGCTGCCGGTTTTCAGGTACTGCACGATCTGCGCCTGCGACCAGCCGCCCACGCCCACGTAGCGGTTGCCGGTGATCTCGGGCGCATGCCAGCCGGCCAGGTCGCCGCCCTGCAAAAAGGCTGCGCCCTTGTCGCCACCCAGGAAGTTCTTGGCGGTGTGGCAGGCTGCGCAATGCCCCAGCCCTTGCACCAGGTAGGCACCACGGTTGACCTGGGCGCTGGCGCCGGCCACGGGCACGAACGGCGTCTTGTCGAAGAACAGCAGGTTCCAGCCCATCATCATCAAGCGAATGTTGAACGGGAACGGCAACTGGTTGGACACCACCTTGTTGTCGATGGCCGGCACGGTTTGCATGTAGGCCCAGAGGTCGTGCATGTCCTGGTCGCTGACTTTCACGTAGGCGTTGTAGGGCATGGCCGGGTAAAGGTTTTCGCCGTCGCGGCCACGGCCTTCGCGCACGGCGCGGGTGAACTGGGCCTCGGTCCAGGCGCCGATGCCGGTGCTTTTGTCCGAGGTGATGTTGCTGGCCAACAGCTTGCCGAACGGCGTTTCCAAGGCATAGCCACCGGCGAACGGTTTGCCCTGGTGCGGGTCGGTGTGGCACGCGGCGCAGTCACCGGCAATGGCCACGTAGCGGCCACGGGTCACGGCGGGGTCTTGCGTGGTAGCCGGGGCGTTGATGCCCAGGCCGGTATCGGTTTGCTGGCCGGGGCTGGCGATCGCGTCGGCGGCCTGGGCCGTGCCCAGGTTCAGTAGCAGCAGGGCCGCCAGGCAAGTGCCGGTAGCCAGGTGTTTGCGCATGATCATGCCGGTACCTCCACCAATGGGCCACGTTTGGCCAGGTACTGTTCCAGGATGGCCTTGGCCGTCCACAGGCTCAGGGCGCCGATGGTGGAGGTGGGGTTATAGCCGGCGTTGTTGGGGAAGGAGGACGCGCCCAGGACAAACACGTTGTGCACGTCCCAGCTCTGCTGATAGCGGTTCAGGGCACTGGTGCGCGGGTCCAGCCCCATCACCGCGCCACCGATGGTGTGGTCGCTGGCCGGCAGGTACGGGCCGTAGTTGATGGCTGCCGAGTCGAAGCCGTTGACGATCTTGGCGCCCATGGCCTTGCCGATTTCCACGCTCTTGTCCTCGATGAACTTGGCCGAGCGGCGGTCGTTGTCGTTGTAGTCGAAGGTCACGCGGATCAAGGGGTCGCCGTGGGCGTCCTTGTATTCCGGGTCCAGGTCCAGGTAGCTGTCGACGTGGGAGTAACTGGTGCCCTGGCCGAAGATGAACGTGCCGTTCTGGAAGGCGTGGGTGTAGGCTTTTTTCCAGTCGCTGCCCCAACGCGGTGTGCCCGGGGGCACCGCGTCGGCGTTGCCGATCGGGCGTGCGCCGCGGGCCACCACGAGGATGCCAGCACCGCCGATAAAGCCAAGCCCGGTGTGGTCGAAGTTATCGCCGTTGTAGTCATCTACCTGGGCCGACAAGGCGCCGGCGCCAATGTACTGGTTCAACTGCTCGTCTTCGAAAAACAGGTTGGCACCCGACACGGTCTGGAAGCAGTAGGCGCGGCCGACCACCCCCTCGCGGGTCTGGGGGTTGTACGGCGTGCCGATCTTGGAGAGCAGCATCAAGCGCACGTTTTGCATCTGGAACGCCGAGAAGATCACGATATCGGCGGGCTGTTCCCATTCCTGGTTGTTGCGGTCCAGGTAGGTCACGCCGGTGGCAGTCTTGCCGTCTTCGGCCAGGTTGGCGCGCAACACGGCCGACTCGGTCAGCACGGTGAAGTTGCTGCGCTGCATCAGTGCCGGCACCACGCAGGCATTGGGGCTGGATTTGGAGAAGTTGCCGCAGCCGTAGTACAGGCAATAACCACAGTAGGTGCACGGGCCCATGCGCACGCCCAGCGGGTTGGTGTAGGCCTGCGAGGCTTGGCCGGCCGGCACCATGAACGGGTGCAGGCCCAGCGTGTTGCTGCCCTCGGTGAACAGGTCGGTCAGGCGCGTGGTGGCCAGCGGCGGCAGTGGGAATTCGCTTTTGCGGTTGCCCTCGAAGATGTTCGCCCCCTCGATTTTCTCGCCGTTAAGCACGCCGGCCTTGCCCGACACCCCGGCGATGCGCTCGAAGCGCTCGTAAAAGGGTTCCAGCTCATCGTAGGTCACGCCCCAGTCTTGCACGATCAGGCCGTCGGCCAGTTGCGCCTTGCCGTAGCGCTTGAGCGTGTAACTGTAGGGCTCGAAATCGAACGGCAAGAAGCGCCAGGCCATGCCGGCCCAGTGGGTGCCGGAACCGCCGACGTTGTAGCCCAACTCGTTCAAGCTCCAGTCGCGGGTAGGCAGCGCGGTTTGCGAACGGTTGTTGCGAAAGGTGGTGGTTTCGATCGCCGGTGGCAGCAGCAGGCTGCGGCGGGTGTCCCAGCGCAACTCGTCGGTGTCGACCGAGGGCGGGAAATCAGTGGCGGTTTCGACCCAGGGGCCGCGTTCGATCGCGACCACGTTGAGCCCGGCACGGGTCAACTCTTCGGCGATCAGGGAGCCGCACCAGCCGAGGCCGACGATCACAGCGTCGGCTTTGGGGCGTACAGTGGCCATGCACAATACCTCTTCAATACAGCGTCAATCACGGACATAACGGCAAGTGTCGGCGGGCCGCACTGCTCACATTTTTTCAGGCGGTTACAGGGTGTTGTCGATCAGGCTGGTGGGGATGATCTGCAGCTTCTGGCCCTTCTTGGCGATCAGGTCGCGAAAGTCATAGCGCGCGCCGGGGAAGCCGATCATTTTCCAGCTGGCCATGCCCTTGTTGCCGCCGTAGATAGGATCGGCAAAAAAGCCCTCGCGCACGTTGGCCAGGATCTGCTCGAACAACTCTTTGGTTTCGACGCTGGGGCCCAGGTCCAACTTGCCGCTTTCCAGGGCGCGCAGCAGGTCGTCTTGCTGGCTGCCATCCAGCTGCACGAAGGGTTTGGCAAAAGCGTGCTGGCAATGCGCATCGATGGCGGCAAGGCCGTTGCGCCAGCGCTCGGCCGGGGTCAATGGCGACTGGGTGCCTTGCTCGGGGGTGCCTTTGACGAAGCGCCCCAGGCGGTACAGGGTGGCGCCTTTGCCGTAGTCGCCGGCCAACTGGCGGTCGACGAACACGGCGCAGCCGGCTTCCTTGCCACCGATGCTCAGCTCATCGGCCGGGATCAAGCGGTCGGCGATGGCGCCGGTGGTGTCCAGTTCTGCCTGGGTGAAAAACGCCAGGCCGCCCTGGCGCGGCGCGGCCAGGGGCGGCAGGCTGACCTTGCCCGGCTCCCAGGGCTGGCCGCCGCTGACCACTTCGGCTCGCGCAGCCGGCAGGGTGGAGGCCGCCGCCAATGCCAACGCCGATGAAAGGAAGCTTCTGCGTTGCATAGTAAATCCTGTGTGAAAGGGGAATTGGAGGCGCGACGGTGCCCGGCAACTGCCACGCAAAGAGGGGGAGGGGCGACCTATCGGCCGGCGCAGGCGAGTCTAGGGTGCGACAACTCGCCACGCCATTAACAAATTGACGTGTTTGCGTCAAAAACCATTCAGTTGGGCAGGTTTTCGTCGATGACGATACGCAATTGAGGGCTGACCTGGGCCGGCGTCTCAAGGTCGCCGTTGGCGTACAGCAGGTGCTGGATGGCGGCTTCGGCCTGGCATTCCGGGTCTTGGTCGAGCACCAGCGACAGCAGGCCCTCGCGCAGCAGGCCGGCGTGTTGCTCGCTGGCCTCGTGGGTGATCCACACGGGCCGGGCGGGCTGTTCCAGCAACGCCTTGCCGATGCCTGCCGAACCACTGCCACTGTTGTAGATGGCCGCCAGGGGCTGGCCACCGGCCAAGGCATCACGCACCGCCTGTGCGGTTTGCAGGTCGTCGTCATGGCATGCCACCGGCCCTGTCACCACCAGCCCCGGCGCGCGCTCGCGCAGCACCTGCAGAAAACCTTCGACCCGTTCCTGGTGGGCGTGGTAAAGCAGCGAGTTGGTGATCAACAGCACGCGCCCGGCGCTGGGCAATACCCATTGGCTGAGCAAGCGCGCGGCGGTGCGCCCGGCCACCCGGTTGTCGATGCCAATGTAGGTGGCCCCCGGCAGCCCTGACAGGCCGCTGGTGAGCAACACCACCGGCACGCCCTGGTCGATTTGCGCTTGCAGCGCCGTGCGGATGGCCGGCAGGTCGTGGGCCACCACGATCAGGCCCTGGCGGGCAGTCTTGGGCGTGGCGATAAAGTCGAGCAACTGTTGCGGGTTACGCTCATCCCAGGTTTGGCGTTGCAGCACCAGGCGCGCGCGCAGCAATTGGGCCTGGCGGGCAAAGGCTGCGGCAACACGGCGGTAATGGTCGGTGGTGCTGTCCACCATCAGCACGTCAAACCGCAGCAACCCATGCACGGGGGAGGGCAGCAAGCGCTTGAGCCCCAGCGCCCGGGCGGCATTGAGCACCTTGCGCCGCTTGGCATCCGACACGCTGCCGCGCTCGTTGAGCACCCGGTCCACGGTGCTCAGGCTGACGCCCGCCAGTTCGGCGACGTGGTTCAGGCGGTTCTTGCGCGCAATGCTGTCCAACACAAACCTTCCATGCAGGGGAGGGGGCCTTCGAGGCCGGGCATCTAGCATGTTCAACCAGACCTCCATTCGTCAACTCACCCATGACGGCGCGCACGGGAACGTTGACCGAACAAATCCGCTTGGATAATACTGTGTGCATATACAGTATTTTCGAGTAGCCCCGATGAACGATGCCACCGACGATGAAGCCTTCGCCTTGGGCCTGCCCACCCGAGGGGAGATCTACGAGCAACAGTGCGCCTTGCTGGAAACCGAACTGGCCGACTCCTACCAGGAGGTGCGCCACTGCCGTCAGCGCATTGCCAAGTTGGTGCGCATGGCCGATGAACTGACCGGCGAGCGCGACCGCTTGAGGGCCGCGTTGAACCGGCTGCAGGGGTAGCCATGCAGTTACTTGTGACGCGGCGCCGCCACCTTGGCCAGGCGTTGGAGGCGACAGCCGTGCGTGCCATGCAACCGGTCAAGGGCGACCTGCAATTGGCCCGTTGCAAGGTGCCGTGCCTGGGCCGCGAAACCAACGTGGCGAGGGTGTTGCCGGTGGATCCGCTGGGGAGCGCGCCGATACCTGATTTGCTGGAGGCGATGCTGACCGGGATGTCGACCACGGGGTTCAATTTGACGGGGATCGAGGAGGTCGAGGGGGCGTTGTATGCGCAGTCGTGGTGGTGTCGGGAGGGGTAGTGGCAGGCTGCGTTTACCGCAGCCTGCCACCGGTTTCAATGCTCCTGGGGCCCGTCGTGGAGCAAATGGAAGATATTCCTTTTCATCCGGATAAACTCGGGGTCCATCACCATGTCCAGGTTGCGCGGCCGCCCGATCGGCACGTCCAGCACTTCCTTGATTCGCCCGGGCCGTGCGCCCATCACGAAGATCCGATCGCCCAGCAAAATCGCCTCGTCGATGTCGTGGGTCACGAACAGCACGGTCTTCTTGCTGTGCTCCCACACCTTCAACAGCAACTGCTGCATCTGCAACCGCGTCTGGCTGTCCAGCGCGCCGAAGGGCTCGTCCATCAGCAAGATCTGCGGGTCGTTCGCCAAGGCCCGGGCGATGGCCACCCGTTGCATCATGCCGCCGGACAACTGCTTGGAAAAGTTGTCGGCAAAGCGCTGCAGGCCGACTTCGTTGAGGTAATGCTCGACGATGTCCTTGCGCTCGCCGGCCGGCATGCCGCGGCGTTTCAAGCCGAACTCGATGTTCTGGCGCACGGTCAGCCAAGGGAACAAGGTATACCCCTGGAACACCATGCCGCGGTCGGCGCCGGGGCCGTCGACCTGTTGGCCGCCGACGTAAATCTCCCCGGACGAGGGCTCGGCCAGGCCGGCGGTGAGGTACAGCAGGCTGGACTTGCCACACCCCGAGGGGCCCACCAGCACCGCGAACTGCTGGTCGGGCACCTCGAACGAGACCTTGTCCAAGGCCGTGAAGGTGCTGCCCGAGGGGGTCTTGTAGTGCAGGCTGACATTGTCCACCTTGAGCCTGGGCGCACCGTTGGCCGCCAGGTTCAACGGGGTGACCAGCCGAGGGGACGTTGCGGTTACTGAGCCCATGCGGCCACCTTCAAACGTAGGAATCGGAACAGTTGATCGGTGATCAGGCCCAGCAGGCCAATCACCGCGATCGCCAGGAAAATCACATCCACCTGGAACCCGCGCATGGCCTTGAGGCTCAGGTAGCCCAGGCCACTGGAGGCCGCCACCAGTTCGGCCACCACCAGGTAGGTCCAGGCCCAGCCCATGGTCACGCGCAGGGTGTCCAGCACCCCCGGCAACGAGGCCGGGGCGATGACGTGGATCACCGCGTCTGCGCGGCTGGAGCCCAAGGTGTAGGAGGCGTTGATCAGGTCCTTGGAGATGCCCTTGGACACGTCGGCGATCATCACCAGTTGCTGGAAGAACACCCCGAAAATGATGATCGATACCCGCTGTTCCAGGCCGATGCCAATCCACAGGATGAACAGCGGCACGAACGAGGTCACCGGCAGGTAACGGATGAAGTTCACCAAGGGTTCGAGGAACGCCTGCACCACGCGAAAGCTGCCCATCAGCAAACCAATGGGCACGGCGACGACGGACGAAATCACAAAGCCGACCATCACCACTTCCACGCTGGCCCACACATGTGGGCCCAGGGTGCCGTCACGCGCCAGGCGCATCGCGGCCTCCAGTACTGCGCCGGGGGTGGGCAAGAACATCGCCGGCACCACGCCACCGTAGGAGAGAAAGGCCCACAGGCCGATCAACAGCGTCCAGGCCAGGGCGCTGGCGCTCCAGATCACCTGGATGGGCAAGCTGGTCTTGGGCGTCAGGCAGCGGTTGAGCCACGAATTGCGCTTGGACATGACCTGGGTTCCTATTTAGGGCTGATGAAACGGTTGTCGATCAGGTCGCTGTAGCTCACGTTGTACGGCTTGCCCTGCAGTTCGCTGGCGGTTTCGTTGGCCAGCTTGATCACCGCGGCGGCATCACCGGTGCTGCCATTGCTGCCCAACAGTTTTTCGCTCATGGCCTGGTCATAGAAACGCACGCCCTTGGCCGCCGCGGCCAGTTCCGCCGGGTCGGCCAGGTAGCCGCCCACGCCCTTGGCCATGATCGCGTAGGCCTCTTTGGGATGCTCCTGGGTGTATTGCACGGCCTTGTAGAGCCCGGCCACCAGCGCCTTGACGTCGTCGGGTTGTTTTTCGATGACATCGCAGCTCAGCGCCACCACGTCGACGATCACCCCAGGGGTGCTGCTGCTGTCGACCAGCACCTTGCCGGTCTGCTTGTTGCGCACGGTGCTCAGGTGCGGCTCCCAGGTCACGGCGGCAGGCACGCGGCCGGCGATGAACGCGGTGGCGGCGTCGTCGGCGGTCATGTTCTGGATGGTCAGGTCGCTCATTTTCATGCCGGCGTTCTTGAGCAGGTAGTTCAGCCAGAACTGGCTCACCGAACCCTCGTTCACGGCCACGGCCTTGCCCTTGAGGTCTTGCAGGCTGTTGACGTCCTTGCCCACCAGCACGCCGTCCCCGCCATGGCTTTCATCCAGGGCGGCCACGGCCTTGAAGCAGAACTGCGGGCGGTACTTGAGGATTTCATCCAGGGTGGACGCCGAGCCCGACAACTTGCCCGAGGCCTGGGCGGCCATGTACATGGAGGCTTCTTCGATGGTGGGCAGGTCAACGGTCAGGCCCTTGTCCTTGAAGTAACCCAGGTCTTGCGCCAGGTACAAAGTACCGTAGCCCACCCAGGTGGTGTGGCCGATCGACAGGGTCCCGGCCTGGGCACCACTGGCGACACCTGCGGCCAAGGCGGTAAGGGCCAGCGGACGCATGCAGCGCGATACGAAAGACTTGATCATTGAACACTCCCGGAATGATGGTTTTTTAATTCGTATTTCGGGGCAGTGGGGCTGAACGCCAAAAACGTGTTGCGCGTGCGGTCTCTGACGGACCTTTTGCCTCGGTGGGGCAGGGTTGATGGTGGCTGATATCGGGGGGCAGGAAAACGAGGAAATATGTGGTTGCTGATGAGGAAAAAGCTTTGTCCCTCGGGCGGGCCTATCGCGCACAAAATCGCCCCCACCTGTAGGAGCGGATTCATCCGCGAAGCAGTCGACGCAATTTGCCTGACACACTGCGGTGACCTTTTCGCGGATGAATCCGCTCCTACAGAAGGAATGCGATCGCCTGTAGAGTTGATCCGCGAAAAGCCCGCTGCGGTGCATCAGGCCGTATACGGTGTGGCCTTCGCGGATAAATCCGCGCCTACGGGGGCGCGCGTCGGGGCCAGGATCATCTCGGCCGCTTTCTCGCCGATCATGATGCACGGCGCGTTGGTGTTGCCGCTCACCAGTGTCGGCATGATCGAGGCGTCGACCACGCGCAGGCCTTGCACGCCGTGTACCTTCAGTTGCGGGCTGACCACGCTCAGCGCATCCACGCCCATCTTGCAGGTGCCCACCGGGTGGAACACGGTGGCGGCGTATTCGCGCACGTAGGTCATCCATTGCTCGTCGGTTTGCACCTGCTTGCCCGGCAGCATCTCGACCCCGCGGATGCCGTCGAATTCGTTGGCGGCCAGGACGCGCCGCGCCAGTTTCAAGCCCTCGATCAACACCTGGGCGTCGGCGGGGTCGGCCAGGAAGTTGAAATCGATGGCCAGTTGGCCGCCGCGCTGCAAACGGATCTCGCCGATGCTCTTGGGGCGCAGGATGCAGGTGTGCAGGGCGTAGCCATGGCCCCATTCGAACAGCCGGCCACGGTGGCTGCGGTAGCCCGGCACGAAGTGAAATTGCACGTCGGGCACCTCGCCGCACAGGGGCGTGCGGGCAAAGCCGCCGGCCTCGACGTAGTTGGTGGTCAGCCAACCTTTTTTACCGAACAGGTAACGCAACGGCGACATCAGAATGCTGGGCAGCGAGCCCAGGGAAAACCCCAGCGTGAGCGGGCTTTTGGAGCGGATGGTGATCAGCCCGTCCAGGTGGTCTTGCAGGTTCTTGCCCACGCCGGGCAGGTCATGGGCAACCTGCACGCCGGCCTGTTCCAGCTCGGCCGCCGGGCCGATGCCGGAGGCCAGCAACAGCTGCGGGCTGCCGATGGCACCGGCGCACAGCAGCACTTCGCGGCGTGCGGTCAAGGCCTTTTGCACGCCTTGCACGCGCACGTTCACACCCTTGGCGACCTTCTGTTCAAGGATCAGGCTATCGACCGAGCAGTCGGTGACCACGGTCAGGTTGGGCCGATCCAGTATCGGCTTCACGAAGGCCCGGTAGCTGGACAGTCGCTTGGCGTCTTTTTGCGTCAGGTTGTAGAGGCCACAGCCTTCGAACTGCGCGCCATTGAAGTCATCATTGCGACGCAAGCCGGCCCGTTGCGCCGCCTTCACGAACAACGCCGACACCGGGTTGGGGTCGCGCGCCGCTTCCACGTTCAATTCGCCCACGGTGCCGTGCAAGCGTGGGTCCTGGCCGAGGCGGTTGTTTTCGGACTTTTTGAAATACGGCAGCACGCTGTTCCAGTCCCAGCCGGGGCAGCCGGCCTGGGCCCAGCGATCGTAGTCACTGGCGTGGCCGCGAATGTAGATCATGCTGTTCATGGAGCTGGAGCCGCCCAGCGCCTTGCCGCGCGGGGTGTGCATGGTACGGTTGTTGAGGTGCTTTTGCGGTGCCGAGAGGAAGTTCCAGCTGTATTTTTTGCTTTTGTACAGCGTGATGGTGCCGGCCGGGGTCTGGATGCGCGGGCTGTTGTCGTGGCTGCCGGCCTCGATCAGGCACACGCTCACGGCCGGGTCCGCGCTCAAGCGGTTGGCCAACACACAGCCGGAGGAGCCGGCGCCGACGATGAGGTAGTCGAACTCGGTGTTCATGCGTTTCTCCCGGCAGGCTTGAATGCCGGCTGGCGACGCAGGCGGCTGGCGAAGTAGTACACCGGCGAGATCACCAGCAAACCGACGATCCAGGAAATATCGGCACCGCCCATGGCCTTGGCGATCACCCCGGTGTACAGCTCGGTGGCCATGAACGGGATCTGCACCAGGATGCCCAGCACGTAGCAGCCCACGGCGGTCCAGTTGAAGTAGCCGTAGATGCCCCCGTCGCGGCGGAAGAAGGAGTCCACGTCGTAGCTGCCGTGGGCGATCAGGTAGTAGTCCACCAGGTTGATCGCCGTCCACGGTACCAGCACGTACAGCAGCAACAGGATGAAGTTGGTGTAGTTGGCCATGAAGTCATCCTGGCCCAGCAGCGCCAGGGCCAGGGAGATCGAGAACAGCACCAGCGCGGTCACGGCGCGGGACAGGGCGCCCGCCGACCATTTCGGCACCAGGGTCTGGCCCACGGTAATGGCTGAGAGGGTGCCGCAGTACAGGTTCATGGCGTTGGTGGCGGCGATGCCCACCGAGAACACCGCGACCACCAGGGTGGCCAGGCCGCCGGTCATTTCGATCAAGCCTTCAATGATGTCGCCTTCCACGCACAAGCCCACCACCACCCCCAGTGCCATGGGCAGGATCGAACCCAGGCAGCAACCCCAGTAGCTGGACCAGAACGCCGAGCGGCTGCCGGTGTCTGCCGGCATGTAGCGCGAGTAGTCGGACACATACGGCGCGTAGGCCAGCTGCCACAGGGCGGCGATCGACAGGGTGCCAAGGAAACCCTGGATGTTGAACGCGTTACGCTGCAGGAAGTCGGCCGGCAAGCCGTGCACGCCGACGATCCAGATGAAACACAGCAGTAATATGGCGCCCGACAGGTACGACATCACCCGCGTGTAGGCATGGATCAGCCGGTAGCCGAACACCGTGGCGATCACGCTGATCACCCCCACCAGCACGATGCCCTGGTTGGTGCTGAACAGCGGGTAGCGGCTGTGCAGCGACTGGCCGCCCAGCACCAGGTTGGAGGCAAAGAAGCCCAGGTACATGATCACCACCAGGGCCACCACCAGCAACGAGCCGTATGAGCCGAACTGGCCGCGGGTCTGCACCATTTGCGGCACGCCCAGTTGCGGGCCTTGCGCCGAGTGCAGGGCCATGAAGATGCCACCGATCAAGTTGCCGGCGATCAGCGCCAGCATGGCCGCCATGAACGGCAGCTTGAACACGGTCACCGCCAGGGCGCCGGTGACTACGGTCAGCAACATGATGTTGGAGCCGAACCAGATGGTGAACAGGTCGCGGGCACGACCATGGCGCTGATCGTGCGCGATGGGCTGGATGGTGCTCAGTTCAAGGGTTGCCGGTCTGGAGTCGTTGTTATTCATGCGTTCGATCACTCTGTAGTGCCCAGGTTTAAAACCCGGGCAGCAATTGCGGGCAGGGGGCATCAAGGTTGAAGCTGGACGTGCCGGCGTTTTGGCAGCCGGCTTTGTCACTGCACAAGCAGTTTCTGGGCCGCAGTGGCGCGACCGTTCAGCGCAGTTGGAACCAGGTGGTTTTCAGTTGCGTGTACTTGTCGAAGGCATGCAGCGACAGGTCGCGGCCAAAACCCGATTGCTTGCCGCCACCAAAGGGCACGCACACGTCCAGCGCATCCACCGTGTTCACCGACACGGTACCGGCGTTCAGGCGGCTGGCCACGCGGTGGGCGCGGTTCAGGTCATCGCTCCATAGCGAGGCAGCCAGGCCGTAAATGTGATCATTGGCCAGGCGCACGGCCTGGTCTTCGTCATCGAAAGCGCTGATGGCCAGCACCGGGCCGAAGACCTCTTCGCGGCTCAGGCGCATGTCGGCGGTCACCCCGGTGAACAGTGTGGGTGGGATGAAGTTGTTCGAGCCATTGATCACCTGCCGTTCACCGCCCGCGACCAAGCGGGCACCTTCAGCGTGGGCGTGGCTGATATGCCCCATGATGTTCTGCGCCTGTTGCGCGTCGACGATGGCGCCCATCTTGCTGGCTGGGTCGAGCGGGTCACCGGGTTGCCACTGCTGGGCTTTTTCGACCAGGCGCTCGACGAATTCGTCGTGAATGGAGCGTTGCACCAACAGCCGCGAGTTGGCCGAGCACACCTCGCCCTGATTGAAAAAAATCCCGAAGGCGGCTTTTTCGGCAGCCAGGTCCAGGTCCTGGCAGTCGTCGAACACCAGGTTCGGGCTTTTACCGCCGCATTCCAGCCACACCTGCTTGAGGTTGGACTGCGCCGAGTACTGCATGAAGTACTTGCCCACCTGGGTGGAGCCGGTGAAGGCCAGTGCGTCCACGTCCGGGTGCAGGCCCAAGGCGCGGCCAGCCTGTTCGCCCAGGCCTGTGACCACGTTGAGCACGCCTGCAGGCACGCCGGCTTCCAGCGCCAGTTCAGCCAGGCGCAGGGCCGAGAAGGGCGACTGCTCGGCGGGTTTCAGGATCACGCTGTTGCCGGCGGCCAGGGCCGGTGCGACTTTCCAGGCGGCCATGTCCAGCGGGAAGTTCCACGGCACCACTGCGGCGATCACGCCCAATGGCACGCGGGTGATGGTGGCCAGGGTACCGGGGCCGGTGGGGGCCACCTGGTCGTAGAGTTTGTCCAGGCTTTCGGCGTACCAGGCAAACACCTGGGCGGCGCCCGGCACGTCGACCTGGTAGGCGTCCATCACCGGCTTGCCCATGCTCAGCGAGTCGAGCAGCGCCAATTCTTCGCGATGGGCCAGGATCAGCTCGGCCAGTCGCAACAGGATGCCCTTGCGTTCGCGTGGTGCCATGCGGGCCCAGGGGCCGTTTTCGAAAGCACTGCGGGCTACGCCCACGGCCAGGTCGACATCGGCGTCGGTGCAGGCCGCGACGTGGGCGAGCAAGGCGTTGGTGGCCGGGTTGATGACCGCGAAGGTCTGCCCTTCAAGGGCTGCGTGGGCGCGCCCGTCAATGCTTGAAGTCGCGATCAAGCGCTGCGTGCGTGCAAGGCTTTGCCAGTGGTTCAGGTCGGTCACTGCAGTCTCCCAAATGGCCGGGTCAGCAGCCATGTCCATGATCAGTGAGGCCGATAGTGGGCCAAGCGGCACAGGCAGGAAATTAGTAAAAATGTGGTCTTGATCGATAAAAAAGCTCACCCGCAGCGCACCGCTTTGGTGCGCTCGGGCGAAGTTGGGCAGGCCATTTTTTTTAGCATCAAGCTTGAAGAAATCGCTTGTTTCGCCCGTCGCGCGAACCACGCAGAATAACGCGCACGATCCAGCCACCCCCGTCGAGGACGCCATGGCCGCTTACAACCTGCGCCAGCTCAAATATTTCGTGACTACGGTGGAGTGCGGCAGCGTCGCCGAAGCCTCGCGCAAGCTGTACATCGCGCAGCCTTCGGTCTCCACCGCGATCAAGCACCTGGAAGAAAGTTTTGCCGTACAGTTGTTCATTCGCCACCACGCCCAGGGTGTTTCACTGACCCCCAGTGGTGCACGCTTCTATCGCAAGGCCCAGGAGCTGCTGCGGGTGGCTCACGAATTCGAGCAAAACGCCCTGGCCGATAACGACGTGGTGGCCGGGCAAATCGACATCGGGTGCTTTGAGACGGTGGCGCCGCTGTACCTGCCGCGCCTGATCGCAGGCTTTCGTGACCGCTGGCCGGGAGTGGAAATCCGCATTCGCGATGGCGAGCAGCAGGAACTGGTTCAGGCCTTGACCTCGGGCAGCATCGACCTGGCCATGCTGTATGAACACGACCTGGACAGCACCATCGACACCGCGCCACTGATGGCTCCGCAGCAGCCCTATGCGCTGCTGCCCGAAGGGCATCGCTTTGCTCACCAGGCCAAGGTGTCGCTCAACGACCTGGTGCTCGAGCCCATGGTGCTGTTGGACGTGCAGCCTAGCCGTACCTACTTCGTGAGCATTTTCGAGGAGCGCGGGCTGACCCCCAACATCCTGTTCAGCTCGCCGTCCATCGAGATGGTGCGGGGCATGGTAGGGCGTGGGTTTGGCTTTTCGATCCTGGTCACCCGGCCGCATTCGGAGTACACCTACGACGGGCAGAAGGTGGTGTGCGTGCCGCTGGCCGAGCAAGTGACCGGTTCCGGGCTCTCGGCGGCCTGGTTGCGCCGCTCGCAGTTGACCAAGCCGGCGCAGTTGTTTGTGGATCATTGCCGGGAAGTACTGGCGCCCAAGGTGGGCACCTGAGGTCAACGGCGCAGGGCTTGGGTGATGCGCCCCAGCATTGCGTCACAGCCTTGCAACTGTTCCAGGCTGACAAACTCATCGGGCTTGTGCCCCTGGTCCATGCTGCCCGGCCCGCACACCACGGTGGGGATGCCGATGGCATCGAACAGGCCGCCCTCGGTGCCAAAGGCCACGGTGGTAAAATCGCTGCTGCCACAGAACTGCGCGATCAGTTGCGCCGCCTGGCCATGGGCATCGGTGGCCAGGCCCGGGTAGGCCGACAGCTCGGAAAAGCGAATGGCGCTGTCGGCACTGACCGCACGCATCCTGGGCAGTACTTCCTGCTGGGCATAGCGCTCTAGCTGCTCGGCCACCTGACGAGGATCTTGCGCGGGCAGGGCGCGCACTTCGAAGTCGAAGCGGCAGTCCGCCGGCACGATGTTCAGCGCCTTGCCGCCGCTGATCACGCCGGTTTGCACGGTGCTGAAGGGCGGGTCGAAGCGCGTGTCTTGCTGCGCCCGAAGGCGCGAGCCGATGCGGCCCAGTTCGCCGATCAGCTCGGCGGCGTACTCGATGGCGTTGACGCCCTGGGGCGCGTAGGCCGAGTGGCAGGCCGCGCCGTGCACGTCGCAACGCATTGCCAGCTTGCCCTTGTGGCCCAGTACCGGCTTGAGCTCGGTGGGTTCGCCGATGATGCACAGCAGCGGTTTGTGCAGGCGCTGCTCAAGTTCTGCGAGCAGCGAGCGCACGCCCAGGCAGCCGACTTCTTCGTCATAGGACAAGGCAATGTGCACCGGCATGCGCAGCGGCGCGGCCAGCAAGGCCGGCACGGCGGCCAGCACGCAGGCGATGTAGCCCTTCATGTCGGCGGTGCCGCGCCCGTAGAGCTTGCCCTCGCGTTCGCTGAGTGCGAAGGGCGGCACGGTCCAGGCTTGGCCGTCCACCGGCACCACGTCGGTGTGGCCCGACAGCACGATGCCCGGGCGGTCGTCCGGGCCCAAGGTGGCGAACAGGTTGGCCTTGCTGCGCTCGACGTTGAAGATCAGTGCGCACGGCACGCCATGTTCGGCCAGGTAGTCGCGTACGAACTCGATCAATTGCAAATTCGATTCGCGGCTGGTGGTGTCGAACCCCACCAGCCGGGCCAGCAGGTCACGGCTGCGGTTCATTCATTCATCCCCAGGCACGCCATAGCTGGGCGCCTTGGTCGGGTCCAGGGCGCGGGTGATGTAGTCTTGCATCTGGGGGCGATAGGCCGTCCACAACTGTTCCAGCTGGCCGATGGGGTCTTCATCGGCCCAGTCCACCCGCAGGTCGACGATGGGCCAGGTCAGCTCGCCCACCACCACCAGGGCCGCCGAGTGCACCGGGCCTGCTTCGCCACCGGCGGCCACGGCCGCTTGCATGGCCGCCAACAGGCGATCGGCCAACTGGCCACCGCTGTGTTCGAAGGTGTGCACCAGTGTTTCGATGACGGCGCGATCGGCCAGCATGTTGCCGGCGCCCACACACTGCTCGCCGGCCAGGGCATTGTGCGTGCCCAGGGTTTCGCTGCCGCTGAAATGCGCGGTGCGGCCCAGATGGTCGATGGCAGTGATCTGGCGGAATTGGCTGTAGCCGTTGCTGGTCAGGGCCTGGTCCAGCGCCTGGGCCGGTAGCTGCCCGCTTTCCAGTAGGTCGAGCACCTGCGGGCCTAAGGCGGGCAGGGTGATGTTCTGCGTGGACACCGCGCCCACGCCCGGCCGCAGCCACGGGCAGCGAGCACCCACGGCGATGCTGGAAGAACTGATGGCGATGCCCAGTTGACCGGTTTCGGCGCAGCGGCCGACGATGGAAAACGTCATGGTATGTGCCTCCTGGTTATTCGGGAATGACAGCGATGACGTCGATTTCCATCAGCCATTCAGGCTGCCCAAGGCCGGAAATGATCAGCCCGGTGGAGATCGGGAACACGCCTTTGAGCCATTTGCCGACTTCCTGGTAAACCGGTTCGCGGTAGCGCGGGTCGATCAGGTAGGTGGTGGTCTTGACGATGTGGCTGAGGTCGCTGCCGGCCTCTTCCAGCAGTTGCTTGACGTTGCGCATGGCCTGCTCGGCCTGCGCCCGTGGGTCGCCCAGGCCCACCAGGTTGCCTTCGAAGTCGGTGCCGATCTGCCCGCGCACGTACACCGTGTTGCCGGCACGCACGGCTTGGCACAGGTCGTTGTCCAGGTTCTGGTTGGGGTAGGTTTCTTTGGTGTTGAACATGCGAATGCGCGTGTGGGTCGGGGTGGCCATGGGCGGTTCACTCGGTGATTGCGGATGGCACCATTCTGTCGATGCGGGGGGGAGGGCGAAACGAGGTTTTTTGTGGTGCTTGATTAGGTAAAAGATGGGTTGGGTTGCAGGTATCCATGAAATGAAACACCGCGGTGCGGAGGGGGCACCGCGGTGGGTTTTTCGCCGATCAATCCGCTCCTACAGGGGGCGGTGTGGTTTACAGGCGCCCGTACTCGCGCGCCGTGCGGTCCACGGCGATGCGGGTCTTGTCGATCAACTCGTCAAGCTCCATGCGGGTGGCCACCAGGGCCGGTGCCATGATCATGCGGCCCAGGGTGGAGCGGATGATCAGGCCTTCTTCAAAGCCGATGGTGCGGCACCGCCAGGCGATGTCGTTTTCATTGGCAAAGCGCTTGCGGGTGGCCTTGTCTTCGGCAAATTGCAGCGCGGCCACCAGGCCGATGCCTTGTACTTCGCCCACCAAGGGGTGGTCTGTGAACACCTCGCGCAGGCACTGCTGCAGGTACGGCCCGGTGTCGGTCTTCACCTGGTTGACCACGCCTTCATCACGCAGCGCCTTGAGGTTGGCAATGGCCACGGCGGCCGCTACTGGGTGGCCGGAGTAGGTCAGCCCGTGGGCGAACACACCGCCGCGTTCCACCAGGGCGTCGGCCATGCGCCGGCTCAAAATCAATCCGCCCATGGGGATGTAGCCAGAGGTCAGGCCCTTGGCGATGGACAGGGTGTCCGGCTCAAAGCCCAACGCCTGGTGGGCGAACCATTCGCCGGTGCGGCCAAACCCGCCGATCACTTCGTCGGCGCACAGCAGCACGTCGTACTGGCGGCAGATGCGCTGAATCTCCGGCCAGTAGCTGGCCGGCGGGATGATCATGCCGCCGGCGCCCTGGAAGGGCTCGGCGACAAACGCTGCGACCTTGTCGGCGCCCAGTTCGAGAATTTTTTCTTCCAACTGGCGGGCCGCGCGCAGGCCGAATGCTTCGGGGCTCAGGTCACCCTCGTGGGCGTACCAGTACGGCTCGTCGATGTGCGCCACGTCGGGAATGGTGCCGCCCATTTCGTGCATGAACTTCATCCCGCCCAACGCGGTGGCCGCCAGGGTGGAGCCGTGATAGCCGTTCCAGCGGCCGATCATGATTTTCTTCTCGGGCTGGCCCATCACCTGCCAGTACTTGCGCACCGTGCGGATCAGCACCTCGTTGGCTTCGGAGCCGGAGTTGGTGTAGATCGCGTGGCTGTAGTGGCCGGGCAGCAGGCTGAACAGCAGCTCCGACAGCTCGATCACCGCCGGGTGGGTGGTGTGGAAAAACATGTTGTAGTACGGCAGCTGTTCCAACTGGGCGGTGGCGGCGGCGGCCAGGTCCTTGCGGCCGTAACCCAGGTTGGTGCACCACAGGCCCGACATACCGTCCAGGTAGCGGTTGCCGTCGTTGTCCCACAGGGCCAGGCGGTCGCCGCGCACCATCACGCGCGGGCCTTCCTCGTTCAAGGCCTTTTGGTCGACGAAGGCGTGGATGTGGTGGGCGGCGTCGGCGGCCTGGAAATCCTGGGTGCTGCGGGGGGCGGTGGTCATGTCCGTGCTCCTGATGAGTGCCGGGTAGGGTGGTTAATATTTGGCACCTAAAAATATTTTTGTAAAGAAAATATTTGTGGTTAAAAATAAATCTCCGTAGCCTGAACCGATTCAACAGCGCCGTGCAGAGCCCCCATGACCGGACTTCGAGAACGACAAAAAGAACAGCGCCGCCAGCTGATCGCCGATGCCGCCCTGGTGCTGTTCAAAGCCAATGGCTTTGTCGCCACCACCCTGGAACAGATTGCCCAGCAGGCCGGTGTTTCGGCACCCACCGTGGTCAACTATTTCGGCGGCAAGCAAGAGATCCTGCTGACCTTGCTCAAGCAACCCGACGAGCAGGCGATGCGCGAAGCTCGCTCGCGGCTGGGCGCAACGTGCGATCCGCTCGATGCGCTATGTGAGCTGGAGGGGCTGATGACCGCCTATCAGTTGCGCGCCATGCCGGCGTCGTTGTGGCGCGAATTGGCCCCTTTCCTGTTCACCGGCGAGTTTTCGGAAGCGTTCGGGCCCTGGAATGCGGCAGTCATCGCCGAAACCAAAGCCTTGCTGGTGCACTTCCAGCGCCAGGGCAAGGTCAAGCCCCAGGTGGACATCGAGGTGGCCGCCACGCTGTTCAACCAGTACGCCAATCTTGCCTTCATTCAGCTGGCCACCCAGGCCACGCCCGACACGCCAGCCCACGCCCGGCACATGCGCAGCGTGCTGGGGCTGCTGTGCCACGGCCTGCTGGAAAGCTGACCCCAAGGTTTTTCCTGCCTTGCGACCACAAAAATCATCATTTCGCTCACCCCGGTATCTGAACAGAATGCAGCGAACCGCATCGCTGGAGGACAGAGCCATGACCGTTGGGAAAATCGAAATAGACACGCTTGTTGTGGGCGCCGGTCAAGCCGGCGTCGCCATGAGCGAACACTTGAGCACCTTGGGCGTACCGCACCTGGTGCTGGAGCGCAGCCGCATCGCCGAGCGCTGGCGCACCGGCCGCTGGGATTCGTTGGTTGCCAATGGCCCGGCCTGGCACGATCGCTTCCCCGGCCTTGAGTTTGACGACCTGAGCCCCGACGGCTTCGCCCCCAAGGAACGCGTGGCCGATTATTTCGAAGCCTATGCGCGTAAGTTCAACGCGCCCATCCGCACCGGCGTTGAAGTCAAAAGCGTGCAGCGCAATGTCGGCCGCCCAGGCTTTACCGTGCAAACCAGCGACGGCGTGATCGAAGCCCGCCGGGTGGTGGCCGCCACAGGTCCGTTCCAGCGCCCGGTGATCCCGGCCATCGCGCCGCAGATCGACGGCGTCACGCAACTGCACTCGGCCGACTACCGTAACCCGGCGCAACTGCCGGCAGGCGCGGTGCTGGTGGTGGGCGCCGGTTCCTCGGGTGTGCAGATCGCCGATGAATTACAGCGCTCCGGCCGCCAGGTCTACCTCTCGGTAGGCCAGCACGACCGCCCGCCACGCGCCTACCGCAACCGTGATTTCTGCTGGTGGCTGGGGGTGCTCGGCGAGTGGGACGCTGCGGCCATGAAGCCGGGCCGCGAGCACGTGACCATCGCCGTCAGCGGCGCCCATGGCGGGCGTACCGTGGATTTTCGCGGCCTGGCCCATCGCGGCATGATCCTGGTGGGACTGACCCAGGCTTTTGAGGGCAGCACGGCGACGTTCCGGCCTGACCTGGTCGACAACCTCAACCGCGGCGACGAGAACTACCTGGCATTGCTGGACGCCGCCGATGCCTACATCGAGCGCAACGGCCTGGACCTGCCCTTGGAACCCGAGGCGCGCGAGCGCTTTGCCGACCCCGAGTGCGTGCGCCAGCCATTGCGCGAACTGGACCTGGTGGAGGCGGGCGTGACCACGATCATCTGGGCCACCGGCTTTGCCGTGGACTACAGCTGGCTGCCGGCCAACGCCCTGGACGCCAACGGCAAACCGCAGCACCAGCGCGGCGTGTCTGCCGAGCATGGCATTTATTTCCTTGGCCTGCCGTGGCAGTCACGCCGTGGCTCGTCGTTCATCTGGGGCGTGTGGCACGACGCCAAATACGTTGCCGACCAGATCGCCATCCAGCGCAGTTACCTGCAGTACCGCGATGCCGATCAGCGCCAGGCGCAAGAGGCTGATGCACCAACGCTGGGCACACAGACTGCCGTCAGCGCCTGAGGTCAAGGCCAGCCGAGCCCGATTCTGCGGGCGGCTGGCCTGATTGTTACAAACGCCACAACAGTGTTTTTCCCCCTTCGAGAATGACAACTTGTCGCAGGCCCTGCGTTTTTTGTTATCCTTGCAATACGAACTAACTAATTAGTTAACGCCTGCTCAGGCGTTATTCGTACTTGTCACCCCAGGTAATGTGGCTGCGGCGTCGCACGGCTTCCAGGGCTTGTGCGTCCAGACAACCGCCCAAAACGCGGTCGCCTCTACTACGCTTACCTTTCCCCACACACGTTCATGCGTCAGTAGGATCATGCACAACATGACTAGATCACAACCTTCGGCATCCGCTGCCCGTTGGCCCAATTGGGTCGCCGGCCTTGGCGTTCTGCTCTTCGGCTTACTCTTCACAGGCCTTGGCGGTTACCTCGCCACCCTGGGTGGCAGCCTGTACTTCGTGCTGGCCGGCCTCGGCATGCTGGTGTCCGCCGTGCTGTTGTTCAAACAGCGCCTGGCCGGTGCCTGGCTGTTCGCACTGGTCGCGGTGCTGTCCATTATCTGGGCGGTGGTCGACGCCGGTTGGGTGTTCTGGCCTTTGGTGTCGCGCCTGTTCGCCCTGGCCGTGTTGAGCTTGGTGGTGGCCTTGGCCTACCCAAGCCTGCGCAAGGTCAACGGCTTGACCGGCAACGGTGGCTACGCGTTGAGCCTGTTGCTGCTGATCGGCATCGTGGTCGGTGCCTGGGGCATGTTCCAGCCCCACGCTTCGGTGGCCCCCACTGGCGACGGCCCTGGCCTGACCAAGGTCGACCCGGCCAAGGCGCAGAAGAACTGGGAGCACTACGGTAACGACGAAGGTGGCAGCCGCTTCGCAGCGCTGGACCAGATCAACCGCAGCAACGTCGCCAAGCTTGTGCCCGTGTGGACCTACCACACCGGTGACATCGCCATCAGCGACGGCAACGGTGCCGAAGACCAGATGACCCCGCTGCAAGTGGGCGACAAGGTGTTTATCTGTACCCCGCACAACAACATCATTGCGCTGGACGCCGACAGCGGCAAAGAGCTGTGGAAAAACGAAATCAATGCCAAGTCGGCTGTCTGGCAGCGTTGCCGGGGCCTGGCGTATTTCGACGCAACCGCAGCCGTAGCCAGCCCAACCGATGGCAGCACCCCGGCCGCTCCCGTTGCCGTGCCTGCCGGCGCCGCTTGTGAGCGCCGCCTGCTGACCAACACCATTGATGCACGCCTGATCGCCGTGGATGCCGACACCGGCAAACTGTGCGAGGGCTTCGGCACCCATGGCCAGGTCGACTTGAAGGCTGGCCTGGGTAACGTCCCGGACTCCTACTACCAGCTGTCCTCCGCGCCGCTGATGGCCGGGACCACCGTGGTGGTGGGCGGCCGTGTCGCCGACAACGTGCAAACCGACATGCCAGGTGGCGTGATCCGCGGTTTTGACGTGGTCACAGGCGCCATGCGCTGGGCATTCGACCCAGGCAACCCTGAAGACAAAAAAGCCCCGGCTGATGGCAGCACTTATGTGCGCAGCACGCCGAACAGCTGGGCGCCGATGTCTTACGACCCGCTGATGAACACCGTGTTCTTGCCGATGGGCAGCTCGTCCACCGACATCTACGGTGTGGAACGTACCGCCCTGAACCACAAGTACGGTGCCTCGATTTTGGCGTTGAACGCCACCACCGGTGCAGAGAAGTGGGTCTACCAGACCGTGCACAACGACCTGTGGGACTTCGACCTGCCGATGCAGCCAAGCCTGATCGACTTCGCCAAGCCTGACGGCAGCAAAGTCCCGGCCGTTGTGATTGGTACCAAGGCCGGTCAGATCTACGTGCTGGACCGCCACACTGGCCAGCCGTTGACCAAGGTTGAAGAAGTACCGGTCAAGGCGTCCAACATCCCTAACGAGCCGTACTCGCTGACCCAGCCAAAATCGGTGGGCATGCCACAGATCGGCGCGCAAACCCTGACCGAGTCGGACATGTGGGGTGCCACCCCGTTCGACCAGATGCTGTGCCGGATTGCCTTCAAGAAAATGCGCTACGACGGCCTGTACACCGCACCGGGTACCGACGTCTCGTTGAGCTTCCCGGGTTCGCTGGGTGGCATGAACTGGGGCAGCCTGTCGACTGACCCGGTGCACGGCTTCATCTTCGTCAACGACATGCGTCTGGGCCTGTGGAGCCAGATGGTGCCGCAACAGAAAGACGCCAAGGCCTCTTCCGGTGGCGAAGCGTTGAACACCGGCATGGGCGCGGTACCGCTCAAGGGCACCCCGTATGCCGTGAACAAGAACCGCTTCCTGTCGGTAGCCGGCATCCCTTGCCAGGCACCGCCATTCGGCACCCTGACCGCGATCGACATGAAGACTCAGAAGATCGCTTGGCAGGTACCGGTGGGTACCGTGCAGGACACCGGCCCCATGGGCATCAAGATGCACCTGCAACTGCCGATCGGCATGCCAACCTTGGGCGGCACGCTGTCGACCCAAGGCGGCCTGGTGTTCATCGCCGGCACCCAGGACTACTACCTGCGCGCCTTCAACTCGGCCAACGGTGAAGAAGCCTGGAAAGCCCGCCTGCCCGTGGGCAGCCAAGGTGGCCCGATGACCTTCGTCTCGCCGAAAACCGGCAAGCAGTACGTGGTCATCACCGCCAGCGGTGCTCGCCAGTCGGCTGACCGTGGCGACTACGTGATCGCTTACGCGCTGCCAGACAGCAAGTAAGTCGCCTTAGCTGAAAAACCCGCTGCTGCCCTTTGGGGTGGCAGCGGGTTTTTTTGTGAGCGGCGCAACGCCCTTCACCCCAGCCCTCCCGATCTCAAACCGAACACACCAGGCGGAAACACGTCGGCCCACCCACCGGCGAGCTCACGTCGATGGTCCAGCCCTGATGCAGGCAGATCCGCTTGACCAGCGACAAGCCCAACCCAAGGTTATCAACGCTGGGTTGCGACCCCCGGGTAAACGGCAAGAAGATCGCCCCATGCTGATCGGCCGGCACCCCCGGGCCGTTGTCTTCCACCTCCAGCCAGTTTGCGCCCACGCGCACGTGGATCTGGCTGCCGCTGCCGGCGTACTGCAGGGCGTTGCGCAGCAGGTTGCCCAACACGGTACGCAGCAAGGGCAGGGGGTAGCCGTGTGGTTCGGTTTCGTCTGGTAGCTGCTGCAGTTGTAACTCAAGGCCCAGCCGCCTGGCCTGGGCATTGCTGTGGGCGACCTGTTCGGCGGCGGTGTCGGCCAGGGTGCCATGGGCAAACCCCAGGCAGTCGCGTTCGCCGCGGGCCAGCATCAGGTAGGTGTCCAGGCGCTGGCGCATGTCCTGGATCGAGGCTTGGATGCGGCGCAGCTGCGCGCTGGCATCGGGGCTCAGTGGCTCCTCATCCTGCAGCACTTCGCACGCGCTGAGCGCCGCCATCATTGGCGTGCGCAGCTCATGGCCGACGTCGGCGGTAAACAGCCGCTCGCGCTGCAACGCCAGTTCCAGGTGGTTGTAGGTGTCATCGAAGGCCTGGGCCACGGTGCCGATTTCGTTGGCTGGAAAATCCGGCGCCAGGCGGCTGGACGGCGGCTGGCCGCTGCGCTCGGTCATGCTGGCGGCCAGGCGCTCGATGGGCCGCACCAGGCGCCGGCTGGTGATCAGGCCCAGCGCCACCGCCAGCAGCACAATGCCCCCCAGGCTGATCACGCCGACGATCAGCATGGTGGTTTGGCCATGTTCGTAGTCGGTGTAGTCACGCATCAACAAAAAGCGCTGCGGGCCGTCGTCCAACACCCGCACGTGCCACAGGCGTTGCCCACGCATCAGTTTGTAGAAGCCGGGCGCCAATTGCCGCAAGTCCGGCGGGAACACTGGGGAGCCGGGTAAGCCTGCAAAAAACCGACCGGGCCGGCCCGCGCCGCCGCTGGCGATTTCGCTGCGCACCCGCTGGATCCCGATGCCCATGTCGATGTCTTGCAGGCGCATTTCCAGGCGGTTGAGGCTGAAGTTGGACAGCCCCAGCACCCCGGCGCCGGTCAGCAGGCTGACCAGCCCGTAGGTGAGGATCAGCCGCCGCCCCAGGCTGAAGCGGCGTGGCTCAGCCATCGGCGCACAGCCGGTAGCCGATGCCGTGCACGGTGCGCAACAGGGGCTGGGGGTAGGGCTTGTCGACCACGTGGCGCAGTTGATGGATGTGGGTGCGCAGGCTGTCGCTGTCGGGCGGCGAGTCGCTCCACAGCAGCTCTTCGAGTTTACGCCGCGCCACCACGGCGGGGCTGGCCTGCATCAAGGCGGTCAGCAGGCGCAAGGGCGCCGGTGGCAGTTTCAATGGCTGGCCGGCACGGCTCAGCGCCAGGGTGGCGGTGTCCAGGCGCAGGTCGGCCACTTGCAGCACGGCCGATTGCTGGGGGCTGCTGCGCTGCAACAGGGCATTCACCCGGGCGGCCAACTCGGCCAGGGCAAAGGGCTTGACCAGGTAGTCGTCGGCACCGGCTTCGAAGCCTTCCAGGCGATCGTCCAGGGTGTCGCGGGCGGTCACCATGATCACCGGCGTGCGCCGCCCGCTGTGCTCGCGCAGGCGCCGGCACAGGGTGTAGCCGTCCAGGCGCGGCAGCATCAGGTCGAGCACGATCAGGTCGAACTCGCCGCTGCGGGCCATCTCCAGGCCTTGGGCGCCGTTTTCCGCGCAATCGAGGATGTAGCCGCGGCGGCTCAGGTAGCGGGTGATGTTGTTGAGAATGTCGAGGTCATCCTCGATTACCAGAATGCGCATGGGTAGGGCCGTGAAGGTGAATGTGTCAGGGGTGAAATCTTCTTAACGAGAACTTGAGAAGCCATGCCGCAGAATGCGCGAAAGCGAATCGTTGCCGTTTACTTTAACCCGCTCCCCTTCCAAGTGCGAGAACCTCATGAACCGCCCCACCGCCCTTCACCCCCGCCTGGACGTTTCCTTAGGCATGGCTGTCGCCACCCTCAGCGGCCTGACCTACGCCGCCGATGAAGTGCCCAACACCCTGCAACTGCAGCAGACCGTGATCGACGCGGCGCAGGACAATGGCACGCCGTACCAGACCGAGCGGCTGTCGGGCAGCAAATTCACCGAAGCGCTGCGCGACACCCCGCAAAGCATCAGCGTGGTGCCCAAGCGTGTGCTCCAGGAGCAGAACGCCCAGGACTTGAAAGACGTGTTGCGCAACGTGCCGGGCATCACCTTCAACTCCGGCGAAGGCGGCGGTGGGGTAGGGGACAGCATCAACATTCGCGGCTTCAATGCCGACGGCAACATCTACCGTGACGGCGTGCGTGACCCGGCCAAGTACACCCACTCCGAACTGTTCAACACCGAGCAGGTGGAAGTGCTCAAGGGCTCCAGCAGCTCAGGCTGGGGCGTGGGCGCCATCGGCGGCGCGGTAAACCTGGTGACCAAGACCCCGGAGCTCAAGGACTTCAACACCCTGGACGTGGGCGTGGGCACTGCCGATTACAAGCGCTCCACCCTGGACATCAACCACACCATCGACGGCCTGGGCGAAGGCGCGGCGTTTCGCTTGAACGTGGTGGGCTACAAGGGCGGCGTCAACGGCCGTGACTGGATACAACGCGAGCGCAACGGCTTTGCGCCGTCGCTGGCCCTGGGGCTGGGCACCGACACCCGCTTCACCCTTGCCTACGAATACCTGCACGACAACGGCAACACCGACTACGGCATCCCCACCGTCAACGGCACCCATGGCAGTGCCCCCCACCGCCTGGCCGGCTGGAACAGTTATTGGGGCTGGCGCAACCTGGACAAGGAAAACAACGAGTCGCACCGCCTGAACCTGAAGTTCGCCCACGACTTCAATGACACGGTCAGCTTCGATAACCAGTTGACCTACTTCCACCTGGACCACGACTACTTCGTGACCACCCCTGGTGGCACCTACTACGGCCCCAACAGCCCGGCGCCCGGCGTGCATGCCAACAAGGGCGTGTACCGACGCACCATCAACACCCCGTCGCGCGACCAGACCAACGCCACCTGGAGCGACCAGAGCAACCTGACCTTCAACTTCGATACCTACGGCATCGGCCACACCCTGGTCACGGGCGTGGAGTACAGCAAGCAAACCCTGCAATCGAACATCGGCAAACTCACCGCCGCCGACGCCACGCAGATGAACAACCTGACCTCGGCCAGCAACACCTGGTCCAAGTACCCGTACTCGGCCGACACCTACACCAGCTCCGAGATCGCTGCCGAGCAGGTCGACAAGGCCTTCTACGTACTCGACACCCTGAAGTTCGACGAGCACTGGCAACTGCACTTGGCCGGTCGCCAGGACCACTACGAGTCGCGTGTCACCGGCAACTATTCGCGCAGCAGCCAAACCGCCGCCTGGGTGGACGGCGGCAATTCGTCGGCCTCGGAAAAGATCAACAGCGTGCACACCGCGCTGGTCTACAAGCCGGTCGAGAACGGCAGTATTTACCTGAGCTACGCCAACGCCCGCCAACCCAACAGCCTGACCGCCATTGCCCAGACCGGCAGCAATACCGGCGACAGTACCCAGCGCGGCAAGACCTACGAACTGGGCACCAAGTGGGACCTGTTCGACGAGAATCTGAGCCTGACCGCCGCCCTGTACGAAACCAAGCGCAGCCTGACCTACACCGACGACGACACCGGCGCCACCCTCGACGTGGGCGGTGAGCAACGCGTGCGTGGCCTGGAGTTGGGCGTGGCCGGCAACATCACCGAGCACTGGTCGATCTACGCAGGCTACGCCTTCCAGGACAGCAAGACGCTTAAGGCCGCCAACGAAGGCTCTGACGATGGCGTCGGCATCGCCAACACGCCCAAGCACACCTTAAGCGTCTGGAACACCTGGAAGCTGCCGGGCGACAACAGCCTCAGCTACGGCGTGCGGTACGTCGACACCGTGGACATCTACCAAGGCACCGGCACCGGCGCCGACTCGGTCACCAGTTCCGCCACCAAGACCACCGTGCCCGACTACGTGGTGCATGACATGGCCTTCACCCACGCGATCAACCGCGACATGGACGTGCGCCTGAACATCACCAACCTGTTCAACAAGCACTATTGGAGCGAGTACAACGGCCGAGGCTATGGCCTACCGGGTGACGGCCGCGGTGCCACCGTCACTGGCGAGTACCGCTTCTGATGTTGGCCGATCCCGTCCTGCGCCTGGGCGTGCAGGGCCGTGGCGCCGTGGCCCGGTTGTTGTTGGACCAGGCGGCTGCCGGCAACCTGGAGGCCCAGGCGCGGCTGGGCCAGGCGCTGCTCGACGGCCACGGCATTGGCCAGGATGCGGCGCTGGCCCTGCGCTGGTTTCGCATCGCCGCCAGTGCCGGCCACCTGGGTGCCTTGAACATGGTGGGCCGTTGCCTGGAACTGGGCTGGGGCTGCGCCCCCGACTTGCCAGGCGCCGCACGCCATTACCAGGCGGCCGCCGAACGCAGCCTTGATTGGGGCCAGTACAACTACGCCAACCTGCTCAGCCAGGGCCGCGGCGTTAACAAGAACATGCCCCAGGCCCTGGCGTGGTACCAGCGTGCCGCCGACAGCGGGCATGCCAAGGCGATGAACCTGGTGGGGCGTTTTCACGAAGAGGGCTGGGTGGTGCCGCAGAACCTGGCGGTGGCCTTCGAGTGGTTCCAGCGCGCGGCCCTGGCGGGTGACTTTCGTGGCCAGTGCAGCTACGCAACGATGCTGATCGGCCAAGGGCGGCGCGAAGAGGCGGTGCAGTGGCTGACCCGCGCCACGCGCACGGCGACTCCAGCCTTTTTGCAAACGATTCGCCAGGCTGTACACAGGTTGGATTGGCTGGGGTACGGGCCGGTATTGCGGGCTATCGATCAGCGTTTGTCGCAGGTTTGATCGCCACTGTGACGGTGGGCGACGGGAAATTTGAAATAAACCAAGCACTTGGAATTTGCCGCTACCTATCCGATAGGAATCAGGTACGGCCTGTCAGGCAAGCCTTGCCCCGACGAACGCCGGGGCAAAAGGTTTCACGTTGCAGCCGTGCCCTCCGAGCGCAGCGCTGGCGGCGGCGCCCCGGTCAAGCGCCATCGCACCTCGGTAATGCCATAGCGCTCGGCCATGGGTTTGCTCACTTGCTTGATTTTCTGCCGGCCAAATTTCGGGATGATCCCCACCCCTGCATCACAACTTGCCCAATGCCACGCCTCGGCATTGTTCATCGCATCCGATCGAATCACGAATGATTTTGGCTCGCCGTGTAGCAAGTACTCGATAACGTAAAGCTGCGCCATAGCGACCTCCCTTTTTTACATAAAAGGTTGATTGAGGCCGCGCTGAAAAATTCAAAAAACTTCCCTGGCCGCTGTGTATGGCTTTTCATTCGGTCAGGCCACGTGGTTGTAGAGCCTCGTCAGATGCAGGCGTTGGGTCTTGGTAAGGTAATTGAAGGGGGACGTTTTTCGCGGATAAATCCGCTCCTACCGGCCTACCCGTCACCCCGTAGGAGCGGATTGATCCGCGAAAGCTGCGACGCGGTATGCCTGATGCACCCCGGCGGCCTTTTCGCGGATAAATCCGCTCCTACCGGCACCCGTCACCCCGTAGGAGCGGATTTATCCGCGAAAGCTGCGACGCGGTATGCCTGATGCACCCCGGCGACCTTTTCGCGGATAAATCCGCTCCTACCGGCACCCGTCACCCCGTAGGAGCGGATTTATCCGCGAAGGCCGCGACGCGGTATGCCTGATGCACCGCGGCGGCCTTTTCGCGGATGAATCCGCTCCTACCGGCACCCGTCACCCCGTAGGAGCGGATTTATCCGCGAAAAGAACGACGCGCTCTATCAGATCAAACCCAGGTCTAACGAAAGAACTCCCCCGGCGTTTCGCCAAACTGCTGGCGAAACGCGGCAATAAACGCCGAAGTCGAGTCATACCCGCAGGCCAATGCCACGTCGGTCACCCGCGCGCCCTGTTCCAGCGGCGTCAGTGCCCCCAGCAGGCGCAGGCGCTGGCGCCAAGCGCGGAAGGTCAGGCCGGTGTCGCGCAGGAACAGCCGGCTGAGGGTTTTTTCGGTCACCCCCAGCACCTCGCTCCAGTGGCCCAAGGTGGTTGCCTGCTCGGGGTGTTGCTGCAGGCTGCGGTAGATTTGCTGCAAGCGGGCGTCCTGGGGCAGGGGCAGCATCAGGTCGATCTGTGGCGCGGCGGCCAATTGGTCGAGTAGCACCTGGGCCAGGCGCCCGTGGGCGCTGCCCTCGTCGTATTCGACCGGGATCAGGCTGAACGCCCGTATCAACTCGCGCAGCAAGTCGCTCACGCCCAGCACATGGCAGCGCGGCTGCGCCCAACCGGTCACGCTGCAATCAAGGTACAGGCTGCGCATCTCGGTGCGTGGCGAGCTGAACACCCGGTGCGGCATGCCCGCCGGGATCCATACCGCGCGTTCCGGCGGGGCGACGAAGCGCCCGGCGCTGGTCTGCACTTCCAGCACGCCTTGCACCGCGTATGACAGTTGCACCCAGGGGTGGCTGTGGCGACGGGTCAGCGCGCGATTGGGCAGCGATTCGGTGCGCCCGTACACCGGGCGTGGCAGGCTGGGAAGCCCAGGGACGCTGCGCCTGATACTCTTGTCATGTCCTTTAGGCGGCATCTGCTGGCTCATTGGCGTTAGTCGGTAATCGACAGGCACGTTAAAGTCGTCTTCATGTTCTTGGCAACCCCCGGATATCAATACCGATGAAGCGCCCTCGTTTTTTACCCGACAACTTCACCCTGACCCTGGTCAGCGTGGTGATCATCGCCAGCTTCCTGCCCGCCAGTGGCCAGGTCGCGGTCGGTTTCAGCTGGCTGACCAACCTGGCCATTGCCCTGCTGTTTTTCTTGCACGGCGCCAAGCTGTCGCGCGAGTCGATCATCGCCGGTGCTGGCCACTGGCGCCTGCACCTGCTGGTGTTCAGCCTGACCTTCATCCTGTTCCCGTTGCTGGGCCTGGCGCTCAAGCCGGTGCTGTCGCCGTTGATCGGCAAAGACCTGTACATGGGCATGCTGTACCTGTGCGCCTTGCCGGCCACGGTGCAGTCGGCGATTGCCTTCACCTCCCTGGCACGCGGCAACATCCCGGCGGCGATTTGCAGCGCGGCGGCTTCCAGCCTGTTCGGGATCTTCCTGACGCCGTTGCTGGTGACCCTGCTGTTGAACGTGCACGGCGAGGGCAGCAACACCCTGGATGCGATCCTGAAAATCAGCGTGCAACTGCTACTGCCGTTTATCGTCGGGCAGATCGCGCGGCGCTGGATCGGCGCCTGGGTAGGCCGCAACAAAAACTGGCTGAAGTTCGTCGACCAAGGCTCGATCCTGCTAGTGGTCTACAGCGCGTTCAGCGAGGCGGTCAACGAAGGCATCTGGCACAAAATCCCGCTGTGGGACCTGGGCGGCCTGGTGGTGGTGTGCTGCATCCTGCTGGCGTTGGTGCTGGCGGCCTCCACTCTGTTGGGCAAGCTGTTCGGCTTCAGCCAGGAAGACCGTATTACCATCCTGTTTTGCGGCTCTAAAAAGAGCCTGGCCACCGGCGTGCCGATGGCGCAGGTGCTGTTCGCCGGCAGCACCATCGGCGTGTTGATCCTGCCGCTGATGCTGTTCCACCAGATCCAGTTGATGGTCTGCGCGGTGCTGGCCCAGCGCTATGCCAAACGCCAGGAATCGGTGCCTGAGTTGATGGCCCAGGTTGATCCCTGATCAAACCAACGGCGGCGGGGTGCGTCAGTTGCCGTCGGCGACCTTGCGCTCGATCTCGGCGGTCTTGCGATTGAGTGCCTCAGCGTCCTGCTCCTTGGTGCGGGTGGAGGAGGGGGTGATCACTTCGTCCACCGCCTTGGTGTCATCGTCGGCGTCCTGCAGGTCCCGTTGCACCACGTTGACAGGCTTACCCGAGGTGTCGGTGGGTGGGTTGTTTTCGGCGTCGCGGTCTTGATTGCTCATGGTGTGATCCTCAAGGGGTGTATGGATTGGAGGAGGGGATTGGCCGGGAGTTCGAGAATTTTGCGCACGGCCAACGACCGCCCGGTCATCGATGCACCGCTTTTATCATCGCCAGGGCCAGGGGCACGGTCAGCGCGCGTTTCATTTTTTGCGCCAACACCGCCATGGCGCGTGACTCGTCGCGGGCCACCACCGACACCACCTGTTCGCCCTCGCACAGCAGGGCGATGAAGGCGCCGTGCTCCGGCTCGCCGTGGTAAACGATGCGGCTCCAACCCGTGGCGTGGCCGAGCACTTCAAGGTTCTGGCCGTAGTGGTACGTCCAGAAAAACGGCACGTCGGCGTAGCGGTGTCGCTCGCCCAGCATGTTCAAGGCGGCCAGCACGCCATGCTGCTGGGCCACGCGCCAGTGCTCGATACGCACCGGTTTGCCAGCCAGCGGGAAGGTCACGATGTCGCCTGCGGCCCACAGCCCTTCGGCGGCGCGCAAATGGGCGTCGACGTTGACCGAGCCGTCTTCAGCCAAGCGCAGGGACTGCACGCAGGCGGTGGCCGGCTTGACGCCCGTGCCAAACAGCACCAGGTCGGCCGCAAGCACAGTGCCGTCGTCCAGGTGCACGGCGTGCACGTGGTCATTGCCGGCAAGGCGTACGGGCTCGCAAGGGCCATGGAATACCACGCCGTGCTGCTGGTGCAACGCCTTGAGTGCCTGGCCGATACGCTCGCCCACTTGGCGCGCCAACGGCACGGCATGGCGCGAGACCACGTGCACCTTCAACCCCCGCTCGCTTAAGGCCGAGGCCGCTTCAAGGCCGATGAAGCTGTCCCCAACGATCACCGCCGTGGAGCCGGGGCTGGCGCCTGCGAGGATCTTTTCGGCGTCGGCACGTGAGCGCAACACGAAAGTCCCGGGCAGCGTGGCGCCTTCCATGTCCGGTCGCTGGGCGATACCGCCCGTGGCCAGCAGGGCCGCGTCATAGGTCAGTGCCTGGCCGTCGTTCAGGTGCAGGGTGCGGGCCTGGATGTCGATGGCTTTCACCTCGGCCTGCTGGATGTGCGCGGCTTGGCGCGCGTCCTCGTCCAACAGCGGCGGGACCTCGTGGGGTGGCAGCTGCCCGGCGATCACGAATTTGCTCAATGCGGTGCGGTCGTAGGCCGGCTGCGGTTCGCGGTCCAGCCACACCAGCCGTCCGGCGAAGCCTTGCCTGTGCAAGGTGGCCACGGCCGCCGTACCCGCGGCGCCCGCGCCAATCACCACCAGGCAGCGTTTGTCGGGCCGGGTGGGCGTGGGTCGATTCGCCATGGGCTGGTCGTCCACCCACACCGTATCGCCCACCACGCGGGCTGCATAGCGCTTGAGGTCGACCAGGGCGGGCGGCTCGCACACGCGCCCATCGTCTATGGCAAATGCCGCCTTGTGCCAGGGGCAGATCAGAAAGCCCTCGCACACCGCGCCGTCCTCCAGTGGTGCGCCGGCATGGGGGCAGTCAGCCTGGTAGGCGCTGACCTGTCCCGCCTGGCGCACCAGCACCACGGCCAGGTCACCCAGTTCGAACCGAGTGGCTCGGTCCTCGGGCAGTTCGTTGAGAGGGGCGACGGCGTGCAGGGTCATGATCGTTCTCCTCCATGGGGCTGCGCTTTACAGGTATGGAGGTGGAGTGCGGTTTGGGGGTTCAATCTTTTCCGTCGCCGGGCCCAGATATTCCGGTGCTCATTGAATTCAAGACCGAACCCGATGTCCCAGCTTTGCCACCTCCCATACAGCTTGCCCATTCAGGTATTGGCTAGTAAATCAGTGCACTTAAATCGGTACACTGAGAGCGCCCCCGCGAGCGAATTTCGGTCGCCCTTGGCCGCATTCGGATTTACTATGAAAAGTCATCTACACCGCGTGCTGTGCAGCAGTTCGCCGATCTCTCTTTGCTGCCTCAAGGAAAACCATGGCCAGTTCCCGCGAACCCTCGCCCAACGCCCCTCAGCGAGCGGAACCTGAGCCCAGCCACCTGGCGTTTCCCATCGTCGGGATCGGCGCTTCGGCCGGTGGCCTGCAGGCGGTCAAGCGCTTTTTCGAGCACATGCCGTCCGACAGTGGCATGGCCTTCGTGATCATCTTCCACCTGTCCCCCGACCACCAGAGCATCGCCGGCAAGATCATCCAGGAAACCACGCGCATGACCGTGGTGCAGGTGACCGAACGCGTGGCGATCGAGCCTAATCACGTCTACGTGATTTCGCCGGCGCACACCCTGTCGATGAGCGACGGTTACTTGAACGTGGCCACGCCCGAACCCCGGCGCGGGGGGCATGTGGCCATCGACCTGTTTTTTCGCGACCTGGCCGATGTGCACAAGGAGCGGGCCTTTTGCCTGGTGCTCTCGGGCACAGGTTCCGACGGCGCGGTGGGCCTGTCGCGGATCAAGGAGCAGGGCGGCATCACTTTTGCGCAGTCGCCCGATGACGCCGAATTCGATGGCATGCCCCAGGCCGCCATCGCCACGCACATGGTCGACCTTGTTTTGCCCGTGGTGGAAATGCCGCAGAAAATTATCGACCTGTGGCGCAATTCGCAGCACATCCAGTTACCCGCAGACATTGATGCCACGGCTGCCATGGCGCCGAGCAATGAGCATGAGGCCGCGATGGCCGAGCAGTTGCTGCATGAGATTTTGATTCAACTGCGGGCCGGTACCGGGCACGATTTCAAGCACTACAAACGCGCCACCGTGTTGCGCCGCATTGAACGGCGCATGCAGGTGACCGCCCAGCCGGACCTGCGCGCCTACTATCAATACCTGCTGGCCAACCCGGCCGAGACCAAGGCGCTGCTGGCGGACATGCTGATCGGCGTGACCAACTTCTTCCGTGACCGCGAGGCCTTCGAGGCGCTGGAGCGCGATGTGCTGCCGCTGCTGTTCAGCCACAGCGATGCCATCGGGCAGGCCCGCGAAGAGGTGCGCGTGTGGTCGGCTGGCAGCTCCACGGGCGAGGAAGCCTATTCGCTGACCATGCTGCTCAACGATCAGCAACTGGTCTGCGGCTCGACGGCAAAGATCCAGGTGTTTGCCACCGACATCGACGAACGCGCCGTGGCCGTTGGCCGTGCGGGTGCCTACCCACAAGCCATCGTTACCGACATCCCGCCCTCGCGCCTGCGCCAGTACTTCATCAAGGAAGAGAGCGTGTACCGGGTGCGCAAGGAGGCCCGTGAAAAAGTGCTGTTTGCCAAGCACAGCCTGCTGGCCGACCCGCCGTTCTCACAGATCGATTTGATCGTCTGCCGCAACCTGCTGATCTACCTGGACCGCGACGTGCAGCGTGAAATCCTGCAGATGTTTCACTTCGCGCTGAACCCGGGCGGCTTTCTGTTTTTGGGCTCTTCGGAGTCGGCCGACCTGTGCCCCGACCTGTTCACCGCGGTGGACAAGAAGAACCGTATTTTCCGCGCCCGAACCGGCATTCCCACGGCCCGGCGCATGCCCAGCATGCCCCGTGGCGGCTACACCCGTGCCAGCACCAGCCTCAGCGCGCCCGCCGTGCCGACGCCACGCAAGCTGTCGTTCGCCGACATCCACCAGCGCGCCATCGAGCACACCACGCCGTCCAGCATGGTGGTGGACAGCAACGCCGACGTCATGCACATGAGCGAGGGGGCAGGGCGCTACTTGCGCCACGTGGCCGGCGAGATGACCCGTAACCTGGTGAGCCTGGTGCTACCGGAACTGCGCCTGGAGTTGCGCACGGCGCTGTTCCAGGCACACCAGAGCGGCAGCGTGGTGCGTTCGCGGCACATCAGCCTCAGCCGCGATGGCCGCCACTTTCACGTGGACATCACCGCCCACCCTTATGCCGACGCAGAAACCGAAAGCGAGTGCGTGCTGGTGCTGTTCGAGGAAACCGAAGTGGACGCTGCGGATACCGACGCAAGGTCGGTGGCGCTCTCGGAAAACCAGGTGCTGTCCAGCCTTGAGCGTGATTTGCAACGTACCAAGCTGCAGTTGCAGGACACCATCGAGCAGTCGGAAATTTCCAGCGAAGAGCTCAAGGCCTCCAACGAAGAAATGCAGGCCATCAACGAGGAGTTGCGCTCGGCCACCGAAGAGCTGGAAACCAGCAAGGAGGAATTGCAGTCGATTAACGAAGAGTTGCTGACGGTCAACTCCGAGCTCAAGACCAAGGTGGAAGAGACCGACAAGATCAACGATTACCTGACCAATCTGATCGCCTCCACCGAAATCGCCACGGTGTTTGTCGACCGCACCCTGCGCATCAAGTGGTTCACCCCCCGTGCCACTGATATTTTCAGCATGCTGCCGGTGGACACCGGGCGCTCGCTGCTGGACATCACCCACCGCCTGGCCTACGACGAAATGGTCAAGGACGCGACCACGGTGTTCGATACCCTGAGCACCATCGAGCGCGAAGTCAGCAGTGCCGATGGGCGCTGGTACATCGCCCGGTTGTTGCCGTATCGCTCGGCAGAAAACTACATCGACGGCATGGTGCTGACGTTCATCGACATCACCAAGCGCCGCGAGGCCGAGGAGGAGTTGCGCCTGGGCGAGGAACGCATGCGCCTGGTGGCGGAGAACACCCGTGACTACGCGATCATCGTCGAAGACGAACAGGGCGTGATCACCAGCTGGAACACCGGCGCCGAACTGATATTTGGCTACCCCAAGGCCGAAGCCGAAGGGCGCCCGATGGATTTCTTGTTCACGCTGGAGGATCGCGCCGCCGGGTTGCCGCATGCCGAGCTTGCCAATGCCCGCCACAATGGCCGGGTCGAGGACGAGCGCTGGCACATACGTCGCGACGGCACGCGGTTCTATTGCAGTTGCGAGGTGACCTCGTTGCAAGGCGACAGCGTGCAGGGCTTCGTGATGATTGCCCGCGACTTGACCAGCCATATCGAGATCCAGCAGCAACAGTCGCAAAAACTTGCCGACACCCAAAACACCAGCCACCTCAAGGACGAGTTTTTCGCGGTGATGTCCCACGAGCTCAAGCACCCGCTCAACCTGATCCAGCTGAACGCCGAGATGCTCCGTCGCCTGCCGATGATGCACCGCAATGGCAATGCGTCGCGCGCCGTGGAGACCATCCGCGACGCCGTGACCAGCCAGGCACGGATCATCGACGACCTGCTGGACGTGGCGCGGGTGCGCACCGGTAAGCTGCAACTCAAGCGTGCCACCGTGAGCCTGGTGGCCCTGCTGCAGGACATTTACCGCGTGTTGGCGGTTGATCGCCAGGGCGCCGAGGTTGTGCTCCAGCTGCCCGACCCCCAGGCCGAGCCGTTGATCATTGACGCCGACCCTACCCGGGTCGAGCAGATCATCTGGAACCTGGTGAACAACGCGCTGAAGTTCACCCCGCCCGAGGGCCAAGTGCAGTTGGTGGCCGAGCGTTATGGCGATAACGCCAAATTGAAAGTCATTGATAACGGCCCCGGCATCAGTGGTGAGCAGTTGGGCAAAATTTTCGACTTGTTCGACCAGGGCGATAGCCCGCATTCCGCACATCATCGTGAGGGCCTGGGGATTGGCCTGTCACTGGTGCGGCAACTCACCGAGGCCCATGGCGGATCCGTCGAAGTGCATTCCCCAGGCGAAGGGTTGGGCAGCACCTTTACCATCAGCTTGCCGCTGAGCATTCATGCCGCAGAGGCGCCGAGCAGCAGCGCGCCGGCAGAGATGGCCGGGCGGCTGGCCGGGGTCAGGATTTTGCTGGTGGACGATTCCCCCGAAGTGCTGGAAGCCTTGACCCTGCTGCTGGAAATGGAAGATGCGCAGGTGTGCCCCTACGCCGAACCGCACAAGGCGCTGGAGGCGGCGAAGGGCGAGTGCTATGACGTGATCATCTCCGACATCGGCATGCCAGGCATGGACGGCCATCAACTGATGCATGCGCTGCGCCAATTGCCTACCAGCAAGCACACCCCAAGCATTGCGCTGACCGGGTATGGCACCCAGGCCGACATCAACAAAAGCGGCGAGTCGGGGTTTACCCGGCACTTGGGCAAACCGGTGGCGTATGACGATTTGATCGCGGTGATCGAGGGGATGCGGGCTTCCTCATGACGGCGGCCCTCACCCCAATTGGTTTATAAACGCGATCTGTTTTTAGCCCCCTTTCCCCCCGGGAGAGGGCGGGGCTGAGGGCAAGCCTGGCCCCTCGACCTTGGCCACTTCCTCATTACGCAGCACCATGCTCTGGGGCGAAGACAACGCAATCCCCATGTCCCGCAAGCGCCCCAGGATCGTGAACAGCAGGTCACTGCGAGCCCCCGATACCGAGCGTGGGCTGTTCACATAGCCACTGACGCTGATGATCAAGCCGTTGTTGGTCAGGTCCTTGAACGACACCGATGGGGCCGGGGCCTTTAGCATTGCCTCGTGCTCGGTGAAGGCGTGCAGCAGCAGGTCACGGATTTGCAGCACGTCCGTTTCCAACGGCAAGGTCAGGGTTATGCCGACCACCCCCAGGGCATTGCCCATGGTCACGTTGCGCACGTTCTGGGTGATGAACTGCGAGTTGGGCACGATCACCGTGGAGCGATCGGACATCTGGATTTCGGTGGCGCGCACGTTGATGCGGCGGATGTCACCCTCAACGCCAGCCAGGCTGACCCAGTCCCCCACCTTGACCGGCCGTTCGGTCAGCAGGATCAAACCGGAGATAAAGTTCTGCACGATTGCCTGCAGGCCGAAGCCGATGCCCACCGACAAGGCGCTCACCACCCAGGTCAGGCTGGTAAGGTTGATGCGCAAGGTGGACATCACCACGATGCCCAGCAATACGAAGCCCAGGTAGCCGACCAGCGTCACCAGGGAGGCGCGCATGCCGGCATCCATGTTGGTTTCCGGCAGCAACCGCTCGCTCAGCCAGTTTTTCAACACGCGGATAGCCAGCAGGCCCGCCACGGCGAACACCAGGGCCAGCAAAATGTCACCCGGCACGATGTTCAGGTTACCCAGGGTCTTGTTGCCCAGGTCCAGTTGGCTGATGCCCTCGAACAATTCGCTGGGGTTGGAGCCCGATGGCATGAATGCCAGCAACACTGCGGCAAACAGCATCAGGGTGCGGCCGATGCCGGCCAGCACCGTACTGGCCTGGGCTTGGTGACGGGTGGACAGGCCCAGCACCGACGCCAGCGCCAGGCCGCCGGGTTGCTTGGGTGAAAGCAGGGTTTCGCAGACGTCGCCGAACCAGGCGATCAGTAGGTAGGCCGTGGTGGCCACAACGCTCATCCACAGCAGTTTCACCGTGAGAAAGTAGGCCAGCGTCAGGTAACCGCTGAGCAACGCCAGCAGGGTCGCGCCGACCCACACCGTCACCACGAACGGAATCAGCCCGGCCACGCCCGGCAGGCGCTCAAGCTCGAAGCGATGACGGGCCCTGTGGTAACGCCACAGCGCGAAGAAAAACACCAGCGACACCACCAGTGCCGTCAGGCCGTTGACCGCAACGGTCAAGGCCAGGCTGCTGGCAATCACACTGTTGATGCGTTCCTGGGTGCCGATGATCATCAGTGCCAGGGCCAACGCCACTGGCACGGGCCGCAGGGCTTCGGCGATCTCGTCGGGGATTTTTGGCAAGCGCCAGGAGGGGTGGGCCAGCATCAGCAGGGCCCGGCTGAGCCCGACGATAAAGGCGCAGAACAGCACCAGCGTCAGCAACTGGTCGATCAAGTTGAGCACATCGTCACTGAGCACGGCACTGTTGACCAGGCCCCAGCGCAGCAGGCCGGTGGCGGCGGCAATGGTGATCACCGTGGCAAGCCCCACGGTCAGCGCCAGGGCGCTGCGGCGCAGGCGGCCCTCGGGAAGCCAGCGCACCATCGCCCACATCAACAAACGTTCCAGCAGGTGCCGCCCCCCTATCCACACCAGCACGGCCATCAATAGCGAGGCGATAAACAGCCCGCGGTTACCGGGTGCCAGTGCCGTATCCAGCGCATTGCCAACGTCGTTCGCCAGGCTGCGCAAGTGGCCCAGGTCGTCGTCGGTGGGGCGGATCAGGTTGGACCAGAACACCGGGCTGAAGGGGCTGGCAGAGCGCGTGCTGATCTGTGAGTTGAACAGGCTGCGGCGCAGGTTGACGATTTGCGTGGCCAGGTCCCGCGCCGATTGGCTCAGGGTAGTGGCCTGCTTCTGGTCGTCGAGCAGGGCCGTGTTCTGCGTCGTCAATGCGCGGCGCTGGCTGGTCAGGCTGGGGGCCTCTTCCTCCTGTGCCGGGCCCAGCACCTTGAGTTGATCGCCCAATTTTTCCAGATCGATGGTGCGCTGTGCCACCAGGCCGTCGGCCTGCCTCTGCACCTGCATCGCCGCCTGGCGCAAACTGGACAGCAGGTCGTCATTGGCGCTTACCGTGACTTTCTGGCGAATCAGGTCCAACTGGTCATTCAGCGCTTCCAGATCCGCGCCGTCGGCCAACACCGGCAGGGCGCTGGCCGTGCCGGCCTTGGGCGCGGCCGCCTGGGCATGGGTCGGCAGGGCAATGCACAGCAACAGGGCGAACAGGCCCGCGCACCAGCGGTTCAGCAGGACGTGCTGCATGGTGATTCTCTCTTTGGCAGTAAACGGCTCGACGGCCATAGACTGCCAGAAAATCACTGGCGCAGTGTGAAATGCAGGTCTCCTGGGCTGCAGCGCGCAGTGGGCTGCTGGAGCGGCCGCCTATAGCCCGTCGAGCTTGCTGCGCTCCACCGCCAACTGGCGCGCATCCAACGGCACGTACCCCTCGGCACTGTCCGTTTGCGCCCGCACCAGTGCCTGGCCTTCGTCGCTCAGCGCCAGGCGCAGGTATTGCTTGATGAACGGCGCCAGTGGTTGCCCAGGTGCCGCATTGACGAACAGGTGCAGGTAGGAGGACAGCGGGTATTGGCCCTTGCCTACCTCGGCAAGGCTTGGGCCGTGGGCCGGCTCGCCGGCCTTGGTACTCAACGGCACGATGCGCAGGGTGGGGGCCAGCTTGCCAGCGGCGAACCAGCCGGTCAGGCCGATGCCGTGGCTGTCGCCTGCCACGGCCTTGAGCACGGCGGCGGCGTTGTCCAGGGGTTCGTAGTGCGGGCTGAAGGGCAAGCCTGCGAACCGGTCCAGGCGCTGGTTGGTGGCAAAGCTGCCGTCATCGCGCAGGCCGTACACGTGGATGCGCCGCTGGGCCCAGTCGCCGGTCAGGCCCAGTTGGCCCCAGGTGTTGAGGTCGCCACCGGGCTGGCCGGCGGTGGCCAGGCGGGCCAGTTGCTCCAGGGTCAATTGCTTGAGTGGGTTGTCCGGGTGCACGTACACGGCCGGTGGGGTCTTGCCGTTGTCGCGCGGGCCGAAGCCTGAGTAGCCGATGCGAATATCCAGTGGCGGGCGATCGAACACTTGCTTGTAACCGTTCAGGTCGCCCAACCATGGTTCGCGCGACAGCGGCGCGATGGCCGTGGCGCCGGCAGTCAGCGCTGGCAGGCCCACGGATGAGCCTTGGGCCGAAACGGCGAAACGAAAGCCTGGGTGCTGGCGTATGAACAGCGCGTTGAGCTGTTCGATCAGCGTTTGCATACCGTCGTTGCCGATGATGGCGATGGCGCCGTCGGCGGTCAGGTAGCTGGCCTTGGCGGGCGGTTGCAGGGTATCGGCCTGGGCTGAGTTAATGGCCAGGCAGGCGCCTAGCGCCCACCAGGTGTTGCGTTTGATAAAACCGATCATTGCGGGGCTACCTCATCGAGTTTGGCCAGTTCTGCCTGGGCTTGTTCGGCGCTCAAGGGGAAATAACCCTTGGGTTGGCTGGCGATGATCTGCTGGCCTTGGCGCGACAGTACAAAGCGCAGGTATTCGCGGGCGACCGGGTCGAGCGCCTTGCCCGGTTCGCGGCGCAAGTACAGGTACAGGAAGCGCCCGTAGGGATAACTGCCGTCACGCACCTGGGCCTCGGTACCGGTGCTCAGGCTGCCGTTTTTGGGGTTGACGATGGGCAGTTGCTTGATCTGTTGGTTGGCCAGGCCAATGGCGGCCACGGCCAGGCCGGCCGGGTCTGCAGCCAGGCGGGCGAGGATGGCTTGGGTGTTGCCGTAGGCCTCGTAGCTGGGCGTCAGCGCACGGCCCTGCAGGTGGCTGCCTTGCAGGTAGGTGCCAAAACCTGTGAACTGCGGCGTGCCGTAAGGGTGGATGCGCCGCTCGCGCCAGTCACCGCCAAGGCCCAGTTGGCCCCAGGTGGACAGATCGCCCGTGGGGTTGCCGACGCTCAGTGCGCGGCTGACTTGCTCGGCGCTGACCTGGGTGAGCGGGTTGGCCCGGTTGACGTATACCGCAAGCGAGGTGGCCAGGTGCTGGGAGGTGTCGTTGGCCGCCAGGGCAATGCGGATCTCCAGCGGCGCGCTGCCGACGATCTTGCGGTAGGCGGCGATCTCCAGCGGGTTGATCTCGCGGCCCATGGCGCCGAACAGGGTCACGCCATGGGTCAACAGGGGCACGGCGCTGGTGGTGCCCTTGGACTCGTCCTGGAAGCGCCAGGCGGGGTGGCTTTTGCTCAATGCAGCGTTGAAGCGCTCGACGATGTAGCGCACGTGCTCGGCGCCGCCGATGCGGATGGCGCCGTCGTCGGTGAGGTAAGGGGCACCTGGGGTGACGTCGATCGGTTGCGGCTGGTAGGGCGCAAGTTGGCCGGCGTGGGCAATGCTGGTGAGCAGCAGGGTGCCGGCAACGGCGCCCGTGAAGAGGCTATTCATGAACAGTCCTTGAATGATGGGGCGCAGAGGGCCGCCCCCGGGTACACGAAGCATCAGAAGGCCAGCGTCGCCTTGGCGATTACCTGGCGCGGCTCGCCAATCACGATCGCCGGCGAGCCCAGGCCGCTGCTCGACACGTAGTAGGTTTCGTCGAACAGGTTTTTAACGTTCAACTGCAGCGTCAGGTCTTTTTGCTCAAGTTTCATCTTGTAGCTGACGAAGGCATCGGCCACCTTGGCCGAAGGCAACCAGTACTCGGTGCCCGAGCCATCGTTGGCGCCCCATTTGCTCATGTAGCGGCCGCCCACGCCGGCGCGCAGGTCGCCGATGCCGACCTGGCCGAAGTCGCGGGTCAGGTACAGCGCCGCAGTGTTCTTCGACACGCCGTCCAGGGGCTGGCCCTGCAGGATCGGGTCCTTGGTCCATTCGGTGTCGGTGTAGGCGTAGCTGCCGCTCAGGCTCCAGAACTCGTCGAGCTGGCCGGTCACGTCCAACTCGATGCCGCGCGAGCGCGCTTCGCCACCCAGCCGGGTGCAGGTTTCGGTGCCGCAGGTGGCGCTGGTTTGCACGTTTTGCTTGGTGATGGTGAACGCCGCCAGGCTGGCGGTCAGGTAGTCGTTCTGGAACTTGGTACCGATTTCGTAGGCCTTGGCCTCTTCGGGCTCCAGGTCGCCGATCACGCTGGCGATCGAGGTGTTGGGGCGAAACGACTCGGTGTAGCTGCCGTACACCGACCAGTCCGGCTGGATCAGGTACACCAGGCCCAGGCGCGGCACGGCCTTGCTGCGGTCGACATCGGCGCCCACCACGAACGGCCGGCCCTTGCCGGTGTACTCGGTGAAGGACTCGTAGCGCAGGCCAGCTTGCAAAATCCATTGGTCGGTCAGGTGAATGGCGTCCTGCACGAACAGCGCGTGGGTGTGCAGCAGGTCGGTCTGGTCGCTGTTGGCCGCGCTCACGCGGCTGGGCACCGGCACCTGGCCGTACACCGGGTCGTTGTAATTGAAGCCCGTGTCGTTGACGTTGCGGATCAGGTCGCCCAGGGTGCGGTCGTTTTTCATGTAGTCAACACCCACCAGCAGTTCATGGCGCATACCGGCGAACTCCAGGTCGCCCAGGGCATTGACCGTGGCGGTGTGGGCTACTTGCAGCGCATCGCGGGTGGCATCGCCGCGGCGGGTGACGTTGCCGGTGGTGAAGTTGGCCGAGATGTAGCGCGATTGGTGGTCGTTGTAGTAGTTGCGGCTGTAGCCGTAACCGGCCTTGAGCGTCCACTGGTCGTTCAGGCGATGTTCGGCCGTCAGGTTGAAGGCGTCGGAGCGGCCGGTGGTGATGTTGAAATGTTCGTCCAGGCGGCGCGAGCGCGGAATGTCGAGCACCTTGCCGGTGGTGGTGTTGATTTGCGTGCCACGGTCGAACGGCACCGAGTATTCCATGTGCTCGTAGGCGGCAGTCACCGTGGTGTCGTCGCCAAACCAGGACAACGACGGCGCGACGACTTCCTGGTCGGTGCTGCCGAAGTTGCGCCAGTAATCGTATTGCTGCTTGTCGTAGATCAACCGGTAGGCAAGCCCGGTGTCACCCACCGGCCCCGTGGTGTCGAACTGGCCGCCGCCGCCGCCAAAGCTGGTGCCCCAGCCTGACACCGAAGTGGCCTGGGTCAGTTGCGGCTTTTTGGTGACCACGTTGATCACCCCGCCCGGGTCTTGCACGCCATACAGCATCGAGGCCGGGCCCTTGAGCACCTCCACGCGCTCGGTGGTGGGGGTGAAATTGCGGGCCTGCACCGATTGCATACCATCGCGCATGATCGAGTTGTCGCGGTTGGTGCCAAAGCCACGCTTGATGATCGCATCCTGGGTGCCCCCCAGGGTGTTGCCCTGCTTGACCCCGCTCACGGTGTTGATGGCCTCGTCCAGGCTCTGCGGGCTGCGGTCTTCGATGGCGCGGTGGGTGACCACGTTCACCGAGGCCGGCACTTCGATCAGCGGCTGTTCGGTGCGGGTGGCCACGGTGGAGGCCACGGCCTGGTAGCTGACCTGGCTTTTTTCCGTGGTGGTAGGGTTGGTGCGGGTGCTGTCGATGTTCACCGCGCCCAGTTCCAGGCTGTCGGCTGCCCACAGCGGTTGCGCCAGGCTGAGCATCAGCACGCCGCTGGCGCAGGCACTGCGGTAGCCAAGGGCGGGAAGGGTGTGGGGGGCTGTTGCCTGCTGCTGCCTGGATGTCATGCGGGTGCTCTGCCGGTAGTGAATGCGAATTAGATTTCGTTACATTCACTACACGGGCGCCGAGCGCAAACACCTCACACCCAAAGCAGAAATAGTTGTGAAGCCTAGTGAACTTGTAGTCCAAGGCCCGCCAACAGCATGCCCGCCTGGGCTTTGGAAATGATCGCACCCTTGAACAGCTTGGCGTCGGTCAGGCGCAGCCCGTGCAAACTGGCCTCGCGCAGGTCAGCCTGATCGAAGCGTGCGTTGTTCACCCGCGCCAGCGACAGGCTGCCGCCCTCGACGAACACTGCCTGGCGGAAGTCGCAGTAGCTGAGGTCGGCTTCGGCGAAGTCCAGGTTGTGCAGGGTGTTCTTGTAGAACGACATGCCCGACAGGCAGGCGCTGCGTAGCACGCAGTCGGTGAAGGTCAGGCCCAGGGTGCGGGTGTCGGCAAAGTTGGCGCCGGTCAACTTGCAGCCCTGGAACGTGGCCTGGGCCAGTTTGCTGCCTTGCCACAGGGTGTTGTTCAGGTCGCACTGGTTGAACCGGGCCTCTTCCAGGTTGACCGAGCGAAATACGGCCAGGCCCGCGCGGCAGCTTTGCCAATGGGTTTGGCTCAGGTCAGCGGCACTGAGGTTGGTTTCGCTGAACTGGCAACGCTCGAAGCGCGTGCCGCTCAGGTCCAGGCGCGAGAGGTCCTGGCCACTGAAATCGATGCCGGTGAACGAGAACGGCCGTTGGCGGGCCTTGATCAAGGCGGGCAGGGCGGTGCTGGCCAGTTCGTCTTCGGTGATCACCTGGTAATCGGTTTCTGCGGGCATGGCGCCTTCCTGGGTCAATCGGTGGAGCGGGGATTGAATCGAAGGTGGGGGCTATGTGCAACTGGTCTTTGGATGGCGTGTGGTGCGGCCGACTCGCGAAAGGGCCCATGCTGCGCCGCCTTTCGGAGTAGTCCTACGCAGAGTTTCTCACGGGCTGACTGCAACCACAGAGATTTAGCCCAATACTCCGTGCCTCCTCACTGGGTACACGCTCCATTTCGACTTACATGGATGTACAGAACCTTGTACAATGATTGCGTCTAGCATAAGCCAGACGTTTTCAACCCAACGCTTTAGCTTGGGCCCCCTTCAAACCTGACAGCCAAAGGCTGGGAGGCCTGGGTTTAGCCCAGGAAGGAAAGAATATGCATGTACTGACTTTCAGCCAGGCTCGCGCCGGCCTGAAGCAAGCAATGGATGATGTCTGCCGAGATCATGAGCCGGCGGTTATCACACGCCAGCGTGGCGAGCCCGTTGTGATGATGTCCTTGGACGATTACAACGGGATCACCGAAACGCTCTATTTGCTGAGCTCATCGGCTAACGCGACTCGGTTGCGTGAATCCATTGAACAGCTCAAGGGCGGAGCGGCTGTAGCGATGGAACTTCTGATTGATGATGAAAGCGAAACAGCAAAACAAGACTAACGCGCGTCAGGGCGTCAGGGTGTCTTTTACGCCCCATGGTTGGGATGACTATCTGCACTGGCGCGAGGCTGATACCAAGGTCCTCGACGCTATCAATACCTTGGTCAATGAATGCCTTCGTACCCCTTTCAAAGGCACAGGCAAGCCCGAACCGTTGAAAGGCGATCTCTCTGGTTTCTGGTCGCGAAGAATCACTAAGGAGCATCGGCTGGTGTATCTCTACGAGAACGGCGTGCTGACTATTTTGCAGTGCCGCTTCCACTATGCCTGAATAGTCTCCGGGATCTGCCGCCCCTCAGGTCCCCCACCCCTCCCGCACCGCGGTCCTGATCCCTTCCAGCAACATTGCAAACGCCGGGTTGTCGTTGTTCTCCCGCCAGATCAGGTGCAATTCGCTCTGCACCCCTTCACCCAGTTCGATCTCGCGAAACACCACGTGCTTGAACACCACGCTGGTGGCGCAACGTGGCACCAAGGCCAGGCCCATGCCGGCGTTGACCAGGGCCAGGATGGTCAGCGATGAGCCTAGCCATTGCACGTAGTCGGGGGCCACGCGGGCGGAGCGCAGCATGCCAGTGAGCAGTTCGTTGAACGGCGGGTAGGCGGCGTGGGAGTACATGAGGAAGGGCTGGGCGTCCAGGTGCTGCACGCTCACTGTGTGCGCAGTGGCCAGCGGGTGGGCGCTGGGCACGGCCAGCACAAAGGGCTCGCGCACCAGGCATTCGGTGGCATAACCGGTTTCCAGCAACGGCGCGCGGGCGATACCCAAGTCGATCCGGTTGGCGCGCAACGCTTCGTGTTGCTGGTAGGTGTTCATTTCCGCCAGGTCGATTTTGACGTGGGGTTGCTTGAGTCGCGCCTCGGCGATGACCTTGGGCAAAAACTCATACACCGCGCTGCCCACGAAGCTGATGTTGACCGAACCGATGTCGCCCTCGGCAAAGCGCCTGGCGGTCACGGCGGCCTGCTGTGCGCGCTCCAGCAGGTTTTGCGCTTCGACAAAGAAGGCACGGCCTGCGGCCGTCAGGGCCACGCTGCGGGTGGAGCGAGTGAACAGCGCCACCCCCAGGTGGTGCTCCAGCAATTGGATCTGCCGGCTCAGCGGTGGCTGGGTCATGTTCAGCCGTTCTGCGGCGCGGCGAAAGTTGAGCTCGGTGGCCACGGTGGTGAAGCAACGGAGCTGTGTCAGCTCGAACATTGATCTAATCCTGGTATCAATCGAATGCCAGTTTAGATTAGACGGGATCAATGCGCGCGTCCATGATCGGCCTGTCCCTAAAAAAACAATGACGGGAGTCGCCTTTGAAAACCCTCCAAAGTCCGCCACCCACGGTGCTTGCCCAAGCGGCCGCCAAGGTGAAGCGCCATGTGTTGCCGCTGTTCGTGGTGATGTTCATCGTCAACTACATCGACCGGGTGAACATCGGTTTCGTGCGCAGCCACATGGAAACCGACCTGGGCATTGGCGCTGCCGCCTACGGCTTGGGCGCCGGGTTGTTTTTCGTCGGTTACGCACTGTTCGAAGTGCCGTCGAACATGCTGCTGCAGCGCTTTGGCGCCCGCGCCTGGCTCACCCGCATCATGTTCACCTGGGGCGCCGCGGCCATGGCCATGGCGTTCGTGCGCGGTGAAACCAGCTTCTACGTGCTGCGCTTTATCTTGGGCGCGGCGGAGGCGGGGTTCTTTCCGGGCATCATTTATTACTTCACCCAGTGGCTGCCCGCCTCTGAGCGCGGCAAAACCATGGCCGTGTTCCTCAGCGGTTCGGCCATCGCCTCGGTGATCTCGGGGCCGGTGTCCGGCGCGTTGCTTAATGTCAGCGGCCTGAGCCTGCACGGTTGGCAGTGGATGTTTTTGATCGAGGGCTTTGCCTCCATCGTGTTGTGCGGCTTTGTCTGGTTCTGGCTGCAGTCCCACCCCCGCGAGGCCAAATGGTTGAGCGAAGAAGAGAAGGAGGTGCTGGTCAACGCCATTGCCGAAGAACAGCGTGCCCGTGAAGCAGTACAAGTGGCCAAACCGTCGATGTTCAAGCTGTTGGCCGACAAGCAGATCGCGCTGTTCTGCTTCATCTATTTTTCCATCACCTTGACCATCTACGGCGCGACCTTCTGGCTGCCGACCATGATCAAGAAAATGGGCAGCTTGAGCGACTTGGAAGTGGGGCTGTTCAACTCGGTGCCCTGGATCATCTCCATTGCTGCGATGTATGGCTTCGCGGCCATGGCCAGCAAATGGAAATTCCAGCAGGCCTGGGTCGCGTTGACCTTGGTGGTGGCGGCCATTGGCATGTTCATGTCCACCTTCGGCGGGCCGGTGTTCGCCTTCGTTGCCATCTGCTTTGCCGCCATTGGTTTCAAAGCCGCCTCGGCGCTGTTCTGGCCCATCCCCCAGGCTTACCTGGATGTGCGCATCGCTGCGGCGGTGATCGCGCTGGTCAATTCCATCGGTAACCTGGGCGGCTTCGTCGCGCCCACCGCCTTCGGTTTGCTGGAGCAAAGCACCGGCTCCATCGAGGGTGGGCTGTACGGCTTGGCTGCGACCTCGCTGGTGGCGGCCGTGGTGATCTTTTTCGCGCGCACCGCCCCTGGCACCGGCCGCCAACGCCCCCAAGCTGGCCCGCTGTCGGCACCCAAGCCTGCCATTACTCATTAAGCCCTGGACCCTGGGAGTTGCTATTTTGAAAATCAAACGCGTCACCGTCACCCCCATCGCGTTTCGTGACCCACCGCTGCTCAATGCCAGTGGTATTCATGAACCCTACGCGCTGCGCTCGATTATCGAGATTGAAAGCGACAACGGCTACATCGGCCTGGGCGAAAGCTACGGCGATGCCCCGGCGCTGGCGATCCAGTTGCAACTCAAGGATCAGTTGATCGGCCTGGACCCTTTCAACCTCAACCACCTGCGCCGCCTGGTGCAAGCCACCGTGGCGGCGAACAAGACCGACAGCCTGGCCGGCGCGGAACTGGCCCCCGGTTCCCACGCCAGCAAGGCGGTGAGCAACGCCTACTCAGCCTTTGAAGTGGCCTTCCTGGACCTGCAGGCCCATTACCTGAATGTGCCGTTGGTGGATTTGCTGGGCGGTGCGATTCGTGACGAAGTGCCGTTCAGTGCCTACCTGTTTTTCAAGTACGCGCAGCACATCGACGCGCCCTATAAGCCGGACAGCTGGGGCGAGGCCTTAAGTGAACAGCAGATCGTTGCCCAGGCCCGGCGCATGATCGAGGCGTATGGTTTCAAAAGCATCAAGCTCAAGGCCGGGGCCCTTGAGCCCGAGCACGAAGTGGCCTGCATCAAGGCCCTGAAAAAGGCCTTTCCCGGCTACCCGCTGCGCATCGACCCCAACGCCAACTGGTCGGTGGACACTGCCATCCGCATGGCCGAGTTACTGGGTGACGACCTGCAATACTACGAAGACCCGACGCCGGGCCTGGAAGGCATGGCCGAGTTGCATACACGCACCGGCTTGCCGCTGGCGACCAACATGGTGGTCACCGACTTCGACGAATTTCGCCGCAGCATCGAGCTCAACAGCGTGCAAATCGTGCTCGCCGACCATCACTACTGGGGCGGCCTGCGTGACACCCAGGCGCTGGCCAAGATGTGCCAGACCTTCAACGTCGGCGTGTCGATGCATTCCAACTCACACCTGGGTATCAGCCTGATGGCCATGGCCCACGTGGCCGCCTCGGTGCCAAACCTGGACTACGCCTGCGACACCCATTACCCCTGGCAGGAACCGGACGAAGAGGTGATCAAAGGCGGCAAGCTGCCGATCGTCGATGGTTGCGTGAAAATCACCCGCGCGCCGGGGTTGGGCCTGGAACTTGATCATGATCAGTTGGGCAAGCTGCATGACCAGTACCTGACGTGCGGGATTCGCCAGCGTGACGATGTGCGGCAAATGCAGCGCTATAAGCCGCAGTGGAAAACCCTCAAGCCTCGGTTTTGACAAGCCGTCCGGGCGAGCAGCTATTGTAATATTTTGAAACATCTGGCCGCGCCAGGGGTCAACCGGGTTCCTCCGCCTTAAGAACACCCCATGAAAACACCTCGCCCGTCCGCTCGACAGGAACCCCTGGCGCAACTGCGCACTCTGAAAATGGCGAGGTCGGCCCACGCCTACGTGCGGGGCAGCACGGTGCAGTTCTACGAATGGTTGCACAGCCAATCCGGCCGGCGTTTGCCCAAGGGCCCGCCGGTGTGGATTTGCGGTGACTGCCACGCCGGCAACCTGGGCCCCACGGGCGACTTGAAAGGCCGCATCGATATTCATATCCGCGACTTGGACCAGACCGTGATCGGCAACCCCGCCCACGACCTGGTGCGCCTGGCGCTGTCGCTGGCCACCGCCGCGCGTGGCTCCGACTTGCCCGGCGTGACCACTGCACGCATGCTTGAAGAGGTGATGCGCGGCTATGAGCAGGCTTTTGCAGACAACGACGGTGAACAACCCACCCGCCCGGCTCAGGTGAAGGCGAGCATGCGCAGCGCCGTGCAGCGCACCTGGAAGCATTTGGCCGAGGAGCGCATCGAGGACACACGTCCGACTATCCCCTTGGGCAAGCACTTCTGGTCGCTGTCCCGAGCCGAGCGCAGCGCCCTGAAAACCCTGTGCGCCACGACGCAAATTCACAGCCTGGTGACCGCGCTCAAAGGCCGCTCCAAGGATGACGAGGTGCAAATGCTCGACTGCGCTTATTGGGTCAAGGGCTGCAGTTCGCTTGGCCTGTCACGCTACGCCGTGCTGTTGGGCGTGGGCGACGATGACGAGCAAGACTATTGCCTGATCGACATCAAGGAGGCGGTTGGTGCCGCCGCGCCGCGTTCGGCCCGGGCCCACATGCCGCGCGACAACGGCCGTCGGGTGGTGGAGGGCGCTCGGCACCTGTCACCGGGCCTGGGTGAGCGGATGCTGGCGACGCGGCTGCTGGACCGTGGGTTTTTCATTCGCGAACTGCTGCCCCAGGACATGAAGTTGGAACTGGACCAACTCAGCGCGCGCGAAGCCATGCAGGCGGCCGGTTACCTGGCCACCGTGGTGGGCCAGGCCCACGCCCGGCAAATGGACAAGGTTACCCGCAAAGCCTGGATCAGCGACCTGCAACTCAACCGCTCAAAAACCCTGGAGGCGCCGTCCTGGCTGTGGTCCAGTGTGGTGCAGTTGGTGGGCAGCCATGAACAGGGTTACCTGGAGCATTGCCGGCGCTATGCCCTGGCGCACACTAAAATCTGATTTTTTTCAGGGCTTTAACATATTTTTCATGTTGCCCTGACTATTATCCTCCACTTCGTTGGGGAGTAACCTGCTGCCAAGCCTTTTGGCAGCGTTCGTATCAACATTCTCGGCAACCTGCCGTGGTACGAACACCATTCGTGGTTGGTGAGACCAGCGACACCTCCATGCCTAAAGTCGGGCGTGTGGTGGTGTCGTTGACTCATAGCCCGACTGGACGTACACCGTGAATCCTATTTCGCTTATCTTCCTGGCCCTGGCCATGTCCACCGATGCGTTCGCCGCCGCGATCGGCAAAGGGTCCAGCCTGCACAAACCCCGCCTGATCGAAGCCTTGCGCACCGGTTTGATCTTTGGCGTGATCGAAGCCATCACGCCCATGATCGGCTGGGCCATCGGGCACGCTGCCACCCGCTGGGTGGAAAGCTGGGACCACTGGATCGCCTTCGGCTTGTTGCTGGTGCTGGGCCTGCACATGATCTACAACGGCGTGAAGCACGACGATGAGGAAGAGGAAAAACCTTCGCAGCACTCTTTCATGATTCTGGCGGTCACCGCCTTTGCCACCAGCATTGATGCACTGGCGGTGGGGGTGGGCCTGGCGTTCGTGGACGTGAACATCTTTGTGGCGGCCGCTGCGATTGGCCTGGCGACCATGACCATGGTGACCATTGGCGTCATGCTGGGCCGGGTGCTGGGCACCGTGGTGGGCAAGCGGGCAGAGATCCTTGGCGGGGTGGTGTTGATGTTGGTGGGCGCGACCATTCTGTACGAGCATTTGTCGGCCTAAGGCGCACACCCCAGCCCTGGCAGCGGGCTGGGGTGGGCAGGGCTACCGGTCCGTGGCCAGCAATGGCCACTCCCAGTGCCCCGAGTCCGGCGCTTTCAAACGCTCGAAATGCCCCGCGATCGTCTCGATCAACACCGCATCATTGACCGGGTCCATCCCCAGGTAGGGCTTGCCGTTGTAACTGCCCGTATGGGTGAGCACCGCCTCGACACTGCCCGTCTCCTCGTACAGCTTTCTCATCACCAGGCACTCCTGGTCCTTGCCGTCGCTTGCGCGCAGGGCGTAGTGAATCGCCAATGCCGTGCCGTAGGCCAAGGCCGGGGTATCGATGGCGTGCTTGTTGGCCAAATCAATGCTGCTCAGGATGCGCTCGTCGCGCTGCAACTTGCGCAGCGGGTCGCGGGCCACGCGGGCGCAGGGGTCTTTGAATGAGGTTTTGCAGCGTTCCAGAAAGGTTTGGGCGAACCCGGCCACGGCTTCGTTCATCTGCTCATTGTCGGCCAACAGGGCCGGTGCCACCTCTTGCCGGATCAAGCGTTCGGCCAGCGCCGCCACACGCGGGTCGCCCATGCCCTGGCCCACCCAGGAATAGCCAAGCAGGCTCGCGTACCAGGCGATGATCGCGTGGGGGCCATTCCACAGGCGGTTCTTGATCACCTGGATCTGCGCGATGTCGTCCACCGTTTTCACCTGGCGCAAGCGTTCCAGCAAATCGCTGCCGCGCTCCACGTACAGCGGCATGTCGGGCTCGCTGTTGAACAAAATCAGGTGCAATTGGCTGAGCGCGTTGCTCGATTGCGCGAAGGGCCGGAAGCGACCGATCAGGCGTTCGTACTCGGGCACCGGCGTGCTGGGTTTTTTCCGCGCAGGGGCTTCGTCTTCCATGCTGTTCTGGAACATCTGCGATTTGATTCGCAACTGGCGCACCAAGGCGTCGTTGCTGATCTTGGAGACGATGCGGCTGACCACGGTTTCGGCGAAATGGGTCTTGTCGAGGATTTGCCGGCTGATGTCTTGCGAGCACAGCAGCGCCAATTCGGCTTGCACATGCCGGCGAACGAAAGCGGCGCCGCCGACCTTGTTCAACACAATCAATATCGTCAACTCGCGGCCACGGCGTTCAAAGCGGCGCACCAGGCCCTTGGCGATGACGTGGGCCTGTTGGCGGATGGCCTGTTCGGGCAAACTCAGGCCGACAATCTCGGCCACGTCGTATAGGTTGATCACCGCTTCGGCGTCGTCCATGTCGATCATGCGCAGGTTTTCGATGGTCTGGTCGAAGGACGTGGCGCCATAGCGCACGCTATAACGGCCGAATGCCGAAACGGTTTCGCGCAGCATCCGCGAGCGGGTAGCGGCGATGATTTCGCAAGGGCGGGTGTAACCGTCCCAGTGCGAGAATACCTGGGTCAGGTAGCCACCGCCGATGGCGCCGAAACCATGGATGCCCACGCGAAACTGGTTCAGTGCTTGCGGAAACGGCTCGCTCAGTTCGGGCGTGCCCAGGTGCGGGATGCATTCGCTGAGGTCGGCGAGAAACTCATGCATGCTGGCGTATGCCTTGAGCGCACCGGCCTTGACCTCGGCGGCAGGCGGCTTGATGTCTTCGATCAGGATCGGCTGGCCTTCGGCGCGGATGGCCGAGAGCAGGCCGTTTTCCGAATCCTCCACCATGAAGCAGCGGTCGGGCTCGCAATTGAGCGCACTGGCGGCGCGCAAAAAGATCTCGGGGTGGGGCTTGCCCTGGCTGACTTCGTCACCGCACACGGTGATGTCGAAGTACTTGAGCACGTTGGCGTTGATCAGGTACTCCTCGGCGATGGCCCGGCGGCTGGAGGTGGCCACGGCCATGGTCAGGCCGCACTTGCGCAAGCGCTCCAGCACTTCCAGCAGGCCGGCCTTGATCGGCACGCCGTGGTTGCGCACGTACTCAAGTTCCAGTTCGTCGGCACGCTGGCGGATTTGCGCATACGGGAAGTCTTCACCGTTGTGGGCCTTGGCCAGGGCTTCGGCTTTCTTGGCACTCAGGCCCAGTGAGCCGATCAGGGTCTGTTCGCTGAGGGGCTTGCCGAAGATTTCGCTGGAGGCTTGCTTGAGCGTCTTGAAACGCAAGCGTTCGGTGTCGAACATTGTGCCGTCCATGTCGAAGATGGCGCTGAATATTCTTTTCCCCTGGAAAAAAATCATGGGCTGATACTCCTTGTGACGGGGGAGGGCTGGCCGGGCACAAACGCCGGGCGAGCAAACGCTCCTTTAAAAAAGCGACGGGTTGACGCACCAGCGCACAGGCTGACGATCAGAAATAGGCAGGTTGAGGCACGTGGCGCAGACGCCGTTCGGTGCAAATGCCTGGCAAAACGCGTTGCCGGCGGGGTGAGGCGAGGAGGGTGCAGAGGGGAGTGACAGGCCCTGTGGCGGCGTGTTCGCCGTCTTTTACGTTAGGCTCACGGTGCGCCATCAGGGCGGCGGACAGTGAGCCTTCAGGGCGATGGATACGTGTGATTCCGAGCATGGGTAAAGGGGGTTTCCTGCGTGAAGTTTGGGTTTCCTTTTTAGACTTAACATGGCAGAGGCGCTTGGATCAAGGCTTGCGTGCCTTGGCCAGCCCCCCGCAGGCGCGGCAAACCGACGCTCCTGCAGGGGCTGGCAACGAGGCAGGGCGCTTGGCTCGGCGCCCTGTTCGGCTACACGCCGTTGGTTTGAATGATGGCCGGCTTGGGCAAGTAGGTGGCGGGGATGGTCGAGACGGCCAACGGCAATTCTGCCGAATCAAGGGGTGTGTTGCCGCGCAACACGCTGTAGCGCACCCTGACCGTTGCCCCGACGTTTGCCCCTACTGCGCTGTCCGGGATGGCGAATTCCACGGTGCCCGCGAGCAGGCCGGGTTTACTGCCGATAACGGGCGTGCCCGCGCCTGGGGTGCCCGTCCAGGTGACGGTAATGGTGTCGGTGGTGCGCATGTCGGCGTAGGTCACCCGCACGGTCGCACCGTTCAGTGCGTCGATCGGGTTGAGGCTGCCGTTGGGCGCCCCGACGACGGTGGGCGCGGGTAAGCTCACAAGCCCTTGGCGCAAGGTAAAGGTGGCCTCGGGGAACGCCAGGGCCTCGGTACTGCTGGTGGCGCCATTGTACGCGACCCAAAGCTTGAGGGTCAGCGTCCCTTCTTTGAGTGATTCAAGCGTGTTGCGCGAAAAGGCCACCCTCAAGCCATTGGTGGCCTCGTTCTGGGTGATTTGCCGAGTGAGAAGCTCAATTCTGATCGCGGCATTGTTGGACGCCAAGGTGCCATGGGCCTCCAGCCACACCCGTTGCCCCGTGGCGCTGCGAGGCCACTTGGCGACGGTGACGGTGGCATCCCCTTGGAATGTGCCCAGGTCCAGAACGTCGGTAGCGTCGGCCTCGCTTATGGCAGGGGCGGGCAGTTCACCGAAGGGCATCTGCAGCACCTGCAATGCCAGCACCGCTGACGTGCCGATCAATTGCTGCCCAGGCTCGCGGTAAATCGCATACCCCACCTGCACGATCCTGCCCATGCTTTGGGTCAACACCAGCGCCGGCACCGGCAGGCCCGCGCTGCCGGCCACGGCGTTCTGGTAGGGCACGGACAGGCCAGTGCCGTCGGGCAAAATCCACGCCACCCCGACGGTATCGCCTGCCAAAATCCGACTGTCACGCACCACGACGGTTGCCGTGTTGTCCTGCACCGGCGGCCCCGAAATGATCGGGTCGAGCGGGTTCGCCGGCAGATTGCTGGCATCCTCCACAGTGGGCGCCAACCACGGCTGTTGGGTGCCAGAGCCCACGGGCAGGATCAATTCCCGCGAGGTGCCGATGATCGCGCCGGCGCGCTCCACGCGGTACAGGGCAATGACCAGGCCATTGAGGTTGGGGCTGATCTGTGAGATGGGGATGTAGATTTGGCTGCTGGTACCGCTGCCGGCCAGGGTGTTGTCCGAGTACAGCCGCGTGGTGCTGCCGGTCCAGTAGACGGTTAGTTTGTCGTTGGCCCGGATGACGCCATCATGCTCGATGAGCAAGGTAGCGCGGTTGCCGATGAGCTTTTCAGGGTCCAGGTAGCCGTCGAACTCTTCTAGCACGCTCGGGGCTTTCAAGGTGCCCGGGACGATACCCACGTTCAGGGTCAAGGCGTCCGATTGGCGCACGGTGCCGTTGATGGTCACCAGGTAGTAGACCTGCACGGTGCTGCCGCCCAGGGGCAAGATGTCTTTGGCGAAGGTGAGGCGGTCGATCAGGGTATCGACCTCGTTGCTCGACACCGCGGTATGGTCCTCGAAATAGATCAGGCTACCCCCCAGCGTGGTCCCGGTCCAAATCATGGTCAGGGGTTGGCCGGCGTACATGCCTAGCCAGGGCGGGATCTGCACGGTGGCATAGGTTAGTGACGGGTCGAGCGCGCTGCCGCGAGCCTCGAGTACGCTGGGCGCGGGCAGCTCCAGCACCTGGCCGACGATGCGCCAGGTGGCGCTGCGCGAGCGGTTGACACTGCCGTTGCTGGCTTTGGTGCGGGTGTAGCTCAGGCGCACGCGGCCACTGGGCAGTTTGCGCGCCTCGGCGTTTTCGATGATGAAATGCATGACCCGGCCAGCGGGCACGGTCTGGGTTCGGTCAAACTCCACCGGGGCATCGTCGACGGTGCGCCCGGCCCAGGTCAGGGTCACGGAATCGCCGGGGGTGAATTGACTTGGCGCCAGGTAAATCTCAATGTCCAGGTCGCGGGTGCCGAGCACGTCGAGGTCGATGACCGCTTGGTAAAACTCTTCGCTGTACGGCTCTTCCAGCAGGTCCTGGCCCACCTCCACCTCGACGTAGCGGGCCATCGACCACGGCAGGTCATTGCCGTCGATGGACTGGTTTTGCACCTCGTCGATGATCTTGTAGATGACTTCCAGGCGCAGGCTGTCGCTGGCCTCACGGATCACGCTGCCGGGCACGTGCACGATGATCGGCGCGTTGCCGTCGATGTCGGCCTGGGTCAGCGTGTAGGTCACCGGCTGCCCGCCCCAACTGAGGGTGATGGTGTCGCGGATGCGGATGTTCTGGTAGCGCGCAAGGGTGATGTCCAGGCCGCTGACCAGATGCTCTGGCAGCACCTTGTCGACCGGTACCGTGGGTGGCAGCAGGTTTTGATGCCCAGGTTCGCCGGCCACGGGGTCGTAGCCGCCGGGCAGGGTGAGCTTGACCAGCACCTGAATGGGCGTGGACTCATCGGCCACGCCGCCGTCGGTGCGGATCACCCGGTGGAAGACGCTGGCCTGGCCGCCCTGGATGACGGCGTGCGGCACGTACAGAAAGTTTTCTTTGTTGACGTCTTCCGGCTCGAGGATTTTGGACACCGCTGGTACCGAATTGCTGCCCCAGAACACATGGACCACGTCGCCCTGGTTCATGGTCAACCAGGTGGGCACCCGCACCAGCAGGCCGTTGCCGCTGGACAGCAGGGCGATGTTGACCCCGGCCTGGCCCGGCACCTCATTGCCCAGGCCGTCGTCGACGATGACCGGGATGTTCTCGCCGATGGGGATGCCCAGCGGCGCCAGCAGGCGGGGTGAAACAGGGATGGCGGCCCGGTGCAGTTGTTCCGCCGACAGAGAGGCGAGTGGGGCGTTGAAGGCCTGCAGGCGCGAGCGAGGGAATAGTCGGGCAATGTTCATGGGGGGCGTGTCCGTGTTTTTTAGGCAATGGACACTTATTCAATACCTCGAAAAGCCTGGCGGCTACTGGCAGAAATACCAGTTTTGCAGGTTTTGCTGGCGGCTTTTACAAGGGGGGCGCGGGTGAAAAAGGCTGCCCGTGCTCGCGGCGGCCTTTGCGCGGATGAAGCGGGACGCCAGGCCGCCCGTGTGTCGGTCACGGCGCCGCAGGCACCACCCAATCCAACAACCCTTGCGTGAACCCATGGCTGGCCGCCTGGTAATACGCAATGGCCCGGCGTACCAGGGGGTCGTCAATGCTGACCACGCTTTCCTGGCTTTGGCTCAGCGCCTGGTCGTGCCGGCGCAAGCCTTGTCGTGGGCTGAGGATGGCCACGTCCTGGCCGTCGAACAGGCCCAGGTGCTGGTAGTTGCCGATCACCACCCGGGGCGGCAGTGAACTGGGCTTGAGCAGGTCGCGGCCGAAGAAGGTCGAGGTGTAGCTCAGGTTCAGCAGGCCCAGCAGGGTAGGCGCCAGGTCGATCTGGCTGGCCAGTTGCGCATCTTCGCGCGCAGGGATCAGTTTTGGCGCATAGATGAACAGCGGTATCTGGTAGTTGGTCACCGGCAGGTCTTCCTTGCCGGCGCTGCCCGCAGTGTGGTCGGCGACGAACACGAACAGGGTGTTGTCGAACCAGGGCTTGCTGCGCGCCTGTTGCAGGAATTGACCGATGGCATGGTCGGTGTACTTCACTGCGCCGTCGCGGCCGTTGCCCGAGGGGATATCGATACGCCCGTCGGGGAAGGTGTAGGGCCGATGGTTGGAGGTGGTCATCAGTTGCAGCAGGAAGGGCACCTGATTGGCGTGGTCGGCGTCGGCCAGTTTCAGGGCCTGGGTGTACAGGTCTTCATCGGCCATGCCCCAGGCGTTCTTGAAGTGAATGTCGGCCTCGTTGACGCTGCTCTGGTCGACCACGCGGTAGCCGTTGCCGCTGAAAAAGGCGTTCATGTTATCGAAGTAGCCGCGCCCGCCGTAGACGAACACCGGGTCGTAGCCCACGTGCTGCAACTGTTGGCCCAGGCTTGCAAAGCCACTTTCACGACCCACCCGTTTGACGATGGAGCGGCCCGGGGTGGGCGGCATCGACAGGGTGATGGCTTCCAGCCCCCGATCGGTGCGGGTGCCGGTGGCGTAGAAGTTGCTGAAATACAGACTGTGCTTGCGCAGCAAGTCCAGGTTGGGGGTCAGTTGCCGCGTGTCGCCGTTGCTGCCCAGGTATTTGGCGCTCAAGCTTTCGATGGTCACCAGGATGATGTTGGGGCGGCGCACAGGGCCGTCGGCAGTGACCTGGCGGCGGATGTCCAGCGGGTCGGGGTTGCCGAATGGGCCGGTCCCTTGGGCCAGTTCGCTGCGGATCAAGGCGCCCGCTTGCGCGGCGGGCAGGCTGGCGTAGAACTGGCCGTAGTCCAGTTCATTGTTGCGAAAGGCGGCGAAGAACTGGTAAGGGCCATTGCTTGCCAACTCGTTCTGGTAGGCATTGCCACCCCGGCCGCGCGGCTGGTCCTGGTCTACCCACAACACGCAGCCGCCGGCCAGTACGGCAACACTGGCCACTAGTGCCAGGCGTTGGCGCCAATCACCCACGGGTGCGGCGAACGTGCGTTGCAGGGGGCGACGAAGGACCAGGCTCACCACCACCGCCGCCACGGCCAGCGCGCTGAGCAGGGTGCCCATCGGGTAGGATTCCAGCAGGTTGTTCAGCACCTCGTCGGAATACACCAGGTAGTCCACGGCAATGAAGTTGAAGCGCACGCCAAACTCGTCCCAGAACAGCCATTCGGCCACGGCCACGAACAGCATCAGGAACACGCTCAGGGCCAGCAGGCCTTGCAGCCACAGCCGGTGCGCCCGGGCTTGCCACAGGCGCGCCGGGCACAACAGCGCGTACAGCGCCAAGGGCACGGCGGCGTAGGCCAGAAAGGCCAGGTCGTACACCAACCCCGTCAGGTACACCGCAAGGCCAGGGCCGCCGGCTTCACTCAGGTGGCTGAACAGCAGCACGCTGCGGGTGACGGCGAAGATCGCCAGCCAGGTGCCGGTGACCAGCCACAGAAAGCGTGCAGGTGCCGTGTTGACGAAGCCCATGGGAACATTTCCTTTTGTCTTGTTTTTGCCGACGGGCATTGCGCCCCACCGAGGCGGCGAAAACTAACAAGGCAAAAGGTAAAATTTCGTAAAAACATCTACAGCATATGTTGCGGGATATGTCCGGCGGGCAAGGCCTTGCCGCTCAGTTCGATGATGCAGCCGGGGGCGGCGTCCTTCACCGCCAGTTGCAGGTCATGCAGGCGGGCCACGGCGGCCACCATGCTCAGGCCCAGGCCGTTGCCCACGGTGTGGCGGCTGCTTTCGCTGCGGTACAGGCGGCGAAACACCGCTTCACGTTCATGCGCCGGGATGCCGGGGCCGGTGTCGGCCACCTGCAGCAGCACGTGGTCGCCCTGGGCCTGCACCGTGACGTGCACGCGGGCCTGGTCCGGGCAAAATTTGATGGCGTTGTCCACCAGGTTGCAGGTGGCGTCGAACAGCAGTTGGGCGTCGCCGGCGATCATCGCCTCGGTGGGCTGGCAGGTCAGCAGCAGGTCGATCTGCCGTTCTTCGGCCAGGGGCTCGTAAAACTCCACGACGTCGGCAGCGATGTGGTTGAGGTCCACGGCGGCGAAATGGCTGCGGCGGGCGCTGTCCTCGATTTCGGAGATGCGCAGCAGGGCGCGGAAGGTCATCAGCAGGCCCTTGGCTTCGGTCAGGGCCGCGTCCAGGGTTTGGGCGTAGTCCTGGGCCTTGAGGCCGCGTCGTTGGGCCCGTTCAAGCCCTGCGATCAGGCGTGTCAGCGGGGTGCGCAGGTCGTGGGCGATGTCGTCGCACACGCCCTTGACCTCGCTCATCAAGCGCTCCAGTTCATCAAGCATATCGTTGACCACCGAGGCGATGCGGTCGATGTCGTCAAAACTGCCGCGCACCGGCAGACGCCGGCTCAGGTCGCCCTCGATGATGCTTTTTATCGCGTTGCTCAGGGCGTTGAGCCGCAGGCGCGTGGAGTTGCCCAGCCAGATCGCCCCCAGCAGGCCCACCAGCAACAGCAATGCGCCGCCCGAGAGTAGGGCATTGACCAGCAACTCGTCGAACTCATGGATATCGTGCACGTCCTGGGCCACCAACAATTGGTTGCCGTCTTCCAGGCGGTGGACGATGAAGCGCACAGGGCGATGGTGCTGGTGGGGGCCCAGCCAGCGGAATTCGTCAGGTTTGTCGTAGGCCTTGATTGGCGGCAATTGGTGGATGGCCCCGGCCAGGTAGTTGCCCTGGGCGTCGAACAGCGAATGGGGCAGGCGCGCCTCGACATCCTGGCGGGCGTGCTTGCGGATTTCCTCCAGGCGCAATGGGGGCGACTGCACGCGGCGGTTTTCCACTTGGCGGTACAGCCCCACGTCGGCCTCGGCCTTGAGGTACACCGCGGTTTGCCAGTAGATGTAGCCAAACAGCGCGAGAAACGAAAAGCCAAACAACCCCAGGAACATCAGGCCGGTGCGAAAGCCGCTGGTGCGGGGGATTTCACTCAGGCGCACGGAGGACATAGCCGGCTCCCCGAATGGTCTGCAGCAGCGGCGTTTCGCCGTCGGCGTCGATCTTGCGACGCAGGCGGCCGATGTGCACTTCGATCACGTTGGTGCGCTCGTCGTAACTGTAGTTCCACACGGCCTCGAAGAGCATGGTGCGGGTGACCACTTGGCCAGCATTGCGGGCCAGGTGTTCGAGCAGAGCGTATTCGCGCGGCAGCAAATCGACCGGGCGCTCACCGCGTGTCACGCTGCGGCGCAGCAAGTCGATCAGCAGGGGGCCGACCTTCAACTGGTTGGGTTGCTCGGCGCTCACCGGCAGCCCGCGACGGCGCAGCAGGGCGTCCAGGCGCGCGGTCAGCTCAATGAACTCGAAGGGTTTGGTCAGGTAGTCGTCGCCGCCGGCGCGTAGCCCACGCACGCGCTCATCCAGCGCGCTCAGGGCACTGAGGATCAGCACCGGGGTGGTCACGCCCGAGGCGCGCAAGGCCGTCAGCACGCCCAGGCCGTCCACGGCACCTGGCAGCATACGGTCCAGCACCACCAGGTCGAAGCTTGCGCTCAGGGCCTGAACGATGCCTTGGCGGCCATCTTCGGCAACGGTCACCTGGTAACCGTGATCCTGCAGGGCCGCTTCGATTTCGCGGGCGGTGGTGCGGTCGTCCTCGACAACCAGAACATGTGTCATGGGCTTTCCTCGGCGGCAGATGGCATAGTGTGCCCACTACGGCCCGGCAGGCAGGTCGTCGCTTGCTAAATTAAAGTTTAGATACAGGAACATGGCCGTGCGGATATTGGTGATCGAAGATGACACCCTGGCAGCAGGTTATCTGGTGCGTGGCCTGAGTGAAAGCGGGCATGTGGTGGACAGCGTCGCCGATGGCCGCCAGGGCCTGGAGATGGCCGAGGAGGGTATCTACGATGCGCTGATCATCGACCGCAAGCTGCCCAGCCTCGATGGCCTGGCGCTGGTGCGGCAACTGCGGGCCGATGACCTGCACACCCCGATCCTGATGCTCAGTGCCTTGGCGTCCACCGAGCAACGCGTCGAAGGCCTGCGCGCCGGTGCCGATGACTACCTGGCCAAACCCTATGCCTTTGTCGAGGTGCTGGCGCGCCTGGATGCGCTGCTGCGCAAGACCCACGCCCAGGGCGCAGGGCAGGTGTTGCGGGTGGGCCAGTTAGAGCTCGATTGCGCCGCACGCACCGCCCGGCGCGAGGGCCGCGAAATTGCCCTGCAGCACCGCGAGTCGCTGTTGCTGGCCAAGCTGATGCGCCACAGCGGCGAAGTGGTGACCCGCGACATGCTGCTCGAAAGCGCCTGGGATTATGCCTTCGACCCCAATGACAACGTCATCGACAAACACATCTACCGCCTGCGCCGCAAACTCGATGCCGGCTTTGAACGGTCGCTGATTCGCACGGTGGCCGGGGCAGGCTATAGCCTTGACGAAGCCGCGGTCAGCGCCGGTTAAATTTAAGTTTACCTGCCGGGGAACGCCGTGCCAGCGAGGCGGCGTTACCGTTGGGGCATTCGTGGACATCGTCCGCACAGGCCTTGACGGAGAACCCCACGCCCATGTCTGCCGTACCCTTGCGGTTAGCCCTGCTCAAACCCTGTTGCCTGTGGCTCGCCGTGGCCCTGGGCGGTTGCTCGTTGGTGCCAACCTATCATCAACCCAGCGTGCCGGTGACCGGCAGTTGGACGGCAGGGCAGGCGCTGAACAGTGCGCCCGCACCCGGCGGCCAGTGGTGGCAAGAGTTCCACAGTACCGAATTGGACCAACTGGTCGATAAGGGCCTGGGCGGCAATTTCAGCTTGCAGGCGGCCAAGGCACGCATCGACGAGGCCCAGGCTTCGGCGCAGGTCGCGGGGGCCGCGCAGTACCCGCAATGGAACCTGGGCGGCAACTTTCAACGACAGAACAACTATGGCACCACGGCCAAGCGCAGCGTGTTCGCCGAGGCCACCTACGAGGTTGACTTCTGGGGCAAGCAGCGGGCCGCGGCGGACTCGGCCCAGGCCTTGGCCCGTGCCAGCGTGTTCGACGCCCAGACCCTGCGCATGACCTTGGGCGCCGACATCGCCAACGCCTACTTCCAGGTCTTGTCGTTGGAGGAACGGCTGAAGCTGGCGCAATCGATCGCCGATGACGCGCAGCAAGTGCTGGACCTGGTTCAGGTGCAAGCCAGCCAGGGCGCGGTGTCCAACCTTGAGGTTGAACAACAACGCAACGCCCTGCAAACCTTCCAGGCGGCCATGCCGCCGCTGCGCCAACAGCGTGACCAGGCGCTGTACCAACTGGCCGTGTTGACCGGCGCATCCCCGCAAGGTTTCAGCCTGCACGACACCGCCTTGGACAGCGTGCAGGTGCCCGCGCCGTCGGCCGGCTTGCCCATCGGCCTGCTGCGCCAGCGCCCAGATATCCAGGCCGCCGAGGCGCGCCTGCAATCGGCGAACTTCGACGTTGGCGTGGCTCGCGCAGCCTTTTTGCCCAACCTGTCGCTGGACCTGCTGGGTGGCCTCGACACCCTGGCCGGCGGGCAGGTCTGGAGCGCCATCGGCACCCTCGGCCAGCCCGTGTTCGCCGGCGGCCAACTCAAAGGCCAATTGCACCTGGACCAAGCCCATGCGCGTGAGCTGGTGGCCAGTTACCGAGAGTCGGTGATCGAGGCGGTGCAAGACGTGCAAACCCAAATCAGCGCCACCCAAGAGCTGGACAAAAGCTACGCGCTGAACCAGGCCGCAGTGACCTCGGCGCGCGAAGCGGCGCGCCTGGCGCAGGTGCGTTATCGCCTGGGCTCCACGGATTTCCAGACCCTGCTGATCGTCGAGCGTACCCAGTACCAGGCCGAAGACACCCTGTTGCAAGTGCGCCTGCAGCACTTGCAAGCCGCCGTGGGCCTGTTTCGCGCCCTGGGCGGCGACTTTACCGCCGCGCCAGGCACTGCCCTTGCTTCCAACCCCGTCACCCAGGATGCCCAGCCATGAGCCTTCCCACCTCCCGTACCCTGCGCGTGTCGCTGTTGGGCCTGGCCGCGTTGCTGGCCATCGGCGCCGGTCACTATGGCTGGCTGCAATATGCCCAAGCTGCCGCCCCCAAGGCTCAAGCGCAGGCAGTGCCGGTGCATGTGCAAACCGCCCGCCAGATGGACCTGCCGGTGTGGTTGTCGGCGATCGGTAACGTGCAACCGCTCAACAGCGTGAACGTGCGCGTGCGCGCCGACGGCGAGCTGCAAAACGTGCTGTTCGAAGAAGGCCAGATGGTGACGGCAGGTAGCCTGTTGGCGCAGATTGACCCGCGCACCTACCAGGCCCAGGTGGCCCAGGCCCAGGCCCAGGTCGCCAAGGACCAGGCGCAACTGGCCAACCTGCGGGTCAGCCTGGACCGTGCGGTGCATTTGGCCGACGCGAAAGCCGGCCCGACCCAGGACGTGGACACCTACAAGGCCCAGTTGGCCGCACAGGTCGCGACGGTGCAGGCCGACCAGGCGGCGCTGGAAAACGCGCGCCTGCAATTGAGTTTTACCGAGGTGCGCGCCCCCTTTACCGGGCGCACCGGCCAACGCTTGCTGGACGTGGGTGCCATCGTCCACGGCGCGGAGGCCAGTGGCTTGGTGACGCTGACCCAGATGAACCCGATCACCGTGGCGTTTGCCGTGTCCCAGGACGATTTGGCGCAGATCCTCGCGCAAAACGCCAAGCACCCGTTGCAGGTGGTGGCCATGAGTCGTGACGGCAGCCGTGAGATCACCCGTGGGCGCTTGAGCTTCATCGACAGCCAAGTGGCCACGGCCAGCGGCCAAGTGCAGCTCAAGGCGCAGTTCGACAATGGCCAGAACCAACTGTGGCCCGGCGAGCTGGTCAGCGCGCGGTTGCTGCTGGACACCGAAAAGAGCGCCACCGTGGTGCCCGTCAGCGCGGTGCAACTGGGCCGCGACGGCGATTACGTGTACGTGGTCGATGCCCACCAGCAGGCCCAACCGCGCAAGGTCCGTGCATCGAATGTCGTGGTGGATGGCCAGCAATGGATTCGCGATGGGCTAAAGCCCGGTGAGACCGTGGTCACCGTGGGCCAGTCGCGCATCGCTCCGGGCGTCAAAGTCACCGGCGTGGACAGCGACGCCATGGCCCAGGCCAGCGACGAGGGGGTAGGGCGATGAACGGGTTGGCCAGCCTGATCCCGCGTCGCGTGGGCCTGAGCCTATTGGCGGTGGGCGTATTGCTGTTGGGTAGCGCGGCGTATTTCAACCTGCCCGTGGCGCCGCTGCCGACCGTGGACTTTCCCACCATCCAGGTCACCGCCAAGCTTTCCGGGGCCAGCGCCGAGACCATGGCCAGCTCCGTGGCAACACCGCTTGAACGGGCCTTTGCCGCCGTGCCACAGGTGACCTCCATGACCTCGTCCAGCGCCGCCGGCAAAACCCAGATCGCCCTGCAGTTCGACCTGTCGCGCAACATCGACGGCGCGGCGCAGGATGTACAGGCGGCCATTAATGCGGCCAGCTCCAACCTGCCCAAGACCATGACCAGCCAGCCGACCTTCAACAAGGTCAACCCCACCGAAGCCACGGTGCTGTCCCTGGCCTTGACCTCGCCGGTGCGTACCTTGCCGGAGCTGGACCGCTACGCGGACAACTACCTGGCCCAGCAACTGTCGCAGATGCCTGGGGTGGGCATGATCGACTTCCACGGCGAGCAAAAACCAGCCGTGCGCATCCGCATCGACCCGGACCGCCTGGCGGCCCGCGGCCTGACGCTGGAGGATGTGCGCAGCATCGTCGGCATCAGCACCCTCGACCAGCCCAAGGGCAACCTCGATGGCCCTGGCCGCTCCATCACCCTGGGGGCCACCGACCAGTTGCTCGACCCCCAGCACTACCGTGACCAGGTGGTGGCGTACAAAAGTGGCGTGCCGATCAAACTCAGCGACCTGGGCGAGGTGGTGGCCAGCGCCGAAGACACCGAGCAGTCGGCCGACATCGGCGGGCAGCCGACGGTGATCGCCGACATCCACAAGCAGCCGGGCTTCAACGTGCTGGACACCATCAACCACATCAAGGCACGCCTGCCCACGCTGATGGCGTCGTTGCCGGCCGACGTGCAGGTGCAGGTGGTGGGCGATCGTACCCAAACCATCCAGGCCTCGGTGAACGACGTGCAGTTCACCCTGTTGCTGTCCATCGCCCTGGTCGTGGTGGTGATTTTCGTGTTCCTGCGCAAGGCCACGGCCACGCTGATCCCGGCCATGACCATCCCGCTGTCGTTGCTGGCCACCTTCGCGGTGATGTACGTGCTGGGCTACAGCCTGGACAACCTATCGATCATGGGCCTGGCGATTGCCGTGGGCTTTGTGGTGGACGACGCCATCGTGGTGATGGAAAACATCGTGCGCCACCTGGAGATGGGCAAGTCGCGGTTGCAGGCGGCGGTGGAGGGCCTGCGCGAAGTGGCGTTCACCATCGTCTCGATGACCGTGTCTTTGATCGCGGTGTTTCTGCCCATCCTGTTGATGAGCGGCATTGTTGGCCGCCTGATGCGTGAGTTCGCCGTGACGGTGAGCGTCGCGATCGTGATGTCGTGCATCGTTTCCCTGACCGTGACACCCATGCTGTGCGCCTGGTTGCTCAAACCCCACGCCGAGGCGGGCGAGGAGGGGCGCTTGGCCCAGGCTTGCGAGCGCGCCTTCATGGCCCTGCAAGACGGCTACCGCGACAGCCTGGACTGGGTGCTCGGCCATCAGCGCCTGACCCTGGCCGTGGCGATTGCCACGGTGGTGGCCACAGGCTTTCTGTACACCGGCATACCCAAGGGCTTTTTCCCCCAGCAAGACACTGGCTTGATCACCGCCATCGCCGAGGGCGCGCCCGATGCATCGCCGGCGGCCATGCGTGCCGATGTCTCGCGCCTGGCCGAGATCGTGCGCCAGGACCCGGCCGTGGCCAAGGTGTACTTCTGGATTGGTGCCAATCCCACCATCAGCCAAGGCAAGATGATGGTCAACCTCAAGCCGTTTGCCGAGCGTACGGCCAGCGCCGCCCAGGTCATCGCGCGGCTGCAGCCGGCGTTGAACCGGGTGCCGGGTATCAAGCTGTACATGCAGGCCAACCAGGACATCCAGATCGGCGGCCGGGCCAGCAAGACCCAGTATCAATACACCCTGCAAGACCCCGACACCGCCGAACTGAACCACTGGAGCGAGGTACTGCTCAAGCGCCTGCAAGCCCTGCCGCAGCTGGTGCATGTGACCTCCGACCAGCAGAGCGGCATCCCCCAGGCCACCCTGCAGATCGACCGCGCCACGGCCTCGCGCCTGGGCGTGTCGGTGCAGGCCATCGACGACGTGCTGTACGACGCCTTCGGCCAGCGCCAGGTGGCGACGATGTTCACCCAGTTGGACCAGAACCACGTGATCCTGGAACTGGACCCGCAATGGCAGGTGTCGCTGTCGACCCTGGAGCACCTGTACGTGCGGGCCGACAACGGTGCCTTGGTGCCGCTGAACATGCTGGCGAGCATCCACCGGGAGCTGGTGCCCATCGTCATCAACCACCAGGGCATCTTCCCGGCGATTACCCTGTCCTTTGACCTGGCGCCTGGCCATGCCCTGAGCGAGGCAGTCGGGGCGATCAACCAGGCATCCCTGGCAGCCGGCTTGCCGGACACCGTCAATGCCAGCTTCCAGGGCGCGGCCCAGGCCTTTCAGGACTCGCTTAAGTCCGAGCCCTGGCTGATCCTGGCGGCGATTCTCACGGTGTACATCGTACTGGGCGTGCTGTACGAAAATGCCATCCACCCGCTGACAATCATCTCCACCTTACCTTCGGCAGGCTTTGGCGCGTTGTTGGCGTTGATGCTCAGTGGCCATGACCTGTCGGTGCTGGGCATGATCGGTATTATCCTGTTGATCGGCATCGTCAAGAAAAACGCGATCATGATCGTGGACTTCACCCTGGTGGCCCAGGCCAGCGGCATGAGCCCCGCGCAGGCGGTGCGTGAAGCCTGCCTGCTGCGCTTGCGGCCGATTTTGATGACCTCGCTGGCGGCTTTGCTGGGCGCAGTGCCCTTGGCATTCGGCCATGGTCCTGGGTCGGAGTTGCGCCAGCCCCTGGGCATTGCCATTGTCGGCGGCCTGCTGGTGTCGCAGGTGCTGACGCTGTATACAACGCCGGTGGTCTACCTGTGGTTCGAGCGCCTGCGCCAGGGCAGGGCTCGGGAAACGGTGAGTGCGCATACGCAATGAACAAAAGAACAATGAGAAGGAAGGCGGCATGCAGATTCTGCTGGTAGAAGACAACCGCGATATTCTCGCCAACGTGACCGAGTACCTGCAGTCGCGCGGCTGCCAGGTGACCGGCGCCGAGGATGGCCTGACCGGCCTGCACTTGGCGGCCACCCGGGCGTTCGACATGGTGATACTGGACGTGATGCTGCCCGGCATCAACGGCACCCAGGTATGCCAGCGCTTGCGCGAAAGCTCGCGCGCAGACACCCCGGTGATCATGCTCACGGCGCGCGATGCCTTATCCGATCGCCTGGAAGGCTTCAGGTCCGGTGCCGACGATTACCTGGTCAAGCCATTCGCGTTGGCCGAGTTGATGGCGCGCATCGAGGCGCTGGTGTGGCGGCTCAAGCGGCGCAACTCGCGCGTGCTGAGTATCCATGACCTGGCCTATGACCTGGACACGCTGCACGTTAGCCGCCAGGGCACATCGCTACGCCTGACGCCCACCAGCCTGAAAATGCTCGAACTGTTGATGCGCCGAAGCCCGGCGGTGGTCACCCGGCGTGAACTGGAACAGGCGGTGTGGGGCGATTACCCGCCCAACAGCGACAGCCTGCGCACCAACTTGTATTTGTTGCGCCAGGCGGTCGACAAGCCGTTCGAGGTGCCGCTTATTCAGACGGTGTTCGGGATCGGCTACCAGTTGGTCTACAAGGGCGGCGAAGCAGCCTGAGGGGAAATGAAGATTCACCCCAGGCACACAGGCCATGGCGCATCGCGAGCAAGCTCTGCTCCCACAGTGAGTTGTACCGTGCCATGGCCTGTCAGACTGCCTTATTCGCCTTGTGTCCTGGGCTTTGGATCGCCATGATGTTGCCAAATGTTTCCCAGTGTTCAGTGATAAACCCATAAAAAGCCTGGCGACCTGATGAACAACCCAGCAGCTTTGCGCGAACAACCTGCCATGCAGACCAACACACGCCGCCGCGCCTTGCTCGCCGGTTGCAGCGCCCACGCGGTACACGATGGCCTGACCGATCTGATCTACGTATTGCTGCCGATATGGCAGGTGCAGTTCGGCCTGAGCCTGGCCCAGGTCGGGCTGCTGCGCGGTGCCTATTCAGGAATGATGGCCGGTTTCCAGCTATTGGCCAGCCGCGCCGCCAAACGCTGGGGGCGCGAGCGCCTGCTGGTCGGCGGTACTGCACTCGCGGGGCTGGCTTACCTGTTGGTGGGCCAGGCAGGTGGCTTGACCGTGCTGCTGCTGGCGCTGATGGTCGGTGGCCTGGGTGCCAGTACCCAGCACCCGTTGGCGTCTTCGCTGATCACTGATGCCTATGAGCCTGGCGGTGGCGTCAAGGAGGCATTGTCGCAGTACAACTTTGCTGGCGACATTGGCAAGACCCTGTTGCCTGGCTTGATCGGCCTGCTGCTGATCGTGGTCGACTGGCGTACCAGCGTCACCTTGATGGGCCTGCTTGGCCTGGCCGCAGCGGCCCTGTTGTGGTGGCTGATCCCGGCGCGCGAGCCGGCCCACGTGCGTTCATCAAAAGCCGCCAACACCGCCCCCAGCGCAGGTTCGCCCGGCGGCCTGCGTGCCTTGTTGGCCACCGGCGCCCTGGACAGCGCGGTGCGCATGGGCTTTTTGACCTTCCTGCCGTTTTTGCTGAAAAGTAAAGGCGCCGGCACCGCGGGCATTGGCCTGGCGTTGACACTGCTGTTCATCGGGGGCGCGTTCGGCAAGTTGCTGTGCGGCTACCTGGGGGCGCGCATCGGCATGATGAAAACCGTATGGCTGACCGAGTCGGCCACCTCGCTGATGATCATCTTGGCGGTGTTCTTACCCTATTTCGGCTTGATGGCCATGCTGCCGCTGCTGGGCCTGGCCTTGAACGGCACCTCGTCGGTACTGTACGGCGTGGTGCCGGATCTGGCCGGGCCAGACAAGCGCGAACAAGCCTTCGCGCTGTTCTACACCGGCACCATCGGCGGCGGCGCGCTGGCGCCGGTGGTGTTCGGCCGGCTGGGGGATGCCACCGGGGTGCCGGTGGCCATGGTGACGCTTGCAGTGATGCTGTTGCTGACGTTGCCGTTGTCGTACGCGGTGCAGCGCGGGCTTTCGCGTTGAGGCAATGAAAACGCAGTGATGCTTGAGGCCTACGCCCTGAACCGCGCCACTAGCGTATTCAATTCACCCGCCAACCCCGACAACGCCTGGCTGGCCGCCCGGGTTTTGCTGGCACCCGCCGCCGACTCGATCGACAGGGTGCGGATGTTGATCAGGTTGCTGTCCACTTCCCGCGCCACGTGGGATTGTTCCTGCGCGGCACTGGCGATCACCAGGTTGCGCTCGTTGATCTCGCCGATGGCCGCGTAGATCTGCTCCAGCACCTCGCCGCAGGCCTGGGTCAGGGTGAGGTTGACCTGAGCCTTTTCGGTGCTTGAGCGCATGGAACTGACGGCCGCCTCGGTCCCATTTTGCAGGCGGGCGATCATCGCCTCGATTTCGCGGGTTGATTGCTGGGTGCGGTGGGCGAGGGTGCGCACCTCGTCGGCCACCACCGCAAAACCGCGGCCGGCTTCCCCTGCACGGGCCGCTTCGATGGCGGCGTTGAGGGCCAGCAGGTTGGTTTGCTCGGAGATGGCGCGAATCACGTCGAGCACCTTGCCGATGTCGCGAGTTTCGCCGGCCAGGGTCTGGATCAGTTCAGAACTGCCCTGAATGTCCGCGGCCATGGCATGGGTGCCGTCGATGGTGTCCTGCACCTGCTGGCGGCTTTGCTGGGACAGCGCGTTGGAGGCTTCGGCCGCTTGGGAGGTCGATACCGCGTTGCGCGCCACCTCTTCAACGGCGGTGGTCATTTCGGTGACTGCAGTGGCGGCCTGTTCCAGCTCTTGGTCTTGCTGCTGCACGCCACGGTTGGCCTCTTCGGTCACGCTATCGAGCTGCTGGGCGGCACTGGCCAATTGCTGGGCCGAGGCGCTGATGTGCGCGATGGTCTGGCGCTGGCTGTCCTGCATGCGGCTCAGTTCGGCAAACAGCTCGCCGATTTCATTGCGGTTTTGCACCTGGATCGGTTCGCGCAGATCGCCCCCGGCAATACGCTTGAAGTGCTGGCCAGCCAGGCTCAAGGGGCGCAGCACGCGGGCGGTCAGGAAGGTCCAGCACAGGGCCGCCAGCAACACGGTGGTGAGCAACAGCACCCTGGCGATGATCTTCGCCTGGTTCAGGCGCGTATCGGTGGTGGCCATCAACGCTTCGCTGCGGGTGTTGAGCGCCTGCATCAGTGCGTTGCGTTGTTCCTGCAGCTTGCCCATGGCCACGGTGGCGTCCTGATTGGCGCGAAAGTAGGCCGCCAAGTCATTGTTGCTGGTGGCCGAGCGCTGGCCGTCGATGGCTTTGCCGTACTCGCTGAACGAACTTTCCAGTTGCTGCCCCAAGGCGGTGTTTTGCGGAGCCAGCGTGGCGGCGTAATGGTTGACCAGTTCCATGGCCGAGCGCCAGATGTCTTGCGAGCGAATCAATCGCGCCTTGGACGCTTCACTCTGGCCGCCGAGGTTTTCCAAGTAGGCGGACGACACGTTGGCGCTGGTACGGATGGCCATCAGCAAGGCGTTGTTCAGGCGGTCGGCCTGCAGTGCGGTGCGGTGCAGTTCCTGTACCTGGGCATCGCTTTCTTCGGCAGCGCGCCAGGCGCTGACGGTGGAAAACAGCAGTGCAACCACGAACAGCGCCAAAATCACGCACATTCCCGTACGAATTTTCAGATGAGCAAGCATGACGACCAACTCCAGGGATCGAAAGTGTGTGCGAACTCGTCACCTACCCAAAGGGGGCCAGGCGCTTCTGGATTGTTGTTGTCAGAAGGGTCCGCTGAGTGGTTTATCGCCTTCAGGCGCAAGGGCTTTAACCGTTTGAGGCGGATGTGTGCGATCAGCGAACGCAGTTGCTGGCTGTCGCCTCAACCTTCGACCTGCTAAATTCCCCGTGGGTTATTTCAGGTCAGCAGGAGCGCTGCGATGAACGAGGAATCCAATAACGGGTTGAAGATCGATGCCGCTGACCTCAACGAGGACATGTTGCACAGCATTCTTGAGCTGATCAGTGACGGGATCTGGGACTGGAACGCCAACAGTGGTTTTGTCTACCGCAACCCGGGCTGGTACCGGATGCTCGGCTACTCGCCCCACGCCTTGGCCAATACCGTGTTCACGTGGGAGAAGGTGATCCACCCGGATGACTTTCCACGGGTGATGGCGGCGTTCGACGCCTACATCCATCAGCGCGCCCCGCAGTACCAAGTGGAGTACCGCTGCCTGTGCAAGGACGGCAGCTACCTGTGGATCGAAGACCGCGGCGAGGTGCTGGCGCGTAACCCCGATGGCAGCGTGGCGCGCATGTTCGGCGCCCATCGCAGCATCCACGACCGCAAGCTTTTGGTCGAACAGCTGGAGCGCCGTGCCCAGTCACTGGAAGCGGTGGTGGCGCAGCGTACCCGTGAGCTGTCCGAGGTCAACCGGCAGTTGCAGCTTCAACTCGACGAAAACCGCCATCTGGCCGAGCGCGATACCCTTACTGGGGTTGCCAACCGTTACCGCCTGGAAACCGTGCTGTTGCACGAGTGCGAGCGAGCCAATCGCTTCCGCCACCCGCTTTCGCTGATCCTGGTTGACCTGGATGATTTCAAGCTGATCAATGACGCCCATGGCCATGCCCAAGGTGATGAGACGCTTATGCGTGTGGCAGATAGCATCAAGGGCTGCGTGCGTGAGGTGGACTTGGTGGCCCGCTGGGGTGGCGACGAGTTCATGGTGGTATTGCCCGAAAGCACCCTGGACGCTGCCCGCGTGGTGGCACAGAAAATCCGCCAGGCGTGGCTCGCGGCGGGGCACTTCAAGGTGAGCCTGAGCGTGGGCGTGGTGGAGCGCGCCGACAACGAGACCCAAGCCGAATTGGTGGCGCGCTGTGACCGAGCCCTCTACCAGTCCAAAGCGGCAGGCAAGGACCAGGTCTCGGGGTAACTGATGGCCCGATCTGGCTCTGGCTCTGGCTCTGGCTCTGGCTCTGGCTCTGCTTCGGCTTTGGCTCTGGCTTTTGATCTGCTTGGCTTTTGATCTTGATTGTATGCCCCATTAAGCGCCCGGGCCGACTGGAGGCGTCGATCAAGCGGCCGGAGGCGTAGCCGCCGGAGACGGAGCCGGAGACGCTTCTATTCCGGGCCGTCGTCCGCTTGAGCGATGCCGGAGGGAGGGGACCCGTAGCGCAGCGTAGGGCCCAAGCAGGGGCAAGCCTTTTTTGCTTATTTTTTGGCTGGGCCGGCACACCGGGCGTTTGACAAAAAGTGAGCCGGCGTAAGGCCGGAAAGGTGAAGTGGCCGCGCCCTTGGTAATGGATATGTACATGATTTTTGAAGCATGCTCCGAGGACGGTGGGCATATCCATTGGTTAGGGTGATGCCGAATCACCTTTCCGCCCTTACGGCGTCTTACTTTTTGTCAAACGCCACAAAAAGTAAGCAAAAAAGGCTTGCCCCTGCTTGGGCCCTCCGCTGCGCTGCGGGTCCCCTCCTTCCGGCGTCGCTCAAGGGGCAGACGGCACCGGCTATAGAAGCTTGCCGGCTGCCGTCTCCCTCGGCTACGCCTCGGGCCCTTCGGGCCGCCCCTTGATCGACGCCTCCAGTCGGCCCGGGCGCTTTACGGGGCATACAATCAAGATCAAAAGCAGATCAAGATCAAGATCAAGATCAAGATCAAGATCAAGATCAAGATCAGGATCAAGATCAGGATCAGGATCACGGCTGCTCTTGATCTGCTCTTGATCTGCTTGGCTTTTGATTTTGATTGTATGCCCCATTAAGCGCCCGGGCCGACTGGAGGCGTCGATCAAGCGGCCGGAGGCGTAGCCGCCGGAGACGGAGCCGGAGGAGCTTCTATTCCGGGCCGTCGTCCGCTTGAGCGATGCCGGAGGGAGGGGACCCGTAGCGCAGCGTAGGGCCCAAGCAGGGGCAAGCCTTTTTTGCTTACTTTTTGTGGCGTTTGACAAAAAGTGAGCCGGCGTAAGGCCGGAAAGGTGATTCGGCATCACCCTAACCAATGGATATGTGTAAGGCATCCGAATCCCGCTTCTGAGGGTCGTGAGCATATCCATTATTTCGGGAGAGGCCACTTCACCTGTCCGCCCTTACGGCGTCTTACTTTTTGTCAAACGCCACAAAAAGTAAGCAAAAAGGGCTTGCCCCTGCTTGGGCCCTCCGCTGCGCTGCGGGTCCCCTCCTTCCGGCGTCGCTCAAGGGGCAGACGGCACCGGCTATAGAAGCTTGCCGGCTGCCGTCTCCCTCGGCTACGCCTCGGGCCCTGCGGGCCGCCCCTTGAGCGACGCCTCCAGTCGGCCCGGGCGCTTTACGGGGCACACCATCAAGATCAAAAGCAGATCAAGATCAAGATCAAGATCAGATCAGGCTCGGCCTATCGACTCGATTGGGGCTGTCGCGAGCAGCTGCTCCTGAAAAACCCTTTCGGTAGCAGATAGTTACGATTATTCGACAAAAACTTAAAATCTTTCGACATGGGTCTGGAACCGCCCGATTTAGATAGTGTCAGTTTGATATCATGGCAATCACGTAGCGCTACTGCTCATTGCTCATGGAGGGGCCCGACAATCGCCGGACCGCCCTCGCACACTGACACTTTTTATGGCGGAGACTGCTTGATGTTGGGATCGATCACACAAGGGCTGGGGAATATCAGCGTTCGGGCAAAACTCACGCTGGGTTTTGCGATTGTGTTGGCGCTGACGGTGCTGATCGCGTTCACCGGGTGGCAGGGGCTCAGCTCGCTGAGTGACCGCGGTGACAAGCTGGCGGAAATTTCCAAACTCAACGAGCAAGCCCGCGACCTGCGCATTGCGCGCCTGTCCTACACCCTGAAACCCGATGGCGAGCATGCCAGTGGCGTGGTCAAGTCCATCGACATCCTGGACCGCCATGTCGACGATGTTCGCGCGCAACTGGAAACACCCGAAAGCCTGCGATGGGTGGATCAAGCCGATCGCGCGCTGGACCAGTACCGGGCCCATTTCAAGGATTTCTCCCAGGCCATCGGGGTGGCCGGTAGCGAAGATAAATCGCGCCAGGCCCAGGATGCGCTCAATACCGACATTGCCAGCTTGCTGGAGGCCAGCAAGCAGCTGGCGACCGGGCAGACCACCAAGCGTGATCATGACGTGAACCAGGCCAATCTGTGGCTGGGTGGGGCCGCGGCCTTGGCGTTGGTGTTCGGCATTTTGGCCGCCTGGTTGATCACCCGGTTGATCGTGGGCCCGCTGATGGACACCCTGAAGGCTGCCGAGCGCGTGGCCGGTGGTGACCTTAGCCATGACCTGAACGTGACCCGCCGTGATGAGTTGGGGCAACTGCAAACCAGCATGCAGAGCATGACCGTGAGCCTGCGTGGGCTGATTGGTGGTATCCGCGACGGCGTGGTGCAGATCGCCAGCGCCGCCGAAGAGCTGTCGGCGGTGACCGAGCAGACCAGCGCCGGGGTCAACAGCCAGAAAGTCGAGACCGACCAAGTGGCCACCGCCATGAACGAGATGGCCGCCACCGTGCAAGAGGTGGCGCGCAATGCCGAACAGGCATCCCACGCGGCAGTGACGGCGAGCCAGGATGCCCGCGACAGCGACGAGGTGGTGGCCCAGGCCATGACCCAGATCGAGCGCCTGGCCACCGAGGTGCGCAACTCCACCGATGCCATGAGTGAGCTCAAGCGTGAAAGCGACAAGATCGGCACCGTGCTGGATGTGATCAAGGCGGTGGCCCAGCAAACTAACCTGCTGGCGCTCAACGCTGCCATCGAGGCGGCGCGTGCCGGTGAGGCAGGGCGTGGCTTTGCCGTGGTGGCTGATGAAGTGCGCAGCCTGGCGCAGCGTACCCAGGCCTCTACTGAGGAGATCGAGGCCTTGATCGGCGGTTTGCAAAGCGGTACCCAACAGGTGGCCAGCATCCTGGAGAACAGCCGCACGTTGACCGACAGCAGCGTCGAGTTGACCCGCCGCGCCGGTTCCTCACTGATGAACATCAGCCGCTCGGTGTCGTCCATCGAGTCGATGAACCAGCAGATCGCGGCGGCGGCCGAGCAACAGGCGGCAGTGGCCGAAGAGATCAATCGCAGCGTGTTGAACGTGCGCGACATCTCCGAGCAAACCTCGGCGGCCAGCGAAGAAACCGCCGCCTCGAGCATCGAGTTGGCGCGCCTTGGGGTTCACCTGCAGGGTTTGGTGGGCACCTTCAAGCTTTGACGGCCCAGGCCCCCGGTCGCCTGCGAGCGCGCCTGGAAGCATGGGGGTGTTCAGCTCGCCATGGGCTTTTCGAACCCGCTGCTATACTTGCTTCGCAGAACAGAGGAAGCCGCCATGTATGACAAAGAAAACATCACCACGTTGCTCACGGTCATCAATCACCGCCAAAGCGAGTTGACTTCGGCCTGCAAGGTCATCGCCGACTGGATCGACCGCCAGGGCGATTCGCCCGCCGCCCTGAAGATTCGCGACAGCCTGAAGGCGGTAGAGGCAGAGGAGCAGTTGGTCAACAGGACCCTGACGTCGCTGAAGGTTGATCGGCCGTTGCCCAGGTTCCGCTAGGGCACAAAAAAGCCCCGCGCAGCCAAGGCTGCGCGGGGCTTTTTCAGTTACAGATTACAAGGCCATGTCAGCAGCAGGATTGCTCTCTTTTGCTTTTGCCTTGTCTTGGGCCGCAGGTTGCACGGTTACCGTCTGGTCGATCACCGGTGGGGTGTTGAGTTGCAACACCTCGGCGGTGTAGTTCCATTCTTTCTGTACGGCGGCAGGGCTGTCGTTCAGCTTGGTGCCATAGCTAGGCACGATCTGGTGCAGCTTTTCCTGCCAGGCCGGGGTGGCGACCTTGTCCTTGTAGATCTTCTCAAGCACACCCATCATGATCGGGGCTGCAGTCGAGGCACCTGGGGAGGCACCCAGCAGGCCAGCCATCGTGCCGTCCTGGGCGTACACGACTTCGGTGCCCAGCTTCAACACGCCGCCTTTCTCGGCATCGCGCTTGATGATCTGCACGCGCTGGCCGGCTTGCCACAGGCGCCAGTCTTCTTTCTTGGCGTGTGGGAAGTACTCTTTGAGTGCATTGAAGCGGTCGTCATCGGACATCATCAACTGGCCGGCCAGGTACTCGATCAGCGGGTACTGCTCAACGCCCACTTTGGTCATCGGCCACACGTTATGCGTGGTGGTGGTCGACAGCAGGTCCAGGTACGAGCCTTGCTTGAGGAACTTGGTGGAGAAGGTGGCGAATGGCCCGAACAGGATCATGCGCTTGCCGTCCAGCACGCGGGTGTCCAGGTGCGGCACGGACATGGGCGGTGCGCCGGTGGAGGCAATGCCGTAGGCCTTGGCCATGTGCTGCAGGGCGATGTCCTGGTTATCAGTCACCAGGAACGAGCCGCCTACCGGGAAGCCGCCGTATTCGCGAGCTTCAGGGATGTCGGCTTTTTGCAGCAGCTTCAACGCGCCGCCGCCAGCGCCGATGAACACGAATTTCGCGTCGGTGCCGTGGGTGGTGCCGTCTTTCAGGTTTTTGTACTCGACGTGCCAGCCGCCATCCTTGTTGCGGGTGATCTCTTCGACTTCGCTCCCAAGCTTCAGGCTGAAGTTAGGCTTGGTCTGCAGGGCAGCGACGTACTGGCGGGTCACTTCACCCCAGTTGACGTCGGTACCGATCGGCGACCAGGTGGCAGCGATCTTTTGGTTGGGGTCACGCCCCTCCATCATCAGTGGGACCCACTGCTTGATCTGCGCTTGGTCTTCGCTGTACTGCATGCCACGGAACAATGGGCTGGTTTGCAGCGCCTCGTAACGGGCCTTCAGGAACTTGACGTTATCGTCACCCCACATGAAGCTCATGTGCGGGGTAGAGTTGATGAACGAGTGCGGGTTTTTCAAGACGCCCGACTTGACCTGCCAGGCCAGGAACTGACGCGTGACCTGGAAGGCCTCGTTGATCTCGATCGCCTTGGTAATCTCGATCTTGCCGTCTTTACCGTAGGGGGTGTAGTTCGACTCGGCCAAGGCGGAGTGCCCGGTACCGGCGTTGTTCCAACCGTTGGAGCTTTCTTGGGCTACGCCATCGAGGCGCTCGACCATTTCCATGGTCAGATCCGGCTCCAGTTCGTTGAGCCACACGCCCAGGGTGGCGCTCATGATGCCGCCGCCAACCAACAACACATCGACTTTTTTAGTTTCGGCTGCGTGCACAGGCACCAGCGTCATTGACAGCGCAAGGCCAAACAAGGCCGTGTTCATTTTGTTCAACACAGTGTATCCCTCTAATAAACGCCGTCCGCCCGCCCTGCCTGACCAAGAGGTGCACCTTTTCACGGCAGGCTAGATACCGTCGACAAAGGTTTACGCACTCGGCAAACACGTGAGGCTGGACATGAAGTCGATAGGACACTATCGACTTCGCTGATATGTCCCACCTGTGCTGACTTTTTGTTCATTATTGGATTCAGCTACTTGGGTGACACTAATTCTTTTGTACTTCACGGGGTGGCGGATTGAATGGATCCGACGAAGCTTCGCCCCTGCGCTATGGTGCGTGCAGTGGGTTTTGTGAGGCTCGAAGTTCGTTTCACCCGATGGCGGTACGGGACCGCGGCGGCATAATACCATGAGGTATGGCACTTTAGCCCCTTGTTTGGAAAGCCAATTTCGTTGTTGCCAACGCTGGCTTTGCCGCTGCTCGGGGCTGTGCTTAGGCGACGTCTACCAGCACGATCTCGGCGTCTTCCAAGGCCGTGACCCGCAGGCTGTGCTCGTTTTGCACGGCGATGCCGTCGCGGGCTTCGGCGCGCAGGCCGTTGACTTCGATCACGCCCTTGGCTGGCACTAAGTATGCCTTGCGGCCAGCCGCCAGCACGTACTCGGCGGTTTCGCCGGCCTTGATCGTCGCGGCCACCAGGCGTGCGTTGGCGCGGATGCGCAGGCTCACGTCATCATCGGGCTTGCCGCTGGCCAAGGTCACGAAACCTTCGTTGCGTTCACCTTTAGGGAACGGCCGTGCGCCCCACGACGGTGCCGCGCCGCTTTCATCGGGAATGATCCAGATCTGGAAAATACGCGTGGCGCTGGTTTCCAGGTTGTACTCGCTGTGGGCAATGCCGGTGCCCGCGCTCATCACTTGTACGTCGCCGGCCTCGGTGCGGCCCTTGTTGCCCAGGTTGTCCTGGTGGGTGATCGCGCCTTCGCGAACATAGGTGATGATTTCCATGTCGCGGTGCGGGTGTTGCGGGAAACCGGTGCCGGGGGCGATGACGTCATCGTTCCAAACGCGCAGGTTGCCCCAGTGCATGCGCTTGGGGTCGTGGTACTCGGCGAACGAGAAGTGGTGGTGCGCATCCAGCCAGCCGTGGTTGGCACCGCCCAGGGATTTGAAGGGGCGTAATTCAAGCATGGTCATCTCCTGAGTTGATGGGCTTTCAAGGCTTAATGATCGGCCGGTTTCCTATCGAAAAAAAGCGTAAAATCTTTGATGATATGATCAGCTTCATCGATAGTTTCAAGTGGGACGATGTCTCCGGTTCGTCCGCTAAATGGCTGATATGCAAGCAATAGCTGGCCTCAGGTGAGGAATCAGGCGAACATGAGGTTTGTCGATTGACACCTCATGAGGTCCGCGTGCCGTCATCCCCGCTCCAGCAGCCGCCCGAATTGTTGCCACCTGCCCAGTTGTCGTTGTTCAAGCGCTTGACCGCCCGTTTGCTGGGCCGCGGTTTGAGCCGGCTGCGGGCCCAGCATCGCGACTCCTGGTTCCATGGCCATGCCGTGGGCCAGCGCAACGGGCACGCCGAAGGGGTCAAGGACGGTTACGACGAGGGCCGGGTGGACGGTTACGAAGAGGGCCGCCAAGTGCTGCTGATTCGTGACACCCGCCCCGAAGGCCATGGCGTGCCGGGGGTGGATGACTACCTGTTCGACGACTGGAAGCTGCCCCTGACCGCCGAGCTTAAAAAGCGCATCAAGGCCGACGTGGCGCAGCGCCTGCCAGCCCATGCGCAGCCGAGCGCGGCGCAGTGGAAGATGATTTTCAGCGAAACGCCTGCCACCTACGTGATTGCCGGGGCCGGGGCGGGCAAGTCGACCTCGCTGGTGCTGCGGGTGCTATTGCTTAACCATTACCTGGGCTTTGAGTTGGGCGCCATGACCGTGGTTACCTTTACCCGCGAGTCACGCAAAGACTTCATCAACAAGCTGATCCAGGTGTTCGCGTTGTGGGGCTACGCCTTGGCGCTCAAGGATGCCCGTGACGTGGTGCGCACCTTCCACTCGCGGATTTTCCCGATGGTGCGCAGCCTGCCGGGCTTCGGCCAGTTGCGCGCATTCGAGAACCTCAGCAACCAGGCCACCGCGGGGGAGGAGGACAGCGACAGCAACCCCTTCGACTTGCGCCTGAACGACGCCCAGCGCCAGCAGATGAACCTGTGCTACCGCGACTTGCTGGGCAGCAGCGAGCGTTTCGCCGAGCTGATCGCCACGCTGCGCCGCCAGGCCTTGCAGCTCAAAGAGCTGGACCGCGACCACCCCGACGTGCAAAAGCGCGTGGCGGTGACCGAGTTGTCCTCCAAGCGTGACGAAGAGCTGTGCGACACCATCGAAGACCTGTGGTTTGCCGCTGGAGCGTGGCCGATCAAGGGTATCGAGCCCAACCGTACGCCGGTGCAAATCAATGGCAGCGCTTTCCACTGCCATGGCTACATCGCGCAAATGGACGCCTGGGTGGTGCTGGGCTTCGACCCCGGTGAAAACCAGCAGATCAAGCGCAACGGTGCCAAATTGCCGGTGTGGGCCGAGTGGGTGATCAAGCGCACGTTGTTCCAGGCGTTCTGCAGCAAACCGGTGATCTGGCTGGAAAACTACGCGGCCGCCAAGCGCCTGCTGCAATCGCTGGCCGGCGATGCGGTGGCGGGGCCGGGGTTCGACTACAAGGTCAAGGGCGAGTTGGTGACCGCGCCGCTGTTGGACTGCTTCGTGGGCGCCGCCGGGTTTATCGAGAACCTGGGCCTGGACGTGTCCGCCACCGTTGGCCAGATGAGCTTTGCCAGCGAGGACAGCGACCGGTATTTCTTCGAAGCGCTGAGCCTGTACTGGAAAGCCTTCGAGGCGCACCTGTTGCAGCAGTCGCCTCCGGTGATGACCTACAACCGCATGTTCGCCCTGTTTGGCGAAACCAGCCCGGAAAACCTCAAGCAACTGAGCAATGACAGCCTGCGTGGCCTGTCGCACCTGATGGTCGACGAGTTCCAGGATGTGTCGCCGCAGATCGTTTCCTGGCTGCGTGCCTGCCTGCGCGAGATCCGCAGCCGCGGGCCGCAGTTGCACACCGGTTGGGCGGCGCAGCACTCGTCACTATTGTGCGTGGGCGACGACTGGCAGTCCATTTACGGCTGGCGCGGCAGTTCGCCCAAGTACTTCATGGAGTTCCCCAAGCAGTTCGCCTCGCCAGCCACCACCAAGGTGATGCTCAGCGACAATTACCGCAGCCACCAATACATCATCGACGCCGCCGAACACCTGGTGCGCCCGGCGCCGGCCATCACCGGCAAGAAGGCCAAGGCCGCAGGCGGCGAGCGTGAATTGATCCCGGTCAGGGTGCTAGACCGTAACGACGAGGCCATGGCCCAGCGCATCACCGCGCATTACCAGGCCGGCGATTCGATCCTGCTGCTGTACCGCAAGGGCAGCGATCGCGCGCTGGCCGGGCCCTATCTGCAAGGGCTCATCCATCAGGAACAGGCGCTGGCCGCCAAGGACCGGCGACTCAAGCAACTGACCTACCACAGCTCCAAAGGCCTGCAAGCCGACGCGGTGTTCTTGCTGGGCGACTGCCAGCACGTGACTCGCTCGCCCTGGAAGAACCAGGCCTACCGCTTGGCGGGGCTAGGCAAGGCCGGGGACAGCGAGGCTTACGACAACGCGCAGAAGGAAGAGGTATTGCGCCTGGCTTACGTGGCGGTCACGCGGGCGGTGAGCCACTGTTACTGGTACATCGATGAGCCGGCCCAAGACAACCCGGGGGTGGCCAAGGCCAGTGACCAGGTCGCGGGTGATAAAGCGTTTTTCGAGGATGTGCGTACGCTCAGGTCCCCTTCACCGCAACCTTCCCCCTCGGCAAAGAGGCGCTGATCAGCCAAGTGCCGACAATGAGTGCGGCGGAATAAAGGCTTCCAGTTCCGCCTCCACGGCCTCGATGATGCGCTCAACGTCGGCGGCATTCATGACCGTGGCGCACGGCAGCCCGGCGATGGCAATCAGGGTTTCGCCACTGGCGCGATCAAACAGCCGGGCGATCATGCTGCTGGGCGCGTCCATGCTCGCCTCGAAACCCATCGGGTGGAAATGCCAGCGCATGACTTGGCAGGCGTTGGGAAAGGTCATTTTGTTCATGGTGCCTACCTTATGCGTCGTGCAACTTTTCGCAACCGTGAATGAGGTGCGGGCAGGGGGCCTTTGCAAGGGTGAGCCGAGCGCAAAACTGAAGTTAAAAATAGCATCGGCGTGTGAACGGCATGCGTGTTTTTTAAGAGTTATGGCAGTTTAAGTCCAGTTTTTTGATCCACGTCATAAAATGCCCGACCAATGGAAGTGCCACTGTTACGCCATGTTTCGGCTTAAACGTTTAAGCCAACGTTTGCGCGCTAAGTTCATATTTTTACGCTGTTGGCCAGCTTTAAATATTTTCAATAAGTAACTCATGTTTCTAAAGTTTAGCCGATATCCGGAGTATGGCAGTGGCTTACCCGGACGCGCTCGCCAGTGCATTGGATCAATGGCATGGATGCTTGCCGTCTCCATTTGAGAGTATCGCCATGAGCCTACGAAGCCTGAATATCGCGCCGCGCGCCTTCCTTGGATTTGCCTTCATCGCCTTGCTGGTGGTGGCCTTGGGCATCTTCTCCTCCAACCGCATGTCGCTGATCCGCCAAGCAGCGGTTGATGTACAAACCAACGCGTTGCCCAGCGTGGGCTATCTGGGTAATTTGGTTGAAGGGGTACTGCGTTTACGTATTGTCTCGTTTCGCACGCTGGTCAATCGCGACCCCTCGGCGCTGCTGGAGACGCAAAACCGTATTAACGAACTAGTGGGTAATATCAAGAAAGCCCAAGCCAATTATGAAGGTTTGCCACAAAGCAATGAAGAGGCCGCGCTTTATCGTGAGTTCTCCAATACCCTGGCTAACTACTTGAATGCTCAGAGCCAGATGCTAGCCCTGTCGCAGCAAGACAAGGTCGACGAGATGCGCGCACTGATCAATGGCGCGATCAAGGACGGTACCGACAAGATGGGCGATCAGCTCAATCGTCTGGTTGCCATCAATCGCGCCAGTGCGCAACAGGCCAACAGCAGCTCGGCGGCAGATTACAGCGCGGCTAATTGGGGCGTGGTGGTGGTGTCGGTCTTTGCCTGCTTGGCCACCGTTTTGTTGGCCCTGTTGCTGACCCGCAGTATCGTCAACCCGTTGAACCTGGCGGTGAAGGCGGCCCAGTCGATTGCCGGGGGCAACCTGACCCAGGCCATCGATGCCCGTGGCAGTGACGAGCCGGCGCGGCTACTGGCGGCCTTGGCTGACATGCAGGGCAATCTGCGCAACACCATCCAGCAAATTGCAGGCTCCGCCACCCAGCTGGCTTCGGCTGCCGAAGAGTTGAGCGCCGTTACTGAAGAGGCCTCCAAGGGCTTGGCCCAGCAAAACAACGAGATCGAACAGGCGGCCACCGCTGTCAACGAAATGACTGCGGCGGTGGAAGAAGTGGCGCGCAACGCGGTGTCCACCTCCCAGGCCTCCCAGGAGTCCAGCCAGGTGGCGGTGCAGGGCCGTGATCGGGTGGTCGATACCGTGGGTGCGATTCAGTCCATGACCCAGGACGTGCAGCAGACGTCGGTGCTGGTCGAGGGCCTGGCGGTGCAAGGGCGCGACATTGGCCAAGTGCTGGATGTGATCCGGGCGATTGCCGAACAGACCAACCTGCTGGCGCTTAACGCCGCCATCGAGGCTGCGCGAGCCGGTGAGGCGGGGCGTGGTTTTGCCGTGGTGGCCGACGAGGTTCGGGCCCTGGCTCATCGCACCCAGCAATCGACCCGCGAGATCGAGCAGATGGTCGCCGGCATCCAGAACGGTACGGGTGAAGCGGTGCAGTCGATGCAGCAAAGCAGCCAGCGCAGCCAGAGCACCTTGGACCTGGCCCGCCAGGCCGGCACAGCGCTGCAGCAGATCACCGAATCCATCTCGCTGATCAACGAGCGCAACCTGGTCATCGCCAGCGCCTCCGAAGAGCAGGCCCAGGTGGCCCGCGAAGTGGACCGTAACCTGGTGAACATTCGCGATTTGGCCAACCAATCGGCCGCCGGCGCCCACCAGACCAGCGCGGCCAGCCACGAACTGTCGCGCTTGGCCGTGGACCTGAGCGGCATGGTTGCACGCTTTGTGATTTAAGCCTGGTTCGCACAGTGGTAGGGTCAGGCACCGCGTTCATGCGTAAGGAGAACAGCATGCGTTATTCAGCCCTGACCCAACGAATCGCCGGCGAAGGTGCCGCCGCCTGGAACATTCACTACCGCGCCCTGGAACTGATGGCGCAGGGCCGTGAGGTGTTGTTGCTGTCGGTCGGCGATCCGGACTTCGACACCCCGGCGCCGATCGTCGAGGCGGCCGTGGCCAGCCTGCAGGCCGGCGACACCCATTATTCGGAGGTGCGCGGCAACCTCTCGCTGCGCCAGGCCATTGCCGGCCACCACGGCCAGCGCAGCGGCCGGCTGGTTGACCCGGGCGAGGTGCTGGTGCTGGCCGGCGCCCAGTGCGCGGTGTATTCGGTGGCACACTGCGTGCTGGACCCCGGTGATGAGATCCTCGTGGCCGAACCCATGTACGTCACCTACGAGGCGGTGTTCGGCGCGTGTGGCGCGACCATCGTGCCGGTCCCGGTGCGGCCCGAGCAGGGTTTTCGGGTGCAGGCCGCCGATGTGGCCGCGCGCATCACCGCCAAGACCCGGGCCCTGTTGATCAACAGCCCGCACAACCCCACCGGCGCCAGCCTGCCACGGGCGACCTGGGAGCAATTGGCAGCGCTGTGCATCGAGCACGACCTGTGGTTGATCAGCGACGAGGTCTACAGCGAGCTGCTGTATGAAGGCGAACATATCAGCCCCGCGAGCCTGCCGGGCATGGCCGAACGCACGGCGACCATCAACAGCCTGTCCAAGTCCCACGCCATGAGTGGTTGGCGTGTCGGCTGGGTGATCGCCCCGCAGGCGCTGGCCGATCACCTCACTCACCTGGCGCTGTGCATGCTTTATGGCCTGCCGGACTTCGTCCAGCACGCAGCCGAAGTGGCGATCAACAGTCACCTGCCGGAAGTCGACGCCATGCGCGACACCTATCGCGAGCGCCGCGACCGGGTGTGCGCGGCCTTGGAAGGTTGCCCGGGGCTGCGCGCACTCAAGCCTGACGGCGGCATGTTCGTGATGATCGACATCCGTGAAACCGGGATCGGCGCCCAGGCCTTCGCCGATCGCCTGCTGGAGCGTCACGGCGTATCGGTATTGGCAGGCGAGGCGTTCGGGCCCAGCGCGGCGGGGCATTTGCGCCTGGGGCTGGTGCTGGACAGCGAGCGGCTGGAGGAGGCATGCCGGCGGATCGCAGCGTGCGCGGTGGAAATATTGGAGCAGTGATCAGCCCCCTGTAACTGTCTTGAAATTGCGTGCCTCTCAGGATTCCCAGGCGTGCCTGTGTAGGAGCGGATTCATCCGCGAAAATGCCGCCGCGGTGCATCAGGCATACCGCGTCGCGGCTTTCGCGGATGAATCCGCAGGGTGAATCCCAGGCGTGCCTGTGTAGGAGCGGATTCATCCGCGAAAAGGCCGCCACGGTGCATCAGGCATACCGCGTCGCGGCTTTCGCGGTGCATCAGGCATACCGCGTCGCGGCTTTCGCGGAGGAATCCGCTCCTACAGGGAGAATCCCAGGCGTGCCTGTGTAGGAGCGGATTCCTCCGCGAAAAGGCCGCCGCGGTGCATCAGGCATACCGCGTCGCCGCTTTCGCGGATAAATCCGCTCCTACAGGGTGAATCCCAGGCGTGCCTGTGTAGGAGCGGATTCACCCGCGAAAAGGCCGCCGCGGTGCATCAGGCATACCGCGTCGCGGCTTTCGCGGATAAATCCGCTCCTACAGGGTGATTCCCAGGCGTGCCTGTGTAGGAGCGGATTCATCCGCGAAAAGGCCGCCGCGGTGCATCAGGCATACCGCGTCGCGGCTTTCGCGGATGAATCCGCTCCTACAGGGTGAATCCCAGGCGTGCCTGAGTAGGACGGGATTCCCCCGCGAAAAGGCCGCCGCGGTGCATCAGGCATACCGCGTCGCGGCTTTCGCGGATAAATCCGCTCCTACAGGGTGATTCCCAGGCGTGCCTGTGTAGGAGCGGATTCATCCGCGAAAAGGCCGCCACGGTGCATCAGGCATACCGCGTCGCGGCTTTCGCGGATAAATCCGCTACAGGGTGATTCCCAGGCGTGCCTGTGTAGGAGCGGATTCATCCGCGAAAAGGCCGCCACGGTGCATCAGGCATACCGCGTCGCGGCTTTCGCGGATGAATCCGCAGGGTGAATCCCAGGCGTGCCTGTGTAGGAGCGGATTCATCCGCGAAAAGGCCGCCACGGCTCATCAGGCATACCGCGTCGCGGCTTACGCGGATGAATCCGCTCCTACAGGGGGGCGATATCATTGGACGCGGTTGGGCGGTGTCTCGCCGCGCAATGCTGCGATCATGTTGTCGACCGCGCAACGCGCCATGGCCTCGCGGGTTTCTTCAGTGGCCGAGCCGATGTGCGGCGTGGCGACCACGTTGTCCAGTTGCAGCAGCGGCGAGTGCGGGTCCAAGGGCTCGCGCTCGAACACATCCAGGCCGGCGGCACGGATCTGCCTGCTTTGCAGGGCGTTGATCAGCGCCGCTTCGTCCACCACCTTGCCCCGGGAAATGTTGATGAAGATGCTGCCCGGGCGCATCAGGGCAAACTGGCGGGCACCGATCAGTTTTTCCGTCTCGGCGGTCAGGGGCAGGGTCAGGCAGACGAAATCGGCTTGCTGCAACAGGCTGTCCAGGCTGACGTGGCGGGCGTTGAAGCGCTGGTCCACGGCGGGCTTGGGCGAGTGGCTGTTGTAGATAATCGGCATGTCGAAGCCAAAATGCCCGCGCTGGGCCAATGCCTCGCCGATACGGCCCATGCCGATGATGCCCAGGGTCTTGCCGTGCACGTCGGTGCCGAACTGCGCCGGGCCGATGTTTTTGGTCCATTCACCGTTGCGCACCAGGGTGGCCAGCTCCACGACCCGGCGGGCGGCGGCCAATACCAGGGCAAAGCCGGTGTCGGCCGTGGTCTGGGTCAGCACGTCCGGGGTGTTGGTCAGCACGATGCCGCGTTGCTTGAGGTAGGCCAGGTCGTAATTGTCCACGCCCACCGAGACGCTCGACACCGCTTGCAATTGGCTGGCACCGGCCAACAGGTTGGCGTCCAGCTTCAGGCTGGCACCCAGCAAACCGTGGGCCTGGGGCAGGGCCTGGCGCAGGCGTTCACGGCCTTCGGGGCCTGTGGTGTCAACGAACGTTACCTGGGCCTCGGCCTGCAGGCGGGCCAGCAGTTCGGGCGAGAGCTTTTTGTACAGCACAACATGCTTTTTCATGAATAGGCCTTGTTCACGCGTGGGTGGGGTGCGGCGGGAGGGCCGGTTGCCGGGCGTCTTTGGTTTTCAGGCAAAGGGTCAGGATGGCCGAGGCCAGCAGCGCGCCGCTCATCAGCAGGTACGAGGCGCCGGGGTTGCCGGTGCTGCCGTTGAGGTAGCCGACCAGGTAGGAGCCGCCGAACGAGCCTAGGGCGCCCATGCTGTTGATCAGCGCCATGGCGCCCCCGGCGACGTTGGCCGGGAGGATTTCCGGAACGATGGCAAAGAACGGCCCATAGGGCGCGTACATGCAGGCCCCGGCGATCACCAGCAGGCAGTACGACCACCAGAAGTGTTCGCTGCCCAGCGCATACGAGCCATAAAACGCCAACGCCGCCAGTAGCAGTGGCGGCCAGACGAAGCGCTTGCGCCGCTGGATCTTGTCCGAGCCCCAGGACACCGCCAGCATCGCCAGGGCTGCGGCGCCGTAGGGCAGGGCCGACAGCCAGCCGGCTTCGACCATGTCCATCTGCGCGCCTTGCTTGAGGATCGACGGCAACCACAGCACGAAGCCGTACACACCGATGCTCCAGCAGAAAAACTGGATCGACAGCACGATCACCTTGATCGAGCGGAAGGCCTCAGCATAATTTTTCACCGGCTTGATGCCAGCCTGTTCGGCCTCCAGCGCCTGGGCCAGGGCTTGCTTGTCGCCTTCGCTCAGCCATTTGGCCTCGCTGGGCTTATCGTCGGCCAGGCGCCACCAGATAAACGCCCAGATCACCGCAGGCAAGCCTTCGACGATGAACATCCAGCGCCAGCTGAAATGCTGCACCAGGTAGCCCGAGACCACGCTCATCCAAAGCATGGTCACCGGGTTGCCCAGGATCAGGAAGGTGTTGGCCCGCGAGCGTTCGGCGCGGGTGAACCAGTGGCACAGGTACACCAGCATGGCGGGCATCACCACGGCCTCGACCACACCGAGCATAAAGCGGATGGCGATCAGCCAATAGGCGCTGTCGACCATGCCGGTCAGGCTGGCCAGGACGCCCCAGGCGATCAGGCTGGCGAAGATCAGCTTCTTCACGCTGTTTTTCTGCGCGTAAATCGCCCCCGGTACCTGGAAAAAGAAATAGCCGAGGAAAAACAGCGCCCCCAGCAGCGAGGACAGGCCAGGGGTCATCTTCAAATCGTCGGCCATGCCGGAGGCTGCGGCAAAACCATAGTTGGCCCGGTCCAGGTAGGCCAGGCTGTAGGTGATGAACACGATCGGCATGATGTACCACCAACGGCGGGTGGCCAATTTCAGGGTGTGCATGGTCTTGCTCCCGAGCATCTTGTCGTTATGGGCAACCGGTACGTAAAGCTATGACGCCTGAACGGGTCAGGCAGTTCGCAGCTTTTCCACCGATTGCAGTTGCTCGCGGGTTGGCAGGCCTTCCATGTCGCCCTGGCTTTGTACCGCGCGGCTGCCGATGAAATTGCCGCGGGCCACGGCTTGGGCAAACCCCAGGTTTTCCAGCAGGGCACTGACCACGCCCACGGCAAAGCCGTCACCGGCGCCCACTGTGTCCACCACTTTATCCACCCGGCAGGCGGCCACGAAGCCGGCATCCTGCTGGGTGCGGTAATAGGCGCCATGGGCCCCCAGCTTGATCGCCACGGCCTCGGCGCCGCGGTCCAGATAAAAGGCAGCGATGTCCGCAGGGGCCTCATGGCCCGTCAGCAACTGGCCTTCGGCAAGGCCCGGCAGCACCCAGTCGGCCAGGCTGGCCAGCGCGTTGATCTCGCTGACCATGCGCGTCTGGCTGGGCCACAGCGACGGGCGCAGGTTGGGGTCGAACGAGACGCTGTGGCCCTGGCCACGCATCGTTTGCATCAGGTGGCGTGACAGCTCGGCGGTGCTCGCCGACAGTGCCGGGGGGATGCCGGTGGCGTGCAAGTGCCGGGCGCCAAGCAGGGCAGGGTGGGCATCGGCCACGCTCAGGTGGCTGGCGGCCGAGCCCTTGCGAAAGTATTCCACCACCGGGTCGCTGCCATCCTCGACCTTGGACTTGAATTGAAAACCGGTGGGGTGCGCCGTGTCCAGGCCCACGTGGCTGCAATCCAGGCCCTCGCCCTTGAGGGTGTCGACCACGAAGCGGCCCAGGGAGTCCTGGCCCACGCGGCTCAGCCAGGCCACGTTGAAGCCCAGCCGCGACAGGCCAATGGCGACATTGCTGTCGGCCCCGGCAATACGCTTGTGGTAGTGGCTGACCGCAGCCAGGTCACCGGTGTGTTCGGCTACCAGCATGGCCATGGTTTCGCCAAAGCACAGGATGTCGAGATCAGCCATGGCGGGCCACCTCCTGCGCCGGTTGGCCCAGGCGGGCCAAGGTGTGCACCTGCTCGCCGGTGACGGCCACCAGGTCGTCGCCCACCAAGGGGAACTCCACGGCGCGCATCACCCCCGGGGCCATGCTGCCGAGCAGTTGCGTCCAGTCCTCAAGGTCCTGGGCATCGGGTGGGGTGGCCACTAGCTTGCCGGCTGCGTTGCGTTTGACACCCTTGCAGTGCACGTATTCGACGTACTGGCCCAGTTGCCGGGCAGCGCCTTGCACTGACTGCGCCTGCCATTGCCAATTGCCGATGTCGAAGGTCATGCCCACCGGCGTTCGCTGTTCACGCGCCTTGGCGAAGAAACCCGCCATGGGCTCGATGTGGCCGCCGGGGTTGGTCTGGTCGTTTTCCACCAACAGGCGCACCGGCTGGTGCGCCAACAGCGCATTGAGCGCGGCGAAATCACACTGGGCGGTAAACACCCCCAGCGACACCTTCAACCAGCGCGCGCCAGCGTCGGCGGCCTTGGCCAGTGTCGCGGCCAGCAGCGGGTTGGGGGCAGTGCGTTCCACTTGCCACAACTCGATAGGGGAGGAGTACACGCACGCCAGGCCTTGTGCTGAGATGGCCTGGTTCAGGGTTGGCAGGTCGACCTCGGTGAACAGCTCTTCGCGCAGTTCGATGATGCTGGCGCCGGCGCGCTTCAAGACGTCGATGAAGGCCGCCTGGCCTTGTTCGCGAACAAGGTCGGCACCGTAGCTGGACAGGCTGATGGACACGGGGTAGAGATTCATTATTATTGGCCTCTGAAACCGGTTACATATTGATCAATAACACTGACGGTGACGGCCAGTGCGGGGTTCATTTTTTCGGCGGGGTAGAGCCGCGTACGATCAGTTGCGCGGGCAGGTCCAGGCTCTGCGCCTGGGACGTGTCGCCCCGCAGGCGGCCCAGCAGGCACTCGAACGCGCGCACGCCAATGTCGTGGGTCGGCTGGGCCAGGGCGGTGATGCCATCGCCCACCAGCGGGTACCAATCCAGGTCATCCAGGGCGATCAGGCCGATGTCGGCAAACAGCGTGCAATGCAGTTCGCGCAACGCCAGGGTGGTCGCCAACGCCGCCACGCCGTTGGCGCAGAACAGCGCCTTGGGGCCGGGGCCGGGTGCGACCATGAAGCTTTGCACGCTGGCGGCCAGGTCTTCGCCGGTTTGCAGCACTTGGCCGCGCAGGGCCTTGTTTTTGCCGATCAGGGCTGTGAAGGCGCTGATGCGTTCGGTACGCGAACTGGTGCCGTCCTGGGGCTCGCTGACCAGCGCCAGGTCGCGGTAGCCACGCTGCTGCAAGTGCTCCAGGGCCATGCGCACCGCGCCGTCGTTGTCCAGGCCCACCAGGTCGCTGGGCAAATGGTCGACCTTGCGGTCCACCAGCACCATCGGCAGTTCGGCGTGCAGCTCGCGCAACTCGTCCAAGTGCTTGCCCAGGGTGTTCACAATCAGCCCTTCGATGTTGTAGCTGCGCAAGGCTGCCAGTTGCAGGCGTTCCTGCTCGGGGTCGCGGTCGGTGTTGCACACCACCAGGCTATAGCCGTGGCGGCGGCAGGCGGTTTCGACGCCGTGCATCACGGCCACGGAGTAGGGGTTGCGAATGTCGGCCATGAGCATGCCGATCAAGCGCGTGCGCCCGCGTTTCAGCCCGCGGGCCATTTGGTTGGGGCGGTAGCCCAGGGTGTCGATGGCCTGTTCGATGCGCAGGGCAATGGCGTCGGACAGCAATGCGCGGTCATCGCCGATAAAGCGCGAGACGCTGGCTTTGGACACGCCGGCGCGTTCAGCCACGTCGAGCATGGTCACGCGGGGGCGGTGCAGGGCAGGGGTACTGCTCACGGGCCTGATTCCTCTTATGGGTCTTATCGCCAGGCGGCGTCGAATACGGTTGAAACCGGTTTCAGAAGACACCAGGCGGGCCGGGCTGTCAAGCCCTGCCGTGCGTCGAGTATACAAGAAGGGGGGGCAGAACTGTCATTTCTTACAGTAGGCAGCGCGCCGAACAGACAGTTAAATAAAAGAGCTTCATCCGAATTATTAACCCGGGCACTGGCGCTGAGTTGCTGCACGCGCTCGCTTATTTTTCAAGTAAAGGAGTATAGAAATGGTCAACTCGAGAGCAGCCGTGACTGAGGCAGGGGCTCCACCACTCAGCATCGTCGACGCGCTGCCAAATAATGGCGATGGCTTAGAAAATCTTTTGCCAGTGGCGGCGTTAGGGGGGAATTTAAACGTTGCGGTGCCGGCGGCTTGGCCATCATCGCCAATTCCTGGCCGTTTTGACCGGTTGAGTGTTTACCTTGATAACGACTTACTTTCCCCGGTTTTCATTGGCTCCTATCCAGCAGGGCTAATAGGGGTGGAGTTTCCCCTGTCGATCACTCTTCTGAGTGAACATTTTCGACGTGAGGGGCAACATGTTCTGACCTATGAAGTGATAGATGGCGCAGGTAATGTGAGGAATGGAGACCCCAGCATTTTCACCGTTGACACAACGGCGCCCAATTGCAATCAGTCGGGTTACCCACTGGAAACCTTCGGCGTGACCGTGGTGGACGAAGCCTTGCTGCTCGCCCACGCCAATAGCCTCCCAACGGCCGTGCCGCCCTACACGGAGCAACGGCCAGGCGACACAGCCGTCCTGTATTTCAGCACCGTACAAGGGGTGCGTGGGCTTCAAGTGGCCACGGCTCAAGCGAGCGACTTCAGCAGCCCCATCAACCTTCCCGTGCCGGGTGATCATGTGCGCGCTTTTGCCAATGGCCCGCTGTATGCCACCTATATGCTGGAGGATCGTGCCGGAAATGTCGCCACGGTAGGCTCGATCGAAAAAGCCTTGATCCTGGCCTTGGTGCCTTGACCTGTGCCCAGGGCGCTTGCTGTTTGAGTACCCTTTAACCAGCGACCGTTGGTCGCCTATACAAGAAAAAGTGTCGTCAACTGTCATTTCTAACAGTAGGCAGTTTACCGAATTGAATCTCTAATGATGCAGCGGTAACGGAATCGCTGAAAGAATCTAAACATGGCAATTTTCGCACCTGCACTCAGACGCTGCGGCGTCCGACTGCCTCTTGATCGTAACGGAGTACTGACGATGAATATGTTCAAAAAATACACGCCCGGTGAAATTGAAAGTATAAAGACACTGGCGGCTAACGCGCGTCAAACCAAGCGTGACGAATTGTCTATTCAATCAAATGCGGTGACGGTTGTACCGAACATCGTGGTGCGTGATGCGTTGGCCGACAATGGCGATGGGCATGTCAATTTATTACCATTGGATAAGCTGCAAGAGCCGTTGAGGTTGATGATCGAGACGGCGTGGGAATCATCGCCAGTCCCCAATAGGTTCGATACGCTTACCGTGTTCGTGGACGGCGATGAACGTGATCCCATCTTTACTCGACAGATTCCTTCTCGCGAAGTACCCAACTCGTTCCCATTGGAGTTCACTGCGGACATCGAGCGTTTTCAAAGCTCCAAGGCTTATCGCCTGAACTATAAAGTGGTCACGGGCAACGATAACAATGTCGATTCAGACACCACCATCTGCACCGTCGACTTGATGCCCCCCCACGCAGGTCAAGAGCTCAACCCACTGGACTTGGGCGGTGTGTTCACCGTCACTGAAGATTTTTTGAACGCCAACGGCAATGCCTTCCCGGTAACGATCCCCACCTACAATGACAAGCGAATCGGCGATATAGGGATCGTATATCTGAGCTCGCAGGAGTCATTGAACGGTGCGGAGGTTGCCACTGAGACGGTCGTGGTGGTCACTGACCCGCTGCGCCTGCAAATTCCGGGCGCCGCCCTGCGCGGTTTTCAGGATGGCACGTTGTACGCCCGCTACCGGTTGCGTGATCGGGTGGGGAACTTTAACCCCAATTACTCGCCAGTGGTCGCATTCGACTTGTCCTTGAGCGCCCAGCCGTTGAACCCGGCGGCTCCGCGAGTCGATTTGGCTGAGCCACCAGAATATCTTATCGACCGTGAAGATGCGTTCTTCCCAACCACTGTTGAGGTCGACCACTACGATGAGTGGCTGGCGGGCGGCGATACCATTATTATTTACTGGGGCACTCGGGAAATCAGGACGGTCACCCCGATTTTGGCGAGTGAATTCCCTCTCAGTGGGTTGGTGACTTACGGCAACCTTGTCGAGGGCGGTCTTGGGCCCAAGTCTGTCAATGCCTGGTACAAGATTGTGCGGGGTCGGCAGAATTGGGATTCGGACGACTTCCCGGTCACCGTGGATATGCGTGTGCCGGGCATTCCCAACCCAGACCCTGATCCAATCAACCCCAACTTGCTCATTCCCGTTCTGCAGGGTCGGGGCATTCCCGCATCCCCTGCTAACCAACTGTTGGCGGCGGACAAGGACTTGGACGCAGATGTCAGCGTAACGCTGTGGCCTGCCCCGGGACCTTCCCCGGTACTAGATGAATACATCCAGTTGATTTGGGATGGCGTGGAAGTGCCGTTACCCGCTGGACGCTATGTGTTCGATGGCACTGAGGCGGCCGGGCAGAAATTTGATTTTGTCTTGGACAAGGATTTGATCGCAGCCGCAGGGCAGCGCCCGGATGTTCCCTTGCAGTATCGTTACGGTTCGCCAACGATTCCCAATGATAATCTCTCCCCGATTGAGCAGGTTTTGATCTCGACATTCTCGATTGGAACCTTGTCCCCCCCCAGCTTTCCAGATGCAGCGGGCGAATACAGCGATCTTATCGCCTGTGCTCAGGCACCCTGGAACGGTGTCCGCGTGAGAGTCGACGGTGATCTGGACAATTTCGATGCCAACGATTTGGTGGAAGTGCTTTGGGATGGCTGGGACTATGGGGCGGACGCGTTGATTCCCGGCTCCGAGGGCAGTTTGGCCGTGACATTAACGGCTGCGGAGGCGCGCGAAGGGTTTACCCGGACTATCCCGTTTGCCGGCAGTGTCCAGACTATTGGTACCGTGCCATTGGGGGCTGGTTTCCTGCGGGCAAGAATCAAACTGACCAAGGTTAACCCAGTCAGTGAGAAGGAGTCGTCCACGACCGAAGTGTGGATTGCATTGATGAACGCCGCGGGTTGCTTCTGCACGTCGGCCACCGCCTGCCGCGCCAGTTTTGATGAGGGCAATGTTGTTGGCGGCAAAACACAGCGCTCAGTGTAGTTGGGCTCGTTAGAATAAACCTGGCAAAAAGAATATTCCCACGAGCCTGTGGGAATATTCTTACATTTGGTATGCCCATGTCGCTTTATGATGTGCGCCTAAGTTGGAGTGGCAGATACCGTTCGATGCAATTAAAAGCTCGTTCTTGGTGTGCATGAATATTTGTTTTCATGAGGCTGTTTCGATGAGGTTCAATAGTTCATAAGCGAAGCTAACTGACAGGGTGCAGTGTCATGTATACATTTATCAAGGGGAAGGAGTTCCCGGTTTGTTGTGCGGCGGTGATCATGTTCGCCGGTGGTTTTACTGCGACGTCCCGGGCCGCAGAGGTGTTGGTTAACGAACAGCGAACCGTGAATACCGCAACGGGGTTGGATTACAGTTTATTTACTCAGTCGCAGTTGGATGTGACTGCCGGCGGCAAAGTTGCGTGGGTCAGCAGCCAGGCAGCTTCTACCGTCAATTTGAGCGCTGGCGCCAGTGCCGAGCGTATTTTGGCACAGGACTCTACCGTCATCTTGACGGACAGTACGGTTGATACCCAGGGCGCGGCAACCATTGGGCTGGGGCTTTCCTCCAGTAATGCGACGATTGCCAACTCCACCATCATGGCCAGCAATGGCATCGGCATACGCGTGGCTAGCGTTGCCGGCTCTACCGTGCGCTCCAGCGCGAATGTAGCGGACAGCACCATCACCGGTACGACCAGCGGCGCTGTGGTCACCCTCGGCAGCACGCTCAATTTAAGCAACTCCACCGTGCGTGCCAGCGAGGGTGACGGGGTGGCTATTCAAGGCGGGGGCATTGTCAGCGCCAGTGACAACAGCGTTTTGCGGGGGCGTGAAAGCGGTGTCAGTTTCGATGGCAGCCTTTTCGAAGGCGAAGGCTCGTTGGTATTGGATCATAGCCAGGCAGTGGGTGAAGCAAGCTCTGCGATCAGCGTGGTCGAGGGGGCCAGTGCGAGCATTCAGGTGAATAACCAATCCACGCTCAAGGGGGCGGATGGCAACCTGCTTTCGGTGGCAGGCGGCTCCACTGCGCTGTTGAGCGTCAATAACAGTGCGGTGGAGGGTAATGTCGTGAATGAAGTGGGCAGCAGCACCACTGTCATCCTTCAAGATCAGGCGCGATTGACCGGGCAGATGAGTAACGTCAGCGGCCTGACGGTCGAGCGCAATGCCCAATGGCTTTTGACCGGCGATAGCACAGTCAACGCGCTGACCATGAGTGGCGGCACTGTGGCGTTAGGGACCACCGCGCAGTTTTACCAGTTGTCATTGCAAAGCCTTGAAGGCGCCGGGACATTCGCCATGAGCGGCGATTTTGTCAGCGGGCTCAAGGACCTTCTCTCCGTCAGCGGCCAAGCCAACGGCCAGTATGGGCTGGCCTTCAGCAGTAGTGGCGCGGAACCTCAGACGAACACCAGCCTTAAGGTCGTCGAGACCGGAGGCGGCAATGCCCAGTTCAGTTTAGTGGGGGGCACTGTGGATCTGGGTGCCTTCCAATACAACCTTGCGCGCCATGACAACGATTGGTACCTGGAGGCCACCACCGCGTTGACACCTGGCGCTCGGTCAGTGATCGCTTTGTTCAATACGGCGCCAACGGTCTGGTATGGCGAGTTGTCATCACTTCGTAGTCGCATGGGCGAGTTGCGACTCAATGGCGGGCAGGCAGGTGGCTGGGTTCGCACCTACGGTAACAAATACAATATTTCCGATGCTTCTGGGGTCGGCTACCAGCAAACCCAGCAAGGGATTTCCTTGGGCGCCGATGCACCCCTGCCATGGGGTGATGGGCAATGGTTGATCGGGGTATTGGGCGGCTACAGCAAGTCGGACCTAGACCTTGATCGCGGTACATCCGGAACTGTCCACAGCTATTATGCAGGCCTTTATTCAACTTGGCTGGACCCAGAAAACGGTTACTACTTCGATGGCGTGGTCAAGGTTAACCGCTTCAGTAACCAGGCCGATGTCGCATTAAGTGATGGCTCTATCAGTGATGGCAAATATGACAATTCCGGTGTGGGCGCCTCGGTCGAATTCGGAAGGCACATTGCACTGTCGAACCAGTACTTCATCGAACCTTTCGGGCAGGTTTCCGGCGTGGTCATCCAAGGGCGCAATTATTCTTTGGACAACGGCATGCAGGCGCAGGGAGATCGTGCGCGGTCTTTGCTGAGTAAGGTTGGCTCAACGGTCGGCCGTACATACGACCTGGGCCCTGGGCGCTACCTGCAACCCTACGTGAAGGCGGCATGGGTGCATGAGTTTGCGAAAAACAACGAGGTTCAGGTCAATAACAATGTGTTCAACAATGATCTGTCAGGCTCGCGTGGTGAGCTGGGTTTCGGCGTTGCGCTGTCACTGTCCGAGCGTGCGCAAGTACACGCAGACTTCGACTACAGCAATGGCAATGGGGTTGAGCAGCCTTGGGGCGGCAATATCGGGGTCAGGTTCGCCTGGTGAGGCAGGCTTAACAATGGGGCCGCTGTTTTAGTGGCTATAGACCGTTCGTCTTAACTGGTATTTATGACAGTTACCGAGCATCGGGCAGGGCTATTTAATGGGGTTCAATTCCCTATGAGATAGAGGCGTTATCATGACAGATACTCCCTTCCCTGACGGCTCGGTCGGGCGCTTGCTGAGCGGGCCGGAGATCCCCGACGGCCTTGCTCCATTGAGCGGTGAAACCGCTTGGTTGCTACCTCGCCTTTTTCAAACGCAGTCTTTACGCATAACCTTGCCCAATTTTTGGGCGCCAGGCATTGCGGAATGGCACCGGATCGAATTTTTTTGGGACGACATTTATCGAGCGCAAGTGCGCTTGCACTTGCCCCAGGCAGGGGACTTCCCGCAAACTTTCACGATTCCGGAAATCGACCTATCTCGTCCCGGGATCTTCAAGTTGCACTATGTTGTCTATCTGGAGCCTCTCCCTAACCCCGCAATTTCAGATCCGATATGGGTAAACCTTGACAAGGAAGCCCCTAACTTCGGCGCGCGTGGCGGGCCCCTCATCTTCCCTGCGCAGGTCATCGCAGGCGGCGTGACCGACGCCTACCTGGCCGCCAACAGCGACCAGGTGCAGGCACAAGTACCGCGCTGGCCAGACCTCAAGGAGCAGGATCGGGTCGAGTGCTACTGGTTCTCGCCAATCGTGTCGGCCATCGATGCAGAAACACCGGTGACGACGCTGACCATCGAACCGCGCCACGTCAACGGTGATCCGATCATCGTGACGTTCACCGGTGACATGATCCGAGGCAAGGGTAACGGTAATTTCAACGCCACCTACGTGCTGTTTGATCGGGCGGGTAACGAGAATGACGAGTCGGTGGTCGAACGCGTTGCGGTAGCGCTGACGCAACCCCCCGCCGACCTGCTGCGCCCGCGCGTGCCGCTGGCCGACGTCGACGGTTTGATCAATCGCGCCGATGCGGCTGCGGGCGTGCGGGTATTGGTGGATGCCTATACGAGCCCGGAGCCAGGCGACGAGGTCACCGCCAGTTGGAACAGCACTGATCTGGGGACCGTGCCGGTCACGGGGGCGAGTGCCTTCCCGGTGGAGTTCAGCGTGCCGTGGAGTACGATTCGGGCCTACGGTGAGGATGCGCCCTATGGCGCCACCGTGACCTACCGGGTGCGCCGCGGCGCGAGCGAACCGCCATCCCCGGCCAATACCTTCAATGTGGATTTGCGCATCCCAGGCCCGCCCAACCCCGACCCCGATCCCATCAACCCGGCCCTGGCGCTGGTCGATGTGTATGGCGGCGGTGCGAACCCGGTGCTCAACCTCATCCGCCCGGCAGACATCAACCTGCCTGCCACGGCCACGGTGCTGCTGTATGCAAACCCCCAGCCTGACGAGGTCATGCAACTGTTCTGGGCCGGCGCGCCCGTGCCCGGTGCGCAGTACACCGTGCAGGCGGGGGATAGCGAGTTCAAGCCGATTGCGTTCATCATCCCTTGGGCGCTGATCGACGGCGCGAGCAGCCCGGTGCCGGTGTACTACACCATCACCAATGGCACCAACCCACAGCAGTCGCGCAATACTGCGGTCGTGGTGAGGAGCGCGTTGTTGCCCAACCTGCCTATCCCGCAGTTTCCCGACCGTAGCAACAACTTCTACATCAACTGTTGCACCGCTTACCGTCCCTGGCTGGGCATCCGCGTACGCGTGCCCATGGATAGCCGGTTCGAGGTGGGCGACACCCTGGGTGTTCAGTGGAAGGGCTACCAGTCCACCAATCTGGTCCACCCCGTGGCGGGCATGGTCAACACCTTTGAAAAGGTGCTGGTTGCCGCCGACCTGACGGGGCAATACGTCGAGTTTCTGATCGAGTCCTACGACCAGTGGATCGTGCCCATCGCGACCATGCCCAAGCCTGAAATGCCGGGCAGTACCAACCCCGATGGGTCGGCCTCGGTGGTGTGCGAGCTGACCAAGACCGATGGCGGCTACGGTGTGTCCGAGCTCGATTATGTGAAACTCTCGCTGGTGGCGCCTGGCTCGACCCAGGCGTGTAGGGAGGGTTTTAGTTGCCCATCGGACGTGGGCCCCGATGAGGCCTGGGCGCAGTTAAAGGGCTAGGGCAAGCGCTCAATTGAGCAAGCCTGCGGCGATATTGATCGAAAAGCCCAATATCGCCGTATTGAACACAAAGCCGATCAGCGAATGCCCCAGCACCACCCGGCGCAATGCTCGGGAGGCCACCCCTACGTCCGAGGTTTGCACGGCCACGCTGATGGTGAACGAGAAGTACAGAAAGTCCCAGTAGTCGGGGGCTTTCTCCTCGTCGGCGAATTTCAGCGTCGGCACTTTGCCCTGATCGGTGTAAAACAGCCGGGCGTAGTGCAGAGCAAAGATGACCCCGATCAGCAGCCAGGAACTGACGATGGTGAGCCCTGTGAGCACGTAGTGCAGCGTCCGGGTGCCAGGGGGCAGGGCCTTGCTGCCGGCCAGCTCCACGCCAATGGCGGCCAGGCTGGCGATGGCGGCCAGGCACACCGTGAAAAGCACAAGCCCGGCGTTTTCGTCTTCCACCTGGGCGGTGCGTTTGACCTTGGCGGCTTTGGCGGTCACGGTCAGCCAACCGAACAACAACAAATACAGCCAAATACCTGCGTTCCAGCCGACAAGCGTACGCATCATCGGGTCCAATGGAAGAAAAAAACCGATCAACGCGCCAGTTATCGCGGCGCTGGTCAGTCGTGGGTGGGTGCGGGCGAGGTTCGGGAACGGCATTTAGGCCTTTGATTTATAAGTATTATTCAGCTATTGGGGCGAATATTTACGTGGCCGCAGGTGGTGAAAATAGGGGAACTCTTATTTTTCACGATTGTAAACTGTCATTTCTAGCAGTTGGCAACGCAAGGTTCTTGAGGTGCAATGTACGAAAATTCCTACAAGGAGGTTCAAAATGTCCGATACAAAGAAGCCTGGCGGCAATGACCGGCCCCCACTTGTCGTCTATGAGTCCGAGGTCATCATCAAAGTTGCAGCCGCCGTCGTGAAAAAACCGGCGGCCAATGACTCAGGTTTTGCACTGCGCTGAATCAGCGCACGATGCGGCCACTGACGAAATGGCTGACATCGTTGTAGCCAGCGGTGGAAGGGTGCCCCGGCGTGACCAGCGAATCGATGAACGCCTCATCCTCTGCACTGACCGACACCTGTAAGGCCTTGGCATACGTGTCCCACTGCGCTTCGGTGCGTGGGCCGACGATGGCCGAACTGACCAGCGCATTATTGAGCACCCAGGCGATGGCGAACTCGACGATGCCCACGCCCTTGCCCTCGGTGTAGGCCTGGATCTTGCGGGCGATCTCCAATGATTCTTGCCGCCATTCGGTTTCCAGGATGCGCTTGTCCTGGCGACCCGCGCGGCTGCTGCTGTCGGGGGCGACGCCAGGCGTGTACTTGCCACTCAATACGCCACGGGCCAGGGGGCTGAACGGCACCACGCCCAGGCCGTGGTAGGCGGCAGCAGTCAGCTGTTCGGTTTCCACCTGGCGGTTGACGATGTTGTACAGCGGCTGGCTGACGACGGGCAAATCCACGCCCTGTTGCTTGGCCACGTTGCAGATCTCGGCAATGCGCCAACCACGGAAGTTGGACACCCCCCAATGGCGGATCTTGCCTTGGCGCAGCAGGTCGCCGATTGCGCTCACAGTAATGTCCAGGGGGGTGTTCAGGTCATCGCGGTGCAGGTAGTAGATGTCGATGTAGTCGGTGCCCAGGCGCGTCAGGCTGGCTTCGATGGCATTGAACACATGCTTGCGCGACAGGCCTGCGCGGTTCGGCACGCCATCTACCGGGCCGAAGCCCACCTTGCTTGCCAGCACCCAATCGTGGCGGTTGCGGGCGATGCCTTCGCCGACGATTTCTTCGCTGCGGCCGGTGTTGTACACATCGGCGGTGTCGATGAAATTGATGCCCTGGTCCCAGGCCTTGTCGATGATGTGCAGCGAGTCTTCGGTGCTGGTCTGTTCACCAAACATCATGGTGCCCAGGGTCAGGCTGGACACCTTGAGACCGCTGTTGCCGAGTGCGCGATAATTCATTGAATGACGTCCCTTTGCTGAACTGACGATGAAAAACCTTCAGGCTTTTTTACACAGTTCTGCAAAGGGATGCCAGCCCTTAAACCCTGCGCGCACTGACCTTCAACGCCACCAGGCTGCCCACCACGATCAAGGCCGCCAACGCATACAGTGCCGCATCAGTGGACCCGGTCGAATCCTTGATGAAGCCGATCAGGTAAGGGCTCAAAAAGCCTGCCATTTGCCCCACCGAGTTAATGATCGCCAACCCCCCGGCAGCCACGCCCGCGCTCAGGAAGGCGGTGGGCAGCGGCCAGAACATCGGCAGGCCGGTGAGGGCGCCCATGGTGGCGATGGTCAGGCCCAGGATGGCAATGGCTGGCGTGGTGGCGAAGTTCACCGCGATCACCAGGCCCACGGCGCCCATCAGCATCGGCACCACCAGGTGCCAGCGGCGTTCGTTGCGCAGGTCCGCCGAGCGGCCCACCAGCAACATGAAGACGCCCGCCAGCAGGTAGGGGATGGCGCTCAGCCAACCGATCACCAAGGCGTCGTTGAAGCCCAGGTTCTTGATGATCGACGGCAGCCAGAAGTTGATCGCGTACACGCCGCTCTGGATGCAGAAGTAGACAAAGCCCAAGGTCCAGATCAGCGGGTTGGCGAACACCGCGCCCAGCGATTCGTTGGCGTACACCGGTTTGTTGCGCGCCTCTTCTGCAAGGTCGTGTTCCACCACCTGGCGCTCGCCAGCGGTCAGCCAGGTGGCCTTGGCAAAGCTGTCACTGAGCAGGAAATACGCCAGGCAGCCAAGGATCACCGTGGGGATGCCCTGGATCAGAAACATCCACTGCCAGGCGGCCAGGCCGTGTTGGCCGACGGCGAAGTGGTTGAGAATCCAGCCGGAGAACGGGCTGCCGAGCAAGCCCGACACCGGGATGGCCGACATGAACAGGGCCATGATTCGCCCGCGGCGTGCCCCCGGGAACCACTGCGAGAGGTACAGCACGATGCCTGGGAAGAAACCGGCCTCGGCCGCGCCGGTAAACAGGCGCAGCACGTAGAACTCCATGGGCGTGGTGACGAACAGCAGGCAGGTCGACAGCAAGCCCCAACTGATCATCATGAAGGCGATCCAGCGCCTTGGCCCGAAGCGGTTCAGCGCCAGGTTGCTGGGCAGGCCGCACAGCACGTAGCCGATGAAGAAAATACCGGCGCCCAGGCCGTAGATGGTCTCGCTGAATTTCAGCGCGTCGAGCATCTGCAACTTGGCAAACCCGACGTTCACCCGGTCCAGGTAATTGAACAGGTAGCAGATGAAGATGAAGGGGATCAGGCGCAGGGTAATGCGCCTGTACACCGCGTTCCGGGTGCTGTCGGTGCCCGTGGGGGAGGCGAGGCTTGCAGACATGGGTTTCTCTCTATTTTTATGGTGTAGTGCGTGATCGTTGGTCACTACAAGAGTTTCGACCACTGTGCGCGAGCTGTCTTTGTGCGGTTGCACAGGGCGGCGGATCCCGCGTAGTGCGACAATACAGAAAATGCCGAGGATGCTGAGCTTATGTTCGAACTGGATCATGACCTGGCGCAAGATATCGTCGACCGGGCAATGGCCATTTTGCCGTGCAACGTCAATGTGATGGACAGCCAGGGGCTGATCCTGGGCAGCGGTGAACCGGAGCGCATCAACACCCGCCACGAAGGTGCGCAACTGGTCTTGGCAAACGGGCGCAACGTGGAGATCGACGCGCAGGCCGCCAAGTGCCTCAAAGGCGTGCAGGCCGGGGTCAACCTGCCGTTGATGCTCGACGAGCGATTGATCGGCGTGCTGGGCCTGACCGGCGACCCGGAGCAGTTGCGCACCTCGGCGCAATTGGTGCGCATGACCGCCGAAATGTTGCTGGGCCAGCGCCGCCAGCAGGTCGAACAGCAGTGGCGTCGCCAACGTTGCGACGATCTGTTGGCCTTGCTGCTGGGGTCTTCCGGCGATTCGCAGCGGCTGCTCGAAGAGGCCCGGCAACTGGGGCTCAAGCCGCAGCTGGCACGTACCCCGTGCCTGCTCGAATGGACCGGCGGGCAGGGCGGCGACAGCCTGGCCACCTGGCTGATGGGCCGCTACCCCGACAGTTGGTGCGTAAGCCCGGCGCCGGGTTCGCTGTTGTGGTGCCCGCCTGGCCCGGCGTTCGATGCGCAACGCCTGCTGGCTAAATTGGCCGGCGCAGGCTTCAGTGTGCAGCGCATGGCCTTGGCGTTGCCTGCCGACAACCTCGAGGCGCTACGCCGTGGCTATCGCTGGGTGCGCGACCTGGTGGCCTATGGTCGCGACGTGCTGCCCGCCGAGCAATGCCTGACGCTGGCCCGCTATCGGCTGCCGGCCATGCTGTGGCGCCACCGCGGCGACGACACCCTGGACGAATGGCTGCTGCCACTGCGCAGGATCATTGCCAAAGACAGCAACGGCCAGTTGCTGGGCACCTTGCGCGCCTGGTGCGAACACGATGGGCAGAGCCAGACCTGCGCCGACGCGTTGGGTATCCACCGCAACAGCCTGCGCTACCGCATGGAGCGCATCGCCGAGTTGAGTGGCGTGGACCCCAACCGCCTGGAGGGCATGCTGACCCTGTACCTGGGCGTGCAGCTATTGCCGGCCGCGCCCTGAAAGGGCTTTGTAGGAATGAACAATAATGCCGGGCCGCCCTTGTGCAGCGGCCAGACGCCGGTCGCGGTAGTCACTGGCAACATGGGCTACAACAAGAATCGGAGCCGTCATCATGAAAATCGTCATTGCCCCAGACTCGTTCAAGGACAGCTTGAGCGCCGCAGGTGTGGCCGCGGCCATTGCCCAAGGCGTGGCGCAGGCCTTGCCAGAGGCGCAGATCGTGCAGTGCCCCATGGCCGACGGCGGTGAAGGCACCATGGACGCTATCCTGGCCGCCTGCGATGGGCAATGCCGTAGCTTGAGCGTCGAGGGCCCACTGGGCGCGCCGGTGCTGGCGCGGTGGGGCTGGTTGGCCGACAGCGCCACGGCGATCATCGAAATGGCCGAGGCCAGTGGCCTGCAATTGCTCAAGCACGCCGAGCGTGACGCCACGTTGACCAGCACATTCGGCACTGGCCAGTTGATTGGCGCAGCGTTGGATGCCGGCGCCAAGCGCATCATCCTGGCGATCGGCGGCAGTGCCACCAACGATGCCGGTACCGGCATGCTCCGGGCCTTGGGCTTGGGGTTGTTGGACGCCCAAGACCGGCCCTTGGCCAAGGGTGGCCTGGCCTTGGCCCAGGCACGGCGCCTGTGCGTCGCGCAAATGGACCCGCGCCTGGCGCAGGTGCGTTTTGAGGTGGCGGCGGACGTCAGCAACCCCTTGTGCGGGCCTAACGGTGCTTCGCATATCTTCGGCCCGCAAAAAGGTGCCAACCCTGGTCAAGTCTTGGCACTGGACAGCGCCCTGGGGCATTTCGCCGACCTGTGCGCCCAGGCGTTGCAACACGATGTGCGTGATCAACCGGGCAGTGGCGCTGCCGGGGGCATGGGCTTTGCGGCCAAGGCCTTTTTGGGCGCCACCTTTCGACCGGGCGTGGAAGTGGTGGCCGAACTGACGGGGCTGGCCGAAGCCATGACCGGCGCCGACCTGGTGATCACCGGGGAAGGGCGCTTGGACTCGCAAACACTCAATGGCAAGACCCCCTTGGGCGTGGCCCGCGTGGCCCAGGCCCAGGGCGTGCCGGTGATCGTCATTGCCGGCACCTTGGGCGAGGGGTACGAGCACCTGTACGAGCACGGCATCCATGCGGCGTTTTCCGTCACCAGCGGGCCCATGACGTTGGAGCAGGCATGCCGCAATGCCGCGCCCCTGTTGCGCGACCGGGCGCGGGATGTGATGCGGGTGTGGGCGCTGTAGGAGCGGATTTATCCGCGAAAGATTCACCGCATTGAATCAGGCATACCGCAGTGCGGCCTTCGCGGATAAATCCGCTCCTACGGGGATCGGTGGGGCGTTGCAGGGGCGGTCAATCACGTTCGCGCATGAAGAACCCGGCCACGTACTTGCCAAAGGTGTCCAGGCTCTTGAAATCGGCCAGGCGCTTGAAGGTGTCGCTGCTTGGTTCCGGCCCCAGGGGCTCTTTCATCAGCGACACCGACAGCACTCGGTCGCGGTCGGAGCTGAGCACCAACTCGTCCATCACCTCGCCGCCTATCACCGGGCGGCGCATGATCACCGCCACGCCCTTGCTGGCCATCCAGTCGATCAACGACACCAGCATTTTCAGCGGTTCGCGTTCCTCGTCCCGGTAAACGGGAAACAAGTGCCCGCGCGACAATACCGGCACCGTGGCCACGTGGACCATTTCGTAAAACTGGCTGCCGGCGGTGGTGGGTGAGTAAATGGCCAAGGCCAGCAACGGGCCGCTGGTACGGGCACCGCCCCACAGCAGGTGGTGGCCCTGGAAGTCAAAACCGTTGGCACTGCGCTCGTTGAGCACCTTGCGCGTGCGAATGTCGCTCACGCAGTCCAGCAGCAGGCCATGGCGGCGCTGCTCGCCGAAGGCCGTCGAGTCCTTGAGCCGCCCCTTGAGCATCATCATGTGCTTCATGTCGATGCGCGTTTCCAGGTAATGGCTGGCCGGTACACGCTCAACCAAGGGGTAACGCGCCGCCACGCCGCGCAGGTCGGCGAACTGCTGGGTCAGGTCTTTTTTCAGGTGCGAGGCAAACACGTTCAGCCCGCTGGCTTCGATCAGCGTCACCAGCAAGGACAGCAGGCGGTGCTGTTCCTTGCGTTGGGCAGTGCTGCCGTTGCCGGTGCTCTCGCCGTCTTGGGCTGCGCGAAAGTCACCGATCAGCCGCAGCGGCATGTCCGGTGGCAACCAGGCAGCGGGCAAGGCGTCTTGATCGTTAAGCGGTGCACCCGGGTCACGTTCATCCTTGATGAAGGGGCAGTCGGGCGCATGCTCGGCGGTGCCCGGGTTGTTCTTTAAAAACAACGTGCCGGTGCTGCTGTTGAGCGTCACGTTCATCACCGGCAATGCCTTTGGCTGGCAATCGCACGCCAGCCACTGGCCCTGGCCACGGATTTTAAGCAGCCACTGGTTGGCCTGCAGCAGGCGGTGGCCTTCCAGTTGGCCCTGGACGAAGCCTTCCACCAGCACCTGTTCGGCCGGGGTGAGGGTACGCACCAAGGCACCGCTCTTTTCGATGATTCGCATAGGGTTCAGGCCGTTGTACCGTTGACGGGTATGGCTGTATATATAGCCAGTCATTCAGCAAGTCAATGGTGGCGGAGTTAAAAGGACATCGATTGACGGCGCCGGGCCGCCAGGAGGATAAAACAGGCAGACGCCACAGAGCGCTCCCGACCCAGCCTCAGGACAACAACAATGAGCAAGCCCGAAACCATCAGTGATGTCGAATGGCAGGCCCGCTGCGATTTGGCCGCGCTGTACCGCATGATCGCGCACTTTCGCATGACCGATCTGATCGACACCCACTTGACCCTGCGTGTGCCGGGCCCCGAGCACCATTTTTTGATCAACCGCTACGGTGTGCTGTTCGAACGCATGCGTGCCAGTGACCTGGTATTGATCGACCAGCATGGCAAGGCGGTGGATGCCGCCGGGCAGGCACTTGCGGTCAACGCCGCAGGCTTCGTGATCCACTCGGCGGTGCACATGGCGCGCCCGGACCTGAACTGCGTGATCCACACCCACACGGCCGCCGGCATCGCCGTCTCTGCCCAAGAACAGGGGTTGTTGCCAATCAGCCAACACGCGCTGAAGTTTCACGGCAAGTTGGCGTATCACACCTACGAAGGCATTGCCCTGTCGCTCGATGAGCGCGAGCGGCTGATCGCCGACCTCGGCCCGCACCGGGCGATGATATTGCGCAACCACGGCCTGCTGGTGGGGGGCGGCAACGTCGCCGAGGCCTGGCACGAGATCCACTTTCTGGAGCGTGCCTGCCAGGCTCAGATCCAGGCCCTGGCCGGCGGTAGCAAACTGACCTATCCCTCGCCCCAGGTGTGCGAGCACACCGCCAAGCAGTTCGAAAGCGAGGGCATCGAGACGATCATCGCCATGGCCTGGGCGGCGGCGTTGACCTTGATCGAGGACCAGCGCGAATCGTATTGCTCTTGAATGCTTAGTGGCTGAAAGCGGCGCGCGCGGCAGCCGAAGGGAACACGCAGCGCACGTCGTGGGCGCAGCCGGGCACCAGGGTCAGCGGGTGGTTGGGGTCTTGCTGGGCATAGGCCTGCCCCCGCTGCAAACGATACGGGCCTTGGGCCATGGCCGCGCAGCTGCGGTCCAGCACGCGGTTGGCGGTGCCCTTGCCGGTGCCTTGGTCTAATTCCCCCAGCAGGTAATGTATGTCGGCCGCCGCGTACTGCGCGCGGGCCTGTTCGGCGCTGCGGCCCAGCCAGTCGGGCAATTGCGCGGTGCCGTATTTCCATTGGTTCAAGGCCGGGCAGTCCGCGCTCGGGTAGGGGCGCTGATCGCTGAAGTACAGCCAGGTGCCGGGGTCGGCGACCACGTAGCGCACCGTCACCCCCTTGGGGGCCATGGCGGCGAAGCCGATGTAGTGCTGCACCATTTGTGCCCCGGCCGAAAAGCCGGCCAGGGTAATCTGGTCGACCTGTGGCCATTGCCGATGCACCTCGGCAATCAACGCATCCATGGCCTTGAACGCGGTGACTTGGGGCGCATTGCTGGCGGGCGCCCCGGCCAGCCACGCGCCGCAAGACCACAGCAGGTCGCCGGGCTGTGCGCTCGGTTCACCTGGGCTTTGGCACTTGGCCGCTTGCGCGGCCGGCACTTGGAACAGCGGCGAAATCACCAGTGGCGAAGACTGGGTGGCCAGCCCCGCCTCAAAGGTGCGCTGGGCATCACGCGGGTGGCCGTGCAACACGATCAGCGCGCGGCTGGCCGCAGTGCCCGGTGTCAGGGAGCTGTAGTAATGCAGCGTACCGTGGCCGGGCAGGGGCTCCACGCTTAGAAATTGCGCTGCCTGGGCGCCCAGGCTCACACACACGGTCAGCGACAGGGCCATGGCGCACCGGTGCAACGTGCTGCTGGTTGAGCGGGGCAGGGGGACGGACATCAGCACGCACGGCCTTGGAAAGAAGTGGCCTTTAGCATGGGGGCTTTTACGGGCATTCAGCAAGCGGAGCATCGATAATATCGAAATGTTTTGTAACTTAAGGCGCCGGTATTACGAACTCATCGACGGTCGTTCGTAACACTTTAAAAATGTTACATAATAGTAGTGTCGCGTGCCTAGAGAGTTCGTGGTGATTGGGGTAAGGTGCTGCGCGTTCGTCACTGGTAGTATTTTGAAAAACACAGAAGTTAGTCAATCGGCCGATCAAGCGTGTTCTTTGATTCAATTTAATATCCGTCCTGAACATTGAAACTCCAATACTAAACAGGGGTGAGGATACGACATCCCATCCACAGGCGGGAACAAGGAGCGAGTCCGCTTCTTCATGAAATAGAGAGGACTGTTCCAATGCTTCAACTCGATTTGTATTCAACGTTAGTGGCCGCCTCTTTGGTACTTTTGCTTGGGCGTGGGCTAGTCGCTCGGGTCGGCTTTTTACGCACTTATAACATTCCGGAACCTGTGGCCGGTGGGCTAGTGGTCGCGATGTTGCTGTTGGCGTTACGCGTGCTTGCCGATATCGAAGTTCGATTCGACTCTTCCTTGCAGGCCCCTTTGATGTTGGCGTTTTTTGCCACCATTGGCTTGAACGCAGACTTTGCCAGCCTCAAGAAGGGTGGGCGGGTACTGGGTATTTTCCTGCTGGTGGTAACGGCGCTGTTGTTGGTGCAGAACGCCATGGGTATCGGCTTGGCCAAGGCATTGGGGCTTGATCCGCTCATGGGGTTGTTGGCCGGCTCCATCACCTTGTCGGGCGGGCACGGCACGGGCGCTGCGTGGGGGGCGGTATTCAGCGAGAAATATGGTGTGGCCTCGGCCTCGGAACTGGCCATTGCCTCCGCCACCTTTGGCTTGGTACTGGGTGGTTTGATTGGGGGGCCGGTGGCTCGCCTGCTCATCAAGCGCGTCCAGACACCTGGCGGTGGGCAAGTGGAGCCGCGCCTGCCAAAGGGCTTCGAACAGCCGAACCAGGAACGCATGATCACGTCGTTCTCGTTTATCGAGACCCTGGCGTTGCTCGCGATAAGCCTGCAGGTGGGTACATTCCTGAGTGGGTTTATTCAAGGCACGGCGTTTGAGTTGCCCACGTTCGTGTGTGTCTTGTTCGTCGGCGTAGTGCTGCGCAATGGCCTGTCGGCGTTGGGCTGGCATCAGGTGTTTGAACGTGAAGTGTCCGTGCTGGGCAACGTCAGTTTGTCGTTGTTCTTGGCCATAGCGTTGATGTCGCTCAAACTCTGGGACCTGGCCGCGCTTGCGTTACCGATTTTCATCCTCTTGGCGGCGCAAGCGTTGATGATGGCCCTGTTCGCTATTTTCGTGACGTTCCGGGTCATGGGGCGCAACTATGATGCGGCAGTCCTGGCCGCCGGGCACTGCGGTTTCGGGCTGGGTGCCACGCCCACCGCCATTGCCAATATGCAAGCGGTGACGCAGCGCTATGGCCCCTCGCAGATTGCCTTTCTGGTGGTGCCGATGGTGGGGGCGTTTTTCATTGATATCACCAACGCGATCGTCATCAAGCTGTACTTGGCACTGCCTTTCCTGAGTTCGGCGAGCTGAGGCGTCGGGACATCCGTTCAGCGGTGCAGCACTGCAACCCCGTTACAGGGGAAGGGGCGACCAACTGACCTGGTCCAGCCCGATAGCCAGCGCCTGTTGTTTCATGGCGCTGGCCGTGCTGCGCTCGAAGCTCAAGCCAGTGGCCAAGCCTACGCCGGAGTGCAGCGAGGCGTAATAGACCGCATCGGCGTCACTCATCAATGAGTCCCTCTGAACAAACCGATGATGGCGACCGTGCAGGCGGTAGCGAATTTCGAAACTGTGCAATCGTTGCATGTCATCACTCCAAAAGATGGGGTTCTGACCGAGAGGGCAATGTGCCAGTTCCGTAAAATTTTTCGCACCCGCAAACAGCTAGCCGGAGAACGGCAAACGCAGGCGATTCCCCGAAGTCTTTAGTTCCTCGCGGTGTATGGCGGCCAGCTTTGCCAGCACCGCCCAACCTTTCTCGGTCAGGCTGACCTGCACTTCACGACGGTCCAGTTCGCCGCGCTGGCGTTGCACCAGGCCCTGGGCCTGGCAGCGTTTGACCAAGGCGACGGCACCATGGGGCACCATTTGCAGGCGCTCGGCCAATTCGCCCACGGTGGCCCAGTGACGCTCGGCAAAGCCTTGGGTGTGCAGCATCAATAGGTACTGCTGCGGGGTCACCCCATGGGCCTGGACGGCCTCTTCGCTAAAGCGCAGAAAGCGTCGCAACTGGTAGCGAAACTCCGACAGCGCTTCGAAATCCTGCTTGTGTAGCGGGTCGGTATCGGGCATGGGTCAGGCCGCCTTGGGCATGAGGGCATCGGTACGAGCCAGGGTCTGCTCGATAATGGTTTGCAGGTCTTCGGTATCGATGTCCAGCAACTCGTCGCGCTCCTCCAAGACTTGCTCCAGCGCTTGGCGCACGGCCTGGTGGGTGAGCCTGCCCTGGGCGGTGGCGCTCACCGCAGGCGTTGCGTGGGCGTGGGGGTAGGGGTGGCGCGTGAGTGCATGGTAAACCAGCGCGCAGCCCAGTAGGGCCAAGGAGTTGAGCAGCACCGGGTCGAACACGAAGTGGTAACCGGCGGCATGGATCGACGGGCCGCCCAGCACCGCGGTCAAGGCCACGGCGCCTGACGGTGGGTGCAGGCAACGCAGCGCCAGCATCAGTGCGATGGTGCTGCCCACAGCCACGGCAGCGGCAATCACCAGGTCGCTTATCCAGAGTGCGCAGGTAACGCCCACCAGCGCCGCCAGCAAGTTGCCGCCGATCAATGCCCACGGCTGCGCCAAGGGGCTTGCCGGGGCTGCGAACAACAGCACGGCAGAGGCGCCCATGGGCGCGATCAACAGCGGCAGGTCGGAACTCAGGCCCACGGCCCAGGTGGTGATCAGGCTGGTCAGGGCAATGCCCAGCAGTGCACCCACGCAGGCGCGCAGGCTTTCGCGGCGCGTCACGTGCAGGGAACCGGGGACGAAACTGCGCAACCAGCGCAGCAGGGAAGGGGGCAGTGATTTCAAGGGGTGTACCAATGCTGGATTTTTTTGATGGCTATTTATATCACATCGTGATGTATGCCGTGTTTGTTTGAACAAGCGCGCAAGGCCAGGTTCAAAGTGTGATACCCCTGAGCGTGAGGCACGATGATGACCAAGGCGCTGGACGATTACGCGCGCAAGCGCGACTTCGAGGCCACCCCGGAGCCCTCCGGTGCCAAGGCGCGGCGGCGCTCGGGCAAGACCGCCCACGCCTTGCAATTCTGCATCCAGAAGCACGACGCCTCGCACCTGCATTACGATTTTCGCCTGGAGCTGGGTGGTACCCTGAAAAGTTGGGCGGTGCCCAAGGGGCCGTCGCTGGACCCCAAGGTTAAGCGCCTGGCCGTGCACGTGGAAGACCACCCGCTCGACTACGCGACGTTTGAGGGCAGCATTCCGGAAGGGCATTACGGGGCCGGCGAGGTGATCGTCTGGGACCGCGGCGTGTGGGTGCCCCAGGGTGACCCCGCCGACAGCTACGCCAAGGGCCGGCTCAAGTTCGAGCTGCAGGGCGAAAAGCTTGCGGGCCTGTGGAACCTGGTGCGCACGCACATGCCGGGCAAAAAGGAGCAGTGGTTCCTGATCAAGCACGGCGACGACCAAGCGCGGCCGCAGGACCAATACGATGTGCTCCAGGCGCAGCCCGACAGCGTGCTCAGCGAGCGCACCCTGGTGCCCCGGCACAAAGCGGCGGCGCCCAAGCAAGAGGTGAAGCAACCGGCGCCGTCCCGCCCATCGCGCAGCACCCAGATCACGGGGGGGCAAAAGGCGGCGTTGTTTGCAACCCTCAAGCCGCAGTTGGCAACCCTGGTGGACCAAGCCCCCGAGGGTGATTGGCGCTACGAGATCAAGTTCGACGGCTACCGGGTGATGGCGCGGGTCGAGGGCGATCAGGTGCGCCTGTTCACCCGCAACGGCCATGACTGGACGGCGAAAATGCCGGAACAAGCCAAGGCCCTGGCCAAACTGGGCCTGGCGTCAGCCTGGCTCGACGGCGAAATGGTGGTGGCCAACGAGCAAGGCGTGCCGGACTTCCAGGCCTTGCAAAACGCCTTCGAGGCCGGGCACAGCAGCCACATCCTCTATTACCTGTTTGACCTGCCTTACCTCAACGGTGTGGACCTGCGCCAGACACCGGTGGAGCAGCGCCGAGGCGCGCTGAAAAAATTGCTCAAGGGCTATAAGGGCCACACCTTGCGCTTCTCCGACGACTTCGACGAATCGCCCGAGTCGCTGATGAACAGCGCCTGCCAAATGCAGATGGAGGGGCTGATTGGCAAGCGCCTGGGCAGCCCTTACGTATCACGCCGCAGCAGCGACTGGATCAAGCTCAAGTGCACGCGCCGCCAGGAGTTCGTGGTGGTGGGCTTTACCGAGCCCAAGGGCAGCCGCAGTGCGTTTGGTGCCTTGTTGCTGGGTTTGCATGACGAAACCAACGGCCAGTTGCGCTATGCCGGCAAAGTCGGCACGGGGTTCAACGAGACCACCCTGCGCAGCATTCATGAGCAGTTGGTGGCGCTGGAGGTGAAAAAGATTCCAGTGGCCAACCCACCCAAGGGCGTCGAGGCCAAGGGCGTGCACTGGCTCAAGCCACAGTTGCTGGCCGAAGTGGCCTTCGCCGAAATGACCCAGGAAGGTTCGGTGCGCCACGCGGTGTTTCATGGCCTGCGCACCGATAAACCGGCCCGGGCCATCACCGAGGAGAAACCCACCATGCCTGCCGCATCCGCCAGCAAAAAAGCCATCAGCCCAAGCGACGTGCGCATCACCCACCCCGACCGGGTGATCGACGCCAGCAGCGGCATCACCAAGGGCCAGTTGGCCGAGTATTACTTACGTGCCTCGGGCTGGATCCTGCCCCACCTCAAGGACCGTCCGGTGGCCTTGGTGCGCGCCCCAGATGGCATCGCCGGTGAGTTGTTCTTCCAGAAGAACGCCGAGCACCTGGCCATTCCCGGTATCACTCAAATCGACAAGGCGCAGGCCGGCCACCCGGCGATGGTCATCAACAACGTCGAGGCCTTGGTGGGGGCGGTGCAGATGAATGCCGTGGAGCTGCACACCTGGAACGCCACCACCAAGGACCTGGAGCGGCCAGACCGCTTCATTCTCGACCTGGACCCCGACCCGGCCTTGCCGTGGAAGGCCATGGTGGAGGCCACTCAACTGACCCAGACGGTGCTCGATGAGCTGGGCCTTGTGTCGTTTCTCAAAACCAGCGGCGGCAAGGGCTTGCACATCGTGGTGCCGATCACGCGCAAACAGGGCTGGGATGAGGTCAAGGCGTTCAGCCAGGCCATCGTGCAACACATCGCCAAATTGGTGCCCGAGCGTTTTTCGGCCGTCTCCGGGCCCAAGAATCGCGTGGGCAAGATCTTCATCGACTACCTGCGCAACGGGCTGGGCGCCACCACCATCTGCACCTGGGCCGCCCGCGCCCGCGAGGGCCTGCCGGTGTCGGTGCCGATCTACCGCGAGGAGGTGGCCGAGATCAAGCAGGCCAATCGCTGGAACATCGCCAATGTGCATGAGCGCCAGGCGCAGGTGGGCGATGCACCGTGGGCGGAGCTTACCAAGACCCGGCAGAGCATCACCGCGCAGATGCGCAAGCGCATTAAAGCCAATGTGTAGGCAACCCAAGGCGTTACTGGCACTATTGCTCCCATTCCCCAGCCCGTATTCCAATTGAGCCGTTCGATGGACTTTTTAGCACACAACCATGGCTGTTCCGGCTGGAGCAGCGAGATGGCCGAACGGATTCGCACCTACGACTGGTCTCACACAGACCTGGGCGCGATATCGGATTGGGGCAGAAGTTTGCGTACTGCGGTGCAGTTCCTGCTGGCCTCACCGTTGCCCGTGGTGATGCTCTGGGGCCGCGAAGGCTACATGATTTACAACGATGCCTATTCGTTGTTCGCCGGCGCTCGCCATCCTTACCTGTTGGGCAAAGCGGTGGAGATGGGCTGGCCAGAAGTGGCCGAGTTCAACCGCAACGTGGTCGACACCTGCCTGGCCGGTGGCACGCTCACCTATTTCAGCGAAGGCTTGGTGTTGCTGCGCAACGGCCGGCCCGAAGACGTCTGGATGGACCTCTACTACAGCCCCGTGGCGGGTGACGATGAGGCGCCGGCCGGGGTGATGGCCATCGTGGTGGAAACCACTGCCCACGTGTTGTCCGAGCGCGGCCGGCAAGTGGCGGAGCAGGGCTACCGGGCCGCCGACGAACGCCTGCAACTGGCGTTGAATGCCGGGTCGCTGCTGGGCTGTTTCGTCTGGGATATTACGGGTAATCGGGTGTCGGGCGACGAGCGTTTTGCCCGCACGTTTTCGCACCCCCTCGAGCTTTCACAGGATGGCCTGCCCATTGAGGTGGTCACCGAGGTGGTGCACCCCGACGACCTCGAACGCCTGAACCTGCTGATAAATGCCGCCACGCAACAGGGTGGCCCGTTTCGCGCCGAGTACCGCATCAGTCGCCCAGAGGGCGGCTATATCTGGGTACTGGCCAGCGGGCGCTGCGAACTGGATGAGCACGGCCAACCCTTTCGCTTCCCCGGCGTGATTGTCGATATCCATGAGCAAAAGATGGCCGAGCAAGCGTTGATCGCCCTGTCACGGACCCTGGAGCAACGGGTGGCGCAAGAGGTGCGTGCGCGCTCGGCCGCCGAGGATCAATTGCGTCAATCGCAAAAGCTTGAGGCCATCGGCGGCCTGACGGGTGGGATTGCCCATGACTTCAACAACCTCTTGCAGGTGATTGCCGGCAACCTGTACCTGCTGGCCCGGCAAGAAGCCAATAACCCGGTGGTGCAAAAGCGCGTGAACGCGGCGATCACCGCGGTGGACCGCGGGGCCAAGCTGTCCTCGCAACTGCTCGCATTCGCCCGGCGCCAGCCACTGACGCCAGCGGTATACACCCTGCCGGCGCTGCACGAAGGCCTGGGCGAGTTGTTGCAACGAGCGCTGGGCGAAACCATCCACCTGGAAGTGCAGATGCCGGTCGAGCCCTGGAGCCTGCGGGTCGACCGCAACCAGTTGGAGAATGCCGTGCTCAACCTGGCCCTGAATGCCCGCGACGCCATGGGCGGCGAGGGCACGATCTGGATCAGCGGTGAAAACCGAGTGCTGGACGGTGAATTTTGCCGGGGCAAGGAACTGCACCCCGGCGACCACGTTTGCCTGACCGTGACGGACGCTGGCAGCGGCATGGCGGCAGATGTGTTGTCGCGAGCCTTCGAGCCGTTCTTCACCACCAAGGCCCAGGGCCATGGCACCGGCCTTGGTCTGAGCATGGTGTTTGGCTTCGTCAAGCAGAGTGGCGGCTTTATCGACCTGACCAGCCGCGTGGGCCAAGGCACCCGGGTGCAGATGTTCTTTCCCCGCAGCCATGCCCCCCAGGCGCAGGTACACGCGCCTGTGGACGAGGCGGTGACCGGCGGCAGCGAGACGCTACTGGTGGTGGAAGATGACGCCTTGGTGCGCAATGCCGCGGTCGAGTTGTTGCAGCAATTGGGTTACCAGGTGCACGAGGCGGCCAATGGCGACGAGGCCATGGCGTTGCTGCGGGGCGGCCTTGAGGTGGACCTGATCTTCACCGACGTGGTGATGCCGGGCGTGATCAAAAGCACAGACCTGGCCCATTGGGCACGCGCCTGTACCCCACCGGTACCGGTGTTGTTTACATCCGGGCACACCCGCGACCTGATCGCCGAAAACAATGAGTGGGGCGCCGAGATTTTGTTGCTGAGTAAGCCCTACAGCCCCGAGGCCTTGGCCAGCCGCGTGCGCGAGGCGCTCACGGAGCCGCGCCAGGGCGTGGGTAGCACATGAATAATTGCGCTGCCTGGCATATGGGCGATGAAATTTATCCGCCCCCCCGGTAGTCTCTACGGTTTGACTGCCTTCAAGGGATGACCTGCCTCAATGCCCCTTTTAACTGACGGCTTGCCCAGCCAGCAACGCATACCCGCCGTGATTGCTATTTCCCTTGCCGTGGGCATGGCTACGCTGGACACCGCGATCGTCAACACGGCCCTGCCGACCCTGGCCAGCGGCATCGGAACCGACTCGGCGTCAGTGATCTGGGTGGTCAACGCCTATCAGTTGGCGATGGTTGCCACGGTGCTCCCGTTCGCCTCCCTGGGCGAGGTGCTGGGCCACCGCCGCGTTTACCTGGGCGGGCTGCTGGTGTTTATCGTGTCGTCACTTTTGTGCGGGCTGGCCTGGTCACTGCCCACGCTTGCGGCCATGCGCGTGGTGCAAGGCCTGGGGGCGGCGGCGATCATGAGCGTGAACACCGCCTTGCTGCGCTACATCTACCCCTCGAAGATGCTCGGGCGGGGTTTGGGCTACAACTCGCTGGTGGTCGGGCTGGCGTTCACCGCCGGGCCGACCGTGGCGTCAGCCATCCTGTCGGTCACCACCTGGCATTGGCTGTTTCTGATCAATGTACCGCTAGGCCTGCTTGCCGTGGGCCTTGGGCTGCGTAACCTGCCGCATATAGACCGGGCGGTCCACCCGTTCGACCGCACGGCCGCAGTGCTCTGCTCCGGGCTGTTTTCGTTTTTGGTGCTGGGCCTGGGCACGGCGGTGCAGGGCGGCCATGGCGTGTTGACCGGTGTGCAATTGGCTGCGGCCCTGGCCTGCGGCGTGCTGCTGCTCAAGCGCCAAGCCGGGCACCCGGCGCCGATGCTGGCGGTGGACTTGTTCCGCCGCCCGGTGTTCGCGCTGTCCAGCGCCACGGCGATCTGCTCGTTCACCGCCCAAGGCCTGGCGTTTGTCTCCCTGCCGTTCATGCTGCAAACCGAACTGGGCCACAGTCAGGTGGCCACCGGCTTTCTGATGACGCCCTGGCCGGCCGTGGTGGCGTTGATGGCGCTGGTGGCCGGGCGTTTGTCCGACCGCGTGGCACCGGGGCTGCTGGCGGGCATCGGGCTGTTCACCATGAGCCTGGGCATGGCCGCGTTGGCGCTGCTCAGCGTGGGCGCCAGCGACCTGGACATTGCCTGGCGCATGGCCCTGTGCGGCGCCGGCTTCGGCTTTTTCCAGTCGCCGAACCTCAAGGCCATCATGACCAGCGCCCCGCCCGAGCGCAGTGGCGGGGCCAGCGGCATCGTCGCCATCTCGCGGTTGTCGGGGCAAACCTTGGGGGCCTCCCTGGTTGCGCTGTGCTTCCACCTGTTCTACAACGGCGGGCCCCAAGTGGCTCTGTGGCTGGGCTGTGCCTTTGCCCTGGGCGGCAGCCTGGCCAGCGCCTTGCGCCTGATGCACCCGGCAGGAAGGGTGAGGGTGTAACAAGGCAGGCCAAGGCATGCTGCAATAGAGGTGGGAGCGAGCTTGCTCGCGATGCGCCGTGCGAGCGGCGCTCGATCTCAAGATTATTGGAACAAGCACTCACAAAGGTCTGCCTTGCGATCGCAACAGGGCCAACCGGTGCATGCCTGGGGTTTTTTGCTGCCCTTCAGACCGCGCGCCGCCCACGCGGCGCATCGCGAGCAAGCTCGCTCGCACATTTGTGCTGGGCCAAAAAAAATGGCCAGCACCATGGGCGGGGGTACGCCGGTGTTGGCCATTCAAAGGGCAGTCAGGGCTTCGCGTTCCTGACAGCAGTGATGATAGGCGGGAGGTAGCTAGTTAGCTAGCTATCTTCCGGTAAATATTCATTGCGCCTCGCGCAACAATAGCCAGGCTTCAATCCACGCGCTCGATCTTTGGCGATTTCCAACTGCCCTCCAGCAGCGCTGCCTTGGGCCAGTAATAGCGCATGGCTGCCATGAACGGCCCATTGGGGGTGGGCAGCCAGTTGGCCTCTTTGTCCTTGCCTGGGCTTTCGTGTTGCAGGTACAGGGTGAGCCCGCCATCGGCATCCATGGCCAGCCCCGGCAGCATGGGCGAGTTGATCAAGTAGCGGTTGAGCGGGTTGTCCACCAGTAGTTGGCTGGGCAGGGTGTACATCGTCAGCGACCAAAAGGCGTTGACCGGTGGCTGCTGACCCTTGGCAAAGCGCAATAGATATTTGTGCTTGCTGCCGTCTAGCGGCTGGCCCGTGGCGTCGTTGTCGTAGATAGGGTACATCGCCTCCTCGCGAGAGTTGGCACCGATCCCCATTTGCGCTCCGGTGGCGCGGGTCACGTAGTTATTCTTGAGGAAAGCGCGGGTGCCGAACAGCGTATCGGTCTTGCCACCCAGGGACTTACGCAAGGCGTCAATCTGCTTCTGGCCGTCCTCCATGCCATTTTTCAGCGCCGCCTGCTGGGCTTGCGGCAGGGCACTCAGGTCGAGCGGTTTGCCGGGCACGATGCCAATTTCAGTGAAGCGTTTGCGCAATGCCGCTTCGCTGGGGTGGGTGGGTGCGAACTGCAACAAGAAGGCCAACTGGTTGAAAAACTCAAGGTTGGTGCGCTCGTTGCTGGCGGCGATTGGCTTGATCCATTTGATGTCGGCGGGGGGCTTGGGAGGCTTACTTTTTGCAAACGCTGATAACGGCTGTACGGTGTAGCCCGCTTGCAGTTTTTTGACGTTGTCCAGGTCAGCCGGGTTGAACAACTGGGTGCGGCCTACCACCGAGACCAGGTCGGTTTCGGCCGCGATGACCTTGTCGATGCCGGCCGGTTTTTTGCCGTGCCAACGGGGCCCTGCGATCAGGTAGGTGCCACCCTGGTTGCCGGTGGTGCGGGTGCCAATGTAGTCGAAGTTGAAGGTGTAGAGGTCCATCAACTGGAACACGAAATAGCGGTTTTTTTCCATCTTAGGCACATGGATCACGATGGGCTCGGCGCGTAGGTCCAGGCCGATGAAGGAGTAAGGGGTATCGGAGTTGGGCGTGACAAATGCGGTGTCGGCTGGGGTGAACACCCGCGAGATATTCAGGATGCTGTTGAACGGGCCTTTGTATTGCGGGCTGTCCTTGTCGATGGAGAACGCGTACATCACCCGATAAGTGTCGACCATGGGCGTGCCGAACAGATAGGCCTGCTTGGCGATTTCGCGCGTTTGCGCCGTCGTTGGGGCTGCGCTGGCGTGTAGCGCAAACGCCAGTAATACTGCGGTCGCCAGGGTGCTGGCGAACAACCATTTTTTTAACATGCGACGCTCTCCCTGTGTGAGTCAGGGAGAGCGTAGCCCATCATTTTGGTGGGGGTTGCAACACCGGATCGTCTGGGTTGATCTGCGCCAGCGCTTGCAGAAGTTGCCGCGCCGCCTGCCCCTTGCCCTGTTCCTGGTAGTACTGCGCCAGGGTCAGGCGCAGGTCGCGGTTGGCCGGGTGGCGCGCCAGGGCGGCCTGCAGGGTGTCGTTGGCCGGTTGCAACTGGCCGCTGTCGTGCAAGGCTATGGCCAGCACGAAGCTGTATTGCACGTTGTCCGGTTCAAGCGTGGCGGCCTGGCGCAGGCTGGCGATGGCCTCGGGCATCTGTTTGGCGCGGATCAGGCGCAAGGCGCGGGTGTGCAGCAGCAACCCGGACTCGGGGTGGGCCTTGACGGCCTGATCGAGCAGCGTGGTGGCTTCGCTGCCGCGGCCATGGTTGTCCAGCCACTGGCCCAGGGCGACGGTGGCCGGGAGGAAGTCCGGATCGCGCACAATGGCTGCGCGCAGGGCCGGTTCCACTTCGCTGGAGCGACCGCTGGCCTGGTAAAACATGGCCAGGTTGAGGTTGGCCTCGGCCCGTTCGGCCAAGGCTTTTTGCACCGCTTCGTACTCGGCGATGGCGCTGTCCCAGGCCGGTTGCGCCACACCCAGCCCGACCAGCCCGGGGTTGAGCAGATCGCGTGCGGCGGCGATGCGCACGGCGCGCACCGGATCGCTTAGCAGCGGTACCAGATAAGCGCTGCGCTGCATCGGCTCGACCAGGGCGCTCAAGGCATGCACGGCGCTTTCACGCACTTGCGGCGCGGGGTTTTGCAGGTCGCGGCCCACCAACTTGAGCGACAGTGGCGTGGGGTAGGTGGGCACTTCGGCCAGCAGCGTGGCCCGGCGAATGGCCGGTAGGTTGTTTTGTTGCAGCAACGTGGTCAACGCCTGGGCGCCGCCGGGCTGGCCGCCACGGATCAGCCACAAGCCTTCGTCGTAGCGCGGTGGCTGGGGTTTGTCGACGCCGTACCACAGGCGAAATTGTTCGCTGACCTTGCTGGCGGCCGTGTCCTGGTGGCAACCGAGGCAGGCATCGGGGGTGCCGAGCTTTTGCGCCCGCGGGGGGTTGGGCAGGCTGAAACCGTGGTCATGGCGGTAGTCGTTGACCATGTACAGCTTGCCGGGCATGTGGCAATCCACGCACTGGGAACCGGGTTGGCCGGGCTGGTGATGGGTGTGCTCGGGCGAGTCGTAGTTCTTGGCCTGCAAGCCGCGCCCGTCGACCGTGTCATAAGGCGTTTTGCCGGCGGTGTTGTGGCACTGCAGGCACACGCCATTGCCGCTGGCCTTCAGTTCGCTGCTGTGGGGGTTGTGGCAGTTGCTGCAGCGCACGCCCTTGTCGAACATCTTGCTTTGCTTGAACGAGCCGTCCTCGAACACCTCCTCCTTGATCTTGCCGTCCAGGGCATACAACTCGCGGGTCAGGGTGGCGGGCAGGTAGTCGTCCATCAGCCGATTTTTATTGGCGTAGCCGTCGTCCAGTGGCGCGCGGCGGGCGTGGCAGCGGGCGCAGGTCTCGATTTCGCTGGTGGCGTCCTTGGCCGCCAGGTTTACCTCAAAGCCCGCGTTGGCCACGGGTGACTGCTTGGCCGCCCAGGCCAGGTGATTGGACGCAGGCCCATGGCAGGCCTGGCAGCCCACGCCCAGGCTGTTCCAATGGCTGGCAAAGGTGTTGCTGGCGGCATCGAAGTTGCGTTTGAAACCGGTGGTGTGGCATTCCACGCACATGAAGTTGGCGTTTTGCGAAGGCTTGCTCCAGTGCAGTGGGTTCTTGAAGTTCACGCCTTGGCCGGGGTACAGGTGGAACCAGCGCTTGTGTTCGGTATCCCAGGCCACGCCCAAGGCCTGCAGGCGGCCGCCTTCGGCCTCCAGCAAATACTGCTGCAACGGCGCCACGCCAAAGGTATAGGCCACCTTGAAGTCGGCAGGCTGGCCATTGGCGCCGGGTGTATTGACCCAGAACGCCTGGTCTTTTTCAAAGAAACGCACGGCTTCCTTGTCGCCCTTGAACGTCACGTCCTTGAAGTCGCCGAGCACGGTGGCGGGGGTGGCCGCCTGCATCGCCATCTGGTGGTGCGAGCCTTGCCAGTCCTTGACCTGTTGCACGTGGCAGCCCTGGCAGGTGCTTTCGTCCACCCACTGTGCCGCAGGTGGCGGCACCGGGCGGGCGGCGGCTGCTGGCGGGCTGGCCTTGACGACCACGGGGGCTGGGGGCGGTGCCTGGATAAACCACCACAAGCCGATCACCGCCACCACGGCGAGGCCGGCGATCAGGCTGTAGATGAGGTTGTGCGAAGTGCGGTGAGGGCTGGAATCGGTGCGGCCTGGGTGTTGTTTTTTTGTGGGCATAGCGACTTCCAATGTCTGTGAACTGCCTGAATCACCCAGGCAGCTTTGTCGCGTGCGCGGTGCCTGTCAAGCCTTCAACGCGCATTGCCCATGAACCAGTCGAAGTAGGGGTTGGTGCGGTCCTCTTCCAGCACCGCCTGCATGTCCCGGGCCCAGGCGCTGCGTTCGCCCTGGTAGGCGTGCAGGCTGGCGCGATAAAACAGCCTGAGGCGCTGGGTATGGGTGGCCAGGCGTTCATTGAACATCGGGTTTGCATTGTTGATCGGCGGCGGCTGGTACAGGCCGAGCAGCGCCGGCAGGGTGCGGGTGATCTCGCCCGGGCGCACCCAGGGCGCGTATTCGATGTGCGGGCGATCGTCGGTCACCGCCGGGGCATCGCCGGCAAAGCGTTCCAGGCCCTGGCGATCGGTCAGCCAGGTGGCCAGCAACGCGGGTGCAGAACTGATGCCCACGGCCTGCAAGGCGTCGCGCACGCTCGGTTGGTTGAAGCGCGCGGTGATGATGTCGGCGTCCAGGGTGATCGGGGCCAGCGAGCCCACCAGCAGGGTTTCGTGGAACTCGCTGGTCCACAACGTGGCGTAGGGGAACACGTCGAGGAAACTGCGCACCAGCGAGCGGCTCTCCTCCAGGTTCTGGGTAGGCAGGGGCAGCCATTGGGCGACCAGCCCGTTGGGCTCCAGGCGCCGTGCGGCCAATTGGTAGAAGTCCCGTGAATACAGGTTGACCACGCCTGCGGCGGAGGGCGGCGGCGGCTCCAGGGTGATCAAGTCGTAGGCCTGGGGGTTGCCGAGCAGTTCGCGGCGGCCATCGCGTAGGCGCACCTCCAGGGCCGGATCGCTGCCAGCGCCGAAATTACCCTTGAACAGCGGCGCGGCTTGCACCACGCCGGGCAGCAATTCGGCCACTACCCGGCGCTCAAGGCCTGGGTATTGCAGCAGCGCACCGGCAGTGATGCCGGTGCCAAAGCCGATCACCAGCGCCGATTTAGGCTCGCCGGTATGGATCAACAACGGCAGCAACGCCTGGATGCGCATGTAGCGTAGCGACGGCATGGCATCCCCCGTGTTGCTGACACCCTGGATGTACAGGCGGTTGAAGGTACGCGCGGCGTTGCCTTGGGTGACCACCGCGACGGTGCCGCCACGGCCCTCCTGGTAGAACGCCAGGTGGCCAGTGCGGGCGCCGGACAGCAGCCCGGCGAGCTTGTCCACTGGCGCCAGCACGGCAACGCCCAGGGACACCAGGGCCAGCGCCACCACGGCCTGGCGGCGGCCCTTGGCAACGCTGGCGCGGTTCCACACGGCAACCACGCCGATCAGCGCGGCGATAATCGCCAGCGCCCCCAGGCTGCGCACCAGACCCAGCCAGGGCGCCAGCACCAGGCCGCTGAGCAGCACGCCGACGATACCGCCCAGGGTATTGAGCGCCAGCACCGCGCCCACGTCGCGGCCCACGTGCCCTGGGCTAACGCTCAGGCGCAAGGCCAGCGGGAAGGCGGCGCCCAGTAGCAGGGTGGGCAGGAATACCACGCCTAGGGCTGCCACCGTGAAACGCGAGAGCATGCCGGCCATCTCGTCGCCGCCCAGCAGGGTGACGAAGGCTTCGGCCTGGGTTTGCAGCACCACCAGCCAGCGGCCCAGCAGGGCGATCTCGACCAGCGCGATCAACCCGGCCCCGGCGATCAGCAGGGCAAACAGACCCCAGGGGTCACGCACCTGAGCGCTGCGCCGGGCCACCAGGGCACTGCCCAGCACCAACCCCAGCAGGTAGGTGGCCAGCACCACGGCGAAGGCGTAGGTGCGGGTGCTCATGAACTGCACGATGGACTGCGACCACACCACTTCATAGCCCAGTGCCACGCCGCCGGCGATGGCGTACAGCAGCAATGCCAGGCGCGCCTCGACGCTGCGCGGCTGGGCCTGCCCGCTCACCACCGGTACCGCTGCTTGGCGTAGCAATGCCAGGGCCAGGCCTGCGGCGATCAGGTTGAGCACGGCGGCCGCCAGGGCGCTGCCACGGATACCCAGCAGCGGGATCAACACAAAGGCGGCGAGCAGGGTGCCGACGATCGCCCCGGCGGTGTTGGCGGCGTATAACAGGCCGCCTGCGCGGGCGGTGGTTTGCAGCGCCAAGGCCAGCGCGCGGATCAGCACCGGCAGGGTGCCGCCCATCAGAAACGCCGGCACGCCGACCAGGGCAAAGGGCAGCAGCCAGGCGAGCAAACCGGCCTGGGCCTGCAGCCGCACGAACCATTCGGCCGCCGGTGTCAACAACCAGGTGCAGGCTACGCCCAGCACTGCCACGGCCACCTCCAGCCCGGCATACAGGGCCACGGGGCGGGCCAGGCGATCTGCCCAGCGGCCAAAATAATAACCACCCAGGCCCAGGCCTGCGAAAAACGCGCTGATGCCGGTGGTAATCGCGTACACCTCCACGCCCACCACCAGTGACAGTTGCTTGATCCACAGCACCTGGTACACCAGCGCGGCGCAGCCGGACACCAGCAGCACCAGGGCCGACAAGGTGATTCCATTCACGGGGGTTGCAACGGCACTGCGGCGGGCGTTTGCGGGAGTAGAGGTCATGCGATGCCTTAAATTCTGAATAAAGCGGGTACATGTGCAGGGGGCAGGCTTGCCCGTGATGGGGCCCTGAAGGCCCCATCCCGGTAAAGCGCTTATTGCTTGGTGCCTTGCTCTTTCATTTTCTGTTCGATCTTGGCGTCAACCTGCTTGCGCACCTGGTCGATGCTGAAGCTCGCCGGGTGTTGGCTCGGCGGGTACTCAACGAAGGTCTGCAGGAATATCGAGGCCTTCATGGTCGCGATACCGGTCAGGTAAACGTTTTTCGCCAACCAGTCGTTGTACTGGTCAGAGACAACGTCGGCGCGCTCATACGGGTCCATGCGCAGGTTGAAGATTTTCGGCACCCGCAGGCACACGAAGGGGTCTTGCCAGACTTCGAAACCGCCCGGTTTGCGCTGTTCGCAGAACACCGCTTTCCAGTCACCCCAACGCATGGCCACCAGGTCGCCGTCGTCGTTGAAGTAGTAGAACTCGTCGCGTGCGCCCTTAGGTTGCTGGCCGGTGATGTAAGGCAATTGGTTGTAGCCGTCCAGGTGCACCTTGAAGCTCTTGCCGCCGGTGCTTGGCGACCAGCCCTTGAGCAGCTTGTTTTTCACGTCCGGATCGCCAGCGGCGGCCAGCAGGGTAGGGAACCAGTCCATCCCGGAGAACATCTCGGTGCCGACGGTGTTGGGCTTGATTTTGCCCGGCCAGCGAATCATTGCCGGCACCCGGAACGCACCTTCCCAGTTCGAATCTTTCTCGCTACGGAAAGGCGTGGTCGCCGCGTCCGGCCACGAGAACTGGTTGGGCCCGTTGTCGGTGGTGTAGACGACGATGGTGTTGTCGGCGATTTTCAAGTCGTCGATGGTTTGCAAGAGCTTGCCGACGTCACCGTCGTGCTCCAGCATGCCGTCGGCGTATTCGTTGCCGGGCATGCCGCTCTGGCCCTTCATCGAATCACGCACGTGGGTGAACACGTGCATGCGCGTGGTGTTCATCCACACGAAGAACGGCTTGTCGGCCGCCACTTGTTTCTTCATGAACTCCTGGGCGGCGCCGGTGGTTTCGTCGTCGATGGTTTCCATGCGCTTTTTGTTCAGCGCGCCGGTGTCTTCGATCTTGCCATCGGCGAACGAGTGAATGACTCCGCGTGGGCTGAAGTTCTTGACGTAAGGGTCGTTAGGGTCCTGTGGCCAGTACGGGCGCTCGGGTTCTTCTTCGGCATTGAGGTGGTACAGGTTGCCGAAGAATTCGTCAAAGCCATGCTTGGTGGGCAGGTACTCGTCCTTGTCACCCAAGTGGTTCTTGCCGAATTGGCCCGTGGCGTACCCCAGGCCCTTGAGTGCCTGGGCGATGGTGATGTCACGGTCCTGCAGGCCCACCGGTGCTCCGGGGGCGCCTACTTTAGACAGCCCGGTGCGCAGCACCGACTGGCCGGTGATAAAGCTTGAACGCCCGGCGGTGCAGCTGTTTTCCGCGTAGTAGTCGGTGAACAGCATGCCTTCGTGGGCGATGCGGTCGATGTTCGGCGTCTTGTAGCCCACCACTCCTTGCCCGTAGGCACTGATGTTGGTCTGGCCGATGTCATCCCCGAATATCACCAGAATATTGGGCTTCTCGGCCGCCCCGGCCGCTGCTGCCAACCCCATGACCGAAGCCGCCACCACGGCGAGTTTCGGTAGCCACTTGCGTATGCGAGTCATATGACTTGCCTCCCTTTCGCGATATGAGCCGCCCGTAGGCGACGTTCTTGTCTGCATCACTGCTTTAACGCTCGGTACACTCATTGCACGTGCTCATCTGCGGGGGCATCGAAGGGGTACACCCTGCGCCACTCGGCCGCCATGTCTACGATAGTCCAGCTTTGTTGTTTCGCTTGATCAAGGGCTTTGTCCAGGCGCCCGATGCTGGATTGGCGGTCATAGGCCCACTCGCGCTTGGCATCGGTGTGGTGCACCAGGCCGACGAATCGCTTGCCACTGCCGGCGGCGGTCCACTGCAGCATCTGCAGGTCACCGTCGGAGTTGCCAAAGGCCAGCAACGGGCGGCGGCCGATGATGCTGTCGATGCTTTCCGGTTTGCCGGGGCCATCGTCGTTGTGCGCAAGCTTGGGCGTGCGCAAGATCGACGGCGTTGCGCCCGGTTGCCAGGCGGTGACGAAGGTGGTGCCGATCACCTGCTCCGGTGGGATGCCGTAGACCTTCTCGGCGAAGGCGCGCATGAAGGTCACTTCGCCGCCCGAGACGATGTAGGTCTTGAAGTCTTCCTGGCGCAGGTAGTCCAGCAATTCGAGCATTGGCTGGTAGATCATCTCGGTGTAGGGCCGCCCGGTTTTCGGGTGCCGCGCGCTGGCCAGCCAGGCCTTGGCGTTTTTCATGAAAGCTTCGGTGCTGATGCCGGTGTGGGTGGCGCCGACTATTTTCATCAGCCCGTCCATGCCGGTCGCACTCAGGGCCTTGTGGTCGTTTTCCAGCACCGCCTTGAACGGTTGCGTGGTTTTCCATTCCGGGTGCTGCGGGGCCATGCGCTTGACCTCGTCGAAGGCGAACAGGATCTGGAAGTAGGCCGGCTGTTCGCTCCACAAAGTACCGTCGTTGTCGAACACGGCGATGCGTTCGGCCGGCGCCACGTAGTCGGGCGAGCCCTTGTCGGTCACGGCCTTGACGAAGGTTTCGATGGCGCTCTTGGACGGGCCGTCGCGCCAGGAGGGCAAGGGCTCTGCGGCCAGTAGCGAGAGCGGCCAGAGCAGGGTCAGCAGGCAGGCCAGGGCCAGTTGTTGTCGACGGTTAGCGAGGCGTCTCATGGGTATTCCTTGTCGAGTCGAGGGTTGAGCGGGCGTAACTCACGGGGCGCCAGGGCCTTGCGCAGTGCCCGGTAGTGCAGGCGCGCCTGTTGCCGACAGTGCGCGGCATGGGGCATGAAGGCGCGGGCGGCGCACACCAGCGCAGCGACCAGGGCCAGCAGGCTGGCCAGCGCCAGCCAATAGCGCGCCAGGTGCAAGCGCGCGCCACTGCCTAATTGCTTGAGGTCTTCGCGGATGGAAAACACCGGTGGTGCGCTCGTGGCGGCGGCGGCCTGGAACGCGACGGCGGGCAGCTGCGCGGTCGCCATCTGCTGGCTGGCAACGTTCCACCAGGCGAGGTTGATGGCGGGCAATTCAAAGCGCCCGGCCTGGTCGATACGGTAGGTCACGCTGTCGATGCGCTGGCCGCCACGCACGTGGCCACGGCCGTCGTCCAGGGCCAGCACCTGCGGGGTTTTCAGGTAACGGCTCAAGCCGTTGACTTCGGCCAGCGTGGGCGTGGGCAACGACAGGCTCAGGGCGCCCTCGGCCTGTAAGGTCAAGGTGCGGGTCACGCTGTCGCCGGCCTTGGGCGGCGTGGCGCTGTAGCTGATTTGCTGGGTGAAGGTCAGGGCCTGGGCCACCAGCAGCGGTTTGCCGACCGGTGCGCCGGCAGGCAGGCTTACCTCAAGTTGCAGCGGCGGGCTGCGCGCGCTCAACGGCGCACTGGCCTGGCCGGGCGTGGCCTGTATGGTCAACGCCGGGATGCGCAGGGCCTGCGCTTGCTGCGGGGTGATGCGCCAGGTGTAGCGCATGCCGAACAGGGTTTTGCCATCGACCTTTAGCGTCAGGTGCTGGGCCTGGTCGTCGGGGGGCAGCACCCGTGCGCCGGGCAGGTCCAGGGTGGGCAGCTGCGGGGCGCTGCTGAACCAGGTGTCGGTCAGCACATCCACTTGCAGTGCCACGGTCTGGCCGACCACGACGCCGGTCGCCGGCACCAGGTGCGCCTGTACCTGCAGCAGCGGTTCGGCGCAGGCAAAGCGGGCCAGCAGGCACAGGCCCAGCAGCAACAATGGCTTCATGGCGTGGCCCCTTGCGTGGCCAGGTCCTGCAGGGCGAACTTGTGCTTGAGAAAGCGTGCCGGCGAGGTGGTCAGGTTCTCCAGCCATTGGGCGTCGCTGGCGGCCTGCTGGGTTTGCACCGTCTGGCTCTTGCCTTTGTCCTGGGTATTGTCGAATTTCACCGCGTCGGCCTTGGTGTCTGGAGCGTTCTGTTGCGCCGAGTCGGTGTCTTTTTGCAAGGCGATGGCCAGGGCCAGGTTGGCCTGGGCCTCGGGGAAGTCGGGTTGCAGCTTGAGTGCCTGCTGGTAGGCGGCGATGGCCGGGTCGAACTTATAGCGGCGGGTGTAGATGTTGCCCAGGTAGAAGTACGCTTGCGGCGTATCCAGCCTGGCGAAACTGGCCAGGGCCAAGTCGTAGTCCACCGCCTGGTAGGCGGCGACGCCTTTCCAGTAAGGGTCGTTGAAATGGGCGGCGGCGGCCGGGTAGTGGCCGTGGTCGAAGGCCCAGCGGCCTTGCTGGTCGGGCGTCATGAAGGCATCGGCCAGGGCGCCGGCCTGGGCCGGGCTGGGCGCCAGGCTCACCGCCAGCACCAGGCCGGCCACCCAGTTCAGGCTCCAGCCTTTGCGCACGCTGAAAAAGGCGATCAGCAGCAGCGGCCAGCACAGCCAGTAACCGGCGTCCTTCCAGGCCAACTGATGGTCGGGGTCGCTGGCGGCCTGAAAGTGCTGTTGGGCATGGCCTTCGATCCAGTCCAGGTCGCTGTCGTCCAGCGTCAGGCTGCCCAGGGGGGCATCCAGGGCCTTGGCCAATTGCTCAAGGCCAGCCTTGTCGAAGGCGCCCAATTGCGGGCGGCCGTTGTCGTCGGTGCGCGGCTGGCCATCGGCATTGCGGATGATGCCGCCGTTGGCGCTGCCGGCAGCCAGCACCAGCACTTGCAGCGGCGCATCGCCCAGTGCCTTGGGTAAGGCGTCGAACTGGCTGTTGTCAGCGCCGTCGGTGATCAGCACCAGGGTGGCCGGGGTCTTTTCGACATCGATCAATTGCCGGGCCTGGCTGATCACCGCCAGCACGTTCTTGCCGGGTTTGGCGATCAGGTCGGTGGAAAGGGCCTGCACGAAGGTGTCGAGCAGTGCCGGGTCATCGGTGGGTGGCAGCACCAAGTGGGCGCTGCCGGCGTAGGCGAGCAAGGCGGTGCGCGCGCCGCCGCGGCGTTCGATCAGGTTGTGCACCTTGTGCTTGGCGGCTTCCAGGCGGCTGGGGGCCAGGTCGGTGGCGTCCATGGAGGGCGACAGGTCGAAGGCAAAAATCAGCGGCGCGCGGTTGTCGACGAACGCCGGGCGGTCCTGCTCCCAGGTCGGCCCGGCGGCAGCCAGGGCGCCGATGATCAACAGGGCGGCGAGCAGGTGCACCGGGCGCACCCGTTGCTGCTCGTGGGTCTTGATGATCAGGTGCGCCAGCAGGTGCGGGGCGATGTTGCCGCGCAGCCGCCGTTGCAGGTCATGGTGGTTACGCCACGCCAGGGGCAGCAGGATGCCAGGCACTATCAGCAGCAGCCAATAGGGGCGCAGTAAGTGCAGGGCGTTCAGGTCGATGTCCATCGTGCCCCCGCTTGCCAGCGGCTGCCCAACAGGGCGCCCAAGTGGTACAGGGTCAGCAGCACCAGCGCGGCGCCCAGCGGCCAATAGAACAGCTCGCGCTTGGGCTGGTGGCTCAAGGTGTTGACCTGGTGCGGGGTGATGGCGTCCAGCGTGGCATAGACCTGGCTCAGGGCATCGCGGCTGTCGGCGCGAAAGAAGCGCCCACCGGTGGCACTGCTGATTTTTTGCAGGGCGTCGAGGTCGACCTTCGCTTCGCCTTCGGCCGAGGGGTCACCGATGCCGATGGTGTGAATGACCACGCCCTTGCCTGCGGCCATTTCGGCGGCATGGGTGGGGGTGATGGCGCTGCTGGTGTCGTTGCCGTCGGTGAGCAGGATCAGCACTTTCTGTTGTTCGTGGGCCTGGTCCAGCAACTTCAGGCTCAGGCCGATGGCGTCGCCGATGGCGGTGTTGGGCCCGGCCATGCCGATGCCGGTCTGCGCCAGCAGCAGCGACAGGCTGGCGTGGTCCAGGGTCAAGGGCGCTTGCGGATAGGCGGCGCTGCCAAACACCACAAGGCCCAGGCGGTCTTCCTTGCGCTGCTCGATAAAACCCTGCACCACCTGTTTCACGGCGCTCAGGCGATCGATCTGCTGCCCGGCGGCGTTCTTGAAATCAGTGGTTTGCATGGACTGCGACAGGTCGATGGCCAGCATCAGGTCGCGCACCGGCTGGTGTTGCTCGATGGGCTTTTGCACGTACACCGGGCGGGCCACGGCCAGTACCAATAGGGCCCAGGCCAGCAGGTTGAGCAGTTGTTGCCAGCGGTTGCTGCGAAGGCCTGGCGCGCTGGGGCGCTGGCCGATGGCGCGGCTCATGGCGGCGAAAAAGGGTACGCGCACGGCGCTGCGCGCCTCGCGGTATTCGGGCAGGTAGCGGTAGCCCAGCCAGGCGGCGGGCAGTAGTAATAGCAGCCACGGGGCTTCAAGTTGCCACATGGTGGCCCTCCACCCATTGGCGGCTGTGCTGCAACAGTTGGCGGGTGGCCAGATCGGCCGGCAGCGGTGCGTAGGCCAATTGGGCCAGTTGCTGGCTGAAGTCGGCTGGCAGCGGTTGTTTGCTGTGGGCCTGCAGAAACTGCTGCCAGGCCTCGCCCTGCAAGGTGGCCACGGCCGGGTTGCCGGGCATGGACAGGGCGACGCGCTTGAGCAGCTCAGGCAGTTCGCGCAGGGCCCCGGTGGTGCCGGCGCGTTCGATTTGCGCCAGGCGCAGCAGGGCGTCACGGCGGTACTGGTTTTGCCGCCACTGCCACAGGCGCCAGGCGGCGTAGGCGATGAGCGCGATGATCAACAGCACGGCCACAGCGGCCCAACCCCAAGTCTGGGGGGTGTAGCTGATGGCGGGCGGCAGGGCCATTTCCCGCAGTTGTTCAATGTCAGGCCGCTGTGTAGGAGCGGATTTATCCGCGAAGGCCGTGCCGCCGTACATCAGGCATACCGCAGCGATTTTTTCGCGGATGAATCCGCTCCTACAGGGGGGCGGGGGTGCGGCTGTAGGAGCGGATTTATCCGCGAAGGCCGCGCCGCCGTACATCAGGCATACCGCAGCGATTTTTTCGCGGATGAATCCGCTCCTACAGGGGGGCGAGGGTGCGGCTGTAGGAGCGGATTTATCCGCGAAAGCCGCGCTGCGGTACATCAGGTACGGCGCAGTAATTTTTTCGCGGATGAATCCGCTCCTACAGGGCGTCGGGGGTGCGGCTGTAGGAGCGGATTTATCCGCGAAGGCCGCGCTGCGGTACATCAGGTACGGCGCGGTAATTTTTTCGCGGATAAATCCGCTCCTGCAGGGGTTCATTGTTGCCTCCCCAATTCCGAACGTAGTTGTTCCAGGGCCGGGAACTCGGTGCTGAACATCAGCAGCGGCACCTGGCTGCGGCGCAACAGGCTGGCGACTTCCTGCAGCCGCCCGCCGAGGAACTCGCCCAGGGGTTTGTGCACCTGGCGTTTGCCGACGGCCAGCTCGATCTGCAGTTGCCCCTGGGTAACCAGCAACCGCCCCTTGTCGGGTACGTTCAGGGCGATGGGGTCATACACCTGCAAGGCCAGCACATCGTTGTGCGCGCGCAATTGGCGAAGCAGTTGCAAGGTGCGCGGGGTGGCACCGGCAAAATCGCTGATCAGGCAAATCAAATGGTCGTGCCCGGCCAAGGCCAGGCAACGCTGCAGCACGTTGTCCAGTTGCTGTTCGCCCTCGCTGTCGGGATTGCTGGCCGACAGTTGCTGATTGTGTTGGACCAGGTGCGCGCACAACGCCTGCACCCGGGCGCGGCTGCGCAAGGGGGCGACACTGTCGATGCGCTGGTCGTTGAACACCAGCCCGCCAACCCGGTCGCCACTGTTGAATACCATCCACGCCGCAAGCGCACCCAGCTCGGCCGCCAAGGCCGACTTGAAGCTGCGTCTGGAGCCGAAAAACATCGACATGCGCTGGTCCACCACGATCAAGGCCGGGCGGTCGCGCTCTTCGGTGAAGCTGCGCACCACGGCTTTTCCGGTGCGTAGCGAGGCGCGCCAGTCCAGGTGGCGCAGGTCATCGCCCGGCTGGTAGCGGCGCAGTTCGTCAAAGTTCAGGCCGCGCCCGCGCAAGCGCGAAGCATGGTTGCCGGCCAACAGGCTGTGGCGCGGCTGGCGGGCCAAAAAGCTCAAGCCACGGCTTTGCTCGGCCAAGCCCATCAACTGGCTCAGCGAAATATAGACCAGCCCGTCTACCGCCTGCTCGGGCACCTGCATCACGCACTCCTCAGGCCGGCAGGGCCACTTTTTCCTGAAGCCGATCCAGCACGGCGTCGGCACTGATGCCGTCGGCCACCGCGTCGTAGCTCAACTGCAGGCGGTGGCGCAGCACCGGGTGCAGCACCGCGCGCACGTTGTCGGGCGTGACAAAGGTTTGGCCCTTGAGCCAGGCATCGGCGCGGGCGCAGCGGTCCAGGCCGATGCCGCCGCGAGGGCTGGCTCCTATGTTGATCCAGCGGCCCAGGTCGGCGTCGTAGTCGGCGGGGTGGCGGGTGGCGTTGATCAGGTCGATCAGGTAACGGTCGATGGCCGGTGCCACGCTGATCGCCGCGACCTCCTCGCGCGCCGCAAAAATCACTTGCTGGCCCAACTTGAACGCTGACGCCAGCTCGGCGGCCTGCTCTTCGTTGCGCAATAGGCGCAGCACTTGGGCTTCATCTTCAGGCTTGGGGTAGTCGAGCAGTACCTTCATCAAAAAGCGGTCCATCTGCGCCTCCGGCAGCGGGTAGGTGCCTTCCTGTTCGATGGGGTTTTGCGTGGCGATCACGATGAACAGCGGCGGCAACACATGGCTCTTGCCGGCCACGGTGATCTGCCGTTCTTCCATGGCTTCCAGCAACGCGGCCTGGACCTTGGCCGGGGCGCGGTTGATCTCGTCGGCCAGGATCAGGTTGCCGAACAAGGGCCCTGGCTGGAACTGGATCTGGTTCTGCCCGTTGGCCTGGTGCAGCACTTCGGCGCCGGTGATGTCCGAAGGCAGCAGGTCAGGGGTGAACTGGATGCGGCTCATCTGGGCATCCAGGTGCCGGGCCAGTGCCTTGACCGTGCGGGTCTTGGCCAGCCCCGGCAGGCTCTCCAGCAACAGGTGCCCATTGGCCAATAGGCCCAGCAGCACCTGGCGGATCACCGCGTCCTGGCCCAGCACGCCTTCGGCGACGCTTGCGTGCAAGGCCTTGATGTCATCGAGTGTGCTCATAGGGTCACCATGGCGAATGCACGACAATGAATTGCACGCTGCTGCCCACGTATTGCGGCTGGTACCAGGTGGGCCCGCAGTGCTGGTAGGCCACGCCATTGGCCACCACCGACACGCAATCGGCCGGGATGGTGGTGACCCGGGTGCCCACGGCGATAATGGCTGCCGTGGTGCCGGCCACGACGGCGGCAGCGGCCCAAGGGTGGTACCAGTCATCGCCATGCGGTGGCGGCGGTGGTGGGGGCGGCGGCATCGGATGCGGGCCCGGGCCAGGTCCTGGGTAGGGGCCGGGGTGCGGACCGGGCGGCGGCATCGGGTGCGGCGCCGGGCCAGGTGGCATCGGATGCGGCTGTGGCCCCGGCATGGGATGCGGTTGCGGCGCGGGCATCGGATGTGGCTGCGGCGAAGGCATGGGGTGCGGCTGGGGTGCAGGCATTGGCCGAGGCGCGGGCGGTGGTGCGCCATGGAAGTTGCCACCATGCGGCATCACGAAGCTGCGGCCACCGCCACCGCCGCGCATTTGCCAGGCGTTGGCGGCCAGGGGGTCAAGCAGGCTGACGATCAGGCCGGCGGTCAGCAGAAGGCGCATGGGTTTCATGGCTGCTCTCCTGCAGGCGCTGGCACGGGCGCTTGAATCACCCGCAGGGGCACCTGCTGCGCCTTGGCCGGCGGGATGAAGGTGAAGGTATTGGCCGGGATCTGGGCCTTCAGGTCCCAGTTGAAGTCGACACTGTGGCGCGGCAGCTCAGGGGTGTCACGGCGGGTGATGACCAGGCGGCAGGGCAGCGGGTCGGGACCGGTGCGCACCCACAGCTGCCAGTCGATGTCGGGCTGACGGTAGGCGTAATGGGTGCAGGTGTAGGCGCCCAGGCGCTCGTCGCCAATCACCAACGCTTCACTGATGCCCACGTCCTTGGCCGTGGTCGGCCCCCAGCGGAACAGGTCCGACAGTGGCAGTTCGATGCCGTAGCGGTCGGCAATGTCATCGAGCAACGCATCGATGGTCGCTGGCGCCGGGCCGTTGGTGTAGTAGCCGTAATGGCCGTCGTACAAGGTGAAGCTTTTGCCGTCATAAAAGAACTGCCGTGCCGACGTGCCCTGGTCGACGCTGACGTGCAGTTTGTCCGGGTGCACGGTGAGCACGTCGGTGCGGTGATGGAACTCCACCACCTGGCCGGTCTCCAGGGTCTGGTCGGTGGCGCTCTCGGCGCTCAAGGCGTAATGGGGCAGGGCGTGCAGGTAGCGGCCCATGGTCTCAAGTACGCCCAGGGCGCGGCTATCCATTTCTGCTGGTGCCTGGGCATGGGCGCTGCCGGCCAGGCACAGGCCCAGCAGCAACGCGATACGGGTGTAGTTCATGGTGCGCTCCCGGTTACCAGACGTATTGCAGGCGGAACGTCCACACGTTCACGTCAGGCGAGCCTTCGCGCTCCGACACCGTGTCGGAATAGGCCACCAATCCGCCGAACTGGGGTGACAACATGAAGCCCAGGCTGGCGCCGGCCAGGGAGTTTTCCTTCTTGTTGTCTTGCCAGTCGCCGTTGATGCGGGTTTCGCCGCCGACGTTGTAGGTGGCGTCCAGCGATACCCACAGGGCGCGGTTAATGGTGTAGCTGTAGTGTCCTTCCACGGCGTACAGGGGTTTTTGCTCAAGCTTGTTGTTGCCCAGGTAGTCATCGTTGTCGCCGTACAGCGAGACATAGGTGTTGAACTCAAGCCAAGTAGGGCCAATGGGGGTGCCGAAGGCGATCTCCGGCTTGAACACCCATCGGTTGGCGCCGATGTTGATGACTTTTTTCTTGTCGTAGTCACCGGTGGGCACGGTCAGCCAGGCGGCGCCGGACAGGAAGGTCTCGGGCTTCCAGTTCATGAACTCCTCGGCGCTCAGGGCCGGGCCACCGAAAAAGTTGTGGGCCAGTACCACCTGGCTGTCGCCCATGCCGCTGTTGTGCTTGGTGCCGCTGAAAAACTGCGCATTGTCGAACGAGGCACTGAGGTCGGCGTAGGGCTGCAGGAACTGGATGGCGGTATTGCGCCCGTCTACCGAGAACGAGCGGGCATAACGAAAAATGTACACGTCGGCATTCAGCGACAGGCCGTCCAATGGCACCGAGGTGTCGATCGGGGTGTTGGTGTCCACCAATGCGTAATAACCGAACACCATGTTCAGGTCAGTGGGCGTGTTTTGCCAGTCGCGGGCGTTGTCGGCCTGGCTCACCAACGGTGTGGCGGCCAGGGTGAGGGCGGTCAGTCGACCCAAATGCGTACGGTACCCCATGGTTTTGCTCCTTCAAAAATCTAGCGGGCAGTCGGGATCAGCAGCGGCAGTTTCCATTGGCCATTGGCCAATGTCGGCCCGGGCATGTACACGCGCAACACCCCGTAGAACGGGCCGTCCGGTGCCGGCAACCAGTTGCTTACCTTGTCTGTTCCGGGCGAGTCGTGCTGCACGTAAAGGGTCAGGCCGCCGTCGGCGTCCTTGTGCAGCTGGCCGAGCATGCGCGAGTTGATCAGGTAGCGATCCAGTGGGTTGTCCACCAGCAGCTTGGTCTTGGCGTCGTACATCGTCAGTGACCAGAAGGCCTTGGCAGGGGGCAGCTCGCCCTTTTTGAAATGCAGGGTGTAGTTCTGCTTGGCGGCGTTGGCCGGTTGGCCTTTGGCGTCGGTGAAGTAGCCCAGGTAATTGGCTTCGGCGGCCGAGTTGCCGAAGATGCCCATGTTGGCGCCCACGTAGCGGTACAGGTAGTTGTTCTTGAGGTGCTCACGGGTGCCGAAGAAGTCGCCGCTGGTGAGCTGGTGCGTGTCGATCTTGGTCTTCTTCAAATCGGCAAATTCGGCCTTGCCGGCTTCGATGCCGCGCTGCAAGGCAGCCAATTGCTCGGGGCTCAGGCTTTTTTCGTCAAAGGCAGCGCCTGGGCCGACATCGATTTTCGCCAGGCGCTTGAACAGCTCGGTTTCGCTGGCCACCGGTTGCGCGAAGCCGAGCATGAAATCCAGGTAGCGGAACAGCGCCGGGCTGTCGCTCATGTCGGCCTGGGGCGCTGGCCAGTCGATGGCGGGGGCGGCGGGCGGCGCGGGTTGCTTGAGGTATTCGCTGAGCGGTTGAACCTTATAGCCCTGTTGGATTTGCTGGACCTTGTCCAAGTCCTTGTCATCGAACAATTGGGTGCGATACAGGCCATAGACGATGTCGCCTTCGCTGCGCACGACCTTGTCGACATTGGCAGGCTTGGGGCCTTTCCAATGGGGGCCGGCCACCAGGAAGTGGCCGCCTTTGTTACCGGTGGTGCGGGTGCCCAGGTAGGCGAAATTCTGCGTGTACAGGTCGATCAATTGGGTGGAGTAGTAGCGGCTGCCGTCCACCGCCGGAAGGGTCAGCACTTGCGGTTCGGCGCGCAGGTCCAGCCACACGAACGAGTAGGGCGTGTCCGAGTTGGGCGTGATGAATGCCGTGTCCTTGGGCGTGAACACCCGGGCGGTGTTGCCGATCTGGTTGAACGGTGCCTTGTAGTCGGGGCCGTCCTTATCCACCGCTTGGGCGTAGAGGGTCTTGTACATCTCCACCACCGGAAAGCCGTACAGGTAGGCTTGCTTGGCCAGTGCCTCGGCTTCGCTGGGGGTGGCGCTGAACTCGGCCAGTGCCGGTGCGCTGATCATCAAGGCCAGTGACGGGATCAACAACAGGTTCAAAGACTTCATGTGAACGGATCCTTGTTAACGCGACAATCATTTACCGAGGGTGACGTTGATGCCCGCAAATAGCGTGAATTGCGGCACGCCTGCGCCTTCGTGTTGCACCGTCCATTGGGGCTCGACATAGGCGTTGAAAATATTGACGCCCACCTTCCAGGCCCTGCCCACGCCCAAACCGATGGGGATGTAGTGGGTGTCGTTTTTCAGATCGAACGTCCACGTGCCGGTGGAGCGCAGGTACCAACCCTTGGGCAGGTTGTGAATGACAAAGGGCTGGAAGGTGGCGGATTCGACATGTTCGCGGTCGCTGTCGCCGGCGAACGAGCTCTGGTATTGCACCAGGGCGCCCAGCAACCCGCGCGGGGAGGCGTCGATGGCAATCGCCGCCAGGCCCGCCTGCCATTTGCCGGTGCCCAGTTCGTCGTGCGCGGCGGTGGGCGCGGTGATTTGCGGGCCGATGCCCAGTTGCACACCTTCGGTCTTGAGCAAGAAGATGTCGAACAGGTTCAGGTCGCCCATGCCCGTGCTGTAGCCGCCTTTTGGGTCGGGGCGGGTGCTGATCGGCAAGGTGGCGCGCAGTAATTGCGGCACGCCGATAAAGTCGCCCGGGGCAACTGGCAAAGTGCCACGTAATAGCGTGTCGTTAGTATGGAGGTTGCTGTTATATAACTGCGGGGTGTAATAGTCCTGCAGGTTAAGACCCGGCGCCAAGTTCAGCGGGTTATTACTTTTGTTGGCGGTATCGGCATTGTCGGCCAGGGCAAATTGGCCAGCTTGGAGGCTCAACGCCACGCCCAGCGCGGTGCGGGTGAATAATCTGTCCATAGTATTCTTCAACGCCTTAATCCAATGCAGCGGCGAGGGAGAATAACCCCCAAGGAATCGCTAGTTGAAGTTAGCAGCGAATTTCGCCCTTGCAAGTTTGTGTGTGAAACATTTTTTAATCGGTGGTTGAATGATTAGCTGCCTTAGCATAAGCCGTACTGGATGGCCGGCAGACAGAAGTGATTGGCCGGATGCCACGGTGTGCAGGCCATAGACTGAACCCATCGTCAACAGCCTTAGGCACCCTCATGAAAGCACTGCAATTTTCCCGTACCGGCGACCTCGCCGCCTTGGCCCTGGTCGATGTGCCAAAGCCGGTACCCGCCGCAGGTGAGATATTGGTTCAGATCAAAGCTGCCGGGCTCAACCCCAGCGACGTGAAAAACGTGTTGGGCCGCTTTCCCTACACCACTCTGCCGCGCATCCCAGGCCGGGATTTCGCCGGCGTGGTGGTCGAAGGCCCGGCGCATTTGCTCGGGCAATCGGTATGGGGCACGGGCAAGAACCTGGGCTTCATGAACGACGGTAGCCATGCCGAGTACCTGACCGTGACGGCCGACGGGGTGGCGCTGATGCCCAAAAGCCTGAGCTTCGTGCAGGCCGCCAGCCTGGGCGTGCCGTACACTACTGCGTGGGATGCGCTGGAACGCAGCCAAGTGGCGGCGGGTACGCGCTTTCTGGTGATTGGCTCCGGTGCCGTCGGCGACGCTGCCATGGCGTTGGGCCGCGCCCGCGGTGCCGAGGTGCTGGTGGCCGTGCGCCGCCAGTCAGAGGCCGCGCGGTTGCAGGCAGCGGGCTACCGCACCCTGGTACTGGGTGCGGCAGACGCCCTGGGGGCGCAAGTGGACGCGGTGTTCAAGGGCGGTGCCGAAGTGGTCTTCGACACCACCGGCGCCTGGCTGCCGGCGGCGGTGTCGGCCTTGGCCACCTTTGGCCGGCTGGCAATCATTGCCGCACCGGTGGACGGCCTGGTGCAACTGCCTGCGCTGGCCCTCTATCGCCGTGGCGGCGTGTTGGTGGGGGTGAACTCCTTGCTGTACACCTGCGCCGAGTGCGCGCGGATGCTGGAGCATTTTGGCCAGCATTTCGATGATGGCTTGCTGCCGTTGCCGGTGGATTTACAGGCGTCGCCGTTGGTTGAAGGGGTGGCGCGGTATGCCGAAGTGAATGGGGGCAGCAGTCAGAAGGTGATTCTGCTGCCGTAGCGCTTTCACGTTCCCCACGAAAAAGCCTGCGGCATGCCGCCAAACGGTGCTAAACCTAAGGTTTGTGCGCGCGGGAGAAGGTCATGGGCCGAGTTTTACTGTTCGCGGGCATGCTGGCCTTCATGCCCTTTGCCCAGGCCGTGGAGTACACCCGGGTGAATACCACGGCCAGCCAGATCGCCTTCAATTATTCGGTGATGGGCAACAGCGTATATGGCCGCTTCGCCACCTTTGAGGCGAGCCTGGATTTCGACCCTGACAACCTGGCCACCGCCCATGCCAAGCTGATCATCCAACTGGCCAGCATCGACGCCGGCAGCCCCGAGACCAATAGCCAATTGCAGGAGTCTGCCTGGTTCAACACCGCTGATTACCCCGTGGCGGTGTTCGAGGCCGTCAGCACCAAAGCCTTGGGCGACAACCACTATGAAGTGACCGGCAAGTTGTCCCTCAAGGGCCAGACGCGCGACATTACCCTGCACATGGAATTGAAACCGGGCAATGACATCGGCGTGTTCGACGGCGATTTCCTGCTTAATCGCAGCGATTTCAAGATCGGTGAGGGCGAGTGGGCCAGTTCCAGCGTGGTGTCCGATGACATCAACATCAAGTTCCGTATCGTCGCCCCCGCCCACTGAAGCTTACAGAAAGTTAAGCTCGCTTTGGCGCCCGGGCAAGGCCCCTTCGAGCATCAGCAAACGCTCCTTGGCCGCCAGCCCGCCGGCGAAACCGGTGAGCTGCCCACTGGCGCCGATTACCCGGTGGCAGGGCGCGATGATAGAGATGGGGTTACGCCCATTGGCCGCCCCCACTGCTCGCACGGCCTGGGGGTGGCCGATCTGCACGGCGATGTCGCTGTAGCTGCGAGTTTGGCCGAAGGGGATGGTGAGCAAGGCCTGCCAGACCTTTTTTTGAAACTCGGTGCCCTTGAAGGCAAGTGCCAGCGCGAACTGCTGGCGACTGCCGGCAAAGTATTCGTCGAGTTGCCGCGCGACCTGGCCCAACACCGGGCAGTCGGGCGCGGCCAGCAGCGGGCCCAGGCGTACGCGACCGGGCTTGTCGTTCTCCCAGAGCACGGCCACCAGGTGCGGGCCGTCGGCGACCAGGGTCAACTCGCCGACCGGGGAGGGCAGGGTCTGGCACGTCAGGCTCATGTTGGGCGGTCCGTTTTCAAGAAGGCCTTGGTGGCCTTGATCAACTCATCGGCAAGCGTTGAGCCCTCGGTGGCGCGCGCCAAGGTCATGGCCCCGACCATCAGCGCGTACTCGACCAAGGCGGTTTGCCGAGTGCTGTCGGCGTCGGGATCGTCCAGGGTGCCTTGGTAGGTCGCCAGCAAGTGTTCCAGGCCCTGGACGTAGGTCTGTTGCAGGGCCGATGACTCAGGCTCGCGCGGCAGGTCGCCGCCAAAGGCAATCACCGGGCAGCTCTCGGCCTGGCGGGCACGCATGCCGTCGGACAGGTAGTGGTCGATGATGGCCTGGCGCGCCTTGCTCTTTTTACGGTGCGCGCCCACGCGCTCCTGCCAGGCTTTGGCCGACAGCTCGAAGGCCTTGGCGCAGGCTTCGTTGGCCAACGCTTCCTTGGAGTCGAAGTGGCCATAGAACCCGCCGTGGGTCAGCCCGCTGGCCTTCATCACCTCGGCCAGGCTGACGCCATTCATGCCGCGCTGGCGGAACAGCCGGCTGGCGGTTTCGGTAATGGTGGCGCGGTTCTGTTCGCTCTGCTGCTTGGAAACCCTGGGCATGCTGACCTCGCACGGTGCTTGAAATACATGACTACGATCATATATGGCGACGATTCGCCTGTCTTGCCAAGTCATAATACATGATGTAAAACATCTATTAAATAAAGGTTGGTCGACATCTATTTTAAGCCGCCCCAGGAGCATCACCATGCCACTTGCCCGAATCGACGTCGCCGCCGATACCCCCACCCAAACCGTTGCTGCGATCAGCGACGTGGTTTACCAGGCCATGCTGGACACAGCCAATGTGCCGCCCCACGACAAATTCCAGGTGATCAACCGCCATGCCAGCGACGAACTGGTGTACCCGGCCGAGGGCTATCTGGGGCTGACCTATACGCCTGATATCGTCTTTATCCAGATCACCTGGAATGCCGGGCGCACGGTCGAGGTCAAGCAAGCCTTCTACCAGGCCGTGGCCGAAGGCATCCACGCGCGCACCGGCTTGCGTAAAGAGGACGTGTGGATCAGCCTGGTGGACGTGAAACGCGAAGACTGGTCATTCGGCAACGGCGAGATGCAGTACGCCCCGCAAGCATAAGGAACGCTCCATGTTGTCTACGTTGGTTGCAAGCCGCCTGGCGCGGCGCCAGGTTCACTATGGCTGGGTGGTGGCCGCCGTCACCTTCCTGACCATGCTGGTGATGGCCGGTGCCATGGGTGCGCCCGGGGTGTTCATCAAGCCGCTGGAGCAGGAGTTTGGCTGGAGCAGCGCGCAGATCTCCTCGGCCCTGGCCATCCGCTTCATGCTGTATGGCCTGATGGGCCCGTTTGCCGCGGCCTTCATGAACTACTTCGGCCTGCGTCGGGTGGTGCTGGCGGCGCTGGTGATCGTGCTGGGTGGCCTGCTCGGCTCAATGTTCATGAACAGCTTCTGGCAACTGGTATTGCTGTGGGGTGTGGTGGTGGGGATCGGCACCGGGCTCACCGCCATGGTGCTGGGCGCCACGGTAGCCACGCGCTGGTTTTCCCACCGGCGGGGCCTGGTGGTGGGGTTGCTGTCGGCCAGTTCCGCCACCGGGCAGTTGTTGTTCATGCCGCTGATGGCGGCGCTGACCGAGCATTATGGCTGGCGCATGGCCCTGCTGTTTATCTGCGGTGCCATGGCGCTGGTGGTGCTGGCGGTGATTGCACTGCTGCGCGACCGGCCGGTGGACATGAACCTGCCCTTGTACGGCGAGCAAGAAGTCTTGCCCGCGCCACGCAATCCGGGCGGCCTGCTGCAGATGCTGATCAGCCCGCTCAAGGTGCTGCGCGACGTGTCGGGCAGTTGGACCTTCTGGGTGCTGTTCCTGACCTTTTTCGTCTGCGGGGCCAGTACCAACGGCCTGGTGCAAACCCACTTCATCAGCATGTGCGGTGACTTCGGCCTGCTGGCCACCACCGCGGCCGGCATCTTGGCGATGATGGGCATTTTCGACTTTTTCGGCACCGTGGGCTCCGGCTGGCTGTCGGACCGCTTCGACAACCGCTGGCTGTTGTTCTGGTATTACGGCTTGCGCGGCATCGCGCTGATGCTGTTGCCGTTCACCGATTTCACCGTGTATGGCTTGTCGTTCTTCGCCGTGCTGTATGGCCTGGACTGGATCGCCACCGTGCCCCCCACGGTCAAGCTGGTGGCACAGAAGTTCGGCGGCGAGCGCGCCAACATCGTCTTCGGCTGGGTGTTCGCCGGCCACCAACTGGGCGCAGCCTTCGCCGCCTATGGCGCAGGGCTGACCCGCACGTTGCTGGCCACCTATACGCCAGCGTTTTTCGTGGCCGGCATGCTGTGCGTGATCGCGGCGCTGATCGCCTTGTCCATCCCGGTGATGCTGAGGAAAACCGCCGCGAGCTAAGTCATTGATAATGAATATCAATAGAAACGATGACGGGGATCGTTAGGCGGCTGTTAGGATTGTTTCCAGTGAACAGAAGGCCGGCGATGCATGCCCTGCGTCGAAGGCCAGCTCCCTGTTTGCTCTCTTTGGTGAAATGTTTTAGCCGCTATCGCGTTTGTGATGGCGGCTTTTTTTTGCCCCGCTGGTGGCCTTCGAAACGGCCACGCACCCCCTGTAGGAGCGGATTTATCCGCGAAAAGGTCAGCGCGTTATTTCAGGGGAATGTGCGGGGAATGCTTCGCGGATAAATCCGCTCCTACACCAGACGTCGTCGCAAGCCTTAACAAGCAACCATCACCCATTGATATTCGCCAACGTGCGCGGCGCAATCACTCGATGCATCGGCCCCACCGGCACCATGTACACCCTGCCCAACAGATTGTGCGTACGCACCACCGTCGACAACACCACGGTCCTGCTGCCATCGGCATCAATCGGCAGCCGATTGAGCACCACATACACATCCAGATGTTTGTCGCGGTCCACCATCAGCGCCTCGTCGTCGGTGCTGGACACCAGCGTGAAGATGCCGATCCGCTGGCCCGGTTGGTAGCTGGCCTCGTCGCGTTTCAAATCGATGCGTTTCAACCCGCCCAGGTCCTTCAAGCCCACCAGTTTGACCGCACGGTTGCGCAGTTTCATCAGGCTGTCGATCCAGGCCGGGGTGGCGGCCATGATGGTCAGGGCATGGCCCAGGGCGGTGCGCTGCACATCGACCACGCGCGCGCTTTGGCAGTCGACGAAGTCGGCGCCTTGGACGTATTGGTTGACGCTGGAGAGGGCTGGGACGGTGCATTTGCTGACGATGGTTTTCATGGCCACCCTCGCGTGATTGAGCAGGGGGAAAGCCCGGCGCAGGGTGCGCCGGGCGCTCGGGTCAGGTCACCACGCGGTAGCACGGCACGTAGGCCGCGCCACCGGGCAGCTTCATGCGGTGCTGGTCGACGAAGGCTTTGAGCAGGTGATCCAGGGGTTGCATGATCGCCTGGTCGCCGTGGATCTCGTACGGGCCGTGCTCCTCGATCAGGCGGATGCCCTTGTCTTTCACGTTGCCGGCGACGATGCCGGAGAACGCGCGGCGCAGGTTGGCGGCCAGTTCGTGGGGCGGCAAATCGCGGCGCAGCTGCAGGCTGGCCATGTTTTCGTGGGTGGGGTCGAAGGGGCGCTGGAAGCTTTCTTCGATTTTCAGCAGCCAGTTGAAGTGGAAGGCGTCGGCGCGCTCGCGGCGGAACTGCTTGACCTCTTTGAGGCCCGCGGTCATTTGCCGGGCGACTTCGGCCGGGTCATCGATGATGATCTGGTAGTGGCGGTGGGCGGCCTCGCCCAGGGTCGCGCCGACGAAGGCATGCAGTTGCTGCAGGTACGGCGCGGCACTTTTCGGGCCGGTGAGCACCACCGGGAACGGCAGTTGCGCGTTGTCCGGGTGCATGAGGATGCCCAGCAGGTAGAGGAACTCTTCGGCCGTGCCGGCGCCGCCCGGGAAGATGATGATGCCGTGGCCGACGCGCACGAAGGCTTCGAGGCGCTTCTCGATGTCGGGCAAAATCACCAGTTCATTGACGATGGGGTTGGGCGCTTCGGCGGCGATGATGCCAGGCTCGGTGAGGCCCAGGTAGCGGCTGCCACTGATGCGTTGCTTGGCGTGGGCGATGGTGGCGCCCTTCATCGGGCCCTTCATCACGCCCGGGCCGCAACCGGTGCACACGTCCAGGCGGCGCAGGCCCAGCTCGTGGCCGACCTTTTTGGTGTACTTGTATTCTTCGCTGTTGATCGAGTGGCCGCCCCAGCACACCACCATCTTGGGCTCGACGCCCGGGCGCAGGGTGCGGGCGTTGCGCAACAGGTGGAACACGTAGTCGGTGATGCCCTGGGAGTTGCTCAGGTCGATGCGCTGGCTGTCCAGCTCGTTCTCGGTGTAGACGATGTCGCGCAGGGCGCTGAAGAGCATTTCGCGGGTGCTGGCGATCATTTCGCCATCGACGAAGGCGTCGGCGGGGGCGTTCAGCAGTTCCAGGCGCACGCCGCGGTCTTGCTGGTGGATGCGAACTTCGAAATCCTGGTAGGCCTCAAGGATGGTCTTGGCGTTGTCGATGTGGGCGCCGGTGTTGAGGATGGCCAGGGCGCACTGGCGGAACAGTGTGTAGATGCTGCCTGAGCCGGCTTCGCTCAGTTGCTGCACTTCGCGTTGGGACAGCGTCTCCAGGCTGCCTTTTGGGCTGACCGAAGCATTGATGACGTGTCTTGATGCCATACTTTATTCCTTAGGGCGTGACTCACTACCCGCTGTTAGACCGGCCGGTGGGCGCGGTGTGAAGCGCTGCAAACCGTTGAGTTGGCTCATAAAGGCGCCAAATACAGAATGAAGTCAAGCACCCCGCGCGTCAAACCCCGTGACGCCTGCGCGCCTATCGCCCGCGCCGTGGGCGTGACACCACCGACTCGATGTTTTTGCGCCCGATCAACAAGGGTTTGGCCGGCGCCTGCAGCCACTTGTACATCACCAGGCAATCGACCAGGCCCAGCTGCCCATGGCGAAAGGCCCGGGGCAGGCGGCCGACGGTTTCAAAGCCCAGCTTGTGCCACAGCGCCACGGCCACTTCATTGCTGGACACCACCGAATTGAACTGCATGGCCAAAAAGCCGCTGGCCAGGGCCAGTTGCTGCGAGTGCTCGCACATCAGCCGCGCCACGCCCCGGCCCCGTGCCGCCTCGGTGACCATGTAGCCGCAATTGCACACGTGGTTGCCGGGGCCGGCGGCATTGGCCTTGAGGTAATAGCTGCCCAGCAGCACGCCGTCTTCCTCGGCCACCAGGGTGTGCAGGGGCAGGTCCAGCCACAGCGCCTGGGCTTGCGCCTGGGTAAGCGCCGGGTCGTAGGCGTAGGTTTGCTGGGCGCCGACCACGGCGCTGAAGGTGGGCCAGAACGCCGGGAAGTCAGCGGCGGTCATGGTGCGGATGTTGATCATGGCAGGCCTTGTGGGGCAAAAAGGACGCTGACAGTGTATCAGGCACGCCGCCGTGGTTTGGCGCCTACACTCCTCGCACCTCACGCCTTTTGCACACGCCCGTTCAATTTATGTCACGTACGCCCGTGCAAGATGGGGAAACCCTTCCATACACCCAGAGGCGCCGACCATGACTCAACCTTTTATCAACACCCCCGATGGTACCCCGTTGTTCTACAAGGACTGGGGCACTGGCCAGCCGATCGTGTTCTCCCATGGCTGGCCGCTGAGCGCTGACGCCTGGGACAGCCAGATGTTGTTCCTGGCCGGCCAGGGCTACCGTGTGATCGCCCATGACCGCCGTGGCCATGGCCGCTCGGGGCAAACCTGGGGTGGCAACGACATGGACACCTACGCCGATGACCTGGCGGCGTTGATCGAAGCCCTGGACTTGAAGGATGCGGTGCTGGTGGGGCATTCCACCGGCGGCGGCGAGGTGGCGCGCTACATCGGCCGCCATGGCACGAAGCGCGTGGCCAAGGCCGTGCTGATCAGCGCCGTGCCGCCCTTGATGCTGAAAACCGCCGGCAATCCTGGCGGCCTGTCGATCGAGGTGTTTGACGGCATTCGCAAGGGCGTGACCGATGACCGCTCGCAATTCTTCAAGGACCTGGCCATGCCGTTTTTCGGCTTCAACCGCGACGGTGCCAAGGTTTCCCAGGGCCAGATCGACTCCTTTTGGCGCCAGGGCATGCAGGGCAGCGTCAAGGGCCAATACGACTGCATCGAGCAGTTCTCGGCGGTGGACTTTACCCAAGACTTGAAGAAGTTTGACGTGCCGGCCCTGGTGCTGCACGGCGACGATGATCAGATCGTGCCGATCGATGCGTCGGGCAAGCGTTCGGCGCAGCTGATCCCGGATGCGCAGTTGCAGATCATCCCAGGGGCCTCCCATGGCATGTGCGCGGTGAATGCCGATGTGATCAACGCGGCATTGTTGGCGTTTATCAAAGGCTGATGCGTGGGGCACCTGGATTTCACGCCAGGTGCCCACCTTCAATCATCATTGGCCTGCACCCGCCGGCCCATGATCAACGCCAACTCCTTCCACGGGAACTGCGCCTGCGCAGGTTTCAAGGCACAGCCTTCGGCATGCCTGAACGGCACCCCGGCATTCCATGGCCACTGGCAAATTGCGCACGTGGCGCATTGCAGATGATCGCCATTGAGCACCCACCGCTGGTTCCACTGGTGCATTTCGCGCGTCTGATCGGGCATGGCGGCCTCTTGAATAGGAGCTGATGCTCGAAGCGTAGCAGCAGATCTTTGCTTCGGTGTTTCGGCGCGGGCGTCTATCGCACGGTTTTGCGCGGTGCGTGCAGATTTCATGAAATAAATAGAAACAGGATGTTATAGTGTAACAAATCGCATCGAGTCACCGATCCTGTGAAAGCTCCCACCGTACGTTCCATTGCCGGCTCTGCGCTGGCCCTGTCTGCCGGCAAGCGCCTGCTGTTGGCTGTTGCTGTGCTTGCCCTGTTGTGGCTGGCCATCACCTGGGCGGTAGCGGTGCCATGAGCGCGGCCATTTCCCTGGACAACCTCACCATCGCCTACGAACGCCGGCCGGCCGTGCATCACCTCAGTGGCCGTTTCGCGGCCGGCAGCCTGACGGCCATCGTCGGGCCGAACGGGGCGGGCAAATCGACCCTGATCAAGGCCATCGCTGGCACCTTGAAACCGGCTGCCGGCAAGGTTGATCGCGGCCAGTTGGCCACGCGCAAGCTCGGTTACCTGCCGCAGGCGGCGGAGATCGATCGCAGCTTTCCGTTGAGTGTCGCCGACATCGTGGCCATGGGCGCATGGGGCAGCATCGGCGCGTTTCGCGGGCTAAGCCGTGCTCAGGCGCAGCGCACCCAGGATGCCTTGGGGGCGGTGGGGCTGGAGGGCTTCGAGGGGCGCAGCATTGGCTCGCTGTCGTCAGGGCAGTTCCAGCGGGTGTTGTTCGCCCGCTTGCTGCTGCAGGACGCCCAAGTGATTTTGCTGGATGAACCTTTCACCGCCATCGATGCACGCACCACCCAGGATTTGCTCGAGCTGGTGCGCGTGTGGCACGGCCAGGGGCGCACGGTGATCGCCGTGTTGCATGAGTTGGAGCAAGTGCGCCAGCACTTCCCGCAGACCTTGCTGATGGCCCGCGAGGTGATCGCCTGGGGGGCGACCGGCGAGGTGCTGAGCGTGGATAACCTGCGCCGCGCGCGCAACATGGCCGAGTTCTGGAGTGCCGACGCCGAGTTGTGCGCGCTCGACCAGGGGGCGCAGTCATGATGCTTTACAGCACCTTGGTGCAACCTTTCGTGGAGTTCGGTTTCATGCGTCGCGCGCTGGTGGCCTGTCTGGCTTTGGGCATTGGTTCGGGGCCGGTGGGCGTGTTGTTGATGTTGCGGCGCATGAGCCTGGTGGGCGATGCCATGAGCCACGCGGTGCTGCCGGGGGCGGCGGTGGGCTTTTTGTTCGGTGGCCTGTCGTTGCCGGCCATGGGCTTTGGCGGGCTGATCGCCGGCCTTGCGGTGGCGTTGCTGGCCGGGCTGGTCAGCCGCCTGACGGCGCTGCGTGAAGACGCAAGCTTTGCCAGCTTCTACCTGACGTCCCTGGCCGCCGGCGTGCTGATCGTGTCGCTGCACGGCTCCAACGTCGACCTGCTGCACGTGCTGTTCGGGACCATTCTGGCCATCGACTCCACGGCCATCTACATGGTCGGCAGCATCGCCTCGTTCACCGTGCTGCTGCTGGCCTTGATCTACCGCCCGCTGGTGCTGGAGTGCTTTGACCCAGGCTTCCTGCGTGCGGTGGGCGGGCGGGGCTCGCTGTACCACGTGCTGTTTTTGTTGCTGGTGGTGCTCAACCTGGTGGCCGGCTTCCAGGCCCTGGGTACGTTGATGGCGGTGGGCATGATGATGCTGCCGGCCACCGCCGCCCGCTTCTGGGCTACCTCGCTCAGCGCGCTGATGATCATTTCCACGGTGGTGGCCACCTTGTCCGGGCTGATTGGCCTGATCATTTCGTATCACGCAGGCGTGGCATCGGGTCCCACCATCGTGCTCACCGCCAGCGCGTTCTATGCCTTTTCGTTGATTTTCGGCCGCAGTGGAATCCTGCGCCGGCTGTTTCCCCAACCTCACTTGGCCAACTGAAGGACACTCATGAACGTCACTTTGAAAGGAACACTCGCGGCACTGGCGCTGTCGGCCTTTGCCAGCCTGGCGCAGGCCAAGCCACTGGAGGCGGTGGCCTCGTTTACGGTGATCGCCGACATGGTGCATAGCGTGGGCGGCGATCGTGTGCACGTCACCTCGCTGATCGGCCCCAATGGCGACCCGCATGTGTACGAGCCTACCCCGGCCGATGCCCAGGCCTTGAAAGGCGCAGACCTGGCGTTCGTCAGTGGCCTGCACCTGGAAGGTTGGCTGGACAGGCTGATCACCGCGTCCGGTTACAAGGGCCAGCCGGTGGTGCTGTCCGACGGCATCAAGACCCGCACCATGGAGGAGGACGGCGCGCAGATCGTCGACCCGCATGCCTGGAACAGCGCGGCCAATGGCGTGATCTACGTGCGTAATATCATTGCCGCGCTGAAAAAGGCCGACCCGGCCGGCGCCAGTGTTTACCAGGCCAACGGTGACCAGTACATCGCTCAGTTGCAGGCCTTGGACAGCTATGCCCGGGCCCAGGTGCAAGCCATCCCGGCGGCGCAGCGCAAGGTGCTGACCAGCCATGATGCCTTTGGTTATTTTGGTGATGCGTACGGCGTGACGTTCTTGTCGCCGTTGGGCTTTTCCACCGAAGCCGAACCGTCGGCGGCCGATGTGTCCAAGCTGATCCGCCAGATCAAGGCCGAGCACGTCAGCGCCTACTTCTTCGAGAACTCCGGCGACCCACGCCTGGTCAAGCAGATTGCCGCGGCCAGCGGTGCGCAACCGGGTGGTGAGCTGTATGTCGAAGCGCTGTCGCCGGCCAACGGCCCGGCGCCTACTTACCTGAAGATGTTCCGCTACAACGTCGATCAGTTGGTGGCGGCGATGCGCGGTAAATAGCCCAAGTCGCCCGCCCTGTATGCAGGCGGTCCGCGAAGGCCATGTTGCGGCGCATCAGGCATACCGCGTTGACCTTTTCGCGGATGAATCCGCTCCTACAGTGTGAACGCAATCAGTGTGGGGGGCTTCAGATCACTGCATAGTACTTGCGCACATACACCGTGCTGATCCACGCCACGTCCGCGCCCTTGGGCACAAACACCGTGTCACCGGGGTTCACCACCAGGCCGCTGCCGTCGGGTGCCTGCAGGGTGACGCTGCCTTCCACCAGGTGCATCAGCTCGTGCAGTTTGTGCGGGCGGCCGTGGCGGCGGTAGGGGGTTGAATCCCAGACGCCGATGCGCAGCTCGTTGCTGTCTTCATACACGCCCTGGGCGCGGCACTGGGGCGTGTGGCCGATCAGGATCGCAGGCTCCGGCGCAGCCGACGGTTGCAGCAGTGCGCGCGGGTCGAGCGCGGTCAGGCCGGGCTGGTTTTCACTGGCGGCGGTATTGGCACAGAACGCCCACAGGCTACCGGCCAGGGCTTGAATTTGCACCGCAGTGCCGCGGCCGATCACGGCACTGCTGCCAGCAGCCAGTTCCAGGCTGCCAGTCTCGCTTTGCACGGTCACGAAGCCTGCGTGCACCACCAGCATTTCCGCATAGGGGTAGGCGTCTACCACGAAGGTCCCGCTGGCCTGGACGATGCCGGCGGCTATGCCGTCGTCGCCGTGCCAGGCCACTTTGCGCTCGCGGGCAAAGGGGTCATTGGCGCTCAGGGCCGAGGAGTGGAAAGCGGTCGGGGCCGGGCTGCCATCGGCGCAGGCCAGCAGCAGGGCGGTGGGGTTCAACATGGGCGAAGGTCTCCTGTTGCCAGGCGGAAAATGCCCGGCGCAGGCGCTTGTATCCCACCTGCCAGGCGGCCTGGCAAGGGCGGGTGCAGCATTCGGTACAATCACCAAAACACGCTGGGCATGGCCGCATTTGCTGCTTGAAAACAGCGGTTGGCTGGCAGTAAACGCTGGGCTCAATGACCTGTGATCGTCAGCGCCGCCAAAGCCCCGAACAAGGCCGGCGGCATTACCAGCACCCCCAGTTTCAGAAACGCCCAGGCACTCACGTGCTCGCCTTCGCGGCGCACGGCAATCAACCAGAGGATCGTTGCCAGGGAGCCGGTGATCGACAGGTTGGGGCCCAGGTCCACGCCGATCAGCAGTGCACTGGTGGTGTGCGCCGGCAGCGGCGCGATGTGCGCCACCGACCCTGCGATCAGCCCGGCAGGCAGGTTGTTGAGCAGGTTGCAGGCAAACGCCACCACCACCCCGGCGCCCCAGGTGGCTTGCGCCGCGTTGCGCTCGGCCAGGCCTTGCAGCGCATGCGCCAGGCGGTCGATCAAGCCGGTCAGGATCAAACCCTCCACCAGCACGAACAACCCCGCCACCAATGGCAACACGCCCCAGGACACACCCTTGAGCACCTGCAATGGGTTGGCCCGCTGGCGCAACAGTACCCCTGCGCCGGTGGCAAGGCCGGTGATGAAGGTCGGCAGGCCCAGGGGCAGGTCCAATGCCGAGACGAGCAACAGCACGCCCGCCGTCAAACCGATGCCCCATGCCGTCAACCGCGCCCCTGGGGGCAGCAGGTGCAAGGGGATGTCCAGCGCCAACGGCGCCTGCAAATGCCTGCGTTGGGTCAGGCGCAGTACGCCGTAGGTCAGGCCGATGGCCGCAATGGACGGTAGGCTAAAGCGCGCCAGCCATTCCAGCAGCGGCGGCATGTGGCTGGCGAAGATCACCAGGTTTGCCGGGTTGGAAATCGGCAGCACGAAACTCGCCGCGTTAGCGATGAACGCACAGATAAACAGGTAGGGCAGGGGCTCGGCCTTGGCCGCCCGCGCCGCCGCGTACACGGCGGGGGTTAGGACCACTGCCGTGGCATCATTGGACAGCAATACGGTCACGCCGATACCCACCATGAACACCAGGTTGAACAACCGTTGCGCCGAGCCGCGCGCATGCTGCGCGGCGCGGGTGGCCAGCCAGTCGAACAAGCCTTGCTGGCGGGCCAGTTCGGCCAGCAACATCATGCCGATCAGAAACAGGTACACGTCGCCGCCCTTGGCCACCGCGGACATGGCTGCGCCGAGCGGGATCAGCCCGGTCAGCACCAGTATCAGGGCGCCGCTCAAGGCCCAAACCCATTCGGCTACGCGCCAGGGCCGCAGGATGACGCCGGCGGTGGCCAAGGCGGCCACGCACCAGATGACAGTAGAAGGTGCCAGTAAGGGCATCGGCAAGGCTCGTCAGGTGGCCGGGGCGGCCTGGGCGGTAGGGGAAGGTTTGAGAAAGGCGGTTTCCGGCATGGCGACCAACAGCAGCCCGAAGGCTGCGGCGGCAATCACCGCCAAGCTCAAAAAGGCCGCGCTGTAGCCGGCCTGCTGGACCACCAACCCGGCCACGCTGTTGCTTAACGCAGCGCCCAGGCCAAACACCGTGGTCAGCGCACCCAGGCTGACATTGAAGCGCCCCGTGCCGCGGGTCAAGTCATTGACCACCAGCGGGAACAGGGCGCCGAACAGGCCGGCGCCGATGCCGTCCAGGGTTTGCACGGCCACCAGCCAGTACATATCGTCGGACAGGGTGTAGAGCACCCCGCGCACCGGCAAAATCACAAAGCCGGCCAACAGCAACGGCTTGCGCCCCCAGCGATCGGCCCGGGCACCTACCAACAGGGCCGCTGGCACCATAATCATCTGGGCCGCCACGATGCACGCCGAGGTCAGCGGGGTGGCCGCCTGCAGGTTGGTCTGCGCCAGTTTCTGGCTGACCAGGGGCAGCATCGCCGCGTTGGCCAGGTGGAACAGTGCGCAACACACGCCAAACAGCAGCAGGGGTTTGTTGTGCAGCAGCACGCTTAACCCTGAAGGCTGCTCGGGGCCGGCCACGGCGATGGGGTCCAGGCCGCGAGCGACGTCGTGGTCGATGGCCGCGGCCGACACGCATGCCAGGGCGATCAGGCTGGCGCAGGCCATGGCGGCCATCAGGTAAAACACCGCCACCGGTCCGTACAGGTAACTGAAGCCGCCGGCCAGCAAGGCCGCGACGGCGTTGCCGGCGTGGTTGAAGGTTTCATTGCGCCCGGTGCGTTGGGCGAACGCCTTGGGCCCGGTGATGCCCAGCGAAATCGCGGCGATGGCCGGGGCGAAAATAGACCCGGCGGCGGCGCTCAGCGACTGGGTCAAGGTGACCCAGGCAAAGCCACTGATAAAGGGCAGTACCAGGCAGCCCAGGGTGACGACTAGCGCGGCCGCCGCCACCACCGCGCGTTTGCGTCGGGTGCGGTCGATCCAGGCACCCGCCGGAGTCTGGGTCAGCAGGGCGGCAATGCCGGCCAGGGTCATCACCAGGCCGATGCTGGCCGGCTCCCAGTGGTGTACCGCCAGCAGGTAGATCGCCAGGTAAGGGCCCAGGCCGTCGCGCACGTCGGCCAAAAAAAAGTTCAAGCCGTCCAGGGACAAGGCGTTCCGACGTGCAGAGGTGAGTGCCAAGATAGGGTCCCGCCAGGGCTCGAGCTGTCGCGAAAAGCGCACGCGTTACGCCAGTGACCGGCGAGCTTCGTGCTAAGTTCCACGGGCCTGCGGGTGGTATTTTCAAAACCTTTGCGCTTGAGCATTGTCCAGAGATTGGACACACTGCCAACCCTTGAAAGCAACCTGATATGCGTACGGTGATCACCCCTTGAGTACACGTGGCGAAGTCGCCCTGATCACCCTGGACCTGGCCGGTGACGTGATGGATATCAGCGCCGGCACCGAGCATTGGCTGGGTTGGCGCGCCGATGAACTGCGCCGCGGCCCGGCCAGCCGCGTGCTGTCGGCTGATCGGCCGTTGCCGGCGGTGTTGCAGCAGGCGCTGGCGGCAGGGCAACTGACGGTCCAGGGCTGTTGCCGGTGTGGCGACGGCCGTCAGGTGCCGGTACTGATCGAGCTGTTGGCGTGGCGCGATGGCAACGGCCTTGCCCAGGGTTTTTCCCTGTTGCTGCAGGGCTCCGGCGCGCTGCCTGTGGTGCTGCCTGCCCCGCCTGAAAACGAGCTTGGCCTGCGCCTGGCCCTGGCCGACCTGACCCACCGCATCAGCGAATCGGCCGATCCGGTGGAACTGGCCTACAACGCCTGTGAAATCATTGGCCGCGCCTTGGGGGTCAGCCGCGTCGGCTACGGGCTGATCGATCCGCTGGCCGAAACCATCACCATCGAGCGCGACTGGAATGCCCCCGGCATCAAGACCATCGCCGGCGTGCTCAATTTCCGTGAATATGGCAGCTACATCGATGACCTCAAGCGTGGCAACACGGTGTTCGTCAGTAACGCTGACCATGACCCACGCACGGCCAGCACCAGCGATTCGCTCAAGGCCATCAGCGCCCACGCCTTCATCAACATGCCAGTGCACGAGGAAGGTGGGCTGGTGGCGTTGCTGTACCTCAACCATGCCCACCCTCGCGACTGGCCCGAAGGCGACATCGCCTTTGTCCGCGAGGTGGCGGCGCGGATTCGCACGGCGGAGGCGCGCCGGCGCGCCGAGATCAACCTGCTGGTGCTGACCGATTCCCTGGAGCAGCAGGTAGAGTCCCGCACCCAGGCCTTGATGGCCACCGAGGAGGCCTTGCGCCAGGCGCAGAAAATGGAGGCGGTGGGTCAGTTGACCGGCGGCGTGGCCCATGACTTCAACAACCTGTTGACGGTGATCCGCTCCTCCATCGACCTGCTGGCCCGGCCCGACCTGCCCGAGGCGCGGCGCAAGCGCTACGTGGAGGCGATTTCCAGTACCGTGTCGCGTGCCGCGCGCCTGACCGGCCAGTTGCTGGCGTTCGCCCGCCGCCAGGCCCTGCAACCGCAAGTGTTCGATGTGGCAGCCAGTGTCGCCGCCTTGCGTGAAATGATCGGCACCCTGGCCGGGTCGCGCATCAGTATCACGGTGCAAGTGCCACAGGCCCCGTGTTTCATTCTTGCCGACCCCAGCCAGTTCGACACGGCGCTGATCAACATGGCGGTCAATGCCCGCGATGCAATGAACGGGCAGGGGCGCCTGACCCTGTCGCTGTCGGCGGTCAACGGCATCCCAAGGCACCCACTGGAAGCCGAGCGGGCCGGGGACTTCATCGCCGTGTCGGTCAGCGACACCGGCACCGGCATCGAGCCTGCCACGCTGACCAAGGTGTTCGAGCCGTTTTTCACCACCAAACCATTCGGCCAAGGCACCGGGCTTGGGTTGTCCCAGGTGTTCGGGTTTGCCAAGCAGTCCGGTGGCGACGTGTTGGTGGACAGCGACGTGGGCAGCGGCACCACCTTTACCCTGTACTTGCCCATGGCCTCGGCGCCCCAGGCACCCCTGGTGCTTGCGACAAGCGCACAGGTCGCACCGCGACTGCCTGGCACCGCCCGCGTGCTGGTGGTGGAAGACAACTTGGACGTGGGCGCCTTTGCCAGCGAAACCCTGCAGGAATTAGGTTACACCAGCGTCTGGGTCAAGTGCGCCGCCGAAGCGTTGGCCGAATTGGCCGATAATGCCCAGCGTTACAGCGTGGTGTTTTCCGATGTGGTGATGCCGGGCATCAGCGGCCTGGAGTTGGCCAAGTCCGTTCGCGCGCTATACCCCTCGCTGCCGGTGGTGTTGACCAGCGGCTACAGCCATGTGTTGGCGCAGCAAGGCACCGGCGGCTTCGATCTGCTGCACAAGCCCTACTCGGTGGAGGAGTTGGGCAGGGTATTGGCAGCGGCCATTGCGCAGCCGCCGGTTATGCCCAGCCATGACTCCCAGGAATAAACAGGCGCATCGCGCAGTGCATGAGGCGCAAGGCCGGGTGCCAGCAGCCTTGATGGGTTGATCAGCCTCAGGCCCTGCCCAGCTTCTCAAGTGCCGCATCGGCCAGGAACGAGGAGCGGCTCTTGACGCTGTGGTCACGCACGAAACGGTCGATACGCTTGACCACGAAACCGGGCAAGGTCACGTTGACCTTCTCGGTTTTACCCAGGTACGGCGTAATGTCGATCTCCAGCATGCCCCAGCCCATGTTGGCCAGGTCCGGGTGGCTGCGATGCTGGGCAGCCGAGGTGGGCATGGGCACTTCGCCGGTGTCGGCGACGATCTCTTCGAGCATGATGTGCGCCACTTCGATGGCCGCATTGTAGGCATCTTCGAAGGTATCGCCGGCGGTGACGGCGCCAGGAATGTCGGGGATCTGGATACCGATGGCGGTACCTTCGTCGCCCCATTCGATACAGATGGGATATTGCATGGCGTTCTCCTGCGAGGGTGAGCGGGCGTTCATAGCAAACCCGCCCGGGCCTTGATGCTTTTCACCGTGCCCAAGGGTAAGTCCTTTTTGGGGTGTGGTGCCGGGAGTGAGGCTCTGTGCCAAGGGTGCTTGAAAATGTGATGGCTGCCAGTGACCCGTTTCAATACCCACCCTGCCATTTCAAGCTCCTTGATCAGTTGTCTGCTCTGCACGTCGGACTCCTTGTCTGACAGGTTAAACATAACCCTGGGGTTATTTATTTTACAATAAAAATATACCTCTGGGGTTATGCTCTTTGTGTAGGGTAGCCATCAGGGAAGCCTTTGCTCTAGCGCTAAACTGTAAGTAACTGTCCTACCTTTGATTTGGCCAGGTGAAAAAAAACCCGCGTTCGCGGGCTTTTTTCAATGTGCTCATTCACTTGCTGGCACCGCCGCCCCCTTGGGAACCGCCGGACTGCGTGCCATTGCCGACGCCGGCGCCTTCGCCCGCAGTGCCGCCGCCTGCGCCCTGGTTGCCGGAGCTGGCGTCGTTGTCGTTGGTGCTGGTATTGCCACCGGTCACGGGGCCGGTGGCGTTGTTGTCGCCCATGCTGGCCCCGCCTTGGCGGCCAGGGTCGGCACTTTGGGTGCGGGGGTCGGCGCCTGGCGGCACGGCGGTGGAGCCGCCATTCACACCTTCACCGGTCGCGGCGAAAGCACTCAGTGAAGCGGTGGTCAGCAGGCTGGCAAGGGCCAGGGTGGTGAAGGTTTTCCTGATCATGGTGCGTCTCCATCCAATGTGAGTCGATACTTATATTGGTGGGGCGCACCACGACGATGGTGCCGGCCGGGCGACCAATGGTCGACTGGCTCTGTACGAAATGTGTTCCAGCGAAGGCCAGGCAAGGCGAAAACGGGCGAGTAAGCGCAGTTGACTGGTTGTCATGAGCATTGCGAGCCTGTTTTCAACGCAGCATGGCCGAGCTGGGATACATTTCGGATAGAGCCTAGCGGCGATCTACCCATACGGTCTGCGCATTACAGAACTCCAGCAGACCAAAGTGCGACAGCTCGCGGCCAAAGCCGCTTTTCTTCACGCCGCCAATCGCCACGCGGGGGTCCGAGGCGCAGTAGCCGTTGATGAACACGCCACCGGTTTCCAGGCGGGCGGCCATTTGCCGGGCCAAGGCCACGTCTGCCGTCCACACGCTGCCAGCCAGGCCGAACTCGCTGTCGTTGGCCAGGGCCACGGCATGCTCGGCGTCGCGGGCCGTGATCAGTGAGGCCACTGGGCCAAACAGCTCCTGTTTGAACGAGGTCATGTCCGGGGTCACGTCCGCCAGGATGGTGGGCTGATAGTAGTTGCCCACGCCTTCGACCTTGCCGCCGCCCAGCAGTACGCGGGCACCTTCGGCGATGGTCTGCTGCACCTGGCCGTCCAGTTCATCGCGTAGGTCGAAGCGGGCCATGGGGCCGACGTAGTTCTCGGCCACCAGCGGGTCACCGACCTTCAACGCACTGACCGCCGCGACGAACTTGCGAGTGAACTCGGCCATCACGCTGTCTTCAATGATGAAGCGCTTGGCGGCGATGCACACTTGGCCCACGTTCTGGAAACGGCCGATGGTGGCGGCCTTCACGGCTTCATCCAGGTCGGCATCGGCCAGCACGATGAACGGGTCGGAGCCGCCCAGTTCCAGCACGCATTTCTTCAAGGCGGCCCCGGCTTGGGAAGCGATGGCAGCACCGGCGCGCACGCTGCCGGTCACGGTCACGGCGGCGATGCGTGGGTCGTTGATGCTGCTGGACACCCCGTCGTTGCCCACGTTCAGCACCTCGAAGGCGCCGTCGATCAGGCCGGCATCACGCCAGGCATCGGCCAGCAACAGGGCGCAGCCCATCACGTTCGGCGCATGCTTGAGCACGTAGGTGTTGCCCGCCAGCAGGATCGGCACCGCGCCGCGCAGCACTTGCCAGATCGGGAAGTTCCACGGCATCACCGCCAGGATCGGGCCCAACGGGCGGTATTCGATGTGGGCCTTGTTGTCCGGCACCTGGGTGGCTTCAGGGGCAAGGAGGGTGGGACCTTGCTCGGCGTACCATTCGCACAGGCCGGCGCATTTCTCGACTTCAGCGCGGGCCTGGGCGATCGGCTTGCCCATTTCCAGGGTCATCATGCGCGCCATCGGCTCGCTGACGCTGCGCAGCACGGCGGCCATTTTGACCAACACGGCGGCACGTTCAGCCACGGGGGTGGTGCGCCATTGTTGGTAGGCCGTGTGGGTACGGGCCAGCGCCTGGTCCAATTGCTCGGCGGTCTGGAAGGGGTAGCGCGCCAGTTCTTCGCCAGTGGCGGGGTTCAACGACAGTGCATAAGACATGATCAGTATTCCCTAGGAAGTGCAAGTAGATGGCGCCACGATAGACTGGCAGGTCTTTCCTGAATAATGAATAATAAAGACACAAATGCTCACGTTTGGAGAATGTATGGACCTGACACAGCTGGAGCTGTTCAAAGCCGTGGCCGAGGAGGGCAGCATCACTGCGGCCGCTGCCCGGGTGCACCGGGTGCCGTCCAACCTGACCACGCGCATCAAGCAACTGGAAAGTGAATTGGGTGTGGACTTGTTTATCCGCGAGAAACTGCGCCTGCGCCTGTCAGCCAACGGCTACAGTTTTTTGGACTACACCAAGCGCATCCTCGACCTGGTGGCAGAGGCCAAGCAGGCAGTGTCGGGCGGCGAGCCTGCGGGTGTGTTCACCCTGGGGTCGCTGGAAAGCACCGCCGCGGTGCGTATCCCACCGTTGCTGGCGGCCTACCACCAACGCTTTCCCAAGGTAGAGCTGGGCCTGTCCACCGGGCCTTCCGGTGAGATGATCGACGGCGTGTTGGCCGGTCGGTTTGCCGCCGCCTTCGTCGATGGCCCGCTCAACCCGTTACTCGATGGCGTGGTGGTGTACGACGAAGAGATGTTGCTGGTTACCGCCAAGGGCCATGCCCCGGTAACTTGCGCCCGTGACGTGCACGGTGAAACCATCTACGCCTTTCGCGCCAACTGTTCGTACCGGCGGCATTTTGAAAAATGGTTCGTGGACGACGATGCCGCGCCGGGGAAAATTTTCGAGATGGAGAGCTACCACGGCATGCTCGCCTGCGTCAGCGCAGGTGCCGGGCTTGCGCTGATGCCGCGCAGCATGCTGGAAAGCATGCCGGGCAGTTTCAACGTGAGCGCCTGGCCGCTGAAGGAAGCGTTCCGCGGCATGCAGACGTGGCTGACGTGGCGGCGCGGGCTGCGTTCGCCTAATTTGCTGGCGATGCTGGAGTTGCTGGAAACCTTGCCGCGAACCTTGCCACCGCAAGTGTAGCGCCGGTCACGCTGTGGGCATTCATACCTTGGGTGGAAATACCGGGATGATCGGCGTGCTGCCAACACCTTGAGCAATCCAATGCCACCACTGGCAGGTGGAAAAGTGCTGTTGGTAGTAGGCGGTTTTTTCCGCCTTGCGTTGTTGATACGTTTCATCGGTACGGCCAAACACTTCCATGGGGGTCGGTGTTTGGGTGTCGCTAAGGATGAAGTCAGGGAATATGAGGTCGGTGGCGGCGTCATACCTCAAGGGCTTTATGAAGTGGCGTTTTTGCTGAACCAACTCATCGCTTACCTGTAGTTCGAAACTGCTCGCATAGGGAATCCAGTGGGCGCTGACGGGCATGATCGCGGCATCAACGACGTTGGCAACAACGCCCGATGCGGTTTTTTCCAGGTACGCCAGGCAGCAGAATATGGCGTGGGGTGCTTTCGCGGATCTTGCGTGGGCGGCATCCAGCGCGAGTTGTTCGCTGGGTGTAAAGGCGGGCCGATTCTCATCGTACTTTTGCTTGTTAAGGCGGACCACATCCGCGCGAGCGGCCTTTCTCGTAGCCAGTGCTGTCAACGCCTGGGCGCTAATGCCCCCAGCGACCTTCAGTGCCTTGCTCAGAGCGCTGGTCATGACCAACTGGAGTTCGAGCTGCTTGGCACCCGTGCAGGTTATTTGAGTGGCATAGAGGTCTGAGAGGTGACCGACAATAATGCACAGGGTGCGGTCTTTGTCGGTCTTGAGTGCCGTTTGGCGTTCGACCAGTTTCTCTAAACGATCACGGTGTTCCTTGGTGGGCGCCGTAGGCAGTGCGAGGAAATGATCACTGACCGATTCATCACCCGCGCTGATGTGTTGCGTGGCGTTTTGCAAACGCCAGATAACCGAGGCTTCCTTTCGTTCTTTGGCCAACAGGTCCCCTGAGTCATGCAGGTTTGCCTGTTCCCACAGAAAATTGAGAAATCCAAGGGTGGTCATCTTGTTTTTTCGCGGTGTTCCCGGCCCGGTATGCGTGGCTGGCGTGGAAGCAGGAGCCTTTTGGGTACCTTTGGCTAGCCTGGAAACCAGTGGGTGGGCAAGCCGAATGCTGAAGCCGTCCTCGGTTTCCTCAATGACGCTGTCGGTATACCCGGCACGGCCACTGGCCTCGTTGGGCAGGGCGTAGAACCAGCACTTGACGTGTTTGTCGGATGTTTTTGGATAACGCGCCAGATAATAGCGGGTAGTGCCATCCGATCGATTACGCTGCCTGATGGTCAGCTTGAGGCGGGGCGTCACGTTGCAATTGCACAGGATAGGGTTTTTATCCTTCGTGACTTGGAGGTAGACCTTTTCAAGGTGCTCCTGGAACACCGCATCCGTCATCCCGTCGCTCGCCTGTGCACACAGCACGATGCGCGAAGGTAGCGTTACTTTCGTATTGAACACAGACATCCTCGCCTCTGAGCCTCCATGAGTAGGCCGCCAGCTTACCAAAGCCTGCGGGCTGCTCAAACCGGCGGTTGGCGCGCCACGTCCACCGCCGCCTCGGGCTCCTGCACCTGCGGCACGCTCTTGCTGGCGATCTCTGCCCGCAGCATGGGCAGGCAATTGGGGTAGTGGCCATTGATAAAGGCGATCAGCCGCTCGCGCAGGTGGCAGCGTGCATCCCAGTTGCGCGACGAGTCGACGGAGCTGAGCAGCACTCGCAATTGCATCGCCCGTTCGTTGCTGTCGGTCACCTGCAACACGCACACGCGCCCGTCCCACAAGTGCGGGATCTCTTCGCAGATGCGTTGCACCTCATCGCGCAAAGGCTCCAGCGGCACGGTGTAGTCCACCCAGAGAAACACTGAGCCGATCAGCCGCGAAGTGGCCCGGGTCCAGTTCTGGAAGGGCTTTTCGATGAAGTATTGCAGGGGCACCACCAGCCGGCGTTCGTCCCAGATCTTGACCACCACGTAGGTGCCGCTGATTTCCTCGATACGGCCCCATTCACCTTCCACGATCACCACGTCGTCCAGTCGAATAGGCTGGGAAATGGCGATCTGCAGCCCGGCGATCAGGTTGCCCAGCACAGGTTTTGCGGCAAAACCGGCCGCCAGGCCCGCCAGCCCCGCCGAGGCCAGCAGGCTGGTGCCGATCTGGCGCACGGCCGGGAAGCTCATCAGGATCAGGCCGGTGCCGAAAATCAATACCAGCGAATTGAGGCAGCGCACCAGTACCCGCACTTGGGTCTGGATGCGCCGGGCGTTGAGGTTGTCCTCGATGTCCAAGGGGTGGCGGATGCTCACGGTGTCGGCGATCGCCGTAACGCAGCGCAGGCCCAGCCAGGTCACCAGGGCCACCACCAACAGGCCGTTGAGGTGTTGCACGCTGCGGATCATGGGCAGGTCATCGGGGGCCGAGGTCCATACCGCTTGCAGGGTGAGGGCCGGCATCAGCCACAGCGAGGGTTGTTCGGCACGCAGGATCAGTTGGCGAGCCAGGATAAAACCGTTGGCCACCTTGCGCAGGATCGCCAGGCCCACCCAGCGCACCAGCAGGGTCACGGCCACGGCCACCAGCGCCACCATCAGGGTGTTGAGCCAGGTTTCGGACAGGCGCGAGAGCCATTCCTCAGGCAATAGTTTTTCCATGAGAGGGTTCGCTCTTTGCCAGGGTATGAACTTGAGTCGACCCCCGTAAAGCGTGTGAGGTTCCCCGCCGAAGGGGTATTTAGCGTGCCAGGCGTCGCAGGGTGTCCAATAGTTGCGGGCGCTTTGCCTGCCATTCGGGCGCGGTGATGCCCAGTAGCATCACGTCGATGCGCTCACCGTGCTTGAGCACGTTCTGGCGGCGCACACCTTCAAGGTTGAAGCCGAATTTCTGATGCAGGCGGATCACCGCCGGGTTGCTGGCCAAGACTTCGCAATTGAGTTTGGCAAGGCCCGCCTCGCCGAATGCATGGTCCAGCAGCCAGCATTCCACTTGGCTGCCATAGCCTTTGCCCTGAAGCGCGCTGTCGAGGTAGAACGCCCAGTCGGCGGTGTGGTGGACGCGGTTGATGGCATTGAGCGAGACAACACCCGCCGGCTGCTCGTCAACCATCACCACGAACACCGATTGCCTTTCATTGCCCCGTAGCGAATTGAGCCAGGCCTGATGCTCGGCCTCGCTGATTTCATGTTCGGTGTACATGAATTGCCGCACTTGGGGTTGGTTGCGCAGGTCGCGCACGTGCGCTTGTACAGCCACGGAGCAATCGAGCAGGGGGGTAAACGTCAGCGCGGTGGGCATGGTGGCTCTCGCAAGCTGCAGGCTGTGAACGATAGGCTCAAGACTACATCAGCTTGCAGCGTGTAGCTCACAACTTGCAGCGGCCTTCATGCCTGCCGCCAAGTCACCGATTCAATGCCGAACTTTTCCGCCACCGGCTTGCTGGTTTTTTTCACCTGGTCCCGGCCGAATTTTCCAATGCGGCCCACGCCCGCGTCACAGCTCGCCCAATGCCAGGCTTCGCCGTTGTCCATGTTGGGCGCGCGGATGATGAATGACTTCGCCGCCCCGTGCAGGGTGTAGTCGATGACGTAGAGTTTAGCGTTGTTCATAAATACCGAAATCCTTCCAGTGACCCTTCAAATGATCCTGTGGTGCTGGAAAAATTCAGTTGGATTGTCCTACACGCCGCTCGAAGGTCGTGGCGGCGCTATTCGCCGCTGACTTTCCAGTGAATGGCATCTTCGGGGAACACGATCTGTTCCACGCGATGGGCGATGCCACACGACACTGCATCGTCGGGTGCAATGACCTTTTCTTCGGCCGACAGGCATTTGAAAATATCGAGCTTTTGCGCGGCGTCACGGGTTTCTTCGGTGAAGATATTCACGTAGCGCTCAAGGTCGTTGTTTAAGCTGGAGAGGTATTCGCGCAAGCGTGAATGGTCCACCGAACTCTGGTTGAAATACCAGTTCATGGGGTGGATCAGAAAGCGCGAATGGGGGGCTGTGAGGCGTTCGCCACCGGCCAGGTACATGACGATGCCCATGGACTCGATATTGCCGGTATTGATCACCCGTACCGGTACGCGCAGGGATTTGATGAAGTTATACGCGGCGAACCCATAACTGGTGCTGCCGCCGGAGCTGGACATGTTCAGCCACAACGAAGTGGCGCCTTGGTCAATGGCTTCCAGGCAACGGTCACGCAGGCGTTCGTGGGTACTTTGATCGATCTGGCAATGGAAATGGACAATGTGTTGGCTCACTGTGCATCCCCCGGCATTGATGCGGCCGGAGCATGATGCCCCGGCCCTGACTCAGTGGTTAGCTGCGGCCACCACCGTGGCTGCCTTGGCCGCCTTTTTTCGAAGTGTCGGCGCGGTCTTTGTCCGCCGTTTTGGCGCGGTCATTACTCATGTTGCCTGCATTTTCCGCACCTGATGCCTGGCCACCTTTTTTGCCGGCTTGCGATGCTTTTTCGCGGTCGTTAGAGAAATTGCCTGGGTTGGACTTGCCTGTGTTAGCCATGATGCACATCCTCTTTTTATTGAGTGTGAGCGTTAGGTCTCACACTGTTTGTGAAAGGAGGGCGAAGCAAAAGTTTAGTCAGTTTTGATCGGCATGACGAGCGGCACTCATAGCTTGGGTTCGATTATTTGGTGCTCAAAAAAACCTGTTTGCTACCGTTTGATCTGTGTCGATGTTTTCCAGATGTTCCACCCCTGTAGGAGCGGATTTATCCGCGAAGAAATCCTTCGCGGTGTAGCAGGCCCACCGCATCGCATTCTTCGCGGATTAATCCGCTCCTACAGGGCTAACGCCGCCTTAACACAAGCAAAACAACGCGACCTGCGGCGCCTCGCTCACCCACTGCTGGCACACCCGCCAGCCGCCCAGGGCGGCGATTTCGGTAAAGGACTCCACCGTGAACTTGTGCGAGTTCTCGGTGTGCAGCCGTTCGCCCTCGCTGAAGTGAAACGCTTGCCCGGCCACCTGCACCACCTGTTCGCGGCGGCTGACCAGGTGCATCTCCATGCGCTGCAGTTCGGCGTTCCACTGCGCCAGGTGATCGAAATCATCCAACTGGAAGTCACCGTGCAACTCGCGGTTCATGCGCTTGAGCAGGTTCTTGTTGAATGCTGCGGTCACGCCTTGGGCATCGTCATAGGCCGCCACCAGGGTGGCAGGCTCCTTGACCATGTCCACGCCGATAATGAAGCGGGCGTTGCGCCCCAGCAGCGTGTGGGCCGAGCGCAAAAATTGCACGGCCTGGCTGCGGGTGAAATTACCAATCGTGGAACCGGGAAAAAAGCCGACCCGGGCGCGCCCCTTGGCGGCAGGCGGCAAGTGCAGGGCGCGGGTAAAGTCGTCGACCTGGGGGGCAATGACCACGTTGGGGTACAGCGCGTGCAGGCCGCTGGCAGCCTTGTCCAGTGCGTCCTGGCAGATGTCGATGGGCACGTACACGCCGATCTGCGGGGCTGCGTCCAGCACCATGCGGGTCTTGTCGCTGGCACCGCTGCCAAACTCCACCAGGGCGGCGCCCTCGGGGATGTTGGCCGAGATCTTGCGGGCTACGGCGGTCAGCAGTGCGGTTTCGGCGCGGGTCGGGTAGTACTCCGGGGTCTTGCAAATGTCTTCGAACAACTGCGAGCCAGCCGCATCGTAGAAGTACTTGGGCGACAGCGACTTCTGCGGCGCCGACAGGCCGGCGATCACGTCGCGGGCGAACTCGGTGTTGCCCTCAAAGGCCCCAGGTTGCCGGGCGTCGCGGGCCAGGCGCAGGCCTGAAAACATCCAGCGCGAGGCTGGGGTGAAGAAATTGCGGTAGGTGGGCCGGCAATGGCCGGGCGAGGTGATGCTGGCGCCTCCACGAAGCACCATCTGGTTGACCATGAATTTGCCGTTGTACTCGCCCACCGCGCTTTCGGCGGGGCGAAAGCCTGGGTAGGCGCAGTAGGCGGTGTGGGTCCATTGCCAGGCCACGTCGTCGACTTGCTCAAGCAGGCCGCTGCAGGCCGCCAGTTCCCACTCCGCCTCGCTGGGCAGGCGTGCGTCGGCCCACTGGGCGAAAGCGCAGGCCTCGTAGTAACTGAGGTGCGTCACCGGCGCGTTCGGGTCCAGCGGGTGCAGGCCGCGCAACGTCAACTCCACCCAGCCGTCACCGTCGCGCTGCCAGTACAGCGGCGCCTGCCAGCCTTGTGCCTGCACCTGGGCCCAGCCGTCGGACAGCCATAAACCGACCTGCTGGTAGCCGCCGGCCTCGATAAAGGCCAGCCATTGCTGATTGGTTACCAGCCGGTCGCTGATCTCGAAGGGTTGCAGGTAGGTCTTGTGCCGCGGCCCTTCGTTGTCGAAGGCAAAGCCGTCGCCGTCGTGGCCGATCTCCACCAGCCCGCCGTGCAGCGGCTTGAAGCGGCCCTGGCGGCCAGCGGCATCACGTGGCCATTGGGCATCGTAGGTGGGTTTGATGGCCGAGCGGCTGAACAGGTGCAGGATGTCCATCAACAGCAGTTCCTGGTGTTGCTGTTCATGATTCAGGCCCAGTTCGACCAGCGCCAGGGTCTGATCGTCCAGGTCTTGCGCCAGCAAACTGTGCATGTGCAGGTCCACGTACTGGCGGTAAGCGGTGATCTGCTCCATTGCCGGGCGGGTCATCAAGCCCCGTTCAGGGCGCGGTTGGCGCGGGCCCAAGGCTTCGTAATAAGAGTTGAACAGGTAGGCGAAGGCCGCATCGAAGGGCCGATAATCTGGATGCAGTGCCTGCAGCAAGAAGGTCTCGAAAAACCAGGTAGTGTGCGCCAGGTGCCATTTGGTCGGGCTGGCATCGGGCATCGACTGCACCACCATGTCCTCGGGGCTCAGGGGGCTGGCAAGCCGTTCGCTGTGCTGGCGGATGTCGCGGTAGCGCTGCTGGCGGTCTTCAAGGGTCGACAAGGGCAGCAGCATTTCGTTGGCAAGATTGGTCATCAGGTGTGGCTCCGACGGCTCCGTCGATGGCGACGATGGGGGACGAGGGTGGCTCACCGAGTTTCAGGCCTGGCATCAACCTGCGGGGTCGGCGTGTTCTTGTATCTCAAAGCTGACCTTGTCGGGGTAAAACGCCAGGTAACCCTTGATGGCCTGCATGGCCGGGTAGGGGGCCTCGTAACTCCACGCCACATTGGCGCTTCGCTGTTCGCCTGCCATGAGGTCGTAGTAACTGGCGTCGCCCTTGTAAGGACAGTGAGTCTGATGTTGTGACTGCTGGTAAAGCGCCAGGTTCGCACTTTCTCGCGGCAGGTAGAAAACCGGCGGGTAACTGGCTTCCTGTAGCTTGATGGCCTGGTCGCTTTGGGCCACCACCTCATCGGCAAAGCGCACGGTAATGCGGCCCTTGAACGGGGTCAGGGTGATGGGGTGGTCGGGGCCTGGGGTTTTCATGGGGTGCCTTGGGGGGGTGAATTGATGAGGCTTAAGACTAGTTAGTGTTATCGAGGTGCGCGTACCGCAGGTCAGATAATCCGCTGAACCTCTGTTTGCCGGGATCGGTCACAGCGTTATCAAGGCAAGGCGGGCGCGGCGATGAATCACGTGCACATCGGTATGTCGGGCTGGCGCTACGCGCCTTGGCGCGGTGACTTTTACCCCGAAGGGCTGACCCACAAGGACGAGTTGAAGTTTGCCTCGCGGGCAGTGGGCAGCATCGAGATCAACGGCTCGTTCTATGCGCTGCAAACCCCGGATCGCTACGCGCACTGGTACGCCGACACACCCAAGGGGTTCATCTTCAGCGTCAAGGGGCCGCGGTTCATCACCCACGTCAAACGGCTGCGGGAGGTGGAAACACCGCTGTCGAACTTTTTTGCTTCGGGGGTTTTCCAGTTGAGGGAAAAACTGGGGCCGATCCTTTGGCAATTTCCGCCCAGCTTCAAGTTCGACCCGGCGCTGTTCGAGCACTTCCTCAGCTTGCTGCCCCACACCTGCAAGGCCGCGCTGGCCTGCGCCAAGGGTTGCGATGCGCGCATGCGCAAACCCGGCTACCTGGATTTGGGCAAAGCGCGGGGCACGCTGCGCCATGCCGTGGAGATTCGCCATGAAAGCTTCGCGGTGCCTGAGTTCATCGCGCTGCTGCGGCGCTACAAGGTAGCCTTGGTGATGGCTGACACGGCAGGCAAGTGGCCCTATGCCGAGGACTTGACCGCCGACTTCATCTATATGCGCCTGCATGGCGACGCCGAACTTTATGCCAGCGGCTACACGCCCAAGGCGCTCAAGCATTGGCAGGCGCGCATCGAATGTTGGCAGCAGGGCGGGCAGCCTGAGGATGCGGTGTTGATCGAGCGCAAAACCCCGCGCAAGCGCGCCGGGCGCGAGGTGTATTGCTATTTCGATAATGACCTGAAAGTGCGCGCGCCGTATGACGCGCGGCAGTTGATTGATGCGTTGGGGGTGGAGGATACATTGACCGAGCGACCAGGCGAGGGGCCCACTGGGGTAAGCGATTTTGTATAAGGGTGGTTCGGGTTAGATAAGCATAGGAATGTATGTCCGCTTTTGTTGGTGGGGTCGTGTGGCTCAATCGTGTACTTTTTGAGAGCTGTTTCGTTTTGAGGTGTTTTGTGTGTTTTGGCGTTAATGTGTAGTGTTCATTTTTCCCGTTCTGCAAACAAGTTTTTTCAGCGCTCAGCAAAGGAAAGTGAATTGATCGCTCACGTGATCAGGGATAGTCTATTCGCGTATTGGGTTGCTCTATGTAATGTCCTTCATGGTTTGCAAACTCCAGTACTATTTGCTTGTCATGGAGTTGGCTGTATTCTAAAACCTTTCCGTTTCGGGTGAGTCGCTCTGGGTCAAAAACTACCTTGCTGACAGTGATCTTCCTATCTGTCAGTTCGGCGTCGCGGATATGGACGGTTCCCTCGTTATTGTACCATGTTGAAATATTGTCGATATAATCTAGAGGCATTCCTTCGTCGTTATAAAAAGCGGCTGAGAGGTTGATTGTATGTCCCGTGCCATCAGCTTCCTTGTAACCTTTATATAGATAAATTACGGCAAAGCCGTTGTCGGTTCGCCATGCTTTTATTGGGTTGAGGTCGCGAGCGTTGCCATTGTGTGATATTCCTCCTGTTTCGATGATGAAGCTTAGAGGGGTTTGCTCTAGGCATTTTTCTGTGATACTTATTTTTTTTACTTTTGATAGGTCAACGCTGTGTGGGTCTAAGTCAACACCAGGGGTCGGTGGGTAATGATTAAACTCCCGAAAAGCGCTTACGTTCCTCGCTTTCGTGTCGGATGCCGCTGTTTTTAAATCGGAAAGGCAGAGTTTGGTATGTTCGTTGGGCTGCATCTTTTCTGATTTTTCAGTGGCGACAAAAACCGTGCTCACTGAACGCTCATTGTGTTCTGTATGTGCGCTGCATTCCATTACTATTGCTAGTGAGATGCTGGTCGCGAGCAAGAAGATGGCTTTCATTTTTTTATTTCTTTTATGGCGGGGGCGTACTTGCCCACGTGTAGGTGATGATGGTGGTTTTCGAAATGTATCGTTCGGGGCAGAGTTTTTGGTTTCTTGTCTTTTAAGTAGGTCCATGCCAGTTGTTGTTTCCAGCCGAACTTGTAAAGCGCTTCGCTCATGTTGGTTTGCCTGGCTTCATCCAAGGCGGCGACGCCGTCTGGAAGGCTTAAATCGGTTCCTTGACTCCAATCGTGATCTGTTCTTAGAAACCTAAAGTCGCCGTTTTCTCCATTTATATGGGACTTGCTTGCGCCAGGTGATCCATCGGAATCGCTAAATCCTGTCGATGCTACATCCTGATAGTTTAACTCCATTAGCACGCCAATAAAGCTGGCAAGGGCGGATTGGCTAAGGTATGTTCTCGAAGTACCAGTGACAAATCTGAATCCAAACTGCCTCTCCGGATTTCGACCTAAATCTGAGGCATCCATCAGATAAATGGTTTCAGTGCCCTTGATATCTTTTTTTGTCCAGCGGGTAGCCTGGGTACCTTTAAATATCCCAAAGTCAAACTCCCGCCCTGTGTTGTCAGTATAAAGATAGCGGGCATCTCTTAGCTGCGCCTCAGTCGCATTACCCGGCACTACTTTTTCAATCAATCCGTTATGATAGATCCGGTAGGTGATGATATTGATAACCTTTGAGCCAAAACGCCCAGACAGCCCAATGGGATGAAAGTGATACACCTTCCCATCCACCGGCAAACCGACTTTCGCCGCCACCTCACCCCACCAACTCAACGCCTTGATCCGCGTCTTTTCCGCCAACCAGTTCAAGTGCGGCGTGGAGCCGCTATGGCCGAGCATTTCATCCAGTGCGTCCCACTTGCGCGGTTTGTCGAACCACTCGCTTTCAATCTGAACGATCAGTTGTGAAATGGACTGGGCGTGGGCGGGCAATTGGATCGCCGCCTGAATTTTCTCTGCGCTCATTGCGCCATCACGCTGCGGATCGATCAACGCGTGGAGGCGATTTTTGATAGCGCAGTTATCACCGCTGTCGGCCAAGGGGAAGCGGGCATCGGTCAAGGAGTTGATGCCGCGTAGGAACGAGGCCAGTAGGGTGCGAGGTGGGGTGTAGTCGTGGACGACATCGTAGCCGTCCCATGACCACGGGCTGACCCAAGGGGTGATGCCCACGTCTTCACGTACCCAGCCGTCGAGCGGGTGCTTGTCGGCGCCATGGAACAGCCCCTCCAGGCGATACCAGCAGTGTGCTTCCCGACCCGGTGTGGCTGGTACACTAATTTTTTGATCGGCAGGCAAGTCGTCGAGCAGGCTCTTGGGTAGGAGCAGGTCGGCATCGCTTTGTGGGCTGCTTGGCGAAATGCTGGGAGGCTGCTTTGCGCTGTAATGGGCTTGATGGGGTACCACGGCAGTACCTTTGGTCAACTTGAGCCAGGTCATTTCTTTATCAGGCAGCTCTTTGGCCCACGTGCGGCTGGACTCGAGGAATGCTTCGACGTCGTCGTCGCTGAACATTTCCAGGTGCAATTTTTTTTCCGGCTGTTCGGCCAGGCCGCAGTGGTATTGGCCGAGGTGGCCGATCAGGTCGCCAGCCTTGATTGCGATCGGTTCATCCGGCACCACCACCCGGTCTGTGGCCAGGGGCTCGCGGATACCTTGCAAGGCGTCGAAATGAACATACTGGTTGACCCGCTCCAGCTAGCGAAACTCGCCCTCGCCACGCACGGCCACCTGCGTGCCGGCCGGCAGCCGACCGATGCTGGCGCTGTGGATATTGGCTTCGGCGCGCACATTCAGTTCACGCAGCAGGCGATACTCGTCACCTTCCACGGGCTGTAGAAAGCTCATGGACAGGTAGCCGCGCAGGGCCCCCGGCTCATCCAGCAAAACGTGCGGGCCGAGCACGTTTTCCAATTTGCGATACTCGCCGGTGCCGCTCACTTTTATCTGCGCCCCTGGCGGCAAGCTGCCGATGACCGTCCCTTGGAGGGCCTGGTGGCGCAGGTTTAGGCCCTTGCGCTCGGGGTCGCGCGGAAAGGCGTCATTGGCCGTTGCCTTGACATGGCGCACAGCCCCCTCGGGCCAATACACCGGCCGAGCTTGAGCCGCATCTGCCTGATACTCCCCCCAGCCCTGGATGTGCATGTACAGGCTGTAAACGATCAGGCTGGGCGGTTGCTGCGGGTTGCCGTTTATTTTTGGAGGTTGCAGGCGATGGCGCACTAGCACGAAATTGCGCGAAAAGGGCTTATTGACCGAGAGCTTGTTGACGAAATAGGCGGTGGTTGGTGCTTGGGTGTCGAACCGGTATGCCACCACCTCGCCATCAGCCACGGAGTGCACGCTGGATTGGTCCAGGGTGCCTGCGGTGCCGCCGTCGAAATGCACGCCACCGTGCCACAGGCCGTTGAACCCTAATGGGTAGGTGCCCGCCATAGCCTTGGCCAAATGGGTCAACTGCAGCAGCGGGTGGCGCGAATCCTTGAACGGATGGCTCCAGTTTTTTACCACTGGTAACGGGTTGGCGTTGCTCTGCACGGATGCGGGTGGGATCGGGCGAGTGTCGGGGGCTGGGTATACCGGGGGAGGCGGCGCGCTGGGACGGCCGAGCAGCCAATTGAAGAGTTCACCCATGGCCGTGGAATCCTTTCTCTTGAGGGGAAGGGCACGGTACGGCTTCAGACAGCATAAATATGTAGGGCATTTCGCTACGCAATGAGGGAGATTCTGAAACTGGAAAAGCGCCCTGACCAAGGGCACTGGTCAAATATTTGCCAATGGAGTACAAATGTACTCCATGACTATTTTATCTCCCAAACGCAGTGCCATCCTGTCTTTCATCCGCGAGCGCATCGGCGATCGGGGGCAGCCGCCGAGCCTGGCGGAAATATCCGAGGCCTTCGGGTTTGCCTCGCGCAGCGTGGCGCGCAAGCACATCGTGGCGCTGACCGAGGCCGGGTTTATTGCGGTCACCGCCAATCAGGCGCGGGGCATTCGGCTGGTAGAGCACGGCAGCAAGCCGCAACTTCTGGAAATCCCCCTGCTGGGCCGGGTGGCGGCCGGCATGCCCATCGACCCGGATGTGGGCGTGCGCGATCACCTGGTGTTCGACTCGCGCATGTTTGCCCGTGTACCGGACTTTTTGCTGCAGGTAGAGGGTGACTCGATGATCGGCGACGGCATCCTCGACGGCGACCTGGTGGGCGTGAAGCGCCAGTTTGATGCGCGCAACGGCCAGATCGTGGTCGCCCGGCTGAACGGCGAGGTGACCATCAAGCGCTTCGAACTCAAGGGCGAGCACCTGCGCCTGTTGCCGCGCAACCCGGCCTATGAGCCGATCGTGGTCGACCCCGAGCAAGAATTCATGATCGAAGGCATCTTCTGCGGCCTGGTGCGCCGCTGATGGGCGCCGTGGTCAGCCTCGACGGCCTGCTGGACGAGCGGCGGGTCTGGAAAGGCCGCGCGCCGGCCCAGCCGGTCAGCGCCCAGCCGACCGGCCATGCGCTGTTGGACCGGGCCTTGCCCACGGCAGGCTGGCCGGCGGGGGCCTTGAGTGAAATCCTCATCCCCAGCGACGGCAGCGGCGAGTTGCGCCTGCTGTGGCCAACCCTGGCGCGGCTGACCCAGGCCGGTGAGCGCATCGTGTTGGTGGGCGCCCCGTTCATTCCCTACCCTCAGGCCTGGGCGGCGGCGGGGGTGGACCTGCGCCAGGTGTCATTGATCAGCGCCAGTGGCACCGACGCCCTGTGGGCGGCCGAGCAATGCCTGCGTTCGGGCAGTTGCGGCGCGGTGTTGTGCTGGCCGAAAACCGTCGACGACCGCGCCTTGCGTCGCTTGCAGGTGGCCGCCGAAACCGGGCAAACCCTGGCCTTTGCCTGCCGCCCGCAGCAGGCCGCGCACAACCCGTCCCCGGCGGCCCTGCGCATCGCCATCGATGTGCGCCCGGCGCAGTTGCGCGTGCTCAAGTGCCGTGGCGGCCTGGCCCCGGCCTTGCCGCTGGCTTTTGCCGGCGGGGCTTGAGGTTGCCATGCTCTGGGCCTGTATCGTATTGCCACAACTGGCGCTCGACGGGGTGTTGCGCCGCCGCGACACGCCCCAGGCGCCGTTGGCGCTGGTCACCGGCCCCGCGCAGCGGCGCGTGCTGCAGGCGGTGAACCCGGCGGCCCGCGCCCTGGGCCTCAAGCCTGGGCAGCTATTGACTGCGGCCCATGCCATGACCCGCGACTTTGCCACCGAGGAGTACGACGCGGCGCAGGTCGAGCACTGGCAGCAATTCCTGGCCGCCTGGGCCTACCGCTTCAGCTCCCAGGTCAGCCTGCATTACCCCCGGGTGCTGTTGCTGGAGGTGGGTGCAAGCCTTGGCCTGTTCGGGCCTTGGCCGGTGTTCGAGGCCCGCTTGCGCGCCGAGCTGACCGAGCTTGGGTTTAGCCATCGCATCAGCCTGGCGCCCAACCCTGCGGCGGCGCGCATGCTGGCCAATGCCCGTGACGGCCTCGCCATCGACAGCCCCCACGCCTTGGGCCATGCCCTGGCGCCTTTGGCGATCGAGCGCATCGGTTTGCCCCGCGATGCGGCCACCGCCTTTGCGCGCATGGGCCTGCGCACGTTGGGCCAGGTGCTGGCCTTGCCCCGTGACACCCTGGCCCGGCGCTTCGGCGCAGGCGTGCTGGCACACCTGAACACCTTGACCGGGCTGCGCCCCATGCCACTGGAGTACTACCTGCCACCGGACTTTTTCGAGCAGCGCATCGAGCTTAACTTCGATGTCGAGTCCCATCAGGCGCTGCTGTTCCCCTTGCGCCGGTTGATCACTGACCTTGCCACCTTCCTGGCCGGGCGTGACGGCGGCGTGCAGCGCTTCACCCTGCACCTGGAGCATGCCGAAGGCGAAGACACCCTGGTGCCGGTGGGCCTGCTGGGGGCCGAGCGCGACCCCAACCTGCTGTTCGAACTGGCCCGTGGGCGTTTCGAACAACTGCAGGTGCCGCGCCCGGTGCGCTGCCTGCGCTTGATGGCGCGCGACCTGCCGGCCTTTGTGCCCACCCACCAGGAGCTGTTCGACGAGCGCCCGCAGCAAACCCAGCCCTGGGAGCAGTTGCGCGAGCGCCTGCGGGCGCGGCTGGGCGATGAGGCGCTCACGGGGTTGTGCGCCCAGGGCGATCACCGGCCCGAATGCGCCTGGGGCTCGACCCCCGAGCGCAAGGCCGCACCGCTCGCCCACCACGGCCTGCGCCCCGGCTGGCTGTTGCCACAGGCCCAGCTCTTGGGCGACCTGTTCGCGCACATCCTTGCCGGGCCCGAGCGCATCGAGTCGGGCTGGTGGGACGGCGGCGATGTGCGCCGCGACTACTACCTGATTGAAACCCCCAACGGCCAGCGCGCCTGGGCCTACCGCAGCGTCGGCGAAGACGGCCTGTGGCTGCAGGGCTGGTTCGGATGAGCGGCGGCTACGCAGAACTGCACTGCCTGTCCAACTTCAGTTTCCAGCGCGGTGCTTCCAGCGCCCAGGAGCTGTTCGAACGGGCCAAGCGTCATGGCTACCAGGCCCTGGCGATCACCGATGAGTGCACCCTGGCCGGTATCGTGCGTGCCTGGCAGGCCGCTAAAAACACTGGCCTGGCGCTGATCATCGGCAGTGAAATGCGCCTGCACGAGGGGCCCAAGATCGTCCTGCTGGTGCAAGACCTGGGCGGCTACCAGGCCCTGTGCCGGTTGATCACCCTGGCCCGGCGTCGGGCCGAGAAGGGCAGCTACCAACTGCTTGGCGAGGACTTGGCCGAGGTCGCCCTGGAAGGCCTGCTGGCGTTGTGGTTGCCCGACAGCCCCCAAGACAAGCAACCCGGCCATTGGCTGCGCGGCCTGTTTGGCGAGCGGCTATGGTTGGGCGTGCAACTGCACCGCGGCCCGGACGACGCCCAGCGCCTGCAGCAACTGCTGGCCCTGGCCGCCGAACTCAAGATCAGGGCGGTGGCCAGCGGCGACGTGCACATGCACGCCCGTGGCCGCCGCGCCCTGCAAGACACCATGACCGCGATCCGCCACCACGTCACGGTGGCCGATGCCGGGCACCGGCTGTTCCCCAATGGCGAGCGTCATTTGCGCCCGCTGGTGCAGTTGGCCGAGCTGTACCCCCAGGCCCTGCTGGATGAAACCCTGGTCATTGCCCAGCGCTGCCAGTTCGACCTCAGCCAATTGCGCTACCACTACCCCCGCGAGCTGGTGCCCGAGCAGCACAGCGCCACCAGTTGGCTGCGCGAACTCACCCTGCAGGGCATGCGCTGGCGCTGGCCCGATGGCGCGCCGGCCAAGGCAGTGGAGCAAATCGACAAGGAACTGGCGCTGATCGCAGAGCTGGGCTACGAGAGTTATTTTCTGACCGTGCATGACATCGTGCGCTTTGCCCGCGAGCAACGCATCCTGTGCCAGGGCAGGGGCTCGGCGGCCAACTCGGCGGTGTGTTTCGCCTTGGGGATCACCGAGATCGACCCGGTGCGCATGAACATGCTGTTCGAACGTTTCATCTCCAAGGAGCGCAAGGAGCCGCCCGACATCGACGTGGACTTCGAGCACGAGCGCCGTGAAGAAGTGCTGCAGTACGTGTTCAAGCGTTATGGCCGCAGCCGCGCCGCGCTCACGGCGGTGGCCAGCAGCTACCGCGGCGCCGGTGCGGTGCGTGATGTGGCCAAGGTGCTGGGCCTGCCGCCGGACCAGATCAACGCCCTGGCCGATTGCGTGGGCCGTTACAGCGACCGCATCCCGCCGGTGGAGCGCCTGGTGGAGGTGGGTTTTGACCCCGACAGCCCGATATTGCGCCGGGTGCTGGCGCTCACCGGCGAGTTGATCGGCTTCCCCCGGCACCTGTCGCAGCACCCTGGCGGCTTCGTGATTTCCGAGTATTCGCTGGACACCCTGGTGCCGGTGGAAAACGCCGCCATGGCCGACCGCACCATCATCCAGTGGGACAAGGACGATCTGGACCTGGTGGGCCTGCTTAAGGTCGACATCCTGGCCTTGGGCATGCTCAGCGCCTTGCGTCGCAGCTTCGACCTGGTGCGCGGTTATCGCGGCGTGGAGCTGACCCTGGCCACCCTCCCTGCCGAAGACAAGGCCACCTACACCATGATCGGCCGCGCCGACACGGTGGGGGTGTTCCAGATCGAATCGCGCGCGCAGATGGCCATGCTGCCACGGCTCAAGCCCAAGAACTTCTACGACCTGGTGATCGAGGTTGCGATCGTGCGCCCGGGGCCCATCCAGGGCGACATGGTGCACCCCTACCTGCGCCGGCGTAATGGCGAGGAGGAGGTGGTGTACCCCTCCGAGGCCCTGAAAAAAGTGTTCGAGCGCACCTTGGGCGTGCCGTTGTTCCAGGAACAGGTGATGGAACTGGCCATCGTCGCGGCCGACTACACGCCCGGCGAGGCCGACCAATTGCGCCGCTCCATGGCCGCCTGGAAGCGCCACGGCGGCCTTGAACCGCATCAGATCCGCCTGACCGAAGGCATGCTGCGCAACGGCTACAGCCTGGAATTTGCCCAACGCATCTTCGAACAGATCAAGGGCTTTGGCAGCTACGGCTTTCCCGAGTCCCACGCCGCCAGCTTCGCCTTGCTCACCTACGCCAGTTGCTGGCTCAAGTGCCACGAACCGGCGGCCTTTACCTGCGCGTTGATCAACAGTTGGCCGATGGGCTTCTACAGCCCCGACCAGTTGTTACAGGACGCGCGCCGCCACCGCCTGGAGATACGCCCGGTGGACGTGTGCATCAGTGGCTGGGACTGTTCGCTGGAAGACGGCGGCCAACAGCAACCGGCCATTCGCCTGGGGTTGCGGATGATTCGCGGCTTTCGCGAGGAGGACGCGACGCGTATCGACAGTGTGCGCCAGCAGCAACCGTTCAGCGACGTGACCGACCTGTGCCTGCGCGCCCGCCTGGACAACCGTGCCCGCGAGCAACTGGCCGATGCCGGTGCCTTGAAAGGCCTGGCCGGGCACCGCCACCAGGCGCGCTGGGAAGTGGCCAGCGTGCAGGCGCAACTGCCGCTGTTTGAAGGCCTGCCCACCCGCCAAGAGGCCCCGGTGGCCTTGCCCAAGCCCAGCGTGGGCGAAGACCTGTACGCCGACTACGCCACGGTCGGCACCACCCTGGGCCCACACCCCCTGGCGCTGTTGCGCCCGGCGCTGGATACCCTGCGCTGTCGCAGTTCGCAAGACCTGCCGGGCATCGACCACGGTCGGCACGTGAACGTGGCCGGCATCGTGGTCGGCCGTCAACGGCCGCAAACCGCCAGCGGGGTGACCTTCGTGACCCTGGAAGATGAGTTCGGGATGATCAACGTGGTGGTGTGGAAAACCCTGGCCGACCGCCAGCGGCGCATCCTGGTGGGTGCGCAGTTGATGCAGGTGCAGGGGCGTCTGGAGCGCGAAGGGCAGGTGCGGCATGTGATTGCCGGCAATCTGCTGGACCGCAGTGATCTGTTGATGGGGCTGGATGTGCGCAGCCGGGATTTTCAGTGAGCACCGTCACTCAGGCCCCAACCCCGCCATAATCCGACGCGCCCCTTCTTCGCTTAACGCATAGCCAAAGAAGCGCCGATAAAAGTCCATCGTCCGTTCCACCATTCGCACGTCGGCAAACGCCTGCGGATGCAACTGCTGCGCCGCCCACGGCACCTGCAGCGCCAACTCCGTGCCGTAGCGGTCCCAGGGGAATACTCCGTCGGGGTTGCGCAGCACGTGCCCGGCTTTCACCGCGCGCAATTGCTGCAACAGCCCTGGGCCGATCTCGCCGGCATTAGCCGCCACGATGACCACGTCCGGGTCCCAGGCCAGCACCTGTTCGGCCGACACCACCTGCAAATTGCCCTTCAGGCCCGTAGCGGCATTGCGCCCGCCGGCAAGGCCGATCCAGGTATCGACCAGGGTGTCGGCACCGTCCACTTTCAAGGGGTTGAGGGAGGCGATGTGCAGCACCCGTGGCCGCTGGGCTTGGGGCAGCGATGCAAGGCGCGCGTGCACGGCGCGCAGTTGCTCATCCAGGTAGGCGTTGTAGGCGTGGGCGCGCGCCATTGCCTGGGGCGAGCCCAGCGCTTGCGCGGTGTCGAGCATCGCCTGCTGCATGGAGGGGATGTCGGTGAAACCGACGTACACCACCGCGATGCCGGCCTGCTGGTAGGCCAGGGCATTGCGATCGCCTTGGGTGGTGAACACCAGGTCGACCTGGCGTGCCAGCAGGTCCTCGACGTTGAACGCTGTGCCATTGACCGCCTGGGCCTGGTTCAACGAAGGCTGCACCTTGAACATCCACGGGCGGCTTTGCGGATGGTTGACCGTGGCGACGATGCGATCACCCGCGCCCAAGGTCATCAGCAAGGCATGGTGGGCATACCACGCATCGGCGATGCGCTCTGCGCTGGCAAAGGCGGCGCTGCTGCCCAGCGCCACCAGCAGCCACAGCCACCTCACAGGTCCACCTGGATCGAGGCCTGCAGCATGCGCGGTGCGCCCAACGAGGCGCTGGTGGTACCGGTGCCGGTATAGCCATTGAGGGCGCCGGGCACGATGTTGGTCCAGTAGCGTTGGTTGGTGACGTTGGTCATTTCCAGGCGGTAGACGGTGTCGCGGTGCATCAATTGGGTGGCGAAACTGGCGCCGATGTCGAAGGTTTCATAGCTGCTCACCCAGTGGTCATTACTGTTGTCGGTGGGGCGTGCGCCCATGTAGCGGGCGTTGAGGTTCAGCGCCAGGCCCTTGACCTGCGGCACCTGGTACTCGGTCAACAGGCTGGCGGTGTACTTGGACAGGCCGACGATGCGCGTGTCCTCGGTGCTGGCGTTGCCGGTATCGAGCAGTTTGGGGTCCAGCCAGACCAGGCCACCGTACAGCCGCACGTTGTCGCTGACCTTGCCGTCGGCCATGAACTCCACGCCGCGGTTGCGCTGTTCACCGGCAATGGCATAGCTGCCGTCATCCTGCGTAAAAGCGTAAGGCCGCTTGATCTGGAACGCGGCCAGCGACAGGTTCACGCCGTCCAGCGCTAGCTTGCCGCCTAGCTCCCACTGCTTGCTGCGGTAAGGGGCGAGGATGTTGCCGGCGTTGGTGGTGCCGGTGGGGGCGCTGTCGCCCTGCTGCAGGCTGTCGGCATAGGTGAGGTACAGCGTCAGGTTGTCGACTGGCTTGTACATCAAGCTGCCGGCGCCGCTCAGGCCGTGATCGTCGGAATGGCTGCTGCGCGCCCCGGTCTTGGCCCAGTTGCTGACGGACATCTGGCTTTGGCTGCCGGTGACCATCAGGCTCCACTGCGGGGTGAAGGTCAGGGTGTCACCGAAGATCAGCGACTGTTGGGTGCTGTGGGCCGACTGGTAGCGGTCGGTGAAGTCGGGGTAGTTGGGCTCGGCAAAATTGACCGGCGCCGCCAGGTTAGCGCTGCCCAGGGTTTGGGTGCTGCCGTTGACCGGGTTGTAGTTGCGCCAGTCAAACCCACTCAAACCAAAGCTTAGATCGTGGCGCACCGGCCCGGTCCATACGCTGCCATTGAGGTTGGCCAGGTAGCTGTTAATGGTGAAGCGGCTGGCCGTGGCGCTGGAAGTGGTGCTGGTGTAAGCGCCGCGGCTATTGGTCAGGGTGTTGGTGACGGCGGTGGATTCGCGGTCGGCGATTTGCCGCAGCAGTCCGACGTCCAGCTTCCAGTTGCCGTCCAAATCGTGCTTGAAGTGCACGCTGGCGGTGTCGGTGGTGTTGTCGTCGCCGGCGTAGTTTTGGCCCAGGTTGCTTTTGGTCGGGTCCAGCGCGCTGGGCAGGCCGACGCCGCTGGCCACTGCGAACTTGCCCGGCAGGCCCTTGGCCAGGTAGTTGTAGTGGGTGAAATTGGTTTCCAGCACGCTGCTGTCGCTGAGCTGGAAGTCCAGTGCCAGGCTGATCAATTGCCGGCGCAAGGTGCTGCCCGGCGCGTAGCTATGGCCTTGTTCGTCCATCAGGTTGAGGCGGTACTTGACCTTGCCGTCGGGGTCGAAGGGGCCGCTCAGGTCGGCAGCCTTGAGCCACGACAAACCCGTGCCGATGCCCGCGGTCACGCGGTTGCGGGTTTCATCGGTGGGCCGCTTGGAGATGAAATTGAACGTACCCGCTGGGTTCGCCGGGCCGTACAACGAGCCCGCCAGGCCGTTGAGCACCTCGACGCTGGCCAGTTGTTCGGCTGGGTAGTCGGTGGTGGACACCACGTTCAGCCCGTCCAGCCTGCTGTTTTGCACCACGCTGCCTTGCATGCCACGGCTCTGCGGGCGCGCGCCATCGCCTTGTACCGAGGGCAGGTAGCGCAAGATATCCTTCACGCTTTTGAGTTGCTGGTTCTCGATCAGGTCGTGGGGCACCACGCTCACCGAGTAGGGCGTGTCGAGCAAGCGCCGCTCGCCCAAGGGGCCTAGATGGGCGCTTTTGTTCAGCGCTGCGTCGGCGTCGCTTTCACGGCTGCTGACCTGGACCGGCGCCAGTTGCACGGTCGCGCCGTCATCGGCATGGGCAAGGCTTGTGGCTACGGCCAGCAACAGCGGGGCAAAGGGCAAGCGGGGCATGGACGGACTACTCATTGGAGATGAAAAAACGATGGGAATGCGCTTGGACCTGGCGCACCTTGACCGCGTACAGGCGCTCGATCAGCGCACTGTCGATCACCGCGGTGGGCGTGCCATCGGCGATCAGTTGGCCTTGATGCAGCACCAGTACCCGGTTGCAGGACGCCAGGGCGTGCTCGGGGCGATGGGTGCTGGCCAGCACGCTCAAGCCGCGTTCGGCCAGGCGTTGCAGGCGGTCGAGCAAGCGCAGTTGATGGCCGAAATCCAGGCCCGTGGTCGGCTCGTCAAGGATGATCAGGCGGGCCTGCTGCACCAGCGCACGGGCGATCAGCACCAGTTGCCGTTCGCCACCGGAAAGCTCGGTGTACACCCGCTCGGCCAGCGTTTGGATGCCCATCTCGCTCAGCGCCTGGGCCACCGCGTCGCGGTCCTCGCGGCCCAGTGCTCGGCCCAGCCCGGCAATCGGCAAGCGGCCCTGGCCGATGATCTGGCGCACGGTAAAGGGAAAGCTCGGCACATGGCTTTGTGGCACATAGGCCAGGTGCCGGGCGATGTGCCGGCGATCCAGGCCGGCCAGGTCCTGACCGTTGAGCAGCACCTGGCCCGCCGAAGGCTTGAGCAGGCCCAGCAACAACTTCAGGAGGGTGCTTTTGCCCGCGCCGTTGGCGCCCAGCAGGGCGATGCAGTCGCCGGGCGCAATACTCAGGTCGATCTGCTTGAGGATGTGCAGGTACGTCAGGTTGCGGCTGGCCAACACGCTCATAGCCACCCCCGGCGCACGCGGTGCAGCACCAGCACGAAGGCCACGGCGCCGAGCAGTTCGGTGATGATGCCCAAGGGGATTTCACCGGCACTGACGCTGCGCGCCGCGGCATCGGCCGCCAGCAAAAAGCAGCCGCCCAGGCACGCACTGACCGGCAGCAGCCGGGCGTTGCCAGGGCCAACCAGCAGCCTGGCCAGGTGCGGCACCAACAAGCCAACCCAACCGACCATGCCGGCAATGCTCACGGTCAGCGCCGAGATCAACGTGGCCAGCACGATCACCCCGTAACGGATGCGTTGCACCGGCACGCCCAGGCTGTGGGCTTCGTCGTCGCTGAGGGACAAGGCGTCGATCACGCGGCCCGACAGGCACAGGCTGACGATGGCGACCAGCAGCACCGGGGCAATCACCGCCAGTGCCTGGGCGTCGACCGCACTCAGGCTGCCGAGCATCCAGTAAACGATGGCCGGCAACTGGTCGAGGGGGTCGGCGATGTACTTGACCATCGACAGCAGTGAGGTGAACAGCGCGTTGGCGACGATGCCGCCAAGCACCAGCATCAGGATCGACGGTGCAGGGAACAGGTTGGCGATGCCTACCCCTACGGCCACCGCGGCAAGCCCGGTGGCGCAGGCCAGGGCCGGCACCCAGAGCCCGTGCAGGTTGCCGACAATGGCCAAGGCTGCGCCAAACGCACAGCCGCTGAGTACGCCGAGCAGGCCTGGCGATACCAGCGGGTTGCGAAACACCGCCTGGTAGGCCGCGCCCGACACGGACAACCCGGCGCCCACCAGCATGGCCGCCAATACACGGGGCCAGCGGGTGTCGATGATCAGGCTGTGCAGCAGGGCGTATTGGCTGGCCGGCAGGTGGCTGATGCCCAGCCAGGCGCCGAGAAAATCCACGATCTGCGACAAGGGCAGGGGATAGCGGCCCAGGGTCAGGGCCAGCAGCGCAGCCAGCACCAGGGCGGCGGCACTGAGAAGAAAGGTGGGCAAGGGGACGCTCGAATCGATTCGCTGTATATAAAACTATACAGCGAATTGATAAGGTGAACCAGTTGGTTAAAAGCTTTCGGCAGCCTTCACTGCATTTCTATGCCGACCCCAGCCCGCTGCAGCAATCGCTCGTTGCGTTCGCTCAACCCTTGCAGCACAAACGCCTTGCCGAACTTCTCGTAGCGCCCCGCCAGCGACTCCAGCGCGGCAATGGCCGAATGATCGGCCATGTGCAGGAAGCGGCAATCCACCACCACCTGCCTTGGATCATTGGCCGGGTCGAACAATGCCTGGAAGTGTGTGGTCGAGGCGAAGAACAGCGTGCCGTGGGGCGTGTACACCTTGCGCCCTTTGCCGTTGTCGTCGACGTCGGCGCGAATCTCGCGGGCGTGCTGCCAGGCGAACGCCAGCGCGGCGATGAGGATGCCGCAGATCACGGCGGTGGCCAGATCGGTGAACACGGTGATCAGGGTCACGGCGACGATCACGATGGCGTCCTGCTTGGGCACTTTGCCCAAGACCCGCAACGAGCCCCAGGCAAAGGTCTGCTGGGCCACCACGAACATCACCCCGGCCAGGGCCGCCAGCGGGATGCGCTCGATCAAGGGCGACAAGAACAGGATAAACAGCAAAATCATGAGGCCGCTGACCACCCCGGACAAGCGTTGGCGGCCACCGGAGCTCAGGTTGATCACGGTCTGGCCGATCATGGCGCAACCGCCCATGCCGCCAAACAGCCCGGAAGCAATGTTGGCCACGCCCAAGGCCATGCACTCGCGATTCGGCTGGCCGCGGGTTTCGGTGATCTCGTCGGTCAGGTTGAAGGTCAGCAAGGTTTCCAGCAGGCCCACCATCGACATCAGCAGCGCATAGGGCAGGATGATCTTCAGGGTGTCCAGGGTCATGGGCAAGGCGGGCCAGTGCACGCTGGGCAGGCCGCCGGCGATCTGCGCCATGTCGCCCAGGGTGCGGGTGGGCAGGCCGAACACGAACACCAGCAGGCTTACGCCGACGATCGCCACCAGTGCCGGCGGGACGGCCCGCGTCAGGCGTGGCAGCACGTACACCACGGCCATGGTCAAGGCCACCAGGCCGAGCATCACCCACAGCGGTTCACCGCTGAGCCAGCCACCGCCCGCAGCCTTGAAGTGCTCCAGTTGTGACAGCGCGATGATGATGGCCAGGCCGTTGACGAAACCGAGCATGACCGGGTGCGGCACCATGCGGATCAGCTTGCCCAGGCGTAGCGCGCCGAACAGCACCATGAAAACCCCGCCCAGCACCACCGTGGCCAGCAGGTACTCCACGCCGTGTTGCACCACCAAGGCCACGATCACCACGGCCATGGAGCCGGCGGCTCCGGAAATCATCGCCGGGCGCCCGCCAAACAGCGCGGTAATCGTGCAAATGATAAAGGCGCCGTACAGGCCCATCAGTGGGTTGACCTGGGCCACCAAAGCGAAGGCGATGCACTCGGGCACCAACGCGAACGAAGACGTAAGCCCCGCCAGGACGTTGTTGCGGATAGCGGACACGGACATGGGTTTCCTTGACTCAGCACAAACACCCTCGCGACCGGCTGCGCCAAGGCAGCCAGGTATGAAGGCAGATTTAAAATTGGAAGGCGACCATTTTAGGCAGTGGAGCCAACTGTGACCAGTTTTTTCTGGCCGTGGGAGCGCTTTATGTGGGAGCAAGCTTGCTTGCGATGGGCTTGGTTGGCGACTCAATAGCGGCCACTACCGGCCGCCCGCGCGGCCTATCGCAAGCAAGGCTTGCTCCCACATTTGCTGCAACGTGCCGCGGTCTGGTGGGGAGGGGTTGACTGCCTTGGGTGTACTGCAGGTGCATTTTTGGGGCTTGGTGTGGGAGCAAGCTTGCTTGCGATGGGCTTGGTTGGCGACTCAATAGCGGCCACTACCGGCCGCCCGCGCGGCCTATCGCAAGCAAGGCTTGCTCCCACATTGGTTGCAACGTGCCGCGGTCTGGTGGGGAGGGGTTGACTGCCTTGGGTGTACTGCAGGTGCATTTTTGGGGCTTGGTGTGGGAGCAAGCTTGCTTGCGATGGGCTTGGTTGGCGACTCAATAACTGCCACTACCGGCCGCCCGCGCGGCCTATCGCAAGCAAGGCTTGCTCCCACATTGGTTGCAACGTGCCGCGGTCTGGTGGGGAGGGGTTGACTGCCTTGGGTGTACTGCAGGTGCATTTTTGGGGCTTTGTGTGGGAGCAAGCTTGCTTGCGATGGGCTGGCTGGCGACTCAATAACGGCCACTACCGGCCGCCCGCGCGGCCTATCGCAAGCAAGGCTTGCTCCCACATTTGCTGCAACGTGCCGCATTCTGGTGGGGAGGGGTTGACTGCCTTGGGTGTACTGCAGGTGCATTTTCGGGGCTTTGTGTGGGAGCAAGCTTGCTTGCGATGGGCTTGTGAAGGCGACTCAATAACGGCCACTACCGGCCGCCCGCGCGGCCTGTCGCAAGCAAGGCTTGCTCCCACATTTGCTGCAACGTGCCGCGGTCTGGTGGGGAGGGGTTGACTGCCTTGGGTGTACTGCAGGTGCATTTTTGGGGCTCACTACCTATCAAAAGCGAACGTCAAAAGTTGACAGATGGCTCTGCTCCACCTGAAAGGGAGCGGGTGTGCGAACAACACCTTGAGCTTGGCGCACGGATTGGTCATTCTCGGCACAAACAACAATCACCCTGCCGACAGGAGCGCTGCATGGAACCCATCAAACTGGCCTTGACCGGATACGGCAAAATCGCCCAAGACCAGCACGTGCCGGCCATTCTCGGCAATTCAGCGTTCGATCTCACTGCGGTGGCAACCCTGGGCAACCCCTGCCCAGACGTGGCCCACTACACAAGCCTTGACGCGCTGCTGGCCGAACAGCCCGAGGTGCAAGCCGTCTCGTTCTGTACGCCGCCCCAAGGCCGCTACGCCCAAGTGCGCCAGGCACTGCTGGCCGGCAAACACGTGCTGGTGGAAAAGCCGCCCTGCGCGAGCCTGGGCGAAGCCATGGCGCTGGTGGAACTGGGCCGCAGCCAGGGCGTGACTTGCTTGTTCGCCTGGCACTCGCGCTTTGCCCCGGCCGTGGAGGTTGCCCGCCAATGGTTGCTAGGTCGCAGCTTGCGCTCGGTGCAAATCGTCTGGAAAGAAGACGTGCGCAAATGGCACCCCGGCCAGCAGTGGATCTGGCAGGCAGGCGGGCAGGGGGTGTTTGACCCCGGCATCAACGCACTGTCGATCGCCACCGCGCTGTTGCCTGAGCCGCTGTTCGTCACCGCTGCCGAGCTGCGCTTTCCCGGCAACCGCCAGGCGCCCATCGCGGCCAGCCTGAGCATGACCGACGCACGCGGCCTGGCCGTAAGCGCCGAGTTCGACTGGGACCACACCAGCGAAGACATCTGGCGCATCGTGATCGAAACCGAAGATGGCACCTTGCGCCTGGAAAAAGGCGGCGCGGCGTTGTACATCAACAATAGCGCCCAGCCATTGCCCGACGAAGGTGAGTACCCCTCGGTGTACCGGCATTTCCACCAACTGATCGGCGATGGCCAAAGCGATGCCGACCTGCAACCGCTGCGCCTGGTGGCGGATGCGTTCATGGCTGGGCGCCGGGAAACCGTGGCGCCGTTTATTGATTGACGGGTGTCGGGCCATACCCGCCAGGTATGGCCCGACACCTTTTGCGTATTGGCACCCCTGGCCGAAACGCCGCACAATCAAACCTTATAAAAACAATGAGTACTCCCGTGATGGAGAGCCAATTGCTGGGCGAGCGCAGCCAGGTCTTTGCGCACGCCGACCCCCATGCCGTGTCCGACTACGTCAACCGCCACGTCGGTAATCACTGCATCGTACTGCCGCGCCGCGGCCAGCCGCTGTCGAGCCTGAACCACAAGGCCTTCGCCAGCCTGGACCTGTGCCGCATCAGCTACGGCGCCAGCGTGCGCGTCACCTCCCATGCGCTGGAAACCATTTATCACCTGCAAGTGCTGTTGCGCGGCCACTGCGTGTGGCGCAGCGCCCAGGGCGAGCAGTGCCTGGGGCCGGGCGAGCTGTTGGTGATCAACCCGCACGATCCGGTCGACCTGACCTATTCGGCCGACTGCGAGAAATTCATCCTCAAGGTGCCCACGCGCCTGCTCGAGGCGGTGTGTGAGGAGCAACGCTGGCACACCGAGGGCGCCGGCGTGCGGTTTGTCGGCAATCGTTATAGGCTCGACCAGTTGGATGGCTTCGATCGCCTGCTGGGCATGCTCTGCAACGAGGCCGAAAGCCGCGATCCGCTGCTGCGGGTGCAAGAGCATTACGCGCAGATCGTCGCCAGCAAGATGCTCACCGCCATGCCCAGCAACCTGCGCCGTGAGGCATCGGGCTCGGCGGCGATGACCTTCGAGCGCATTGCCGATTACATCCAGCGCCACCTCAAGCACGCCATCGACAGCAACGCCTTGGCGAAGGTGGCCAACATGAGCCAGCGCTCGCTGTATGCGCTGTTCGAACGCCATGCCGGCACAACGCCTGGGCAGTACATTCGCCAGCAGAAACTGCAACGCATCCAAGCCTGCCTCAAAGACCCGGCCTGCAACGTGCGTAACGTGACGGAGCTTGCGCTCGACTACGGTTTTGCCCACCTGGGGCGGTTCGCCGAGCAGTACCGCCAGGCGTTTGGGGAGCTGCCGTCGCACACGCTGCAACAGCGCCGGTGTGCCTAGGCGGGGGGGAGGGCGTAACTGATGGCGCGGCGAACGCGGATAAAGCCGCCCCCTGTAGGAGCGGATTCATCCGCGAAGCCGCCACCGCCGTTTAGCGGCGGCGGAACAACGGCAACGGCTCGTCGGTAGCCGCCTGGTAGGTCACCGAGAAATCCTTGAGGCTTTCAAGGGCTTCGTACGGGTCTTTGTCGGCGCGCAGGGCAAAAGCGTCGAAACCGCAGCGGTGCAGGTAGAACAACTGGTCGCGCAGCACGTCGCCGATCGCCCGCAACTCGCCCGTGTAACCATAGCGGTCACGCAACAGGCGGGCGTTGGAGTAGTTGCGACCGTCGGTGAACGCCGGGAAGTTCAGCGCGATGACCTGGAAAAACTCGACGTCGACGCCGATTTCCTCGGCTTCTTCGTCGGCGTCCAGCCACACGCCCAGGCCGCCGTCACGGGCTTTCAGGGCGTGGGCGTGGTCGCGCCACAGGGCCAGCGGCACGATCAGGTCGTCGCAGTTGCTGATGCCATCGAGGGTCGCGTCCTTGGGCAGCAAGTGCCAGGTTTCGTCGACCACCGCGTTGTTTTTAATGATTCGCTGCATAGACGCGCTCCTTGAACAGGTCGATGCCGATACGCTGGTAGGTATCGATAAAACGCTCATCTTCGGTACGTTGTTCGATGTACACGTCGATCAGCTTGGAAATTACGTCCGGCATGGCGTCCTGGGCAAACGAAGGGCCGAGGATTTTGCCCAGGCTGGCATCGCGGCTGGCGCTGCCACCCAGAGAGACCTGGTAGAACTCTTCGCCTTTCTTGTCCACGCCCAGGATGCCGATGTGGCCCACGTGGTGGTGACCACAGGCGTTCATGCAGCCAGATATGTTCAGGTCCAGTTCGCCGATGTCGAACAGGTAGTCCAGGTCGTCGAAACGGCGCTGGATGGATTCGGCGATCGGGATCGACTTGGCGTTGGCCAGGGAGCAGAAGTCACCGCCCGGGCAGCAGATGATGTCGGTCAACAGGCCGATGTTCGGCGTGGCGAAACCACCTTCGCGCAGTTCCAGCCAGAAGGCGTGCAGTTTTTGCTGCTCGACGTCGGCCAGGATGATGTTCTGCTCGTGGGAGGTACGCAGTTGGCCGAAGCTGTAGCGGTCGGCGAGGTCCGCCACGGCGTCCAGCTGCTTGTCGGTCAGGTCGCCCGGGGCAACGCCGGTCGGTTTCAGTGACAGGGTCACGGCCACGTAGCCTGGCTTCTTGTGCGCCAGGGTATTGCGGGTACGCCAGCGGGCGAAACCTGGGTGCTCGGCATCCAATGCGCTCAGTTCGGCGGCGAAGTCCGGCAGGGCCAGGTACTCGGGGTCGACGAAGTGCTTGGCGACACGCTCAAGTTCGGCTTCGGTCAGCGTGGTGCTGCCGCCGCGCAGGTGTTCCATCTCGGCGTCCACCTTCTGGGCGAAGACCTCGGGGGTGAGGGCCTTGACCAGGATCTTGATGCGCGCCTTGTACTTGTTGTCCCGACGGCCATAGCGGTTGTACACGCGCAGGATGGCGTCCAGGTAGCTCAACAGGTCTTGCCACGGCAAGAACTCGTTGATGAAGGCGCCCACCACCGGGGTACGGCCCAGGCCGCCACCCACCAAGACGCGGAAACCCAGTTCGCCGGCCGCGTTGTGCACCGGCTCCAGGCCAATGTCGTGCACTTCGATGGCCGCGCGGTCAGTGTTGGCACCGTTGACGGCAATCTTGAACTTGCGCGGCAAGTAGGCGAATTCCGGGTGGAAAGTGGTCCACTGACGCACGATTTCGCACCACGGCCGCGGATCGATCACTTCGTCTGCCGCCACACCAGCGAACTGGTCGGTGGTGACGTTGCGCAGGCAGTTGCCGCTGGTCTGGATCGCGTGCATCTGCACGGTGGCAAGCTCGGCCAGAATGTCCGGGATGTCTTCCACCGCCGGCCAGTTGAACTGTACGTTCTGGCGGGTACTGATGTGCGCGTAGCCTTTGTCGAAGTCGCGGGCAATCTTGGCCATCATCCGCGTCTGGCGCGAGGTCAGTTGGCCATAGGGCACGGCGACTCGCAGCATGGGCGCGAAGCGTTGGATATAAAGACCGTTCTGCAGGCGCAGCGGGCGGAACTCTTCTTCGCTGAGTTCACCTGCCAGGTAGCGTCGGGTCTGATCACGGAACTGCTTGACGCGGTCCTCGATGATCCGTTGATCGTACTCGTCGTAAACGTACATGATGATCCTGTTCAGGGCTGTCTTTTGCAGCAAAAAATCGCGCGCACGGCCGCGCACCCCCTGCGGAGCCGTGGAAAGATACCTGTTTTTAGTTATGCGCAAAAGTGCCGTTTGAGTATATGCAAAGAACTAAAAGTACTAACGTTGCAACTTTAGTCGCAATTCCCTACTTGCCGTCCGGTCAATGCTGGACTTTACTGCCTGTGCAGCCTGATAAAAACCACAAGAGGCAATGCACATGAGCAACCCCGTGAAAGCGCCAAAAGCCGATAGCAGCGTCGATGCCTGGGCCATTTTGTTCTTGATCATACTCGTGGTGGGCACGGCCGTTTTCTGGGTCAGCCACCAGTAGTACTTTAGCCGCACACCCCCCTTTGCAATGCGCTCCAGTCCGACTGGCGGTTGCCATGTGCCTGCATGTCAGACTGCCATCAGGCTATACTGATCGGCTTTGCGCGAAGGGTCGGTTGGCATGTGGGTGGGTGTTTTCAGGTCGTTGGTGCTGGGGCTGTGTATTTTCGTGGGCAGCGCCCATGGGTCGACCGTGCTGTTTCTCAATCCGGGGCATGCGGCCGAGCCGTTTTGGTCGAGCTATTCACAGTTCATGCAGGTGGCTGCCGATCAGTTGGGCATGGACCTTACGATCCAGTACTCCGAGCGCGTACCGTCCTTGACCGTGGACAATGCCCGTGCAGCCCTGCATTCGGCCCGGCCGCCGGATTACCTGGTGTTCGTCAACGAGCAATCGGTGGGCCCGCAGATCTTGCGCATGGCCCAAGGCACCCAGGTCAAGGTGTTCATGGTCAACAACGGCCTGACCCCCGGCCAGGCCCAACTCATCAGCGAAAACCAACGCCACTACGCCCCCTTGCTCGGCAGCCTGCTGACCAACGATGAGCAGGCCGGCTACCTGATGCTCAATCAACTGGTCGCGGCCCATGGGCCCTTGGCGCCTGGCCAGGCGCTGGACTTGCTGGCGTTCAGCGGCGTCGCGCAGACACCGGCCTCGATCCTGCGCGAGCAGGGCATGCGCCGGGCCCTGGCCGAACACCCGCAGGTGCACCTGCGCCAACGGGTCTACGGTGCCTGGGACCGGGAGCGGGCCTACCAACAGGCCGGGCAATTGCTCAAGCGCTACCCGCGCACCGCGCTGGTGTGGTCGGCCAATGACGAGATGGCCTTCGGCGCCATGCGCGCGCTTCAGGAGCAGGGGCGCATGCCCGGCAAGGACGTCCTGTTCAGCGCCGTGAACACCTCGCCCCAGACGCTGCAGGCGCGCATCGACGGGCGCTTGAGCGTGTTGTTCGGTGGCCATTTCACCTTGGGCGGTTGGGCGCTGGTGCTGCTGCATGACGATGCGCTGGGCGTGGACTTCAGCCGTCACGGCGGGCGCGACCGATCGGTCGAAAGCCTGCGCAACCTTGATCCGGCCACGGCGCGGCAGTTGCTGGCCCACGGCGTTGGCCCTGGGCACCCCATCGATTTTAACGCCATGAGTGCCAAGGGCAAACCGGCGGGCTACCGCTACCCGTTCAGCCTGGACGCCGTGCTGCCCTGATCAGGGCAGCGCCAGGTGCAGCACCAGTTGCACCACGCCAAACAGCAACAAGGCAAACACCACCGTAAAAGCAATGCCCAGGGCGATGAAGTGCACCGGCTTGCCGTGGGTGAAATCGCGCTCGCGGTTCTTGTTGCTCTGCACGCCGAAGGCGGCGGCCAGCACGCTGTGCAGCATTTGCCAGAGGGTAGGGGGCTTGGGGTCGGTCATGGTGTTCTCCTACCTCATACTGTAGCAGCCGCCGAAATGGGTGCCGGGTCACCGTTCCCTAATGTGCTGGCAAGAATCGCTGATGTAAGTCGGGGAACAATTGCTGCGCGAACCAGATGGGTAAGCCTGGCTCCAATTCCCGCGATTTTGGCGTGGCGCTTTTAACCAGGCCCAAGTCAATCAGCTTTTTCAATTGCTCGGTCGCGGTGCGGTCGCCTTGCCCGGTGTAAATTTTGAAATCTGCGCGCGTAACCACGCCTTGGGTTAGAAGAATATGTATGGCACGAGCCGAATCGGGCTTTACCCCGGCTAGATGCAGTCGTTGGTCGAAGGCGAATATTCGACCCAGTCTTTCGCGCATGTTGCTCACCTGCATGGCCTGTTCGGTGTAGCGCATCTGATCCAGGCAGGTATCGAGCATGAAGCTGACGAATTCAAACAATCCGGCTTGCGTCAGTTGGCCACGCCCATCGAGGTCTCCACGACGGGGCTGATCGGCATTGGCAAGATGGGCGTAATAGCTCTGTTGGGCTCTGGCCAGGCCTCTGGAAAGAGACCAAAGCGGTGACGATAATCCCAATTTGTGGAGCTGAAGATGAGTAATCATCCGCACCACGCGACCGTTGCCATCCACAAAGGGGTGAACCCAAGCCAAGCGGTGATGATAGATCATCGTGGCGAGAAGTCGTGCGCGCGTATCGGCCAGGCGCCCAAAAACCTGTTGCATACGGGTCAGCATGGGGCTTACGCACGTCCAGGCGGGTGCCGCGTGTTGGCCAACCAACACGTCTTTTTCGGCCGCATCACGAAGCTGCCCGGGGACCAAGTGAGTGCCGTCGCTGAGCAGCAGTTGGCTTTCGCTGGCACCCTCGAACAACCGGCGATGTACCCGGGATACAAACGCGGGTGCAAACAGGTCTGGCCACGATAAGTCCTGGCGGATAGATACAGCCCGCTCGAAAGCCTGCTGGGCGCCAATGTGGGTGCTAGCCAATTCTGTCAGTTCTTTGCGGTGGCGTTTGGGGGCAGTGGGGGCCAGGCTTACAGGTTCGGTAAACTGGCCTTCGATCAGGTTGCTGTAAAAACTGCTGGTCACACGCAATAGCCCGCCTACCAATGTCGCGGTCTGGGGCGCCAACATACCTGCCAATTTTCCGGCTTGATAAGGCATCTGCTCGGCCATCGCGATGATTTGCGAAGGAAATGTCGCTGGTAGCAGGGGTTCCAGCCAGTGGTTCCCGGTGATCATGGAGTCGGCCATTTCGTGTTCACTTTGCGGATTTTTTTAAAGATTTATTTTTACAGTTAAACCCTTACAGATAAAGGCTTTTGTCGGATTTAAATTTTATTAGGTTGGAAGCTTTTGCGGATTTTATTTCGCATTTTTTTCCGGTAAGTAAAGTACATGATCCTGCGCCCAAATACGAATTCATGAAACATCTCGACAAACTGTCATGAAACGGAAATGTTCAGGGCATTAAATCGTCACGGCTGGTCCCATGGAGGGGCCGGCACTCTCAATCCTTATACCGAGGTGTTGCCGTGACGCTGCTGAATAAAAACCGTTTGTCGCTTCTGCTGGCCTCCCTGTGTTTGAGCGGCCTGGCCCATGCGACCGATGTGACCGGTGCGGGCTCCAGCTTTGTGTACCCGGTGCTGTCCAAGTGGTCCCAGGACTACAGCAAGGACTCGCAAAACCGCATCAACTATCAGTCGATCGGTTCTGGCGGCGGCATTGCCCAGATCAAGGCGGCCACCGTTGACTTCGGCGCCTCCGACGCCCCGTTGAGCGCCGAAGACCTGAAAGCCGGTGGCCTGGGCCAGTTCCCGAGCGTGATCGGCGGTATCGTGCCGGTGATGAACATCGACGGCGTGGAAAACGGCAAGCTCAAGCTTGATGGCGAAACCCTGGCCAAAATCTTCATGGGCAAGATCACCAAGTGGGATGACGCGGCCATCGTTGCGCTGAACCCTGGCGTGAAACTGCCGTCGGGCGCCATCACCGTGGTCCACCGTTCGGACGGTTCGGGCACCTCGTTCAACTTCACCAACTACCTGTCCAAAGTCAGCCCTGAGTGGAACGACAGCCTGAAGTTCGGCACCACCGTGGCCTGGCCTGCCGGTGTCGGCGGCAAGGGTAACGAAGGTGTGGCCGCCTACGTGAAGCAGATCAAGGGCTCGATCGGCTACGTCGAGTACGCCTACGCCCTGCAGAACAAGATGAACACCGCGCAACTGAAAAACGCCGCTGGCAAGTTCGTTACGCCTAACGCCAAGGCCTTCCAGGCCGCAGCCGACACCGCCGATTGGGGCAATGCCAAAGACTTCAACCTGATCATGACCAACGCCCCGGGCGAAGGCGCGTGGCCGATTACTGCCACCACCTGGATCATCATGTACAAGCAGCCTAAAAACGCCGAGCAAAGCGCGGCGGCGTTCCACTTCTTCAAATGGTCCCTGGAAAACGGCCAGCAACAGGCCAGCGCCCTGGACTACGTAGCACTGCCAAGCTCGCTGGTACAGAAGATCGAAGGCTACTGGAAATCCGATTTCGCCCATTGATCTAAACCGCCAGCAGCCCCCCGGTTAACCACGTCGGTTAGCCGGGGTTCGTGTTTTGCGAGTGGATGATATGACAGAGAACACGCAGTACATGAGCACCCAAGCCCGTAAAGTCGATGAGTCTGAAGCGCGCGCCGCGCGCGACCAGCGTCACGACCTGTGGTTTCGCCGCTCGATGATGGGCGCCGCGATGCTGGTGTTGCTCCTTTTGCTGAGCATCGCAGGCTCTACCCTGTGGGGCGGCAGTGAAGCCTTCCGTACCTTCGGCTGGAGCTTTTTGACCAGCACCGATTGGGACGTGGTCAACGGAAAATTCGGCGCCGTGGTCCCCATCTACGGGACCCTGGTGACCTCGTTGCTGGCCCTGCTGATTGCAGTGCCGGTGAGTTTTGGCATTGCCATCTTCCTTACCGAAGTGGCGCCGCCGTGGTTGCGCATGCCGATTGCCTCGGCGGTGGAGCTGCTGGCCGGCATCCCTTCGATCATCTACGGCATGTGGGGCCTGTTCGTGTTCGGCCCGTTCATGGCCGCGCACCTGGCGCCGTGGATCAACGACTACCTGGGCGCCTTGCCGCTGATCGGCACGCTGTTCCAGGGCCCGCCGCTGGGCATCGGCATGCTGACTGCCGGCATCGTGCTGGCGATCATGATCATCCCGTTCATTACCTCGGTGATGCACGAGGTGTTTCGCAGCGTGCCCACCACCCTCAAAGAGTCGGCGTATGCCTTGGGCAACACGACCTGGGAAGTGGTGTGGGACATCGTGCTGCCCTACACCCGCTCGGCTGTGGTAGGCGGGGTATTCCTGGGCCTGGGCCGCGCCTTGGGCGAAACCATGGCGGTGACCTTCGTGTTGGGCAACGCGCAACAATTCTCGGCCTCGTTGTTGATGCCCAGCAGCTCGATCGCCTCGGTCATCGCCAACGAATTCAGCGAAGCCTACACCGACCTGCACCGCTCGGCGCTGATCGGGCTGGGCTTCTTGCTGTTTGTCGTCACTTTCATCGTGCTCGCCCTGGCGCGGCTGATGCTGATGCGCTTGTCGCGTAAAGAGGGTCTATGAACGACAGCGAACGGCTGTACCGCGTACGCCGCTACAAAAACTGGGTGGCAATGGGCTTGAGCTGCGGCGCCACCGCGTTCGGCCTGCTGTGGCTGATCTGGATTCTGCTGACCACGGTGATCAACGGCTTCCAGGCCTTGAACCTGGCACTGTTCACCCAGATGACTCCGCCACCGGGCACCGAGGGCGGCCTGGCCAACGCCTTTTACGGCAGCGCCTTGATGTCGGCGTTGGCCCTGGTGATCGGCACTCCCATCGGCCTGATGGCCGGCGTGTGGCTGGCCGAGTTCGCCCGCCACAGCAAGCTGGGCAATACCGTGCGGTTCGTCAACGACATCCTGTTGTCGGCGCCGTCCATCGTGCTGGGCCTGTTTATCTATACCGGGGTGATCTTGCCCCTGAACCACTTCAGCAACCACCAGATGGGTTTCTCGGCCATCGCCGGTGCCCTGGCCCTGGCCTTGCTGGTGATTCCGGTGGTGGTGCGCACCACCGATGAAATGCTCCAGCTGCAACCGTCGACCATGCGCGAAGCCGCGCTGGCCCTGGGTGTACCCCAGTGGAAACTGACCCTGCAGATCGTGCTGCGCGCGGCCAAGGCCGGCGTGGTGACCGGGGTCCTGCTGGCGCTTGCGCGCATCACCGGTGAAACCGCGCCGCTGCTGTTCACCGCCTTTGGCAACCAGTTCTGGAGCAGCAACCTGCTCAAGCCGATCGCCAGCGTGCCGGTGGTGATCTTCCAGTACGCCATGAGCCCCTTTGATGACTGGCACGCCCTGGCCTGGGCCGGCGCCCTGGTGCTGACCCTGTTCGTGCTGGTGCTGAGCCTGCTCTCCCGTTTGATTCTTTTGCGCAATAGGTCCCATTGATGACGAGCCTTGCCCAAGAACGCACCAAGATCCGTGTGCGCAACCTGGAATTTTTCTACAACGATCAGCGTTCGCTGAAGTCCATCGACATGGACATCCCCGAAAAGCGCGTGACCGCCATCATCGGCCCGTCGGGCTGCGGCAAGTCGACCCTGCTGCGGGTGTTCAACCGTATCTACGCGATGTACCCCAAGCAGGAAGCCAAGGGTGAAGTGCTGCTCAACGGCGAAAACATCCTGGCGCCGGGCTATTCGATGAACCGCCTGCGCAGCCACGTGGGCATGGTGTTCCAAAAGCCCGTGCCGTTCCCGATGTCGATCTACGACAACATCGCCTACGCGGTGCGCCACCACGAAAAACTCGGCCGCCGCGAGATGGACGAGCGTGTGGAGCAGGCCTTGCACGGCGCGGCGCTGTGGGGCGAAGTGAAAGATAAACTCAAGCAAAGCGCCCAAAGCCTCTCGGGTGGCCAACAGCAGCGCCTGTGCATCGCGCGTACCATTGCGCTCAAGCCACAAGTGCTGCTGCTGGATGAACCGACCTCGGCGCTGGACCCGATTTCCACCGGGCGCATCGAGCAGTTGATCACCGAGCTCAAAGAGCAGTTCACGGTGATCATCGTGACCCACAACATGCAACAGGCGGCGCGCTGTTCCGATTACACGGCGTTCATGTTCATGGGTGAGCTGATCGAGCATGGGGACACGGACACGTTGTTTACCAACCCGGCCAAGTCGCAAACCGAAGACTACATCACTGGGCGTTTCGGCTGAGCCCCGTGGGCGCGGCCAACGCCGCGCCCGCCCCCTGGGCATCAGGCATGGGTGGCGATGTAATGCGTCACGAACACCACCACCACGCCCGCCACCAACGCCACGTACGGCAACACCCCCGCCCGTTTCTGCGCCGCATCCTGCAAATACAGATCCTCTGCCGCTTCAGCCGGGAACTGGCCCTTGTCTTGCCCATAATGGCGGAACAAGAACACCGGGATGATCAACAGTGCCAGCACCAAACCCGTCACCAGCGTGCCGCTGCCCCAGATGTCGGCGCCCAGGCCCATGCACGCCAGGTTGACAAAGCTCAACAGGGCACCTGCCGCCAGCAGCAAGGTCGGCGCCTTGTAGGGGCGTTCCCATTTTGGTCGGTCCAGGCGGTGAATCCAGCCGGCGTTCAGGTTCAGGAAGTTGAAGATGATGTAGCTGACGTTCGACGCCGCCAGCACGAACACGTAGTCCGACATCAACAGCAGCACCAGGTTGAAGCACAGGTCGGTCCACATGGCCGCCGTGGGGGCGCCGTGTTCGTTGGCGCGGCCCAGGTAGCGCGGCAGCCAGCCATCGCGAGAGGCCTGGTACAGGGTGCGCGAGGAGCCGGCCATGGAGGTCATGATCGCAAGCAGGGTGGCCAGCACCAGCATGATCAGCACCACGTTCTGCACCAGCTTGCCGCCGCCGATGCTCTGGGCCATGACCGTGCCCACGCCCATGCCACTGTAGATGTCCGGCGCGAGCATGCCGCTGTAGACCGCAGGCGTGGTGATCACGCCTGCAGCGTCGGTGACGGCCGGGGTGACCAGTTGGCCCAGGCCCAGGTTGGCCTGGAACGCCAGGGGCACCAGGGTGAACACGGCGATGCACAACAGGCCTGCGTAGAAAATGGCCTTGAAGGTGTCGCGTTTCGGGTCCTTGAATTCGCGGGTGTAGCACACCGCGGTTTCAAAGCCGTAGGTCGACCAGGCGGCCATGAACAGCCCGCCGGCCATCAGCGTCCAACCCGAAATATCCCAGGCGCCGTCTACCACATTGCCAGCGGCATCATGGGCCAGGGGCGCCAGGGGCAGGAAGTTGATGTGCGGTACGTCGCCGGTGATCAGCGGCACGATGCCCACCAGCACCAGCGGGATCAGCGCGGTCACGCCCAGTACTAACGTCAGGCGCGCCGAGCGCAGGATGCCGCCGTGCTGGATGGCGAACACCCCCAGCAAGATGGCCGCACCGAGCACGAAGGTGGCGTTGATGCGCAGCGCCAGGCCGCCCTTGAGCATGCCCAGGTCCACCAGGGTCAGTTGCCAGGTGTTGATCACCGCGTCCGGGGCAAACAGTGCGCTGAGCATGTAGCCCGCCGCCAGGCCCGAGCCGATGGACAATACCGGCGACCAGGCCAACCAATTGCACCATACCGACAGCGGCGCGATCAGCTTGCTGTAGCGCACCCAGGCCACGGCGCCGTACACCGAGGCGCCGCCGGACTTGTTGGGGAACAGGCCGGCGATCTCGGCGTAGGTGAAGGCTTGGATAAAGCCGAAACTGATCGACAGAATCCACACGATCCAGGCCGGTTTGCCCACCGTGGCGGCAATCGCGCCGATGGAAAACAGCACCAGCGCGGGCACGCCACTGGCGACCCAGAATGCCCCGCGCCAATCGATTTTGCGTTGCAGTGAGCCGGATGCCTGGGCGGCCGGCGCGATCTGATCAAGCGTTGCAGCGTCCATCGTGATCCCCTTTCTTTGAATGATGGTGGCGGGGCAGATATCGCAAGGGTTAAGGCCGATCTAATTGTTAGGGGCGTTTCAAGCGCGGACCCGGCTCTTGGTCGGGTCGTGGAAAATCGGTGCGGTGACGGTGGCGGCGATGCGCTTTTGCTGGCCGTCCAGCTTGCCCACCTCCACCTGCGTGCCCAGTTCGGCATGGCCGATGTCGATGCGGCACAGGGCAATGCTCTTGCCCAGCAGCGGTGAACGACAGGCGCTGGTGACCACGCCCACCTGGGCCCGGCCCACGCGCACGCAGTCGCCGTGGGCGGCCACCTCGTTGCCTTCAAGTTCCAGGCCAACCAGCCGGTGCTGTGGGTGCTCGCTGCGGCGCAGCAGGGCGTCGCGGCCGATAAAGTCACAGGTCTTGCTTTTGAGCGGCACGCAAAAACCGATGCCGGCCTCGAACGGGTCGGTCTGGTCGTCGAACTCATGGTCGGCAAACACCAGCCCCGCTTCGATGCGCAACATGTCCAGGGCGTCCAGGCCTAGCGGGGTCAGGCCCAGCGGCTGGCCTGTTTCCCACACCCGTTGCCACAGTTGCGCGGCATCGCTTGGGTGGCACCAGATCTCATAGCCCAGCTCGCCGGTATAGCCGGTGCGGGTGACCATCAGCGGGCAACCGTCGTAGCCTTCCAGGCGGCCATTGAGCAGGCGAAACCAGCCCAGCTCCTCGATGCCGGGCTGGGTGGCCGGGGTCCAGATCAGTTGGCTGAGCAACTCGCGGGCCCGCGGGCCTTGCACGGCAATGTTATGGACCTGCTCGCTGGCGGACTTGACCCACACCTTCATGCCCAGCTTCTGTGCCTGTTCGCGCAGCCACACACCGGCGTAGTCTTCGCCGCAAACCCAGCGGAAAGTGTCCGGGCCCAGGCGCAGCAGGGTGCCGTCGTCGAGCATGCCACCGTGCTCGTAGCACATCGCCGAATACACCACCTGGCCCACGGCCAAACGCGTCACGTCGCGGGTCAGGCAGTACTGCAGCAGGGCTTCGGCGTCGGGGCCCAGCACGTCGAATTTGCGTAAGGCCGAGAGGTCCATCACCGCCACCTGCTCGCGGCAGGCCAGGTATTCCTCGGTGGCGCCGTACCCCGCGTAGTGGCTGGGCAGCCAGTAGCCGCGGTAGTCGATGAAGTGGCGGGTCAAGTTCGCCAGTTGCGGGTGGAAGCCGCTTTCGCGGGTGAGCTGTGGTTCTGCGTCTGGGGTTTTTCGGCTGGCCATGGCGATCGAAAAGCGCTCCTTGGCGCCGTACACACGAATGTGGATGTCGGTAGGGTCCCAGCCATTGGCCGGGTCGATGTCGTCGGGGCAAGCGCTGCTGGCGCAGACCAGGTCGCTGGTGGCGCGCATCAGCACGTAGTCGCCGGGGCGTGACCAAGGTTCGTCCAGGGCGATGCGCTGGTGCGCGGTGACCTGGGTGTTGAAGAAAAAGTTGATCGCCGGCCAGCCACTGCGCGGTGCCACGCCATAGGGCGCCAAGGCGCGGCTGAGGTTGTCGCTGCAGTTGTCATGGCCAAAATAGCCTTGGCTCTCGTAGTAGCGCGCGGTGCAGGCCAGCGAGAACGAATCGTGGCGCCCGACGGTGTCGCGCAGCACTTCCAGCATCGGCTGCATCTGGCGGTCGAAGAATTTGCTGAACAGCCCGGGCGCGGGGTAGGCGCTGCCATTGAGGGTGCGGGTGGCGGTCTGGTCCAGGTCCAGCTCCAGGCCGTTCTCAAGCTCTGCCAAGCGCAAGGCGACAAAGTCCGAGCATTGCCGGCCGGCCACGTCCAGTACCTGGATGTACTCGCCGGCGCGCACCGTGTAGCTGTGGGCGGTGCCGGCGCGTACCACGAATTCGTCGATGGGGTCGGCCAGTGGGTCGGGCAACGGCGGCACCCAGATCTCAGGGGTGCGCGCCCGTTCGATAATCAGCGCCAAATCCGTTGCCGCACCTTGCACGTCCACTGGGGTGGGCCCCCCGGGCGCGGCGGCGATCAGCAGCAGGGCGCTGTCGGTCACAAAGCGCCGGCGCTGCCCGGCCGGGGTTTGCTGGCCCCACAGGCTTGCCGCCGCAGGCAAATGGCGCACATCCACCTGGTGTGCCTGCAGGCGTTTGCGGGCCAGGGCAAAGGGGTATTCGGGGCGTTGCAACTGGCCGGCCACAAACAGGCTGGCCGCCGAGCCCTGCAAGCCCAGGGCGCCCAGGGCGTCGCGGCCCTGAGCATCGAAGGCCAGCAGTTCGCAGGCTTGCAGGCCTTCCAGGTCGACGATTTCGAGGTGGTCGCCGGCGGCCAGCTCGATCAACAGGAAACCGCCGCCACGCACAATATGCCGCTCGATGCCCGGGCTGCGCCGGTACAGGCCAGGCTCTCGCGGGCGGCTGATCAGGGGAGCGTTCATAGGCACCCCCCTCAGGCGCGCTTGGCGGTGGCAGGTTCGGCCAGGTACGCGGCCATGGAATCGTCCAGTGCATCCAGCCACGGCGTGTGGTGCCCGGGCGACTGGGTGCCGGTCATCAACGAGCGGTAGGACTTGTTGCGGTAGCCCATGATGTCTTCGTACTTGTCGTGCTTCCAGGCCAGGAAGGTGGCGTTGACGCCGGCAATGTCGAAGCTGGGGTAGTCGGTGGCGTCCACCAGGTCCTGGATGTAGGCGCCCTGGAACTCGAACATCTGTTTGGCGGTTTCCAGGGTTTCTTCCTGGGCGCGCAGGGCCAGGTTCTGCGCCTGCATGGTGGCCTTGTCGGGCACCACGATGCGCCCCAGGATCACGTCGCGGGCATACCAGGCCTGGGCGTCGAACATGTTGAAGGAATACCACTGGTCTTGCATGCCCAGGTACATGAAGCGTGGGTTGTCTTCCCACAACACGCCCTTGTACAGCTGCAACGGCCACAGGCGGTTGGTGGTTTTCAGCGCCAGGTCGTCAGGCAGGAAGGGGAAATGATGCTGGTAGCCGGTGCACAAAATCACCGCGTCCACGGACTTGTGGGTGCCGTCGGCAAAGTGCGCCACCTTGCCTTCCAGGCGCTGCAACATGGGCTTTTCTTCCCAGTTGGCTGGCCATTGGTAGCCCATGGGCGCACTGCGGTAGCAACTGGTGATGCTGCGCGCACCGTACTTGTAGCATTGCGAGCCGATGTCTTCGGCCGAGTAGCTGGCGCCGATGATCAATACGTCGCGGCCTTTGAATTCCAGCGCGTCGCGAAAGTCATGGGCGTGCAGGATACGCCCGCCAAAGCTGGCAAAGCCTTGCAGCTCCGGCACGTTGGGGGTGCTGAAGTGCCCGCAGGCGTTGATCACGTAGTCAAAGTCCGAGGTGTCGGTCACGCCGCTGGCGTGGTCGTGCGCGGTCACGCTGAACACCTTGCGGGCCTGATCCCAGACAACGCTGCGCACCGCGGTTTGGAAACGGATATAGGGGCGCACGCCGGCCTTGTTCACCCGGCCCTGAATGTAATCCCAGAGCACTTCGCGCGGCGGGTAGGAGGCAATCGGCCGGCCGAAGTGTTCGTCGAAGCTGTAGTCGGCGAACTCCAGGCATTCCTTCGGCCCGTTGGACCACAGGTAGCGGTACATGCTGCCGTGCACTGCCTCGCCATGTTCATCCAGACCGGTGCGCCAGGTGTAGTTCCACATGCCGCCCCAGTCTTTCTGTTTTTCGAAGCAGACGATCTCGGGAATCTCGGCGCCCCTGTCCCGTGCCGATTGGAAGGCCCGCAGTTGCGCCAGCCCGCAAGGGCCGGCACCGATGATAGCGACACGTGTGTTCATGGCTGCATCTCCTTAAAGGGTGCCTTGCGCGGCCCACTGTTGGCGCGCGGCGATCAGGGTGTTGTTCATTAGCAAGGCAATGGTCATCGGGCCGACGCCGCCGGGTACCGGGGTGATGGCGGATGCTTTGGTCAACGCGCTGGCATAATCGACGTCACCCACCAGGCGGCTGCTGCCGCCCACGCTGAGGCGGTTGATGCCCACGTCGATCACCACGCAGCCGGTTTTCAGCCAACTGGCATCGATCAGGTTCGGTCGGCCCACGGCGGCCACCACAATGTCGGCCTGGCGGCACAGGGCGGCGGCATCCAGGCTGCGCGAGTGCACCACGGTCACGCTGCAATCGGCCTGTAACAACAGGGCGGCCATGGGCTTGCCAACGATGTTGGAGCGCCCGACCACCACCGCATGTTTGCCGCGCAAGTCGCCCAGGGTGTTTTTCAGCAAGCGCAGGCACCCGGCGGGGGTGCAAGGCGTGAGCACGTTGCGACCTTGGCTCAGGCCACCGACGTTCTCGCTGTGGAAGCCGTCCACGTCCTTGGCCGGGTCGACGCTTTGCAGCACGGCGTTCTCATCGATGTGGGCCGGCAAGGGCAGTTGCACCAGGATGCCGTTGACCGTGCTATCGGCGTTCAATTGGGCGATCAGGTCCAGCAGTTCGGCAAGGGTGCAGGTGGCGGGCAGGGCATATTCCAGTGAGGCGATGCCCACTTCGCCGGCGCGCAGGATCTTGTTGCGCACGTACACTTGGCTGGCCGCATCGCTGCCCACCAGGACCACGGCCAGGGCCGGTTGCAAGCCTTGCTCCTTGAGGCCTAGCACTTGCTCGCGCACCTCGGCCAACACTTGGGCGGCCGCCGCCTTGCCATCGATGACCTGGGGCAATGCCTGGGCGCCGGTCATGGGAAAATCACCGTCTTGTCGACGTTGATGAACACCCGGTGTTGCAGGTGGTATTTGAGCGCCTTGGACAGGGCGATGGTTTCGGTGTCACGGCCAATGGCGACCAGGTCATCGGGCAGGCAGGCGTGGTCCACACGCTGGATTTCCTGCTCGATGATCGGGCCCTCGTCCAGGTCGCTGGTGACGTAGTGGGCGGTGGCACCGATCAGTTTCACGCCGCGTGCATAGGCCTGGTGGTAGGGCTTGGCGCCCTTGAAGCCGGGCAAAAACGAATGGTGGATGTTGATCGCCCGGCCGCTGAGCTGCTTGCACAGGTCGTCGGAGAGAATCTGCATGTAGCGCGCCAACACCACCAGGTCGGTCTGGGTGTCGTTGACGATGCGCATCAACTCCGCCTCTTGGGCGGCCTTGGTCTCCTTGGTCACGGGCAGGTAGATGAAGCGGATGCCTTCGCGTTCCACCATGGGCCGCAGGTCCAGGTGGTTGGACACGATGGCTGTGATGGTCATGTCCATCTCGCCCTTGTGGTGGCGGTACAACAGGTCGGCCAGGCAGTGGTCGAACTTGCTGACCATCAGTAACACCCGGGTGTGTTGGGTGCTGCTGTGCAACTGCCAGTCCATGTCGAAGGGCACGCCGACGTCGTCGAAGCCCTGTTTCAACGCCTCGAAATCACCGGCCACGCCGGCGTTGAAACGGAACACCGCGCGCATGAAAAAGCGGCCGGTGAACTCGTCGTCGAACTGCGACAGCTCGCTGATGTAGCAGGCGTGATCCGCCAGGTAGGTGGTCACCGCGGCGACAATGCCAGAGCGGGCCGGGCAGCTGACGGTGAGGATGTAGTGGGGTGCTGCAGTGTTCATCAAGATCAACCTCTGTGCGTAATTGGCCTGGGGGAGCGGCGGTCCGGCATCCTGGTTTCATTCGCGAAAACGGCGCCGCGGTGCATCAGGTGTTCGGCGGTGCTCGTTTCGCGGATTAATCCGCTCCTACAGGGGGCGGGGCGTGGTCAGCCTTTGGCGGTGCGCTTCTTTTTCTCGGGGTCATCGAAGGGCAGGGTGTGGGTCACGGCCTTGACGTGCAGGCTGCCGCGCACTTCAAGGGCGATGTCCGAGCGGGCGAACCCAGGCTCCAGGCGCGCAATGGCCATGGAGCGTTCGGTCAGGCGCGAGTACATGCCGCAGGTGATCAGCCCCACCTGGCGGCCGTCATGCCACAAGGTGTCGCCACCTTGGGCGGCGAGGTGGCCGTCCAGCAGCACGCCGAAGATCTTGAAGCGCTCCTGGCCCTGGCGCCGGTAGTGTTCGCCGGCGCCACGAAAGGCTTGCTTGCCCGGTGACACGGTGAAGTCCAGGCCAAGCTCCCACAGGGTGTCGCCCGCCTTCTGGTCGGCGAAGGGGTACATCTGCGAGTTGTCGTAGGGGAAGAACAACAGGTAGCTTTCCACCCGCAGCCAGTCCAGGGCGGTAAAGGCGCAGGGGATGATGCCGTGGCCCTGGCCCTTGTCCAGGATGGTGTCCCAGATCAGCGGTGCATCGGCGGCCTTGCAGAAGATTTCGTAGCCGCGCTCGCCGGTGTAGCCGGTGCGCGAAATCATCACCGGGCGGTCGAACAGCTTGGTTTGCAGGTGATGGAAGTACGGCAGGTCACGAATGCCCGGCACGTGTTCGGCCAGAAAATCCACCGCCTGCGGGCCTTGCAACGACAGGTCGTGCAGGTCGTCGTCGAACAGCACCGCCACCTGGCGGCCCTGGGCCGAACGAATCAGCATCTCGTAGCCGGTGCCGGCGCCGTGCACCACCAAAAAGGCGTTGGGGCCAGTGCGGTAGACGATGCAGTCGTCGACGAAGGTGCCGTCTTCATCCAGCATGCTGGCGTATACCGACTTGCCGGGGTACAGCTTGCTCATGTCGCGGGTGGTGGCGTAGTCCAGCAGGCTCTCGGCGTGGGGGCCCACGTAGTGGACCTTTTTCAGGCCCGAGACGTCCATCAGCCCTGCGTGGGTGCGGATCGCCTGGTGGTGGTCGGCAAGGTCCGATGCGTAGGTCCAGGCGGTGGGCATGCCGTTCCAGTCTTCCAACTGGGAGCCTAGGGCCAGGTGCCTTTCACGCAGTGCGCTGGTGCGCCAGGAGTGAGCCATGGGGGTGTCCTCTTCTTGGGTAATGGGGGGTCAGGCGTCGTACTGGCTGAGCCAGTCGACCAGGGTCTGGCGGTAGCGGGTCATGCCCTTGTAATCGGCGATCGGCGCCGGCAGGTCGCGCAGCACGCGGTGCAGGCGGGTGGCCCACTGCGGTTGGGTGGCAAGCTCGGCCATGCTGATCAGGTAGGTGCGGATGCTGAACATCAGCGCGTTGCTGCGGGGCAGGCGCACCATCAGTTGCAGCTCCACGCGCAGGTGCACCAATTGCCCGACGTTTTCAGGCGTCACGCTGCCGCGCTCGGCGCCCCACTGGTGGTAGGTTTCCGGCGAGGTGTCCAGGCGCGGGTTGATGGTCAGGGTCCAGTTCAGCCGGCGTACCGGCTGCTCGACCTGGATGTGCAGCAGGTATTTCAGGGCCCGGTCGAACACGCCCAGTTGATGGGCCATGGGCACCGGCGAATGCCATTGCTTGAAGCTCATGCCGGCATCGAAGGCCAGGGACCAGTCGGCGGGGCCGGTGACGATGCCGGCGTCCATGTACAGGTCATTGTCGCGTTGGTCGAGCAGGGCGAAATCGCCTTGTGCCTGGCGGCCGATGAACTCCAGTGGCTCGCACGGCAGGGTGCTGGCGTCGCCGAAGGTGAACGCCTGGTCAATGCCCAGTGCCAGGTTGCGCCAGTGCCAGCGGTCGCCGTCGCAGCGCAGTTGGTACCACTGCGGGTAGTCGCTGGCCAGTTGCTCCATGATCATCTGCAGGGCGTCCCAGGCGGCGGTCTGCATGTGCGGCATGACCAGGCAGCGGCGTGGGTCTTTGTCCAGTACCAAGGCGCGTTCGGCCATTTCCGAGCGGTAATGTTCGTCGATGTCGAAGCGGTGCTCGAACACCGAGCCCGGGTCGCGCGACACCGCAGGCTCCAGGTTCACCGAGTACATGTACTCGTCTTGCGGGAACGGAAACGGGAAGCGCTGGATGGCCGCGGCGCTGTTGGCGAAGGTGAAGCCGTCGCGGTAACTTTCCTGGGGCTTGAAGGTCAGGCTCATGGCGCAATTCCTAAAGGTCGAGAAGCAAAGGGCCGGCGCAGCGCGACACGCAAGGCATCAGGCTGTCGGCATGCTGGGTGGCGTCGAGCACGTGGTCGCGGTGCTCCACGGTGCCTTTCAGGTAGCGGGTGTGACACTGGCCGCACACCCCGCCACGGCACAGGTTGGGCACCTCCACGCCGCAGGCTTCCAGGGCTTCGAGCAGGCTTTGTTCGGCGCCCACCTGCAACTGGCGGCCGCTGCGGGCCAGTTCCACCAGGAACGGTTGGCCGGCGGCGGGTGCGGTAAACGCCTCCCAGTGCACGCGGTCGTCTGGCCAGCCTTGCAGGCGCGCCTGTTCGCGCAGGCTGAGCAACAGGCTCTGCGGGCCGCAGGCGTACACGTGGCTGCCCAGTGGGCGATTTTTAAACAGCTGCGCGGGGTCCAGGCGCCGTTGCACACTGTCGTAGGTGTGCAAGCGCGCGCCCAACTGTTCGCGCAGTTGCGGCAGGTAGGCGTCACTCACCCCGGTGCGGTAGGCGTAGTGCAGTTCGAATTCGGCGCCGCGGCGTTGCAACTCGGTGCAGTAGGCCAGGAACGGCGTGATGCCGATGCCGCCGGCCACCAGGATGTGCAACTGCGCGGTGCCGTGCAGGGCGAACAGGTTGGCCGGTGGCGACAGGCGCAGCGTTTGGCCCACCTGCAGTTGGTCGTGCACATAGTGCGAGCCGCCGCGTGATTGCTCCTGTCGGCGCACGGCGATGCGATAGTGGCGGGTGTCGGCCGGGTCGCTGAGCAGCGAATAGGCATTGCGCAGGCCCGGCAGGTGAACTTGCACGTGGCTGCCGGCCGAGAACCCCGGCAAGCGCCCGTTGAGCGGCTCGAAGGTGACCTCGCGCACGGCGCTGGTAAGGTCGCGCAAGGCGGCCACGCGCACCTCCAGAAATGCGCTCATGGCCGTGCCTCGGCAAACGGCTGGTCGGCGTCGCGGCACACGCCCAGGTAGGCGCCCAGTCGCTGGGAAAAATGCGTGCGTACCTCCAGCCCCACGCCGCAGTGCTGGCAGGTCAAGGTGTCGGCCAAGGGGCTGTTCTGGGTGGTGGTGCAATGCACGCAGTACACCGGGCGGGTGCTGGCGTCGGTCAACAGCAGGTCGATTTCGTTTGCCTGCAAGCCGTGCTCGCGGGCCAGGCGGTGGCCTTTCCAGATAAAGGCTTCATCGCCTTCAATAATCAGGTGCAGCCCCATGTGCGCCTGTTTCAGGCGCTCTTGCAGAGGTTGTCCGTCGCCCTGGCGCACCACCAGTGGCTGGCTGCCGGGGCGCTGGCGAGTGGGGCGATAGCACGGCACGCTCGGCAAGGTCTTGTGCTGATTGCGGGGTGCGTCGGCCATGGGCATCTTCCTGTGCTTGCTCGTTAATGACGCGCCCGGTGGCCGCATGGCCTTGTGTTGGTGCGCGTCGGCAGGCTTTCCTGCTGGGGATAATAATTTCCCATGGTGAATTTTTGCTCAATCCACCACAGGAGATACCTACAAAGGGGTAGGGGGCGTTCAATGGGCCGGCAGGGCATGGAAGTTGCTGTCTAAAAGCCAACGAAGGCTGGGAGCATTGGCATGATCGAACAGGCGGGCACGTGGCGGATGCATCGGTGGGCAGGCGGCTGGTTCGCGCCTGCCGTCGACCCCGTGCGCCTGGGTGAACTGCAGGCCGAACTGCTGCTGGCGTTGCTGGACGAACCGGGTTCGTGGGAACCTTTGGTGCGCTTTATTCAGGCGCTGGCCGCCTTGATCGGTGCGCCCCTGACCCTGGTGCAGGACATGGAAGGGCTGCCCGCGCCGCTGCAATGTCCGCACGAAACCTGCGAGCAAGGCGACTGCCCGTTGCGCCTGGCCACGCCAGCCAGTGGGGCCTGCGGGCGGTGCCGCGGCCAGGGGCGCCAACGGCAATTGTGTGTGCTGCCGGGCACCGGCGTGCTGGTGCTGCACGGGCGCGGGCAGCGCATCGTGCACGCCTTGCAGCGCTTGGCGCCGATGCTGGCGGCGGCCTGCCAGGGCGTGCGCCGCCAGCGTGCCCGCCAACACTTGCAGCGCCATGGCCACAACAGCGCGCTGGCCCGCGAGCTGCACGATTCGGTGGCCCAGCAACTGGGTTTTCTGTCGTTCCAGGCCAGCCGCCTGCAAACCCAATTGCAACAGCCGCAGCAGGCCCAGGCACTGCTGCGTGAACTGCGCCGCAGCCTTACTGGCCTGCAGCGCCAGGTGCGCGAACTGATCACCAATGCCCGCCTGACCATGGACGGGCGTTCGCTGCGCCAGGCCCTGGCCGATTCGCTGGACGAGTTCGGCCGCCGTTGCCAGATCGCCTTCGAACTGGACAACCGTGTGCCCGAGGGCCTGCTGGACCCGGATCACGAATTGCAGATCCTGCAGATCGTGCGCGAAGCGCTGGCCAATATCGTGCGCCACTCCCATGCCCGCACTGCACGGGTCGAGCTGCGCCAAGGCCAGGATGGCGTGCTGCAGGTGCAAGTCGATGACGATGGCACCGGCCTGCGCCCAGCCTCGACCGAACACAACCATTACGGGCTGTCGATCATGCGCGAACGCGCGGCGGCCATCGGCGCCACCTTGCGTATCGAGTCGCTGCAGCCCCACGGTACCCGCATCGCATTGTCCCTGGCCTGCCGTGTGCAGGCCCATCAGGAGGATCAGGTTGGATAACGCTACCCTGCTGCTGATCGACGACCACCCGCTGTTCCGCCGCGGCCTGGCCGAACTTTTTGCCCACAGCGGTGATTTCACTGTGGTGGGCCAAGCCTCCAGCGGGCGCGAGGGCATCAACCTGGCCTGCCGGCTGGCACCCGAACTGATCCTGCTCGACCTGCACATGCCGGGCTTGGGCGGCTTGCAGGTGCTCGACGAGTTGCGCCAGTTGGAGCTGGGTTGCCAGGTGATCATCCTGACCGCGTCCCTTGAGCGCGGCGAGTTGATGACCGCCCTGCGCTTGGGCGCCGAAGGCTACTTGCTCAAGGACACCGAGCCTGAGGCGCTGCTCGATTACGTGCGTGGCTGCAGCAAGGGCTCGGTGGTGCTCGACGACGCCCTGGTGGCGCTGCTCGCCGACCAGTCGCCATTGCCCATGCCACCGGCCGATCTCACTGAACGCGAAGCCCAGACCCTGGCGTTGATCGCCAGCGGCCTGAGCAACAAGCTGATCGCCCGCGAGCTGGGCATCAGTGACGGCACGGTGAAAATCTATGTGAAGAACCTGCTGCGCAAGTTCGACGTCAACAGCCGCCTGGAACTCGCCGCCCGAGTTCACCGGGCCGGTGCCTGACCTGACAGGAGCTGCCTGATGGCCCAGTTGTTCCCCACGCTTGAACGGCCCGCCAGTGCGCTGGACGGTTTCCCCATCGCCTTGTTGCGCCTGGATCGCCATGGCCGCATTCGCGAGCACAACCCGGCCTGGTGCGCGTTGATGGAAGCCAGCCGTGTTGGCACTGAGCTGTCAGCCTATTTGCATCAGGAAGACCAGGCACTGTGGCGCAGTTGGCTGGAGGATCCGGCCGAGTCGCACGAACCGCGACGCCTGCGCTTCATCCGCCCCCAAGGTGATCTGCGCTGGTTTGACCTGCACGCCCGGCGCCAAGGCAGCGACTGGTTTTTGGCCATCACCGACGCCACCGCGCAGCGCCGCCAAGAGCTACAGCGCGAAGCCCACCACCGCGGCGCCGCCAGCTTGCTCAACGGCCTGCCGGGGCTGCTGTACCGGGGGCGCAACAACCGCCACTGGACCATGGAGTTCGTCAGCGACGGCTGCCTGCAACTGACCGGCTACCCGGCCGCCTACCTCACCAACACCCATGAGCACAGCTTCAGCTCACTGATCTTGCCCGAGCACGCCGACTATGTTTGGGCCGGCGTGCAATGCGCCCTGCTCAAGCGCCAAGCGTTCGAGCTGACCTACCGCATCCGCTGCGCAAACGGGCAGGTCAAGGACGTGTGGGAGAAGGGCGTGGGCATTTATGCCGACACGGGCGAAGTGCTGGGGATAGAAGGCGCCATCTTCGAAATCAGCGCTGCGCCGTAGGCACGTCGGGCCGGCGCCCTGGGGTATCGGCTTGCACCTGTGGGAGCACAGCTTGCTTAACCTATAACCGCAGTGCCCTTCGCGGATAAATCCGCTCCTACACCTGTGGGAGCTCAGCTTGCCTAACCTATTACCGCAGTGCGTCCTTCGCGGATAAATCCGCTCCTACACCTGTGGGAGCACAGCTTGCTTGCGAGAGGCCCTCAAGCCGAACGCATACTTCACCTATTGTTCAAGGTGTGCCGCGAACCCGCTGCTGCCCGGTGCAATCTGGGGTATCAGCGTCAACGCCGGGATGCTGTACGCGCCGTCATTCTGCGCGCGGAAGGGGATCGGCGCCGTGCTCCACAACTCATCCAGGCCGTTGCCCCAACGCAGTGCTGATTTGCGCATAGGCCTGGGCATCGACCCGGCTGGTGCGATAGATGACGAAGGGCGGCAGCACTGCAAAACCTGGGTAAAACAGCACGCCGTGCTGGATCGGGAACAGCACGTCATCGATCGGGCCGTTGATGCCGCGTGGGCTGTAGTGGGATTCCCAGCCACCGGCCGTCACCATCAACATCGCGCGCTTACCGGCCATCGCGCCTTCGCCGTAGCGCTCGCCCCAACGCGCATCGGAGTGCTCGCCCACGCCGTAGGCGAACCCGTAGGCGTATACCCGCTCCACCCAACCCTTGAGGATGGCTGGCATCGAAAACCACCACAGCGGGAATTGCAAAATCACCGTGTCGGCCCAGCGCAGCTTGGCCTGTTCGGCGGCGATGTCAGGGCTTTGCAGGTCGTGGGCAAAAGCCGATTTTGAGGCCGATGATGGGTTCAAGCGTTCGCCGGCCAAGGGCTCCTGGCTGTCGTCGGCGTCCAGCGCGGCTTTCCACTGCATGGCGTACAGGTCTGACACCTGGACCTGATGCCCGGCGGCCTGCAAGTGCTGCACGGCAAAGTCTTTCAGCGAGCCGTTCAGCGAGCGGGGTTCGGGGTGTGCGTAAACGATCAAAACATTCATGGTCAAACCTCCAAGTGCGTGTAGCGAGCACTCTGAGGTGTACGCGGGTATAGTTGAAATGAATGTCTGACATGCCAGGTATAGCCATGAATAATCTCAGGCGGTTGGACCTCAACCTGCTGGTGACGCTGGACGTGCTGCTGGCCGAGCTCAATGTGACCCGCGCCGCGCAACGCCTGAACTTTTCCCAGCCCTCGGTCAGCGTGCACCTGGCCAAGCTGCGCGACATCTTCGATGACCCGCTGCTGCTACCGGGCCCTCGGGGCATGCGCGCCACGGCCAGGGCCGACGCGTTGCGCGAGCCATTGCGCCAGGCGTTGGCAGCCCTTGAGTTCGCGGTGGCGCCGGCCAGCCCCTTCGACCCGGCGCAGGCGCGCGACACGTGGCGGGTGGCTGCCTCGGACTACAGCGAGTCGACGATCCTGCTGCCCGCGCTCAATGGCTTGCGCCGCCAGGCACCGGGCACTCGGCTGGCGGTGGTGCACGTGGTTCCCGCGCGGCTGGCCCGGCAAGCAGAGCAGGGCGAGGTAGACCTGGCGTTTCACACCAGCGATGACGCACCTGCCGGGCTGCATCGCAGGTTGTTGTTCAAGGAGCGCTACGTGTTGGCTGGCCGGGCAGGGCACCCGCGTTTGAGCGCGGCGCCGACGCTGGCGCAGTTCTGCGCGCTTGATCACGTGATCGTCTCGCCGGATGGCGCAGGTTTCAGCGGTGTCACCGACCAGGCACTGGCCCATGCCGGCCTGACCCGCAAGGTGGCCTTGTCGGTGCCGCATTTTCTGTTCGTGCTGTCGGCGCTGGCCAGCACCGACCTGGTGGCGATGGTGCCGGCGCGATTGGTGCGCGGCAATCCGGCGCTGCAAGTAGCCGAACCACCGGTGACGGTGCCCGGCTACGAGATGGCCATGCTCTGGCCTGAACGCTGCCATCGCGACCCGGCGCACCAGTGGTTGCGTGAATTCATCGCCCAGGCGGCGCTGGCCTGAGCGAGGCCCTCTGAAACAATATCAAGCTTGCGAGCAACCGCTCACATCAGTAACCTTCGCGCCGTTGTCGAATCATCGACAAACAGGTTTAGCGACCTGGAAACTAGAAACCGCAGCACCGTACCTCTCGCTTGGGTTTACTGACCTTGAGCGAGCGTTATGGCGGCTGTGTGTGGGAGGCTTTCGGGCCTGCCGGTTCCTAGTACCGGTTCGCTAACCTGCGCACAGCCGCCACCCATTGGTTTAGCGACTTCTGGTGGTGGTTTTGACCTTACTAGGAACTGTTGCCATGGACGCCTTTACCCCCTTTGTCTTCACCCGCCACACACTGCCCCTGCGCACCGTGATGCAAGACGGCCACGCGTGGCTCTGCGTCAAAGACCTGGGCCGCTTGATGGGCCTGCCTTACCCCGAGCGCCGTGCGCAAAAACTCGACACCGACCAAGTGCGCCACCAGTGGCTGCAGATCGATGGCCAATGGCACAAACGCCTGCTGGTCAGCGAGTCCGGTGCGCTGGCCTTGATGATTTACCACCACGCCCCCGAAAACCGCGCCCTGCGCTATTGGTTGACCCATGAGGTGTTACCGGTGATGCGCAGCCAGCAACCGGAGCAGCATCCCAGCTTGACCCAGATGAGTTGGCAGGGCGTGGGCATCAAGGTGTTGTATTGGCAGGATGAGCCCTGGGTGCGGATGCGGGACATGCCCCAGGTGTTGCCCAGGGCTGCAAGCGGGACAGCGCGGCGTGGGTGGCGAAGTGCATTTGGGGTGTTCAGGACTGGCGTTTAGCCCGCAGGCACTCACCCCGGCCCGCTCAATCCTCCGGCAAGTTATTGAAGATCTTCTCCAGCGTCGCATTCAACTTGCCGATCTGCACCGGTGTCAGCCCCGTGAAGCTGTTGTTGAAGATGTGGCTGGTGGCCGCCTGTACCTCGTGGATCATCTCGTGCCCGCGTTCGGTCAACGAGACCTTGGTCACGCGCCCGTCGCTTTCGCTGACGCCGGTATCCACCAGCCCATCGGCCTTCATGCGGTAGACGATCTTGGTGATGGTCGACAGCTTGGCGATGGCGTGGATGGAGATTTCCGAGATGCTCGATTCGCCGTTATCCAGCAGGATAAACAGGATGCGGTAGCGCGGGATGTCCATGTCGATCTTTTTCAGGGCCTTTTCCATGGCCATGGCATAACGCCCATTGAGTCGCGCGAGCCAATAAAAAGGAAATTCCTCTTTCTTGAAGTGCTCGCTGGCAGGGTTGTAACGGCTGAGGCGTTTTTTGGGGGTGCTCATGCAGGCTTTTCTTGTGGGTTTAACCAAGTGAGGGTGGATTTATAGGGGATTGAGCCGACGCTGTCGACTCTCCCTCCTCATGGCATTGACGAAAAACGACCCGCAGGGTTTACCAGGGCTGGCCGCGCTCGGCGTGCAGCTTGCGCACCATGGCGTCGAAAAACTTCGTGGCAAAGCCACTTTCGCGGATCAGCATGGCGGTCAGGTCGGCGCATTTGGCGCTGATGGCTTCGGGCAGCGGGTTGTCTTCGCCGCCCAGTGCGCCGGCCTGGCACTGGATCTCGGCGGCGCGCTGCACGGTCCAGAGCAGGAAAAACGCCTTGGCGATGCTGCTTTCACCCACCGCGATGCCGTGGTTGCGCAGCACCAGGATGTGCTTGTCGCCCAGGCTGTGGATCATCCGCACCTTCTCGTCGTCGAACAGGGTGATGCCCTCGAAGGTGTGGTAACCGATGCGCCCGTGCAACTGCGCGCCGTAGAAGTTGTGGTGATTGAACCCGGCTTTTTTCTGCACGATGGCCGAGATCGGCGTGGTGTGGGTATGGATCAGGCATTGGATGTCGTCGCGGGCGCCGTGCACGGCGCTGTGCAGGGCAAAGCCGGCCGGGTTGGCGTCAAAGGGACTGTCGTCCAGTTTGTTCCCGGTCAGGTCGACCTTTAGCAGGTTGGCCGGGGTGACCTCGGTGTAGTTCAGGCCGAACGGGTTCACCAGGTAATGGTGGGCGGGGCCGGGCAGGCGCGCCGAGATATGGTTGAAGATGGTTTCGGTCCAGCCAAAAAAGTCCACCAGGTGGTAGCAGTGCGCAAGCTGAACGCGCAGCGCCCACTCTTCGGCGCTGCAGGTGTCGGGGCGTTGGCTCATGTCAGGCTCCTTGAGGGGTAGGGTGGGCGCCGCGAAAGCGTGCCAGGGCAATGATGTTGCGGGTAACGGGCATGGGCACCGCCATGTGTTCGGCCAGCTCCAGCACGGCGTCGCCGATGGCGGCGAGCTCCAGCGGCCGGCCCTTGTCGAAGTCTTGCAGCATGGAGGTGCGCACCGCACCCATGCCGGCGCCCAGCTCCAGGAAGGTGTGCGGGTCGATGCTCACCCGCGCGCCGTGGGCGGCGGCGGTCAACAGGGTTTCGTGCAGGGTGCTGCTGACCAGCTCGCGCAACTCGGGCAGGCCGTAGAGTTGTTCGAGCGTGGCGCCGGTGACCACCGACAACGGGTTGGAGGTCAGGTTGGCAATGATCTTGGTCCACAGCGAATCGCGGATGCGATCGGTGCTGCGCGCCTCGATGCCGGCGCGTTCGATCACATCGCGCAGTTGCTCCAGGCGTGGGCTCAGGCTGTTGTCAGGCTCGCCAACGATCATCAGGTGCGGGTTGCGCGATTCCACCACGCAGGGCTGTGGGCACTGGGCGGTGATGAACACCACGCAGCCGATCACGTGGCTCAGGTCCAGGGCGCGAGCCAGTTGCCCATCGACGTCCAGGGCTTTGATCGGTTGCCCGGCAAAGCGCCCGCCCTCGCCATGGAAGTACCACCAGGGCACGCCGTTGACCACCGGTACCACCACGGTGTGGGGGCCGACCATGGGTGGGATCTGGGCCAGCACTGCCGGCAATGCCGGGGCCTTGGTGCAGATGAAAATCAGGTCTTGCTCGCCCAGTTCATGGGCGTTGTCGCTGGCGGTAACCCGAACGTGATGCTCGCCTTGCAGGTCGCTCAGGCGGATGCCGTCGCGCTTCAGGGTGGCCAGGGTGTCGCCGCGCGCCAGCAGCTTGACCGGCTGGCCGCTGCCGACCAAGCGGGCCGCCAGGGTGCAGCCAATCGCGCCGGCACCGACGATGGCGATGCGCAGGGTTGGGGTCATGTGGGCTCCATGTTCCGGTTCAATAGGGCCTGCGCGCTCAACTGGCGAGCAGTTCCTGATGCTTGCTGGCCAGGCCCAGGTAGGCCTCGATCACCCGCGGGTCGTCGGCCAGTTGCGCAGCCGGGCCGTGCATGGCGATCTGCCCGGTTTCCAGCACGTAGGCGTAATCGGCCACGCGCAGGGCGGCGCGGGCGTTCTGCTCCACCAGCAGGATCGAGACGCCGGTCTGGCGCAGGGCGGTGATGATGCGAAAGATCTCCCGGGTGATCAGCGGGGCCAGGCCCAGGCTGGGCTCATCGAGCATCAGCAGGCGCGGCTTGGCCATCAGCGCGCGGCCGACGGCGAGCATTTGCCGCTCACCGCCAGACAGCGTCATGGCCAACTGGTCGCGGCGCTCCCACAAGCGAGGGAACAACTCGTAGACCTCTTTGAGCGTTTGCCCATGGTCGCGCTCGCCACGGCGGTGGCGCGCAAAGGCGCCCAGCAGCAGGTTGTCGGCCACGCTCATGCTGGTGAACAGCTCACGCTTTTCCGGCACCAGGCCCAGGCCGCGGCCGACCATCACCTCCACCTGCGGCACGGCCTCCAGTTGCCCATCGAACTGCACCTGGCCGCGCGAGTCCAGTACGCCCATGATCGCCGACAGCAGGGTGGTCTTGCCGGCGCCGTTGGGGCCGATCACCGTGACGATCTGCCCTTGGCCGACGTGCAGGCTGGCATTGCTCAGGGCCTCGACCTTACCGTAGGCGACGCTCAGGTTGTTGATTTCCAGCAGGTTCATTATTCGGCCCCTCCAAGGTAGGCTTCCAATACTGCGGGGTTTTTCTGTACGTCTTCGGGCAACCCGTGGGCGATGCGTTGGCCAAACTCCATGACCACCACGCGGTCGACCAGGCCCATGACGAAGTCCATGTCGTGCTCTACCAATAGAATGGCCATGCCTTCGCTGCGCAGGCGGCTGAGCAGCACCCCCAGGGCCTCTTTTTCTTTGTGGCGCAGACCGGCGGCGGGCTCGTCGAGCAGCAGCAGGCAGGGGTCGGCGCACAGTGCGCGGGCGATTTCCAAAATGCGCTGTTGGCCCAGGGCCAGGCTGCCGGCTTGCTCGAACAGGCAATCGCCCAGGCCCACGCGTTCCAGCTGGCGCTTGGCTTCGGCCAGCAGGTCGGCTTCTTCGGCGCGCTCCAGGTGCAGGCTGGCGGCCAAGACCCCCTGATGGCCGCGCAAGTGGGCGCCCAGTGCGACGTTCTCCAGCACACTCATGGTGGGCAGCAATTTCACGTGCTGGAAGGTGCGGCTCATGCCCATGTGCGCCACCTTGCGTGAGCGTTGGCCGTTGATGCGCTGGCCCATGAACAGCACGTCGCCGCTAGTGGGCGTGTCGACCCCGGACAGCTGGTTGAACAGGGTACTTTTGCCGGCGCCGTTGGGGCCGATCAGGGCCAGGATTTCGCCAGCGTGGACCTCAAGGTTCATGTCGTTGTTGGCCACCAGGCCACCGAAGCGCCGGGTAACGTGGCGAGCTTCCAGTATCACCTGGCCGTGGGCCGGCAGGGTGCGCCGGGGCAGTTCGCGGCGGCTGACGGGCAGCTCGCGTACCGGGGGCTTGGCGCGACGCTTGAACAGCCCGCTGAGCATCGGCCACAAACCGCCCGGTGCACGCTGCATCAGCACCACGATCAGCACGCCGAACACAATGGTTTCATAGTTGCCGGCATCGCCTAACAACAGGGGTAACCAATCCTGCAGCCATTGCTTGAGCACGGTCAGTACGCCAGCCCCCAACAATGCGCCCCACACGCTGCCCACCCCGCCGATCAGCGCCATGAACAGGTAGTCGATGCCCATGCTCAGGCCGAACGGCGTTGGGTTGACGAAGCGTTGGGTATGGGCGTACAGCCAGCCAGACACCGAGGCGAACACCGCCGAGATGACGAAGATCACCAGCTTGGAACGGAAGGTGTCCACGCCCATGGACTCGGCCATCAACTGCCCACCCTTGAGCGCGCGAATCGCCCGGCCTTCCCGGGAGTCGAGCAGGTTGCGGGTCAGCAGCATGGCCACCAGCAGCACCGCCCAGATCAAGTAATAAATGTGCTCGCCGCGCGCCAGGGAAAAGCCCAGCAGCGAAATCGGCGGCAGGCCGCTGACCCCGGTGTGCCCGCCCAAGGACTCCACGGTGCCGAAGGCGTAATACAGCGACAGGCCCCAGGCGATGGTGCCCAGCGGCAGGTAATGGCCCGACAGGCGCAAGGTCAGGGTGCCCAGGATCAGCGCCACGCACACGGTCAATGCCACGCCCACCAGCAGCGTCAGCCAAGGCGACGCGCTGGCCCAGGCCAGCCAGGCGGGCAGTTGTTGGGCGGTGGTCAGCCAAGCGGTGGTGTAGGCGCCCACGCCCACGAACGCGGCCTGGCCGAAACTGGTCATGCCGCCCACCCCGGTCAGCAACACCAGGCCCAGCACCACCAAGGTGTACAGGCCGATGTAGTTGAGCAGGGTGACGTAGAACGCCGGCAGCAACAGCGGGGCGACGCCCAGCACGGCCACCAGGGCCAGGATCAGGTAGCGCGGCTTCATTGTTCTTCCTCCACGTGACGGGTGGTCAGCGAGCGCCAGAGCAGGAACGGGATGATCAGGGTGAACACGATGATCTCTTTGTAGGCGCTGGCCCAGAACATCGAGAACGCCTCGATCATGCCCACGGCCAGGGCGCCGATGGCGGCGACCGGGTAGCTGGCCAGGCCGCCGATGATGGCGCCGACAAAGCCCTTGAGGCTGATGATGAAGCCGGAGTCGAAATACAGCGTGGTGATGGGCGCGATCAGGATCCCCGACAGCGCGCCGATGAAGGCTGCCAGGGTGAACGTGGCCTTGCCCGCAAGGTTGGGCGAGATGCCCATCAGCCGCGCGCCCATGCGGTTCACCGCCGTGGCGCGCAGGGCCTTGCCATACAGCGTGCGCTCGAAGAACAGAAACAGCAGCACGATCAACGCCAGCGACACGGCGATCACCCATAGGGTCTGACTGTTGAACATCACCGGGCCGATCTCCAGGCCTTGCTCGGAGAACGGCTGGGTGCGTGCGCCCTCGGCGCCGAACAGCAGCAGGCCGATGCCGACCATGCTCACGTGCACGGCGATCGACACGATCAGCAGCACCAGTGAACTGGCCGCGGCAATCGGCTGGAACACCAGCCGGTAGATCTGCGGCCCCAAGGGCACCACCAGGGCCAGGGTCAGCAGCGCCTGGGCCGCCATGGGCAGTTCGGCCAGGGGCAGGGTGCGCACGGCAACCACCAGCAGCAGCGCATAGCCGAGCTTGATAAGCACCGTTTTTGGAAAGCGCCAGGCACGGCCGGCGCGCAGCGGGGCGATCAGGTCCAGCGCGCAGTCGGCCACGCTCAGGGCCAGCACCAGCCACACCAGCGCCGTCGGGTGGCCCGACTGCACGCCGGCCATGGTCAAGGCGCCATAGGTCACAAACTCGCCCTGGGGGATCAGCAGGATGCGGGTCACGGTAAACACCAGCAGGATCGACAGGGCCAGCAGCGCATAGATCGCGCCATTGGTCAGGCCGTCTTGCCCCAGCAGCAAGGCTATCTGGAAATTCATGGTCGGGCTCTTCTACAGGGTCATCAGGGTTGCGCGCCGGGCGGTCACGATGGCCGCCGGGCGCTGGGCAAGCCGCCTCAGTGGCTGAGCAAGGTCCAGGTGCCGTTCTTCACCTGGATCAGCTCGCGGCCACGTTCATCAAAGCCGCTGTGGTCTTCGGCGCTCATGGTGTAGACGCCTTGGGTGCCCGCCAGCTCGTGCGTCTGCTCCAAGGCATCGCGCAGTGCCTGGCGGAAGGCCGGGGTGCCGGGCGCGGCCTTGGCCGCCGCCACGGGGATGGCCGCTTGCAGCAGCAGCCCGGCGTCATAGGTGTTGGCGCCGAAGGTGGCCGGCTTGCTGCCATTGAGTTTTTCGTAAGCGGCGATGTAGTCGCTGGCGACCTTCTTGGACGGGTTGCTGTCGGGGATTTCGTCGAGTACCAGCATGGCGCTGGCGGCCAGGATAGTGCCTTCGACTTTCTTGCCGCCCAGCTTCAGGTAGTCGGGCAGGGCGGCGCCGTGAGTCTGGTACACCTGGCCGCGAAAGCCCTGGTCGAACAGGGTGGTTTGTGGCATCACCGCAGAGCTGCCAGGGGCGGCGATCAACACTGCATCGGGGCGGCTGGCCAGCACTTTCAGGCTTTGCCCGGTGACCGAGGTGTCCTGGCGCTGGAAGCGCTCGCTGGCGACGATCTTGATGCCGTGCTCGGCGGCCAGGGCGCTGGTGACCTTGGCCCAGTTTTCACCGTAGGGGTCGGCGGTGCCAATCAACGCGAGGGTCTTGATGCCCTTGGCGTCCATGTTCTGGAACAGCGCCTTGGCAATCAGGTCGTCGTTCTGGGTGGTCTTGAATACCCACTTCTTGTCGGCCGTCATCGGCACCACCACGGCGGCCGTGCCTACCGGTGCCAGCAGCGGCACCCCGGCTTCGGCGGCGAACTGGATCACGCCCATGGCGTTGGGCGAGCCACTCGGGCCGATGATCGCATCCACATTGTCTTCGCTGATCAGCTTCTTCAGCGCCTTGACCGTGGCAGTGGGGTCGCTGCCGTCATCCAGGTCGATGTAGGTGATCTTCTGGTCGCCCGCCATGCGCGGCAACAGCGCCACGGTGTTCTTCTGCGGGATGCCAACCAGGGCGATGGGCCCGGTGGCCGAGGTGATCACGCCCACCTTCACGTCGGCCTGGGCAAGGCCTGCACAGGCGGCACTCAACAACAAGGTAGACACAGCTTTCTTCAAGCGCATGGGTTTCTCCGAAGCGTGAGGAGGGCGAAGCCGGGTTCGGGAACTGACTTCAGCAAAGGTGACAGGGCGATAGCAGGTTGCATGCCAGCAACGGGCTGTGCGCCGTGCCGAGGCGGTGCCCGGCGTAGTAGTTGAGCCGGGTCGGCTGTGCGGAATTTCTTACGATGCGCGCGTGGGCAAAGGTCGAGTGAAAACCCCTTGGAGGCGAGCAGGGGCAAGGCTTTGCCGAGCGGTGGATGGCGATAAAAAGCGCTTTGTTTTTTTGAATTTATTTAGCGATTTTTACCGTAAAAATCCGCTTATTTTTTACGGTAAATTTCCATTAAATATTTATCCAGTTCAGGGCTCGTCTACCTAGGTTCGAGCACGGTGGTAGCGGCGTTATTAAGTATAGATATCTCTATAAAAAACATATAAAACAGCTAGTTAAGTCAATTTTTTGCGAGATTAAAGGCATTTCGGCCAGCTTTTGTGCTGTTACCAAAATGCACGTGAACGGTGCATTCGGTAAAAAATTGCACCCAAAATACTCACTTATTTTTTGCCAAAAAATTAATTGACAATTCACGTAAAAATTACGATTTTAGATTTAAGCGCTCGGCAGGCCACGGTCCGTTGAGCTCATGGTGTGTGGCGCCATCGGCGTCGTCTTATTCAATAGGTGATGGCATGACAATCGTCGTCCAAGATTTGGCCCTAGGTGGCAACGGCCTGAGTGTGATGATCAAGGACACCCTTGATATCGCAGGCCACCCTACCTGTGCTGCGAGTGCGGCCCTGGCCGATGCACCTGCCGCCCTGGCGCATGCCCAGGTGGTCAAGGATGTGTTGGCCGCAAACTGCCGAATCATCGGCAAGACCAGCCTGCATGAACTGGCCTTTGGTACCACCGGCATCAACCAGTGGGCCGGTACCGCGCTCAACCCGCTGTACCCGGCGCGCATCCCCGGGGGCTCGTCCAGCGGTTCGGCCGCTGCCGTGGCCGCGGGCCTGGCGGACTTTTCCATCGGCACCGACACCGGGGGTTCGGTGCGCATTCCGGCCGCCTGCTGCGGCGTATGGGGCTTGAAGCCGACCTTCGGCCGGGTCAGTCGCCAAGGTGTGATGCCAGCCGTCAGCAGCCTGGATTGCGTGGGCCCGTTTGCCGCTGATAGCGAGCGGCTGATTGCCGCGATGCAGGCCATTGATCCCAGTTTCAAGGCACTGCCAGCGGTGGCCCACCTGAACATTGGCGTGGTGCCGGTGCAGGCCCACCCTGAAGTACAAGCGGCCGTGGATGCAGCCCTGCAAGGCAGCGGTTTTGCCTTGCATGAGCAGCCGTTGCCCGGCATGGCCGCGGCCTACGACGCGGGCCTGGTGGTGATCAATCGCGAAACCTGGAACGCCTGTGGCCACCTGCTGGCCACCGGCAAGGTAGGCGCCGACATCGCCGGGCGCCTGCAAGCGGCGGCCGACACCTCGGATGCAGCTCTGGCCACCGCCGAACAGGTGCGCCAGGCGTTTACCGCCCAAGTCGATGCGGCCCTGGCGCGCTTCCCGATCCTGGCCATGCCGACCATGCCCGACTACCCGCTGCTGCTCAGCGAAGCGGCTGACACCCGCGCCGTGATCGGCATGACCGCCTTCGTGCGGCCCTTCAACCTTTCCGGCCACCCGGCCCTGACGCTGCCGTTGATCGGCGCTTCAGGCTTGCCGGTGGGCCTCCAACTGATCGCCGCCAAAGGCGCGGACGAACTGCTGTGCGCAGTCGCCCGCGAACTGTCGCGCCGCCTAGCAAGGTAATCCTGCATGTCTATTCCAGAGAGCCCCATGACTGCACTCAGCGCGTTGGAACGCCCAAACCCGGTGGCCATCACCCAGAGCGACGCTTTCGTGCAACTGCTGGGTGAGATTCGCCAGCGCGCGCGCACCGGCGAGTTCGATGAGCAAAAGCACATCAGCCAGGACATCATCGAGCGCTTTCGCACCCTGGGCGTGTATCGCGCCCTGGTGCCCAAGCGCTTTGGTGGCGAGGAACGCTCGCCCGGCGAATTCTGCCGCATGGTCGAGGACATCGCCCACGCCGACGGCTCCGCCGGCTGGGTGGCCAGCTTTGGCATGAGCCCGGTGTACCTGGCTGCGCTGCCGTTGGCCACGCTTGAAAAAATCTATGCCGATGGGCCCGACGTGGTGTTTGCCGGCGGCATCTTCCCGCCGCAGCCTGCGCAGTTCGTCGACGGTGGCCTGGAGGTCAATGGCCGCTGGAAGTTTTCCAGCGGCTGCATGGGCGCTTCGCTGATCGGCGTGGGCATTGCCCCGCGCAACGGTGACATGCTCGGCCTGCCGCGCCTGGCGGTGATGCCACGGGAAAAAGTGCGCATCGAGCAGACCTGGGACGTGGTCGGGCTGGTGGGTACCGGCAGCCATGACGTGGTGGTCGAAGGCGTGGTGGTGCCCGAGGACTGGACCTTCGTGCGGGGCGGTGCACCGACCCTCAGCGAGCCGTTTTTCCGTTACCCCTCCTTGAGTTTTGCGACCCAGGTGCTCTCGGTGGTCGGCCTGGGCGTGGCCCGTGCGGCGCTGGATGAACTGAGCGGCATGGCCAGCGGGCGCATCTCGGTGACCGGTGCGCCGTCGTTGTCCGACCGGCCCCTGGCGCAAGTGGAGATGGCCAAGGCCGAAGCCTCCCTGCGCTCGGCCCGCGCCTGGTTCTACGAGGCCATCGATTCGGCCTGGGCCAGTGTGTTGGCGAACGAGGCGGTGTCGGTGGAGCAAACCAACATGCTGCGCCTGTCGTCCACCCACGCCTCGCGCGTGGCAGCCGAGGTGGCGCGCACCGCGCAGATGCTCTCGGGCATGAGCGGGGTGTACCGCAGCAGTCCCTTGTCGCGTTTCGTCAATGACGCCCAGGTGATTACCCAGCACGCCTTCATGGGCGACATGACTTACCAGAACGCCGGCGCGATCTTCTTCGGCAACAAGCCGTTGCCTGGCTACCTGTGACCTTTTCCAACTCACGTATCGGTGATTGTAATGAGCGATAAAAAAACGTTGCGCGTGCTGTTCTGCATGGGCATCAACCAGAACTTCTTCGACGCCCCGCGCGAAGAACAACTGCAGGTGTGGGCTGCATTCAGCGAAATGTGGAACGCCATCCACGACCTGCCAGGGGTGACCGTGTTCGGCAACATGGACGATGACCAGAGCATGGTCGGCCCCTCCACCGGCTACCCCTGGACCACTTACCTGCTGGCCGACGTGCCCGGCATCGAGACGGTGCATGCCGCCTGCAACCTGTTTCGCACTACCCCGGTGGGCGACGGCACCTACAAGCTGTGGAAATACACCAAGGTCGAGGCCCGTACCGGCCGTGAACTGATCATCCAACGCTGAGCGAGCCCTTGCCATGAGCGATCGACTTCACCTGCTGGAACAACGCCTGGCACTGCTGGAAAGCGAGCAGGCGATTCGCGCCTGCATGAACCGCTACATGCTGTTGTGCGACGAACTGGGCGCAGGCTCGCCCCTGGACGAGCTGGCCGGCCTGTTCACCGAGCACGCCACGTGGCAGGGCAAGGGCGCCCGTTACGCCAAGAGCTTTGGCGGCTACCAGGGGCGTGAAGCGATCAGGGCGATGTTTGCCGGGTACATGGTGGAGCCTGCGCACTTTGCCCTCAACGTGCACTTTTTGACCTCGGAGTTGATCCAGGTGCGCGGTGAAGCGGCCAGTGGCAGTTGGGTGATGTTGCAAACCTCGACCTTCGCCAGCGGCGCTTCGCACCTCAACGGCGCCCGCCTGAGCGTGCAGTTCGCGCGCCAGGCCGGGCAATGGCGCATGGCGCACTTCCAGACCGAGAACCTGTTCAGCCGCCCCGTGACGGCTTGGAACAGCGACGCTCACCTGCCCGTGCCGGGCGCTGCTCAATAATATTTAGGAAACCGACCGTGACGACCCTGATCGATACCCTGAACCTGGACCCATGCCCCGCAGACCTGGTGCTGGCAGACCGTGTCCACACCTCGCTGTACACCGACGCCAAGATCTTCGACCAGGAGCTGGAAAAAATCTTCTACCAGACCTGGATCTGGGTGGGCCACGTCAGCGAAATTCCGGACGCTGGCAGCTACAAGACCACCTTCGTCGGCAAGCAGCCGGTGATCGTGGTGCGCGACCGCAAAAAAGACATCCACGTGTTGCTCAACCGTTGCCGCCACCGTGCGGCCACCGTGTGCGAGCACAAAAAGGGCAAGACCAACAGCTTCGTCTGCCCCTACCACGGCTGGAGCTATGCGTTGGACGGTTCGCTGCGTGGCGTGCCGCACCCGGAAAGTTACGCCGATATGCTCGACAAGGGCGACCACCCGCTGGTCAGCCTGCGCGTGGAGCAATACGCCGGGATGATTTTCGCCACCTTCAAGGATGACATCGAGCCGCTCGAGGACTTCCTCGGCGCGGCAAAAAAGTGGATGGACTTGTTCATGAAGCAGGGCGGCGGCTACCCGATCAAGGTGGCCGGCGAGCATCGTTTTCGCTTCCCCGGCAACTGGAAGATCCAACTGGAAAACACCACCGACGCCTACCACTTCCCCCTGGTGCACAAGTCGTTTTTGTCCTCGGTGGACAAGCAGACCGAAGAGATGCTCGATTTCGTCGGTGGCACCGGCTATGTCGAAGACCTGGGCAACGGCCACAGCGTGATGGTGATGATCCCCGACCTGATCGACCTGGAAGCCAACCTGCAACTGCCGATCCCCGAGCGTTTCGAGGAGCTGGCCGGGCAGCTGCGCGAGGAAGGCCATGACGAACAGGCCGTGCGCCGTATCGTGCGCGCCGTGGGTGGGTCGGGCTTCAACCTCAACCTGTTCCCCAACATCGCCTGCTCCATGGCGTTTTTCCGGGTGCTGCAACCGATCGCCGTGGACGAGACGGAGATCCATCACGCGGTGATCACCATGGACGGCGGCCCGGCCGTGGCCAACCGCTACCGCCTGCGTTTGCACGAACACTTCCAGGGGCCGATGGGCTTTGGCACACCCGATGATTCCGAGGCTTGGGAGCGCGTGCAAAAGGGCGCAAGCGCCGGCCAGGACCTGTACATCATGCTCAACCGCGGCCTGGCCGGCGAGCAGAAAACCGAGGACGGCCTGGCCGGTGACGTGAGTGCCGAAACGGGCATGCGCGCAGGCTACCAGCAGTGGAAAAAAATGATGTCGGTGAAGGGGTAACGAACATGTCGAATCTGCAATTGCTCAACCAGGTCACCGCCTTCATCTGGCAGGAAGCGGACATGCTCGACCACAGCGAGTTCGATGCGTGGCTGGACCTGTACACGCCGACCGCCACTTACATCATTCCCATCGACCCACTGGAAACCGACTTTGAGAACACCCTGAACTACGCCTACGACGACCATCACATGCGCAAGTTGCGCGTGACCCGGTTGACCAGCGGCGAGTCGATCTCTACCGCGCCGCGGGCCCGCACCGTGCGCTCGCAGTCGCGCTTTCGGGTGCTGGGCGAGGAGGGTGGGGTGGTGACCGTGCGCTGCGCGCAAAACCTGCGCGAGTTCCGCAAGGATGTGCTCAAGCACTACACCGCCGACGTGACCTTCCAACTGGTGCGCGACGGCGACAGCTTCAAGATCCAGCGCAAGCTGATCCAGTTGATCAACTCCACCGATACCTTGGCCGGTATCGGCTACATCCTCTGAGGGGCGGAACATGACACAGGTAGCCATCGTCACCGGTGCCGCCCAGGGCTTGGGCTTGAGCATCGCCCGGCAACTGTTCGGCGCAGGCTTTGCCGTGGTGCTCAGCGACCGTTCATTGGACGGCGCCCAAGCGGCCGCCCGGCAACTGGACCCCAGCGGCGAACGCGTGCTGGCGCTGAAACTGGACGTTGCCAGCAAGGCCGATTTCGAGGCAGCGCTGGCCGCCGTGCTGGCGCGTTTCGGCGCCCTGCACGTGGCGGTCAACAACGCCGCCATGACGCTGACCACGCCGGTGATGCAGATCAGCCCCGAGGAGTTCGACCGGGTGGTGAGCACCAATCAGCGTGGCACCTTCGTCGGTTGCCAGGTGTTCGGTGCCTACCTGGCCGAGCAGGGCTATGGGCGGATCATCAACATGGCCTCCCTGGCCGGGCAGAACGGCGGCACCGCCACGGGGGCGCATTACGCCGCCTCCAAGGGCGCCATCGTGACCCTGACCAAGATCTTTGCCAAGGAGCTGGCGGCGCGCGGGGTGACGGTGAACGCCATTGCCCCAGGCCCCATCGAGTCGCCGGCGGTGCGTGCGGCCGTGCCGCCCGAGCGCCTGGAAAAACTGATCGAAGGCATCCCGGTGAAGCGCCTGGGCGACGCCGACTTCATCGGCAAGCTGGTGGTGCAACTGGCAGGCGAGGACGCCTACTTCACCACCGGCGCCACCTGGGACGTCAACGGCGGCCTGTTCATGCGCTGAGCCCCTGGGCCTTGCGCACACTTATTTTGCGGGAAGCTGGGACATGAGTGATCAAGTAGTGAAAGTCGTGGTGCGCAAGCGCCAGGAACAAGGCGACGGCGTGGTGGTCCTCGACCTAGGCGACCCGACGGGCCTGCCCTTGCCGGCCTTCGAAGCCGGTGCCCACGTGGACATCCACCTGCCCGGCGGGCTGGTGCGCCAGTACTCGTTGTGCGGTAACCCGGCCGAGCGCTCGGTGTACCGCTTGGGCGTGCTGAAAGACCCAGCCTCGCGTGGCGGCTCGGTGGCCGTGCATGAGCACTTGCTCGAAGGCCAGCAAGTGCAGATCAGCGTACCGCGCAATCTATTTGCGCTGGCCGCGAAGGCTCGCCATTCGATCCTGATCGGCGGCGGCATCGGCATTACCCCGATGGTGGCCATGGCGTACGCCTTGCAGGCCCGCGACAGCCAGTTCGAGTTGCACTACTGCGGCCGTTCGCGCAGCCGCAGCGCGTTTTTGGATGAGCTGCAACAGGCCGATTTTGCTGCCTGCGTGCACACCCATTTCGATGACGAGGCGCCTGCTCAAAAACTCGACCTGCCGGCGGTGCTCGGCGCGCCGGGCGCCGATGTGCATGTGTACGTGTGCGGCCCGGCCGGTTTCATGGATTGGGTCATTGCCCAGGCGCTGGAAGCCGGCCATGCCGACGATCACATCCACCGCGAGTACTTCCAGGTGGAAGTGGACAACAGCGGTGCCGGCTTTGAAGTGGTGGCCTCGCGCAGCGGCAAGAGCGTGCAGGTGGCCGAAGGGCAGACCATCCTCGAGGCGCTGGCGGGGGTGGGCATCAAGATCGACATTTCCTGTGAGCAGGGCGTGTGCGGCACTTGCCTGTGCGACGTGCTAGAAGGCGAGCCGGACCACCGCGACGTGTACTTGACCGACGACGAGAAGGCCGCCAACGACCAGATACTGGTGTGTTGCTCGCGGGCCAAATCGAAAAAACTGGTGTTGGATATCTGACCCCTGGAGGGCAAACCCATGGTCGACACGACTGGATTTCGCAATGCAATGGCGCTGCTCAGCGGCGCCGTTTCAGTCATCACCACCGACGGTGCGGCGGGGCGTTTCGGCTTTACCGCCTCGGCGGTGTGCAGCGTCACCGACCAGCCGCCCACGCTGCTGGTGTGCATGAACCGCGCTTCGCACTCCAACGTGCATTTCAAGACCAACGGTGTGCTCAGCGTGAACGTGCTGACCGCCGAGCACCAGGCTATTTCCGGGGTGTTTGCCAACCGCGACATGAGCATGCCAGAGCGGTTTTCCAGCGCCCACTGGCACACCCTGGAAAGTGGCGCGCCACTGCTCGATGAGGCACTGGTCAGTTTTGACTGCCGCATCGCCCAGGCCCACGAGGTGGGCTCGCACACGATTTTCTATTGCGAGATTCTCGATTTGAAGGTTGGCGAGTCCCAGGAAGGCTTGGTGTATTTCAACCGCGCCTATCACCGCTTGAGTAACGCCTGTAACTGATTGACGGTTTCAGCCACAACCGCTTTTACAACAATAAGAATATCCCGACACGCATCGGGAGTGCGGATTTTTTTACTGTAGCGCCCGGTTAACAGGGTGCGCAGTGCTCACTGCCGATGTTCTTTCTTATATCAACTCTGCTCCGATAACTCAGTGCGGTTAAGCACACTCATAAATGGGGATGTCAGATGTTTCAAGAAAAGAAGTTTGGCCGTGGTGTGTGCTGTTTGAGCATGGTCGGTGCCTTGTCGGTGCCGGCTTTGGCGCAAGCGGATGTTGTCGACGACAGCCACTTGAGCCTGGATTTGCGCAACTTTTACCTGAACCGTAATTACACAAAGTCTGCGGCGCCGGTCAACGAAGTGCACAGCTGGTCCCAGGGCTTCGACCTGCAGTTCACGTCGGGCTACACCGACACGCCGCTAGCCTTTGGCCTGGACATAGACGCCCAATATGCGCTGCGCCTGGACTCGTCGGGCAACGATGGCTCGCTGCCCTACAGTGTCAGCGACCAACAGACGGCAAAGAACCAGAGCCGCGCCGGTGCGACGTTGAAGATGAAATACTCGAAGACGCAACTGAAGGTCGGCGACATGCGCCCGCAGTTGCCGGTGGCCTTCGATGACACCAGTCGCCAGTTGGACACGATCTACCAGGGGGCGGTGGTGGAGTCCAAGGAACTGGACGGGTTGACCTTGACCGGCGGGCAATACTGGTCGGTGGTGACGCGCGAATCTTCCAATCACGAAAAACTCTACAAGTGGGGCACTACCGATAACCTGGACAGTGACGGCCTGAACTTTGCTGGCGCCACCTACGATATCAATAAAAGCCTGCAGGTCAGTTACTTTTATGCAGTGCTGGAAGATATCTACAAACAACATTATTTCGGTATTACCCATAAAGCCGACCTGGGTGATGGCTACAGGCTTAAAACCGACTTGCGCTACTTCAATAACAATGAAGATGGCAAGGCTCTGGCCGGCGTGGTGGACAACCGCTCGTATGGTGCGCTGTTCAGCTTGAGCAAAAGCGCCCACACCTTTGGCGTGAGCTACCAGCGCATGCTCGGTGAAAGCGTGTTCCCAACCCTCAATGGCTATATCCCGCAGCCTTACCTGGTGCACTGGTCGGCCCTGGCCTTCGTGCGCCCGGGTGAGCAGTCGTGGTCGGCGCGCTACGCCTACGATTTTGCCGCCCTGGGCGTTCCGGGCCTGAAGTTCAACACCCGCTACACCAAGGGCACCCACTGGAACCGTGGCGCCGGCTTGAGCGACAACGAGGAGGCCGAGCGCAACCTGGGCGCAAGCTACGTGGTGCAGAGCGGTTTCCTGAAAGGCCTGGGGTTGGATGTGCGCAATATCCAGGTCAAACAGAAGGTGGGCAGCGACTACGACGAGTACCGTTTCGCGACCACTTACACCTGGAAGTTCTGGTAATTGCCCGAGGTTCGACCCTGCGCAGATGGCCGCTGCCCATGGCGGTCGGCCCTGCCGGGTATAACGGCCTGCTGCACCGCGATGCGGACATCCTGATGGGCTGCACGGCGGCGGATCGACTGAGCCGTAAGTGGCTGTTCGGCCGCACGCGGCCTCACGCATTCAAGGACACTCATGAAGCACTATGAATTGATTACTTTCACCTTGCGCGTGCGCACCACGGCCCAGGCGTTGGCGTGCCTGGAACCGGTACTGCGCGATGCCAGCGGGGTGTTGATTGGTTGCTGGGCCTCGGAAATAGGCGAACTGAATCAGGTGGCCGTGTTGCGCGGCTTTGCCGATGAAACCCAGCGCCAGGCCGAGCGAGAGCGTTATCTGCTGGCCCACGATGCCTTTGGCATCGAAGCGTTGCTGCTGGACATGCATGTGGAGGACTACACGCTGTTCCCCTTTGTCGAGCCGTTGCCCCCCGGCCGGCACGGGCCGTTCTACGAACTGCGGGTGTACAACCTGATTCCTTCTGGGTTGGCACCCACGTTGGCGGGCTGGGAGCAGGCCATCCGAGCGCGCACCGCAGACGGTTATTCACCGGTGCACGCTGCTTTCTACGCCACCTGTGGCCGCACGCCGCGCTACCTGCACATCTGGCCCTACGCCTCATTGGAGCAGCGCCTGGAGGTGCGCACCCGGGCGGTCGCGAACGGCGTTTGGCCCCCCGACAACTCCGGGCCGCAGTTACGCGAGATGCGTTCGGGGATTTTCCTGCCGGCGGCGTTCTCGCCATTGCAGTGATCGGGCATTGCCGAGGTTCAAGGGGCCATGCCACGATGCGTATTTGACGATCAAAGGAATGACCGCATGCAGATCTCGCGCTGGGCCGCCGTGATGGTGCTGGCCTGTTCCGCTTTCGCCATGGTCACCAGCGAGTTCGCACCCATCGGCCTGTTGTCGCAGATCAGCGCGGATTTAGGTAGCGATGCGGCAAGCGTGGGCTGGAGCGTGACCCTGTATGCCTGGCTGGGCGCGCTGTGCGGTTTGTTATCGCCGCGCCTGCATGCCCATGTGCCACGGCGGGCTTTGCTGACGGGCCTGATGTTGACGCTTGCGGGCTCCAACGCGGCGGTGGCGGTGGCGCCGAACTTCGCAGGCTTCGGCCTGGCGCGGGCGGTGGGCGCGGTGGCCCATGGGCTGTTCTGGGCCAGTGTCGCGGCGTCGGCTGCGCAACTGGTGCCTGCACGGCGCGTGGGCCTGGCGACCTCGTTGGTGTTTGGCGGCATTACCGTGGCCACAGTGTTGGGCGTGCCGCTGATCAACCTGTTGGGTCAGGGTTACGGTTGGCGCAGTGGCTTTGCCGGGCTGGCCGGTTTGTGTGTGCTGATGGCGCTGGGCGTGGGCGTGCTGATGCCCAGGGCGGCAGTCACTGCGCAGGCCACACCTGCGCGAATGGTCGAGGTGTTGCTGCGGCGTGACCTGTTGCCGGTGTACGCGATCACCGCGCTGACCGCCGCCGCGCATTTTTGCGCGTTCACCTTTATCGAGCCTTACATAAGCCTGGTGCGTGGTATATCGGCGTTCGAAGTCGCAGCCTTGCTGTTTGGCTTCGGCCTGGCCGGCTTGGCGGGTAATCTGTTGACGGCCTGGCTGATTGACCGGCACCTTCAGGCCACCTTGCTGGTCGCCATGATCACGATGTGTCTGGCATTGCTGGCACTGGGCGGGGGCGGCCCTGCCATGGGCCTGGTACCGGTGAGTATGCTGTTGGTGCTGTGGGGCGTGGCCATCGCCATGCTGTTTGCCGGGTTGCAGGCCTACGTGCTGCAGGTCGCCGGCAGCGCGACCCTGGTCGCGGCCGCGCTGCACACCGCGGTGCTGAACATGGCCATCGGCGTGGGCGCCATCATCGGCGGCCTGGCGCTGGGCACCTGGCACCTGGGCAGCGCCATGCTGCCGGCGGCGTTGATCGCGCTGCCGGCGGTTTACCTGTTGCGCCGCCTGGCGGTGCGCAACCCATTGCCCGTAGGCGCGGACTTATCCGCGAACAGCGCACCGCGCAGTGCCAGGTAGAGTGCGGGGGCCCTTTCGCGGATAAATCCGCTCCTACACAAGCGCGCGATTTTCGGTGGCGCTTTGGCGCCTAGTCAGTTCTATCTCGCGATCAAACGCCGTGGTCAACGAAGCCTGGTGGGTAATGCCCACCACCCGGCACTGCGGCAGTGCGCGCCTGAGCAGGGCCAGCAACTGCGCCGCCGTGGGTTCGTCCAGCTGGCTGGTGGCTTCGTCCAGGTACAAGGTGCTTGGGCAGTACACCAGCGCTCGGGCCAGGGATAGGCGTTGCTGTTCGCCGCCACTGAGCTGGCGGGGCCATTCGCAGCACTGGTCAAGGTCCGCCGCCAGCGCGTGCAGGCCGACTTGGCCCAAGGCCTGGCGCAGCAAGGCATCGGGCGGCAGGTCGGTGGCCGGGTAAGCCAGCAGTTGGCGCAGCGCCAGGGTCGGCAAATAAGGCTGCTGGGGCAGCAGCAGGCTGCGCCCGGCAGGCAACTGCCAGTGCCCACGGTAGTACGGCCACAAACCGTGCAGGGTGCGCAGCAGGGTGGATTTGCCCAGGCCGCTGCGGCCTTGCAGGCGGACCCATTCGCCGGCCTTGACGTGGGCATGCACGCCGGCCAGCATCGGGCTGCCATCCGGGTGGTGAATGTCCAGGTGCTGGATACGCAATTGGTCACCGTGGGCCTCAGCGCGCAGCGCCGGGCGGTTGGCCTCGATGGCCTGTTGGAACTGGCCAAGGCGTTCTACCGTGGCACTCCATTCGGCCAAGCGCCAGTACATCTGGATAAACCAGCTGAGCGAGCCCTGCACGGCGCTGAACGCACTGCGGATCTGCATCAGGCCGCCCAGGGTGATGGTCTTGGCTAGAAAGGCGGGCAGCGCGGCGAACACCGGGATGATCAGGCTGACCCGGTCGTAGCTGACGGTGAAGAACGACAGGCTGCGCTGGCGGTTCATCAGCCGCCGCCAGTTCTGTGCGATGGCCGTGAAGCGTTCGCCGAGCACCTGCTGCTCTGCCGCCTCGCCCCGGTAAAGGGCGATCTGCTCGGCGTGCTCGCGGTTGCGCATCAGCCCGGTACGAAAGTCCGCCTCGCGCCGTTGCTGCTCGTAATCGAGGCCCTTCAACGGGCGACCAATGAAGTGGGTAATCAACGTGCCCAGCAGGGTATAGGCCACCGCGATCCACACCAGGTAACCGTGTACTATGAATTCATGGCCGCCGATCGTGAACTGCTGCACACCCGACAGGCTCCAGAGGATGGTCACGAACGCGCCCACCTGGGCCATGTTGGCGATAAACGAGACCAGCAGTTCGATGCTGCGCCGAACCAGCAGGTCGATGTCTTCGGCGATGCGCTGGTCGGGGTTGTCAGGCTCATGTTTAAGGCCCATGCGGTAGTAGGCCTGGTCGCTGAACCAGGCCTGCACAGTGTGCTCGGTCATTGCCCTACGCCAGCGCAGCACCAAGGCCTTGCGCAGCCAGTCCAGGTACACCGTGACCAGCACGTACATCGCGATGTAGCCGGCGTACTGGCCCATCAGCCCATACAAGGCATCGGTGTCGAACTGGCCCAGGGTGTCGTAGAAGGTCTTGCTCCAAGCGTTGATCAGTACGTTGATCTGTACCAGCAACAGGCCCATGCCGATCAGGCTGGCGAGCATCAGCCAGGCCAGCCACTGCTGGCGGCTGCGCCAGAACGGGCTGGCCAGGGCGATAAAGGTTCGTAGGGTATTCATGGTTGGGCCTGCGCGGTGACAGGGGCGGGCAGCAGGCGCAATTGCACGGTGTTGGCGTCCAGGGCCAGTTGCCGAGCCAGGGCGCGCAGTGATGCAAGGTCCAGTGCATCGGCCAGGCTTGCTTGTTGGCTGAGGTAGCGCGGGTCGCCCCACTGGCGCTCGCTGAGCATCAAGCGGCGCAATTGCGTTTGCGGGTCCTGGCGGCGCAGGTTTTCCTGTTGTTGCAGGTGCGCGCGCAGGCGCTTCACGTCGGCCTCGGTCAAGCGCTTGGGCAACCGTGCCAGTGTGGCCTGGGCGCGCTGCCACAGCTCCTCGACCCGCGCAGGGTCGCTGGTAAAACTCAGCCGGCTTTCGATGCGCTGGGTGTCGGGGTTCAGTTCGGCGTCGTAGTCCAGCCGATAGATGCCGGTGGCTTCGGCGCGCAAGGCGGTTTTCAGCTGCTGGCGCACCACCTCGCGCAAGGCCGCGACACGCACGGCATCCTCTGGGCTCCAGCGCCGTTCGCTGTAGCGTTGCATCTGCAGGCTGGCGCGCGGCTCCACGGCAATGGCCAATTGCGCCTGGCGCTGGCCGGGCTGCTGCACGGCGCTGGTGCCGATCAGCGCTTTGCCGCGAGGGATGGCGGCCAGCTCGCGGCTGACCAGTGCCTCAAGGTCTGCCACGGGCACGTCGGCCATCAGGTAGTACGTAACCGGTGCCTGGGAGAGCTGCTGCCAGTCACGTTCCAGGTCCTGGGCTTGCAAGGCCTGCAAGGTGTCGGCGTCGGGTGAAGTACCGGGTGCCTTGCCGGCCATCAGCAAGGCGCTCAAGCGCTCGGCCTTTTGTTCGCTGATGCTGTCGTGCTGGCGTTGCAGGCGGCTGAGCAGGTCGGCCTGGGCCTCTTCGAACAGCAACGGGTCGATCACCTGCGCCGTCTGACTCAGGCGATACCCTTGCAGCAACCCGGCCATGGCGCCGGGTGTCGGGGCGGCGGTCAGGCTGATGACCAGGTGCTGGGCCTGCTGGTCCAGGCCCAGCGTCAGGGCCTGGCCGCGGCGCCATTGCTGCACCGCGTCTGCCGACCAACCCGGGGGGCCGCTGTTAATTGCCAGTTGCGTGGCCATCTGCGTGCGCCAGGCCAGCATGCCCTGGGCCATGAAGCCGGCCGAAGATTGGGCCTTGAGCACATAGCGGCCTTGTTCACCGTTGCGGCGCAACCACACCAGGCGGTCGCCATTGCTTAAGGCCCAATGCTCCACCTGCTCGGCGGCAAAGCGTTGGCGTTGCACGATGCGGCCGCCGCCGGCCGGCGCGGGTAGCGTGGGCAGGGCAGGGGCTGTGGCCGCCGTCAGCTGCCGGGTTGCGGGCGCCGCCAAGGGCTGCTGCTGCAACGCCGCTTGCTGCTGCAGCACCTCGCTGACGCTGGGCAGGCGCAACGGCGAAAGGCCCGGCGCGCTGACCTGCAGCACTTGGTCGGGGCTGCCTAGCCAGCGTCGCAGGCGCTGGTTGACCTCGGCCAGATGAATGCCGTCAAGCTGGCTGAGGTAGGCCTGGGCGATGTCCTGCGGGCGTTGCACGACCTTGTCCTGGATGGCGGCGTCGTTAAGGTCGGTGACCCATTTTTCGAAGGTCTTTTCAGTGGGCGTGTGCTGCATGCGCAAGGCCAAGCCGCGGATCTGTTCGCGCTCGGCGTCCATGTCCGCTTGCTGCAGGCCATGGCGACGCAAACGTTCCAGCTCGCTCAGCAGTTGCGTTAGGGCCTGCGCGTGATGGTTGGCGTCCACGCCGGCTGCCACGCCCAACACGGTGGATTGATCGCCGATCGTGGTTTTTTGCGCCGTCAGGCTGCGCACGCCGCTGCCCAGCGGCTGGCGACGCAGTTGGCTGACCAGGCTGGACAGGGCCAGGCGGTCGATGATGCGTTCGCGCAGGCCGGCAAGGCTGTTGGCGCGGCTGGCCGGCTCGTGCAGGCGAAACAGCAGCGCCACCTGATTGCTGCCGCTCTGGCTGTCCTGCAGTTGGAACACCTTAAGTTGGTTGTCCAGGGGCAGGTCGCGTTGCCCGCGTGGCGGCATCGGGGTGGCGGGGTGTTTGCCGAAGGTGAGTTCCAGGCCCGCCAACACAGTTTGAGGGTCGATGTCGCCGACCACCGTCAGCACCATGTTCTGCGGCTGATACCAGCGCTGCTGGTAGGCGAGCAGGGCGGGCAGGCGCGCCTCGCGGATGGCCGTTTCATTGCCGATGGTACGGTGGGCCGGGTAGCGCGAGCCGGCACGTTGGCTGGCGGTGCGTTGCTGATTCATGCGCTGGGCCACACCCAGGCCGCCGCGCCACTCCTCGATGACGATCGGCCGTTCGTGGTCAAGGTCGGCCGCGCTGTAATCGGCCGCGAAGGCCAAGTCGGCCAGGGCTTCGAGCGCTGGGTTGATCTGCGCGCTGCCGCCGGTGGGGCTGAGCAGGTACTGGGTGCGGTCGTAGGTGGTTTGTGCGTTGAAGTGCTTGCCCTGTTCCCAGCCCAGCGCCTGCAGGCGGCTGCGCACGGTGCCCGGTTGTTGGCCGTGGCTGTAGAACGCCAGGTGCTCGACCAGGTGGGCGACGCCGATCTGGTCGTCGTCCTCATCCACCGAACCTGCTTTGATGGTCAGGCGCACATCCACCCGGCCGGCTTGGGCGGTTTCGCGCAGCAGTCGGTATTGCAAGCCGTTGGGCAATTGCCCCTGTAGCACGCGCGGGTCCCACGGCAGGGGTTTGTCCGGCGCAAGCATCGATGCGCAGGCGCACAGCAACAGCGGGCCGAGCAGGCCCGCGATGAGTTTGTTCATCAGGTTATCTCGAGTTTTTCAGGGGGCGATTAAAAGCGGTAGCCGACTTCCAGCCAGAACTGGCGGCCGGTTTCATAGGTGGTACTGCCGCTGCTGCCGACGATGCCATTGACCTTGTCGGTGACGTTGGTCACGTCCACGGCCACGAATACCGCCTGCTCGGGGCCGGTGGGCACTTCCCAGTTCACACGCATGTCCCAGGTGGGGGCGCCGGCCACGCGGCTGGCTTCGTACACCTTGAGGGTTTCACCGTCGATGTCGACGGTGTCGCTGGTGCTGACGATCTGGTCGTACGGCCCGCGGTAGCGCAGGAAGTTACTCAGGGTCAGGTTCCATTGGGGGATTTCGGTGATGGCGGTCAGGCGCGCGGTCCAGGGGCGGTTGAAGTCCGCGGCCGGCAGCTCGCTGTATTTCATGCGCTGGCCGTCGTAGATCACGTCGCTGTCGATGTATTCGTTGGCGGTGACGATGTCGTCGTAGGTGCCGTAGGCGTCCTTGGTGCGCGACCAGTCGAAGGCCAATTGCAGGCTGGTGCGCGTGCCCCGGAACTGGAAGTCCTGGATCGGGGTGATGCTCAGGCTGACGTTGTCGCTCTCGCTGTAACCGTTGTTGGTGTAAGTGTAGTAATTGGTGGTGTAGCCATCGGCGCTCGCCAGGCTTTGGGTACCGGCGCTGGCGCGCACGATCTTGTCCTTGCCGGTGCGGTGCACGTATTTGAGGCGAAAATCGGTGTCCAGCCAGCGTTGGTCCAGGCCCAGCATCAATTCGTCGTCGTAGGGGATGTCCAGGGTCGAGAACTTGTTGGTGTTCTTCTGCACGGTGGAGGTCCAGGCCCCGGTGTAGCTGCTGCGGGTCTGGGTGGTGTTCAGCTCGCCGCGACCGTCTGCCAGCCGATACTTGAACAGGTTGCGGCCGTAGTAGCGGTTGGCGCCAAACACCAGCACGGTGCTGCGGTCACCGAAAAAGTCGTAGTCGCCGGCAAAGCGCGGGGCGATGGTTTTTTTCTCCATGTAGTCGTCGCCCTCCAGCCGCACGCCGGGGCGTAGGCCCAGCCTGCCCAGTTGCAGGCTGTCTTGCAGGTAGTAGGCGTACTTGTTTTCATCGACGCTGATCTTGCCCGCGCCGTAGATCACCCGGGTGCTTGCCCATTGCCGGCTGGAGCCGTTGAGCAAGGGGCTGACCGAGCACAGGCTGTCGCCGGTGGCACAGGTGGTGCCGTTGTCGCGCCGAAAGCCGGACACCGAATTGACCGTGGTGGGCCGCTCCCATTCGGCGGCGGTGTGGGTCAGCTCCAGGCCGCTGACAAAGGTGTGTTCCAGGCCCCACAAGGTGACCGGCAACCAAGCCGACTTGAGCGAGTACGCCAGGCTTTTCTGGCTTTGCTCAAGGTCCCCGAAGCCACCGTCCACGCTACGAGCGGTGCTGCTGTCGGGGTTGCCCCAGTTCTTGGCCGGTGACCAGTACCAGAAGGTGACGTCATCGGCATCGGCGTCACGCGAACTGGTCAGTTGGGTGACCGACAAGCTGTGGGTCCAGGTGGCCAGGTCGCCGCTCCAGGTGGCTTTGAGGTTGCCCTGGTAGCCGCCGTTCTGGGTGGTCCAGCCGGAGTTCAGGCGGTCTTCGACAAAGTAGCTGTTGTCTTCGGGTGCGTAGGTGAACGAGGTGTCCAGGGTCAACCGGTCATTGACGTTCCAGTAGGTTTTGATCAGGTAGTTGTCCAGGCGCCGGGTTTGGTCGCGGGTCTGTTTGCCGGTATCGCTCTGGTAGCCATCGGCGTAGGCGTTGAGCGGGATGGTGGAGCGCTTCTGGGAGAAGTTCAGGATCGCGCCGAAGTCTTCAGTGAGGTGGCCTTCCAGGGTGCCACGCACGGTCAGCTTGTCGAACTCTGGCTGGTACTGCTCGTTGGACGCGTTTGCGAAGTCGTCCTGGTCGGCTTCGCTGATGTGGTAGCGGGTCCATTCGGAGCGGGTCATGGCCGCAGAGATCTTGCCGTGCAGCGTCTGGGTGGGCTGGCGGGTGATGGCGTCGACCACGCCGCCGTTGAAGCCGCCGTATTCGGCTGGCACGTTGCTGTCGTACACCCGCACTTCCTTGAGCAGGTCGGCGTCCAGGGCGATGCCGTGGGAGCGGCTGGGCGAGGAGTCGAACTGGCGCACCGCGTTGTAGTCGTGGGCGCCGGGGTCCAGGTCGTTGTTGATCGACACGCCGTCGATCATGAAATTGTTCTGGTAGTACTTGGCGCCGTTGATGCTGATGTCGGCCGGGGCGATTTCGCCTGGGGTGTTGGAGCTTTGCGCGGTGTTGCTGAACTGCACGCTGGGGTGCATTCGCAGCAAGGTGGTGATGTCGCCGTTGGCGCCCGGAAAGGCCTGGATGGCCTGCTGGCTGATCACGGTTTCGCCTTGGTAGCTGTTTTCCCGGGTATTGCCCAGCACCACCGTGTTGCCGATTTCCATCGGCCCATCGATATCGGCCTGGGCATCGGTGCGGCGGAAAATCAAGCTGGCGTACTGGTAATCCCAACTGACGCCGGTGCCTGTCAGCAGCCGGTCCAGTGCTCTTTGGTTGCTCAGGGTGCCGCTGACCGCAGTGGACGTGCGCCCGGCCAGCAGGGTGGCGTCGACGGTCACCTGCAGGCCACTTTGCTGGCCAAAACTGATCAGCGCTCCGGCCAGCGCCTGGGCCGGGATGTCAAAACCGTGGCTGCTTTGCAGCGCGCTGTCGATGAGGCGGGCAGGCTCGGCGGCGTACAGGGGCAGGGCGGCAAATGCAACGCACAGGCCCAGGGCCTTGAGGTTAACCCGCGCGCCGAAGTGCCTGCCCGTGCGGCCGGGCCGTGGAAGCTGCTTTGCCATGATCGTGTCCCCGAGTGAGCCATTGATGCTCACAATTCATTGAATGCGAATTGATCGCAGTTGATGTACGGGGCAATGACGGGGTAGCTCGGGGGATTTTCAGGAGAATATGAAAAAAAGTTCAGGAATGTTTGGGTGGGGGGGATTGAGTGAGGGTGTGTGGGCCTGTCTCAGGATTCAATCAAGGCCACCACCGGCCGCCCGCGCGGTGGACAGGCGTCGCCTGCAGTGCATTTAAAAAGCGTTCAACTTCAATCCCGCAGGCATTGGTGCGTTGCAACACATGTGGGAGCAAGCTTGCTTGCGAATAGTCCCAGGCGGCCGGTCTCAGCAACACTTAAAATCCTGAGCCAAGTCCCGCGCACGCTCGATTTCACCGCGAAACTACCCGCACATACCCCCAAAAAACCACCACCTTCCCCCCATGCGGTTGCAGTACCGCACGCAGGGCCGCGTCGGGCTGCTCCAGGTCATAAAGCCCGGTCACCCGCAAGTCCGCCAAGGCGTCGTCACGCAGCACCACCTTGCCCGGCAGGTAGCGCTCCAGTTGTCGCCACCACATCACCCACCCGGGCGTTGTTGGCGATCAATTGGTGTTGGCGCCAGGGCGCTATCTGGCTGACCGGCAACTGCCCCAGCACGACGTTGCGATCGGCCGGGTCATAGTTAAGTTGCTGGCCTGCAATCAGGCCCGGGCTTAGGACCTTGCCGTCGGCGCGTTGCTGCACGCGCACCGAGCCGTGGTCCACGGCCACGCTTTCGTTGCCTGGGCCCAGGTCCACGTTGAACGCAGTGCCGGTGACGGTCACGTCCAGGTCGGCGGCCAATACGTGGAAAGGCTTGCTGGCATCCGGTGCAACCCGGAAGAAGGCCTGGCCCTTGAGCAGCTCAACGTTGCGGCGGTTGCCGCTGAACGTCACGACGATGGCGCTGTTGGCATCCAGGTGCACGCGGCTGCCGTCGGGCAGGTCGACGCTGCGTCGCTCGCTCAGGGTGGTTTGGTAATCGGCCTGGGCTTGCAACCACAGGTGCGGCGCCAAGGCCAACAGCAGGCAGGCCGCCAGCCCCGCAGCCCAGGCCGGCCAGCGGCGTTCGCGCCGCGCAGCCACTGGCAGTGCGGGGGGCAGGGGCCATTGTTCGGTGGTGCTGGCCGGCAATTGCCCGGTCAAGTGCCAGATACGCTCGGCCTTGCGATAGGCCGCCTGGTGTTCGGGGGCCGTTTGCAGCCAGTGCGCCAACGCGGCCTGCAACGTCGGGTCCGCAGGCGCTTGCTGCGCGCGCAGCAGCCAGTCCAGGGCGATGTCGTGCAGCGCTGTCGCAGGTTCGGCATCGGGCATGGCCACGCCGTCTCCAGTCGAGAAAGAGGGGCGCAAGGGTCGCACATTCGAGGGGGGCGGGCTATTGGCGTGTGGGTTCATCGGTTCACTCCAGCCGGGCCAGGCAATGGCTCAACGCGTCATGCACCAATAGGTGCGCCAGCCCCACGGACACGCCCAGTGTATTGGCAACCTGTTGCAACGTGTAGCCGCCCAGGCGGTGCATCTCAAAGGCAAGGCGCGTGCGCTGCGGCAGTTCGGCCAGGGCCTCGCTCAGGGCCAGCAACTCATCCTGGCCCGCCGCTTCGCGCTCAGGCGAGGCGGTGGCGGCGGGCAGTTGCGCCAACACCTCGTGGCTGTCGGGCTGGCGCCGCTCGGTGGCCAGGCGCCGGGTCAGGTCATAAGCCAGGTTGCGCACGATGCGGTACAGGTAGCCAACCGGGTTGCTGATAAACAGCGATTCCTCGATGCGCCCGCCAAAACGCAGCCAGGCCTCTTGTACCACGTCTTCGGCCCTGGCCCTGCAACCGAGGATATTGGCGGCATAGTCGACCAGCGCGGTGCGATGGGCCAGGTACAGGGTCAGCTTGTCAGCACACGCATCCACAGATTGATTGACCACATGAAAGAGGGCGATAGCGCGGGGTGGCAATCCTATAGTGAGTGATAAGCATTATCAATAGAGGCGGGGTGGTAAAAAACCCGGCCATGGGGCCGGGCTCGGGTGTCAGGGGCGCGGGCCACCTTCGCCTTCAGGGCCGTGCATGGGCCGTCCTTGGTCTGGCCCGTGCGGGCCGCCGCCTTCGTGGCCACCGCCCTGGTACGCCTGGCCGCCTCGGTCGTGATGGTGGCCGCCACCGTCGTGCTCCAACAGGTTGGACACCGCGATACCCAGCACGCCGCCTGCCACGCCACCGATCACCGCGCCCTGGGTACCGCCTACCTGGTTGCCGACGACAGCGCCAGTGGCGCCGCCGACTAGGGCACCCACCACATCATTGGCCATGGCCGAGGTGCTTGCCAAGGTCAGGGCCAAGGCCAGGCCGGTAAAGACTTTCATGGGGGCGACTCATCGAAAAAGAGGGGCGCAAATCCTCGAGTCTTCCGGGGCGCAAGGCAAGCGATTCCGGGTATCCACCTTGTGTGTTTGTGGATACATCGGCGCGGGTCACGCGGCCGAAGTTTTCACGTCCCTGAGCAGGCGTTTGATCGATTTGTTCACGTTGCGCCGGTTTACCTGTTCCAGGGTGAACCAGCGGCAATCGGCGATCTCGTTGAGCGGGCGCGCGGTTTGTTCGGGTGAAATAGGCGTTTCGAATACGTAATGCAGCGTTTCGTAGGCTTCAAGCGCGGCCAAGTAGTTGAGCCCGTCGACCTGCAGCCCGGTTTCTTCGATCAATTCACGCACGGCGGCCTGGGCCGGCCACTCGTTACCTTCGATTTTGCCGCCGGGCAGCGACCATCGGGATTTTGATTTGCGCACGAACAGTACCTTGTCGTCCATGCGGCAGATGACGGTGGCGCGTTCCTTGATGGCTTTTCCCATGGGTGTACCTGCTGCGTTTTACGCTTTGTCACAAAAGTGTAATAATTTAGAAGCAATAAAAAGGCCAAGCGTCACGGATAGCGCTGGTTTTTCATCGGATTCAACCGATTATGAAATATGGCAATTGGCCATAAAGGAATCCGAGGCGCGTCCGATAACCCCAATCGACTACTTCAATCAAAGGGACTTGCCCCATGCTGTTTCGTTCACTGCGAGGCGTTGCTGCCTTGGCCGGCCTGTGCGCCGTTTTGACCGGTTGCGCCAATACCACGCAAAAACCGATCGACCTCGACGCGCAATTCTGGAGCGACAAAAGCCAGAGCATCGGCGTGGCCATGACCAACCTGCCAGAATCGCAACTGGCACTGGTGGGTAACCAGGGCCTGCTGGATTTGGCCATCAACAAAGGCATCAACAGCAAGCTCAGCACCCAGGTCAGCACCTGGAAACTCAAGGACACCGCCACCATCCCCGACGAGATCGTCGCCAAGCTCAAGGCCAAGGGTTACACGGCCAAGCGTATTGACGAGATCATCGACGTGACCCAGTACAAGGAAATCAAGTTTCGCGAAGGCTTCTATCGCCGCGACCTGACGCCCTTGCAGGCGAAATACGGGGTCGATCGCCTGCTGCTTATTTCCTACACCGCCAGTGGCGCGTTCCGTAGTTATTACAGTGTAGTCCCCACCAGCGTGCCTACTCCGCAAGTGGGCGGTGTGGGCGCCGTGGTCGACCTGCACGACAACCACCTGCTGTGGTGGAAACCGTTCGTCGTGGTGCAGCCAGCCCAGGGTGAGTGGGACCAACCCAACTACAGCAACCTTGCCAACGCCTACTACCAGGCCGTGGACAGCAGTCGCCAAATGGTGATCACGCCGTTCGCGCAATGAAACGTGCCGGCCTGCTGCTGGCCATTGCACTGCTCGGCGCTTGCGCCGGGCAACCTGCGGTGGAACCGGGTTTCAACGACCCCGCTGCGTTGCCCTACGTCATGGCCCATGGCGTGAGCATCGATGTCCAGGTGCCACGCGAAGGCTTCGTGGGCGCTGCCATGGTGATTGATGCCAAGACCGCCGCTGCCGCCAGCCAGACCAGCGACTCGGTTGCCCGGGGTGGCGCCGGTGCCGGCCTGATCGGTTTGCTGGTGGTCAGCGCCATCAACAGCCGTATCGGGGCCGGTGCGCTGGAGCGTGATGCCCGGGAAAATGCCCAGAAAGATGCCCGGCCCATGGCCGACCTGCTCGCTAATGAAGCACTGGGCGAGCGCTTGCGTGCGCGTTACCGGCTGGCCAGCCAGACGGCCGGCCTGGCCCAGGCGCAGGGCTCGGTCAGCGCGCGGTTGTTGATCGAGCCCCACCTGGTGCTCAGCGCCGACCGTGACAGCTTCGTGCTGATCAGTCGCGTGCAGGTGCAGGATATCGCCGGCTCCACCCTTTATCGGCGTCGCATCGCCGTGGTCGGCCAAACCTTGCGCAGTTGCGGCGCGCAATGCATCGACGACGGGCGCCTGGAGCTGAACAAGGTCAATGACCAGTTGCAGCAGTGCATCGACGAAACCCTGCGCACCTTGCTGGCAGACCTGCAGGCCGGTGAAGGCGTGGTGGGCGAGGAGCAGACGGTGCGCTACGTGCTGGACGGCCACCGGGTGGTGGAGCGGGGCAGGCTGCTGCCCGGCACCGGGTTGTACCATCGTTACCGGGACCTGGACGGCGCGCTGAAGTCGGTGCCGGCGCCATTCGAGGGCATCGCAGCGGGCGGGCAGTAGGCGTGGATTTATCCGCGAAACAGACGCCGGGGTGAAACAGGCAAACCCAGGTGTCATTTTCGCGGATAAAACCGCAGGTCGTACCGCTGCTTCTCCAGTTGCCTAACGGTTACTGGTATCGGACTCAAACAACGTCGCCAGCTCTGCCCGCGCTTCCTGGGCCGTCTGCATCACCTTGGCGGCGTCATCGCGTACCAGGTATTGCGCCGCCAGCACCTGTTCGTCGTGCTGCTTGAAACGCTTGATGCGCCAGTTGGCCTGTTCTTCGCTCAAGCCCAGGCCCATCAACGTACGCCGGCTCATCTCCAGGCTTGAATAGTACGTCTCGCGAATCGCCTCGGCCCCCACCTCGACCAGGCGGTGCACGTGTTGGCGGTTGCGGGCGCGGGCGATGATCTTCAGGTGCGGGTACAAGCGGTGCACCAGCTCGGCGGTTTTGATGTTGGTCTCGGGGTCATCGGTGGCGATGATGAAATACTCGGCCTCGCCGACCTTGGCCGCGCTGAGGATTTCGGCCCGCAGCGGGTCGCCATAGAACACCGGCATGTTGCCGAAGCTGCGGGTCAACTCGATGGTGTCGACCGAGGTGTCCAGGGCCACGAAGGGGATGTTTTGCGCGCGCAAGATCCGCGAGACGATCTGGCCCATGCGGCCCATCCCGGCAATCACTACCCGCGGTGCGTCGGTGTCGATGGCCTTGAGGTGCTCCGGCACTGGCACCGGCGGTTTTGGCCGCGATTTGAGCCAGCGCGCGCAGGCCAACAGAAGCAGCGGGGTGACGGCCATGGACAAGGTGATGGTCAGCAGCAGCGTGTCGTACAGGTGCTGGTCGAACAACCCCTGGTCGCGGCCGATCTTGAACACCACGAAGGCAAATTCGCCGCCGGCGGCCAGCACCACGCCCAGGCGCAAGGCACTGATTTTACCGAGCCCCCCGGCCAGGCGCCCGATCAGCCACAGCAGCGGCAGCTTGATGGCAATCAACAGCAGCATCAGGCCGATCACCGTGGCCGGGGCTTCGTGCAGCAGGCTGAGGTTGGCGCCCATGCCCACGCTGATGAAAAACAGGCCCAGCAGCAGCCCCTTGAACGGTTCGATCTGCGATTCCAGTTCGTGGCGGTACTCCGAATCTGCCAGCAGCAGGCCGGCCAGGAATGCCCCCAGCGCCATGGACACGCCGGCCAGGTCCATCAGCCAGGCCGTGCCGATTACCACCAGCAGGGCCGTGGCCGTGGACACTTCCGGCAGGCCGGTGCGGGCCACGGTGCGGAACACCGGGCGCAACAGGTAACGCCCGCCCACCACCACCACGGCGATGCTGCCTAGCACCCGCAGGCCATGGTTGAGGCTGTCACCTGGGGCCACGTCGACATTGCCGGCGGCCAGCAGCGGCACCAGCGCGATCAGCGGAATGGCGGCGATGTCCTGGAACAACAAGATGGCAAACGCCAACCGCCCATGGGGGCTGTTCAGCTGCTTGCTTTCGGCCAGGCTTTGCAGGCCGAAGGCGGTGGATGACAGGGCGAACCCCAAGCCCAGTACCACGGCGGTGGGCAACGGTTGGCCGAACGCCAGGATTGCCACCGTACCGATCACCACCCCCGTCAACAGCACCTGGGCCAGGCCCACGCCGAACACGGCCTTGCGCATCACCCACAGCCGGCGGGGCGACAGTTCCAGGCCAATGATGAACAGCAGTAGCACCACGCCCAGTTCGGAGATGTGCGACACACTCTGCGGGTTGCCGATCAGCCCCAGTACTTGCGGGCCGATGATGACACCGGCGAACAGATAGCCGAGCACCGCGCCCAATTGCAGGCGCTTGGCCAATGGCACGGTAATGACTGCGGCCAGTAGAAACACGACGGCGGCTTGTAGCAGGCTCCCTTCATGGGGCATGGGGTTTTCCTTGACGGTAAGGCGGATACCCCCATTCTACAAGCTGTGCGGGGGTATACGTCTGCTTCTCAAGGCTTAAGCGTTCTGAAAGGGGGCAAGGGCTAGGACTCGGCGGGCTCGGGTACCTGCACCCGGTCTGCCTTGGACGGTGGTGCAACGGCCAATGGCGCGAAGCTGCGGGCTTGGGCGGTGCGCCACATGCGTGCGTAGAACTCGGCGGATATCGGCCCTTGCAGCAACTCCAAAGGCTCCAGGAATACGTGGATCTGGGAAAACAGCCGCACCTCGGTGCTGCTCATGCGCCGCACCAGGTGCTTGGGTTGAAGTTGCCCGGGGTGGCTCAGGCCGGCCGCACTGAGCATCTCGCCCAGCGCCACCAGGGTGTTGCGGTGAAAGTTGTGTACCCGCTGCGCTTTGTCCGGTACCACCAGGGCGCGTTGGCGCAGTGGGTCTTGGGTAGCCACGCCCGTGGGGCATTTGTTGGTGTGGCAGCTTTGCGACTGAATACAGCCGACGGCGAACATAAAGCCGCGTGCCGAGTTGACCCAGTCGGCACCGATGGCCAGCACGCTGGCGATATCGAAGGCACTGACAATCTTGCCGCTGGCACCTAGCTTGATCTGCTCGCGCAGGCCGGCGCCCACTAGGGTGTTGTGCACGAACAACAGCCCTTCGCGCATCGGCATGCCCATGTTGTCGGTGAACTCGCGGGGCGCCGCACCGGTGCCGCCTTCCTTGCCGTCGACCACGATAAAGTCCGGCAGGGTGCCGGTTTCCAGCATCGCCTTGACGATGGCCATGAACTCCCAGGGGTGGCCCAGGCACAGCTTGAACCCCACCGGCTTGCCGCCAGAGAGCTTGCGCAGGCGAGCGATGAAGTCCAACAGTTGAAGGGGCGTGTTGAACTCCGAGTGTCGCGCAGGCGAGATGCAATCGCTGCCCATGTTCACCCCGCGGGTGCTGGCGATTTCCTCGGTCACCTTGTGCCGGGGCAAAATGCCGCCGTGGCCCGGCTTGGCCCCTTGGCTCAGTTTGATCTCGATCATTTTTACTTGTGGCTGGCGCGCCTGCTCGGCAAAGCGGGCGGGGTCGAAATGCCCGTCCAGGGTTCGGCAGCCAAAATAACCGCTGCCGATCTCCCAGATCAGGTCGCCATCGAACTCGCGGTGGTAGGCGCTGATGCTGCCTTCACCGGTGTCGTGGGCAAAGCCGCCCAGGCGCGCGCCCTTGTTCAATGCCCGGATGGCGTTGGCGCTGAGGGCGCCAAAACTCATCGCTGAAATATTCAACACCGAGGCACTGTAGGGTTGCAGGCAGGCTGGGCCGCCGATCACCACGCGAAACTGCGCAGGGTCGCAGGCATCGCTGGGTAACATGGAGTGGCTGATGAATTCGAAACCGGGTTTATACACGTCGCTCAGGGTGCCAAAAGCCTTTTCCGCCGGTTGGTTTTTGGCGCGCTGGTAAACGATCGAACGCTGGGCGCGGGAGAAGGGCAGTTGTTCGTCATCGCCTTCGAGCAGGTATTGGCGGATTTCCGGGCGGATGGTTTCCATCAAATAGCGAATGTTGCCCAGGATAGGGTAGTTGCGGCGTACCGAGTGGTGGGTTTGCAGCAGGTCGTTAAGGCCGATCAGGCTGAGCAGGCCAGTCAGGCTGGTCAGCACCGCAAGCCAGGGCGTCATCGTCAGGCAGGCCAGGCTTGCCACCGTGAACAGCACGCAGGCGACCAATAGGGCGTAGCGACTCAAGAGCGATATTTTCATTATTGTTCCTTGCAGCAGGCATGGGGTTCAGCGTGGCACGCCACCGTCACGAATCTGGTCATAGCGCGCTTGCAGTTCCTGGCGCTGTTGCTTGCGCAATTGGCCCTGGGCGTAGCGCCGCAGTTCGGTCGGGGTATCGGGCAGCAGGGCGCGGACGGGGCAGGGGCGCCCGTCGGTGTCGATGGCCACCATGGTGAAATAGCAACTGTTGGTATGGCGCACGGTGCGCTCGTGGATGTTCTCGGTCATGACCTTCACGCCGACTTCCAGTGACGTGCGCCCGGTGTAGTTGACCGAAGCAAGAAAGGTCACCAGTTCGCCAACGTGGATCGGCTCCTTGAAGATCACCTGGTCGACCGACAAGGTCACCACGTAGCGGCCGGCATAACGTTTGGCACAGGCGAATGCCACTTCATCGAGCATCTTGAGCAGCGCGCCACCATGCACGTTGCCGGAGAAATTGGCTTTGTCGGGGGTCATGAGCACGCTCATGCTCAACTGATAACTGCCGGGTTCCATAAAAACCTCATCACGGTAGGCTTATCGACCTTGCGCCATGTTGGCCTGGCGCTCCAGGCCTTGGGTGTGCAGTGCTGGAGGGTTTGGAAGGTAGCAGCTGGGCAAGTTAGTTAGCTAGCTATCAAAATGTAAGGGAGCATTGCCCACCCCGTAACAATGCAAAGGGCTGAGGTTGGCGTGGTGTTTGCTTTCATTCGGGCAGACCTCTTTCGAATCGCTCCCGGAGATGCCCGCATGTACAGTGCCAATATGTGCCGTAACCACTTCAACCAAGCCTCTGCCCCAGCCCCTGCGGCGCCAGACCTGGATGGCGTGTGGTGGTTCACCCTGTGCGCGAGCGTGGCGGTGGTGCTCGGTATCGGTGCGTTCGTGGCGATGACTTGAGGGCAGATTGGGCAATTTTGTAACCCGCGCCGTGCCTTGAGCCATTGGTTTGAACTGCAACTGCGGCCCGAGGGTCTAGTAGTAACGACTACTACCCACCCGGAGCGCCGCCCCATGAATATTTTCGAAGCCCTGCGAGAAAGCCATGACCGCCAGCGCACCTACGCGGTGGCCTTGATCCAGACCCACGGCGAAAGCGAGCAGCGTGCCGAGGCTTACCAGCAACTCAAAGATGAACTCCACGCCCATGAGACGGCCGAGGAGCGGTTCTTCTACGTTCCGCTGATGAAGCTCGATGGCGGCGTGGATCTCAGCCGGCATGCCATTTCCGAGCACCACGAGATGGATGAGTTGATGGAGCAGCTGGACGAGACCGAGATGAGCAGCCCCGCGTGGCTGGCCACCGCCAAGAAGCTGGCCGACAAAGTGCATCACCACTTGAAGGAAGAGGAGCAGAAGTTCTTCCAGGTGGCGGGCAAGTTGCTCGAAGACCAGCAGAAAGAAACCTTGGCCGGGAAATACATCAAGGAATTCAACGAGCAGTTGGGCGAGGCATAAGTCACGCAACTCCAACAGGCCATGGCGCGTTGCAACCGATATGGGAGCAGGCTTGCCTGCGATGCGCCGCGCAGGCGGCGCTCGATCTAAAGAGCGCTAAAGCTCTATGGCCTGGCGCGGGGTGGCTTGATGTCATCCCAAGCCGCAATCCTCTACATCGCGAGCCCGTAACCTGAACCTCAGGTGAACAATCTCGATTTTGCCCCCTGCTTCATCACTTTTTTACGCCTTTTTCACCGCTTCCCAGCCAAACTTGCACGGGTCAATCATTACAAAGACGATCCCCGTGAGGCCCGCCCCTTGGAAGCGTTGAACCGCTCGCTGTTTCTACTGATCAATGCCGGTGCCGACCCCGCGCCCTGGAGCCTGTGGCTGGCGACGGTGTTGGCTCAATGGCTGATTTACCTGATCCTGCCGCTGCTGGCCGTGCTCTGGCTGTGGGGCCGCCGTTCGACCCGCGAAGCGGTGTTGCTGGCGGCGCTCAGCCTGTTGCTGGCGCTGGGCTGCAACCTGCTGATTTTCGCGGTCAGCTTCCACCCGCGTCCGTTCATGATACCGCTGGGCCACAACTTCCTGCCGCACAAGGCCGAAACCTCGTTCCCCAGCGACCACGCCGTGGTGTTTTTCTCGGTGGGCCTGGGGCTGGTCTGGGGCCAGATGCGTCGACTCGGTGCTTGGCTAGTGGCCTTGGGTGTTGCCGTGGGAGCGTCGCGGGTTTACTTGGGCGTGCACTTTCCGTTCGACATCATCGGTGCCTTGCTGGTGGCCACGGCCAGCAGTTGGGCAGTGCTTGCGCTGTTGAACACACACCAGCTCAAGGCGCGCCTGCTTGATGGTGCACAAGGCCTGTACCGGCGCGTTTTCGCCCTACCTATTACTAAAGGCTGGGTGCAGGATTGACCGCCTGCAGCGCCTTTTCTATCCCCCTCTCAAGGAAGACCTGAATGTCATCCAGCCTGAGCGCACGGCCGACGCCGGCGCAGCTTCGCCAGTCCCTGTTACTGGGGGCGCTTGCCCTGGTGCTGTTCGTTATTGGTAATTATCAGCAGTCGGTGATCGGTTTCGATTCGCGCTTCGTCATGTTTGCCCAGGAAATGCTGCGCCACGGCCCCAGCTTTTTCCCTACCACTTATGGTGAACCGTATGCCGATTATTCGGCCACCTCGACCCTGTTCAGCTACTTGCTGTCGCTGCCTTTTGGCCAGGTAACCAGCCTGACGGCCTGGCTGCCGACCTCGATCGCCAGTGCCGTGATCGTGACCTTGATGTACCGACTGCTGGCCCCGTTTTCCACGCGGTGGGCACTGGCCAGCGTGGCGCTGTTGCTGCTCAGCGTGACGTTCATCAGCGAGACCCGTGCCGTGTCGCTGGACCAGATGCTGGCGGCGGTGGCCTTCGCGGTGTTCTACCTGGGCTATGCCCATGATCACTTCGGCGCGCCGCGACGCTTGGCCGGGCTGTTTGCGTTGTTGCTACTGGGCTTTGCCATCCGCGGGCCGATCGGCCTGGTGGTGCCCACTGGCATGCTGTGCAGCTACTACCTGTTGAGCGGCCAGTACCGGCGTCTGTTCGCGTTTGGCTTTGCCGCGTTGGCGCTGCTGGGCATCTGCATCGGCTTGTTGCTGTGGCTGGCGCAGTTGAGCGGCGGGGCGGCGTTCGTGCAGGACGTGATCCGCATGCAAGTCACCGGGCGCATCGATGGCAGCGAAGGCTCGAGCAGCGTGGTGTATTACTTCACCAGTTCCCTGGGCAATTACGCGATGGCCTACCCGTTGGCGATCCTGGCGGGGTTGGCGGTAGTGTTGAACCGCGCCCAGCCGCGGGGGCCGGCGCTGCGCCTGTTGGGTTTTTGCGCCGCGGCGGGGTTGATCGTGATGGTCGGCCTGTCCATCCCCATGGCCAAAAAGGCCCGCTACATGCTGCCCATGTTGCCCATGGCAGCGATCATCGCCGCTTACCCGTTCCAGGGTGCGCAGGGGCGGGTGTTCGCCGGGCTGCGTGCATTGATCCACCTTATCTGGCTGCTGTTGCCGGCCTTGTCGATCGGCGGTGTGCTGTACGCCCACAAGCGTTTCCCAGAGCTTGTGCCGCCTCCCGCTGGGCTGCTGGGCCTGCTGGCCGCCTTGCAGTTGATTGCCGTGGCGGCCCTGGTCAAGCCGGGCATGCGCGTGGTGGGGCCGGCCGCGTGCGCCGTGTTGGCTACCTGGGCCAGCTACATAATGGTGCTGGAACCGGCCGAGCGGGGCATGTACGACACGCGCCAGTTCAGCCAGGCGGTGTACCGGCAGGTGCGGCAAGCGCCGGCACCGCTGGTGCTGTATGGCATGGGCAAGGATGCCAAGGCGATCAAGTTCATGGTCAATATCGACGCCGACCTGCGGCCAGTGTTCAGCGATGCGCCGGATCAATTGGCGGCGCAAGCGGGCCCGGCCTACGTGATGATGAGCGACAGTGACCTGCGCAAATTGCCCCCTGCGACCGCCGCCTTGCTGGCGCCGGTGTTGAGCGGGATGTTCGACAAGGATGGCTACCAACTGCTGCGCCTGGCCCCCTGATCACTGGCCCTTGAGCTGGGCCGCCTGCCAGTCCTGGGCCTGCATCACGCCCAGCACCCGGGGTTTGCCGGCGTGGGCCAGGGAGATGAACAGCGCGCTGCCATAATCGCTGGCATCGGCATGGGCGTAACCCAGCGTGCTTTCGATCTTGCTCATGCAAGCACTGTGGGTGACCAGCATCAGGTTGCGCTGCGGGCCCTTGTAGCGTGCGATTTGCGCGAGCATCGTCTTGTCGCAGGTATACAGCCAGGCCAGTTGCGGGCTGGGCACGCCAAACATCGAGTGGGCGGTCTGCTGGGTGCGGATCAAAGGGCTGGTGACCACGTCGGTGTGGGCCATGCCCAGTCGGTTGAACGCTTGGCCCATTTGCGCGGCTGCCGCGTCACCCTGCAGGCTGATGCCGTCCTCCGGGCCCAGGCACGGGTGGCCGGAACGGTCGCAACGTTCGACGTGGCGCACGATCACCACCACGTTGCCCCGTTGCCATTGCCGGTACAGGCCACTGGCGTCCAGCGCACCGCGATGGCCCAGGTCGGTGGGTGATTTCTGCCACGCGGCAAAGCCTGCCACCAGCAGCGGTACGGTAAGGGCGCCAACCCCCAGTGCCCATCGATTGAACCGCGATTTAGTGAACGAAACGGCCATCACCACCACGCTCCGGGCGCACAAGGGTAGTGGCCAATCTAGCGCATGGCGGCCTTCGCGACAGTGAAATCGGCGTGAAACTTTTTACCCCTGCGGCGGGCTGTAGAGGCGCGCTCGCGCATCCCCCACGGTGCGTTCGGCGAGCTTGTTCCAAGTGGGTGGGATGTGCGCGAAATCGTCCGCCGGGTCACTGCTGCCGATCAGCCACACGCGCCCCTTGGCCTGGGGCAGCGCTTGCAAGGTATCCAGGTAGAGGGTGCTGGCGTCCTGGTTCACCAGGGTGCCGAAGCCATAGTCGTTGGGCCGGCTGGAGGTGCCGTTGGGCAGCGTCGGGGTGTACAGCTGCGGCGTCACGCCGGTGCGATCGTAATACACGTAGGGGAAATACCAGAACAGGTCGCTGATGATGATCCGATCACCCTGGGCATAGTGCTGGTTGACGTAGCCGACCAGGCTATCGAACTGCGGTTCCTGGACCGTGTAGTCGTTTTTCAGGCCCACGCCGCACACGCCGATCACCAGTACCAGCAAGGCGCCGGCCAGCCAGCGACTGCGCTGCTGAAGGCGGTCGATGAAGATCGCCACGATCAGCGGCAGGCCCAGGGCTGCGAACATCAGGTAACGCTCCACCAGCAGGGGCGAGGCAAACGACACCAGGTAGATCACCGCCAACGGCACGAAGGTGTAGCACACCAACAGTGCCTGGAGGCGATGTGCCGAGCGATCACCCAGGGCCACCGCCGCCGCAATTGCCGCCAGCGCCGCCGGCAGCAGCAGGTAGGGCACGGCGGGCACGTCCAGGCCATCGCTCAAGGTCATGAACTGCCAGAAGGTGGAAGGCAACGAATAGCGGGTCATGGCCGGGATCCAGCCGACGTCGCCGCCCACGCGCAGTTGATCCAGGTTCTGCAACTGGTCTACCAGGCTGGGGATCCAGGGGCTGTACAGCAACACGATCAGGGCATTGGCCGCCCACCAGGCCTTGCGGGTGATCAACCGGGGTGGCTGGTTGCGCACCAACAGCAGGTAGGTCCAGTGCGCCAACACGCACAGGCCGGTGAAGTAGTGGGTGTAGAAACTGGCGGTCATCAGCAGCACGTAGATCGCCAGGTAGCGCAAGCGGTCCGGGCGGTTCACCCAATACACCAACGCCAGCGTCGCGCCCATCAGCCACAGGCCCATGAACGAGTACATGCGCACTTCCTGGCTGTAGCGCACGGCGATCGGCAGCAAGGCCAGCAAGACGCCGGCCAGCACGGCCGCAGGGCGGGTGGCGATCAGGCGCACCAGCCACATGCCCAAGGCCACCGTGGCAATGCCCGGCAGTACGCTCAGGGTGCGAATCGACAGCAGGCTGTTACCAAACAGCTCGATCCAGCCATGCAGCAGCAGGTAATACAGCGGGGGGTGCACGTCATGGGCACTGTGAAACCAGATCAGCAGGGGCGAGTGCTGACTCATCAACAGGCTGGAGCCTTCGTCGCACCAGATCGCCGAGGCCGTGGCGTCGTAGAAGCGCACGCCGGCGGCCAGCATCAGGATCGGCAACAGCCACAGGCCGCGTGCCCAGTGGGTCAGCGGGGCAATTCCCAGTGCGGGGAAATGCCCAAGGGGCTCCTGGGTGCCATCACTGCGTTGAAAATTCATCCCCACCTGACGCCCTCGTTCACACCGTTTGCAATGGGCGCCAGCTTAGCGCGTCCGGCCAACGCGTTACAGCAGCACGGCGACCGGTTCGAGTTGCGTGAACCGCTGGGGCTCGCTATCGTCGCGCTTCTAGCGCACACCCGCAGTCGCGGGTTGCGGTTTTGTAAAAAATACTATGGAACACCATGGAGTTCAGACACAGCCTTACGCAACGGATCGTCATCGTGTTTGCCTTGATGACGGCGCTGGTGGCGGGCGTTTTTGCCGTTGGCATCGTCGCGACCGTGCACGTGGTGGAAAAAAAGCTCACCACCATCAGTTTGGGCGGCAACCTGCATCGCCTGCTATTGGAAGAAAACGCCGCCAACTGGAGCCATCGCCCGGAAAAGGACGAGCTGTTTTTTGCCGATGACGGCCCGGGCGACCTGGCCATGCCGCCGGACCTGGCCGATTTGCACCCAGGCTTTCAGGAGCTCAACCGCCTGGGCGACGCGTATTACGCCATGGTGCGGGTGGTCAACGACCGCAAATACATCCTGCTGCGCGGCCAGCAGGGCTTCGAAGAACGTGAGCGGCTGCTGTTCATCGTGGTGGTGGTGGGTTTCGTGCTCAGTGTCGCGCTGTCGATCTTGCTGGGCATGCTGCTGGCCCGGCGAGTGATGGCCCCGGTGGCGCGCCTGGCCTTGCAGGTGCGCCATCGCGACCAACTGCTGGACGTGGCGCCGCCCTTGGCCCCCGACTATGCCGACGACGAAGTGGGCGAGTTGGCCGGCTCCTTCGACGAAGCGCTGGGGCGTTTGCGTTCGGCCCTGAGCCGGGAGAAGCTGTTTACCAGTGACGTCAGCCATGAATTGCGCACGCCGCTGATGGTGCTGGCCAGCTCCAGCGAACTGCTGCTCGAATACCCAGGCCTTGATACGCGTACCCACGCCCAGGTGTCACGCATTGCCCGCGCCAGTGGCAGCATGCGCCAATTGGTGGAAACCTTCCTGCTGCTGGCCCGCTCGCAAGAGGCGGCGGCGATGCAAGGCGGGCAAGCCAACCTTGAGTCCGTGGCTGACGATTTGCTGGAGGTATGGCGCAAGCCCATCGAGGAAAAGGGCCTGAGCCTGGTCTACACCCGCGCAGGCATCGATACCACGCTGTACAACCAGACCTTTCTGCACTCGGTGATGGGCAACCTGTTGCGCAACGCCTGGCACTACACCGACCGTGGGTTTATCGAGCTGACGCTGTTGGCCGACGGGTTTCGTGTGGACGACAGCGGCATTGGCATCCCAGAGGAGAAGCGCTCGGAAATGTTCCAGCCGTTTGTGCGCGGTGATGAACAGCGCGGCGAGGGATTGGGCCTGGGTTTATCGCTGGTACAGCGCATTTGCCTCAGCCAGGGCTGGACGGTCACCCTGACCGGGCGCGAGCCGCAAGGCTGCAGGTTTGAAGTGAAACTGTCGCGCAGCGCGGGCTAAAGCGCAAAAAAAAACCCGCCTTGGCGGGTTTTTTGTTCAATCAGGCTTCAGCACAGCCGGTCGATCACATGAACCCTGGAGGAGCCTTGGGCTTCACTCCATTCATGCTTGAGCGTCTGCAGCACGCGGCCCACGTAGTCCTTGTCGGCAGCGGCCTTTTTACCCACGTAGCCCTGGCCACGGCGGTACATCTTGAAACGGGCGCGCATGCTCGGTTGCTGTTGCTCGAACTCACTTTCCTGGGTCACGCACTCCAGGCAGTCGATGTGCACTTCACCCGACTCGCATACCCACAGGATATGGCTGTCCAGGGTGTCCTTGCGGGCTGCGAAGAGTTGCGCCAGTTGCTCGGTGGTAGGCTGATTGTTCAAGTTCATGGTAAGTCCCTCGACCTGTTCTGATCTGTCGTGTTGGTTAGCTCGCCCGGCGCCTGCCGCCAGTCGAGTTACAGCGTTGCAGCGACGGGAGGGCGCAGCATTCCCGTCAGTGCACATCCGGCCTGGAGCTCGAGGTATGTAGTGTCGAAGAAGAGGTGGCTACACAAGAAAGCGGAGCGAACGATTCGGCAATGTCAGGGTGACTATTACGCGTCAACCACAAGCATCTTGAGGACGTCTCGCCAGCGTTTCTCGGCCCGTACGGGCTGATTGTGCCAGTCTGCTTCATCAATCTGCCTTGTGGGCAGTACACATCGTTGCAACAGCTTGACCTGCTTGGTCGAGCTTGCTCGGAACACCTTTGCCAACGCTCCCGATCGGGGAGACAGCTTCATCATGCAAGGGCTCGGGGAGGGCGTCAAGGGGTTTTGTAGTGTTTTTTTAGCAGCACTACATGTTTCTTTTCAGACTGATCAGTTCTGACTTCCAGTGGGTAAGACGCACCTGTAGGAGAGGATTCATCCGCGAAGGCGGTACCGTGCTAGGCCTGATTCAACGCGGTGATTTTTCGCGGATAAATCCGCTCCTACAGGGGAGGCGGGCGTTTCTGTAGGAGCGGATTCATCCGCGAAGGCAGCACCGTGCTAGGCCTGATTCAACGCGGTGATTTTTCGCGGATAAATCCGCTCCTACAAGGGACGCGGGCGTTTCTGTAGGAGCGGATTCATCCGCGAAGGCGGTACCGTGCTAGGCCTGATTCAACGCGGTGATTTTTCGCGGATAAATCCGCTCCTACAAGGGAAGCGGGCGTTTCTGTAGGAGCGGATTCATCCGCGAAGGCGGTACCGTGCTAGGCCTGATTCAACGCGGTGATTTTTCGCGGATAAATCCGCTCCTACAAGGGACGCGGGCGTTTCTGTAGGAGCGGATTCATCCGCGAAGGCGGTACCGTGCTAGGCCTGATTCAACGCGGTGATTTTTCGCGGGTAAATCCGCTCCTACAGGGGGAAGCGGGCGTTTCTGTAGGAGCGGATTTATCCGCGAAGGCCGCACCGCCAGCCTGATCGTCGTGTAGGTAAATGCTTACACGCGCTGACGGTAAAACGGCTCTATCCATGATGGCCGTCAAGCCGTAATCTGGATCCATCAACTGCAGCGAAGGATCGCCGCAGGATCAAGGACGATCGACCATTGCCGAGGGTGGCTGCCGACAGGGTGTTGGATGGTCTTGGAAAAACCCGCTTCGGCGGGTTTTTTATTGGGCGCGATTTTTCATCTGCGCTTCATCGCGAAGCGCGCGCCTAGGCTTTATGCTGTGGGTTGCCTGATTCAAAGAGACCGTCCATGCCCCGCATCCTCAAGCAGCACCCCGCCCACCGCGACGACATTGGTGACCTGATCACCCGGCGCCCCGTGCCTGGGCCGGCGGTCGAGCAGCTCGACCCGTTCCTGTTCCTCAACCACCACGGCCCGCAAGTGTACCCGCAGCACAACCACGGCCTGCCCTTTGGCCCGCACCCGCACCGGGGCTTCGAGACCGTGACGTTTATCCTGCAAGGCGAGCTGTCGCACCTGGACAGCGGTGGCCATGAAAGCATCATCACCGCCGGTGGCGTGCAATGGATGACCGCAGGTTCTGGCCTGGTTCATGCCGAGTTGTCGCCCGAGTCCTTCAAGCAGACTGGCGGCGCGCTGGAGATTCTGCAGCTGTGGGTCAACCTGCCGGCCCGCTTGAAGTGGGTGGCGCCTGCCTATGTCGGCCTGCAACATCAAGACATCCCGGTGATCAAGGCCGACGCCGGCCGGGTCAAAGTCAACCTGGTGTCCGGGGCGTTCGAGGGGCACCAGGGGCCGATCCAGTCGCTGACCGATGTCACGCTGATGACAGTCTCCTTCAAGCAGGGCGGCGAGATCCATTTGCCGACCCCGCCAGGCCGCCAAGTGTTCTTCTACGTGGTCGGCGGCCAGTTACAGGTGGACGGCGAAGCCGCGCAGCCCTGGCACCTGATCGAGCTGGGCGAGCAGGGCGAAACCGTGCACCTGGCCGCACTCACCGACAGCCAGATCATCTTCGGCCACGCCACGCCTATCGACGAGCCCGTGTTTTCCCATGGCCCGTTCGTGATGACCACCCGCGAGGAGATCATCCAAGCCATCGAGGACTACCAGAAAGGCCTGTTCGGCAGCCTCCCATGACATTACCCGAAACTTTGCCGGCCACCACCCAAACGCCCTCCTGGTACCGCTTGCGCCTGGGCGCCGTGGTCGTACTGACGGGGGTGGGCGCCGGGTTGGGCGGCATGCTCCTGGCGATGCTGCTGCACGCTATCCAGCACCTGGCCTACGGCTATGGGCAGGATGCCTTGACCAGCCACCAGAGCTTTCTGCTGGGCGTGACCAGCGCTTCGGTGCAGCGCCGCGTGGCAGTGATGGCCTTGTGCGGTGTGGTCGCGGGGGTCGGCTGGTGGCTGATCTACCGGTTTGGCCGCCCGCTGGTGGGTATTCGCCAGGCAGTGGCGGCGCAGGGGCCGGTGATGCCAGCCAAGACCACCCTGGCCCATGCGCTGCTGCAGATCATTACCGTGGCCTTGGGCTCGCCGTTGGGCCGCGAAGTGGCACCCCGGGAGGTCGGCGCGCTGGTGGGTGGCAGCCTGGCCCGGCGCGCGGGCCTGGCCCCCGAGATGCAGCGGCTGATCATCGCCTGTGGCGCTGGCGCGGGGTTGGCGGCGGTGTACAACGTACCGCTGGGCGGGGCGGTGTTTGTGCTGGAAGTGTTGGTGGGCAGCTTCAGTTGGCCGGCGGCGACCATCGCCCTGGCCACCTCGGCCATCGGCGCCGGCATTGCCTGGATCGGCCTGGGCGCGCAAACCCAGTACGTGATCCCGGGGTTCACGCAAACCCCCGACCTGATTGTCTGGTCGCTGCTGGCCGGTCCCCTGATGGGGATCGCGGCCTATGGCTTCAGCCAGTTGACCGGGCGCGCCCGGCAGCGCGCCGCACGCGGTTGGCAACTGCCGGTGCTGGCCCTGATCAACTTTACCCTGGTGGGGTGCATCGCGATTTACCTGCCCCAGGTGCTGGGCAACGGCAAGGGCCCGGCGCAACTGGGCTTTGACAGCCAATTGACCCTGGGCCTGGCGGCGATGCTGCTGGTGGCCAAGGTGCTGGTTACCACCAGCACCTTGCGCGCCGGTGCCGAAGGCGGCCTGCTGACCCCGGCCCTGGCCACCGGGGCGTTGCTGGCCATCGTGCTGGGCTGTGGCTGGAACCTGGTGTGGCCGGGCGTGCCCTTGGGCGCCTTCGCCATTGTTGGCGCGGCGGCGTTTTTGGCCTCGTCCATGAGCATGCCAATCACCGCTATCGTGCTGGTGGTCGAGTTCACCCGGGTGGACCACGACTTTCTGGTACCGATCATCCTCGCGGTGGTCGGATCGGTATGCGTCAGCCGCTGGTGCGCCACCTGGGGCAAGTGATCAAAAGCTTGCGAGGATGCGCCCCAGCACCGCCATCGCCTGTTCGCTGCGTTTGTCCCAGGGGTGGCCGTAGTTCAACCGTGCGCAATGGGTGAAGCGCCGTGTGGCCGAGAAAATCGGCCCCGGTGCGATGCTGATGCCTTGGGCCAAAGCCTGGGTATACAGTTGCAAGGCGTCCACCTGCTCGGGAAACTCGAACCACAGAAAGTAGCCGCCCGCTGGCTGGCTGACCCGCGTGCTGGCCGGAAAGTAGCGCGCGGCGGCGGCCAGCATTGCGCTTTGCTGCATTTGCAGGGCATGGCGCAGCCGGCGCAGGTGGCGGTCGTAACCGCCGTGTTGCAGGTAGTCGGCAATGGCCGCTTGGGCCGGCACCGAGGGTGAAATAGTGGTCATCAATTTCAGCCGGCTGATCTGTTCGGCGTATCGCCCGCCGGCCACCCAGCCCACGCGATAACCCGGTGCCAATTGCTTGGAAAACGAGCCGCAGTGCATCACCAGGCCCTCGCGGTCCAAGCTCTTGACCGGGTTGGGCGCGCGGTTGCCGTAATACAGTTCGGCGTACACATCGTCTTCGATCAATGGCACCTGATATTCACTTAGCAGGTCATACAGGCGCGCCTTGCTCACCTCATCCATGCTCGCGCCCAGCGGGTTCTGAAAGCTGCTCATGAACCAGCACGCCTTGATCGGCAAGCGCGCCAAGCTGTCTTGCAGGGTGTCCAGGTCGACGCCGCCGGTGGGGTGCACGGGGATTTCCACGGCCTTGAGTTGCAAGCGCTCCAGCACTTGCAGGCAGGCGTAAAAGGCCGGCGTCTCGATGGCCACCAGGTCGCCGGGGCGGGTCACGCATTGCAGGCACAGGTTCAAGGCCTCCATGGCGCCGCTGGTGATCACCAACTCGTCCATGGGCAGGCGCACGCCGCTGATCATGTAGCGCAGGGCGATCTGCCGGCGCAGGTCCGGGTTGCCCGCGGTCATGTCGCTGATCACCGCCTGTGGCGACATCGCCCGCACGCTACTGGCCATGGATTTGGCCAGGCGCGGCAACGGGAACAGATCAGGGCCGGGAAACGCCGAGCCGAATGGCACAGTGTCCGGGTCCTTGAGCGAGGCCAGCACCGAAAAGATCAGCTCGCTGACGTCCACGTCGGTGCTTTGGGCCGGGTGGGGGGCGACCTGGGGGGCGGTCATCGGCCGCGACACGTGCTCGCGCACGTAGTACCCCGAGCGTGCCCGCGCCTGGATCAGGCCGCGGTCTTCCAGTAGGTAATAGGCCTGGAACACCGTTGATGGGCTCACCGAGTAGGTGCGGCTGGCCAGGCGCACCGAGGGGATCTTGCCGCCGGGGGGCAGCACGCCACTGCGGATCAGTTCGGCGATGTCGTCGGCAAGTTTTTCGTAACGCTTCATGGGGCGGTGGCCTGGGTGTGCAAGGGCTCAGCATGCCGTTGAAACTGATCCGGTGACAGTGTCAGTTTGTTAGCGAAAGTGCATATCAGTTGAGTGGCAGGTAACCGCCACGCGTTCCCGCGTTTTTTGATGCATTCCTTGTTGGAATGCAGTCAATAAAAAACATGAATTTTATTTATGCACATGGGCGGCGTAGCGTAAGGGCATTCGCCAAGACGCAGGAACCAACGCATGACCGTCGCAGAGGATTGCCCGCCCACCCACCTTCATTGGCAACGCAACCTGGCGGTGTGCGTGTTCGGTGCCTTCACCACCATCGTCGCGATGACCCTGTTGCTGCCGTTCTTGCCGCTGTACGTGGAACACCTGGGCGTCAGCGACCCGGCGGCCATCGTGCAATGGTCGGGCATCGCCTTCGGCGCCACGTTTCTGTCTGCCGCACTGACCGCCCCTTTGTGGGGCCGCCTGGGCGATCGCTACGGCCGCAAGTTGATGCTGATCCGCGCAAGCCTGGGCATGGCGGTTGCCATGTCGTTGATCGGCCTGGCCGAAAACATCTGGCAATTGGTGCTGCTGCGCCTGCTGGCCGGCTTGCTGGGCGGCTATGCCTCGGGCACCACCATTCTGGTCGCCACCCAAACGCCGAAGGCGCGCACTGGCTGGGCCTTGGGCATCCTCTCGTCGGGGATCATGGCCGGCAGCCTCGCTGGCCCCCTGATCGGTGGCCTGTTGCCGCCGTTGGTGGGCATCCGCAACACGTTCTTCCTGGCGGGCGGGGTGATTTTCATCACCTTCCTGGCCACCCTGTTTTTGCTCAAAGAGGCTCCGCGGCAACGCCCAGAGCCGGGTGCCAAGGCTGGCGAACCGATCCGCTGGGGCGACATCCCGCAGCGCGGCCTGGTGAAAATCATGTTCGTGGTGGCGTGCCTGATCCTGTTCGCCAACATGTCGATCGAGCCGATCATCACCGTGTACCTGATGCAACTGCACGTTGAACACCTGACCCTGATGGCCGGGCTGGTGATGTCGGCAGCGGCCCTGGGCAGCATCCTGTCCGCCGCACGGCTGGGCAAACTGGCCGACCGGGTAGGGCACTGGAAGGTGGTCACGGTGTGCCTGGCGGTGGCGGCGGTGCTGCTGATACCCCAGGCATTCGTGACCGATGCCTGGCAACTGGTGGTGTTGCGCTTCCTGATGGGGCTGGCATTGGGCGGGTTGCTGCCGTGCATCGCGGCCATCATCCGGCATTCGGTTCCGGAGCGGGTGGCGGGGCGGATGTTGGGCTATTCCACTTCCAGCCAGTACGTGGGGCAGGTGCTGGGGCCGTTGATGGGCGGGTACGTGGGCGGGCATTTTGGCATGCCGCTGGTGTTTTTGGGCACCAGTGTGTTGTTGGCGGTGTGTGCGGTGGGGATGGTGGGGTTGCGGCCGCGAGCGTAAATGCCGCGAAGTAACGAGGCGAGACTCATCTCATCCTTAGCCGTTGATTGGCTCCGAGCGCGTCTTGAAACTGCGGGAATAAGGCCTTTCGCAAGCAAGCTTGCTCCCACATTGGCTGCAACGTGCCGCACTTCAGTTTGCATTGAGCACTTTGCAACAACTGTGGGAGCAAGCCTTGCTTGCGAATAGGCCTAGGTCTCGAGTGCCTCAGGCACCATGATCTAAACGGCCTGCCTATGCGATCCTCCTTCACCTGAGTACCATTACCCCAGCACTCATTGCCCAGGCCCCACGCTTTGAACGAACCCCTGCTAACCCCTGAAGCCGTCGCCCGCCACTTGCAGGCGCTGGTCAAACTGGACCCGCGCCTGGTCGCGGTGTGCGCCGTGGCCGGTGAATTTGCGCCACGCATTGGCGAGGTAGGCTTTGCTGGCCTTGCGCGAATCATCTGCGGCCAGCAGGTGTCGGTAGCCAGTGCCAACGCGATCTACGGGCGTTTCCAGGCGGTGGCGGGCGCGACGGTGGCGCACAGCTTTCTGGCCTTGGGCGAGGAGGGCCTGCTGGGCGTTGGGCTGTCGCGCTCCAAGCACCGCACCTTGACCACCTTGGCCGAGGCGGTGGTGGCGGGGGGCCTGGACTTTGACGTACTGGGGCAGTTGCCGGCCGAGCAGGCGATTAGCGAACTGGTGCGGCACAAAGGCGTGGGGCCGTGGACGGCAGAGATTTACTTGATGTTCAGCGCTGGGCACCCGGATATTTTTCCGGCCGGGGACCTGGCGTTGCAGAAGGCGGTGGGTGATGCCCTGGGCTTGGCCATTGCGCCGGATCGCAAGGCCTTGATCAGCATTGCCCAGGCCTGGGCGCCGCATCGGGCGACGGCGGCGCTGCTGTTCTGGAAGTATTACCATGCGGTGCGCCGGCGTGAAGGGGTGGTCTGAAGCACGGGCACATCCGACTGAACCCTGACCCGTGGGGTGCGGTCACTTGGTCTGTTACCCGCCGAACAGACACGGAGTCCGCCTATGCGCCCCCTGCATTTCAGCACCCTGACCTGCGCCGCCCTGTTGTGTGCTGCCTGCGCGCAACACCCCCAGACCCTGTGGGGCACCACCGACGTAGCGACCCGGCAAGCGCTGCCGCCCGATCAAGCCTACCCCGAACTGTTTGAGGCCGTGCAGCGCGGTGAAATCTTCACCGACCAGAAGCACTTCGTCGACGCCTTGCCCAAGCAAGCTCCGGCGCAGATCCGCGCCGATTACCTGGCCCAGCGTGATCAATCGGGTTTCGACCTGAAAGCCTTTGTCAAAGACCATTTCGAAGAATCCGGCGAAGCCCAAAGCCCGGCACCCAAGCCTGGCGCGCCGATCCGCGAGCACATCGACAAGCTCTGGCCGGTGCTGAGCCGCCACTACGACCAAGTGCCGCAATACAGCAGCCTGCTGCCGCTGCCGCAGCCTTACGTGGTGCCCGGCGGGCGGTTTCGCGAGATGTATTACTGGGACTCCTACTTCACCCTGCTCGGCCTTGAGCAAAGTGGCGACACAGAACAGGTGCGGCAGATGGTCGACAACTTCGCCTACATGATCGACACCTACGGGCATATCCCCAACGGCAACCGCACCTATTACCTGAGCCGTTCGCAGCCGCCGTTCTTTGCCTACATGGTGGAGCTTGAGGCGCGCATCGAAGGCGACCAAGCCTACCGCCGCTACTTGCCGCAGTTGCAAAAGGAATACGCCTATTGGATGCAAGGTTCGCAAACCCTCAAGCCCGGTGAAGCCGGCGCCCACGTGGTGCGCCTGGCCGATGGCAGCCTGTTCAACCGCTACTGGGACGCCAGCGCCACGCCCCGCCAGGAGTCGTGGAGCCAGGACGTGAAAACCGCCGAACAGGCGCCGCAACGGCCTAAGGAAGAGGTGTGGCGCGACCTGCGCGCCGGCGCCGAAAGCGGTTGGGACTTCAGCTCGCGCTGGATGGGCGACCCGAAAAACCTGGCCAGCATCCGCACCACGGCCATCGTGCCGGTGGACCTCAACAGCCTGATGTACCACCTGGAACGCACCATCGCCACCGCCTGCGAGAAAACCGCCAACGCGCCGTGCACCCAGGCCTATGGCAAGCGTGCCGAGCAACGCCGCGAGGCCATCGAGCGGCATCTGTTCGATGAGCGCAGTGGCTATTACGTGGACTACGACTGGCAGCGCAACCAACAGCGCCCGGCGTTGACCGCCGCGGCGCTGTTCCCGTTGTACACCGGCCTTGCCTCGCCCGAGCACGCACGCAAGACCGCCGTCGCCGTGCAAGGCGGCCTGCTGCGCACCGGTGGCCTGGCCACCACCCAAGTCAGCAACGGCCAGCAGTGGGACGAACCCAATGGCTGGGCACCGCTGCAATGGATCGCCGTGCAGGGCCTGAGCCGCTACGACGAGAAAGCCCTGGCGGCGCAGATCGCCGATCGCTTTCTGGCCCAGGTGCAGGGGCTGTATGCCAAGCAGTCCAAGCTGGTGGAAAAGTATGACCTGTCCGGCAGCCAGCAAGGGGGCGGCGGTGGGGAGTACGAACTGCAGGATGGGTTTGGCTGGACCAACGGGGTCACGCTCAAGTTACTGCAAAAGTATCCTGAGGCGGATACGGCAGGGCGGTAGACGGTGGTGGGGGGCTACGGCCCTCCCTATCAAAACTGGGCCATCAAAACTGGCGCATCAAAACTGCGAATACTGCGCGCCCATCCGCCCCTCGCGCTTGGCTTTGTACAATAACCCGTCCACCTGCTCCACGAACGCCAATGCCTGGGCCTGCGCACCGGGCACCACGGTGCCCACCCCCAGGCTCAAGCTCAGCCATTCGGACACTTCAGAACGGGCATGCTCGATTTGCTGTTGGCGCACCAGTTGCAAACACTTGAGCGCCACCTGTTTGGCCGTGTCGGCGTGGGTTTCGGGCAGCAGCCAGACGAACTCCTCGCCGCCGATGCGGGCGATGAAGTCGCGTGGGCGGTTGGCCGCCTGCAGCAGGGTTTGGGCCACGCGACGCAAGGCTTCGTCACCCTTGATGTGGCCGTAGTGGTCGTTGTACTGCTTGAAGTAGTCGATATCCAACATGATCAGCGACAGCGGCAATTGGTTGCGCTGGGCACTGGCCCATTCGCGCTCAAGCACGGTGTCGAACATGCGCCGGTTGGCGATGCCGGTCAGGCCGTCCTGGAAGGAGTATTCCTCCAATTGCTTTTGCAGGCGGATCAGGTGTTCTTCGGTTTGCTTGCGTTCGCTGATGTCGAACATGAAGCCCACCAGCGCCTGCACCTCGCCGTCCACCCGCACCACGTGCACCACATCGCGTATCCACACGTAGTCGCCACTTTTGGTCAGCGCGCGGTAGTCGGCCTCGTGGTCTACGCCTGCCTGGGACTGTGACACGCAAAAATTGACCACGTAATCGCGGTCGTCCGGGTGCATGCGGCTGACCCAGTCGTCCACGCTCACCCAACTGCCCTGCGCCCAACCGAGCAGCGATTCGATCTGCGGGCCGATGTAACTGAAGGTCATGGTGGCCCAGTCGATGCGCCAGGGGATGGCGCGGGTGGACTCGAGCAGGGTTTTGTACACGGCGCTGTCGGGTTCGGGCGGGCGATTGACGGTGCTCATGGGCGGTCTGTACCGGTAGTGGCGCAAGGATGGCCTAGCATGTTGCGGGCTTGCGGCAGAAGCAATACCGGTGGTCGGGAGGGCTGCCCGATGTTCACTCTACGTAATGTTACAGTTTGTGTAACATTACGTAGAGTGATCGGGTCGTGCTCCGGATATTTGGCGACCATTAAATTGCCGGAGACTCTACGCTAAGTTACAGTAAGTGTAACTTAGCGTAGAGTCTTCAATCGTGCAGCCAGATCATCAGCCCACCCAGCCCATGCGACGTCTGATTCAAGGCCTGATTAAATTCGCAAATGCCGAACGCTATCTGTTTACCCCACAAGACCTCCGTGCACTGGTTCCGGACCTTTCAGAGGGCAGCTACAGGACACTCTTGAGCCGTACGGTGCAGCAAGGTCACCTGGCCAGGGTTTGCAAAGGCTTGTATCTGTTTGAACCTGCCATGCTTAAGAGTGGGCTGGTACTCTTCCACGCGGCAGCCAGGTTGCGAGCGCTTCAGTTCAATTACATCAGCCTTGAGACGGCCCTAAGCGACTGTGGGGTCATTTCTCAGATCCCCATCAACTGGATCACGCTGATGTCGTCAGGGCGCGGTAGCACAATTGACTGCGGGCGTTGGGGCACCATCGAGTTCGTGCCACACGCGTCAAAAACCGGCTGACCTGGCCGGCCAGTTGAGTTACGACCCGCGCTGCCGGCTGTGGCGCGCCCATCCAAAGCAAGCGCTGCGAGACATGAAGGCGGCAAAGCGAAATCTTGACTTGATTGATTGGAGCGTTGCCGATGAGTTTGTTTGACCAAGTGGTGGACCAGGCGCTGCACAATCGGCCGGAACTGAACGCGCTGCGGGTCGTGGTCGAGAAAGAACTGCTGCATCACGACATCATGCTAGCGTTGAGTGCGGCAGGCTTGCTGGCCAAATTGACGTTTATCGGTGGTACCTGCTTGCGCGCGTGCTACGGCTCGAATCGTTTGAGTGAAGACCTCGATTTTACCGGCGGGGCGGATTTCGATCGCGAGCATCTGGCGGAACTGGCGCGGGTACTGGTCGCGACCCTCAAGGGCAAATACGGCCTGGAGGTGGAGGTCAGCGAGCCTTTGAGAGACATCGGTAACGTCGATACCTGGAAAATCAAAGTGCAGACTCGCCCAGGGCGCAAAGACATGCCAGCGCAACGTATCAATATCGATGTGTGTTCGATCCCCAGTTATCAACCCACCCCCATGGTGCTGCTCAACCCCTACGGTGTCGATATGGGCACCGGTGGCTTGCTGTTGATGGCGCAAACACTTGAAGAAATTTACGCCGACAAGATCGTTGCGTTTGCCCTGCGGCCCAATCGGATAAAAAACCGCGACCTTTGGGACTTGGCATGGCTTAGGCAACAAGGTGTCAAGCCACGGTTGGACCTGATTGCGAGCAAGTTGGCCGACCATCGCTGTGAGCGATCGGCATTTCTGGGCCTGTTCAAAGAGCGCTCTGAGCGGCTCGAAACGGATGACAGCCTGGCAGTCGGTTTCCGCGCAGAGATGAGTCGCTTCCTGCCCCGTGACCTTGTGGTGCAGACCGTTGATGACCCCGCTTTCTGGGTGTTCCTGGCAGGGCATGTGCGCCAGCTTTACCAATTGACGGCACGAACGCTGGGCGGCGAGCCCGACCGGGTAGGGTTCAAGATGTAAAAAATGCGTTGTAGGAGCAGATTTCCGAACCCTATGTAGGACCTTTCCGAACCCGCTTTTCCCCCATTGCGGCGCACCTTTTCCCCCTTCATAGTGCCCCCCGTCGCTCACCTAGCGACCGGGTTTGAGAGCCCGATCTATCACGTGCATGTTGCGTAACCATGGACTCAGGCAGTCAAATGCCTGCGTTCACGCGTCATGGCAGCTGCGCGCAGGGCACCTTTGTGTGCGCTGGTTTGTGATAGCCGGTCTCTCAACCTGCGTGCCAGCTGCCACCCATCCTGGGTGGTGGCCTGACTCCAAGGAAAGGTCATGACCCACTGCTCACCCGTTCAAGCAACGCCCTTGCAATACCTGGATGCCAACGCCTCGGTCGCCGACCTGTTCTACTTCGCCGTGCACCGCTTTCGCACCGCCAGCCTGATGCTCAAGAACCAGGCCTGCATGACCGCGCGCCAGGGCGAGGAGGTGGACACCAGCCATTTCGCCGAAGGCGCGCACTTGCTGCTGCAGACCGGTTGCGAAGCCTTGCAGATCGTCGAGCAACGGTTATGCGAGCAGCGCGTATTTGGCTGAGGCGGGCCGCAGCGCTTTTTTGCGGCTATGGTGAAGGGGTCTTTAACAAGGAAGCCCCATGCCTAATAAAACCCGCCTGGCCGTGCTGATCGACGCCGACAACGCCTCGGCCGCCATCACCGAAGGCCTGTTCGAAGAGATCGCCAAGTACGGCACCGCCAGCGTCAAGCGCATGTATGGCGACTGGACCAGCCCGAACCTGGGCAGTTGGAAGAAGGTGATGCTCGACCAGTCCATCCAGCCCATCCAGCAGTTTGCCTACACCAAGGGCAAGAACGCCACCGACAGCGCCTTGATCATCGACGCCATGGACTTGCTGTACACCCGCCGTTTCGACGGCTTTTGCCTGGTGTCCAGCGACAGCGACTTCACCCGCCTGGCCGCCCGGCTGCGTGAAGAGGGGTTAGTGGTGTACGGCTTTGGCGAGGAGAAAACCCCCAAACCCTTCGTTGCCGCCTGCGACAAGTTCATCTACACCGAGATTTTGCGCGCCGACGCCACGCCAGAGCAGGAGGCTGCGCCTGAGAAAAAGCCCGCCGCCGTGCGCGAGAGCGAGCCGCAGGCAGAGGCCACCCACACGAAAAAAGCGCCCAAGGTGCCGGTGCAATTCATTGCCAAGATCCTTGATGACATCTCCGACGAAGATGGCTGGGCGCAGTTGGGAGCCCTTGGCACCAACATCGGCAAGCTGCGACCGGAGTTCGACCCCAGGATCTACGGGTTTCGTAAATTGAGTGATTTGATCAAGGGCCAGGCCGCGCATTTCGAGCTGCAGGTCAAGGGCGCATCGCCCACCGGGGGCACGGTGTTGTACGTGCGCAACCGCCCCCAGTAGGCGCGGATTTGTCCGCGAACAGCGCCCATGTCGCGCCCCCATATTTTTATTTTCGAGCGCATGCATCCAAACCCCCCGCCCCGTGAGTAGTCATCTTAGCGGCCAACACACCGTTGGCCTGCCCCTCACGGAGCCACACCCATGAACGTTCAACGCCTACTGTCTTTCGCCGGTGCCTCGCTGTTGGTGACGTCCCTGACCGCCCACGCGGCCATGGAGGTGCCAGACACCATCAAGGTGCCAGACGGCCACAAGGTGGCCCTGGAAACCGTCGGGGTAGGGGAGATTACCTACGAGTGCCGCGACAAGGCCAACGCTGCCGGCCAAGTGGAGTGGGTGTTTGTCGGCCCCCAGGCGGTGCTCAATGACCGCAGCGGCAAACAGGTGGGTACCTATTTCGGCCCACCGGCCACCTGGCAGGCCCAGGATGGCTCGAAAATCACCGGCACGCAGTTGGCCGTGGCGCCCTCCAGCGCGGGCAACCTGCCGTACCAGTTGGTCAAGGCCAACCCGGCCGAGGGCAAGGGTGCAATGAATGGCGTGACCTATGTGCAGCGCGTGGCACTCAAGGGCGGCGTGGCACCCGCAGCCGGCTGTACCGTGGCCGACAAGGGCAAGAAAGAGCAGGTGAAATACCAGGCGGACTATATTTTCTGGGCAGCGAAATAAGTGGAAACGTTATGCCCGGTTGATGCGCAACGCTGTCATCTACGCTAATGCATGACCCCCGGCCAGGGTGCCGGGGCACCCCCTTTCAGTGATGGCCTGCCCTTGTCTGTAGCCGAACCCCAGTTTGACTATGAAGCCCACCTGGCCGCCTGTGCCCGGGGTGAACGTGCGGCCTTGCAGCGGCTTTACGTGCAGGAGGTCGCGCGCTTGTTGGGGGTGGCCAAGCGGTTGGTGAGAGACAACGCGCTGGCCGAAGACGTGGTGCACGATGCCTTTGTGAAGGTGTGGCAGGGCGCGGCAGATTTTGATCCGGCGCGCGGCAGCGCCCGTGGCTGGATATTCAGCATCACCCGCCATGTGGCATTGGACGGCCTGCGCCGGCGCCGACGCGAAACGCCACTGGATACATTCAGCGAACTGGAAACGCCCAGTGAGGGGAACGACGTGCTGCTTTATACCGATCGGCTCCACCATTGCCTGGCCGGTCTGCAACCCCAACGCCGACGCTGCATCGTGCATGCCTACGTGGACGGGCTTTCCCATGGGCAAATCGCCCAGCAGCTGGGCGCGCCCCTGGGCACCGTCAAGGCCTGGATCAAGCGCAGCCTGTCGGCCTTGCGCGAGTGCATGGGATGAGCACCGGCCCGCAGGATCAAAACCCAGACATTGAGGCGCTGGCCGGTGAGTACGTGCTGGGCACCTTGAGCGCGGATCAGCGCGCCGTGGTGCAACGCCGTCTACCCATTGATGAGCCTTTGCGCGCCGCAGTGGATGCCTGGGAGCAGCGCCTGTTCGCGTTGACGGCGCTGGCCGAACCGCACGCGCCTTCGGCGGGTTTGTGGGGGCGCATCGAGCACAGCCTGGCAACGCCTGCCATCGACTGGTGGAACCGCCTGGGCCTGTGGCGGGGGCTGGCGGCGGCAGGCCTGGTCGCCACCTTGGTACTGGGCAGCCTGCTGGTGTTGCAGGCCCCACCGCTTGGCGCCCCGCACTACCTGGTGGTGCTGGTGGCGCCGCAAGACAAGGCACCCGGCTGGGTGGTGCAGGCGGGCAATGGTCGCCAGATCCAGCTGATCCCATTGGGCACGGTCCAGGTGCCGGCGGATCAGGCCTTGGAGTTCTGGACCAAAGCTGACGGTTGGCAAGGCCCGGTGTCGTTGGGGCTGGTCAAGCCGGGGCAGACCTTGCAGGTGCCGCTGGGCAAGCTGCCGCCGCTGGAGGCCAACCAGTTGTTTGAACTGACCCTGGAAAAAAGCACCGGCTCGCCGATTGGCAAACCCACGGGGCCGGTGCAGTTCATTGGCCGGGCTGTGAAAGTGATATGAGCGGTTGCGCGGTGTCCAACGAGCGCAGGTAATCACCGAAGCCTTCGCGGCAACGGCTGTCTTTGCGGGCACTGGTGATGACGCTGTTGGTGGCGGTCCAGATGATGCTGGCGCCCTTGCGCTCCAGGTCCTGCACCAGGCGCACGTCTTCGTGGGCGGGCAGGTGCTGGAAGCCACCGGCATGGGTGTAGGCGATGGCGCAGACCCCAAGGTTGGCGCCGTGGATGTGCCGATGGCCTTCCACGGGTTGGTAATGCGCGTCGTAGCGGCTGCGAACTTCAGGGGCGTGTTCGGCCCATTGGTCCACCGTGACGGTGCCACACACCGCATCGGCGCCGAATGCCAGTTGCCGGGCCAGCCAGTGGCCGGGCACGCGGCTGTCGGCATCGGTGAAGGCCAGCCAGCGCGCGCCGCGTTCGAGCATGAGTTTGGCGCCGTGGCTGCGCGCCAGGCCCACGTTGCGGGCGTTCACCGTGGTGACCTGCGCACCGTGGCCGCGCGCGATGGCGCCGGTGCGATCGGTGCAATGGTCCAGCACCACCAGGATCTGCACCGCCTCGCCGGCAAGTGAGGGGTGGCGGATCGCCGCGTGCACCGAGCGCAGGCAGGCGGCCATGTACTGTTGTTCGTTGTGGGCGGGGATGATGACGGCGATCATGGCGCAGTTCCTTGCAGCGTACGCTCATCGAGGTCAAAGGCGTGGGGGGTGGCGGTCCACAGTTCCAGCACAAAATCGGCTTCTTCATGGCGCACCAGGCGCTGCAAGGGCAGTTGCGCGGCCAACTGTGCGTGCACCTGGCGGCCATCCATGGCGCAGCCTTCGATGGGGTGCAGCCAATGGCAGGCCAACACGGCGCCGTCGGCGGTGAGGCTGGCCAGCACCCGTTGGATCACCGCGGCCAACTCGCCTGGAGTCAGGTAATAGGCCAACTCGCTCAGCACGATCAAGTCGAACCGGCCCTGCGGCCAATCCTTGGGCAAGCGCCCCTCAAGCACGTCGATGCCAGGTAGATGCGCCAGGCGTTCGCGGGCCAGCGTGACGGCCTTGGTGCACAGGTCCATGCCCACGAAAGCATCACTGCGCTGCGCCAGGCGCAGGCTCAACTCGCCATTGGCGCACGCCGGCTCAAACACCCGGCGGTAACGCTGGCGGGGCAGGGCCGCCAGGGTCAGGTCGCGTTTGCGCTGTTCATACCAGCGGGTCTTGAAGGCCCAGGGGTCATCGCTTTCGGCGAACAATTGTTCGAAATAGGGGGCGCTCAAGGTCATGTAAACACCAGTTCGTAAGGTTGCATCAGGCGCTCCAGCGTGGCGGGCGAAAGCACCGCCGGTTGCCCGGCGGTGCTGTGCAATTGGCTGATATGGGCTTGGATGGCGTGGCGTTTGCGTGCCAGGTGCGCGGGGCTGAGCTGTAATTTGTGCGCCCGCTGCCACGGCATGCGCGGGTCATCGGGCGTTGCCCAGTGCCACGCCCACACGGGCATTTCCAACAAAGTAGCGCCGGTGGCAGCCGCCGCCTGCGCGGCGCTGCGGCCGGCCGCTTCGTGGTCGCAATGGCCGTCGTGGCGCCAGGTGCTCAGCAGGTAGTCGCCGGGGCGCAATTGCTCGATCAGGTGCGCGACCAATTGGCGTTCGCCGGCGGCCACCTGGCCATCCGCCATGGCCAGGCGTTGGCACTTGAGGCGCGGCACGTAGAACCCCAGGCGGGCCAGGGCGTATTCGCTTTCAGCCTGGCGCCGCGCGGCCAGGCCGGGCGTGCCGGGGTGGCTGGCTTCACCGTCGGTCACGGCGATCAGCAACACGTCGTCTTGACGCGCCGCCATAGCGGCCAACAATCCGCCACAGGCCAGCACTTCGTCGTCAGGGTGCGGCGCCAGCACCACCAGGCGCGCAGCGGGCGGGATCAGCGTGGCGACGGGCAGCCAAGGCACTTGGGCCAGTTCGGCACTGGCCTGCCATTGCTGCAACGAGGTGCCGCCCACGCCAAACGGCGCGGCGCGGCTCACAGCGACCACGCGGCAGTTGAACCGGCCGAAACCAGTTGCCCCAGTTGCGCCAGGTCGCGCTCGGCATGGCTTTGGCGGATAAACACCGGCAGGTCGGCGGCCAACCGCGCAAAGTGCGCATCCCGGCAATATGGCGTGGCCCCCAGTGCGCGCCCCACGTGGCGACACACCTGTTCCACCGCCGATTCAACCTGGGCCCTGAGCCGTTGCACAGCCAGGCGGGCATCGTCGCGTGGGTGGGCGTCGATCCAGGCCGCGCATTCGCGCAAACTGGCGGCGGCGCCGCACAACGCGGCGTCCACGGCGCCCAGGTGGGCGTCGGCGTGGGCGTCAGGACGGGCTTGGCGGCGGTGTTCGAGCAACGCGCGCGCAAGAGCCATGGCCGCGCCGTACCACGCGGCGGCGATGCCCGCGCCGCCTTGCCAAAAGCCCGGGCGCGAGAGGTACTCGCCGGGGGCGCCGACGCGCAGGCCCACAGCGTGTTCGAACTGCACGTCGACACTGGCGGTGCGGGCCATGCCCACCGCTTGCCAACCGTGTTGGCCGACCCGCACGCCGGGCTGGTGGAGCGTGACCGCGACCAACTGCGGCTGGGCGTGTTCATCCCAAGCGGTGAGCAGTGCGTAGTCGACCTGCTGCGCGCCAGAACACCACGCCTTGGTACCGTTAAGGTGCACGGGGTCAGTGCCTTGGCCTGTGACCTGCACCCGCGCTGCCGGTGGTTCGGCGGCCCAAACGGCCCACAACCCAGGGCTACTGAACGGTTGCGAGCCAAGCTCGGCAAGTATCGCCAGGGCGTCGGTGTGGCCCTCGAACAGCTTGAGCAGCGACAGGTCGACGCTGGCCACGGCAGCCAGCCGCTGCCAGCGCAACAGGGTCTGCCCTGCGCCGGGCAGGGGCAATTGGTCCAGGCCTTGCTGCAGGCAGGTGTGCAGGGTGTGTTGCAGGGCTTGCTCAAGACACGACGCATTAGGCCTGCGGGCGAAATCCGACAAGGCCGATTCCAGGCGTTCCAGGGGTTCTTGCATGCGTCAGCCGCCTCCATCGCATCACGGGCCAGACGCCGTTGCGCAGGTCCCAGAATTTCGGCATTGGTAGCCGGTGGGGGTTCAAAAAATCTGCTTGAGGCAAGTGAAGTGGTTGTGTCGGGCTTCAAGGGCGGTTTTTTTGCGGCCAACCTAACCAAAACCCGCTATAAAGCACCCACTGTCCACCCAGGTATGACAATGAACGCCTTTGAAGACATGCGCCTGTTTGCCCAGGTGATGGAGTCTGGCAGCTTCACCGCGGCCGCCGAACAACTGGGCCTGTCCAAGCAATACGTCAGTCGGCGCCTGATGCAGTTGGAAAGCCGCCTGGGCGTGCGCTTGCTCAATCGCTCTACCCGGCGCCTGGACGTCACGCCGTTGGGCCAGAGCTACTACGAGTCGGCCGTGCGGCTGTTGAACGAGGTGCAAGCGGTGGAGCAGGGCATCGTCGGCGAAAACGCCCAGCCGCGTGGCACCTTGCGGGTCAGTGCGCCGTTGTCGTTTGCCGTGGCGCACTTGGGGACCTTGCTGCCTGAGTTTCTCAAGCGCTACCCGCAGGTGGCGGTCGAGGTGGACCTCAGTGATCGCCCGGTCGACTTGCTGGGCGAGGGCTACGACGTGGTGCTGCGTATCGGTGTGCTGCTGGACTCCTCGCTGATCGCCCGGCGCATTGCTTGCATCCCCAGACTCTACTGCGCCAGCCCACAGTACCTGGCGGCGCGCGGCACCCCACGGCTGCCAGCAGACCTGGCGGCCCACGATTGCCTGCCTTACGGCCATGGCCGGCAAGTGCAGTGGCAGTTTCAGGTGGGTGGCAAACCCCAGGCCATGGCGGTGACCGGGCGCATCCGGGCCAACAACGGCGAACTGCTCAAAGACGCGGCCCTGGCAGACCTGGGCATTGCCTATCTGCCACGGTTCATCGTCGGCGACGCCCTGGCCGATGGCCGGCTGGTCAGCGTGCTGGACAGTTTCGCGCCGCCGGCGCTGCAGTTGTCGGCCGTGTACCCCCAGCACCGGCAGAGTTCAAGGCCGGTGCAGGCGTTCATCGATTTCCTGCGCGAGCGCCTGGTACACGACCTTGCGCTGCAGCAAGCCCCTACCCTAGACGCTGCTCAAGAGCCCTTGTGATGAAACGTGTAGCCATCGTCCTGTACCCCGATTTTCTCCTGCTCGACATGGCCGGCCCCGTGGAGGTGTTTTCCATCGCCAACCGTTACCTGGAACCGGCCCACGGCTATGAGGTGTTTACCCTGGGCGTCGACCCCGGTCTGGTTCGGGCCTCGTGCGGGGTGCGGATCCAGGCCGATGGGTGCCTGGACAAGGTCGACACGCCCCTGGATATTTTGCTGGTGCCCGGCGGCCCCGGTGCCTATAACGGCCGCCATCCGGGCCTGATCAACTGGCTCAGGCACGCGGCGCCCGCTGCCGGGCGCTACGGCTCGATCTGCACCGGCGCTTTTATTCTCGGCCACGCGGGGCTGCTGGACGACCACCAAGTGACCACCCACTGGCACTACACCGAGCGCCTGATCAAGGCGTTCCCCAAGGCCTGCGTGGCCACCGACCAGATCTACGTGCACGACCGGCGCCTGATCACCTCGGGCGGCGTCACGGCGGGCATTGATCTGGCGCTGTCCATCGTCGCCCAGGACCACGGGCGCAAGGTGGCCCTGGACGTGGCCAAAGTGCTGCTGGTGGTGATGCGCCGCCAGGGCGGCCAGGCTCAGTTCAGCCCGCTGGTGGCGACCGTGGCCACCCAGGAGTCACCCATCACGGCGGTTCAGCATTATGTGCTGGAGCACCTGGAAGAGCCGCTGTGTGTCGAGCAACTGGCGGCCCTTGCGGCCATGAGCGTGCGCCACTTCAGCCGGGTATTTGCCCGCCAGGTGCAGATGACGCCCTTGGCGTTTATACAAAACGCGCGCATCGACCGTGCTCGCAGTCTCCTGGAAAGCACGGATTTGCCTTTTAAAACAGTGGCCTACAAAAGCGGCTTTGGCAGTGTGCGGCAAATGCGCGAGCTGTTCAGCGCCCGTTTGGGCCGTACCCCGGTGCAATACCGTCACCAATTCAACTGATGGCCGATTTGCGCACCCAATTGGCCGTGCAACGTGCCGTTGGGCCGTAGAGTTGTCGCGTACGCCTGCCAAAATACAAGGATGTAGATAAAAGGGTACACGGGAGTCCCTGCATGTCCAGCATCTCTGTCACCGACGAAATTGCCGCCGCGCTGCGCGCCAGCATGAGCCCCTGCGACCGTATCGCCGGCTGGACCTTCCGTTGGTCCGTGCAATGCGGCCAGATCATCTGCCAACAGTGCCGGGCCTCGCAGTTGGCCAGCCAGCCTGGCGAAATGTTCGTGCACCGGGCCGGCTGCTGCGCGCGGCGCGAGGACTTCCCCTGGCGTGAACTGGCAGCCCTGCTGGGCGCCGCGCCGTAGTCAGCGCCCCGGCATCAAACCAACATCAAGTCCAGGTTCTGCACCGCCGCCCCCGCCGCGCCTTTACCCAGGTTGTCGAACACCGCAGCCAACAGTACCTGGCCTTCATTCTCGAACACCATCAAACGCAAGTGGTCGCTGCCATTCATCATTTGCGGGTCTAGCCGCTCCAGGTTTTTGGCGGCTTCCCGCGAATCGACCTTGACGTACGCGGTGCTTGCATAGTGCTGCGCCAGGCAGGCATGCAACCGTGCGGCATCCACGCCGGGGGCGAGCAAGCGCAGCTGCAGGGCAATCGTCAGCACGATGCCCTGGCGAAACGCCCCGTAGGCGGGCACAAACACCGGGCGCTCGCTCAAGCCGCTGTGTTGCTGGATTTCTGGCACGTGCTTGTGTGCCAACCCCAACCCATACACCTGAAAGGCTGCCGCAGCCGACGCGTTGTCGCCTTCATGGGCATCGACCACGGCCCTGCCGCCGCCCGAATAGCCCGACACCGCATGGATACTTATCGGGTAGTCCCGTGGTACCAGGCCGGCTGCGAGCAATGGCTGCAACAGGCCGATCGCCCCCGTGGGGTAGCAGCCGGGGTTGCTCACCCGCCGTGCGCTGGCGATGCGTTGGGCTTGTTGGCGGTTCAACTCGGCGAAGCCGTAGGTCCAGTCGGCCTGGGTACGGTGCGCAGAACTGGCGTCGATCACCCGCACGGCCGGGTTATGGAGGCTGGCCACGGCTGCGCGGGCGGCCTCGTCTGGCAGGCACAGGATCGCGATGTCACAGGCGTTGATGGCCTCGGCGCGGTGCTTGGGGTCTTTGCGCTGTTCGGCCGGCAGCGTGACCAGTGTCAGGTCGGTGCGGCCATGCAGGCGCTGGTGGATTTGCAAACCCGTGGTGCCTTGGTCGCCGTCGATGAAAATCAGGGGTGTGGTCATGGCGTGCTCTCTGAACCGGAATCAACAGGCCTTATCTTCATGGGCGAGGTAAGATAGTAAAAGTTGAATTTGATGATGGTTTTGTTCAGGTATTCTGAACGGGGAGCGTTACATGCGCGAAATCAGCCTGGACCGCCTGCGTACCCTGGTCGCGATTGCCGACCTTGGGTCTTTTGCCGAGGCCGCGCGGGTGCTGAACCTGGCGCCGCCCACGGTCAGCCTGCACATTGCCGACCTAGAGGCCCGCGTGGGCGGCACGCTGCTGTCGCGCACGCGCGGGCGGGTGCAGCCCTCGGCCATTGGCGAAACCCTGATAGAGCGCGCCCGTCGCTTGTTGGCCGACGCCGAGCAGGCGCTCGAAGAGGTGCAGCGCCAGGTTCTGGGCCTGGCCGGGCGGGTGCGCCTGGGCGCGTCCACCGGGGCCATCGCGCAGTTGCTGCCCCAGGCGCTGGAAACCCTGGGGCACTCGCACCCCGACATCGACGTGCAGGTGGCGGTGCTCACGTCCCAGCAAACCCTGCAAAAACTCGCCGACGGTGCGCTGGACATCGGCCTGGTCGCACTGCCGCAGGCCCCGGTCAAAGGCCTGCGGATCGCGGCCTGGCGCCGCGACCCGGTCATGGCGTTCCTGCCCTCGCGCTGGGACTGCCCCCAAGTGGTCACCCCCGATTGGCTGGCCAACCAAGCGCTGATCCTCAACGACAGCAGTACCCGGCTTTCACGCCTGACCACTGACTGGTTCGCCGGCGTCGGGCCACAGCCCACGCCGCGGATCCAGCTCAACTACAACGACGCGATCAAAAGCCTGGTGGCGGCTGGTTATGGCGCGACCTTGCTGCCCCATGAAGCGTCGACGCCATTGCCGGATACGCGCATCACCATGCGCCCGCTGCAACCGCTGCTGTGGCGCCAACTGGGCATCGCCCATCGCGCAGGGCAGGTGGAGCGGCCCACGCTGCACGTGCTCGACGTGTTGTGGGCATTGAGTACGCAGCAAGCCAACCAGCCAGGCAAGGTGTAAGCTTTGCGCATCGTCCGCCATCGAGTTTCGCCATGCGCCTAGTCCGGTTGACCGCCTGCATTGCAATTGCTTTTTTCGGGGGGCAGGCGCTGGCCGCCGACCCGGTGCAAAGCCCCGAAGTGGTCAAGGACAAGGCCCAGGTGCTGGAGCACAAGGTGGCCGATAAGGAGGGCGCCGTGCCCAAGGCTGCGACCATCACCAAGGCCGAGGCGCAGGTGGTCGACCCCGCTGGCGAAGCGTCGGTGAATGACACCTTGACCTGCCTGTCGCGCACGATCTATTGGGAAGCCAAAGGTGGCAATGCACAAGACATGTCGGCGGTGGCCAACGTGGTGCTCAACCGCCTGGGCCATGACGGTTTCCCCAGCACTATTTGCGAGGTGGTCAAAGAGGGCCAGTCGAAGAAGGCTTGCCAGTTTTCCTGGTGGTGCGACGGCCGCTCCGACGATGTCGAGGAACCCGAACGCTACGACATTGCCAAGGAAATCGCGCGCAAGGCGCTCAATCAGCAACTGCCCGACAACACCGGTGGCGCCATGTATTTCCACGACCGCAACGTGTCGCCGGCGTGGGTGAAGCAATACATCGAAACGGCTCATACCGATAAATTCCTGTTCTACAAACCGCACGACGGCAAGGCGAAATAGTCACCATCGCGCCGATATGATCAACCCACGCAGCGGGCTATTGGTGGCTGTTCAATGTGCGCCAGGGCGATTACCCGGTGTTGTGCGTGATTGCCAGTGGCGCGCTGGCCCTGGCCGTGTTGCTGGATGTGCGGGTGAAGCGGTGGCGTTGAGCGCGCCAATGATCGCCGTTGCTTATCATTGAAATAGCCTGCGCCGGCTGTTTCGCCACCCCGGCGCTGCCCATACTTTGGCCTCCCGTCCCGTTCAAGGAAGCCTTCATGGACACGCGCCGCACGGCCGTATTGGTACACCTCGCCGCCTTTGTATTCACAGGTCTTGCCATTGCCGGCATTGCCTTGGCGGTGGCCAGGGCGGGGCAGTTATTCTTCTGATTCAGCCGCCCGCGATGTCCGCGCTCAGGGTCCGGATCAACTGCTGGGCCTGGGCATCGCGCTGCGCGGTATAAAGCACCACGTCACGGCTGGGCAGCGGCGGCAGGGCGAAGCGCTCGCTCACATCGACGCAGCCGGCCGGTGCCATGCGCCCAACCATGGCGCCGATGCCGATGCCGGCACCCACCGCCGCGCCGATCGCCAGGATGCCGCTGCCCACGAACGCTTGTTCCCAGCGGCGGTTTTGCGTGTGCAGCGCGCTCATCACCATGCTGCGCATGCCGCAGGGCTCTGGTTGGATCGCAAGGGGCAACGGCGCGCCGGGCGCCAGCTCGAACGACTGCGCGGCCATCCAGCCAAAGCGTTCGCAGCCAATCACCTCACCGTCTTGGCGACGGTTGTCATGGCGCAGGATCAGGGCCACGTCGAGTTTGCCCTGCTCATAGCTTTCCAGCATGTCCCGCGAGGTGCCCAGGCTGAACGCCACCACCACCTGTGGGTCGGTGTTGGCCAGGCGCCGCAGCCATTGGCTCAGGTCGGCGCCGACAATGTGATGGCTGACGCCCACCTTCAGGGTGCGCTTGGGTGAGTCGAAGCAGTTCACCGCGTCCTGATAGCTGGCCAGCAGGCGCCGTGCGCTGTCCAGGAAGGCTTGCCCGTGCAATGACAGGGTCACCTTGCGCGGCGTGCGCTCGAGCAATTGGCGGCCCAGGCCTTCTTCCAATCGCTTGATCTTTTGGCTGATGGCAGCCTGGGTGCCCCCGACCAGGTCGGCGGCGCGGGTGAAACTCTTGAGCTCGGCCACCAGGACGAATGCCTGGATAGCCTCGATGTCGGGCATTTTCATGTCGGCGCAAGCATGGCAGTGGGCAGTTGGTGACGGTAACACGCGCCCCATGGGGGTGGATATCAGAGGGCAGATACGCCTATTAGCAGGACACTTCGTCGCAAACCCCGGATGCCCCTTCAGGTTTGCTCCTGTCACGCCGATTCAAGTAGGCCAACGACAAGAATAACCAATGGGGTAGGGGCTATGAACATGCGCAATCTTTCGATCAGTCGACGGCTTTGGCTCATCCTCGTGGTCGCGGTGCTGATGCTGTTGGTCATGGCAGGCGCCATGCTCAAGCAAATCCATGACGACCTCTACGATGCCAAGGCGCAGAAGACCATGCACGTGGTGCAAACCGCCAATGGCCTGCTGGAGTATTACCACGGCCTGGAAACGGCCGGCACCCTGAGCCGCGAACAGGCCCAGCAGCAAGCCATGGAGGCCGTGCGCGGCTTGCGCTACAACCAGACCGACTACTTCTGGATCAACGACCTGCGCCCGGTGATGATCATGCACCCGGCCAACCCCAAGCTGGTGGGCCAGGACTTGTCGGGCATCAAGGACCCGGACGGGGTGCAGGTGTTCAACCAGATGGTCAGCGTGGCCAAGGCCCAGGGCGCGGGCATGGTCAACTACCGCTGGCCCAAGCCCGGTGCCAGCGAACCGGTGGAGAAAACCTCCTACATCAGCCTGTTCGCACCTTGGGGCTGGATCATCGGTTCGGGCGTGTACGTGGATGACGTACAGGCCGAGTTCCAGTTGCAAGTGTGGAAGGCCGCGTCGATCGCCGTTGGCATCGTCCTGATCATGGCGCTGTTGTTGATCGTGATTGCGCGCAGCATCGTGCGCCCGCTCAACACGGCGGTGCAGGCGATGGCCAATATCGCCAGTGGTGAAAGCGACCTGACCCGCAGCCTGGAAACCCATGGCAGCGACGAAGTCACGCAACTGGCTACCCACTTCAACGGTTTCACTGCCAAATTGCGCCGGGTGATCGGCGAACTGCAGCACTCGGCGGTGGGCCTGGGCCAGGCATCCAGCGAGCTGGGCACCAATGCCGACCAGGCGCAGGCGCGCAGCCAGCAGCAATCCCAGCAAATGGAGTTGGTGGCCACGGCGGTGAACGAGGTGACGTACGGCGTACAGGACGTGGCGAAAAACGCCGAGCACGCCGCCAGCGAAATGCGCGACGCCCAGGCCCAGGCGCAGCAGGGCCAGGCCAACATCGACGGCAGCCTGCGGCAGATCGAGCACCTGTCCGGCACCATTGGCCAGGCGGTCGAGGTGATCCGCACGCTGTCCAGTGAAAGCACGCAGATCGGCGGCGTGCTGGAGGTGATCAGCTCGATCGCCGAACAGACCAACCTGTTGGCCTTGAACGCCGCCATCGAAGCCGCGCGGGCCGGCGAGCAGGGGCGTGGTTTTGCGGTGGTGGCCGACGAAGTACGGCTGCTGGCGCAGCGCACGCAAAAATCCACGGCCGAGATCCAGGGCATGATCGAGCGCTTGCAAAGCCATTCCAACGCGGCGGTGAAGGTGATTGGTGACAGCAGCCGCTCCTCGCAACTGACCATCGAACAAGCCCACCTGGCCGGGCAGAGCCTGACCTCGATCAGCCAGGCCCTGGGCAACCTCAATGGCCTGAACGCCTCCATTGCCAGCGCCACTTTGCAGCAGTCCCACGTGGTGGAAGACATCAACCAGAACGTGACCCAGGCCGCGCAACTGTCGCGCAACGCCGCCCAGGCGGCAGAGCAATCGAATGTGGCGAGCGTGCAGTTACGCGGCTTGAGCGAGCAATTGAACGGCTTGTTGCGCCAGTTCAGGGTGTGACGGCAAAGGCGACGCCCGGCTCAACCTTGCGCGGCCGATTGCGTGCGCCGCGCGACGAGGCTATTGACCGCCAGAATGATCACTCCGGCCATGATCCCGACGTCGGCAATGTTGAAAATGCCGGTGCGCAGGTTGCCGACGCCCAGGTTAAGGAAGTCAAAGACACTGGCGTCGTAGCAGAAGCGGTCGATCACGTTGCTCAGGCCGCCGCCGATCATGCTGGCGAAGGCAAATATTTCCAGGGGCTTCAGTTTTTTGGCGCGCACGCACCACACAAACAGGCCCACCAGGAAGGCCAGGATACCGTACATGAAGAAGTACTTGCGCACGGTCTCGGGCATGGCGCCGCCGGCACTCAGGAAGGCGCCGCTGTTGTAGGCCGGGAGTAGCACGAAGCTGCCTTGCAGCATTGAAATCTGCTCGCCTGAGGCCAGCAGGGCCTTGAAAAAATACTTGGAAAGCTGATCCACCGCCACCCAGGCGAATATCCAGAATACCAACCGACCTGTTGTGCTGCGTACCTGCATGTAACCCCCTGTATGACCCTGTCCAATGAAACGGCGGCGATGGTAGCAGATATAACGTAGCCGCTACGGGGTACTGCTAGCGGGCTGCATCAGAAAAGGCAGCACCTGGGCCAGCACCGCCTGTGGCGACTCTTCGGGCTGAAGATGCCCACCGCCAATGCCCTTGCCGCTGACCTCGCGGGCCCATCCCCGCCAGACTTCCAGGGGGGTGCGGGCAGCACGCTGCGCCTGGGGCCATAGCACCAACACCGGGCATTGCAGTTGCTTGCCAGCGGCGCGGTCTGCCGCGTCATGCTCGGTGTCTTCTGCCGCCGCCGCCCGGTAGTCTTCGCACATGGCATGGCGCACCTCGGGGTCACGGAAGGCCTTTTTGTAAGCTGCCAGCGCATAGCCGTCGATGTTGTCCAGCCCGCCTGCCATTTTGCCCAGCGCGGCCTCGATGAAGGCGTCCGGGTTGGCTTGCAGCAGGGTTTCCGGTAGGTCGTAGGGCTGGGCGAGAAAAAACCAATGGTACTGGGCCAGGGCAAACGCCTTGTCTACCCGCTCCCACATGTCCAGGGTCGGTATCACGGTCAGTGAGGCGTAGTGGCTGACGTGTTGCGGGTGGTCGAGCGCCAGCCGGTACCCCGCGCGGGCGCCGCGGTCATGCCCCACCACGGCGAACCGTGAGTGCCCCAGTTGCGCCATCATGTCCAGCAACGCCTGGGCCACGCGGCGTTTGCTCCAGCGCGGGGTGTGGTTGTGCGTGCGGCTGGCGCCGTACCCCGGCAGGTCGGGTGCGATCACCGTGAAGTGCTGCGCAAGCGCGGGCGCCAGGTAGCGCCAGGTCAGGTGGGTTTGCGGGTAGCCGTGCAACAGCAGCAGCGCAGGCCCTGCGCCACCGATGACGCCGCGAAAGGAAACGTTTGCAGTGTCGACCTCGAGCGGCCAAAAACCAGGAAAGTGTTCGATTGACATCGGCGGGCATTCTCGTGGCCGGGGTGTTTGGCCAGTTGAACCCAGCCAAGCCGCTATTGAAAAGGGTTTTTGCACGCTGGAAAAAAACCTGCGCACGCGGCATCCTCCACGACCTTTTTTCATCTTTACTCAAACCTCGTGCAGTGCCTGAGCTGCGAAGGAATCTTGTGATGCAAAACCTACCGCTTACGCCCAGTGATTTCGAGTTCATCGACGACACGCTGATGAAGCATGGCGACGACCACTCCGTGCTCAACCCCTCGGAGCTCGACGGCTACTTCACCGCGCTGGTCTCAAGCCCCGCGCAAGTGGACATTGCCCAGTGGTTCCCGGCGATCTGGGGTGGGCAGAACCCGGACTGGGAAAGCCCGGAGGAGGGCAAGCAGTTCATCGACTTGTGCGTACGCCACATCAATACACTGGCGACCCAGTTGGCCCTTGACCCAACAGCCTTCAAGGCGCGCTTGGAGCAAACCGAACACCAAGGCCAGGTACTGACCTTGGCCGAGGAGTGGTGCTTTGGCTACCTGCGCGGCGTCGCGGTGGCCCAGTGGCCCGCGTTGCCAGCGGCCGAGGCTGCGCAGTTCGAGGCGATTTCGTTCTGCGCCGAGCAGGATAACTTTGAACTGCCCGACGACTTGGACGTGGCGTTGCATAAGCAGCGCGTGGCGGCCATCGAGGCGGCGGCAGTGGCCTTGCATGATTACTGGGCGGCGCAGCGCTCGGCCTGATCCCGGGCACCTGCATCAACGGGCGCAGTGAGCTTTTCGCGGACCAATCCGCTCCATACAGGGCAGGCATCTCTCTGTAGGAGCAACTGTCTTCCGCCTTAAATTTTGATCGCACTGCAAAGCTTTGCTTTTCAGTGCGATCAAGTCTTTCATGCCGCTTGTGCCTTCCAGGCCGTGCCATCCCTGACCATCGCATTGAGCCTCACGATAAATACTCGCATACAGGCTACTACAGCGACTTTAGAGCACTTTCCGCGCGCACATAACGTGCTATAGCGCATTTTGAATTCCGGGTTGCTCAGGATGGCAGCCCAGCACGCCATGTATAGAACTCGTCGCATTTTTGCTCGGCCACCCCAGATACTTCGCGGCCCAGAGCGGTTGCCGCTGTCGTTGTTATAGGGCGCCACACCGACCAGGGCCGCTATCTCACGTCGGTCCAGTGAGCCAAGCTCTGGCAAGTAGCACAGCAAGCTTGCCACTGTGACAGGGCCGACGCCTTTTACCGACATCAGTTGCCTCGCTCTGTCGGAGTCCACGCTTTTCGTGGCTTGCTTGATTACCTTGTCCAGCTGTTTGATCAACTCGCGCAAGTGCTTAATGTGCTGGTTGAAATTGGCGATGACCACCGCCGAGTTGGCTTGCTTGAGCCGACGCTTATTGTCATCACGCTGCTGGACGAACCGATCACGCTGCTTGACCAGCTCCCTGAGCTCATCGCGCTCCGGAGTCGATGCCTGGCTGCGACAATCGTCGATTTTCGATGCGAAGTCGGCTAAGACCAATGCATCAATCTTGTCCGTTTTAGCTCTTTTGCCCATCGCCTCTGCGAACTGGCGAGCCCGAACAGGATTGATACAAACGGCGTTGTGACCAGCCTTCTGAAGCGTGCGCAGAGCCAGCTTTTCGTATCCGCCGGTCGCCTCCATTAAAATTCGCCCGACCTCAAGTTGGCCAAGACAAGTCTCTAGCTGGGCTAGGCCCTCGTGGTCGTTTGAAGTAGTGAAAGTGATGCCTTGAGGCTTGATTCCAATTTCAAGGCTAGCTTTTGCAACGTCGATCCCAATCCAAGACAACATGGCCAGACCCTCCTACACTTGTGAGTGAGAGCGCTCTGGCGTGGCCCACGCTTGTATTCGAGTGGTGCTCGTTCAACTGTTCGGGCTTTATCGCCAGAGTGAAGAGGTGGGTAGCAGCTTTGCTCCTACACGTGCTTCAAGCACAACGGATTAACAGCTTGCTACTCACCGCTCTCACCTCAAAGTCTAACCACCTCTGCAGATACAAGCGGATTCATCCGCGAAGGCCTTAACGCGCCGGCGCAGGTAAACCGCAGCGATCTTTTCGCGGATGAATCCGCTCCTACGGCCGGCCCGGCGCGTGAATCGTTACAGAACTTGTCCCCGAAAATCGTGGGTATCTCTGTGGATAACCCAGCCAAACACCAATGAAATAAGGGCTTGATCAGGCATGATCAAAAAATGATCAGCGCCCGCCTGGCGGCCTGCACAAAAGCCTGTGGCGAACCTTGTGTGCGAGATGGCGTCCGACCCCTGTTGCCGTTCGTTTTCCCGCCTTTGAGGTTTTGCATTGAAAGAAGCCATCGCCAAGAAATACCGCCTGATCGTCAAGACCCTGGGCTATGTGGGCTGGGCGCTGTTCTGGTTATTGATCTGGGACATCGTGGTTACCGCTGATTTCATGCTGTTTCTCGACAACAAGATCAGCTTGCCGCTGATGCCCTTGACCCTGTTGGGCTCGGCGCTGGTGGTGCTGATCAGTTTTCGCAACAGTAGCGCCTACAATCGCTGGTGGGAGGCGCGCACGTTGTGGGGTGCGCTGGTCAACAGTTCGCGCAGTTTCGCCCGCCAGGTGTTGACCTTGGTGGATGACCCGGGCAGTGAGGTTAATCCGGTCAAGTCCACGTTGTTGCGCCGCCACGTGGCCTACGTCAACAGCCTGGCCGCGCACCTCAAGGGCGTGCCGTGCCCGCAGGAGCTGAGCGCGTTCGTGCCGGCGATCGAGTTCGAGCGGCGCGGCAATTCCAACAACTTTGCCAACGACATCCTCAATGGCTCGGCGGCCTTGCTGGCCGGCGAGTACAAGGCCGGGCGGCTGGACAGCATTCGCCTGGCGCGGCTTGAGTCCACCCTGGTGGACTTGTCCAACAGCCAAGGTGGCCTTGAGCGTATCGCCAACACGCCGCTGCCTTACCCCTATGTGTATTTCCCGCGGCTGTTCATTTCACTGTTCTGCCTGATCGTGCCCGTGGGGCTGGTGGAGGCGCTGGGCTGGTTCACGCCGCTGGCCTCCACGGTGGTGGGCTTCATGCTGCTGGCCATCGAGCGCATCGGTACCGACCTGCAGAGCCCGTTCAGGGTCAGCGAGCATCAAATCAAGATGGACGCCATTTGCGAAACCATCGAGAAAAACCTGGAATCCATGCAGCGCGATGCCTTGGGCGGTGAGCGGATCGGTTGAGGCAACGCCGCTCGCCCCGGCGTCGATGTGTTGCACGTTTTTGCACATTGTTACATTGCGCAGTAGTCTTGGTACTTTTGTAACCAATACGTACTGGAAAACCTCATGCTTGAAATCCTGATCCTGGGCTTGGCCGGCGGTTTTGCCGCGCAATGGCTGCACCAGCGCTACTTCAGCGCGCAAGCGGCCGAGCGCCGGGTCAAGAAGGCCATCCGCAAGCTGCCGCGCATCGAGCAGGGCGCGGCCTGGTTTGCCCACAAGTACCCGCACATCCCCTACGGCCGTGGCAGCTACGGCGTGCCTGAAGTGCACGACTTCAAGGAAGACGCCAAGCTGAGCATCGGCGCCTACTGCTCGATCGCCGACCGGGTGCACATCCTGCTGGGTGGCCACCACCGCACCGAGTGGGTCACCACTTACCCGGTGCCGTACTACATGCCCGAGGCCGGCCCCCTGGACCGCTATGATTTCAGCCGCGGCGACGTGGTGATCGGCAATGACGTGTGGCTGTGCTCCAACTGCACGATCCTCTCCGGCATTACCGTGGGCCACGGCGCCGTGGTGGCGGCCAATGCCCACGTGGTGCGCGATGTACCGCCCTATGCGGTGGTGGGCGGTAACCCGGCGAAAATCCTTAGCTGGCGTTTCCCACAGGAGCAGCGCGAGGCGCTGCTGGAGATCGCCTGGTGGGACTGGCCCCATGCCGACATCGTCGCGGCCGGGGCGCACTTGTGCAGCACCGACATCCAGGGCTTTATCGCCTATGCGCGCCAGCGGCCGCAGTTGTCATCTGCGCCGGGCAAAGCTGAAGAGTCCTTCACGGTAGGCGGCCACGCAACTCGCTAGCATGGCGCCCTGACGGGGCGACTGACTTAACGGGTGGGCGATGGTTCGGCAACATCAGATTCGGCTTGAATCAGCACTGATTTTCTTCGTGGCCCTGCTGCTGTGCACGTGGGGCATCTGGGCCCAGCAGCCCCAGGGGTTCGATGGCCGTTGGGCGTTGTTCCTGCAAGAGATGTTCCGCCACGGCCCCAGCCTGTTCCCCACCACCTACGGCCAGCCGTACCCGGACTACCCCGGTACCGCGACCTTTTTCAGCTACCTGTGCGCCCGCCTGTTCGGTGCGCCCAATCACCTGGCCAACGTGTTGCCCACCGCCATCGCCTCGGCGGCGGGGCTTGCCGTGATGTATCGGCTGTTGGCACCCAGCAGTCGTCACTGGGCGCTGTTGACCGTGCTGTTGACCGCCCTGACCACGCAGTGGCTGGAGAAATCCCGGGCGGTATGCCTGGACCAGATGAGCGCGCTGTTGTGCCTGGCCTGCTTTTACCTGCTGCACAGCGCCGAACGGCTGGGCGCGCGGTGGCGCCAATACGCGGTGTTCGCGTTGTTCGCGCTGGCGTTTGCCATCCGCGGCCCGCTGGGCTTGATCGAGGTGTGCGGCGTGGCCTGTACCTGGTGGGCATTGGCGGTGCGCCAGACGCGGGCCGACACCGTGCAGGTCGTCAGGAAAATCGCCTTGAACGGCGTGATCGGGCTGGCGCTGTTGCTGGCTTGCTGGTGGCTGCTGATGAAGCTGGCGCGCCTGAGCGGCGGCGACAGCTTTGCCGAGCAGGTGTCGACCATGCAGGTGACCGGCCGGCTGGACGAAAGCGGCGAGCCGTTCTATTTCTATTTGCAGTTGAGCCTGTACCGTTATTTCCCGGTGGTGCCGCTGGCCTTGGCCACGCTGATTGCACTGCGCTCGCGTTGGGCGCTGCGTGGGCAGGACGCTGACCTGCAGTTGGCGATCCGCTTGGGCGGTTGCGGCTTGATGATTTTGTTGGGCCTGTCGGTGCCACACTTCAAGCGTGCCTATTACGTGCTGCCGATGGTGCCGCTGTTCGCCGCCGTGGCGGCCTACGGGTTATTGCAGGCACAGGGCTGGCTGCGCAAAGTGCGTCAGGCTTACCAGTGGCTGGTCGCAGTCTTGCCGCTGCTGTGTATGGCGGTGGGGTTTGTCTGCCGGCACCTGTGGCTCAAGCACGGCTTCTGGCCACAGGTGTCATTGCCGCTGTTGGTCGGCGTGCTGGCCGTTTTGCAAGGCTTGGCGGTGTGGGCGTGGCGCCGTGTCAGTGAACCGGGTCGGCGGCTGGTGTTGCTTAGCCTGCTGGCCCTGGCGGCGCAGTGGCTGATGCTGGTCAAGCTGGTTGAGCCCTCGCTCGACCGGCAGTTCGACACCCAGGCGTTCGTGGGCCAGGTGGAGGGTTTGCGCGCGAGCACGCCGGGGCCATTGGTGTTTTTCAACCTGGGCAAGGACACCTGGGCGGTGCGCTACATGATGAACCTGGGCCACGATGAGCAGCCGCTGTTTATCAGTGCCGACGACAGCGCCACGTTGGCGGCGTTGCCGCGCCCGGCCTGGGTGATCGTGGGGCGCAGGGATCAGGACGCGCTGGCCGGTACCGTGTTGGATGGGCACAAGCCTGCGCTGGAAGGGCGGTTCAACGGCGCCGGGTTCATGGTGTTTGATTTGCAGTGAAGCTGAACGCCAGCTTACGGGTTACGGTTATTTTATGTTTTTGTAACACATTGACTCCTATACTCCGCGCGTCAGCGCCAGACCTTTCCCGTGACGTTGCCCGCCGGAAGTGCCAAATATGAACAAGGTCATGCGCCACTACATCCCGGCGACCACGCTGCGGCTATTGCCCAACCGCTGGGACCTGATTGCCTTGCCGTTGGTGATCGGTTTCCTGCTGTTTTTTTCCATCGGCGCGCACCAGACCTGGGCGCCGATATCCACCTTGCAGAGCCAGCAAATCTCCCTGGACCCGGCCAACCTGCCCGAGTACGCCATGCGCACCACCTTGCGCATGCTCGCGGCCATGCTCGCATCCCTGGTGTTCACCCTGGTATACGGCACTTTGGCGGCCAAAAGCCGGCGCGCCGAAAAGCTGCTGGTGCCGGTGCTGGACATCCTGCAGTCGGTGCCGGTGCTGGGCTATATCTCGTTTACCGTGACCTTTTTCCTGTTGCTGTTCCCCGGGCGGGTGCTGGGCGCCGAGTGCGCGGCGATCTTTGCCATCTTCACCAGCCAGGCCTGGAACATGACCTTCAGCTTCTACCAGTCGTTGCGCATGCTGCCGCACGACCTGAGCGAGGTGGCTGATAACCTGCAACTGTCCAACTGGCAGAAGTTCTGGAAGCTGGACGTGCCGTTCGCCATGCCGGGGCTGGTGTGGAACATGATGATGAGCATGTCCGGTGGCTGGTTCTTCGTGGTGGCGTCGGAGGCCATCACCGTCGGCTCCAAGACCATCACCCTGCCGGGCGTGGGCGCCTACCTGGCCACCGCGATCGAGCAGCAAAACCTGCACGCGGTGGGCTACGTGATCGTGGCGATGGTGGTGGTGATCTTGCTGTATGACCAGTTTTTGTTCCGCCCGCTGGTGGCCTGGGCCGATAAGTTCCGCATGGAAAACACCGCCTCCCAGGCCGGCGCGCCGGAGTCTTGGGTGTTGAACCTGATCCAGCGCACACGCCTGATCCAGTTGGTTTTGCGGCCGATCACCCGGCGTTTCAGCCGCATCGGCAACAAGCGCCTGAGCCTGCCACGTGCCAGTGCCCGGGCACTGACCGCAAGCCCGGCCACCTCCAAAGTCATCGACTGGGTGTGGGGCATCGCCATCGGCCTGCTGACGCTGTATGCCCTGTACCACATCCTCACTTACATCGGCACCGAGGTCACCCTGGCCGAGTTCGGCCATGTCATGGGCCTGGGCTGCATTACGCTGTTGCGCGTGGTGCTGCTGATCCTGGCCGCCTCGCTGATCTGGGTACCGCTGGGGGTGATGATCGGCCTGCGCCCGCAGTTGGCCGAGAAGATCCAGCCGCTGGCGCAGTTCTTGGCGGCTTTTCCGGCCAACCTGCTGTTCCCGGTGTTCGTGATCGTCATCCTGCATTACCAGCTCAACCCGGACATCTGGCTCAGCCCGCTGATCGTGCTGGGCACGCAGTGGTACATTTTGTTTAACGTGATCGCCGGGGCCAGTGCTTTCCCCAACGACTTTCGCGAGGCGGCGGCCAACTTCCGCATCCGTGGTTGGCAATGGTGGCGCACGGTGATGTTGCCGGGGATATTTCCGTATTACGTCACGGGCGCCATCACGGCCTCGGGCGGTGCCTGGAACGCCAGCATCGTGTCGGAGTTCGTCTCCTGGGGGCAGGACAAGGTGGTTGCCCATGGCCTGGGCGCCTACATTGCACAAACCACGGCGGCCGGTGATTTTCCCAAGATCACCCTGGGCGTGGTGGTGATGTCGATCTTTGTCGTGGCCTTCAACCGTGCGGTCTGGCGGCCCATGTATGCCATCGCTGAAAACAAGTTGCGGATGAACTGAGCATGAATACTTTCACCGAACACACCGGCGCCGCGCAGATCTATTCGCTGAGTAAGGTCAGCCGCGGCTTTGGCAAGGGCAAGGAAACGCTGCAAGTGCTCAGCGACGTCGACCTGGTGCTGCGTGAAGGCGAGATCGTCGGCCTGCTCGGGCGCTCCGGCTCCGGCAAGTCAACATTGTTGCGCATCATTGCCGGCTTGATCCAGCCTTCGTCCGGCGAGGTGCTGTACAACGGCGCCGAACTGAACGGCCCGGCGCAGGGGGTGGCGATGGTGTTCCAAACCTTCGCCCTGTTCCCCTGGCTGACCGTGTTGGAGAACGTGGAAGCCGGCCTGCATGCCTTGCAAGTGCCGCGCCGCGAAGCGCGCAAACGGGCGCTGGCGGCCATCGACCTGATCGGCCTGGACGGTTTCGAAAACGCCTACCCGCGCGAACTGTCCGGCGGCATGCGCCAGCGCGTGGGCTTTGCCCGGGCGCTGGTGGTGAACCCGACGCTGCTGCTGATGGACGAGCCGTTCTCGGCCCTGGACGTGCTGACCGCCGAAACCTTGCGCACCGACCTGTTGGACTTGTGGAACGACGCGCAGTTGCCCATCAAGTCGATCCTTATCGTCACCCACAACATCGAGGAGGCGGTGCTGATGTGCGACCGCATCCTGGTGCTGTCGTCCAACCCAGGCCGGGTGGTGGCCGAGATCAAGGTGCCGTTCGCACAGCCGCGCAACCGCCTGGACCCCACGTTCCGCACCATGATCGATGACATCTACGCCCTGATGACTGACCGGCGCAGCGCCGACGCCAGCACCGGCAAGGCCGAACTCAAGGTGGGCAGCCCCTTGCGCGAGGTGTCGACCAACCTGATGTCGGGCCTGGCCGAGGCACTGGCGGCCGAGCCCTACCATGGCCAGGCCGGTCTATCGAGCGTGGCCGAGCGCTTGCTGCTGGAGGTGGACGACCTGTTCCCGGTGGCCGAGATGCTTGAGCACCTCGGTTTTGCCGAACTCAAGGGCCCGGACATCAGCCTGACCGAGCCGGGCAAACTGTTCGCCGAATACGGCACCCAGGAGCGCAAGGCGCTGTTCGCCGAACACCTGCTCAAGCACGTGCCGCTGGCCGCGCGCATCCGCCAGATCCTCCAGGAGCGCCGCGGCCACCGTGCGCCGCGGGTGCGCTTTGAACAGGAGCTGGAAGACTCGCTGACCGAAGCCTTTGTCGAGCAAACGCTGGAAAGCGTGATCACCTGGGGGCGTTACGCGGAGATATTCTCCTATGACGACCACAGTGAAACCTTCAGCCTGGAGGATGTGGAGGGGGCGGTCTAAAGGCTAAAGCGCCGCCTGTGGGTGGCGCCCCAGTACCCGTGAGTACTCGGCCTTTGCCGTTTGCTCGGTAAACTCGCCGGACCACTTGGACACCACCACCGTCGCCACGCTGTTGCCGATGGTATTGCAGGTGGCAATGGCCATGGACATGAACCGATAAACCCCGAACAGCAACGCCAAGCCCTCGGCTGGCAGCACCCCGATGGCGGTCACGGTGGCGGCAAACACCACAAAACTGCCACCCGACACTGCGGCGGCGCCTTTGGATGTGACCAGCATGATGGCGACGATGCCCAGTTGTTGCTCCCAGGTCAGCGGCACCCCGTAAGCGTTGGCGATGAACAACACGCTCATGGACATGTAGATCGAGGTGCCGTCCAGGTTGAACGCATAGCCGGTGGGCAGCACCAGGCCGACACTCTGTTTGGAGCAGCCAAATTTTTCCAGTTTCTGCAGCAGTCGGGGCAGGGCGCTTTCCGAAGAGGCCGTGCCGAGCACGATGAGCACCTCATCCTTGATGTATTTCAGAAAACGCCACAGGCTGAAACCGGATAACCGGCACACTGCACCCAGCACCACGAAGATGAAGAACGCCACGCCCACGTAGAACATCAGCACCAGGTTGGCCAGCGACATGAGCACCGCCGTGCCATTGCTGCCCACCGCATAGGCCACCGAGCCGAAGGCACCCAGCGGGGCGAACTTCATGATCAGGTTGATGAACTCGAAGAAGCATTCAGAGATGCGGTTGAGCCCCTCCTCGATCACCTCGCGACGTTCAGGCTTGAGTGCCAGCAAGGCAAAACCGAACAGGATGGAAATCACCAACACCTGCAGCAATTGCCCGCCGGCAAAGGCGCCGACGAAGTTGTCCGGGAAAATGCCGTAGATAAAGTCCAACGTCGAGGCCGGCGCGTGCCCCTTGGCCACGGCGGCACTGGCCGCGGCTGCGGCGGCGCTGCTAGGGTGGGCATTGTGCATGCCCGAGCCGATCTGCAGCAGGTTACCCCACAACAGCCCAATCGCCAGCGCCAGGGTGGACACCAGTTCGAAGTAAATCAGTGCGCGCAAGCCCACCTTGCCCACGCGCTTGATATCACCGGCCGAAGCGATGCCGTGCACCACGGTGAAAAATACCAATGGCGCCACGGCGGTCTTGATCAGCTTTAGAAAGATGTCACCGAGAATTTTGAAGCTGGCAGCCAGTTCCGGCGCGACCAGGCCGAAGGCAATGCCGAGCGCCATGGCAGCGACGACCTGAAAGGTCAGGTCCTTGTAGAACGGTTTTTTGCTGGGAGTGGACATGTCTGCAATCTCGTTGTTGTTATTGGCGAGCGACAGGCAGGGCCCGATACAGGTAGGGCCCGGCTGGGTCAGCGTTTGACGGAGCCCTCGCGAGCCAGCGCGATGTCGACCATCTGTGGGGCCAGGCCCAGGTAGTTGGCAGGGTCGGTCAGGCGTTTGAGTTCATTGATGTCCAACTGCGCGGTGGCTTCACCCTGGGCCAGCAAGGCGTCGAGCAGGCTCAGGCCTTCGTCGTTGGCCAGCCGGCAGGCGGCGTACACCACGTCGTGGGCCACCTGGCGGCCGAGCGCAGGGGCCAGCCCCATCATCACGGCCTCGGCGACAATCAGGCCCTGGGTCATGTCCAGGTTCTTGCGCATGCGCTCGGGGCGCACTTCAAGCCCCGCTAGCATGAATTTGGCCTGGCCCAGGGAGGCTGCACTGAGGGCAAAGGCTTCGGGGATGGCAATCCACTCCGCTTGCCAAGGGCCGGTGGAGCGCTCGAAGTCCTGGATCATGGCGTCGAGCATCAACCCGGCCTGTTGGCGCACGCCCTTGGCGGCGGCGTACATCAGCTCGCACGAGATAGGGTTGCGTTTTTGCGGCATGGTGCTGCTGGCGCCGCGCCCCTTGACGAACGGCTCGTACACTTCGCCCAGTTCGCTGGTCATCATCATCATGACGTCCAGGGCCACTTTGCCTAGCGAGCCTGTGACCAGGCCGAGGAAATTCAGGGTTTCGGCCAGGCCATCGCGGGCCACATGCCAAGTGGCCTGCGGCACGCCAAGGCCCAGTTCGGCCATCAACGCGTGTTGCACTTCAAGGCCTTTGTTGCCCAGGGAGGCCAATGTGCCAGCGGCGCCTGCAAACTGGCCGACTTCTACCCGTGGGCGCAGTTCCACCAAGCGCTCGGCGTGCCGGTCGAACATGCTCAGCCATACCGCGCACTTGTAGCCGAAGGTGATGGGCAGGGCATGCTGCAGATGGGTACGCCCAGCCATGGGCGTGTCGCGAAAGCGCGTGGCCAGGTCGGCCAGCAGCCCGCGTACCGCTTGGATGTCACGCGCTACCAAGGCCAGCGCGGCGCGTACCTGCAGTACGACGGCGGTGTCCATGATGTCTTGGGTGGTGGCCCCCCAATGCACGTAGCGGCCTGCTTCACCGCAGATCTTCGACAGTTGCTCGACCAAGGGCAGTATCGGGTAGCCGACGATTTCGGTTTCGTGCTGCATCAATGCCATGTCCAAGGCCGCGAAGGTGGAATGCGCGGCGATCTGTTCGGCCGCTTCGGCCGGGATCACGCTGCAGCGCGCTTGCGCCCGGGCCAGGGCGACTTCCACCTCGATGTAACGTTCGATCAGGGCTTGGTCGGAAAACACCTGGCGCATTTCGGCAGTGCCGAACATGTCGCGGAACAGGGCGGAATCGAAAACAGTAGTGGACATGGCGTGATCCTGATTATGTTGTTATTGAACGTACATAATATATATGTACGTACATAATTCTTGCGCCCTGGCTGGTACACTGTCAACTCGTTAAAAACTCTGGGCTGACGGAAGGTATGAGCGAGACGCGCTACGCAGTGATCGCAAAGGACTTGATGGAGGGGATTGCCAGCGGGCGCTACCCTGTGGGTTCGCTGCTGCCGACTGAGTTCGAGCTGTGCGAGTTGTATGAGGTCAGCCGGCACACGGTGCGGGCGGCGATCAGCCAATTGCAGACCCAGGGCATGGTGTCGCGGCGCAAAAAGGTCGGTACCCGGGTTGAGGCGGCCGCGCCCCGTGGCGGCTATTCACAGTCATTGGCCACCGTGGCAGACCTCGCGCACTTGGCTGAAACCCAGGTGCGCAGCATTCAGCAGGTCAGCCACTTCGTCGCCGACATTGCCCAGGCCCGACGGTTGGGCCTTGAACCGGGCGAGCATTATTTTTGCGTGTCGAGCATCCGCGTCGATCGTGAAAACGCCTTGGCGCCGCTGTGTTGGACGGATGTCTACGCGCTAAAGCAGTACTCGTCCGTGATCGAGTTGGCCGAACAGCATCCCGGCCAACTGATCGCGGCGTTGATCGAACAGCACTTTGGCCGCCACATCGATGTGGTCGACCAGCAGGTACGTGCAGTGCTGCTGAGTGCGGAGATTGCCAAGGCACTCAACGCCGAAGTGGGTTCGCCGGGGCTCAATATTTTGCGACAGTACCGGGATGACGAAGGGAAACTCATGGTGGCTTCGGAAACCATCCACCCGGACGATCGCTTTACCTTGGTCACGCAACTCAAGCGGGAGAAGGCTCAAGGCTGACCCCAAAATCCAATAGCCTGCCTATACTGGCGGCCAACCCTGTTTAATAAGGAAATGGACATGTTCACCTGTTACCACCTGAGCGAACCGGAATACACCCCAGCCCACGGCCAGAACGGCTCCGTGAGTGGAGCGATTACGGCGTGGGAGCTGAAAAATCTGGCTCTCAATGCAAAGGGGTTCGTCACATGTCCAAAGAGTTACTCGGAGTTTCTGCTATAGGGTTGATGGTGCTGGGCGAGTTTTGCGCTATTTACAGCGAGGTGGTGGCGGCCCGGTTGGCCCATACCGGGCAGACCTCCTGGGCGGAACTCGCGCTGCCGGTGGCGGTGATGTGTTTCGCCGGCTTTTGCCTGATCGGCGCTTACTGGCTGGGGTTTGTCGCGGTGGGGGACATCTGGCTGATCACCGTGGTGTCGGTGACTTCTTTGCTGCTGCTCGAACCGCTGGTGATCTGGTGCCTGTTTGCCGAGGCTCCGGGGCGCGGGGCGCTGATCGGGTTTTGCCTGGGGGCATTGGGCATGCTGTCGGCGGTGTTCCTGTAAACCTTACTGCCCGTAGGAGCGGATTTATCCGCGAAAAGCACGCCACGGTTTGCCTGATACACGGCGTCGCGCGTTTCGCGGCTAAAGCCACTCCTACAAGGGTAAAAGGCCTAATCGCGCTTGCGCCGGCCAGCCCACAGCGCGCTCAGGAAATCGAACAGAAAAGCCCCCACGCCAAACACGGCGATCAGGCAGAGGATCGCCAAGCCAACGGTTGAATGATTCATGTTGACATCCTGCTTCTCGGTTAAGCCTGGATCATAACCCCGTAGCGCCGGGCTTCAAGTGACGTTACACGATCTTTACTCAGCGCCTGGCCGCCTATACTCATAGGTACGAATCTGGGCCGCGCGCGAGGGGAGGCACGATCATGAACCGATGTTCGCTGATCGTCGCCGTGCTGCTGGTGCTGGGCGGCTGTAGCGGGGTGAATCGCGGGCCGGTGGCGCCGCCAGTGGTGGTGCCTGCGCTGACTTGGCAGCGGGTGGATGCTGATATCGCGGCCGCCTCCCAAAACGCCACTGCCCAGGCGCGGGTGTTTGCCCGTGGTTCCATGGAGCACTGGCGCACGCTGGTGTACGCGCGCACCGATGAAAACTTCATCCCCTGGTTCAGCAGTTACTGGACCCAGGAATGGTTGGCCATGAAAGTGTCCTGGTACAGCATCAGTGCCGGGCATGATCAGGATGCGGCCAGCACCCGACTGGCGGTGTACCTGCAGGATCAGTACAAGGACCGCGTGCTGGCACCCGTGGCGGTGGAAACCGAACCCGATGCGATCATGGCCCAGGCCGCCGATTTTTATGTGCAACTGATGGCCACGCAGTTGCCGGTCATCGCCCAGCAAAACGCCGTGCCGGTCGATCAGTTCGGCCAACGGCTCAAACGGATAGCGGCGATCAAGGCGGCGCCTGAACAGAGCGCATCCCTTTACCAACTGGTGCACGCCCAGCCCTTGGCCACGCAACCTGCGTACGCCGGGCTGATCAACCAGGTGCGCAGCGGCACCGGCTCAGACCTGTCCCAGGCCGGCATCTCACCGGTGGCCAAGCGCACCAGCGAAAAACTCGAGGCGCAATTTGCCAGCCGCAGCGCTGCGGGTGCCGTGGCAGCCGTGACGGGGCGGGTGGTGGGTTCGGTGATTTCCTTGGGGGTGGCCGGCATTCGCGCCATGCTGCACGAAAGCGAACGCCCGGAAATGGAATCGCAACTGCGCGCCAACCTGGGGGGCGCATTCGATCAGGCCTGGCTGAGGTTGATGAACAACCCCAGCACCGGAGTGATGGCCGGGGTATACGGGCTGGCCACGACCGTGGAGGCCAGCGTGGCGGCGCTGGCGCCTAATTGCCCGGCAGGCACGGTCAGTTGTTGAGTGGGGCGGGTGCCTCGCGCGCCAGCAACAACCGTTTGCGCTCCACCCCCCAACGGTAGCCCGACAAGCCGCCATCGCTGCGCACCACGCGGTGGCAGGGGATCGCCACCGCCAGGCGGTTGGCCCCGCAGGCCTGGGCCACGGCGCGCGAGGACTGGGGTGCCCCGATCATCCGGGCGATTTCGGCATAACTGGCCGTGCTGCCAACGGGCAGGGTGCGCAAGGCCTGCCACACACGTTCCTGAAAGGCGGTGCCGCGCACATCCAGTGGCAGGTCCAGGCCCAATGCGGGGGCTTCGATAAAGCCCACCACCTTGGCAATCAACGCTTCGAAAGCCGCCTCGCCGCCCTTGAAGTGCGCACGGGGGAAGCGGTCCTGCAGCTCGCGGGCCAAGGCGTCCGGGTCGTCGCCCAGCAGGATCGCGCACACCCCGCGGTCGCTCTGGGCAACCAGAATCGAGCCCAGCGAACACTCGCCCACGGCAAAGCGGATATCGGTGTTGGCGCCGCCTGCACGATAGTCGGCAGGCTTCATGCCCAGCACCCCGTCGGCCGTTTCGTAAAAGCGGCTGTTGGCGTTGAAGCCGGCCTGGTAAAGCGCGTCGGTGACCGAGCCACCTTGGGCCAACTGCTCGCGCATCCGCCGCGCCCGGATGGCGGCGGCATAGGCCTTGGGCGTAACCCCGGTGCAGGCCTTGAACACGCGGTGAAAGTGGTGCGGGCTCAAACCCACCTGCTGGGCAAGCTCGGCAAGGCTTGGCAGCGTATGGGCCTGTTCGAGCAGTTGGCAGGCCTGGGTCACCCGCACGGCCTGTTGCCGGGCCACGCTGCTCTGGTCGGCGCCCGAGCGCTTACTGGGCCGGTAGCCTGCCGCTTCGGCTTGGGCCGCGCTGTCGTAGAACTCGACATTTTCCCGGCGTGGCAGCCTGGCGGTGCTGCTGGGGCGGCAGTACACCCCGGTGGTTTTCACCGCGTACACGAATAGCCCGTCGGCCTTGGCGTCACGGGCAACGACGGCTTGCCAGCGCAGGTCTTGTTCGGGGGTGGGTAAAGGCACGGTGGTTTCCATGGCGGCGGTCCTTGAAGTATCGCGTTGGGCCCAGCTTATGGGAACCACGTTGGCTAAAAACTCCGAGTCTTGCGGTCAAACTTGACACCTGCGCTGCTTGGGGGCATGAATGCCTTAAAGGAACGATCGTTCCTCTTACTCTCGAAAAGGCAGGTGCGCATGCGCTATAGCGCGCAACACAAGGCACAGACCCGTGAGCGACTGGTGAAGGCCGCGGGTGCCCTGGCCAAACGGCAAGGCTTCGGCACTACGGGCGTTGACGGCCTGATGGGGGCTGCGGGGCTGAAAGGCTCCTCGTTCTACCATCACTTCGCGTCCAAGGGCGAACTGCTCAAGGACATCATCGAGCAGGAGTTCGAAGGCTCGCGCCTGCTGCTGATCGGTCGCCAGGACAGTTCGCGCACCCAATTGATCAAGCAGACCAAGGCTTACCTGAGTCAGGAGCATCTGGACAACGCCGAGCAGGGGGTGTGTGCTGCCGCGCTTGAGCTGCGAAGTGGCCCGTGCCGATGAACCGGTGCGCCAGGCCTTCGAAGCGGGCGTATCGACCATGCACGCGGACATGGCCAAGGTGGTGGGCGACCCGGCCGCCTGGGCGGTGATGGCCCTTGAGGTGGGCGCGATCATGCTGGCCGCCGGCATGGCCAGTGCCCAGGGCCAGCAACAGGTGCTGCAGGCCTGCCGGCAATTCGCCGTGCGTACCATCGAAGCCAACAGCGCCAACGCCTGACACTACACTTTGATGGGCTTGACGCCTGCCAGCAGGCTGCTTATTGTTCTTTAAGGAACGATCGTTCGGTAAATAGGGGGCACCATGCACAACAATGACAAGAAAGTGGTACTGGTTATCGGCGCCGGCGACGCCACGGGCGGGGCCATCGCTAAGCGCTTTGCCCGCGAAGGCTATGTGGCCTGTGTCACCCGGCGCAGCGCCGACAAGCTGCAGCCGCTGGTGGAGGCTATCCGCGCCGAGGGCGGTGAGGCCCATGGTTTCGCCTCCGATGCGCGCAAAGAGGAGGAGGTGAGCGCGCTGGTTGAACAGATCGAAAGCCAGATCGGCCCTATCGAAGCCTTCGTGTTCAACATCGGCGCCAACGTGCCGTGCAGCATCCTTGAGGAGACGGCGCGCAAGTATTTCAAGATCTGGGAGATGGCCTGCTTTTCCGGGTTCTTGACCGGCCAGGCGGTGGCCCGGCGCATGGTCACCCGCGGGCGCGGCACGATTGTGTTTACCGGCGCCACGGCCGGGCTGCGCGGGGCGGCCAATTTCGCCGCCTTCGCCGGTGCCAAGCATGGCATCCGGGCCCTGGCGCAGAGCATGGCCAGGGAGCTGGGGCCGCGCAATATTCACGTGGCCCACGTGGTGGTGGACGGTGCCATCGACACCGACTTCATCCGCGACAGCTTTCCTGAACGCTACGCCCTGAAAGACCAGGACGGCATCCTGAACCCCGAGCACATCGCCGATAACTACTGGTTTTTGCACGCCCAGCCACGGGATGCCTGGACCTTCGAACTCGACCTGCGCCCTTACATGGAACGCTGGTAAGCCTGCTACGCCAACCTGTTTATCCAAGGAGTTTCCATGAGCCAAAGCGTCGAGTTTTTCTTTGATCTGGGTAGCCCTGCGTCGTACCTGGCCTGGACCCAACTGCCGGGCATGTGCGCCAAGGCCGGGGCCACCCTGATCTACCGGCCCATGCTGCTGGGCGGGGTGTTCCAGGCCACCGGCAATGCTTCGCCCGCAGCCATCCCCGCCAAGGGCCGCTACACCCAGCAGGACATGGCGCGCTTTGCCCGGCGCTACCAGGTGCCGATGCGCTTCAACCCGTATTTCCCGATCAACACCTTGGGCCTGATGCGTGCGGTGGTGGCGGTGGCGCAGTACCAGCCGCAGCGCCTGGAGGCTTACCTGGCGGCCAATTTCACCGCCCTGTGGGAGGCCGAGCGCAACATGGGTGACTTGGCGGTGGTGGGCCAGGTGTTGAGCGACGCCGGCTTTGATCCGCAACAGGTGCTGGCGCAGTCAACCGAGCAGGCGGTCAAGGACCGGCTCAAGGCCGATACCGCAGAGGCCGTGCAGCGCGGGGTGTTTGGCGCGCCGACGTTTTTTGTGGGCGATGAGATGTTTTTTGGGCAGGATCGGTTGGATTTCGTGCAAGCGGCACTGGCAAGGTGAACCTGTGCGTCGCCTGCCGCGGCAGGCGACGCAGCTGCATCAGGCGATTACCACGTCGTTGGCAGCCACCACCAACGCCCGCTTGCCAAAACTGCTCAGATTGCCCAGCGTCATAGTGTGGTGCGCACTGATCTGCGCGGCCGTCAGCACGCCGTTGTCTACCGTGGAATGCCCATCCGCCAACAGTACCACGTCAAATCCCAGGGCCAACGCCATGCGGGTGGTGGAGTCGACGCAAAATTCGCTCTGCAACCCACCGATCACCAGGCGGGTGATGCCTTTGGCCTGCAATTGCGCCAACAGGCTGGTGCGCAAAAACGAATCCGGGGTGGTCTTGTGTATGCGCACATCGTTTGGTGCGGTGTGCAGGCCGTGCGCCAATTGCCAGCCGGGGCTGTCGACCTTCAGCGTGCCGCTGGGCTCTTCATGTTGGATCAGCACCACCGGTGCGCCGACGCTACGGGCTTGCGTGCTGACCTGGTTGAGATTGGCGATCACGCGGTCGATCTCGAAGGCGGCGTCAGCCCCCGTGCACAGGCCAACCTGGACGTCGATGATCAGCAATGCGGTGCTCATGTACCTGTTCCCCTGGGCGAAAACGCTTAGGGTATCAGGCGTCGCGCAGCAGGTCGTTGGCGTTCAACAGCGCGTAGATAATTTCCGGGTGTTTGTCCAAGGCGCGGCGTATGGCGGCGGGGATGTTTTGGCGCGTCTTGCGGCACAGCCCTGGCAGCTCGAGCACGGTGATGCCGATGCCGCGAAAGCTGCGCACCTCGTTATGGCTGGGGGTGATGTCCAGGCGAATGCCCAGTTGCTCCTGCATTTTGAACTGCAGGCGCTCAAGCTCGGCCAGCGACTCAATGGCCTCCAGGCGTGCGATCAGTTTCTTCTCTTCAAGACGGGTCAGTCGCAGGATACGCAAGTCCGCGTCAGTGGTGTCCAGCAAGCCTTCCAGCCCGCAAATGCAGGCGCCAGGTGGGCAGATGGGGCGGGGCGCGATAGGGGTTGTCATGGTTCAACAGCATGGCGCCCACGGGCCCTGTAGGCGCGGATAAATCCGCGCCTACAGGGCCCGTGGGCGCTGGACCGCCGATGCTACACAGGCGAATGCCCGGGGGGCAGGGCCGTCAACTCATCGATCAACAGTTGCGTGGGCACGGTCAGGGCCACCCCATGGCGGGTGACAATCTCGTAAGGCTCGCTGCGCGAGGTCAGCTCCAGCGGCAACTGCACCAGCATGCCGTGGTCGACGGCCATCTGCGCCACGTCCAGGGGCATCACCGCCACCAGGTTGGGGTCTTGCAGCAGCAGCGACAAGGTGGTGAAAGTGGACGAGGTTTCGATTGGGTACAGCGGGAAGCTCAGGTCGGCCTCGCGGAACTCGCGTTCCAGGGTCAGGCGCATCGGCATGTTCACCGGGAACACCACCCAGCGCGAATCGGCCAGATCGCTCAAGCTCAGGTCGGCATGCGCGGCCAGTGGGTGCAGGGGGTGGGCGACCACGATCAGCGGCTCCTGGTCGCGATAGCGGCAGTCGTAAGCCGCCGGGCGTTTGCTCACACTGGTCCGGCAGATCGCCAAATCCAGGCGGCCCTCGTCGAGCAGCGTCAGCAGGCGTGCGCTGGTGTCCTCGACGATCTCGAACGACAGTTGCGGCTGCTTGACCCGCAACCGCGCCAGGCTTTCCACCAGGCTGGGCACCGCGCCCATGATCACCCCGATCGACAGGCGCCCGCCGTGCCCCTGCAGTATGCCGAGCATCTCTTCGCGCAGGTGCGCCACGTCGGTGTGGATCAGCCGTGCATAACGAATCACGCAACGGCCCAGGTCGTTGGCCTCCAGGCCCTTGCTGGTGCGCTCGAACAGGGTCGAGCCCAGGGTCGACTCGATCTCGTGCAGGGCCTTGGTGGCGCCGGGCTGGGTGATGGCGATGGACTCGGCGGCCTTGTGCAGCGAGCCGAACTCGTCCAGGGCAATCAACAAGCGCAGTTGCTTGAGACGCAAGCGGGAAATGATGGTGGTGAGGGAGGGCAGCATAGGGTGATCACTAACAGTTATCGCTCAATCAGCAGTTCTCATTAGGCAGCATCGCGTACAAAAATTAAAGTGATCGCCACAAGGTTCGCCAAGGGCCGCCCATAACAACAATCAGTAGAGAGCGATCACCATGCGCTTGATCCAATTCCAAACCCCGCAAGGCCAGCGTCACGTCGGCGTGATCGACGGCGACCTGATCCAAGTGGTCAACGCCACCCCAAGCACCCGCGAACTGGCCCTGAGCGCCATCCGCCAAGGCCGCGGCCTGGTCGATGAAGTGCTCGTCCGTGGCACCCACGCCAGCGAACACAGTTACCGCCTGGCGCTGCAAGAAGGCCGCGTGCTGCCGCCGCTGGACCACGAAGACCCGGCCCACTGCCTGGTCAGTGGCACCGGCCTGACTCACCTGGGCAGCGCCTCGACCCGCGACAAAATGCACCAGCAGAACATCGCCGACCAAGCCGCCCTGACCGATACCGCGCGGATCTTCCAGTGGGGCATCGAGGGCGGCCGCCCTGCAGCGGGCACCGTGGGCGTGCAGCCGGAATGGTTCTACAAGGGCGATGGCTCGATCGTCGTGCGCCCGGGGCAGGCCTTCCAGTCGCCGACCTTCGCCGAGGACGCCGGTGAAGAGCCGGAGCTGACCGGCCTTTACGTGGTGGGCGATGACGGCAAGCCTTATCGCGTGGGCTTTGCCTTGGGCAACGAGTTCTCCGACCACGTGATGGAGCGTCGCAACTACCTGTACCTGGCGCACTCCAAGCTGCGCAATTGCTCCTACGGCCCGGAGCTGCGGGTGGGCGAATTGCCGCGTCACCTGGCCGGCGTCAGCCGTATCCGCCGCGGCGAGGAAGTGGTGTGGGAAAAAGAGTTTCTCAGCGGCGAGGACAATATGTGCCACAGCCTGGAAAACCTTGAGTACCATCATTTCAAATACAAGCAGTTCCTGCGCCCCGGTGACGTGCACGTGCACTTTTTCGGCACCGCGACGCTGTCGGTGGCCGACAACATCAAGACCCAGGCCGGCGACCGTTTCGAGATCAGCATGAGCGAGTTTGGCGCGCCGCTGATCAACAGCATTCAAGTGGGCGAGCCGGAACTGGGTGCCGGGCAAGTCAGCGCGCTCTGATCGCCTTGCAGGCCCGCAGGCGGGCCTGCCAGCGCCGTATAACAACCATAAAAATAGCGAGACGAGCATGAAAACCAGTCCTGTATCGGCCGCGCCGCTCAAGGCCGCCGCCCACGTTGACACCTCGCGCCCGACCACCGTGCGCTGGCGCATCTTCCTGATCTTGCTGCTGTTGTCGGCGATCAACTACATCGACCGTGCTTCGTTGTCGGTGGCCATGCCGCTGATTTCCACTGAGTTCGAGATGACCCCGGCCCTGGAAGGCCTGATGCTCAGCGCATTTTTCTGGTCGTACGCCTTGATGCAGATCCCCGGCGGCATGCTGCTGGACCGTTTCCAGGTGCGCAACATCGTCGGCGTCGCCACCGTGGGCTGGGGCTTTTTCCAGGCCATCGCGGGCGGGGCGCACAACTGGATGATGCTGCTGGCCACCCGCATCGGCCTGGGCGTGGCCGAGTCGCCGATCATGCCGGCCGGCGCCAAACTCAACGGCGCCTGGCTCACCCCTAACGAGCGTGGCCGTGGCGCGACCCTGGTCGACGGCGGCGCCCCGCTGGGCACAGCCTTGGGTGCGATCATCATCGCAGGGCTGATCACCTGGTTCGATTCCTGGCGCATCGCCTTCTTCATTGCCGGTATCGGCACCATGGTCGTTGGCGTGTGGGCCTGGTGGTACATCCGCAACAACCCGGCCGAGCACCCCAAGGTCAACGCGGCTGAACTGGCCTACATTACCGACGCCAACGACGAAGCGAAAAAGACCCATGGTGAGCGCACGGCAATCCTCAAGGACTTGCTCAAAAGCCGTTCGGTGTTGGCCATGTTCGCCGGCTACGCCTGCTACAACAGCGTGTTCTACGGCCTGCTGACCTGGATGCCGAGCTACCTGCACAAGGTGCACAACCTGGACATCAAGGCCATGGGTGGCGCGACCTTCTTGATCTTCATGTGTGGCTTCATTGGCGAGCTGTGTGGCGGCTGGCTGGCCGACAAGTGGAAAGGCGCTGGCGCATCCCCCAACACCGTCATGCGCAGCATGTTTGGCGGCTCGGCCGTGATCGCCGCGCTGTGCATCCTGGTGGTGGCCTACACGCCTGACGCCGTGGCCGTGATTTCGTTGCTGTGCGTGGCGCTGTTCTTCATCCGCTGGTGCGGCATGTACTGGTGCCTGCCGGCCATCCTGGGTGGCAAGAGCAAGGCTGGTGTGCTGGGCGGCAGCATGAACTTCTGCGGCAACATGGTCGGGGTGATCGTGCCGATCCTCATCGGCCTGATCGTGCAGTTCACCGATTCGTATTTCCTGGCGTTGATCTTCTTCGTGTTCATGGCCGTGGGCCTGGCGCTGTTCTCCGCCCTGATCGACTACCGCGAGCGCGGCTTGGCCTGAGCCGCTGTATTATTTCGAGGACACCGTGATGCAACTCATAACGACAACAGGCAACCAAAGCGTTGCCAACGCCGTGATCCGGCTCAACCCGCTGGATGACGTACTGATTGCCCGCCAACCGCTGCCCAAGGGATTGGAACTGGCCGTGGAAGGCCTGGTCGCGCAGGACGCGATCCCTTCCGGGCACAAGATCGCCACCCACGACATCGAAGTGGGCCAGCCGCTGCGCCGCTACGGGCAGATCATTGGCTTTGCCAGCCAGCCGATCAAGGCTGGTCAGCACGTGCACGTACATAACCTGGCCATGGGTGATTTTTCCCGAGACTACGCCTTTGGTGTCGACGCGCGTGGCAGCGCGGTGCGCACCGAGGACACCTTCATGGGCATCGTGCGCGCCGATGGCCGCGTGGCCACCCGCAACTACGTGGGCATCCTGACCTCGGTCAACTGCTCGGCCACCGTGGCCAAGGCGATTGCCGACCACTTTAGGCGCGACATCAACCCACAGGCGTTGGCGGACTACCCCAACGTCGATGGCGTGGTGGCCTTGACTCACAGTTTCGGCTGCGCGGTCGATCCCGGTGGCGAGGCGCTGGCCATGCTGCAACGGACCCTGGGCGGCTACGCCATCCATCCCAACTTTGCCTCTGTGCTGATGATTGGCCTGGGTTGCGAAACCAACCAGATCAGCGACCTGCTCAAGGCTCAGGGCCTGGAGAAGGGCGAGTTCCTGCGCGCCTTCACCATCCAGGGCACCGGTGGTACGTCCAAGACCATCGCCAGCGGTATTGCCCAAGTCAACGAGCTGCTGGGCGAGGCCAATCGCGTGCAGCGCGAACCGGTGAGTGCCAAGCACCTGATCATCGGCCTGCAATGCGGCGGCTCCGATGGCTATTCCGGGATCACCGCCAACCCAGCCCTGGGCAATGCGGTAGACCGACTGGTCGCCGCCGGTGGCACCGCGATCCTTTCCGAAACCCCGGAAATTTATGGCGCCGAACACCTGCTCACGCGCCGCGCCGTCAGCCAGGCGGTGGGCGAGAAACTGATCAGCCGCATCCACTGGTGGGAAGCTTACTGCGAGCGCATGAACGCCGAACTCAACAACAATCCATCGGCCGGCAACAAGGCCGGGGGCCTGACCACCATCCTGGAAAAATCCCTGGGGGCGGTGGCCAAGGCCGGTTCCAGCGACCTGGTTGACGTGTATGAGTACGCCGAAACGGTGAAGGCCCACGGCCTGGTGTTCATGGACACCCCCGGCTACGACCCGATTTCGGCCACCGGCCAAGTCGCCGGTGGTGCCAACCTGATCGCCTTTACCACCGGCCGTGGCTCGGCCTACGGCTGTGCGCCGTCGCCATCGATCAAACTGGCAACCAACACGCGCCTGTGGGAAACCCAGGAGGAAGACATGGACGTGAACTGCGGCGGCATCGCCGACGGCAGCATGACCATTGAGGAGCGCGGCGAGCACATCTACCGCCTGATGTTGCGCATTGCCTCCGGCGAGCGCAGCAAAAGCGAACAGCACGGCTACGGCCAGAACGAATTCGTGCCGTGGCAGATCGGTGCCATCACCTGATCGGCCATACAACCCAGGAGCACACATGACTCAGATTAGCGGACTCAACTTTATCGGCGGCCAGCGCAGCGGCGCCGGCAGCGTAAAACTGCAAAGCCTGGATGCCAGCACTGGCGAGGCTTTGCCGTATTATTTTGTACAAGCCAGCGAAGCTGAAGTGGACGCCGCAGCCATCGTGGCTGCCCAGGCGTACCCGGCGTATCGCAGCTTGCCAGCGGTGCGCCGTGCCGAATTTCTGGACGCCATCGCCGACGAGATCGACGCCTTGGGCGATGATTTCGTCGCCACCGTGTGCCGTGAAACCGCGCTGCCTGCCGGCCGTATCCAGGGTGAGCGTGGGCGTACCAGCGGGCAAATGCGCTTGTTTGCCCAAGTGTTGCGTCGGGGTGACTTTTACGGTGCGCGCATCGACACCGCGCTGCCGGAGCGCAAGCCGCTGCCGCGCGTAGACCTGCGCCAATGCCGCTTGGGCGTAGGCCCGGTGGCGGTGTTTGGGGCCAGCAACTTTCCGCTGGCGTTTTCCACCGCCGGTGGCGATACCGCAGCGGCCTTGGCCGCCGGTTGCCCAGTGGTGTTCAAGGCCCACGGCGGGCACATGGCAACCGCTGAATATGTGGCCCTGGCCATCCTGCGCGCGGCGCAGCGCACCGAGATGCCGGCGGGCGTGTTCAACATGATCTACGGCGGCGGTGTGGGCGCGGCGTTGGTCAAGCACCCGGCGATCCAGGCCGTGGGCTTTACCGGCTCACTGGCCGGTGGCCGCGCGCTGTGCGACATGGCGGCGGCACGGGCGCAGCCGATTCCGGTGTTTGCCGAGATGTCGAGCATCAACCCTATCCTGGTGCTGCCCCAGGCGCTACAGCTTCGCGGGGCGAACATCGCCAGCGAACTGGGGGCATCGGTGATGATGGGGGCAGGGCAGTTCTGCACCAGCCCTGGGTTGGTACTGGGCATTCGCGGCGAGGCGTTCAGTGCCTTCGCGCAAGGTTTGGCCGAGTACTTCAGTGCCCAACCGGCGCAGACGCTGCTCAATGCCGGTGGCCTGGTCAGCTACGCCAAGGGCCTTGACCGCTTGGGCGCCACACCGGGTGTTCGCCACCTGGCGGGCACGGCACAATCGGGCAACCAGGCCTGCCCGCAGTTGTTCCAGGCCGATGCCAGCCTGTTGCTCAAGGGCAACGAAGTGCTGCAGGAAGAGGTGTTCGGGCCGACCACGATCCTGGTCGAAGTGGCTGACAAGGCGCAATTGCTGCAAGCGTTGCACAGCTTGCACGGCCAGTTGACGGCCACGTTGATTGCCGAGCCCGACGACCTGGTGGCCTTCGCCGACCTGGTGCCGGTGCTGGAGCACAAGGCCGGGCGGCTGTTGCTCAATGGTTACCCGACCGGGGTCGAGGTGTGTGATGCCATGGTGCACGGCGGGCCTTACCCGGCGACGTCCGATGCACGCGGGACGTCGGTGGGCACCTTGGCGATCGATCGGTTTTTGCGGCCGGTGTGCTATCAGAATTACCCGGACAGTTTGTTGCCCGATGCGCTGAAGGATGGCAACCCGTTGGGGGTTGTGCGGTTACTGAATGGCCACGCCAGTGCCGAGCGAGTCATTCGCTGAACGCCGCTACAGTAGGAGCGGATTCATCCGCGAAAAGGGCACCGCAGTGTGTCAGGCAAGCGGTGTCGACTGCTTCGCGGATAAATCCGCTCCTACAGGCGTGAACTGCGCCCCTGACGTTGGACACCGGTCCAACCCAAGCGGCGTCGGCCCTTTGCGGATAAACCGGGCCGGCGCTTGTGTGGGGGGTATTAGCGCTGTAGGTAATCAAACCGCGGATTCTTCAACCACTCCTGCAACTCGATCTCCGCCTGTTCCAGCGCCGTTCGGTTGAGCAATTTGCGCAGCAACGCCACGTTCACCGCCCGTGCCCTGAGGTTGAACGCCGGGTTGCCGTCGCTTTCCTCCAGCGGCTGGCGCACCCCCAGTTTCTCGTACAGTTGCTGCAAGCGGTTCTGCACGCTGCGCAGCGACAGGTTGCGGCGCTGGGCAATGGTGCGGTCGGTCAGCCCCAAGGCGATGTCCTGCAGCACTTCGTATTCGGTGTCGGTCAGGCCCAGCAAATGGTTCTGGCTTTTTTGCTGCACGCCGCGCACCTCGCGATCGATCACGCATTGCTGTTCGATGAACAGGCTGCGCAGCGCCAGGCGCAAGCGCTCTTCGGAAGCGGTCTTGAGGATGTAACCGTAGGCGGCGCCCTCTGGCACGATGCGCGAAATACCCCGCACATAGGCTTCGTCGGCGTAGTTGGACCAGAACATGATCGACGTCTCCGGGCGGTCACGCCAGATCGAGCGTGCTGCCTCCACTCCGGTACGGCGGGGCATCTGCAGGTCCATCACCACGTGGGTAACGCCAAACTCCTGGGCCAGCCGTTCGCCCACCTGGCCGTCCTCGGCCTCCAGCAGGCGGGTGCATTCGGGCAAGGCCACCTCAATCACTTCCTTGAGGAAGGCGCGGTGCACGGGGTCGTCTTCGATCAGCAGGATGTCCATGGTTTCTCTCTTTTCAAAGCGGTTCGGGCGAGGGCGGCAGTGGCAGGCTGACCTGCACGCAGGTGCCTTTGCCATGGGGCCCTTTGTCGATCTGGACCTGGGCGCTGAGCAGTTGCGCACGCACTTGCATGTTCTTGATGCCCCCGGTTTCCAGGCGGCTGGCGCTGTCCAGGCCCAGCCCGTCATCCAGGATGGTCAAGTGCAGATGGCTGTCGGTGGCGGTGATGTTCACGGTGATCGAGCCCGGTGCGGCATGTTTGATGGCGTTGTTCACCGCTTCCTGGATGATGCGGAACAGGGCGATCTGCTGCGCCTCGGCCAAGCGGTTGCCCAGCCCTTCGGTGCTGTCGTGCAGGTGGGTGGCGATGGCCAGGCCGCTGTTGCGCACGCTGCGCAGCAGCAGGTCTTCCAGGCCTTCTTCAAAGCCGAACAACTGCAGCACTGTGGGTTTGACCGCATCGATGATCAGCCGCAACTCTTGCATGCTTTCCTGCAGGGCCAGGCTGATGGGCGCAAGCTCGCTGCCCGGTACGCTGTCTTGCAGTTGCAGGCGGCCGATGCGCCGGTGCAGGCGGGTCATGTCGGCCAGGGTCTGGTCGTGCAGGTCCATGCCGATGCGCTGGCGTTCGTTCTCAAGCTCCTCGGTCAGGCGTAGCACGCCCAGGCGCAAGCCTTCTTCGCGGGCGCGGATCTGCGCCTGGGCGATGGCCAACTGCTTGGCCTTGTCGGTTTGGCGCAAGGCATACAGGTAGGACGCCAACAGGTCAGCCACGTGCTGGGTGTGGCGCACGTCGTCCAGGGTGTAATAGTGGGCGGTGTGCTTGGAGCAGCTGAGTGCACCCATCACCTCGCCGCGGGCGCGCAACGGCACGTGCAGGCGGCTGCGCAGGCGCGCATCGAAAATCGGGTGGTTGAGGGCGCCGGGGAACCGGAAGCGCTCATCGTTCATGGCGTCATCGCTGAGGATATACGCCTCCTCGCCCAGCAACAGCGCGCGGATCGGGCTTTGCGCGATGGGCAGCGGGTGCACGGCAAAATCGCTCCAGGAGGTGTGCACGCCGGTCTCGTAGGCCGACAGATGGCTGTGGCCGTCCAGGATCAGGCTCACGTCCAGGTGGTCGTGGGGCAGGATGAAGCGGATCTCTTCGGACACCGCGTCGATCATCGACTGAAAATCCAGGCGACCGGCCAGGGCGCGGGAGATACCGAGAAAATGGTGCAGCACATGTTCGGCCGCGATCGGGGCTCTGGGTGCCATGGGCAGTGCCTTTTGTTTTTATGGGAGAGGCCGCCACAGTATGACCCAAAGGCCAACCCTGGCCTTGGCAAAACGTTGCGCTGATGCGCGATACTTTTGCGCGATCCCGCAGGTAATGTGCGAACAAAGGGTGTCAAGTGTGCAGCAACGCCACAGACAGTGGGCTCATCGCCAGAGCAGACTGAGGGCGTAGTTTCAGTAATGCCGGCACGACCGAACCATTCGGCGGGCCAATGCCCACAACAATAACAAGGGTCTAGTCATGAAACGTCATCCGTTGCGCTGCGCGCTGCTTTCTACTGCACTGTTGATTTCCCCCTTCATGCTCGCCCAGGCCGCCACGGCCGACAAAACCATTGCCTTGTCCAACAACTACGCCGGCAACTCCTGGCGCCAGGGCATGCTCGCCAGTTGGCAGAAAACCACCGACCAGGCCGTGAAGGCCGGGGTGATTGCCTCGGCCGATTCCTTCACCACCGGCGAAAACCAGGCCACCGAGCAGGCCGCGCAAATCCAGAACCTGATCCTTCAGGGCTATAACGCCATCGTCATCGACGCCGCCTCGCCCACCGCCCTCAATGGCGCGGTAAAGCAGGCCTGTGACGCCGGCATCATCGTGGTGTCGTTCGACGGGGTGGTGACCGAGCCGTGCGCCTATCGCCTGTCCATGGACTTCAAGCAAAGCGGCCTGGACGGCATGGATTACCTGGCCAAGCGCTTTCCCCAGGGCGCCAACGTGCTGGAAGTGCGCGGCCTGGCCGGGGTTTCGGTGGACGAGCAGATTCACTCGGGCGTAAGCGCCGGTGCGGCGAAATACCCAAACCTGAAAATCGTTGGCTCGGTGAACGGCAACTGGTCGCAGACTGCCGCGCAAAAAGCCGTGGCCGGGGTATTGCCCAGCCTGCCGAAGATCGACGCGGTGGTGACCCAGGGCGATGACGGGTATGGCGTGGCGCAGGCATTCGGCGCAGCCGGTCGGCCGGTGCCGGTGATCATTTTTGGCAACCGCGAAGAAGAGCTGTCGTGGTGGAAAAAACAGAAAGACGCCAACGGCTACGAAAGCTTCTCCATCTCCAGTGCCCCGAGCATTTCCAGCCTGGCGTTCTGGGTGGCCCAGCAACTGCTTGATGGCAAGCAGATGCCCCATGACCTGTTGTCGCCAGCGCTGAGCGTGACCCAGGACACCCTCGAATCCTCGCTCAAGGGCGTTGAGAAGGGCGGTATTGTCAGCCAGGTGTACAGCGTCGATGACGTGGCCAAGCTGACCGCCTCCAAACCCCAGTAACGCGCGACGTTGTCGAGGAGAGTGCCATGGTTGCCATCCCAACACCCCTGGTCCGCCTGCAAGGGGTTGGCAAGGCGTTCGGCGCGGTGCGCGCGCTGAGCGAGGTTGACCTTGATTGCCAGGCCGGTGAGTGCCTGGGCCTGATCGGCCATAACGGCGCGGGCAAGTCGACCCTGATGCATATTCTGGCCGGCACCCTGGGTGCCGACGTGGGCGCGCTGCGCATGGCCGGCAACGACGTACGCGAAGGCTATTGCGTGCAGGTCGCCCGCCAGCATGGCATCCGCTGCGTGTTCCAGGAGCTATCGTTGTGCCCCAACCTGACGGTGGCCGAAAACACCCGGTTGATGTGCCCGACCGTGCGCGGTTTTGGCTGGCGGCGCAAGGCCGGCGCGCTGATCCGCGCCAGCCTTGACGGCATCTTCCCCGGCCACGGCATCGACCCCGGTGACGTGGTGGCTGACCTTGCGATTGGCAAGCGGCAAATGGTCGAAATCGCCCGGGCCTTCACGGCTGCCGGCGAGCGCCTGGCGCTGGTGATACTGGATGAGCCGACCTCGTCCCTGGACGCGCGCGTGGCCGAGCAGTTGCTGGGTCACGTGCGCCGTTACGTGCAGGGTGGTGGCTGCGTGGTGCTGATCAGCCACATCCTGGGTGAGATGCTTGGCACCTGTGATCGCATCGCCGTGATGAGCGATGGCCGGGTGGTGGAGGTGCGCGCGGCCAGCGCCTTTACCCATGCCTCGCTGGTGGAGTGCATGGGCAGTGCGGCCAAGGCGCACGAGGCGCAAGTTGGGTTCACCTCCAAGCGTGGCCAGCAGGCGCCGGTGGTGAACTCGCGGCCGGCGCGGCAAACCGATGGGCAAACGGTGGCCGCACACCCCGGCGAGATTGTCGGCCTGGCCGGTTTGGCAGGGCAGGGGCAAAGCCAGTTGCTGATCCAGGTATTGCGCCAGCGCGTCGCCAAGGGCTTGCCCGTGGCGCTGGTGGCCGGTGATCGGCAAACAGATGGGGTCTTTGCGCTGTGGTCGATTGCCGAGAACATCACCATCAGCTCCGTGAGTGCGCTCAAGCGCGGCGTGTTGATCGACCCCCAGGCCGAGGTTGCCATGGCCGCGCAATGGCAGCAGCGCATGGGCATCCGCACGCCAGACATGGCCAACCCGATTTTGTCGTTGTCGGGCGGCAACCAACAAAAGGCACTGTTTGCCCGGGCCCTGGCGTCCAACAGCGAGCTGATCCTGATGGATGACCCCATGCGCGGCGTCGACGTGGGCACCAAGCGTGAGGTCTACGCCATCATCAAGGAGGAAGCGGCGCGGGGCCGTACCTTCATCTGGTACACCACGGAGCTGGAAGAGCTCGACTACTGCGACCATATCTACGTGTTCCGCGACGGCCAGGCCGTGGCGGATATCCCACGCAATGAACTGAGTGAAGAGCAGATCCTGCGTGCATCCTTTCAGGAGGCGGTGGCATGAATGCGCCCCATCCCTTGCCGTTGAAGGCACAACCGGCCGTGGCCTCGATCAACCGCGCCCGGCTGTTGCGCAACGCGCTGCCGGCCTTGTCGCTGGTGGTGCTGCTGGTCACCATTTTCATCATGCAGCCGCGGGCCATGAGCTACATGGGCATGAACCTGATGCTCAACCTGGCGGTGCCCATCGCCTTGGCGACCATCGCGCAGATGCTGATCATCACGGTCAACGACCTGGACCTGTCCTTGGGCAGCTTCATCAGCTTCGTCGCTTGCGTGGCGGCGACCTTGCTCAACGAACATCCCGTGCTGGGGTGCCTGGCGCTGGTGGGCTGCGTGGGGGTGTATGCCTTGCTCGGTGCGTTGATCCATACGCGACAGTTGCCGGCCATCGTCGTGACCTTGGGCATGTCGTTCATCTGGGTGGGCGGCGCCGTGCTGTTGCTGCCTGCGCCGGGCGGCAGTGCGCCACAGTGGTTGCAGGCGCTGGTCAAGATCAAGACGCCGCTGCTGCCGTTCGCCATCCTGGTGTGCGTGGTGCTGGCGCTGGCGGTGCATGCCTTTTTGATGCGCTCGACCCTGGGCGTGGTGCTGCGCGGCGCCGGTGGCAACCCGTTGGCGATTGCCAAGGCCGGCTGGTCGCTGTTGCGCATCAAGGTCACGCTGTACGCACTGGCCGGTGGCTTCGGGGTTTTATCGGGGTTGTTCCTGGTGGGCCTGACCACCTCGGCCGACGCCAACATGGCGCTGCGCTACACGCTGCTGTCGATCGCTGGGGTAATCCTGGGCGGAGGCGAGTTCGTCGGTGGGCGGGTGTCGCCCATCGGTGCGGTACTGGGGGCGCTGACCCTGGTATTGGCCGGCTCGCTGCTGTCGTTCATTCGCATTTCACCTGACTGGCAGATCGGCGCCCAGGGCGCGATCCTGATCCTGGTGCTGGCCTTGCGCACCGCCGTCAACCGCCTGGAGGCGCGCCCCACATGAACCTTTCCAAGCGCATCGCCGCCGTGCGTGGCAAACCCTGGTTGTGGTCGTTTCTGGCCGCCTTGCTGGTGTGGCTGGCCACCCTGGCGTTCACCCGTGGCGAAGGCGCCGGCGCGCTGTTGTCCGGGGCGCTGGGCTTTTCGGCGTTCTTTGTGATCGTCGGCGTGGGCCAGATGTTCGTGATCACCACGGGGCCAGGCAACATCGACTTGTCGATCCCGGCCAACATCGCCCTGAGCGGGGCCGTGGGCATGAAGCTGATGGCCGGTGCCGACAGCCTGATTGCCGTGGGGGTGGCCGGGGTGCTGGTGTTGGGTGTGCTGATTGGTTGCGCCAACTACGCGCTGATCCGCGTGCTGCGCATACCGCCGATCATCGCCACCTTGTCGGCCAGTTTCCTGCTGCAGTCCATGGCCATCGCTTATGGGCGCAGCGTGCGCATCGCGCCCCCAGAGCTGTTTTATCAGTTCAGCACCGGCCACGTGCTGGGCATCCCTTACCTGGCCATGGCGGTGGTGGTGCTCACGGTATTTGCCGGTTACCTGCTGACCCGCACGGTGTACGGCCGCTGGACATTGGCCGTGGGGCAAAACATGCGCGCAGCGGAGTTGGCTGGCGTGCGAGTGGAGCGGGTGCGCTTTGCCACCTACGTGTTGAGCGCGGTGTTCGCCAGCGTGTGTGGGGTGCTGCTGGCCGGATTTTCCGGCGGTGCTTCGCTGAGCATGGGCGATGAGTACCTGCTGGCCTCCATTGCCGTGGTGGTGATTGGCGGCACCTCGGTGGCCGGTGGCTTTTCCAACGTGCCGGGGCTGTGGGGCGCATCGTTGTTCCTGTATTTGCTGGTGAGCATGCTCAACACCTTCGGCGCCAGCGCCGGGGTGCGGCTGATCCTCACCGGTGTGATCATTATTGCGGTGATTGCCGCGGTCAGCGGGCGCAAGTCGCTGCGCACGGTTTGAGCAAGGGTTGAGCCATGAACGACGATATTTACGAGTACACCGACATACGCTTTCGCACCCTGACCCTGCCCAACACGCAGCTCGAACGCCTTTACGACCAGTGCCGTTGGGCCGAGGGGCCGGTGTGGTTCAACGATGGCGGCTACCTGTTGTGGAGTGATATCCCCAACCAGCGGATTTTGCGCTGGACGCCCGAGCAGGGCGTGTCGGTGTTCCGCGCGGCGTCCAACTTCGCCAACGGCAATACCCGCGACTTGCAGGGCCGCCTGGTGACCTGCGAGCACGGCACCCGGCGGGTGACGCGCACCGAGCCTGACGGCTCGATCACCGTGCTGGCCGAGCGCTTTGAAGGCAGGCGCCTGAACTCACCTAACGATGTGGTGGTGCACCGCGACGGCGCGGTGTGGTTTACCGACCCCACCTACGGCATCCTCAGCGATTACGAGGGCTATCAGGCAGAGCCCGAACAAGCCGGGCGCAATGTGTACCGCATCGACCCCCATAGCCAGGAACTGGTGTGCGTGGCCGACGACTTCGTGCAGCCCAATGGCCTGGCGTTTTCCCCGGATGGCCAAACCCTGTACGTCGCCGATTCGGCCCGCACCCACGACCCGGATGCGCCCCATCACATTCGCGCCCTGGAGGTGGTGGACGGACGCTGGCTGGGCAAGTCGCGGGTACTGGCTCAGATCGAACCGGGCATCCCCGACGGTTTGCGGGTAGACGTGCAGGGCAATATCTGGACCAGCGCGGGGGATGGGATTCAGTGCTTCGACGCCCACGGGACCTTGTTGGGCAAGATCCGTTTGCCGGAGAAAGTGGCCAACCTGACCTTCGGCGGGCCACGGCGCAATCGGTTGTTCATCACGGCCAATACGTCGCTGTACATGATCCATGTGGCGGTGGCGGGGGCGCAGTACCCTTAAGGTTTGGAACACACCTCAGCCGCCCAACACCAACCGCTGCGCCAGGAAGTCCACGAACACCCGCAGCTTGGGCAAGGTCTGCCGGCTGCCGGGCCACAGCAGCGAAAACTGCCCACCCTGCATGGTGTAGTCCGGCAACACCGCCTGCAACTGACCGTCGCGCACATACTGGCTCACGGCGAAATCCGGCAGGTAGGCGATGCCCAGGCCGCCCAGGGCGGCACCGATCAGTGCTTCGATGTTGTTGAAGGTCAGCGTGCCAGGCAACACCAACGGTGGCCGTTGTTCGTGGCCCGCCAGTTGCCAGGGCTGGATCTGGCCGTTGCTGTGGAAGCGGTAGAACAGGCAGGCATGCTGCGCCAGGTTTTCGGGTGTGGTGGGGGTGCCGCGTTCTGCCAGGTAGTGCGGGGCTGCCACCAGCAGCAAGCGGAAGGTGCCCAGGGTGCGGGCCTTGAGGCGCGAGTCGAGGAACTCGCCACTGCGGATGACTGCGTCCATGCCTTCGGCGATCACGTCGACCAGCCGGTCGTTGAAATCCAGGTCCAGTTCTACTTCGGGGTAGCGGCGGGTGAACTCCGGCAAGATGGGCAACAGCATGCGGTAGCCCAGCGCCGGCAAGCTGACCCGCAGCCGGCCGCGCGGCGCTTCGCGCGAGCGTGACAGCTCGGCCTCGGCCTCTTCCAGTTCCGCCACCACGCGGCTGCAGCGCGCATAAAACAGCGCGCCTTCCTCGGTCAGGCTGATGTGCCGGGTACTGCGGTTGAGCAGGCGCACGCCCAGGCTTTCTTCCAGGCGCGCCACGCTCTTGCCCACGGCCGAGGCCGACAGCCCAAGGCGCTGGGCGGCGGCGACGAAACTGCGCAACTCGGCCGCGCGCACGAAGGCGGTCAAACCACTGAGGCTTTCCATGGGGCTCCCATTGCGGACATTATGTCCGCTTAAAGTGGATCGACAGCCTGTTTTTTAACAATTACGGCCATCCTATCCTTGCCGCAACCTTCTGCGCAAAGGATTCGCCCATGTCTCCCATACCCCTCAAGCCTTATTGGACATTGATCGCCGTGTGCCTCGCCGCGATGATCATGCCCATGAGTTTCTCCGCCGGGGCCATCGCCACCCCCGCCATCGGCCGCGACCTGGGCGGCAGCCCGTTGGCCCTGAGCTGGATCACCAACGCCTTCATGCTCGCGTTCGGCAGTTTGTTGATGGCCGCCGGTACCCTGGCCGACGCCTATGGGCGCAAGCGCGTGTTCGTCATTGGCGTCGCGCTGTTCGCCCTGGCCTCGTTGCTGCTGGGGTTGGCGCCGGGCATGCTGTGGCTCGACATGCTGCGCGCGTTGCAGGGCATGGGCGGGGCAGCCGCCTTGGCCGGTGGCTCGGCCTCGCTGGCCCATGCTTTCGACGGGCCGGCGCGCACCCGCGCCTTCAGTGCCTTGGGCACCAGCTTTGGGGTGGGCCTGTCGTTTGGGCCGATATTGGCCGGCTGGCTGATCAGCCATCACGGTTGGCGGGCGGTGTTCGTCTCAAGCGCCGTGATCGGCGCTGGCGCCCTGGCCCTGGCCTGGCGTGGCATGCAAGAGTCGCGTGACCCCAACGCCGGTCCCCTGGACTGGGCCGGTACCCTGACCTTTACCGCAGCCCTGGCGCTGCTGACCTGGGGCATCCTGCAGGCACCTGGCAGCGGTTGGAGCAGCGTGACGGTACTTGGCTTGCTGGCCGCCGCGCTGGTCATGCTGGTGGCGTTCGTACGGGTGCAAGGCCGCGCCGCACGGCCCATGCTGGATTTGTCGTTGTTTCGCTACCCACGCTTTGTGGGCGTGCAGGTGCTGCCGATTGCTACGTGCTACTGCTTCGCCGTGCTGTTGGTGATCCTGCCGTTGTACTTTATTGGCGTGCAAGGGCGCAGCGAGGTGGACACTGGCCTTGCCATGCTCGCCTTGTGCGCGCCGATGCTGGTGGTGCCCGGCCTGGCCGCCTGGTTGAGCCGGTTTGCCTCGGCCGGGGTAATCTCCGGCACCGGCCTGTTGATTGCCGCGCTGGGGTTGTGGCTGCTCAGTGGCCTGGCTGCCGACGCCAGCGCGAGCGCCTGGGTGCTGCCGATGTTGGTGGTGGGCGTCGGTACCGGCTTGCCGTGGGGGTTGATGGACGGCTTGTCAGTGAGCGTGGTGCCCAAGGAGCGCGCGGGCATGGCCACGGGTATTTTCGGTACCGTGCGGGTGGCCGGGGAGGGGATTGCCCTGGCGATGGTGATGGCGCTGCTCAGCGGCTTGATCGCCCGGCAATTGGGCCTGGCTGACAGTGCGCTTGGCGCTGAGGCAGTGACCCTGGCCGCGCAGTACCTGGCCGCAGGCGACCTGGCCCACGCCGCGCAGTCGGCCCCCACGCACGCTTTGCTTGAGGCGGCCAGCCAGGCCATCAGCGAGCTGGCCCGGGTGTTGATGGTGATCACCTTGCTGTGCGCAGGCGTGGTGTTCGTCTTCCTCGGCGAGCGGCGGGTGCAGGCCAGCCAAGGTATTCCCCGGATCAATGATATATAGCCAGCGGGCCCAGCTCTGATACTGTGCCTCAAACAGTCGAACGAGCACGGATGATGAGCGCGACAGAGCAACGTTTGCTGCAGGTCAATGGCATCAACCTGAGCGTTCACAGCGCCGGGCCCGCAGGTGGCCGGGTGGTGTGGTTGCTGCACGGCTTTCCCGAGTGCTGGTACTCCTGGCGCCGGCAGATCGGCCCCCTGGTGGCGGCCGGGTACCAGGTGTTTGTGCCCGAGATGCGCGGCTATGGCCAAAGCAGTGCGCCCCAGGAGGTTGCCGCCTACGACCTGCTCACCCTGTGCGCCGACATTCAGGGCGCCATGGACCAGTTGGGTCACCACGAGGCCTGCGTGGTGGGCCATGATTGGGGCGCGCCCGTGGCCTGGCACCTGGCGTTGCTGGAACCTGAGCGGGTCAAGGCCGTGGTGGCGATGTCGGTGCCGTTTGCCGGGCGCCCCCGGCAACCGGCCATCGACAGCCTGCGCAAGCATTTTGCCGAGCGCTTCAACTACATCGTCTATTTCCAGACGCCAGGGGTGGCCGAGGCCGAGCTGGACGCCGACATCGCCCACACCCTGCGCCTGTTCATGCAGGGCGGCGCCAACGCCGACCTCATCCTCAAGAATAAGCCCGCCAGTGCCCGGCTGTTTGACGGCGTGCCGGTGCCAACGGATCTGCCCCGCTGGTGCACTGCGGATGATTTCGACGTTTACCTGCACACCTTCGCCGGGCGCGGTTTTCATGGCGCGCTTAACTGGTACCGCAACTTCGAGCGCAACTGGCAGCGCACCGAGCCCCTGGCCAACGCCATCGTCGAACAGCCGGCGCTGTTCCTGCTGGGCGACCAGGACCCGGTCGGCGTGCTCGAAGCCCATACCCTCAAGCGCATGCCCGAGCGGGTACCACACCTTGAACAGCATCTGATCGCCGAGTGCGGGCACTGGATACAGAGTGAAAAACCAGATGAAGTAAACCATTTTTTGCTGGCGTTCCTGGCGCGCACCTACCCGCAGGACAGTTCCCGATAAAATTTACTGTCGCTGCCCGGTTAAAACGCATAAAACTGCAGGTGGCGCTTTTTTGGCGCGCTTTGCGGCGCCGAATCAGTGCAATGGCTGTGCTACAGCGCTTTGGCACGCCCGTTGCTGTTTCAATGGGGTGTGGTGGTTTGAACAGGCTGTTTGGGTGATGTGATTAGAATAAGTCGCGCGGCCTGGATCAAGGCGCAGCGACAAGGAGCTTGATATGCCTGATGCGTTTTTTAACGAAATGTACGATGAAAAAGGGCACTGCCGTCCGCACTATCAAGCGTTCGCCAATTGGTTGAAAAGCACCCCCATCGAGTTGCTGGAGCAACGTCGGCGCGAGGCCGACCTGCTGTTTCACCGGGCCGGCATCACCTTCACGCTGTACGGCGACGAGCAGGGCACCGAGCGCCTGATCCCCTTCGACATCATCCCGCGCAGCATCAAGGCCAGCGAATGGCGCGTGGTGGAGAAGGGCTGCATCCAGCGGGTGCAGGCCCTGAACATGTTTTTGGCCGACATCTATCATGACCAGCGCATCCTCAAGGCCGGTATCGTGCCCGCCGAACAGGTGCTGTCCAACGAAGGCTACCAGATGGCAATGCAGGGCCTGGACCTGCACCGCCAGACCTACGCGCACATTTCCGGCGTGGACCTGGTGCGCGATGGCGACGGCAGCTACTACGTGCTGGAGGACAACTTGCGCACGCCCAGTGGCGTGAGCTACATGCTCGAAGACCGCAAGATGATGATGCGCCTGTTCCCGGAGTTGTTTGCCGCGCAGCGGGTACTGCCCATCGACCATTACCCCAACCTTTTGCTCGATACCCTGAAAAGCAGCTCGCCGCTGGACAACCCCACGGTCGTGGTCCTGACCCCGGGGCGCTTCAACAGTGCCTATTTCGAGCACGCTTTCCTGGCCCGTGAAATGGGCGTGGAGTTGGTGGAAGGGGCCGACCTGTTCGTGCGTGACGACCGCGTGTTCATGCGCACCACCTCGGGCGCGCAAGGGGTGGACGTGATCTACCGGCGCCTGGACGACGCCTTCCTCGACCCGTTGACCTTCAACCCCGATTCGATGCTGGGCGTGCCAGGCCTGATGGCGGCCTACCGCTGCGGCAACGTGGTGCTGGCTAACGCTGTGGGCACAGGCGTTGCCGACGACAAGTCGATCTACCCCTACGTCGACGAGATGATCCGCTTCTACCTGAGCGAAGAGCCGGTGCTGAAAAACGTCCCCACCTTCCAGTGCCGCAAGCCGGCCGAACTGTCCCATGTGCTGGCCAACCTGCCGGACCTGGTGGTCAAGGAAACCCAAGGCTCGGGTGGCTATGGCATGTTGGTGGGCCCGGCCTCCACCCAAGCGCAGATCGCCGATTTTCGCGAGCGCATCAAGGCCCGGCCCGAGGCCTACATCGCCCAGCCAACCCTGAGCTTGTCCACCTGCCCGACCTTCGTCGAGCAGGGCATTGCCCCGCGCCACATCGACCTGCGCCCGTTCGTGCTGTCGGGCAGCGAAACCCGCGTGGTGCCCGGCGGCCTGACCCGCGTGGCGCTGCGCGAGGGCTCGCTGGTGGTCAACTCGTCGCAAGGCGGCGGAACCAAGGACACCTGGGTGGTGGAGGAATAATCATATGCTGTCGAGAACCGCTTCGGATCTGTACTGGATGTCCCGTTACCTTGAGCGCGCGGAAAACATGGCGCGCATGCTCGAGGTCAGTTATTCGCTGTCGCTGATGCCTCAAGCCGGGCGCACCGATGGCCATGCGGAACTGGCCATGGCACTGCTGTCGGCCGGCAGCCTGGAGGACTATCACGAGCAACACGGTGAGCTGAACGCCGAGCGCATGCTGCATTTTTTCGTGCTGGAAGAAAGCAACCCCAGCAGTATTTATTGCTGCCTGCGCGCCGCCCGCACCAATGCCCATGCCGTGCGCGGGCGCATCACCGCCGACATGTGGGAGAACATCAACGCCACGTGGCTTGAGATGCGCACCATCGCCCGCCAAGGCTTGGGCGGCTATGGCATCAGCCAGTTCTGTGACTGGGTCAAGCAGCGCTCGCACCTGTTTCGCGGGGCCACCTCCGGCACCATCATGCGCAACGACGCCTATTGCTTCATCCGCCTGGGCACCTTCATCGAGCGTGCCGACAACACCCTGCGCCTGCTGGATGCGCGCTATGAAATGTTCGGCGAGGCGTCCGAGGAGGTCAGCGACGACTCGGCCCGTGGTTATTACCAGTGGAGCGCCTTGCTGCGGGCCCTGTCTTCGTTCGAGGCATTCAACGAGATCTACCGCCAGGCACCGGCTTCGCGCCAAGTGAGCGAATTGCTGTTGCTGCGCGCCGACGTGCCGCGCTCGTTGCTCTCGTGCGTTGAAGAGCTGGACCTGCTGCTGGCCGGCCTGCCCGGCGAGAACGGCCGCAGCGCGCAGCGCCTGGCCGCCGAGTTGAACGCGCGCCTGCGTTACACCGGCATCGAAGAAATCCTGGGCCTGGGCCTGCACATCTGGCTCACCGACCTGATCGGGCAAATCCGTGATCTTGGGCAAACCATTCACCAGTCCTATCTGGAGGTCGTATGAAACTGTCCATCCGTCATGACACCACCTACCGCTACGACGACGAGGTGTGCACCAGCATCCAGTTCCTGCGCCTGACACCCCAGAACAGCGAGCGCCAGACCATCGTGCAATGGCACCTGGAACTGCCCAAGCTTGTGCGCAGCCAGCGTGACCCCTACGGCAACATCCTGCACGTGATGACCCTGGACGAACCCCACGGCGCGATTACCTTGTCGGCCTATGGCCAAGTGGAAATCGACCCGGCGCGCGAAGTGGAGCGCGAAGAGCAGTCGGCCTTCCCGTTCCTGCGCGTCAGCCACCTGACCAAGCCCGACGAGGCCCTCGTGGCCTTTGCCCGGCAGCAGTGCGGCGAGCGCCGCGACCGCAGCGCCCTGATCGACCTGATGAACGCCCTGGCCGAACAAATCGCCTACGTGCCCGGTGCCACCGCGGTGGACACCACCGCCGCGCAAGCCTTCGCCGGGCGTGCCGGCGTATGCCAGGACCACGCCCACGCCTTTCTGGCCTGTGCCCGCAGCCTGGGCGTGCCGGCGCGTTACGTGTCGGGCTACCTGTGCACCGAGGATGCCAGCCACATGGCCAGCCATGCCTGGGCCGAAGCCTGGATCGACGGCGGCTGGTACAGCTTCGACATCACCAACCGCCTGGCCAAGCCTGAGCGCCACCTGAAACTGGCCGTGGGGCTGGACTACCTGGACGCTTGCCCGGTGCGCGGCATGCGCCGGGGTGGGGGCGGGGAGCAAATGTCGGCGCGGGTGCAGGTGAGTTCGCAGTTTCAGATGCAGTATCAATAGAGTATCGCGCTCGGGCGCTTCTCCCTCACCCCAGCCCGCTCCCAGAGGGAGAGGGGGCGAGGGCGGGGCACTCTAAAGCAGCGGCAGCGTGTAAGACACGATAAACCGATTCTCATCCCGACGCCCCGTGGCATCGCCCACCAGTTCGACATTGCGCAACCGAAACGACAGGTTCTTGAGCGCGCCGCTTTGCAGGGTGTACGTAAGGTCGATGTTGCGCTCCCATTCGCTGGCGTTTTGCCCGGCGATCTGGAAGTTGTCGCCATACACATAGCGGGCCATGGCCGTTAACCCGGGCAGGCCGAGGGCGGCGAAATCGAAGTCGTAGCGCCCTTGCCAAGAGCGCTCCTGAGCTCGGTCAAAGCGTAGTACTTGCACGGCGTTGGCAACGCCGGGCAGGTCGGTGTCGTGCAAAAACGGCAGGGCGCTGTCGCCGGCATTGTATTGCAAACCCAGGCGCAAGGTTTGCGGGCCAAGATTGGCCGAGAACATGGCCGAGGGCATGCGGCTGTCCAGCTTGCCCGCCAGGGCATCGCCTGCCTCCCCGGTGTCCAGGTAGTTGAGCAGGGCGCCAAGCTTCCAGCCGCCCAGGGTGGTGGCCAGGGTGCTGGTGTAAAGGGTTTGGCGGTACACATCCTTCAGTTCGCCTTCCCACACCCCTACCGCAGCGCTTGGAGTGATCCGCCAGGTGCCACCCAGGTAATTGAAACGGTCACTGGCCACCGACAGGTAGTTGCCCACCTGCATGGCTCGATTGCCGGTGAACTCGCGGTAATTGACCTGGCGCATCTGGCCCAGGTCGATGTCGAGGTTATCGAATTCGCGAACGCTGAGCATGGCACCTTCGAAGAACTGCGGCAGCAGGCGGGCGTCACCGGCGCTGACCAACGGGATTTTCGGGAACAGCCCGCCCACCTTCAGTTCACTCTTGGAGATCTTCATTTTCGCTGCAGCCGTCGCCTCCGAGTACTCATTCACCGCGCTTGGGTCAGCGTTACGCGGGCCGCCTGCGCGGTTGTAGGCGCCCGGCAGCAAAGCCGAACCGCTTTTGGCGGGAGATGAGTCGAGCTTGACCCCAAGCCCTGCGTACAGGTCCACGCCAAACCCGACCAGGCCTTCGGTATAACCGGACTCGGCCTTGAGGATGAAACCCTGTGCCCATTCTTCGATTTTCGATTGGGCCGGCGCCTTGGAGTCGCGCAAGTCATGGTTGTAGTAGAAGTTGCGCATCGTCAGCGAGGCTTTGCTGTCGCTGAGGAAGTCGGCGTGTGCGGCCAATGGAGCGGCACATAGGGTGATGCAAGCGGTCATTGAGCGGTAGGGTTGAGCGCGAAGCGACTGTTTGATGTTCATTTTTTTATTCTTTTTAGAGGCGAGTTAACCCACGCCAGGGTGAAAAGGCGGTGTGCGTGGGGGCGGTGGTTAAAGCAAGGTTTACCCGGGTTGTTGCGGTGGCTCATGCCATTGCAGGCAAAGCGTGGTAGAGAGGCTTGCGCCCGGCTCGATCACTTGGGTGCCAGACAACTCACCCAGTTGTTGCGCAAGGTTGAAACCATTGGCCAGGTGTGACACCGGCTCTATGCACAGGTACGGCGCGCCGGCTGGGGCGAATACCACCAAGTGGTCCAGGTGCTGGCCGGCGATAAGCGTCAGCCGCCCCTGCGGGTAGTCCAGGGTCACTTCGCCCCCGTATTGCGACAGGTACTGGGCGCAGGTGTGGGCGAGCCCATCCTGCGGCGCCCACTGGTGGTCACGATCGCCGATGGTGCATTGCCCTGTGGCGAGGTAGTCGTCGGCGATCTGCCATTGCCGGCCGCTGCGATAGCTGACCTTCATCCCCGGGTTGGCCTGAAAATAAGGGTGCAGGCCCACGCCCCCGGGCATGGCCGAGGTGCCTTGGTTGGTCAGTACCAGGCGCATCAGCAGTTGATGGCCCTGGAGGCGGTAGTGTTGCTCGGCGCGGATCGGCCAGGGCCAGTGCTCGCCGTGGTAGTCCAGGCTGATGCGGGCCTGATGGCTTGACTGGTCGTCCACCTGCCAGGGCTGGCTATGGCTGACGCCATGCAAGGTGTGCGGCAAGGCCTGAGGGTGGTGGGGCAACACGTGGTGCTGGCCGGCGAAGTCCAGTTGCGCCCCGGCAATGCGGTTGGAGTAGGGGATCAGCGGGTAGGCGCCGCCCTTCGGCCAGTCCAGGGGGTTGAAAGGCGCCGTCGCATCCAGGGGGTGCAGAAGGTCCAAGGCGTGTGCCCGCACCTGCAGGCGCTCGATACGACCGCCCCATGCGGGCAACAGATGCAGGGTCAGCTCGCTGTTTTGCAGCGTCAACCTTGGGGCGCACGTCATGGCCGGCTCCTGGGTGCACGTTGGTAGCGATCAAAAACGCGCGTGTCGATCTGCTGCCCCAAGCCCAGCCCTTGCGGGATCTCGAACTGATGCCCCTGGCGCAGGCCTTCGATGTCGTAGAGCCACGCCTGCGGTTCGACGAACAGGTACTCGATCTGGGCGACGTGCTCCTGCGCCGCGGCCAGGTGCAAGGTGGCCAGGAAGCCGGGTCCGAAGTAGGGGCTGTGTGGCAATACCGGCACGCCATGGTGGCGGGCCAGTTCAGCGATGCGCAGGCACTCGCTGATACCCCCCACCTTGGTGACGCTCGGTTGAATGGAGTCGACCGCTCCGGCCTTCATCGCCTGTTCGAACTGGAACGCCGTGCACCAGTTTTCGCCGCCTGACAGGGGCACGCCTTGGCCACGCAAGCTGTTGAGGGTGGCGAAGTCTTCAGGGGGGAAGATCGGCTCCTCCAGCCAGGCCAATTGCAGGGCTTCAAGTTCGGGCAGCCAGGCGCGCGTATCGGCCAGCGACCAACCGCAATTGACGTCGGTGGCCAGTGGCACGTCGTAGCCAACGGCGGCTCGGCACTGGGCAATTTCCTCGACGGTTACCTCATGCAGCTTGATGTCGCGAAAGCCCATGGCCAGTGCCTGTTCGCAAATGCGCGGCGCCACTTCGCCATCGGCGTAGCGCACCAGGCTGGCATAGGCCTGGACGTGGCTGCGTCGTTGTTCGCTGAACAGGTGATGCAACGGTACGCCGCGCCTGCGGGCGGCCAGGTCCCACAGCGCAATGTCGACCCCGGAGATGGCGAACATCGTGATGCCGTAACGGCCAAACAGGTGCAGTTGACGCTGGGTCTTGAGGTTCCAGGCGGGAATGTCCTGGACCGTGCTGCCCACCAGTACGGGGGCGATCAAGCGGTCGATGGTGGCTTTGGTCGCGTCGGCCGTGAAGTAGCCGAACGACTCCCCCCAGCCCACGTTGCCCTGATCATCCTCGACGCGCACCAGCACGTTTTCCAGGGTGTTCCAGGTGGTGGGGGTAATGCCCTGGCCCTTGCCACCATCACTGAAGGGGATTTCTACGATAAAGGTTTCCAGCTTGCGGATGATCATGGGCGCTCCAGGCAACTGGCCAATGGGCTGACGGCATATGCGCCGCCGACGAAGTCACGGCCCGAGGTGTGGGCGCACATGGCGTCGTAATCAAGAAACCGGGCGGCCACGAAGTCCTTGGCATTGTCCTGGGGGCGGTAGCCCATGGCTTTGGCGCGGTGGTTGCTGAACAGCGCCTGCGGGCTGTCGGACACGCCATAGAACACTTCGTGGTGAAGCGTGGGGTGCTCGATGCCAATGCTCACCAACTGCGCAAGGTCGCGGGCGCTCACCCACAGCCGCAGGCGGCGCGCGTCGCTGACCTGTGGGTCGGCATTGCCAATGCGTATCACGCACAGGGCCATGGCGCTGCGTTGGGCAAAGGTGGCGCAGCACGCTTCGCCAAATACTTTGCTCAGCGCGTAGTAACTGTCAGGTGCCACGGGCAGGTCGTCGAAAACGGGCGCAGCGTCGGTGCGGTATTGCCCCAGCACATGATGGCTGCTGGCAAAGATGAAGCGCTTGACCCCGGATCGTTCGGCGGCCTCCAACAGTTGCAGGGTGGCGTCGTAGTTGGGTTTCAAGGTGGTTTCGAAACGGATGTCGGTGCCGTGGGCGCAGGCCAGGTGCAACACGGCGTCAACACCCTGCACCGCTTGCAGAATGTCTGCCGTGCAGGTCAGGTCGCCCTGCACCGCAGTCTCATTGGCGGCCAGTTCGCTGATGACCGAACGATCAAACAAGCGCAGCGCATAGTGCTGGCGCAGCAGGGGTCGCAGGGCCGTACCGACAATGCCGGCTGCGCCTGTGATCAGAAGGGTTTGCATGGTGGGCTCCTTGATAAAGTGGGCGCGCGGTCAGGCCGGTGAGAGCATGGGGCTGCGTGAGGTGGGGTGGCCGACCAGGAAGGCCACGATCAGTGCACCCAGGATGCCCAAGCCGCCGGCCAGTGCAAAGCCTGCGGCGTAGGTGCCGGAGCTCTGGATGATAATGCCGGTGGCGGTGGGTGCGACGATCCCCGACAGGTTGGCCAGGCCGTGCATGAAGCCACCGGCGGTACCCACCTGGTGGTCCGGCACGGCGTCCTGGATCAGCGACCAGTAGGCGGGTGCGGTCAGCATCAGGAAACCGATGGCCACGGTCATCACGATCACGCTTTGGGTCACGTCCTGGACTTGGCCGGTCAGTGCGATGCAGCAGGCGGCAATCAACAGGCAGGTCACCAGTACCACCTTGCGCGAGAACAGGCGCTTGCCCGTCAGCTTGTAGAGGTAGTCGATGAGCACGCCACCCCCCAGAAAGCCAAGGGTGCCGACCAGCCAAGGCAGTGAGGTGACGATGCTCATGGATTTGAGGTCGATGCCCTTGGCGTCGATCAGGTAGCTGGGAAACCAGGTCATGAAAAAATACAGGATGTAGTTGTAGCAGAACAGCGAGATACCGGTGACCAGCACCGAGCGTTGCAGGATGATCTGCAGCACCGGTGTGCGTGGTGCCTGGGCGGCGGTGGTGACGGGCACCTCACGCTCGAAATTGATCTCGGCGATTTCTTCGAGGCTGACCTTGGCGTGTTCGGCAGGGGTGGACGTCGCCATGCGGTACCAGCACAGCGCCCAGACCAGCCCCATCACGGCAATCACGACGAACGCCACGCGCCAGCCCAGCCACAGGGCCAGGAAACCGACGATGGGGCCTGCCAGCGCGCCGCCCAATGGGCCGCCGGCCTGGTTGATGCCAATGGCGCGGGCACGCTCCTTGATCGGGAACCAACTGTTGACGGTCTTGTTGGCCGTGGTGGACACCGGGCCTTCGCCCACGCCGAACAGGGCGCGCACAAACAGCAGCGACCAGAAATTGAAGGCCAGCGCCGTCAGGCCGCACAGGATCGACCAGCCGCTCATGGCCACCGTCAGTACGCGCTTGGGCCCGTAGCGGTCGGCCAGGTAACCGCCGACAAAACAGAACACCGCGTAACCAATGAAAAAGCTGCTGAAGATCATGCCTTTTTCCGAAGGCGTGAGGTGGTACTCCTGGGTGATGAAGGGCATGGCGATGGACAGCGCCGCACGGTCGACGTAGTTGATCACCATGGCGATGAACAACAGCGTGAGGATCGTCCAGCGATAGTTCTTTTTAGTGTGCATGTTGCCTCTCCCGCCGGCACCTGTACCGCGTGCCGATTATTGTTTTTGTAGGGTCGCCTGTTGCAGCGTTGCGGGTGCCCTGGCGCAGGATACCCGCCGCCTGGGCTTAGTCGCTGTAATCGACCGCGGCCCATTCGAAGTACTGCTTGAGTTGGGTGACCAGCGCGACATGCGCCGGGTGCGGCAAGTAGCGCTGCACGGCGGCTGCATCGTCGAAGCCGGCTTCCAGCAAGTAGTCCCAGCAAATCGGCCGGTCCAGTTCATTGGCGCAGACCTTCCAGCTGCGCACGAAGTCGATCTCCTGGTGCAGGCCGCGCATCCACTCGACCAGGTGTGCCTCCAGGGCCACATCCTTATTCACCCCCGCCAGCCGGCGAAACATCACAATGTGCTTCATCATTGCGAGCGCTCCTGATATGGCTGTAGCGCCCAGGCCGGTGCGTCCTGCAAGGCCACCGGGCGCAAGAAGCGCTGCAGCGCGGCGTAACCGACCGAGGTGGTGTGCGGTTGGGTGGAGGCGGGCCATGGGCCGCCATGCTGTTGGGCGTGGGTAACGGCGACGCCGGTGGGCACGCCACGAAACAACACGCGGCCGGCAATCGTGCGGGCGGTGCGGTACAGGCTGCGGGCCGGTTCGTCTGCCTGCTCAAAGCCCCATAGGGTGGCCGTCAACGTGCCGCCGATGGCCTGTAACACCGCATTGGCTTGCGCTACGTCACAGGCTTTGATCACCACGGCAACGGGGCCGAACACTTCTTCGCGCAAGGCGCTATCGTTGATAAACGCCAAGGCATCAATCTCGAACAAGCGTGGGGCAGGGCCTTCGCCCCCTGCGTGGGGCTCAAGCAGCGGGCGCGCCGCGCTGGCCTGCTCCAGGTTATGGAGGCCGTGTTCAAAGCCCTTGCGCATGGCCTCGGTGAGCATGGCGTGGGTGGTCAAGGGTTGCAGTGCGCAGGCCAGTTGCTCGATGAAGCGGTCGCTGGCCGGGTGCTCCAGCAGTATGATCACGCCAGGGCTGGTGCAGAACTGCCCGCAGCCTTGGGTAATGGACCCGGCCAATAGCGTGGCCAGTGCCGCACCCTCGCGTTGCAGGATGCCCGGCAGGGCCACCAGCGGGTTGATCGAGCCCAGTTCACCGAAGAAGGGGATCGGCCGTGCCCGTTCATTGGCGGCTCGCCAGAGGGCGCTGCCGCCTTGGTAGGAGCCGGTAAAGGCCACGGCCGCGATGGCCGGGTGCTCGACCAAATGCACGCCTGCCGCCCGCGAGGCGCCTTCGACCAGGCCCAGCAAGCCAAGGGGCAAACCCTGGGCGGCGATCACCCCTTGGGCGATCTCATGCACGGCGCGCGACAACCGGGGGTGCCCCGAATGCGCCTTGACCACCACCGGGCAGCCGGCCGCCAACGCCGATGCGGTATCGCCGCCCAATACCGAGAAGGCGAATGGAAAATTGCTCGCCGAAAACATGGCCACCGGCCCCAGGGGTTCCGAGACGCGCGTCAACGCCGGCCGACCTTTGGGCGGCGCACCGTCAATGGCCGCATCTTCGACGCACGCCAGGGGCACGCCGGCCCGGGCTTGGGCGGCAAAGCCACGCAACTGGAAGGCTGTGCGCGCCACTTCACCGTTCAAGCGCGCAGGGCCCAGGTGCGTTTCTTCGTCGGCCAAACTGACCAGCGCGGCCTGGTGGTTCTCCAGGCCCTCGGCCAGGCCGTCCAGCAAGGCGGCCCTTGTGCCCATGCTCGACTGGGCCCATTGCCGGGCTGTCGCAGCGGCCTGTGCGACCACCTGGTCGATGCGTTGTTGTTCTGGGGTGCTCATTTGAACGCTCCCTTGAGCGGCGCCAGGTGGTAGCCGCGGCGGCTGTAATCAAAGCCCAGCAGTTCGTTGATGGGCACGCCCTGGTCGGCAGGCGAGGCGTAGTAGGCGCGGATTTCCTTGATCAGGCCGCTGTGTTGATCGAATACGTACCACTCATCCCCGCGCAGCGCGGTGCCCAGCTTGCCTTTCCAGTGGGTCCACTCGATGACGGCTTCATGGCTGTCGTGGCTGACCAGGATCTTTTCGATGGTCCACTGCGAGCCAAGATGCTCCACGCACCACACCCATTTGTCGGCGATGGTGCGCGCGCTGCGCCACGGGATATCGGGCAGCCCGGCAGGAAAGTAGTGCACCGCATCCGGGGTAAAGCACGACAACAAGGCCGTGTGATCGGCCGCATTGCAGGCCGCGAAATAACGGCGAATCAAGGCGGCGTAGGGGTGCTCGGCGACCGGCATCATTTGGCCTCCTGTTGGCCAATGATGCTGGGGATCGGTTGGCGACCTGCCGCGATCCACGCGTGGTAGGCGGCAATGGCTGCAGGGCCCGGTGGGTAGATGCCCCACAGGGCTTCGCCGGCAGCAATGCGCATGGCCAGGTAGCTTTCCAAGTCGTCCTGCACCGAACAGTATTCGGCCAGTTCCTCGGCCAGGTGGGCGGGCACCACGGTCACGCCATCGGCGTCGCCGACGATCACGTCGCCTGGGTAGACGGCAACGCCTGCGCAACCGATGGGTACTTGCAGGTCGGCCACGTGGTGGTAAGAGATGCGCGTGGTGGCGGTGATCTCCCGGGCGTAGGCCGGCAGCGGCAAACCGGCAATCTCGCTGCCATCACGCAGGGCGCCATCGGTGATGATCGCCTTGGCGCCCCGGGCCAGCAGCCGGGTCACCAGGATGTTGCCGGCGGAGGCGGCGCGGGGGTCGTTCTGGCTGTCGATCACCAGCACATCGCCGGGTTGGATCTGCTCCACGCCTTGCCACTGCAAGTTATCGCCATTGGGCTTGGTGGTCATGGTGCCGTAGGTGTCGATGTCCTCGCGGGCTGGAATGAAGCGCATGGTGTAGGCGCGGCCGGCGAACGGCTTGATGGCCTTACTCATGGCGCGCAAGCCCACCAGCGCTGGCTGGCGGAAGCCCAACTTGAACAGTTGCGTTGTCAGCGAGCCGCTGCTGCAGGTGGCAAGCTTGGCCAGCACTTGGTCACTGACCGCCACCTGGCGGTTGGCCGAGTTGTCGTACGCGTCGGCGTATTGATGGATCTGCGTCATTATTGTTCTCCGCGTGCTCGATATCGTCAGGTCTTGATAATTCCCGTAGTTTGGGAATATTTAGTTAGCTTCACTTCCTTCTTGGTCGGATCTTAAGCGCTAATTGACTTGGCGAAAATCGTGTTTATGCTGGGCAAAACCGTTTGTTCCAACGAGTGGGAATTTATGATGAAAACGCCTTCCGATGGCACTGGCGCCCTGGAAAAGGCCATGGATGTGCTTGAAGCCATTGGCTCCAGGCCCGAGGGGGTATCGCAGGCCGAGCTCGCGGTTCAGATGGGGCTGCCGCGTACCACGCTCTACCGCATCATCGCCAGCCTGATTGATCGCGGCATGATCCGCCGCGATCCGGTGCGCAAGGTCTACCGGCTGGGGTTCCGCTATCTGGAACTGGTACGCAATGCCTACTTGATGCCCGACCTGGTGGCGGCTGCCAGTTTCGAGCTGCGCGCCTTGCGTGACCTGACCGGGGAGACGTCTTACCTTGCGGTGCTCGATGGCAACCAGGTCATGTCGCTTGAGCGTTGTGACGGCGCGCACACCCAGCGCTCGGCGGCGGCGATGGGCCAAAGCAAGCCGGTGTATTGCACGGGGCAGGGCAAGGCTATATTGGCGGCACTGGATGAGGCGCGTCGCGAGGAAGTGCTCAAGGGCCTGACCCTGGCTGCACTGACGCCCCTGACCATCACCGACCGGCGCCAATTGCAGGCGGAACTGAAGATCACCCGTGCCCGTGGCTATGCCATCGATGACGAAGAGATCGTGTTGGGCGTGCGCTGTGTTGCCGCTGCTATTCGCGACAATGCGGGCAAGGTGCGCGGTGCGCTCAGCGTGGCCGGGCCCGCCTATCGGCTGACCTTGAACCGCCTCGAATTATTGGGCCCGGAACTGGCCGATGCGGCGCGTCGGGTGGGGTCGCAGTTAAGTGAATCGCAAGTGCGCCTCACGGACAGCGAAGCTCAACTAGTGCCGGGCCCATGGTCGTTCCATGGCGCCTTTGCGCGCTGGTGCGACGCCACGCAACGGCTGTTTTGGGCCGACACGTTGGCCCCGGCCATCCGGGTACTCGACGCCCAGGGTGAGCGTATCGTGGCCCGGTTCGATGGGCCGATTTGTGCCCTGGAACTGCACCGCGACGGCCTGATGGTGGGGCATGCCAGCGGCTGGTCGCTGATTGACGCATCAGGCTTGGAGCATCCGTTGGCGCACTGGCCGGGCAAGCGTTTGTTGAGCCTGGCCGTGCACCCGTGCGGCAGCCTCTGGGCTTGCCTGGCGACGCCGACGGGCTGTGAAATCGGCGAGCTGGACGTGCAAGGGGAGCTGCTTGAACCGCGCGCGTTTCAAGAGCCCGTGAGTGCGTTTGGCTGGGATGCCAAGGGCGAGTCGCTGTACGCCGTGGGGCCGGATTCGGGGTCGATTTTTGTGCTGCGCGGCCAGGGCGGTGGCGTGCGCCGCCTGGCCACGCTGCCCAAGGGGTCTGGGCGCCTGAGCGGCCTGGCACTGGATAGCCAGGGTGGCGTATGGACCACCCTTCGCGATGGCTGGAGCCTGGTGCGGTTCGCCGCCGACGGCAGCTTGGATCGTATGATCGGCCTGCCTGTGCCCAGCCCCACGGACCTGGCGTTCTGCGGGCCAAGCAACGATACGTTGTACATCACCACCTCGCGCCATGACCTGGCGATGGAGGCACTGGGCAATGCGCCGGCCTCCGGGCATTTGCTGCACGTCAATCCGGAGTTAAGCGGGGTGGGGGCTGCGCGCACCCATTGGGGGGCGCGACGCCCAGGGTCGTCGACTTGACTCTGCTTGGCGCGACGCAACATGCTGCCCCCCACCCAGTAACGCACAAGGACCTGCAATGGCACGCGCCCCCATTCGCATCACCGCGCAAGAAACCCTCTCTGACAATTGGTACGTGCTCAAAAAGTACAGCTTCGACCTGCAGCGCCGCGACGGCAGTTGGCAGCCGCAAACGCGCGAGGTGTATGACCGTGGCAACGGCGCCACCATCCTGCTGTACAACCTGGAGCGGCGCACGGTGTTGCTCACCCGCCAGTTCCGCATGCCGTGCTACGTCAACGGCCATAGCGGCTACCTGATCGAGGCCGCCGCAGGTTTGCTGGACAACGCCAGCCCTGAGGAGCGCATTCGCAAGGAAGCCGAGGAAGAGACCGGTTACCGGGTGGGCGAGATCAAGAAAATCTTCGATGCCTTCATGAGCCCAGGGTCGGTGACCGAGCGCATTCACTTTTTCATCGGCCAGTATCAGCCTCACGATCAGGTCAGCGACGGCGGCGGGCTGCAAGAGGAGGGGGAGGACATCGAGGTGCTGGAGCTGGGGTTCGAGCAGGCGATTGCCATGGTGCAGAGCGGCGAGATCGCCGATGGCAAGACGATTATGTTGTTGCAGTACCTGGAATTACGATTGATGGCGTGAAAGCCGTCGCGGATAAATCGGCTCTTGTAGGAGCAGATTTATCCGCGAAAACCCCGCCGCAATTTATCAGGCCGCGTTTTCGTACTGGCCTTTCTGCGCCTGCCGACGGCACGCTTCGCCGAACGCCTGGAAGATTTTCACCGAATCAGGGTTCTGCGCCGCTTGCCATTCCGGGTGCCATTGCACGGCAAACAGGAACGGCGAGAGGGTAGGGGCGTGCACGGCTTCGACCACGCCGTCTTCGGCCTTGGCGATGGCTTCCAGGCCCTTGCCCAGGGTTTTCAGGCCCTGGCCATGCAGCGAGTTGACGCGAATCTCGTCGCTGCCCAGCAGCTTGCGCAGCCAGGTGTTGGGTGCGATGCGCACGCTGTGGGCCGGTGCGTACTGCACCTCGACGGGATCTTCGCTGTTTTCGCGGTGGTCATTGAAACCAGGCTCGGCGTAGAGCTTCTGGTACATGTCGCCACCCAGCGCCACGTTGATTTCCTGCATGCCGCGGCACACGCCGAAAATCGGCAGGCCACGGGCGATGGCCGCACGCACCAACGGCAGGTCGAACAGGTCGCGGTCCTTGTCCTGGCCTTTGCCGGGGGTCTGGTTTTCCTGGCCGTAAAGCGCAGGGTCGATGTTGCTGCCGGCACCGGTCAGGTACACGCCATCGGCCATGTCCAGGTATTGCTCCAGGTCTTCGGTGCCGCAGCAGGTGGGTACCAGCACCGGCACGCAGCCGGCATGTTCCACCAAGGGTACGATGTATTTGTGCGTCATGACCTGATAGTCGTGCCCCTTGCGTTCCTGGGCACCCATGGACATCAGGACGACGGGTTTGCGGGTTTTTTGATTCTTATTGCCAATGTTGCTGTTGGACATATGTCACCTTGGGACAGGCGCAGCCGCCTATCGTTTTTGTGCAGGCGCAACCTCTAAATGCTGTCGCTGCCTGAGGCTCCGAGCACTGCCGGGAATGCGAGGCGAATGCCGATTCTCGGTCGGAAACCTGCCACATATCCTGCCAGAGCCGTTTATTATGTCAAACAATATGCGTGCTTTCGTAAAAGATTCTTTGCGCCATGACTGACTTGGCGTGCTGATAAGGCCCTGTTTAATGGGGTTTTCGATGATTCTGGGTTTTCGGGCTAGTTAAATATTATTATCGCTCGCCGGTAAGCGCGGGGTGGGTAGCGGGTTCTGGAATGAACGCCACGCTGCCCCCATCGTGCTGATGGAACAGGCGCGCGCCATTGTTTGGGCGGGTGGTAATGACTTGATGGTCGTCTGCCAAGTACCCCAGGGGCAGGTGGTCGGCATCGCGGTATTGCTCGATGATGATCGTGCGCGCCGGGTCCCATCGCTCGCCGCTGTGCTTTTGCAGCCAAGCCATGAAGCCGGCGCTGTCGCCGTCACGTGGGTAATCGAGCTCCTCGGGTACGTAGTAGAACGGCGTTTCACCGCTGGGCAGGTACATCGGCAGCCTGTTGTCGGCCTCAACCAGCACCAACCGCCATTGCCCCCAAGGTGCTTGCCGGCCAGCCTCGGCCTGCACTTGCCGGCTGAAGTGCATCACGCCGCCACCGCCGTTGCTCCAGGGGTAGAACACCCCGAGCACCAGCATCAACAGCGCGGCCATGGCGCCGAAACTGCTCACCCAGCCCGGGCCACTGACCTTGTCGGCGGCGCGGCGGGCGGCGATGTACCGGGTGATCCACCAGGCGCCCAGCAGTTGCGCGAATGGCACCAGGGGCAGCACGTAGTAACTGCGGCGGCTACCGCTGGCGGTGAAAAACGCAAACAACAGGCCCAGGCCACTGATCAACCAACGGGTGTTGGCCTCGGTGTGCTTCCAGTGGCGCACGGCAACCCACAGGGCCAACACCCAAAAGGGTGCCCAAGGCAGGGTATAGACCGGCAGGTACAGCAGGTAGGTGTAAATCGGCCCGATGTTGTCGAAGGGCTGGAAGAAGCGCACCACGTTCTCGCGAAATACCAAGGCCAGGCCGCTTTCGCCATAGGTGGGCGCGCCATACGCATGCGACAGCACGAACGGCAGCGCGTACACCGCCCCCGCCACCACGGCTGCCAGCGGCAGGCGCAGGTTCAGGTGCTGTTTCCAGCGGCCTTGGCTCAGCAGGTGTGGCAGCAGCAACAAGCCTGGCAGGATAAAGCCGATCAGGCCCTTGAACAGCGATGTCACCGCCAGTATCAGCAAGAACACCGTGTAGCGGCCCAGGCGCGTGTCGTCGGGGCCACGCCAGTACCACCACACGGCCGCGAGCACGCCGCACACGGTGAGGATATCCGCCGTGGCTACCCGCGCCCAAAAGGCAAAGTAAAACGTGGTCGCCAGCATCCAGCCGGCGATAAGCCCGGTGCCTTTGCGAAACAACTGTTCGCCTATCGAGTAAACCAACCACACGCTCAGCCACGCAGCGATCACCGAGGACAGGCGCAGCGACCAAGGCCCCAGCCCGCCCAATACCGTGGCAAAGGCGGTGATCAGCCAGTAGGAGGGTAGCGGTTTGTCGTAGTAGGGCAGCCCCTTGAGGTAGGGGTTCAAGTAGTCGCCGGTCTGCAGCATCTGCAGGGCGATGTTCGCCCAGCGGGTTTCCGGCCCCCACAGCTCGCGGCTGCCCAGGCCCAGCAACAGGATTAGCGCCGTCACGCTGAGTAACAGCAGCAGCGCGCCGCGCTCGCTTTTTAAAAATGCGCTCATGGAGGTCTTCATCAGTCAGGTGGCGCCAGCCTAGGCTCTGTAAGAACTGCATCCCGGCTCGGTCATGCTGCGTTGAAAACAGGCTCGTGCGCGAGTCCGATCGCAATGCTCATTGACAGCTGGTCAAGTCGAGCGCTCCCCTGACCTTCGCTGGAATTCATTTCGTGCAGAGCCTAGGCAGGGTGATGTGACGCCTGTGTAAGGGAAATGAGAAAAAGTCGTCACACGAACGAATTATCGACATGTGTTGCGTTTTACTGTGCTGCAAACCTGCCCTCTGGACACTGCCCGCCCATGACCTCGCGCCCCACGCTGACGCTGTTGATACTGCTGTGCCTGTTGTTTTTCGCAGCACTGGGCAATCATGAATTACAAGGCTCCACCGAGCCTCGCGTAGCGGGCATCGCCATGGAAATGCACCTGCACGGCGACTGGGTCACGCCCAGGCTCAATGGCGAGCCTTTCCTGGAAAAACCGCCGTTGAGCCTGTGGCTCGACGCAGGCTTCATGAAACTGTTCGGGCCCACCACTTGGGCGGTGCGCTTGGCGTCGGCGCTGGCCGGGCTGTTTTGCGTACTGGGCCTGTACGCCGTGCTGCGCAGCCTGGGCCGCCCAGTGTGGGTGGCCTGGGGCGCGGCGCTGCTGCTTGCGACCATGGGCAGCTTTTGGGGCAACGTGCGTCAGGTGGGCGAGGACGCCTTGTTGTGCCTGGGCGTGACCCTGTCCCTGCTAGCGTACCTGCGCATCAGCCAGGGCGGGCAGGCGCGGTGGTGGGGCCTGTTTGCCGCCGGCATCGCCATTGCCACCTTGAGCAAGGGCGTGCTGGGCCTGGCCTTGCCGGGCGTGGTGATCTTTGCCTGGCTTGTGGCCGACAGCCTGTTGCACAAGCGCTTGCGCCTGGGCGCTTGGCTCAAGCCTGCGGCCGCGACCTTGGTGGGTGTGCTGCCGTTGCTGGTGTGGCTGGGTTTTCTGTACCGCGACGGCGGTGCCGGTGCATTGGCCGATGTGCTGTGGGCCAACAGCGTGGGGCGCTTCGATGGCTCGTTCGAAGCGGCAGGGCATTTCGAACCGTTTTATTACTACCTGGCCAAATTGCCGGAAGCCTTCCTGCCCTGGAACCTGTTGGTGTACCTGGGCCTATGGCATTTTCGCAAGCAGTGGCGCGCCAACCCCTACCTGTTGTTTTTCAGCCTGTGGCTGCTGGCGCAGTTCGCGTTGCTGACCTTGGCGTCGAGCAAACGGACCGTCTACCTGATGTCCCTGGCACCGGCGGCAGCGGTGATCGCCATGGAGTACCTGAGGCTGCTGCGAGAACGTTATGGCGATCGCTGGCCAAAAGCGCCGCGCGCGGCTCAAGGGGTGTTGGCGGTGGTGATCTGCAGCTACCTGGCGGTGGCAGTGTGGGTACTGCCACGCCAGGATGCGCAACAGTCCTTCCTGCCCCTGACCGAGCTGATCCGCTCGTTGGAGCAAGACGGTAAGCAGGTGGTGCTCTACACCCCCAGCGAGCGTCTGGCGGGAGCGGGTGTGTTCTACAGCCGCAGCCTGTTGCGGGCGCTGCAGACGGAGGATCAATTGAACGGTTATCTCCTGGCCAGCGCTGACCATGTCGCCGTCATGGAGCGCGACGACGATCCGCCAGCGCCGCTGGTGGTGCTGCACAAGGTGGTGGTGGGGGAGCGTGCTTATTATTTTGTGGTGCGGTGAGGGTGGTGCTGGGTTTGGCTGTGGCTGTGATTGTGGCTGTGGATTGGGTAATGGCCACTACCGGCCGCCCGCGCGGCCTATCGCAAGCAAGCTTGCTCCCACATTTATTGCACCGTACCGCATTCTGTTGGAGAGGCGTTGCCAGCTTTGGATGTATGGCAGGTCCATTTGCAGCGCTTTTAAAATCATTCAACGCCTCTCCACCAGACTGCGGCACGTTGCAACCAATGTGGGAGCAAGCCTTGCTTGCGACAGGCCGCGCGGGCGGCCGGTTTCAGCATCACTTGAATCCCAAGCCAACCCGCGCGGGCCGCCACCGGCGACCGTCACCACAACACCCTCTCCAATTGTTGCGAATTGTATAAATAACCGCAGCTTGCAGACCTTCGTTCATATTTAAATGTATGGCCCTTGATCAAAGCCATGAATGCAAAGAAATCGCGCTTTACAGCGCAGCGGTCTACAAGCCAACAATGGCGGGGTGTTCAGGCCTATTCCGGCTGCTGAAAGGCTCTGGAACAACGTTTCTAAGCACACTAATCAACCTGTTTTGTGTAGCATTTCCGTGACGAACAAAAAGGGTCGGCTATATTTGCCGCCAGACCCATAAAAAACGGAGAAGGGCATGACGTCAGGATTCATCTCGCACCACCGTGCAAATCGCCGTGCCCTTGTTGAGGGCCGGTGGTCTCGCAACACGTGTCTTGGGCCGGTAGTTGGGCCATGAACAGTTTCCCTGCGTACCCCACTGCGCGCTCAAGGTTTGAGCGTGGGGGCGGCGATCGGCTTCGCATTCGGGTTGCTGGGGGCGCCGGGGCAAATGAGGGCAAGTAGGGCAGTAGGGGTTGTTTCATCCATCAAGGAGCGCCACATGATAACAAGAATAAAGTTCGCCGATTTCTCTCCGAGGATTCTGGCGGTAGTGGTTGGATTTGGGGTTAGCGTCGAAGCACAGGCAGTCAACTTCAACATTGGCGAGATCGAGGGGCAGTTTGACTCCTCGCTGTCGGTGGGTGCCAGTTGGAGTACCCAGAGCCCGTCAGAGCGCTTGATCGGTTCGGCCAACGGTGGGCACGGGTTTACCCAGACCAACGACGACGGCCACCTGAACTTCAAGAAGGGCGAAACCTTCTCGAAGATCTTCAAGGGCATTCACGACCTGGAATTGAAGTACAACGACTTTGGCGTGTTCACCCGCGCCAAGTACTGGTACGACTTCGAACTGCAAGATGAAAGCCGCGAGTTCAAGGACATCAGCAACGACGGTCGCAAAGAGGCTGCCAAGTCCTCGGGCTTCGAACTGCTCGATGCCTTCGCCTACTACAACTACCAAATCGCCGAGAAGCCAGGCAGCGTGCGGGTCGGTAAACAGGTGGTGAGCTGGGGTGAAAGTACCTTCATCGGCAACAGCATCAACGCCATCAACCCGATCGACGTGTCGGCGTTCCGCCGCCCAGGTGCAGAGATCAAGGAAGGCCTGATCCCAGTCAACATGCTGTACGTGAACCAGGGCCTGACCGACAAACTCTCGGTCGAAGGTTTCTACCAGTTGGAATGGGACCAGACCGTCCTGGACAACTGCGGCACCTTCTTCTCGACCACCGACGTGGCCGCCGATGGTTGCCGCAACAACTACAACATCCTGGATGCCAACACCGTCAATGCGTTGCGCCAGCCGGGTACCCTGGCGGCACTCAACAGCCTGGGCGTGGCCGTCAGCCCCGAAGGCCTGGTGGTACCGCGCGGTTCCGACAAGGATGCCCGCGACTCCGGCCAATGGGGCATGGCGTTCCACTGGCTGGGCGATGACACCGAGTACGGTGCCTATGCCATGAACTACCACAGCCGTACGCCGATCGTCAGCGTGCAGAACGCCAACGCGGCAGCCATCACCACCGCGTTGAGAACGCCTGCGCTGGCCCAGCCGATCCTGTTGGGCCGTGGCAGCTACTTCCTCGAATACCCCGAGGACATCCGCCTGTACGGTTTGAGCTTCTCCACTACCTTGCCTGAGGGCACCGCGTGGAGCGGCGAGATCAGCTACCGGCCGAACATGCCGCTGCAAACCAACACCTCGGACCTGACCGGTCGCCTGGCCACCACGGTGGCGGGGGCTGCGGCCACCGGCGGCGCGGCTGCGGCACTGGCCCAGGCCAACGTGGTCAGCTCCGGCTACATCCGCAAGGAAGTGACCCAGGCGCAAACCACCTTCACGCACTTCTTTGACCAAGTGATGGGCGCCGAGCGTCTGACCCTGGTGGGTGAAGTCGGTGTGACCCGGGTGGGCGGCATCTCCAACAAGATCGGCCAGCGCATGGGCCGCGACGCGGTGTTCGGCCTGCCGGAATCGGCGGCTGCCGATGACGAATACGGCTCGGGTGGTTTCTACACCTCCACGTCCTGGGGCTACCGCGCCCGTGCTATCTGGGATTACGCCAACGCCTTCGCCGGCATCAACCTCAAGCCCAACCTTGCCTGGTCCCAGGACGTCAACGGTACCGGCCCCGTGTTCAACGAAGGGGTGAAGGCAGCCAGCATCGGCATCGATGCGGACTACCAGAACACCTACACCGCGAGCCTTAACTACACCAACTTCTTTGGCGGGGACTACAACGTCACCACCGATCGCGACTTCGTGGCCTTGAGCTTTGGCGTGAACTTCTAATGGCAGGAGCACCTTTGATGACTCGTAAGAATCTGATGCAATGTGGCGCCCTGGTCTTGAGCCTGTTGGCAGCCAACGTAATGGCGGCGGTCAGCGCCGATCAAGTGGCCAAGCTGGGCACCTCGCTCACCCCGCTGGGTGGCGAAAAAGCCGGCAACGCCGATGGCAGCATCCCGGCCTGGGACGGTGGCTTGAAGACCAACGCCGCACCGATCGACAGCAACGGCTTCATGGGCGACCCCTATGCCAGTGACAAGCCGCTGTTCACCATCACCGCCAAAAACCTCGACCAGTACAAGGCCAAGCTGTCCGAAGGCCAGATCGCTCTGTTCAAACGCTACCCCGACACCTACAGCATGCCGGTGTACGTGACCCGTCGCAGCGCCTCGGTGCCCGATGACGTCGCTGCAGCCGCCAAGGTCAGTGCCGCCAAGACCACGCTGACGGCCGATGGCAACGGCCTGCAAAACTTCGATGACAGCCATGTCTATGCCTTCCCCGAGCCGCAAACTGGCCTTGAGGTAATCTGGAACCACATCACCCGCTACCGTGGCGGCAACGCCATCCGCCTGTACACCCAGGCCGTACCGCAAACCAACGGCAGTTTCGACGCCATCAAGCTTGAGGATGATGTCGGCTTCCCCTACAAGATGAGCAACTACGACCCTAAGGAGAGCGGCAACGTGTTGCTGTTCTTCAAGCAGGAAGTGACGGCGCCGGCGCGGCTGGCCGGTACCGTGCTGCTGGTGCATGAGTCGTTGAACCAGACTGCGCACCCGCGCGATGCATGGATCTACAACGCCGGCCAACGCCGGGTGCGCAAGGCCCCGCAAGTGGCCTTCGACGGCCCGGGTACTGCGTCCGACGGCATGCGCACCTCCGACAACTTCGACATGTTCAACGGCTCGCCAGAGATGTATGACTGGAAGCTGATCGGCAAGAAGGAGCTGTACATCCCGTACAACAACTTCCGCATCGCGATGCCGTCGGTCAAGTACAAGGACATCATCCGCGCCGGCCATATCAACAACGACCTGGCTCGCTATGAACTGCACCGTGTGTGGGTGGTGGAAGCGTCGCTCAAGGGCGATAAGCGCAACATCTACGCCAAGCGCCGGTTCTACGTCGATGAAGACACCTGGACCATCGCCATGTCGGACCTGTACGACGGTCGTGGCCAACTGTGGCGTGTCGGCCAGGCCCTGTTGGTGCCGTACTACCATCGCCAGGCCCCGTCCTATGCCTTTGAAGCGCTGTACGACCTGATCGCAGGCCGCTACATCGTCACCGGCATGAGCAACGAAGAAAACAAATTCATCCAGTTCGACCAGAAGTTCAGCAATGCCGACTTTACCCCGAGCGCCCTGCGCGCCAAGGGTATCCGCTAAGCCCCGCAGTACTCATCCTGACTAAGATGGGATGAACTATCGCCGGCCCGCAAGGGTCGGCAATAGATCACTGTCAGGAGCGCCCGCATGAAGCCCTATATCGTCTGCCACATGATGTCCTCCCTGGACGGCCACGCGCTTACCGATGGCTGGGACCGTACCTTCAAGAAAGCCGCTGGCGAACTCTACGAGCAACTGGCGCAGACCTTTCAATTCGATGCCTGGATCTGTGGCCGCGTGACCATGCAGGAAATCGCCCACGACGAAGGCTACCCTGCCGGCCTTGCTACATCGCCGATCCCGCGCACCCACCATTTCGCCCAGCGCGACGCCAAGCAGTACGCCATCGCTATCGACCCCCATGGCAAAGTCGGCTGGAAAACCAGCCAGGCGTTGGATTCGCACATCGTCGAGGTGCTGACTGAGGCGGTGAGTGATGACTACCTGGCTTACCTGCAGTCGATCGGCGTGTCGTACCTGTTTGCCGGCAAGACCGAGATTGACCTGCATCAGGTGGTCGAGATCCTGGCCAACGAACTGGGCACAAAACGCCTGATCGTGGAGGGTGGCCCTCACGTCAGCGGCTCGTTCGTCAATGCAGGGTTGGTGGATGAGGTGAGCGTGCTGGTGCTGCCGTTGATTGACGGGCGTGGCGAGCACCCGGCTTCGTTCGAGGTCAGCGAGAGGGCTTGGCGCCAGCCTGCCCACTTGAAGCTGGCCAGCGCCGAGGTGCAGGAGGGTGGGGCGGTGTGGTTGCGGTATCGTCTGTAAACGCTGCGCAGGGTCATGAAAAAAGCGACCCGAAGGTCGCTTTTTTTGTATCACGGCACCGCCATCAAACCACGTACGACAGCCCCATGATGAAGATGATCGCAACCACCGAAAGGATGGTTTCCATCATCGACCAGGTCTTGAAGGTTTCGGCCACGGTCATGTTGAAATACTGCTTGACCAGCCAGAAACCGGCGTCGTTCACGTGGGACAGGATCAGGGAGCCGGCACCGGTGGCGAGCACCAGCAGTTCGCGGTTGACGCCCGGGATCATGCCGACGACCGGTGCGACGATGCCGGCGCCGGTGATGGTCGCGACCGTGGCGGAACCGGTGGCAATGCGAATCACCGCCGCTACCAGCCACGCCAGCATGATCGGCGAGATCTGCGCGTGCACGGCCATCTGGCCGATCACGTTACCGACACCGGTGTCCACCAGCATCTGCTTGAAGCCGCCACCGGCGCCCACGATCAGGATGATCGCGGCGGTCGGTGCCAGGCTCTGGTCCAGCAGTTTCATGATGTGCTGGCGGTCAAAGCCACGGGCGCGGCCGAAGGTGTAGAAGGCCAGCAGCAAGGCGAACAGCAGGGCGCTGATCGGGTGGCCGATGAAGTCCATCCATTGGCGGATTATGTGGTCGGCGGGCAGCACCACGTCGGACAGGGTTTTGAGCAACATCAGGAACACCGGCAGCAGCACGGTGATCAGGGTCACGGTGAAGCTGGGCGGGTTCTCGATCACCGCTTCCTTGGCGATCTGGTCCATCAGCTCCTTGGACGGGTTGCCCGGGATGCGCTTGGAAATGAAGTTGGCAAAAATCGGACCGGCAATCACGGCAGTCGGCAGGCCAACGATCAGCCCGTAGAAAATGGTTTTGCCGATGTCAGCACCAAATACCCCGATGGCCAGCAACGGGCCCGGATGCGGCGGCACCAGGCCGTGCACCACGGACAGGCCGGCCAGCAGCGGGATACCCACCTTGACCAGCGACACGCCGGAGCGCCGGGCCACGATGAACACCAGCGGTACCAGCAGCACGAAGCCGATTTCGAAGAACAGCGGGATGCCGACCAGGAAGGCCGAGAACATCATGGCCCAGTGCACCTTCTTCACGCCGAAGCTGCGGATCAGGGTTTGCGCGATCTGGTCGGCACCGCCCGAATCGGCCATCAACTTGCCGAGCATGGTGCCCAAGGCGAGCACGATGCCGACAAAGCCCAGCACGCCGCCGAAGCCGTCCTGGAACGATTTCATCACCTTGACCACGCTCATGCCCGAGGTCAGGCCCAGGAAGCCCGAAGCCAGAATCAGCGCGACGAAGGGGTGAATCTTGAATTTGGTGATCAACAGCACGAGGCCGATGATGGTGACCAGTGCATCCAGCAGCAGGTAGGTGTCCATGGGTAGACCCAGCATAAGGGGGTGCCTCGTGTTGTCGTTGTTGTTGGCGCAGCTTATGAACAACTAGTGTAGTCAGTCAGTGAGGTAGCGCTGTCTTTTAGGGGTAAAAAAATCAGGCCGTCTGCGGCAGCGACGGTGCGTCCTGATCGTGCAGCCAGGTGTCGACTTTTTCAGCCAACAGCGTGATCGACACAGTGGCGTCCAGAGCCAGCGTCACCGGTTCACCGCGAGGCGATTCCAGGGTAGCGAACTGGCTGTCGATCAGGCTGGCGGGCATGAAGTGGCCGGGGCGGTGGGACACGCGGTTGGCCGCTTCCTCGGGGGTCAGTTCGAGGAACACGAAACCCAGGCCAGGCACGGCAGCGCGCAGCTTTTCGCGATAGGCACGCTTGAGCGCCGAGCAGGTCAGGATGGCGCGTTCGCCAGAGGCCACGCAGGCGCTCATTTCCTCGCCCAGGCGGGTCAGCCAGCCGGCACGGTCGTCGTCATTGAGGGGGATACCCGCGCTCATCTTTTCAATATTGGCGGCAGGGTGGAACACGTCGCCCTCGATCAGGCGGCCACCGCTACGTTCGCTGATGGCGGCGCCGACGCTGCTTTTGCCGCAGCCTGCCACGCCCATCACCACAATCGCGGATAGAGGGGTTTTCATGGGTATCTCCTGCAGTTGCAGTGTTTGTTGGGGCCAGCCCGACAGGGGCCGACGATCTCACTGCGAACCTATCTTATTGATATTGTTTGAGCAGTTTAGCGGCCTCAAGTTTCATGCAGTTACCATTTTTGGCATTGCCCTGACCTTGAGACAGCGCTACCTTATTCCTCCAACCCCCTCATTTGCAAGTCAAAAACAATAACAACCATGAACCGAATCGGCTCCCGTACCACCGGCAAACCCACGCTTTCCGAGGTGGCCCAGCTCTCCGGCGTCTCGCCCATCACCGCCTCGCGAGCACTGCGCGGCGTGGCTTCCGTCGCCCCCCAATTGGTCCTACGGGTGCAGGAAGCCGCCCAGCAGCTGGGTTACGTGGCCAACCCGGCGGCGCGTGCACTGGCCTCGGCGCAAAGCCAATCGATCGTGGTGCTGATCCCGTCGCTGTCCAACCACCTGTTCATCGATACCCTGGAGGCGATTCACGACGTGATGCGCCCGCGCGGCCTGGAAGTGCTGATCGGCAACTTCCACTATGACCCTGCCGAAGAAGAAAACCTGATTCGCAACTACCTGGCCTACCAGCCGCGCGGCCTGCTGTTGACCGGCTTTGATCGCAGCGACGCCTCGCGGCGCATGCTCGCCGCAAGCGGGGTGCCGTGCGTGCACATGATGGAACTCAACGCCATGCCAGGGGTGGCGTGCGTCGGGTTTTCCCAGCAGAACGCCGGTGAAGTGGCCGCCCAGCACCTGCTGGACCGGGGGCGCAAGCGCCTGGCCTACGTGGCGGCGCAACTCGACCCGCGGGTGATGCAGCGCGCCGAGGGCTTTCGCCGCGCCCAGCGTGCCGCCGGTGTGTACGACGTGGCACTGGAGGTGATGGCGCCGCAGCCCTCGTCCATCGGCCTGGGCGGGGAGTTGTTCAGCGACCTGATGCGCCGCCACCCGGATGTCGACGGAATTTTCTTCTGCAATGACGACCTGGCCCAGGGCGCCATGATGGAGGCCCTGCGCCAAGGCATCGCCATCCCCGAGCGGGTCGCTATGGTGGGTTTCAACGATTTGCCCGCCGCGGCGCACCTGGTGCCGCGCCTGACCTCGATCCGTACGCCCCGGGCGGCCATCGGTCGCCAAGCCGCGCACCTGCTGCTCGGCCTGCTCGATGGCAAGTTGGAAGGTTCGCAAACCCATGACTTGGGGTTTGAACTGATGGTGCGCGAAAGCTGAAACGCTTTACGCAATCGTTTTCCTGTTAGTTATCAATCAATAGATGGCGATTGGCTTGCAAGGCGTCAATTGCCCTCTATGCTCAGCTCACGAACAGGAAGGACGCTTCGCACGTTAAGGGAATGACGGTTAAACCTCCCGGTTTAACGATAGGTTCGAGCACAAGGGACGTCGCTATTTTACACGCTTTATAAGCGTGTGCCGTTGGTCGTGAATGCCGTTCGCGTTGCTATTGCTTTTAACCATCGTGCCGTTAATAAGTACATGACGCTTGAGGTATAGGATCCATGTTCAATTCCCATAATAAGGCTGACGTGGCTGAACTCGCCCGCAGCGCGGCTGAACTCGCTATTGCCCGTGGCAAATTAGCCGCCGTCAGTCGTTCCATGGCCATGATCGAGTTCACGCCGGACGGTCTGGTGCTGGACGCCAATGCCAACTTCTGCGCGACCATGGGCTACTCGCTGGAAGAAATCATTGGCAAGCATCATCGGGTGTTCTGTGAGGAAAAGTTCTATAACAGCGAGGAATACGCCCGACTCTGGCGAGACCTGGCGCGCGGTGAGCCCGTCAGCGGAACGTTTTCGCGGCTTAACAAGAGCGGCAAGAGCGTGTGGCTGGAGGCCAGCTACATGCCCGTGCTCGGTGCCGATCGGCAAGTGGTGAGCGTGATCAAGGTGGCGTCCGACATCACCCGGCGGGTGAATAAAGAGCACGAAGAGGAAAGTATCATCGGTGCCATCAGCCGCTCGATGGCCATGATCGAATTCACGCCGGAAGGGCGGGTCATTACCGCCAATGAAAACTTCCTGGCGACGATGCATTATCAACTTAACGAAATCATTGGCCAGCACCACAGCCTGTTTTGTACGCGCGCCGAAAGTGAGTCTGCCAGTTACAAGGCTTTTTGGGCCTCGCTTAATCGAGGTGAATATCACTCGCATCGGTTCGAGCGCGTGGATAAACACGGGCATATGGTGTTTCTCGAAGCTTCGTATAATCCGATCTTCGACATCAAGGGTCGCTTATATAAAGTGGTGAAGTTTGCCAGTGATATCACTTCGCAAATCTGCACCCAACAGTCGGCCGCTGAAGCTGCGCATGCGACCTCGGTTCAAAACGACGCCTGCGCGCAGAAAGGCTCTAGCGTGGTCAGGCAGACAGTCGATGTGATCAAGGAAATTTCCAACGACCTGAACGAGGCGGCGCGCAGCATTGATGCGGTGAGCAAGCAGTCGGAGGTGATCGGCAAGATCGTCCAGACCATCCGGGGCATTGCCGACCAGACCAACCTGTTGGCGTTGAACGCCGCCATCGAGGCTGCGCGTGCCGGTGAACATGGGCGCGGTTTTGCCGTGGTGGCCGATGAAGTGCGCAGCCTGGCCGCGCGCACCAGCCAGGCGACGGTGGAGATTGTCGACGTGGTGCGGCAAAACCAGGACCTGTCCTTGAGCGCGGTGGCCAGTATGCGCTCCAGCTTGAGCCGCACGGGGCAGGGGGTGGAACTGGCGAACGAGGCCGGCGAAGTGATCCTGGAGATCCAGGAAGGCTCGCGGCACGTGGTGGATGCCATCAGCCAGATCAACTCGACCTTGCAGTTGCATTGACCTGGGCTCAAACCTCTGTTTGTAGGGGCGGCGTTGCGGTTTATCCGCGAAAAGAACGACACGGTGCAACCGCTAGACCGCAACGACCTTTTCGCGGATAAATCCGCTCCTACTGGTGCTGGCTCAATGCGCAATATTCTCCAACGCCAGATTGCGCGTCTTTGGCCCGAACCCACCGATGGTCAATGTCACGATCAACATGCTGCTGACAATGAACGCCAGCACGCCCGGCGTGCCGAAGTGTTCCAGGAAGAAGCCGATCATCAGGCTGCTGAACACCGTGGACAGGCGGCTGAAGGAGTAGCAAAAGCCCACCGCCCTGGCGCGGATGTGGGTGGGGAACATCTCGCTCTGGTACGCGTGGTAGCTGAAGGTCAGCCAGGCGTTGCAGAAGGTGATCATGACCCCGCAAAGGATCAGCCCGGCCGCCTGGGTCTGGAAGGCGAACAGGGTGCCAAACAGCATCGTCCCCAGGGCCGAGCCGACGATCTGCCATTTGTTCTCGAAGCGGTTGGCAATGCGCACGAACAACAGTGGCCCCAACGGGTAGGCCAGGGTGATGACAAAGGCGTAGCCCAGGCTGTGGGTGACGCTCACGCCTTGGCCTGACAGCAGCGCCGGCAGCCAGTTGCCAAAGCCGAAGAAGCCGATGGCCTGGAAAATATTGAACACGATCAGCATCAGGGCGCGGCGACGGTAGGGCGGTTGCCAGATGTCCGAGAAGCGGCCGTTGGCTTCTACCGGCACGGCTTCCACCTCTGGGGCGGGGAGGGGCTGGCCATGATCGTTTGCGCAGCGCTTTTCGATGGCATCCAGAATGCGTTCGGCCTCGCTGAAACGCCCATGCTGGGCCAGCCAACGCGGCGACTCGGGCAGGCGCGAGCGCAGCCACCAGATAAACAGCGCGAACACCGCGCTTGCCAATACCACCCAGCGCCAACCGGCCACGCCGAACGGGGCTTGCGGCACCAGCCACCAAGACATCAACGCCACCGCTGGCACCGAGAGGAACTGCACGAAAAAGGCAAAGGCGAACGCTGCGCTGCGCATGCGCTTGGGCACCAGTTCCGAGAGGTAGGCGTCGATGGTCACAAGCTCGATGCCCAGGCCGATGCCTACCAGAAACCGGCAGAGGATCAAGCCCAGCGCGGTGCTTTGCAGGCCCATGACCACCGTGGCCACGGTGTACCAGATGAGTGCGAAGGTAAAGATCGCCCGGCGGCCGAAGCGATCGGCGATGGGGCTGAGCAGGCTGGCACCCAAGAACAGGCCCAGGAACGTCGCTGCAGCGAACGCTGCCTGGTCCGACAGGCCGAACACCCCCTGGTTACCCGTCGCGAAGATCCCGTCGCGGATCAGGCCGGGGCTGATGTAGGCCGTCTGGAACAGGTCGTACAGCTCGAAGAAACCGCCGATGGACAGCAGCGCCACCAGCCGCCACAGGCTGGCGACCGGTGGCAGGCGGTCGATGCGGGCGCTGATCAGCGAGGCGCGGGCCGGGTCGGCCGTGGGAGCGTGGGCAGGCATGCGGTGTCATCCAGACGGGGCAGGGGGGGCAGATCATAGCAGCGCCTCCATCCGGTGTAACTTCTGGCAAACCCCAGGGAATTTTTCGCGGATCAATCCGTTCCTACAAGGGTGCAGATCGGTATGATAATGAAAAATAGCTCAGGGTAAGTGGATGGACCGTTACGCACCCCACCAGTGGCTGCCCCATGAAAAGCCCAGCTTGCCCGGTTCGCCCTCGACTCCGCTGCACTCCACGCCCAAGCGCCTGGCCTTCGGGGCGGTGGGTTTGCTGGTAGCGATCACCGGTGGCTTGGGCAACGCCCTGGTCACGGCCAACCTGCAATTTCTGCAAGGGGCGCTGGGCGCGACCACGGCCGAGATGGCCTGGCTGCCGGCCGCCTACGTGATGACCAACGTGTCGATGAACCTGCTGTTGGTGAAGTTTCGCCAGCAGTTCGGCCTGCGTGCATTCACCGAGGTGTTCCTGGTGTTGTACGCGTTGGTGACGTTCGCCCACTTGTTCGTCAACGACCTCAACTCGGCCATCGCCGTGCGCGCGGCCCACGGCATGGTCGGCGCGGCGCTCAGCTCCCTGGGCTTGTACTACATGATCCAGGCGTTCCCGGCCAAGTGGCGCATGAAGGCGCTGGTACTGGGCCTGGGGGCTTCGCAACTGGCATTGCCGCTGGCGCGGATCTTTTCCGAAGACCTGCTGCAGATCGCCGAGTGGCGCGGGCTGTACCTGTTCGAGCTGGGCCTGGCGCTGACCGCGCTGGGCTGCGTGTTCATGCTCAAGTTACCGCCGGGCGACCGTTTCAAAACCTTCGAGCCGCTGGACTTTCTGACCTTCGGGGTCATGGCCAGTGGCGTCGCCTTGCTCTGCGCGGTGTTGTCCCTGGGGCGCATTGACTGGTGGCTGGAGGCGCCGTGGATCGGCATGGCCCTGGCAGGCTCCATTGCGCTGATACTGGGCGGCCTGGCGGTGGAGCACAACCGCACCAACCCCTTGCTGATGACCCGCTGGCTGGGCAGCGGCGTGGCGATCCGCATGGCCTTGGCGGTGACGCTGATCCGCATGGTCACCTCCGAGCAGTCCACCGGTGCGGTGGGTTTTTTGCAGGCGCTGAACATGAGCGCCGAGCAAATGCGCGATCTTTACTACGTGATGCTGCTGGGGGCGGTGTCGGGGTTGGCGGTGAGTGCGCTGACCATCAGCCCGCAGCACTTGTTCATGCCGCTGGTGATCTCGCTGGCGTTCATGGCCACCGGCTCGTTCATGGACTGCTCCTCGAGCAACCTGACCCGGCCGCAGCAGATGTACCTGAGCCAATTCTTGCTGGCCTTTGGCAGTACCTTTTTCGTCGGGCCGACCATGGCCCTGGGTACGCGCAACGTGGCCACCAACCCGCGCAACCTGGTGAGCTTCTCGGTGCTGTTCGGGATCTGCAACAACCTGGGCGGGCTGATCGGTGCGGCGCTGCTGGGCACCTTTCAAATCGTGCGGGAAAAGTTTCATTCAAGCGTGTTGGTGGAACAACTGACGCTGCTCAACCCCCTGGTGCTCAGCCGCGTGCAAAGCGGCGGGGCCAGTTATGCCAGGCTATTTGCCGACCCGGCGCTGCGCACCCAGGCCGGTACACAAGCGCTGGCCACCGCCGCCACCCGCGAAGCCAATATCCTGGCCTACAACGATGTGTTCATGCTGATCGGCTGCATTGCCATCCTCACCATGATCTGGATTTTCATCCGCAGCCTGTGGCTGTGGAGCACTACGCGGGCAGCCGCTGCTGCCCAGCCTTCCGACCCTAGCCGCGGCGCCCCGACGCAATGACCGAACCCACGACCACGACCACCAATGCCATTGCCTCCACCCCTGAGGGGGTCGCCCCACCGGCTGCTGCCGCCACTGAGCCGCGCTCGCTGCGGGTGCGCGTGCTGTCGACGCTGATTTTTGCCTCGATTGCCATCGTCGGTGTGCTGGTGGTGCTGTATGCCTGGCAGCTGCCGCCGTTCAGCAGCGCGGTGGAAAGCACCGAGAACGCCTTGGTGCGCGGCCAGGTCACCATCATCGGGCCACAGCTGAGCGGTTATGTGTTCGAGGTGCCGGTGCAAGACTTCCAGTTCGTCAAGGCCGGTGACTTGCTGGTGCGCCTGGATGACCGTATCTACAAGCAGAAGCTGGACCAGTCGCTGGCCCAGTTGGAGCAGCAACGCGCGTCGCTGGCCAACAACCTGCAGCAGCGCAAGAGCGCCGAGGCAACCATCCTGCAGAAACAGGCGGCGATCGCCGACAACGACGCCCAGGTGCGCAAAAGCAGCGCGGACCTGCGCCGCAACGAAGACCTGATCAAGGACGGCTCGGTGTCGCGCCAGAGCCTGGACCAGGTGCGTGCCACCAACGCCCAAGCCGTCGCGGCGCTGGCCCAGGCTAAGGCTGCGCTGGAGATTTCCCGCCAGGACCTGCAAACCGTGATCGTTAACCGCGCCTCCTTGGAGGCCTCGGTGCAGAGCGCGGAGGCGGCGGTGGAACTGGCCCGTATCGACCTGGACAACACCCGCGTGACCGCGCCGCGCGATGGCCAGCTGGGGCAGATTGGCGTGCGCTTGGGCGCCTACGTCAGTTCCGGTGCGCAGTTGATGGCGCTGGTGCCCGACACGCTCTGGGTGATCGCCAACATGAAGGAAACCCAGATGGACGCAGTGCGCGTCGGCCAGCCGGTCACCTTCACCGTCGACGCACTCAACCACCTCAGGTTGCGCGGCCACGTGCAGCGCATCTCGCCGGCCACAGGTTCGGAGTTCGCCTTGTTGCAGTCGGACAACGCCACCGGCAACTTCGTCAAGATCGCCCAGCGCATCCCGGTGCGCATCACCGTCGACCCCGACCAGCCCGAAGCCCAGCGCTTGCGCCCGGGGATGTCGGTGGTGGTGAGCATCGATACCCACTATGTGGTGGAGGGCGACAGGGAGGGCGTGCGCTGAACTGGCGATGGAAATTTCCCCATCATCTTCATCCCCGTCTGACAGCCCAAGCCGCTGTCGGTGAGTACCTTCGGCATTCTCCATACGAAGGGATTCACCATGAAGCGTCGTTCTCTAGCCCTGGCCCTTTTGCTCGGTCAGCCCCAAGCCTGGGCCGATGAGGGCGGGCGCAGCGGCCAGGTGGCATTGGCCGGTTTGCAGGCGCCCGTGGCGGTGCGCTATGACGGGCGCGGCGTACCGCATATCCAGGCGCAACACGAAACCGACCTGTATGTTGCCCTGGGCTACGTGCATGGCCAGGACCGCCTGTTTCAGATGGAACTGCTGCGCCGCCTGGCCCAAGGCGAGGCGGCCGAGGTGCTGGGGCCGCGGCTGGTGGAGAGCGACCGATTGTTCCGCACCCTGGGCCTGCGCGAGCAGGCGGCCGTGTATGCCGCGCGCGAGGACCGCGATGCGCCGGCCTGGCGTGCGGTGCAGGCCTACCTGGCCGGGCTGAACGCCTACCAGGACAGCCAGCCGTTACCGGTGGAGTTCGGCCTGCTGGGCATCGGCAAGCGTGCGTTTACCCTGGAGGACACCCTCAGCGTTTCCGGCTTCATGGCCTACGGTTTTGCCATGGGCTTGCGCACCGAACCCTTGCTGACTTACGTGCGCGACCAGTTGGGCGCCGAGTACCTGAAGGTGTTCGACCTTGAGTGGCAGCCCGGCGGCGTGTTGCCCCTGGCCGACGCCGATTGGAGGGGCCTGGACCAGGTCGCCCGCGTCAGCCGTGATGCCTTGGCCGAGGCCGGGCTGCCGCAGTTCGAAGGCAGCAACGCCTGGGTGGTGGCCGGCACCCGCACTGCCAGTGGCAAACCCTTGCTAGCCGGCGACCCGCATGTGCGCTTCGCGGTGCCGGCGGTGTGGTACGAGGCCCACCTGCAGGCGCCGGGGTTTGAGCTGTACGGCCATTACCACGGGCTGACGCCGTTCGCCTCGCTGGGCCATAACCGTGATTTTGGCTGGAGCCTGACCATGTTCCAGAACGATGACATGGACCTGGTGGCCGAGCATGTCAACCCGGCCAATGCGCAACAGGTGCGGTTCAATGACCAGTGGGTGGAGTTGACCCAGCGCGACTACACCCTTGCGGTGAAGGGCGCCGAGCCGGTCCACTTCAGCGTGCGCCAGTCACCCCACGGGCCGATCATCAGCGACCATGGCCAACCGGTGTCGCTGTGGTGGACGTTCCTGCAAACCCAACAGCCGATCCTGGCCGGCTTCTACCAGGTCAACCGCGCCGACACCCGCGAGAAAATGCGCGCCGCCGCCGAACTGATCGCCGCCCCCGGGCTGAATATCCTCTGGGCCAATGCCGCCGGCGACATCGGCTGGTGGGCCGCGGCGCAGTTACCGGTGCGCCCGGCGGGGGTCAACCCGGCCTTTATCCTCGATGCCCAGCGCGGCGAGGCGCATAAATCGGGTTACCTGCCGTTTCGCGCCAACCCCCAAGAGGAGAACCCGCCGCGCGGCTTTATCGTCTCGGCCAATTTCCAGCCCGACTCACCCACCGGCGTGGCGATTCCCGGGTATTACCACACGCCGGATCGCGGCCTGCAGTTGTTTGAACAATTGGCGCAAGGCTCGGCCTGGGACGTACGCAACAGCCAGGCGCTGCAGCTGGGTACCGCCACCGGTTACGGGCCGCGCACCCTTGCGCCGTTGCTCAAGGACCTGCGCGAGGGGGTGGCCGACACCGGGCAGCGGCAACTGATCGAACAGCTGGCGGCATGGCAGGGCGATTATCCGCTGGACTCGATTGCCGCAACCCTGTTCACCCAATTGAGTTTCGACCTGGCGCGCCTGGCCATGCAGGACGAGCTGGGCGAGGCGCAATTTGCCACCTTGTTGAGCACCCGGCTGCTCGACGGCGCCTTGCCGCGCCTGGCCGCACAGGCCGATTCACCGTGGTGGGATGACCGCACCAGCCGTGGCACGCAAAGCCGCGCAGTGATCGTGCGCCGCGCCTGGCAGGCCAGCGTCGAGCACCTCAAGGCCACGCTGGGTGAAGACCCAGGCCAATGGCAATGGGGCAAGGCGCACACCCTGACCCAGAGCCACCCGTTGGGCATTGCCAACGAAGGCCCCCACGCGATGCCCGGTGGCCACGAGGTGCCGAACAACCTGTGGGCCAATCGTGGCCCGGCGCCGTGGGCCGTGGTCAACGGCCCCTCTACCCGGCGCCTGGTGGATTTCGCCGACGCCAGCCAGGCATTGAGCATACTGCCCATGGGCCAAAGCGGGGCGGCGGGGGACCGGCATTATGCCGACCAGGCGCAGGACTTCATCGAGGGCAAATACCAGCGCGCGTTGCTGGCTGAAGAGGCGGTGGCCGCCGGCACGGTGAGTACGTTGCGGTTGGTGCCGGCTGCCAAGGATTGATCTTCTGCGCAGGAGCGCCGCTCCTACAGAAAATCAACGCTTACTGCCAGCCATACCGGCGGATGTAAAACCGCTTCATTGCCTGCGTCAGCATCACGTACGCCAGCAAAATCACCGGCAAGAACACGAAGTACAGCCCCGGCAGCGCCTGCAGCTTGAAGTAGTGCGCCAGCGGCCCCATCGGCAGGAAGATGCCCACGGCCATGATCACCAAGGTCATGATCATCAGTGGCATCGCCGCCCGGCTTTGGATGAACGGCAGCTTGGGCGTGCGAATCATATGCACCACCAGCGTCTGGGTCAGCAGGCCGACGATGAACCAGCCGGATTGGAACAGGGTTTGATGCTCGGGGGTGTTGGCGCCGAACACGTACCACATCAGCGCAAAGGTGGTGATGTCGAAGATCGAGCTGATCGGCCCGAAAAACAGCATGAACCGGCCCACTTCCGCAGGCTGCCAGCGCTGTGGTTTCATCAGCATCTCTTCGTCGACGTTGTCGAACGGCACGGCGATCTGCGAGATGTCATACAGCAGGTTTTGCACCAGCAGGTGCATCGGCAGCATCGGCAGGAAGGGGATGAACGCACTGGCCACCAACACCGAGAACACGTTGCCGAAGTTGGAACTGGCGGTCATCTTGATGTACTTGAGCATGTTGGCAAAGGTGCGCCGGCCTTCCAGCACGCCTTCTTCCAGTACCATCAGGCTCTTCTCCAGCAGGATGATGTCGGCCGCTTCCTTGGCGATGTCCACGGCGCTGTCCACCGAGATGCCGATGTCGGCGGTGCGCAGGGCCGGGGCGTCGTTGATGCCGTCGCCCATGAACCCGACCACGTGGCCGTTGGCCTTGAGCAGGCGCACGATGCGCTCCTTGTGCGCCGGCGTCAGCTTGGCGAACACGTTGGTGGTCTCCACCGCCAAGGCCAGTTGCTTGTCGCTCATGCGCTCGATGTCGTTGCCCATCAGCAAGCCTTGCTGGGCCAGGCCGACTTCGCGGCAGATCTTGGCGGTGACCAGTTCGTTGTCACCGGTCAGTACCTTCACCGCCACGCCATGGGCGGCCAGCGCCTTGAGGGCCGGCGCGGTGCTTTCCTTGGGCGGGTCGAGGAAGGCGACATAGCCGATCAGGGTCAACTCGCGTTCATCGGCCAGGCTGTACACGTCCTGGGTCGGAGGCATCTCGCGGGCGGCCACGGCCACCACGCGCAGGCCTTCGGCGTTGAGTTCGGCGGTCACCTGGCGGATGCGTGCCAGCAGGGCTTCACTCAGCGGCTCGACATTGTCGCCATGGCGCACCTGCTGGCACACCGAGAGAATTTCTTCGACCGCGCCTTTGCAGATCAACAGGTGATGCTGGTCGTGCGCCGCCACCACCACCGACATGCGCCGGCGGTTGAAGTCGAACGGGATCTCGTCCACCTTGTGAAACGCGGTGGTCACCTGCAGGTCGCGGTGCACTTCCACGTGTTCCAGCACGGCCACGTCCAGCAGGTTTTTCAGGCCCGTCTGGTAGTAGCTGTTGAGGTAGGCCATCTCCAGCACATCGTCCGATTCCTGACCCCACACGTCCACATGGCGGGCGAGGAAAATCTTGTCCTGGGTCAAGGTGCCGGTCTTGTCGGTGCACAGCACGTCCATGGCGCCGAAGTTCTGGATGGCGTCCAGGCGCTTGACGATGACCTTTTTGCGCGACAGGAACACCGCGCCCTTGGCCAGGGTCGAGGTTACGATCATCGGCAGCATTTCCGGGGTCAGGCCCACGGCGATCGACAGCGCGAACAGCAGCGCCTCCATCCAGTCACCCTTGGTGAAGCCGTTGATGAACAGCACCAGCGGGGCCATCACGAACATGAAGCGGATCAGCAGCCAGCTGATCTTGTTGACGCCGGTCTGGAACGAGGTTTCGCCCCGGTCGGTGGCGCTGACGCGTTGCGCCAGGGCGCCGAAATAAGTGCCGTTGCCGGTGGCAATGACCACGGCCACGGCGGCGCCGGACACCACGTTGGTGCCCATGAACAGGATGTTGTCCAGCTCCAGCGGGTTGAGCGTGTTGGCATCGCGCTGGGCGACGAACTTCTCCACGGGCATGGATTCGCCGGTCATCGCCGCCTGGCTGACGAACAGGTCCTTGGCCGACAGCAGGCGGCAGTCGGCCGGGATCATGTCACCGGCGCTGAACACCACGATGTCGCCGGGCACCAGTTGCTTGATCGCAAGCTCGATGCGCGTGTGCCCGGCGTCCTGGCGCCGGCGCACGGTGGCGGTGTTGCTGACCATCGCCTTGAGCGCGTCGGCGGCCTTGTTGGAGCGGGTTTCCTGCCAGAAACGCAGGAGGGTGGAGAGCACCACCATGGAGCCGATCACGGTGGTGGCCTTCATGTCTTCGGTCACGAACGAGACGAACGCCAGCAGGGTCAGCAGCAGGTTGAAGGGGTTCTTGTAGCAGTGCCACAGGTGCACCCACCACGGCAGCGGTTGCTCATGTTCCACCTCGTTGAGGCCTACGTGCTCGCGCACGGCATCGGCCTGCTCGGCGCTCAGGCCGTCGTGCTGGCTGCCCAGGCGTTGCAACAATGCGCTGGCATCGGCGGTAGCCGCGGCCACCAGGCTGTGCGCAAGGTTGGCCGGGATCTCGCGGCTGACGTTGCTGTCGGCCAGGCTTTCGAACAGCGCCAGGCGGCGAAAGTGCCGGGCGATGTGACGGGTACGCAGGAAGCCTGCGAAGAATTCTTTCAGTAGGGTGAGCTTCATAGCCTGATCTCAGGTCAGTGCGCCTGCGCTCACTCCACTTCGGGATGTTCACGCAGGCGGTCTTGAATCGGTGTCTGGGTTCATGATGTAAAGGGCTGCATGGCAAAAGGGGGGCACGCACGAACGCTGTGCTGCACGGCGATAAGGCTGCGCAATCCAGGTGTGGTCGTAAGAGGGGGAATCGGCCGGGCGCCCGTGGGGCAGGTAGGCCGGATTGCCGTCTCTCGCATCAAGGGCGAGAGCACGGCAGAAAAGACTGCGCGTTATCTCGCCGAGAATTTGCCGGTGTCTGAAACCGGCCGACTACTGTCGCTCGAACAAGTGCCCACGTGGGGTCTCCGCGGTGATTGAAAACGCGCGCAGCATACGCTCGGGTGCGTGCGCCGACAATCGGCAAACGCGCTAGATGAAGCAAGTTTCATGAAGGTACTTCAGGCTGGCAGGCTCAACTGCGCGCACAAGCCTCCGCCCTCGCGGTTGCTCAAGGTCAGCGTGGCGTTGAGGGCCAGCGCCAACTGCTGGGCGATGGCCAGCCCCAGGCCGGTGCCGCCGGTATCGCGGCTGCGCGAGGTTTCCAGGCGGTAGAAGGGCTTGAGCACTTCGCCCAACTGCGCGTGGGCGATGCCGGGGCCGCGGTCCAGCACGCTGATCGACAGGCCGCCGTCGCTACGCACGGCCACTTGCAACTGGGCGGCGCCGGCGAACTTCAAGGCGTTGTCCACCAGGTTCATCAGCACCCGGCGCAGGGCGTGGGGGCGGGTGTCCAGTTGCAGGCCGGTCTTGCCGTGCAGTTCGACCGGCTGGTGCATGTCCTGGTAATCGAAGGTCAGGCTCTCCAGGAAGGCATCGGCGTCTATTCGCGCATTTGCCTCGGTGGCGCCATGCACGCTGCGGGCGTAGGCGATGCCCTCGCGCACCAGGTGCTCGATCTCACCCAGGTCGTGCCACAGTTTGTCTTTCTCCACGCCATCCTCCATGAACTCGGCGCGCAGTTTCATGCGCGTGAGGGGCGTTTGCAGGTCGTGGGAGATGGCCCCCAGGATTTCCATGCGCTCCTTGAGGTAGGCCTCGATCCGCTCCTGCATGGCATTGAACGCCCGCGCCGCAAAGGCGACTTCCTCGGGGCCGGATTCATCAATGCGCGGGCCGCGGGTGTTGGGGTCCAGGGAGTCGGCGGCCCTGGCCAGGCGGGTCAATGGGCGGATGGCAACCTTCACCGCCAGCCAGGCGCAGCCGATCAGCACCAATAATTGCACCAGCAGGGCGGCGGGCAGCCAGTAGGCGATGGGCAGCAGGGAAGGGCGCACATCAATGCTCAGGGGGTGGCCGTCGCTCAGGCGCAAGTGCGCTTGGAAATGCTTTTGCACGTCGGTGGACAGGTCGGTAAAGGTGACGGGGAATTTCGACGCCAGGGCGCGCTGGATGGAGGCCATCGACTGTGGCGCGCCTTTTTCGGCCAGCGGCGGCGCCGGTTCGCCTTCGCCCAGGATGAAGTGGAAGGTTCGCCCGTCCAGTGTCGGCAACCAACTGGCACGCTCTGGCGCGGGCAAACGATCCAGGATCGCCACCGAGGTGCCCACCTCGCGTTCCAGGGTGCCCATCATCATCGACTGCGAGCTTTGGTAGCGCTCGCAAAACTGCACGGCAAAAGACAAGCCATAGGCCAGCACCAGCCCGGTGAAAAAGATCAGGCCCAGCTGCGCGATCAACGTGCGAGGCCAGCGCAGCAGGGGCGTCATTGCTCAGCTCCCAGGACCTGGACCGGCATGGAGAACACGTAGCCTTCGCTGCGCACGGTCTTGATGTAGAACGGCTCGCGGGCATGGTCCAGCAAGCGCTGGCGCAGGCGGCTCACCAGTAGGTCGATGGAGCGGTCGAACAGGTCGGCATCGCGGCCCTGGGTCAAGTTCAGCAATTGGTCGCGGTTGAGCACCTGCTGCGGGTGGTCGAGAAACACCCGCAACAGGCGGTATTCGGCGCCGCTCAGGGCCACTTGGGTGCCGCTGTCGTCAAGCAGGTGCCGCGCCGAGGTGTCCAGCCGCCATTGGCCAAAACCCAGCAGGCGGCCGCTTTCGGTCACCTGCAGGTTGGGCGGCAGCATCCGCGTGCGGCGCAGCACGGCATTGATCCGCGCCAGCAGTTCGCGGGCGGCGAAGGGTTTGGTGAGGTAGTCGTCGGCGCCCATTTCAAGGCCAATGATGCGGTCGGTTTCGTCATTGCGCGCCGTCAGCATCAGCACCGGCGTGGCCTTGTGCTTGCCGGCGCGCAGTTCGCGGCACAGCAGCAGGCCGTCGTCGCCCGGCATCATGAGGTCCAGCACGATCAGGTCGACGGGCGTGGTGGCTAGAAAGCTGCGCATTTGCCGGCCGTCAGCCACCACCGTGGTGCGCAGGCCGTTCTTCTTCAGGTAATTGCCCACCAATTCACGTATTTCGCGATCGTCGTCGACGATCAGAATGTGGTCCACATGATCCATCCGTTCAACCCTCAAAGGCTTGTATGGCGGGCATTCTAACCAGCGACGGGGGGCTTGCCTGCCACCCTTTGTATTGCAGTGTATCTGCAGTGCCCATGGATACGTAGCGATTGAAAACCGGCACCTGATGACACAGTCCAGATACGCCACCGGCATTCAATAGGCCTCAACAGCCCGGCAAACACCGCGCCTACCCCGAACGCAATACCGTGAGGAACACACCATGAACGTCAAGACCCTGAGCATCAGCGCCCTGTTTGCCGTATTGACCCTGGGCGCGGTCAGCGCCCAGGCAGCCAACGTACAGGAGCAAACCTACGCCTACGGCGAACACCTGGACGTGCACAAAGTATTGAGCCTGACCGAAGACGCCCAACCTACCTGCGGTGTGGTCAATGCACGCATGAAGTACTTGGATTCGGCAGGGGTCAATCATGCGCTGGACTACAAGAAGTATTCGGACAATTGCTTGCAGGATAATTGATGGTTTACGCCGTTAGGGCGGTGTTTAAACGAAAAGGCCCCGATTTCGGGGCCTGTTGCTGCCTGAAGCCGATGCGTCCCAAATCAGGCGTGTGCCCAGTCGCCCTCGGGGATCAGGCGTATTTCAACCCGTTGGCCCAAGGCGCGTGCAGCACTGGCAAGGGTGGCGAGTGTCATGCCCGGATCGTTGCGATCCAGCGCGCGGTCTACCGCCGTGCGACTGGTATGCATGCGTTCGGCCAAGGCTTTCTTGCTGACGCGCTGCACCTTCATTGCTTCGGCGATCTGCCAGGCGATGACTCGCTTGAGCGCTGCGGCCGAAGCTTCCTCGACCAGGCCTTCATCAGCGAGGAAATCGTCAAATTCAGATCCAACTGCATCGTTCATGGAGTGCCTCCTAATCGTGCTTTTCGCGTTACAGCGATTGCCATGTCGTGGGTGGGTGTCTTCTGGCTTTTTTTGATGAAGCCATGAAGCAGTACCACCGTTGTGCCCAAAACCGTAAAAAGAACGCGGGTGATGGGTATCCCCAAGATCGGTTCGTACTTCCCATAGACCGCCGGCAAGTTTACCTACCACAGGCATGCCGATGGGCCAACCCCACTGCACAGTCTTGATATCAATCCCGATCTGTCGTTTATGTTCGCGGGGCAAACCAGTCAACCAATCGCGGACGGGTTCATTGCCTGCATCCGTTCTGAAAAAACTGACGTTCAACGTCACTGTGTCCGTACTCATGACTGGAGTGTACCAAAATAGGTGCTTTTTGCACTCGCATAACCTTCTCCCGAAAGGGATCGATACCTAAATCACATACAATTTATGCCTTCCTGCTATAACCCCTGCACCCCTTGTATTCCCTGCCTTAGCTCATTTGGTTTCTAAACTATGGCGTTTGATTCTTTGTCGTGATCCCTGCGCCTTCGTACGCTCGCGCCATGGATTCAGCCTGAATCAGAGAGAGCCTAATCATGAGCCAGACCGCCTTCGCCACACCTCCCATCACCGCCGATGCGTTTCGTATTACCCCCTTGAAAGCTGCGCTGGGTGCGCAAGTCGAAGGCCTGGACGGGCGCCAGCCGTTGACGGCCATCCAGGTATTGGCGCTCAAACAAGCGCTGCGCGACCACCACATTCTGATTTTCAAGCGCCAACAACTCGATGACCGAGCGTTTCTGGATTTCACCTCGTATTTCGGTTCGGTGTTCCAGCCTCCGGCCGATATTCCGGTGCTGTCGTCGGGCAAGGACGGCAAGGCGCCTTTGATCGTGAAAGTGGCCAACAGTGAAGATGGCGAGTTGGGCAACTTTGCCTTGCCGGCCCACAGTGACCACCACTGGACGCCAACGCCGTCGGCAGGCTCGTTGTTGTACGCCTTGCAGGTGCCCAGCAGCGGAGGTGAAACCACGTGGACCAACCTGGCCCTGGCCTACGAAACGCTGGATGCGGCGACCAAGGCTGAGATCGACGACCTGCGCTTGATCAATTACAACCCTTTTATTCGCTTGCGCCAACGTGATGCCGGATATGGCGATGGCAAGTCCATTCAGTACCGCACTCCGGACATCGAGGCTATCCAGGGCACCGAACACCCGCTGGTGCGCGTGCATCCGGAAAGCGGCAAGCGCTTGTTGTACCTGGGCGTGCGTACCGAAGTGGAAATCCCAGGCTACGAGCCAGAACAGGGCCAGGCGTTGATCGAGCGCTTGCGTGAGCACCTGGTCAACCCGGCGCTGGCGTATACCCACCGTTGGGAGGTGGGCGATATCGTCTACTGGGACAACCAGGCCACGCTGCATGCGCGCAATGCGTTCGATGCGGGCGAAACGCGGAGTTTGAAGCGGATCAGCCTGGCGGGAAGTCGACCGTTCTAAAGCCGCCCCAACAAAGCTAGCCACTCGGTCTGACCGACCTGTGGGAGCAGGCTTGCCTGCTCCCACAGGTCGGTGCGCGTTGTTAGCCTTGTATGTTCGTCCCAAGTCCCAAAGCCGACCAACCAAAGCTCGCCACTGGGCCTGACAGGCCAAACCCTCGCAAGCAAGCTCTGCTCCCACATTTTCTGCCAAGTGCCATGGCTGCCAGTCCGCGTTGTTAACCTTTTGTGCCCGTCCCGGTTATTTAGCGACCGTAGTCAGCGGTCGCCCAACAAAAATAAAGATTGAATAATCACACCAAATGTTATTTAAATAACAAAAAACAAAAGCGTCACGGCGCCCCGAGCCGTGCCGAACAAGGTGGATTGGCAATGAGCAAGATCGCAGTCATCGGCAGTAACATGGTCGACCTGGTCACCTACATCGACCGCATGCCCGCCCAGGGCGAAACCCTTGAAGCGCCCGGTTTTGCCATGGGCTGCGGCGGCAAGGGCGCCAATCAGGCCGTGGCCGCCGCCAAGCTGGGCGCCCAGGTGTTGATGCTGAGCAAGGTGGGCGACGACCTGTTTGCCGACAACACCTTGGCCAATTTCCAGCGCTATGGCATCGATACCCGCCATGTGCAGCGCGTGGCCGGCGTGCCCAGTGGGGTGGCGCCGATCTTCGTGCAGGCCGACTCCCACAACAGCATCCTGATCGTCAAAGGCGCCAACGCGCACTTGTTGCCCGCCGACATCGACGCCGCTGCGGCCGACTTGCGCGACTGCGGGCTGATCGTGCTGCAACTGGAAATCAACCTGGCCACGGTGTACCACGCCATCGAATTCGGCCGTCGCCACGCCATCCCGGTGCTGCTCAACCCGGCGCCGGCACTCAAGGGCTTGAGCGGCGAGAACTTGGCGCAGCTGGATTTCCTGATCCCCAACGAAACGGAGTTGGCGCTGATCACCGGGCTACCCGTGACGGGCCCGGAATCGGCGCTGGTGGCCGCAAAAACCCTGGTGGCCAGCGGCATCAAGCATCTGATCGTGACCCTGGGTGAACAGGGCGCACTGTACGTGGGCGAGCAGGGCGAATGGCGCACGGCTGGGTTGCCGGTCAAGGCCATCGACACCACGGGTGCAGGCGATGCCTTCATCGGTTGCTTCATCCACCACTGGAGCCAAACCCGCGACATCCGCGCCGCCATGCAAAAGGCCGTGGCCTATTCGGCTTGCTCGGTGACCGGTCGCGGCACGCAAAGCTCCTACCCGAACGCCGTGGCGTTCGCCGAATTCCAGAAGCACATCACGCCCCAATAAGGCCGGCCCTTCACGCGGAGAACAATAATGAACAAACCTGCGCTGCAACAGACTGCCGACGGTTTCTACCTGAACCGCACGCCCTGGTTCGCCTTCATCCTGCTGTGCTGCATCTTCGCCTTGTGGGCGGCGGCGGCCAGCATGAACGACGTGCTGATCGCCCATTTCAAGAAAGCCTTCCTGCTCAGCGATTTCCAGACGGCCTTCGTGCAGTCGGCGTTCTACCTGGGCTACTTCTTCGTGGCCATCCCGGCCGCCTTGGTGGTGCGTCGCTTTAGCTACAAGACCACCATCCTGATTGGCTTGCTGCTGTACATGGGCGGCTGCCTGCTGTTTTTCCCGGCGGCGTCCACTGCCAAGTACGGCATGTTCCTGCTGGCGCTGTTCGTGATCGCCGCCGGCCTGTCGTTCCTGGAGACCGCCTGCAACACCTACTCGACCCTGATGGGCCCGCGTGAAACCGGCACGCGCCGGCTGAACATCTCGCAAACCTTCCACCCCTTCGGCGCCATGGCCGGTGTGTACGTGGGCAGCTTCGTGATGTTCAAGGACAGCGATGCGACCCGTGAGCAACTGACCCAGATGAGCGCCTCGGACGCGGCCGCCGCCCAACTGCAAATGATCCAGTCGACCTTGTTGCCCTACAAATGGATGATTGGCGTACTGGTGTTGATGTTCATCCTGGTGGCCATCACTCGATACCCCGCGTGCAAGGGCAATATCAAGGCGGGCCTGAAGACCAGCAGCATCGGCCAGAGCCTGGCCCGGTTGTGGCGCAACAAGCGCTTCACCTTTGGGGTGTTGGCGCAATTCCTGTACGTGGGCGCACAGGTAGGTGTGTGGAGCTTCACGATTCGCCTGGCCATGCAGATGGGTGGGATGAACGAGCGCAGCGCGTCGTGGTTCCTGCTGACCACCTTCGCTGCCTATTTCATCGGCAAGATGATTGCCAACCTGCTAATGCGTAAACACCACCCGGCCAAGGTATTGGCGTTGTACGGGGTGTTGAGCATCGTGTTGCTGGCCTACACCATCCTGGTGCCAAACATCACCGCGGTGTACGCGGCAGTGGGCGTGAGTGTGTTCCTGGGCCCTTGCTGGCCGACCATTTACGGCCTGACCATCGACGGGCTGGGTGAAGACACTGGCGTCGGCGGCTCGCTACTGGTGATGAGCATCGTCGGCGGCGGGGTGATCCCGATCTTCCAGGGCCTGCTGTCGGACTACAGCGGCGGCAACATGCAACTGGCCTACAGTGTGCCGTTGCTGTGCTTTATCGTCATTGTCGCCTATGCGGTGCGTTGCCTGCGCCAGTCGCGTCATGAACCGATGGGCAACGTCGCGGCGGCGGCCTCATGAGTACCCGTGTCCCGTTGTACAAGAGCGCCTTTGGCGAGGCCGAGAAAACCCTGCTGCAGTCGGCCGATTTTCGCGTCAGCAGTTGGGTGTACCCCAGTGGCGTGCTGGCGCTTGCGTTGGAAAACAGCCGTGGCCGTCTGGTTGTGTTGCCGTATCAAGGCCAGATGGTGTGGTCCGCAATGTTCGATGGTTGCAACCTGACCATGAACAACCTGTTCAGCCAGCCCAGGCCCAGCCCCACGGTGATCGGCACCTACGGCTGCTTCATGTTTCACAGCGGCTTGCTGCGCAATGGCTGCCCCACGCCACAAGACGACCATGCGCTGCACGGCGAGATGCCCTGCGCGGCCATGGACAGTGCCTGGCTGGAAGTGGGCGAGGGCGCCGGCGGCCCCTGGTTGCGCCTGGGCGGCGAGGTGGAGTACGTACAGGGTTTTGGCGACCGCTACCGCGCCAGCCCCAGCGTCACCCTGCAGGCGGGCTCGGCCCTGTTCGACATTGGCATGCAGGTTTGCAACCTGGCCGGCAAGCCCATGGACCTGATGTACATGGCGCACATGAATTACGCCTACGTACCGGACGCTCGCTTTATAGAGCCCTTGGGCATGCAGGCCCGGCGCTTGCGCAGCAGCGTGCCGGCCCACGTGCAACCCACCGCGCAATGGAGCGCCTACATGGCGCAACTGGCAGAAAAACCTGCGGCGCTGGCCTGCCTGGACTCACCGCACCTGTACGATCCGGAAGTGGTGATGTTCTTCGATGGCGTGCACGCCGACGCCCAGGGGCAGGCGCATTTTCTACTGCAACATCCCGACGGCGCGGCCTTTTACACCCGCTACCGGCCCGAGCAGTTCGAGCATGCCGCGCGCTGGGTATTGCACAACGCCGACCAGCAGGTGGCCGCGTTCGTGTTGCCAGCCACTTGCGAGCCAGAAGGCTACCGCGCGGAAAAAGCCAAGGGCCAGGTCCGTTCGCTGGCAGCCGGCGCCACTGCCGAGTTCAGCGTGACCACCGGCTACCTGACGCCCGGCGAACGCCAGGCCTTGTTCGATTAAACCACCAGTTGCGTACCGGCGGCGGCGAAGGCCTCGCGGTAGGCACGGGGGATTTTCTTGTCGCTGACTACGCAGTGGAAGTCGGCCAGCGTTGCAAAGTAGGCGGTACGCACGTTGTCGAACTTGCTGTGGTCGGCCAGCAGCACGCGTTGCTGGGCCTGGCGCAGCACCTTCTGCTTGACCTGCACCTCGTTGAGGTTGAAGCACGTCACGCCGAATTCCTGGCTGACGCCTGCGGCCGAGACAAAGGCCCAGGTCAGGCGCAGTTGGTCGAGCACCGAGGTGTCGGCGGCGCTTTCAAATACTTGGTTCTTGCGGTGGAAGGTGCCGCCGCAGAGCACGATGGAGCAGTTGGGTTTTTGCTGCAATTTGAGCAGCACGTTGAGTGAGCTGCACACGGCGGTGAATTCCAGCTCATCGGGGATAAAATCGATGACGAATGGGGTGGTGGTGCCACAATCGAAAAACGCCGTGTCACCGGCCTTGATGAACTGCGCTGCGAGCTTGCCGATGCGGCGTTTTTCCTCGACGTGACGCGTGTCCTGCTCGGCCACGCGGTACTCGCCTGGCTCGCCGGCGTCGTGCACCCGGGTGATGTAGCCGCCCAGTAGCCGCAACTGGTCGCCGTATTTGCTCAGGTCGCGGCGCAGGGTCATCTCGGACACCTCCAACAGCGCCGCCATTTCACGCAGGTGAATGGCGCTCTGGTCCTGCAGGGCTTGCTGTATGAGTTTCAGGCGCTCGGCTTTTTTCTGGTCCACAGGCTTTCCGGGGGTTGATTGTTGATGTTATTTAAGTAACATAATATGTGATAAATGTAACTAACTGGCGCAGGTGGCCCTCAATGGTGGCGCATGCACAACTGAACGACAAGCAGGAGCTTTATCGATGCGCACTCTCGAACCCGCAGCCGTTGCACCCTACATCGACCACACGTTGCTGGCGGCTGATGCATCCTGTGCCCAAGTCGCCGCCTTGTGCGACGAAGCTCGCCAGTATGGCTTTTATTCGGTCTGCGTGAATTCGGCCCAGGTGCCCCATGCGGCGCAGTGCCTGAAGGGTAGCCGCGTGACGGTCTGCGCCGTAGTCGGTTTTCCGTTGGGCGCCGGCCTGAGCGACACCAAGGCCTTTGAAGCCGAGCGCGCCATTGCTGCCGGCGCCGGCGAGATCGACATGGTGCTGAACATCGGCTGGCTCAAGGAGGGGCTGTTCGACCAGGTGCAGGCCGACATTGCCCAGGTGCTGAAGGCGTGCGGGTCGGTGCCGTTGAAAGTGATCCTGGAAACCTGCCTGCTGGATGACGCGCAAAAGGTTCGCGCTTGCCAGATTTGCCGCGAGCTGGGCGTGGCTTTTGTCAAAACCTCTACCGGCTTCAGCCGCAGTGGCGCCACCGTTGAAGACGTGGCATTGATGCGTCGCACCGTGGGCCCGGACATCGGTGTGAAAGCCTCTGGCGGGGTACGTGATTATGCCACTGCCTTGGCGATGATCGAAGCGGGCGCCACGCGCCTGGGCAGCAGCTCCGGTATCGCTATCGTCAGCGGTGCCCATGGACAGGGTGCGGGCTATTGAGCACTGGCTATTAGCTGATCGTACCGATACCGCGGGCCATCAAGGTGGCCAGCAACGGGATGATGATCAGTAAGGTCAGCTCCAGGCGGATGATCATGATCATCGCCTTGGCCGTGCCCGGGCTGACTTCAGGCGCATCGCCGGCCCGCACTGGCAAGCGCCAGGCAAGGAATTTGACGGTGGGGTAGATCGATAATAGACCGATCAGTATAAATAGCCCGATCTTGGCGTGGAATACCGTGTTGTGCAGGTAGTAGTCCAGCCCCTTGCCATACCACAGCACCCGCGCCAAGCCCGTGAGCACCACCACGCCTGCGCACAGGCCGTAGAACATGTCGACGCGGATCAGCTTGAGTGCTTGCTGCTGGGTGGGCTGGGGCGTGAACAGCACGTGCTCGATCGACAGCAGCGCGAAAAGCACGAAGATCGACAGGTAGTGCAGGTAGGCGGCGACGGCTTGGCTCATAGGGGCTTCTCGCGTTTGCCGAGTCGTAGCCGCCAGGCGGCTACGATGGCACTGCATTCAATCCTGCAAGCTTAGCCGTGGTTTTCAGGAATGCTCTGAAGCCGCTGCCAGCGCCCCACTGCGTACTGCCCCCGGATGCCCCTGGTTGTCACCCAGCAACGGGATTTCCTGGTGTTCGGCGTCGTAGAGTTTGCCGCCACTGAAGTAGTCACCGTCGCGCAGCGCCGCCACGTCGCGGTACTGCAGGCTGCGCTCGGTGCCGGCCACAAACACCGATTGCTGGTCGGAGTTGCCGGCCGTGAAGTGGTTGAAGGCCAGGTTCAGCACAATGGCCATGATCGCCGAGGAACTGATGCCGGAATGGAAGATGGTCGCGAACCAGCTGGGGAAGTGGTCGTAGAAGTTCGGTGCGGCGATGGGGATCATGCCGAAGCCGATCGAGGTGGCGACGATGATCAGGTTCATGTTGTTGCGGTAGTTGACCTTGGACAGCGTACGAATGCCACTGGCGGCCACGGTGCCAAACAACACGATGCCGGCGCCGCCGAGTACCGAGGTGGGCACCGCGGCGATTACCCGGCCCATCACCGGCAGCAGGCCGAGGATCACCAGGAACACCCCGCCGGTGGCTACCACGTAGCGGCTCTTGACCCCGGTCACGGCCACCAGGCCCACGTTCTGGGCGAAGGCGCTTTGGGTGAACGAGCCGAATATCGGCGCCAGCAGGCTGGACAGCATGTCGGCGCGCAAGCCGTTGCCCAGGCGCTTGGAGTCGACCTTGGTGTTGATGATTTCACCCACGGCCAGGATGTCGGCCGAGGTTTCCACCAGCGTCACCATGATCACGATGCACATGGAGATGATCGCGGCCAGGTGGAAGGTCGGCAGGCCGAAGTGGAAGGGGCTGGGCAGGCCGAAGATCGGGCCCTGGCTGACGGTGGAGAAGTCGGCCATGCCCAGCAGGCAGGCAATTACCGTGCCGATGACCATGGCCAGCAGGATCGACAGGCGCGAGATGGTCGCGCTGCCGACCTTGCTCAGGATCAGCACCAGCACCAGGGTGATCGCGGCCAGGCCAATGTTGCTCATGCTGCCGAAGTTCTCGGCGCGGCTGTTGCCGCCCATGGCCCAGCGTGCGGCCACCGGCATCAGGGTCAGGCCGATGGTGGTGATGACGATGCCGGTCACCAGCGGCGGAAAGAAGCGGGTAATGCGCGAGAATACCGGGGTAATCAATAGCCCGATCAATGATGCCGCCATCACTGCGCCCAGGATCGCGGCAATGCCGCCGCCTTCCTGGGTGCCGACGATCGCCACCATGGTGGCCACGCCGGAGAACGACACGCCTTGTACCAGTGGCAGTTGGCAGCCAAAAAACGGAACCCCCAGGGTTTGCAGCAAGGTGGCCAGGCCACCGGCGAACAGCGATGCGGCCACCAGCAGGCCAATCTCGGCAGGCGAAAGGCCTGCCGCCTGGCCGATGATCAAGGGTACCGCGACAATGCCGCCGTACATGGTCAGTACGTGTTGCAGCCCATACGCCATGTTGGCGAACAGGCCGAGGTTCTCATCTTCAGGGCGCAGCGGTGCAGTCGGGGACTCGTTCATGGTGGGGGTTCCCTGGTTTTTGTTGTGCTGGCACTGTATTCAATATGTGAGCTATCTGTCTATAGAGTTGTATACAATCTGTCGGGCGGGGCGACTTTACAGTCCCAGCTCTGGCTCTGGCTCTGGCTCTGGCTCTGGCTCTGGCTTTTGATCTGGCTTTTGATCTGCTTGGCTTTTGATCTTGATGGTGTGCCCCATTAAGCGCCCGGGCCGACTGGAGGCGTCGATCAAGCGGCCGGAGGCGTAGCCGCCGGAGACGGAGCCGGAGGAGCTTCTATTCCGGGCCGTCGTCCGCTTGAGCGATGCCGGAGGGAGGGGACCCGTAGCGCAGCGGAGGGCCCAAGCAGGGGCAAGCCTTTTTTGCTTACTTTTTGTGGCGTTTGACAAAAAGTGAGCCGGCGTAAGGCCGGAAAGGTGATTCGGCATCACCCTAACCAATGGATATGTGTAAGGCATCCGAATCCCGCTTCTGAGAATTGCGAGCATATCCATTATTTAGGGGGAGACCACTTCACCGTTCCGCCCTTACGGCGTCTTACTTTTTGTCAAACGCCACAAAAAGTAAGCAAAAAAGGCTTGCCCCTGCTTGGGCCCTCCGCTGCGCTGCGGGTCCCCTCCTTCCGGCGTCGCTCAAGGGGCAGACGGCACCGGCTATAGAAGCTTGCCGGCTGCCGTCTCCCTCGGCTGCGCCTCGGGCCCTGCGGGCCGCCCCTTGAGCGACGCCTCCAGTCGGCCCGGGCGCTTTACGGGGCACACAATCAAGATCAAAAGCAGATCAAGATCAAGATCAAGATCAAGATCAAGTTCGAAAGCCAAAGCCAAATTCTGCTCTTGATCTGCTCTTGATCTGCTCTTGATCTGCTCTTGATCTGCTCTTGATCTGCTTGGCTTTTGATTTTGATTGTATGCCCCATTAAGCGCCCGGGCCGACTGGAGGCGTCGATCAAGCGGCCGGAGGCGTAGCCGCCGGAGACGGAGCCGGAGGAGCTTCTATTCCGGGCCGTCGTCCGCTTGAGCGATGCCGGAGGGAGGGGACCCGTAGCGCAGCGTAGGGCCCAAGCAGGGGCAAGCCTTTTTTGCTTACTTTTTGTGGCGTTTGACAAAAAGTGAGCCGGCGTAAGGCCGGAAAGGTGATTCGGCATCACCTAACCAATGGATATGTTCACCGTTTTAAGAGCAAGCTTCAAAGATGCGTGAACATATCCATTATCAATGGCGCGATCACTTCACCTTTCCGCCCTTACGGCGTCTTACTTTTTGTCAAACGCCACAAAAAGTAAGCAAAAAGGGCTTGCCCCTGCTTGGGCCCTCCGCTGCGCTGCGGGTCCCCTCCTTCCGGCGTCGCTCAAGGGGCAGACGGCACCGGCTATAGAAGCTTGCCGGCTGCCGTCTCCCTCGGCTACGCCTCGGGCCCTGCGGGCCGCCCCTTGAGCGACGCCTCCAGTCGGCCCGGGCGCTTTACGGGGCATACAATCAAGATCAAGAGCAGATCAACAGCAGATCAAGATCAAAAGCAGATCAAAAGCAGATCACCGCCCCTGGCAATTGTGACGCGCAAAAAAAACGGCGCAGATCACTCTGCGCCGCTTTTGTTGACCGTCACCTGAGTCAGGCGATGGCTTCACTCGACCATTCGCCGTTCACCAGGCGCTTCAAGCCCAGCGGGTTGCTGTTGCGCAAAGCCTCTGGCAGCAGCGCGTCCGGGTAGTTCTGGTAGCACACCGGGCGCAGGAAGCGGTCGATGGCCAGGGTACCGACCGACGTGCCGCGCGAGTCAGAGGTGGCTGGGTACGGGCCGCCGTGAACCATGGCTTCGCACACCTCGACACCGGTTGGGTAGCCGTTGACCAGGATGCGGCCGACTTTCTGTTCCAGCAACGGCACCAACCATTGGTAGCCTTGCAGGTCGCCCGGTTCGCCGATCAACGTGGCGGTCAGCTGGCCGCGCAAGGCTTGCAGGGCGGCTTTGAGCTCGGCGTCGTCCTTGGCTTGGATGACGATGGTGGCCGGGCCGAACACTTCTTCCTGCAGCAAGGCATCGCCGGTCAGCAGCAGTTGCACGTCGGCCTTGAACAGTTGCGGCTGCGCCTGGTTGCCGGCTTGTTGCTTGCCGGCCAGGTGGGTGATGCCTTTGTGGGCCAGCAGGTGCTCAAGGCCCTTGCTGTAGCTGCGCAGGCCGCCGGCATTGAGCATGGTTTGCGGCGCTTGGTCAGCCATCTGCACTTGCAGGTGCTCAAGGAAGGCGCTGAAGGCAGGCGATTGCACGCCAATCACCAAACCTGGGTTGGTGCAGAACTGGCCGCAGCCCATGACCACGGAAGCGGCGAGGTCTTTGGCGACGCTTTCACCACGGGCCTGGAGGGCTTCGGGCAGCAACACCACCGGGTTGATGCTCGACATTTCGGCGAATACCGGGATCGGTTGCGGGCGCTCGGCAGCCATTTTGCACAGGGCGTTGCCGCCGTGCAGCGAGCCGGTGAAGCCCACGGCCTGGATGGCCGGGTGCTTGACCAGCGGCTCACCCACGCCACCACCGAAGATCATGTTGAACACGCCGGCCGGCATGCCGGTGCGCTCGGCGGCGCGGATGATGGCGCAGCCCACTTGGTCGGCGGTGGCCATGTGGCCGCTGTGGGCCTTGAACACCACCGGGCAGCCGGCTGCCAAGGCGGCTGCGGTATCGCCACCGGCCGTGGAGAAGGCCAGCGGGAAGTTGCTGGCGCCGAACACGGCCACCGGGCCCACGCCGATGCGGTACTGGCGCAGATCGACGCGCGGCAGCGGTTTGCGCTCTGGCAGGGCCAGGTCAATGCGTGCACCCAAGTAGTCACCGCGGCGCAGCACCTTGGCGAACAGGCGCATCTGGCCACTGGTGCGGCCACGCTCACCTTGGATACGGCCGGCGGGCAGGGCGGTTTCACGGCACACGATGGCGACGAAATCGTCACCCAGTTGGTCCAGTTCCTCGGCAATGGCTTCCAGGAACTCGGCGCGGCGCGCAGGGCTCAACTGGCGATATTCCGGGAAGGCGGCTTCGGCGGCCAAGGCGGCGGCGTTCACTTCGTCTTCAGTGGCTTGTGCAAATTCGTAGGGCAGGGCTTCGCCTGTGGTGGCATCCAGGCTTTTGATGCGTTGGGTACCGGCAGCGCTGCGGGTGCCACGGATGAAATTGTGGCCAAGAAGGGTGGTCATCGTAATCTCCGGGTTGTTCAGGTTGTTCTAAGAGAGCGTCGAGGTCATGCCTAGTTGACGGACATCGTACAACTACAGCGGGCGCCCCGCAATGGTGGCGGCAGGTGGGGTGGCATCGCGCGCACGAAAAAAAGCCCGGCAACCGCCGGGCTTTGGGGTGACGCCTGTACCAGGCGAAGGCTCAATAACGCTGGTATTGCGAGCCGAACTCGGCGCGGTTTTCAGCCACGTATACGGCGCGAGGAGCATCCTGGTGCTGGCGTTGCAAGGTTTTTTCACTGCCGTTTTCGGCGATCCGCAGCGATTTGAGGTCGGTGGTGAAGTGCGCGGCCACCGAGTTGACCACGTTTGGGGTGGCCATCTGTGGGGTGGCGAAGGCTGCGCTAGTGGTCAGGGCGGACAACGCGATGGCAAAGGCGAGGGCACGTTTCATGGTTGAGCTCCAAAGGGGATGTCGAGTTGATGGGGCCACTGTACGTCTGGCCCTGCTCGATGAAAAAACACCCTCAGGCATACTGATTATCGATGTGGGTGATCGTTTTGCCGTCTAACGCTGCTGCCAATACCGTTTATCGTTCGCTAGCTAAGGATCTGGATTTTCGTTTCGGGGGCTGATAAAGTTTGCAACATTCGGTCACAGATGCCGTCGGAGCCAGACTCCCCTGATTATAAAAAAAACCCGTCCTTGCGACGGGTTTTTTCGTTTTTGCGCTCCGCTTGGGCGCACGAGCCGCCAAAGAATCCCATTCGCCACCGAGAACTACCCATCATGCTACGCGCCGTCCTGATGTTTTTACTGCAAGCGTTTCGTCGTCTGTTCACCCTGACTTCGGTCAGCCCCCGTGCTGAGCTTCAGGAAACCCATAGCGGTGAAGAAGCCGAAGGCGGCTGGACCGTGACCGCCATCGCGATCATCAGCGCACTGGTGCTGTACATCGTGCTGGCGCTGGGTTTTTACGCCAAGGTTCATGTCTGGGACACGCTGACGGCCCAGCAAAAGGATTTCATCGTGCAGTCGATGTTGGTGGACCAGCAGGTGCTTTGATCGTCCGATTGCCGGGGCGGCAGGCTATGACGCCCCTTTGGCAGGATTCGATCCCTCGCGCCGATTGAGGCCAACCGCGCCGCCCCGGACAATTCACTCATCCCGCCCTCGATGAGTGACCTCCATGAAACGCCTCCCCGTGGTACCTGCATCCTTCTTTGCCATGACCCTGGGCCTTGCCGAAACCGGCAACGCCTGGCGCCTGGCCGTGCCGCTTTGGCATCTGCCGCCGGCCATTGGCGAATGGCTGGAAGGCCTGGCCATTCTCTCTTTCGCCTGGTGGTTCGCCCTGTACCTGAACAAGTGGCTCAACCATCGCCAGGTGGCCCTCACTGAAGCCCGCGACCCGGTGCAGGCGTCGTTCCTGGCGCTGATCCCCGAGTCGCTGATGTTGGTCGCCGCCGCCTTGTTGCCCTGGCAGGGTGAGCTGGCCCGCGGGGTGTTCTGGATAGGCTCGGCCGGCAACCTGGCCTATGGCGCCTACCGCCTTTCGGCCATGTGGACCCAGCCCAGGGAGGCTGCCCAGAACGTGCCGCCGCTCTTTCTGAGCTACACCGCCAGCGTCTTGGTCAACGCCTTGGTGGCGGGCCTGTTCGGCTATGTCGATTACGGCTGGATGTTGTTTGGCGTCGGGGCCATTTCGTGGCTGGTGCTCGATTCGACCGTCAGCGGGCAGTTGATGGTCGGCGGCCTGGCGGTCAAGACCCGCAACTTCATGGGCATCTACATGGCGCCATCGGTGGTGGCCCTGGTGGCGTACCAGGTGTTGGCGGGCGATCAGGCCAACAGCGCGTTCACCCACGCCCTGGCCGGTTACGCGCTGTTCGTGGCCATCGCCATGGTACTGGCGTGGCGCTGGTTGCGCGAACAGCCCTTTGCCGCCGGTTACTGGGCTTATACCTTTGGCCTGGCGACCCTGGCCCAGGGCTTGCTGACCATGGCCCAGCGCGGTCATGATCCGTTGATCGAAGGCCTGGCGCTGGTCGCCCTGGCCGCCTCGTTGCTGCTGACCGGCGCGGTGGCGCTGGGCACCCTGCGGCTGTTCCAGCGTAACGCCTACTACCCAATACCGAGCCCTGCATGAAAACATTGGCGATGCTGTTGTTCGAAGGCGTGCAAGCCCTGGATGTGGCCGGGCCCCTGGACGTGTTTGCCGAAGCCAACCGGTTTGTCGAGCCGGGAACGGGCTACGCCATCGTCACCGTCGCCAGCGGCAGGATGCCCATCACCGCCTCCAACGGCATGCCGCTGGGCGCGCAATTGAGCCTGGTCGAGGCCGTGCAGCCCTTCGACGTAGTGTTGGTGCCCGGTGGGCCCTGGCTGCCGGAGCAGGGCGCAGACCAGGCGCTCTGCCAGTGGCTGCAACAGGCTGCGCCCTTGGCAGGCCGCCATGGCTCTATCTGCACCGGCGCGTTTTTGCTGGGGCGGGCAGGGCTGATCGATGGCCGCCAGGTGACCACGCACTGGAGTCACGCCCGGCAATTGGCTGAGCAGTTCCCGCAGGCGCTGGTGGCGCCAGACCGCATTCATGTGCGCGACGGCAACCTGGTCACCTCCGCCGGGGTGACCGCCGGCATGGACCTGGCCTTGGCGCTGGTCAGCGAAGACCATGGCCCGGCGGTGGCGCTGGCGGTGGCCAAGCGCTTGCTGCTGGTGATTCAGCGCCAGGGCGGCCAGTCGCAGTTCAGCCCCTACCTGCAAACCCCCGCCGACCATGATTCGGCCGTGGCCCGGGTGCAACGTTACGTGCAGCAACACATTGCCGAGCCGCTGTCAGTGGAGCGCCTGGCCGAAGTGGTGAGCATGAGCCCGCGCACCTTCGCCCGGGTATTTGTGCGCGATGCCGGCCTGACACCCGCCGATTTCGTCCAACGGGCGCGCATCGACGCGGCCCGTCACCTATTGGAAGGCACGGACCTGGCCCTTAAGGCAGTGGCTTACCGTTGCGGTTTTGGCAGTACCAACCGCATGCGCCTGGTGTTCAGCCAACACCTGGGGGTGACGCCGATGCAGTATCGCGAACAGTTCCGACCTGCGGGTCAGTATTCGGATGTTCATCCAATGTGACAAATTGTCGCGTTATACTGGGCGCCGCTCGAATCCTTGATACAACCGAACAAGGCGATCCCATGAAGAAAACCCTGCCATCCCGTGCGCTGTATATCCCCTACGGTGGCCCCTCGCTGCTGGAAATGCCCCTGCTGAACAAAGGCAGTGCATTCACCCCGCAAGAGCGCATCGACTTCAACCTGATCGGCCTGCTGCCGCAAACCGTGGAGACCATCGAAGAACAGGTCGATCGCGTGTACCGCCAGTACGAGCAATGCGCCAGCGACCTGGACAAACACGTGTACCTGCGCTCGATCCAGGACAACAACGAAACCCTGTTTTTCCGCCTGCTCGAGTCCCACCTGGACAAGATGCTGCCGATTATCTACACCCCGACCGTCGGCCAGGCCTGCCAGGAATTTTCCAAGATCTACCGCACCCACCGCGGGCTGTTCATCGCCTACCCGGACCGTGATCGCATCGACGACATTCTGCGCAGCGCCACCAAGGACTCGGTCAAGATCATCGTGGTCACCGACAGCGAGCGCATCCTGGGCCTGGGCGACCAAGGCATCGGCGGCATGGGCATCCCGATCGGCAAGTTGTCGCTGTACACCGCCTGCGGCGGCATCAGCCCGGCCTACACGCTACCGATCGTGCTGGACGTGGGCACCAACAACCAGGAACTGCTGGACGACCCGATGTACATGGGCTGGCGTCACCCACGGGTAACCGGTGCGGACTACGCCGAGTTCGTCGAACTGTTCATCCAGGCCGTCAAACGCCGCTGGCCGGAAGTGCTGCTGCAGTTCGAAGACTTCGCCCAGACCAACGCCATGCCGTTGCTGGAACGCTACCGCGATGAGCTGTGCTGCTTCAACGACGACATCCAGGGCACCGCCTCGGTGGCCGTGGGCACGTTGCTGGCTGCCTGCAAGGTGAAAAACCAGAAGCTGGGCGAGCAGGTCGTGACCTTCGTGGGTGCAGGTTCGGCCGGGTGCGGCATTGCCGAGCACATCGTCGCGGCGATGGTGATCGAGGGGCTGTCCGAGGCCCAGGCGCGCAAGCGCATTTTCATGGTCGATCGTTTCGGCCTGCTGACCGACGACATGAGCGGCCTGCACGACTTCCAAATGCGCCTGGCGCACAAGCAAGCCGACGTTCAGGGCTGGCAGCGTGACGAGAACGGCATTGCCCTGCTGGAAGTGGTCAAGCAAGCCAAGCCGACCATCCTGATCGGGGTGTCCGGCCAGCGCGGCCTGTTCACCGAAGCCGTGGTGCGCGAGCTGTACAGCCACTGCAAGCAACCGCTGATCATGCCGCTGTCCAACCCCACCTCGCGCGTGGAAGCAACCCCAGCCGAGGTGCTGGAATGGACCGAAGGCAACGCGCTGGTCGCTACCGGCAGCCCGTTCGCGCCCGTCCAGATCAACGGCCGCAGCGTGCACATCGCCCAGTGCAACAACGCCTATATCTTCCCAGGCATCGGTTTGGGCGTGGTTGCCGCGCGTGCCTCGCGCATCACCGACGCCATGTTGATGGCCGCCTCCAATGCCTTGGCCGAATGCTCGCCGGTGGTGACCGGGGAGGGCGACGCGGTACTGCCCTCGCTCAATGACATCCAGGCCGTGAGCAAGAAAATCGCCGTGGCCGTGGCCAAGCAGGCCCAGGCCGAAGGCGTGGCGCTGGAGACAAGCGACGAGGCGTTGCACCACGCCATCGAGCGCAACTTCTGGTTCCCACGCTATCGCGACTACCGCCGCCGCTCTATTTGACCCTCGCACGTGTCGGCGCGCGCCGCGCCGACACGGCACCCGACCACGGAATTATTTCCCCTTGCCCATGGTCAGTCTTGTCAATGTACGCTTTTATAAAGCGATCAATACCCTTATTGAACACCCTTGAACTAGACGAGTGAGTCAAGTTTAGGGAAACTGCTCTACCTTCACGCCTCCAAGACCTTATGACTAACCCTTGCGACCGCATTATCTGTGAGCATTGCGATTCGGTTTACGACCCCGTGCCCCTGGTAAAAGGGCAGACCGCGCGTTGCGTGCGTTGTGGTGCGATCCTGGGGCGGGGCGGCCAGTTGAGCATCCAGCAGTTGCTGGCGCTGTCGATCACAGCTGCCTTGCTGTTCTGCTTCGCCAATGCCTTCCCTGTGATCAGCATCAGCCTGCAGGGCCTGAGCAACCAGGCCACCCTGATCGAGTCGGTCAAGGCCTTGGCCCAAGGCGAGATCAGCCCGATGGCCGCGGTGGCCGGCTTGACCATCATCCTTGCGCCCATGCTGCAGATTGCCTTGCTGTGCTGGCTGCTGCTGTTCGCCAACATCGGCCGCGCCGCGCCTGGTTTCAAGGTGTGCATGCGCACCCTGGAACACCTGCGGCCCTGGAGCATGCTCGAGGTCTGCCTGCTGGGCATCCTGGTCGCCATCGTAAAGCTGGCCGGCATGCTCGACGTGCACCCAGGCCTTGGCCTATGGGCGTTGGCGATGCTGACGGTGCTGATCATCCTGATTTCCGGCAAGGGCATCCGCCGGCTGTGGACCGACCTTGAGGGGCAGTGGACATGAGCCTGGACATCGGCCGACCGGCCACTGCCAGCGAACTCAACCTGGTGCTGTGCCACACCTGCGGCCTGGCCTGCCCCGGCGACAGCCACCAGTGCCCGCGCTGCCAGGCCACCGTGCACGCGCGCAAGCCGCAAAGCCTGAGCCGCACCTGGGCGTTCCTGATCGCCAGCCTGATCTGCTACATCCCGGCTAACCTTTTGCCTGTGATGTACACCGACATTTTTGGCAGCGGCAGTGAAAACACCATCATGAGTGGGGTGATCGAGTTCTTCCAGGCGGGGGAATGGGACATCGCCCTGTTGATCTTCATCGCCAGCATCGCGGTGCCGTGCATCAAGTTCGTGGTGCTGGGCACCTTGCTCATCAGCTGCCAATTGCGCACCACCTGGGCCATGCGCGAGCGGGCCAAGCTTTACCGTTTTATCGAGATCATCGGCTACTGGTCGATGCTCGACGTGCTGGTGGTGGCCCTGGTAGCGGCCCTGGTGCAGTTTCGTTCACTGAGCACGATCGACCCGCGCATGGGCATCCTGTTCTTCGGTTTGGTTGTGGTGCTCACCATGTTGGCTGCCATGAGTTTTGATCCCCGGCTTATCTGGGACGCAGAGGTTGAAGATGTCTGATCATCCAGGTTCCACCCCATCGCCGGCAGCGGGAACGCCAGCGGTCACCCGTCGGCGTTTCAACGTTTCGCTGGTGTGGCTGGTGCCCATCGTCGCGGCCGTGGTCGGGTTGTCGATGGTGATTCACAACGCCATGTCGGCAGGGCCGCAGATCACCGTGACCTTCATCACGGCCCAGGGCCTTGAAGCGAACAAGACCGAGGTCAAGTACAAGAACGTGGTGATCGGCAAGGTCAGCGCCATCAGCTTGAGCGATGACCGCAGCCATGTCAGCGCGACCATTGACCTTAACGAGTCGGCCCGGCCCTTTACCGCCGATGACTCGCGCTTCTGGGTGGTGCGCCCGCGCATTGGCGCTGGTGGTGTTTCGGGCGTCGACACCTTGCTGTCGGGGGCCTTCATCGGCGCCGACGCCGGGCGCTCGGATAAACAGAAAAAAAGCTTCAAGGGCCTGGAAAACCCGCCGCCGGTGAATTTTGGCGAGAAGGGCAAGCGCTTTACCCTGCACACCGACACCCTGGGCTCGCTGGACATCGGCTCGCCGGTCTACTACCGGCGTATTCAGGTCGGCCAAGTGGTGGCCTACCGCCTGGCCGACGATGGCAAGGGCGTGGACGTCGACATTTTCGTGCGTTCGCCCAACGACAAATTCGTGACCAGCGACTCGCGCTTCTGGAACGCCAGCGGCGTGGACGTGAGCCTGGGTGCCAATGGCCTCAAGGTGAACACCGAGTCGCTGTCGTCGATCATCTCCGGGGGCGTCGCCTTCATCGAGCCCACCTATAGCCCCAAACCGGTGCTGGCCGATGAAAACGCGACCTTCAACCTGTTCGCCGACCGCGACACCGCCCTGGCGCCGCCCGATGGCGAGCCGCGTTACATTCGCATGAGCTTCGACCAGAACCTGCGCGGCCTGGCCGTGGGAGCACCCGTGGAGTTCCTGGGCGTTAACCTGGGCCGCGTGGTGTCGGTGGACCTGGACTTCGACCAGAAAAACCAGGCCTTCCCAACCTTGGTTGGGGCAGTGATCTACCCGGCGCGCCTGGGCAAGGCCAACGACAAGCTGATGGCCCTGATGGGCGGCAAGCAAGACGATGCGGCTGCGGCGAAGATGATGGCCGGCTTTATCAAGTCGGGCCTGCGTGCCCAGGCCAAAAGCGCCAACCTGCTGACCGGCCAGTTGTACATTTCGCTGGCCTTCGTGCCCGACGCCAAGCCGGTGGCTTTCGACGGCAGCATGCGCCCACTGAACATCCCCACCGTGCCGGGCAGCCTGGACAAACTGCAGGAACAACTGCAGCAGTTCGCCGACAAGCTGAGCAAGCTGCCGATCGACCAGATCGCCGCCAACCTCAATGGCAGCCTGGGTGAAATGCAGAAAACCCTCAAGCAGGTCAATGGCCAGGTACTGCCGCAAATGCGCGACGCCCTGGCACAAACCCAGAAAACCCTGGCCAGCGCCAACGACAGCTTTTCGGAGAACTCGCCGGAGCGCCAGCAACTGGGCCAGGCCATGGATGAAGTGCAGCGCACCGCACGTTCGGTGCGGGTGTTGACCGACTTCCTCGGCCGCCACCCCGAAGCGCTGATCCGCGGCCGCACCAAGGATGGCCAGCCCGACGCCTTCCGCGGCACCTCAAACACTTCCCGTGAAACCGCCGAGCCGGAAACCCAGCCATGAACCTACGCACTTTGGCCCTGGCCGCCCCCTTGTTGCTGACCGCCTGCAGCTCGGTACCCACGCATTACTACACCCTGGTGCCCACCGCGCCGCAAACCCAGGCGCAGGTGACCCCCGCGCCGTTCCAGTTCCAGTTGCTGTCGGTGCGCATGCCAGTGCAGGCGGACCAGCCGCAACTGGTGGTGCGTGAAAGCACCGGCCAACTGGCGATCCTGGAAAACGAACGCTGGAGTGCACCCCTGGCCGACGAGTTCAACGACGCCCTGGCCACCCAGTTGGAACAGCAACTGGGCACCCGCGACCTGTCCAGCCTGCCCAAGGACACCAGCCGCCCACTGCTGACGCTTCAGGCCGACGTGCGCCGCTTCGACTCGATCCCCGGCAACTACGCGCTGATCGACGTGGTCTGGAACCTGAGCCAGCGCGACGAAGGCCAGAAACGCCGCAGCCTGACCTGCAGCACCCAACTGCGCCAACAGGCCGGCACCGACCTGGCCAGTGTGGTGCAAGCGCATCAGCAGTTGATTGGCAAGCTGGCCAAGACGATTGCGGGCACGGCGCGGGCTTGGTCGGCGCAGCCGTCCACCGGTTGCCCATAATCCGCCGCCCCTATCGCTCCCGGGTAAATCCTGCAGGATTGGCCCGAGCCCGTAGGAGCGGATTCATCCGCGAATAACGCACCGGTGATCCTCCAGATAAACCGCAGCGGCGTTTTCGCGGATGAATCCGCTCCTACAGAGGTTAGGTTTTATTTCTAGGTATTGAGATATATAAATATCTAGTTTAAGGTGCGCACCTCATCCGCACCCCCCAAGGTATTCCCCCGCGTGAAAAACTCCCCGCTGTTCAACACCGCCCGCCTGGGTCCCTTCACCCTGAAAAACAGCATCGTGCTGCCGCCCCTGACCCGCTCGCGCAGCAGCCAGCCCGGCAACATCCCCAATGACCTGATGGCCACCTACTACCGTCAGCGCAGCGGCGCCGGGTTCATGGTGACCGAGGGTACCCAGATCGAACCGCGTGGCCAGGGCTACGCCTGGACGCCGGGCATCCACAGTGCCGAGCAGGTGGCCGGCTGGCGCAAGGTTACCGAGGCGGTGCACGCTCAGGGCGGGGTGATCTTCGCCCAGCTGTGGCATGTGGGCCGGGTCTCGCACACCTCGTTGCAGCCTGGCGGTGCGGCGCCGGTGGCGCCTTCGGCAATTGCCGCGCAGAACGTCAGCGTGTTTGTCGAAACCGGGCCAGGCACCGGTGCGTTGAGCGCGCCGTCGCAACCGCGCGCCTTAAGCCGTGAAGAGATTGGCGAACTGGTCCAGTTCTACGCCCAGGCCGCGCGCAATGCAGTGGCGGCGGGCTTCGATGGGGTCGAGATTCATTGCGCCAACGGCTACTTGATCAACCAGTTCATCTCGGCCCACAGCAACCAGCGTGACGACGAATATGGTGGTTCGTTGGCCAATCGGCTGCGGTTTCTGCGCGAAGTGACCCAGGCTGTAGCCGATGTGGTGGGCAAGGACCACGTCGGCGTGCGTTTTTCGCCACTGTTCGAGAGCACCGAGGAGGCCCGTGTTTACCTGGGCCTGGTCGAGGAGGACCCACGGCACACCTACCTGGAAGCGATCAAGGTGCTTGAAGGCATCGGCATCGCCTACCTGTCGATCGCCGAAGCCGACTGGGACAGCGCGCCCGAGCTGCCGCAAGCCTTCCGCGCCGCAGTGCGCCAGGCCTTCAGTGGCGCGATCATCTACGCCGGCAAATACACCGCCGAACGGGGCAACCGGGTGCTGGAAGCAGGGTGGGGCGACCTGATCGCCTTCGGTCGGCCGTTCATTGCCAACCCCGATTTGCCCGAGCGCATTGCCCGTGGCCTGCCGTTCAATGCGCTGGAGGCGGCAAGCATGTACGGTGGCACGGCCAAGGGTTATATAGACTACCCGGTCTACGAAGGCTGACAAAGGCTGCACGCCAGGCGCAAGTGTCGTAAAATCGCGAAAACTCACCTGCAGTGATCTATGAGCATCGATATCAGCGAAGCCTTGAAGGCCCTCGACAACCCCACCCGCCTGGCGATCCTTGGCTGGCTTAAGGAACCCCGCACGCATTTCCCCGAGCAGGAACGCAACCCTGACGAAGTGGGGGTGTGCGTGAGCATCATCCAGGCCCGGGCCAACCTGTCGCAATCGACGGTGTCGCTGTACCTCAGTGCCTTGCAGCGGGCGCAGTTGGTGACCTCCCAGCGCATCGGGCCCTGGACCTATTACAAACGCGACGAAAAAAACATCGAAGCGTTCCAAGTGGCGCTGCGCGCGTTGATCTGACCCCCGGCCCTCACCCTTGCGCCAGCGCAGGTGAGGGCGGCCCGTCATCACCCCCGGTGATGCCACCCCATCGCCAATACCCAGCATGCTTACCTGCCACGCCTCCAAGGGTTATCACATCCGTGTTAGCTGTCGTTTTCCTGTGCCCGCGATAAAAACTCGTGTTGCACTTGTTCCGCACTGCGGAATATAGTTTTGAAAACAACAAGCCAGGATGATCCTCATGAGTATGGCTGTGCGCTACGTGGTGCAAGACGAATTGGCCCTGATCACGGTCGATAACCCACCGGTCAATGCCCTGGGGCATGCGGTACGCAGCGGTTTGCTGCAGGCGATCAGCGACGCCGAGGGCGACCCGGCGGTGCGGGCCATTGTGCTGACTTGCGCCGGGCGCACGTTCATGGCCGGGGCCGACATCAAGGAGTTCGGCCTGCCCCCCCAAGAGCCGTCGCTGCCGGTGGTGGTGCAACGCATTGAAGACTGCAGCAAACCCAGTGTCGCGGTATTGCACGGCACTGCGCTGGGCGGTGGCCTGGAGGTGGCGCTCAGTTGCCATTATCGGATTGCCCGCCAAGACGCGCAGATCGGCCTGCCAGAGGTGAAGATCGGCCTGTTGCCCGGTGCCGGCGGTACCCAGCGTGTGCCGCGCCTGGCCGGGGTGGCCAAGGCGCTGGAGATGATCGTCAGCGGTGCGCCCATCGGTGCACCAGACGCCCTGGCCCATGGCCTGATCGACGAGCTGTGCGAAGGCGACCTGCAACAGGCCGGCATCAATTTCGCCCGGCGCTTGCTCAAGGATGGCCGCGGCGTGCGCCGCAGTGGCGAGCAAACGGCGGCCCTGGCCCAGGGCGACAACGCCGCATTGATCCAGGCCAAGCGGGCCGAGGTGCACACGCGCAGCCCGGGCCTGTTTTCGCCGCCACGCTGCATCGACGCCGTCGAGGCCGCGACCCAGTTGCCCCTCGCGCAGGGCCTGGTCCGCGAGCGCGAACTGTTTCAGCAATGCCTGGAGTCGCCCCAGCGCGCGGCCCTGATCCACGCGTTTTTCGCCGAGCGCCAGGCGGCCAAGGTCAATGGCCTGGCGGCCGATACGCCTACCCGCAACATTGAGCAGGCCGCGGTGATTGGCGGCGGCACCATGGGCGTGGGCATCGCCTTGTGCTTTGCCAATGTCGGCATCCCGGTCAAGTTGCTTGAAGTCGATGGCCAAGCCCTGGACCGTGCCCTGCAACGGGCCCGCGACACCTATGCCAGCAGCGTCAAGCGCGGCAGCCTGAGCCAGGCCGGCATGGACCAGCGCCTGGCGTTGCTCAGTGGCACCACCCAGTACAGCGACCTGGCCCAGGTGGACGTGGTGATCGAGGCAGTGTTCGAAGAGCTGGGCGTCAAGCGCCAAGTGTTCGAGCAGCTCGACAAGGTGTGCAAGCCGGGCGCGATACTGGCCTCCAACACCTCCACCCTGGACCTTAACGCCATTGCCGCCTTCACCGGGCGCCCGGAAGACGTGGTCGGCCTGCACTTTTTCAGCCCGGCCAACGTGATGCGGCTGCTGGAGGTGGTACGCGGCCAGCAAACCAGCGACACCGTGCTGGCCAGCGCCATGGCCTTGGGCAAGCGCTTGAAAAAAATCTCGGTGGTGGTCGGGGTGTGCGATGGCTTCGTCGGCAACCGCATGCTGTTCCAGTACGGCCGTGAAAGCGAGTGCCTGCTGGAGGAGGGCGCCCGGCCCGAGCAGGTCGACGGCGCGCTGCAAGGCTTTGGCATGGCCATGGGCCCGCTGGCAGTGCGCGACCTGTCGGGGCTGGATATCGGCCTGGCGATTCGCAACCGCAAGCGCCCGACCCTGGCGCCAGAATACGCGCTGCCTAACCTGCTCGATCAACTCTGCGCCGCCGGCATGCTGGGGCAAAAAACCGGTGCCGGCTTCTACCGCTATGAAGCCGGCTCGCGCACACCATTGCCGAACCCGGCGTTGCTGGAATTGCTGCCTCAGGGCGCCACCGCGCCCAGCACCGAACAGATATTGGAGCGCACCCTGTACGCGCTGATCAACGAAGGCGCGAAGATCCTGCAAGAGGGCATTGCCCAGCGGGCCAGCGACATCGACGTGATCTACCTGAACGGCTACGGCTTCCCAGCCTTTCGCGGGGGGCCGATGTTCTACGCTGACCAGGTGGGCCTTGCCACGGTGCTGGCCAAGGTCCGTGAATTTCATCAACGCCTGGGGGCCTGGTGGCAACCTGCGCCTCTGCTCGAACAACTGGCTGCACAAGGCCGCACCTTCAGTGAATGGGAGACCGGTGACATGAACAACAACAAGGACAAGCCATGAACATCAACTACACCCCCGAGGAGCTTGCCTTTCGTGATGAGGTACGGGCTTTCCTGAGCGCCGAATTACCGGCCGATATCGCCGCCAAGGTTCGCCTGGGCAAAAACCTGTCCAAGGAAGATCACCAGCGCTGGCAGCGCACCGTTTCAAAAAGGGGCTGGTACGCACCCGGTTGGCCGGTGGAACTGGGCGGCGTCGAATGGACGGCGGTCGAGAAACACATCGTCGACGAGGAGTTCGCTGACTTCGGCGCGCCACGCCAAGTGCCGTTCGGGGTGAACATGGTGGCCCCGGTGATCATCAAGTTCGGCACCGAGCAGCAAAAAGACCATTACCTGCCGCGCATTCTCAGTGGCGAAGACTGGTGGTGCCAGGGCTACTCCGAGCCCGGCGCCGGCTCTGACCTGGCCTCGCTGAAAACCCGCGCGGTGCGTGACGGCGATCATTACATCGTCAATGGCCAGAAGACCTGGACCACCCTGGGCCAGCACGCCAACATGATTTTCTGCCTGGTGCGCACCGACCCCGAAGCACAACAGCAGCGCGGCATCTCGTTCCTGCTGATCGACATGCAAAGCCCCGGTATCACCGTGCGCCCGATCATCACCCTGGACGGTGACCACGAGGTCAACGAGGTGTTCTTCGACAACGTCAAGGTGCCGGTCGAAAACCTGGTGGGCGAAGAGAACAAGGGCTGGACTTGCGCCAAGTACCTGCTGACCCACGAACGCACCGGCCTGGCTGGCATTGGCGGCTCCAAGGCTGCGCTCAAGCACCTCAAGGCCATCGCCGCCAAGGAGCTGAGCGAGGGCAAGCCATTGCTCGACGACCCGTTGTTCCGCGCGCAAATCGCGGAGGTGGAAATGCAATTGCGCTCCATCGAAATCAGCACCCTGCGCATCGTTGCCGCAGCCGCCCACGGCGGTGTGCCGGGCACCGAAAGTTCGATCCTGAAAATCAAGGGCACCGAGATCCGCCAGGCCATTACCCACCTGCTGCGCAAAGTGGTCGGCCCCTATGCCTTGCCCGCCCTGGAAGAAGAGCTGGAGCTGGCCTATGAAGGTGAGTTGCTGCACGCCGACTACAGCGCGGCACTGGCCGGCACCTACTTCAACATGCGCAAGCTGTCGATCTTCGGCGGCTCCAACGAAATCCAGAAGAACATCGTCACCAAGATGATCCTCGAGCTGTAAGGAGCACACCCCATGGACTTCAAATTGACCGAAGAGCAGCAGATGCTGCAAGACACCGCCGCCAGGCTGGTGCGCGATGTGTACAGCTTCGAGAAACGTCAGCAACTGGCTGAGTCGCCGCTGGGTTTCAGTGCACCGTTCTGGGCACAACTGGGTGAACTGGGGCTGACCTCGGTGCCCTTTGCCGAAGCCTATGGCGGCTTTGGGGGTGGCAGCGTCGAGACCATGCTGGTGATGACCGAACTGGGCCGCGTGCTCAGCCTGGAACCCTACCTGCATTCGGTGATCTACGCTGGCGGCCTGGTGCAGCAGTTGGGCACCGAGCAGCAGAAGGATGCGCTGCTGGGCGAGGTCGCCACTGCCCAGTTGCAACTGGCGGTGGCCTTCGAAGAAGCGCAAAGTCATTACCACCTCAACGACGTGCACACCCGCGCCGCCGGCGAGCAGGGCGGGTATCGGCTGAGCGGTCGCAAGGCCGTGGTGATTGGCGGCCACAGTGCCGACAAGATCCTGGTCAGCGCCCGTACCAGCGGCCAGGAACGCGACGAGCATGGCATCAGCCTGTTCCTGGTAGACCCCCAGGCCCAGGGTGTAACGCGCCGCAGCTACTCGAACATCGATGGCCCGAAAGCCTGCGACCTGTTCCTGGACAATGTCTTCGTGCCTGCGGACCAGGTACTGGGCCACATCGGCGAAGCCCTGCCGGCACTGCGTTACCAGCAAGGCCGTGCCATTGCCGCGCAGTGCGCCGAAGCCCTGGGCAACATGCAGGAAGCCTGCGACCTGACCCTGGACTACCTGAAAACCCGCAAGCAGTTCGGCGTGGAAATCGGCAAGTTCCAGGCCTTGCAGCACCGCATGGTGGACATGCGCACCGAGCTTGAACAGGCCACCTCCATGGCCATCCTGGCCGCGTGCGTGGCCGATGAGCCGGACAGCGTGGAGCGCAGCCGCACGTTGGCCAACGCCAAATTCATCTGCAGCCGCGCCGGGCGCTTCATTGCCGAGGAGGCGATCCAGTTGCACGGCGGCATCGGCATGACCTGGGAATACGTGCTGGCGCACCACGCCAAGCGCCTGGTGATGATGAG